>NZ_VJOK01000001.1:3800955-3820495 GCF_013302895.1 Streptomyces albus subsp. chlorinus | reverse complement strand
GGTCGCCTTCACCCCGGATGAGCGCGCGGTGCTGACCACGGTCGCGCGGATGCTGGCGCAGTCCCTGTCACGGGCCATGCTGGGGGAGGCCGAGCGCGAGCTGTCGGCCCGGCTCCAGCGCGCCATGCGGCCCGCGCACAGCCCCGCCATCCCCGGCATGGACCTGGCGGCCCGCTATGTGCCCACCGGCGGCGGCCTGCAGATCGGCGGCGACTGGTACGACGTCATCCCGCTGCCGTCCGGCCGCACCGCCCTGGTCATCGGCGACGTGCAGGGGCACGACGTACGGGCCGCGGGCATCATGGGCCAGCTGCGGGTGGCGGTTCGCGCCTACGCCTCCGAGGGGCACCACCCCGACGCGGTGCTCTCGCGCGCGTCCCGCTTCCTGCACGGCATGAGCACCGGCGAACGCCTCAACGCGCCCCCGCCCTCCGCCCCCGTCGAGGAGGCAGCCGGTCTCCCGGCCGGCCCGGGCCCGGAGGAGGACGAGGCCGACTACGCCGACCCGCGCTTCGCCACCTGCCTCTACGTCGAGGTGGACCCCGCCACCGGCACCCTGGACGTCGCCCGCGCCGGGCACCCGGATCCGGCGGTCCAGCTGCCGGACGGCCCGCTGATGGTCCGCCCCACCGCGGGCGGCCTCCCCCTCGGCGTCGAACCCGACTCCGACTACCCCGTCACCCGCCTGGTCCTGGAGCCCGGCGAGCGGCTGCTGATGTGCACCGACGGTCTCCTGGAGGCGGGCGGCCTCGACCAGGAGGCGGGGTGGACGCGGATCAACGAGGTGGTCGAGGACCTGCGGAACCGGACCGCCGCCCGGCCCCGCACAGACGCCGGAACGGCCGCGAACGGCGCCGGGGCCGTCCCGACCGGCACCGGAGCGGCCGGGGCCCGGCCCGGTCTGGAGCAGGTGGCCGACGCGCTCGTCCGGGCGGCGCACGGCGGCGGGGGAGCGGCCTACGGATTCACGGGCACTCCCGCGGCGTCCCACCGCGAGGACGACATCGCGCTGCTCCTCCTCGCCCGCACCCCCGCGGCCGAGGGCGCGCCGGCCGAGGGCGCCCCCGCCTCCGCGCGGCGCACCGTGATGACCATCGCCCAGGCCCAGCCGGACCGGATCGCCGCCGCCCGCCACCAGCTCCGCGACCTGCTGCACGACTGGTGCGACCCGGAGCAGGTGGACGGCGCCGTGCTGATGCTCTCGGAGATGCTCACCAACGTGCTGGTGCACACCGACGGCGACGCGCTGCTCGTCGCCCAGATCACCGCCCCCAGGCAGGGCGACATGCGCACCCTGCGGGTCAACGTCTCCGACTCCAGCGACGAACTCCCGCACCGCCGCAGCCCCGGGGAACTGGCCTCCTCCGGCCGCGGTCTGATGCTGCTGGGCATGCTCGCGGACCGCTGGGGCGTGGACCCGCGCGGCGAGGGGAAGTGCATCTGGTTCGAGATGCACGAGGCGGAGCCGTCGGACCAGGACGGCACCGAGGCCGCCGAACCCTCCCTGGACCAGTGGGACAGCTGGGACCTGTCGGCGGCCGACGAGGGCTGACCCGCCCGGCCCGCTCCGCCCGCCCCGCTCCCGCCCACAAGGCGGACAGGCGGACAAGCGGACAAGCGGACAGGCCGGTCCGGGACCGGCCGCACGGAAGTCGCTCAGCCGTACATGCGGCGCATCGCGAAGTCCACCATCTCCTCGACCGCCTTGGCGTCGAAGACCACCCGGTGCTCCCCCTCCATGTCGAGCACGAAGCCGTACCCCGACGGCAGCAGGTCGAGGACCTCCGCGCCGGTGATGACGAAGTACTTCGACTCCTTGCCCGCGTAGGCGCGCAGCTCCTTGAGCGTGCTGAACATGGGGATGACCGGCTGCTGGGTGTTGTGCAGCGCCAGGAACCCGGGGGTGTCCCCGCGCGGGCAGTACACCTTCGAGGTGGAGAAGACCCCCTGGAAGTCCTCCGCGCTCATCGAGCCCGTGGTGAAGGCCCGGATCGCCTCCTTGAGGGAGGGCGGGGAGGGCTCGGGGTAGAACGGCTGCTGCTGCGGCCCCGGCTGCCCGTACGGCGCTCCCTGCCGGGCTCCGTACGGGGGCGGCGGAGCCTGGTGGTGCCCCTGCTGGGGGTGGGGCCCGACATCCTGGTAGCCGTGCGCCCCGTGCCCCTGCCCGGGCGAGGCACCGGTCTGGTCGTAGCCGTACATGACGAAAAGAGTAACCAGTCACAGATGGGTGGCGGGGGGTTGCTTCTTATTACCGACGGGTAGCATCATCTAGGGAGCTACTGACAAGTACGAGCGAGTCACTACGGAGCCGTCGCCATGGGGCACTACAAGTCGAATCTCCGCGACATCGAGTTCAACCTCTTCGAGGTGCTCGGGCGCGACACGGTGTACGGCACCGGACCGTTCGCGGAGATGGACATCGAGACCGCCAGGAACATCCTCACCGAGATCGCCCGGCTCGCCGAGAACGAGCTGGCGGCCTCCTTCGAGGAGGCGGACCGCACCCCGCCCGTCTTCGACCCGGAGACCAACACCGCGCCGGTGCCCGCGGCCTTCAAGAAGAGCTACCAGGCCTACATGGACGCCGAGTGGTGGCGGCTGGGCATCCCGGAGGAGATCGGCGGCACGGCCGCTCCGCGCTCGCTGCTGTGGGGCTTCGCCGAGACGATCCTGGGCTCCAACCCGGCCGTGTGGATGTACGCCTCCGGCCCGGCCTTCGCGGGCGTCCTGCACGAGGAGGGCACCGAGGAGCAGCGCAAGATCGCCAAGCTGATGGCGGACAAGCAGTGGGGCTCCACCATGGTGCTCACCGAGCCGGACGCCGGCTCGGACGTGGGCGCGGGCCGCACCAAGGCCACGCAGCAGCCGGACGGGACCTGGCACATCGAGGGCGTGAAGCGCTTCATCACCTCGGGTGAGCACGACATGTCCGAGAACATCGTGCACTTCGTCCTGGCCCGCCCCGAGGGCCACGGTCCGGGCACCAAGGGCCTGTCGCTGTTCATCGTGCCGAAGTACGACTTCGACTGGGAGACCGGCGAGCTGGGCGAGCGCAACGGCGTCTACGCCACCAACGTCGAGCACAAGATGGGGCTGAAGGTCTCCAACACCTGCGAGATGACCTTCGGCGCCAACCACCCGGCCAAGGGCTGGCTGCTGGGCGAGAAGCACGACGGCATCCGCCAGATGTTCAAGATCATCGAGTTCGCCCGGATGATGGTCGGCACCAAGGCGATCGCCACGCTCTCGACCGGCTACCTCAACGCGCTGGAGTACGCCAAGGAGCGTGTCCAGGGCGCGGACCTGGCGCAGTTCACCGACAAGACCGCGCCGCGGGTGACCATCACGCACCACCCGGACGTGCGGCGCTCGCTGCTGACGCAGAAGGCGTACGCCGAGGGCATGCGCGCCCTCGTCCTCTACACCGCCGCGGTGCAGGACGAGATCCTGGTCAAGGAGCACAACGGCGAGGACGCCTCGGCCGCGCGCCGCCTCAACGACCTGCTCCTGCCGATCGTGAAGGGCTACGGCTCGGAGAAGTCCTACGAGCAGCTGGCGCAGTCCCTCCAGACGCTGGGCGGCTCCGGCTACCTGCAGGAGTACCCGATCGAGCAGTACATCCGGGACTCCAAGATCGACACCCTGTACGAGGGCACCACCGCCATCCAGGGCCAGGACTTCTTCTTCCGCAAGGTCGTCCGCGACCAGGGCCAGGCGCTCACCGCGCTCTCGGAGGAGATCAAGAAGTTCCTCGCCGAGGCCGCGGGCGGCGAGGAGCTGGCGGGCGCCCGCGACCAGCTCGCCCGGGCCGCCGGGGAGCTGGAGGCCATCGTCGGCACGATGCTGACCGACCTGGCCGGCACCGAGAAGGACGTCAAGTCGATCTACAAGGTCGGCCTGAACACCACCCGGTTCCTGATGGCCGCCGGTGACGTCGTCGTCGGCTACCTGCTGCTGCGCGGTGCCGCCGTCGCCGCGGAGAAGCTGCCCGGCGCCCCCGCGAAGGACGTGCCGTTCTACCAGGGCAAGATCGCGGCGGCGAAGTTCTTCGCCGCGAACGTCCTGCCCCAGGTCGCCGTCCAGCGCGAACTGGCCGACGCGGTGGACCTGTCGGTCATGGAGCTGGACGAAGCCGCCTTCTGAGCCACTCCGTCCCCCGCCTCCCGGCCGCCGCGCCCGGCGGCCGGGAGCCCGCGCCCGCGCCCCGCTCCCACCCCCACGGGAGCGGGGCGCTCGCGTGCGGGGGCGCGCCGTAAGGTGGGGGCATGAGCGATGCCATGCCGTTCGACCGCGGTCACACCGACGGTCTGATGTCCTTCCTCGCCGCGAGCCCCTCGCCGTACCACGCGGTGGCGAACGCGGCCGCGCGGCTGGCGGAGGCCGGTTTCCGGCAGGTCGCGGAGACCGAGGCGTGGGACGCGAGCACGGGCGGCAAGTACGTGGTGCGCGGTGGCGCGCTGATCGCCTGGTACGTGCCCGAGGGCGCCACGCCCGCCACCCCCTTCCGCATCGTCGGCGCGCACACCGACTCGCCCAACCTGCGCGTCAAGCCGGTCCCGGACACCGGGGCGCACGGCTGGCGTCAGGTCGCCGTGGAGATCTACGGCGGCACGCTCCTCAACACCTGGCTCGACCGGGACCTGGGCATCAGCGGCCGGCTGACGCTCCGCGACGGCAGCACGCACCTGGTGAACGTGGACCGCCCCGTGCTGCGCGTACCGCAGCTGGCCATCCATCTCGACCGGCAGGTCAACGACGGCCTCAAGCTGGAACGCCAGCGGCACATGACGCCGATCTGGGGGCTCGGCTCCCCCCGCGAGGGCGATCTGCTGCGCTTCCTCGCCGAGGAGAGCGGGCTGGACTCCCGGCAGGCCGACGGCATCGCCGGCTGGGACCTGATGACCCACAGCGTCGAGCCGCCCGCCCACCTGGGGCGGGAGGGGGAACTGGTCGCCGGCCCGCGGATGGACAACCTGCTGTCGGTGCACGCGGGTACGGCCGCGCTCGCCGCTGTCGCCCAGGGCGGTACCGAACCGGCCGCCATCCCCGTGCTGGCCGCCTTCGACCACGAGGAGAACGGCAGCCAGTCCGACACCGGCGCCCAGGGGCCCCTGCTGGGCACGGTGCTGGAGCGGTCCGTCTTCGCCCGCGGCGGCTCCTGGGACGACCGCGCCCGCGCCTGGGCCGGCACCGTGTGCCTCTCCTCCGACACGGGGCACGCCCTCCACCCCAACTACCCCGAGCGGCACGAGCCGGGCCACCACCCGATGCCCAACCGGGGGCCGATCCTCAAGGTCAACGTCAACCAGCGGTACTCCACCGACGGTGCCGGCCGCGCGCTGTTCGCCGCGGTCTGCGAGCGCGCGGGCGTGCCCTGGCAGACCTTCGTCTCCCACAACGACGTGCCCTGCGGCACCACCATCGGCCCCCTCACCGCCGCCCGGCACGGCATCACCACGGTGGACATCGGCGTGGCCATCCTCTCGATGCACTCCGCGCGCGAACTGTGCGGCGCCGACGACCCCTACCTGCTGGCCAACTGCCTCACGGCGTTCCTCGGCGAGTGAGCGCCCCTCCCCGCGGGAGGTGACGAACAGCCTTCCGCGGGGCGCTGATTGGCCGACTCCGAGCCGGGTACCCGCCGCCGGTAAGCGCGGTTCGACCGAGCTTGGAGGCGTTATTCATGGGCATCGTCATCTGCATCGGCATGATGGCGGTGGGGGCGATCCTGGCCCTGGCCGTCGACATCGACATCAGTGGCGTCAACGTCCACCTGGTGGGCGCGCTGCTGCTGATCGTCGGCGTCATCGGGCTGTGCACCTACATCAGCATCCTCAAGCGGCGGCGCGTGCAGCCGCCGTCCCCGGGCGCTCCGGTGATCGAGGAGTACAACAAGCACCACCTGGAGTGACGCGGGACCGCCGGGGGCCCAGCCCTCCTCAGCCCTCGTCCATCCCCGCGAGCACCAGCGGCAGCCGGCGGGCGCCGTCGGCGGTGATCCGCACCGGCACGCCCCAGTCCTGCTGGTGCACATGGCAGGCGGGGTACTCCCCCTCCTCGTCGCAGGAGGCGGCCATCGCCGAGACGTGCAGCACGCCCTCGGTGCCCTCGTCCCCTTCCAGTCGCAGTTCGCGGTGCAGATCGGTGCCCGTACCGTCGCCGTCCGCGAGCAGCTCGGGCGGGGTCGCGCTGACGATCAGCCGGGTGGAGGGGCCGTAGCGGACGTCCAGCTTCTGCCCGGGCGGCGGCTGGAAGACCACATCGAGGCGGAGCGCCCCGGGCGCCACCTCGGTGGCGGCCCGCCGCGTGCGGTGGGCGACGGCCTCGACGCGGACGGCGTCCTCGGGCAGCCGCAGCCGGGTCAGCCGGTGGCGGGCCGACTCGACCACCAGGATCTCGCCCCCGCCCGCGTCCGGCGCCGGCACGGCGTCCGACGGTTCGCGCAGGTCGGTGGCCAGAGTGCTGACCTCGCCGGTGGCCGGGTCGTAGCGGCGCAGCGCGTGGTTGTAGGTGTCGCAGACGGCGACGGAGCCCCCGGGCAGCGCCGTGACGCCGAGCGGATGCTGGAAGAGGGCCTGGCCGGCGGGGCCGTCGCGGTGGCCGAAGTCGAAGAGGCCGGTGCCGACGGCGGTACGGACGGTGAAGCCGCCGCCGTGCCCGTCCCGCTCCACCCAGCGCAGGGCGCTGGTCTCGGAGTCGGCCACCCACAGCCGGGAGCCGTCCGCCGCGACGGCCAGCCCGGACGGCTGGGCGAACCACGCCTCGCGCGCGGGGCCGTCCACCAGGCCCTCGTTCGTCGTCCCGGCCTCGGCCCGCACGGTGCCGCCGGCGGGGTCGTACGTCCACAGCTGGTGCACCCCGGCCATGGCGATCCACACGCGGTCCGCGAAGTACGCCACGTCCCACGGCGAGGACAGCGCCGTCTCACGCGCCGGGCCCTCGGCGGGGGCGCCCTGGAACCACTGGTGCCCGGTACCGGCGACGGTCAGGGTCTCGCCGGTGGCCGGATCGTAGCGGCGCAGCGCGTGGTTGACGGTGTCGGCGACGAGGACTCCGCCGCCGGCGCTGTCGGGCAGCAGCACGAGGCCCTGCGGCTCGTTGAACCGTGCCGCCCCGGGGCCGCCGTCGGCCAGCCCCCGCTCGCCGGTGCCGATCCGCCGTACGACGCTCTCCCCGTCCGCCGCCAGCTGGACGAGCTGGTGCCGGGTGGTGTCCGAGACGAGGAACCCGTCCCCGTCCGGCAGCGCCAGCACCTTCCCGGGGAAGCGCAGCGCGGTGGCAGCGGGCTCCGGCGGGGTGTAGGGGCTGTCTCCGCGCCGCAGCGTTCCCTTGGCCCCGTGCTCGGCCTCCAGCTGCTCCACCAGTTTCTCGATGGCGTGCACATGGCCCTCGCCGGCGTGCTGGGCGACGACGTACCCCTCGGGATCGATCACCACCAGCGTCGGCCAGGCCCGCACCGCGTACTGCTTCCAGGTGGCCAGCTTCGGATCGTCCAGCACGGGGTGCTCGACCCCGTAGCGCTCGACGGCGTCCACGACGGCGGCGTGCTCCGCCTCGTGCACGAACTTGGGCGAGTGCACCCCGACCACGACCACCGTGTCGCCGTGCCGCTCCTCCAGCTCCCGCAGCTCGTCGAGGACGTGCAGGCAGTTGATGCAGCAGAACGTCCAGAAATCGACGATCACGATCTTCCCGCGCAGCGCGGCGAGGCTCAGCCGCTCCCCTCCCGTATTGAGCCAGCCGCCCTCACCGACCAGCTCGGGGGCGCGGACACGGGGGCGGCGGGGGACGGCACTGGCGGCGGCGGGGTCGTTCATACCTTCCAGCGTGCCACTGCCGTCCCACAGCTCCCTACAGCACCCGGTCCTTACAGCACCCGGTTTTACAGCACCCGGTCCTTCAGCACCGGGAAGGTCTCGCGGACCGTGGCGATCTGGGACAGGTCCAGGTCGGCGGTGACCACCGTCTCGTCCGCGCCGTCGGCCTCGGCCAGCACCTCGCCCCACGGGTCGATGACGGCGCTGCGGCCGGCCTGGGCGACACCGGCGTGGGTGCCCGCGGTGCCGCAGGCCAGGACGAAGCACTGGTTCTCCACCGCGCGGGCGCGGGCGAACAGGGACCAGTGGCCGGCGCGCTTGGCGGGCCAGCCGGCGGGGACGACGAGGACGCCGGCGCCCGCGTCGACCAGGGCGCGGAACAGCTCGGGGAAGCGGAGGTCGTAGCAGGTGGCCAGGCCGAGGGTGGCCCGCGGGTGGGAGACCGTGACAGGGGTGCCGCCCGCGGACATCAGGACGGCCTCGCCCTGGTCGAAGCCGAAGCGGTGGATCTTGCGGTAGGTGGCGGCGAGTTCGCCGGAGGGCGAGAAGACGAGGGAGGTGTTGTAGAGGGCTCCCTCCTGGGTCTTCTCGACGACGGAGCCGGCGTGCAGCCACACCCCCGCGTCGCGGGCGGCGGCGGACATGGCCAGCGCGGTGGGGCCGGTCGCCGGGTCGGCCTCCTCCGCCTCGGCGGCGAAGCGGTCGTGGGCGAAGGCGCCGACGGGCCACAGCTCGGGCAGCACCACCAGATCGGCGCCGGACTGGGCGCGGACGAGCGAAGCGACCCGTTCCCGGCGGGATTCGACCGACTCGTCCGGGTCCACCTGAATCTGCAGAAGCGAAGCGCGCACCGTACCACCGTCCATGCGATCGAGGGGGGCGATTGGGCCTAGCATCGTCCCAAAAGCACTGCCGGGGTGCCCGGGCGCAGCGTAACTTGGCAGCACCCAGCATGAGCACCCTGCCCTGTCCAGCCCGCGAACGAACCGCAACGCCGAGGGGTCCCGTGACCGACCACCCAAGCCTTCAGCCTTACGTTGACGCCTGGACGCAGTCCATGGAAGCGATATCCGAGCTGGTCACTCCGCTCGTGGAAGGGGAATGGAACGGGCGGACCGAGTGCCCGGGGTGGTCGGTCCGCGACGTGGTCTCGCACATCATCGGTGTCGAGTGCGAACTCCTGGGCGACCCCCGGCCGATCCACACCCTCCCCCGCGACATCCTCCACGTGCGGGACGAGATCAGCCGCCACATGGAGGTGCAGGTGGACGTGCGGCGGCACCACACGGGCCCGGAGATGACCAGCGAGTTCGAGTACACCCTCATCCGCCGCTCACGGCAGCTGCGCAACGAGAAACGGGGCCCGGAGGCGGAGGTCACCAACGTGCTGCCGTTCGGCCCGCGCAAGCTGCCCCTGGAACGGCAGCTGATGCTGCGGGCCTTCGACGTATGGGTGCACGAACAGGACCTGCGACGGGCGCTGGACAAGCCGGGCGGCCTCGACTCCCCGGGCGCGTACGTCGCGCGGGACGTGATGCTGGCGGGCCTGCCGAAGGTCGTCGCCAAGGACGCGGGCGCCCCGCTGAACTCGGCGGTCGTCTTCGACGTGAGCGGCCCCGTGGAGTTCATGCGGACGGTCCGCGTCGACAAGGACGGCAACGGCACCGTCGACGGCAGCGTCTCGCTGGGCCCCACAGCCACCCTCGCGATGGACTGGGAGACCTACTCCCGCCTCGCCGCGGGCCGCGTCCGGCCGGAGTCCGTCGCGGAGCACGTCAAGATCGACGGGGACGCCGAGCTGGCCGCCGAGATCCTCACACACTTCCCGGTCACGCCGTAACGGGACCCGCCGCATCGGGACCGCGCCCGTCAGGGGCGCGGCCCCGAGGGGGGCCGTCATACAGGGACGTGGACCGCTTCCACCTTGCTGGCCACGACCCGCTCGCGCTCACGCCGTACGGCGCGCCCCCGCAGCCGTGCGAACTGGACCAGGCCCAGCGCCTGGAGGGCGAAGACGCTCGCGAAGGCGATGCGGAAGTTGTCGCCCGTCAGATCGAGCAGGACGCCGACAGCGAACAGCGTCGTCATGGACGCGGTGAAGCCGCCCATGTTGACGATGCCGGAGGCGGTGCCCTGGCGTTCGGGCGGGTTGGCGGGGCGGGAGAAGTCGAAGCCGATCATCGAGCCCGGCCCGCACGCCCCCAGTACCGCGCACAGCACCACCAGCAGCCACATCGGTGCCCGTCCCGGCCAGGCGAGGGCCGCCGCCCACACGGCGGCCGTGGCCAGCACGGTGCCCAGCACCAGCGGGGTGCGGGCCGCGTGGTGGCGGGCGATGACCTGTCCGTAGACCAGGCCGCAGCACATGTTGGAGACGACCACGAGGGTCAGCAGCTCACCCGCCGTGCCCTTGTCGAGCCCCTGCGCCTCGACCAGGAACGGCATGCCCCACAGCAGCAGGAAGACCATGCCGGGGAACTGGCAGGTGAAGTGGACCCACATGCCGGCGCGGGTGCCCGGCTCCCGCCAGGCGGTGGTGAGCTGCCGCCGGACGAAACCGGAACCCGCGCCCGCGGCCCGGGACCCGGGGTGGGCCGGTGGTTCGTGGCCCTCGGGGTGGTCGCGCAGGAAGAAGACCACCAGCAGCAGGACGAGCAGCCCGCCCGCCGCGCTCCCCGCGAACGTGGGCGTCCAGCCGAAGGCGTCCAGCACCCGGGCCAGCACCAGGGTGGTCACCAGGTTGCCGGCCATGCCGATCAGCGCCGCGATCTGCGCGATCACCGGGCCGCGGCGCGCGGGGAACCAGCGCGCGCCCAGCCGCAGGACGGCGATGAACGTCATCGCGTCCCCGCAGCCCAGCAGCGCGCGGGAGGCCAGTGCCGTCCCGTACGACGCGGAGAGCGCGAAGCCGAACTGGCCGGCGGTGAACAGCAGGACACCCAGCAGCAGGATGCGGCGGGTGCCCCAGCGGTCCACCAGCAGGCCGACGGGTATCTGCATCCCCGCGTAGACGAGCAGTTGGAGGATGGAGAAGCTGGAGAGCGCGGAGGCGTTGATGTCGAAGCGGTGTGCGGCGTCCAGTCCGGCCACGCCCAGGCTGGTGCGGAAGGTGACGGCGACGAAGTAGACGGCGACGCCGATGCCCCACACCCACATGGCGCGGGCGCCGCCCGGCGGATCGCCCGGGAGGCGGTGGTGGGGCGCGGGGGTGGGACCGCCGCTCATCGGACCTCACGCACCAGGTCCCGGACGCGGTCCACGTGCTGGTGGACGGCGTGCGCCGCCGCCTCCGTGTCGCCCTCGCGCAGGGTGCGCAGGATGTCGGCGTGCTCGGTGATGTTCTTCGCGACCCGGTCCGGGTGCGCGTGCATCACGGCGACGCCCATCCGCAGCTGGCGGTCGCGGAGCTGGTCGTAGAGGCGGGTGAGGATCTGGTTGCCGGTCGCCTCCACGATCGTGGCGTGGAAGCAGCGGTCCGCGGCGGAGAACGCCGGCAGGTCGCCGGAGGCCGCGTGGGCGCGCTGTTCGGCCAGCAGCTCCTCCAGCCGGGCCACCAGCGCGGCGGAGACGGGGACCGCGCGGCGCACGGCGTGCTGCTCCACCAGCAGGCGGGTCTCGACGACGTCCTCGATCTCCTGCGCGGAGACGGGCAGCACCAGCGCGCCCTTCTTCGGGTACAGCCGGATGAGGCCCTCCACCTCCAGGCGGAGCAGGCCCTCGCGGACGGGGGTCCGCGAGACGCCGACGGCCTCGGCCAGCTCGCCCTCCGTCAGCAGCATGCCGCCCTCGTAGCGGCGGTCGAGGACCGCCTGCTTCACGTGCGCGTACACGCGCTGTGCGGCGGGTGGGCGCCGGTCCGTCCCGGCGGGTTCGGCCGCGGCGTCGGCGGTGGGGGCTGCTGCGGTATGGGACATGTGCGCATCATAGATACATCACATGAATGGGGGGCCCCTCTTCCGTGATGTGGACACGCCCACGGCCGCGTGAGACCGCCGGACCCCCGCCACCGTGGCCAAGGTCGCCCATGGTCGGCCATGGGCGGATGGCGGCAGGGGTCCGGCGCGAAGGGCGGCCCCGGCCCTGAGGGCCGGTCCCGGAGGTTCGGCCCCAGGCCGACAGCCCCAGGGCATCAACCCCAGGGCATCAACCAACCCCAGGCCGTCAGCCCCAGGTCATCAGCCGCTTGGGGCGCTCCAGGACGGCGGCCGTGTCGGCGAGGACCTTGGAGCCCAGCTCGCCGTCGACCAGCCGGTGGTCGAAGGAGAGCGCCAGGGTGGTGACGTGGCGCGGCTTGACCTTCCCCTTGTGGACCCAGGGCTGTTCACGGATCTGGCCGAAGGCCAGGATCGCGGACTCGCCGGGGTTGAGGATGGGCGTACCGGTGTCCACGCCGAAGACACCGACGTTGGTGATGGTCACCGTGCCCCCGCTCATCGCCGCCGGACTGGTCTTCCCCTCGCGAGCCGTGGCGACCAGCTCGCTGAGCGCGGACGCCAGTTCGGGCAGGGTCTTGTCCTGCGCGTCCTTGATGTTGGGGACGATCAGCCCGCGCGGAGTCGCCGCGGCGATACCGAGGTTGACGTAGTGCTTGCGGACGATCTCCTGGCGCTCCTCGTCCCAGGACGCGTTGATGTCCGGGTTGCGGCGGATGGCCAGCAGGAACGCCTTGGCGACCAGGAGCAGCGGGTTGACCCGCACACCCGCCATGTCGGGGTCCTGCCTGAGGTCCGCGACCAGCTTCATCGTCCGGGTGACGTCCACGGTCACGAACTCGGTCACGTGCGGCGCCGTGAAGGCGCTGCCCGACACGGCCTGCGCCGTGGCCTTGCGCACGCCCCGGATCGGGACGCGGGTCTCCCGGGCACCGGCGGCCGGGGGCGCGACGGCCTCCGGGGCGGGCTGCCGGGCGGGCTCGGCGGCCGGGGCGGGGACCTCCCGCACGGCCTCCGGTCCGGGTGCGGCCTCCGGCCCGGACACCGGGCCCGGCGCCGCCGCGGCGTGCACGTCCTCGCGGGTGATGATCCCGTCCGGTCCGGTCGGGGTGACCGTGGCCAGATCGACGCCTAGGTCCTTGGCGAGCTTGCGGACCGGCGGCTTGGCGAGGGGCCGCGGCCCGGCGCCGGGGACGGCCGCCCCGTGCCCGTTCACGGCGGGGGAGGTTCCGGCCGCCGCGGGGGCGGGCTCGGCCACCGGGGCGGCGGCCTCGGGGGCGGCACCCGGTGCGGGCTTGCGGGGTCGGCGCCTGGTGGAGCCGGCCGAGACCCCGTACCCGACCAGGACGGGCTGCCGGCCCTGCGGCTCGGCCTCCGCGGCGGCCTCCTCGGCCACCTCGGCGGCGGCTTCCGCACCCGCCTCCATGGCGGGCTGCGCCGCGGACGAGCCGCCCGTGCCGGAGCCGGCCGCGGGGCCGCCGGTGTCGACGGTGATGATGGGCGTGCCGACGTCGACGGTCGTGCCCTCCTCGAAGCGCAGCTCGTGCACCACGCCGTCGAAGGGGATGGGCAGTTCCACGGCGGCCTTGGCGGTCTCGACCTCGCAGACGACCTGGCCGTCGGTGACCGTGTCGCCGGGCTTGACGTACCACTTGAGGATCTCGGCCTCCGTCAGCCCCTCGCCCACGTCGGGCATCTTGAACTCACGGACGCCGCCGGCCGTCTGCCGGGCCTGTGCGCTGGTGGTCATCGTCACGACTCTCCTCAGTACGCCAACGCGCGATCGACGGCATCGAGCACCCGGTCCAGGTTGGGCAGGTACTCGTCCTCCAGCCGGGCCGGCGGGTACGGCGCGTGGAACCCGCCGACGCGCAGCACCGGTGCTTCAAGATGGTAGAAGCACCGCTCGGTGATGCGGGCGGCGATCTCCGCCCCGGTGCCCAGGAAGACCGGTGCCTCGTGGACGACCACGAGGCGGCCCGTCTTCTCGACGGAGCGCTGGACGGTGTCGAAGTCGACCGGGGACATCGAGCGCAGGTCCACGACCTCCAGCGAGTTGCCCTCCTCCTCGGCGGCCGCGGCCGCCTCCAGGCAGACCTTCACCATCGGCCCGTAGGCGGCGAGGGTGAGCGCGCTGCCCTGGCGGGCGACCTTCGCGGAGTGCAGCGGCGCCGGGATGGCGGAGGTGTCCACCTCGCCCTTGTCCCAGTAGCGGCGCTTGGGCTCGAAGAAGATGACCGGGTCGTCGCTCTCGATGGCCTGCTGCATCATCCAGTAGGCGTCCGAGGCGTTCGACGGCGAGACGCACTTGAGGCCCGCGACGTGCGCGAACAGCGCCTCGGGCGACTCGCTGTGGTGCTCGACGGCGCCGATGCCGCCGCCGTAGGGGATGCGGATGACGACCGGCAGCTTCACCTTGCCCAGGGCCCGCGCGTGCATCTTGGCGAGCTGGGTGACGATCTGGTCGTAGGCGGGGAAGACGAAGCCGTCGAACTGGATCTCCACCACGGGCCGGTAGCCGCGCAGGGCCAGTCCGATCGCGGTGCCGACGATGCCGGACTCGGCCAGCGGCGTGTCGATGACCCGGTCCTCGCCGAAGTCCTTCTGCAGGCCGTCGGTGACACGGAAGACGCCGCCGAGCTTGCCGACGTCCTCGCCCATGACGAGGACCTTGGGGTCGTTCTCCATCGCGGTGCGCAGCGAGGCGTTGATCGCCTTGGCGACGGGGAGCTTCTGGACAGCCATGATCACTTACCTTCTCCCGCGGCGGAACCGCTGTCGGCCTCGGTCGCGAACGACGCCTGGTACTCGGCGAACTGGGCCCGCTCCTCGTCCACGAGCGCGTGCCCGTCCGCGTAGACGTTCTCGAAGATCGCCATGGTGTCGGGGTCGGGCATCGTACGGATCGACTCGCGCACGTGCCGGCCCATCTCCTCGCTCTCCTCCTCCAGCCGGGCGAAGAAGGCGGCGTCGGCCAGCTTCTCCTTCTCCAGGTAGGAGCGGAGCCGCTGGATCGGGTCCTTGGCCTCCCACGCGACGCGCTCCTCATCGGCGCGGTAGCGCGTGGGGTCGTCGGAGGTGGTGTGGGCGCCCATGCGGTAGGTGAACGCCTCGATGAGCATGGGGCCCTGGCCGGTACGGGCCCGCTCGACGGCGGCCTTGGTCACCGCGAGGCAGGCCAGCACGTCGTTGCCGTCCACCCGGACGCCGGGGAAGCCGTAGCCCTGGGCGCGCTGGTAGATCGGCACCCGGGACTGGCGCTCGGTGGGCTCGGAGATGGCCCACTGGTTGTTCTGGCAGAAGAAGACGATCGGCGCGTTGTAGACGGCCGCGAACGTGAACGCCTCGGCGACGTCGCCCTGGCTGGAGGCTCCGTCGCCGAAGTAGGCGATGACGGCCGAGTCGGCGCCGTCCTTGGCCACACCCATGGCGTACCCGGCCGCGTGCAGGGCCTGGGAGCCGATGACGATCGTGTAGAGGTGGAAGTTGTTGCTGTTCGGGTCCCAGCCGCCGTTGTTCACACCCCGGAACATGCCCAGCAGCATCGTCGGGTCCACGTCCCGGCACCAGGCGACGCCGTGCTCGCGGTAGGTGGGGAAGACGTAGTCGTCCGGGCGCAGCGCGCGGCCGGAACCGATCTGGGCGGCCTCCTGACCGAGGAGGGAAGCCCACAGACCCAGCTCGCCCTGGCGCTGGAGCGCGGTGGCCTCGGCGTCGAAGCGGCGGGTGAGCACCATGTCGCGGTAGAGGCCCTGGAGCTCTTCGGCACTCAGCTCGATGTCGTACTCCGGGTGGGTGACCCGCTCGCCCTCGGGCGTCAGCAGCTGGATCAGCTCGGGCCGGGCTGCCGCGCTCCCGCCGTCGTGGCCGGCGGCACCCGCGCCGGCGCCGGCGTTGTTGCGGACCGTACGGGACTTCGCGGGGGCCTTGGTCTGACGGGCGGCGGTCTTCCCGGCCGTGCCCTTGGCGGCGCCCGCACTCTTGGCGCTCTTCGCGCTCTTCGCGCTCTTGGCGCTCTTCGCGGCGGTGCCCTTGGCCGTGCCGTTGGCGGCCGTGCTCCTGGACGGGCTCTTGGCGGCGGTCTTCCGGGCCGTGCTCTGCCCGTTCCCCGACGTGCCGCTGCCGCCGGCGTCCTGGGTGGCGCGCTTTCCTCCGGTGCTGCCGCGGCGCGCGGCGCTCCGCGCGGCAGTGCTCTCCACGGTCACGTGTGCTCCTCCGTCTGTCCGGCCCCCGGGATTGCCGGTGACCTGGGGCTCCCCCGCCCACTGGCGGGGGGAGGCTCGCCCGGTCCCGTGCGGCGCACGGGGTGGGAGCGTCGCGGTCGGCACCGGGTGGTGACTGCATGTCCCGGTCGCGGCCCGCTGTACCGACCCCAGTCGGGGACGCCCCAGCCATGGCTGGCATCTCCATAGACGCACGAGGCGGCCCTGACCTGCAACTTTGCTCGGATATCCAAGTAAGAACCCGGAAGTCCGACCATCCGTGCGCCGAGTCGGGACATCACTGGTCACGGCCTCGCGAGCCGCGGACACCCGCACGGTAACCCGCGGTGCGGGAGCCCGGGAAGAGTGAAGGGAGGAGAAGGGGGATCAGTATGTGAGACTGAGAAGGTGCCCAAAGACGGACGAACCCGGGTATTCCTGGTGGACGACCACGAGGTCGTCCGCAGGGGCGTGCGCGACATGCTCACCGCCGACCCGGGCATCGAGATCGCCGGGGAGGCCGCGACGGCGGCCGACGCGCTCAGCGGCATCACCGCCACCCGGCCCGACGTCGCGATCCTGGACGTACGCCTGCCGGACGGCAGCGGCATCGAGGTCTGCCGCGAGGTGCGCTCCCGCGACGAGTCCGTCCGCTGCCTGATGCTCACCTCGTACGCCGACGACGAGGCCCTCCTCGCCTCCGTGATGGCCGGGGCCTCCGGCTACGTCCTCAAGGAGTTGAGCCGCCAGGAGCTGCTGCGCGCGGTTTCCGAGGTGGCGGCCGGCAACTCCCTGCTCGACCCGGCCGACACCCGGCACGTGCTCGACCGGCTGCGCGGCCGGGGCCCCGGTGCCAGAGCGGGGCAGGACGAGCGGCTGGCCGCCCTCACCGCCCAGGAGCGCACCATCCTCGGACTCATCGGGGAGGGGCTGACCAACCGCGCCATCGGCGAGCGGCTGCACCTGGCGGAGAAGACGGTCAAGAACTACGTCTCCGGGCTGCTGGCCAAGCTCGGCATGGAACGCCGCGCCCAGGCCGCGGCCTACATCGCCCGGCTCCGCGCCCGGGACGGCCACGACGACCACCACGGCTGACGTACCGCCCCTCGGTCGCGGAAGGCGGCGCGTACCGCCTCGGTCGCGGAAGGCGGCGCCTACCGCCTCACTCGCGGGAAGCTCCGCCTACCGCCTCAATCGCAGAAGGCGGCGCGTACCGCCTCGTAGTGCGCCGTCCACCAGACCACCAGCGCCGCGGCGGCCGGGAACTGCGGGTCCGTCCGCGCGTCGCACAGCTGGTAGCGCCAGCGCAGCATCCAGAAGTCGTTGAGCCGCTCCCACCACACCCGGTGCACGGCGGCCACCAGCTCCTCGCGCGGGGCGCGCGCGCTGCCCCGGTAGGCGCGCGCGAAGGCCCGCACCTTGCGCAGGTCGAGCGTGCCCCCCGGCCGCAGGAAGAAGATCGCCGCGCCCCGGACGGCCTCCTCGGCCCGCGGCTGCACCCCCAGCCGGTCCCAGTCGAGGATCGCCACCGGCCGCGGCCGGGAGCCGTGGCCGGAAGCCGCGTACAGGACGTTCAGCGGGTGGAAGTCGCCGTGCACCCAGCCGCTGAACCGGGCCGGGACGGGGCCGGGCCGCGCCGCGGCGTACCGGCGCAGCAGCTCCCGCCGCTCGGTGAGCCGGTGCTCGGCCAGCTCGTCGAAGCTGTCCCGGCGCCGCCGGGCCCGCACCCGCTCCAGCAGGGCGCCGATCGTGTCGTAGGTGCCCGCCGGGTCGGCGCTGTCGTGCGCCGTCGGCGGCGCCGGGCGCACGGCCCGCGCCAGACGCGTGTGCACCCGCCCCAGCAGGGCGCCCAGCGCCCGCGACTCGTCCTCGCTCAGCTCGCTGCCGTGCCGGTGGGTTCCCTCGATCCACGGGTGCAGCGCGAAACAGCGCCCGTGCGCCACCGTCACCGTCCTGCCGTCCACACCGGGCACCACAGGGGCCACGGGCAGGCCCAGCGCCCCCAGCCGCGCCGTCACCCGGTGCTGGCGCTCGATCCGGGGCAGGCAGGACCGGCCGTCGAGATGGTGCTTGAGGAAGTAGCGGCCCCGCGTGGTCGTGACGCGGTACCCGCGATTGAGCAGCCCGTGCGAGACGGCCTCGCAGGTCAGCGGCTCACCGACACCGTCGTACCGGCCCAGCAGGGAGCGGAGCGTGCGCGCGGTGAGAGCGGGGGAAGACGGCTGCACGGCCGCATCGTAGAGCGGCCGTGCGGGACGGATCGCGCGGCGTCAGCGCCGGGTGGACGGGAGGTCAACCCGGCACGACGGGCGGTCAACCCGGTGCTGACGCCCAGCTCACTCCTCGCTGTCGCCGGAGCCGCCGTCGGGGGAGCCCCCGCCGCCGCCCGGCTTGCCGCCGTTGCCGCCGTTCTGGTCGCCGCCGCCGCTGGGCGGCGTCACCTCGTCGGTCGGCTTCCCGCCGTCGCCGCCCTCGGTGTCCCCGCCGTTGTTGCCGCCGTTCCCGGTGTGCGACGGGTCGCCGCCCGTCTGCGGGGGGCCGGTCTGGCTGGACTGCGTCTGGCTCGGGGCCGTCCGCGGCGGCGGGGAGGTCGGCCACTCGCCGCTGCCGCCGTCGATGCCCGGCTGGTCCTCCTCCGTCTCCGTCGGAGTGGGGTCGGGCTTCTTCGAGGGCTTCTTGTGGTCCTTGGGCGCCGACGTGCTCTTGTCCGGCTTCTTCTGGTTGTCCTGGTCCTTGCCTTCGCCACCGAGGGCGAAGAAGACGCCGCCGGCGATCGCGATCACCGCGAGGAACGCGACCAGCGCGTAGGTGAAAGCCTTGCTGCCGCCCCCGCGGCCCCCGCCGCGCCGCGGACCGCCCTCGAAGCCGCCGTCGTCGTCGCGGGCACCCGCCAGCAGCGGGGCGCCCAGCTGCGAGGTGTCGGAGTGCGAGGGGTGCGGGCGCGCCCCGGCGTCCGGGACGCCCAGGGCCTGGGTCGCGGCGCCGTAGTGCTCGGTGGGCCCGGTGTTCCACAGGCCGCCCGTGTGGCCGCCCTGCTCGTGCAGCATCTGGAGCGCGTACTGGGTCAGCCCGCGCATCTCCTCGGCCGTCTGGAACCGGTCGTCCGGCTCCTTGGCCAGGGCGCGCATCACCAGGCCGTCCAGCTCCGGCGGCACCGCGTCCGACACCTGGGAGGGCAGCACCGGGTCGTCCTGGACGTGCTGGTAGACGACCGACAGCGGCGTCTCGCCGGTGAACGGGGGGCGCCGCGTCAGCAGTTCGTAGAGCAGACAGCCCGTCGCGTACAGGTCGGAGCGCGCGTCCACGGCCTTGCCGAGCGCCTGCTCGGGGGAGAGGTACTGCGGGGTGCCCATCACCATGCCGGTCTGCGTCATGGTGTTGGACGCGCCGTGCAGGGCGCGGGCGATGCCGAAGTCCATCACCTTGACCGCGCCGCCCCGCGTGATGATCACGTTCGCGGGCTTGATGTCGCGGTGGACGATGCCGTGCTGGTGGCTGTAGGCCAGCGCTTCCAGCACCCCGGAGACGATGATCAGCGCCTGGTCCGGCGGCGGCGCGTCCGCGGTCATCAGCAGCTCACGGATCGTGC
>NZ_VJOK01000001.1:3795084-3800150 GCF_013302895.1 Streptomyces albus subsp. chlorinus | reverse complement strand
CATGGTCGGCGGAGGACGATTCCAGCTCCGCTCCCTGCTCGGTGCCGGCGGGATGGCCTCCGTGTACCTCGCCTACGACTCCGTCCTGGACCGGCAGGTCGCGGTCAAGACCCTGCACACCGAACTCGGCCGCGAACAGTCCTTCCGCGAGCGCTTCCGCCGCGAGGCCCAGTCGGTCGCGAAGCTGACCCACACCAACATCGTCTCCGTCTTCGACTCCGGTGAGGACGAGATCGACGGCGCGATGGTGCCGTACATCGTCATGGAGTACGTCGAGGGCAAGCCGCTGCGCACCGTCCTCGACGAGGACATCGCCCAGCACGGCGCGATGCCCGCCGACAAGGCGCTCAAGATCACCGGCGATGTGCTGGCGGCCCTGGAGGTCAGCCACGACGAGGGCCTCGTACACCGGGACATCAAGCCCGGGAACGTCATGCTCACCAAGCGCGGTGTGGTCAAGGTCATGGACTTCGGCATCGCCCGCGCCATGCAGTCCGGTGTGACATCCATGACACAGACGGGCATGGTCGTCGGCACCCCGCAGTACCTCTCCCCCGAGCAGGCCCTCGGCCGCGGTGTGGACGCCCGCTCCGACCTGTACTCGGTCGGCATCATGCTCTTCGAGCTGCTGACCGGACGGCTGCCCTTCGACGCCGACTCGCCACTGGCCATCGCCTACGCCCACGTCCAGGAGGAGCCGGTCGCACCCTCCTCCATCAACCAGTCCATCCCCCCGGCCGTGGACGCACTGGTCGCGCGCACGCTCAAGAAGAACCCCAACGAGCGCTTCCCGTCGGCCACCGCCATGCACGACGAGATCACCCGCATCGGCGGCTCAGGGATCGCCGCGGGTGCCGCGCCGATCATCATCAGCGGCGGGCCGCCCGCCAGCGGCGCCGGGGTCGGACAGGCCGTCTTCCCGCCCGTGGACGCCAACGCCCAGCCGCAACAGGGCGGCGCCTCGGTCCAGACGCCGTACCAGCCGCAGGGACAGCCCGGGCAGCCGGGACCGTACAACAGCGGGGGCTTCGGGCCCTCCACCCCTCCGCCCCCCACCCAGACCTCCCCCGCCCCGCCCGCCGGCTACGGCTACCCGCAGGGGTCCTACGCCTCGGGCGGCCCGGCCACGCCGCCGCCCTACACGATCAACGCGGCCGGGTCCGGTCCGGCCGGCGGTGGTCCCGGCGGGGGCGGGCAGGGCAGGAAGATGTCACCCGGCGCCATGGCCGGCTACGGCCTCGCCGCCGTCGCCGTGGTCGTGGCCCTCGTCTTCGTGATCGTCGGCCTGACCGGTGACGACGGCGGGGACGACCCCGAGGCCAAGAACACCGATAAACCGAAGCCCACCGCGACCGCGGACCCGGGCGGCAGCGCCACCAACAGCGGCTCCGACGACGGCGGCTCCGACTCCGGCGGCTTCAAGGGCCCCGACAAGAGCCGGACCATCGACAAGGAGAAGTGCACGGACGCCACCGAGACGTACGAGCACAACGGCAACGTCATGATCCCGGACCTGACCTACAAGGACCTCACCTCCGTCAAGGCGTGCCTCCGCGCGGCCGGCTGGAAGCTGGGCACCGTGACGATGGAGGACGAGAACGTCTTCGGCAAGAACCAGGTCCTGGACCAGAACCCGGGCTCGCTCGACGACTTCAACCCGAAGAAGGACAAGATCGACCTGACGGTCTCCACGGGCCAGCCCGCCGACTGAGCCGACCCCGGACGGAGGGCCGGGGCCGGACGAGGCGCCAGGCCCGGCCGAGGAGGCGGGGCCGGACGAGGGGCCCGGGCTCGGCCCGGCCGGGGAGGCGGGGCTGCCGTCCCATCGGGGAGCCCTGGACGATCGGATCCGGCTCGTCAGCTCGCCATGCGGCGGACCTCCACCATGCGGAACCTTCCGGAGACGAAATCCCCGTCGCAGAGGGAGCAGTTGGCCGCCGGATTGCCGCCGGAACCGTGGAAATCGCTGAATGCCGCGGTCTGGTTGACGTAGACGCCCCCTGTCAGATTGAGCGACAGCTGGGCGGGCTCGTCCAAGCAGACCTCCTCCACCTGGCGGGCCACCTGAGGTGAGGTGGTGTACGCGGAGACGGTCATCGCGCCCTTGGTCAGCAGGGTGTGCCGCAGCAGTTCCAGCGACTCCTCGGTGGAGCCCATGGCCACCGCGAAGGAGACGGGGCCGAAGCACTCCTCCAGATAGGCGGCCTCGTCCTCCGGCTTGGTGGCGTCCACCTTGACGATCACCGGGGTGCGGACCGTGGCCCGTGGGAACTCGGGGTTCTCCACCGCGCGTGAGGCCAGGGCGACCTCGCCCAGGGAGGGGGCCGACTCCAGCCGCTCGCGGACCCGCTCGTTCACCAGGGCTCCGAGCAGGGCGTTGGCCCGCGTGTCGTCCCCGAGCAGCTTGTCGACCGCCGCGCCGAGGTCGGCCACCACCTCGTCGTAGGACTTGTGGCCGGATTCGGTGCCGATGCCGGCGGCGGGGATCAGCAGGTTCTGCGGTGTGGTGCACATCTGGCCGCTGTAGAGCGAGAGGGAGAAGGCGAGGTTGGCGAGCATGCCCGGGTAGTCGTCGGTGGAGTCGATGACGACCGTGTTGACGCCGGCCTTCTCCGTGTGGACCCGGGCCTGGCCGGCGTTGGCCTCCAGCCACTCGCCGAACGCGGAGCCGCCCGTGTAGTCGATCACGCGGATCTCGGGCCGGGTGGCCAGGTCCTTGGCGATGCCGTCGCCCTCCGCCTCGGCGGCGAGAGCCACCAGGTCGGCGGGGAAACCGGCCTCGGCCAGCACCTCGCGGGCGATCCGCACCGTCAGGGCCAGCGGCAGCACCGCCCTCGGGTGCGGCTTGACCAGTACCGCGTTGCCGGTGGCCAGGGAGGCGAAGAAACCGGGGAAGCCGTTCCAGGTGGGGAAGGTGTTGCAGCCGATCAGCAGCGCGATGCCGCGTCCTGCCGGGGTGAACTCCTTGGTGACGCGCAGCGGTTCGCGCTTGCCCTGCGGCTTCTCCCAGTGGACCCGGGCCGGGGTGCGGGTCTGCTCCTCGTAGGCGTAGGCGACGGCCTCCAGGCCGCGGTCCTGGGCGTGCGGGCCGCCCGCCTGGAAGGCCATCATGAAGGCCTGGCCGCTGGTGTGCATCACGGCCTGGGCGAACTCGTGGGTGCGGGCGCTGACGCGCGCCAGGATCTCCAGGCAGACCGCGGCCCGGACCTCGGGGCCCGCCTCGCGCCAGGCGGGCAGCCCCTCCCGCATGACGGGCAGCAGGGCGTCGATGGCGCCCTCGTCCGCGCGGGGGTAGGAGATGTCCAGCTCCAGCCCGTAGGGCGACACCTCGGTGGCCACCCATTCGCCGGACACCGGCTGGCCCGGCAGCTCGAAACGGCTGCCGCGCAGCGCGTCGAAGGCCGCCTTGCCCTCCTCGGCCGCCCCTTCGCCGTAGGCCTTCGGGTGTTCGGGATGCGGGGTCCAGAACTCCCTGCTGCGGATCGCCTCCAGCGCGCGGTCCAGGGTCGGTCGGTGCTGGTCGACGAGCTGGGCTGTGGTGGTGCCGATACCGGTGGTCACGCGGGACCAACTCCTCGCTGAGCTGGGACGGGATGCGGATGGCGACGGCGTTGCCGGGGCCGCTCACCTGGTAGATACTGCTACCGAACGATCGGTCGGTGCAAGGGGGTCCTCGGTCCTGTGGATAACTCCGCTCCGGGCCCGGCTAGCATCGGCCGCATGTCCACGGTCAAGCGCGACACCTACACGCCCGACTCGCTGCTCTCCGTCGCCGTGCGGGTGTTCAACGAGCGGGGCTACGACGGCACCTCGATGGAACACCTGTCCAAAGCGGCCGGGATCTCCAAGTCCTCGATCTACCACCACGTGCGCGGCAAGGAGGAGCTGCTGCGCAGGGGGATAAGCCGCGCGCTGGACGGGCTGTTCGCGGTGCTGGACGAGTCCGGGGCGCGCGAGGGCCGCGCGGTGGAGCGGCTGGAGCACGTCACGCGCCGTACGGTCGAGGTCCTGATGGCCGAGCTGCCGTATGTGACGCTGCTGCTGCGGGTGCGCGGCAACACGGACACCGAGCTGTGGGCGATGGCGCGCCGCCGCGAGTTCGACCAGCGGGTGGCCGAGCTGGTCAAGCAGGCCGCGGCCGAGGGCGATCTGCGGGCCGACGTGGACGCGCGGCTGGCGACGCGGCTGCTGTTCGGCATGATCAACTCGATCGCCGAGTGGTACCGGCCCGACCGTACGTCCGGCAACGGCACCGCGTCGGGCGGGAACACCAGCGCCGAGGTCGCCGAGGCCGTGGTCCGCACCGCCTTCGCGGGCCTGCGCACCCACTGAACCCCGCCGCCACCAGGAACTCCGTGGCCCGGCTCAGGGATCCGGTTCCAGGTCCGTCTCCTCGAACACCAGCAGGGTGCGGGTGCTCAGCACCTCCGGCATCGACTGGATGCGGGTGAGCACCAGGTCCCGCAGCGCCCTGTTGTCGGGGGTGTGGACGAGCAGCAGGACGTCGAAGTCGCCGCTGACCAGCGCCATGTGCGCGGCCCCCGGCAGTTCCTGGAGCTTCTCGCGGACACTGCGCCAGGAGTTCTGGACGATCTTGAGGGTGATGTAGGCCGAGGCACCGTGGCCCGCGCGCTCCTGGTCGATACGGGCGCTGAAGCCGCGGATGACGCCGTCGTCGATCAGCCGGTTGATGCGGGCGTAGGCGTTGGCACGGGAGACGTGCACCCGTTCGGCCACCGACCGTATCGAAGCTCTGCCGTCCGCCCGGAGCAGCCGCAGGATGTCCCGGTCGATCGCGTCCAGCGGCCGGGCGGGGAAGCGGGCCGCGGCGCGCCGCGCCGCCCCCTGGGGGGCTCCGCCGCCCCCCGCGCCACCGCCGTCACCGGCCCGCGCGGAAGGCCCCTCACCGGCCAGCGCGGCGCCGTCCTCACCGGATCGCTCGTCCCGTCCACCGTCCCGTCCGCCGGCCGGGCCGAGCCGGCCCCCGGACCGCTCGCCCGGTCCGACGTGCGGCTCGCCCGGCCCGGGGGACGGCTCGGCCGGGCCGGCGGCCATCTGTTCATCCG
>NZ_VJOK01000001.1:3791083-3793966 GCF_013302895.1 Streptomyces albus subsp. chlorinus | reverse complement strand
TCTGTTCATCCGGCACGCTCCCCTGCCTCCCCTGCATGGACGCCCTGCGGTCATCGAACGGTTTTGCGGTCCGTTTGTCCACAGGCTGAGGCCACCCGTAGCCAAAATGTGCCGGCGACCGAACAATCGGTAGGGGTGGCCCACTCGGCCACCGGCCCGGCCTGCCGGTGGTACGGCCATCGGCAGGCCGGCGCGCCAGGCGTACCCACCGCCGGGCGTGCCGGGCCCACCACGCCCGCGGCACGCGGTAGCCCGCCCCATGAGGAGGTGCTCGTCATGACGGTCCTAGAGCAGCCAGACACCTACACCCCCGCACCTCCCCCGTCCTGGCGGCCCCGAACCGAGGCGGCGCCCCTCCTTCCGGACGCCGAGCCCTACCGGGTGCTCGGCACGCGACCGGCGGAGGCCGAGGAGGCGGCCGGGCGGCCGGCGGGCGGCCCGTCGTCGGGAGACACGTCGTCGAGAGGCCCGTCGGCGGAGGGCCGGCAAGGGGACGGCGGCGCGCGGCCCGACGCCGCGCTGCTGCGCCGTCTGTACGCCGCCGTCGTGCACGGGCGCCGGTTCAACGAGCAGGCCACCGCTCTGACCCGGCAGGGCCGGCTCGCCGTCTACCCGTCCTCGCGGGGCCAGGAGGCGTGCCAGGTGGCCGCGGCGCTCGCCCTGCGGGAACACGACTGGCTCTTCCCCAGCTACCGCGACACCCTCGCGGCCGTCGCCCGCGGTCTGGACCCCGTCGAAGTGCTGTCCCTGCTGCGCGGCGACTGGCACCACGGGTACGACGCGCACCGCACCCGTGTGGCCCCCCTGTGCACACCGCTGGCCACCCAACTGCCGCACGCGGTCGGCCTGGCGCACGCGGCGCGGCTCAAGGGGGACGACGTGGCGGTGCTCGCCCTCGTGGGGGACGGGGGGACCAGCGAGGGCGACTTCCACGAGGCGCTCAACTTCGCCGCCGTCTGGCAGGCGCCGGTGGTCTTCCTGGTGCAGAACAACGGCTTCGCGATCTCCGTGCCGCTCGCCAAGCAGACGGCGGCCCCCTCCCTGGCGCACAAGGCGGTCGGTTACGGCCTCCCGGGGCGGCTGGTGGACGGCAACGACGCGGTGGCGGTGCACGAGGTGCTGACCGGGGCGCTGGAGCGCGCCAGGACCGGCGGCGGCCCCACCCTGGTGGAGGCGGTCACCTACCGCCTGGAGGCCCACACGAACGCCGACGACGCGACGCGCTACCGCACCGACGGGGAGGTCGAGGCGTGGCGGGCGCACGATCCGGTGGCACTGCTGGAGCGCGAGCTGCGCGGGCGCGGGCTGCTGGACGAGGCGACCGTACGGGAGGCGGAGGAGGCGGCCGAGCGGCAGGCGGCGGACCTGCGCGCACGGATGCACCAGGAGGCGCCGACGGATCCGATGGAGCTGTTCGCGCACGTCTACGCCGAACCGACGCCGCAACTGCGCGAACAGCGCGAGCAGTTGCGAGCTGAGCTGGAGGCCGAGCGGTCGGCCCAGGACGCGGTGCGGGGCGGCGCGGCGGGGGAGGAGACCCGATGAGCACGGCAGTGCGGCAGCCCCCGGCCACCGCCGCGGCCCGCAAACCCGCCACCCTGGGGCAGGCGCTCGGCCGCGCCCTGCGGGACGCCCTGGCCGACGACCCCGATGTGCACGTCTTCGGTGAGGACGTGGGCACCCTGGGCGGTGTCTTCCGGGTGACGGACGGGCTGGCCGCCGAGTTCGGCCCCCGGCGGTGCGCGGACACCCCGCTGGCGGAGGCGGGCATCCTGGGCACGGCGGTCGGGATGGCGATGTACGGGCTGCGGCCGGTCGTGGAGATGCAGTTCGACGCGTTCGCCTTCCCCGCCTTCGAGCAACTGGTCTCGCACGTCTCGCGGATGCGCAACCGCACGCGCGGGCGGGTGCCCATGCCGCTGACGGTGCGCATCCCCTACGGCGGCGGCATCGGCGGTGTCGAGCACCACAGCGATTCCTCCGAGGCGTACTACATGGCCACCCCCGGGCTGCACGTCGTCACCCCGGCCACGGTCGCCGACGCCTACGGACTGCTGCGCGCGGCCATCGCCTCCGACGATCCGGTGGTCTTTCTCGAACCCAAGCGGCTGTACTGGTCGAAGGCCGACTGGAACCCCGAGGCCCCCGAGCGGGTCCCCGGCATCGGCCGGGCCGTCGTGCGCCGCCCCGGCACCTCGGCCACGCTGATCACCTACGGCCCCTCCGTCCCGGTCTGCCTGGAGGCCGCCGAGGCCGCCCGCGAGGAGGGCGAGGGCTGGGACCTGGAGGTGATCGACCTGCGCTCCCTGGTGCCGTTCGACGAGGAGACGGTGGCCGCCTCCGTGCGGCGCACCGGGCGGGCGGTCGTCGTCCACGAGTCACCCGGTTTCGCGGGCCCCGGCGGGGAGGTCGCCGCCCGCGTCACGGAGCGCTGCTTCCATTACCTGGAGGCGCCCGTGCTGCGGGTCGCCGGGTTCGACATCCCGTATCCGCCGCCGATGCTGGAGAAGCACCACCTGCCGGGCGTCGACCGCGTCCTGGACGCGGTGGCCCGCCTGCAGTGGGAGAGCGGCTGGACCCCTGGACGAGACGCGCGCCGGGGCGGAGGTGCCGGCTGATGGGAGAGGTACGGGAGTTCGCGCTGCCGGACCTGGGGGAGGGTCTGACGGAAGCCACGGTCGTGCGGTGGCTGGTCGCGGTCGGTGACACGGTACGGGTGGATGAGCCCGTGGTGGAGGTGGAGACCGCCAAGGCACTGGTCGAGGTGCCCTGTCCGTACGCGGGAGTGGTCACCTCGCACGCCGCCGAGGAGGGCGGGGAGGTGGCGGTGGGAGCCCCACTGGTCACCGTCGCGGTCAGCCCCGGGGAGGGCACGCCGGGTGG
>NZ_VJOK01000001.1:3784329-3791063 GCF_013302895.1 Streptomyces albus subsp. chlorinus | reverse complement strand
GGCCACGGCGGACGGCGCGGCGGACGGCGCGGCCCGCACCCCCGTTCCCGTCACCTCCCCCCTGGTGCGCCGACTGGCCCGCGAACACTCCCTGGACCTGCGGGAGATGGAGGGCAGCGGGCCCGACGGGCTGATCCTGCGCGCGGACGTGGAGCGTGCCGTCCAGGCGGCGGCCGAGCGGGCCGCGCACACCGGAGCGCACCCGTCACCCGCCGGCACCGGGCGCGCCGAGCGCCGTGTCCCGCTGCGCGGCCTGCGTGCCACGGCGGCCGAGCGCCTCACCCGCAGCCGCGCTGAGATCCCCGACGCCAGCTGCTGGGTGGACGCCGACGCGACCGAACTCCTCGCCGCGCGCCACCGGATGAACGACGCCACCGCGTACGGCGAGGCCCCGCCCCGGATCTCGCTGCTCGCCCTGCTCGCCCGGGTCTGCACGGCGGCGCTGGCCCGCTTCCCGGAGCTGAACTCGACGGTGGACACCCGGGCGCGGGAGATCGTCGTCCTGCCGAGGGTGCACCTCGGGTTCGCGGCGCAGACCGACCGGGGGCTCGTCGTCCCTGTCGTACGGGACGCGCACGCCCTGAGCGCCGAGGAGCTGACCGCCGAGATGTCCCGCCTCACCGAGGCGGCCCGCGCGGGCAGACTCACCCCGGCCGAGCTGACGGGCGGCACGTTCACGCTGAACAACTACGGGGTCTTCGGCGTGGACGGCTCCACCCCGATCATCAACCACCCCGAGGCCGCGATGCTCGGCGTCGGCCGTATCGCGCGCAAGCCGTGGGTGGTCGGGGGCGAGCTGGCCGTGCGCAGCGTCGTGCAGCTCTCGCTCACCTTCGACCACCGGGTGTGCGACGGCGGTACGGCGGGCGGATTCCTGCGCCATGTCGCGGACTGCGTGGAGCAGCCGGCGAGACTGCTCCGTACGCTCTGAGGCGTGACGCACGCTCCAGGCCCCCCGCGCGCCCCGCGCCCGCCCGCGCCCCCCGGCCGCCCGTACGCCGCGCTCGTCCTGGCGGGCGGCGGCGCGAGCAGGCTGGGCGGCACCGACAAACCGGCCGTCACGGTCGGCGGCAGGACCCTGCTGGACCGGGTGCTGGCCGCGTGCGCCGACGCGGCGGCCACCGTCGTCGTGGGCCCGCGGCGGGCGGCGTACCGCCCGGTGCGGTGGGCGCGCGAGAGCCCTCCGGGCGGCGGCCCGCTCGCCGCCCTGCACGCCGGCCTGGAGGCGCTGGCCGAAGACGGCGCGTACGCGGGACCCCACGCCCGCGCGGAACGGCGCGGGTGGACCGAGCGGCCCGCCGGCGCGGAACCGCACGCGAACACCGAGCGGCCCGCGTACGCGGAACCGCACGCGCCCGTCCTCGTCGTCTCCGCCGATCTGCCGTTCCTGACCCGCGAGGCGGTGCGCACCCTGCTGGCGGTGCCGCCGGAGTTCGAGGGTGCCGTCGCGCACGACGGGCGGGACCAACCCCTGCTGGCCGCCTACCGGATGGAGCCGCTGCGCCGCGAACTGGCGCTGCTGCGTACCGAGTACGGGCCTCTTTCCGGGCTGCCGTTGCGTATGGTGCTCGACGGGCTCAAGCTGCACCGTGTGACCGAGGCGTCGGCGCCTCATGTCGCGGCGGCGGCGCTCGACTGCGACACCTGGGACGACATCGCCACGGCAAGGGCCCGGATCAGGGAGCATGACACCGTGCTGGATGAATGGATGGACGCCCTCAAGGCCGAACTCGGCGTCGAACTCGACGTGGACACCGCCGTGCTGCTCGATCTCGCACGCGACGCCGCACACGGTGTCGCGCGCCCGGCGGCGCCGCTCACCACGTTCCTGGTGGGTTACGCGGCGGCGCGGGCGGGAGCGTCCCCCCAGGACGTCGCCCGCGCGGCGGCCACCGCGTCCCGCCTGGCCGGCCGCTGGGCGGACGAGACGGCCGACGGGCCGGGCGGCGGCAGCGCCACCGCCGACGGCGACACGGGCCACCCGGGAAACCCAGGAGGCACGGGAAACCCAGCAAACGCGGGCAACCCAGGAGACACGGGGAACCCAGGCCACACAGGGGACGCGGAAAACCCGGGAAACCCTGAAGACATGGAAGGCACCGAAGGCACCGAAGGCACAGGAAACGCAGGAAGCGCCGGAAACGCCGACGACCGATGAGCGGAGCCGACGAACTCGACGAGGCGATCGCCCTCGCCAACAGCGGGCGCGCCCGCCCGGCGCCGCCCCCCGCGCCGCGCCTGAAGCGCATTCGCCGTATCCAGTGGAGCGAGCACAGCGAGGACGCGATGCACCCGGACCCGGCGGCACACACCGACGACGGCCGTGAGGGGGCCGGGGGAACCGGCCACGGCGGACGGGAGGACGACGACGCCGGTAACACCGGTGCCGAGCGCACCGGCCGCACCGACCCCGGCCGGCACCCCCGGGACCCGGCCGAGGCGGCGCACGAGCACGGCACCGGCGGACCCCCGCGGCAGGAGGGCCGCGCCCACCGGAACGCGCCCTCCTGGTACGAGGCGGTCGAGTGCGCCGCCTCGGCGGCCACCGCGCTGCCGCCGACCACGCTGCCCCTCTCCGACGCCCTCGGGCACACCCTGGCCGTCCCGCTGCGGGCCCTCACCGACCTGCCGCCGTTCGACACCTCGGCGATGGACGGCTGGGCCGTCTCCGGGCCGGGCCCGTGGGAACTGGCCCGCGCGGCGGACGGCGGCGAGCGGCCCGGCATCCTGGCGGGCGACAGGTCCGAGCCGCCGCAGCTGGCCGACGGCGAGGCCATCCGCATCGCGACCGGCGCCCGCGTGCCGCCGGGCACCAGCGCGGTGCTGCGCCGGGAGGCGGCCGAGCGGATCGGTGCGGTCCGGTTGCGCACCGCCGCTCCCCCGCAGCCGGGCACCGACATCCGGCCGCGCGGCCAGGAGTGCCGGGAGGGCGACGGGCTGCTGCCCCCGGGTACGGCCGTGACGCCCGCCGTCCTGGGGCTGGCCGCCGCGGCGGGATACGACGAGCTGGAGGTCGTGCCGCGCCCGCGCGTGGAAGTGCTCGTCCTGGGCGACGAGTTGCTGCACCGGGGCCTGCCGCGCGACGGCCGTATCCGCGACGCGCTCGGCCCGATGGTGGGCCCGTGGCTGACGGCGCTGGGCGCCGAGGTGAGCGCCACCCGGCTGCTCGGGGACGACGCCGGGGCGCTGCGCGCGCGGCTGGCCGCCAGCACGGCCGACGTGGTCGTGACGACCGGCGGCACAGCGAGCGGTCCCGTCGACCACCTCCAGCCGACGCTGCGCGGCCTGGACGCCGGTCTCCTCGTCCACGGGGTGCGGGTCCGCCCCGGGCACCCGATGCTGCTGGCCGTGCTGGAGCGCACGCAGTCCCGGCCGCGCCGCACGTTCGTGGTGGGGCTGCCCGGCAACCCGCTGGCGGCGCTGTCCGGACTGGTGACGCTGGCCGCGCCGCTGCTGCGGGTGCTGGCGGGCCGCCCCGCGCCCGAGGTCCGCAAGGCGACGCTGGGCGCCGAGGTGTCCGGCCACCCGCGCGACACCCGGCTGGTGCCCGTACGGCACGAGGGGTGGGGTGTGCGGGCGCGCGTCCGGCCGCTGCGCTACGCCGGTCCCGCCATGCTGCGCGGGGTCGCCTCCTGCGACGCGCTGGCCGTGGTCCCGCCGGGCGGCGCGGCACCCGGTGAGGACGTTCCCGTGCTGGAGCTGCCGTGGTGACGCGGCAGCGCGCCTCCCGGGCGGAGGACGACGACGAGGCCGAGCGCCGGGGCTCGGTGCTGCTGCCGCGCCTGGACATCTCCCCGCTGCGGCAGGTGGTCCGCCGGCTGCTGGCGGCGCTGGCCGTGCTGTGGGTGACGGTCCTGCTGGTGTGGCTGGACCGCGAGGGCTACGTGGACGACGTCGACGACCACGTCTCCTTCCTGGACTGCGTGTACTACACGACGGTCACCCTCTCCACGACCGGCTACGGCGACATCGCCCCCGGCTCCGACAGCGCGCGGCTGGTCAACGCCCTGGTGATCACGCCGCTGCGCGTCCTGTTCCTGATCATCCTCATCGGCACCACTCTTGAGGCGCTGACGGACCGCACCCGTCAGCAGTGGCGCCTGAACCGCTGGAGGTCCGCGTTGCGCGACCACACCGTCGTCGTCGGTTTCGGCACCAAGGGCCGCTCGGCCATCCAGACGCTGCTGTCGACCGGGCTGACGCGCGACCGCGTCGTCGTCATCGACCCGCACCCGCAGGCCGTCAAGGCGGCGAACGCCGAGGGCTTCGCGGGGGTCGAGGGCGACGGCACCCGCAGCCAGGTGCTGGTGCGGGCCGAGGTGCAGCGGGCCAAGCAGATCGTGATCGCACCGCAGCGGGACGACACCTCGGTGCTGGTGACGCTGACGGCGCGGCAGCTGAACCCGCGGATCCGGATCGTCGCCGCGGTGCGGGAGGAGGAGAACGCGCCGCTGCTGCGGCAGTCGGGCGCCGACCAGGTCATCACGAGCGCCAGCGCGGCGGGCCGGCTGCTCGGCCTGGCGATGCTCAGCCCCAACGCCAGTTCGGTGATAGAGGACCTCATCCAGCAGGGTTCCGGTCTCGACCTCAAGGAGCGTCCCGTCACCAAGGCGGAGGCGGGCCGCTCTCCGCGCGAGTGCGCCGATCTGGTCGTCTCCGTCGTGCGCGGCCACCGGATACTCCCCTTCGACGACCCGGAGGCCGCCACCCTCCAGCTCACCGACCGGCTGGTCGTCATCCACCACGCCTCCCGGCCGTCGCCCGAAACCGAGGAGCGGCGCGGCGAGTTCAGGTAGTCCTGGGGGGCGGTCGGCTCACCTCTTCAGGTGACTGTGGTGTGCCCGGCGGGCCCCGGCCGCGTCCGGGCGGTGACGATGACGCGATGGACCCGCCGCCCACCTGCCCCAACTGCCCCGAGCGCCTGCTGTGGAAGGACACCCGCGAGACCGGCCCCGGCAAGGAGCACTCCTGGTTCTGGTTCTGCACCGGATGCCACCAGGCGTACGTCCCCACGCCCGACCAGAGGTTCCGCTTCACCTAGGCGGCGGGGGGCCGGGGCCTCACCCCGCGCGGCAGGAGGGGATGCCCGGGCAGCGGGGACGGACGGGGTGCGCCCGGGTAGCGTCGAGCGTATGCATGCGATCACGATTCCCGAACCCGGCGGGCCCGAGGCGCTGGTCTGGGCCCAGGTCCCGGACCCGGAGCCCGGCGAGGGCGAGGTCCTCGTCGATGTCGCGGCCAGCGCGGTCAACCGCGCCGACGTCCTCCAGCGCCAGGGCTTCTACGACCCGCCGCCCGGCGCGAGCCCGTATCCGGGGCTGGAGTGCGCGGGCCGCATCGCGGCCGTGGGCCCCGGCGTGTCCGGATGGGCCGTGGGCGACGAGGTGTGCGCGCTGCTCGGCGGGGGCGGCTACGCGGAGAAGGTGGCGGTGCCCTCCGGCCAGCTGCTGCCCGTTCCGGCGGGCGTGGACACGGCGTCGGCCGCGGGCCTGCCCGAGGTGACGTGCACGGTCTGGTCGAACGTCTTCATGGTGGCGCACCTGCGCCCCGGGGAGACACTGCTGGTGCACGGCGGCTCCAGCGGCATCGGCACCATGGCCATCCAGCTGGCCAAGGCGGTCGGCGCCCGTGTCGCGGTGACCGCGGGAAGCGCCGCCAAGCTGGAGCGGTGCGCCGAGCTGGGGGCCGACATCCTGATCAACTACCGGGAGCAGGACTTCGTCGAGGAGCTGCGCACCGCGACCGACGGCGCGGGTGCCGACGTCATCCTCGACAACATGGGCGCCAAGTACCTGGAGCCGAACGTCAAGGCGCTCGCGGTCAACGGGCGGCTCGCCGTCATCGGCATGCAGGGCGGCACCAAGGGCGAGCTGAACCTCGGTGCCCTGCTGGCCAAGCGCGGCGCGGTGACGGCCACCTCGCTGCGTGCCCGGCCCCCGGCCGAGAAGGCCGCGATCGTCGCCGCCGTGCGCGAACACGTGTGGCCCCTGCTGTCCGACGGCCGGGTGCGTCCCGTGATCGACAGCTCCTTCCCGATGCCCGAGGCGCCGCAGGCCCACCGCGCCCTGGACGAGAGCAAGCACATCGGCAAGATCCTGCTGACCACGGAGTGACCCGGGCGGGCGCGGTTCGTCCGTACGGAGCGCGCCCGTCCCTCATTCCCCTCCGCCCGAAATGCCGGTTCTGCCCCTTCGTGTGACGCTGGACAAGTCTGCGGACCATCCAGCTCGGAAGGGTCACGGCCGTGGGGCACTCTCGGCGTCGAAGCACCGGCATCACCCTGCTGACCTGCGCTTTCCTGGCCCTGTCGGCCCCTGCCGCCCTCGCGGGGGACGACGGCGAGGCCGGCTTCCCCCGGCTTCCCGGCCTCGCCGGTCTGCCCGCCCTGACCCACCCGCCCGGCCCCCCCGGCTCCTCCGGCCTGCCCGGCCCCTCCGGCCCCTCCGGCCCCACCGGCTCCTCCGGCACGCCCGGCCTCACGCCGAGCACGCCACCGAAGGACGCCCCGCCGCCGGAGGCCCCCCTGCTGCCGGACGGCACGGCACGGGACAGCCTGCTGCGGCACGTCCTGGGACGGCACGGACTCACGCGGGACGGGCTGGCACGGGACGGGCTGGCACGGGACGGGCTGGCACGGGACGGACTGGCGCCCGGCGGGCTGGCGCCCGGCGGGGCGTCGGCGGGTGGGCCTTCGGCGGGTGGCGGCGCACAGGACCGGGCGGCACCCGGCGGCG
>NZ_VJOK01000001.1:3768605-3784309 GCF_013302895.1 Streptomyces albus subsp. chlorinus | reverse complement strand
CGCCGTACGGCCTGCCGTACGCGGCCGGACATCCGCTCCCCGGAGCCGGGCACGATCCGGCGCGGCGGGCGCCGCGTACGGAGCCCGAGCCGCCTCCGGCCTCCGGCGACCGGCCGCCCGCCGAGCGCCCGGGCGCGACTCCGCACGACTCGCTCGCGCCTCACCGCCCTGAGGGCCAGAGCCCTCACCGCCCCGCGCCCGAGCACCACCGGCCGGGCCCCGGACACGGATACGTGCCGGGTTCCGGCGACGAGAAGGAGCGGGAGGGGCGGCACCGCGAAGGGCGCAAGCCCGGGGACCGGGACCGGGACCGGGACCGGCGGGAGCGGGAGCGGGAACAGGAGCGCGACCGCCGGCGCGAGGGCGCACGGGAGCAGCGGCCCGGGCAACAACGCCCCCCGGCCCCCGTACCGTCCGACCGGCCGGACCGGCCCCGCGCCGAGGAACCGCGCAAGCACCGGGGGAGCCAGCAGCACCGGCGTCCCTCCGCGTCCCCGTCGCCGCAGGAGTCCCGGAAGCAGCACGGACAGCGAGGCGGGTCCGAGCAGCGGCCCCCGTCCTCCTTCGGGAAGCCGGTGGCACCGCGCGCACCGGACCAGGCGATCGGCAAGCACGACCTGTACGCGACCGACGACCCCGGCCCCCGGCGGGCGGGCGCGGCCGGGGACCCCGTGGCCGTCCGCCCCTCCGGCCAGGTGCTGCCCGTGCTGCCGCTCGGCGCCGGGATGACGCTCATGGGGCTGGGGCTCGCCTTCCTCGCGTTGCACCTGCGGCGCGGCTGACCGGGCCGCGGCCCCGCGCCGGGCACCCCTCACGCAGCGGGCACCCTTCCCGCAGCGGCCCCCTGGCAGCAGGCCCCTCCCGCAGCGGGCACCGCCTCGGCTCGCGGCCCGTCCGGAGGCGGCCGCCCTCGCTCGGCACCCGGAGCGGCGCCGATGCAGAATGGGGGCATGACGCAGCCGAGCAACGAACAGTCGCAGGAGAGCCCGCAGGTCCTGGTGGTCGGCCCGGACGGGATGGCTCTCGGCAGTACCGGCGCCAAGGGCGGCGACGGTGAGGGCGATGAGCAGGCTGAGGTCCCCGTGACGGAGATGGTGGAGCAGCCCGCGAAGGTCATGCGGATCGGCAGCATGATCAAGCAGCTGCTGGAGGAGGTGAAGGCGGCGCCCCTGGACGAGGCCAGCCGGGCCCGCCTCAAGGAGATCCACACCAGCTCGATCAAGGAGCTGGAGGACGGACTCGCACCCGAGCTGATCGAGGAACTGGAGCGGCTCTCGCTGCCCTTCACCGAGGACTCCACCCCGACCGACGCCGAGCTGCGCATCGCGCAGGCCCAGCTCGTCGGCTGGCTGGAGGGCCTCTTCCACGGCATCCAGACGGCGCTGTTCGCCCAGCAGATGGCGGCACGCGCCCAGCTGGAGCAGATGCGCAGGGCACTGCCGGCCGGTGCGCTGCCGCCCGACGAGGCGGCGCAGGTCAACGAGGCGCACCGCCGCTCGGGCGGCCCCTACCTGTAACAGCGGGCGCCGGCCGCCGGAGCCCTGCCGCGCCCGGCCCGTACTGGCCAGTCCCTACCCGAGGGCGCGTACCGGACGGCCCGTACTGGACGGCGCGTACCGGAGGGCACGTGCCGGAGGCCGGAGGGCACGTGCCGGAGGCCCGCCCGGAGCGACCGCGTCGAGGTCACTCCGGGCGGGCCATCCAGTGGTACAGGGCCATCGCCACGCTGGTGGCGAGGTTGTAGCTGGAGACCTGGGGCCGCATCGGGAGGGCCACGAGGTGGTCGGCGCGGGCCCGCAGCTCCTCGGTCAGGCCGTGCCGTTCCGAGCCGAAGGCGAGCAGCGCACCGGCCGGAAGCTCCACCCGGCGCAGGTCCTCACCCTCCGGGTCGAAGGCGAACAGCGGGCGCCGCGGCAGCTGTTCGCTCCTGCACCGCTCGACGGGCACGGCGAAGTGCAGCCCGGCGCCCGCCCGTACCGCCGCGTGATGCCAGGGGTCGGCGTCCCCCGTGGTGAGCACCCCGGCAACCCCCGCGCCCGCCGCCAGCCGGACGACGGCACCGACGTTGCCGAGGTTGCGCGGGTTGTCGAGGACGACGAGGGGCGCGTCCGCCGCGTTCCCCCAGGGCATCCGGGGGGCGCTGTCCCGCCGGGCGAGGGCGGCCACCCCCGTGGGGTGCGGCCGGGGCACCAGGGTGCGGAGCGTCCCGGCGGGCACCTCGCGCAGCAGCCCGTCCAGGGCGGCGGTCAGATCGGGTGCCAGCCGCCCGGTCAGCGCCAGCGCGGCCTCCCTGTCGGTGGCCAGCGCCACCGGCACCCGTGCCCCGAAACGCAGTGCGTGCTTGAGCGCGTGGAAGCCGTCCAGCAGCACACCGCCGGCCGTGTGCCGCGCCCACTCCGTCTCCGCCGTCGTCGTCACCCGGCCACCCTACGAGCGGCCGCGCCCGCCGCTGTCACCGCTGTCACCGCTCTCGCCGCCGGCTCCACCGGGCCCCGGACGCCGCCCGGCGGCTCCGCGGGCGCCCCGGGCGGTCACTCGGACGTCCCCGGTACGGTTCCGGACGCCCTCCACGCCGCCCCGGACTCCCTCGGTGCGGAAGCGAACTTCCTCGGTGCGGGCCCGGACTCCCCCGATGCGGAACCGGACTCCCCCGGTGCGGGCCCGGCCGACGGCTGCGGTGGTGTCCGGGGGGCCTGCGGGGTCCGCGGGCCCGGGGGAGCCATCGCGGGCCACCCGGGAGCGGGGGGCGCGGCGGCGTCTGGTCCGGGCCGTCGCGCGCCGGGCAGCAGCCCCCGCAGCCGGCCTCCCAGCGCGCCGGCGTGCCGTCCGGCCCAGACGAGGAAGACGGTCGGCAGGAAGACGGCGTCCGCCGCGATCATCGCGAGCGAGAAGAAGGGCAGTCCGAGGAGGACGGCGATGCTGAGGTGTTCGAGGATCATGAACGCCAGCAGGACGTTCTTCACGCGCCGGTTGAAGAGGGTGAACGGGAAGGCGACCTGGGTGATGACGGTGCCGTAGGTGACCAGGAAGATCATGACGCCGCTGCCGGCCAGCAGGTGGCTCAGTTCGGGCCAGGGCGTGAAGTAGTCCAGGTTCATCGGGTAGTAGACGGCGGTGCCGTCCTGCCACCTGCTGCCCTGGATCTTGTACCAGCCGGCCGTCGAGTAGATCAGGCAGACCTCGACCATGATGACGAGCAGCACGCCGTTGTGCGCCAGGTTGGCGAGGATGTCGCACACCGTGCGCGCCTCGCGCACCGCCTCACCGCCCCGTACGGCCGCCCTCTCCAGGCACCACCACAGGCCGTGCGCGGCCCACAGCGCCCAGAAGAAGAGGGCCCATCCCGTGCTCAGCGCACCCGCGATCGTGCCGCCCAGCAGAATGGCCCCGAGTACCGCCCACAGCACCACACCGCCGGTGGCCGCCACGGCGTTGGCGGGGACCGCGGCGCCCGCGTGCGCCTGATGCGGGACGTGGTACGGGGCATTCTCTTGCGCGGCCTCGTGACCGCCCTCCTGCGCGGCCTGGTGCTCGGCCTTCTGCGCGACCTCGTGCGCCGCCGCTCTCGCGGCGTTCTCCTCGGCGCGGCGGGCCCGCCGTGCGTCCAGGGACCACACCTGGGCGCAGCGGGTGAGCACCAGGTACATCGCCATCAGGTGGATGACGTTGTCGCCGCCGTCGCCCATGAAGACGCTGCGGTTCTGGAGGGAGAGCACCCCCACCATGAACAGTACGGAAGAGATCCTGGTGTGCCAGCCGAGCATCATGGCGGCGGCGGACGCCATGGCGACCGCGTAGACGAGTTCGAACCAGCTGGTGCTCCCGGACCACAGCAGCACCGTGAAGGACTTGTTGGTCTCGACCAGCTGTTTGCCGAGCCCGAAGCTCCAGGGCCCGTCGGGGCCGTACAGCTCGTGCCGGTGCGGCCATTCGCGCAGCAGGAACAGCAGCCAGGCCGCGCCGAATCCGATGCGGACGATCGCCGTCTGGTACGGGCCCAGGGCGTGCGCCGTAACCCTCGTCAGACCGCGCGAGACACAGCGCTCGATCCGCACGCGGAGGCCCGCGACACCGGGAGCGGGCCCGCCCGGGCCCATGTACCGTCCCTGTGCGCTCACTTGGCGCCTCCCGGAAGGTCGGCACTGGTGACCTGCCACCACGGCTGCACGGAGTACTGGGTGCGCAGGTCGGCCTTCTCCTCGCTCCACTTGGGCGGAGCGACCGGAGTGACGGCGGAGCGCACCTGGACCCGCTCGACGCTGCCGCCGTTCAGTTCGGACCCGAAGCGCAGCATCACGATGCGCTTGATGTACTGCTCGGACAGGCGCCCGCGCAGCCCGTAGGGCTTGCCCTTCTCGTCGTGGTTGTCGACGTAGAACTCCCAGGCGCGGCGCAGTTCGTTCTGCTGGGTGTGGCTGGGCGCCGGGTTCCCGTCGATGGCCTCTCCGTCCATGGCGCTGAGGTTGACCCAGCCGGTGGTCTCGGTGCCGCCGTCCTCCTTGGCGACGGTCGCGCGGGCGTGCACGGCGACGTTCTGCTGGAGGGGGTTGGGCGCGAAGAGCTTCCAGTTGCGTTCGAACTCCGGGTAGACGTAGGAGTCGACGACGTCCGCGTGCCGCTTGCTGATGGTGTTGTCCGGTGCTGTCTGCAGAAAGACCATCGCCACGTGGAAGGCGACTCCGACGGTGACGACGGCCACGGCTATCGCGACGAAGATCCGCGCGGGGAGTGACAGCGCGGCGATCCCGCGCATGCCGTCCGCTTCCCCCGCACTGTCCGTCCCGGGCACCTGGTGCGCTGCTGGCTCCATGCCCTCCCTGCTCCCCATTTCTCCGTGCCCACGACGGGACCGGTCCTCCTCGAGACTCTCAGAGACTACTGGGGCCCGTAAGCCCGGCTCCGCGGGTCCGCGTCATTCGCTCTTGACAGCCCGCGGGGGCGCGCTCATGCTTGAACCGAACGATCGGTCGGTAGGGAGAGGGGGCTCGTATGACACCGGTGACCACGCCGTCGCCCAGCCGGCGCGCGGAGGGGCCGTCCGGCACCGCGGAGGGGCCGGGCCCGGAGGAGGAGCAGGCGCTCCAGGCCCGCTTCGACGCCGCCGTCGCCGCCGAGGAGCGCATCGAGCCGCGCGACTGGATGCCGGACGCCTACCGCGCCACCCTCGTCCGCCAGATCGCCCAGCACGCGCACTCCGAGATCATCGGCATGCAGCCGGAGGCCAACTGGATCACCCGCGCCCCGTCGCTGCGCCGCAAGGCGATCCTGATGGCCAAGGTGCAGGACGAGGCGGGACACGGCCTGTATCTGTACGGCGCGGCCGAGACGCTCGGCGTCAGCCGCCAAGAGCTGCTGGACAAGCTGCACGAGGGCCGCCAGAAGTACTCCTCGATCTTCAACTACCCCACGCTGACCTGGGCCGATGTCGGCGCGATCGGCTGGCTGGTGGACGGCGCCGCTATCACCAACCAGGTGCCGCTGTGCCGCTGTTCGTACGGCCCCTACGCGCGCGCCATGGTGCGGATCTGCAAGGAGGAGTCCTTCCACCAGCGCCAGGGCTACGAGTTGCTGCTCGCCCTCACCCGTGGCACCGACGCCCAGCGCGCGATGGCCCAGGACGCGGTGGACCGCTGGTGGTGGCCCTCGCTGATGATGTTCGGTCCGCCCGACGACGAGTCGGCACACAGCGCCCGGTCGATGGAGTGGAAGATCAAACGGCACTCCAACGACGAGCTGCGCCAGCGGTTCGTGGACATCTGCGTCCCCCAGGCCGAAGCGCTCGGCCTCTCCCTCCCGGACCCGGACCTGCGCTGGAACGAGGAGCGCGGCCACTGGGATTTCGGAGCGATCGACTGGGAGGAGTTCCGCCAGGTCCTCAAGGGCAACGGCCCCTGCAACGAGCAACGGCTCGCCCGCCGCCGCGCCGCGCACGAGAACGGTGCCTGGGTCCGCGAGGCCGCCGCCGCCCACGCGGCCAAGCACGCGGCGGGCGGCCCCCGCCGGTCCGCCACCGCCCCGGCCGCGAGGAGCCGCGCATGAGCGCCGACTGGCCCCTGTGGGAGGTCTTCGTCCGCAGCAGGCGCGGCCTGTCCCACACCCATGCGGGAAGCCTGCACGCCCCCGACGCCCGCATGGCCCTGCGCAACGCCCGCGACCTGTTCACCCGCCGCTCCGAGGGCGTCTCCCTGTGGGTGGTCCCCTCCAGCGCGATCACCGCCTCCTCGCCGGACGAGAAGGACCCCTTCTTCGAGCCCGCCGCCGACAAGCCCTACCGCCACCCGACGTTCTACGAGGTCCCCGAAGGGGTGCGGAACCTGTGACCGCGACCGTGCCGCCCCGCGCCCTGGCCACGCTCCCCCTTGGTGACGACGCGCTGGTCCTCTCCCACCGCCTCGGCGAATGGGCCGGCCACGCCCCCGTCCTGGAGGAGGAGGTGGCGCTCGCCAACATCGCGCTGGACCTGCTGGGCCAGGCCAGGGCGGTGTACGCGGAGCTGGCCGAGGTGCTCGGCAGCGAGGACGAGATCGCCTTCCTCCGCGAGGAACGGGAGTTCCGCAACTGCCAGTTGGTCGAGCAGCCGAACGGGGACTTCGCGCACACCATCGTCCGCCAGCTGTTCTTCTCCTCCTACCAGCAGCCGCTCCACGCCCATCTGGCCCCGTCCCTCCCCCTGGCGGCCAAGGCCGTACGGGAGACGGCCTACCACCGCGACCACGCCGAGCAGTGGACGCTGCGCCTGGGGGACGGCACCGAGGAGAGCCACGCCCGCACCCAGCGCGCGGCCGACGCCCTGTGGCGGTACACCGGCGAGCTGTTCCAGCCGATCGAGGGCCTGGACGTGCCGTGGGAGGAGCTGGAAGAGGAGTGGAGCGCCACCGTCGGCGACGTCTTCGCACGGGCGGGGCTCACCGTTCCCACCGGCCCGCGCCGGGACGCCTGGTCGGCGGGTGCGGGACGCGAGGGGGTCCACACCGAGCCGTTCGGCCGCATGCTCGCCGAGATGCAGCATCTGCACCGCAGCCACCCGGGGGCGACATGGTGAGGCGACCCGCCCCCCGCGCGGCCGAACCCCGCCCTTCGCCCGCCACCTCCACCAGGACGTCCACCGGCAGCTCCGCCGATACCTCCGCCGGTACCCCTGCCGGTGCCTCCACCGGTACCTACGCCGGAACCCCTGCCGGTATTTCCGCCGGACCCCCTGCCGATATCTCCACCGGGGCCCCTGCCGGTATCTCCACCGGATCCCCTGCCGCTACCTCCGCCAGCACCTTCGCCGAGCTGGCGGGTGCGGTGCCCGACCCCGAACTGCCCGTGGTCACGCTCGCCGAGCTAGGCGTGCTGCGCCGGGTCACCGAGCCGGAACCCGGCCGGGTCCTCGTCGAGCTGACCCCCACCTACACCGGCTGCCCCGCCGTCGAGGCGATGGCCGCCGACATCGAACAGGCGCTGAGGGAAGCCGGCGCCGCGCACGTCGAGGTCCGCACGGTGCTCGCCCCGCCCTGGTCCACCGACGACATCAGCGACGAGGGCCGCCGCAAGCTCGCCGGGCACGGCATCGCCCCGCCCCGCACCGGGGCCCGCGCCCGAGGCCCGGTCCTGGTCGGGCTGTCCCCCACCCGCCGCGTCCCCGGCACGCCCGGCAGGACCGGCCCGCCCCTCGCCCCCTGCACGCCCGAAACCGACGGCCCGGAAGGGGAGGGCCAACAGCGCCAGGGCCAGGAGAGGGAACCCGTCCGCTGTCCGCACTGCGGCTCGGCCGCCACCGAACTCCTCAGCCGCTTCTCCTCCACCGCCTGCAAGGCGCTGCGCCGCTGCACGGCCTGCCGCGAGCCCTTCGACCACTTCAAGGAGGTGTGAGGGTGCCCGCCTTCCACCCGTTGCGGGTCCAGTCGATCGAGCGCCTCACCGACGACGCGGCGGCCCTCACCCTCGCCGTTCCCCCGAAGCTGCGCGAGACCTTCGGCTACGCCCCCGGACAGCACCTCACGCTGCGGCGCGTGACCGAGCGCGGTGAGGAGATCCGCCGCACCTACTCGCTGTGCGACCGGGCCCGCCGGCGCCCCGGCACACTGCGGGTGGGCGTCCGCCTCGTGGAGGGCGGGGAGTTCTCCCCGTACGTCCTCAAGGAGCTGACCGAGGGCAGCACGGTCGAGGTGCTGCCGCCTGCCGGGCGGTTCGTGCTGGAGCCGCGTCCGGGGCGGTTCGCCGCCGTCGTCGGCGGCAGCGGCATCACGCCCGTGCTCTCCATCGCCGCCACCCTGCTGGCACACGAACCCGAGGCGCGGTTCTGCCTCATACGCAGCGACCGGACGACGGCCTCCACGATGTTCCTGGAAGAGGTGGCCGACCTCAAGGACCGCTACCCCGAGCGCTTCCACCTGGTGACGGCCCTCTCCCGCGAGGAGCAGCACGGCGGGCTGCCCTCCGGCCGCCTCGACACCGAGCGGCTGACCACACTGCTCCCCGCGCTCCTCTCCCCGCCCGGGGTCCGCGAGATGGACGGTTGGTATCTGTGCGGCCCCCTCGGCCTGGTCGAGGGTGCCGCCGCGGCACTGCGCGCCCTGGGCGTGCCCCGCGCGCGCGTGCACCAGGAGATCTTCCACGCGGACGCGCGCACCGCCCGCTCCGCGCCACCGCCGCCGACGGGCGCGGTGTCCGCCTCGGCGACGCTCAGCGCCACCCTCGGCGGGCGCGGCGGGAGTTGGCCCGTCCAGGAAGGGGAGACGCTTTTGGAGACGGTCCTGCGGAACCGGACGGACGCCCCCTACGCCTGCAAGGGCGGCGTCTGCGGCACCTGCCGGGCCCGGCTGCTCGGCGGCGAGATCCACATGGACCGCAACTTCGCCCTGGAGGACGAGGAGGTGGCGGCCGACTACGTCCTGGCCTGCCAGTCCCGCCCCCTGACCCCGGAGATATCCCTGGACTTCGACGCCTGACCGGTTCGCCCAGCCAGTGCCTCCACCCGATATCTCCGCCCGATATCTCCAGCCGGGACCTCCGTCAGTTCACCGAGCCAGTTCACCCAGCGGGCACGGCCACCAGACCCGGACACCGGGCCTCGACACCAGGCCTCGACGCCAGGGACGGACGTCAGGCCCGGAAACCAGGCCCGGAAACCAGGGACAGACGTCAGAACCGGACACCAGCACCGGACACGGGCACCGGACGCCGGGACCGGACAGCAGAACCGGGACCGGGCACCGGAACCGGCGGGCTCACCGGCCCGCCCGTCCCGCGGGGTGCGCGCTGCGTGCCTGGTGCGACAGGCTGTCCAGTGCGTCGATCAGCTCCTGGCCGGCCCGCTCCACCGGCTCCAGCTGGGCCACCAGCGCCCGGCTGGAGGCGACGTCCGGTGCCTGGATGCGCTCTTCGAGCTGGTGGAGCGAGGACCGCAGCCGGGCCCGGTGCTCCGCCAGGTGCGTGGCCACGGCGTCGCACAGGAGCTGCCCCTGCTTCCCTGCCACCTCCACGAAGTCGGCGCGGGCGTCCTGTGCCTGCTGGTCGAGCTGGCCCTTGCGCTCGTCGCGGGCCCGCTCGATCACCGACTTGCGGTCCTTGAGGGCCTTGGCGCCCAGGGATCCGGCGAGCCCGACGGCCACCGCGGCGCCGACGGGGAAGACGAGGCTGGCCAGGGAGAGGCTGCTCATCAGCCAGGTGGCGCCTCCGGCCATCGGGCCGACCACGCCGATGGTGGCCGCCGCGGCCTGGACCATGCCGTACAGGCCGAGCGGGCGCCGTTCGTCTAGCGGGTTCAGCAGGTCGCCGGGGTCCATCGGCTCGGGTGCGACGAGTTGTGCGGCCGCGTCCTGGCCGCCCAGTTCCAGGTGGAGGGCCGCGCGCGCACGGGAGTCCAGTTCCCGCAGGTGCCCCTGCCAGACCGTGGCCGGTCCCTGGGCGGCGTTCATCCACTCGGTGAACAGCCGGGTCTGCCGCCGCCGGATGTCGCTGGTGTGCTCCAGGCCGAGGTCACCGTTGTCGATCACGGTGTCCAGCTCCTGGTGGAAGACGTGGGCCAGCCCGCCGAAGAGCTGTTCGGTGGTCCGGATCCGGCGGGAGATGTCTTCCCGCAGCTCCCGCTCGATGCGTGCCGCGGCCTCGTCCACCTGGTCCCTCTGCCGCCGCAGGGCGCTCCGCTGGGTGGTCAGCTCCTCCACGGACACCCGGTGGGTGGCGAGGGTGTCCGCGACGAGACGGTGCCTGCGGCGGACCAGCCGACGGGTCTCCTCCGCGATGCGTTCCAGGTGGACCTGGCCGGCACCGTTCTCGATCAGCCGGGTCAGGCGCTCGCGCAGCGCGTCCATCCGGCTGTTGGCCCGGTTGCGGTGTGCGGCCTCGCGGCTGCCCTCGCTCTCGTCGAGGGCGGCCTGCGCCTCCCACGCCGGTGACACGGGCACGAAGCCCTCGCCGATGAAGGCGGCCTCGGCGTCGCCGAAGCGTTCGCGCAGGTAGGTGTTGTTGGTCTCCAGTGCCGACTGCCACGCGGGCCGGTTGTCGTTGCCCAGCTGGTTGGCCCGGTCGATGCCGGTCAGCACCCACAGCACCGGCTTTCCGGTCTGCAGGTGGTGGTTGTAGAGGTCGGTGATCAGGCCCAGTTCGTGGGCGGTCAGGGTCGCGGTGCCCTGGCTGACGTAGACGAAGCAGTCCGCCTCGGCCCAGGCGTTGCGCATGATGCTCTCGTAGGCGGGGTTCGGTGACTCGGCGCCGGGCAGGTCGAAGAACTTGGCGGGCAGTGCGGCGTCGGGCAGCAGGAGTTCGAGTTCCTCGACGGTGAGCTGGTAGTGGGCCGGGTCCCGGTTGGTGACGTCTCCGTCCGCCGCGCCGTAGGCGGCGAGGACGCCGGGCCGCAGGTCGGTGCCGATGTCCACCCAGCCGTCCCGGGAGGTCTCCGCGAACCTCACGCGCAGCAGCCCTCTCGATCCGGACGGGACCGAGGAGTCGGCCTCGACCGGCGTGACGGTGGACGGGCAGGCCGTGGTGGGCAGCGGCGAGGAGGGCAGGATGCCGAGGTACTTCTCGGTGTACCCGCCGTCGTCCTGCGGCAGCCGGACGTACCGGAGGCCCTTCTGCAGTCCGCTGATCAGGAAGCTCTTCCCGGAGGACTGCCGGCCCAGCAGCCCCACGTTGAGCAGTGTGGACAGCGCGCGGCTGCGTTTGCCGGCCAGGTCGCGGACGTCGCGGTCGATCCCGGCGGGATCCACCGCCACGCCCGCGACGCCGGTCAGCGTGTGCAGCCACTCCTCGGAGCGGTTCAGCAGCACCTGCAGCTCTTCGCGCATCTCCTCAACGGTCGCCATGCCGCATGCATACCGCAATTCCCCGCTCCGCAAGGGAACTTCGCGTCATCGGCCGGTCCGTGAACCGTTCCGCCCGGTGGCGGCCGTCTTCCGTCCGTGTGGCCGGTACCGTAACCTGACGGCTCGTCAGTTCCACCTGGTACGGAGACCGAAGGGCGGCGGGCCATGGACTTCGGGTTCAGTGAGGAGCAGGAGGCGGCCAGGGAGGCCGCCGAGGGCGTGTTCTCGCAGGTGGCGCCCGACGGCGTACCGAGCCCGGCGCTGGTGCCCGGCGCGGTGGCCGACGACTTCGACCGCGCGCTGTGGGACCGCCTCGCCCGCACCGATCTACTGGGCCTCACCGTGCCGCGCGCGTACGGGGGTTCGGGCCTGGACGCGGTGGCGCTCTGCCTGGTGCTGCGCGAGGCGGGCCGGGCACCGGCACGCGTCCCGCTGCTGGAGACCGGCGCGACGGCCCTGGTCCTGGGCGCGTACGGCAGCGAGGAACTGCGGACCGCGCTGCTGCCGCGGATCGCCTCGGGCCGACTGGCGCTGACGGTGGCGGGCCACGGGAGGACGGGCCACGAGCCCCCCGAGCGGGCCGTGACGGCCAGCCCGGCGGCGGACGGGAACGGCTGGGTACTGGAGGGCGTGCAGACCGCCGTGCCCTGGGCGCGGACGGCCGACCTCGCCGTCGTCCCGGCGCACACCCCGCGCGGGGAAGCCCTGCTGGCGTTCGTCGCCCCCCGGGACACCCCGGGCCTCGCCCTCGCCGAACAGGCGTCCACCAACGGCGAGCGGTACGCCGAACTGCGGCTGGAGGGGGTGCGGGTCCCCGCCCGGGACGTCGTCGAGGACGCCGGGGCGCCGGACCTGCTGCTCCGGCTGCTGGCCACCGGTACCTGCGCGCTGGCGCTCGGGCTGGGCAGCCGGGTGCTGGAGATGACCAGCGGATACGTCAGCCGCCGCGAGCAGTTCGGGTTCCCCCTGGCCACGTTCCAGGCGGTGGCCGTCCAGGCGGCGGACCGCTACATCGACCTGCGGGCGATGGAGGCGACGCTCTGGCAGGCGGCCTGGCGGCTCGACCCGGTCGATGTGGCGGTCGCCAAGATGTGGGCGGCCGACGGGGTGCGCCGCCTCGTGCAGACGGCGCAGCACCTGCACGGCGGCGCGGGCGCCGACACGGACTACCCGCTGCACCGCTTCCACGCCTGGGCCAAGCAGTGGGAACTGTCCTACGGCCCGGCCGCCGCACACGAGGAGGCCCTGGCCGACCTGCTCGCCGCCAACCCCCCGGACTGAACCGGCCTCCGACGGCGGGCGGTTCAGTCGGGCGGCTCAGTCGTACGGTTCAGTCGTACGGTTCAGGCGGCCGGTGCCGCCCCGACCGGACTCGGCGGCCGACGCGGGTCCCGACGCCACCGGGCGGGACCCACGGGCTCCGGGGGCGGGTCGGGGTCGGGAGCCGGGCTCCGGACTCCGACTCCAGGGTCCGGGCTCCGGGGACCAGGGACCAGGTCCGGGCTCGCGGGGACCAGTCTCCGGGCTCCGGACTCCAGGCCCCGTCCGGCGGGTCAGCGCACGAACGCCGGTTCCGTCTCCCCGACCAGGGGACGTCCCGCGCTCTCCCAGGCGAGCATGCCGCCGTCCACGTTGACCGCGTCCACGCCCTGCTGGGCGAGGTAGGCGGCCACCTGCGCGGAGCGTCCGCCGACCCGGCAGACGACGTACACCCGCTCGGCCCCGTCCCGGGAACCCAGCCGCTCGGTCAACTCGCCCTGGCGCGCGACGAACTCGCTCATCGGAATGTGCAGCGCGCCCTCGGCGTGCCCGGCCGCCCACTCGTCGTCCTCGCGGACGTCCAGCAGCAGCGCGTCGGCCGGTACGGAGGCGGCGTCGATCTGCGGCACCTGTCCGGGAAGGGCGTTCATGCCTGTTCTCCCTGCTCTTGCTCACTGAGCCGGGCGAGCTCGCGCTCGCGCTCGGCCACCTGTCCGAGCAGCTGCTCGGCGATCTCTTCCAGCAGTGCGTCGGGGTCGTCGGGCGCCAGCTTCAGCATGGCGCCGATGGCGCTCTCCTCCAGCTCGGCGGCCGTCCGCGCGAGCATCTCCTTGCGCTGGGCCAGCCACTCCAGCCGGGCGTACAGCTCCTCGCCGCGCAGCAGCTCGGCCACCGGCCCGGGCAGCGGGCCCGCCTCCCACTCCTCGGCGAGCGCGGCGAGCGCGGGCGCGTCACCGTCCGCGTACGCCTTGTTCACCCGGACGAGAAACGCCTCGCGGCGCTCGCGCTCGGCCTCGTCCTGGGCCAGGTCGGGGTGGGCCTTGCGGACCAGGTCGCGGTAGGCGCGGCGGGCCTCCTCGCCGGGACGCACCCGGCTCGGCGGGCTGACGGGCTGCTCGTTGAGCATCGCCTGCGCCTCGGGGAGCATGCCCGTGGAGTCGATCCAGCCGAAGAACAGCTCCTCGACCTTGGGCATGGGCAGCACGGCGCCGCGCTTCTCGTCCGCCCTGCGGATGTCCTCGGGGTCGCCGGTGCGGGCGGCGATCGCCTCGGCGATCCGCGCGTCCAGTTCGTCGAGCCGGGCGTAGACGGGGCCGAGGCGCTGGTGGTGCAGCCGGGAGAAGTTCTCCACCTCCACGCGGAAGGTCTCGACCGCGATCTCGTACTCGATCAGCGCGGTCTCCGCGGCGCGTACGGCCTTCTCGAGCCGCTCCGTTCCGGGTTCGTCGCTCGCCTGCGCGGGGGAGTTGGCGTTCATCGGCTCCACCCTACGACCGCGCCCCGCCCTCGCGCGCGCTCCCACCTGCTCCCAGGACGCCGCCACCGACCCCGGACACGCTCCCGCCCACGGCGGTGGCGGCGCTCCGTCCACGGCGGGGCGGCGCTCCACCGGGGGCGGCTGCGGCGCTCCGGCTGCGGCGCTCCTCACTCCTTGAAGGCTTCGGGGCAGGCGGCGGCGCCCTCGGGCAGCAGGTGGGAGTCGGCCCAGCGGGTGAGTTCCACCATGGCGGGCCGCAGGGCGTGGCCGGAGTCCGTGAGGCTGTAGCTGACGCGCAGCGGCGGGCCCTCCTCCACGGAGCGGGAGACCAGCCCGAGCGCCGCCAGCTCGGTGAGCCGGTCGGAGAGCATCCGCTCGCTGATGCCGGGTACGGCGCGGCGCAGCTCGGCGAAGTGGCCGGGCCCGCTCATCAGCGCGGCCAGGATCAGCCCGGTCCAGCGCTTTCCCAGCACGTGGAAGACGCGCGTGATGGCGTTCTCCGGCTCGGTGCAGGCGCCGGCCGCCGACCGCTCGGGCGGCGCGAGGTCACGCGGCTTTCCATGCTCGGACATGCCTCCATAGTACTGCGTCGACACAAGGGGATGCAGAAAAGTAAGTGACTGTGCTATACATAGCTACATCGCTATTCATAGCAACGTCGGAAAATCACCCGACCCGTGAACCACGAGGAGCACCCCCCATGGCCACCCTTCTCCACATCGACTCGTCCGTGTATCCCCGCGAGGTGTCCGTCTCCCGCGATGTCGCCGCCTCCTTCCGCAAGGCATGGGAGGCCGAGCACCCGGACGGGACGGTGATCCACCGCGATCTGGGCACCGAGCCGATCCCGCACCTGGAAGGCGTGGCCGCCGCCGCGGGCTTCATCGCCCCCGAGGAGCACACCCCGGAGCAGGCCGCCGCCTTCAGGCTGCGGGACGAGCTGGCCACCGAGCTGGAGCGTGCGGACGCGGTGCTGATCGGCGCGCCGATGTACAACTACACGATCCCCTCGACCCTCAAGGCGTGGCTGGACCACGTGATCATCATGGGCCGCACCAGCGGAGCGCCCACGACCACCCTCGCCGGCAAGCCCGCCACGGTCGTGGCCAGCCGCGGCGGCGGCTACGGGCCCGGCACCCCGCGCGAGAGCTTCGAGTTCGTGCTGACCTACCTGGAGAAGATCCTGGGCAAGGACGGGTTCGGCCTGGACGTGGAGTTCATCGTGCCGGAGCTCACCCTCGCCGAGGGCAACCCGGCCATGGCGGACCTGGTCGAGCTGTCGAAGACCTCCCGGGCCCGCGCCCACGAGGCCGCCGAGGCGCGCGGCAAGGCACTGGCCGCCCAGCTGGCCTGAGCAGGCGCGCTGCCGTACTCCGCCACCGGCGGGCGACCGTACTCCGCCGCCGGCGGGCGGCCCCGCCGTCGGCCGCCCGCCCGCCGGCCGCCCAACGGCCGCTCCACCGCCACCCGCTCACCGGCCGCTTCCCCCCGGAAGCGGCCGGTGACGTTTCAGGGCGGCTTCTTTGCCTGTTTGACCGTGTGTGCTCGCTTCCTCCCCCACAGGAAGGACGTCCGGCGTACGCGGGGTGGACGGGCGGAAGCGTGCCGGTACGGGCCGCACCGGATCTCGCGGACGGCCCGTGCGACCGACACGCTCCGCGAAAGGAACGCGC
>NZ_VJOK01000001.1:3766560-3768436 GCF_013302895.1 Streptomyces albus subsp. chlorinus | reverse complement strand
CGTACTTGCCGCGGGGGCGCTCCTGCCCGGCGCCTCGGCGGCCCTCGCCGCGGCGCCCCTGCCGGCCGCCGGCCCGCAGGCCGCCCACCACTACGCCTGCGAGACCACCGCGGCGGGCGACGAGCCGGGCTCGCTGCTGGGCGAGGGCTGCGTGCGGAAACCGGGCGGCCCGTCCGCGGCGGGCGTCCCCCATCGAGGGCCGCGGCGGCTTGGACAACTGGCTCTGCGCCCGCGTCGAGGAGACCGGACCGAGCACGCTCACCGGACACGACTGCCACCCCGCCCAGCGGTGGCCCGGCACCGCCCCGTAGCCCGGAACCGCCCCGTGGGCACCCCCTTCAGGGCGCACTCCCCGGAGGTACGAAGAAGCCCCTCCCCGGTGTCTCCACCGGAGAGGGGCTTCTTGTTGTGCGCGAGGGGGGAGTTGAACCCCCACGTCCTTTCGGACACTGGAACCTGAATCCAGCGCGTCTGCCTATTCCGCCACCCGCGCATTGGGTGTTGTCGCCTCGCCCGTCCCGGGCGCCTGCCGACATCCAGAAGATTAGCACGTAGTCCGGGGTGGACTCACATCCGTATGCGACGCCCGGCCCGCGGCCCCTTCCCACGTGGCGGGACCCGGCCCGGGGCGCCGGGACGCAGTACAGGAACCCCGCGATCCATGCGACGCTGTAGGGCGGTACGGGCGACTGTGGGCGGGGGCCACGCGCGCGCCACTGTGAGGGGCAACACTTGAGCACCGGGCCCCGGCGGGGAACCAGTCGATTTCCCCGCGCGTGGATACGATCAGTAAGCAGTACCGCAGGAGCGCTGTGCCCACATCCCGGGGGACACTGGGAAGGGGACACACTAGGTCGGTCGGGTCGGCTGGGTCCGGGAGCAGTCGGCTAGGTCCGGGAGCATCTGGGAAGGAGGTGCGTCGTGGGAGTTCTGAAGCGGTTCGAGCAGCGGCTCGAGGGTCTCGTGAACGGCACCTTCGCGAAGGTGTTCAAGTCCGAGGTACAGCCCGTCGAGATCGCGGGCGCCCTCCAGCGCGAGTGCGACAACAACGCCACCATCTGGAACCGTGAGCGCACGGTCGTGCCCAACGACTTCATCGTCGAGCTGAGTCCGCCCGACTTCGAGCGGCTCAGTCCCTACTCGGGCCAGCTCGGCGACGAACTGGCGAGCATGGTGCGGGACTACGCCAAGCAGCAGCGCTACACCTTCATGGGCCCGATCAAGGTCCACCTGGAGAAGGCCGAGGACCTCGACACCGGCCTCTACCGTGTGCGCAGCCGTACACTCGCCGCGAGCACCTCCCAGTCCCAGGCCCAGCGCGGGCCGGGCCCCTCCGCCCCCGCGTCCGGCGGTTACGGATACCCCCCACGCCCCGCCTCCGCTCCGCCCACCCCCTCCGCCCCGCCCTCCTACGCGCCGGGACCCGCCGGCGCCGCGGGGCCGCTGCCGGGCACCGAGACGCGGCGCTGGATCGAGATCAACGGCAACCGCCACCAGATCTCCGGGCCGACCCTGGTGCTCGGCCGCAGCACGGAGGCCGACGTGCGGATCGACGACCCCGGGGTATCGCGCCGGCACTGCGAGATCCGCGCGGGAAACCCGTCGTCCATCCAGGACCTGGGGTCCACGAACGGCATCGTGGTGGACGGGCAGCACACCTCGCGCGCTACGCTCCGCGACGGCTCACGCATCGTCGTGGGCAGTACCACGATCATTTACCGGCAAGCCGAAGGGTGAAGCGGGGGCAATGTCAGAGCTGACCCTCACGGTCATGCGGTTGGGGTTTCTCGCCGTACTGTGGCTGTTCGTCATCGTGTCCATCCAGGTCATCCGGAGCGACCTGTTCGGCACCAGGGTGACCCAGCGCACCGCGCGG
>NZ_VJOK01000001.1:3751336-3766540 GCF_013302895.1 Streptomyces albus subsp. chlorinus | reverse complement strand
GTGCGCGCGGCGGACGCGGCGGCGGCCGGAACACCCCCACCAAGCTGGTGGTCTCGGAGGGGTCGCTCACCGGCACCACGGTCGCCCTCCAGGGCCAGACCATCACCCTGGGCCGCGCGCACGACTCCACGATCGTGCTGGACGACGACTACGCGTCCTCCCGGCATGCCAGGATCTACCCGGACCGTGACGGCAGGTGGATCGTCGAGGACCTCGGGTCGACCAACGGCACGTACCTCGACCGGACCCGGCTCACCACACCGACGCCGATCCCGCTCGAAGCGCCGATCCGCATCGGCAAGACGGTCATCGAGCTGCGGAAGTAGTACCGACATGACGACCGGAGGGTGGGCACCGTGCGGATGTACCCGGAGCCGACGGGCGAGGTGCGCATGAGCCTGTCACTGCGCTTTGCCGCCGGATCACACGACGGCATGATCCGCGAGCACAACGAGGACTCCGGCTACGCCGGCCCCCGGCTGCTCGCGGTCGCCGACGGCATGGGCGGCCAGGCCGCCGGCGAGGTCGCCTCCTCCGAGGTGATCTCCGCGATGGTCCAGCTCGACGAGGACATCCCCGGCTCGGACATCCTCACCTCCCTCGGCACGACGGTGCAGCGCGCCAACGAGCAGCTCCGGGTGATGGTCGAGGAGGACCCGCAGCTGGAGGGCATGGGCACCACGCTCACCGCACTGCTGTGGACGGGCCAGCGCCTCGGCCTCGTCCACGTCGGCGACTCGCGGGCCTATCTGCTGCGCGACGGCCAGCTCACCCAGATCACCCAGGACCACACCTGGGTGCAGCGGCTGGTGGACGAGGGCCGGATCACCGAGGAGGAGGCCACCACGCATCCGCAGCGCTCGCTGCTGATGCGCGCGCTGGGCAGCGGTGACCACGTCGAGCCCGACCTGTCCATCCGCGAGGTGCGCGCCGGGGACCGCTACCTGCTGTGCTCGGACGGTCTGTCGGCGGTGGTCTCCCACCAGACCATCGAGGAGACCCTGGCCGGCTACCACGGCCCCCAGGACACCGTGCAGGAGCTGATCGAGCTGGCGCTGCGCGGCGGCGGCCCGGACAACATCACCTGCATCGTCGCGGACGTGCTGGACGCCGACCACGAGGACACCCTGCACGGCCAGCTCAACGACACGCCGATCATCGTCGGCGCCGTGGCCGAGACCCAGCAGCCGCTGGGCACGGGCGGCGCCCTGCGCAGCACCCCGGCGGCCCGCGCCGCCGAGCTGGGCCGGGGCGGCGTACCGCAGCAGCCTTCGGGCGCGCCGGAAGGCTTCGGCCCGCCGAACGGGGACGCGGTGGCGCCGCCGGCGGGGGCCTTCGGCCCGTTCACCGACCAGGACTTCACCAAGCCAGGCAAGGGCGGCAAGGGCCGGTGGGTCAAGCGTTCGCTGTGGATCGCGGTGGCCCTGGCCGTGGTCGGCGGCGGCCTGTACGGCGGCTACCGCTGGACACAGACGCAGTACTACGTCGGCGCCAAGGGGGACCACGTCGCCCTCTACCGGGGCATCAGCCAGGAGCTGGCCGGTGTCTCGCTGCACAAGGTCGACGAGGACCACCCCGAGATCGAACTCAAGTACCTTCCCGTCTTCCAGCGCAACCAGGTCAAGGAGACCATCGCCCTCAACAGCCGGGGCGAGGCCAGGAGCAAGCTGGCCGAGCTGGGCGAGCAGGCCGAGGTCTGCGAGATCGTCGCCGAGCAGAAGCGCCACCCCGAGAAGCCGGACAAGGGCAAGGGCGACAAGGGCACCGGGAAGGACACCGAGAAGCAGCGCAAGGACGAACAGAACCGGCCCGGTGACGCGGCCACCAACGGCGGCGTCGGCAACGGCACCGCCGGCCCGGGCGCGGGGACCGCCGGCATCGGCACGGCGACCCGGACCGCCTTCACCTCCGGCTCCACCAACGACACCACTGGCGCCGCCTCCAGCACTCCGTCGCCGAGCCCGAAGCTCACGGAGAAGCAGCAGGAGCTGGCCAAGCAGTGCACCGCGCCGTAGGGGGCGGCACAGGCAATGAGCAACCTCACCACCACGGGCAGCAACACCACCGTGTCCTCGGGCGGCCTGCCGAGCCGCCGCAACACCGAACTGGCGATGCTCGTCTTCGCGGTGCTGCTCCCGGTCTTCGCGTACGCCAACGTGGGTCTGGCGCTCAACGACGAGCTGCCCTCCGGCATGCTCGGCTACGGATTCGGACTGGCGCTGCTGGCAGGCGTCGGGCATCTCGTGGTGCGGCGCTACGCGCCCTACGCCGACCCGCTGCTGCTGCCGCTGGCCACCGTCCTCAACGGGCTGGGCCTGGTGCTGATCTGGCGCCTCGACCAGTCGGAGCGGCTGCACCAGCGCGCGGAGGACGTGTTCGGCGCCTTCACCCCGGACGCGCCCAAGCAGCTGCTGTACTCGGCCATCGGGCTCGCCCTGTTCGTGGCGATCCTGCTGCTCTTGAAGGACCACCGCGTCCTGCAGCGCTACACCTACATCTCCATGGCCGTCGGCCTGGTGCTGCTGGCCCTCCCGATGTTCTTCCCGGCCCGCAACGGCGCACGGATCTGGGTCAACCTGGGCTTCATCAACCTCCAGCCCGGCGAGTTCGTGAAGATCATCCTCGCGGTCTTCTTCGCGGGCTACCTGATGGTCAAACGGGACGCGCTCGCCCTGGCCTCCCGCCGCTTCATGGGGCTGTACCTGCCGCGCGGGCGCGACCTGGGCCCGATCCTGGTCATCTGGGCGCTCAGCCTGATGATCCTGGTCTTCGAGACCGACCTGGGCACCTCGCTGCTCTTCTTCGGCCTCTTCGTGATCATGCTGTACGTCGCCACCGAGCGCACCAGCTGGATCGTCTTCGGTCTGCTGCTGTCGGCGGGCGGCGCCGCGGTGGTGGGCACGTTCGAGCCGCACGTGCAGCAGCGCGTCCAGGCCTGGCTCGACCCGATGGCCACCTACCTCAAGAGCAAGCAGGGCATCCCCGGCTACTCGGAGCAGGCCATGCAGGCGCTGTGGGCGTTCGGCTCCGGCGGGGTGCTCGGCAGCGGCTGGGGGCAGGGCAACTCGGACCTGATCGGCTTCGCCGCCAACTCCGACTTCATCCTCGCCACGGTCGGTGAGGAGCTGGGCCTCACCGGCATGATGGCGATCCTCATCCTCTATGGGCTGATCATCGAGCGCGGGGTGCGGATCTCGCTCGCCGCCCGTGACCCGTTCGGCAAGCTGCTGGCCGTCGGCCTCTCCGGCGCCTTCGGGCTCCAGGTCTTCGTCGTCGCGGGCGGCGTCATGGGCCTGATCCCGCTGACCGGTATGACCATGCCGTTCCTGGCTTCCGGCGGTTCCTCCGTGCTCGCCAACTGGGCGCTGATCGGCATCCTGATCAGAATCAGCGACACCGCCCGCCGTCCCGCGCCGGCTCCGGCCCCCTCACCCGACGCCGAGATGACTCAGGTGGTCCGACCGTGAACAAGCCCCTGCGCCGGATCGCGATCTTCTGCGGTCTGCTCGTCCTGGCCCTGCTCGTCCGCACGAACTGGCTCCAGTTCGTCCAGGCGGACGAGCTGAAGACCGATCCGAAGAACCGACGCGTCGACATCGCGCGCTACGCCCAGCCGCGCGGCAACATCATCGTCGACGGCAAGTCCGTGACCGGCTCGACGATCGTCAATGGCAACGACTTCAAGTACAAGCGCACCTACAAGAACGGCGAGCTGTGGTCGCCGGTCACCGGGTACGCCTCCCAGGCGGTGGGCGCCAACCAGCTGGAGAAGCTCTACGACCCGTTCCTGACCGGCGACGACGACCGGCTGTTCTTCAACCGCACCGTCGACATGATCACCGGCAAGCCGCAGAAGGGCGGCAACGTCGTCACCACGCTCAACGCCAAGGCGCAGAAGGCGGCCTACGACGGGCTCGGTGACAAGAAGGGCGCGGTCGCGGCGATCAACCCCAAGACGGGCGCCATCCTCGCGCTGGCCAACAAGCCGTCCTACGACCCCTCCAGCTTCGCGGGGAACAACACCAAGGACAGCAACAAGTTCGCGCAGCTGGACAAGAGCGACGAGCAGCCGATGCTCAACCGCGCGCTGCGCCAGACCTACCCGCCCGGCTCCACCTTCAAGGTCGTCACCGCGGCGGCGGGTCTGGAGAGCGGCAAGTACGACGTCGACTCCAAGACGGACTCCGAGGTCCCCTACCGGCTGCCGGACTCCACCACCGACCTGGGCAACGAGGGCAACAACCCGGCGTGCAAGAACGCCTCCATCCGGGTAGCGCTCCAGTGGTCCTGCAACACCGTCTTCGCCAAGATGAGCGACCAGCTCGGCAACGACGAGATGATCAAGCAGGCCGAGAAGTTCGGCTTCAAGAAGGACGCCAAGGGCGGCACCCTGGACCCGGACCTGGACACGCCGGTGCGGGCCGCCAAGAGCATCTACCCCAAGGACAACCGGCCGCAGAACGCCCAGGCGGGCATCGGCCAGGCGTCCAACCGCGCCACCCCGCTCCAGATGGCGATGGTGGCCTCGGCCATCGCCAACGACGGCAAGCTGATGAAGCCCTACATGGTCGACCAGCTCGTCGCGCCGAACCTCAACGTGGTCGAGCAGACCAAGCCCAAGGAGCTGAGCCGGCCGGTCTCCTCCGAGAACGCGCAGAAGCTCCAGTCGGCCATGGAGACGGTCGTCGAGAAGGGCACCGGAGCCGCGGGCAAGATCCCCGGCGTCACCGTCGGTGGCAAGACGGGTACGGCCCAGCACGGCGAGAACAACAAGGACAACCCGTACGCCTGGTTCATCTCGTACGCGAAGACGAGTGACGGATCTCCCGTCGCCGTCGCTGTCGTGGTGGAGAGTTCGAACACACTCCGCAGCGACATCGCGGGCGGCAAGCTGGCAGCCCCGATCGCGAAGAGCGTGATGGAGGCCGTCCTCGACGGGAAGCGGTGACGCGCACCAGCAGCTTCAGGTGACCCCGGTCACCACGGCCACATCGGGCAGGCGCCCCGTGGCGGGTACCGTATGCCGAGCAGCACACCGCCGTGTCGCGGGCCCGGGGTACCACCCGGCCGGGGGCTGGGGAGTTCCACGCACCGCGACACGGAAGACCGGAGAGGGCTGGAGACTATGGAAGAGCCGCGTCGCCTAGGCGGCCGGTACGAGCTGGGCTCGGTGCTCGGCCGCGGAGGCATGGCCGAGGTCTACCTCGCCCAGGACACCCGGCTGGGCCGCACGGTCGCGGTCAAGACGCTCCGCGTCGACCTCGCCCGCGATCCGTCGTTCCAGGCCCGCTTCCGCCGTGAGGCCCAGTCGGCCGCCTCGCTGAACCACCCGGCGATCGTCGCGGTGTACGACACGGGCGAGGACTACGTGGACGGGGTCTCCATCCCGTACATCGTCATGGAGTACGTGGACGGCTCCACACTGCGTGAGCTGCTGCATTCCGGGCGGAAGCTGCTGCCCGAACGGGCCATGGAGATGACCACCGGCATCCTCCAGGCCCTGGAGTACAGCCACCGCAACGGCATCGTCCACCGCGACATCAAGCCCGCCAACGTCATGCTGACCCGCACCGGCCAGGTGAAGGTCATGGACTTCGGCATCGCCCGCGCCATGGGCGACTCCGGCATGACGATGACGCAGACGGCCGCCGTGATCGGCACCGCCCAGTACCTGTCCCCGGAGCAGGCCAAGGGCGAGACCGTCGACTCCCGCTCCGACCTGTACTCCACCGGCTGCCTGCTGTACGAGCTGCTGACCGTCCGGCCGCCGTTCGTCGGCGACTCGCCCGTCGCGGTCGCCTACCAGCACGTACGGGAGGAGCCGCAGCCGCCCAGCGCCTTCGACCCCGAGATCTCGCCCGCCATGGACGCGATCGTGATGAAGGCCCTGGTCAAGGACCCCGACTACCGGTACCAGAGCGCCGACGAGATGCGGGCCGACATCGAAGCCTGCCTCGACGGCCAGCCCGTCGCCGCCACCGCGATGGGCCCCGGCTACGGCTACCCGCCCGAGGACCAGCCCACCACGGCCCTGCGCGCCCAGGAGCCGCAGACCTCGATGCTGCCGCCGATGCGCCCCGAGGACGGCGGCTACTACGACGAGCAGCACGGCAGCCGCCGCAAGGGCAAGAGCCCGCTCTCGACGATCCTGCTGGCGCTCGCCGTGATCCTCGTCCTCGTCGGCGCGATCTTCATCGGCAAGGCGCTCTTCGCCTCCTCCGACAACGACGTGGACGTCCCCAACGTCAAGGGGCTCTCCTACTCCGAGGCCACGGAACAACTGGACAACACCGGGCTGAAGGCCAACCGGGGCGAGAGCGTCTGGTGCGACGAGAAGAAGGGCACCGTCTGCCGCACCGACCCCGGCACGGGCGAGAGCGTCGAGTCGGACAGCACGGTGCGCCTCATCATGTCCAAGGGCCCGCGCGACCAGGCCCCGCGCGCGGTCCCCGAGGTGACGGGTGACGTCTTCGCCGACGCCAAGCAGAAGCTCAGCGAGGCGGGCTTCAAGGTCGGCAAGAAGCAGCAGGAGTCCGACCAGCCGGCCGGTACCGTCCTCAGCCAGGATCCGGGCGCGGGCGAGAAGGCGAAGAAGGGCACCAAGGTGACCCTGACCGTCGCCACCGAGTCCCGGCCCACCGTGCCCAACGTGGTCGACCAGCCCTTCGACAAGGCCAAGCAGCAGCTGGAGGCCCTCGGCTTCAAGGTCTCCAAGACCGAGGAGGAGGACGAGACCAAGTCCGCGGGCACCGTGCTGCGGCAGGACCCGGGCCCCGGCACCAAGCAGGCGGAGAACTCCACCGTCACGCTGACGGTCGCCAAGGCGCCCGACGACCAGCCCGCCACCGTGCCGGACGTCACCAACCAGAAGCTCGACGACGCCAGGAGCGCCCTGGAGGACGCCGGGTTCACCGTGGGCAACGTCCAGGGCCCCCAGGACGGCAACGCCATCGTGGTCACCACCAGCCCCGGACCCAACACCCAGGGCAAGAAGGGCGACAAGGTCGACATCATGACCCGCCCCGGCGGCCCCGGTGAGGGTAACGGCGGTGACGACGGAGGCGACGACGGCGGTTTCTTCGGCGGCCTGGGCCGCCACCACCGCCACGGCTGAGACCCGCACCTGCTGAGGCCCGCCACCGCTGAGGCCCCCAACCGCTGGGGGCCTCAGCCCTGGGCCGACACGCACCGAGGCCCTCGTCCCCCCTTCCTGGCCGGAAGGCCGGGGAGGACGAGGGCCTCGGTGCGTGTAACGGGACGCCCCCGGGCTCAGCGCAGCTCCGCGGGAGGAGTGCGGTCCTCGTCGACGTCCTCCGTGCGGACCAGCTCGCCCCAGACGATGTAGCGGTACTTCGAGGTGTAGACGGGGGTGCACGTCGTCAGCGTGATGTAGCGGCCCCGCTTCGTGGCCCCCGAGCCCTTCGGCACCGGGTCCAGCACGTCGACGTTGTACTTCGACGTCTGCGGCAGGGTCTTGAACACCTTGTAGACGTACCAGGTGTTCTTCGTCTCGAAGACGATCGGGTCACCCTTGTCGATCTTGTCGATCCTGTGGAACTTCGCCCCGTGCCCGTCGCGGTGCGCGGCCAGTGAGAAGTTGCCCGACTGGTCCTGCGGGAGCGCCGACTTGACCGGCTCGGTGTAGTAGCCCGCGATCCCCTGGTTCAGCTCCTTGGGATCGGTGCCCTTCATGACGAGGATGTCGTCGGAGGACATCGAGGGCACGTGCAGGAAACCGATGCCGTCGCGGGTGTCGAGGTCGCCGGGACCGCGGTCCGCCGCCCAGTGCTCGCGCACCCGGTCGCCCCGCTTCTCGGCCTGCCGGTCGGCGAGGACGTTGGTCCACCACAGCGAGTAGACGACGAACAGGGCGAGCACCAGCCCCGCCGTGATGAGGAGTTCGCCGAGGATCCCCACGGCGGCGGCGATCCGCCCCCGCCGGGCCGGAGCCGGCTTCCGCGCCGGCTCCGGCTTCCCGGCCGGCTCCGCGCCGCCCGCGGCCCCGCCCCCACTGTCCCCGGCTCCGCCCTCGGAGCCCTCCGCCCCGCCCTCGCCGGGCTCCGCCTCCGGGCTGCCGGTGGCCTCGGGGCCGGTGGTACCGGGGCCGGTGGCATCGGTACGGGTGGCGCCCTTGCCGGAGGCTTCGGCGCCGGAGGTCTCAGGGCCGGGGCCGCCCTCCTCCTCGGCGGTCTCAGCGGTCTCCCCCTGGTCCGCGGCTCTCGCCGCGGACTCCCGCTTGCCGTCGCTCACTGTGCCGCCTCCGCCGCTGTCTCACTCGTCACCCGGCAGATCCCTGCCGGGCCTTGGCCGGGCCCGCCCGCCACAGGCCGTACGACCCGGCCGTACGGCCTGCCGTCCTGCCGTCAGTCGACGAGCGCGTCCGGCTTGCCCTTGCTGCGCGGACGTTCGTCCACCATTTTGCCCCAGACGATCAGACGGTACTTCGAAGTGAATTCCGGGGTGCAGGTGGTCAGGGTGACGTAGCGACCGGGCTTCGTGAAGCCCGACTTGGGCGGAACCGGGTCGATCACCCCCGTATCGGACGGGGAGGTGGAGGGGAGTTGCCGCGTCACCTCGTACGTGTAGAACGTCGACTGCGTCTCCACCACAACCTTGTCCCCCGGCACCAGCCGGTTGATGTACCGGAACGGTTCGCCGTGGGTGTTGCGGTGCCCCGCGAGCGCGAAGTTCCCCTTCTTGTCCCAGGGCATCGCGGTCTTGAGCGGCGCCTTGTCGTAGTGGCCGACCATGCCCTTGTCGAGGACCTTCGCCTTGGAGACGCCCTGGGCGATGGGCGCGGTGATGTCGATCTTCGGAATGTGGATGACGGCGAACCCCTCGCCCGGCTTGAAGGCGCCCGCCTTGCGCTCGGGGTCCACACCGCCGTCCGACTTGTGCTTGTCCCACTGCTCGTGAAGTTCGTCGGTGGCGCCGCCCGCCTGCTGACCGGCCAGCACGTTGGTCCACCACAACTGATAGGCGACGAAGAGCAGCATGAGGATGCCGCAGGTGATGAAGACCTCACCGATGGCGCGGCTGGCGATGATGCCCGGACCGGGACGCAGGGCACGGGCGGCTCTGCGGGCCTCCAACCGGGAGGGCCCTGGCGGGCGTTCGGTACGCGGCCCGGGGGCGGGCGCCCCGGGGGTGCGCCGACCCGCCAGGTCCGCCGCGCCGGGCCGCCTCAGCCCGACGGTGTCGCGGTCCCCGGCCCGGCGGTAGGGATCGGCCCCAGGGGTGGCCGGACCGTCCGCGTACGGCGCGGCCCGCACACCCCGCCCCTGCACGGAACCGGTACCGGGACCGGGCCGCCCAGAACCGGAACCAGAACCGGGGCCGTACGGCTGTCGCTCCGGGGATCGCGGCGCGGGCGCGGCGTACGGCTGCCCGTACGTCTCCTGGCCCGGCACCCCGGGCCGGCCCCACCCCGTCCGCTGCCCAGCCACGTCCCCGGCGCCCGCGGGAGCGGTCACCGGCCCGGAACCGCTCCCGGGCCCGACGGCAGGGGCCGGACCGGCGGCGGGGGGCGGGGGTGGGGCGGTCGGGTGGTCCGGGGCCGGCGCGGGGAGCGGGTCGGTGAGGGGGTCGGCGAGGGCGTCGACGGCCGCGCGGTACGGGTCGTACTCCGCGTCGTCCCCTCCCTGGGCCCCGTGCCGGGGGAGGCCGTCGCCGTGGCCCGTCGTCACCCGGTGACCGCCCCGAGTCCGACGGCCCGCGGCACCCCCGTCAGCCGCGCGGACCGTTCCACGGCGTCGGTGTCACCGCACCGGACCAGCCAGTTGGCCAGCATCCGGTGGCCCCATTCGGTCAGTACCGACTCGGGGTGGAACTGGACGCCTTCGACGGGGAGTTCGCGGTGGCGCAGCCCCATGACGAGGGCGGCACCGTCCACGGCCTCCCCGCCGGGCGCCGTCCAGGCGGTGACCTCCAGCTCGTCGGGCAGGGTGCCGTGTACGGCCAGCGAGTGGTAGCGGGTCGCGGTGAAGGGGGAGGGCAGGCCGGTGAAGACTCCGGTGCCCTCGTGGGAGACGGCCGACGTCTTGCCGTGCAGCAGCTCGGGGGCCCGGCCGACGACGCCGCCGTAGGCGACGGCCATCGCCTGCATGCCCAGGCAGACGCCGAAGACCGGGAGGCCCCGTGCCGCGCAGTGCCGCACCATCTCGACGCACACCCCCGCCTCCTCCGGGGTGCCGGGCCCGGGGGAGAGGAGGACGCCGTCGAAGCCGCCTTCCTCACCGCCCCGGGATGCGGAGGGCCCCGCGACGCGCTGGGGGTCGACCTCGTCGTTGCGGACGACCTCGCAGGTGGCGCCGAGCTGGTAGAGGTACTGGACGAGGTTGAAGACGAAGCTGTCGTAGTTGTCCACGACCAGGATGCGGGCGCTCATACCAGACCTCCCGGCGCGGTACCGGCCGCGGGGGCGGCGGCGCCGTCCACGGTCACGTCGTTGAACGGCAGCATCGGTTCCGCCCAGGGGAAGACGTACTGGAAGAGCAGGAAGACGACACCGACCACCAGTACCGTCGAAATCAGTATCCGCACCCACACGTTGCCCGGCAGATGCCGCCAGATCCAGCCGTACATCCCGCGATGCCGTCCTCTCTCCTCCCGCGCCACTCGGGCACGCGTGCCGTTCGGCCCACCACAGAGTACGGCGAAAGGGTACGGCGCAGGGGTACGGCTCGATGGACGGGCTCAGCGGGTGAGGGCGCCGGGGCTCCCCTCGGACGCCGGCCGGGTCGCGTCCAGCCGTCCCCAGGCGATCAGCCGGTGGCTGCTGCCCCATTCCGGGTCGCAGGTCGTCAGGGTGAGGTAGCGGCCGGGTCCGGTGAAGGGCGCGGCGGCCTTGTTCACGGGCGCGGGGACGGCGTCGAGGACGCCGGTGTCGCCGGGGAGCGTGCGGTAAGGGCGCTTGACGATCGTGTAGGTGTACCAGGTGTCGCCGTCGGTGAGGACGACGGGATCGCCGGGCCGCAGCCGGGGGAAGTCCTTGAACGGGTCGCCGTAGGTGCGGCGGTGGCCGGCCACCGCGAAGTTGCCCTTCCCGCCGAGGCGCGCGGTGCGGGTGTAGTGGCCCAGTCCCCTGCGCAGGGTCTGCTCGCCCGTGCTCTCCAGGACGGGCTTGGACCAGTCGCGTCCGAAGCGGGGGATGTACATGACGGCGAAGGACCGGCCGTCGCGGTAGGGCTGCTGCTGGGCCCGGCCCGCGCGCCGCTCCCCGGCGCCGCCCGCCGGGCCCGTCTCCCCGTCCCGCCCGCGCTGCTCCCGTTCCCGCCGGGAGGGAGCACCGGCGCGACCCTCGTCCGCGGCGGCGGAGCCGTCCCGGGGAGCCGCCGCCCACCGCTCGTGGAGCCGGTCGATCTCGTTGTCCGAGGCGCTGTCGGCGCGCAGCCCGGTCCAGTAGAGGAGGTGGACGACGAAGAGCACGATCAGGATGCCGGCCGTGATGCACAGCTCGCTCAGGCCCCGGACGACCGCTCGTAACGCCACGCGCCACTCCCTCCCCACCGCTCGCCCACGGGAGCACCGAGCCAGGGCTCACCCCACGGGCTTGGCCTGCCGGAGATCCACTGTGCCGGAGTAGCCCGGAAGAGTCATCGCCTTGTGCTCCTCGACTTTCCAGCCGAGGCCGTAGGCGTCCACGTACTCCAGGTAGTTCTGGATGGCGGGGGCGTTGTGGAGGGCCGCCTGGAGGGCGTCGCGGTCGCCGACAGCGCTGATGGTGTAGGGAGGGGAGTAGACGCGGCCCTGCAGGATGAGGGTGTTGCCGACGCAGCGCACGGCACTGGTGGAGATCAGCCGCTGGTCCATGACCTTGATGCCCTTGGCCCCGCCCCGCCACAGCGCGTTGACGACGGCTTGGAGGTCCTGCTGGTGGATCACCAGGTCGTTGGGCTCGGGGTCGGGCAGTCCGGGGACCTTCGCGGTGGCGTTGGTGGGGGCGTCGTCGAGGGTGACGCTCAGTCCCTCGCCCTTGAGCTTCTCCATGCCCGCGCGCTCCTCCAGCGCGTCGAGCCTGCGGTCCTGGCCCTTGGTGCTGCCGTCGTCGCGCCGGGCGAGGTGGTCGACCTGGCGGCGCAGCGAGGCGGCCTGGCTGTCCAGCTCGGCGTTCTGCCTGCTGCGCTCCTGGATGAGGTCGGTCAGCCGCAGCATCGAGGAGTCGCTGCGCAGGTTGGTGCCTTGCGCGGTGTTGAAGCTCACCCAGAAGATGAGTCCCGCGAGGGCGAAGACGCCTATCGCGGCCAGCCGTGCAGGCCGGATGAACGATCTGGTCACCGTACCCTTGTCTCCCTCCGCCCCGGGAAAGCACTACGCTAACGGACCACCGTCCCCGTGGTCCGTGCGGCGGTCAGCAGCGCATCGACAGGAGAGGTCTCTCGTGCCGAAGTCACGTGTCCGGAAGAAGGCGGACTTCACGCCCCCGCCGGAGAAGAAGGCCACCAACATCGACCTGCGCGGCGGCGGTGGCCGCCGCTGGGTGGCACCGCTGATGCTGGCGATGTTCGGGATCGGCCTGGCCTGGATCGTGGTGTTCTACGTCACCAACAGTTCGCTGCCCCTGGAGTCCCTCGGGAACTGGAACATCGTGGTGGGCTTCGGCTTCATCGCGACCGGCTTCGTCGTCTCCACCCAGTGGAAATAAGAGTTATCCACAGGCTGATCCACAGCCTTGGATAACTCACAAGATCTGTGGATAACTTTCAGGGTGTTGACGCCGATGTGATCGGCGGAGCGGCGTGCGGAACCCCGTTCGACCAGTAACCCCAAGGGAAACGCACGTCTGAACGAATGCGCTCCCGGTCAGCCACACCGTGCACAAGATCCCGTACCCGCTGTGGAAAACCCTCGGCACACCTGTGCGAGGCGTACCGCGGATGTGCGCCGGACGTGTGAGGGAGACGCGGGAGGAAGGAACCGTGGGAGCCCGGCCGGGCCCGCCACGGGCGCTCGACCGGGCTCCGGCGGCACGGCGCGGCACCGCTGCGCGCGCTCAGGTCAGCTGGAGCGTGCGCACCACCAGGAGCACCGCGATCACCGCGAGCAGCAGCGCGCCCGTCCCGTACTGCACCAGCGCCAGCCTCCGGCGGCCTGAGTCCGGGAGATGCTCCCACCGGGGCGTGTGCACCAGCGCGTAGGAGAACACCAGCCCCGTCACCAGGCCGCCGACGTGCGCCTCCCAGGCGATGTTCTTCCAGGTGAAGGTGAAGACGAGATTGATCGCCAGCAGGATCAGGATCGGCCGCATGTCGTAGCGCAGCCGCCGCATCAGCACCGCCGTCGCGCCGAACAGGCCGAAGATCGCCCCCGAGGCGCCCAGCGACGCCTGCTGCGGTGCGGCCAGCAGATAGGTGACCGCGCCGCCGCCCAGCCCGGACAGCAGGTACAGCGCCAGGAAGCGCACCCGCCCCAGCGCCGCCTCCAGCGGCGGGCCCAGGAACCACAGCCCGAGCATGTTCATCGCGATGTGCCAGATCTCCTGGTGGAGGAACATCGAGGTCAGCAGCCGGTACCACTGCCCCTCGGCCACCCCCTCCAGCGGCCCGTACGGCTCGGTCACGGCCTGCCCGAACAGCAGCAGCCGGTCCAGCAGCCGGTTGCCGACCGCCAGCACCGCGATGAAGACGGCGACGTTGACGCCGATCAGCACCTTGGTGACCAGCCGGGGGTCGGCCGTCACGGCGCCGCCCGCGATCGTCCTGGGCCGGTTGGCGCCCGGCCCGTGCCCGGTGCCCGAGCCCGTTCTGACGCACTCGGGGCACTGGAAACCGACGGAAGCCGGCACCATGCACTCCGGACAGACGGGCCGCTCACAGCGCGTGCACGAGATCCCCGTCTCCCGGTCCGGATGCCGGTAGCAGAACTTCGCCGCCGGTCTTCCGTCCCCCGCCTCCGGCGAACGCCCGCCCCGCTCCTCCATGGGTCCCCTCCCGCATTCCTTCCACCGGCCGTCCGCCCGCCCTGCCGCGGCGCGCTGCCACGGCGGCGCGGCCCGGCGGGGCCGGCGGCGTACCCGGCGCGCACGTACCCGAAGGGCACGTCCACCGACGGCACGGACGCCGGCCCCGGCGGCCGGACAGCTCAGCGCTCGATGACGACGGACTCGATCACCACGTCCTGGAGCGGACGGTCGGTCCGGGGGTTGGTCTGGACGTTGCCGATGGCGTCGACCACCTTCTTGCTCGCCTCGTCCGCGACCTCGCCGAAGATGGTGTGCTTGCCGGTCAGCCACGTGGTCGGGGCCACGGTGACGAAGAACTGCGAGCCGTTGGTGCCCGGACCCGCGTTGGCCATGGCCAGCAGGTAGGGCTTGGTGAAGGCCAGGTCGGGGTGGATCTCGTCCCCGAACTCGTAGCCGGGGCCGCCGGTGCCGTTGCCCAGCGGGTCACCGCCCTGGATCATGAAGCCGCTGATGACACGGTGGAAGACGGTGCCGTCGTACAGCTTGTCGGTGGTCTTCTTGCCGGTCGCCGGGTGCGTCCACTCGCGGGACCCCTCGGCGAGCTCGACGAAGTTCTTGACCGTCTTCGGGGCGTGGTCCGGGAAGAGCTGGACCCGGATGTCGCCGTGGTTGGTCTTCAGGGTGGCGTGGAGCTGCTCAGCCACGATCTACCTTCCATCTGTCTTTCGTTGACTCACCCGATCCTCCCACGGACACCCGGGGGCCGGGCTGACCCGGATGCCCGATGCGGTGTGCCGGGCAGAGCACCACCAGGCATGATCTTCACAACGGGTGGAAAAACGACTCCCTGTCCTCCGTTGCCGGAGAGACTGCCCGAGTCAGGAGCCACCGAGGAGGAGGAACCGTGACCGCCAAGGAAAGCGTGCGCGCCGCGACGGGCACAGCCAAGGAGAGCGTGCGCCACGCCGCGGAGGTGATGAGGCCCCACGCGGAGCAGGCCAAGGACACCGCCGCGCGCTACGCGCAGGAGGCCGGGGCGCGCCTGGGGCCGAAGGTCGTCAAGGCCGCCGAGCAGGCCCGCCACACCGCCCGCGAGGGGTACGAGCAGTACCTCGGGCCGCGGGTCGCGCAGGCGCGGGACGCCCTCCCCGCCGAGGTCGAGGTGGCCGCCTCCCGCGCCGCCGAGCGGACCCGCAAGGCCGCCCGCAGGGCGGCCGACTACGCCGGTCCCCGCATCGGGACCGCGGTGACCGACGTGCGGGCCGCCCACCGCGCCGGCCGTGAGGAGGCCGCCCAGCGCAGCG
>NZ_VJOK01000001.1:3744748-3751034 GCF_013302895.1 Streptomyces albus subsp. chlorinus | reverse complement strand
CCGCGGGCCGCCGTCGTCCGGGAGCGCCGGTACCGGTGCGAGCACCTCGGTCAGGTCGGTGATCCACAGCAGCCGCAGCACCCGGGGGTCGGCGCAGACCAGGGTGAAGCTCCCCGAGCCGGCCAGGACCCGGGCGCGGATGTCGACGAGGAGCGCCAGGCCGCTGCAGTCGATGAAGGTGACCGGCCGCAGGTCGACGACGAGCCGGGGTGCGGGCGCGGCGGTCAGCGCGTAGAGCTGGGGCGTGGTGGCGAGCGCCACGGCGAGGTCGATCTCCCCGTGCAGCTCCACCACGGTTCGGCCGCCGTCCTCGCGGGCCAGCACCGTGCCCGCGGGGGGCTCCTCCTCTTCGACGGCACACGTCAGCGTGCGGGCGCTCTCGTCCAGGTGCGGTGCCATCGGTGCCCTCACGTATGACCTTGTGACCGTAGGAGTCTGTGACCGTAGGAGTCCGGGAAATCGGCCCGTAAGCATAGGCAGCCCCCCTGGGGGTGGCGCTGCGCCACCCCCGGACCATCACTCGATCGAGTGGAATTCACCAAAGTCGCTTGCGAGTTGACACATCGCACACACAGGCGGCCTTCCCCTTACGGGTGTTCGCGGGCGTCAGAAACCGCGAACCGCCTCTCCCGGGGGCGGATCGGGGGAAAACTGGATGCCGTGCGGAAGAACATCCCTGTGGAGACCACCTCGTTCGTCGGCCGTGCGGCCGAGCTGGCGCGGCTGCGCGGGGCCCTCGGCCACGAACGGCTGGTGACCCTCGTGGGCGGCGCCGGGGTCGGCAAGTCCCGCCTGGCGCTACGGGCCGTCTCCACCACCCCGCCCGCGGACCTGAGCGGGATCTACTGGGCCGACCTGTGGCCGTTGCAGGGGGACGAGCTGCTCGCCGCCACCGTGGCGGACGCGATGGGCCTCTCGGACCACACCCCCAGAATGCCGCTGGACTCCCTGTGCACCTGGGTGGCCGACCGGGCGGTGCTCCTGGTCCTCGACTCCTGCGAACACCTGGCCGCGCAGTGCCGCCACCTGGTCGGCGAACTGCTGACCGCCTGCCCCCGGCTGACCGTACTGGCCACCAGCCGGCAGCCGCTCGGCCTCGCCCGCGAGACCGTCGTCACCGTGCCGCCGCTCGCCCCCGCCACCGAGGCCGTGACCCTGTTCGCGGAGCGCGCCGCGGCGGTCGGCCGCCCCCTGCGCGAGCCGGACCAGCTGCGGCTGGCCGCGCGGCTGTGCGCACGCCTGGACGGCGTACCGCTGGCGCTGGAACTGGCCGCGGCCCAGCTGCGGCACCACACGCTGGCCGACACCGCCTACCGGGTCCGCTCCGGACTCGACCTCCCCCACGGCCCGGACGGCCCCGACGGACCGCCCCCGCCCCCCGCCGCCCGGCGGCCCGCCCGGCACAGCGCCGTCCGCACCGCCGTCGGCTGGAGCCACGAGCTGTGCCGCCCCACCGAACGGCTGCTGTGGGCACGGCTGTCCACCTTTCCCAGCGGCTTCGACGCCCAGCTGGCCGAACAGGTCTGCACCGGCGGCCCGTTGGACCCCGCCGAGCTGCGCATGTGCCTGGCGGGCCTGGTGCGCAAGTCGGTCGTCACCCGCGAGGGGGACCGCTACCGGCTGCTGGACACCCTCCGCGAGTACGGGCGCATGTGGCTGCGGGAGCTGGGCGAGGAGGAGCACCTGGCCTCCCGGCACGCCTCGGTCGTCCTGGAGCTGACCCGGCTGGCGCGCGACGAGTGGTTCAGCGCGCGGCAGCAGGAGTGGTACGCGCGCATCGAGATCCTCTACCACGACGTACGGGAAGCCCTGCGGTACCTGCTGGGCACCGACCCGAGGGCCGCCCTGGAACTGGCCGCGAACGTGGCGTTCTTCTGGGTGTGCTGCGGCCACCTCTACGAGGCCGGCCACTACCTGGAACTGGCGCTCGCCCCCGTCGGCCGGCCCGAGCGCAGACGCACCCGGGGCCTGTGGTCCCTCGGCCTGGCCCACCTCCTCCAGGGTGACCACGAGGCGGGACGGGCGTTCGCCGCGCTCAGCCGGGAGTCGGCGGCCGCGACCGGCGACGACGAAGGACAGCGCCAGGCCGTCTACCTGGAAGGACTCAGCGCACTGCTGACCGGGCGCCCGCTGACCGCCCTCACGGCGGCGGACGAGGCGCTGCGGGGCACCTCCCCGGCCACCTCGCACAGCTTCGGGGTCACGCTGTGCCGCCTGGTGAGGGTCTTCGCACTGACCGGCGCCGGACGGCTGAAGGAGTCGCGCGCACAGGCCGAGGCACTGCGCGAGGACTGCGTACGCGTGGGGGAGTACTGGACCCGCTCGTACACCGACTACCAACTGGCGCTGATCGCCCTCTTCGAGCACCGCGCGGGCGCCGCCACCACCCACGCGCGGGCCATGCTCGACTCCAAGCGCCGCATCGGCGACCGCTACGGCATCGCCCTCGGCCTGGAACTGCTGGCCACCGCCTGGGCGGAGCGCGGGGAGCCGGAACGCGCGGCGCTCGCCTACGGAGCCAGCGCCCAGCACTGGGAGGCGGTGGGCCACACCCAGCGCGGGACACCCGAGGTGGCACCCCTGCGCGAACGGGGCCAGGCCGCGGCCCGCGCCCAGCTCGGTGAGACGGCCTACAGCGCCCTGTTCCGCAGCGCGCTGCGGGCCGAGAGCGACCACGTGGTCGGCTGGGCCACCCGCGCGGACCCGGAACCGCGTCTGTGACGACGGGGCGCCCGCCGCCCCCGCGCCGTCCGCGCGAAAAGGCCGCCGATTCCACCCTCTGCGATCCTGGGCGATCCACCCCGATCCGGCACGGTGCACACGCGTATGTACACCGACCCCGCCGATCGCAGCTGCAATTCTCGCCCGTAGGAGCCGCTTGTCGGCCCGGTCCCCCGGGCCGACGCCACACGGTCAGTGTCCACAACGCCGTCGCCCTGCCGCGGTGACAACAGGGAGGCGGCTGGAGGGGGAAGAAGCTGGAAGGGGGAAAAGAAAGAGACGGTCGGACAGGCCGGTGCTCGCGAGTGCTGGGAAGAGACCGGACTGGACGGTGAGAACGTCGGCTTGGTGGGCGTGTCGGGCCCGGGTTCGGCGTGCCCGCAGACGCCTCCGCAGCGCCTGACTGGACGCTGCTGCCCCGTCTGTGGACAACCCAACGCAGGCTCTTCGCACGCCACCCCACGGTCCTCTTCCCGATCGCTGAGAAGGAGGAACCCGTGGAGGACGAGCGCACTGCGGACCGGGGCAGATGGGCGCCGCTGGTGGCCGTGGCGCAGCTGCTCGTGGACCTGGCCGACGCCGTAGCCCGGTAGACGGGACAGGTGGGCTGTGAGCCCCCACACGCCGGGGCCGCCGCCGCGCCACTCGATCAGTCCGGGGTCGTCCAGGGCCGTGTCGTCGGGGTCGAGGCCAGCGCGGCGGAGGAATCCCAGGAGGTCGGTGGTGCTGTAGGCGCGGCCGAGGATCGTGCCGGACGCGCAGAGGCGGCGCCCGCCCTCCTCGTCGGGCGCATGGACGACGATCGGTGCAGCCATGACACCACCGTGCGGCCAGTTGTCGACCCCCGCATCTCCGGGTGCTCCCGTTTACACAGGGCGGGCGGCCCCGAGGGGCTGCGCGCTCCGTCCTGACCTGCATAGGCTCCGCGCCATGACTGACTTTCTCCAGGTCTCGACAGCCACGGAAACCCGACAGCAAGCCGTCGAACTCGCGCGGTCTGTGGTGAGGGAGCGACTCTCCGCAGGCGCACAGATCGTGGGCCCGGCCACCTCGGTCTTCTGGCACCTCGGTGAGTTCGGCGAAGGCGAGGAGTGGCAGCTGCTGCTGAAAACCAGCTTCGAACGGTACCCCGCCTTGGAGGCGCATCTCCTGGAACACCATCCGTGGGACAACCCCGAAGTTGCGGCCGTCCCGATTGCCGCAGGGGCCGAGAGGTGTCTCCAGTGGATCAGTGAATCGGTCACGCCCGATCAGCCTGCCTGAACTCTGGCCCTATCGAGCACGTCACTGACAACGGTCATGCCCCGGTGCTGGCTCAGCTTCTCCAGCACCGGGGCGAGTCGTCGCCGAGGCCGGATAGACGCGACACCGGACGACAGTTCCAGGGCCCGAGCGGCGACGGTAGCAGCCTGCTCGACCTCCCCGGCGGTCAGATAGGCGTCCGCCAACCAGGACAGGTAGAGAGCCTTGTCCCGCGCGTGGGCATCGTCGTACCGGGCCAGCGCGTCTTCCAGAACGGGAACTGCCCGTAGCGGTCGGCGCAGCTCGGTCCAGCACCGGCCGGACATGATGGCCAGCTCGGTGTGGTCCACCCAGGCAACCCAGTCAGGTTGGTGTTCACCGTCGCTCGCGCCCTCTAGGGCGTCGTGCGCGGCGGCGAGTGCCTTCTCCGTCTCGGTGTGCATTCCTGCGACCGAGCAAGCCCAAGCCTTCCGTTCGTACAGCAGCGCTCTCACTCCCCACGGAGTTCCGGAGGTGATGGTCTCGCAGGAGCGAGAGGCGATCTGGACGGCTGCCACCTTGTCGTCGGCGCTGGCTTGGTAGGCGAGAAAGGCCAGCGAGTTTCCCACAAGGCTTGCGTCTCCCGCCTCTCGGGCTGCCACGTGGCTCTCCTTGTAGAGTCCGGCGGCATCAGCTTCCCGTCCCGCATCGAACGCCGCCCACCCTGCTTGTTGGGCCTGTTCAGCCAGGACAGACATAAGGCTGCGGCGAGTTCCCTCAGAACAGATGGTGTCTCGTAGGAGCGCTTTCGTGGCCTGGTACTCGCCCAGGTAGACGCGGTAGGTGTCGCCGCCCCCCAGAACGTTGTCGAGACGCCGTAGACGTGCGGTCCGCTCGCGCAGCGCCTCAACGTTCGCAGCATTGAGGCGCTTGGGGGCATCCTGCTTGGTAAGGCTGGGCAAAGCCGCAGCCAGCCCGGTTCGGGTTGTTGCCTCGAAGAAGGTACGGCGCCGCACGGTGGTCCCATTCTGTGTGCCGGTGATGGGTGCAGGCGTCTCGTCTTCCTCCCACGGGCGGGGGGCCAGACCGACCATGTGTCCGGGGACACGTAGTGCGTCCACGATGAGCACGATCTTGTCGAACGAGGTGACCCGGCCCCGACCGCGGGCGAGTGTCCCCACGCGCTCCGGCTTTATGTCGCACTCCGCAGCGATCTTCGAGTAGCTGATGCCGGCCCGGCTGCGGGCAAGCCGGAATACCGTCCCGAAGTCGTGCGCCTCCAGTGCAGCACGCAGTTCCGAGTCGTCGAGGAGGCCCCGGGGGATTGCAGTGGGTGGCTCGTAATCGATCACGCCTGCACACTTCCTGCTCGCATAAGTCTGTGAGGCCAACTTCCCAGAAGCCTACCCATGATGGGTATACCTGGGCGCGGGAAGTCTTCACGTGCGCGCCACTCGACTCTGGTCACAAAAGACCCCGGCGGCCGTCCTACCGGCCCCGGGGGATGGACGACTGCCAAGGAGTCGACGTGGAGGACGATATCGAAGCCGTCACCTGCGGCAAGGGCGCATACCTGGTGGACGAGAGCACCGGGGGCTCGGTGCCGCCCGAGCCGCCGTGGACGGGACGGGTGCAGCAGACCCGCCCGGACGGGGCCGTGCAGCTCATCACGCCCACCGGCTACGAATGGTGGGCCGCCCCCGAGCACTTGCGCGAGGCCACTCAGCGGGAGCGGGAGGCCTACGACAGGGACCGGGAGCGCCATCTCGCGGCCGTCCGACCGGTGAGGCCCTCGTCATGAGTCGTATGACGCTCCGCGTCTCCCGCGACTCGGGCCGCTCCTGGACCAGGCCGCGCCTGGTCCGCGCTGCGACAGTACTGGTGACCACGCGGTGGCCTGCCTGCCGTTGCCTGTTGTGCCGCCGACAACGGGACGGCCGCCGTGATTGAGCCCCCGCCTGCACGCCTCGGGCTGCACCGGCCGGGCTGGTACGGGACGTGCCCACGCTGCCGGGGCCCGCTGACCGTCCGCAACGACGCGCAGGACGACGGCATCAGAAGCATCGGCGCCCGCTGCCGCACCTGCGCGGGCAACAAGACCCCTACGCCCGCCGCCCCCACTGACAAGAACACCGGAGGAACGGAAAGATGAGTGCCGGATGGTGCCAGTGGCACCAAGGCCACGCGGACGACGTCGAGATCATCGACGTCATCGAACGCGGCTCGGGCCCTCCCGCCGCAGCATCCGCCTGCCTGGACTGCGCCCGGAAGATCCGCGGCATCCCCTACGGCGAGACCGCCCGCGCGGCCGTCCAGGCGCTGGAGAAGCGTGAGGCCGCATTCC
>NZ_VJOK01000001.1:3736596-3743535 GCF_013302895.1 Streptomyces albus subsp. chlorinus | reverse complement strand
AAGAGCGGCAAGGCGCCACATGGTCGTCGATGAACACGTACAGTGCCGCCAGAAGGGCGTCCAGGTTTGTCTTCACCCACTGACCGACGGGCGCCCTTCACCATGGTCCCGACCAGCACGAACATCGGACTCAATCATCTAGGGTGATCGGGACAGCTTGGGAACTGCCGCGGGAGGATCCAGTGGGGTCAGCGGATCCCGCAGCCATACGGGTACCAGTCGGGCCGGACGCCGCACGCTGGACAAGCCGGCGCGTACACGGCCGCGTGCTGCTGGTGGTGCACAACGTCACGTCAGCCGGGCGGCTCCTGGACCTTCTGCCGCTTTTCCATGACGACTTCCGGGTTCAACTGCTGGTCACTTCCACAGGGTCCTCCGCTTTCCAAAGCGGAGTCCGGGAGCTGTTCGCCGAGTTGGGACTTCCCGTTCTCCCATGGGAACAAGCCGTCGCAACTCCTGTCGATCTCGCGATCTCCGCCAGCTTTGGCGGAGAACTCCACCTCATAAAGGGTAAATTGTGCGTACTGTCACATGGGGTGGGATATACTAAGAAACTGGCCAGGCCGGGAGCCGGGAGCCGGGAGCCGGGAGCCGGGAGCCGGGAGCCGGGAGCCGGGAGCCGGGAGCCGGGAGCCGGGAGCCGGGAGCCGGGAGCCGGGAGCCGGGAGCCGGGAGCCGGGAGCCGGGAGCCGGGAGCCGGGAGCCGGGAGCCGGGAGCCGACATTCGGGTTGGCGCCCGACTGGTTGCTGGAGGACGGCAAGCCGTTCGTGGACGCTCTTGTGCTGTCGCATCCCGAGCAGCTCGCGCGATTGCGGCGCGTGTGCCCGGAGGCGGCGGAAGCCGCAGTGCTCGCGGGGGATCCCTGTTACGACCGCATGCTGGCTGGGCGGCCGTACCGGCAACGGTTCCGGCGCGCGTGGGGGGTTCGGCGTGGGCAGCGGCTCGTCGTTTTGAACTCCACGTGGAATCCGGAGGGTTTCTTCGGCAACGGTGGCTCCGAGGACCTGTTGCCGAGCCTGCTTCCGCGGCTGGCTGCGGAGCTTCCGGCCGATGAATACCGCGTGGCAGCCGTCTTGCACCCGAATATCTGGTACGGCCACGGGCCGGGCCAGGTACGGGCGTGGTTGGACCGGGCCCGGCGCCATGGGCTGGTTCTTGTCGATCCTCTGAGTTCCTGGCGGCAAGCGCTCCTGGCCGCTGACGTGGTCATCGGGGATTTCGGAGCGGTCTCCTACTATGCGGCGGCCCTGGGCACCCCGGTGCTGCTCGCGGCGGCCGGAGACGAGCGGCTGGATCCCGAGGCACCCTTGGCGGACTTCGTCCGCACGGCACCTCGGCTGGATCCGCATGCGCCCCTGGGTGCGCAGTTGGAGCGCGCTTTGGCCTCGCATCGCCCGTGGCGCGGGCCGGCCGAGTTCGTCAGCTCAGCTCCCGGCGGGTCGGCGGCCCTGTTGCGCCGCAGCTTCTACCGGCTGCTCGACCTCGACGAGCCTACCGCTCCGGCGCTTCTGGAGCCGCTGGCGACCCCGCCGTACGAACCGCCCCGTCGGACCGCGCCGCTTCGTGTACGGGCCCGGGTCCGCGGACGGCGAATCGATATCGAGCGCTCCGCCGAGCACCCGTACGCGGCCAGCGGGGAGGGTCATCTCGCGGTGCACGAGGAGACACGGAACCCCAGCGATCTGGCCCTCGCCGACGTGATCGTACGGGAAGGGACGCCGGACGATCCCCGGCTGGGAGGTCCCGCCCACTGGGCGGCAGAGGTACTGGAGCGGCACCCGCAGTGCGCGGTCGCCGCCTACATCACCGGACCGGACACCTGCACGGCGTACGCACGGCAGCACGGCCTGCTCCAGCTCTCCGCGGGACCGGAGGCGGACATCGATCCCGCCGCCTACGCCTCGGCGTTGCACGCCTGGCTGAATGCCGGTGGCACGATGCCGCCAGAAGGCACCACGCTCCGAGTGCGCACCGCGCACGGGACCCACCCGGTGGTCGCGGAGTTTCTTACCGCATCTCCTCGCAGCGGCGCCGCAGGTCGGTGAGGTAGTGCCGGTGCGGTGTCGCATCGGCGGGAAGCAGCCGCATGGCCTGTGCGATGTGGGTGAGCGCCTCGGCGTCGTCCCCTGCTGTGTGAGCTGTTTCGGCGAGATCGGTGAGTGTGCGGGCCAGGTTGTACTTCTCCCCCTCGCGCTCGAAGTAGTCGTGTGCGCTGCTCAGGTGGGTGCGGGACGCGGCCAGTTCCCCCTGCAACCACAGCGCACGTCCTGTGTGGCGTTCCAGGAGGGCGAGAGCGCGCCGCAGGTGCCGGCTCTCTCCCTGTTCGTCCAACAGGAGCCGATAGCGCTCGCCGGCCTCCGCGAACCATTCAGCGGCCTTCTGCCCGTTCGCCTGGTAGAGGCTCAGCAGGCCGAGGTATTCGGTGCTGGACGCTTCTCCGAGAAGATGACCGGCCGCTCGTTCGTGGGTGACCGCGGTCCGGGCTTCGTGTTCCGCCTCCTCCCAGCGGCGCAGTTGGCCGAGGCAGTGTGCGAGCTGGAAGTGCAGGGCCGCGGAGGTGCTCGACTCCGGCTGTCGCTCATCCGCACAGCGAGCTGCTGCCCGCAACGCGGGCAGCGCCTCGGCCCAGTACCCCGCCTTCAGCACGAGGGGCCACAGCGTCCGGGCCAGCCGCAGGCACATCTCGATATGCTGATACTCGTCGGCGACCGTGATCGCGCGCAGAACGTTCGCCCGCTCGGCAACCAGAGCTGCCAGGCCGTCGGCTTCCCCCTCATAGGGGGCTCCTCGCTCGGGAGCGTCGGCGACCCGCCAGCTCTCCGGAAGCGCCGCGTGGGCGGCGTGCTCGGCCCGGTGCGTCAGGCCCGTCAGTGTCCGGGAGACGGCGGCCGAGCACGTGGCGACACCCAGCTGCGGGCCCGCCGTTTCCGCGAGGTAGCGGCACACCTCGGCGTGGAAGCGGTAGCGGTCTTCCCCCAGTGCTTCGATCAGGTGTGCTTCCGAAGCCTCGGCGAGCATCCGGGCTGCCTCTTCCGGAGAGACATCAGCCGCCCATCCCGCGAGGCCGGAAGTCACCACGGGCCATCCGCCGAGCGCGACCAGATGACACAGCCGCACCGTCGCCGACGGAAGCCCCGCACAGACGGCGCGCACCGTTCTGCGTACGGGATCCGAGGACTGCGGTGCCTCCGGCGGCTCGGCGGACGGTTCCTGCGCGGCGAGCAGTTGCGCCGCTGCCGCCCGCAGTGCGTAGCCGTTCCCGGCACACCGCTCCAGGATGCCCGGCAGCTGCCTCTTCGCCCGCGCCACGGTGTCGGCTCCGGCTGCTTTCCTCAGCAGTTCCTTCGCGTCCCGGTCCTTCAGCGGCGGCACCTCGATGCGCCGGGCCTCCAGGCTGAAGGGCGGGCCGGAGGCAACGACCAGCAAGAACAGCTCCGGCGTATTGGGGACGAGGGGACGCACCTGGGCGGCAGCGGTCGCGTGGTTGATCACCAGCAGGGCCCTGCGGCCGTTCGTCAGGCGGCGGTAGAGGTCCCGGCACCCTGATGCGGTGGCCGGCATGCCGTCCGGGTCCACGTTCATCTCGCGCAGCACGCGCTGGAGGACGACAACGGGCTCCACCAGCTGGCCGCCGGCCACATCACGAAGGTCGACGTAGAACTGTCCGTCGGGGTAAAGACCGGTGTGCTTGGCCGCGAAGTAGAGCGCCACCGCGCTGGAGCCGATGCCCGGAGGCCCCCACAGCAGTGCTGCCCGGGGCTGCCCATCGGCGCGGCGCGTGGCCTCGTGCTTCAGCTGCTTGAGCACGGCGGCCCGGTCCGTGAAATCCCGAGGTGGGGGCGGCACCCCGGCCCCCGGGGACAGCGTCGGCGAACCGGTCGTGCTCCCGAGCAGCAGGGCCCATTCCCGCGCCTGACGCTGCCCCGGCTCCAGCCGTTCACTGATCTCACGGCCCAGTACCTGCAACCCGGACTCGCTGGTCGGCAGCGGCGCGCGTCGGCCCAGGGTCCGCCCGACCAGCGCGTGCGTCGTCAGCAGTAACTGCTTGCCCACCTCTCCGGCGGCGCCGTTGAGCACAGCAGTCATGAATGCTGTGATCGCACTCGCTGTCACGACCTCGATCACGCCACCCCTCCTCGTCCTCGCTGCCGACTGTATCCACGCCACCCCGGGAAATGACAGCTCGGACGGCCGTTGGCGGCTCCCGGGGCAAGCGCCAACAGCATCACTAGGACCTGACAGCGATGCGGTTGGCGCGTTGGTCTGTTCGCAGTGCTGTACCGGCCTCGCGTGGGAAGGATTCCCGCTGCTCACAGGTCCGGGGCGAGGGGCCTGCCGGGTCGTCCCGGCCGAGTGAGGAGCGGGCGGCTGGTCCGCCGTCGCGGCGAGCGGAGGTCGCGCGGTTGCGGCGCGGTGACCTCGCTCCAGCGACCGCCGGTCTCCCGGGGGCGAGAGGCTCCTCCGCGCCGTCCGCCAAGTCGTCGGCCCCCGCTGGACCACCTCGGGGCTGATTCCGCCCTCCCCCGATCCCGGGCGAAGAAGGGTGTGGACCTCGGAGACATGTGCCGCGCGACCTGCCGCCGAACTTCGCCTCGGTATCGACGCTACGCACACAAAGAGGCCGCCCGACCCGCGTTTACCCAGGTCGGACGGCCTTCGGTGAAGTGGAGCCAAGGGGAGTCGAACCCCTGACATCTGCCATGCAAAGACAGCGCTCTACCAACTGAGCTATGGCCCCGTCGGGCACCAGGATACTGGCTCCGGTGGTCTCCTTACGACCGGGTATCGCCCGCGCCCCGCGCCGTCCGTAGGATGCACGGCAAGTTCGCGCGAGCGAAGTGATGCAGGGGAGCCCAGGGGAGACGTCATGGACGCAGCAGCACAGGACCCGACCGCGAAGGCGCGCGAGCTCCAGAGTCAGTGGTACGGCGAGCCGTTGGGGACTCTCTTCCGCCGTCTCATCGACGACCTCGGGCTCAACCAGGCCCGGCTGGCGACGGTACTGGGACTGTCCGCGCCTATGCTTTCGCAGCTCATGAGCGGGCAGCGCGCAAAGATCGGGAACCCCGCCGTCGTCCAGCGTGTCCAGGCCCTCCAGGAGCTGGCCGCCGAGGTGGCCCGCGGTGACGTCAGCGCGGCCGACGCGACCAACCGGATGGACGAGATCCGCCGCACCGCAGGCGGCAGCGTGCTCAACACCACGCAGACCGCCTCCTCCGGCGCCTCGCAGACCCCCGTCAAGCGCGTCGTGCGCGAGATCCAGGCCCTCCTGCGCTCCGTGTCGGACGCCGCCGAGATCATCGACGCCTCGAACGCCCTCGCCTCCTCGCACCCGGAACTGGCAGAGTTCCTGCGGGTCTACGGCGCGGGCCGCACCTCGGACGCCGTCAAGCACTACGAGGCGCACCAGAGCTGACCTCGGCACGGACCGGACAGAGCGGGAGCAGGGGAGCGGACGCGGCGCCATGGGAGAGATCTTCGCCGGCAGGTATGAGCTGATCGACCCGATCGGCCGCGGCGGTGTCGGCATGGTCTGGCGCGCCTGGGACCACCGGCGCCGGCGGTACGTGGCCGCCAAGGTGCTCCAGCAGTCGGACGCGCACACCCTGCTGCGGTTCGTCCGCGAACAGGCCCTGCGCATCGACCACCCGCACGTGCTGGCCCCCCACAGCTGGGCCGCGGACGACGAGAAGGTCCTCTTCACCATGGACCTGGTCAAGGGCGGCTCGCTGGCCCATCTCCTGGGCGACTACGGGCCGTTGCCCCCCACGTACGTGTGCACCCTGCTCGACCAGCTGCTGTCGGGCCTCGCGGCCGTGCACGCGGAGGACGTGGTGCACCGGGACATCAAGCCCGCCAACCTGCTGCTGGAGCCCACCGGAACCGGCCGCCCCCACCTGCGGCTGTCCGACTTCGGCATCTCCATGCGCAAGGGCGACCCGCGCCTGACCGAGACCAACTACGTCGTCGGCACCCCCGGGTACTTCGCGCCGGAGCAGATGCTGGAGGCGGAGGCCGACTTCACCTCCGACCTGTACGCGGTCGGCCTGGTGGGGCTCTACCTGCTGACGGGCAGCAAGCCCGACTCGCAGGCGGTGCTGGAGAGCTACGAGCACGGAATGCCCCCCGCGCCCGAACGGGTGCCCGAGCCGCTGTGGCAGGTGCTGGGCCAGCTGCTCCAGCCCGACCCCGCCGCCCGGTTCCAGACCGCGACGGGGACCCGTAAGGCGCTGGCGAGCGCGGTGGAACTGCTCGACTCGGACGCGACGGCCGAGCAGGAGGCCGTGGAGGTCTTCGACCATCTCGGTCCGCTCCCCGAGGGATTCGGCCCCGACGGCCCGCTCCGCCCCGCACCACCGGACTCCCCTGGTGCGCCTGGTTTTCCGGGTACGCCTGGCTTCCCTGGTGCGCCGGGCTCCCGGAACGCCCCGGGCGCGCCCGGCCCGGGTTCCCCCGGCACGTCCGGCGCCCCTGGCCCGTCCGGCACCCCCGCCATGCCCGGCGCCCCTGGCACGTCCGGCTCCCCGAGCGGCCCCGGCTCCCCGAGCGGCCCCGGCCCCGGCTCCCCGGACGTTTCCGGTACGCCGGGTGCCGACGCCACGCCGGGTGCGCCTGCCGTGTCGTCGTCCTCCTCCACCGGCAGCTTCCACCTCCCGCCGCCGGTCCCGGTGGCGGCGCCGCCCTCCGTGCCGGAGCGGCCCGCCGCTCCCGCGGCGCCCACACAGGCGTACCCGTACCACCCCGACGCGGGCGGCACCCGCCCCTACACCGGCCACCAGCCCGCGCCCGGGACCGCCGCGGCCCCGTCCGCTCCCGCCCCCGTGGTCCCGGGGACCCCCGCGGCCGGGCCCGGCCCCGCGGTGCCCCTCCCGCCGGCCGGCGCCGCGGCGGGTCGCAGGCCGGGCCCCTCCGCCAAGGTCGCGGTCCCGCTGCTGGTC
>NZ_VJOK01000001.1:3691465-3736347 GCF_013302895.1 Streptomyces albus subsp. chlorinus | reverse complement strand
AAGGTCGCGGTCCCGCTGCTGGTCGTGGCCCTCGTGTGCCTGGTGGCGGGGGTGCTGGCGCTCAGGGCCGCGGGCTGAGCCGCACGCCCGCTGCCAGGGGCACCGCCCCCGGCCGGCGCGGCCATCCCCGGCAACACGGCCGACCCCGCCGACTCGGGGCTCACCTCGGGGGGTAGCCGTAGCCGCCCTGGTACGGCGGCTGTCCTCCGGTGAGGGGGAGGGGCGGAGCGGCGGAGCGGCGGCGGGCCACCAGGAACCAGACGGCCAGCACGGCCAGCAGTGCCGCGCCCGCGCCGACGCCGGTCCATCCGAGCGTCCGCAGCAGCGCGTTGTCCTCCACCTCGGCCTCCGTGAGGCCCTTCTCGGCCATCTCACGGTCCTTGTCGCCGACCCCGAAGCCGGCCGCCTTCGCGTCGCCGTCGTACGCGGGGCCGGTCTTCGTCTCGCCCTTGACCGCGACGCGCAGCGTGACCGGAACGCCCTTGGGGAAGGGCTGGGCCATGTCGGGCGCGGCGGTGACCGCGAGGTAGTACCAGCCCGCGAAGCGGGTGTCGGTGTTGGCGTCGGCGAAGCGGTTCTCGTAGCGGACGGGGTTGGTGTACCGGTCGAAGTTCGCGCCGTCCCCGTCGTAGCTCTGGAAGTCCTCGTCGAAGACGCGGCACCGGGCGGGGTTGTAGACGTTCATCCGGAAGCCGTTGGGCAGGAAGGTGCTGCCCGTGCCCTCCCGCTGGGGCGCGTTGGGCACCTCCATGCGCGCGTACAGTCGCTGGCCCCAGTCGACGGGGACACGGAAGTAGCGGGTCTCACCGGGGCGCAGGCGGTCCTTCCAGACGCCGTCCCCGAGGGCGCGCGCGTCGTTGAAGCCGGTGCCGCCCTCGCGCGTCCTGGCCGTGCCGGAGGGCGGCGCGGGGCGTGTGTTGTTCTCGTCGGTCTCCTCGTCGGTGCCCGGACGGGGCGCGGGGATGCTGCCCTTGAGGCCCGGCTCCTTCATGACCGACAGCTCCAGCGGCCAGGAGGAGGGGTCGGAGTTGTCGCCCTCCTCGCGCACGACGTGCACCAGGTACGGGCCCTTGGCGCGGCATGCCTCGTCACCGGAGTCCCCGATCAGCCGGGAGGTGGTGGCGGACAGCGGGAAGGCGGTGTCGCCGGCCCCGGTGGACCGGCCGTCGCCGCAGGAGTCGCCGTTGGTGTTCTGGAGCGTCACCTCGATGCCGTCCTGGAAGGTGACCTTCAGGCCCGGTTCGGGGGCGGCCGTCGCGGTGATGTGGACATCGGAGGAGGCGTCCAGGTCGAGGGCGTAGTACTTCTCCTCGCCCGGCTCGATCCGGTCGGTGAACAGGCCGGGGGCCACCTTGGGCGCGTCCGCGCTGCTGGAGGCGCCCTCGACCTTCTTGGCGTCCTCGGCCGTCTGGTAGGGCCGCGGTGCGGCCGCCGCCCACGCGCCCGGCGCTGCGGTGATCCCGAGCGCGCCGAAGATCACCGCGCCCGCGCTCAGCGCGGCGAGGAGAGCGCCCCCGCGCCGCACACCCGCGGCGCCCGTGGCCCGACGGCGACCGGCCCCGGCCCGGCCGGCTCCACCTCTCGCCCCGGTCCCACCGGCTCCACCTCTCGCCCCGGTCCCACCGACTCCACCTCTCGCTCCGGCACCACCGACTCCACCTCTCGCTCCGGCACCATCAGGCCCACCTCTCGTCTCGGCCCCACCAGACCCACCTCTCACCTCGGTCCCGACAGCTCCACCTCTCACCCTGGCCCCGACGGCCCCGCTCTTCCCGCCAGCTCCGCCGCTCCCGCCGCTCCGCCCGCGCTCGGCCCTTGTCCGGACGATCCCTCTCACCACGTTCCACCCCTCCGCACATCCGTGCTCCGGACCCTGGCACGGCGCCGCCGCGCATAAAAGATCCCTCCCGCGGCCGCCAGCACGGCCGCGGCGCCCGCCCCGGCCAGGGCGGCCGGACGCGGCCCGGCGGTTCCGCCGCCGTCCTCGCGGCCGTGACCGGCGGACGCGCCGTCGGCCGCGGCCGACCCGTCGGCGAACGGGGCGTCGTTCCCCGGCCCCTTCTTCGCCCTGCCCTTGACGTCGATCCGCAGGACGACGCGGACGGCGGCGTTCGCGGCGATCTCGGACGCCCCGGCCCCCAGCGTGACGGCCAGGTAGTAGTCGCCGTCCCGGCGTACCGGTCTGAGGTTGCCGCCGGGCTCGGCGCGGTTCTTCCAGGCGACGGGAACCGTACCCTGCGACACCTTCACCGGGTCACCCCGGTAGGACTGCCGGGAGGTGAACTCCGTGCCGTCCGGGACCGGCAGCCGGCCGGGCGCGTAGGTCTGGGCGGCCACGAACGAGGTCCCGTAGCCGGACTCGGCGCGCTTGGGCTCGTTGGCGAACTCCACGTCGTAGCGCAGCTGCTGTCTCCAGCCGACCGGGACGCGGTACCAGCGGGTCTGCCCGGGCAGCAGGGTGTCGCGCCACACCCCGGCGCGCAGCCTCGTCGCGTCGTTGAAGCCGGTGCCGCCCTCGACGTCCCGGGGGATTCCGGTCGGCAGGGCCGCGTCCTTGCCCCCTGCCCCGTAGCCGGTGGCGGGCGCGCTCGGGGTGACGCTGCTGGGCAGCGCCTTCTCGGAGCTGAGCCGCAGTTCGACGGGCCAGCGGGACCGGTCGGAGCCGTCGGCGGTGTCGCGGGTCAGCTCGACGGTGAACAGGCCGGGCTTCGCGCACGTGTCGCTGCCGTACCCGGGGACGCGGCTGACGGCCACGGTGAGCGGCGCGGCACCCTCCTCCTGCTGGAAGGAGGACCGGTTGTCGCCGCACATGGTGCCGTCGGAGGCGCGCAGGGTCGCCTTCAGACCGTCGAGCCTGCCCACGGCCGTGCCGGTGCCGGGTACGCCGGTGGCGGCGAAGTCCACCGCGGACGCGGCGCTCGCCCCCTCCAGCCGGGTGCTGTACCAGCGGGTCTCGCCGGGCCCGAGCGTGTCCAGGTACTGGCCGGGGGTGCGCAGCACCGGCGCGTCCGCCGACGAGGCGGTGCCGGTGACGCGCGTGCCCCGGAAGCGGTAGCCGTCGGCCGACAGCCGTCCCGCGCGCTCCAGTTCGCGGGCCAGGTCGTCGGCGTCGCGCGCGTCGTAGTACCGGCCGTTGCCCTTCTCGGCGACGCATGCGAGCTGCTCGCGCGCCTTGCCCCGCACATGGAAGCCGATCGCGTCGATCCGCAGGTCCACGCCGTCCTCGGCCAGGTCCTCGGCGACCTCGCAGGGGTCGGGCCGCCGGCAGGTGTCCTCGCCGTCGGAGATCAGCACGATGGTGCGGCGGCCGAGGGAGCCGGAGGAGGTGCGGGGCAGATCGGCGGCGGCCTTCCGCAGCGAGAGGCCGATCGGGGTCTCGCCCCGCGGCTCGGTCCCGGCGACGGCCTTCTTGATGCCCTCCCGGTCCAGTGGCCGCACCGACCGGGCGAGCCGGGTGTCGGTGCAGCTGCCGGCCTTGTCGGCGCCGTAGACGCGCAGTCCGGTGGGGTAGCCGGCCGGCAGGCTGTCCACGAGGGTGCTCACGGCCGCGCGGGCGGCCCGCATCCGGGTGCCGCCCGAGGAGTCCTTCTCGGCCATCGAGCCGGACGAGTCCAGCACGAGCTGGAGCGATCCGTTGCCACTTGCAACGTCCCGGGCGGTGACGGGGGGCGCTGCGGCGGTGCCGGACGCGGTGGCGGTGCCGGACGCGGCGAATGTCAGCGGTGCGGCGAGTACGGTGAGCAGCAGGGCGCCCACCATCACCCTCGCCGTGCGGCCTTTCCCTGTTCTCATGTGCTTCGTCCCCCTTGGGCGCGGTGCCCTGCGGCAGCTTCGCGTCAGCACCGTAAATGTTTGCAATAGCAAGCCACAAGGGGAAGTCCGTCACGGTCACGCAACGACGAAGGCCCCGGCCGCTCGGGGCGGCCAGGGCCAAGACTCGCCTGTTGTCGCGCTGTGCGCGGGACTTACACTCCCGAACCCGACGGCACGGAGTCGGTCGCCTCCGTCCACAGGTCCTGCTCGGCGCGGTCCGCCTGGATCTGGCGGTACACGAGGAGACCGCCGATGGCGGCCAGTGCGACCAGGAAAAGCTTCTTCACCGCGCTACCTCGTCCTTCGTAGACATTGGGACCTCTATGGCGGCCGATGATACCCAACAGCATTCACGTACAAAGGGGTCGCCCCGGCCGGATACCGCCGTGCCGTCACGCGGTACGGGAGCGCTTCTTGCGCTTGGCCTTGGAACGCTCCTCCAACTGGAGTTCCCGCTCCGCCCCCACAACGCCCTCCCCCAGCTGCCGCCCGCGCTCCCGCTCGGCGTTGAACTCCGCGCCCAGCAGAATGGCCAGATTGGTCAGCCACAGCCACACCAGGAAGACGACGACCCCGCCGAGCGTCCCATAGGTCTTGTTGTACGACCCGAAGTTCGCCACGTAGAACGCGAAGCCCACCGAGGCCACCAGCCAGATGACCAGCGCCAGCACGGCGCCCGGCAGCACCGAGCCGAACCCGCGCAGCCTGGCGTTGGGCGAGGCGTAGTACAGCACGGCGATGATCAGGATGACGACCAGCACCATCACCGGCCACTTGGCCCAGTTCCACGCCGTCACCGCCGCGTCCCCGGTGCCCAGCGCGCTGCCCGCCTTCTTCGCCAGCGGCCCGCTGACGACCAGCGCCACCAGCACCGCCGCCTGGAGCAGCACCGCGACGAGCGTCACCAGGAGCTGCACCGGGCGCAACGTGAAGAAGGAGCGGCCCTCCTCCACCTCGTAGATCACGTTCGAGGCCCGGATGAAGGCCCCCACGTACCCCGAGGCCGTCCACAGCGCACCCAGCGCACCGACGATCAAGAGGATCGTCGGGGTGCCGGAGCCGGACGCCATGGACTCGATCGGCTTCTTGAAGGTGTCCACGGCGGACGCGGGCCCGATCGAGCTGACCAGGTCGGTCAGCGTGCTCACGATCTTCTTCGGGCTCATCACCAGGCTGACCAGGGAGACCAACGCGATCAGCGCCGGGAAGACCGACAGGACCGCGTAGTAGGTGAGCGCGGCGGCCGCGTCGGAGAGGTTGTCCTCCTTGAACTCGGTCATCGTCCGCTTGAGCGTCTGGCCCAGCCCCCCGCTGCGCCGGTGCGCGGGCCCCTCGGGCCGCCGCCCGGACGTCTTCTCCTGGCCCCCCTGCTCCCCCCGGGGCCCGCCCCCGCTCCGGGGACCGGCTCCCTGACCGTGGCTTTGTGCGGGGCCGGGGCCCTGCTCGGGATGGGGGCTCCGCCCGGGACCGGCGCCCTGCTCGGGGCCGGAACCCTGCGTAGGACCGGGGCTCCGCTCGGGGCCGGGGTCCCGGCCGGGGTGCGGGCCGGGGGTGTCGGGCCCCTCCCCGGGCGCGGGACCGGGCTCGCGCCCGTACTCCGGCTCGGGCTCGGGCTCGGGACTGGTCATCACAGCACTCCGCTCGCCGAGAACCTGTCGGCGTCGCCGACGTCAGGACGCGCTACCGGTACCAGGCCGAGGTACCGGGCAAACGTCCGGCGGGGCGGTCCGGCCCCCGGGCGACGCCGACGCCCGGAGTGCGGCACACAACGCGGAAGGCCCGGCCCTCTTCCGAGGGCCGGGCCTTCCATCCGGCGTTTCCGCCACTGTGCGGCTACCAGGACTTGAACCTGGGGCCTCTTCCTTATCAGGGAAGCGCTCTAACCGTCTGAGCTATAGCCGCGCGCTGCACCGAAAGATTAGCGCACTTCAGCCCGTGGTCCCAAATCGGTTCCGCGGGGGCCACGGCCGGTGGCTACTCGTCCTCCGCGAGGGTCAGCTCCACGCCGCCCACGAAGCCGGCGGAGAGGTTGTAGATGAAGGCGCCGAGGGTGGCCAGCGCGGTGGCGAGCACCACGTTGATCAGGGCGATCAGGGAGGTGAAGAGCAGGACGCGGGGGAGGGAGAGGAACGTCTCCAGGTCGAAGCCGCCGCTGCCCTCGGCGCTGGTGGCCTCGCTGACGGTGCCGCCGAGGGTGGAGAAGACGCCCATCGCGTCCATCACCATCCACAGCACGGCGACCGCCACCACGGTGCACAGGCCCAGCGCGACGGCCAGCAGGAAGCTGACCTTCATCACCGACCACGCGTCCGCCTTGGCCACCCGCAGCCGGGCCTTGCGGGTCCTGGGCACCGTGCGCGCCCCGGTGCGGGGCTTGCGCACGGCGCCCTGTGCGTCCGTCCGGTCCGATTTCCCGCCCCCGTCCCCCGAGCGGGGGGACGGGTAGGCCCGCGGCGGCCGGTGCGGCTGCGCCTCCGGCTGGGACTGCGCCTGCGAGGGGGAAGGGCCCGGGGGCTCCGCCTGCGGCTGTGGCTGCGGTTGCGCCTTCGGCTGAGGCTGAGCACCACTCACGGCCCTGCTCCTCGTCCTTGTCGTCCTCGTCGTCCTAGACCTCGGAGCCCGGCTCGTCCTGCTGCTCCCCCTCGTCGGGGGCGCCCGCCGCGGCGTCCACTTCCTCGGCCTCACGGCCGGCCTCGGCGTTGCGTGCCACGCCGACGACCGCGTCCTTCTTGCCCAGGTTGATCAGTTGGACGCCCATGGTGTCACGGCCTGTCTCACGCACCTCGTTGACCCGCGTGCGGATCACACCACCGCCGAGCGTGATGGCGAGGATCTCGTCCGTCTCCTCGACCACCAGCGCGCCGACCAGCGACCCCCTGTCCTCCACGATCTTCGCGGCCTTGATGCCGATCCCGCCGCGGCCCTGGACCCGGTACTCGTCCACGTTGGTCCGCTTCGCGTACCCGCCATCGGTGGCCGTGAACACGAACGTACCCGGCCGCACGACATTCATCGAGAGCAGTTCGTCGTCCTCGCGGAAACTCATGCCCTTGACACCGGAGGTGGCCCTGCCCATCGGGCGCAGCGCCTCGTCGGTCGCGGTGAACCGGATCGACTGCGCCTTCCTGCTGACGAGCAGCAGATCGTCCTCGGGGGAGACGAGTTCGGCCCCGATCAGCTCGTCGTCGCGGCCGTCGTCCATCTGACGCAGGTTGATCGCGATGACGCCGCCCGAGCGCGGCGAGTCGTAGTCCTTGAGCGGAGTCTTCTTCACCAGCCCCGACTTGGTGGCCAGCACCAGGTAGGGGGCGGCCTCGTAGTCGCGGATGGCAAGGATCTCGGCGATCTGCTCGTCCGGCTGGAAGGCCAGCAGGTTGGCCACGTGCTGGCCGCGCGCGTCCCGTCCGGCGTCCGGCAGCTCGTACGCCTTGGCCCGGTAGACACGGCCCTTGTTGGTGAAGAACAGCAGCCAGTGGTGCGTGGTGGAGACGAAGAAGTGGTCGACGATGTCGTCTTCCTTCAGCTTCGTCCCGCGCACGCCCTTGCCGCCGCGCTTCTGGGCGCGGTAGTCGTCGGTCTTGGTGCGCTTGACGTAGCCGCCACGGGTGATCGTGACGACGATGTCCTCCTCGGCGATCAGGTCCTCGATGGACATGTCGCCCTCGAAGGGCACCAGCTTGGTGCGCCTGTCGTCACCGAACTTGTCGACCAGCGCGGCCAGCTCCTCGCCGATGATCTGCCGCTGCCGCTCCGGCGAGGCGAGGATGGCGTTGTACTCGTTGATCTTCGCCTGCAGCTCGTCGTGCTCGGCGGTGATCTTCTGCCGCTCCAGGGCCGCCAGCCGGCGCAGCTGCATCTCCAGGATCGCGTTGGCCTGGATCTCGTCGATCCGCAGCAGCCCCATCAGGCCCTCGCGCGCCACATCGACGGTGTCGCTGCGCCGGATCAGCGCGATGACCTCGTCGATGGCGTCCAGCGCCTTGAGCAGACCGCGCAGGATGTGCGCCCGCTCCTCGGCCTTGCGCAGCCGGAAGCGGGTGCGGCGCACGATGACGTCGATCTGGTGCGCGACCCAGTGGCGGATGAAGGCGTCCAGCGACAGCGTCCGCGGCACACCCTCCACCAGCGCCAGCATGTTGGCGCCGAAGTTGGTCTGCAGGTCGGTGTGCTTGTAGAGGTTGTTGAGGACGACCTTGGCGACCGCGTCCCGCTTCAGGACGATCACCAGGCGCTGGCCCGTGCGCGAGGACGTCTCGTCGCGGACGTCGGCGATGCCGCCGATCCGGCCGTCCTTGACCAGGTCGGCGATCTTCAGCGCGAGGTTGTCCGGGTTGACCTGGTAGGGCAGCTCGGTGACGACCAGGCACTGGCGGCCCTGGATCTCCTCGACCTCCACCACGGCCCGCATCGTGATCGAGCCGCGCCCGGTGCGGTACGCCTCCTCGATGCCCTTGCGGCCCACCACCAGCGCCCCGCTGGGGAAGTCCGGGCCCTTGATGCGCTCCATGAGGGCGTCCAGCAGCTCCTCGCTGGAGGCGTCCGGGTGGTCCAGATACCACTGGGCGCCCGCGGCGACCTCGCGCAGGTTGTGCGGCGGGATGTTGGTGGCCATGCCCACCGCGATGCCGGCGCTGCCGTTGACCAGCAGGTTGGGGAAGCGCGCCGGCAGGACCGTCGGCTCCTGGTTGCGGCCGTCGTAGTTGTCCTGGAAGTCGACGGTCTCCTCGTCGATGTCCCGGAGCATCTCCATGGCCAGCGGCGCCATCTTGCACTCGGTGTACCGCATGGCCGCGGCCGGGTCGTTGCCCGGCGAGCCGAAGTTGCCGTTGGAGTCGACCAGCGGCATCCGCATCGACCACGGCTGGGCCAGCCGGACCAGCGCGTCGTAGATCGAGGTGTCACCGTGCGGGTGGTAGGTGCCCATGACGTCGCCGACGACGCGGGCGCACTTGTAGAAGCCCTTCTCGGGGCGGTACCCGCCGTCGTACATCGCGTACAGCACCCGGCGGTGCACCGGCTTGAGGCCGTCGCGGATGTCGGGCAGCGCGCGGCTCACGATGACGCTCATCGCGTAGTCGAGGTAGGAGCGCTGCATCTCCGTCTCAAGGCTGACGGGCTCGACGCGGGCGCCCGCCTCGGTGTCCACCAGCGCGCTGTCGGGCGCGGGGGCGTTCTCGGGCGTCGGCTCGGGGGTGGTGGGGGTCTCGTCGGCCATGGTTAAAGATCAAGTCCTTCTCTGTGTACGGCGCTTCGGGCCCGGGACCGGCGGGGCGCGGCCCCAGGTCCCAGGGGGCCGACGTCAGATGTCCAGGAAGCGGACGTCCTTGGCGTTGCGCTGGATGAACGAGCGGCGGGCCTCGACGTCCTCGCCCATGAGGATGGAGAACAGGTCGTCGGCGGCGGCGGCGTCGTCCAGCGTCACCTGGCGCAGCACGCGGTGCTCGATGTCCATCGTGGTCACCCGCAGCTCGTCCGCGTTCATCTCGCCCAGACCCTTGAAGCGCTGCACCGAGTCGTCCTTGATGCGCTTGCCCTGCTCGCGGCCGAGCTGGATGAGGCTGTCCCGCTCCGGGTCGGAGTAGGCGTACTGGAACTCGTCCCGGCTCCACTTGATCTTGTAGAGCGGCGGCTGGGACAGGAACACATGTCCGGCCTCGACCAGCGGGCGCATGAAGCGGAAGAGGAGCGTCAGCAGCAGGGTGTTGATGTGCTGGCCGTCGACGTCGGCGTCCGCCATCAGGATGATCTTGTGGTAGCGGAGCTTGGAGATGTCGAAGTCCTCGTGCACCCCCGTGCCGAACGCCGAGATCAGCGCCTGCACCTCGGCGTTCTGCAGGACCTTGTCGATCCTGGCCTTCTCCACGTTCAGGATCTTGCCGCGGATCGGCAGGATGGCCTGGTACTCCGGATCGCGGCCCGACTTGGCCGAACCGCCCGCCGAGTCACCCTCGACGATGAAGATCTCGCACTTGGCCGGATCGTTGGACTGGCAGTCCGAGAGCTTGCCCGGCAGCGACGCCGTCTCCAGCAGCCCCTTGCGGCGGGTCAGGTCCCGCGCCTTGCGGGCCGCCACCCGCGCCGTGGCCGCCTGGATGCCCTTGCGGATGATGTCCGCGGCCTCGTTCGGATTCCGGTCCAGCCAGTCGGTCAGGTGCTCGTGGACGATCTTCTGGACGAAGGTCTTCGCCTCCGTGTTGCCCAGCTTCGTCTTCGTCTGGCCCTCGAACTGGGGCTCGCCCAGCTTGATGGAGATGATCGCGGTCAGACCCTCGCGGATGTCCTCGCCCGTGAGGTTGTCGTCCTTCTCGCGCAGCAGCTTCTTCTCCCGCGCGTACCGGTTGATCAGCCCCGTCAGCGCCGCGCGGAAGCCCTCCTCGTGGGTGCCGCCCTCGTGCGTGTGGATCGTGTTCGCGAAGGAGTAGACCCCTTCGCTGTACTGGTTGTTCCACTGCATCGCGACCTCGACGGAGAGCATCCGCTCCGTGTCCTCGGCCTCGAAGTCGATCACCGTGGGGTGGACCAGCTCGCCCTTGCGGGAGTTGAGGTAGCGGACGAAGTCCGAGATGCCGCCCTCGTAGTGGTAGCGGACCGCGTTCGGCCGGCCCTCCTCGTCGACGTGGCCCTCACGCTCGTCGGTCAGCGTGATGGTCAGGCCCTTGTTGAGGAAGGCCATCTCCTGGAAGCGGCGCGCCAGCGTCTCGAAGGAGTAGTCGGTCGTCTCGAAGATGTCCGGGTCCGCCCAGAACGTGACGGACGTACCGGTCTCCTCCGTCGCCTCGTTCTGCTGCAGCGGGGCCGTGGGCGCCCCCAGCTTGTAGTCCTGCGTCCAGCGGTAGCCGTCGGTCTTCACCTCGACGGCGACCCTGGTGGACAGCGCGTTCACGACCGAGACGCCGACGCCGTGCAGACCGCCGGAGACCGCGTACCCGCCGCCGCCGAACTTGCCGCCCGCGTGCAGCACGGTGAGCACGACCTCGACGGCCGGCTTCCCCTCGGAGGGGATGATGCCCACCGGGATACCGCGCCCGTTGTCGTCCACCCGCACACCGCCGTCGGCCAGCAGCGTCACATGGATCGTGTCCGCGTGCCCGGCCATGGCCTCGTCGACGGAGTTGTCGACCACCTCCTGGACGAGGTGATGAAGACCACGTTCCCCCGTCGACCCGATGTACATGCCGGGCCGCTTGCGGACGGCGTCCAGCCCTTCCAGGACGGTGATCGCGCTCGCGTCGTACGACACCTCGGCGCCGGACGCGGCGGCACCGCCGCCCGCGGGCTCGGGGGTCGCCTCCGCGGGCTGCGGCGGAGTCGTCTTCTCGTTCTCGTTGAGATCGCCGGAATCGGCCACGAAGCGCCCTTTCTGGCACAGCACAGGCCGTCTCCTGGGCAATGCGGAGCGGCTGCGTCGTTCGACATGTTCCGCAACGGTGCGGTAGTCCCCCAGTGTACCGGTGTCAGAGATGGGAGTGGGGGTTTGCCGGTGCCTGAGTTGGCATGTGCCGCCCTGAACTGGCGTCCGTCGACTCCCCATATCTGGACCGGGGGGCCAGGAGCCTCACAGTGGCGCTGAGCGCTTCCGTCCGTCTCCGGCTGTCCCGGTCCGCGCACACACCGCGACGGAACCGGCGAAACCCGCGCTCCTCACCCGTACGTATCGCCCGGACCCCGGCTCCCGGGGGCCCGCAACGGCCCGTATCCGGTCCGCGGCGCCTCCGGACCCCGCACCTTGATCATTTTCACGGTGCCCTGGCCCAGGTCCTCGTTCAGCCGGGCCACCAGCCGCGGCGCCAGCAGCCGCAGCTGCGTCGCCCACGCCGTGGAGTCGCAGCGCACCAGCAGGGTGCGCTCCTCCTCGTCGTACTTCTGCGGCTCGCAGTGCTGCGCCACCTCGGGCCCCACAAGCTGCGGCCAGCGGCCCATCACCCCGCCGACCGCCGCCGGGGTCTCCCACCCGCGCTCCGCGATCAGCCTGCTGACGGCCGCACCCAGCGGCAGCGGATCCCGCCCGTCCCGCCGCGCCCCCGAGCGCAGCCCACCGCCGCGCCGGGCCTGCCTGCGCTGCTGCGCCTCCGCCCCCCGCGCCCGCGCCTGCTCCTTGGCCGCCCGCAACGCGACCCGCGCCAGATCGACCCCGCTGGACCGGGGCCCTTCCGTCTCCGCGCCCTGCGGCCCCTCCGGCGTCTCCCGGCCGGGCGCCGGCTCCGGCTGCCCCGTCACTCCGGGGTCACCTCCCCGTCCGCCACCGAGAACCGCGCCCCCTCCAGCACCTCGGGAACGTCCTCGGGCACGGCCGCCGTCACCAGCACCTGCTCCGCACCGGCCACCAGCTCGGCCAGCCGGGCGCGGCGCCGGGTGTCCAGCTCGGCGAAGACGTCGTCCAGGACCAGCACCGGCTCGTGCCCCTCGCTCTTGAGCAGCTCGTAGGCGGCCAGCCGCAGCGCCAGCGCATACGACCACGACTCCCCGTGGCTCGCGTACCCCTTCGCGGGCAGCTCCCCCAGCCGCAGCAGCACATCGTCCCGGTGCGGGCCGACCAGCGTCACCCCCCGCTCGATCTCCTGCTTGCGGGCCTCACCGAGCGCCGCCAGCAGCCCCGCGTACAGCTCTTCCCGCGAGGCGCCCGGCACCGGCCCCCGGTACTCCAGCGCGAGGGGACCGCCGCCCGGCGCCAGCCGCTCGTACGCCTTGTCCGCCAGCGGCCCCAGCACCGCCAGCAGGTCCAGCCGCTGCGCCAGCAGCTCGGCACCGGCCCGCGCCAGGTGCTGGTCCCACACGTCCAGCGTGGACAGGTCCACGCCCCGCCCGCCGTGCCGCCGCGCCATCGCCGCCGACTTCAGCAGGCTGTTGCGCTGCTTGAGCACCCGCTCGTAGTCCGAGCGCACCCCCGCCATCCGCGGCGCCCGCGCCACCACCAGCTCGTCCGCGAACCGGCGTCGCTCCCCCGGATCGCCCTTGACCAGCGCCAGGTCCTCCGGCGCGAACAGCACCGTGCGCAGGATGCCCAGCACATCGCGGGGACGCACCTGCGAGGACCGGTTGATCCGTGCCCGGTTCGCCCTGCCCGGATTCAGCTCCAGCTCGACCAGCTGCTCCCGCTCGCCCTGCCGCACCTGCGCGCGGACGACGGCCCGCTGGGCGCCCGCCCGCACCAGCGGCGCGTCCGCGGCGACCCGGTGGCTGCCCAGCGTCGCCAGATAGCCGACGGCCTCCACCAGATTCGTCTTCCCCTGGCCATTCGGCCCGAGGAACGCCGTGACGCCCGGCCCGAGCGGCACCTCGGCCCGGGCGTACGACCGGAAATCGGCGAGCGAGAGATGCGTGACGTGCATCGGAGCGCCGTCAGCCCCCCGTGGGCGGCGTGACGTCCGCACCCGGCGCGTCGGCGCCCTTCTCCCCTGCCTTGTCGGCCGCGGTGACCGCGTGGCCGCCGAACTGGTTGCGCAGCGCGGCGATCATCTTCATCTGCGGGGAGTCCTCCTGACGCGAGGAGAACCGGGCGAACAGCGACGCCGTGATGGCGGGCAGCGGCACCGCGTTGTCGATCGCCGCCTCCACCGTCCAGCGGCCCTCTCCCGAGTCCGCCGCGTAACCGCGCAGCGCGTCCAGGTGCTCGTCGCTGTCCAGCGCCTTGACCGCCAGGTCCAGCAGCCAGGAGCGGATGACGGTGCCCTCCTGCCAGGAGCGGAAGACCTCGCGCACGTCGGTCACCGAGTCGGCCGCCTCCAGCAGCTCCCAGCCCTCCGCGAAAGCCTGCATCATCGCGTACTCGATGCCGTTGTGGACCATCTTCGCGAAGTGGCCGGCGCCGACCTTGCCCGCGTGCACGGAACCGAACTCGCCCGCCCGTCGCCCGCCACCGCCCCGAGTGGTCGCGCTTCGCGCGTCGGATTCATTGGGCTTGAGGGCGTCGAAGATCGGCTGCACCTTCGCCACGTCCTCGGCGTCGCCGCCGTACATCAGCGCGTAGCCGTTCTCCAGGCCCCACACACCGCCCGAGACACCGCAGTCCACGAAACCGATGCCCTTGGCCCTCAGCTCCTCGGCGTGCTTCTCGTCGTCCGTCCAGCGCGAGTTGCCGCCGTCCACGACCAGGTCACCGGGGGAGAGCAGCTCGGCCAGCTCGTCGATGGTCGACTGCGTGGCGGCGCCGGCCGGAACCATCACCCACACCACGCGCGGCGCGCTGAGCGAGTCGACCAGTTCCTTGAGGCTGCCCACGTCGGCGACGTCCGGATTCCGGTCGTACCCGATGACCGTGTGGCCCCCGCGGCGGATGCGCTCGCGCATGTTCCCGCCCATCTTCCCGAGACCAACCAGACCGAGCTCCATCACTGCCCCTTAGCTGTGCTTCCTACGGATTCGTACCTGAATACGACCCTACGCCTGGGCCCGCCCTTCCCCGCCCCGGCGGTGGCGGCCGGACGGCGATGTCCGGCGGTGCCCGGCAAGGCTCGCCGCGACACCCCGGCGTGCGGAGTCTCCTAGCCGGAGAGCCGCACCGGCATGATCAGGTACTTGTAGGCCTCATCGGCCTCCGCGTCCTTGGCCGGACGGCCGCTCAGCAGGGCGGGCTTGGTCGAGGTGGTGAACGAGAGCTGCGCCACCGGCGCGTCGATCGCGCTCAGCCCCTCCAGCAGGAACCCGGGGTTGAAGGCGATCGAGATGTCGTCACCCTCCAGATCGGCGTCGACCCTCTCCACAGCCTGTGCGTCGTCGCTGGAGCCGGCCTCCAGGGTGAGCACACCCTGCTCGAAGCTGAGCCGCACCGGGGTGTTCCGCTCGGCCACGAGCGCCACACGCTTGACGGCCTCCACGAACGGGGCCGTCTCGATCACGGCGACGGAGTTGAACTCCGTCGGGAAGAGCGTGCGGTACTTGGGCAGGTCGCCCTCCAGCAGCCGCGTCGTCGTCCGCCGCCCGGCGCCCTCGAAACCGATGAGGCCCTCACCGGAACCGGAACCGGACAGCGCCAGGGTCACATGCTCACCGCCGCTGAGGGATTTCGCGGTGTCCAGCAGCGTCTTGGCGGGCACCAGGGCCACCGCCGAGGCGTCCGGCGTCTCCGGCTTCCACAGGAACTCGCGCACCGCGAAGCGGTAGCGGTCGGTGGAGGCCAGGGTGACCGTGTCGCCCTCGATCTCGATGCGCACACCCGTCAGCACCGGGAGGGTGTCGTCCCGGCCGGCCGCGATGGCGACCTGCTGCGCCGCGGCGGCGAAGACCTCGCCCGGGACGGTGCCGGTGGCCGACGGCATCTGGGGCAGCGCCGGGTACTCCTCCACCGGGAGGGTGTGCAGGGTGAAGCGGGACGAGCCGCACACGACGGTCACCCGCACACCGTCTGTGGAGATCTCGACCGGCCGGTTGGGGAGGGCGCGGCAGATGTCGGCCAGCAGGCGGCCGGACACCAGGACGGTCCCCTCCTCCTCGACCTCGGCGTCGACCGAGACCCGCGCCGAGACCTCGTAGTCGAAGCCGGACAGGCTCAGCGAGCTGTCGTCCGCCTTCAGCAGCAGGCCCGCGAGGACGGGCACCGGCGGGCGGGCGGGGAGGCTCTTGGCCGTCCAGGCCACTGCCTCCGCGAGGACATCGCGTTCAACCCGGATCTTCACCTTCAGCCGCCTCCTGCTGCTGCCGTCACTCGTGCAGTTGCCGGGCACCAGTCTGACGCACCGGACCGACAGCGGACGCGGGTGTGGGTCAAGTCGGTGCGATCCCGCTCCAGGCGCTCGGCGCCGAGTTGTGCACAGCCCCGACTTCGAATCGATTCCCGGGCTCTCTCTGTGTGGTCGTAGTAGTAGGGCTTGTGGAAACGGTGGAAAAGCCCGTTTCCACAGCTCAGAGCCAGGATTTTGTCCACCGTGCCTGTGGGTGGACCGGTGGAGAACAGGCCGTTTCTGTGGACAGCGAAAAGTTCTGCACAGCCCGCCCACAGGAAGAGGCGGGTTCCCCACAGCGGCGCCCACAGTTTTACCCGTCTTTCCCACAGCCCAATCCTCGGCCCCGATGTGACGGCTTTCACTCGGACCGGTGAGGGGGCGCGTTGCGTTGCCGAACAGTGGACAGCTCTGTGGAGAAGTGGCTGATCACTGGGGAAAAACGGCCCTCGCCTGTGGGCAGCCGGTGGACAAGTCACGGCGCTGCTCGCGGCCCGTCTCCCCCTCCACAGCTGTGGACGACGGGCGCCCACAAATACACAGCCCCCTGGCCTCGGCAAACCAGCCTCCCATGGGGGCCGTTGTGGACGCCCTTGGGACAACAGGGATGGTCCCCAGGGTGTGGAAGCGGTGAACCCCCGATTCTTGTGGACCGAACGGCCCAGCGGCCCCGGAATCGAACAGCGAGAGGGAGGAAGAGACGTGCCCCGAAGGGGCGCGGGGAACGGCGCGCCCGGCCCCCAGCGGTCCGCAGCCCGCGAACGGCGGGCATGAGGCCCCTTGTCCAGGGCTGGGTACAGGGGCGCTCCTGCCAGGGCAGAAGAGGCCGGGGCCGAAGAGTCAGAGGCCCAGGAGGAATCGGGGGCCGAGGGGGCAGAGGTTCGGAAGAGTCAGGGACTCGGAAGAGGCAGAGGCTCGGAAGAGGCAGAGGCTCGGAAGAGGCAGAGGCTCGGAAGAGGCAGAGGCTCGGAAGAGGCAGAGGCTCGGAAGAGGCAGAGGCTGCGAAGAATCAGGGGCCGAAGAGGCAGGGAGCCGGGGCAGGGCCGCCGTCGCCCCCCCGAGCAGGCTCAGCCGTTCTTGATGCGGTTGGTCAGCTCCGTGACCTGGTTGTAGATGGAGCGCCGCTCCGCCATCAGCGCGCGGATCTTCCGGTCGGCGTGCATGACCGTCGTGTGGTCGCGGCCGCCGAACTGGCCGCCGATCTTCGGCAGCGACAGATCGGTCAGCTCCCGGCACAGGTACATGGCGATCTGCCGCGCCGTCACCAGGACCCGGCTGCGCGAGGAGCCGCACAGGTCGTCCACCGTCAGCCCGAAGTAGTCTGCGGTGGCCGCCATGATGGCGGAGGCGGTGATCTCCGGCGTCGCGTCCTCACCGCCGGGGATCAGGTCCTTGAGCACGATCTCGGTCAGACCGAGATCGACCGGCTGCCGGTTCAGGCTCGCGAAGGCCGTCACCCGGATCAGCGCGCCCTCCAGCTCCCGGATGTTGCGCGAGATCCGCGAGGCGATGAACTCCAGCACCTCCGGCGGTGCGTTGAGCTGCTCCTGCACCGCCTTCTTGCGCAGGATCGCGATCCGCGTCTCCAGCTCCGGGGGCTGCACATCGGTGATCAGGCCCCACTCGAAGCGGTTGCGCAGCCGGTCCTCCAGCGTTTCCAGCGCCTTGGGCGGCCGGTCGCTGGAGAGCACGATCTGCTTGTTGGCGTTGTGCAGCGTGTTGAAGGTGTGGAAGAACTCCTCCTGCGTCGACTCCTTGTCCGCGAGGAACTGGACGTCGTCGACGAGCAGGATGTCCATGTCGCGGTAGCGCTTGCGGAACGCGTCCGCCTTGCCGTCGCGGATGGAGTTGATGAACTCGTTGGTGAACTCCTCCGAGCTGACGTAGCGCACCCGCGTCCCCGGGTAGAGGCTGCGCGCGTAGTGACCGATCGCGTGCAGCAGGTGCGTCTTGCCGAGCCCGGACTCGCCGTAGATGAACAGCGGGTTGTACGCCTTGGCCGGCGCCTCGGCCACGGCCACGGCCGCGGCGTGCGCGAAGCGGTTCGAGGCGCCGATCACGAAGGTGTCGAACAGGTACTTGGGGTTGAGCCGTGCCGTCGGCTCGCCCGGTCCGGTTGCCGGCGCGGGCTGCGCGGCCAGCGGCCCCGGCGCACCGCTGGGCGCGGGCAGCTGGGACGGGCTGTCGTAGTGCGGGGCGGGCGGCCGTCCCTGGGGCGGCACCTGCGGACGGGGGCGCTGGTGCTGCTGCGGCTGGTGCTGCTGCTCGTAGGACTCGTACGACTGCTGGTCGTAACCAGGCTGCTCGTAACCGGGCTGCTCGTAACCGGGCTGCTCGTACCCCTGCTTCTCGTACCCCTGCTTCTCGTACCCCTGCTTCTCGTACCCCTGCTGGTCGTAGGGCTGCTGGTCGTAGGGGGGCTGCTGGTCGTAGCCGCCCTGCTGCCGGTGGTCGTACGGGCTGTGACGCTGGTGCTGCGGCGGGTACGGGTCGCGCCGCTGCTGCCAGGAGGAGGGGCCGGGCGCGGGCAGCGGGCTCTGTGTGTAGTCCGGGAACGCCGAGCGGGAGCCGGGCACCTCGCGGCCCTCGTACTGCTCGTACTGCTCGAAGCGCTCGGGCTGCTCGTACCGCTCCGGCCGTTCGGGCTGCTCGTAGCGGTCGGGCTGCCCCTGCTGCTGGCCTTGCTGTCCCTGATGGCCCTGCTGTCCCTGCTGTGCCTGCAGATCACGGGGGCCGTGCTGCGGCCCGTGCTGGCTGCCGGGCTGGGGTCCGCCGTGGTCGCCCCGCTGCTCGTAGCCGTCGTACGCCTCGCGCGGCTGGTACGTGTCGTACGCCGCGTCGTAGCCGCCCTCGCGCTGCGCCGGCTGGTGCTGCTGCTCGGGCGCGGGGGTGGGCGACGGAATGGCGGGTGCGGTTGGTGCCGACGGTGCGGCGGGGGCCGGGGGCTCGGGCGCCGGGCCCGTCACCGTGATCGCCAGCCGGATCGGCTGCTGGCACTCCCGGCTGAGAGTCTCGGTGATCACCGGGGCGAGCCGGCCCTCCAGGACGCCCTTCGCGTACTCGTTCGGCACGCCGAGCAGGGCCGTGCCGGAGACGAGGACGAGGGGCTGGCAGTCCCGCAGCCACCGCTGGTCCTTCGCCTCGACCCCTTGCCCCTCGCGCAGGAGCTGGTCCAGCACCCGTGGCCACACTGCGGCAAGATCGGCAGGTAGGTCAGCCACGGGGCACGCTCTCTCACTCGCTGGGTGACGGGTCACTCGCTGGGTGACGGTCGTCCGGTGCCCGACCGCCGGATGGTCGATCGGGTCCCACGCATGCATGGTTCTCGGGACGGTCGGGAAGGAAAGGAAGTTCGGCCACGGTAGTCACGCGAGCCTGTCGCGTTCAAGTCGTTGTCCACAGGCTGTGTACGAGTGTGGCGGGAGCGTACGGCCGGGTGGGGCTCGTCCGGCCGCTTCCGGGCCCCACCGGCTGCCGGGCGGCGCCGTGGAGCCGCCTCTGGCGCTGGTTTGACCGGATGGCGTAGGCGCGCGTACCGTAACCAGGTCGAGTGTCGACGGCTGCTGCCGCCTGCCTCCGAAGGGCAAGATCAGCGGGTGTGTCCCAGTTGATCCTGAAGCGGTGCACACTCGGGCGTTGCGAGCTACTCGTGGGCGCACGGTGACAGCCGGTCGACTCCCCACACCCTGTCCTGCGGTGCCCCGCCGGACACGAAGCATCCCTGGAGCCCCCGAGTGAGCAAGCGCACCTTCCAGCCGAACAACCGCCGCCGCGCGAAGACCCACGGCTTCCGGCTGCGCATGCGGACCCGTGCCGGCCGCGCGATCATCGCGAACCGCCGCAGCAAGGGTCGCGCCCGCCTGTCGGCCTGAGCAGCCTGACCACAGGTCCATGACGTGCTGCCTTCCGAGAACCGGCTGAGGCGGCGCGAGGACTTCGCGACCGCGGTACGCCGAGGACGCAGGGCGGGCCGCCCGCTTCTCGTCGTCCACCTACGCAGTCGAACGGACCCGCACGCGTCGGGGGGAGAGGTTCCCCCGACGCGTGCGGGTTTCGTCGTGAGCAAGGCCGTGGGCAACGCCGTGGTCCGGAACCGTGTGAAGCGGCGCCTGCGGCATCTGATGCGCGACCGCCTGTGCCGGCTGCCCGCAGGTAGCCTGGTTGTCGTACGGGCGCTGCCCGGCGCGGGAGAGGCGGACCACGACAAGCTGGTCCGCGAGCTGGACGCCGCGCTGGGGAAGCTGCTCAAAGGGTCCCCTCGATCTGCCGCCCAGGGGGCCAGCCCCCTTGATCCCGGCAGTGCACCGGGAGGGAGAGCCCCGTGAAGTACCCGCTGCTGTGGTTGATCAAGCTGTACCAGTGGACGATCAGTCCGATGCTCGGCCCGGTGTGCCGGTACTACCCGTCATGCTCCCATTACGGCTACACGGCCATTCACCGTCATGGCGCTGTGAAGGGGACGGCACTGACGGCCTGGCGCATTCTGCGCTGCAATCCGTGGTCGCCCGGTGGCGTCGACCATGTCCCCGCCCGGAAGCACCCGGTATGGCACCAGCGGATCCGCTCCCGCTGGCAGCAGCACCGGACCCAGTCCAACGCCCAAGGAGCCTGATCAAGTGGACACGATCCTGAGTCCTCTCTATACCGCTGTCTCCTGGATCATTGTCCAGTTCCATTCGCTGTTCAGCCTGGTCTTCGACGAGGACAGCGGTTGGGCCTGGGGTCTGTCCATCTTCTGCCTGGTGGTGCTGATCCGGATCTGCCTGATCCCGCTCTTCGTGAAGCAGATCAAGTCGACCCGGAACATGCAGGCGCTCCAGCCGAAGATGAAGGCGATCCAGGAGCGCTACAAGAGCGACAAGCAGCGCCAGAGCGAAGAGATGATGAAGCTCTACAAGGAGACGGGTACCAACCCGCTCTCCAGCTGCCTGCCGATCCTGGCGCAGTCGCCGTTCTTCATCGCGCTCTTCCGCGTCCTCAGCCACATCGCCAGCAACAAGCCGGTGGGTGTGCTCACCGCCGACCAGGTCGACAGCGCCCGGAACGCCAAGATCTTCGGTGCGCCGATCGCGGCGAAGTTCATGGACAGCGCCGGCAAGGCCCACGAGCTGGCCGCCTCGCTGACCGATGTCCGCATCGTCACGGTCATCATGATCGTTCTGATGTCGGCGTCGCAGTTCTACACCCAGCGCCAGCTGATGACCAAGAACGTCGACCTGACGGTGAAGACGCCGTTCATGCAGCAGCAGAAGATGCTGATGTACGTCTTCCCCCTCATGTTCGCCGTCTTCGGCATCAACTTCCCCGTCGGCGTCCTCGTCTACTGGCTGACCACCAACGTGTGGACGATGGGCCAGCAGATGTACGTCATCAAGCGGAACCCGACCCCCGGCTCCCGGGCCTTCCAGGAGCGCCAGGAGAAGCTGCGCGCCAAGGGCAAGCTGAAGGAGGACCCGAAGGAGGTCGAGGCGCGGGAGGCCGTCGAGGCGGCCCGGGCCCGGCGTCAGCAGCCCAAGCGGCAGCCGAAGGCCAAGCGCCAGAGCGGCGGCCCGGTGGCCCCGGGCGCCAAGAAGACCGGTTCCGCCCCCGCCGCCACGTCCCTCCAGAAGGACGGTCCGAAGGACGCGCAGAAGCAGAACGGGGCCTCCGGTGAGAGCGGGGAGCCGGGCCGTTCCGGCCAGGCCGGTCAGAAGGGCGGCCAGAAGAGCGGTCAGAAGAGCGGCCAGAGCAAATCCGGGCAGGCCAAGTCGGGCCAGAAGAAGGCCGGGCAGCAGCGCAAGGGGCCGCAGCGTCCCAAGCACCCCTCCAAGAAGTGAGCACCGAAGGAGTCCCCGCCGTGACGGACACGACTGCCCCCGAGGGCACCGAAGCCGACACCGACACCGACAGCCTGACCCGCCTCGAACAGGAGGGGGAGATCGCGGCCGACTACCTCGAGGGACTGCTCGATATCGCCGACCTGGACGGCGACATCGACATGGACGTCGAGGCCGACCGTGCCGTGGTGTCCATCATCAGCGAGGGCACCTCCCGTGACCTGCAGAAGCTGGTCGGCAGGGACGGCGAGGTACTGGAGGCCCTCCAGGAGCTGACCCGGCTGGCGGTGCACCGCGAGACCGGTGACCGCAGCAGGCTCATGCTGGACATCGCCGGGTTCCGGGCGCGCAAGCGCGAGGAGCTGGCGGAGCTGGGCGCCAAGGCGGCCCAGGAGGCGAAGGGCTCCGGCGAACCGGTGAAGCTGCGCCCGATGACGCCCTTCGAGCGCAAGGTCGTGCACGACGCGGTGAAGGCCGCCGGGCTGCGCAGCGAGTCCGAGGGCGAGGAGCCGCAGCGCTGCGTGGTCGTCCTCCCGTGACCCGCGAGGTGGGGGAGCCCCGGGAGCCGGCGGCGGAGCTGCCACCCGCTCCCGAAGCGGCGCACAAGGCGTTCGGGGACAGTCTTCCCGCGGTGGAACGGTACGCCGAGCTGCTGGCGGATGCCGGGGTACGGCGCGGGCTGCTCGGTCCGCGCGAGGTGCCCCGGTTGTGGGAGCGGCATCTGCTGAACTGCGTGGTGCTGTCCGAGGTGGTTCCCGAGGGCGTCTCCGTGTGCGATGTGGGCTCGGGCGCCGGGCTGCCGGGCATTCCGCTGGCGCTGGTGCGGCCGGACCTGGAGATCACGCTGCTGGAGCCGCTGCTGCGCCGGACGACCTTCCTCCAGGAGGTCGTCGAGCTGCTGGGGCTGGACCATGTGACGGTGCGGCGGGGCAGGGCCGAGGAGATGCTCGGCTCGCTGCCGCCGGTGCACGTGGTGACCGCCCGCGCGGTGGCGCCCCTGGACCGGCTGGCCGGCTGGGGCGTTCCGCTGCTGCGGCCGTACGGCGAGATGGTGGCGCTCAAGGGCGACACCGCCGAGGACGAGGTCCGCGCCGCACGGGACGCACTGCACAAGCTGGGCGTCGTCGAGACCACCGTCGAGCAGATCGGCCGGGACGTGGTGGATCCGCCCTCGACGATCGTGCGGGCCCGGGTCGGGGAGAGCCCCGGCGGTGTGCGGTTCGCGGCGCGGCGGGCCAAGGCCGAGAAGGCGGCCCGGGCGGGCGGTCGCTCGGCGCGGAGCGGCCGTCGGAGGCGCTGACGCCGCTTGGACGGCAGGCTGAGCCGCCTGAGCGGAAGGCTGAGGCGGCTGAAGGAAAGGCTGAGTCGCCTGAGCGGAAGGGCGTCGCGAACCGGGACGGACAGCGTTCCGGAACCGGGCGGACGTACGGGCGGGTACCCGAGGGCGGGTGCCCGCCCGGCGGGTTTCCGGCAGAGGGCGGGGAGGCCGAGGGCGGTTGAAACGCTGATTCGGTTACTCCATAAAAACGCTTGAGGCACCCTGGCGCGGAGTGTCGCGGCGGTCCCCGTCGGGGGCGTGTGCATCGTGTTTCACGTGAAACGCCGCTCTCTGTTGCACGGAATCATCAATCGAGGCCGCGCTGCCGCTGGTGCGCGTGGCCGGACCGCCCCTGAGCCCCGCTCGGCCGTGGATTCCTCCACAACTGAGCGGGGTTCGCTGGTTCGCGACACCGAAAGCATGGGAGGCTCTGTTCATAGCGAGCCTGATGGTGAGGAGAGTGAACCGTTGCGGTCCGACGCCAACATCGCGGGACCGATGGCCGACCCGGTCCCCGGTCCCCGGACAGAACCAGGGGATACCAGCGCGGGTGGGGTCGCTCCCCGCGGTGACGTGGCACGTGAGACGCCACCGCCCATGGATGACACACCGATCGGCCGGGCCGCCCAGCAGGCGGTCGAGGCGATGAACCGTGCCGGGGAGGGCCTGCCCAGGCCCGCCCGGACCCGGGTCATGGTTGTCGCCAACCAGAAGGGCGGAGTCGGCAAGACCACGACGACCGTGAACCTCGCCGCGTCGCTGGCCCTGCACGGGGCCCGCGTCCTGGTCGTCGACCTCGACCCGCAGGGCAACGCGTCGACGGCGCTGGGTGTGGACCACCACGCCGAAGTCCCGTCGATCTACGACGTCCTGGTGGAGAGCAAGCCGCTCTCGGAGGTCGTCCAGCCGGTGCGGGACGTGGAGGGGCTCTTCTGCGCGCCTGCGACCATCGATCTCGCCGGTGCGGAGATCGAACTCGTGTCGCTGGTCGCGCGGGAGAGCCGCCTTCAGCGCGCTCTGGAAGCCTACGACCAGCCGCTGGACTACATCCTCATCGACTGCCCGCCCTCCCTCGGCCTGTTGACGGTCAACGCCCTGGTGGCCGGCGCGGAGGTGCTGATCCCCATTCAGTGCGAGTACTACGCGCTGGAGGGGCTGGGTCAACTGCTGCGCAATGTCGAGCTGGTGAAGGGGCATCTCAATCCCCGGCTGCATGTCTCGACCATCATCCTGACCATGTACGACGGCCGCACCAGGCTGGCGTCGCAGGTGGCCGAGGAGGTGCGCGGCCACTTCGGCAAGGAGGTGCTGCGGACCAACATCCCGCGGTCGGTGCGTATCTCGGAGGCCCCCAGCTACGGCCAGACGGTGCTGACTTACGATCCTGGTTCCAGCGGTTCGCTCTCCTACCTGGAGGCGGCGCGGGAAATCGCCCTGCGGGACCCGCACGTCCAGCAGGCGCAGCAAGCACAGCAAGCACAGCAAGCACAGCAGATTCAGCAAGCGCAGCAGGCACAAGAGGTCCAGCAGGCGCAGCAAGTTCAGCAGGCACAGCAGGTGCACCAAGCACAGCAGCACAGTGGCATGGCGGAGGGGACTCAGTGAGCGAGCGACGTAGGGGCCTGGGGCGGGGGCTCGGTGCGCTGATTCCGGCGGCTCCGGCCGGTTCGGAGGCCGCTGAGTCCACGGAGAACGGGGCCGAGCGTCGGCAGCCGAGCGTCACCGGGGGCTCGGCCTCTCCCACCGCGGTTCCCCTGCTCTCCCCGGACCAGGGGGCACGCGGCGTGGCGGCTGCCAAGGTCGCCGGACTCACGCAGCGGGCGGATGAGGCCCCGGTTTCACGTGAAACCGAGGAGCCCTCGGAGCCGGAGGCCGCTCCGGAGCAGGAGGGGGCCGCCGGTGAGGTGGCGGGCGCCTTCTTCGCCGAGGTGCCGCTGGACGCGATCACTCCGAACCCGCGTCAGCCCCGTGAGGTCTTCGACGAGGACGCCCTCGCCGAACTGGTCACCTCCATCAAGGAAGTCGGCCTCCTCCAGCCGGTGGTCGTCCGTGAGCTCAAGGCCGGCAGCTTCGAGCTGATCATGGGTGAGCGCCGCTGGCGGGCCTGCCGTGAGGCGGGGCTGGAGCGGATCCCGGCCATCGTCCGGGCCACCGAGGACGAGAAGCTGCTGCTGGACGCCCTTCTGGAGAACCTCCACCGGGCCCAGCTCAACCCGCTGGAAGAGGCGGCCGCCTACGACCAGCTCCTCAAGGACTTCAACTGCACCCATGACGAGCTGGCGGATCGCATCGGCCGGTCCCGTCCGCAGGTGACCAACACGCTGCGGCTGCTGCGGCTCTCCCCCGCCGTCCAGCGGAGGGTCGCGGCCGGAGTGCTCTCCGCCGGGCACGCACGGGCGCTGCTGTCGGTGGAGGACGGCGAGGAGCAGGACAAGCTCGCCCACCGCATCGTGGCCGAGGGGCTGTCGGTACGGGCGGTCGAGGAGATCGTCACGCTGATGAACGGCAAGCCCCAGGGCCGCACCAAGCCCAAGGGCCCCCGGGCCGGCGCGCGGGTCTCCCCGGCGCTCAACCATCTGGCGGGGCGGCTCTCGGACCGCTTCGAGACCCGGGTGAAGGTCGACCTGGGGCAGAAGAAGGGCAAGATCGTCGTCGAGTTCGCCTCCATGGAGGACCTGGAGCGGATCCTGGGGCAGTTCGCTCCGGGGGAGGGCCGAGTGCTCCAGCAGAAGCTCGCGGAGGGTGACGCCGGCGACGGGACCGACGACGGGACCGAGGACGCCGACTAGGCGGCAGCACCCCTCACAACAGAAGAATCACACCGACGAGCTGTCGCCCCATGGTTACGATGTCTGCCATGGGGCGACAGCTCGTTCCGCTCACGCTGGACAATCTCGCGGACCTGCCGGAGCGCTGCCGTGCCTGCGCCTTCTGGGAGTTGGGCCCGGTCAGCGACGAGGAGGCGGCCGGAACCGGGCGGCCGGACCTGGAGAAGGAGTCCTGGATCTCGGCCGTCCTGCTGGAGTGGGGCTCCTGCGGACGAGTCGTCTATGTGGACGACGTGCCGGTCGGCTATGTGCTCTACGCGCCGCCCGCGTATGTGCCGCGCTCCTTCGCCTTCCCCACCAGCCCCGTCTCCCCCGACGCCGTGCAGCTGATGACGGCGTATCTGCTGCCCGAGTACCAGGGCCAGGGGATCGGGCGGGTGATCGTGCAGACGGTGGCGAAGGATCTGCTGCAGCGGGGGTTCAAGGCGGTGGAGGCTTTCGGCGACAGCCAGTGGGGCGGGCCCGCCTGTCTGCTGCCCGCCGACCATCTGCTGGCCGTCGGCTTCAAGACCGTCCGCCCCCACCCCCGCTACCCCCGGTTGCGGCTGGAGCTGCGCTCCACCGTCTCCTGGCGGCAGGACATGGAACGCGCGCTGGACCAGCTGCTGGGCAAGGTGCACAGCAAGGAGCCGGCGCTCCGCCCGCTGTGACGGGCCTGACGAAGGGGCCGTGGGAGGACGGAGCGGTCGGACGAAGAAGTGGCGTGACGGAGGGGCAGCTTGGTGCGGGAGCGGTCTGAGTGAGGGAGCGGCATGACGAAGGGGCGCGGTTTCACGTGAAACCGCGCCCCTTCGGTGCCCTGCGGGCGGGGGGTCGAGAGGGGGGCTCAGCCGAGGAACTCGGCGAGGTCCCGCTCGATGGCGGCCTTCGGCTTGGCGCCGACGATGGTCTTGATGACCTCACCGCCCTGGTAGACGTTCATGGTCGGGATCGACATGATGCCGTACTTGGCGGCGACGCCCGGGTTCTCGTCGATGTTGAGCTTCACGACGGTCAGCTTGTCGGCGTGCTCGGCGGCGATGGCCTCCAGCGAGGGGGCGATCTGACGGCACGGGCCGCACCAGGCCGCCCAGAAGTCGACCAGCACGGGCTTGTCGCTCTTGAGGACGACGTCATCGAAGTCGGCGTCGGTCGCGGTCACGGTGGCACCGGCCATGGTGCTTCTCCTCATTCTGTGTTGACTGCGGGGTCGGGTCGGGTGGGAACTGGCGGAAGGGGAGTGCGGGGGCGGTCTCTCAGGCGGCGGCCGCGGTCTTCTCCGGCTCGGGGGTCTCCTCGGTGTCCACATCGGTGAGCGCCGCGAGGAAACGCTCGGCGTCCAGCGCCGCGGAGCAGCCGGTGCCCGCCGCGGTGATGGCCTGCCGGTAGGTGTGGTCCACGACATCGCCCGCTGCGAAGACGCCGGGGATGTTGGTGCGGGTCGAGGGCGCGTCCACCTTGAGGTAGCCGTCCGCGTCCAGGTCCAGCACCCCCTTGAACAGCTCCACGCGCGGGTCGTGGCCGATGGCGACGAACAGCCCGGTCACGTCCAGCTCGCGGGTCTCACCGGTCTCGGTGTCGCGCAGCGTCAGGCCGGACAGCTTGCCGTCCTTGCTGTGGATCTCCGAGACCTCGCTGTTCCAGGCGAAGGAGATCTTCGGGTCGGCGAAGGCCCGCTCCTGCATCGCCTTCGAGGCCCGGAGCGTGTCCCGGCGGTGGACCACGGTGACCGAGGCCGCGAAGCGGGAGAGGAAGGTGGCCTCCTCCATGGCGGTGTCCCCACCGCCGACCACGGCGATGTGCTGCTCGCGGAAGAAGAAGCCGTCACAGGTGGCGCAGTAGGAGACGCCCCGGCCGGACAGCTCCTCCTCCTGCGGCAGGCCCAGCGTGCGGTGCTGGGAACCGGTCGCGACGATCACCGTGCGGGCGCGGTGGACGGTGCCGGCCGAGTCCGTCACGGTCTTCACCTTGCCGGACAGGTCCACGGCCGTGACGTCGTCCGCGACCAGCTCCGCACCGAAGCGCTCGGCCTGGGCCCGCATGTTCTCCATGAGCTCCGGGCCCATGATGCCTTCCTGGAAGCCGGGGAAGTTCTCGACCTCGGTGGTGTTCATCAGCGCGCCGCCCGCTGTCACGGAACCCTCGAACACCAGCGGCTTCAGGGATGCGCGGGCGGTGTAGAGCGCTGCCGTGTATCCGGCCGGGCCCGAGCCGATGATGATGACGTTACGGACGTCGCTCACGGGAGTCTTCCTTGTCTGCCGACTGCTATCCGGGATCTTCTGCCGAGGCTTGCACCCCGTCCAACGGATCCTACGGGCCGGACATTCCCGCGTCGGCGACCGCCTGTCACCCGCGTGGGTAGGTGCGCTTGAACAGCACCTTTCCCGGTCCGGCGGGGTCCGCGCTCACACAGGAGGGGTCCACCAGATAGGCATCCACCCACCGTGGGTCACCGCCCTGGTGGGGGAGGACGACCAGATAACCGGTCCGGTTCGCGAAGGTGGCATCGGGGTCCACGGCCAGCGGGGTCTCCGAGCGGCCGATGCCGTCCCGTACGCACGAGGGGATCGTCTCTCCCCCGCCGATCGCGTCGTCGCGCAGCGTGTTCCCGTCGGTGCCGGGGCTCCGCTTCGTCCCCACGGTGGGGGACTCGCTCGGTTTCGCGGGCGGAGTGGTGCTGGCGGAGGCGGACGGCTTCTTCGTCTCGTCGGAGAGGAGCCGCTGGACGCGCTTGCGGAGCTGCTGGTCCCCTTTATCGTCGCCCGTGTCGGTATCCGGGGTGGTGGAGCCGGTGGCGCTGGGGGCCTCGCCGGGCGGCTGCGTACGGGGCGCCGATTCGACGGCGTCCGAACTCACCTGGGCAGGTGCGGGGCTGGACAGCGTCTGCTGGAGGACGATGCCGCCCAGAGCGAGCGCTGCCAGGGAGGCCGCTGCCGCGAGCAGCGTCCTGCGGCGTCGCCGGGCCCGGCGGTCGCCGGTCCCGTCCCGTCCGGGACCGGTGCCCCCCGCACTCCGGCCCGGCCCGGAGGTGCCGGACGTCCCGGACGGATGTCCGGAGGGGCGGTCGGAGGTGGGGGTGGAGAGGTGAAGGGCGCCGGGGCGGCGTCGGGTGGGCTGGGGGCCGGTGTGGGCGCGGCGTGTTTCACGTGAAACGGCGCCCGGGGAGGAGACCTCATTCCGGGGCGCGGTCTCGTCGGGGGCCGCACTCCCGCCCCGGACCGACGCCGAGGCCGGGGCGAGGCCAGAGGACGGGTCCGGATCCGAAGACGGGGCTTGATCCGAGCGCAGAGCCGGTGTCGAATCGAGGGTCGGTTCCGAATCCGTGGTCGGTTCCGGAGCCGGGTCCGGCCTCGGAACCGGGTTCGGGTCCGCTGCTGCGGGCGAGGGGAGGGGCTGGAGCGCTGTTTCACGTGAAACAGCGTCGTTCGTCTCCGCCGCGGTGTCGGTCCCGTTGCCGGCCCCGGTGTCGGTGGCCGTGCCGAGCAGCGCTTCGGCGGCCAGGGCCGCGTCGATACGGTCGGCCACGTCCTCCGGCATCCGGACCGGGCCGGGGAGCGCGCCCAGCGTCGCCCGGATCTCCTCCAGCGAAGCACGTACGTCGCCGCAGAGCGCGCACTCCGCGAGGTGAGCGCGGACGTCGGGCTCGCGCTCGGCGGGCAGGACGCCCTCGTCGAGGGCGGAGATGTCGGCGACGTCCGGGTGCTCGTCGAACGGGAGAGGAGTGGATGTCATGCCTGTCCCCCTCCTTTCACGGTCCCCGAGCCGGTGATGTCCTGTGCGGTGCGTCGTGGAGGCCGCCGCGGCGCGTCTCTCGGTGCTGGGACGGACGCTCCCGTGGGCGGGTTCCCTCCCCCTCCCCGGTCGCTCCCGCCGTCGCCGGCGTTCGGGCGCAGATGCGAGACGAGGGGAAGGAGGCGGGCGCGGCCCCGGGCACAGCGGCTCTTGACGGTGCCGACGGCCACATCGAGCACCTCGGCCGCCTCCGCGACGGGGTAGCCCTGCATGTCCACCAGCACCAGCGCGGCACGCTGCTCGGCGGGAAGTTCGGAGAGGGCCGCCACCACCTGCTGCCGCACGTCCTGGCGCTCCACCGGTCCCGCCGCCGACTCGTGCGGCTCCAGCGCCTGCTCCAGACGCTCGGTGTCGTCGGTCAGGGCTGCCCGGCGGGAGGCGGCCTTGCGGGCGCGGTCCAGACAGGCGTTGACGGTGATGCGGTGCAGCCAGGTCGTCACGGCGGACTTGCCCCGGAACGTGTGTGCCGCGCGGTAGGCGGAGATGAGGGCGTCCTGCACGGCGTCGGCTGCCTCCTCACGGTCGCCCAGCGTACGCAGTGCGACGGCCCACAGACGGTCCCGGTGGCGGCGGACCAGCTCGCCGAAGGCGTCGGGGTCGCCCGCCACATGGCGGGCGAGAAGCTCCTTGTCCTCTTCCTTGGAGAGTCTCTTCTCCTCGGAGCGTCGTTCCTCGGCCGCCTCCGAGCGCGATTCGGCCTCGGAGCGCTCTTCGGTCACGGAGTGCTCTTCGGTCACGGAGCGCTCTCCGGCCTCGGAGCGCGATTCCGCCTCGGAGCGTTCCTCGGTCTCCGTGTGCTTCTCGGTCTCCGCGTGCTTCTCGGCCGGTCCGGGCCGTTCCCGGTCGTCCTTGCCCCGGTGCGGCGGACGGCGCGCCGCGTCGTCGCTCGCCATCGGCCCTCCCCTCGCCCTGCCCTCACCCGTGCCGCGCCCGTGGTGGCGGCGGCGTCCACAGCCCGCGCTCGGAGCCCCGTCCGGCAGCCTCGTCCGGTCCTGCCGTCCCTTCCGGCTCGTCCGGTCCCGCCCCGTCCGGGAACCGGACTAGCTGAGGACCTGGGCCTCCGTGACGCGACCACGGTAGTTGCCGTCCGTGGAGAGCGGGAGTTCGGTGAGCCATACCAGGACGTAGCGCGTCTTGATCGGCTTCTTCGCCTTCAGGGTGAGGTGCTCCCCCGACCCGCTGGTGACCTTGCTGAACTGTCCCAGGGACGTGGGCATGCTGCCGACGTCGCTGGGCGCGGCGAGGAAGTCGGCCGAGGTCTTCCCGATGAAGTCGACCTTGAGGGTGCTCACCTGCTGGACCTTGCCCAGGTCGAGGATGAGCCCGGCACCGGGCTTCAGATTGCCGAAGTCGGCGTGCCCGTAGTAGTTGCGGGTCCGCCAGTAGGTGTTGGGCTTGCCGTCGATCGCCTCCCGCGTCTGGCGCGGGTTCTCCGAGCCGTCGCCCTGCGGCGGCGGATCGAAGTCCTTGGCGTCCTCGATCTTGACGGGCCTGCCGGTGGGCGCGGGGGCTTCGTGCACCTGGACCTGCTTGGAGCCCCTCTTCTCGCCCGGGTCGCCCTTCAGCAGCGCGTCGGCGACCTGCCAGCTGCCCAGCCCCAGCGCGGCGATCAGCAGCGCGGAGACGCCCCACTTGAGGACCTTGCCGGTACGGCCCGGCAGGGCGGGGGGTGCCGGGGGCTCGGCGCCCGGCCTGGCCGGCGGAACCCCGGCCGCCGCGCCCGCGGCGCCGGGCCCCTTCTGGAAGGAGGGGCGCTGGTAGACGGGCGGAGCGGTGAAGGCCGGCTCCGGCGGCCGGATGCGGGGCAGCGCGGAGACCGCCTTGGCCAGTTCTTCCGGGGTGGCGCAGGGCTGCTCCTGGCGGGAGGCGGTGGCGCCGTCGTTGACCAGGGCCCGCATCGCCAGGGTGGACAGGCCCCGGTGGATCCCCGCGCGCACCTGCTCCGGCGCCGGGAGGGTGCCCAGGTCCAGCGAGCCGACCCCCGGGAGCCCGTGCGCGCCCTCCTCGTACGGCCAGCGCTGGGTGAGCGCCGCGTACAGCAGGGCGCCGATGGCCTCGGTGTCGTCACGCTGCGGGTGCTCGCTGGTGACCCCGCGCAGGGCCGCGTTCACCGCCAGCCCGCGGATGCGGTACTGGCCCATGCCGGTGCGCAGCACGCAGCTGGGGTTCAGCCGCAGATGCGCCAGCCCCTCGCGGTGCGCCGCGCTCAGCGCCTGGGAGAGCTGGCTGACGAGCTGGTACGCCTCGTGCGGTTCCAGGGGGCCGGTGGCGAGCAGCTCGCTGAGCGGCACGGCGTCGGGCAGCCACTCGTGGACGACGTAGACGAGATCGTCCTCCTCGACCGCGTCGAGGACCTGGACGAAGCGGGGGTCGCCGAGCAGCGCCGCCGAGCGGGCGGCGGAGAGCACCTGGCGGGCGCGGGAGTGGCCCGCGGGCAGCACGTGGACGCCGACGGCCCGGCGCAGCTTCTCGTCGACGGCGCGCCAGCTGCTGAACCCGTCGAGGCGCGTGACGCACTCCTCCAGGCGGTAGCGCCGGGCGAGCTTGTGGCCGCTGTGCAGCTCGGGGACGCGCACCTCGGCGGGCGGCTGTGCGGAGCGCTCACGGGAGCCGCCGTCGCCGCTCCCGTTCTTACTGCCGCCTTTGTCTTCCTTGCCGCTGCCCTTGGCGTCCTTGGCGCCGTCCTTCTCGTCCTTGGCACCGTCCGTGCCGCCGTCCTTGGCGCCCTCGGAGTCCTCGCTGTCGCGCTTGGCCTTCTTGTCGTCCTTGGCGCTCTTATCGCCCTTATCGCCCTTGGCGTCCTTCCCGGTGCCGCCGCTGTCCTCGGCGCTCTTCCCGGCACTGCCCTTGGCGCTGTTCTCCGCGGTGCCCTTGGCGGCGGCGCCGTCGGCGCCCGTACTCGTCCCCTTGGTGCCCTTGTTCTCTCGGCTGTTCTCGCGGCGGCCCTTGTCCTCGGCGTGGGTTCCGGCGCTGTCGGAGGCGGGGGCGGCAGAGGCGGAGGTGACGGGGCTGTCGGCGGGGGCGTCGTAGGCGTCGTCGTCGGAGCCCTCCTCGGACGCGTCCTCGGCGTCCTCGTCGGTGGAGCCGTCCGGGCCCTGGGAGGCGTCCGCCGCATGGTCGTCGATCCGCTTGTCCTCGGTGGTCCTTTCGGGCGGGGTGGCTCTCGGCCGGGAGGCCGGGCGTGTGGAGCCGGAGGGGGCGGCCGGGGGCTCCGTGAATGCGGGAGTCCCGGCGCCGCGGCTGTGTCCGTTCGTCGCGTCCGTCGCACCGTCGCCCGTGGCCCCGTCCTGCTGGGCGGTCAGCGGCTCGCCGTTCTCGCCGCTGGTCTCGGCCACGCCGACAGCGGCTGTGCTCCGTTCCGCCACCGTCGTTCCTGCCTCCCCATCCGTAACGCCGCTCCCCTGGAAACGGCCGAAAACAATTGTGCCTACACCTCTCCGCTATGCACGACACGCGGGGGCGAATGATGGTTGTATACGCCGGTTTCCCGCCCGAGTTCTCACCGGCCGAGTCTGGCGCGCACCATGCCGAGCATCGCCGTCATCTCCGCGATCCGCATGCGCTTCGCCGCTAGGACGAAAACCACGGCCAAAACGATCCCTCCGCCCAGCAGCGCGGCGAGGGACCCGGCGATGCCGCTGCCCAGGACACGGGTGATGCCCCAGGCGGCGGCGCCCGAGGCCAGCGTCGCCGGGATGCTGGCGCCCGCCAGCCGGGTGTACGTCCGCACCACGTGCCGTCCGTCGAGGTCGCCGCCGAGCCGGTTGCGCAGGCGGCGCCAGGCGACGCCGACGCCGATGATGTAGGCGAGTCCGTAGGAGGCGGCCATGCCGACCACCGCCCACTCGGTGGGGAGCACGAGGTAGCAGGCCGCGCAGGCGGCGGCGTTGACGGCGGCGACGATGACGGTGTTGAAGAACGGGGTGCGGGTGTCCTCGTACGCGTAGAAGGCGCGCAGCACGACGTACTGCACGGAGTACGGGATCAGTCCGACGCCGAAGGCCATCAGCATGTAGCCGACCGAGCGGGCCGAGCCGATGCCGGAGGAGCCGTAGATCAGCGTGCACATGGGGATGCCCAGGGCGACGAAGCCGAAGGCGATGGGCACGATGGCGACGGCGGAGTTGCGCAGCCCCTGGGAGATGTCGTCCCGCACGGCGCCGGTGTCGCCGTCGGCGGCGGAGCGGGAGAGCCGGGGCAGCAGCGCGGCCATCACCGAGACGGTGATGATCGACTGCGGCATCGACCAGATGAGCTGCGCGTTGCTGTAGGCCAGGTAGGAGCCCGAGTCGCCGCCCTTGGCGGCGACCGCGGTGGACAGGTTGGAGACGACCAGGACGCCCGCCTGGTTGGCGAGCACGAACAGGGTCGTCCACTTGGCGAGCCGGGCGGACTTGCCGAGCCCGTGTCCGCGCCAGTCGAAGCGCGGGCGGATGCGGAAGCCGACGGCCCGCAGGTACGGGATCATCGCCAGCGCCTGTACCACCAGGCCCAGCAGCGTGCTCACGCCCAGCAGCCGCACGCCCTCGTCCGGGATGGTGGAGACGGTCAGGTGCGAGTCGCCGGAGAAGCCGTAGACGGCGATGAACATGCCGATGCCGGCGATGATCACGATGTTGTTGAGCACCGGCGTCCACATCATGGCGCCGAAGCGGCCCCGGGCGTTGAGGATCTGCCCCATCACCACGTGGATGCCCATGAAGAAGATGGAGGGGACGCAGTAGCGGACGAAGGCGACCGCGACGCTGTCGGCCTGCGGGTTGCTGGCGATGGGGTACGACATCACCCGCACCAGGAGCGGGGCGGCGAAGACGGCGAGCACGGCGAGGCCGCCGAGGATGACCGTGACGAGGGTCAGCAGCCGGTTGGCGAACGCCTCGCCGCCGTCGTCGTCCTCCTTCATCGCCCGCACCAGCTGCGGGACGAAGACCGAGTTGAGGCCGCCGCCGACGGTGAGGATGTAGATCATCGTGGGCAGCGTGATGGCCAGCTGGTAGGAGTCGCCGAGCAGGCCGACGCCGCCGAGCGCGGCGACGATCAGCGCGGACTTTATGAAGCCGGTCAGGCGGGAGACCATCGTGCCCGCCGCCATGATGGCGCTGGACTTGAGGAGCCCTCCCCCGCGCCCCTTGCCGGCGGCCGGCGCCGGGGCGGCTTCGGCGGGGGCCTCCTTGGGGACGACGGTGCCGAGGTTCACGGTCTGGGCCGACGGCTCCTCGGCCGCCCCGGGCGCCCCCGGCTCCGGCGGATACGGCGGGGGAGGCTGCGTGGGCGCCGGGTGGAACGCGGGCTGCTGGTGGTGGCCCTGCGGGCCGTGGTGCTGGTCGTGGCTCCCGCCCTGCGGCTGCTGCTGAGGGTGCTGAGCGTGGTGAGGGTGCTGCGAGTGCTGGGGCTGCCGCGGGTGTGCGTACTGCTGCGGCTGCTGCGGCTGGTGGGGTCCGGGCTGCTGGGGCGGGTGGGGCCGCTCGGGGTGGCCCTGGTCCCGGTAGAGGTGGGCGAAGGCGTCGCCCTGCTGCGGGGCCTGGGGCACCTGGGGCGTCCGGGGTGACTGCGGGGCCGGGGCCTGGGGCGGCGCCTGGAACTCCTGGACGGAGCCCTGGGGGGCGGGGGCGTACTGCTCCGGGTACGGCTGCTGCTCCGGGTACTGCTGCTGCGGGTACGGCTGCTGCTCGGGGTACCGCTCCCCCTGGTACCGCGGCCACGCCTGCGTCTCCTGGGCGGAGGGGTCGCGCTCCTCGTGCGGGTCACGGGCGTACGGGTCGCGGGCATACGTCTCCCGCGCGTACGGGTCCTCCGGCTGCCCGGAGCCGTCACCGGGGGTCCGGCCCCGGTCGCCGCCATACGGCGCGTTCATCGTCGCTACCTACCCCTGCCCCTGCTCGCCCGGATGACTCAACGGTCCACTTTCTCACCCGTGGCGGGGGGGTTGTCGCTTTCCCGTACGGTGTCGCGCTCGTCACGGTCCGCCTCGGACCGGCCCTCCGAGCCGCCCCGCGTGCCATCCGCGTCCGCGTTCCCGTTCGCGTCCCCGTCGTCGGAGCCGTCGGCGTCCTGGCCGCCGTCCGGACCATCCGGGCCCTCGGGACCGTCCGGGCCCTCCGGCTGCTCCAGCGGGGCGTCCGGGTCGGGGGCCGGGCCCGAGCGCTTGCGCTGGGTGTACATCCGGATGCCCGCCAGCACGATCAGCAGCACGCCTCCAGCGATCACCAGCAGCACCGTGGAGGTGATGGAGGTGACGTTGACCTGGAACTTCATCACCTTGCCGTAGCGATCGCCGTCCTCCGTGTAGAGCTGGGCGTAGACGTAGGCGCGGCCGTTGTTCTTGGCGGTGGTGTCGAACTTGAGGGACTGGGTGTGCTCGCCGTCGACCTTGACCCGCTTGGGGTCGCCCACATCCAGGCCCACCCGGCTGGAGCGCAGCTCCAGGACGAGCCCGTCCACACCCTGGGCGAGGTTGTTCTGGACGGTGACCGGGATGGTGGCCTCACGGCCGGAGAGGGTGATGTCCGACTTCTTGATGAGCTTGACCGCGCCCCGCAGCTCCAGCAGATAGTCCTCCACCGAGTCGCGGTAGCCGCGCGCGGCGCGGGCCTCGCCGCGCCAGGCGTTGGAGACCTCACGGTCTATGGCGGTGCTGAACGGCGGCATCACCCGCCCGGTGTCGCTGAGGATCGCCATGAAGTCGTCGAGCCCGTCCTTCGTCTTGCGCACCTGCTCGAAGGCGGCGGTGGGCAGCTCCGTGCGGCGCAGCGACGCCGGGTAGGAGGACGGCGAGGGCATCCGGCGCTGAGCGCGCGGGTCCGGCTTGGCCCGGGTGGTGTCGGCCAGGCTGCTGGTACGGGACCAGCCGCTGTCGCTCACCGCCTCGATGCCGGCCGCCATCGCCTGCGCCTGGGAGACGCTCGGCATGCGCTGCGGGGCGACCAGGACGCTGCGCGTGCGGGAGGGCGCCTGCTTGGCCAGCGCGAGGGACTGCGCCAGGAACTGCTGCACGGCGCGTGAGGAGGCGCCGGCCCGCGACAGGTCGCCCTCGAAGGCGGTGGAGAGCCGCTCGTCGGCGACCAGCGCGGTGTTGCCGCTGCCGATGGGGCGGGCGGCGGTGGGGCTGTAGGAGAGCGCGGCGTCGCGGACGCTGTCGCTGCGGGCGATGACGTTGTGTGCCCCCGCCGAGGTGGCCACGTCCACGATGGAGGTGTCCACGGCGCCCTCGTAGGGCCACGCGTAGTCGGTGGTGGGCTTCACCTGGAGCACCGTCTCCACCGTGCGCCTGGCCAGCGTGGTGGCCTGGCCCAGCGAGCTGAGGGCGCCCCGGACGGTGGTGCCGCGGTGGGCGAGCGAGGCCAGGTCCGGGTCGGCGAACGGGAGGGCGACGACCTCCTTGCCGCGGACCGCCTTCTGCAGGTCGGCGAGCCAGCGCTGCGCGTACTCCTGGCCCTTGCCGGGGACGGTCTCGTCCGGGTCGCCGCCGCTCTTGTGCACCCGGTAGCGGCCCGCCATGAAGTCGACGCTCGCCAGCAGGTCGGGGTCGATCACCCAGGTGACGTCCAGGTCCTTGCCGAGTTCCAGCATCTGCTGGAGGCGTCCGCCGGGGGCCAGCTCGTCGACCAGCGAGTCGTCCCGGAAGACCGGGGTCTGCTGCTTGTCGGACAGGGTGCGCGCCGTGACGTGCGGGGTGGAGATCAGCGGCCACAGGTAGGTGAGCCGGGTGGTGGGGCGGCCGCCCTCCTGCCAGGGCAGGAAGGTGCGTCCCATGCCGAGGACCTGGTCGTAGGGGTGGGTGCGGGTCCGGCCGGTGAGGGAGACGCCGAGCTGGTAGACGCCGTCGGCGCCCAGGTGCAGATCACTGACGGGGATCTTGAGCGTGAACGAGCGGGTGATGCCGGAGGCGAGGCCGGGGAGCCGCACGCCGTGGCCGCCGGAGACCTCGGTGCCGTCGGCGCCGGAGAGGTAGCCCTGCCGGCGGGCGGCCTGCTCGATGGCGCTGCGGGAGCCGAGGGAGGGGCCGATGCGGGGGGTGAGCCGCAGCTGGGTCAGCGCGGCGCCGCTGGTGTTGGTGACGGTGCCGCTGACGGTGAGGGTGTCGCCCTCGCCGGGCACGGCGGGGGTGACCTCGTTCACCGAGATGCGGGCGCTGCGGGAGCCGGTGCCCTGGGGGGCCGAGGCGGCGGCCGGGGCCGCCGAGGCCGGGGCATCGGCCGGGACCGCCGCGCCGGCGGGCGCCGGGAGGAGCAGTCCCGCGAGGGCGGGGAGTGCGGCGAGGAGGAGCACCGCGGCGCGGCGCCTCCAGCGGTTCGTCCCCCTCCGGCCAGGGGGAGCCTGACTCTCAGCCGCCTCGGCCACGCGCTCGTCCATCCCGTCGTCTGTCGTCGTCGCTTGGTGCTGGGTGGTGGTGCAAGGGGTCGTGCCGTTCTGACGCGGACCCACGGGGCTCCGATCAGATCCCTGATGGTAACGATGCCTCACGGGCGGAAGTGCCGCGCCGTCCACTACATGATCACCAGTGTTCCCGTACCCGATCACCGGTGCGCCCGGTCACCGTCCGCCATGGGCTCGGGCGCGCGCCCGGGGGGTGGGGCAACGTACCCTGTGCTGCTGTGCCGAACGCCAAGAGTGACAGCCAGGACCAGCCCCCCGCCGTGCCCGCGGCGCCTTCCGCGAGCCGTCCGGCGGCCGAGCCGCTGAGCGAGGCGCAGCGCCGTGCCGTGAGCGAGCTGCTACGGGTCTCGCCGGTGGCGGACGAGCTCGCGCGCCGCTTCCGGGAGGCCGGGTTCCACCTCGCCCTCGTCGGCGGTTCGGTGCGCGACGCCCTGCTGGGCCGGCTCGGCAACGATCTGGATTTCACCACCGACGCCCGTCCCGAGGACGTGCTGGCGCTCGTGCGGCCGTGGGCGGACGCCGTGTGGGAGGTGGGCATCGCCTTCGGCACCGTGGGGATCAAGAAATCCGACTTTGTCCTCGAAGTGACGACGTATCGGTCGGAGGTGTACGACCGCACTTCCCGCAAGCCCGAGGTCTCCTACGGCGACACCATCGAGGACGATCTCGTCCGCCGCGACTTCACGGTCAACGCGATGGCCGTCGCCCTGCCCGAGAAGCAGTTCGTCGATCCGCACGGCGGCCTGGAGGACCTGGCGGCCCGCCGGCTGCGGACACCGGGCACGCCGCACGACTCGTTCTCCGACGATCCGCTGCGGATGATGCGCGCCGCACGCTTCGCCGCCCAGCTCGACTTCGATGTCGCGCCTGAGGTCGTCGCCGCCATGACGGAGATGGCGGACCGCATCGAGATCGTCTCGGCGGAGCGGGTGCGGGACGAGCTGAACAAGCTGCTGCTGGGCCGGTGGCCTCGCAAGGGGCTGCGGCTGCTGGTGGAGACCGGACTCGCCGCGCGGGTGCTGCCGGAGCTGCCGGCGCTGCGGCTGGAGCGGGACGAGCACCACCGGCACAAGGACGTCTACGAGCACTCGCTGACCGTGCTGGACCAGGCCATCGACCTGGAGGACGACGGCCCCGATCTGACGCTGCGGCTGGCGGCGCTGCTGCACGACATCGGCAAGCCGAGGACCCGCCGGTTCGAGAAGGACGGCCGGGTCTCCTTCCACCACCACGAGGTGGTGGGCGCCAAGATGGCGAAGAAGCGCATGACCGCGCTCAAGTACCCCGGGGAGATGGTCAAGGACGTCTCCCGGCTGGTGGAGCTGCATCTGCGCTTCCACGGGTACGGCACCGGCGAGTGGACGGACTCGGCGGTGCGCCGCTATGTCCGGGACGCCGGCCCGCTGCTGGACCGGCTGCACAAGCTGACGCGGTCGGACTGCACGACGCGCAACAAGCGCAAGGCCCAGGCGCTTTCCCGCGCCTACGACGGTCTGGAGGAGCGGATCGCGCGCCTCCAGGAACAGGAGGAGCTGGACGCGATCCGGCCCGACCTCGACGGCAACGAGATCATGCGCGAGCTGGGCATCAGGCCCGGCCCGGAGGTCGGGCGCGCGTACAAGCACCTGCTGGAGCTGCGGCTGGAGCACGGTCCGCTGGGGCACGACGCCGCCGTGGCGGAGCTCAAGAAGTGGTGGGCCCGGCAGCAGGAGGGCTGACCCGCCCGCTCGTCCCGTCCGGGCCGGGTTTCCCGGGCGTCGGTGTTTCACGTGAAACGTGGAAGAGGGCGGCGGCGAGGGCCGCGTACAGCACGGCCACCGACGTCACGATGACGGCGGAGCGCCCGTCGGGGGGCAGTATCAGTGCGGCGACTCCGGCGGCTCCCACGTAGGCGACGTTGTAGAGCATGTCGTAGAGGGAGAAGACCCGGCCGCGGAAGGTGTCGTCCACCGCGGTCTGGACGACGGTGTCGGTGGCGATCTTCGCGGCCTGGGTGACCAGCCCGAGGACGAAGGCCGCGACCAGTACCGGCCCCGGTGCGAAGGACAGCCCCAGCGCGGGTTCCAGTACCGCGGCGGCACCCGCGCACAGGGCCATCCATCCGAAGACCCCCGTCCGGCGTGCGGCGGCGGGGGTGACGACCGCGGCGGTGAAGAAGCCGAGCCCCGAGAGGCCGAGCGCGAGGCCCAGCAGTCCCAGCCCCCCGTCGGCCGCGCCGCTGTCGTTCCACGCGTACCGGCACAGCATCAGCACCGTCACCGTCAGCGCCCCGTAGCAGAAGCGCATCAGGGTCACGGAGCCCAGGGCGTACGCCGCCGTCCGGCGTGCGGCGAGGTGGCGTACCCCCGCCAGCAGGCCCCGCGCGGTGCCGGCGACGGCGGCCAGGACGCGGGGTTGCACGGCGGAGGGGTCGGGGCCGAGGAGGTCCTTGCCCATGCGCAGGGCGGCGAGCCCGCCCAGCAGGTACAGCAGCGCCCCCGTCAGCAGGACGAGGGCGTCGGAGCCGCGGCCCGCGCCGGGGGCCAGGGCGCGCACCACGAAGGCGACCCCGCCGCCGAGGGTCGCGGCGAGTGTGCCCGCGGTCGGGGAGAGGGAGTTGGCCAGCACGAGGCGCTCGCCGTCCACGACGCGGGGGAGGGAGGCCGACAGTCCGGCGAGGACGAAGCGGTTGACGGCGGTGACGGTGAGCGCGGAGAGGAAGACCAGCCACTCCGGGACGGCACCGAAGACGAACGCGGCGGTGAGGGCGGCGAGAGCGGTGCGCAGCAGGTTGCCGAGGAAGAGGACCTGCCTGCGCCGCCAGCGGTCCAGCAGGACACCGGCGAAGGGACCCAGCAGGGAGTAGGGCAGCAGCAGGACGGCCAGCGCGGAGGCGATCGCGGCGGGCGAGGTCTCCTTCTCGGGGGAGAAGACGACGTATGCGGCCAGTGCGACCTGGTAGACACCGTCGGCGAGCTGGGAGAGCAGGCGTACCGTCAGCAGCTTCCGGAATCCGGGGAAGCGGAGCAGGGTGCGCAGGTCACGGGCGACGGACATGGCTCCAGCCTCACACAGCCGCGTCCCGCTCCGGTGGTTTCACGTGAAACGTCGCGGCCGACGCCGTCACGCGGCGGCCCTCACTCCCGGGCCGCGCCCCAACGCACCCTGTGCCGCGTCCGGTTGGCGGTGGGCAGGGCCCGCTCGTGCGCGGGGGTGCGGGCGAACGCGCTGAGGGTGAAGGCATCGGGGGCCCGGTCCAGGACGCCGCCGCCGGGGTCGTCGGAGCCGTCGTTGCTGCGGACCGGGTCGTGTTCGGGGCGCAGCGCGTCGCGGACGATCACGGCGCACAGGTACAGGGTGCCCAACAGGTGGGCGGCGATGGTGAGTTGGTAGCCGTCCTCGGGGAGGCCCTGGTGCTTGTCACCGCTTCCCGTGTAGGCCAGGTACATCCAGATGCCCACGTAGTAGAGCGTCTCGCAGGACTGCCAGATGAGGAAGTCGCGCCATCGGGGCCGGGCCAGCGCCGCCAGCGGGATCAGCCACAGCACGTACTGCGGGGAGTAGACCTTGTTGGTCAGGACGAACAGGGCGACGACCAGGAAGGCGAGCTGGGCGAAGCGGGGCCGGCGGGGGGCGCACAGGGCGAGCGCGGCGATCCCCGCGCAGCCCACCGCCATCAGGATGATGGCGTAGACATTGGCCTCGTCGAACGCGCGGCCGGTCTGCTGCTGGATGATCAGCCACAGCGAGCCGAAGTCCACCGGGCGCTCCTGGCTGAAGGCGTAGAACTTCGCCCAGCCCGCCGGGGCCAGCACCATCACCGGCAGGTTCACCACGAGCCAGGCGGCTACGGTGCCGCCCGCAGCGCGTGCGAACGCGTTCCACCGCCCGGCCCGCCAGCACAGCACCAGCAGCGGTCCGAGCAGCAGGACGGGGTAGAGCTTGGCCGCCGTCGCCAGGCCGATCAGCACACCGGCCGCCAGTGGGCACGAGCGGGACCACAGCAGCATGCCGAGGGCGGTCAGGGCGACGGCCAGCAGGTCCCAGTTGACGGTGGCCGTCAGCGCGAGCCCGGGGGCGAGGGCGACGAGCATGCCGTCCCAGGGCCGGTTGCGGTGGGTGCGTACCGCGCAGACCACCAGGACGACCGCGCAGACCAGCAGCATCCCCGCGTTGACCAGCCAGTAGATCTGCTGGTCCTGCCGCAGCGAGTCCCCGCCGACGGTCAGGAAGGCGGCGATCTGCATGAACGCCCCTGTCAGCACGGGGTATTCGAGGTACTCCATACCGCCGGAGACACGGTCGGGGATGCGGTCGAGATAGGGGATGAGTCCGTCGGCGAAGCCGCGGCCGGTGTAGAGGTGCGGGATGTCGGAGTAGCAGGCGTGGACGTACTGCGCGGTCTGCCCGGAGAACCAGGCACCCTCCAGGCACGGCAGTTTCTGGAACATGCCGAGCAGGAACATCACCAGCGCGGCCACCAGCACCGTGCGGAGGGGGGTCCACCAGCCCGTGCCGTGCACGGCGCGCCGGCCCGCGCGCCCCCCGGCCACCTCGCTCGCCGCGGCCGCCACCTCGTCCTGGTCGGTGGGCCGTACAGGGGGTGCGGCGCTCTCGTCGGTGGGGGAGGGACCGGCGGGCCGCCGTGGCTGTTTCGGAGCGGGGGTCCGGTCGGTGGGGGCGCTCGTCATGGGGCACATCCTGCCGCACGCCGCCCACGGCCACCGCAACCGCCGGGTACGGGCCCGCCCGGCACGGCTCCGCCCTGGTACGGGAACGGCCCCCGGCTCGGAATCCGAGCCGGGGGCCGTGGGGCCACCGGGGGCCGTGGGGCAGCGCTCACTCCCTCCGGGAGCCGTGCGGGCCGCCGAAGATATGGCCCGGGTCTCCTGTGTCCCCGTCGTCTCCTGTGTCTCCGGTCTCCCCACCGGGACCGCCGCCGGGACCACCGTCGTCGCCGCCGGGACCACCGCCCGGCCCGCCGCCCGGATCGCCGTTGTCACCGTCGCACGAGTCGTCCAGCGGCGGACAGCTCGTCTTGCTCGACGTGGGCGAGTTCGACGGCGACTCGCTGGGCTTGTCCGACGGGGACTCGCTGGGCTCCTCCTTGGGCGGCGCGGTCGTGGAGGTGGACGTGCTCGGCGTCGGGTCCGGGCTCGCACCCGGGCCGTAGACCTTGTCCCCGATGGGCTCGGCCTTGGGGAACTTCATGACGGGCTTGCCCTTGAGGGCTTCCCGCATGTAGGCGGTCCAGATCTGTGCCGGGAAGGACGCACCGTGGATCTTCTCCTGGCCACCCGTACCGAACATCTTGAGGAACTTGCGGTCCTTGGCCTCGGCATTGTCGTCGATCCGCCACATGCCCACGGCCGTCGACAGCTGCGGGGTGTAGCCGACGAACCACGCCGACTTGTTGCCGTCCGTCGTACCCGTCTTGCCGGCCGCCGGGCGGCCCAGGTGTCTGGCCACCGAGCCCGTGCCGTGGTCGACGACGTCCGTGAGCACGTCAGTGACGTTGTTGGCCACCTGCCGGGAGAACGACCTCTTCTTCTGGCGCTCCGGCAGGGTGATCTTCTTGCCGTCCTGGTCGAGGACCTTCGTCACGGAGTACAGGTCCTGCTGCTCCCCCTGCGACGCGAAGGTGCCGTAGGCGCCGGCCATGCGGATCGCGCTGGGGGTCGAGATACCCAGGGAGAAGGACGGGCTGTCGGACTTGTTGAGGCTGGAGTTCAGCAGCCCGGCGTCCTCGGCGGCCTTGCGGACCGTCGGAATGCCCACGTCCATGCCCAGCTGGACGTAGGGGGTGTTCACCGAGTGGACCATGGCCTCACGCAGATTGATGCGGTAGTCCTCCGACGGTTTGCCGTAGCTCTCGTTGCCGTCGTTGGTCTGCCGCCAGATCTTGCCTTCCTCGTTCTTCCAGACCGTCCCGTCGTAGTTGCGGACCAGCAGCTTGTTGCGGCCGTCGTAGTAACTGCTGTCCGGGTTGACCAGGCGGCGCATGTCCGCGGACTGCTCCGCCGGCCCGGACCGGTCGCGCACCCCGTCCCGCATGGCGGAGGCCAGGACGAACGGCTTGAAGGTGGAGCCGACCGGCACACCGGTCTCATCCGCGTTGTTGGTGAAGTGCTTGATGTAGTCCTTGCCGCCGTACAAGGCCACGATCTTGCCGTCGCGCGGGTCGACCGACGCACCGCCGAACTGGACGTGGGTATCCAGTTTCGGGCGCTTCTTCGGGTCGATGTTCTTGTCGTAGATCTCGTTGACCGAGTCCCGCAGCGCGAACGTCCGCTTCTTGCTGAAGGTCGTGGTGATCTGGTAGCCGCCGCGGTTGAGCTGCTCGCGGGTGAGGACGTTGTTGTTGACCAGATACCGGTTGGCCAGGTCGATCAGATAGCCCTTCTGGCCCCGCTTGTCCATGGCCTTCTTCGGCGGCTTGATCTTCGGCAGGCCCTGCTTGATCAGTTCGTTCGCCTTCGACTCCGAGAGCATGTGGACCTCGACCTCGCGCCGGAGGACCGACCGCCACTTCTTCAGGGAGCGCTGCTCGTTCGCCTTCTGGTCGCCCTCGTAGGGGTCGTAGAGGGCGGCGCCGTTCAGCAGCGTCGTCAGATAGGCGCCCTCGGAGGCGTCGATCTTGGACACGTCCTTGCCGAAGTACGCCTGGGAGGCCGCCTGGACGCCGAAGGCGCCACGGCCGAAGTACGCCGTGTTGAGATACCCCTCCAGGATGTCCTTCTTGTCCATGGTCATACCGGCTTTGATCGAGATGAACAGCTCGGTGACCTTGCGCTTGATGGTCTGTTCCTGCGTCAGGTAGTTGTTCTTGACGAACTGCTGCGTGATCGTCGAGCCGCCCTGGGTGTCCCCGCCGGTGGCCATGTTGAAGGCCGCACGGGCGATGCCCACGGGGTCGACACCCGAGTCCTCCCAGAACGACGCGTTCTCCGAGGCGATCACGGCATTCTGCAGTTCTTTCGGCATCTGCTTCAGCGGAACGTTCTGCCGGTTCTTCTCGCCCTCGGCGCCGGCCACCGCGAGCCGCTCCCCGTTCGACCAGTAGTAGACGTTGGTCTGGGAGCGGGCGTCCGCCTTGGCCTGGTCGGGGACCTGGACCATCCACAGGATGATGCCGAAGGCGGCGAACATCAGTGTGAAGAAGCCGAGGCACATCCCGCCGACCAGCTTCCAGGACGGCACCCAGCGCCGCAGGCCGTACTTGCCCGCCCGCGGGTAGTCGATGAAGCGTTTGCGCTCCGGCCCACCGCGTCCGCGGCCCCGGCCACCGTGTCCGCGCCGGCCGGCCTGGGCGTTCGCCGCC
>NZ_VJOK01000001.1:3684769-3691111 GCF_013302895.1 Streptomyces albus subsp. chlorinus | reverse complement strand
GCCGCGCGACGGCCGCGCCCCTGCGGCGGCTTTCGACGGTTTCCGCTCATTGGAACAGCTACTCCTCGGGCAGGCGGCCGTAGCGCCTGAAGGTGGCAGTTGGCTTCTGGTCCCCCCGAGTGCGCCGGGACGACGGCTTGGCCTCACCCGCGCGCACTGCACCGGGGACGAGGACGCTCCTGTACGCCGCATGGTTCCCGGTGGTCTGCACAGCCGACAGACTACGCAGCTTCAAAACCTTCCTTACGCCGTATTCGCCTCAATCGACGCAAAGCAGTTGCGATGAATCAGTGATGTGAATCCCTTCACCCGTCCCCCTCTTGTCGCTCCCGAAGAGCCGTTCTATCGTCAGGATGTATCGAGTCGATACATCGCAGTGAGACGTCACGAGTCGCCCCGGGACACAGGTGCGCGGGGGACGGGACCCGTGGTTCCGGACGGAGGTGGTGAGGGATGAGCAGACGCTCGGGCGTCCTCGAGTTCGCCGTCCTCGGCCTGCTCCGCGAGTCCCCGATGCACGGCTACGAGCTGCGCAAGCGGCTCAACACCTCACTCGGCGTCTTCCGCGCCTTCAGCTACGGCTCGCTCTACCCCTGCCTCAAAGCGCTGGTGCAGCGCGGCTGGCTGGCGGAGGAGCCGAGCGGCGGGCTGGGCGAGCCGCCGGCTTCGCTCACCGGCCGCCGGGCGAAGATCGTTTATCGGCTGACGGCCGAAGGCAAGGAGCACTTCGAGGACCTGCTCTCCCAGACGGGTCCCGATGCCTGGGAGGACGAGCACTTCGGCGTCCGCTTCGCCTTCTTCGGCCAGACGTCGCGCGACGTGCGCATGCGCGTGCTGGAAGGCCGCCGCAGCAGGCTGGAGGAGAGGCTCGCGAAGATGCGCGCCTCGCTGGCCCGTACGCGCGACCGTCTCGACGACTACACGCTCGAACTCCAGCGCCACGGAATGGAGTCCGTGGAGCGTGAGGTCCGCTGGCTCAGCGAACTCATCGAGAGCGAGCGGTCGGGGCGCCCGGCGCGCGGGACCGGTCCTGACCGACCGGAGACACCCGGTCAGGACCGACCGGACCGACCGGAGCCGGGTCCGTCCGACAACACCGACAGATGAGGCCGCGCGCCACCGCGGTCTCAGCGAGAACACACAGGGAGCAACCGGAATGGGTTCGGTTCGCGTAGCCATCGCCGGCGTGGGCAACTGCGCCGCGTCACTGGTGCAGGGCGTCGAGTACTACAAGGACGCCGACCCGGGGAGCAAGGTCCCGGGCCTGATGCACGTCCAGTTCGGCGACTACCACGTGCGCGACATCGAGTTCGTCGCCGCCTTCGACGTCGACGGCAAGAAGGTGGGCCTCGACCTGGCCGACGCCATCGGTGCCAGCGAGAACAACACCATCAAGATCTGCGACGTGCCGCCGACCGGCGTCCTTGTCCAGCGCGGCCACACCTACGACGGTCTGGGCAAGTACTACCGCGAGACCATCGAGGAATCCGACGCCGAGCCCGTCGACGTCGTCCAGGCGCTCAAGGACGCGCGGGCCGACGTCCTGATCTGCTACCTGCCCGTCGGCTCCCAGACGGCCGTCGAGTTCTACGCCCAGTGCGCCATCGACGCCGGTGTCGCCTTCGTCAACGCGCTGCCCGTCTTCATCGCCGGCACCAAGGAGTGGGCGGACAAGTTCACCGCGGCCGGGGTGCCGATCGTCGGCGACGACATCAAGTCCCAGGTCGGCGCCACCATCACGCACCGGGTGATGGCCAAGCTGTTCGAGGACCGCGGGGTCGTCCTCGACCGCACGATGCAGTTGAACGTCGGCGGCAACATGGACTTCAAGAACATGCTGGAGCGGGAGCGGCTGGAGTCGAAGAAGATCTCCAAGACGCAGGCCGTCACCTCGCAGATCCCCGACCGCGACCTGGGCGCCGACAACGTGCACATCGGCCCCTCGGACTACGTGGCCTGGCTGGACGACCGCAAGTGGGCCTATGTGCGCCTGGAGGGCCGCGCGTTCGGTGACGTGCCGCTCAACCTGGAGTACAAGCTGGAGGTGTGGGACTCCCCCAACTCCGCCGGCGTCATCATCGACGCGCTGCGCGCCGCGAAGATCGCCAAGGACCGAGGCATCGGCGGCCCGATCCTCTCGGCGTCCTCCTACTTCATGAAGTCCCCGCCGGTGCAGTACTTCGACGACGTCGCACGCCAGAACGTGCAGGACTTCATCGACGGCAAGGCCGAGCGGTAACGCTCGCCGCTGTGGCCCGGCCGGTGAGGGGGCCCGGGGATCCGTCCCCGGGCCCCCTCACGTGGTGGACGCTGCGGAAGGGGGCTGCCCCTGGCTGTCGGCCGCCGTCCGCGGGCCCGACGTGGTTCGTCGCGCGGTTCCCCGCGCCCCTTCGGGGCACGGGCACCCCGGAAGGGGCGGCACCCCGAAAGTGCTCAGCGATCCACGGTGCGGTCCACCGTCGTCGTCGTGTGCCGCAGAATCGCGGTGAGCTCCTCACCGACATGCGGTTCCGGCGCGTCCGCCGGGACGAACAGGATGGACACCTGCATGTGCGGCGGCTCCGCGAACCACCGCTGCTTGCCGGCCCACACGAACGGGGACAGATTGCGGTTGACGGTGGCCAGGCCCGCGCGGGCCACGCCCTTGGCCCGGTCGGTCATGCCGTGCAGCGCCTTGGGGGACTCCAGGCCCACCCCGTGCGAGGTGCCGCCCGCGACGACGACCAGCCAGCCGTCGCCCGGCGCCTTGGCCTGCCGGTAGCCGAACCGGTCGCCCTTGGCCACCCGCGTCACATCCAGGATCGCGCCCCGGTACTCGGTGGCGCGGTGGTCGCCCAGCCACAGCCGGGTGCCGATCCGGGCGCGGAAGCGGGTCTGCGGGAACTGCTGCTGGAGCAGCGCGAACTCCTCCGGCTTCAGATGGCTGACGAAGAGCGTCTCCAGCGGCAGCCGCGCGGCGCGCAGCCGGTCCATCCAGGAGATGACCTCCTCCACCGCGTCCGAGCCGTCGGTGCGGTCCAGCGGAAGGTGGATCGCGAAGCCTTCCAGCCGCACCTCGTCGATCGCGGCGTGCAGCCGGGGCAGGTCCTGCTCGGTGACCCCGTGCCGCTTCATCGAGCTCATCACCTCGATGACGACCCGGGCGCCGCGCATGAGGCCCACGCCCTCCACCGAGGAGACGGAGCGGATGGCGCGGTCCGGCAGCGGGACCGGCTCCTCGTCCTTGCGGAACGGGGTGAGTACCAGCAGGTCGCCGCCGAACAGGTCCTTCGTCCGAGCGGCCTCGTAGGTGGTGCCGACGGCCAGTATGTCGGCACCGAACTTGGTGGCCTCCTCGGCCAGACGCTCGTGGCCGAAGCCGTAACCGTTGCCCTTGCAGACCGGAACGATTCCGGGGAACTGCTGAATCACCGCCTGCTGGTGCGCCCGCCAGCGATCGGTGTCGACATAGAGGGAGAGCGCCATGGCCGGTACGGAACCTTTCTGGGACTTGTCGTGGGGTGCGGGACTGCGGGGCTGGTCGGCTCAGCGCCGCGACATGTAGATGTCGAGCGCCTTGTGCAGCAGCTTGTTGAGGGGGAAGTCCCACTCGCCGAGGTACTCGGCCGCCTGCCCACCGGTGCCGACCTTGAACTGGATCAGGCCGAACAAATGGTCGTTCTCGTCGAGGGAGTCGCTGATGCCGCGCAGGTCGTACACGCTCGCCCCCAGCGCGTAGGCGTCCTGGAGCATCCGCCACTGCATCGCGTTGGAGGGCCGCACCTCGCGCTTGTGGTTGGCCGAGGCGCCGTAGGAGTACCAGACGTGCCCGCCGACGACGAGCATGGTGGCGGCCGAGATGCGCTCGCCCTCGTGCTCGGCGAAGTAGAGCCGCATACGGTGCGGGTCCTCCGCGTTCAGGACGTTCCACATCCGCTGGAAGTACGCCTTGGGACGGGGCCGGAACTTGTCGCGCTCGGCGGTGATCTCGTACAGCCGCTGCCACTCGTCCAGGTCGTACGGGTTGGCCATGTTGCCCTGCACCACCTGCACACCGGCCTTGTCGGCCTTCTTGATGTTGCGGCGCCACAGCTGGTTGAAGCCCTTGTGCACGTCCTCCAGCGAGCGGCCCTCCAGCGGGACCTGGAAGACGTAGCGCGGCTGGACGTCACCGAAGCCCGCGCCGCCGTCCTCGCCCTGCTGCCAGCCCATCCGGCGCAGCTTGTCGGCCACCTCGAAGGCGCGCGGCTCGATGTGGGTGGCCTCGATGTCCCGCAGCCGCTTGACGTCCTGGTCCTGGATGCCCTTCTTGATGGCGGCCGCGTCCCAGCGCCGGATCACCACGGGCGGGCCCATCTTCACGGAGAAGGCGCCGTGCTTCTTGAGGTGGTCGAGCATCGGGCGCAGCCACTCGTCCAGGTTGGGCGCGAACCAGTTGATCACCGGGCCCTCGGGCAGGTACGCCAGATAGCGCTTGACCTTCGGCAGCTGCCGGTAGAGCACCAGCCCGGCACCCACCATCTGGCCCGTCCGCGTGTCGAACCAGCCCAGGTTCTCCGAGCGCCACTCGTTCTTGACATCCGCCCACGCGGGCACCTGACAGTGGCTGGCCGACGGCAGGCTCTGGATATACGCCAGATGCTGCTCTCGGCTGATGGTCCTCAGGGTCAGGCTCATGGCGCGACGCTCCTCCGGCGAACTGAGTGATGCTCGCCGGAAGCCTACTGTGCCCCGAGGTGCCCCGTTCGGCCCAGGGCCGGGCCCGCAACGGCCACCCGGCCCCGCCGCCACGGCACCCGTTCTCCCCCCGTGTCCTCCCCGCGGCGTCCTTCTTCTCTTCCTCACGGGACGACGGCTCGCCCCCTGCGGGACGACTCGTCCTTACGGAACGTCTCGTCCCTGCGGGACGCTCGTTCTTACGGGACGGAGGAGCCGGCCACCAGGCCGCCGTGCGCCATGCCCAGGTAGAAGCCGACGGCCGCCGCGCCCAGCCCGATGATCGTCACGAACCGTTCACCGGTCGTGGCCGAGATGTACTGGCCCCAGGCCCCGGTGAGGATGCCCGCCAGCCCCGCCCACGCGCCGAGCAGGTGCAGGCCGGGCCACCAGGCGGAGACCACCGCCGCCAGGCCGAGCAGCAGCGTGACGGCCGCGAAGGAGTTCTCCACCGGATGCCGCTTGCCGTCGGAGTTCAAATAGGAGAGGGGATGGTTCCAGCGGACTGTCTGTGCCATGGGGCACCTCCTGACAGGACTCCTTGCTCCTGTGCGGCGCGGCGCGCACTGTAACGCCGCTCACACCCGAGGTGTCCAGATTGCGCCGGGATGGCCCCGGATTTCAACCGGAAGGCCGCCGCCAGGTAGGCTGGCCTGTCTGCGCTCCCGCTGTGCGCACCGAACGCCCGGCGGGACGCGGAAACGCATCACGACCCTCCTGCCACGGAACGACCGTGGCCGCCGAGTCCAGAGGAGGTGGGTTCCACATGCGTCACTACGAGGTGATGGTCATCCTCGACCCCGATCTGGAGGAGCGCGCTGTCTCCCCCCTGATCGAGAGCTTCCTTTCCGTCGTCCGCGAGGGCAACGGCAAGGTCGAGAAGGTCGACACCTGGGGCCGTCGTCGTCTCTCCTACGAGATCAACAAGAAGCCCGAGGGCATCTACGCGGTCATCGACCTGACGGCCGAGCCCGCTGTGGTCAAGGAGCTCGACCGGCAGATGAACCTGAACGAGTCCGTCCTGCGGACCAAGGTCCTGCGCCCGTCGACCCACTGAGGCCGATTCCCGAGTAGCACCGGCACCACGCCACACCACCGCAGCGTCACGCACGCAGCACCAGCACCACAGCAGCCAGCAGCACGCCGAGAGGTTCACCCATGGCAGGCGAGACCGTCATCACGGTCGTCGGCAATCTCGTCGACGACCCCGAGCTGCGCTTCACCCCCTCCGGTGCGGCGGTCGCGAAGTTCCGCATCGCGTCGACCCCCCGCACCTTCGACCGGCAGACCAACGAGTGGAAGGACGGCGAGAGCCTGTTCCTGACCTGCTCGGTCTGGCGGCAGGCGGCGGAGAACGTCGCCGAGTCCCTCACCAAGGGCACCCGCGTCATCGTGCAGGGCCGCCTCAAGCAGCGCTCGTACGAGGACCGCGAGGGCATCAAGCGCACGGTCTACGAGCTGGACGTCGACGAGGTCGGCGCCAGCCTCCGCAACGCCACGGCCAAGGTCACCAAGACCACCGGCCGCGGTGGCCAGGGTGGCGGCTTCGGCGGTGGCGGCGGCCAGGGCGGTGGCGGCTGGGGCGGCGGCTCCGGCGGGCCGGGCGGTCCGCAGGGCGGCGGCGCTCCGGCGGGCGACCCGTGGGCC
>NZ_VJOK01000001.1:3667901-3684401 GCF_013302895.1 Streptomyces albus subsp. chlorinus | reverse complement strand
GCGGCCAGGGCGGTGGCGGCGGCTGGGGCGGCGGCCCTGGCGGCAACGGTGGCGGCTACTCGGACGAGCCACCCTTCTGAGCGAACCCCTAGGAGTAGACAATGGCGAAGCCGCCTGCTCGCAAGCCGAAGAAGAAGGTTTGCGTGTTCTGCAAGGAGAAGATCTCCTACGTCGACTACAAGGACACGAACCTGCTGCGGAAGTTCATCTCCGACCGCGGCAAGATCCGTGCCCGCCGGGTCACCGGCAACTGCACCCAGCACCAGCGTGACGTCGCCACGGCCGTGAAGAACAGCCGTGAGATGGCGCTGCTGCCCTACACCTCGACCGCGCGATAAGGGAAGGGTGACCACACCATGAAGATCATCCTGACCAACGAGGTCTCCGGCCTCGGTGCCGCCGGCGACGTCGTCGAGGTGAAGGACGGCTACGCCCGCAACTACCTGGTCCCGCGCGGTTTCGCGATCCGCTGGACCAAGGGTGGCGAGAAGGACGTCGAGCAGATCCGCCGCGCCCGCAAGATCCGCGAGATCGCGACGATCGAGCAGGCCAACGAGATCAAGGGGCAGCTGGAGGGCCTGAGCGTGGGCCTGAAGGTGCGCGCCGGCGACCAGGGCCGCCTGTTCGGTTCCGTCACCCCGGCGGACATCGCCGACGCCATCAAGGCGTCGGGCGGTCCCGACGTGGACAAGCGCCGCATCGAGGTGGGCTCGCCCATCAAGTCGCTGGGCGCCCACCAGGTGAACGTCCGGCTGCACGCCGACGTGGCCGCGACCGTCAACGTCGAGGTCGCAGCCGCCTGAGCGCTGCGCCCGGCCCGAGGCCGACGGCATGAGGGTGCGTTCCCCGCCCGCGGGGGACGCACCCTCGACGCTTTCCTGGCGCCGCACCCCCAGGACCCGGACGGGGACCGGCGCCGGGGCCCCGGGCCGCCCGCGTCAGCTCTGGCGGACCGCTCCGGTGACGGCCCAGCGGGCGGAGCGGGCCCGGAGCGCGAGGGTGACCAGGCGGGTGCCCATCATGAGACCTGCGACGGTCCACCACAGGGCGGTCAGGCCGCCGCCGAGCGTGGGCACCAGGAGGGCGACGGGGGCGAAGACGGCGAGCGTCACCAGCATGGCCCCGGCCAGGTAGGGGCCGTCCCCGGCGCCCATCAGGACCCCGTCGAGGACGAAGACGATCCCGGCGACGGGCTGGGTGACGGCCACCACCAGCAGGACGGGCGTCAGCTGGTCGATCACGGCGGCGTCCGTGGTGAACAGCGGCATGAACAGCGGTCGCACCAGGGCGACCAGCGCTCCGAGCACCACTCCGGAGACGGCTCCCCACAGCACCATCCGACGGCAGGCGGCGCGCGCCCCCTCCGCGTCGGAAGCGCCCAGGTAGCGGCCGATGATGGCCTGGCCCGCGATGGCGATGGCGTCCAGGGCGAAGGCCAGCAGGGACCACAGGGTGAGGGTGATCTGGTGGGCGGCGATGTCGGCGTCGCCCAGCCGGGCCGCGACCGCGGTGGCGATCATCAGGACGGCCCGCAGCGAGAGGGTGCGCACGAGCAGGGGCAGGCCGGCGCGCCCGCTGGCGCGGATGCCCGCGAGGTCGGGCCGCAGGGAGGCGCCGTGGCGGCGGGCACCCCGCACGACGACCGTCAGATAGACGGCGGCCATCCCCCACTGGGCGAGCACCGTGCCCCAGGCGGAACCCGCGATGCCCAGCCCGGCGCCGTAGACGAGGAGCGCGTTGAGGGCGGCGTTGGCGCTGAAGCCGCCGACGGCAACGTACAGCGGGGTCCTGGTGTCCTGGAGGCCGCGCAGCACGCCGGTGGCGGCCAGCACGATCAGCATCGCGGGGATGCCGAAGGCGCTGACGCGCAGATAGGTGGTGCCGTGCGGGGCGGCGGTGGCCGAGGCGCCGAAGGCGTCGATGAGCCAGGGGGCGGCCGGGACGACCGCGGCGATCACCAGCACACCCAGCAGCAGGGCGAGCCAGATGCCGTCCATGCCCTGGCGGAGGGCGGCCGGGAGGTCGTCGGCGCCGAGGCGGCGGGCGACGGCGGCGGTGGTGGCGTAGGCGAGGAAGACAAAGATGTTGACGCCGGTCTGGAGGAGTGCCGCGGCCACGCCGAGCCCGGCGAGTTGCGGGGTGCCGAGGTGGCCGACGATGGCGCTGTCCACCATGACGAAGAGCGGCTCCGCGACGAGCGCGCCGAAGGCGGGGAGGGCGAGCGCGATGATCTCGCGGTCGTGGCGTCGCACGTCGGTGCGCCTGGTCGGGGAAGCGGGGCTCATAGGTTCGATCCAAACATCCACAAGTAATGAGCGCAAGGGGCTACTGCCGCTTACCTGATGGTGTAAGGGGCAGGCTTGTGCACCCTCGGTGACCCTCCCGTGGGTGCCGTTGCGAAGTTTTTTCCCCGCACAGCCAGTGGATGGCAAAGACGCAGGTCAGAGGCGGTTGTCAGGGTCGGGTCGCAAGTAATCCACAGCGCTGTCCCCCGACTCGTGCACAGCTTTCGGCGGCTTCTCCACAGGTTGGGCCCGGCTGTCCACACCACCCTGTGGATAAGGTGATTGGCTGAACCGCCCGGGCCCCCTACGGTGTACCAGCGCCCGCCCGCCGTTCCCTGCTTCTTCACCGTCGCACCGACGCGCCGTAACCCGGGTCGGGGCGTCTCGACTGCCAGCCTTTGTCAGTGCTGTGCCGTAGGACTGAGCCGTACGACGGAGCCGTGGGAGGAGGCGAGGCGGGGTGACACAGCAGCCCGAACAGGTCGAGGACCCCTGGGCCGCCGACCTCCCCCACGAAGAGGGCTTCCCGGTCTCCCGGACGCGCGGCCCCCAGGGCAACGGCGGTGGATACGGGTACGGAAACGGCGGCGGCAAGGGCAACGGCTCCCGCCGGGGGGCGGGCGGCCGGGGCGACGACCGTTCCGCCCTCCCCGAACAGCACGAGCGCGGGCCCGAGGGGCCGCCGGCCGGGTTCGAGCGGGTGCCGCCGCAGGACCTGGAGGCGGAGAAGTCCGTCCTCGGCGGCATGCTGCTGTCCAAGGACGCCATCGCCGACGTCGTCGAGACTCTCAAGGGCCAGGACTTCTACCGCCCGGCCCACGAGACGGTCTACCAGGCCATCCTCGACCTGTACGCCAAGGGCGAGCCCGCCGACCCCATCACCGTCACCGCCGAACTGACCCGCCGCGGCGAGATCGCCCGGGTCGGCGGGCCCGGCTACGTCCAGTCCCTCGTCCAGGCGGTGCCGACCGCCGCCAACGCCCTGTACTACGCGGAGATCGTCCGCGAACGCGCCGTCCTGCGCCGCCTGGTCGAGGCCGGGACCCGCATCACCCAGATGGGGTACGCCGCCGACGGCGACGTGGACGACATCGTCAACGGCGCCCAGGCCGAGATCTACGCCGTCACCGAGCAGCGCACCTCCGAGGACTACCTCCCCCTCGCCGACATCATGGAGGGAGCCCTCGACGAGATCGAGGCCATCGGCTCCCGCAGCGGCCAGATGACCGGCGTCCCCACCGGCTTCACCGACCTCGACTCGCTGACGAACGGCCTCCACCCGGGCCAGATGATCGTCATCGCGGCCCGCCCCGCCATGGGCAAGTCGACGCTGGCGCTCGACTTCGCCCGCGCCTGCTCCATCAAGCACGGGATGCCCAGTGTGATCTTCTCGCTGGAGATGGGGCGGAACGAGATCGCGATGCGGCTGCTGTCCGCGGAGGCGCGGGTGGCACTGCACCACATGCGCTCCGGTTCGATGACGGACGAGGACTGGACGCGGCTGGCCCGGCAGATGCCCGCGGTCACCGACGCGCCGCTCTACATCGACGACTCGCCGAACCTGTCGATGATGGAGATCCGCGCCAAGTGCCGCCGCCTCAAGCAGCGCAACGACCTCCAGCTGATCGTCATCGACTACCTCCAGCTGATGCAGACGGGCGGCTCGCGCCGGCCCGAGAGCCGCCAGCAGGAGGTCTCGGAGATGTCCCGCAACCTCAAGCTCCTGGCCAAGGAGCTGGAGGTCCCGGTCATCGCCCTCTCCCAGCTCAACCGCGGTCCCGAGCAGCGCACGGACAAGAAGCCGATGGTCTCCGACCTGCGCGAGTCGGGCTCCATCGAGCAGGACGCCGACATGGTCATCCTGCTGCACCGCGAGGACGCCTACGAGAAGGAGTCCCCCCGCGCGGGCGAGGCGGACCTGATCGTCGCCAAGCACCGCAACGGCCCGACAGCCACCATCACCGTGGCCTTCCAGGGCCACTACTCCCGCTTCGTGGACATGGCGCAGACCTGAGCGGGCGTTCGCCGGCCCCCGGGTGGCCGCCCCGACCGGACCTCACAAGGGGGGACCTCACAAGACAAGGGGGGCCTCACAAGGGCGGGCGCATGACGGTGACCCTCACGGGGGCGGACCTCACCAGGGCTACCGGGCGGTTCGGGGGGTGACCGTGTCCGGGAACCGGCGCAGGGTGCGGCCCGCCACGAGGAGTTGGTGGAGGCGCTCGAGGGCGGCGATGAGGTCGGCCCGCTCCTTGTCGTCCGCCTCGGCCAGGGCGTCGGTCAGGGTCTTGTCGGCGCGTCCGGCCCGGCGCTGCTGGCCGGCGGCGCGGATGGGCTCGGTGACGTCGACCAGTGTCTTGCGGCCGTCGGCGGGGTCGGCTCCGGTGGTGACCCAGTGGCGGCCGGCCAGGGCCCGCACGCTGGTGGAGACGCGGCTCTGGGCCAGGCCGGTGCGCCTGGCGATGTCTCCCACCGCGCTGCGGCCGTTCAGGAAGAGGTCCTGAAGGACCAGGAACTCGCCGGGGGCGAGATCGGGTGCGTCGGCGCCCATGTCCTCCAGGGCGATCTCGGCCAGCCGGCGGCCGAGCTGGTACAGGTCGCTCATCTCCATGCCCCCAATTTACATCTCTGTTGATGCATCTCCAACAGATGCATCTTGACAGATCCATCTCTAGAGATACATCGTTGGGGTTGTAGATGGCGAGCCAGACCCCCTGGAGAGATCCCGTGCACCTCAGCGACTACCTGCTCTACACCGGCCTGTTCGCCGCGATACTCGCCACCCAGCTCGGCACCCGGCGCCCGGACGCCCGGCGGCTGCTCCTGCCGGTGGGGATCGTCGCGGGCGTCGGTTTCAAGTACCTCAAGGAGATTCCGTCCGGGAGCATGGCCCACCTGATCGAGGCGGCGGGCCTCGCGGTCGGCCTGCTGTTCGGCCTGGCCTCCCTCGCCCTGATCCAGGTCCGCCGCGACCCGGCCGACTCCCGCCTGGTCACCGTCGCGGGCTGGCCCTACGCCGCACTGTGGACGGCCGCGATGGTCCTGCGCCTGGGCTTCGCCTACGGCTCGACCCACTGGTTCACCCACGCCCTCGGGACGTTCTCGGCCCAGCACCAGGTCCCGCCCGCCACCTACGGCACCGCGTTCGTCCTCATGGTCCTGGTCATGATCGCCGTCCGGACCGCCGGCGTCCTCGTCCGCGCCCGCCTCGTCGGCGCCACCGTCGATTTCGGTGCGCTGCGCCCCGCCCGCTGAGCATGTCCGGCCCGGAGGGCAGCGGGTTCCGTGTCCCCGGCGCACGCCTTCAGCAGGCCGCGCGATGGGTGGGACGAGCCCGCGCCCTCGCCCACGGCGAGACGTGACAGAGCACGAGAGGCGGCGGGACACGGAGACGTGACGGGGCACGGAGACGTGACGGGATACGAGACGTGAGGGCACGAGAGGTGACGGGACACGAGAGGTGACGGACACGAGACGTGTGGGCCATGACGGAGCGGCCCCCGGGCCCCGGCCCGGGGGCCGCTCCTCGCTGTCGGGTCAGGACGGCGGCTCGGTGGCCGTGGCCGGTTCCGTCACGGGCAGGCACTCGGTGAGCAGGCCGACGAGGTCGCGCCAGGCCCGCCGCGCGTGCAGCGGGTGGTAGCCGACACCGGGCACCACCTTCTCGTCGACCGGCGGGTGGTGGAAGGCGTGCTCGGCACCGCCGTAGACCACGAGGCGCCAGTCGACCCCCGCCGCCTGCATCTCGGCGGCGAAGGCGTCCCGCTGCGCGGCGGGCATGATCGGGTCCTCCGAGCCGACCCCCGCCCAGACGGGGCAGCGGATGCGCGCCGCCTCGCCCGGCCGGCCCGTGGTCAGCGCGTTGATGGTCCCGATCGCCCGCAGATCGGCGCCGTCGCGCCCGAGTTCCAGGGCGACGGCGCCCCCGGTGCCGTAGCCGACGGCGGCGATCCGGCCGGGGTCGGTCCGCGGTTCGGCGCGGACCACGTCGAGCGCCGCGTGGCCGATCTCCCGCATCCGGCCGGGGTCGGCGAGCAGGGGGGTCAGGTACGCCAGCAGCTCCTCGGGGTCGGTGAACCAGCGCCCACCGTTGATGTCGAAGGCGAGCGCCACGTACCCCAGTTCGGCCAGGGCATCGGCCCGGCGGCGCTGGAAGTCGTTCAGTCCCGGCCCCTCGGGGCCGATCAGAACCGCGGGCCTGCGGTCGGTGCCCGCGGGGAGCGCGAGGTGTCCGACCATGGTGAGGCCGTCGGCCGGGTAGATGACCGTGCGCGTGGTGACCGTCGTCATGGAACCGGACTGTAGTGAGAGCCGGGTCCGACGGGATCCGTCTTCACCGTCAGCGGAACGCTCTTCGCCGGGGGGCGGACAGCACTTCGGCGTCGGCGGACCGCTCTTCGCCCTGCCGGCCTGCTCACCGTCCCGGCCCGCTCACCGTCCCGGCGGGCGGCCTTCCTCGCGCGGTGCGGCGGCCTTTCTCGTGCGGTGGACGAAGACGTCCTCGCGGCGGTCCTCCCTCCACTCATCCCCTCATCCGCTCGATGACGAGCCGGGTGCCGTCCTTGTCGAACCCGCGCGCGACGGTGCGGCCGGTGTGGCGGCGCGGGGGGCGCGCTCGGCGGTGGTCCGTGTGCCCGGTATCCGGGCGGCAGGGGTGGTTGTCAGTGGGGTGGGGCATGCTTGCGGGCATGAGTGTCGATGCGGTCGAGGTTGCCGGTGTGGGCGTGGGCACGGGGGAGTTGGGCCGGAACGGGGAGGGGATGCTGGGGCGGATCGAACGGGCACTGCGGGAATCCTGGGGCGCGGACACCTGCTCGCCGGACGACCTGGCCCGCGCGGGCTGGAGCCCGGACAATCCCGCCTGGGGCCAGTGCGATGTGACGGCGCTGGTGGTGCACGATCTGCTGGGCGGCGAGCTGATGTGCGGCGAGGTGTACGCGGTGAACGGGGAGCGGCAGGGCTTCCACTGGTGGAACCGGCTGCCCGGTGGCCGCGAAATCGACCTGACCCGCGAGCAGTTCCGCGCCGGCCAGGTCGTCACGGAGGGGGTCTCCGTGCCGCGGCCCGTGGGCCGGCCCCCGGGCCGCGCCGTGGAGTATTCGCTGCTGCGCGACCGGGTGCGGGAGCGGCTCGGCATCTGAACCAGGGCCTCCGGGCGGAGACCGGCCGTCCTGTGACGCGGGGTCGGCCGGCCCCCGTCCGGCGTCCCCGGGGCCTGTCCGGCGGCGCGACCCGGACAGGCCCTGTTCACGGAGCCTCATCGCGTGAGCGAGCCCTCAGCGTTTGGGCGGGTGGTCTCAGCGCCTGAGCGTGGCCTCCTCGCTTGGGCGTGGCCTCTCATCGCTTCCTCGCTTGAGCGTGAAGGTGAAGCCGCCGGTGACCTTTCCGCTCAGGCGGACGGCCGAGACGAGGCTCCCTTCGGCGATCAGCCGCTCGACCTCGGCACGCGGTAGGCCGAAGCCGTCGGCGATCAGCCGCACCGGCCGGACCGGTATCCGCGCCGCGAAGCGGACCTCCACCTCGACCGCCTCGTCCTCCGGACACTCCGGTGCGCCGGTGTCCGGGTCGGTGTCGAGGCGCCAGGCGCCGTCCCAGTCGAGGGCGACGCGGTTGCGGCGCCGCACGACCGGGTCCTGGAGCAGTTCGGCCGCCAGGCCGGGGTCGTTGTGGTGCAGCCGGTCCAGCAGCTCGGGTCGTATGGAGCGCACGGTGACCCGCTCCAGGACGGTCAGTTTGGTGGTCTCCCCGCAGACCGCGCACAGCGCGAGGAGCCAGGCGTCGAGGAGCTTGTGGTGGGCGTTGAGACGGAACTTGCCGTGTGCCCGGAAGCGCTCGGACGCGCAGGTGCGGCAACGGCGGATGACAAGGGGCAGGCAGGTGGGAACAACCACCCAGGTCCTGGGCACAGAAGTACACCGGTTCCAGTGAGAAGACCGCAGCAGGAAGCAGCGCGGCGCACATGCGCGACGCGCGACGGATCAGCGCTCGGGGGATCTCACTGGGTGTACAACGGCACGTCCTCGCTGAGGCGGCAGGGGCGGAAGCATGGTAGCGGCGCCCCGAGGTGCGACTCCACCGGTTTTCGCGTGGAGCGGCGGACCCGCAGGCGGGGTCCGGAGGCGGCAGCGAGGGGGGAGAGAGACAGGACCAGGGGGTTGGGGGGGCAGGGGATCGGAGGATCAAGGGATCAGGGGGGCAGAGGACCAAGGGACCAGGGGATCGGAGGACCAAGGGGACCAGAGGAACAGAGGGCCAGGGGATCAGGGGGTCAAGGGACCAGGAGGATCTTGCCGAGGTTGGCGCGGGCGGTGAGGAGCGCGTGGGCCTCGGCGGCGGAGGCGAGGGGGAACGCGGCGGCGACGGCGGGACGCAGGGCGCCCGTGGCGTGGAGGTGCCACAGTTCCTCGCGCCAGGCGGCATAGCGGTGCGGCTCCTCGCGGGCGACCCGCGCGATCTGGAAGCCGGTCACCGACTTGGCGCCGGCCAGCAGGTCGTGGGCGTTCAGGGTGCCGCCGCCCGAGCTGTAGGCGACGAGGCGTCCGCCGTCGGCGAGCGCGCGGACGGCGGAGGTGAGGTGTGCGCCGCCGGCGGCGTCGAGCGCGTAGGCGGCGGGGCCGCAGTCGGCGGTCCAGTCCGGTTCGTCGTAGCCGATGACCGCGTCGGCGCCGAGCGCCCGCAGGAACGGGCCTTTCGCGGCGGGATCGCTCACGGCGGCCACGACGCGGGCGGCGCCGCCGCGTATCCGGGCGAGCTGGAGGGCCAGGTGCCCGACGCCGCTGGCGGCCGCGGTGATCAGTGCCGTCTCGCCGGGCCGCGGCCGGGCGGCCTCCAGTGCGCCGAGGGCGACCAGCCCGCCGCGCAGCAGTGCCACGGCCTCGCGCGCCGTGGCGTGGCCGGGGACGGGTGAGGCCATCGCGAGGGGTAGCAGGGCGAGTTCGGCGTAGGCGTCCTGGAAGCAGAGTCCGGTGACGCGGTCGCCGGGCGCGTAGGCGGTGACGTCCGGCCCGACGGCCTCGACCGTCCCGGCGACCTCGCCGGAGACGGGCCGCGGTTCACCGGCCGCCCCGGCCGCCCCGGGCGCCGCCTTGGCAAGATTGCGGACGGCGGGGAGGGTGACGCCGATGGCTTCGGTGCGGACGAGGAGTTCGCCCGGTCCCGGTGCGGGTGCGGGGACGTCCTGGACGGTGAGGGTGCCGAGGGTGTGGCGGACGCGACGCATATGACTCCCGAGGGGAAGAGGAGGGGGCGAGGAAGGCCCCAATTCGTTGGAAGCCCCAACGGTAGTCCAAGGTCATGGGAATTACCAACGATTATCGTGGGGGACACCCACGTTCGCGGTACGCTGCCACCATGCCCGAGACGCCGCACGCCCCCACGCTCATCCGCAGACTGCCCAGTTGGCTGCTCGGCCGGGCCGCCGCGCGCGGGCGCGCGCTGGTCGCCGAGGCGCTGGCCGAGGAAGGGCTGCGGATGTGGCACCACGTGGTGCTCGCCGCGGCCTCGGACCACCAGCCCGTCGCTCAGGCGGAGTTGGCCCGCAGCGTCGCGCTCGACCCCAAGGACGTCGTCGGCATCCTGAACGACCTGGAGCGGGACGGCTACGTACGCCGTGAGCCCCACCCGGCCGACCGCCGCAAGAACGCCGTGCGGCTCACCGGCGAGGGGGAGCGGCTGCTGGCCCGTTGCGCTGCCGCGGCGGAGAGGGCCAACGACGCGCTGCTGGACGGTTTCACCGCACGGGAGAAGGCCGACTTCGTGGCGCTGCTGGAGCGCGCGGCACGCCTGTGAGCGCGGGACGCGCCGTCTGTGAGTGCGGGACGGGCCGTCTGTGAGTGCGGGACGGGCTCTCAGCGAGCACGAACCGGTCGCCTGTGTGGAGGGACCGGTCGCCTGTGTGGAGGGGGTCGGTCGCCGTGCGGACGGGGACGGTCGCTGCGCGGAGGGGACGGGGACGGGGCGGGCGGGCCGGTCCCGCGCGGTTCAGCCCAGCGGCACCGTGAAGCCGTTCATTCCAGTGGCATCTTGAAGCCGAGGTGGGAGGCCTCGAAGCCGAGCCGCTCGTAGAAGCGGTGGGCGTCGAGGCGGGTGGCGTCGGAGGTGAGCTGCACCAGCGCGCACCCCTGGCGCCGCGCCTCCTCGATGGCCCAGGTGATGAGCCGGGTGCCCAGTCCGGTGCCCCGGGCGTCGGCGTGGACGCGTACCGCCTCGATCAGCGCGCGGGAGGCTCCCCGCCGCGAGAGGCCCGGGATGACGGTGAGTTGCAGCGTGCCGACCGTCCTGCCGTCGCGTTCGGCGACGACGAGCTGCTGGTTCGGGTCCGCGTCGATGCGGGCGAACGCGGCGCGGTACGGGGCGGGGTCGTCGGGCGACTCGCGGGTGGCACCGAGCGGGTCGTCGGCGAGCATCGCGACGAGGGCGGGGATGTCGTCGGCGGTCGCCCTGCGGACGGTGAATGCGTCGGCGGACGGCGGCTCGGCGGATGCCGCCGTCGAGCCGGTGGCTGCGGTGGTCATCTTCCGCACCCTACGCCCGACCGCTTCCGGCGCGGTCAGGAGGTGGCCACTCCGGCGGGGCCCGCGGCGGAGGCCCGGCCGGGGACCGGGGCAGCGGCGGGGGCCAGGGTGCGGACCGCCGTGACGAGAGGGGCCAGTTCGGGCCGGGCCTCGGCGGCGTCGAGGGCTTCGCGGAGCGCCGCGTCGTGGGTGGGGCGGGCCGCCTCCAGGAGGGCGTGGCCCGCCTCGGTGACGTCGGTGTAGATGCCGCGCCGGTCGTCAGGGCACAGGTAGCGGCGCAGCAGCCCGCGGTCCTCCAGCCGTGTGACCAGCCGCGTCGTCGCGCTCTGGCTCAGCACGACGGCGTCCGCGAGCTGGTTCATGCGGAAGTGGCCGCCGTCGCCGTCGTGTTGCCCGCTCAGGACGTCGAGCAGGGAGAACTCGCGCACGCTCAGTCCGTGGCCGGCCTGGAGGGCCCGCTCGACGTGCGACTCGATCCGGCCGTGCAGCGCCGAGAGCGCGCACCAGCCGTGGGCGAGACCCGGGTCGGGACGTGTCATCGGGCGGCTCCTCTCCTGGCCCGGGCGGCTCCTTCGCCGCTCGCACAAGGTTTTCCCCAGGGTAGGCCATGCCGCAATATCCAGCGATTGCACGTATGAGGTGCTCGCAATTGATGTTTACGCTTGTAACCCTTACGCGCACCTTACGCGCAGGGGAGGCTCCCTCAGGCCGCTCGCCCTGCCGGCGCTCGCCGTCGGCCTCCGGCCGCGGCCCGTCGGCGCCGCCACCGCGCGGTCATCCCCCAGGGCTTGAGCACCGAGATGACCGTCATGAACACGTAGGCGCTCAACGAGACGGCCGGGGGGACCACCAACTCGTAGGGCAGCACGGGATCTCCCGCCGCGGCGTCGGAGACCGTGCTGTTGATCCGCTCCCGGAAGAGCAGCACGCTCGCGAGGGTGGCCGCCAGGGTGAGCCAGAACTTGAGCCACACCCACCGGTACCGGGCCAGCCCCCATGGGGTGCCCAGGGAGAGAATCAGGCCGCTGAGCAGGGTCAGCAGCGCGAGGGGGGTGACCAGCCAGTCGCCGAAGACCTTCATGGAGCGGTACGCCGCTTCGGCCGCCGTCCCCGGGCCGGCCGCCGTCCCCGGCCCGTGTTCCGGCCCGTCCTCCGACCCCGCGAGGGCCGCTGTCAGGCCGAGCGCGAGCAGGCACAGCGTCATGCCCAGCCACCCGGCCGAGGCGCAGACGTGCAGGGTGAGGGTGCCCCTGCGGGCACGTCGGGTCAGTTGCCGCATGCCCAGGAGTCTGTGGCGCCGAGGGCCCGGCGGCGTCCGACAGCGGGAGTATCCACGCCTGCTCGTCCCCGAGTACGCACCGGGACCGCGCCTCCACTCCTCCGTCCGTCCTGTCCGCGAGCCCTCCGGGGAGGAGCCGGGCGGCCGTACGATCGCGGGTATGGACCCGGTTCGGAACGCGAGTGGGCGACCTGCGTCGGGGCGGCGGCGCTCCCGGCTGCACCTCTTCGACCTCGACGGCACGCTGCTGTACGGGTCGGCGGCGGCCGTCGAGATCTCCCAGCAGCTCGGCGTCGAGCGGGAGATCCGCGCACTCGAGCGGGCCTTCGCCGACGGCAAGCTGACCCCGCCGCAGTTCGCGGCCCGCGCGTGCGCGCTGTGGGCGCACCTCACCGAGGAGGTCGTCCAGGCAGCCTTCGCGGCCGCACCGTGGCTGGCGGGTATTCGCGAGGTGTGGGCGCAGATCAGGGCGAACGGGGAGCGCTGTGCGGTGATTTCCCTCTCGCCGGATTTCTTTGTGCGGCGGCTACGGGATTGGGGGGCCGACGCTACGCACGGTTCACGGTGGCCGGAGGTTCCGCGGGCAATCCCGAACCAGGCCACGAGGTATCCCGGGCATCCACTCGACCCTTCGGGGATTCTCTCGCCCGCCGCCAAGGTGAGGATCGCGGAGGAACTCTGTGCCGAATTCGGGGTCCGGACCGATGACTGCGTGGCATACGGAGACTCCCTGTCCGACGCGGAGTTGTTCGCCGCGGTTCCCGTCTCGGTCGCGGTAAACGCCGATCGGCACGTCCGGGCGCTCGCCTCGTACCACTACACGGGACGTGATCTTCGAGAGGCCTACGGACTCGTCTCCCCGGCACGCTAATTCACGGCGGTGTTCCGAATCACGGAATTCCGTGGAACCGCGAACAGGGGTTGTGGAGTGGGGCCTTCACGGTAGGGTCGGGTCCCTCCCGCATCGTGCATAAGGACGCGAAGGTTTCCTCGCTCGATGGTCACAGGGGGCGGATTACCGAAACTTTCGGAACACGGATGAGCACAGAACGTCCGGAAGACGTACAAGGCGAGGCGAGCATGACCACCATGTCGGGCAGCGACGGTGCGTCCGCCGGTGGCAACGGCGGCCGGGGTTGGTTCACCCCGGTGTCCGATGCCGCAGCCGCGGAGCGCCCCACCCCGGCCGGCAACGAGACCACGGCGGCGTCCGGCGAGGCAGCACCGCGGACGGCTGCCCCCGCCGCGGACGGCGGCGCACCGGGCGCCGACCCGTCGGGCCCGGCCCAGGACCGGGCCCGCACCGAGGTCCGCACCGAGGTCCGCACCGAGGTCCACGCCGCCCACGGCGGTCCCCGGTCCCGGGCCCAGCCGCTCCCCCAGGCCCCCGGCGCCGCTCCGGCCCCGGCCCCGGGCACAGCCCCCGCCCCGGCCCCGGGCCCGATCGCGGGGACGGCTCCTGCCCCAGCCTCGGCCCCGGGCGCAGCTCCCGCGTCAGGAGCCGCTCCTGTGTCGGGGGCCGCCCCCGCACCGGGGGCCGCCCCCGCACCGGGCCCCGTCCCCGTGGCCGCCGCCGTCGGCGGCTTCGGCGGCTCCGGGGGTGGTGACGGCGGCGGTGGCGAGTTGGCCGACGCCGATCTGATCCGGGCCAGCATGGCGGAGCTGGAACGTTCCTCCGACGCGGCCACGGCGTACTTCTACGCCCTGCTCTTCGTGCAGTATCCGCATTTGCGCGAGATGTTCCCCGCCGCCATGGACGGCCAGCGCGACCGGCTCTTCCGCGCGCTGCTGACGGCGGTGCGCCTCTACGACGACGGCAAGCTGTTCGCCGAGTACCTGGCCAACCTGGGCCGCGGCCACCGCAAGTACGGGACGCTGCCCACCCACTACCCGGCCGTCGGTGAGTGCCTGATGGCGGCCCTCGCCCGCTACGCGCCGAACAGCTGGGGCCCGCGCACCGAGGCCGCCTGGGTGCGTGCCTACACCGCGATCTCCCAGACGATGATCGACGCGGCGGCCGAGGACGAGCAGCGCGCTCCCGCCTGGTGGGACGCGGAGATCGTCGCGCACGAGCGCCGTACCGCCCAGATCGCCGTGGTCACGGTGCGCCCCGACCAGCCGTACCCCTTCCGCGCCGGGCAGTACACCAGCCTGGAGACGCCCTGGTGGCCGCGCGTGTGGCGGCACTACTCGTTCGCGTCGGCACCCCGTTCCGACGGGCTGCTCACTTTCCACGTCAAAGCGGTGCCCGCCGGCTGGGTCTCCACCGCGCTGGTGCAGCGGGCGCGTCCGGGCGACGTGCTGCGGCTCGGCCCGCCCGCCGGGTCGATGACCGTGGACCACGGCACCGACAGCGGCCTGCTGTGCCTGGGCGGCGGCACCGGTATCGCACCCATCAAAGCCCTGGTCGAGGACGTGGCGAGCCACGGCAGGCCGCGCCCCGTCGAGGTGTTCTACGGCGCGCGCACCGACCACGACCTCTACGACCTGGAGACGATGCGCCATCTCCAGGACCGTTTCGACTGGCTGTCCGTCCGCCCCGTCGTCGCCTCGGGCGGCGCCCCGGGAACACCGGACGCGCTCGCGGGCGAACTGCCCGACGCCGTCCGCAGATACGGGCCCTGGTCCGCTTATGACGGATATCTCTCAGGTCCGCCCGGAATGATCCGGACCGGTGTGGAGACCTTGGTGGGACTCGGTATTCCCACCCACCGGATACGCCACGATTCCCTCGACGAACTGGTCGCGCGGCGCGCCTAGGTGATGGGGTGTTCCGACTGGCTTGCGAGAACCTGCTGAGGAAAGGGACGAGTGTCGGCGGTGACTGAGGCGAACGGCTACGGGGACGCGTCCGCGGGGCACATGGCGCACGCGGACCACCACCCGCCTTTGCGGCGGCTGCCCGGCAGCGACGGGGAGCACGCCCTGCAGCAGCGGCTCGGCACCCGGACGCGCGCGCACCGCTTCTACGACGACCAGGTGCTCGACCATCTCAACGAGCGGATGCGCGAGTTCGTGCGCCACCAGGAGATGTTCTTCCTCGCCACCGCGGACCGGGGCGGCGAGTGCGACAACAGCTTCCGCGCCGGGCCGCCCGGCTTCCTGCGGGTGCTGGACGAGCGCACGCTGCTCTTCCCCGAGTACCGGGGCAACGGCGTCCACGCGAGCCTCGGCAACATCCAGGAGAACCCGCACGTGGGGCTCCTCCTCGTGGACTTCCTCCGGGCGCGGATCGGACTGCACGTCAACGGCCGGGCCGAGGTCCTGGAGGACGCCGAACTGCGCCCCTGGATCCCCGACCTGCCCGAGGACCCGGTACCGGGGCGGCGGGCGGTGCTGTGGGTGCGGGTGGACGTGGAGGAGGCGTACATCCACTGCGCCAAGCACATACCCCACCTCCAGAAAGCCCCGCGCCGCCCCGCCCGCGAGTGGGGCACCGACGACTACAAGCGCAAGGGCGGCGACTTCTTCGGCGTCGCCAAGGAGGCCCGCGCGGCGCGGGCCGAGCGGGCCTCGCGGGCCCGCTCGGCGGCAGCGGACCAGGAGCCGCCGGAAGCCGGCGAGCCCCGACCCCGCCCCGAACCCCGGGAACGGACACCGGAACCGGAACCGGGACGGAACCGGGAACCGGCCCCGGAATGGAACCGGGAATGCGAGCCCGAGCGGGCCGCCGTGCGGGGCGGCGCCGAGGACGGCGGCGACGGGCGGGACGGAACCGGAGCCCGCGCCGGAACCAGCGGCGGGGTCGTAGTCGGAGCCGTGACCGGAACCAATGACGGAGTCGGAGTCGGAGTCGGAGGTGACGGCCACGCCGGGTCGGCCACCGCTCACCAGCAGCCGTCCGGTGAGGCGCCGGGTGCGCCTGGTGCGACTGGTGCGCCTGGGGCGCCTGGCGCGGCTGGCGCGGTGGGAGCGCCCGAGGTGCCTGACGCGCCGCATACCCCCGACGTTCCTGATGCCCCCGACGCCACGGACGTGCCGGGCATGTTGGGCGCCACCGACGCGCTGGGCGCCACCGACGTGCCGGGCGCGCGGGACGCCCCCGACGCGCCGGGCGCCGCCCCCGACGCCACGGACGCACCACCCGCTCCGGGCGAGGAGACGATGACGTTCCAGGCGCCCCCGCGCCCGACCCAGCCGCCCACCGCGCCCACCCCGCCGGCTCCGGCAACCCCTCCGACCTCTCAGGTCCCGCCGGCCCCGCATGTCCCGCCGGTCCCGGTGCCCCCCGCGCCGGTCACCCCGCCCGCCCCGGCCTCCCCGGAGGGGCTGGAACCCGCGTACGCGGCCACCCCCGCGCCGGCCCCGGGGTACGCCGCCGCGTCCGAGTACGCCCCTGCTCCGGGGTACGCCGCCACGCCCGATTACACCCCCGCGCCTGAGCATGCCCCGGGGTACGCCGCCGCTCCGGACGCGCCGCCCG
>NZ_VJOK01000001.1:3656380-3667881 GCF_013302895.1 Streptomyces albus subsp. chlorinus | reverse complement strand
TCGCCCTTCCCGGTGGACCGTCCGCCGCCGGTTCCACCGCCGCCGGTTCGCTCCCCGCTGGTTCCCCCTCCGCCGGTGCCGTTCCCGCCGGGGCCGTCCCCGCCGCGCCGCTGCCGAGACGGCGGCACGCCGCGCCGACTCCGCCCGCGGTGCCCTCCGTGCCCTCGGCCGTCTCCGCCGCGATCACGGCGCGCTCCGGCGGTGGCGACAGCGAGGAGCACGCGCGGGAGATCTCCGCCTGGCGGCGCGAGGCCGAGCGGGCGCTGGCCGAGGCGCGGCGGCGTGGGGCCGAGGCGGGCGGCGAGCGCGAACCCTCGGGATTCCAGGGGTGGTTCGGCTGACCGGGCGCGCCCGGCGGCGGACGCCGGGGCGCCCTCGTCACGTCCCGAGGTCGGGCGCGAGCAGGGCGCGGATGCCCTCGATGTTGGCGGCGAGATAGGCCCGGAGCGTCGGCGGGACGACCTCGACCGAGGTGAGGCCCTCCGGGGTGAACGGGAGCCGTACGATCTCGTACTCGCCGCACGGGTCCTCCACCTCCGGTCCGTGGCGTAGGCGGGGGTTCATGGACAGGAGCCGGCACACGAAGAAGTGCTGGACCTTCACTCCGCCCGGTGTCTCCTCCGGGTCACTGACCGTGTCCACGAACGCGGGGACGACATCGGTGACCCGGGCCCCCAGCTCCTCGTCCACCTCGCGGTGCAGTGCCTCCACCACGGTGCGGTCCACCCCGGGCTCGACGCCGCCGCCAGGGGTGATCCAGTACGGTTCGCGGCCGGGTTTGACGCGTTTGATGAGGACGATCTCGCCCGGACCCCGGTCGTCCGTCAGATCGAGGAGGATGGCGCGGGCGGTCCGCTTGACCACCGGTCGTTGGACGAACATGCAGGAGGTCTGGCCCGTGGCGGTGCGGGCGAAACCCTCCGCTTTGGTAACGGTCCGTATCGAGCCGGAATTTCCCGCGAGGGTCCGCTACCGATACGTGACTGGACACTGACGCTCGGTCAACTACCCTTGTTGTCCCGCGCGGGCTCCGCGCGTAGAGCCGGGCGGTTCGTGGCAGGAGGGGGGAGCCACGAACCGTCCCCGGCTCCCCGCTCCCGCGGTTCAGCCGCTCACCGCGCCCGCGGCGGACCCACCCCCGGCCCGGTCTCGGCCGCGGTGACCCGCCGCCCATGCCAGTGCCAGGCCCACTCCGCCCAGCGCGGCGGCGACGCCCAGGGGCGCGGTGTAGCCGGCGTCCGCGGACAGTGCGGTACCGGCCAGAAGGGGGCCACCGGCGTTACCGACGTTGAAGGCGGAGATGTTGGCGGCGGAGGCGAGGTTGTCGGCGCCGCGCGCGGTGGCCAGTACCGACGTCTGCAGGGGCGGGATGACGGCGGCGCCGACCAACCCGAACAGCAGGAATCCGATGACCGCCGCCGGTTTGCTGTGCACCGCCGCCAACAACAGCAGGGACATCACCGAGACGGCGGCGAGGGCCCCGTACAACGTGGGCTTCAGCGCCCTGTCGGCCAGCCGCCCGGACAGCGGCGTACCGACCACCATGCCGACGCCCACCAGGACCAGCATCAGCGGCACGGTACGCGCGCTGAATCCGGTCACCTCGGTCAGCAGTGGCGCCACGTAGGTCAGGACGGCCAGGAAGGGTGCCCAGCCGAAGGCCGTCGCGGCCAGTGTCAGCCAGACTCGGCCGCACCGGAAGGCGGACAGTTCGCGGCGCAGGCCGGCACCCGGCACGGCGGGCTCGTACGGCAGGAACACGGCGAGTGCGAGGAACAGGGCGGTCCCGATGGCGGTCACCGCCCAGAAGGTGGCCCGCCAGCCGCATTCCTGCCCGAGGGCGGTGCCACCGGGCACGCCCAGGACATTGGCGAGGCTGAGCCCCATGAAGACGGCGGCGATGGCGCGGGCCTTCCGCTCCGGCGCCACAAGCCCGGCGGCCACGACAGAGGCGATCCCGACGTACGCCCCGCCGGCCAGGGCGGACAGCACCCGGCCGGCCAGCAGGACGGCGAAGCCTGGCGCGAGGGCGCTGACCAGACTGGCCACGATGAACACGCCGACCAGCCACAGCAGCATCCGCTTGTGGGCGACCCGGGTGCTGAGCGCGGTGAGCAACGGTGCCCCGACGACCATTCCCAGTGCGTACCCCGACACCAGCAGTCCGGCTGTCGGAAGCGGTACCCGGAGGTCGCGGGCGACCTCGGGCAGCAGACCGGCGATGACCACCTCGGTGGTGCCGACGGCGAACGCACCGAGTGCGAGGGCGAGAAGCGCGGCGGCCGACGGACGGGCCGGGGGCCGTGGCGGGGCCGTCCGGGCCGCCTCTTGATGCCGGAGGACGGCGGCCGGGACGCGGGAATCGGCCGAATCGACAGAAAGATCACTGGACATGGGACCAGGCTGGCGCCCGCGCCGGTGCGGATCAGCCCCCGATCCCGTAACGACCGGTAAGCCTGGCTTACCGGTCCCGGCAGGCCGACGGCGGCTCCGCTGCTTCCCGCACCGTCTTCTCTATCCGTCTCCGCGCTCTTTCCACCGCGACCTCCGCGAACGCCCGCACCCGTGCGGTCTCCCCCGTCGTCCGCCACACCAGCCCGTACTCGAACGGTTCGGCGTCCCGGAACGGCACATAGGTGACGCCCCGCGGCGCGAAGTAGGCGGCAACGTCGGCGCCCACGGGGGAGATGCCATGGCCGGCGCCGACCATGGCGAGGGTTTCCTGCTGCGTCGAGGCCGACCGGCCGCGCGGGACCGGCCGCCCTTCCGGTGTACGGGAGGGGGCGAGGTGCTCCTGCCAGTAACCGGGAACGTGCCCGGTGCAGGCGAACACCCGGTCCCGGGCCAGGTCCTCGACGGACACCGTGTCCTGCTTGGCGAGCACGTGGTTGGCCGGTACCGCCAGCATCCGCGGCACCCGCAACACCACTGGGCCGCGCACCAGATCCGGTTCGTCCACCGGGAACTGGGTGACCAGCAACTCCGCCTCGCCCTCCCGCAACGGATCGAACATGCACTTGACCTGTGTCTCGTGGATGCGCACAGCGACCGCCGGGTACCTGCGGGCGAAGGCGTCGATCGCCTCCATGACGAACTCCCCGGCCGCATGGCCGAGGTAGCCCACCGTGAGGCTGCCCTCGATCCCCTTGGCGGCGGCCTGTGCCGTGGCCAGACCGCGCGTGATGGCGCGGTAGCCGGGCTCGATGTCGTCGAGGAGGCGCCGGCCGAGCGGGGTGAGCCGCACCCGTCGGCTGGTGCGCTCGAAGAGCGGCGCCCCGACGCGGCGCTCCAGGTGCTGGATCGTCTGGCTCACCCGGGCCCTGGTGACCCGCAGCCGCTCTGCCGTACGGCCGAAGTGCAGCTCCTCGGCCAGGATCACAAAGCTCTCGATCTCCAGTCTCTCCAGCACCTGGCTCACGCTAACCGTGGCCCGCCCCGGACGTCGAGGCGGCGGCGGGCCGGTCCCGACGACGGTCCGGGGGGCCGTCGGAACGAGGAGCGTCAGTCCGCCAGGGGCAGGTAGACCCGGTTGCCCGCCGCCGCGAACTCCTTCGACTTCTGCAGCATCCCCGCCTCGATCTCCTCGGCGGACGCGCCCTCTTCACCGCCGAACTGCTCCGTGATGCTCCTGCTGATCTTCATCGAGCAGAACTTCGGGCCGCACATGGAGCAGAAGTGCGCGGTCTTGGCGGGTTCGGCCGGCAGCGTCTCGTCGTGGAACGAGCGGGCCGTGTCCGGGTCGAGGGCCAGGTTGAACTGGTCCTCCCAGCGGAACTCGAAGCGGGCGTCGGACAGCGCGTCGTCCCACTCCCGCACGCCGGGGTGGCCCTTGGCCAGGTCGGCGGCGTGGGCGGCGATCTTGTAGGTGATCACGCCCGTCTTGACGTCGTCCTTGTCGGGCAGCCCCAGGTGCTCCTTGGGGGTGACGTAGCAGAGCATCGCGGTGCCCCACCAGCCGATCATCGCGGCGCCGATGCCGCTGGTGATGTGGTCGTACCCCGGGGCGATGTCCGTGGTGAGGGGGCCCAGCGTGTAGAACGGGGCCTCCTCGCAGACCTCCTGCTGGCGGTCGACATTCTCCTTGATCTTGTGCATGGGCACATGGCCCGGACCCTCGATCATGGTCTGCACGTCGTGCGCCTTGGCGATGCGGTTCAGCTCGCCGAGGGTGTCCAACTCGGCCATCTGCGCGGCATCGTTGGCGTCCGCGACGGAGCCGGGACGCAGGCCGTCGCCGAGCGAGAACGTCACGTCGTAGGTGCGCAGGATCTCGCACAGCTCGCTGAAGTGCTCGTACAGGAAGCTCTCCTTGTGGTGCGCCAGGCACCACGCGGCCATGATCGAGCCGCCGCGCGAGACGATGCCCGTCTTGCGCCGTGCCGTCAGCGGCACGTACCGCAGCAGCACGCCCGCGTGCACCGTCATGTAGTCGACACCCTGCTCGCACTGCTCGATGACGGTGTCCTTGTAGACCTCCCAGGACAGCTCCTCCGCCTTGCCGTCCACCTTCTCCAGCGCCTGGTAGAGCGGCACCGTGCCGATGGGCACGGGGGAGTTGCGCAGCACCCACTCGCGGGTGGTGTGGATGTTGCGGCCGGTGGAGAGGTCCATGACGGTGTCGGCGCCCCAGCGGGTCGCCCACGTCATCTTCTCCACCTCCTCCTCGATGGAGGAGGTCACGGCCGAGTTGCCGATGTTGGCGTTGACCTTCACCAGGAAGTTCTTCCCGATGACCATCGGCTCGGTCTCGGGGTGGTTGACGTTGGCGGGCAGGACGGCGCGGCCCGCGGCGATCTCGTCCCGGACGAACTCGGCACTCAGGTTCTCGCGGAGCGCGACGAACTCCATCTCCGGGGTGATCTCGCCCCGCTTCGCGTAGGCGAGCTGGGTGACGGAGGCGCCGTCCCGGCCGCGGCGGGGCTGGCGTGGCCGGCCCGGGAAGACGGCGTCCAGACCTGCCAGATCAGTCGCTCCGCTCCGGAGCAGCCCGCCGCGCGGGCTGGTGTGCTTGATCCCGTCGTCCTCGGGCCGCAGTTCGCGGCCCGCGTACTCCTCGGTGTCCCCCCTCTGGATGATCCAGTTCTCGCGCAGCGGTGCCAGGCCGCGGCGCACGTCGGTGTCGATGTTCGGGTCGGTGTACGGCCCGGAGGTGTCGTACAGCGTCACGTCCTGGCCGTTGGTGAGATGCACGCGGCGGACGGGGACCCGGATGTCCGGGCGCGGTCCTCGCAGATATCCCTTGTGCGAGCCGATGGCCTTCCCGGACACGGTGGCGTCCGGCTCGGACACGGCGGTGTCCGACGCGTTCTCGGCGCGCGCGTGTGCATCCTGCGTGGTCATGAGACCCACTCCCTACGCCGGCATTACCCGGTAACAGGTTCGGCGGTCGGCGCAGCGTCTTCCGTGGTCCCTTCCACGGAGGTCAGCGCCCTCTCAGCCCCGTGCTCGGAGCTCCCGCGATGTGCAAAGGCGTCTCTACGCTAACGGCACACGGGCCGTACTGAACACCCCGCACGGCTGTTCTTGCGATGATCGGGCGGTGACCCACTCGCACTCGCCGGACCAGACGCCGGACCAGACGCCGTATCCCCGCGGCTCCGCGCACGGCCCGCCGTCGGGCCCTCCTCCCGGCCCGCCGCCCAGTCCGCCCCCCGGCCCCGGCCCCGGCGCCGGTTCCGGTCCCGGTCCCGGCCCGGGTCCCGGCAACAACCCTGGGCACGACCACAGTCACAGCCACGTTCACGGCCACAATCACGGCCACGGCCACGGGCCGGCCGCGCCCGTCTCGCGGCACCTGCGGAAGGTCATCGCCGCCGTGCTGGTGCCGTTCGCGGTGGCGGTGCTGGCCGGCCTCGTGGTGCTGTGGCCGGGCGGCGCGCCGGGGCACCAGCACGACCACTCCGGGCTGGGATTCGACCGGCCGACCTTCGGCGCGAAGGTCACCGAACTGGCCGAGGTGGACTGCGACGAGGTCAACGTCCGCCAGCCGCCCCCGGCTTCCGGCGGCGGCACCCCGCCGCAGGGCGGCGCGCAGGGCGGGGAGGGCGGCACCGGGCACGGCGTCTGCCGCAAGGCGACGGTCGAGGTCACCGAGGGCAAGGACGCGGGCCGCACCTTCACCGAAGTGGTCCCGCCGGACGCCACCCGCACCTACGAGGTGGGGCAGAAGGTCGTCGTCGCGTACGCCGAAAAGGCGCCGCGCGACCTCCAGTACAGCGTCGTGGACACCAACCGCGACGTCCCCATGGTGCTGTTGGCCGCGGTGTTCGCACTCGTGGTGGTGCTGGTGGGGCGGATGCGCGGGGTGCTGGCGCTCGTCGGGCTCGTCATCAGCTTCGCGGTGCTGACGCTGTTCATCCTGCCCGCGATACTCCAGGGCTCCAACCCGCTGGTGGTGGCCGTGGTCGGCGGCAGCGCCATCATGCTGGCGACGCTCTACCTGTGTCACGGCCTGTCGGCCCGCACCTCGGTGGCGGTGCTGGGCACGCTGGTCTCCCTGCTGCTGATCGGGCTGCTCGGCTCGCTGTTCATCGACTGGGCCCAGCTGACCGGCAACACCGACGACCAGACGGGGCTGGTGCACGGCCTCTACCCCGGCATCGAGATCCGCGGCCTGCTGCTGGCCGGGGTACTGATCGGTTCCCTCGGCGTGCTGGACGACGTGACGGTCACCCAGACCTCGGCCGTGTGGGAGCTGAGGGAGGCGGACCCGGGGGCGAGTTGGACCAAGATCTACCGCTCAGCCATGCGGATCGGCCGCGACCACATCGCGTCCGTGGTCAACACGCTGGTGCTGGCCTACGCGGGTGCCTCGCTGCCGTTGCTGCTGCTGTTCTCCATCGCCCGCAGCGATGTGACGATGGTGGCCACCAGCGAGGTGGTGGCCGAGGAGATCATCCGCACCCTGGTCGGCTCGATCGGCCTGGTCGCCTCCGTCCCGGTGACGACCCTGCTGGCGGCACTGGTCGTCGCGGCGGACCGCCGGCGCCCCGCCGCCGGGGGCGGGACGGGACCCGGCGGCATGGCCGGTGCCGGGGGCGTGGCCGGGACCGGAGGCGTGGCCGGTGCCGGTGCCGGGATCGGTACCGGCACCCGGGCACCCGCCCCGGCGGTGCCCGCGCCCGGCCGGCGCGGTGGCCGCCGCCGCAAGCCGAAGTGAGGCGAGGGCGGCGGCTCCACCGGGCGCGGAGCGGGAGCTACCAGTCGCGGAGCGGGAGCTACCAGTCGCTGCGCGACGAGGAGTCGCCGGCCTTGAAGCGGCGGACGAGGTAGACGACGCCGCCGACCAGGGCGGCGAAGATCAGCACCTTGAACAGGAGGCCGACGAGGAAGCCGACCACGCTGGCGATGAGGCCGCCGAAGACGGCCAGCGCGATCACCGGTATGACGATCCATGTGACCCACCAGGGCAGGCCGGTGAGGGTGCCTTTCGCGTCCATGACTTGTGCTCCGTCTCTGGGGTTGTCCGAAGGCTTCTGGTGCCCTCCGGCTTCGATGCTAGGGCGGGCCGCAAGCGGATGGGGCTGGTGAGGCCCCGGTCGTCCCCTGAACCCGACCCTGAGACAACCCTGACGCGCGCCCGGCGCCCGTCCGCCCGCCGGCCCGGCCCTCCGGCGGGGAGAGCACGCCGCTCGGCACCCCGGCGGGGAGAGCACACCGCCCGGCCCCGGCGGCGGGACCACGCCGCTCAGTCCTCCGGCGGGGAGAACACCACGAGGACCCGCAGGTCCTCGGAGATGTGGTGGAACCGGTGCGGCACCCCGGCCGGTACGTAGACGACGCTGCCCCGCGCGACCTGCGTCGTCTCCTCCCCGACGGTGAGCGAGGCGCGCCCGCTGGCGACGAAGTACACCTCGTCCTGGTCGTGCGGCCGCTGCGGGTCGGCCGCGCCGGCGTCCAGCGCGTACAGGCCGGCCGACATGTTCCGCTCCCGCAGGAACCGCAGGTAGGCGCCGTCGTTCGCGGCGCGCTCCGCCTCCAGTTCCTCCAGCCGGAATGCCTTCACCGCTGTCCCTCTCCCTCCACAGCTCCGCTTCAGCGACGATCTGCAACGATCGGGGTATGGCGAACTTCCTCATCAAGACGCTGGCCAACGCCGCGGCGCTCGCCGTGGCGACCTGGCTGCTCAGCGACATCGAGCTGACCGGCGGGTCCGGAGGCGAGAAGGCGCTGACGCTGCTCGTCGTCGCCCTGATCTTCGGCGTCGTCAACGTCGTGGTCAAGCCGGTGGTCAAGCTGCTCTCCCTGCCGCTGCTGGTGCTCACGCTCGGCCTGTTCACCCTGGTGATCAACGCGCTGATGCTGATGCTGACCTCCTGGGTCGCGGACAAGCTGGACGTCAGCTTCCACGTGGACGGGTTCGGTACCGCGTTCCTGGGCGGCCTCATCGTCTCGGTCGTCGCCTGGGCGCTGCACATGGCGCTGGACCGGGAGTGAGCCGGATGTCCCCTGCCTCCCGCACGACGTACCGCGTGTGTTTCGTGTGCACCGGCAACATCTGCCGCTCCCCCATGGCCGAGGCCGTCTTCCGCGCCCGGGTGCGGGAGGCGGGGCTGGACGCCCTGGTGGAGGTCGGCAGCGCGGGCACCGGCAGCTGGCATCTGGGGGAGCCGGCCGATCCGCGCACGGCGGCCGTGCTGGAGGCGGCGGGCTACCCGCTCACCCACACCGCGCGGTGCTTCGAGCCGGACTGGTTCGCGCGCACCGACCTGGTCGTGGCCCTCGACGAGGGACACGCGGCCGAACTGCGCGCCCTCGCCCGCAACAGCACCGAGGCGGCCAAGGTGCGGCTGCTGCGCTCCTACGACCCCGAGGCCGACCCCGCCGAGATGAGCGTGCCCGACCCGTACTACGGCGGTGAGCGCGGCTTCGCCGCGTGCCTGGAGATGGTGGAGGCGGCCGTGCCCGGACTGCTCTGTGAAGTCGCCGCCGCGCTCGGGGCGCGGGAGGCCGGCTGATGAGCGCGGCGCCGCCCCCGGCGGTCGCCCGCACGGCCGCGCTGCTGGGACGCCCCGCCCTCTCGGCCACCCCCGTGGGCGGCGGCTCCATCTGCGACGCCTACCGGGTGGAGCTGGGCGACGGCGGTACGCGCGGTGGGCCCGCCACCGTCTTCACCAAGGCGCTGGACGCCGCGCCCGCCGACTTCTTCGCCGCCGAGGCCGCGGGCCTGGCACGGCTGCGCGCGACCGGGACGGTCCCGGTGCCCGAGGTGTACGCGGCCGAGCGCGACGTGCTCGTCCTGGAGTGGATCGAGCCGGGCACCCCCGACCGTGCGGCGGCCGAGCGGTTCGGCCGCGGGCTGGCCGCCCTGCACGAGAGCCCCGCGCCCTCCTGGGGCACGCCGGGCGAGCCCTGCTATCTGGGCCCGCTGCCGCTGACCTCGCCCCGCGCCCCGGTCGCGGACCCGGCCGCCTGGCCCCGCTTCCACGCCGAGCACCGGCTGCTGCCGCTGCTGCGGGCTGCCGTGGACAGCGGGCACCTCTCTCCGCGCGACGCCCGGGACGTCGAGCTGCTGTGCGATCGGCTGGACGACGAGGCCGTCTCCGGGCCGCCGCAGCCACCCGCCGTCATCCACGGCGACCTGTGGTCGGGCAACGTCCACTGGACGACGGACGGCCGGGCCGTGCTGATCGACCCGGCGGCCCAGGGCGGCCACCCCGAGACGGACCTGGCGATGCTCCAGCTGTTCGGCTGCCCCGAACTGCCCCGCGTCCTGGCCGCGTACGAGGAGGTCCGGCCCCTCCCCGGCAGGCAGGCGCGGGTGCCGTTGCACCAGTTGCAGCACCTGCTCGTGCACGCCGTCCTCTTCGGCGGCGGTTACGGTGCTCAAAGCGGCGCAGCCGCCCGCGCGGCGCTGGGCTAGCGCCGGCCGGGTGCGCGGCGCCGGGCCGGGCGAGCGGCGCCGGGCCGGTTCCCGGCCGGGCGAGCGCCCGGGAACCGTGGCACGAGCAAGGGAGGCAGCATGACCGCACCGGACGACCCGCCCCTCACCGGCCCCGGCCGGGACCACGGGCCGGCCGACGACGCCGACGGCACCCGTGTCGTGCGCGCCGGGCTCCCCGCCGAGGAGCCGTACGAGCCGCCGCTGCCCGGCCCGGTCTTCGCCGCGCACTACCACCTGCCGGGCGAGGTGGAGGACGCGCCGTACGCGTACGGGCGGGACGCCAACCCGACCTGGACCCGCCTGGAGCGGGCCATCGCCGAACTGGAGTCGCCCGAGGATACGGACGCGGAGGCCGTCGTCTTCTCCTCCGGCATGGGCGCCATCTCCGCCGTGCTGCTCTCCCTGGCGCGCCCCGGCCGCACGGTGGTGCTGCCCTCGGACGGGTACAACCTGCTGGCCGCGCTCCGCGACCGGCTGGAAGGCTTCGGCGTCCGGGTCCGTACGGCCCCCACGGGCGGGAACGCGCAGCGGCACGAGCTGGAGGGCGCGAGCCTGCTGTGGCTGGAGACCCCCTCCAACCCCGGCCTGGACGTGTGCGACATCCGCGAGCTGGCGCGCCTGGCGCACGAGCAGGGCGCGCTCGTCGCCGTCGACAACACCCTGGCCACCCCGCTCGGCCAGCGCCCGCTCCTGCTGGGCGCCGACATCTCGGTGGCCAGCGGCACCAAGGCGCTGACCGGCCACGGCGACGTCCTCCTCGGCTACGTCGCCACCCGGAACCGCGAGGTGGCCGAGGCGGTGCGGGGCTGGCGCAAGACGGTCGGCGCGATCCCCGGCCCCATGGAGGCGTGGCTCGCGCACCGTTCGCTGGCGACCCTCGACGTACGGGGGCAGCGGCAGGCCGGCAACGCGCTGGCCGTCGCCGAGGCGCTCGCCGCGCGCCCCGAGGTGAGCGACGTCCGCCACCCCGGACTCCCCGGCGACCCCGCGCACGCGCTGGCGTCCCGTCAGATGAGCCGCTACGGCTGCGTGGTCTCCTTCACCCTGCCCGACCAGGCGTACGCCAACCGCTTCCTGGCCCACCTGCGGCTGGTGAGCGACGCCACCAGCTTCGGCGGCGTCCGCTCCACGGCCGAACGCCGGGGCCGCTGGGGCGGCGACCCGGTGCCGGAGGGCTTCGTGCGGCTCTCGGTCGGGGTGGAGGACAGCGCCGACCTGGTCGCGGACATCCGCCGCGCCCTGGACGCGGCGGCCCCGACCCCTTCCTGACCCGACCCCCTCCTGACCCGACCGCCAGCCATGAGGGCCGCGCCCTCCGTCCGCGCGGGTCCGGCCCTGGTGCGGGTCCGACCTGGCGTACGGGGCCTGTCCGGGGTGGGGTCCTGGTCCGGTGCGCGGGTGCGGCGGTACGCCCTGCGGTGGGGCGCGGTGGGGCGGCCGGGTTCAGGCCGAGGGGGTCTCCGGGCCGCCGTACTCGGGGCTGGTGTAGTCCGGGCTGCTGAAGCGGGGCCGCATGCGCGCCCCCTCGGCCTCGGCCGCCGCCGTCCCCGGCGCCCCCGGTGCCGCGCCCGCCGGGGTCTCGGACGCGAGGCGGCTGGAGAAACCGGGGTGCGAGTAG
>NZ_VJOK01000001.1:3653824-3656075 GCF_013302895.1 Streptomyces albus subsp. chlorinus | reverse complement strand
GTACGCCGCCGAGGACGGCGCCGGCCCGGCGGGGTCGGCCAGCGCCTCGCGCAGGAACGGCACGATGCCGCGCTCCAGGAGGGCCTCGCGCCAGGCCGCGCGGGCCAGCGCCACCTCCTCGGCCAGTCGGCCGCCGGCCGGACCGGCGCCCGCGCCGCCCCCGCCCCCGCCGGTCCGCACCGAACCGGCCCCGTTGCGCAGCGCCATCAGCAGCAGGCCCGCCATGGCCAGCAGGAAGCCGCCCGCGGCCAGCGCGGCGAACACCCACCCGGCGCTGCGGATCGGGCCCGCGACGGCCGGTTCGGGGGAGAGCAGGTGCAGGGTGTAGCCCAGCAGCAGGAAGATGACGGCGGCCGTGGCCGCCAGCAGCGGGGCCAGCACCGACACCGTGGCGACCAGCCCGGCCCCCGACGCCTCGGCGAGGCTCTCGCCGCCCATGGCCCCCACGAGCCTCTCACCGACACTGCCCCCGCCGCCCTGGCCCGGCTCCCGCAGGGCGGTCCCCGCACCACCGGCCTCGGACGCACCCGAGGTGCCGGGCGTACCCGAGGTGCCGGGCGTACCCGAGGTGCCGGGCGTACCCGAGGTGCCGGGCGCGCCGGAGAGGTCCGGCGCACCGGAGGGACCGGAACCGGCCGACGGCTCGGAACCGGCCGATGGGCCGGAACCGTCGCCGGAGCCGTCGTGCGGTGCGGTGTCGCCCGAGGCGGAGGGGGCGTGGTGCGGGCGGCGCAGCTCTTCGCGCAGCCGCACGAACTGCTGGTACTCCGCTTCGGCGCAGGCGGCTATCGCCGTGGCGGCGCTGAGCGCCATCGTGCGCAACTGGTCGGCGTTCAACCGCCGGCCGAGCGCCGCGAGATCGGGGCGCCGGTGGGCAGTGCGCAGTGCCTCGTCGAGGACCCGCTCGAACTCGGGCCGGTCTTCACGCAGCAGGTGCGGAGCGCTGTTCATGTGCATCCCCCGATGCTCCGTAGGACGTAGGGCCTAGGTGGCCGGTCGAGGGCGGGGCAGGGCAGGTCAGCGGGCGGAGAACCGAAGAGAACTCGTCTCGGCAGGTCCCCGATGGTAGAGCCGTACCGGTGCTCTGTGACAGAGAGTTTCCAGAATTGACCCGCTACAGCGACGCCCCCCAGCCGATCACTTCTGGAAAACACCTGCCCGGGAATCGGCGTGCGAATCACCAGGGGTGTCGCCTCACATGCCGTGCGCCCCTGGCGGTTCCCGTCCGCGCGACCGCGCGCCGCCGCCCCGCGCCCCATGGGAACGGCCGCACGCCCCGGCCCTCCTACGCGCCCGCGGGACTCACTGCGCCAGGGGCAGCTGCGCGATCAGGAGCTTGGCGCCCATCGTGACCCCGCCGTCCATGGCGATGGCCAGCCCGTCGGCGTAGACGTGCGGACCGGTGACCGTCGGCGCGCTCTCCCCGTCCTCGCTGTCCACCTCGCCCAGGAGATACGGGATGGGGCTGTGCCCGTGCACGATCCGCTTGCCGCCGAAGGTGTCGAGCAGCTCGCGGACGGCGGCCGGGCCCGCGGTCTCCTCGCGGAAGGCGAAGCGCTTGGTGAACTTCCTGAACAGCTCCCAGGTCTCCTCCGCCTCGTTGCGCTGGAGGGCCTCGGTGATCGCGTCGTTGACGTCCTCGATGGTGGAGCCGTAGTCCAGGTAGCCGGTGGCGTCCGAGTGCACCAGCAGGTGGTTGTCGGCCAGCGCGATGGCGTCCAGCCGGGACATCCACTGCACATGGTGGTCCGCCAGGCGCTCCATGTCGCTGCGCTGGCCGCCGTTGAGCAGCCAGGCCGCCTGGAACGAGGCCGTTCCGGCGCCCGAGTTGACGGGCGTGTCACCGAACCGCTTGGCGCCGAGCAGCAGCAGTTCGTGGTTGCCCATCAGTGCCTTGCAGTAGCCGCCCGCGGCGGCGGCCTCGGCCGACAGCTGCATGACGAGGTCGATGACGCCGATGCCGTCCGGGCCCCGGTCGGTGAAGTCGCCGAGGAACCACAGCCGCGCGTTGCCCGCGATCCAGCGGTTGTCCGCGTCGATGATGCCGAACTGGCGCAGCGCGGCGCGGAGTTCGTCGAGGTACCCGTGCACGTCACCGACCACGTACAGCGGGCCGTCCCCGTCGTTGCCCGACGAGGCCGCAGCGGGCAGGTCCACCATCGTCGGCTCCCGTCCCTGGCCGGCGGCCGCGGCGGCACCGACCACCGGCAGGTCCCGCGCGGTCGGCGTGTACTCCTCGGGCATCCCGTCG
>NZ_VJOK01000001.1:3602494-3653766 GCF_013302895.1 Streptomyces albus subsp. chlorinus | reverse complement strand
GTCCGGGGCGCCGGGACGCCGGAGCCGCCGGCAGCGGTCGGACCAGCCGGCGCAACCACTCCGCCCGGCACCCGCGCCGTGACGGCACCCCCCGATTCCACCTGGGCGGCGCCCGAGATCGTGGGGGCTTGAGCGGCGCTTGGGGTTGTGGGGGCCTGGGCAGCGCCTGGGGTTGTGGGGACGGGGGCGGCGCCTGGGGCCGTGGGCGCCTGGAGGGCACCCGAGGTCGAGCGGGGCTGGGCGGCACCCGGAGTCGTGGGCTCCTGCGAGGTTCCCGAGGTTGTGGGCGCCGGGGCGGCGCCCGGAGTCGTGGGGGTGTGGGCGGCGCCCGGTCCCGTCGGGGCGGGGGCCGGGAGGGTGTCCGGAGCCGCCGATCCGGTCCGGTCGGCAAGGGATGCCGTGGGGGCGTGGGGGGTGGCCGGCACCATCGGGGTCGCCGGTCCGGTCGCGCGGGACCGAACCGCGGGTGGCTGAGGGGCCGTCAGTGGGCCGGCTGGCGGGGTGGGACGGGCCGCGGCGGCCTTCGGGCCTGCGGCGTCAGGTGCCGCCGTCAGCGGTGGGACGGGGGCGCCCGGCGCGCCCGGCTCCGCCTGGGCGGGCGACAGCGTCCGCGCGTTGCCCGCGCCACCTGTCGTCGCCCCGCCGTGCCATACGTCGGGTCCCTGACCGGCCCCCTGAGTCATCGACCCCTCCACCATCGCGCCGCCGCCGTGCACCGCAGGACCTCCCCCTTCCCATGGGGCCCCAGTCGCTGGTCTTTCGGCCGGGGTGCCGCCCCAGGTCGGGAGCCGGTCCCGGTGTCGTCCTCCCCCGGCCTCGGGCCGGGGTGCCCCCAATCATAGGAACGCTGGTCGCGGCTTGTGACGCACCTGGGGGCGCCCATCTGGCGAGGTGGCCCGACGGGGAGTGAATTCCTCCTGAATTCTCCCGCTGACGTACCCTACGGAATCCGTGCCCGGGACCCGTACGGCACGCCAGCGGGCCGTTCACTCGGCGGCGGGCGCGCGTGGCGGGCTGACCGTGGTCCGTGCTCCGGCGCGCTGCGAGGACGTTCTCACGAGCAGTTCGGTCGGCATCACCTGCTGGACGGGGCGGGGCGGGGAGCTGCCCTCGATGGCGTCGATCAGCAGTTGGACGACGGTGGTGCCGATGCGGCCGGGCTTCAGCGAGAGCGTGGTGATCGGCGGCGCCGTCGTCGCGTACGAGGCGGACTCGCTGCAGCACACCAGCAGCAGGTCCTCCGGCACCCGCAGTCCGTAGCGGCGGGCGGCGGCCAGCAGGTCGGTGCCGTTGGGGTCGAAGAGGCCGTAGACGGCGTCCGGGCGGTCGGGGCGGGCGAGCAGCCGGTCGGCGGCGACGGCGCCGGCGCAGGGGTCGTGTGCGGGGTAGCGCTCGTAGACGGGGTCCTGGCCGACCCGCCGGCACCAGTCGAGGTAGGCGGCGGTGGAGACCCGGGTGTAGGTGTCGGTGCTGGTGCCGGTCAGGAGCCCGATGCGGCGGGCGCCGGACTCGGCGAGGTGGTCGAGGATGCGGCGGACGGCCGCCTCGTGGTCGTTGTCCACCCAGGCCGCGACGGGCAGCGACTCGCCGGGTTTCCCGTCGGAGACGACCGGCATGCCGGAGCGGACCAGTTCGGTGACGATGGGGTCCTTCTCGGAGGGGTCGACGACGATGGTGCCGTCGAGTGCGACGTTGGACCACACGTCCGGCCCCGACGGGCCGGAGTGGCCGGGGCGGCCGGACAGTCCGGCCACCCCGCGCCGGGCCGGGGCGGGCAGGATCACCAGCGCGTAGCCGCGGGCGAGCGCGGTGGAGGTGGCGGCTCTGGCCATCTCCGCGAAGTAGGGGAACTCGGTGAAGGTGAACGGTTCTTCGCCGTACGTGGTGACGGTCAGGCCGATCAGGCCGGACTTTCCGGTGCGGAGTGTGCGTGCGGCGGCCGACGGGCGGTAGCCCAGCCGCTCGGCGACCTCGCGGACGTGGCTGCGCGTCGTGTCCGGGAGGCGGCCCTTTCCGTTGAGGGCGTCGGAGACAGTCGTGATGGAGACACCGGCTGCGGCGGCGACATCCCTGATGCCCGCCCGCCCGGACAGCCGCCCCCCGCCGCGGGGCTGGGGGCACCTCCCGGCCGGCGGCTGGGGGACGGCGGCCGGGTTGCGGCCCGCCTGATGCTTCTCTGCTGCTGTCATGGCGAGCCGATCGTAGGCCCGCGCCGGGCTGCCGCAGGGGTGGGCGGAATCGGCCCGCGCAGGCACGATTCTGCATGAGCGACTCTTCCTGACGACCATGGAAACCGCAGCTCAGAATGGGGGCATCCTGGGCGTATCCGTCAGTGGTGGCGTGGCTTGCCGTGGCGTACGCCAGGGTCGGGGCCGGGCGCAACTCACCTTGACGAGTGATGCGCGCCACCGCGTCCGCCACCCGCGTACGGCGCGCGCGTCGGCGCACGCGCCCGGCGAGGGAGCCGGTCGCCGCGGGGGGTACGCCGCGCGGGTGAATCCTCTTAAGGTGAAGAGCATTGGCGCGCGACGGAGGAGGAACAGCGGTGAGTGACAGGAACGCGACCAGCCCGCGGTTGCGCGGTGTGCTGGAGGGCATCCCCAGCTACAAGCCGGGGCGTCCGGCCGCCGCCGGGGGGCCGGTCTCCTACAAGCTGTCCTCCAACGAGAACCCCTATCCGCCGCTGCCCGGTGTGCTGGAGTCGGTGACCGCCGCGGCCGGCTCGTTCAACCGCTACCCCGACCTGGCCTGCACCGCCCTGTGCGAGGAACTCGCCGAGCGGTTCGACGTCCCGGTCTCCCACCTGGCCACCGGCACCGGCTCGGTCGGCCTCGCCCAGCAGCTCGTCCAGGCGACCGCCGGGCCCGGCGACGAGGTGCTCTACGCCTGGCGCTCCTTCGAGGCGTACCCGATCATCACCCAGATCTCGGGCGCCACCTCTGTCCCCATCCCGCTGACCGGCGCCGGCGCGGGGCACCTCCCGGCCGGAGGCGGGGGGACGGAGGCGCACGACCTGGACGCGATGGCGGACGCGATCACCGACCGCACCCGTCTCGTCTTCGTCTGCACCCCCAACAACCCCACGGGCCCCGCCATCCCCGGTGCGGATCTGAGGCGGTTCCTCGACCGGGTGCCCGGGGACGTGCTGGTGGTGCTGGACGAGGCCTACCGCGAGTTCGTCCGGGACGAGCGGGTGGTCGACGGCCTGGACTTCTACCGCGACCGGCCGAACGTGTGCGTGCTGCGGACGTTCTCCAAGGCGTACGGCCTGGCCGGGCTGCGGGTCGGGTTCGCCGTCGCCCACGAGCCGGTGGCCGCCGCCCTGCGGAAGACCGCCGTGCCCTTCGGTGTGAGCCAGCTCGCACAGGAGGCGGCGATCGCCTCGCTGCGCAGTGAGGACGCCCTGCTGGAGCGGGTCGAGGCGCTTGTGAAAGAGCGCACACGCGTGGGGGACGAGCTGCGCGCACAGGGCTGGACGGTGCCCGATTCGCAGGCCAACTTCGTGTGGCTGCGGCTGGGCGCCCGTACGGCGGACTTCGCCAGGAAGGCGGAGGCGGCCGGGGTGATGGTGCGGCCGTTCGACGGCGAGGGCGTGCGGGTGTCCATCGGCGAGACCGCGGCGAATGACCTCTTCCTGCAGGTAGCGGCCTCTTTCCGGAAGGAGCTGTAGCCCCTTCCACGGAGGCTGTAGTTCCCTCCCGGGAAGGCTGTAGTTCCCTCCCGGGAAGGAGTGCGGCTCTTCGGCGCCCACGGTGCGGCTTCGGCGCGTGCCGTGGGCGTTCGCGTGCCCGTCCGGAGGACCCCCCCGCGCGCATGTCCGAAATGGGGGCGTCGTACGCTAGGTCTTGTGAATGTGAACGCATTCACGAAGTCCGCCGGGATGTGAGGGAGCAAGTGACGTGACAACCCTGGCATTGGCGCCCGAGACGCTGGCGCGCTGGCAGTTCGGCATCACGACCGTCTACCACTTCCTCTTCGTGCCCCTGACGATCTCGCTGGCCACCCTCACCGCGATCCTCCAGACGGCCTGGGTACGCACGAACAAGGAGAAGTACCTCAAGGCCACCCGCTTCTGGGGCAAGCTCTTCCTGATCAACATCGCGATGGGCGTCGTCACCGGCATCGTGCAGGAGTTCCAGTTCGGCATGAACTGGTCCGCCTACTCCCGCTTCGTCGGCGACATCTTCGGCGCCCCGCTCGCCTTCGAGGCGCTGATCGCCTTCTTCATGGAGTCCACGTTCATCGGACTGTGGATCTTCGGCCGGGACAAGCTGCCGAAGAAGCTGCACCTGGCCACCATCTGGCTGGTGGCCCTCGGCACCATCGCCTCCGCCTACTTCATCCTGGCCGCGAACTCCTGGATGCAGCACCCGGTCGGCTACCGGCTCAACGAGAAGACCGGCCGCGCCGAGATGACGGACTTCTTCGGCATCCTCTTCCAGAACACCGCGCTGGCCCAGTTCTTCCACACCATGACCGCCGCCTTCCTGACCGGCGCCGCGTTCATGGTGGGCATATCCGCCTACCACCTGCTGCGCAGGAAGCACATCCCGGTGATGCGCAGCTCGCTGCGGCTCGGGCTGGTCACCCTCGTGGCCGCCGGACTGCTCACCGCCGTCAGCGGCGACCGGCTCGGCAAGATCATGTACGAGCAGCAGCCGATGAAGATGGCCTCCGCCGAGGCGCTGTGGGAGACGCAGGCGCCGGCCCCGTTCTCCGTCTTCTCCTACGGCGACGTGGACAAGGGCCACAACAAGGTCGCCATCGAGATCCCCGGCGTCCTCTCCTTCCTCGCGCACGACAACTTCCACGACGCCGTCCCCGGCATCAACGACACCAACGCGCACCTCAAGGAGAAGTACAAGGACACGGTGGGCCTGGACGACTACCGGCCCAACATCCCCGTCGCCTACTGGTCCTTCCGCTGGATGATCGGCTTCGGCATGGCGTCCTTCGCGCTCGGCGCCGCCGGCCTCTACCTCACCCGGCGCCGGTTCTGGCTGGCCGAACGGCTGCGCACCGGCGAGGACGAGGTGCCGCGGCTCGCCCTCACCCGGAACCGCGAGCTGAACCCGAAGCTCGGCACCTGGTACTGGCGGATCTCGGTGCTCACCCTCGGTTTCCCGCTGATCGCCAACGCGTGGGGCTGGATCTTCACCGAGACCGGCCGCCAGCCCTGGGTCGTCTACGGGGTGCTGCCCACCGCCTCCGCCGTCTCCCCCAGCGTCTCGCAGGGCGAGGTCCTCACCTCGCTGATCGCCTTCACCTCGCTCTACGCGATCCTCGCCGTCGTCGAGGTCAAGCTGCTGGTCAAGTACGTCAAGGCCGGGCCGCCCGAGCTGACCGAGGCCGACCTCAACCCGCCCACCAGGATCGGCGGCGACCACACCGGCACGGGCACCGATGCCGACGCCGAGTCCGGCGACCGGCCCATGGCCTTCTCCTACTGACCCGCACGACAGACTGGGGCGCTGAGCTATGCAACTGACCGACGTCTGGTTCGTCGTCATCGCCGTTCTGTGGACCGGCTACTTCTTCCTGGAGGGCTTCGACTTCGGGGTCGGCGTCCTCACCAAGCTGCTGGCCCGCGACCGGGCCGAGCGGCGCGTGCTGATCAACACCATCGGGCCGGTGTGGGACGGCAACGAGGTGTGGCTGCTCAGCGCGGGCGGCGCCACCTTCGCCGCGTTCCCCGAGTGGTACGCCACCCTCTTCTCCGGCTTCTACCTGCCACTGCTGCTCATCCTGCTGTGCCTCATCGTGCGCGGCGTGGCCTTCGAGTACCGCGCCAAGCGGGAGGGGGAGCGCTGGCAGCGCAACTGGGAGCACGCCATCTTCTGGACCTCGCTGATCACCGCGTTCCTGTGGGGCGTGGCCTTCGCCAACATCGTCCGCGGCGTGAAGATCGACCAGCACATGGAGTACGTCGGCGGGCTGACCGACCTGCTCAGCCCGTACGCCCTGCTGGGCGGGCTGGTCACCCTGACGCTCTTCACCTTCCACGGCGCCGTCTTCACCGCGCTCAAGACCGTCGGCGACATCCGTACCCGGGCCCGGCGGCTGGCCACCGGGCTGGGGGCCGCCGCCGGAGTGCTCGCCGTCGTCTTCCTGCTGTGGACCCAGGCCGAGCGCGGTGACGGCTCCTCGCTGACCGCTCTCGTGGTCGCCGCAGCCGCGCTGGCCGCCGCGCTCGTGGCCAACCTCGCCGGGCGCGAGGGCTGGTCGTTCACCTTCTCCGGCCTGACCATCGTCGCCGCTGTGGCGATGCTCTTCCTCTCCCTCTTCCCCGACGTCATGCCCTCGACGCTGAACGAGGAGTGGAGCCTCACCGTCACCAACGCGGCCTCCACCCCCTACACGCTCAAGATCATGACGTGGTGCGCGGCCATCGCCACCCCGATCGTGCTCCTCTACCAGGGCTGGACCTACTGGGTCTTCCGCAAGCGCATCGGCACCCAGCACCTCGCCCCCTCCGGCGGGCACTGAGACCGGGAGCGGGTCTGGGATGAAGCGAGCTGAGATGAGCGAGCCCAAGATGAAGCGGGCTGTGATGAGCGGGTCTGGGACGAAGCGGGCTGTGATGAGCGGGTCTGGGACGAAGCGGGCTGTGATGAGCGAGCCCGAGACGAAGCGAGCCTGAGATGAAGCCCGTCGATCCGCGGCTGCTGCGGTACGCCCGCACCACGCGCGTCTTCCTCGCCGCCTCCGTCGCCCTCGGACTGGCCGGCGCCGGACTCGTCGTCGCCCAGGCGGTACTGCTGGCGGACATCGTCGTCGGCGCCTACCGCCACGGCGTCTTCCACCGGGACGCGCTGCTGCTCCTGGCGGCCGTCTCCGTCGGCCGGGGCCTGGTCTCCTGGCTGACGGAGCTGGCCGCCCACCGCTCCGGCGCCGCCGTCAAGTCCGAGCTGCGGCTGCGGCTGCTGGAGCGGGCCACCGCGCTGGGACCCGGCTTCCTGACCGGGCAGCGCACCGGTGAACTGACCACGCTGGCCACCCGCGGCATCGACGCCCTCGACGACTACTTCGCCCGCTACCTGCCGCAGCTGGGCCTGGCCGTCGTCGTCCCGGTGGTTGTACTGGCCCGGATCGTGACCGCCGACTGGATCTCGGCGGCGATCATTGTCGTCACCCTCCCGCTGATCCCCCTGTTCATGGCGCTCATCGGCTGGGCCACCCGGTCCCGGATGGACCGCCAGTGGAAGCTGCTGTCCCGGCTGGCCGGCCACTTCCTCGACGTCGTGGCCGGGCTCCCCACCCTCAAGGTGTTCGGCCGCGCCAAGGCGCAGGCCGACAACATCCGCGCCATCACCGGCGACTACCGCCGCGCCACCCTGCGCACGCTGCGGCTGGCCTTCCTCTCCTCCTTCGCGCTGGAACTGCTCGCGACGATCTCCGTCGCCCTCGTCGCCGTCGGCATCGGCACCCGGCTGGTGCGGGGGGAGATGGACCTCTACACCGGCCTGATGGTGCTGATCCTCGCCCCCGAGGCGTATCTGCCGCTACGGCAGGTCGGCACCCACTACCACGCAGCCGCCGAGGGACTCGCCGCCGCCGAGTCCGTCTTCGACATGCTGGAGAGGCCCCTGCCCCCCTCCGGCAGCGCGCGCGTGGACATCCGGAAGGCCCCGCTCGTACTGGAGGGGGCCGCCGTGAGGCACGAGGGGCGGGACGGGTACTCCCTGGCACCGACCGACTGGACGGTACGTCCCGGGGAGACGGTCGCGGTGACGGGCCCCTCGGGCGGCGGCAAGTCCACACTGCTGTCGGTACTGCTGGGCTTCACCCCGGCGACCGAGGGCCGGGTCAGGGTTGGAGACGTCCCCCTGGCCGACCTGGACCCGGCCGCCTGGCACCAGCAGATCGCCTGGGTCCCCCAGCACCCCTACCTGTTCGCGGGAACGATCGCCGACAACGTCCGGCTCGCACGGCCCGACGACACCGTGGACGACGCCGCCGTCGCCCGCGCCCTCGCCGAGGCGGGCGCGCCGGACCTCGACCCGGCACGCGAACTGGGGGAGTCCGGCGCCGGGCTGTCCGCCGGGCAGCGCCGCCGCGTCGCCCTGGCCCGCGCCTTCCTCGCCGACCGCCCCCTCGTCCTCCTGGACGAGCCGACCGCCGCGCTGGACGGCGCCACCGAGTCGGCCGTCCTGGAAGCGGTACGCCGCCTCTCGGCCGACCGCACCGTCGTACTGGTCACCCACCGCCCCGCCCTCCTGGCCGCCGCCGACCACGTCCTGACCCTGACCCCGCAACACCCGGACCAGGCCGTCCGCCACCAGCAAGCCGCAGGGCGGTCTGCTGCCAGGGGCGGCAGTGGGGATGTCCCCGGCCGAAGGCCGGGGGAGGACCACGGCGGCCCGCGGACGCCACCCGTCCCGCACGCCCAACCCACCACGGGCGCCCCCCTCCGCACCCCCGCCCCCACCCACACCCCCACCCACAAGAACCCCCTCACACGGGTGCGCTCCACGGCCCAGGGCCTCAACAGGAAGTTCGCCCTTGCCCTCCTCCTGGGAACCCTCGCACTCGCCAGCGCGGTGGGCCTCATGGCGACCTCGGGCTGGCTGATATCGAGGGCCGCCCAGCAACCCCCGATCCTGTACCTCATGGTGGCCGTCACCGCGACCCGGGCGTTCGGCATCGGACGCGCCGTCTTCCGCTACGCGGAGCGCCTGGTCTCGCACGACGCCGCGCTCCGCGTCCTGGCGGCGCTGCGGGTAGCCGTCTACCGACGCCTGGAGCGCCTGGCCCCGGCGGGCCTCGCGCGGACGGCCCGCGGCGACCTCCTCACCCGCCTCGTCGCCGATGTGGACGCCCTCCAGGACTACTTCCTGCGCTGGCTGCTCCCGGCGACCGTCGCGGCGACGGTCGGCACCGGCGCCGTCGTGTTCACCGCCTGGCTGCTTCCGGCCGCGGGCGCGGCCCTGGCGGCGGGGCTGGCGGTGGCGGGCATCGCCGTACCGGCGCTCACGGCCGCGCTGTCCCGCCGTACGGAGCGCCGGCTCGCCCCGGCGCGGGCCGCGCTGGCGACCCGTACGGTGGACCTCCTCACGGGGACCGCCGCCGGTGAACTGCCGGTCAGCGGCGCGCTGGGGGCCCGCCGCCGGGCGGTCGCCGACGCGGACGCCGTCCTCACACGGATCGCGGCGCGCTCGGCGTCCCGTACGGCGCTGGCCGCCGGTCTCAGCGCGCTGGCGGCCGGGCTGACGGTCACGGCGGCGGCGTGGGCGGGCGCGTCCGCGGCCACCCACCACACCCTCGGCGGGGTGCTCCTGGCAACCGTGGTGCTGACGCCGCTGGCCACGTTCGAGGTCGTCACGCCGCTGCCGCAGGCGGTGCAGTTCCGGCAGCGGGTGCGGCGCTCGGCGGAGCGGGTGCACGAGGTACTGGACGCGCCCGCGCCGGTCCGGGAACCGGAGCACCCGGCTCCGCTGCCCCCGGACCCGTTCCCGCTGCGCGTCCACCGGCTCACCGTCCGCTATCCGGACGCCCCCGCCGGGGCGCCGCCCGCGCTCGCCGGGCTGGACCTGGAGCTGACGCCGGGGCGCCGCGTGGCCGTCGTCGGCGCGTCCGGTTCGGGCAAGACGACGCTGGCGCACGCGCTGCTGCGGTTCGTGGACGCCGAGTCCGGCAGCTACACCCTGGGAACCCCCGCCGTCGCGGCGGCGGACGCCGACGCGGACGCGGTACGGCGGCACGTCGGCCTCTGCGCCCAGGACGCCCACCTGTTCGACAGCTCGCTGCGGGAGAACCTGCGCCTGGCCCTCCCCCGGCCCCCGGCCGGAGGGACCCCCGCGTCCGCGACCGAGGCCGAACTGCGCGCGGCGCTGGCCGCCGCCCGCCTCGACGACTGGGTGACCACCCTCCCCGAGGGCCTCGACACCCTCGTCGGGGAGCACGGCGCCAAACTCTCCGGCGGCCAGCGGCAACGCCTCGCGCTGGCCCGCGCCCTGCTGGCAGACTTCCCCGTACTCGTCCTGGACGAGCCCGCCGAACACCTCGACCTGCCCACGGCCGACGCCCTGACCGCCGACCTGCTGGCGGCGACGGAGGGCCGCACCACCCTCCTGATCACCCACCGCCTCCAGGGCCTCGACGCGGTGGACGAGATCATCGTGCTGGCCGAGGGCCGACCGGTCGAGCGCGGTACCTACGGAGAACTGGCGTCCGCGGGTGGGGCCTTCGCCGCCATGCTCACCCGAGAACGTGAGGCAGAACTCGTGCCTACTGCGGGGCTACCTGGTCCGGGTCGGGGTAGGTGATGTTGTTCTGGCAGTGCATGAGGGGGATGAGTTTCTTCGCGGCGTTGAGGAGCAGCCTGGCGCGGGAATTGTCGCTGAGGGGGATCTCATCGAACATGTAGAGCTTGACCGTGTCGTATTCCGTACCTATTTCCTTGCCGCCCGGGTTCTGGCAATTCACCCTGATTTGTCCTGCTCCGCGCCCGCCTTCGGACGGGGGGAGCCACTCGACGGATCTCCCTCTTTTCGGGCCGATGGCGTCCCAGAGTGCCTGAACGCTCAACAAGTCTCCGGCGACCGGATCCTTCGCTGTGGTGAGGTCACAAATCACTTGTGTGGATTCGAACTTGTGTGAGTCCGGCCGTTTCAGGTAAGCCGCTGTCTTCCGGTAGCCGTCGCTCTTGCGGGCGTGCACATGTGAACGCTTCGCTTCTTTGGCAGCCTGCTCGTCGAAGATCCCTCCACAAGTCTTGGTGATCGGGGTCTTTGCCACCCTTTCGCGCTCTTTTCCGTGATCTGAAGAGCACCCAGTGACCACCAAGGTGAGGAGCATGGCCGCACCGACCGCAGCTACCCGGTTCGGGTCAGTCGCGATCGCCTTGGTCTCCCTGGACGGCCCCGATTCCGTACATCTGCTCCATTGCAGAACTCTGTACGTTGTACCATTCCGAATCATCGGAAATCCCGTGACCCTTGCGGTAGGATTCCAGCCGGTTGGCGACACGGTTCTGGCTCAGAGTGAGGAATTCTCGCTTCGACTCGATGCCGTCCCAGGAGAACTGCTTGCTCTCTTCCTTCCACCGCTCCAGCACCTGCCTGTCGATCTCATTGTTGACGTGCGTCGCCAGCGCACCACTCGCCGCTCCGGTGGCGAGCGGGACACCGAAGGCGGCGCTTCTACCGCGGAGCGACCATGTCCGGGTCGGGGTAGGTGATGTTGTTCTGGCAGTCCATGAGGGGGATGAGTTTCTTCGCGGCGTTGAGGAGCAGCCTGGCGCGGGAGTTGTCGCTGAGATTCACGTGATCGTACATGTACAGCTTGACTGCCTCGAATTCAGTACGGATTTTCTTCTCGCCGGGGTTCAGGCAGGTCACGGCGATCTGCCCGGCTGCTCGTCCCCCTTCGAGGGAAGGGCGCCATTCAACCGGCTTGCCGTTCTTCGGGCCGATGCTGTCCCAGGTCGCTCTGATGTTCAGCAGGTCACCCGAGACAGGGTTTTTTGCGGTGGTGAGGTCGCAGAGTACCTTCCCAGGCTCGGAACTGTGAGAACTTGGCCGCCTCAGGTATTCGGCAGTCTTCCGGTAGCCTTCTCTTTTCCGGGAATGCACGTATGAGTGCCGGATCTCCTTGGTCTCCTGTTTGCTGAAGATGCCCCCGCATGCCCGAACCAAGGGGATCTTCGTCACGGGTTCTGGTTCCTTGTCGGCTCCTGCCGAGCAGGAAGTGATCCCCAGGACGAGAGGCAACGCAGTACCGAACACGGCCGCACGGGCCGTTTTAGTCGCCATCGCCTTGGTCTCCCTGGGTGTCGCCACCGTTGTACTGAGTCTCCATGCGGAAACTGTGCTTGTCGTACCAGGGTGAAGCGTCGTCTATTCCGTGGGAATTCCGGTAGATTTCCAGCCAATTCATGATCCGGTGTTGGCTGATGTCGAGGAAGTCATCTTTTGTTTTGATGGCACTCTCGGTGAACTTTCTACTCTCTTCCTTCCACTGCTCCAGCACCTGCCGGTCGATCTCGTTGTTGACGTGCGTCTCAAGCGCACCGCTCCCCGCTCCGGTGACGAGTGGGATGCCGAAGGCAGCGGCCTTGGGTACCCCCTCAATGCCAAGGGGAAGTTCCAGGGTGCCTTTGAAGGCTCCGAGCCCCTGGCCCACGGCGTACTTCTTCCACGCGGCAGCCGCGGTGAGGTCCGCACGCAGGTCGGTGCTCTTGTCATTGGCACCGGCCTGAACAGCATCGGCGCGTGCGTGATCGAGGACACCCTGGCTCTTCGCCCCCGTCTCCAGCAGAAGGCCGAGTTCCCTGTCGGGCTTGGGGTGCGCCTTCATGGCGCTCAGGACGTACTGGTCCTGCGCGGCGGAGAGGATCTCGTAGGCACCGGGCTTTCCCCCTACCTCCCTGAGGAACGCCATCGCGTCCATGTTGGGGATCACCTTCATGTGGCCTTCTCCGCGATTGCCGAAGGCGGCGTCGCGGAGGTCCTGGCCCCCTTCCCGGTCACCGAAGTTCGACACGCCCCGGTTCAGATCGTCGATGTATCCCGCGCCCATCTTGGCCATGCTGTTCTCGATGCCGGGGCGATCACCCACAATGCCGGGGTGTTCGGCGACCGAGGTGACGACCTGCTGCATGACGTTGGCGCTGTCGGCGGTGCGGTGGAGGCCCTTCTCCGGGGCATCCCAGGGGTGTCCGAGAGCGGCGGCCTCAAGAGCATGACCCAACTCGTCGTACCCGCGGTCCCGGTCGCCCGGGAGATCAGGGCCTCCGGTGGGCCACTCACGTTTGCGGAGCAAATAGTCCAGGTCGGGGTTCAGCCTGTAGGTGCCGTCTGGATTCTTCTCGAACGTGCCGTCAGGGTTCTTCTCGCTGCGGAACACCTCTTGCGCCGCCTCCGGGTTGTGACCGAGCGCTTCCATGTAGCCGGTCATGGGGTCCATACCCTGGTCGCCACCGCTGCCGTAGTTGAGAAGGTGGTCGTACTCGAAGGGGGGCCTTCCCTGCCAGAGGGCCTGAGGGTCGGGGTGCCGCTTGTCGTAGTCGATGAGCCCCGGCACGTGCCTCTTGTCGCTCCCTTTGCCTTCGGTGAATCCCTTGCCGTAGTCGTGGAGAAAATCCTTGTCCCAGCTTCCGGAGCGCATGAGGCTGCTCATCAGCTGGAAGCCGCGTACATCGTGGGGATTGTTGCCGTAGGTGCTGGCGAAGCGCTCGGGTCCCAAGCGGATGACGTCCTTCTTCCACTTCTCCATGGCAGGGCTGTCCGTATGTGACGCCGTGGCAAGGGTGAAGCTCAAGGATTTCTGGAAGTCGCGGACAGCGGAGAACCGCTCCTTGTCGGGCTTGTTCTTCAGGGTCCATGTGCACCGCTCCCACCATTCCAGGGTTCCCCTGGCGTTCAGCCGGGTGGCGAGCCGTTCCGCGAAGTATGGATCCCCTTCGTGCCGGGCCATCTTCTCGGCCATCTTCCGGATGGTTTCCGCGCTGGGTTTTTCGGAGCCTTCGTAGGACGAGGCGAGCCTCACGAGGGCATCGGCGTCCTTCCGGGCCTGCTTCCGCGCCTGGTTGGCGTCGCTCATGCTGGTGACGCCGTCTCCGTCGAAGCCCTTGGCCCGGCCGTTGTGGTCGTTGGAGAGAGCCCAGTGCAGGGTCTCATCGGCCGCGGTGGCGGAATCCAGCACCCAGGAGATGTAGTTGTTGTGGGCGTCCACGATCTCGTGGTAGCGCTTGTTCTGCGGGCCGATCTCGTCGGGTTCGAGGTCGTCGAGATTCTTCGGCTTGTAATGGACGGTGCCCTTGGAGTCGATTTCGAGGTTCTTGTCCTCGCCTATCTCCTTGACCCTCGCCTTGAGCTTGTCGTGCCACTTCTTCAGCGAGGTGTGGGCGCTGTGCAGGAAGTGCCAGGTGTCCTCGGCTTCCTCGACAGCCTCGTCGATCTGCCGGCCGACCCGGCCCAGGGCCTTGAACACCGCGTCGGCGGTTGCTCCCTCCATATCGGATTTCCACAGGCCCTTTTCCACTTCCCGCGAGAACGTGCCGCGCACCTCGCGGTAGTTGCCCGGGACTTTGTGCCATTTCTGCGCGGCCTCCTTGAGAGGCTGGAGGTCGGCGTGCAGTAACGAGTGGTAGGAGACCACGTATTCCTCCCCCTCCGAAGCGGCCGGTCGCAACTAGCGGTGGCGACGAGCGCCCAGCTTGTCGACCTCGTGCTTGGCCGCGTGGTCGGTGTTCTTGAAGGCGTCGGCGGCGTTCCGCAGGGCGTCGGCGAGCCCGTCCCGCAGGAGCGACTTCACGTGTTTGACCTGGGCTTCCCAGCGGTGTTCGAACGTGGCGAAGGCACTGGCGCTCTTGAAGCCGGACAGGCCCTTCTCGACCTGCCCCGTTTCCTTGATCGCGCTGTTGTCGGCTTTGCCGAAGCTGGTGGCGACCTTCTCCGCGTCCCCGGCCCGGTCCCGCAGCAACTTGGCGCTCACGTGCAGCAGGCCGCGTCCGTGTGCGTCCGGGCCGTATCCCGCCAGTTGCATGTGGGTGTCCTGGCGCTGCTCTGCGTCGGCTTTGAGTCGCGCCCACTCCTGCTCGAAGTTCATGTCCCCCCTGGCGCTCCTTACGCGTTGCTCGTGCTCGTGCTAGCGCTCGTGTCACGGTGAGTGCTTCTTTACCCAACCTTGCGTGACGAAGCGGGGCAAGCGGTTCCAGGATTCAGGCGCACGTTTTTACGATTCCTCCAAGGAGAAGGAACGTCCGTGGCAGGCGGTACGGCGGCTTCAGGGCGGCGTCACCGGCTTCGGGAGGGTGTCATCGGGAGGGGTGTCACAGGAAGCTTTCGATCACCTTGGCGACGCCGTCCTCCTCGTTGGAGGCGGTGGTGTGGGTGGTGCACAGGAGGACGTCGGGGTGGGCGTTGGCCATGGCGTAGGAGGTGCCGGCCCAGGTGAGCATGGCGAGGTCGTTGGGCATGTCGCCGAAGGCGACGACCTCCTCGGGCCTGATGCCGCGCTCCTCGCAGGCGAGGGCGAGGGTGCTGGCCTTGCTGACGCCCCGGCCGGAGATCTCCAGGAGGGCGCTGGGGCTGGAGCGGGTGAACTCGGCGTGCGCGCCGGCGGTCTTGCGGCCGAGGGCGAGGAACTCGTCGGGGTCCATCGTCGGGTGGTGGGCCAGCAGTTTGACGACGGGCTCGGCGTGGTGGCCCTCGCGGCTGTCGGTGAGCAGGTCCTCGACGGGGGCGAAGGAGGCGCCGGGGTCCATGGGGAAGGAGGGGTACTCCGGCTCGTAGTGGATGCCGCCCGTGCGTTCGACGGCGAAGCTGACGCCGGGTGCGGCGGCGCGCAGCGCGTGGGCGACGGCGAGCGCGTCGTGGCGGGCCAGTTCCCGTACGCGTACGACACGGTGCCCGTCGTGCAGGTCCACGACGGCGGCGCCGTTGGCGCAGATGGCGAGGCCGTGGCCGTGGACGTGGTCGCTGACGACATCCATCCAGCGGGCCGGGCGCCCGGTGACGAAGAACACCTCGATGCCGGCCGCCTCGGCCGCGGCCAGTGCCGCGATGGTGCGGGCGGAGACCGTCTTGTCGCTCCGCAACAGCGTGCCGTCGAGGTCGGTGGCGATGAGGCGTGGGGCGACACGCGCTCCGTCGGGGTGGGGGCGGGGGCTCTTCGGCGTCAGATGTTCGGGGGGATGAGTCACAGGCACCATCTTCGCGCATATGCCTGAACATGCGTGCGAAGCGCCGCACGGATGAGAGCACACCACGCGGTGGAGAAGCACGTCAGGCGCACGACAGGGCGCACGAGGGGGCATCGGAGCACAATCGAAGAGAGAGCCCTTCACGGGGAGCGTGCGGTGCTGTGCCCCGGGCCTCCGGTGGTCGCGGTTCCGGGAAGTCTCCGGAAAGCTCCGGGAAGGAGGGGCCGTCATGGCCCGTCACTCGCGCTATGTCGCCGACCGTGGCCTGACCACACGGATGGTCACCACGATGTTCTTCATCGGCCTGCTCTACGTCGTCCTCGTCGGGGCCCTGGTGGCCGCGCTGGGCCATTCCTGGCCGCTCGTGCTGGTGATCGCGGGCGGGCTGTTCATCGCCCAGTTCTGGTTCAGCGACAAGATCGCCGCGTTCAGCATGGGCGCCCGCGAGGTCACCCCGCGGCAGGCGCCGGAACTCCACGGTGCCGTCGACCGGCTGTGCGCCCTCGCCGACATGCCCAAGCCCCGCGTCGCCCTCGCCGACAGCGACGTCCCGAACGCCTTCGCCACGGGCCGTAACCAGCAGAACGCGATGGTGTGCGCCACCACCGGCCTGATGCGCCGCCTGGAGCGGGACGAACTGGAAGGGGTGCTCTCGCATGAGCTGTCCCATGTCGCGCACCGTGACGTCGCCGTCATGACGATCGCCTCGTTCCTCGGGGTACTGGCCGGAATACTGACCCGGTTCGCCCTGTGGGGCGGCATCGGCCGCAGCGCGGGCCGGGACAACAATGGGGTGGGGCTGCTGGTGCTGATCATTCCGCTGGTCAGCGCCGTCGTCTACGTGCTCAGTTTCCTGCTGACGCGACTGCTGTCCCGCTACCGCGAGCTGTCCGCCGACCGCGCCGGCGCCCTGCTGACGGGCCGTCCCTCCACGCTCGCCTCCGCCTTGACGAAGATCAGCGGAGACATGGCCCGCATCCCCACCCGCGACCTGCGCAAGGCCGAGCCGTACAACGCGTTCTTCTTCGTCCCCGCCTTCTCCGGCCAGAGCATCGCGACGCTGTTCTCCTCGCATCCCACGCTGGACAAGCGGCTGGAGCAGCTCCGCCGGATCTCCGCCCAGCTGGGACAGTGACCATGTGCGGCGGGGCCGGGCGGGGCCGGGCGGGACCGGGCGGCGGACGTGGGGAGTCGCGGAGCAGGGTCCCAGGGTCCGCGACCCTGGGATATTGGGGCCCCGGGACCATGGGGCCTTGGGGTCATGGGGCCCCGGGACCATGGGGCCCCGGGACCATGGGGCCCCGGGACCATGGGGCCTTGGGAGCATGGGGCCATGGGGCCTTCGGGGTGGGACCCGGTGCCGGGACCGTGGGGCTGGATCCGGGGCCGGGACCGCCGGAGCGGGGCTCGGGATCAAGACGGGGGTCCGGGACGGGCCCGTGCAGCAGCATCTGCGAAGGGAGACGCCGTGGGCTTTCTGGACGCGCTTCTCGGCCGCAGCAAGCCCAAGCGGCCGGACCTCGACCAGCTGTTCGCGCTGCCCGCCGCCGCGCTGACGCTCCAGGCGGGGACCTCGTTCGTGCCGACCGGTGTCGGTGCCGTCTGTTTCGCCAGCGTCGAGGGCGGCGCCTTCACCCGGCTCCAGGGCGACGTGCGGGAGCTGCTGGACGCGGACACCGGGCGGGGCGGCGTCCCGGTCGAGTTCGGCCGGGACGACTACGGCTACACATGGCTCACGGCCCGCCACCCCGCCGACGACATGGCCTCGCTGGTGAACGATCTGCACGCCGTCAACACCCTGCTGGCCGAGGGCGGTTTCGGGCCACAGTTGCTGTGCTCGATCGTTGCCTTTCGTGAAGGTTCCGGGGAGGAACCCGCCCGCACGTCCCCGCGTACCCTCGCGCTGATCTATCTCTACAAACGCGGCACCTTCTACCCCTTCGCCCCGGTGCCCGGCGGTGCGGAGAAGCGTGACAACGCGCTGGAACTCCAGGTCAGCGGGCTACTGGCGAACGATCTGCCGGTGGAGGAGTACCTGGGACGCTGGTTCCCCGTCTGGGGCGCGCCGGGGATGTGACGCCGCGGATGCTGCCCGTCCGCTTGCCGCCCCCTGCCCGTTCCTGCCCGCGGCATCTCTGGCAGGATCTTGCGCCTGAACGAGTCCGGTCACGCGGGCGCTCCGACGCGCCCGTTTGACGTGACCGTGGCAACGGGGACCCAACGGGGAAAGTGAGGAAACATGCGTACGTGGACTCGCGCTGTGCCGGTGACGGCGGGCGCGCTGGTGCTGGCCCTGGCACTGACCGGGTGCAACTCGTCGGGGAAGAAGGGCCACAAGTCCGACTCGGACTCCTCGTCCTCGTCCTCGTCGTCCGGTGGCTCCGGTTCCGCCAAGGAGAAGACCACCTACCGCCTCGGCCAGGCCAGCCCGGTGCAGAAGGGCGACTCGGAGGGTGCCAAGGGCAGCTTCACCGTCACCCCCACCAAGGTCCAGACGGGCACCAAGGCCGACATGGCCAACTCCGGCCTGGAGAAGGACAAGGACGAGGGCCCGAAGATCCCCGTCTACGTCTGGTCGACCATCACCCACAAGAGCGGTGAGCCGATGAAGGTCGGCGACATGGACGACGACCTCCAGGTCAAGACGGACAAGGGCCAGCGCACCAAGGCCCTCATCGTCCTCATGGGCGAGGCGAAGTGGCCCAACTGCCCCTCCTTCGACCGGGACGAGAAGCTGAAGGCCGGCCAGTCCAAGAAGATCTGCACCGCCTTCCTGGTCCCGGAGGGGCAGAAGGCGACGGCCGTCGAGCTGAGCAGGGGCTTCTACAAGAAGCCCCTGCAGTGGCGGGCCGACAGCTGATCCCCGGCCCCGCCCGCCTCCGCGCGGGCGGAGCCTCGTTCCCTTCGGCGGGTGAGGCTCCGCCCGCGGCGGTTTCGGGAGCCCTCGACGGCTCGGAGCGCACGGTTGAGGGGCTTCCGGGCTCATGGTCGGTGTGCCTGTGCGCCCTCCGGGGTTTGTGGGGCTCCACAGGCTTGAGCGGGCTGAGAGGCGACCGGGGCCGGCCGGGTCGCCGGGGCCTGCCGGGTCGCCAGTGTCGGCCTGGCCGCCGGTGTCGGCCGGGGCGCCGGAGACCGGAAGCGGACACCGGACGCGTACGGGACGATCTCGACCTCGTCACCCAGTGCCCATTCGGCCGCGCGGGCGGCCATCGCCGCCGGTACGACCTCGCTGATGTGCGGGGCCGCCGGGATGTCGTACGTCCCGTGCGCGTCGTGCGGGAGGACGACGCGGTAGCCCAGGCGCAGGGCCGTGCGCACCGTCGCGCTCACACACATCTCGGACATGACACCGCACACGGCGAGGGCGCCGACCCCGTGCGCCTCCAGCAGACCGCGCAGCTCCGTGTCGTGGAAGCCGTCGTCCTCCTCCTTGCGGATCACGTGTTCGCCCGGGGCGGGTGCCAGGTACAGCTCCCAGCCCGGAGTGCCCGGCTCGTCCGAGGCGCCCTCGGGGCCGTCGTTCTGGAGGTGGACGACGAGCGCGCCCGCCTCACGGGCGGCGGCCAGCAGGGTGCGGGTGCGGTCGAGCACCCGGTCCGCCTCGACCACGGTGTCCTCGCCCGCCACGAACGCGGTCTGCATGTCGACGACGATCAGCCCCTCGACGGGGGCTCCTTCTCCACACACGGCGTACGGATCCTTCTGGTCGGGCGGCCTAGCATGGCCGCATGGCGAAGACGGCGACGATCTATCACAACACCCGTTGCGGCACCTCCCGGACCGTTCTGGCCCTCCTGGAGGAGGCCGGGTACGAGCCCGAGATCGTGGAGTACATGAAGACCCCGCCCACCGCGGTTACCCTGCGGACGCTGATCGCCGACGCGGGACTGAGCGTGCGGGAGGTCCTCAGGACCAAGGAGGCGGAGTACAAGGAACTGGGCCTCGACCAGCCGGGGCTGAGCGACGAGGAACTGCTCACCGCGATGGTCGAGCACCCGAAGCTCATCCAGCGGCCTTTCGTCGTGACGGAGAAGGGCACCCGTCTGGGCCGGCCGGCCGAGGCCGTGAAAGAGGTTCTGTAGGCCCTGGCCCTGGCCCTGGCTCCGGCCCTGGCTCCGGCCTTGGTCCCGGTGCGCCGGGGGCGGTACGGGCGTGCCGGCGGGCGTAGTCCTGGGCGACGGCGAGGACGAGGAAACCCCAGGCCGCGGCAGGCACGTAGAGGAGGCCCACCCAGGCCGGGGGTTTGTCGAACTCCCGTTCCTGCTCGATGAGGCGGGGGCCCTCGTCCACGAAACCGAAGGCGGCGTTCAGGGCGCCGTAGAGGGTGAGGAGGACGAGGAACGCCCCGCCGGTACGGGCGACCCGGACGACGGCCCGCGCGGGTACGGGGCGGCTCCCGACGAGGGGGAGGGCGCGGGGGAAGGTATCGCCCCAGTCGCGTACGAGGCCGACCGTGAGGAAGGCCGGCCCCAGCGACAGGGCGCTGAGCAGCAGCATGTAGCCGGCCTCCGTGGGGAGGTGGCCGGAGCCGAATGCCGTCATGGTGCGCCACAGGGCGGACGGCAGTACGCACAGGGGCGCCGCCCAGGCAGCACGTACGGCCCAGCGCGCGGGAGGGGGAGTGGGAGTGGGAGTGGGGGTCGCGGACACGGCTGCTCCCTGGGGTGACGGGTCTGTTCCGCAGCCAGTCTTCGCGGCGGGTCCACGCGGTACGTCGCTCCGCGGAACGACTCCGCTCCGCCTCCGGAACGGTTCCGCTCCACCCCTCGGCCTACTCTCCTTCGGCTCCTCGCCCTTCCCTTCGGCTCCCCTCGCCTCCCGCTTTCGCTCTCTCCTTCTCCCTCCCGCCCCCTGCCTCCTGCCCCTGTCGCGTTGCATACCGTCCGGTCGGTCTGCGGCCGGACCTCGGCCTCAGCCGCGTCGCACCCGGCCGCCGATCTCGATCACCTCGCCGCCCTTCGGACGGGTGTGGATTCGGGACCCGCGCCCCTGGACGATCTCCAGAGCGCGGCCCAGCCGGTCCGTCAGCACGAGCGCGGCGGCTCCGGTCGCCTCGTCCTCGTCGATGCCGTCACCGCGCCCGGGGAAGCCGCGGGCCCGCACCCGGCCGATGGCCTCGTCCTGCCAGGCCCAGGCGTACACCCACGCGCCGGGCGGCGGCACCGGCAGCGCCTCCACCTCGGCCGCCGAACCGTACTGGTGGAGCGTACGCCCCGGCGCCCAGGCGGCCCGGCCCTCGATCCACGTCAGACCGTCCGCACGCCGCACCGCCACCGGCCCGGCCCGCGTGACCAGCCCGTCCACGCCGAGCAGCCAGGCGGCGCCCACACACGGGTGACCGGCGAACGGCAGTCGCGTCGAGGGCGTGTAGATGTCGATGGCGCCGCGCTCGGCGTCGTCCACGAACACCGTCTCACTGAAGCCGAGTTCGGCGGCGATCGCCTGGCGGTCACCGCTCGCGGGCAGCGCCGCCCCGTCCCGTACGACCCCCAGCGCGTTGCCGTGCGCCCCCTCGGCGTCGCAGAAGACATGGAGCACGTCATGAGCGATCATGTGAGCCAGTCAACCACGCGCCCCCTGGAGGACCTGCAGGCCCTGGAAGAGCGCACGGGCCTGGGCGCGAAGTGGCTCCGCGAGGTCTGCCACGACCACGCGGCCCGCATCTTCGAATCTGACCGCATCCCTCGGCCCGTCCTCCGAACCGCGAACTCATGACCTGAGCGAGGCCAGCCAGCGGGAGAGACCGCCGTAGGCCATGGGCACGACCTCCTTGTAGGACAGTTCGTCGTCCAGCGCCACCACGAGCCGGCAGAACGGCGGATACCACGTCCGGCGCAGGTGGGCACGCCTGTCGAAGACGGCCTCCAGGAAAGCGGGGGTCGCCTCGCGCGGCAGATCGTGGAACGTCACATGGTCGAGGGTGATGTGCGCGTCCCCCTCCTCGAAGAGCTGGACGGTGATCCTCGGGGTGAGTGGCGCACCGTTCGGACCGTCCGTCGCGGGGATCTCCAGCAGCGCCTCGTGCGGAAGGGAACCGTCCTCGTCGGTGACCGCGAACGCACCGGCCGCCGTCCGGCGCGACGACTCGTCGGCACCTATCGCATGCTCCACCGCCACGGGCAGGCCCCTCCGCTCGGCGAGGGCGGACAGCACCCTCACGGCGGCCTCGGTGCTGTGGATCTGCGGCGGATGGTGCGAGTGGTCCATACCACTGAGGATGCCCGCTGCCGCCGCCGTCCGCGAACAGAGGACGAGCGGCGAACAAGCGGCGGGCGACGGAGCGGCGGGCGAAGGGCGGGGAAAAGTAGGGGGAGCACCGAGGAGAAACAACGAGGGGAAACAACGGGGGAAACAACAAGGGGGGAGCAGGGGAGCGAGGGGCGCATAGGGTCGGGGTATGCGTCTGAGCACTGTGATCCTCCCCGTACGCCGCTGGTCCGAGGGCGGACGGGACATGTGGCAGCGGGCCGAGCAGCTCGGGTTCCACACCGCGTACACCTACGACCACCTCACGTGGCGGGTCCCCTTCCGCGACGGCCCCTGGTTCGGCGCCGTCCCCACCCTGACCGCCGCCGCTGCCGCCACCACCCGGCTGCGGCTCGGCACCATGGTGACCTCGCCGAACTTCCGGCACCCGGTCCCCCTCGCCAAGGAGCTGATCACCCTCGACGACCTCAGCGACGGCAGGGTCACCCTCGGTATCGGCGCGGGCGGTTCCGGTTTCGACGCGACGGCGCTGGGCGGTCACCCCTGGACCCCGCGCGAACGCGCCGACCGCTTCGCCGAGTTCGTCCCCCTGCTCGACCGGCTGCTGACCGAGGACGAGGTCACGGCCGAAGGCACCTACTACGCCGCTCACCAGGCGCGCGGCCTCCCCGGCTGCGTCCAGCGTCCGCGCATCCCCTTCACCATCGCGGCGACCGGCCCGCGCGGACTGCGGCTGGCAGCCCGCCACGGGCAGTCCTGGGTGACCACGGGCGACCCGGCCGCCAACGAGAACGGCACACCCGCCGACTCCCTGGCCGCCCTCGCCCGCCAGACCGAGGCGCTGGAGAAGGCGTGCGCGGAGGCCGGCCGCGACTCCGCCACTCTCGGCCGCACCCTCCTGACCGGCTTCACCCCCGACCGCCCGCTCGACTCGCTCGGCGCCTTCGTGGACTTCGCGGGCCACGTCCGCGCTCTCGGCTTCGACGAACTCGTCCTCCACTGGCCCCTCCCCGACACCCGCTTCGCCGCCGACGAAACGGTCTTCACCCGCATCGCCACAGAAGGGCTCGCCCAACTGGGCGGCTGAAACCGCACACACGCCGTCATCACCGCGCCCCCGCCACACCCCTCCCGCGCACATGCCGCGCCACCGCCGGGCATCACCCCCGCTCGGCCGCCATCCGGTCCATGGCCCGGGCCCGCACCTCCCTCTCCGCCGCCGCTGCGATGAACTCCCCGGTGCGGGCCTCGCCCACGAGCGCCCGCACCTCCCGCACGGTGTCCGCCGGCAACCGCACCTGCTCGGTCCCCGGGCCACCGGCGCCCGGAGGGAACGTCCCCGGGCCACCGCCGTCCGGAGCGGACCTCGCCGGGGAGGCCGTTGCCGGCTCGGGCCTCGCCGAGGTCCCCGTTGCCGGGGCGGCGGCCGACCGCAGGTGTGCGCGCAGGCTGCGGGCCGCCAGTTTCTGCATGGCCCGCGCCAGCTCCGCCTCCACGGTGCGCTGCGCCAGCGGTCTGAGCCGGCGCACCAGGTCCGCGGCCTCGGTGGCGTCCGTCTCGGAGAGCTGGGCGCCCGTGTAACGGGCGAAGACGTGCTCGTCGGTGAACTCCAGGAAACGGGCGGCTATGTGCTCCACCTGCCCGCGCAGCTCCCGCAACTGCTCCGTGACGGCCAGCAGCGGAACCCCCGCTCTGTGCAGCTCGACCGCCACCGACAGCTCTTGGGGGCTCGGCACCCGGAACTCGTCCTCCCTCCCCGGCAGCGGCTCCAGCACTCCCAGTTCCATCGCCTCGGCGACGGCCGTCTCGTCGTGCTCGCCGCCGAACAGCTCCTCCAGCTCCGCGCGTGAGAGGTGGCCGGACTGCTCGTCCGTCCACGGTCCGTCCACCTCCGCGACCAGGCCGAGCACCCCGCCCAGCCCCCGGCCCTCGTCCCACGCCTGGAGCAGCTCCTTTATCGAGGCCAGGGTGTAACCCCGCTCCAGCAGGTCGGCGATCTGCCGCAGCCGCGCCAGGTGGGTCTCGTCGTACACGTTGGCCCGGCCGCGCCGCTCCGGCTTGGGCAGCAGGCCCTTGTCCTGGTAGGCGCGGATCGTGCGCACCGTCGCACCACTGCGGTGCGCCAGGTCCTCGATGCGGTACTCCGGCTCGGACGGCGGTTTCGGGGTCCACTCCGGGGGAGGGGGGAACGGGGGCATGGTCGCGGTCTCCTCAGTCACTGCGCCACGGTCGGTGCGCCACAGGTCAGGTCGGTGGCTGGATGCGGGCTATGCCCCGCAGGGCCCGCGGGGCGATACGGGACAGCAGCCGAGCCGCACGGGCCTCCGGCGTCACCGGCACCACTGCCTGGTTGCGGACCACGGCCCGCAATACGGCGTCGGCCACCTTCTCCGGCGGGTAGTTCCGCAGCCCGTAGAGCCGTGCGGTGCGGCGCCTGCGGCGGCGCTGCTCCTCTTCGTCCGTCCCCGCGAACCGGGCGGCGCCCACGATGTTGGTGTTGACGAAACCGGGGCAGACCGCCGTCACACCGATTCCCCGGCCCGCCAGCTCGGCGCGCAGACACTCGCTGAGCATCAGCACGGCGGCCTTGGAGGTGCTGTAGGCGGACAGCACCCGGGAGGGCTGGTAGGCGGCGGCCGAGGCGGTGTTGACGATGTGCCCGCCCTGGCCGCGCTCGGCCATCTGCCGGCCGAAGACGCGGCAGCCGTGGATGACGCCCCACAGGTTGACGTCCAGGGTGCTTTTCCACTCCTCGGTGGTGGTCTCCAGGAAGGGGCCGGCCGTGCCGATGCCCGCGTTGTTCACCAGCACGTCCACCGTGCCGTACTCGGTGGCGACCTTCTGGGCGAGCTTCTCCATCTCCTGCTCGTCCGCGACATCCACCCGCTCCGCCCATGCCTCCGGCGCGCCCACCAGGCGGGCCAGTTCGGCGGTGCGCTCCGCGCTTCCGGCGTCGCGGTCCACCGCGACCACCCGGGCGCCGGCCTCGGCGAACGCGAAGGCCGTCGCTCGTCCGATACCGCTGCCCGCGCCGGTGACCAGCACCAGCCGGCCCCCGAACCGGTCGGCGTACTTCCCGGTGGCCGCGGGCTCCCGCACGGGGGTACCGGACTCGTTGCCGGTGACGAACTCGGTGATCCAGGCGGCCAGGTGGTCGGGCCGGGTGCGCGGTACCCAGTGCTTGGCGGGCAGTGTGCGGCGGGTCAGCCGGGGCGCCCACTGCTCCAGCTCGTCGTAGAGGTGCTCGCTGAGGAAGCTGTCCTCGGTGGGGGTGATGAGCTGCACCGGCACATGGGCGTAGCAGTCGGCGCGGGGGCGGCGCAGCCTGGCGCGGACGTTGTCGCGGTAGAGCCAGGCGCCGTGGGCCGCGTCGCGGGGCAGGGAGGCGGTCGGGTAGCCGTCGGCGGGCACCTTCTCGGTCAGCTCCAGCAGGCGCGGCCAGCCCTTTCCCAGGGGCCCGCGCCAGGCAAGCTCGGGCAGCACCGGGGTGTGCAGCGCGTAGACGTACCAGGACTTGGCGCCCTGGCCGAGCAGTTGGGCGGCCCGGCGCGGGGTGGGCCGGGCGACGCGGCGTTTGATCCAGTGGCCGAAGTGGTCCAGCGACGGGCCGGAGATGGAGGTGAAGGAGGCGATCCTGCCCTCCGTACGGCGTGCCGTGGCGAACTCCCAGCCCTGCACCGATCCCCAGTCGTGCCCCACCAGATGGACCGGCTCTCCGGGGCTGACGGCGTCCGCGACCGCGAGGAAGTCGTCGGTGAGCTTCTCCAGCGTGAAGCCGCCGCGCAGGGGGGTGGGCGCAGTCGAACCGCCGCAGCCGCGCACGTCGTAGAGCACCACATGGAAGCGGTCCTTGAGGCGGTGGGCCACCCGGGACCAGACCTCCTTGCTGTCCGGGTAGCCGTGCAGCAGCATCACCGTCGGCCGCTCGGCGTCCCCCAGTTCGGCGACGCACAGCTCGATGCCTCCGGTGGCCACCCGGCGCTCCCGCGCCCCCTCCAGCAGACCTCCGCCGTGCTCCTCCGCGCCGATGCGAGCGCCCCGGCCCGCCCGGGTGCCGTCCTGCCGGTTCAGCTTCTTGCCGTTCATGCCGCCTGTGCCTCCTTGTGCTCGCGCCGCACGTGCGGCAGGTCGTCGTCCAGCCAGAACGCGCTCTCCTCGGGGTCCCTGGAGTCGGTGACCACCAGGAGTTCCTCGAACTTGGCGCCCGTGCCCCGGAATCCCAGGTGGGGTTCGACCGCCCACAGCCCCGGCCGCGGCGGGTGGTCCGAGAAGCGGTACGGGCTCCACAGCGGGGACCAGCCGTCCCGGTGCCCGTGCAGTGCGTCCCGCGCCAGTCCTCTGAGCGCGTTGGTACCGAAGCCGAGGACGGTGGGGGACCAGCGGCGCTCGGGGACGCGGTCCACCTTGTGCGCGATGACACCGAACGGATAGGCGCGGTGCCTGTTCGCGTACCCCTGCCTGATCATCAGCCGCTCCACCTCCTGGTAGATCTCGCGCAGCGGGCGCCGCTCGCGGACCCGGGCGAGGATCAGTTCGCGGTGGTCGAGCAGGTCAGCGAGCAGCCGCTCGTGCAGTGGGTGGGGGCCCAGGCAGCCGGAGTAGCCGATGTCGGCGGTGCGGCCGCGGTGGATCGGGGCCATGTCGAGGATGAAGGGCATGCCCGGCTCCAGCCGCCGGTTCGTCGGGAAGAACTGGAGGGGGGACTTGAAGCCGGCGAAGGCCGTGCGGTCCCCGAACCAGGCGAAGGGCAGGTGGAACCAGTCCCGCACGCCGCGCTCGCGCAGCCACTCCCGCTGCATCCGCGCCGCCTCCCGTTCGGTCACCCCCGGCACGAGGCGGGCGGCCACCGACTCCGCGCAGGCGTAGGCGAGTTGCTGCACTTCCCTGAATCCGCGCAGGTCGTCCGCGCGGTAGCCGTTCGTTGCCGGGCGCATCGCCAACCTTCCGTCCGTGCGTGGTCGTGCTGGGCCGTGATCGTCGCGAGCCTTCCGTGTGCGGGTCGCTCCGCTGCGTGATGACGTTGACACCGACGAATGTGACATCGGGCCGTGGCGGGGTCAAGGGGTCCGCTCAGCCTGTGGATAACTCTGGCGCCCCCGTGGTCCCGGCCCCGGACACCACCCGGGGGCGGGGGCTCCCCTACGGGGTTCTCCGACCTGAGAGGTACGTCCACGACGGACCTGAGAGGTACGGCCGGGCCCCCGGAACCCGCGCCGCGTCTGACGCGGACGCGACGAGCCGCCCGTAGCGTCGAGGTGTGACTGTGATCGCGATCGAAAGCCTCAGCAAGCGGTTCCCGAGGGTGACCGCACTGGACCGGCTGACCGTCGGCATCGAGCCCGGCGTCACCGGCCTGGTCGGCGCGAACGGAGCCGGGAAATCCACCCTGATCAAGATTCTGCTCGGGCTGTCCCCCGCCTCCGAGGGATCCGCCACCGTCCTCGGCATGGACGTGGCCACCCAGGGCGGCGCGATCCGGGAACGCGTGGGCTACATGCCCGAGCACGACTGCCTGCCGCCGGACGTCTCCGCCACCGAGTTCGTCGTCCACATGGCGCGCATGTCCGGCCTGCCCGCCACCGCGGCCCGCGAACGCACCGCCGACACCCTGCGCCACGTGGGGCTCTACGAGGAGCGCTACCGTCCCATGGGCGGCTACTCGACGGGCATGAAGCAGCGCGTGAAGCTGGCGCAGGCCCTCGTGCACGATCCGCGGCTGGTCCTGCTGGACGAGCCCACCAACGGTCTCGACCCGGTCGGCCGCGACGAGATGCTCGGGCTCATCCGCCGGGTGCACACCGACTTCGGCATCTCGGTGCTGGTCACCTCGCACCTGCTGGGCGAACTGGAGCGCACCAGCGACCACATCGTCGTCATCGACGGCGGCAAGCTCCTGCGCTCCTCCTCCACAGCCGACTTCACCCAGCGCACCGCCGTCCTCGCGGTCGAGGTCACCGACACCGACGCGCACCCCGACGGTGCCGCCGCACTGCGGAAGGCCCTCCAGCAGGCCGGGCACGCGCCGCACGAGCCGGACCCCGCCCAAGGGGCCGCGCCCGGTGCCGGACACCTGGTCACCCTCGACGTCGGCGACGACGTGGGCGAGGCGGTCTACGACGCCGTGCGCGACGCCGCGGTCCACCTCGGCCTCGGCCTGGTCCGCATGGAACAGCGCAGGCACCACATCTCCGAGGTCTTCACGGAAAGGAGCGCCGGCGATGTCGCCTGAGGGCACCCCCGCACCCGCCACGTCCACCGGCCGCGGCCAGGACGTCATCCACAACATCGGCTACCGCGGTTACGAGGGCCCCCGGCTGGGCCGCGCGTACGCCCGCCGTGCCCTGTTCACCCAGTCGCTGCGCGGCGCCTACGGACTGGGACGTTCGGCGAAGTCGAAGGTCTTGCCGATGCTCCTGTTCGCCGCGGTGAGCGTGCCCGCGGTCATCGTCGTCGCCGTCGCGGCGATCAGCAAGAGCAAGGATCTCCCCGTCGGGTACGCGGAGTACGTGCTGATGATGCAGCCGCTCATCGGCATCTACCTGGCGGCCGCCGCGCCTCAGACGTTCTCCCTGGACCTGCGCTTCAAGACGACACCGCTGTACTTCTCGCGCCCCCTGGAGCGCGGCGACTATGTGGCGGCCAAGTACGCGGCACTCTCGGCGGCCCTGTTCCTCTTCACCGCCGTACCCGTTCTCATCATGTACGTCGGCGCGCTGCTGGCGAAGCTCGGTGTCGGCGACGCGACCAAGGGGGCGGCCCAGGGGCTCGTCTTCTGCGCGCTGTTCGCGCTGCTGCACGCCGCCATCGCCGCCTGGATCGCGGCGCTCACCCCGCGCCGCGGCTTCGGCATCGCCGCGATCATCGTGGCGGTCACGGTGCCGTACTTCCTCGTCACCGCCCTCCAGGGCATCGCCTCCGTCTCCGACCACGCGGACGCCATCGGCTGGCTCGGAGTGGCCTCCCCCGGAACCCTGATGGACGGCATTCAGAGCAGGTTCCTCGGCGGCACCTCCGGGTTCCCCCAGGCACACACCCTGGACGCCGCCCAAGGCGCCGTCTACCTCGTCGTCTTCGCGGCGCTCCTGGCGTGCTTCTGCACCCTCCTGCTGCGCCGCTACCGAAAGGCCGGACTGTGACTGAGATCCACATCGACCGCGTCTCCCGCTGGTTCGGGAACGTCGTCGCGGTCAACGACATCACCATGGACATCGGCCCCGGTGTGACCGGCCTGCTGGGACCCAACGGCGCCGGCAAGTCCACACTCATCCACATGATGGGCGGCTTCCTGGCCCCCTCCAACGGCAGCGTCACACTGGAACCCTCGCCCGGTCCCGACGGGGTGCGCGCCCCGGCCGCGCCGATCTGGCGCAACGAGGGCGTCTACCGCCACATCGGCCTGGTGCCCGAGCGGGAGGGCATGTACGACTTCCTGACGGGGCACGAATTCGTGCTGGCCAACGCCGAACTGCACGGCCTGCCCGACCCGCGGGCCGCCGCCGCGGAGGCGCTGTCCACCGTCGAGATGGAGCACGCACAGGACCGCCGTATCTCCACCTACTCCAAGGGCATGCGGCAGCGCGTGAAGATGGCGTCCGCCCTGGTGCACCACCCCTCCGTGCTGCTGCTGGACGAGCCGTTCAACGGTATGGACCCGCGCCAGCGGATGCAGCTGATGGAGCTGCTGCGCAGGATGGGCGACCAGGGGCGCACCGTGCTGTTCTCCTCGCACATCCTGGAGGAGGTCGAACAGCTCGCCTCGCACATCGAGGTGGTGGTCGCCGGGCGGCACGCGGCCAGTGGCGACTTCCGCAAGATCCGCCGTCTGATGACCGACCGTCCGCACCGCTATCTGGTGCGCTCCAGTGACGACCGGCGGCTCGCGGCGGCACTCATCGCGGACCCCTCCACGGCGGGCATCGAGGTGGACCTGAGCGAGAACGCGCTGCGCGTCCAGGCCGTCGACTTCACCCGCTTCACCGCCCTGCTCCCCCGTCTCGCACAGGAGCACGGCATCCGGCTCTACACCGTCTCGCCCTCCGACGAGTCCCTGGAGAGCGTCTTCTCGTACCTCGTCGCGGCCTGAGCGGCGGAAAGGAGCTCACCAGATGTTCAATACGACGGTCGCGCGGCTCACCTGCCGCGCGCTCCTGGGCCGCCGCCGCGCCCTCATCCTGTGCGCGCTGCCCGCACTGCTGCTCGTGGTGGCCGCCGCCGTACGCGCCATGAACGGCGCCGACGACGCGACCGCCAGCGAACTGCTGGGCGGATTCGCCCTCGCCACCCTGGTGCCGTTGATCGGCGTGATCGCCGGAACCGGCGCGATCGGCCCGGAGATCGACGACGGCTCGGTCGTCTACCTGCTGTCCAAGCCGGTACCGCGCCCCACCGTCATCGTCACCAAGTTCCTCGTCGCGACCGGTGTGACCGCCCTCTTCTCCGCCGTACCGGTGCTGGTCGCGGGCTTCGTCCTCAACGGCAACAGCCAGCAGATCGCCGTCGCCTACGCACTGGCCGCGGCGGTCGCCTCCGTCGCCTACAGCGCGCTGTTCCTGCTGCTGGGAACGGTCAGCAGGCACGCCGTCGTCATCGGCCTGGCGTACGCGCTGATCTGGGAGGCGCTCATCGGCAGTCTCGTGGCTGGCGCCAAGACGCTGAGCGTGCAGCAGTGGGCGCTCGCGCTGGGTGAGAAGGTCGCGGGCGGCGGCGCGGACGTCAGCTCCTCGGTGGGGCTGCCGGTCGCCGTGGTGCTCCTCCTCGTCGTCACGGTCGGCGGCACCGTCTTCGCGGGACAGAAGCTGCGCACGCTGACGCTGGCGGGGGAGGAGTAGGAGCGCGGCGCGCGCACGAAGGGCGGGTGGGAGCCGGGGGTTCGCTCCCACCCGCCCTTTCGGCGGGGCGGTGTGCCAGCCGTGTGCCAGCCGGCCGGGGCGCCGCTGGGGCGCGGCCTCAGCCGGCCGGGGCGCCGATCTTCCGGTCGCGCCCCGCGCCCAGGCCGAGCAGCACCAGCCCCGCGCACACGCACAGCAGCAGCACGATGGGCACCGTCCAGCCGCCGGTCACCTGGTGCACCGCGCCGAGCACCAGCGGCCCGGCCGCGGCAAGGAGGTAGCCCCAGGTCTGCGCCATGCCCGAGAGCCGCGCCGCCGTGTGCGCGTCCCCGGAGCGCAGCACCATCAGCGTGAGGGCGATGCCGAGCGCACCGCCCTGGCCCAGTCCCAGCAGCGTCGCCCACAGCCAGGCGCCACCCACCGGCGCGACCAGCAGACCGGCGATGGCGACGGCCATGAACAGCGCCACCACCGTGCACAGCAGCCGCTGACCGCGCATCCGCCCGGCCAGGGTCGGCACCACGAAGGAGCCGCCCATCTGCACCAGCGTGCTGAAGGCGAAGACCAGCCCGGCGCTCGCCCTGCTCATCCCGTGGTCGGTGAAGATCGTCGGCAGCCAGGCGATCGTCACATAGGCGATCAGCGACTGCGAGCCCATGAACAGCGTGATCTGCCAGGCCAGCGCGGAACGCGTCAGACGGGGACCGGAGGCGGCCGGCGCCGGCGCCGGCTCCTGCGGGCGACCCGGCTGCTGCGGGCGACCCGGCTGCTGCGGGCGACCCGGCTCCTGCGGGTGCCCTGGCACCTGCGAGCGGCCGGTCTCCCGCCGCTGTGCGGGCACGGCGGCGGCCTGGCCGTGGTGGGTGCCGCTCCGGGCGAGAACGGCCTGCGGAAGCCAGGCACAGGCCGCGACCGCGGCCAGCAGCGCCCAGGAGACCAGCGAGCCGCGCCAGCCGCCCAGCGCGTGCTCCAGCGGCACCGCCGCGGCGGCGGAGACGGTCGCGCCCAGGATCATCGCCGTCGAGTACAGCGCCGTCATCCCCGCGGCCCGCTCGGGGAAGTCCCGCTTGATCAGTCCGGGCATCAGCACGTTCAGCAGCGCGATACCCGAACCGACCACCGCGCACCCGGCGAACAGCGCCACCAGCGGCGGCGCGATCCGCAGCACGATGCCACCCGCCAGCAGCACGAGCGCGCCCAGCAGCACCGTCTCCGTGCCCCAGCGCCGCGCCAGCTTCGGTGCCAGTGGGGAGACCACGCCCATGAAGACCAGCGGAATGGTGGTGACCAGACTGCTGACCGTCGACGTCATCCGGAAGTCGTCACTGATCTCGCCCAGCACGGGAGAGACCCCCGCGAGCGCCGCGCGCATGTTGAGCGAGGCGAGCACGATGCCGACGAGCAGCAGCAACGGATGGGCCCGCAGCCTCCTGCGCGCCTCCGCGACGGGAGGCGCGGGCCGCAGGTCCTCCTCGGCGTCGATCAGTTCGGCCTCGAGCAGCTCCTCGGTGGTGAGCCCTTCCGCGGAGGATGTGCGTCCTTCCCTGGATGACGGGGACATGGATGGTGCCTTTCTCGGGAGCGGTGGCGTGCTCGCGCGCCCACCTGGGGCGTGGTGCTCGCGCGCTCACCAGTGGTGCGGTGGTGCACTGGGCGTGACGGTGCTCACGGGCGGCGACCGGACGTCGGACGGGTGATGGCCGGTCGCCGGCGGGTGAAGACCGTTTCGTCGGGCGGGTGCGGCCGGCCGGAGACTGGCCGGCCGGGAGGACCGGGACGCGGGCCCGGGGCGTGGAACGGGCAAGCGGTCAAGAGGCGTCCGCTCGGTGGTGAGCCGGTTACTCACCGCCGCCGAGCAGCGCGTCCACGGCCTGTTTCGGCTTGGCGAGCAGCGCCCTCGCCGCCCGCTCGGCGACCTCCGGGTCGCCGGTCTCGATGGCGTTCACCAGGTCGTAGTGGTCGGTTTCGTGGATGCGGGGCATCAGCCGGTCGTGCAGCGAGGCGACCAACGCGTCCCGCACGGAACTGCTGAACCAGGCGTACGTCGCGCTGAGCGCGGCGTTGTGCGCCGCGTCCACGACGGCCACGTGGAACTCGATGTCGTGCTCCGCGTACAGCTCGTACTGCCCGTCTGCGGGCTGGCCGTTGCTGTCGCGGAAGGCCGCCTGTGCGGCGAGCGCGGCCCGCATCCGTGCGATGTCGGCCGCCTGGTGCCGCAGGGCGGCCAGCCGCGCGCCCTCGGCCTCCAGGGCGATCCGCAGCTCCAGCACGTCCCGTACGTCGGCGCGCTGCACCCCGCGGACGATCTCGCCGGGGTCGGCGGTGGCCACGACGAACGTGCCCTCGCCCTGCCGCGATCGCAGCATCCCGGCGTGCACGAGCACGCGGACGGCTTCCCGCACGGTGTTCCGGCCGACCTGGAGCTGCTCGGCCAGCGCGTGTTCGGTGGGAATGCGTGCCCCCACCGGCCACTCGCCCGCCGTGAGCTGCGCCCGCAGCTCACCGACGACGGTGTCGACGAGCGACTGCCGTCCGGCGGCCCGCAGCGCCATGCCTCTCAGCTCCCTGTCGTGTCCGTGTCCTGCTTCGCGTTCCGGTCGTCGTTCCCGCTCGTGGGCAACCGGGCTCTCCGGTCGTGGACGAAACCGATTCACCCGGTTGCCCAGTCATCCTACAACCGCTCCCTCATGGCTCCACCACCGGTGGGCGAGACCCGCCTCACACCCTTGCGGAAGGACGGCATACGGACGCCAGGCGCGTACCCGCAGCCCGCGTGCGGAGGGCCTCACAATGCCGGGGCCTCGCGGTGCGGGCCGCGCCGCACCTCGCCGGCCAGATCGGGCCGGCCGGCGGGGCGCTCGGACGGACGCACAGGTCCTCTCCCGTCCCGAGAGGCCTCCCGTCTTCGGGAGGGTGGTGCCCCGGCTGTCCGCCCGTGGGGAAGTGGCCGGGGCGCCAGGGCTCACCGAGTGGCGCCGCGCGTCACTTCTTCTCGTCGGTGTGCCGGGGAGCGGGCGGCACATCCAGGGCCCGCATCACGCCGCGCAGGTCGCCGCGCAGCGCGCGCATCTCCGCCCCCAGGTCGGCGACCCGTTGGCTCGTCGCGCACACCACCTGCTCGGTGCGCTCGGTGCGCCGCTCGGTCTCCACCAGACGGTGGTCCATCCGCGCGATGCGCTCGGACAGCCGCCCGATGAGGGGCCCCAACTCCTGGAGCACGGTGCCCAACTCGGCACCGGCCGCCTCCAGACTGCTCACCCTCCGGTCGAGCGCGCCGTACCCGGCGGCCAGCGTGCGGACGGTCTGCCGCAACTGCTCCGCCGACCGCCGTACTTCCTCGACGCCGGGGTGGGCGGCCGGGCGGAGGTGCGTGCTCTCCTCCGCGTGCAGGAGGTAGGCGCGCACCCGCTGGGCGACGGCACTGTCCCGCAGCAGCATCGCCACGCTGAGGACGGCGCGGCGGTTGAAGACGGTGAGACGGCGGCGGCGCTGTGGATAACTCGGCCACTCGGAATTTGAGACCGACATCCTGTCGGTCTCAAATTCCTGCAGGTCAGGGCCGTTGAGCACGGTCATCCCGTTGCTTTCCAGCTCCTCGCGGTGCCGCTCGGCCAACTTTTCCACAGTTTTCACCGGCACTTCGAAGTAGTCGGCCACATCCCGGGTGGTGGCCTGTGCACGGCCTGTGGAAAACGCCAACGCCTTCACTTTGTCGAGCACTTCGACCCTGTGTGCCACTCCGGAGCGCGCACTGCGCGACTCCAGCAGAACGGAATCGGTGTACATGGAAGAGCTCCTGGTCCTGGTCGCGGACATGTCTGTCGGACCCCGTTCGCCTGGGGGTCGCAGGTGTCCGTATCCAGGAGCCAGGAGCGGAGATCAGCTCATGTCTTCCCACGTACCGCACTACCGGCAAGGGGCCCTCGCGGGCTGCGCCTCAACCGGCCACCACCACGTCACACACTCTCGTCGTCGTCTGCTCCAGTCGCCTCCGCGCGACCGGTTCAACGAAGCGGCAGTCGTACAGTTACGCGATTGTCGGAGAGGTTTTCGGTCAGTCCGAGCCGGGAGCCTCCCCGGCCGCCACCGCGCCTCGCGGGGTCCCGGCCCCCGCGTCCCGCAGACCACCGGCTGCCGCGCCGCGCAGGGTGAACCGGAAGAGCCCCTCGGGGTCGCACCGGGTCTCCAACCGGGACAGCCGGGCGCCCGTCTCGCCCGGGTACACCGCCTGCGCCACCTGGGGACTCTGCGGCCCGTACAGGAAGTTGGCGTTCCGTCCCACTACATGCTCGGCGGCGGGGGCCAGCACCCGGTCGTGCCGGGCGCGTACGGCGTCCGCGTCGGGGCCCTCGCCAGGCCGCGCCACCGGGGAGAGCACGTACAGCAGGTAGGCGGCGTCGCGGTGCGCCACCGCGTTCGGTACGGCGGGCGGGCGGGAAAAGGCGCCGCCGAGGTGGCGGATGCCCAGGACGCACATGACGTCCGAGTCCGGCCCGGCGGCGGCCAGGACGGACTGCCGCGCGGCCTCGTCCAGACCGCCCGCGTCCAGCAGGACGTTGGCGCTCCGGTACGCGTGCGGGGTGTCGGGCTCCATGAAGACGGAGGCGCACTCCGCGTACGGCATCTCCCTCAACTCGTCCACCAGGACTGCGCCGATGGCCCGCAGTGGCTCGGCCAGGCGTTCGCCCTCCTCGCGGCTGCCGGTGAAGGCGAGGTGCACCTGGGCCAGATAGCGCCCGCGCAGCGACTCGGGTACGGCGGGGATGTCGGGCATCGGCAGCATGGTGACGGCCGAGGTCAGCTCCTCGGGCGACGACTCCGTCCACTTCTGCCAGGTGCGCAGCACCTCTTCGGCGACCTCGCCGCCGTCGAAGACGAGCCGCCCGCCGTAGATCCGCTGGACGGGCAGGAGTTCGATCTCCATACCGGTGACGACGCCGAAGCCGCCCCCGCCGCCGCGCAGCCCCCAGAACAGCTCCGGGTCGCTCTGGGCCGTCACCACGCGCAGGGGCGTGTCCGCCTCGCCCGTGACGACCTCGATCCGGCGCACCAGGTCGGCCGCGTAACCGAACCGGCGGCCGAGCAGCCCGACGCCACCGCCCAGCGCGTACGAGACGACGCCGACGCCCGGCGCCGAGCCGTTGAGCGGTGCCAGTTGGTGCCGGGCCGCCTCCGCGACCAGGTCACCGGCCCGGACGCCCGCCTCGACCCAGGCCGTCCGTGCCGTCGCGTCGATCCGGATGCCCGTCATGTGCCGGGTGCTCACGAGCACGCCGCCGCGGGCGGCCTCGCCCAGCCCGTGCCCGGACGCCTGCACCGCCACCGGCAGCCCGTGCCGCCGTGCGTGGGAGACGGCCGCCCGTACGTCGTCCGCCGTGCGTGCCGCCACGAGCACATCCGGCCGGTGCCGGTCGCCGGCCTGGAAGCCGGCACACTCCTGTTCGTAACCCTCGTCGCCCGGTAGGAGCACACTGCCGTGCACCGCCGCGCGCAGCGCGTCCAGTTCCTCGAACCCCATCTGTCCTTCTCCCCGCTTCAAACCGCTCGCTCCAGCGACCGTGGTGGCCGCTGTGGTCCTCACGCCGGGCGCGAGCGCCGCCGGTCCGCGCCCTCCCGGACATGCCCGCCGGGCCGCGCGCCGCTCACTTCCGTACTGCCGCTCATGTTCGTACCGCCGTGGACTTCCGCGCCGCTGTGTGCACGTGTGGCCGAACGTCCCCGTGCCGCCTCTCGCATCCGTGCCGGTGCTCACTTCGGCGTCGGCGCGCTCCACCCGGGGTCGCGGCCCAGCCACCCGGCGAGTCGTGTGTAGGTGCCGGCGTCCGGTGCGACCTGCCGCGCGTCCTCGAACGGCATGTTCTCCCGCCCCTCGGCCGGCAGCGACTGCTGGGCCGCACCCAGTGCGAACAGGCCGACCTGCTCGTCGAGTTCACCGTCCCAGCCGATGGCGCGTGCCAGGTCCCAGGTGTGGGTAGCGGCCTCCATCACACAGCCCGCCAGGGCGATGCGGCCCGGCATCTGTCCCCAGGGCACGGCCACGACGGCGTCCAGGCGGGCGTCATCGGACCAGGCGGCCGTCATACGCGCGTGCGCCTCGTCCCACAGGCGGGGCCAGCGCTCCGCGGGAACGTCGCTCACCCAGCCGGGAACGTCCTCTCCCTCCGCGTCGCCGCCCTCACCGACGGCGGCGATGCGACGGGCACCGCAGACGATGTGGCCGAGCAGGTCGCGCACGGTGAACTCGGAACAGGGGGTCGGCGCGTCCAGTTGCTCGGGCTTGGTGGCGGCGAACAGCTGGGCCACCTGCTCCGCCGCGCGGGCGTACACCGGACGGGGGTCGGGGATCTGGGGGGTGCTGTTCACGGTCAGCTCCTCGGTGAGGTCGGGCGGCGCCGCCGGCACGGGCCGCGGCCGGAACCCGTCGGTTCCGGCCGAGAAGCAGTCTTCCGCAGAAATGTGACATCCGTCGTCAACTTATCCAGACGATCTCCGCCGGATTCCGGCGCACTCTGGAGGGGTGAAATCCGACCGCCTGCTGGCCATCCTGCTGCTCCTCCAGACGCGCGGCCGTGTACCGGCCGACGAACTCGCCAGGGAACTGGAGGTCTCCGCGCGCACCATCTACCGTGATGTGGAGGCCCTCTCGTCCGCCGGAGTGCCGGTCTACGCGGAGCGGGGACGGCACGGCGGCATCTCACTGCTGCCCGGCTACCGCACCGATGTGACGGGACTGACCGAGGACGAGGCCCGCGCGCTGTTCGTACTCGCCGCGCAGGGCGCGCACACGGCGCTCGGCCTCGACAGCGCGCTCGGGTCGGCGCTGCGCAAGGTGATGGCCGCACTGCCCGCACCGCACCGCCCGGCCGCCGAACTCACCAGCCGCCGCATCCTGGTGGACCCCGACCGGTGGCTGAGCGGCCCCCCGTCGGACGTCCAACTCGACGTCCTGCACACCGCTGTCCTCGCCGACCGCAGACTGCGCATCCGCTACCGGCACAGCGGGGACAGCCGGACGCACACCTACACCGTCGATCCGTACGGTCTCGTCAGCAAGGCGGGGGTCTGGTACCTGGTCGCCGACCGGCGGCGCTCCCCCGCGCTCTTCCGCGTGGACCGGATCTCCTCCGCGAAAGCGGTCGAGGAGCCGGTGCGGCGCCGTCCGGGTACCGAACTGGCAGACGTGTGGCAGCAGCTGCGCCGCCGCGTCGAGGAGCGGCCCTCGCGGTTGCTGGTGACGGCACGGGTGCACCGCTCCCGGTTCGATCTGTTCGCCCGTATAGCGGGCCCCTTCCTCACCGACGTACCGGAGGGGGAAGGGATATCCGGGAGGGGCGGGACGGCGGAGGGAGAGAGGGAGGGCGAGGGACCGGGCGCGCGGGGGGCCACCGGGCCGGCCGAGGCGGACAGTCCGACCGCACCGACCGGGACAGCCAGTTGCGCCGACGCGGACGAGTGGGTCCTCGTGCGCCTCACCTACCCCGTCCTGGCAGCCGTCAGCCATCTCCTCCAGTTCGGCAACTGGGTCGAGATCCTCGACCCGCCCGAGGCCCGTACGGAGATCGCCCGCCGCGCCCGGGAGGTCGCACGCCTCTACGACGCTGGCGAGGAGACCGCGGGCGGCCCCGGCCCGGCCCGCTAGGACTTGTCCGGTCGGTGACTCGGCCTTTACGCGATTGGCGTGATCTTCGGGGCGTCCTGTCAGTGGCGGGTGACAGGATCATCGCAACGCGTCGCTGAAGGAGTTCCGTCATGCGCCCCAACACCCCACTGTCCGTCCCCGAGTGGCGCGAGTTCCTCAGCGCTTACAGCGCCAAGTACCTCGCTGGCCTGTAACGGCTGGCACTCGATCGGCCTCCTCGGCCTGCTGCAGGCCGAGGAGACCGGGTGGTTCGCCGATAAGGCGGCCGACCTCCTCGAAGTATGGGAGGAACTGGAGGACCTCACCGAGGAACTCGCGATACTCAGGCGGTGCCTGCTGATCTCCTTTGATGACGGCGGCAGCGGCGGCAACTGGCTTCTGCACGCGGACAGCGTCGGGAAGGACGGCGAGTGGACCGCGTACGAGTGGCGGCCTGGCCACGGCGGGGCTCCCGAGCCGTACGAACTTCGCCACGATGGCGAAGCACGCGTCGGGCAGGGTTACCGAGGTGTGCCGCCGCAGGGCGCCGGCCGCTCGACGCCGCTCAGGTCGCTGACCCGCTTGCCCGGGTCGGTCCGGACGGCCCACTCCGGGCAGCCGCTGTCAATCAGGCCCACCTTTGCCGAGCGCCGGTTGACCGCGCCCCTGAGCCGTGGACGAGCGGGTGAGGCGGGGAGCGGGACGGAGGGCCGGTGACGGACACGTCGGGTGCCGCTTCCCGCGCCCTCCGCGGATCTACTCTCCGCGCTGGGTCTGCTGCGCCGCGGCTACTCCTGGTTGGACCAGGCCGCCCAGTCGCAGTACTCCAGCCCCTGTCCGTTGCCGATCAGACAGATCCGGAACCAGTACGTCCTGCCCTCGGTGAGATTGTGACCGTCCGACGCGCGAGCCACGGCGGGAACGCCGTCGGCGCGGTCGTCACGCAGCGAGTACACCAGGTCCCCGCGCGTGGTCGAGTTGACGTACTCGTACACGTAACCAATGGCCCCGAACCCGTCGCCCGCCTGCTGGTCACTGACCGAGACGACGTCCCCGAGGGTGCGGAACTCGATGCGTCCGCCCGGGTTCCCGTCGTCCGTCTCCATGCCGTAGGTGGCCAGCACGCCGGCATCGGCCGGCGCCGGGGTGGTGGCGGCATGAGCCTGGGCGGACGTGGCGGCCGCCAGTCCCGCAACGGCTGCCGCAATGGCCAGCGCCTTCCGCAGTCCCTTCCTTCCGCTCGCCGGGCGGTGCTCCGCTGACGCATCAGCCAGGCGAACGCTTTCCACTGTCCCGTTGTCCATGTCCACTGGTCCTCCGTCGTGTTGATCGCTCGATTCGCGGTCGGTGCTGGAGTCGTCGAGACGTTTCCGCCCCACATGACCGGTGCCGCGACCGCGTCCGCCAGAGCCGCCCACCGGAGCGCGGCTGCACGTCCCCCGTCAGCCGTAGCTCTTGAGCAGCGCCCTGGAGCCGCCCCTTCCGAATGTGGGCTCCCCCAAGAGGCCGGTATGTGGCTGCGGTTCCCGGCTGACGCCTTGTACGTTAGGAGCTCCAGCGCACTGGAGGTTCAAGTGACTGTGACCCATAGCACATGGACTATCGGCGAGCTGGCTTCGGCAACGGATCTGTCGGTGAAGACGGTCCGCTACTACTCGGACAGCGGCCTGCTGCCCGAGACCGGACGAAGCATGGGGGGTCACCGTCGTTACGATGCGGACGCGTTGGAGCGGCTGCGGCTGATCCTGCGGTTGCGCGCGCTGGACATGCCGATCGCCACCATCTCCCGGGTGGTGAACGGGGAACTGTCGCTGGCCGAGCTGGTGGCTGGTGAACTCGACCAGGTGCAGTCGAGGCTGAGCCGGCTGCGTTGGCAACAGGCCACCCTCCAAGCCCTGGACGGCTGCTCCGAGACAGAGCGGCTGCGCCGTCTGGACGTACTGGCCCGTGTGCAGCGCTTGCCGGACGCCCACCGCGATCTGCTGCGGATCTGGGAGGACACGCTGCCCCGGACGCTGCCCGACCGCCTGGTCTCGGCGGTCGTCGCCGGCGCCGTTCCCGACCCGCCGTGCGAGCCGACCCCCGAGACGGCGCTCGCGTACGCGGAATTGCACGTGCTCGCCGCACACCCGGGCATCCGGGGCTACTACGCCGCCCCCCACGCGCGGGACGCGGCGTCGCTGTACGAGGGGTTGATCGACGCCTGCGACCTGGCCTACGAGGCCGTGGCGGAAGGACTGGCCCCGCAGCCTGGAGAGGCGCTGGACACCTTCGCCGGCGCCTGTGCGCGCGGCCGGGGCGAGGAGGACAGTCCCGGCTTCCGGGCCTCCCTGGCCGCCGTCCTCGGCAGGGCCGTCCCCCTTTTCAGCCGCTACTGGCGGAACGTCGCCACCGTCACCGGCAGCAGCGATCCCACGGACGGCGCGACGCACGTCTGGTGCGTGGCCGCGCTGTCGGCGTCCGTCCCGGCGCGCTGGTAGTGCTTCGTTAGGTTCTGGCTCTGGTTTTGCTGGTGGTGAGGGGTCGGCCGCAGGTGGTGCAGATGCTGGCCCAGCACCTCAGTAGGTCCTGAAGTGCGGCCAGGATCGGAAGGCCGGCCCTCGGAGGGAATGGGCGGAGCGCGGGCCACGGCGTTCCGCCCACCGCGGGGCTCACTTCATCAGGTCGAGGTACCACTGACCGTTCTCGTCGCTCCAGCAGGCGTAGCCCTTGTACTCCGCGTTGGCACCCTGGGTGAAGAGCTTTCCGAAGTCGTGGCAGTTATCGATCCCGTTGACCTTGTAGGTCTTGTCGGGAATGCCGTCCCCCGGCGTGCCCGGACCGTCGGCCAGTGCGGAGCCGGCCGTCATTCCGGAGAAGGCGGCGACACCGGCGACGACGAGGGCCATCTTCGTGAGCTTCCTACGCATCTCTCTCCCTGCGCGTTGGTGAGGTCGTACGCCTTGTTCGATGGCGGACGCGGCTGGGAAGTTCACGGACGACGCGAGAAAGGCTTTACGCCCGGAGCGGCCCGGGCAGCCGTCGGTGCTCCGCGGAGTCCGGCCGACGGCCCCTGGCGGGAGGCCACGAGACCCAGCGGGACGCCACAGGACCCTGGCGACGTCGCGGATGCCATGGCCGCCCGGGTCCCCGCTCACCCGCTCATACCGGATCGGCGACCGGTCTCAGCCCCGGCCCGCTGACGCCGCTTCCGTGAGCAGCCGCTCCAGGACCAGCGCGATGCCGTCCTCGTCGTTGGCGGCCGTCACCTCGTCGGCGACGGCCAGCAGCTCCTCGTGGGCGTTCGCCATGGCGACGCCGTGCCCGGCCCACGCGAACATCGGGAGGTCGTTGGGCATGTCCCCGAACGCCAGCGTCTCGGCGGCCCGGACCTTCAGCCGGCGGGCCGCCAGCGCCAGCCCCTTCGCCTTGGTGAGCCCCAGCGGCAGCAGCTCCACGATGCCCTCGCCGGCCATCATCACGCCGACCAGGTCGCCGACCGCGGCCCGAGCCGCCTTGGCCAGCTCGTCGTCGCCCAGCTGCGGGTGCTGGATGTAGAGCTTGTTGAGCGGCTGCCGCCAGATCGTCTCGCGGTCCTCGAAGGGCACGTAGGGCAGCGGGCCGTCGTGCACGCGGTAGCCGGGGCCTGCCAGCACCTCGCCGTCCACGCCGTCGCGGGAGGCCGCCAGCGCGACGGTGCCGACCTCCTTCTCCAGCTGGGCCAGCGCCTGCTGGGCCACCCGCCGGTCCAGCGTGACGGAGGTGAGCAGCCGCCCGGAGCCCGCGTCGTAGAGCTGTGAGCCCTGCGCGCACACCGCCAGGCCCCGGTACCCCAGGTCGGCCAGTATCTGCTTCGTCCACGGCACGGCCCGCCCGGTGACGACGATGTGCGTCGCGCCCCGCGCGGTGGCCGCCGCCAGGGCGGCACGGGTGCGCTCCGAGACGGTGTCGTCGGAGCGCAGCAGCGTGCCGTCGAGGTCGGTGGCGATCAGCCGGTAGGGGAAACCGGACGCCGCGAAGGAGCCGGGGGCCTGGGGGGCGGCGCTCACCGGGCGACCGGTTCCAGCGCCTCACGACCGCCCAGGTACGGGCGCAGCACGGGCGGTACCCAGACCGAGCCGTCCTCCTGCTGGTGGTTCTCCAGCAGCGCCACGATGGTGCGCGGGACGGCGCACAGCGTCCCGTTCAGCGTCGCCAGCGGCTTGACGTTCTTGCCGTCCCGCATCCGGATGGACAGCCGGCGGGCCTGGAACTCGGTGCAGTCCGAGGTGGAGGTCAGCTCGCGGTACTTGCCCTGGGTGGGGATCCACGCCTCGCAGTCGTACTTGCGCGCGGCGGAGGCGCCCAGGTCGCCGGTGGCCACGTCGATCACCTGGAACGGCAGCTCCAGGGAGGACAGCCACTGCTTCTCCCACTCCAGCAGCCGGAGGTGCTCCGCCTGGGAGTCCTCGGGGTCGACGTAGGAGAACATCTCCACCTTGTCGAACTGGTGTACGCGGAAGATGCCGCGGGTGTCCTTGCCGTAGGAGCCGGCCTCGCGGCGGAAGCAGGGCGAGAAGGCGGCGTAGCGCAGCGGCAGGCGGTCCGCCTCGATGATCTCGTCCATGTGGTACCCCGCCAGCGGCACCTCGGAGGTGCCGACGAGGTACAGCTCGTCCCGCTCCAGCTGGTAGACGTCCTGCGCCGCCTGGCCCAGGAACCCGGTACCGTCCATGGCCTGCGGCTTGACCAGCGCGGGCGTCAGCATCGGCGTGAAGCCCGCCTCGGTGGCCTGGGCGATGGCCGCGTTGACCAGGGCCAGCTCCAGCAGCGCGCCGACGCCGGTGAGGAAGTAGAAGCGCGAGCCGGACACCTTGGCGCCGCGCTCGACGTCGATGGCGCCCAGCTTCTGGCCCAGCTCCAGGTGGTCCTTCGGCTCGAAGCCCTCGGCGCCGAAGTCCCGCGGGGTTCCGACGGTCTCCAGGACGGTGAAGTCCTCCTCGCCGCCGACCGGCACGTCGGGGTGGACGAGGTTGCTCAGCGCGCGCAGCAGGCGCTGCGTCTCGGCCGCCGCCTCGTCCTTCTCCGCGTCGGCCGCCTTGACCGCGCTCGCCAGCTCGCCGGTACGGCGCAGCAGCTCCGCCTTCTCCTCGCCCTCGGCCTTGGGGATGAGCTTGCCGAGCTGCTTCTGCTCGGCGCGGAGTTCGTCGAAGCGGAGACTGGAGGCCCTGCGCCGCTCGTCGGCGGAGAGCACCGCGTCGACCAGGTCGACGTCCTCTCCACGGGCGCGCTGGGAGGCGCGCGCACGGTCGGGGTCCTCACGGAGCAGGCGAAGGTCAATCACCCCGCCAGGGTACCGGTGGCCTCCGTCAGCGCTCGACGTGAAATCCCTTTACCTCCAATTTGTCCGAATTGGGAGTTTTAAGAAGTGGAGGGATGAGGCCTCTTCCGGAAATTGACGGGGTCCCTCGACCGGGCGGCGGGAATGGTCCGGCAGGCGCCTGGGGCGGGACGGACTCGGCGCTCGTCGGGGCGAGTTGGGGGCGCTGTTTTCCGTGTTTATCCACAGCGAAGACGAGGAACGGCGGACTTTTCCACAGAGGGAGAAGCTGGGCTGTGGAAATAGGGGCTTACGGTTCCGGCACCTGTGCGGTCCGTCCGGAATTCCCCGCCCAAACCCCGCATGCGTCCCCTTTCGAGGGGGATCAGCTCACCCCAAAGAGTTCTTCGGTGGAATTGTGGTGACGAGGAGGAGGCTGGGAGCTGTGGACGGAGATGGGGTCTGCATGCCGGTTTGTCGACAGAGTCCGTTTTGCCTGTCGACTTGTGCACAGGTCGCCACCCGAGCCTGTGGATAACTTCACCGAAGCTGTGCACAGTGCTGTGGGCCGTCTCACTCCGGCCGGCCCGGGCCGCCGGGACCGGGCACGCTGCCCGAGGCAGCCCGACCCGGGCACCCTCCCGCCCCGTCCGGCCCCATGGCGCGGTCCCGTCGGCGCTCAGTCCCGTCGGCTCAGTCCCGCCCGTCCAGGCACCGCGTCAGCCAGTCGGCCGCCGCGAGGAAGTCCTCGTCGGCCATGCCCGAGCGCAGCGTCGGCGGCTGCTCGTCGGCGCGCGGATACGAGCCCAGGAAGCGCACCGCGCGGCACGAGCGCTTCAGGCCCATCAGCACGTCCCCCACCCTCCGGTCCTGCACATGGCCCTCGCAGTCGACCGAGAAGCAGTACTGGCCGATGCCCTCACCCGTGGGACGCGACTCGATCCGCATGAGGTTGACGCCCCGCGAGGCGTACTCGTGCAGCACCTCCAGCAGCGCGCCCGGCTGGTCGCCGCGCAGCCAGAACACCACCGAGGTCTTGTCGGCACCCGTCGGCGCGGCGGGGCGCGCGGGCTGCCCCAGCAGCACGAACCGCGTCGTCGCGTTCTCCGCGTCGTGGATGCCGGTGACCAGCGGCTCCAGGCCGTAGGTGGCCGCCGCGAACTCGCCGGCGAACGCCGCGTCGTACCGGCCCTCCTGGACCAGCCGGGCACCGTCCGCGTTGGAGGCCGCCGACTCCCACACCGCGTCCGGCAGGCGCGCGGCCAGCCAGTTGCGCACCTGCGGCTGCGCCACCGGGTGCCCGGTCACCGTCTTGACCGTCTCCAGCGTCGTCCCCGGACGCACCAGCAGCGCGAACGTGATCGGCAGCAGCACCTCGCGGTAGATCATCAGTCTGCGGCCGCCGGCCAGCTCGTCCAGGGTCGCGGTGACCCCGCCCTCCACCGAGTTCTCGATCGGTACGAACGCCGCCTGCGCCTCTCCGTTGCGTACGGCGTCCAGGGCCGCCGGGACCGACACCATGGGGACGAGCTGACGGGTGGCGGCCTCGGGGAGGGTGTGCAGCGCGGCCTCGGTGAAGGTGCCTTCGGGGCCGAGGTAGGTGTAGCGGCTCGCAGATGACATGCGAGCCACGGTAGCCGCGCCGGGCACCGGCCGGGTGCGGGTCTCAGCCTTCGAGCAGCCGCTGCCCCACGTACTCGCCCCTGGCCGGTCCGCCCGGCACCGCGAACAGCCCGCTCGCCTCGTGCCGCAGGAAGGCCGACAGCGCGTCCCCCCGGTCCAGCTTGCGCTGCACGGGGACGAAGCCGCGCAGCGGATCGGCCTGCCAGGCCAGGAACAGCAGCCCGGCGTCCGGGGCGCCGTCGTCGCGGAAGCCGTCGTGGAAGGAGAACGGCCGCCGCAGCATCGCGGCGCCGCCGTTGGTCTCAGGTGCGGCGACCCGGATGTGCGCGTTGGCGGCGATCGCCGGCAGCCCGTCTGCGCCGCGCTTGTCCAGGTCCGGCTTGGTGTGCTCGTGCCCGCCCGACAAAGGCGCGCCGTCGGACTTGCGGCGCCCTATGACCTTCTCCTGCTCCTCCAGGGAGCGCTTGTCCCAGGTGTCGAGCAGCATCCGGATACGCCGCTGCACCACATAGGAGCCACCCGCCATCCACTCCGGCTGCCCGGAGGAGGCGACGAAGACACGCTCGGCGAAGTCCTTCTCATCCGGCCTGGGGTTGTTGGTGCCGTCCACCTGGCCCATCAGATTGCGCACCGTGCGCGGTCGTTCCGTGGCGCCGCGGGAGCGGTTGAAGCCGGACATCTGCCAGCGCACCCGTGCCGTGCCCGCCGCCTCGCGCTGGAGGGCGCGCAGCGCGTGGAAGGCGACCAGCGAGTCGTCGGCGCCGATCTGCACCCACAGATCGCCGTCGGAGCGCTTCTTGTCGAGGGCGTCGGCGGAGAAGTCGGGCAGCGGCGCGAGCTGCGGGGGCAGCTCGTCCTTCATACCCGTACGGGTGAAGAACGTACGGCCGAAACCGAAGGTCACCGTCAGCGAGGAGGGCCCGGCGTCCAGCGCGATCCCCGTGTCGTGCTCGGCCGCCCGCGGCGGCTCGCCCGCCATCATCCGCCGTGCCGCGTCCGACCAGCGGCGCAGCAGCGCGGCGGCCTGCTTCCGCCCCGCGCCTGGCACCAGGTCGAAGGCCACCAGGTGGCCGTGCGCCTGCGCCGGGGTGAGGATGCCCGCCTGGTGCGTGCCGTGGAAGTCCACGCTGGTGGAGCCCAGCGTGGACAGCGCCGTGGGCGGCTCTTCTTCCGCCGCCGCGTGCGCCCACGCGCCCCCCGCACCACCGGCCGCCAGCCCGGCCACACCCGCCACCGACGCCGTGCCCAGCAGCCGCCGCCGGGACGGGCCCGGAGCGCCGGCACCGGCAGCGGCACCACGGCCGTCCACGCCGCCACCACTGGCAGCGGAGCCACCACCTGCAGTGGAGCCACCACCTGCTGCGGGACCACGGCCGGGCGAAGGCCCGTCGCTGGACGGGACCCCGCTGCCGGACGCGGCGGTGCCGGTGCTCCGGCCCGGTCGCCCGGCGGGGGACGGGGAGGCGGCGGAGGGCGTCGTGCGGGCCGCCGCCCGCTTCTTCTTGTTCTTCTTCTTGTTCTGCTGGCTGCTCATCGTGTCGCTCGGTTCCGGCTCAGCCGATGGTGGCGGTCGTGTAGACGGTGATCTGGTCGATGTCCGAGGTGCGGACGGTGACCGCGATCCTCCATTTTCCGGCCATCGGAAGCCGCACATCGGTGGCCCTCCAGTGACCCTTCTCGCCCCTGACCGGTTCGAGGGAGGCCGGAAGAGGGCCGAGGTTTTTGGCGGGGAGGGTGAAGGAGACCTGCACCTCGGGTGCCTCGACGGGGCGCCCGCTGGGGGCGGTGGTGCGCAGATCGAGGGTGTTGCCGCCGCCTGCCCTGCCCGGGTCCAGCTCCAGCTCGGCGGTGCCCTTGCCGTCCGGGCCGCCGGTGTCGAACCGCACCTCGGCGTCCACCGGCCCGCTGGGCGCGTTCCGCGCCGCGCTGCCCGCCGCACGGGCCCGCTCCTCGGTACGGCCGGGCTCGGTGCTGGTCAGGACAGTGGTGACGGCCAGCAGGACGACGGCGATGACGGCCTCCGTCAGCACCGACTGACGCAGTCCGCTGCGCTGTGGGTCCGCCTCGCGCTCCTTGCGGCGCTTCGCGGCGTTGGCGGCGGCACGCTGCCGCGCCAGTTGCGCGGCGCGGACGGGGTCGGCCGGGTCGTGCTCGCCGGATATGCGGCCGGCGGACCGGGCGGTACGGGAGCGGGGAGGGGCATCGGGCGAGACGCCGGAGGAGACCCGCTCCGGGGTGCCGTCGCGGTCCGCCCCCGCCGGAACCTCCGTCAACCTGGTTGTCCATCTGCGGGAGAACCAGCCGACCCCCACCAGGGCAGCCACCAGCACGGCCTTGACGAGCAGCAGCTGCCCGTACGAGGTGCCCGTCAGCGCGCTGAACGAGCCGACCTGGCGCCACGACTGGTACAGCCCTGTCGCCGCCAGCACGGTCACACAGACGAAGGCCGTCCGGGAGAAGCGCAGCACCACTGTGCGCGACGGAGAGGGTCCCCAGCGCAGCAGGCAGAACAGCGCTGCCAGTCCGCCCAGCCACAGGGCGACGGCCAGCAGGTGCAGGACGTCCACCGGCATGGCCAGTGCCGTCTGGAGACCTGTGGAGGCGTGCTCGGCCATCGCCCAGGTGGCCGCCAGTCCGGCCGCCATCACGGTGCCGCCGACGGCCAGTCCGTACAGCAGGTCCCGCCGCTCCCGCGCCACCTCGTCGCTGTCCGCGCCGCCGTCGGCGCGTACCGCGGCACTGTCCGTGCCGATGCCCGCACTTTCCGTTCCACCGTCCGAACCGTTCGCCCCACCGCCCGAACCGTTCCTCCCACCGTCCGAACCGTTCCTCCCACCGTCCGAACCGTTCGACCCACCGTCCGGACTCTCCTCACCGCGCCGCGCCCAGGCCCCGAAGAGCACCGAGACGAACAGTGCCGAGGCGGCGAGCAGCAGCAGTCGGGCGACGAGGGCGGTGCCGGACTTGGTGGCCACCACGTCGGCCAGTCCGCCCAGGTCGGCGACGTCGGAGAGCTTCCCCGACCCGGTGTAGGGGTTGCGCAGCAGCAACAGCGCCAGTGTCGCCGCCGTGAGGGTGAGCCATCCTGTGACCGTCAGCCGCTGCACCGCGCGGGAGGAGGCGGCGCGCGGCGAGCACACCAGGACGAACGCCGCCCCGCCGACCAGCAGCACGAACCCCGCGTAGGCGGCGTACCGGCCGATCCCGTACAGGGTGCCCACGACACCGCCGCCCGCGGCCGGGCCGTCGGTCTGCCGCGGCACGGAGGCGCTCGTCTTGGAGGGCTTCCCGACGGAGAAGGTGAAGGCCCCCGAGACGGGGTGGCTGTCGGCGGAGACGGCCTGCCAGGCGACCGTGTAGGTGCCCTGCGGGATACCGGACTTGAGGGAGACGGCGCGCCGCACCTTCCCTCCGCTCCCGGCGTCGCGGACGGTCCGGGTGTCGGCCCGTTCGCCGTGCGGGTCCAGGACGCGGATCGAGCCGTCGGACATGGACACGCCCTCGGAGAAGTCGAGCGTGACCCGGGCAGGCGCCTCGCGCACCACCGAGCCCTCCGCCGGGTCGCTTCCCGTCAGCGCGGCGTGCGCCGCCGCCGGTCCCGCGGTGGCCAGCACTCCCAGCAGCGCCAGCCCGCTCAGCAGGAGGGCCAGCACGGTGCGGGACAGCGCGGTGCGGGGCAGCACCGCGGCACCGGGCTGTGCGGTGCGGCTCCCGGAACGGGCACCGGTACGGGCCCCGGCCCGGTCCCCGGCGCGGGCGCCGCGTCGGGGTGGGCCGGGGCGGCCGGCGGGGCCGGAGGGTGGCTCGGTGGTGTACGGCACGCCTGCGAACCTCACTTCTCGGGTGTGTAGTTCGTCGCCTCGACCGGGGCCTTGACCGTGACGGAGCCGGACTTGGCGAAGTGCAGCACGAAGGTCACCGTCTGGCCCTCGACCGGCTTGCGCTCCAGGTCCATCAGCATCAGGTGGTTGCCGCCGCGCCCCAGCTCCAAGGTGCCGTGCGCGGGGACACGCAGGCTCTTGACCTGCCGCATCTGCCGCTTGGTGGTCTCGTGCATCTCGACCACGCCCGCGATGTCGCTGGAGACGGAGGTGAGCTTGTCGTCGGTACCGCCGCTGTTGCGCACGACGAGGAAACCGCCGGCCATCTTGTCCGTCGGCGGCTGCGGCACGTACGCGCCGCTGACCTTCAGCTCGGGACGGCCCGCTTTCCCGGCGGAGGCGGCCCCCTTGCCGGAGCCGGTGTCCTTGTCCTGCGACGAGGAGGACGAGGAACAGGCGCCCAGAGTGAGGGCCAGGACCGCGCCGAGCGCCACGGCGGCCACCGGGCGGAGCGCCGCGGAGGCCGGGCGCGGTGCCGGGACCCGGCGGTGCGCGGTGGCCCGGCGGGAGGACGCAGGGGCCGGGGGACGGGCGGTCACGGCGTCTCCCCCTTGAGGAGCTCGGGGAGGTCCTTCTCCAGGGTCTTGGGGTCGGTGTTGCCCTCCGTGTAGAGGACGTGGGCCTTGTCGTCCTTGGGGGAGAAGGCGAGGAGCTGGGCGCCGTGGGTCGACACGATGTCGCCGTTCTTCTTCTTGTACGACGGCTCGACGCTCACGCCCACACTGCGGGCACCCGCCTGGATGGAGTCGAAGTCGCCGGTCAGCCCGATGAACGAGGGGTCCTGTCCGCGCAGCCACTTCCGCAGCTCCTCGGGGGTGTCCCTCTTGGGGTCGGTGGTCACGAAGACGACCCGCAGCTCCTTCTGCTGCTCCTTGGGCAGCTTCGACTTGGCCACCGCGATGTTGCTCATCGTCAGCGGGCAGATGTCCGGGCAGTTGGTGTAGCCGAAGTAGAGGAGGGTGGGGTGGCCCTTCGTCTCCTTGATGAAGTCGTAGGACTTGTCGTGCGTGTCGGTCAGCGTCAGGTCGGGCTTGCTGAAGGGCTGGTCGAGGACCGTGCCGCCCTTCTTCTGCTTCTCGACCGTGGCCGGCTTGTCGATGGCGGCCTTGTCGCTGTCGTCTCCGGAGCCGCAGCCGGTCAGGGCGAGGGCGGCGGCCACGGCGAAGGCGGCGGCTGCTGAGGCTGTTCTGGTGGTGCTGCGCATAGTGCTGGTCCGCATCGTGCTCGGGGTCGGGGGTGTGAGGCCGGGGGCCGGTGCTCCGCGGGGACCGGCCCGTGGGGAAGGACCCGGAAGGGCCCGGCCCTCAAGGAAGCCGCGAGGTGGTGCCCTTGAGGGGGCCGCGAGGCGGCGTACGGCCACCGCGCGGGGGGTGCCGCGGGGTGGTGCGGAGGGGTACGTACGCCCCTCCGCACCACCCCGCCCGCACCCGGGTCAGGAGGCCCGGCGGCGACCGGCGAGGACGCCGAAGGCGATGCCGGCGAGGCCCACGACGATCCCCACCGCGCCCAGGACGCGCGCGGTGGTGTCGGAGCCGTCGGAGTCCGCGTCACCGCTCGCCGAGGCCGTCCGCTCCGTGGCCTTCCCGTCGCCGGAGGAGGCGTCCGCCTCCTCCTTCCCGGCGGCGGTGAGCTGGAGGACGGGAGCCGGGTGCTCGGGCTCGGGAGCGCCCTTCCGCGGCTCCTCGATCCACCGTACGACGTCGTCATCGTCGTAGGTCTGGAGGGCCTTGAACACCAGCTGGTCCCCGTCCTCGGGGAGTTGGCCCATGGAGACGGGGAACTGCTGGAACTGGCCCGGCTTGATCTTCCCGCCGCTCCAGGTGACCTTCGAGACGGCCTCGGTGATCTTCTCGCCGTGGGTCTCGATCGGCTTGTCCAGCTTCTTCTTGTCCACCTTGACGTCCCAGCCGGGCACCGGCTGCGGCATCACCGAGGCCAGCGGGTGGTCGGTGGGGAAGGTCACCTCCAGCTTCACCGTGGAGGCGTCGTCCTTCTCGTTGGGGACCTTGAAGTCGACCGTGCTGTAGCCGCCCTTGGGGGCTTGCTGGGGATCGACGCCTACGTGTGCCGACGCGGGCCCGGCGAGCAGCAGGACGGTGCCGGCGGCGAGTGCGCCGACGGTCGCGGCACGGCGGTTGGCGATCTTCATGAATGCGCTCCTGAACAGACACAGGACGGATGGCATGACATG
>NZ_VJOK01000001.1:3589645-3602457 GCF_013302895.1 Streptomyces albus subsp. chlorinus | reverse complement strand
CGGCACAGGGCCCGGGCGGCCACCAGTTCGTCGGCCGCGGCGGCGGTGTCGGCCGACAGCCGCACCAGCCGCCACAGTGCCGCCTCGCCGCGCCGCAGCAGCCAGCCGAGCAGCAGCGCGGCACACAGGTGGGCGAGCAGCATCGGCGGGTCGAACATGCCGGCGGCGGCGCGTGCCGCGTCCCGCAGGCAGTCGAACGGGGTGTCGGGGAAGGGCACCGGGGCGGCGGCCTGCGCGGTGTGGTGCGCGGCCTCCCCCGCGCCGGTGGCGGCGTGCCCTGCGGCCTCCCCCGCGCCGGTGGCGGACGCGTGCCCGGCGTGCGGGTCGAGTCCGGCCCGGGCGACGACGCGGCGTGCCTCGGCCTCGCTCATGCCCATCGCGCTGTGGTCGCACAGCAGCTTCCCGGCCAGCGCCCGCACTCCGCCGTCACCGCCGAAGGCGCCGCCCGTGTGCTGCCGTCCCCGCGGCGCCGTGCCTGCGGTCCCCATCGAGCCCAGGGAGAAGACCAGGTGCAGGACGAACTGCCCCAGTGCGAGGAGTGCCGCGATACCGGGGAGCGAACGCTCCCGGCCGGCCAGCGCGGCCGCGACCAGGAACACACAGCCGAAGCCGAGGGCCAGCGGGCCCAGTGGGATCGCCGCGTCAGCGGCGAGGAGGTGCCCGGCGGCGGACACGGTGACACAGACCGCGGCGAACACCGCGGCCCGCAGCAGTCTCAGGTCCGCACCGGCAGTCATGGCCGCGCCATCATCTCACCGCCCTCCGCGCCCCGGAACGGCAGGGCCGGGACCCGGCGCCCGGCGGGGCCGCCGCCGCTTCGTCCGGCCCAACCGCCCCACAGGCGCGGCACGGCGGGTTCCGCACGCGGGGGCAGTGACACAGCCGCCGGAGCGGGTACGCGTACAGGCGCCTGTGGCCTCTACGGGAGGCGCTTCCGCCGTACGGGGGTCATCGCGACGGCGCCGCGTAGTGCCACGGCGCGCAGGCAATAGGTAACCCGTGTGTCGAGCCGCATGGAGGGTGAGCATGAGCAGCCTGTGGTGGTCTCTCCGGCTACGGCGCGAAGCCGCCAGTGTGCCGATCGCGCGGCACCTCCTGCTCTGCTCGATGGAGGCGGCGGGGGTCGATCCCGAGGTGGCCTACGACATGTCCCTGGCGCTCTCCGAGGCGTGCGCGAACGCCGTCGAGCACGGCAGTGCCTCCGGTGACCTGGCGGGTGCGTACCGTGTCTCGGCGTATCTGGAGGGCGACCGCTGCCGCATCGAGGTGGCCGACACGGGCCCCGGCTTCCCGGCCGGCTACGACCCGGCACGCTGCGCCAACGAGGCGGAGAGCGGGCGCGGGCTGTACCTGATCGAGTCGCTCGCCGACCACGTGCGGCTGCGCAACAGGCCGGGCCGGGGCGGCGCCGTCGTCAGCTTCGACAAGGTGCTGGCCCGCCGCGACGGGGCGCTGCTGCCCGCCTCCTGACGGCGGCCCTAGGCGGCGCCGGCGGGCTCCTCCCCGGCGACGGCGGCTTCCTCCCCGGTGTCGGCGTCGGCGGCGGTCCCGTCCGGCCGGGTGCGGCAGTCGCGGTAGCGCAGCAGCAGCATCGCCGCGTCGTCGTTGAGCGGGGAGCGCACATGCTCCTGGATGTCGCGGAGCACGGCCTCCAGCGCGCTCTCCGCGTCGGTGTCCTTGAGCAGATGGGCGCGCTGGTCGAGCGGATAGAAGTGGTTTCCGGCGTTCCGGGCCTCGGTGACGCCGTCGGTGTACAGGAGCAGCTGGTCGCCCGGTGCGAAGGGCACCTCGTGCGGGAGCGGCGGCTCACTGCCGTGCAGGCCCAGCCCCAGCGGCAGGCAGCGGCGCGGCGGCTCGGCGAAGTGCACGCTCCCGTCGTGGCGGACGGCCAGCGGCGCCGGGTGCCCGAAGTTGAGCAGTCGCGCGGTCCGGGTGTCCTCCCCATGCGGCACCTCCACCAGCACCGCCGTCACGAACTTCTCCCCCAGCAGGTGCCGGTCCAGCGCCCTCTCCAGACGCTCCCCCACCGCCGGCAGGTCCGGCTCGTCGTAGGCGGCCTCCCGGAAGGCGCCGAGCACCACGGCCGCCGTCTCCACGGCCTCCAGGCCCTTGCCCTGGACGTCGCCGATGATGACCCGTACGCCGTGCGGCGAGGTGACCACCTCGTACAGGTCGCCGCCGATCCGGGCCTCCGCGACGGCCGAGGTGTAGGAGACGGCGACCCGCAGCCGTCCCGCGCTGCGCGGCACCGGGCGCAGCAGCACCCGCTGGGCGGCCTCCGCGATGGAGCGCACATTGGCCAGCTCCGCCTCGCGCCGCTGCCGCATCGCCGTGGCCACCAGCGCCGCCACGGAGACGCCCGCCACGGATATCAGCGTGGCGTTGCCGCGCCGCTCGCCGAACTGGTCGTTGTAGAGGCTCAGCGCGATGGACAGCGCCAGCGCCAGCGCCCCGACCAGCGCGGTGCGCCGCTTGCCGCCGCTGAGCCCGGCGAACGCGGGGCCGAGGGCCATCATCGGCTGCAGTCCGATGCCGGGGCCGCCCGTCATGTCGGCGGCCCCGACGGCGGCCATGGCGAGGAAGGGAAACGCGGACAGCAGTCCGGTCCTCATCCGGGAGACCAAAGCGCGCTCTCTTCCTCGTCGGTGACTCGCTCAGCGGGCCCGCGTCGTCACTTCGTCTCCTGACCTCGCCGCTGTGCTCGGATTTTAGGTGGTTTGCCGGGATCTCAGGACCGGAGTCGCGCCATCCAGCTCTCGACCTCGGAGCTGGCGCGCGGCAGGCCCGCGGACAGGTTCCGGTTGCCGTCCTCGGTCACCAGGATGTCGTCCTCGATGCGCACGCCGATGCCCCGGTACTCCTCCGGCACCGTGAGATCGTCCGCCTGGAAGTACAGGCCCGGCTCGACGGTCAGGCACATGCCGGGCTCCAGCGTGCCCTCGGCGTAGGTCTCCCGCCGGGCCACCGCGCAGTCGTGCACGTCCATGCCGAGCATGTGCCCGGTGCCGTGCAGGGTCCAGCGCCGCTGCAGACCCAGCTCCAGCACCCGCTCCACGGGGCCCTCGACAAGGCCCCACTCCACCAGCTTGGTGGCCAGCACCCGCTGCGCCGCGTGGTGGAAGTCCAGGTACTTCGCGCCGGGCTTCACGGCGGCGATGCCGGCCTCCTGCGCCTCGTGCACCGCGTCGTAGATCCTGCGCTGGAGGTCGGTGAAGCGGCCGTTGACGGGCAGGGTGCGGGTCACGTCGGCGGTGTAGAGGGTGTGGGTCTCCACGCCCGCGTCGAGCAGCAGCAGCTCTCCCGGGCGCACCGGTCCGTCGTTGCGCATCCAGTGCAGCGTGGTGGCGTGCGGCCCGGCGGCGCAGATGGAGCCGTAGCCGACGTCGTTGCCCTCCACGCGGGCACGCAGGAAGAAGGTGCCCTCGATGTAGCGCTCGGAGGTGGCCTCGGCCTTGTCGAGCACGCGCACGACGTCCTCGAAGCCGCGCACCGTCGAGTCGACGGCCTTCTGCAGCTCACCGATCTCGAACTCGTCCTTGACCAGCCGCATCTCGGACAGGAAGCCCCGCAGCTCCTCGTCCCGCTCGGCGGTGACCTTGTCCGTCAGCGCCGCCTCGACCCCGGCGTCGTACCCGCGCACCACGCGCACCGGGCCACTCGCCGCGCGCAGCATGCCGGTGACCGTCCGTACGTCGGCGCAGGGCAGGCCGTACAGCTGCTCGCTCTCGGCGAGGCTGTGCCGGCGGCCGACCCACAGCTCGCCCTGGCCGTCGAGCCAGAACTCGCCGTTCTCCCGGTTGGAGCGGGGGAGGAGGTAGAGCGTAGCCGTGTGCCCGTCCGTCCCGGCGGGCTCCAGGACGAGCACCCCGTCCTCGGTCTGGTCGCCGGTCAGGTACGCGTACTCGACGGACGACCTGAAGGGGTACTCGGTGTCGTTGGAGCGGGTCTTGAGGTTGCCCGCGGGGATGACCAGACGCTCGCCGGGGAACCGTGCCGACAGCCTCTCGCGGCGCTCGGCCGTCCGCGCGGCCTGCTCGATCGGCTCCAGATCACGCTGCTCGGTGTCGGCCCAGCCGGACTTCATGTTCGCGGCCAGCTCGTCGGAGACGCCCGTGTAGAGGCCGTTCTTCCGCTGCTTGATCGGCTGCTCGCCAGCGGCGTCTGCCACGTCTGCCTCCTCTTTGACGGATAAAACCGCCTTCCATCGTATGGGCGGCAGGTGGCTGGTCCAGAGCGGTGCGGATGTGACGTTCAGCCGGGAGGGACCGGCACGGAAGAGACGGCACCGGGGCAGGGCGCCGTCCGCCCCGGGGCAGGACGTCGCCCCGGAGGGGGGCGGGCCGGGCGTCCGTCACAGGTTCGGTCCTCACGGGCAGCGCTTGAGCGGCCCTCGGGACCGGCCCCCCGGGGGACAGCGCTTCCGGATCAGCGCCGTACGGGGGATCAGCGCCGTACGGGGCCGACTCGTCCGCGCGGGCGCCGGCCGGCCCTAGAAGCGGGCCGCCAGCAGGACGACGTCCTCGGGGTGGTCGGGCAGATCGGCCAGCGGCTCCGGCAGGACGGTGCGCAGCACGTGGTCGACCAGCGCCTCCGGGTCCTCCCGCGTGGCCCGCGGCGCTCCCGCGGCGGCCGAGCGCAGGCGTGCGAACGCGCGGTCCATGGAGTGGCCGGTGCGGTGCAGCAGCCCGTCCGTGTAGCACAGAAGCGTTTCGCCCTCGCCGAGCACGATCTCCGCACTGGGGGCCTCCCAGCACGCCAGCATGCCCAGCGGCGCCGAGACGGCCGTCTCCACCGGCTCGATCCGCCGGGGCCCCACGATCAGCGGCGCACAGTGCCCGGCCCCGGCCAGCAGGACCTTGCGGGTGGCCGGCTCCGCGTAGGCGAACAGCGCGGTCGCCGAGCCGGCCGGTTCGGTCAGCCGCAGCAGCAGCTCCAGGTCGGACAGCACGGCGACCGGATCCTCGCCCTCCATCACCGCGTACGCGCGCAGGGAGGCGCGCAGCCGCCCCATGGCGGCCACCGCCGAGGGGCCGCTGCCGGTCACCCCGCCGACGGCCAGGCCGACGGCACGGTCGGGCAGCGGCAGCGCGTCGTACCAGTCCCCGCCGCCGGACGGGCCCGTACGGTGCCGCACGGCGAGCGTCACGCCGGGGAGGTGGGGCAGGGCGCTGGGCAGCAGCTCCTCGCTGAGGGTCGCAGACTCGGCCCGCGTACGGGCGAGGTCGCCCAGGCGGGCGCAGTGCTCGGTGGCGTGCCGCAGATAGCTGCCCAGCAGTTCTCGCTGGCGCGGGGTGGGTTCGCCCGGTTCGTCGTAGAGCCAGACGGCTGCCCCCAGCCGGGTGCCGGACTCGGTGGTGAGCGGCACCGCGTAGGTGGCCGCGTAACCGAGCCGGGCGGCGACCTCGCGGTGCCGGGAGCTGAGCCGCTGGTCGGCGGCGACATCGGGACAGGCGATGCCTCCTGGCGGCTCGGCTCCGGGGGCGGGGCCGGTTCCGAGACCGGGGCCGGGGCCGGGGCCGCCGTTGGTTCCGGGGCCGGGTCCGGGGGCGGCGGTGGTGGTCGTGGCGGCCGGGGGCGGGGTCGGTGCCGGGCGCGGGGTGGTGCCGGGCGCGGGGGCGGGCGCCGTGGGGTCGGGGCCGACGGTGGGACAGGGAACGGTTTCCAGCTCGCCCAGGTCGGCCCGGCCAAGACCCAGACCGATGGTGCGTTCGGGCACGAGACCGGGCGTGGTGCCGGGGTGGGTGCCGGGTTCCAGGACGACGAGACCGCGGGGGGCGCCAAGAAGCGCGGCCCCCGCGCGCAGCGTCTCGCGCAGCGCCGTGTCGAGGCAGTCGGTGCGTGCGAGGCGCGTGGTGAGGTCGAGGAGGGAGGACAGGTCGCGGATCCGCCTGCGGTCGGCGGGCGTGCCCTCGGGGGCGCTCCCGGTCGGGGAGTGGGCCGCCCGCGCGGACGGGGGTTTTGGGGCAGCGGATCGCGGGGCGCCGGGCCGCGGGGTGCCGGGTTCCGTGGCGTCGGCCGTCGCGGTGCCGGGCCCCGGCTCCGGGGATTCCGGGGGCGCAGGGGGGTCCGAGGACGCAGAGGAGTCCGTGGACGCCGATGACGCCGCTGACGGGGAGGGCCGTGCGGACTCGGCCCGGTCCGCCGTGCCGGCGGACGGGTCGGGGGACGGGTCGGCGGCGGGCGCGGACGGGGAGTCCGTCGAGGGATCCGAGGAAACCGTTGGTTGGATTCCAGCCACTTTCGGCAGGTGCGGGGAGGTCATGGGCGGCGGCTCAGACTGCGGGTGAACTGTCCCAATAGCATCGCAAACCCCCATGTCATGCTGCTCCGCTATCAATGCCACTACATGTACACATGCTGTTGGGGCATGTCCAGCACGTGCGCTGCGGTGCCGAGCATGTCCGGGAAGCCGACCCGGCGCACGGGGGCTGGCCGAGGCGTGAAAAGATTGGCCAAAAATCGCCCACTCACCATGCATACTGCTGTCGACTGAGGCCATTCGGCAGCGCGTTGGCATCGACGCTGCGGGTACGGAACCCTGTGGGAAGACACGGCGTCCTAGAGGGCAGCGGGCCCCGGCCCGTCCGCCCCGTCACGGGACTGCGCCAGTCACGGGATGGCACCAGGCAGCACGGACGCGGTACGAGCGGATTACGGGGGCACCTTCCGGCCGGTGGCCGGAGGAGGTTCTCGGCACGACCAGCAAGTACGAGCAGCATCGGCGCGGGTGGCAGTCCTCAGCGCGAGCGCCATGCGAGCGCCACTTCCCGTCACGTTCCACGCTCGGCCCGCGGCATGACGCGCTGTTCGGCACGCACGGTCATCACGTTGCACGTCACGTCATGAGCTGGGAGATCGATCGGCACGGTCCTTCGGTGACCGGTCGGCGAAGGCCGCTGGGCCCGGACCGACCGGCCCGGCGGGTCCGATGAGTTCGGCCAGTCGGCGTTGTTTGCGAAGTAGGCGTTGTAGGCGTTGTTCGGCGTTCACGGAAAGGAACGAGCGCTCATGCGCGAGATCCCCGGAAGGCGACGCTCCTCCCTCTGGGCCTGGGGACAGCTCCAGGGCCGACGGCTCAGGGTGCGGACCGGGCGGTACACCCACAGGTCACCGATGCGGGAAACGGCGCTGACAGCGGCCACGGAGTGGCGATGGCCCGTCGTCCCCGGCGCGGCCCTCCTGTTGGACGGACCGCGCGCGTCCGCCGCCTGCGCGTGCCGTGACCCGGAATGCGTGGTGCCGGGCGCACACCCCTTCGACCCCGTCCTGCTGGCGGCCACCACCGACGAGGCGATGGTGCGCTGGTGGTGGACCAACCGGCCGGACGCTCCGGTCATCCTCGCGACGGGCGGTACCGCGCCCTGCGCGCTGAGCCTGCCCGCCGTCGCGGGGGCGCGCGCGCTGGCCACCTTCGAGCGCACCGGCGTCCGTCCCGGCCCGGTGATCGCCACACCCACGCGCTTCTCCGTCCTGGTCGAGCCCTACGAACTGGAGGAGCTGGGCGAACTGCTGTACGCGCAGGACTGGGTGCCCAGTTCGCTGCGGTTCCACGGGGACGGCGGTTACGTGGCGCTGCCGGGCTCGCTCTCGGGTGCCGGAAAGGTGCGCTGGGAACGGCAGCCGGAGTGCGACGCGCAAGGGCGCCCGTGGCTGCCCCGTATGGAGACGCTCATCGACGTCCTGGTCGAGGAGAGCGCGGCGACGCCGGGCTCGGGCAGCCGGCTGTCGTACTGAGGACGGGGCTGTCGTACTGAGGACGGCCGGCTGCCGTACCGCGTCCTGGCGGCGTCCACGTCGGCGGACCGCGACCGGCCGGCACACGCATCGGCGGACCGACCGGTCGGCCTGCCCCCTGGCCGTCCCGGTCCGGTGAGATGTGTGTTCACTCGTACGGTTGGAGCCGGGAGGCATTGTGGGGGAAACGTCCCGGAGTGACGCGTTCGCGCGCGCTTGACCCCGGTATGTTCACCTCACCGGTCGGTCCGGTCTCTTCCGCATCTCTTTCCTCGCGTCTCCCGTCCAGGTGGGTGCCCCATGCTCCAGCCGCACCAGCGCATGTCCCGGCTCCACATGATCACGCTCGCCAGCACGGTGGCACTCGTCGGCGCGGTGCCGCTCGCGGCGGCGGTGGCGGGCCAGGACGCCCGTTTGGCAGCGCGGGCGTTCGAGGCCGCGCAGCCGAGGCACGACGGTTCCGCGCGGCCCGCGCACCCGGCCTCCGCATGCGGTCCGGAAATCGCCTCGCCCGCGGGTGTGAAGGCCCGCGCGTGTGTCGTCACCCGGGGCGAGGAGGTCTGGGCCCGCGCCTCCTACCGCAACGCCACCGACCGCCCTCTTCACACCGTCCTCACACTGCGCGGCCCCGACGGGCGGACGACGCGGGTCCACTGCACGGTGCGCGTGACCGCGGAGAGGAGCGTGTGCGAGACGCCGCGTGAGGACGTCGGAAGGGGGTTCCCGGATGCGGCGGCGCGGCGCGCCTACCTGGCGAGGACCGAGGTCTCCTCGCGGGACGGGGCGCGGCGACTGCTGCGCGCCGGGAGCAACTCGGCCCCGACCGGGGGGAGTTGAGGCGGTTGGCGGGCCGGCGCCCGGGCCCCGCACGCAAGAACCCGGTCGCTGGCGACGGGGGATGCACCAGCGACCGGGCTCCTAGAACGGTAACAAGAGATCGGCAGTTAGCAAATTCGATCGCTCGGATTCGGACGCCGATTTACCTGGGAGTAGGGCAAGTTGGACCTTGGATGTGACCGGAGTCACGGTCACGAGTCCTTCGCAAAGCCCCCGCCGAATCCCCCCTGACGCCCTTCAGTGCAGCGTCACCTGACGGTTCGTGAGACCGCTGCGGGCGCGGCGCTCCTCCGCCGTCAGCGGTGCCGTCACCGACAGCGCCTCGGCGAGCCGCTCGGCGAACGCGGCGGCGGGCTTCTCGCAGTCCTCGGCCGTCATCCCGGACGGCAGGTCCCACACCGGCACCGTCAGCCCGTGTGCCCGGAAGGAGCCCACCAGCCGGGAGCCGTCCCCTCCGGTGGCGCCCCGCGGCTCGCCCAGCGAGGAGGCCCCGGCCGCGTGCAGCCGTGCCAGCGCGTCCAGCAGCTGCTCCTCGGGATGCGGCATCACCCAGCGCAGATGGTTCTTCTCGGGGGCCTCGCACCAGTACGCGCCCTCCACCCCGGCCAGCCTGGCCGTGGGGATGACGGCCGCGTTGGCGCTCTCCAGCGACGCGGCGACCTCGCCGGCCGGCTGCTCGTCACCGTTCAGCCAGAACTCGAACCCGGAGTGCACCTCGGGCTCGAACGGCGCGTCGAGGTCCAGCAGATCCTGCAGCCGCGGACCCTGCGGGTCGGCGCGGCCGGCGTCCACCGGGGTGCCGGGTTCGGCGGCGAGCGCGCGCACCAGCGTGTCCGCCAGATCGCGGCTGAGGTCGCCGGAGGCGGTGTCGTTCTGGAGGCCGAGCATGACCTCGCCGTTGTCGCGGCGCAGCGCGGGCCAGGCCATCGGCAGCACCGTCGCGAGCGTCACCGCGGGAACGCCCTCCGGCAGCCCCTCCTTGAGGGTCAGCCGCGCGGTGGCCGCCGGGACCAGTTCGCGAAGGGCGACCCAGTCGGCCTCGCCCGGCAGCCCCTCGAACGGGCGGCGCACCAGCTCGGTGGCCGCCTGGGCGGCGGCCCTTCCGTGGCAGGCCTTGTAGCGGCGTCCCGAACCGCAGGGGCACGGCTGACGCGCCCCCACCACCGGGTAGTTCCCGCCGTCTGCCACCCCCGCGGGGGCCGCGGCGGCTGTCTGGGGTCGGCGCTTCTTTGCCATGCGAGCGGTTCTCCAGGTGTACGGCATGTGTGGGCGCCGCGATCCTAGTAGCTGCCGGGCGCGCACCGCTTACGGCACAGCGCGCGCGGTACGGGGCCCGTCCCCGGCGGGCGCCGACAGCACGCGCCGCGCGGCGTAGGGGCCACGCGGCGTGCGGCGTACGGGGCCGGCGCGGTACCGGAACGGTGCGGTCGCCCGGCTGCCGGAGCCGGCGCCTGGCCGTCGGGGCCTGGTGCCCGACCGCAGGGGCCGGTATACGACCGCAGGGCCGGCCCCCTACGTGAACTCCTCGGTGGTGGGGAGGCCGAAATCGCCACCCAAGGGGCCGCCGCCCCGGGGTTCGCCCAAGTCGCCACCCAAGTCGCCGCCCAGGGGGGCGCCCAGTCCCGCGTCGAGGCCGTCCAGGCTCGCGGCGACCCGTCCGCTGAAAGAGTTGCCGGGCCGCAGCACCGCCCAGACCGTCACTCCCGGGACACCGTCCCTGTCGACCGGGCCGTCCGGACCGGCCTGCACGCCCCAGTCGCGAGCGAGGGCCTTGATGATGGCGAGCCCTCTGCCGCCGCGCGCGGTGACGGACGGCTTGGCCGGAAGTGGACGGGTCGGCCCGCCACCGTCCGTGACCGCGATGGTGACATCGCCGCCCGCGTCCCTGCGCCACGACGCCTGGACCGTGGCGGATCCGGCGCCCCTCTCACGGCCCTCGGCGCCGTCGTGGCCGCCCGTCCCGTACGGAGCGCCCGCCCCGCTCACCACCGTCGATCCCTCGTGCAGCGGGCGCGCATGGCGGCACGCGTTGCTGAGGAGTTCGGACAAGATCAGAATCGCATCGTCGACCACCGTGTCGGGCGCTCCGCACGCGAGGAGTTCCTCGCGCATCCTGCGCCGCGCGACCCGTACACCCGACGGACCATGGGGCACGGCCATGGTCGACGAAGTAGGCACTTCCTGTGCCACCACCAACGCCACCCCCGAGACCTCCTTTGCCCCACGCCATCGGGATGAATGCCCCAGCAGGGTGCGGCGGAAACCGGCCACTCCCGTTCTCTTGACGCATCCGAGCGTCTGGAATAGGCGGTGAATGCGCCGGTGCACTCCGGAGGAAGACGGTCCGCGCAGGTCGGCCGGGGACGTGACCGGGGCTCGGCCGGGGGCCGGTGACCGGGGCGGGAAGGAGAGCGGGCGGGACGGCGGCTACGGGCCCGTGGTGCCGAGCCGGGCGCGGACCTGCTGCGGCCGGTTGGTGATGATCGCGTCGACCCCGAGCCGTACGCACAGATCGACGTCCTCGGGCTCGTCCACCGTCCACACGTGCACCTCGTTGCCCGCGCGGTGCGCGCGTGCCACGTACTCGGGATGGGCCCTGAGGAGGCGGATGCTCGGACCCGCGATGCGCACGCCGCCTGGCAGCCGGCCGTCGCGGTGCCGGGGGAGCAGGAACTGCATCAGGAAGACGGTCGGGAGGTGCGGCGCCGCCGCGCGTACCCGCTGGAGGGAGCGCGCGGAGAAGCTCATGACCCGTACGGGAGTACGGAGCCGGTGGCGGTCCAGCAGCTCCAGCAGCCGCTCCTCGACCTGACCCGCCCAGCGGGTGGGGTGCTTGGTCTCGATGGCCAGCTCCACGGGGCGCGGCGCCTCGGCCACCAGGGTGAGCAGCCGGTCGAGGGTGAGCACGGAGGTGCGTTCGGGGTCCGCCGCGCCCGTACGGGCGTCGGACGCGTCGGAGTCGAGTGCGGTGTCGGGGGACTCGTACGGGTCGGCGTGCCGCTCCTTCCAGGAGCCGAAGTCGAGTGCCGCGAGGTCGGCCAGCTCCAGCGCCGAGACGGCGCCGCGTCCGTTGGAGGTGCGGTTCACCCTGCGGTCGTGGACGCAGACGAGGTGGCCGTCCGCGGTGAGGCGCACATCGCACTCCAGGCCGTCGGCGCCCTCCTCGATGGCGCGGCGGTAGGCGGCGAGCGTGTGCTCCGGTGCCTCCATGGAGGCACCTCGGTGGGCGATGACGGAGGGGACGGAAGGAGGGCGGGCGAGACGGCGGCGCGGCCCGGCGTCGATCTCGTTGCTCACCGGGTTATCGTGCCACCGGAAGTGCCATGCACGCTGCGCAGGGCTTTGAGCAGGGCTTCCGCGCGAGCCCCGGAGTGCGTAAGTAGGCCGCGCGCCGGGCGTGAAGGTGGTGCGGGCGGGTGTCAGGGTGGTGCGGGCAGAGGTGACGGGCGTGCGCCGAGGGGCGGTTCGGTCCCGGCGCGCCTAGGCTGTGTTCTGTGATCGCGGAGTACGTGTGTGCGAGTGCGTGAGGCGTGTGGGTGAGGGCGCGCCGGCTCGGTGCGGGCGGCCTGGTCACCTCGCCTGCCGAGCCTGTGCGTTCTGCCCGTGTTGCCCCGGTGTAAAGGGGTGGGCATGGAGACTCAGCGTCGGCTTACGCCCGTCTGACGTGTGATGGGAAAAGCTGTCCATGGATACCCACATACGTGACCGCACCCGTCCCGGCGATGTCGTGTACCTGATGAGGAGTGAGCTGTGAGCACCGAGAACGAGGGCGCTTCCGTGACGCCTGCGGCGGGGTCGGATCCCACGCCTCCGGCGCCGGGCCAGGCCCCGTCGACCGGCGCCCCGACGAGCCGCGAGGACGGCGACTTCTCGCTGCCCGCCCCCGACTCGTCCGCCTCGTCCGCCACGTCTGCGGCCTCCCCCGCATCCGGGTCCCCGGTCCCGGACCCCGCCGCCGACCGTACGAGGAATGGGCCGGGCGTCCAGGACGCGGCCGTACGGGAGAACGAACGAGGGACCGACACGCTGGTGCAGACGCCGCAGGAGGCGTCCGCGGCCCCGGAGGCTTCGGAGGCCACCCGGGTCCTCCCGCGGCAGGCCCCTTCACCGAAGGAACCCGTGACGGAGGAGCCCGTGACGAGGGAGCCCGTGACGAGGGGACCTGATGCGGCGGCCCCGGCCACCCCGGAGCCCTCTCCGGCCACGGCGCCCCCGGCAGCCGCACCGGCACCCGCGACGGC
>NZ_VJOK01000001.1:3577726-3589413 GCF_013302895.1 Streptomyces albus subsp. chlorinus | reverse complement strand
GCGATGCCCCCGGGCTCGGGTCCGGGCGGCCCGGAGCCGGCCGGGCGGAAGCGCCGCGGCGGACTGATCGCCGGTGTCGTCGTCGCCGCGCTCGTCGCGGGCGGCCTCGGCGGCGGCCTCGGCTTCTGGGCGGCCGACCGCAGCGCGAACGTCGGCAGCACCACCATCAGTTCCTCCGCCGACCCCGAGAAGCTGAACCGCTCGCCCAAGTCCGTCGCGGGGATAGCCGCGAAGGCGCTGCCGAGCGTGGTGACCATCCGGTCGTCCGGCGGCGGCGAGGAGGGCACGGGCACCGGGTTCGTCTTCGACAAGGAAGGCCACATCCTCACCAACAACCATGTGGTGGCCAACGCCACGCAGGGCGGCAAGCTCACGGCGACGTTCTCGGACGGCAAGAAGTACGACGCGCACGTCGTCGGCAACGCCCAGGGGTACGACATCGCGGTGCTGAAGCTGAGCGGTGTCGGTGACCGCAAGCTGAACCCGCTGCCGCTGGCCAACTCCAACGAGGTGGCGGTCGGCGACGCGACGATCGCCATCGGCGCACCGTACGGCCTCTCCGGCACCGTCACCACCGGCATCGTCAGCGCGAAGAACCGACCGGTGGCCTCCAGCGACGGCCAGGGCAGCCAGGCGTCCTACATGAACGCCCTCCAGACCGACGCCTCGATCAACCCCGGCAACTCGGGCGGGCCGCTGCTCAACGGGCAGGGCGCGGTCATCGGCGTCAACTCGGCCATCCAGTCGGGTGGCGGCGGAGGCGGGATGGAGGGCGGCGGCCAGTCCGGCAGCGTCGGCCTCGGCTTCGCGATCCCCTCCAACCAGGCACAGCGCGTGGCGGACCAGCTCATCAAGACGGGCCGCCCCGTCTACCCGGTGATCGGCGCGACGGTCGAGCTGGGCGGCGAGGGCAAGGGCGCCACCATCTCGCGCACCGGTGAGAACGGCACCGAGCCCGTCACCCCGGACGGCCCGGCCGACAAGGCGGGCCTCAAGCCCGGTGACGTCATCACCAAACTCGACGACACCGTGATCGACAGCGGCCCCACCCTCATCGGCACCATCTGGACGCACAAGCCGGGCGAAAAGGTCCAGCTCACCTACGAGCGCGACGGCAAGGAGCACACCGTCGAGCTGACCCTCGGCACCCGCAAGGGTGACGACTGACCACGCGCTAGGCTGTCCCCGCGTCGTCCATGGCGACGCGGGGAGGCGTGCCCGAGCGGCCGAAGGGAGCGGTCTTGAAAACCGTAGAGGTGGCAACACCTCCGTGGGTTCAAATCCCACCGCCTCCGCACAGGTAGAAAGAGTGCAGGTCAGAGGGTGTTCCCCCGGTGCGGGAGAACACCCTCTGCGCGTGCGTGTCTCACCCTGTCTCGCTCGTATGCCACCGCTGACCAGCCTGTGCGGGCCATACGTGGGCCAGGATGTGGGCTACTCCTCGGCCTCCAGCGCCCGCGCGATCAGCCGGTTTGCCCGCCCCTCGCCGCCCCGGAGCAGCCTCGCGTAGAAGCGGTAGAGGACTGCCAGGCTGTGCCCGGCCCGGCGAGCGACTTCTACAGGGTCGACCCCTGCCTTGATCCATAGCGAGATACCCGCACGCCTCAGGGAGTACGGGTCATCAGCGAAGGGGCTTGCTGCCTCCTCCGGGGTCAGGACTTTGACGCGGGCTTCCGCCCACAGGTCGCAGTACTCAGTGGTTCGGATGCGTCCTCCACGAGCAGCCCAGAACAGCCGGCCGTCGGGAGCAGTGCCGTACTTCTTCATGTGGGCTCGGAGCATTCGTACCAACGTGGGCGGGATGGGAACGGGGCGAGTCGCACCGCGAGCGCGACGCTTGAGCCCTCGTTCGTCGTACGGCTTCCCGCTGTCGGTCCAGCCCGTAGCGGTCTCCGGCCGATTCTCCGCCAGCAGCAGTTCGCCGAAGGCGTCCGGCTCATCTTCGGGCGGCAAGTGGCAGTCGGCCTTCTTCAGGGAAGCGATCTCTCCGGGGCGCATGGCGGCGTAGTAGAAGCAGCCGAAGAAGGCTTCCAGGTACTCACCGCGAGGGCCCTGCTCCCTCACTGCCTGAATGAGAGCGCGTGCTTGCTTGGGCCCCGGCACGTGTCGGAGGTCGACTTCATCGTCCGTCTCCGGCGGCTTCCAGTCGATGCCCAGCATGGGGTGCTTCGTGAGAATGCCCTTCTCGATAGCGAAGCGCATGGCATTGCTGAGCACCATGACCTTGCGAGTCACCGTGTTGTCGGCAGCGGGCTTACCGTCCAGCTTGAGCGACAGGGCGGTGAGAGCCGCTCTCATGTGCTCCGGTTTCGCGGCATCCTTCAGCTTCAAGGAATTCTTTGAGAGCCACGCCAGTGCGGCAGCGACATCCTTGGGAGGGGTCTCCGCCTCAGCCCGGGGCACGAACGTGCCTTCCGAATTGATGACGGCGCGAAACGCCCAGGCATAGAGCGCGTGCCGCATCACCTTCCGGTCAGGTGCGCCACGGGTGCTCGACACAAAGACCGGCGTCGCGACTGCCAGGGCTTCGGCGATGCCGACGCGGTGCTTGGCCGCTGCTCGCGGCCACTTCATCAGCACGTAGTCCGTGGCGTGTTCGAACCAAGTGGGTGAGCTGAGGGCTTCATACTCGCTGGCCGGGAGTCCGGTTGTTTCCTCGAACTGCTCGCGGTTGCGGAGCGCCGCCAGCAGCTCTGCCCGGCGCCCGTCTGCCTGGGGCTGAAGCTTGTAGCTCTTCGAGTGGGCGCGCGTGCCGACGCGCCACCGCAGCTCATACGGCTTCGGGCGCCCCTTGCGGCGCCGGATGGACCAGATTTCAACGTCGTAGGTGAGCATGCTTCTCCATGACCCAGGGGGCCCGCCGGCGGCGGGCCCCCTGGGTGGTCACTGATCGGTCAGGCGGCGTCTTCCTGGTGGCTGGACCACCACTCGTCCAGGTCGCTGCGGCGTACGCGGAGCTGTCCGTTCGGAAGCTTGATGAGCTTCGGAGCCTGTCCGCGGGCGCGCATGCGGTAGAAGGCGGGGCGGCTCATGCCTATCTCTTCGAGGACTTCCGGGAGCTTGAGCATCTGGCGAGCGCGGGCCATGGTCACGCCTCCTTCTGCGGTGCAGGCGGCTGCACGGTGAGGTGGAGCCGTACGAGGCGGCTTGGGGGGCGGTTGGGGTAGGGGTGGCTGGTTTCCAGCACGTCGAGGACGGTGGCGATGGCGTCGGCGGTGCGGCGGCACTCGTCTTCGGTTCCTTGGAGCCTGATGCGCATGTCTTCGGTGCCCTTCTGGGGAATCCGCCACGTCCGCCACGCCGCCACATCGCAGGTCAGAGCCTTGTATCTGTAGCGGATCGCGGTTGTGTGGCGGATTGGTGCGGCCACGCCGGGGCGTTCTCGGTGCCTCGGCGTGGCCAGGGGGAGTGATCCGCTCAGCGCACGAGGGCCAGGGATGGTGTGTCGGTTCCCGGCGGCGTGTGGCGGCTGTCGGAGGGGGTTTCCGCCACGGGTTCACCGTCGCTGACCTGGGGTGTGGCGGACGTGGCGGACGTGGCGGACTTCTCGGGGGGAGGGGGGCAGTAGCGTTCCCAGGCGTCCGCGAGGTCTTCGGCGTAGTAGCCCTTGGGGAAGCCCGAGGGAGTGCGGATGCCGCGCGGTTTGATGGGCTTGTTGCGCGGGGTGACGTACTGGCCCAGCAGCTTGGCGAGCATGCGGGCGTTGAGGGGTTTGTCGTCCAGGTCGGCCCAGGGGGCGTCGTCCATGCCAAGGAGGGCTTCCAGGATGACTGCGGTGGGCATGCGGTCGGCGCCGCAGAAGACGCGGTCGCGCAGGTCGGTCAGTAGCCGGATGCCGAGGGAGGCTTCCTCGTTGTCCTGGCTCGCGGTCACCAGCTCGACGCAGGCGGCGCGGGCCCGCTCGGGCCAGTGACCGCCGGCGGCGTCGGCCACCGCGAGCAGGGGTTCCCACACGTCCGCCGGTCGGTCGGAGACACCTTCGGGCATCTCCGGCCACGCTTCAGCCACCTGGTCGTGGACGGTCGCGGCCCACTCGGCAAGCCGGTCGCGGAGGGCGTGGCCCTGCTTCTCGTGGAGGCGGCGGCGGTAGGGTTCCACCTTCTCGTTGGGGGCGCGCTTGCGCATCCGGATGATGACTGAGCGGGTCAGGATCGTGTCCGGCAGGGACCCGAGCCCGGCCATGGCGACGGCGCAGAACGAGGAGAACCATCCTGCGGTCTGGTTGGCACCGTCCCCGACGCAGCGCAGCGACTTGGCCCCGCGCCGGTAGCCGGAGTTGAGGAACCCGCGCACGGGCTCGTTGTCGCCGGCCTTGGGGCCGAACACCGTGTCGATCTCGTCGAAGAGCACCGTGGGTGTTCCCTCGGACGCTTCCACGAGCCGGAAGAGGGCGTTGGCCGAGGCGTTGACCAGCATCGCGGCGTTCGGGGTGAGGGTTTCCACGATCTCCAGCGCCCGCGATTTGCCCGAGCCCGGTTCCGGGGAGAGGAATGCGAGTCGCGCGGTGCCGTCGAAGGCGTCCATGAGGTGCGCGTGCGCGTCCCACAACGTCACGGCGGCGTAGGCCGCTTCGGTGGGGAAGACGTTGAAGCGGCGGTGGAAGGCTTCCACCTGGTCGAGGAGCGCGGCGCCGTCGATGGGCTCGCTCATGCGGCGGCCCTCCCTTCGGTGCGCTGGTGGCAGGTGCTTCGGTGGGTGGTGTGGTCCTCGACCAGGGCGAGGACCTTGTGGTGGCCGACGGCGCTGCGGTTGCGTCCGCAGGCGCACACGGATGTGGCAGTCGGTGTGGTGCCGCGGCCGGGTGCCGTGATGGCCAGCCAGGCCACGGGATACCGGCCGTCACCCGCATGCGGGCCGGCGGGCTGCTTCGCGGTGGGAAGAGCTGAAAGGACGCCCTGACGGGCGACGCTTTCCGGTGCGCCAGCCGCCGTCGGTGCCGGGGGCTGTGCCGCGCAGGGGGAAGAGGTGGTCATGCGGTCCTCCCTGGTGCGGTGGTCATACCGTTGGCGACAGCTCGGCGGGCGTAGGGTTCGGGGACGCCGACGGAGACGGCGGCGGCCACGATCTGCTCGCCCAGCACGTCGAGGCCGCAGGGTCCGGGGCACGTGGTGTGGCGTGCTGCGAGGAACTGTGCGACGCCGAACGCCTGGGAGCCTGCGCCCTGCTCAGTGCAGGCCCGGATCTTGACCAGTCCGCGTTCGAGCCCGGTGCGTACGTAGGCGTCGGTGTGGCGGCAGCCGGTGGCCACTTCCCGGTTCCAGGTGGCCACTGTTGTGGGAGAAGAGACCACCCCGCCGCGCGGGCGGGTGGTCTCTTCTGCTTCCACGAGCCTGCGGACTGCCGACGGCAGGTCCGTGAGAGTGCCGGTGCCAGTGCCGAGCCAGCGGGCATAGGACATGCGGGACTTGATGTCCACCCCGGGCCGCACGCTGTTGGCCGACCGCATGGTGCCGCGGTAGATCCAGTGTTCCCCGCGGCCGGTGGCCACCGTGCGGGTGGGCGGCAGGGTGGCGCGGGCCCAGGTGACGGCGTGCTCGTTGTCGAGGTCTACCACGGTGAGTCCGGCGCCGCCGGGGTGGTAGGCGACGTAGGCGGCTCGCTGCCAGGCGGCGAGCCATGGGCGGGAGGCGATCACGTCGGGGTTGGTGGTGGCGGCGGCCCAGGCGTGGCAGACGTGCGGGCAGTCGCAGGCGCCTGCGGTCTTCATGTTCGGCCGTCCGCCGCAGGCGTTGCCCGTGCAGGCGGGGCAGTTGCCGAAGGGGCGTTTGCCCCTGCTGAGCGGCAGAACGGGAACTCCGGCGGCGGCCAGGCCGAGGGCGGTGCGCAGGAGTGGGTTGCGGGCCATCATGCGGCGGTCCTCCCTTCGCCCCGTGCGTCCAGACTGCCGCTGATCAGGAGCCGGTAGGCGTGGACGGCCTGATGGATGACGACGCCGTTACCGAGGATCTTGAGTTGGTCGGAGCGGGAGAGGCCCAGGTCGGGGCAGGTGACCCAGCCGGGGTCGGCACCCATCATCCATTCCACGAACGCCGGTGAGAGGCGCCGGTTTCCGCGGGTGCCCGGCTCGGTGGGCTCTGGTGCTCGGCGGCCCAGCACTGTCTCCCATCGGCGGATGGCGGGGCCGTAGTCGGTGCCGTTGGTGGCCACCCACGTGCGGTCGTCCATCCGCACGGCCTGGCCGGGCAGGTAGTAGCGGCCCGAGGCGTCGCGCTGGTTCGGTCCGCCGTGCGGCCCGTCCGATGCCTTCGGGGTGGGCAGCAGGTTGACCACGACCGAGTTGGTGCCCAGCAGGTTCGAGGCGCCGGACTTCCAGTCGCGTGCCGCCGGGGTGGGCAGCAGGGTGACGGCGGTGCGCAGGTTCATGCCGCCCTTGCGCTTCGGGGAGGTGCCCGGCCCGCCGGTTCCGTCGGCGGCGGCAGGAGTGGGCAGCAGCCTCAGCCCTCCCCCGCCTCCGGACCCGGCTGTGGTGGGTGTGTGGGCAGCAAGAACACCGCTTCGTCCTCCAGCGTCGGCCCGTGTCCCCCGGCCTTGCGTTTGTCCGGGTGCTGCGGGCCGCCGTTCCTCCCCAGCTGTGAGGTGGGGGTCTTCAGCAGCGGGATGGGCGACGGCGAACCAGCGGTCCCGGCGGTGCGGGGCCCCGACTTCGGGGTCTCCAGCTCGTAGGCACATCCACCGTGCGTCATACCCGAGCGTGGCCAGGTCCCGGGCGACGACGTCGAGTCCCCGGCTGCGGATGGCTGCGACGTTTTCCAGGAACAGGCGTCGGGGTCGAAGATGGCGAACAGCCTCAACGATGGTGGTCCACAGTCCGGAGCGGTCACCGGCGATCCCCTTCCTGGGTCCGGCATTCGAGATGTCCTGGCAGGGGAAGCCGGCGGTCAGCGCGGCCGGGCGGGGCAGACCGGCCGCGACGGCGGACCAGTCCACTGTCGTGATGTCACCGAGGTTGGTGGCGTGGGGCAGGCGCGTGGCCAGCAGCCGGGAGGCGGCCTTGTCCTTCTCCGCCACGATCCGCGCCGGCAGACCGGTGACCGCTTCCACGGCCAGGTCCAGCGCCGCTGAACCGGTGCACAGACTCACCGCGAAAGCACCGTGCTCGTATGGTGTCGAGGGGGTGGGTTGGGTCATGCTGGATACCTCCAGAGTTCTCTATGGAGTTGCTGGGTGGACAGGGGCGGCCCCGGGTCTTTGGCGAGATGGGGGCCGCCCCTGGCGTGTCTAGAACGGCGGCTTGTCGCTGTACTCGGTCTCGGAGTTCCAGGCGTCGTCAGCCAGGGCCTTCTTGGCCTCTCCGGTGGCCTTGACGGGCTGGGCCGTGGCGAAGCGCAGGGAGGGGCCGATCTCGTCCACCTCCAGGGCGAGCATGGAGCGGTTCTCGCCCTCGGGGGTCTGCCAGTTGTGCTGACGCAGCCGCCCGGAGACGACGACGCGGTGCCCCTTGGCGAGCGAGGCGGCCACGTTCTCCGCGAGGCCGCGCCACGCCGAGCAGCGCATGAACATCGCGGTCCCGTCGCAGTACTGGCCGGACTCGCGGTCGTACTGGCGCGGCGTGGAGGCCACGGTGAACCGGGCCAGAGCGGCGCCGGACTGGGTGAACTTCAGCTCGGGGTCGTCGGTCAGGTTGCCGACGACGGTGATCGGGGTGTCTCCCAGGGCCATGGTGTTTTCTCCTTCTGAGTGGGTCAGCTGCCGAAGTTGTTGGCGGCGTTGGTAAGCGAGGAGACGAGGTTGTTGATGGTGGAGCGGGCGCCGGTGCTGGCGGTGTAGAAGCCGAGCAGGAAGACGGCTATCGCGGCCCAGGCGCCGACGGCGCGGGAGCGCAGCAGGGCGAAGACGACCAGCGCGAGCAGGACGAATAAGGAGACGGTCATCGTGTGTTCCCTCAACGGTGGTTGATGGTGCCGTTGGCGCGGCTGAAGAGGCCGGTGGCGGTGATGTTCTGGGTGATCTGGGCCGGGGCGCGGTTGCGCCACCGGCCGAGGAGAAGGGCGGCGCCGCCGCAGCCGGTGGCGACCAGCGCGGCGGCGGCCCACAGGGCGTCGGTCATGGCGAGAACTCCGGGCGCGGCGTAGGAGAGGCCGAAGCCGCCGGCGCCGATGCCGGCGCCGACGGTGGGGGCGAGCAGCGCGGTCGTCTTGGCCCACGCGGGCACCCCGGACGACGACGCGACCGGGGCCGGTGCGGCGGGCACCGGAGGCTGCGTGTAGGCGAGGGTGCGCCGCCCGTCGGGCAGGGTCACCACCTCCACCCCGGGCGGGATCTCCGACGGCCCGAGCGGCGGCCGGATCGCGTGTGCGGGTGGGGTCGGGTGGTCGGTGCGGGTGAGGGTGGTGATCTCGTAGGGGGTCTCCACAAGACGCCTCCCATGCGAGGAGGCGGCCCGTGCGGGCCGCCTCGGTGGTTACAGTCTGTGGTCGTAGTGGCTAGTGGCTAGTGGCCAGTGGCCAGTGACGAAAGCCCACGTGAAAGCCCTTGGAGGACCGCTGAGGGGGGTTTACTGGCTAGTGGCAAGTTGCCAGTAGCCACTAGCCAGTAGCGCTCTGTCGTCCGGCTGGGCTGCTTGTCAGGCGTGGTCGGGGTGGACGTAGACGGAGTGCGGGCCGTTGTCGCGGTAGACCAGTTCGCCGCGCTTCGCCGCGGCCTTGAGCCCGTCCCGGACTGCCTGACGGCTGCGGCCGACAAGGTCGGCCACGGCTGAGGGCTTGAGGCCCGCGGGCCCGGCGGCCTCGATGGCGTCGAGTGCCTGACTCAGCCACTCCGGCCGGCCATCCGATGCCATCTCCTCTCGCTCCGGACCGTCGTCGTCAGGACGGTCGTCGGCCTCGGGGCTTTCGCGCAGGGCCCGCAGGTTGAGTCCAGGGCGGTCCTTGCGTTCCCGTGCGGGGCTGGCGGGTTCCTCGGCGGTGCCGAGTTCGTCCAACTGCTGACGGAACCGGGAGATGAGTTCGTCGGCTTCCTCGGGTTGGTCACGCAGCGCCCGCAGGTTCAGCCCCCGTCGCTGCCCGTCTTCGTGTACGGGAGACTCGACGGCGACGGGGCTCGACTGCTCGGGCTGGCGGCGGGAATCACGCATCCAGGCGATCCGGTCCGCGTCCCACCGCTTCGCGTACGCCTCCCCGGCCGCCTTGAGCGAGGGGCCATCCAAGGTCGGATGGCGGCTGCTGGTGGCGGCCACGATCTCCCGGATCTGGCTGGGGAGGATGCGCCAGACCTTGAACAGCCCGGCGGGGGACTCGGGCGTGCCCATGAACCCTGACCCCTTGTACGGGGCCTGCTCGATGCGCAGTCCGCGGGTGCCGGGGAAGAGCTTGCCCAGGTCCATGCCTTCCAGGGCCCCGCCGGTCAGGGCCACGCGTACCTTGGCTTCCCTGCGGATGAGCAGGTTGCCCAGCACGCCGCCGGTCGCGCCCAGGGCGGTCAGGACGGTGCGCACGCCCATCGACCGGGCGATACGGATGGTCTCCAGGATCTTGTCCGCCAGTTTCTTGAGCCGCCGGTCGGTGGAGACGAGGATCTCGGCACCCTCGTCAATGACCAGTTCGATCTGGGGGATGTCGGGGCCAATGGGCAGCAGGTCGGTGTTTTTGCTGCGCATCAGGTCCTGATACACGGTCTTGCGATGGCGGGCCACCGACAGGGCCACGTCGAGCATCAGCATGGCTTCCTCGTAGGTGGAGGCAAGCCAGTCGATGCCCGGCCGCATCGGGGAGGCCTGTTCGGTGACCTCCAGCGCGGGCAGCACCCACGGCAGACCGGCCGAGCCGGCGTTCAGGTCGATGACCCACGTGAGCACGTCGGTGGCGCGGGCGAACCCGGCGAGGATGACGTGCACCAGGTTCGTTTTGCCTGAGCCGGTGGGGCCGACGGCAAGGGCGCACTGTTCGCGCAGGAAGACGCAGATCTCCTCGGCGTTGGTGCGGTAGCCCCAGGGGATGCCGGACAGTAGGGAGAGAGGCCCGTAGTCGGCCGGGTAGGTGCGCTCCTGTTCCAGGACGTTGACCGTGCCCACGTCGATGAGGGTGCGGCCCTGGTGGATACCGATGCCGGCGGTGGCAGTGCAGCCGTGCGGCAGGTGCGCGTCCGCGGACAGTCCGGCGGCGTGGGCGGCGATCCTGTCGTAGGTGACACCGCCGGGAAGCTCCGCATCCAGAGTGAACCCAGTCCCGGCCGGCCACATCTCCACCGCGAGGACGCGCACCTCGATCCCGCACACGCGCTTGATGCGCTCCGCCCACTCCGCGGCGATCTCCCGTCGCTCCGCGGACAGTTCCGCGGCGACCTGCCGCTGCTCCGCGGCGAGCGCTTCTTGCTCGCGGGCTTCCTCGTAGAGGGTGGTGGAGCGGGTGGCGGTACCGATACCGACGCCGATGGTGGCAAGCGAGCCGAGCGCGGCCCAGGTCAGCGGGCCGTGCGTCATGGCCCATGTGGTCCATCCGGCGCCCACCAGCCAGGAGGCGGCGCGGGCGGCGATGGTGCGACCGGCGTTGCGCAGCCGCAGCCCTGCGGCGGTGTGGCCGATGGCGCCGGCGGTGCCGACGGCAAGGGCCCAGCCGGGGGGCAGGTGGGTGGCGGCGCCGACGGTGGCGGTGGCCCAGGCTCCGGTGGTGGCGGACAGGGCGCCGGTCACGGGTCCGTGACCGGCTGCCCAGTCCCACACCGGCCCAGCGCCCAAGTCCGCCTGTTTGGCGGCAGCCTTGTTCTGCTTGGCGGTGGTGGTCATCGGTCCCCCTCATGGTTCTCAGGCGGCGTCCAGGGGATGCGGACAATCCCGGCCCACACCGCGAGCCAGCCGCCCAGTGCCGGCACGAGGATGCGGCAGACGATCTCAAGCCAGGTCATGTCAGACGTTCCAGCCCTTCTCGGCCTCGGTGCCGTTCCGCGGGTCCTCGTGGCGGGCGATATCCGCCTCGTGCACCTTCCGGAAGACCTTCACCAACTCCTCAGCGGCGTCCACGCCGTTCAAGAGCGTCTGGTAAATGTCGTCGAAGCCGTCGGCCACGTCCTTCTCGAAGGCGAACTCGTCGTCCGCGCGCTCCGCCAAGGTCAGGAAGGTCTTGGCGATGGACTCCATGGCCTGGGGGAGGTTGTCCACCATCTCGACAACTTCCATGTTCCCGTCGGGGTTGTAGTTGCGGGCCGCCTCTTCCATCTCGGCGGCGGCCTCATCGAACTTGAAACCAGACACGCGAATCTCCATCGGGCTCGAAGGGATGAGCGGTGCGAGATGGGTGGGACGCTCCACCCGGTCCTTGATCTCGGTCTCGGGCGCCGCGTCGGCTGCGGCTTCCGCCTCCCGCAGCCGGGCGCGTATCGCTGCGTCCCGCTCGATGCGGGACTCGCGGGCGGAAGCGGCGAGACGGCGGTAGAGGCGCCGACCGGGCCCCACCAGAACGGGAATGCCGAGCTTGCGGCCCAGCAGCGAAACAGGCGCCCCGAGGGTGCCGACGACACCGGCCAGCAGCCCGGCGAGAATGCGGCGGCCGTGGAAACGGGCGGCCGACTTCAGCAGCGCCCACCGGGCAGCTCGCCGTGCCGGGGCCTTGCGCACCGCGGTGCGCTTGGAGGCAACGTCACGAGCGGTGGCGCGGTCCTGCCGCTCCCGGGCCCGGTCGATGACCCGGCGGGCGCCGACGGCGGCCATCCGGCCCGCCCACGCCGCGCCGCGGGCCACCGGTCCCCGGCCCGCC
>NZ_VJOK01000001.1:3551459-3577706 GCF_013302895.1 Streptomyces albus subsp. chlorinus | reverse complement strand
CCTGACGGCGGGCGTCGGCCACGTTGCGCCGGTCGCGGGTCTGCTGCTGACGGGCGGCCGAACGCGACGGCGTATTACGGGCCTTGTCCGCCCGCAGCGCACGAACCTGACCAGCCCGGCCACCCGGAACACGCCCACCGGCCCCGACACCCGCGCGAGGGCTGCCAGAACCCTTCCCAGCGCGAGACTGGCGGGAGGTGGTGAGGCCGGCGGCCGGCCTTCGGCCCCCCGAGGCAGCGGCACTGCGCCCGGCAGCGGTCTTCCCGCCGCCTGCGCGGCCACCGACCCCGGCGGCCTTCCCGGCCCCGCGGCGGCGGCCTGCCGCGGCGTTGCCGGTACGGCCGGACCGCGACCGGCCGCCGCCGCCCGAGCGGAAGCCGCCCGAAACGCCGGGGGACGAAGCGCCCGGGGACGTTGCCGTGCGGGCACGAGAAGTCTTGCCCGTCGTCTTGCGTGAGCGGGCGGCGGCCACCGCACCGAGCAGTACGGCACCCGCCGCCGCACCAGCAGCGGCCACTGGACCGCCGGTCAGCCCGGCCGCCCCCACCAATCCGACCGCACTGTTCGTACCGGACAGAGCAAGCGGGAGGACGGGATAGCCGCCCGGTGTGTGCGCCACCTGCGGCGATGCCTGTTCTGCTGCGCCCGGCGCCGGGGGCGTAGGTGTCTCCGGCGGCGGAGGCGCGGGGGCATTCCCCTGGCGCTCTACCGCCGCCGTCGTGGTCTCGGTCATGCTGGTGGGGCTCCTTTCAGGAGAAGAGGGCCCAGCCGCGCGCTGTGGAAGGTGGAGCGGCTGGGCCCACGCCAGCAGAAGAAGGTTCAGAGCTGGTTGGACTCCAGGGAGAAGAAGAGGACGACCCCGCGGGCCAGATCCGGGAAGTGGCGGCCGTGTTCCTCGCACAGCCACTCGTAGACCTCGCGGCGGGTCGATCCCGGGCGCGGAGTGAAATCCCCGTGCCAGGTGGCCACCGCATAGCCTCCGGCCTGCGGCTTCTGCACGGTCATGACGAAGTGATGAGTGCCCTCAGGCATGACAAGCCCTTCCGGGTCAGGCGGCCACGGCCGCCGGCGCGTCCGCGCACACGGTGCAGACGCCCAGGGAACGGGGGATGCGGTAGCCGCGGTCGAGGCCGCAGCCAGGACAGCGGCGCTGGGCGGCGTTCGCCCTGGCCAGCGCCGCCCAGCGGGCCGCGGTCATCGGCCGGACCGGCTTCGCCAGATCGATGCGGTAGAGGTAGGCGACCAGCGGGCCGCGCCGGCGGCGACGCCGTTCGATGACCGCGGCCACGTCCTGGCCGCCGGGGCGCAGGCCCATCGCGCGCAGCTGGCGGCAGGTGGCGTAGCCGTCCGGAGCACAGCGCCACGGGAAGGTGGGGATGCGGTCCGTGCCGGCCATCACGCCACCTGGCTACACCCGGTACAGGTGTAGCTGATCAGTCTGACGGTGGCACCCCCGTAGGAGGTCACCGCCTTGCGGACATGGGTGCTGCCACCCTCCTGGCTACGCTCTTCCACCGTGCCGGGCTCGATGCCGAGCGCGGCGCACCACGGCTCGAAGGCCGTCGGCTCGTCGTAGAAGGACAGCTCCAGCCGGTCCGGGTAGACGGTTGTCATATGGACCGTCGGCGCGGGCAGGTTGGGGTCGCCGGCCATCAGCAGGGCCAGCGCCGCTACGGGTGCGGACATCTCGTGCAGCCTCACGCCGCGGCCTCCTGACGTTCGTGCGCGGCGGCGCTCACCGGGCTCCTCCGAGAGGGAGTGGCTGCACCCGCCACAGGACCTCGGAGGCCGGGGGCAGGGCGGCGCCCGGCGTGTGCGCGGTCCATCCCGAAGGGGCCGCACCCTCGGCCTCGGCTGCGGTTTCCGCCGCCTCCGAGGTGGCGTGCACGCTGTGCAGCGTCCCTCGGTGGAAGAGAACGTAGACGCGGTCGGCCTGGCCACTCTGCTTCCTGGTGACGCGCAGCAGCGTCCGCAGCGCCTGCCGGTCCTCGTTGTCGAGTAGCGACTGGGCGCGCAGGGCTTCCAGCTCCCCCTCAAGCCGGGCGGCATCCGCCCTGCTACGGGCGAGCGCATCACGCAGCTCTTCCACGGCGAGTTCCGCCCGGATCGCGGAGTCAGCGCTGACCTCGCTCTCCGCCAGGTACTGCTCAGCGTCCCGGCGAGCGGCGACAGCCGCCGCTTCCGCCTCGGAAAGACCGGACCGCAGGGCCTTCAGGGTCCGGATACGGACGAGGGTAATCACGCCGAAGCTCCTTCAAGAGCAGAGGTTGTCCCGGTCGTGTCGCGGAGTTCCTGGTAGCGCTGGGAAACCCAGCCGACCGACCAGCCGCACAACTCCGCCGCCTGGCGCACGGGCAGTTGCGCGGCGAAGGCGGCCTGCACTGTGTGGCGGGCCTGAGCCTCGGGCTGCTTGTCGATGGCGGGGCCTGCCGCCAGCAGGGCGGCGCGTTCACGCTCGGCCCGCTCCTGCCGCTCGGCCGCCTCACGGCGTTCACGCTCGACCCGCTCCCGCGCCGCCCGTTCATGGCGCTGGGCCTCCTCGCGCTCACGGCGTTCACGCTCGATCCGGGCCTGTTCACGCTCCCGCTCGCGGCGTTCACGCTCCTGCTGCTCGGCCCGCAGCCGGGCTTCCTCGCGTTCGCGTTCCTCCCGCCGCACCCGCTCCTCACGCTCGGCCGCCTCATGCGCCAGACGGGCCTCGTGTTCACGCTGTTCACGCGCCAGCATCGCGGCATGCTCCCGCTCCTCACGAGCCAACCGCGCAGCCGCCTCACGCCGCTCCGCGTCCGCCTGCTCCCGCTCGGCGTGCTCGGCCCGACGCTGGGCCTCCAGCGCCGTCACAGCGGCCGTGATCGCCCGGCGGTAGGCCAGACCGGTCTCGGCGGTCACGATCAGCAGCAGCGGCGCCACCGCGTGCACGGCGACACCCACCAAGTCCCTGTTCAGTGCTGAGTCGGCTACGTTCAGGGCCAGGGTCATGCCGCCGGTCATCCACCGCAGCGCCACGGGCCACCGGCCACCCTGACCGCCCAGCCGGGCCAGCACCGCATCCAGCCGGACCACGATGACGACCGCAGCGTCCACCACAAGCGGCAGAATCGGTGCGGTCCAGTCCCACTCATCCGGAGTGTGCGCGGCAGCGAGCGGGGTGACGGTGAGGATCGAGTAGAGCATGGCTCCGGCCACGATCAGCCACGTCCCGACCGACAGCGCACGCTCCGCTGAACGCGTCTGGTCGCTGTTCACGCGACCACCCCCGGCCGTGAACGCACCCGCGCTGTGGCGATCAGCCGCACGGGCGAAGCGGGATCGGCGGGCTCCTCACTGGTCTCCTCCCACGTCCACACGGCGTGTGGGACAGGCTCAAAGCCCAGCCGCTTGAGTACCGCTGAACGCTCCGTGAACGTCGGCGGCGGCCCGGCGCGGTCGACGTCGTAGACCGGCCACGGCGCGGTGGTGTCCATCAGCACCACATACAGCCGCCAGCACCCAGCCCGAGTGGCAAGCTGCGCTGTGAACTCACCGACCATCAGCCCATCACCACCGTGAGGAGCCCCGCCACGGCCAACGGGCCGCCGGTCGCCAGCGTGAGGGTCACCGCGCGCTGAAGCGCGCGCATCTTCGCCACGACGATGCGCGAGAGTGCCACCACGTGGTCGGCAGTGCGGTCCGTGGCCAACTCAGCGGTCAGCCCCTCGGCAGTCAGCTCAGCCCACCGGGGGAAACCGACCCGGGCCGCCGTCGGGGAGAGGCGCGGCCGTACCACGAGCAGCAGCAGGGTCACCGACGCCAGCAGCAGCACCAGCGCGCCGGCGCCCACGATCCGGGCCGCCACGGGGACCCATGGCTGCGCACCGACGCTCCACACACCGGCCAGCGCCACACCATCGAAGGCCAGCAACAGACTCGCCTTGCTGTCCGTGCGGGCAATCTCGGCCTTCACCTCGGCCTTCGCGTCCTTGACCGCACCCATCACCGACCACCCGCCCGGCAGGCGTGACGGCGCCACCCGAAGACCTGGAGGGCGCACCCGAGCGACGTGACGAGCAGCAGCCGCCGCTCACCGGCCGCCAGCGCCACGACGATGCCGAAGACCGCCAGGACGACGCCGCCGACGACCAAGAAGAGCGCCAGGCCCTTCAGCGGAGTCGAGGTCATGCCGCACCTCCCGCCGTCTCGTCGTTGCTGGTCTGGTTGGCCAGGTCACGGCGCACCGCCAGCAGCCGGCGGCGCGCCCGGCGGATACGCTGTTCGTCCAGCTGACTCGGGATGCGGTCGATGACGGCGATCCGCGCGTCCAACAGCTCCACCTCGGCGCGGATGACGGGCATCTCCGCCTCAATGGCGGTCAGCTCAGCCATCGTGGGGCCGTCCGCGGTGCGGACCGCGGACAGATGGCGCACAGTACGGTTGCTCATGGGTCGTGGAGTCCTTTCAGAAGTGAGACGGCCCGAAGCGGCCCCGGTGGTGCCACACCGGGGCCGCGTGCCGTCGAGGGACCGGGAGAACCGGTCAGCTCTACAGAGATCCGCCGGGAGTGCGCTGATCCGGCGGGGTCTTCTCTTCCTGGCCGTCGGGGACGCGCTCGTGCTGCGGCTCCGGCTCAGCCATTGCCACGCACCCGCGCGTCCTGCGCGGACCGCTCGTTGGCCTCGCGAACCTGACGCGACAGCTCCTCGTGCTCCTCGTCGGTCAGGCGCGTGAGGGCTCGACTGGTGCGCTTCATGCGGCTTCACCCGCCCGGGCCCGCAGGACGTGGTGCAGCCGGTCGGCCAGAACCCGCGTGGGGAGCGGGCCGCGAGTGCAGCCCAGCCGTCCCATCGCGACGGCGAGAGTGCGGGCCGCCGCCACCCGGTCGGTGCCGTGCAGCCGGCGCGCGTAGCGGGCCAGGAACCCGGCGACGTCGATCCGCGGCGGGAGTCCGCCGCGCAGCATGCCGGCCATCAGTCCGTCCGATGCCCGCCGCAGCAGCACGTCCACCGGGGTGGCCACGCGCTTGCTCCCGGGCGCGGGAGCAGCAATGATCGAGGACACAGGTGCCTCCTTGTCAGGTGCCTGTCTCTGCGTCGCCCGAAGTTGCAGCTTCGGGCGGCGCCCTTTTGTGAAGCCCTTCCGGCTCCCCTCAGCCCCGCCCGTACGCGACCGCACAGCACGCGGCCCCGGACGGGCGGAGGAGGCAACCGGCCACGGCGAAAGCCGCGGACCAGGGAGAGGCGGACCGGGTTTTCCTTCGGCGCCGCCGGCCGGTCCGTCGCGGCGGCGCCCTGGTATGTCGTCGGTACACACCGACCTCCCGCAGATCGCAGGGACACGGCTTCACCGGCACCCCGTTGCCACGGAGCACCGGTCCCGAGCCGGGAGATTCGGGTGCGTCATCGTCACTGCTCTGACGCCAGCAGGGCGGCGCGCACCAAGTGGCACCCAAGAGGCTGACCTCCAGTGATGAAGGGATGATCCCCGGGGGTGTTCTCCAGAGCTGGCACGCAGGACAGGACAGGTTCGCCTGCCACGAAGTGGCCGCCGGCGGCCATCACCCGGGCCGTTGCGGGGGACGGGGAACTAAGCCCCGTCCTCTGAAGTCACTGTGGAGTTCTCAACGAACAGACGCTTCCTTCGAACCCGTCTCACGGGGCCCTCCGGGCGTTCCTGCGCCATCTGGTGCGCACCAGTAGAATGCAATTGGTGCGCACCAGAGTCAAGCGGCTTCACCGATTCGAGCGGAGGCCGTCCGCCCTGGCGCACTTCCAGAAGACCGGTCAGGATGGGGGTGCCGGTAGCCAACAACCCTTAACTTCGGGGCTGTTACCCCCTGTTGACCTGCGGGAATGTGAGGCATGCTGAGAAAGTCAGTGAGGGGATTCGATGCCTGGCGGTGCCCTGTGAGCACAGGACTGAAGAACGCACGTGCTGCCCGTGGCTGGTCTCAGGAGCGATTGGTTCGCGAGATCGAGCTGTACGCCCGACGGCACGTCACCGACGTTGCGTCGACCGCGAGTCTGCGCGTGTACGTGTCGGAGTGGGAGAACGGTAAGCGTTCGATCTCGGATCGCTATGCGGCCATCCTGCGGCAGCTTCTCGGCGTCACAGACGGGGAGCTGCGAGGGGACCGCGCGTCCGCGCCTGGGCCTGCAACGGCCGATGGCTACGACGAACTGCTGAGCCGGATCGACTCAGCCAGCAGCGTCAGTGAGTCCATGGTGAAGGCGTTCAACGACCAGACCGAACTCCTGCGGACCATGGACCGGGAGAGGGGAGCGGCCGGGCTCGTAGACCAGATGGCCGGGCACCTCTCAGCCTTGGAAGATGCCCTTAACTTCGCCGTCCTGCCCAGCACGCGTCGACCTGTTGCTCTTGCACTGGCGGGAGCGTCGACGCTGGCCGCTTGGCAAGCGATCGACGCAGGAGCAGTGGAACGCGCTTGGCGGCACTACGAGCTTGCGAAGCGGGCCGCGCGCGACGCTGAAGAGCCTATGTACCTAGCTCACGCGATGGGGGAGCAGGCGTACGTACTGTGTGAGGCTGGCCGGCCGTCGCTTGGTCTCGATTTGGTCCGCGATGCCCAACGCACTGTTGGTCAGGCTGGGTCGCCGCGCCTGCGAGCCTGGCTGTATGCGGCTGAGGCAGAATTGTGTGCTCACGCTGGACTGCCGGACGACTGCTTGCGGGCCCTTGATCTCGCCGAAGCGAGCATTCCGCGTGGACCCGAAGCTCGGGACCCCGACATGTTGAGCATCTTCCTCAACGGCGCTCACCTGGCCCGGTGGCGCGGCAACGTGCTGGCGCTGCTGGGCGATGTCGACGCGGTGACCAGCCTGTACGGGGCCCTGGAAGTGATTGATCCGACGTTCGTCCGGGCCCAGGCTGGACTTCACGCTGACCTGGCACAGGCCCACCTGGTGCGAGCCGAGTACGACGATGCCGATGCTCACCTGCGGAAGGCACGGCTGTTGGCGAACCGTACGGGCTCGGTTCGCCAACGACGCCGCATCGACCAGCTCAGCGCGCGGGTGTGAGCCCGTACCGACCGCGATTCGCCAGGATGTGCAGTAGGGCAACGAGCGTCCCGGAGCCCATCAGTTCGCCGCGGGACATCAGCCCGGGGACGTCCGCCAGCGGCACCCATTCGATATGGCCAGCTTCCTCAAGGTCCGTGGGTGAGCCCACCTGCTCGGCTTCATGGCCCACGAAAATCTCGTGAGGCGAGTCGACCATGCCGACCATGGGCTGGTAGGTGACGACGTGCTCCAGTTCCTTGGGCTGCCAGCCGGTTTCCTCCACGACTTCCCGCAGCGCTGTATCGGCGGGGTCTTCCCCCTCGTCAACGATGCCGCCGGGCAGCTCCCAACCCCATTGCTGCGGGACGAAGCGGTACCGCCACATCATCAGCACGCGGTCCTGGTCATCCAGAATCGCCGTGATGGCCACGTGGTGGAGCTTGATCACGTGATGCTCGAAGCGCTCCATGCCGGGCGGCTCCACGTCCCAGAGCTGGAGCTTGACCCATCGGTTGTCGTAAAGGTCCCGCTCGCCGTGGATACGCCATGGCTCCAGCCCCTCGGGCGGTGCGACGCTCACGGCGCCGGGTACTCGGTAGGAGCTCCTGCCTCGAACCTCCAAGGAACCCTCCGAGACGAGCCGTGCCAGCACTTGTCGAAGCGCAGTCCGACCGATGCCGAGCTCTTCCACGAGAGTTCGTTCGGAGGGCAGCTTGTCGCCGGCGCGGAACTCGCCGGAGGCGAGCCGCGCGCGAAGCGTCTCGTAGACCTTGGCCGTCTTCGGTCCCATCCGCGGAGCACTCTCCGTTCTGAGGTGGTGCATACCAGCGTACCGAGCCGCGGGCCTGCTACTGCTGGCGGTCTTCATCGGCCGAACCTCCAAATTCGAGGGGCTGTGGGCCAGTGGCGGGCCACGGTGCGCGCTCCCCGACTCCGACGAGGAGGAAGCCGCAGCTCAGAGCGCGAAATGCCACTTCGGCCGCATCGCTCTTGAAAACCGTAGAGGTGGCAACACCTCCGTGGGTTCAAATCCCACCGCCTCCGCAGCCTGAGCAGACCTGAACAAGGGCGATTGGGGTCGAACGAAGGTCCCGCTGACGAAGGGGCACCACCGCGAAGGTGGTGCCCCTTCGTCGTGTGGGTGTGCCGTGCCGTGCGTCGATAGGTGTTGCCACCCTTTTGGTGGCTTTCATTCATATATGTCAAGGGCAGAAGCCTTGGAGCGATGGTTACGGCCCGCAATGGGGCCGGCCGACACAAGGGGTGTTCTGTGAGCGGAATTGCTGCCAAGCGACTCGTCTTCGCCATGCTCGACACGGACGGCGACGGGGTGATCTCCAGGGACGACTACTTCTCCCGGATCGACCGGGTGACAGCGGCGACGGGACGCGGCGAGGACGATCCCATGGTGGTCCGGGCACGCGCGGCCGGGGAGCAGGCATGGGCGGCGATGGACGCGGACGGCGACGGCAGGATGACCGAGGCCGAGTACCTGGAGTGGGTCGGGGTCGACGCGTTCGACAACATCTGCTCACCGGCGCTCGGCGCGCTGTTCGACCTCGCCGACACGGACAAGGACGGGACCCTCGACCGCCGCGCATTCGTCCTGCTGCGCACGGCGCTCAACAACCCCGCGGGCAACGCCGAAGCCGCCTTCGACGCGCTGGACACCGACGGTGACGGGCGCGTGAGCCGCCAGGAGTACCTCATGTCGATCCGAACCCACATCTCCGGCGAACACTCCCCCGCGGGAGAGGTCCTCTACAGCGGGAACGCCTTGGAGACGAGCTGACGGGCTGATGGGCTGACGACCTGGTGAGCTGACGGGCCGGGATCGGGCGTCGAGGGTCAGGACAGATGGAAGGCCGTCCTGACCCTCTCCCGTAGCCCCTCCTGTCCTCTCCCCTAGCCCCGCCTGTCCTCTCCCGTCCCTTCCCGTCCCCTACTGTTCCCCTCCCGGCTCCCCCGCTTCCTCCCGTCCTTCCTGCTCCCTCCTGTTCCCCGTCGGCCGCGAGCAGCACGCTGACCGTCCCGCCGGTCACGCTTCCCGCGGTACCAGGGGCAGTTCGGCCGTGACCCGCCATCCCGCCGTGCCGTCCTCGCGCGGGCCCGCCGTGAAGGTGCCGCCCAGTGTCTCGACGCGTTCGGCCAGCCCTGTCAGGCCGAAGCCCGTCCGGCTGGGCGCCCCGCCGTCGTTCGCCGTTTCCGCCTTCCCGGCGGCCCGCGCCGCCGCCCCTGTCCCTGTCCCCGTCGCCGCCCTGGACTGGGCCGCGCGGCCGTCGTCCGTGACGGTCACGATGAGGGTGCCCTCCGGTGACGGCCGTACGTCCACGGTCACCTGCCGCACCCCCTCGCCGTGTTTGCGGATGTTGGTCAGCGACTCCCGCACCACCCGGTGCACGGCCGTGGTCAGTTCGGGGCGGAGCCCGTGCTCCGCCCCCGTCAGCCCGGGGGCGAGGAAGACGTCGGCGGTGGCCGGGCCCGCGGCGGTGAACTCGTCGGTGAGGGAGCGCAGTTCCGCGCCGAGGTCGCCCGTCGGGCGGATCGCGGCCGGGCCCTCGCCGGGCGCGCGGAGCACCGAGACCATGCCGCGCATCGACTCGATCGCCTGGGAGCCCGCGCGCTCGATGCCCGCCAGCATCCGGTCGAGGTCGTCGGGCGCGGGCGCGTGCCCTCGGGCTGAGGCGTACCGCACCGCCTTGGTCTGCGCGACCATCGCCGTGACGTGGTGCGCCACGAAGTCGTGCAGCTCCCGCGCGTACTCCAGTCGCTGCGCCTGCCGGTCCGCCTCGCGCTCGCGGGCGCGGAAGGTGTCGAGCAGCCGCAGATAGAGGCCGAGCACGACCGCCAGCGCCAGCGCGAAGGTGATCACGGGTTCGCCGAGCTGGATCACGTCGGTGTGCTCCGCGGGGGGCAGCCTCAGCGGCAGCAGCCCGGCGGCCAGTCCGCTCGCGGCCGACAGGGCCGCCGCGGGCACCGGGCGTGCGCTTCGTACGGCGCGGGACACGAGCAGCAGCAGCGCCCCCATCTCCGCGAACCCCGGCGTGACCTCCGGCCGGTGGGTGAGCCGCATGGTGACGACGGACAGGGCACCGGACGCCACCACGGCGACGGCGGCAGCCAGCGGGAAGCGGCCGACGGGGACGACGAGCGCCGCCACGCACAGCATTCCCGTGCCGACGGTCGCGACGGCCGTGGGCGCGTACCCCGTGGCCGCCCCTTCGGCGACGAGCAGGGCGAACACCGCTACGGCCGCCGTGGACAGCAGCGCCCTGCGGAGGAGAGGGCTGAGTGGAAGAGCGGGGATCACGCTCCCTCACGGTACGGCCGTACCGCCCTCCACGCCTCCACCGTTCGGCCGACACGGGACCGGCCACGGGTCGCCCGGGTCGGCTGGACGGCTGATCCGGAGCAGGGGCGCCGACCGGCGCGACCACCATCCACTTGGCTTAGTCAACCGGCTTAACCCACTCGGGTCACCGACCCCACTTGACTCACTCAACCCACTCACCTGCGAACCCACTCGGAGAGGATCATGAACGCATGCTGTAACGACACCAAGTGCGCCCCGCGCGGGGCCGTCTCGCGCGGATCACCCAGCTCTTCGTCTCAGGGGTCCCTGCTGGCGCTTCCGCTTGTCGTGCCCGTTCTGCATCGACTGGCAGACCGCGAACATCTACTGGGCCGACGTGGGGCAGCATCCCGGTCGGCCTCCAGAGCCATGTGGTCATGGCGGGCCAGCTCACCCACCAGGGCGGACGGGAGCTGGACTACTGGCTGCCGGGGGGCCGGAACAACGGCACCCTCGGCCTCAACCGGCCGGGCGGGGCGGAGACCTCCGACCAGTTCCACTTCCACCTCGAACTCGCGCGTGACCACTGCCGCAGGGACGGCGTCGACCGCAGCGCCCCGCTGCCGGGACGTACGTACCGGTTCTTCTCCGAGAACAAGAAGGGCCATGTGCTCGCGGCCGAGCTGGACGGCACCGCCGACGACAGCCCTTTCGGACCGGGGGCCGGGGGGAGGAGGACGCTCCCGGCGGTGGCAACCCTCAGCCAGGGGGCGACGGTCGGGGAATCGACCGGGGCGTCATCCGGGGCGTCGACCGGGGCGGCCCCGGGCTGGGACTGGCCGGCTGACCCCGCGCCTCGCAGCCCGCGGTCGGGAGTTCGCGGCCCGAGGACGATCAATCGGTCCCAGGCCGCCAGGGGTACCACCGTTCGGCGGTACCCCCTTCGGTGCCTCCTTGGTGGTGTCCCTTCGGTACCTCCTTGGGGTGTCCCTTCGGTGCCACCTTGGGGTGTCCCTTCGGTGCCACCTTGGGGTGCCCCTTCGGTGCGCGGGCGATGGCAGGGCGGTGTCCGGCGTCAGCTGGGTTCGAGGACGACCTTGCCGTGGGTGCGGCGTTCGCCGAGCGCCTGGTGGGCGGCTGCGGCGTCCTTGAGGGGGAAGCGGGTCACCAGGGGCGTGAGGCGTCCGGCGGCTGCCTCGGCCAGGGCCTCCTTCTCCAGTACGCCCCAGCCGCCGTCCGGGACCATGTGCGGGCCGAGGGCCCAGGTGGCGGTGAGCCGGCGTTCGATGAGGTCGCCGGTGGTGATCTCGGTGGGCGCACCGCCGGCCCAGCCGTGCAGGATGTGCCGTCCGCCGGGTGCGAGGGTGTGCAGGGCCTGGCGGCCGAGGGTGCCGCCGACGCCGTCGAGGACGACGCTGACCTCGGCGTCGCCGCGCAGGCGTTCGGCCCACCCGTCGGCGGTGTAGTCGACGACCGTGTCCACACCCAGGCCGCTCACCAGGCGCGTCTTCTCCGCACCGCCCGCCGCCCCGATGACGGTGGCACCCGTCCGGAGGGCGGCCTGGACGAACAGCGTGCCCATGCCTCCGGCGGCCGACATCACCAGCACGGTGTCGTCCGGCGTGAGCGCGGCGACCCGCAGGATGCCGAGTGCGGAGGCGCCGGTCGTGAGCATGGCGACGGCTGCCGCGTCGTCCAGACCGTCGGGCACCGGGTGTGCGGTTGCGGCGTCCGCCACCGCGAGTTCGGCGTATCCCCCGCCCCCTTCCAGGGAGGCGACGACGCGGCATCCCACCCAGGTCTCGTCCACGCCCGTGCCGACGGCGAGCACCTCACCGGCGACCTCGGACCCGGGCAGGTGGGGAAGGGGTGGGGGCTGGTGCGGGCCGAGGGGCTCACCTCGGAAGAGAGTGTTGTCGGCGAGCTGCACACCGGCGGCGCGTACCCGCAGGAGGAGCCGGCCGGGGCCGGGCGCGGGGTCGGCCAGCTCTTCGAAGGCCAGGTTGTCCGCGGTGCCGTAGGCGAGCAGTCGTATCGCGTGCATGGTGGGATCCCCTTTCGGTGGGTCGGTGCCCGCAGCCTCGTTCTTCAAGCGCACTTGAAGTCAAGCCGGGGTAGCCGTCCCCGAGGGTTTCTCTGGAAACCGTGGCCTTGTGGTGCGCGCCGGCCCGTACGGGGAGACGCCGGCTGCCGCGGCGGCGGTACCGGCAGGCAGGGCGGGACAGTCACTGCAGGGAGGGTGGTGCGGGACGGTCACCGTACGCAGGGTGGTGGGCCGGGGGACGGGGGGCGACGCTTGCGGGTGACATCGCTCGTGTCGTACACGAGAGCTCCGGCGGTGGGTGCGAGGCGCCCCGTCCGCCCGGGCCCGGCACACCGTCCGCCCGCGTCCGGTCGCGTCCGGTCGCTGATGGGCGAGGTGTGCGGCGGTGGTGCGGGTGCGGGTGCGGGTGCGGGTGCGGGTGCGGGTGCGGGGTCGGGGTCGGGAGACGGGGTCCGGGGCGTGGCGGGGTTCATCGGCACGTCGTCATGCGTGCGGGGGAAACCCCTCGGGGAGGGGGGCCTGCCGGGGCGCGGTGGGCAACTGTGGACCCGCGACGTCCCAAGCGAGGCCGCCGGTGGCCGGTCAACTGCCGACGGCGACACGACACCGCACTTACGGTGCGGCGCCGCCCTCGTGGCGTACTCACGGTTCCTGGAGGAATGAAACATGGCACGCATCCGTACCGCCCGCGTCCTCGCGGCCGCCGCCGTCCTTCCGGTCGCCGCCGCCGTCCTGTCCGGCGTGGCCCAGGCGGACAACGGCTCTCTCGCTGACGACGAAGCGAACTCCACCGCGAGTGACGGCTCCCGGGTGCAGGGGGCGGTGGGTGGCGGCACCAACACCACCAACGCCGACAACACCACCAACGCCAACAACGCCACCGTCAACGGCAACGGTGCTGTCGTGGACCAGTCGAACGAGACGCACAACGAGTCCCATGTCATCGTCTTCCGCAACCTGTGGTGACGGCCTGACCGACGGGCCGGCCCGAGTCGGCCGGAGAACTCTCATGGGGACGGAATGAAGCCGCGCGCCCGCGCTCACCGCGGCGGGCGCGGGCGCGCGGCTTCCGTCGTGCGGCCACCGCACGGTTGACACTCCCCAGTAACTGACGGACAGTCAGGTAATGCATCTCGCCCCCACCGAGCGACAGCGCGCGCTCCGTGCCGAACTGCGCGCCTACTTCCGCACGTTACGGACGGCGGCGGAACTGGGGCCGGACGCCGTCACCGGCGTCCGCGCCCGGAGTGCCGGCCGGGCCGAGGGAGCCGGGCGCACGGAGCGGGCCCAGGGCGCCGGGCGCACGGAGCCGGCCGAGGACCCGCAGCGAGCCCTTCTGCGCCGTATCGGGGCCGACGGGTGGCTCGGCATCGGCTGGCCTGTCGCCTACGGCGGCCAGGGGCGGGGCCCGGACGAGCAGTTCGTGTTCTTCGACGAGGCGTACCGTGCGGGCGCGCCCGTCTCGATGGTCACTCTGAACACGGTCGGCCCGACGTTGATGAAGTACGGGACCGACGAACAGAGGGCCTACTTCCTGCCCCGCATCCTCAGCGGTGAGATCGTCTTCGCCATCGGTTACACCGAGCCCGAGGCGGGTACGGACCTCGCTTCGCTGCGCACCCGGGCGGTGCGGACCGGGGACGGTGGCTGGCGGATCGACGGCGCGAAGGTCTTCACCAGCAACGCCCAGCACGCCGACTGGATCTGGCTCGCCTGCCGCACCGACCCCGAGGCGCCCAAGCACAAGGGCATCTCCCTCTTCCTGGTGCCGACCGACGCGCCGGGGTTCTCCTGGACGCCGATCGAGACGGTCGGCGGACTCACCACGACGGCGACGTACTACGACGACGTCCGGGTGCCCGCGAGCGGCCTGGTGGGGGAGGAGAACGGCGGCTGGGGCCTGATCACCAACCAGCTCAACCACGAACGGGTGGCGCTCGCGGCGCTCGGCATGCAGGCCGAGGACCACTACCAGGCCGTTCTGGCACACGCGCGGGAGACCGGCCTCGTACACGAGCCGTGGGTGCGCACACGGCTGGCCGAGGCACATGCCCGGCTCGCCGCCACCCGGCTGCTCAACTGGCGGCTCGTGCAGGACGTGGGCGCCGGCACGCTCGCGCCGGGCGACGCGAGCGGCGTGAAGGTCGCCGGTACGGAGAGCACCGTCGCCGTCTACGCCCTGTGCCAGGAGGTGCTGGGAGAGACCGGGACCGTACGCGCCGGTTCACCTGGGGCCTTCCAGGACGGCGAGGTCGAGCGGATGAACAGGGCCGCCCAGATCAACACCTTCGGGGGCGGCGTGAGCGAGGTCCAGCGGGAGATCGTCGCGACGATGCGGCTCGGCATGCTCAGGAGGCGACGGTGAACGCGGAGAACAGCGGCATGCGCGCGGACAGTGCCCCTTGTACGGCGAGTGTCTCCGGTGCGGACAGTGCCTCTGACACGGACAGTGCCTCCGGTGCGGATGGCGCCTCTGCTGCGGAGGGCAGTGCGCGTGCGGAAGGCGGCATTTGTGCGGACAGCGCCTCCTGTGACGAGGGCACTCTTCATGCGGGCCTACCGCACGGTGACACGTCCGGAGGGAGCGGCCCCACGCCGCCCACGCCGTCCACCGCGTCCTCCGCACCCACCGCACCCACCGCCCCCGACGCGCTGTACGAGCGGCTGCGCGGGTACGAGGGCCGGCCGGCGGCTGCCGAGGGGCGTGGGCGTGACCCGGTCAACGCGACGATGATCCGGCACTGGTGCGAGGCGCTGGGGCATACGGTGCCGCCCGACGGTTCGGCGCCGGCCACCATGTTGCAGGTCTGGACGATGGCCGGGCTCGGGGGTGGCGGCGCGGACCGTGCCGGCCCCTACACGGAACTGCTGGGCACGCTCGACGCCGCCGGGTACACCTCGGTGGTCGCGACCGACTGCGAGCAGGAGTACCTGAGGCCGCTGTTCCCCGGGGACGGAATCTCCTACGACGCGGTGATCGAGTCCGTCTCACCGCGCAAGACCACCAAGCTGGGGACCGGCTACTTCGTCACGACCCGGATGGACGTGCGGACCGGCGACGCCGTGGTGGGTACCCACCGTTTCCGCATTCTCAAGTACCGCCCGGCGCGCAGAGGCAGCCCTCCGGCGGGGAGGGGGGCGGCCGGTGCGGAGGGTGGCACGGAACGGTCCCGGCGGCCCCGTCCCGTCGTCAACCGGGACAACGCGGGTTTCTGGGAGGGCGTCGCCCGGCACGAACTGCTCTTCCAGCGCTGCGAGGCGTGCGGTACCCCGCGCTTCCCCTGGCTGCCCGGCTGCAACGCGTGCGGCTCGATGGCGTGGAGGCCGGTCGCGTCGGCGGGACGGGGCACCGTCTACTCGTACGTCGTCATGCACCACCCGCCCTTCCCCGCCTTCGACCCGCCGTACGCGGTGGCACTGGTGGCGCTGGAGGAGGGTGTGCGGATCGTCAGCAACGTCATCGGTGTGCCCTGTGACGAGGTGCGCATCGGGATGCCCGTGGAGCTGGAGTTCCTGCGGGTGGACGAGGAGTTGGAGCTGCCGGTCTTCCGGGGCGCGAGGAGAGCGGCGGCCTGATGGACTTCACACCCGCGCCGGAGCAGACGGCGGCCCGCGACCTGGCGGCCGAGATCTTCGCAGACCTCGCCACCCACCAACGCCTGTCCGCACTCGGTGACGGGACCGACGCCGAGCTGTGGAAGGCGCTGTGCGGGGCGGGCCTCGTCAGTGCTGTCGAGGAGATCGGACTGGTGGGGCTGGCACTCCTCCTGGAGGAACAGGGCAGGCACACGGCCCAGGTACCGCTGGCGGCCACCTGCGTGTACGGCCTGCTGCCGGTCGCGGCCCACGGCACCGCCGAGCAGCGCGCCCGTCTTCTGCCGGGGCTGCGGGACGGCACGACAGTGGCGACGGGCACCTTCCCGCTGCTCCGGGAGCGTGAGGGGGTGAGGGCGGGGGAGGACGGCCGGCTGTCGGGGACGGTGCCGCTCGTCCCGTGGCTGCGGGACGCCGACCTGGTGCTGGTGCCCGCGCGGTGCGAACGGGACGGCGGAGTACGGCTGTTCCTCGTCGGGACAGGGCAGCGCGGTCTCACCGTCACCCCGCTCGGCACGACGGCTCCCTGGGCGGCGGGACGGCTGGAGATGACCGGTGCGCGCGGGGAACCACTGGGCGGCGAGGCGGTGTACGGGGACGGGGCGCGGGAGAAGGAGCGGGTGGACGGGGGCGAGGGGGTCGGCGGCCCGGCGTGCGGGGATGAGGCGTGCGGGGACGAGGTGTGCGGGGACGAGGTGTGCGGGAGGACGCTCGATCGCGCCCGTACGGCGTTCGCGGCGTTGCAGGCGGGGGTGTGTGCCGGTTCGCTGGCCCGCGCGGTGGCGCACACCTGTGAGCGCGAACAGTTCGGACGTCCCCTCTCGACCAACCAGGCCGTCCAGATGCGCGCCGCCGACGCGCATCTGGACACCGAGGCCATCAGGGTCACCTGCTACGAGGCCGCCTGGCGGCACGACGCCGGCCTGCCCGCCCATACGCACGCCCTGACGGCGGCGTGGTGGGCCGCCGAGGCCGGCCGCAGGGTCGTGCACGCCGGACAGCACCTGCACGGCGGCGTCGGCGCCGACCTCACCCATCCGGTGCACCGGCACTTCCTGTGGGGCAGGCAACTGGCCGCCCAGCTCGGCTCCCCCGCCGCCCTGCTGGACGAACTGGGCCGGGCACTGTCCGCACCGGAACGGGACACCGAGTGGAGGGAGCTGCTGTGACGCCCAGGGAGGGTGCCGTGTCAGTACGGGAGGGCGACGAACTGCCGCAGCTGGAGATACCGGTGACCCGCACGCTCATCGTCTCCGGAGCACTGGCCTCGCGTGACTTCCAGGACGTGCACCACGACGCCGAGGCGGCCCGGGAGAAGGGCTCCCCGGACATCTTCATGAACATCCTGACGACCAACGGGCTGGTGGGCCGCTACGTGACCGCCTGGGCGGGACCGCACGCCCTGCTGCGCAAGGTCGCCATCCGGCTGGGAGCACCCAACCACCCGGGCGACACCATGCTGCTGTCCGGACGCGTCACCGCGCTCACCCCTCCCGCACCGGACGCGCCCGAGGACGAGGGCGCCACGGCGGAGATCGCCGTACGGGGCACCAACCGGCTCGGCAACCACGTCACCGGCACGGTGACCGTGACCCTGCGCACGGCCGCCGGGCGGAAGGAGGGACCCGCATGAGTCTGCGGACAGCCGACCGGCTCGGCGGGCACGCCGCCGTCGTCGGCATCGGGGCGACCGAGTTCTCCAAGGACTCGGGGCGCAGCGAACTCACCCTCGCCGTGGAGGCCGTACGGGCGGCACTCGACGACGCGGGACTGGCCCCGGGCGACGTGGACGGCATGGTCACCTTCACCATGGACACCAGTCCCGAGATCACCGTCGCACAGGCGGCCGGGATCGGGGAGCTGTCGTTCTTCTCGCGGGTGCACTACGGCGGCGGGGCGGCCTGCGCCACCGTGCAGCAGGCCGCGCTGGCGGTCGCCACCGGGCTGGCCGAGACCGTGGTGTGCTACCGCGCGTTCAACGAGCGCTCCGGGCGGCGCTTCGGCTCGGGCGTCCAGCGGCGGGAACCGTCGGCGGAGGGAGCGGCGCTCGGCTGGTCACTGCCTTTCGGACTGCTGACCCCCGCCTCCTGGGCCGCCATGGCGGCCCAGCGCTATCTGCACACCTATGGGCTGTCCCCGGACGCCTTCGCCCCCGTGGCGGTGGTGGACCGCAAGTACGCCGCGACCAACCCCGCCGCCTACTTCCACGGACAGCCCATCACCGCGGCCGACCACGCCGCCTCCCGCTGGATCGTCGAGCCGCTGCGGCTGCTGGACTGCTGCCAGGAGACGGACGGCGGGCAGGCCCTCGTCGTCACCTCGGCGGAGCGGGCCCGCGACCTGCCCCACCGGCCCGCCCTGATCGCGGCGGCGGCCCAGGGGGCCGGGCGCGCCCAGGAGCAGATGACCAGCTTCTACCGCGACGAGCTGACGGGCCTGCCCGAGATGGGCGTCGTGGCACGTCAGCTGTGGCGCACCAGCGGGCTGGGCCCCGGGGACATGGACGTGGCCGTGCTCTACGACCACTTCACCCCGTTCGTGCTGATGCAGCTGGAGGAGTTCGGGTTCTGCGAGCGCGGACAGGGGGCCGCTTTCGTCGCGGAGGAGGTCCTGCCGCTCAACACGCACGGAGGGCAGCTCGGCGAGGCGTATCTGCACGGCATGAACGGCATCGCCGAGGCCGTACGGCAGCTCCGCGGCACAGCCGTCAACCAGGTTGACGGCTGTGCGCGGGTGCTGGTGACGGCGGGCACGGGCGTCCCCACCTCGGGCCTGGTGCTGACCCGGTAGGACGGGACGGACAACTGGGTGCCGTGCGCGCGGGTGACGCGTCCGGACGGAAGACGGGGCATCCGGCTGAATCCCCGGACATCGCGGGCGTGCCTGTGCGGCGGGCCGTGCCGGGGCCCTTTCACTCGCCCCATGGCGACCAAAAATCTGATGATGCGACGAATGGCCCTCCTGTCGGCCGCCCTCGCCGCCGTGCTGACCGGCGGCGCGCTGCCCGCCGCCGGTGCGGAGCCCGCCCCTCCCGATCCCGCCACCGGCCGGCCCACCACCCCGCCCCCCTCCGCTTCCTCCTCGTCCTCCCCCGGCTCCCCTCCCTCCGCGCGACCGTCCGCACCGCAGTCCTCCCCACCGCAGACCACACCGCAGTCCTCCCCTTCACAGACCGCACCGCAGCCCTCGGGACCGCAGCCCTCCGCACCGTCTTCCGGCGCGGACACGGACACCGGCGCCCCCTCCGGAACGGTCACCGACCCGCGGACCCTCACCGATCCGGCGGCCCCCGACGCGCCCGCCGATCCCAGCGCCCCCGGTGCGCCAGGGGTGCCGGCTGGTCCGGGGGACCAGCCGTCGCTGGTGCGGGGGGACCCGCGCACCTTCGGGGCGCAGATCTTCCAGGGGAACGCCTTCGACACCTGCCAGGCACCCTCCGTCGCCACCATGCGAGCCTGGAAGGGACCCTCCCCGTTCGGCGCGGTGGGCATCTACATCGGAGGGCGCGGCCGGGCCTGCCCGAAGCAGAAGCACCTGAGCCCCGACTGGGTCACCACCGTCCACAAGCAGGGCTGGAAGCTGCTTCCCCTGTACGTCGGTTCCCAGTCCCCCTGCGTCATCGCCAAGAACAAGCGCAAGGTCCGCATGAGCGGCAAGAACCCGTACGCGCAGGGGCAGCGGGAGGGGGCGGACGCGGTGCGGCAGGCACAGCGGTTCCACATGGCCAAGCACAGTGCCATCTATCTCGACATGGAGGCGTACCGGTACAAGCACACCGCCTGTGCGGCCACCACCCTGCGCTTCGTCCAGGGCTGGAACAGCGCGGTGCGCGCCCAGGGGTACATCGCGGGCTTCTACAGCAGTGCGAACTCCGGCATCGCCCATCTGGAGAAGGCCCGCGCGGCGGGTGCCCGCGGACTGCCCACGGCGGTGTGGTTCGCGCGCTGGCGGGTGAAGCCGTCGACGGACAACGAGCGCAACCTCCATCCGCAGGCGTGGCAGCCGCATCGCCGCATCCACCAGCACACTGGCAACAAGAAGCGCACCTACGGTGGCCACACGGTGACCGTGGACCACAACCTGGTGGACGCGCCCGTGGCCGTCGTCGTCTGAGGGAGCGGGGTTACGGAATGAGGGTCGCGCGCGGGCACCCTCGGGGGTTCCGGACGGGGTTCCCCGAGGGCGTCCCTGATCCCCCCGGTGGAGGCTCTCCACCTTCAGGAGGTGTAGCTACCACCACCCCTACACCCTGAGGCGGACGCGTCTTCGGGACCTTGGGGCGATCCGGTGAAGACGGGCGGCTTCTAGCGTGGAGCCATGACCACGCCTGGGACAGTCCGGACTCCCCGGACCACCTCTGCCACGCACGCGGGGTCCCCTGCGATGCCTCCAGGCTCCGGGGGATCACCGCTCACGTTCACCTCCTACGTACAGGCGCGCGGACCGGTTCTGCTGCGTACCGCCCGTTCCCTGACCGCCAACCCCAGCGACGCGGAGGACCTGCTCCAGACCGCGCTGACCAAGACCTATCTGGCCTGGGAGCGGATACAGGACCACCGCGCGCTGGACGGGTACGTCCGCCGGGCGCTGGTCAACACGCGTACCTCGCAGTGGCGCAGGCGGAAGGTGGACGAGTTCTCCTGCGACGAACTGCCCGAGCCCGACCCGTTGCCCGAGCCGGACCCCGCCGAGCAGCAGGCCGTGCGGGACGCCATGTGGCGGGCCGTGCTCAAGCTGCCGGCCCGGCAGCGCGCCATGGTGGTGCTGCGCTACTACGAGGATCTGAGCGAGATACAGACCGCCGAGGTGCTGGGCGTCTCGGTCGGCACCGTGAAGAGCGCCGTCTCCCGCGCGCTGGCGAAGCTGAGGGAGGACCCGCAGCTGGCCGCCGACGTCCGCGCGGACGTCGCGGGCGACGCCCAGCCCACCCGGCAGCACGCCCGCCACGCCACGGTGGAGCGGCGGCAGCCGCTGGAGCAGCAGTCGCTGGCGGCCTGACCCGCGCCACCCGCGCCACCCGCGCCACCCGCGCACCGTCGTGACGGCCGACGGCACCGCCCGGGGAGACGCGCACGGATACGGGCACACGCGGGCACGGGCACACGCGGGCACGGGCGCACCGGACCCGGGTGGCTCATTTGGGCACGCACCCGCCGTGTCCAGGGGCGGTTCTGAGCGAGACCCCGTGACATACCGCTCGGTCGGTGGCAGGCTTCCGCGGAACCAGCGCATTACTCGCGCGTAAGGACCGGTGGGTTCCGGGTCCACGCGCGGCGTGCGCCTGCTCCGCGTATCCGCCGTTCCTCGGGAGGCCCCCGGTGCTGAGCACGATGCAGGACGACGTACCGCTGACCATCTCGCGCATCCTCCGCCACGGAGAGACCGTCCACGGCAGTGCCCGGATCACCACCTGGACGGGCGGGGCGGAGCCGCACCGTACGACGTTCCGCGCGACCGGCGAACGCGCCGCGCAGCTCGCCCACGCCCTGCGGGACGAGCTGGGCGTACGGCCCGAGGACCGGGTCGCGACCCTCATGTGGAACAACGCGGAACACCTGGAGGCGTACTTCGCCATCCCCTCCATGGCCGCCGTGCTGCACACCCTCAATCTGAGGCTGCCCGCCGACCAGCTCGTCTTCATCGTCAACCACGCGGCGGACCGCGTCATCCTCGTCGACGGAACCCTGCTGCCGCTGCTCGCGCCGTTGCTGCCCCGGCTGGAGACGGTGGAGCACCTCGTGGTCGTCGGCCCCGGCGACACCTCCGTACTGGAGGGCTGCGCGCCCCGGGTGCACGCCTACGAGGAACTGCTGGCCGGGCGCCCCACCAGCTACGACTGGCCGCAGATCGACGAACGCACGGCGGCGGCCATGTGCTACACCTCCGGCACCACCGGCGACCCCAAGGGAGTCGTCTACTCCCACCGGTCGGTCTATCTGCATTCCATGCAGGTCAACATGGCCGAGTCCATGGGGCTGACCACGTCCGACACCACGCTTCCGGTCGTGCCCATGTTCCACGTCAACGCCTGGGGGCTGCCGCACGCGGTGTTCATGACCGGGGTCAACCTGCTGCTGCCCGACCGCTTCCTCCAGCCCGGCCCGCTCGCGGAGATGATCGAGGCGGAGCGCCCCACCCACGCCGCCGCCGTGCCCGTCATCTGGCAGGGCCTGCTGGGCGAGCTGGCCGCCACCCCGCGGGACATCTCCAGCCTCAGGACCGTCACCATCGGCGGCTCCGCCTGCCCGCCGAGCATGATGCGCGCCTTCGAGGAGCTGCACGGCGTACGGGTGTGCCACGCCTGGGGGATGACCGAGACCTCGCCGCTGGGCAGCCTCGCCCACCCGCCGGGCGGGCTCACCCCCGAGGAGGAGTGGCCGTACCGCGTCTCCCAGGGCCGCTTCCCCGCCGGTGTCGAGGCGCGGCTCGCCGCACCCGGCGGCGGCTTCGCACCCTGGGACGGGAAGTCCCCCGGCGAGCTGGAGGTCCGCGGTCCCTGGATCGCCGCCGCCTACTTCGGCGGGGTCGGCGCACCGCCGCTGCGCCCCACGGACAAGTTCAGCCCCGATGGCTGGCTGCGCACCGGTGACGTCGGCGTCATCAGCCCGGACGGCTATCTGACGCTCACCGACCGGGCCAAGGACGTCATCAAGTCCGGCGGCGAGTGGATCTCCTCCGTCGAGCTGGAGAACGCGCTGATGGCGCACGAGGCCGTCGCCGAGGCCGCCGTCGTCGCCGTCACGGACGAGAAGTGGGGCGAACGCCCGCTGGCCACCGTCGTCTTCAAGGAGGGGCACGCCCCCGTCCCGTACGAGGAACTGCGCACCTTCCTCGGCAGGAGCGTCGCCCGCTGGCAGCTCCCCGAGCGCTGGGCCACGCTCGACGCCGTACCGAAGACGAGCGTGGGCAAGTTCGACAAGAAAGTACTCCGTGCGCAGTACGCGGCGGGCGAGCTGGACGTGACGGAACTGGGCTGAACGAAGTGTTCCGAGCAGGCAGTGGTCTGAACGGGGCTGAGCTGGTCTGAACGGGGCTGGGCTGGGCTGAACGGGGCTGGGCTGGGCTGGTCTGAACGGGGCTGAGCTGGGCTGAGCCGAACTGGGCTGAGTCGAACTGGGCTGAGTCGAACTGGGCTGGAGCGCGCGTACGGCGTGCGGTGGGGTGGGGGCCGGCCGAGGCGGCCGGCCCCTGCCCGCGTCCGGGGCCGTCGTTCAGTTGGCGCCGATCTTCGCCAGCAGATCCACGATCCGCGCCTGGACCTCGGCGCTGGTCGAACGCTCCGCCAGGAACAGCACCGTCTCGCCCGAGGCGAGCCGCGGCAGTTCACCCGGGTCCAGGTCGGCCGAGGTGTAGACGACGAACGGGGTGCGGTTGAGCATCCCGTTCACCCGCAGCCAGTCGATGATGCCCGCACGGCGGCGGCGCACCTGCATCAGGTCCATCACCACCAGGTTCGGCCGGACCTGCCCGGCGACGGCCACCGCGTCCGCGTCCGTCGGCGCGTGCGCGACCCGCATGCCGCGCCGCTCCAGCGTCGCCGCGAGCGACGTGGCGATCGCCTGCTGCTCCTCGACCAGCAGCACCCGGGGCGGATGCTGCTCGCTGTCCCGCGGCGCCAGCGCCTTGAGCAGCACGGCGGGGTCGGCACCGAACGCCGCCTCCCGCGTGGCCTGCCCCAGCCCGGCCGTCACCAGCACGGGCACCTCGGCGGCCACCGCCGCCGTACGCAGCGACTGCAGTGCTGTCCTGGTGATCGGACCGGTCAGCGGATCGACGAACAGTGCGGCGGGGTAGGCCGCGATCTGCGCGTCCACCTCCTCGCGCGACCGCACCAGGACAGGACGGTAGCCGCGCGCGGAGAGTGCCTGCTGCGTGGAGACGTCCGGCTCCGGCCACACCAGCAGCCGCCGCGGATTGTCGAGCGGCTCGGGCGGCAACTCGTCGTCCATGGCGTGCGGGGGCAGGGCGAGACCGCGCCCGTCCGTCATCTCCACCGGACTGTCCGGACCGTCCAGCGGCTCCGGCCCCTCGGCCACCTCGCTGTCGACGGCACCGGCCCCGGCACCCGGGTCGGCGGCGACACCACCGGGACCGGCCATCGCCCAGGGCTCCGCCTGACCGGGACCGGCCGGGCCGGTCGGTCCCGCGTGCGGGGGCACGGCCCCGACCGCCCAGGGCTGGGCCTGGGCCGGCCCGACGGAACCCGGCTGCGGTTGTGGCTGCGCCTGCGCCTGCGGCTGCTGCTGTGCCGGTTGCTGGGTGTGCGGCTGCTGCCGAGCCGGTGGTTGTTGTTGTGGCTGCTGTTGGGGTTGTGCCTGTTCCTGCGCCTGTGGCTGCGTGTGTGGTGCCTGCCCCTGTACCTGATGCCCCTGTGCCTGATGCGGCGGTGCCTGATGCGGCGGTGCCTGATGCGGCGGTGGCTGATGCGGCGGTGGCTGCTGTCCGTACGCGGGCCCGCCTGGCTGCGCCGAACCCGAACCGGAGCCCTCCGGACCGCCGGAGCCGCTGGAGTCGCCCGGACCGTTCGGGCCGCCGGGGCCGCCCGGGCTGCCGGAGGGCTGGCCCGGCGCGGTCCCGCCCTGCTGCGGGGGCCGCTCCTGGGGGGTCGCCAGCTTGCGACGGCGGCCGGTGCCGGGTGGCGGCGTCGGGGTGGACGGGGTGGACGGTATGGCCGAGGACGCCGACGGTGTCGAGGGGGACGACGGGGACGACGAGGACGCGGACGGCTGGTTCGGCCACTGCTGTGCCGCGTGCTCCGCCACCCGCTCGGCGAACGGCAGCCCCTGGCCCAGGGTCCGCACGCGCGGCCCCTGGTCCCCTCCCTGCGAACCGGAACCAGGACCGGAACCGGAACTCGAACCGGGACCCGAGCCGGGGCCGGAGTGCGGCCCCCGCTGCTGGTCCGGCATGGGCAGTCCGCGCGGCTGGTGCGGCTGTGTCTGCTGCGGGAAGGGACCGCCCCCCAGGATCGGGCTGCCCGCGACCACCGAGTGGTCGCGGCGCCTGGGCCGGTCGCCCTGCGGAGCGGAGGGGTGCGTGCTCTCCCCGCTCTCCGCGCCCTTCCCGGCGTCCGCGTCCGGGCCGTTGCCGCCCGGTTGCGGGGCCTGGCCGGGAACCTGTTGCGGAAGCTGGTGCGGAGCCGCCTGCTGACCCCTGCCGGGCGCCGGGTACGCGTCGCCGTACGCGGTGTCGGCGGCACCCGCCTCGGGCGGGGACGCGGGCGCGGGCGCGGTAGCCGGCGACGGGGCCGGAGCGGCGCCGGGCAGCCCGGGTGCCGGAGCGGCGTTCTCGGGTGCGGCACCCGGCATCACGGGCCCCGGCAGCGCCGGCGCGGAAGAGGCGCCGGGTTCCGACGCCGGGACGGAGGGTGAGGCGGCCGACGCGTCGGAGGAGGGCGCGGGCGGCAGCGCGAACGGCGCGTGATGCGGACCCTGTTGCGCCTCGGCCTCAGCCTGCGCCCGCGCGCGGGCAGCGGCGATGCGCCGTGCCCGACGCCCGCCACCGGCAGCAGACAGCTCCAGCCCGCCCGCGGCCTGCCCGCCGTCCTCGCCGCCGGGGGACTCCGACCCGGCCGGTACGCCGTAGAGGCCCTGCTCGCCAGGGACGCCAGGGACGCCAGGGACGCCAGAGGCGCCAGCGGTGCCAGGGTTGCTCACGGCACCAGTGGGGCTCATGGCTCCAGCGGCATCGGTGGAGCCGCTGGGGCCAGGGAGACCGCCGGGGCCGGCCGCTGGACCACCGTGACCGCCAGGACCGGCCGTCGGACCGCCACCGGGACCACTGGAGCCGGGCGCTCCGCCGGGACCACCGGGACCGGTCGGTCCGCCGGAGCCGGTCACGTCAGGGGCGTTCGGACCGGAAGCCCCCAACGCGCCCGGGGCACCAGCGACACCCTGAGCAGCCGACATCTCCTGAGCGCCGGGTGTCCCCGAGGCGTCAGGCATCCCCGAGGCGCCAGGCATCCCCGAGGAGCCGGGCGTCCCCGGTGAACCAGGCATGCCCGGGCCACTGACAGCTCCCGGGCCACCGATTGCTTCTGGGCTACCGACACTCCCCGGGTCTCCGTCGGGACCCTGTGTCCCAGGGGGCTCGGGCGCCGCCGCTGCGGTGCCCGTCCCGGGGAGGGCGTGCGGCTCTTCCGGGCGCTCACCCAGCGCACGCCGGGCGCGCCGACCTGTGCCCTGCGCGGGTACGGGCATGTTCGCGCCCCCGTCCCCGCCGGACGCCTCCGTACCCGCGGGCAGCGCGAGGGGACCGGCGGCACGGGCGTCACCCTCGCTCCCGGTCGGCGCCTGCGCGTGCTGCTGCTCCTCCGCCGGGCT
>NZ_VJOK01000001.1:3550559-3551282 GCF_013302895.1 Streptomyces albus subsp. chlorinus | reverse complement strand
CCCGGGCCCCCCACGAAACCCGCGCCTCCCACGGAACCTGCGCTCCCCGCAGAGCCTGCATCTCTCGCCGAGGGCGCGGACGCGGATACGGAATCTGGCCCTGACACGGAACCCGGTCCTGACACGGAACCCGGCCCTGATGCCGCACCTGGTCCTGATGCCGGACCCGACCCGGACGCAGACCCCGACCCGGCCGCCGGGCCCTGCCCCTGCTGTCCGCTCTCGCCCCCTGCCCCAGGAGCGGCGGACGGGCCGGGCCCCAATTCGAGGCTCTGCCGTGGCTCGGGTACGTGGGCGGGCCCGGCCGCACCCTGGTGGGCACCCGGTCCCGCGACTGGTTCCGCCACTGGCCCCGCCATCGGGCCTGGCGCCGGTTCGGGAGCGCCTGCGGGGGCGCCCGCAGGGATGCCCGTCGCCGGGGTGCCGGGCGGGAAGCCCTGGCCGTGCTCGGGCGCGCCGCCCTGCCCCTGGCCCACGGGGGCGTGCCCGGAGGCAGACCCCTGCCCCTGCCCCTGGCCCTGCCCGTGCTGCCCCTGCCCCTGCTCCTGGCTCCGCCCGTGCCCCGCGGTGCCGCGCGCAGGCGCGGATGGCATGGGCATGACCGTCGTTTCGCCGTGATCAGCGCCGTGCACCACGCTCGGCACCCCGAAGGCGCCACCCGCGCCACCCGCGCCACCCGCGCCACCCGCGACACGCGCGCCGCTCGCGTCATCCACGCCCCCC
>NZ_VJOK01000001.1:3541514-3550539 GCF_013302895.1 Streptomyces albus subsp. chlorinus | reverse complement strand
CCGCCCCGGCCCCGCTCCCTGCCGCCGCCGGTCGAGCCGCCGCCGGTCGAGCCGTCACCGGCCGGGTTACCGCCAAGGGAACCGCTGCCCGGCGTACCGTCGCCGAGCGAGTTGCCGCCTGAGGAGGCGTCCGTCGGGCCGCCCGTCGGGCCGCCCGTCGAACCGTCCGCGCCGCGGCCCGGGCCGGCGGCCCGGCGGGCGCGGCTGCCGGAGGGGCGGGAGGTGTTGCCGACCGCCTTGACCGGGACCTCCAGCACGTACGCGCTGCCACCCGACGAACCGGGGACCTCATGGGTCTGGAGCACACCACCGTGCTTGGCGACCACACCGCGCACCAGGGGCTCGTGCACGGGGCTGCCGCCGCTGTGCGGGCCGCGCACCTCGATGCGGACGACCTGGCCGCGCTGGGCCGCGGCGACCACGATCGTCGGGTCGACACCGGCCGGCGGCGCGGTCGGCGTCCGGCCGGTGGCGTCACCGCCCGCGACGTCCGCGATCAGGTGCGCCAGCGCGACGGCGAGGCGCTCCGGGTCGACCTCGGCCTCGATCGGCGGCGCGTGCACGGCGAACTGGGCCCGGCCGGGGCCGATCAGCTCGATGGCGCCCTCGACGCCGGCCGAGACGACCGCGTCCATCGGCACCGGCTCGGTGCGCAGCCGCTCCTGGCCCGCGTCCAGCCGCTGGTATCCCAGGATGTTGTCGACGAGCGTCGTCATCCGGGCGTAGCCCGCGGACAGGTGGTGGAGGATCTGGTTCGCCTCCGGCCACAGCTGGCCGGCCGGATCGGACGCGAGCCCGGACAGCTCCTCGCGCAGCTGTTCCAGCGGTCCGCGGAGCGACTCCTCCAGCACGGCCCGCAGCTGGTTCTGGCGGGCGGTGACGGCGTCGTAGGGGCGGCGGTCGGCGAAGGTGAGCACCGCACCGACCAGTTGGTCACCGTCCCGCACGGGTGCCGTCGTCATGTCGACCGGGACCACGCGGCCGTCCTTCGCCCACAGCACCTGCCCGGCGCGCACCCGGTGCTTGCGGCCCGAACGCAGGGTGTCGGCCAGCGGGGTCTCCTCGAACGGGAGCGGCGTGCCGTCCGGCCGCGAGTGGTGCACCAGGGGGTGCAGCTCCTGGCCGCCCAGGTCGCTGGCGCGGTAGCCGAGGATCTGCGCCGCCGCCGGGTTGACGAGCACCACGCGGCCCTCGGAGTCCACGCCCACGACGCCCTCGGAGGCGGCACGCAGGATCATCTCCGTCTGCCGCTGCTGGCGCGCCAGTTCGGCCTCGGTGTCGAGGGTGCCGGTGAGGTCGCGTACGACGAGCATCAGCAGCTCGTCCCCGGTGTACCCGCCACCGCCCGGGTGGTCGGCGAAGGCGGCTTCGAACGCGGAGGCGTACGGGGTCCGCCCGTCCTCAAGGTTCGCGCTGGTCACCTCGACCGGGAACTCGCTGCCGTCCGTGCGCCGCGCGACCATCCTGGTCGGCTTCTGGCGGCCCTGTGCCTGCGCGGCCTCGTCGGGGCGCCGCATCGAGCCCGGGATGCGCTTCGAGTCGAACTCGGGCAGCAGGTCGAGCAGTCCGCGCCCCACGAGCGCCGTACCGGGCGTCTCGAAGGCTTCCAGCGCGATGGCGTTGGCGTTCACCACCGTGCCGTTGCAGTTCACCAGGAGCAGCGCGTCGGGCAGGGCGTCGAGTATGGCGGCGAGGCGAGCAGCGCCTCGGGATGGCCTGCTGCTCACGGCGACAATTCCCTCCTGCTGACCTCACGTGCTCGTGACCTTCCGCCCGTTTCTTCCCTGTTGGTCCGGCCAGGTCACGGCTGCCAGTCTGCCGCTGCCCCCGGGCGTGTCACTAGGGGGGAGTCTACGGGCCCCGGCCGTGGGCGCGGTGGCGGATGCGAGGGAGCCACCCGCCTGCCGCCCGGGCCCCGCCTCAGGAGAGCCGGGGCAGCGCCGGGACCAGCCGGTTCCACCGGTCGACCTCGCAGCCGTTGGCCCGCTTGAACCGGGCGTTGACGCTCTGCCCGTGCCAGGTGCCCGTCACATGGGCGGTGGCGGGCCCGCCGTAGATCATCGTGCAGGTGGTGCCGGACGGCAGGGCCCTGAACGGGTTCCGGCCGCCGGAGGTCGCCCGCTCCAGCGCCGCGCAGGCCGCCTGCGGCGCCGGGTGATCACCGCCCGCGGGTCGGCAGCGCAGGGTGTACGACCCGTCGTGCGACGTACCGCTGTTCCGTACGAGGAAGGTGAGCTGGTCGGCGGGCCGGACCGCGGCCGCCGCCTTCGGTACCCCCGCGAGGGGGAGCAGGGAGGCCGCGAGGGTGGTGAGGGCGGCGAGGGCGGCCAGGAGGGGGAGCGGGCGGGCCGAGGCGGTGGCCGAGGGGTCGGTCGAGGGGTCGGTCGAGGGGGTAGCGGCTGACACGGCCGGTGAGGGCGCTGATACGGCCTGTGCGGTGGGTGCGGTGGGTGCGGTGGGTGCGGTGGGTGCGGTTGGTGCGGTCGGTGAGGGCGTTGACGCGGTGGCGGTGGCGGTACGGCACGGCATCGGGCGACTCCAAGGAGTGAGGGCGCGTCCGCGCAGTTGACGGGGAGCGCGTCCTTCCGGGTGGGACGGGTGGGGGGCGCCGCGAGTACGCCCCCCATCTCCAACGCCGCTCGGGCCGTGCCGTTGCGGGCCTGCCCCGTCCGGGCGCGCTCCGTCCGGACGCGCACGGGGGCGGGCGCGCACGGGGGGGCGTGCGCTGGGCCCGTGCCGTGAGAGGTGATCCCTTAAGGCTTTGCCCAGGGGTCTGCGGACCGAGTACGGTAGGGGTCGATTGGAGACAGCCCCCTGGGCTGTGCCATCATCAGCACACACTTCGTCCGCTCTTCCGAGCGGGCCCAGGTGTGTCTGGAGGCTTCGCCTAGTCTGGTCTATGGCGCCGCACTGCTAATGCGGTTTGGGGCTATCACCCCATCGAGGGTTCAAATCCCTCAGCCTCCGCACTTGATCTCACGATCACCGAAGCCCCGGCCCCGGCCGGGGCTTCACGCGTTCCCCGACCTCTCCCTCCACCCAGTGTTTTCGCAGGTCAGAGGGGATGCCGGGAACGGATTTCACGTCCGGCCGCAGGTCATGTAATGTTGTTCCCGCAACGCCGACCGGCAAGAAAACAGCCGGAGAGCAAGCGCTCGTAGCTTAACGGATAGAGCATCTGACTACGGATCAGAAGGTTGCAGGTTCGAATCCTGCCGAGCGCGCAGCAAGAGGGCCCCGTCCGAGTGTGGACGGGGCTCTTTCGTGTGTGGGGCCGACAGCGTGGCGGTGGCCGGTCTACGGGGAGGGGCGGCAGTCCGGGATCTGCGTCATCGGGTGTGGGCCCGGCTTCGTCAGGTGAGGGCCCTCCTCGCGCGCAGGGTGTCGGGGTGGTCCTCGCCGAGGACGCGGCGGCGGCGCTCGTGGATGTCCTCTTCGAGGGCTCGTGCCGTGTCGGTCTCTCCCAGTTCGCGGAGGGTGAGGGCGAGGCGTTCGGCTGCGAACAGGGTGCTCGGGTGGTCCTCGCCGAGGGCTTTCCGGGAGCGGCGCAGGGTGTCCTCGCCCAGGGTCCGTGCCGCTTGGTGGTCCTTGAGCTTTCTGAGGATGCTTGCGAGGTTCTCGGCCGTACGCAAGGTGTCGGCGTGGTCCTCACCGAGTGCCCTGCGGCTCCGGTGCAGGACGTCCTCGAACAGGTCCCGTGCCGCCTCGTGCGCGCCGAGCTGGCTCAGGGCCGCGCCGAGGTTGCCCGCGACTGTCAGGGTCAGGGCGTGGTCGTCGCCCAGTGACCTCTCGCACCGCGGCAGCATGTCCTCCCACAGGGCCCGTGCCTGGTCGTCCTTCGCGAACCCGTACAGGAACCCGGCGAGGCGGTTGGCGGCGGCGAGGGTGTCCGGGTGGTCTTCCCCGAGGGCGGCGCTCCATGCGCGGCGGACCGTGCGGGCAGTCCGGATGCCGAGTTCGTACTGCTGGGACACGAACAGATAGCGCAGCATGCGGATGAGCTGTGCGCGGAACGGTTCCGATTCGTGGCTGCGGAATCCGGGCCGGGTGAGGAGCGTCCGTACCTGTCGCGCGAATTTCCGGTGGTCGGGCCAGGTGGCGGGGTCGTCGGGGTCCGCGGAGGCCAGGGCGGTGCCCAGTGCGAGGGCGTCGCGGTAGATCTCCTCGGTGCTGTTGCCCGAAGGAGCCGACGGACGGCCGCCGGGTACGGGCAGCACGGTGGAGACGGCGTGGACGGGCCGGCCCTGGGTGGGCGGGGCGGGGGCCGCCGAGGCGGCTTCGAGGCGGCGGGCCGGGCACGCGGGATGGTGGCGTCCGAGGGAACCGCAGGACTGGAGGGCCGAATGGCCGTCACCGAGGCCGTCCCCGCCCTCCTCCTCGTCGTCGCTGAAGAGTGCGGCCACGGGATACACCTCGAACGGCTGGCCGTTGTCGTTGATGACGGTCGTGCCCCGGTGGCCGGCGCAGGTCCAGTCGACCTCCAGCTGCCACGCGATCTCGTGGGTGGTCGTCACGGGCTCGAACCAGAACTGTTCGACGTCGGTGGCGCTGATCGAGAACGGGAAGTCCGTTCCCTGGGCGAGCAGCCGGGGCGGGTCGGCGTCGAGGTCCGTCAGGAAACGCCTCGGCTCGATCGGCCTGCCGATCCGTGGCCGCAGGCAGGCCGGGCGGGGCAGGCGTCGGGACAGGACGACGGCCCGCGCCGCCTGCAGCACCACGGCCCGTGCCGTGCGCGCCTCCAGGGTGACGATGTGCAGCGTGCCGCTGGGCGTCACGTGCCGGGGCGGGTCGTCGTCGACGACCAGGTCCGCGAGGGTGGAACCGGGCCGGAGACCGACGGTCGCGATGACCGGGTTCGCGAGGGCGTCGGGCGCGTCCCCGCCGGCGTGGTGGTGGTGCAGGGTGACGTCACCGTGCACCTGGCCCGCCTGTACGACGGGAGCGTGGTACTCGCCCGACAGGTCGTTGCGTATTCCGGCGGTCCGGTTCTCGTCCTCCACGGCGTCCCCCCGCTGGCCGTCGACGATTCGTGCCCACCGCGGAGGGCGGGCGCCTCCCGGGCATGCTACGAAGCAACTGCCCTGAGGCGCAGGGGAACAGAGGAACAGGGGAATAGAGGGAACAGGGCGACAGGGGAATGGGCGTCGGGCCGGTGACCGGGCGCCGGGTGGGGTACGGGCGCGGCGGCGGGGGCCGGTCACGCATCGGCCCGAGACGTTGTCACCGGAATCACCCGAGGCGTTCTCACCGGAATCATCCGAGGCGTTCTCACCGGAATCATCCGAGGCGTTCTCACCGGAATCACACGTTCCGGCAAGCGTCCTCTCACGGGCATGCCCGAGGGTGGCGGGATGAGCCGGAGTGGAGCGGGAGCGGACGCGGCCACGGTGCCGCGCGGACAGCGGAACGGTCAGGGGAGCGGGCGCCGGGACAGCCAGGCGGACGGTCAGCGGGACGACCAACGGGACCGGCAGCGGAACGGACAACGGGACGGTCAGCGGGACGACCAACCGGGCTGGCAGCGGGACCGGCAGCAGGACGTGAGCCGCGGCCGGAGCAACGGCAGGCGTCGGGTGGGGAACGAGGGGTGTGAGCCGGTGCGGCGGGTGCGTGGTGTGTGTGAACGCTCGGGCGCGCGGGCGCCGTTGCTCGTCGTCGGGGACCTGACGATGGACGAGGAGACCCGTGAGGTCCGGCGCGCTGGGGCGGTGATCCGGCTGACCGCCACCGAGTTCGAGCTGCTGCGCTATCTGATGCGCAATCCGCGCCGGGTGCTGAGCAAGGCCCAGATCCTGGAGCGGGTGTGGGACTACGACGTCAGCCGGCACGTCAACCTTGTCGAGCTGTACGTCTCGTATCTGCGGCGGAAGATCGACGCGGGCCGGGCGCCGATGATCCGTACCCGGCGAGGGGCGGGGTACGTCCTCACGGCGGCGGGAGCGGAGGACACAGCGGGAGCGGCGGGCACAGCGGCCGCGGCGGACACAGTGGAGGCGGCGGACACAGCGGAAGCGGCAGGCGCGGTGGACGCAGGCGGAGCGGACGGCACCAGGGGCAGGTGCGGGTGTCAAGGGGGAGGCGGGCGGGAGCGGTGAAGTCCGGAATAGTCCTCTACGGGTCGCCGAAGGCGGATGGGGGCGCGGATACGGATTAGCATCGAGGAGGTAACGGTCCGGAGTCTTCCCGATCGTTGCCGTCCCGTTCGCCCCTGAGACCGGCTCCCGGAGCCGGGCCGGCCCCCGAAGGAGCGCGTGTCATGAGCGACGGCAGTCGCACGAGCCGGATGCGCAGGACCAGCGTGTGGCTGGAGGAGCGGTCGGAGGGGCGCCGCAGAGCCGCCGGGGCCGGGCAGACCGAGGGGCTGGACCGGAAGAAGATCACGGCGGCGGCGGTACGGCTGCTGGACACCCAGGGGCTGGCCAAGTTCTCGATGCGGCGGCTGGCCGCGCACCTGGGCGTGACGGCGATGTCGGTGTACTGGTACGTGGACCGCAAGGACGATCTGCTCGAACTGGCCCTGGACGCCGTGGAGGGCGAGCTGGAGGTGCCCGACGCGGACGCCGAAGGCGCCGACTGGCGCGAGCAGTTGCGGCAGGCGGCCTTCGCGCTGCGCGGGCTGCTGCGCCGTCACCCGTGGGCCTCCGGCACGCTGGGCAGTTTCCTCAATGTCGGGCCGAGCGCGATGTCGTTCCAGCTGGGGGTGCGGCGGGTGCTGCTGCGCTCGGGGCTGCCCGAGGAGCAGGCGGACGGGGCGCTGGCCGCCCTGTTCTCCTTCGTCTACGGGCACGCGGCGGTGGAGGCCGGCTGGGAGCGCCGGTGCGGCGAGGCGGGGGTCAGCTCGCGGGACTGCTACGACGCGCTGCGCAGCACGTTCGGGGCGCGCCCCGAGTACGCGGAGTGCTCGGAGGCCGTACGTCCGGTCCAGGAGCGGGACTTCGGTGTGGCGCTCGACTGCGTGGTGGCGGGTATCGAGGCGAAGGCGGCCGCGGCACGCGGCGGGCGCGGCGCGGCCCCGCAGGACCGCACCGCGCCCGTGATTCCGCCTCAGCCGCCGGCTCCCGAGGACCGCTGAGGCGGACGGCGGACCGGGCGGGGGTCAGAACGGCAGCGACTCGCCCTGGACGGCCTGGATGTCCAGGTCGACCCGCAGCGTCGTCCCGACGGCCGCGATGCCGGCCGCGACGACCTGGTTGTAGTTCATCGCGAAGTCCGAGCGCCGCAGTTCGGCGGTGGCCCGGAACGAGGCGCGCACCCCGCCCCACGGGTCGGGGCCCGTGCCCAGGTAGGTCAGGTCGAGGTCCACGTCGCGGACCACGCCGTGCATGCCCAGCTGTCCGTGGACGGTCCACCGGTCGGGCCCGGCCACCTCGACGCCGGTGCTCCGGTAGGTGATCTCCGGGTACGACTCGATGTTGAGGAAGTCGGCCGAGCGCAGGTGCTGGTCGCGCATGCTGTTGCCGGTGTCGATGGACTCCGCCTTGATGACGGCCTCCACCGACGACTTCTCCGGCTCCTGCGCGATCTCGATCCGGCCGCCGAACTCGGTGAACCGGCCGTGCACGCTGGTCATCCCGAGGTGCTGGGCGCTCGCGGCGACCGTCGAGTGCGTCGGGTCGATCGTCCAGGCGCCCGGCGGCGGCAGTTCGACGCCGCCCTGGCGGGCCAGTACCAGCGTGCCCAGGTCCGCCCGCCCGGAGGCGGTGACCATCGCGGTGGAGGCGGCCGGCGCGTAGCCGATCGCCGTGGCGATCACCGTGTACGGGCCCGCGGGCAGCGCTTCCGCGCTGCGGACGAGGCCCTCGTCGTCGGCCTCGGCCCGCAGCACCTGGGTGCCCGTCATGTCGGTGACGGTCAGCACGGCGTGCTGCACCGCCCAGCCGTCCCGGGTCCGCACCCGCGCCCGGAGCCCGGCGCCGCCGGCGCCCGTACCCGGCTCGACGGCGCTGTGGCCGCCGTCTGCTCCGCTTGCCCCGACTGTCATGTCTTCCTTGCTCCTTCTCGCATACGACGGGCCCCGGCGCCTCGGCGGCGGGCCGTCCCTTGCCCGCGCTCGCTCAACGCGGTCGCCGGGCGGCCGGGGCCCTTCCCCAGACCGGACCCGACGGCGCGCGCTCCGCTCGTTCCGCGCGCCGTCAGGACCGGGGGGTCACTCGTCCGGGTGGTGCAGTTCGATGTCGTACGCGTCCACTCCGGGTCCGGTCACCTGCAGCGCGTTCGCCTGGGGCGGGTAGCCGCTGGCGATGACCGAGTAGTCGCCCGCGTCCAGGTCGGTGAAGGCGTACGCGCCGTCCTCACCGGTGGTCGAGGTGGCGATGACGTTGCCCGCGGCGTCCACCAGCGTGACCCGCGCGTCCGGCAGCGGCCGGCGGTTCGCGCCCGCCCGCACGGTGCCGGTCACCCGGGCGCCCGCCGCCAGGTCGACGTCGAGCCGGGTGATGCCCTGGCCCTGGACCTCGACCGGGACCGCGGTGGGCCGGTAGCCACTGGCGTTGACGGCGAGCGTGAAGGTGCCGGTGACCAGGTCGTCGAAGCGGAACTCACCCGCCTCGCCGGTCACGCCGGTGGCCAGCACCTCGCCGCGCACATCGGTGACGACGACCATCGCGCCGCTCACCGGGGCGCCGTCCGAGCGCCCGCGCACCTGGCCCGCCAGGCCGCTGGTGCCCGAGAGCAGCAGATCGTGGCTGAGGGGACCCTCGCCGATCACGATCGTGGACGCCTGCGGCTGGTGGCCGTCGGCGGCCGCGATCAGCACGTAGCTGCCGGGCCCCGGCGCGTCCAGCCCGTAGGAGCCGTCCGTGTGGGCGACGGAGCGGCCGAGCTGGCGTCCGCTGAGCGAGATCAGCGTGACCGCCGCGCGGGCGACGCCGATGCCGTCGGCGTTGCGGACGGTGCCGTGGACCCCGTAACCGCTGGTCGGCATCGGAGCCGGGGACTGGGCTGTGGCCATGGCTGCGTACTCCCTGAACTGCTGCGTGTCGCCCCCCGGTTGCGTGTCGCCCCCCGGTTGGGCGGACTGTGCCAG
>NZ_VJOK01000001.1:3468392-3541494 GCF_013302895.1 Streptomyces albus subsp. chlorinus | reverse complement strand
CGGTGCGTCGGCGGCTTCCTGCGCCTCTGTCGCGTTGGTGGTCCGCAGCGGGACCTCCCGGATGAACAGGACGCAGATCAGCGCGAGGAGCGCGACCGGCGCGGCGTACAGGTAGATGTCGCCGATGCCGTGCCCGTAGGAGCTCTCCACGACGGTGCGTACCGGCGCGGGCAGCTTGTCCAGGTCCGGCAGGGCGCTGCCGCCGCCACCCGTGGCGCCGCCGCCCGGCTTGATGCCGAGCTTGGCGAAGCCGTCCTCCATGAAGTGGGTGATCCGGTTGGAGAGCACGGCGCCGAGCGCCGAGACACCGACCGCACCGCCCAGCGAGCGGAAGAAGTTGACGGTGGAGCTGGCCGACCCCAGGTCGTTGGCGGCGACCTGGTTCTGCGTGGCGAGCACCAGGTTCTGCATCATCATGCCGACGCCCAGGCCGAGCAGCGCCATGAAGAGGGCCAGGTGCCAGTACTCGGTGTCGTACCGCATGGTGCCCAGCAGGCCCATGCCCGCCGTCATCAGCACACCGCCGGCGATCAGGAACCGCTTCCACTTGCCGGTGCGGCTGATGATCTGGCCCGAGACGGTGGTGGAGACGAAGAGCCCGGCGATCATCGGGATCGTCATGACGCCGGCCATGGTCGGCGACTTGCCGCGCGCCAGCTGGAAGTACTGGCTCAGGAAGACCGTCGCGCCGAACATCGCGATACCGACGAACAGCGAGGCGACCGCGGCGAGCGTGATCGTGCCGTTGCGGAACAGCCGCAGCGGGATGATCGGCTCCTTGGCCTTCGACTCGACCAGGATGAAGAGCAGCGCGAGCACGAGGGCTCCGGCGACCATGGTGTAGGTCTGCCAGGACAGCCAGTCGTACTTGTCACCGGCGAAGGTCACCCACAGCAGCAGGGTGCAGGCCGCGGCGGCGATCAGGAACGCGCCGAGCCAGTCCACCTTGACGCCCTGCCGCTTGACGACGGGCAGGTGCAGCGTCTTCTGGAGCACGATCAGCGCGATCACGGCGAACGGGACGCCGACGTAGAAGCACCAGCGCCAGCCGAGCCAGCTCGTGTCGGTGATGACGCCGCCGAGCAGCGGGCCGCCGACGGTGGCGATGGCGAACGTCGCGCCGAGGTAGCCGCTGTACCGCCCGCGCTCGCGCGGGGAGATCATCGCGGCCATGATGATCTGGGCCAGGGCGGACAGACCGCCCATGCCTATGCCCTGGAACACCCGGAAGGTGATCAGCATCCCCGGGTTCTGCGAGAGACCGGCTCCCGCCGAGGCCAGGACGAACACGATCAGTGCGACCTGCACCAGCACCTTCTTGCTGGTGAGGTCCGCCAGCTTGCCCCACAGCGGGGTGGACGCGGTCATCGCCAGCAGCGACGCGGTCACCACCCAGGTGTAGGCGCTCTGGCTGCCGTTCAGATCGTGGATGATCTTCGGGAGCGCCGTGGAGACGATCGTCGACGACAGGATGGCGACGAACATGCCGAGCAGCAGCCCGGAGAGCGCCTCCATGATCTGCCGGTGGGTCATCGGTGCCGCGCCGGTGGATGCCGGTGCGGCGGTGGTGCCTGCGCCCGGTGCCGGGGTCCGGCCCGGGGCGGCGTGTCCGTGAGCCGCGTGTCGGGCCCCGCCGCTGGCCCCTTGCACGGCGTCGCGGGGCCCCCCAACCGGCGGCTGGGGTCGGGTTGTTGCCATTCGGCGTCCTTCTCACTCAGTGTGTTGCGGTCGTTGTCGTCTCGTGGGGTTGCCCGCCGCGGGAGCGGCAGTCCCCGAAGCTCGTACGGAGCCGGCTGAGCAGGGTGTTGAGCTGGGCGACGTCCTCGTCGCTCCAGTCGTGCAGGTGGGCGGCCAGCGACTCGGTCGTATGGGCCGAGAGCTCCGTCAGGAACCGCTCACCGCTCTCGCTGATCCGCAGCAGTCGGGAGCGGCCGTCCTGCGGGTCGGGATGGCGTTCGATCCAGCCGCGGTCGGCGACGTGGGCGACGTGGCGGCTGGTCACCGACATGTCGATCGCCATCAGCTCGGCCAGCCGGCTGGTGCGCATCTCCCCGTGTTTGCTCAGGAGCATCAACACGGCCGCCGACGCGGGTGGACACTCCGGGGGGAGACCGCGCGCCATCTCTCGTTTGACGGCGCCTATGGCGCTGATCTGCCGGGCCAGCTCCTCGTACTGACTGCGTTCGGCCATCTGCACCCCATGAACTTGTTGCTTAAGGCAACCATAAGATGGTTGGTTGCTGTAGGCAAGTTGATTCCGGGCAAGCGAGGCAAACCTTTCCCCAAGCCTCCGTGTGCGCTCCCTCAAGCCCCGGTCAAGGTGCTCGTGGAAAGCCCTGGTGGGAAGGGGGTGTGGGGCGGCAGGGGTGCGGGTGGCCGATGTGAGGGATGGCACAGGGACAGCACAGGGATGGCGCGACGGCTGCCCGGACCGGGCTGTGCCATCCGAGGAAGGGTTCGCTAGGGTCCTGGGACATGGCTCACAACCCGCACGCCCCCCAGGGTCCGGACGCACAGGGACACCCCGATCCGGCAGGCAGCACCCAGATGTTCCGCGCCTTCGTCGACGAGGGCGCCCCCCGGCAGGGCAGGCGGCCGGCCCCCGCCCCGGCCCCGGCCGGTCCGCGCGTCGGCGTGATCGTCGGCGTCGTCGTGGCCCTCGTCGTCCTGGCGGGTGTCGCCTGGCTGGCGTTCTCGTAACCGTCCCGCGCGTCTGACGGCCCCGGGCGGGGGTCCGCCGTCCGTGCGCAACCGGGCTCCGCGCGCGCGTGCGGAGCCCGCTGTTCACGTGCGGGGCCCGCTGTTCACATGCCGCTGCTTCGGGGCGCCTTCTGTCCTGAAGCCGTGGCGGGTGTGCCGGGGATCGCGCCCCTTGCGCAGCGCGGACCGACCGGTCGGTATGCCCCGAAGGGTGGTCCGCTCCCGCGCGAGCGCGGGCCCGCCCGCGCTCGCGGGGATCACTTCCAGCCGGAGAGCTTCACCTCGCGGGTCTCCACGCGCATCCCCAGCGGCACCCGCCAGGCGTCCACGCACACGGTCCAGGTCTTCTCCTTCTTCTCCCCGGCCCCGATCGGCACGGGCAGCTTGCGCGTGGTCTCCCGGGTGTCCCAGTCGACGCCGAGCGCGCCGATGATGTGGATACCGAAGGTGATCTCGCCCGAGGTGACGGGGCTGCCGCCGGAATTGGTGAGGCCGACCGTCACCCTCTCGCACCACCTCTTGTCCGTCTTGGCCCGCTGCGGCTCGCTCGCCACCAGGGCGGCCGGACCGGTCGGCCCGCCCGGCGAGGGGGAGCCACCGCTTCCACCGCCACCGCCCCCGCCGCTGCTCCCCCCGCCGCCACCCCCGGAACCACCACCGGAGCCGCCACCTGCCGAGCCGCTGCCGCCCGAGCCCGAGGACGAGCCGCCCGGCGCCGAACCGGAGGCCGCCCCGCTCCCCGCCGCTGCCTCGCCCTTCCCGCCCGCGTCCCCGCTCGCACCCGTCCCGTCCGACGCCCCGCCGGAGGGGCCCGCGGACCCCGAGGACGGGGACGCGGAGGCCCCCTCGCCGCCCGCGCTCTTCCCGCTGCCGCCGTCGCCGCGTGTGCCGTCCCGTTCGCGCGTGCCGTCGCCGTCCCCGCCCCCGGGGTCCCCGGGCAGCGGCACCATCCGTACCTTGTCGTCCGGCCGCGCCGGCCCGGAGCTGTCGCCGCCGGGCCCCGAGTCGACGGCCACATAGCCCTCGTCGCCGCCCCCACCGCACCCCGCGGCCAGCGGCGCCCCGAGACAGACGAGAGCCGCCGAGGCGGCTATCCGGCCGCCCCGACGGCTCCGCGTGCTGATGCTCCGCCCGCCCCGGCCGCTGTCGATGCCCTGGCTCCCCTGCCTCCGCATGGCGCCAGTGTCACTGACGGTTCGTCAGATGTGAAGCCTCGGTCCGTACTTCTCCGTGTCCCCCGTCGCACTCGGTCCCCCGGTCGTCTCGGTGCTGTCAGTCCTCGGCGATCAGCCCCTCGCGCAACTGGGCGAGCGTGCGCGTCAGCAGCCGGGAGACGTGCATCTGGGAGATGCCGACCTCCTCGCCGATCTGGGACTGCGTCATGTTCGCGAAGAAGCGCAGCATGATGATCTGCCGTTCGCGGGGCGGGAGTTTGGCCAGCAGAGGCTTGAGGGACTCGCGGTACTCGACGCCCTCCAGCGCGCTGTCCTCGTAGCCGAGACGGTCCGCGAGGGAGCCCTCGGCCCCGTCCTCCTCCAGCGCGGGGGAGTCCAGCGAGGAGGCGGTGTAGGCGTTGCCGACGGCCAGCCCGTCGACCACGTCCTCCTCCGAGACGCCCAGGCAGGTGGCCAGTTCGGTGACGGTCGGGGAGCGGTCCAGGGTCTGGGACAGCTCGTCGCTCGCCTTCGTCAGCGCCAGGCGCAGCTCCTGGAGGCGGCGCGGGACGCGCACCGACCACGAGGTGTCGCGGAAGAAGCGCTTGATCTCACCGACGACGGTCGGCATGGCGAACGTCGGGAACTCCACCCCGCGTTCGCAGTCGAACCGGTCGATCGCCTTGATCAGGCCGATCGTGCCGACCTGGACGATGTCCTCCATCGGCTCGTTGCGGCTGCGGAAGCGGGCGGCGGCGTAGCGCACCAGCGGCAGGTTCAGCTCGATGAGGGTGTCCCGCACGTACATCCGCTCGGCGGTGACGTCCTTGCCGGGCGACTCGGCCGCCGCCTTGTCGAGCGCGGCCAGCCGCAGGAAGAGGGAGCGGGAGAGGGTGCGGGTGTCGAGCGCGTCGCCGTCGGCCACGGTGGTGACGGCGCCCGCCGGCTCCGCCGGTGCGGCGTCCGGCAGCGCGGCGTCCGGCAGCGCGGCGGCCGGCAGCGCGGCGGCCGGTCCGACGGGCTCCTCACCGAGGGTGCGGGGCATGCTGCCGGGCTCCATCGGCCCGTCGGGTGCCCCCGGGGCCGGGGACGTGTTCTCGATGAGCACCTTGGAGCTGCCCAGTTCTACGGACATGCCACCCCCTTGAGGTCGCGGACGGGTCGCTGCGGCGCCCTCGGCTGAGGGAAGCACCTCCCCCTCCATACCGGGCGCGCCGCCGCGGCAAACGCAGCTCTTGCAGAATGTCACAAGTAGGCAACGCGACGTAGCCTCATGTCGATAAAACTGCACAGTTGAGAGCGGTGGGGCGGAAGTTGACGTAGCCCGATCCGGTTACGCGTCGATTCGATTTGCGGCCCGCAGCCGGGCGAAGCTGCGCGAGAGCAGCCGGGAGACATGCATCTGCGAGACCCCCAGCTCGGCGCTGATCTGGGACTGCGTCAGGTTCCGGTAGTACCGCAGCAGCAGGATCCGCTGCTCGCGCTCGGGCAGTTGTACGAGCAGATGCCGCACCAGGTCCCGGTGCTCGACACCGTCCAGCTCCGGGTCCTCGTAACCGAGCCGGTCCAGCAGCCCCGGCATCCCGTCCTCGCGCTCCTGCGCCGCCTCCAGCGACGTGGCGCGGTAGGCCCGGCCCGCCTCGATGCAGGCGAGCACCTCCTCCTCGCTGATCTTCAGCCGCTCGGCGATCTCCGCGGTGGTCGGGGACCGCCCGTGCAGCGTCGTCAGATCCTCGGTCGCGCCGCTGACCTGCACCCACATCTCGTGCAGCCGGCGCGGGACGTGCACGGTGCGCACGTTGTCGCGGAAGTAGCGGCGGATCTCCCCGACGATGGTCGGCATCGCGAAGGTGGGGAACTGCACCCCGCGCTCGGCGTCGAACCGGTCGATGGCGTTGATCAGGCCGATCGTGCCGACCTGGACGACGTCCTCCATCGGCTCGTTGCGGCTGCGGAAGCGCGCCGCCACGTAGCGGACGAGGGGAAGGTTGGCCTCGATGAGGGCGGCGCGGATGCGCTCGTGCTCGGGTGAACCCGGCTCGTGCCGGGAGAGCTGCTCGAAGAGGGACTGCGTCAGCGCCCGGGTCCGCGCGGCCCGTTCCCGCTGCGCTTCGGCGGGGGAGGACGGCCGCGTCTCGGCGTCGCCGGAGGGCGTCTGGGTGGGGGTACGGGTCCCGTCCACTCAGCCACCACCCCTTACGGTGCAGATCTGTCGTGATCGATCGCGATTCGTCCGCCAAAAAGCGGTCATAGCATCACAAGACATGTGCACCGTGTGCAAGCACCGGATAACTCCGTGTTGCTGCCTTACGGGCGGCGAAACCCCTGGTGGGAGGGGGTGGAAGAGGCGTTTCGGGTGGCTCTCAGTTGACCAGCGAGGTCATGAACCGGCCCACACCCTGCGCGGCGCTGGAGATGCCCTCGAAACCTATCTGCACCAGGTCCGCGGCACGTTCGGGAGAGGTGATGATCGTGTACAGCACGAAGACGACCAGCATGTAGCCCACGATCTTCTTCGTCTGCGCCATCGCGCTGCCCCTCCCCTGGGGTGTTCGCTCACCGACACCCCGCACCCCGTACACCTGTGCGGCGGTGTGAGTGTAGCGGTAACGGTGCGTCCCCACGGGCGGATGTGTGCGGAGGGGCGGCGGATGCGTGCGGAGGGGCGGCGGATGCGTGCGGAGGGGCAGCGAATACGTGCGGAGGGGCGGCGGATGCGTGCGAAGGGGCAGGAGCGCGACCAGGGGCTGGCGGTCTCAGGGCACCAGCACCGTCTTGCCGCGGGCACCCCCCGCCCGGTTGCGGGCCACCGCCCCCGGCGCCTCCTCCAACGGCACCTCCGCCTCGATGGGGACGGTCACACGGCCGCTGTCGATCTCCTCACCGAGCCGCTCCAGCAGCTCGGCGGAGGGAGCGATGTGGAAGTTGATGCCCTCGATGCCGCGCCCGTACAGCGCGTCCACCGACGCCGCGTCCAGCGTGGAGACGGCCACGCCGCCGTCCCGCACCAGGGCGGCGTGCGCCGCGAAGTCCTCCCGGGAGGCCGAGCCGAGGTCCACCAGCGCGTCCACACCCTGGGGGTACTCGTCCCGCACCGCCTCAGCCAATCCGTGCTCGCGCACATCGACGGTGCGTGCCGCGCCGAAGGCCGCCATGCGCGCCTGGTCGTGTCCGTGGGTGGCGGCCAGCACGCGCAGCCCGCCGGCGGCGGCCAGCTGGGTCAGGAACGTGCCGACGCCGCCCGCCGCCCCGATGATCAGCAGGCTCTCGTACGAGCGCAGCGCCGCCGCGTCCATGATCCCCAGCGCCGTCATCCCCGCGGTCGGCGCCCCGGCCGCGGCGGTCAGCGGCAGCGACAGGGGCGCGGGGGCGATGCTGCCCGTCTCGTTCACGACGACGTACTCGGCGTAGGTGCCGCGCCCCACCGGCTCGCTCACCACGTGCCCGTACACCTGCTCGCCCCGGGCGAACCGGTGCGCCTCCGCGCCGCTGTCCTCCACGGTCCCCGCGAAGTCCACACCCATCACCAGGGGGAAGTCGTACGGGACGGTCTCCGCCAGCATCCCGTCGGCGATCTTCCAGTCCAGCGGGTTGAGGCCCGCGGCCACGACCCGTACCAGGACCTCGCCCTCACCCGGCTCGGGCCGCCGCGCCCGCAGAACCTCCGGCCGCCCGTTCCGCTCCCGCACACCGACAGCACGCATTCGCCCGTGCCTCCCTGCTCCCCCCTTGGGACCAGCGGTCGCCCTCTCAACGTACGACAGCCCGCGCGGGCTCGCAGTACGCGCGCCGCGCATCCCGCGGCGAGGATGTCGATCCGGCGGCGCCGGCTCCGACCGACAGGTGGAGGGGTCCCGCCGGGGCCCGCGGACAACGAGGAGCGCACGATGAAGTTCCTGATCAGCGTGCACTACCTGATCTTCAACGAGGGCTGCACCGCCTCCTCGGGCCGCGACTTGCACCGCCCCGACCTCGCGCGCGAGGCGATCCGGCTGACCAGGACGGTGCACGCGCAACTGCCCGCGGACGACGAGGTGACCGGGCTGCTCGCACTGATGCTGCTTGACCCACGCCCGCCGGGCGGCCCGGACCACGGCTTCAAGGCGCCGGCCGGAGCACGACGAAGGGCCGGGCCCTCACCGGGGTCCGGCCCTTCCTCCTGCTCAGAGCGGTAGCGGTGGGATTTGAACCCACGGAAGGGGGTTGCCCTTCACTCGCTTTCGAGGCGAGCTCCTTCGGCCGCTCGGACACGCTACCGAGAGGAACTCTAGCCCACTGGGGGCCCCGGGTCGAAATCGGTTTCCGGGAGGGCTGGGGGTGGCGTGTCCGGGGAGCGGAAGAAGGCGGTGAGGAGCGCGGCGCACTCCTGGGCCAGTACCCCGTTGATCACCTCGGGGCGGTGGTTGAGGCGGCGGTCGCGGAGGGCGTCCCACAGGGAACCGGCGGCGCCCGCCTTGGCGTCGAGGGCACCGTAGACGACACGTTCGACGCGGGAGAGCACCGCCGCGCCCGCGCACATCGTGCAGGGCTCCAGGGTGACGACCAGCGTGCAGCCCGTCAGGCGCCAGCTGTCGCCCCGTACCCGGGCCGCCTCGCGCAGGGCGAGGACCTCCGCGTGGGCGGTCGGATCGCCGTCCGCCTCACGGGCGTTGTGCCCCCGTCCGAGCACCGTGCCGTCCGGTGCGAGGACGACGGCGCCGACCGGCACGTCCCCCGTCCGGGGCGCCCGTACGGCCTCCGCGAGCGCCAGCCGCATGGGCTCGCGCCACGGATCGCGTACGGGGTCGCCTTCCGGTTCGGGGGACGGGGAGTCGGCGGTCGGCCGCTCGTCGTGCGCGGGGCTCATGGGAACAGTCTCGCGCCTGCCGCGCGGCGCCGGCTCAGCGGACGGACTCCAGCACGTCCGTGCAGCCGAGCGCGTCGGCGACCTCCGCCAAGGCGTCCTGGGGAGGCAGCGAGAGCAGGGCCTTCTCGTCCATCCCCAGATCGCTCAGCAGTTCGGCGTCGCCCAGCGGACCGGCGGGTGCGGACTCCGCGTCGGCGACGGCGGCGCGCTCGGCCTCCTCGCCCTCGTGGTCACCGCCTTCCGGTTCCCCCTCCTCCGTGCCGTCCAGGTCCACGAGTTGGTCCAGGGCCGAGGGATCCTCCGGCTGGCGTCCCAGCAGCTCGTCCGAGAGCAGTATCTCGCCGTACGAGCTGCGCATGGCCGCAGCGGCGTCGGAGACGAAGACGCGGGGGTCGTCCTCGCCGTCCACCCGGACGACACCGAACCACTCCCCCTCCTGCTCGATGCAGACCAGCACTGTCTCGTCGTCCGGCGTGGCCTCCCGGGCCAGGTCGGCCAGATCGGCCAGGGTCTCCACATCGTCCAGCTCTGTGTCGCTCGCTTCCCACCCGTCTTCGGTGCGCGCGAGCAGCGCGGCGAAATACACCGTGACTCTCCCACTGATTCAAGATGTGCCCGATGTCGACGAGGACCGTGCCCCGCCCCACGGGAATCGTGGCAGAAACCCGCGCCGTGCGAGGAGTCTTCGGCTGTGCGTCGTCGCGCTGTTTGCCCGGCTGTTGCCCGAACGGTTTCCCCCGCGCCCGTATGTGGCGACGCACCGTGACACCTCGCGACGCTGAGCTGAGCACCGTGCGCACGCGTGCACGGCGCTCACCAGCGGAACGTGCGCATCCGCAGTGCCTGCCGACGCCGGCGGGCGGCGCGGGAGCGGCGCGGGTGGACGCGTTCGCGCAACTCCTTCGCCTCGTTCAGCTCTCGGAGAAAGCGAGCACGGCGGCGCAGCCGCTCCGCGTCGGTAAGGCGGTCGGACTCCTCGGTCTGCCGCCGGGTCTGTGATGCCTCTGTCATACGCACACCTCCGGTGTACTTGCCCACCTTCCCCGGTGCGCCGGGCGTACGCCAGAGCGCCCGGCGGCTTCCGGTCGACCGCCCCCCCCGCACGTCCCCGGCCGTCTCCGCAACGGTCCCGGAGGCCGGGGATCCGGGCGGTCCCAGGAGCGGCCGGGAGCCGGGGCCGGGTTCCGGACCGGTTCCGGGGTGGTTCCGGAACGGTTCCGGAGCCCGGACGGGTACTGGGGCCCGGACGGGTACCGGGCGGGTGCTCGGATTCTGTCGAGGTATGCGGATCCATGTCATCGGCCACTCGACATTGCGGCGCTCCCGCTCCTGGTTGAGGAGCGGGGTGCCTTCCTGTCAGTGCCTTGACGCGAGAGGGGGCTTCCCTGTTGCAGGAAGTTTCCTCTCGAATCGAATGGCGCTTCCTTCCGCTCATCCACAGCGGATAGGAGCACAGCGAGGTAGAGGCTTGGCGAACAAGCCGGACGCCGACGTGATCAAGCCAGTCTCCTCTACCTCACTCGGAAATAGATTCGGTGCGCAAGCTCTCTCCGGTGGGGTCGCTTTTTGACCGCAGAGTCTGACTTTTAGGGGGAGAGACGCAGATTAAGCGCAGCGTTTCGGTGGGCCTGGCTGCCGCATTCTTGTTCACGGGGTGACCGCTCAGGCTTTTCCGCCGCAGAGCCAACGGTGAACAGCGAACAGAGCACCGTTGTCGCCGATGGCTCGGTGCCCGCTTCGTCCTACGGCAGGTCGCCCATCAATTTCTTCACCACCCATGGTGACGACGCACACGTGACCCGTGGCGAGGTGTCGGTTCACGGATGGTGGATCAAGCAGAGCGGCCCTGCCGGGAAGGCGAAAGTCACGGTCTGGCTTCAGGCACACAAGCGGTCGAAGTGGAAGACCGTAGCGAAGGGAGTCCGGACCGTTAAGCCGGGGACCGGAAAGCGGGCCAACGCTCGGAAGAAGCGCAAGAACTGAACCACGAAGGACAGGTTCCGCACGAAGGTCGGTGTCGACATCATTGGTTACGCCGACTCGCCTAGGCAGCTCAATACAAAGGGTGTCACGCGACGCTGCAAGGTGTGAAATAAGCGAAACCATGACCGGAGCGGAAGAACGTCGGCGTGGAGGCAGCGGTGAGGCGCAAACGACCGCCACATAACAGGGTGGCGGGAGAGAGCACGAGGGCGGAGATGTTTCTCGGCCTTCACGGGGTCGTGGATGTCGATGCCGCTGTGATCGAGCACTGGCATCAGGACGATGTAGCGGAGGTGGATGATGGCATCAACGGTCTGGTGCCCATGGAAGCAGCGGTCGATGCCCGGGCAGCACTCGCCTCCATGGCCGAGTGGCAGGAGCTGACCGCCTTCCGGCAGCCCGAACGCGCGGTGCGGGTCCGCCTGGAAGGGCTCCCGGACTCGGTACGGGCCGATAAGCTCGCGGCGACAGTGGAGGACCTCGCCCAGGGGCACCTCGCATGCCGTCCCGGGGCAGGGGCCGACGCCAATGCCTTCATCGAAGGGGTCGCCACCCGGCCCACCGGCCACGAGCGTCTACAGGAAGTGCCCAGCGGCGACCACTGCCTGAGCTTCGACTGCACCGTTCAAGGATGGAACGCGAACACCGCGGCATGGCTGGCCGAACTGTTCACCGAGGCACTCCGGCAGTCGTGCGCGGTGAAGGCCAGTGTGCTGGTCGCTGTGGGCACCTCAAACACGGGGACATCTTCCGTAGGTAGCTGAAGCTGGTCCCCGGGCCGTTGCGACGGTTCGGGGACAGTCTGGTGGCTATGACCCCCTGTATCGAACGGAGGGTTCGATACAGAGGGAGGTCCTTCATGCTCCTCATGCCACCGCCAAGGCTCTTTCGTGAGATGCCTGGTGTCCTCCGGAGGGGTCAGCGGCCCTTGGGCAGCCCCCGAACATCCCGGCGAAACCGCGGCGATCGGTCGGTCAGCGGCCGTGTTCGGGAGCTCGGTAATCTGGAGTCCCAGGGTCGCAGTGCGGCCTTCATTGCCGTTTAGACCCTTGGAGGATGTTGTGCGTTTGCAGATCGTCGACCACCCCCTCGTCGCGCACAAACTCACCACGCTGCGTGACGCGCGCACCGACTCGCCCACCTTCCGCCGCCTGGCGGACGAGCTGGTGACGCTGCTCGCGTACGAGGCCACCCGCGATGTGCGCGTGGAGGAGGTCGGAATCACCACGCCGGTGACGGGGACGACCGGTGTGCAGCTCTCCCGGCCCCGGCCGCTGGTCGTGCCGATCATCCGCGCCGGGCTCGGCATGCTGGAGGGCATGGTCCGGCTGCTGCCGACGGCCGAGGTGGGCTTCCTCGGCATGATCCGCGACGAGGAGACCCTCCAGGCCTCGACATACGCGAACCGGATGCCGGACGACCTGTCCGGCCGCCAGGTCTACGTCCTGGACCCGATGCTGGCCACGGGCGGCACGCTCGTCGCCGCCATCAAGGAACTGATCCGGCGCGGCGCCGACGACGTGACGGCGCTGTGCCTGCTGGCCGCCCCCGAGGGCGTGGCCGTCATGGAACGCGATCTGGCCGGTACGCCGGTGACCGTGGTGACCGCCTCCGTCGACGAGCGCCTCGACGAGCAGGGCTTCATCGTGCCGGGGCTGGGAGACGCGGGCGACCGCATGTACGGGACGGCCGGCTAACGACCGTCCCTGCCGCCTCTGCCGCCTCTGCTGCCTCTTACGCCCCGGACGCCCCCTGACGACGCCGACCCGCCTCTGGGGGCCGTGACCGTGCCGACGGCTCCGTCCGGCGGCGGTGCCTCCCCGTGCGTCCCGTGTCGACGTCCAACGGCTGTGCCCCGTGGCGGGGGTCGGCGGACCGGGCGGGCGGGGGTGGGTGGGTGGTCGTGTCGGCGGACCGACCGGTTGGTATGGGCGGATACGACCTGCCCCGGTGCGGGCCCGGCGTTGCCGCAACGGCTGTTGCCGTACACGGCCGCGCCCCACACGGCACAGGCTTCCGCGCGCACGTCGTCCGGGTTCCGTCCGGAACGTCAACCGGCTGCGATGCGGCCCTGTTTCCGGCCCCGGCCCCGGCCCCCGGCCCCCGGCCCCGGGTCCCGTCCCGGCCCCGTTCCGTCCGGCTCCCGGCGGCCACCGGCCCTGGCAACCCGTGCCCGGCTCCCGGCCCCCGGTCAACATCGCCGCCTCCCCGGCAGCCGGCGGTGGGCCTCAGCAGCCGGTGGTGGCGAGGGTGCCGGTGGGCGCGGGGTGGGACCGTGCCCGTTTCGCCAGGGCGGCGAGTGCCGCACGGGCCTTCTTCGCGCCCGTCAGCTTGGTGAAGCCCTTGCCGAGCACGAGATCGACCTCCGCGCTGTGCCGGCCCTTGTCGCGGCGGATGTCCGCGCCCTTGAGCTGGGTGGCCAGGACCTTGAGGCGGGCGGTGGACTCGGCGCCGGGTGCGCCGAGGAGGACGCCTGCCCCGCGGACCTTCCCGTCGAGTGAGGCGGGCGCGTTGTCCACCTCGCCGACCTTGAAGCCGCGCTTCTCCAGCGCGTCGGCGGTGTCCTGGGCGAGGCCGCTGCGCGAGGTGGCGTTGAGGACGTTGACGGTGAGGGAGCCGGGTGCGGGGAGCCGGGAGGACGGCCGGGTCCGGGCGGTACCGGACCGGGCCCGGAGGCGCCCATGGGCGGCGTCGCCGTCGCGTGCGGTGCCGGCGGAGGCGGCCGGGGTGGCGCAGTCGCCGTGCGCGGTGCGGACGGTGGCCGCGGCGTCGTCCGGTTCGTCGGCGGAGAAGGCGTCCACGAGCTGGAGCGTGCCCCAGCCGAGGACGGAGACGGCCAGCACGGCGGCCGTCGCGGCGGCGATCCTTCTCCCCCGGCGCCGTGGCCTGCGCATACGCGGGTAACGATCACCCTTGATGCGGTACTTCCCGCCCAGGCCCGGGGGAGTGAGCATGCTCATGTGCGCAGAGTAATGGCCAAGGGCCGTACTGCCTACCAGATGATCAGCGGCTCGTCGGCATGCTCACTCGTTCGAGGGAACACCGGAGGGTGTGCCCGGTCGTCCCGGATACGGGTCCGCGGACGCCGTCAGTCCAGCTCCAGCACGCGCGCGTGCAGTACCTGGCGCTGCTGCAGGGCCGCACGTACCGCGCGGTGCAGGCCGTCCTCCAGATAGAGGTCCCCCTGCCACTTGACGACGTGGGCGAACAGATCGCCGTAGAACGTCGAATCCTCCGCGAGGAGGGTCTCCAGATCGAGCTGGCCCTTGGTGGTGACGAGCTGGTCAAGGCGCACCGGTCGCGGGGCCACATCCGCCCACTGACGGGTGCTCTCCCGGCCGTGGTCGGGGTACGGCCGCCCGTTTCCGATTCGCTTGAAGATCACACGGAAAGCCTACCGGGCCACCGGTACCGGGCGCAGCCTCGCGACGGTGGAGCAATCCGGACGATCGACCGGTGAGGCGGGGGGAAGGTGGGCAGTGCGTGGCCGGACGGTGACGCCCGGCCACGCGGAGGCCATCCCGGTCTTGTTGTCCACAGCCTGTGGACAACAAGACCGGGATGGCGCGCGGGACGAGGAACGCGGGACGACGAACGCCGGACGAGGAACTAGCGCAGCAGGTGCGCCCCCTTGTACGGGCCGTACGCGCTGGGCGACGACCCGGTCCCCTTCGCCGGAGCCGGCCGCCCCGCTGCCGGACGGTCGGCACCGTCCGGCAGCGCGCCGGTGTCCCAGGCGTAGTGGCCGACGGCGTTGGCGATGGCCTTGACGTTGGCGTCGAACGCCCGCATGTCGACGTTCTTCACCGTGTCGCAGGACTGGTGGTAGCAGGAGTCGTACGCCTCACCCGCCGTACCGCCCCACAGCTTCTGCTGCTCGGCGGTCTTGACGCCCTCGGCGCCGGTGAACGTACCGCCTGCGGGAATGCCCGCCTCGATGAACGGGCCGTAGTCGGAGCGGCCGTCGAAGTCCTTGCCCCGGGTCTCCAGACCGCGGGTGGCCATGAAGTCCACCAGGTCCTTCTCCAGCGCCGCGGAACCCTCCGGACCGGGGCCGGAGCCCGTGCCGTCGGAGTCGTCACCGTCGTACGCGAAGATCCCGAAGTTGGGACTGGCGATCATGTCGAAGTTCAGATAGAGCGCGATCTTCTTCCGCTCGGCGGCGGGGAGCCGCGCCACATAGTGCTCGGCCCCGAGCAGGCCCAGTTCCTCCGCGCTCCACAGCGCGAAGCGCACCTTGTTGGCGTGCTTGCTGGTGTGCTCGCCCTTGTGGCCGGCCTCGGCCAGCCGGAGGGCGGTCTCCAGAATGCCGGCCGAGCCCGAGCCGTTGTCGTTGATACCGGGCCCCTCGGGGACGGAGTCGAGGTGGGCGCCGAGCATCACGGTGTTGTCCGGATCGCCGCCGCGGGTCTCGGCCAGCACGTTGTGCGTGGTGCGCACCTCCTGGTGCTCGCGCACCTCCAGGTTGACGGTGACGCCCAAGGAGCCGCCCTTCCCGGCCTGCTCGGCGAGCGCCTCGCCGTCGGCCCGGGTGATGCCCCCGGTCGGGATGCGGGCCGCGTCGGGATCGCCGAGGGTGCCGTTGAGCGCGCCCTCCTCGTTGTTGTAGACCACCGCGCCGACCGCGCCCGCGTCGGCCGCCACCGCCTGCTTCTGGGCGAACGAGCAGCCACCGCGCTTGATCAGGGCGATCCTGCCCTGGTAGGCGCCGCCCGCGTAGTCGCCCGCCTCGCAGCCGCTGGAACCGTCCGCGTCGACGGGGACGACGGCCACGGGCGCCTCGATGCCGCCCTCCGGCGTGCTCTTGGTGTACGTCATCAGCGTGAGCGGGACGTCACGCTGCTCGGGAGAGAGCACCGTGAGCTTCTCCGCGAGGGTCTCGCGGTAGGTGAAGTCGAACTTCTGGAAGGAGACCTTGTAGCCGGCCGCCTTGAGGAGGGCACCCGCGTACGCGGCGGAACGGTCGTGGCCCCGGGAACCCGCGCCCCGGTGGCCGTCACTGGCCCCGGCGATGGCGCTGAGCGCCTTCAGGTGCCGTGCGGCGCCCTTCGCGGTGGTGCGCCGCACCAGCTTCCTGGCGAGCTTGTCACCCTCCTGGACCCGCTTCCCGGCCTGGGCCGCGGCGCTGTCCCGGGCGGGGGAGGCGTGGGCGGCGGCCGCTTCGGTGGTGGCGGAGGCGAGGGCGAGCGGGGTGGCGAGGGCGGTCGCGGCGAGGGCCGCGACGGATCTCCTGCGGAAGGCGCGCAGACAGGAGGCGGAACGGAGCGGTACGGACACAGTCGTGGTCCTTTCGAGGAACGGCTGTTCGGCGTGTGGTGCTCCATGTCCGGGTGCGTCCGGTGACGGACCCGCGGACTCGGTGAGAGGGAAGCTAGCGGGCGCCCGGCCCCGAGGGAACGCCTGTGCGCGGTGCGTCCGCCCGGAGACGCCCGGGCGGACGCGGCGCGGATGCGGACCCGGGCACAGACGGGGACGCGAACTCCGGCAACAGACGCGGACGAGACGCGGGTGCGGGTACGGGTACGGGTACTGGGCGCGGACGCCCGGTGGGCGGACGGACGTGGACGGGACGTGGACGCGACGTGGACGGGACGGCCCGGTGCTCGTGGGCTCGGGAACGGTGGGCGGCGGGGGCACGTTGGTAGCGTGTAGCGTCCGATACAGCCTCACGTGCCGTCAGCGCACCCTCCCCAGCCCCCGGCCGGGAGGCACCCCCGACTCGCGCCCCTGCTCAGGAGCCCTTCTGTGACCAATCTCGCACTTGGACCCAGCTGGCTGGATCCGGACTTCCTGATCCAGACCTTCGGCCCCGTCGGGATCCTGGCGATCGTCTTCGCGGAGTCGGGCCTCCTGATCGGCTTCTTCCTGCCGGGCGACTCGCTGCTGTTCACCACGGGGCTGCTGATCGTCACCGACCAGCTGCACATGTCGCTGTGGCTGATGTGCCTGCTGATCGTGCTCGCGGCCGTCCTGGGCGACCAGGCGGGATATCTGTTCGGCAAGAAGGTGGGACCGGCGCTCTTCCGGCGGCCGGACTCGCGGTTCTTCAAGCAGGAGAACGTCGAGAAGGCGCACGAGTTCTTCGAGAAGCACGGCCCCAAGTCGCTGGTGCTGGCCCGGTTCGTGCCGATCGTGCGGACGTTCACCCCGATCATCGCCGGTGTCAGCGGCATGCGGTACCGGTCGTTCGTCCTCTTCAACATCATCGGCGGCACGCTGTGGGGAGCGGGCGTCACCTTGCTGGGCGCCGCGCTGGGACAGGTCGACTTCGTGCACAAGCACATCGAGATGATCCTGGTCGGCATCGTGCTGCTGTCGGTCGTCCCGATCGTGATCGAGTACCTGCGCAGCCGCCGCAAGAGCCCCGCCACGAGCGCCGACTCCTCGCACGGCCCCTCCGACGACGACAACACCCACCCCCCGACGCCGGGCAGCGCCCAGCACACCGCCTACGGCCCCGGCTACGGCACCCCTGGCGCACCGGGTGCCCCCGGTGCTCCCGGCGCCCCGGGCGGTGCCGGTGCCTACGGAATGCCGGGCACACCGGGCACCCCGCCCGCCCCTGGCACTGCGCACACTCCCGGCACCCATGGAGCCCCGGGCACCCATGGAGCACCGGGCACACCGGGCGCCCAGGGAGGCCCGGGCGGCAGCACCCCCGGCCCGTACGGCGAGCAGGCCCACGGCGGCCAGGCCCACGGCCATCCGGGACAGATGGGCCAGGGTTACCAGGGCCACGGCGGTCAGGGCGGGGCGGGCCAGGGTTACCAGGGCCAGGGTGGTCAGGGGCACGGCGGCGGCCAGGGATACGGGAACCACGCCCACGGCGGCCAGCACCACGGCCACCAGCACCACGGCGGCCAGAACTATGGAGGCGCCCTCCCCCCGGAGGGCATCGGCGCGCCCTACGGCGACGGCGGCCCCATACAGCCGGGCCCGTACGGAGGCGCCCGGCCCCAGCAGACACCCGCCCCGCAGGCACCGGACCCGTACGACGGCGGGCCGGCCCACCAGGGCGCGCACGGCGGCGCTCCGCAGGAGAGCCCCTACGGCGGGGAGGTGCCCGAGGCGCCGTACGGCGGTGACGAGGGCACATACCAGGGCCCGTCGGCGCCCCAGGACCCCTCGGACCAGAACCGGCCGGGCCGGGGCCGTCACGCCCGTCGCTGAGCGCTCCGGCCGCGGCCCCCTCCGGCAGACGACAGCTGACCCCCGCCCGATGTGAGGGCGGGGGTCAGCTGTACGAGGGACGGGGAGAAAGGGAGGCCCTAGACCGCCCGCACCGGGGCGAGGTGGCGGGTGAGGCGGTGGGTCTGGCCCGTGGCGAGGGGGGAGAGCACGGCGAGGATCAGCACATACCCCGCGATGAAGGGGGCCAGGCGGTGGTCGAGGCCGGCGGTCGCGGCCATGGTGGCGAGGACGAGGGCGAACTCGCCCCGGGCCAGCAGGGTGGTGGCCACGTTCGCCGTGGGCCCCGGGCCGAAACCGTAGATCCTGGCGGTGCCGATGCCCGCCAGCAGGTTCGTCACGAGGGTCAGCGCCACGGCCGCCAGTACGGGAACCAGTACCTCGGGCAGGTCCCCGGGGCCGATGGACAGGCCGAAGGCGAAGAAGAAGATGGCGCCGAACGCGTCCCGCAGGGGGTGGACGAGTTCGCGTATGCGGTCGGCGGAGGTGGTGTTGCCCAGCATCAGGCCGACCATGAAGGCGCCGATGGCGTCGGCGACGCCGAACTCCTCCGCGACGCCCGCGACCAGCACGGCGGCGCCCAGGAAGGAGATGACGAGCAGTTCGTTGTCCCGGGTGGCGAACAGCGTACCGATCAGGCGCGTGCCGAACCGTGCGGCCAGCCCCAGCACCACCAGGAAGGCGAAGGCCCTGGCGATGTGCCCGAGCGCGGTTCCCATGGTGTCGGCACCGGTCAGCACGGGCTGGAGCGCGGCCAGGTAGAGGGCGAGGAAGATGTCCTCGACGACGATGATGCCGAGGATCGGCTTGGTCTCGGGATTGCCCAGGCGTCCCAGGTCGACCAGGGTCTTGGTGACGATCGCCGAGGACGAGATGCCCAGGACCCCGGCGAGGACGAGGGCCTCCGAGGTGCCCCAGCCGAGGGCGAAGCCGAAGCCGAGGCCGGCGCCGACGTTCAGCGCGAGGTAGAGGCCACCGGCGAGCGCCATCTTCCGCCCGCCCGCCTTGAGGTCCTCCAGGTGGAACTCGAGGCCGAGGTAGAAGAGCAGCAGGACCAGTCCGAGCGCGGAGAGCATCTCCAACTGGTGCGGGTCGTCGACGAGGACGTAGCCGGGGGTGTGGGGGCCGAGGAGGATCCCGGCCAGGATGAACAGGGGGATGGTCGGCAGGCCGATGCGGTTGCCGAGGCGGGCGAGGACAGCGGCGGCGACGAACGCGCCGCCCATGGCGAGCAGGGTGTCGGCATGGCCCATCGTCACGGCCCCGGCGGCGCGACGAGCGGCAGGCCGCCGTCCCGCGCCCGACGACGGCGTTCCGTTCGGCACCCCCACCCGGGCTGAGTCCCGGGGCCGGGCCGGGGCCGGCGGTCGAGCTGGGGCCCGTCGGCGTGCGGTGCCAGGGGGGCGGGTTGGGGCCGGTGGCCGGGCCGGAATCGGTGGCCGTTCCGGGGCCGCTGCTCGGGGGGTGTGCGGTGGGTGGGTCGGGATATGCGGTCGGGCGTCGGCAGGCTGATGGCTCCTCCAGGCGTCCGGCCTCTTGTGCGCACTGCGGCAAAGAGGTGGTCAAGAAAACGTCAATAATTACTTTACCAAACCAATACTCCCGACCAATACTCCCGACCAATACTCCCGACCGATGCCCCGAACCGACGCCCCGGACCGACGCCCCGGACCGACGCCCCGGACCGACGCCCCGACCGACGCCCCAAGCCGTTTCCCGGACCAGTTCCGGAGCCCCGAAGGAGCGCGCGTCTCAGCCCTCGTTGCCCGCGCGTCCCCACGGCAGCACCCGCTTCAGCCACGGCCACACCAGCAGGCAGGCGATCACGGCGTAGACGGTGACGGCGAAGGGGGTGTCGACCAGCCCGGTGAGGCTGCCGTCGCTGATCTGGAGCGCCCGGCGGAGCTGCTGCTCGGCGTTGGGGCCGAGGATGACGCCGATGATCGCGGGCAGCACCGGCAGTCCGAACCGGCGCATCATCAGACCGAGGAGGCCGATGACCAGCAGGATCACCAGGTCGATGGCCTCGCCGCCGACGGCATAGGCGCCGACCGCGGCGAAGAACAGGATGCCCGCGTACAGGTAGGGGCGCGGCACGCGCAGCAGCTTCGACCAGACCGGGGCGAGCGGCAGGTTGAGGACGAGCAGCATCACCATGCCGACGAACAGGGAGGCGATCAGCCCCCACACCAGCTCGGGTTCGCGCTCGAACAGCAGGGGCCCCGGCTGGATGCCGTACTGCTGGAAGGCGGCGAGCATCACGGCGGCGACCGCCGTGGTCGGCAGGCCGAGCGTCAGCATCGAGACGAGGGTTCCGGCGGCGGAGGCCGAGGCGGCCGACTCCGGCCCGGCGACGCCCTCGATGGCGCCCTTGCCGAACTCCTTCTTGTGCTTCGAGAGCCGCTTCTCGGTGATGTACGAGAGGAAGGTGGGGATCTCGGCGCCGCCCGCCGGGATCGCGCCGAACGGGAAGCCGATCAGCGGTCCGCGCAGCCACGGCTTCCAGGTGCGCCGCAACTCGTCCCGGCCCAGCCACGGGCGGCCGACCGGAATGCTCTTGCTGCTGCCGCGCCGCTGGTGGGCGGCCACCCACAGGGCCTCACCGATCGCGAAGAGGCCGACGGCGACGATCACCACGTCGATGCCGTCGGAGAGTTGGAGGCTGCCGAACGTCAGCCGCTGCTGGCCCGTCATCTGGTCCAGGCCGACCAGTCCGAGGGTCAGGCCGATCAGCAGCGAGGCGAAGCCGCGGACGCGGGAGGAGCCGAGGACGGAGGTGACGGCGACGAAGGCCAGCACCATGATCGCGAAGTAGTCGGGTGCGCCGATGTCCACGGCCAGGCTCGCCACCGTCGGGGCGAGGACGACGAGCAGGACGGTGCCGATCATGCCGCCCGCGAAGTGGCCGATCGCGGCGGCGGCCAGCGCCTGCGAGCCGCGCCCCGCCTTCGCCATCGGGTTGCCCTCGACGGCGGCGATCACCGACGCGCTCTCCCCCGGGGTGTTGAGCAGGATCGAGGTCGTCGAGCCGCCGAACATGCCGCCGTAGTAGATCCCGGCGAACATGATGAAAGCGGCCGTGGGATCGAGCCCGTAGGTGACGGGCAGCAGCAGGGCGACGGCCATCGCGGGCCCGATGCCCGGCAGGACGCCGATGGCGGTCCCCAGCAGCACCCCGGTGGCGGCCCACAGCAGGTTGAGCGGGGTGAGGGCGGTACCGAAGCCGTCGAGCAGGGAGGTGACGGAGTCCATGGGTTACAGCACTCCCAACAGGTCCATGGGGTTACAGCACTCCCATCAGCGGGCCGCCCGGCAGGGGGACGCCGAGAAGCAGGTGGAAGACGGCATAGGTGGCCACGGACAGTCCGGCCGCGATCAGCGGGTCCCGGGTCAGCGCGTGGGTGCGGCTGCCCAGGGCATAGGCCGAGCCCCAGAACAGCAGGGCTCCGGCGACGGGGAAGCCGAGCGGGTCGATCAGCGCGGCGAAGGCCAGGAAGACGCCGGCGAGCAGCGCGACCGTACGCCAGTCGCCCGGCTCGGCGAGATCGACGTCCTCTCCGGCCTCGGCCTCGCCGCGTCCGCCCCGCAGCACGTCGAGGGCGAGCAGGACGGAGACGACGAGCAGCGCGACGCCCACCACGACGGGCACCGTGCGCGGGCCGACGGGTCCGCGCGCCGAGGCGACGGTCTCCATGGTCAGGGCGTCGGTCAGGACGAGGACGCCGACGGCCAGCAGCAGGGCGCAGACGCCGAGTTCGGAGCGGTCGCGCAGTCGGCCGCGCGGTCCTCGGTCCCGCCGCGGGGTCTCCTGCGCGTCGTCCGGGGCCGCGGGCGCGCTCACTGGCCCAGCTCCTTCAGGACGGAGTCGACGCGCCGGTCCTCGCGCGCCAGGAAGCGGCCGTACTTCTCACCGGGCAGCCACGCGTCGTCCCAGCCGTTGGTGCGCAGCGACCTCTTCCACTCCTTCGAGCGACGCAGCTCGCGCAGGAACCGGATCAGCTTGTCGCGCTCCGCCGAGGAGAGGCCGGGCGGGGCCATGATGCCGCGCCAGTTGGTGAACTCGACGTCGAGGCCGGACTCCTTGAGGGTGGGCGCGTCGAAGCCCTTGACGCGGCGCGGGCCGGTGACGGCGAGCAGCCGCAGCTCGCCCGACTCGATCTGGTCGCGGTACTCGCCCAGGCCGGAGACCCCGAACTTCACCTTGCCCCCGAGGACGGAGGCCAGCAGTTCGCCGCCGCCGTCGAACGGCACGTAGGTGACCGCCTTCGGCTCGATGCCCGCGGCCCGCGCCATCAGCATCGGCGCCAGATGGTCGGGGCCGCCCGCCGAGGAGCCGCCGCCGACGGGCAGGGCACGCGGGTTCTTCTTCCAGTCGGCGAGGAGCTGGCCGAAGGTCTTGTACTTCGACTTCTTGGAGACGACCACGATGTCCGGCTCCTCGGTGAGCCGGGCGAGCGGTGTCGCGTCGGCCAGTGTGGAGGGCGCGTGGTTGGTGTGGACGGCGCCGACGACGCCGAGGCCCATGGACATGGCCAGCTTGCCGTTGCCGCGCTCGTTCACCAGCCGGCTGAGGCCGACGGTGCCGCCGGCACCGGGCAGGTTGAAGACCTCGATGGTGTGGTTGAGCCCGGCCTCCTCGGCGTTCTTCGCCGCCGTGCGGGCGGTGATGTCGTAGCCGCCGCCGGGGGTGTTGGGGACCATGAAGCGCAGACCGGGGATGTTCGTGCCGCCGCCGGTGCCGCTGCCGGTGGTGATCAGCGGGGGGACGAGCAGCACGACCACCGCGGCTGCCAGGGGGGAGAGCAGGGCGCGCGTGCGCACGCGGGGACACCGCCTTTCGGAGCCGTACGCGGGGACGGGAGCGGGAGGCCCACATGCTGCCCGGCCCGTGCGGTGGTGTCTGCCCCTGGAGGGCAAGAAAAGTATTGGTCGTTGTGGTCGTTGTGGTCACGGCACCGGGGCAGGGGCGCAGGGGGGCAGGGGCCGGAGCCGGGGTAGGGGCGGAGCCGGGGCCGGGCCGTGAGAGCGCCGTCGGGCGGTCACATCCGGTCCCGCCCCCGCCTCTGCCCCATCCCGCCCCACCTCGCCGGCTGGGTGCTCGGCCGTTCAACAGCCGGCCCGGTGCCCACCGTTCGCCTCCCGGCAGCCGTCCCGTTCCGCGCGGGCCACCGCACCGGGGAGCGTGGGGTGCGCCGGGAGCCGGTGCGCCAGGTCCAGCCGCCGCAGCAGCGTGCCGACCGGCACCGGCCCGCAGACCAGCACCAGCCACCCGCCACGCGACAGCGCCGCCGTCCGGGCCCGCAGCAGGACGCGGACGACGAAGCAGTCCAGGAAGGTCACCTCGCGCATGTCCAGGACCAGACGGGGCGGCCCGGCGGGTGCGAGGGCCCGCACCAGGGAGGTCTCCAGTTCGGGCAGCGTCGCGATGTCCAGCTCACCCCGCGTGCGGACGAGCCGGAAGGCGGCGCCCTGGGCGTGCACGACGGCCATGCGGCGCCTTTCACTGTGGGCGGGGTACCGGGTCGGACGGGCACTCTACGGACGCCTCCGGAGAGGGTGGGGCGTGAGTGCGGACATCGAACCCTTCGGTGCGCGTATCTCACCCGTGCGAGTGAGCGGAGGGCGTGCGCCCGGCGCGAGAGCGCGCATGGCGACTCCGGAGAGAGGGGAGGGCTGGAGGGTGGACGTGACGTGAAGGGTGCGGCGCGAAGAGTGCCGTGCGAAGGGCGCGGTGCGAAGAGTGCGGCGCGAAGGGTGCGGCATGAGGGACGTGGCCTGCGTGAGGGAGGTGGCCTGAAGGCGCCAGGCGAAGAGTGCGGTGCGAAGAGAGCGCGGCGACCGCGGTGCGGAGAGAGCACGGGAGCGTGGTGTGGAGAGAGCGCGGGAGCGTGGTGTGGAGAGAGCGCGGGAGCGTGGTGTGGAGAGAGCGCGGCGGGTGTGACGCGAAGAGCGAGGCGTGAAGGGCGTGACGTGAAGGAGGAGTCCGGAGTGGTGGCGGAGAGCGCGGGCGGGCGGGAGCGGGCGGAGCCGGCGAGGACGGCCGAGGCGCTGGCCGCGCACTTCGGTCTGGAGCCGCTGCCCCGGGAGGGCGGCCGGTTCCGGCGGACGTGGGCGGGACCGGAGCGGGAGGACGGGCGCCCGGAGGGCTCCGCGATCGTGATGCTGCTGACCTCCGCCCCCGACGACTACTGCGCGCTGCACCGCCTGCCCACCGACGAGGTGTGGCACCACTACCTCGGCGACCCCCTGGAACTGCTTCTGCTCCCCGGCGACAGCACCGCCCCGGGACCGCACCCGGCCGGGACCCGCGTGCTCGGGCCCGACGTGCTCGGCGCCGGGCACCAGGTGCAGCTCACGGTGCCGGCCGGAACGTGGATGGGCGCACGGGTGGCCCCGGGCGGGGCCTGGACGCTGTTCGGCTGCACCATGGCACCCGGCTACACCGACGCCGGGTACGAGCACGGCGACGCCGAGGCGCTCGCCCGGCGGTTCCCCGAACACGCCGGAGCGATCCGCCGGCTGGGGCGGTGAGGGGGTGACGGCGGTGATCGAGCTGGACGATCCGCGGACCGTGCTGGTGACCGGCGCCTCCGGCGGCATCGGGCGAGGCATCGCGCTCCGGTTCGCCGCTGCGGGCGCGGCGGTCGCCGTGCACTACCGCGGCGACGGGCCCGGCGCACACGAGACGGTGGCGCTGGTCGAGCGGGAGGGCGGACGCGCGTATGCCGTGCACGGCGATCTGTCGACGGAGGAGGGCTGCCGTGCGGTCGTCGCCGAGGCGGCGGACTGGCGCGGCGAGGGGCTCGGCGCGGTGGTCAACAGCGCGGGCGCGCAGCCGGTGGCGGCGCTGCCGGGGATGACGGAGCGGCAGTGGCGTGCCGTGGTGGACACCAACCTGCTGAGCGTCTTCGCCTGCACGCAGGCGGCGGCCCCGCTGCTGGCGGAGGGCGGGGGCGGCAGCGTCACGCACCTCGCCTCCGTCGAGGCCGCGCGACCCGCGCCCGGCCACGCCCACTACGCCGTCTCCAAGGCCGCCGTCGTCACGCACGCGCGGGCCGCCGCCGTCGAGTACGGGCCCCTCGGGGTGCGCGTGAACACCGTCTCGCCGGGGCTGGTGCACAGGGACGGCATCGAGGAGCAGTGGCCCGAGGGGGTGGCGCGGTGGCGCCGGGCCGCCCCGGACGGGCGGCTCGGCACGGCCGAGGACGTCGGCAACGCCTGCGTCTTCCTCGCCTCCCCGCTGGCCCGCTGGATCAACGGCCACGACCTGGTGCTGGACGGCGGCATGACGGCCCGGCCCTCCTGGTGACACCGCCCCTTGCGGGCTTGCGGGCTTGCCGCCATGCCGTCTTGCACGCCGCCCTGTGGCACCGTTCCCGCGAAGCCCTGGTGGGGTCCGTCCGGCCCCGGCGGGCGGGGCGTTCAGCCCGCCGTTCGCGTGCCGTCCCCGCCCACGTAGGCGCGCAGGTGCCGGGCGGTGAGGGTGTCGGCCTCGGATATGAGCGCGGCGGGCGGGCCGGTGAAGACGACCTCGCCGCCGTCGTGCCCCCCTCCGGGGCCCATGTCGATGATCCAGTCGGCGTGCGCCATCACCGCGAGGTGGTGCTCGATGACGACGACCGAGTTGCCCTCCTCCACCAACTGGTCCAGCAGCGCCAGCAACTGGTCGACGTCGGCCATGTGCAGCCCGGTCGTCGGCTCGTCCAGCACATAGGTGGCGGCCTTCTCCGCCATGTGGATGGCCAGCTTGAGGCGCTGCCGCTCGCCGCCCGAGAGGGTGTTGAGCGGCTGGCCCAGACGCAGGTAACCCAGGCCGACATCGGCGAGCCGCCCCAGGATGGCGCGGGCCTGGCCCGTGGTGAAGAACTCGCGGGCCTCGGCCACCGACATGGCCAGCACCTCGCTGATGTTCTTGCCGCGCAGCGTGTAGCCGAGCACCTCGGGCGTGTAGCGCTTGCCCTCGCACTGCTCGCACACGGAGGCGACCCCGGCCATCATCGCCAGGTCGGTGTAGACCAGCCCGATGCCGTTGCACTTCGGGCAGGCCCCCGCCGAATTGGCGGAGAAGAGCGCGGCCTTGACGCCGTTGGCCTTGGCGAACGCCGTACGGATCGGGCCCAGCAGCCCCGTGTACGTCGCCGGGTTGCTGCGCCGGGAGCCGCGGATGGGGGACTGGTCGGCCACCAGCACTCCGTCCCGTCCGGCCAGGTAGCCGTGGACGAGGGAGCTCTTCCCGGACCCCGCCACGCCCGTCACCACGGTCAGGACGCCCAACGGCACGTCCACCTCGACGTCCTTGAGGTTGTGCAGGTTCGCGCCCCTGATCTCCATCGCGCCCTTGGGCTCGCGCACTGTCTCGCGCAGCCCCGCGCGGTGGCCCAGGTGGCGTCCGGTCAGGGTGCCGGAGGCGCGTAGGCCCGCCACATCGCCCTCGTAGCAGATCCGGCCGCCCTCGGTGCCCGCGCCGGGGCCCAGGTCCACCACGTGGTCGGCGATCGCGATGACCTCCGGCTTGTGCTCGACCACCAGCACCGTGTTGCCCTTGTCGCGCAGGAGCAGCAGCAGGTCGTTCATGCGCTGGATGTCGTGCGGGTGCAGTCCGACGGTGGGCTCGTCGAAGACGTAGGTGACATCGGTGATGCTGGAGCCGAGGTGGCGCACCATCTTGACCCGCTGCGCCTCACCGCCGGAGAGCGTGCCCGCGGGCCGGTCCAGGCTCAGGTAGCCCAGCCCGATGTCCACCAGGGAGTCGAGCGTCTGGCACAGCGCGTCGCGCAGCGGTGCCACGGACGGGTCGGCCAGGCCGCGCACGAACGGGGCCAGATCGCTGATCTGCATGCGCGCGCAGTCGGCGATGTTCAGTCCGTCGATCTTCGAGGCGAGCGCCTCCTGCCCGAGCCGGCTGCCGCCGCACGCGGGGCAGGCCGTGTAGACGACGGCCCGGTCGACGAACTCGCGGATGTGCGCCTGCATGGCGTCGCGGTCCTTGGCCAGGTACGTGCGCCGGATGCGGGTGACCACACCGTCGTAGGTCAGGTTGGTGGTGCCGATCTTCACCTTGGTGGTCGGCATGTGGAGCAGCGCGTCCCACTCCTCCTCGGTGAAGTCGCGCAGCTTCTTGTCCGGGTCGAAGAAGCCGGACCTGACCATGACCTCCCAGTACCAGGTGTCCACGGCGAAGCCCGGCGCGGTGACGGCGCCCTCCCGTACGGACAGGTCGCGGTCGACGAGCTGGTCGATGTCGATGGTCGTCGTCTCACCCAGCCCCTCGCACTCGGCGCACATGCCCTCGGCGCTGTTGAAGCTGAACGCGGTGGAGGTGCCGACGTGCGGGGTGCCCAGACGGCTGAAGATGATCCGCAGCATCGTGTAGGCGTCGGTGGCGGTGCCCACGGTGGAGCGGGAGTTGGCGCCCATCCGCTCCTGGTCGACGACGATGGCCGCGCTCAGGTTGCGCAGCGCGTCCACGTCGGGGCGGCCCAGGCTCGGCATGAACGACTGCACGAACGCCGTGTAGGTCTCGTTGATCAGCCGCTGCGACTCGGCGGCGACCGTACCGAAGACCAGCGACGACTTGCCCGAGCCGGAGACTCCGGTGAAGACGGTCAGCCTGCGCTTGGGGATGTCGAGGGAGACGTCGGCGAGGTTGTTCTCCCGCGCGCCGCGCACCTCGATGACGTTGTGGCTGTCAGCGGGGGTTAACGGGGCGGTGGTGCGGTGGGGCATTCCTGGCTCTCCTCCTCGACTCCGGCCGGGCGCGAGCGGGCGCGGCCCGCCCCTTCCGATTGACTTGCCGGCAAGCCTAGGCGGGGGGTCTGACAACGAGGAGCCGTCGCGGGATGGGCCGCCCGCCCCCGGCCGTCCCCCCTCGTCGTCCCCGTCCCCGGCCGTCCCCCTCGTCGTCCCCCCTCGACCTCCCCCTTGGACGGCCCCCTCAGCCGTCGCCCTCCAGGAGGAAGTCCCGTACCAGTGGGGTGGCCTGATCGGCGAACTCCTCGAAGTAGGCGTGCCGGCCGCCGGGTACCAGGTGCAGCCGGGCGCCGGGGATGCGGCCGGCGAGCAGCGGGGCGTTGGCGGTCGGGTTGAAGCGGTCGTCCGAGCCGTGCACGACGAGGGTGGGCGCCGAGATGCCGGGCAGGGCGTCCCAGGCGTCGTGCGCGGCGCTCGCCCGCAGGTGGCGGCGGCGCGCGTGGCCGGGCATCGAGGGGTCCCCCAGGGTGTGGAACGGGCCTGGGTGCCGGGCGGTGTGGGCGGGCGTGTACATCAGGTCCAGCAGCACCCGGCGGGCCGCCTCGGCGTCGGGCTGGGCGAGCGCGCGCCGGACCTCGGCGCTCCGCTCGATGCCGTGCGGGGCACCGGGGGAGGTGCAGCCCAGGACGAGCCGGCCGACGCGCCCGGGGTGCCGGGCGGCCAGCCACTGGGCGACCCGGCCGCCCATGGAGGTGCCGTAGACGTGGGCCCGGCCGATCCCGGCGTGGTCGAGCACGGCCAGCGCGTCCTGGGCGAAGCCCGGTGTGCTGTAGGTGTCGGTGTCGGGCCGGTCGCTGGAGCCGGTGCCGCGGTAGTCCATGACGATGGTGGTGAACGCGGTCTCGAAGCCGCCGCGCACGGCGTCCCACCACCGGTGGCTGTTGGACTGTCCGCTCAGCAGCAGCAGTGGCGGGCCGCCCGCTCCGTGCACTTCGTAGTACAGGGCGGCACCGTCGGCCGCGGTCGCGAAGGCCATGCCGTCACGTTCTCACGCCCTGGTGCGCCGCCCTGCGGCGAGGGCCGGAACCTACGGTTCCACCGTCGGGGAGCGGCGGTCGCCGGGACGGCTGCCGGAGGGGGTGTCGGGACGGTCGTGCGAATGGTTGCCGGAGGGGGTGTCGGGACGGTCGTGCGAACGGCTGCCGGAGGGGGCGTCGGGGCGCGTTCCGCGCGGCTCGCCGTACCGCGCGGCCAGGAACTCCTCGAACGTCCCCGTCCCCGTGGCATGCCCGGGTGCCAGGTTGCCGCCCTGCCGGAAGGCGCGGGCGGTCCGGCCGGGGAGCGGGAGGCCGACGACGCGGCCGGTGCGTCCCGTCGCCCGGAGCGTCAGCTCCGCCCACTCCCGCGCCGTACGCACCTCGGGCCCGCCCATGTCCGGTACGCGGCCCGCGGGCGGCCCCTGGACGAGTTCGGCGAGCCGGGCGGCGACCTCCGCCGCCTCCACCGGCTGGAAGCGGAAGCCGGACGGGACGAGGACGGCGGGCATCCGCCGCTGGGCGGTGGTCAGCCCTGCCACCAGGTCGTGGAACTGGGTGGCCCGCAGCACCGTCCACGGCACCCCCGACGCCTCCAGCGCCCGCTCGGCGGCGTGCTTCGCCTTGTAGTACGGGAACGGCACCCGGTCGACACCGACGATGGAGATGTAGACCAGGTGCGCGCTCCCCGCCCGCCGGGCCGCCCGCGCGAGGCGGGTGAGCACCCGTACCTCGCGCCACGGGTCGGTGGCGCAGTGCGCGATGGCCCGTACGCCCGAGACGGCGGCGGCCAGGCCGGTGCCGTCGGTCAGGTCGCACACCGCCCACTCGCACTCCCTCCCGTCCCCCGCCGGGCGCGGCCGCCTGCTCATGACGCGTACGGGGACGCCGTCCGCCAGCAGCCGGTCCACGAGCGGCCGGCCCAGCGTGCCGGTGCCGCCCGTCACCAGGACGGGGCCGGAGGAGGCGAGGGAGTCGGGTGAGGAGGGTGAGGCGGGTTCGGGGGCGGGGGCGGAGTGCGCGGCGGGGTCGGTCGAAGGTGCCATGGTGCGTGCCTCCCGGTGAGTCGGTGTGTTCTCTCACCCTGAGAACCGGACAGCGTCCGCGGATGTGACAGCGGAGAGCTGTCGGCCCGCGTACTCCAGCTTGTCCGGATTCACGCAGATCCACAGCGCGGAGACCCGTCCGCCGGTGACGTCCAGGGCCACCACGCCCAGCAACCGCCCGTCGACGAGCCCGACCAGCCCGGGCCCGCCATTCACCTCGCGGGGCACCAGGTCCACGCCGGCCGCGAAGCGCCCCAGGCCACCGGCCAGGTACCGCGCGACCCGGTCGGGGCCGAGGACCGGGCGGCGCGCGGTGTTGATCCTCCCGCCGCCGTCCGCGTACGAGACCACGTCGTCGGCCAGCAGCCGTTCCAGCCGCGCGAGATCGCCCTCGCGGGCCGCCGCGACGAACGACTCCACCAGTCCCGCCCACTGGCGCCGCACCCGGCCGTCTCCGCCCGCCCCGGGCCCGCTCTCCCGCTCCGTACCGCCGGACGCGCCACCGCCCCCGTGCGGGGCCCGCCTGTCGCCACCCCGCGCCTGCCTGCCGCCTGGTGCGGTGTGCTCACTGAAGGACGAAACCTGCCTGCCGGCGGGCGGTGTCTGCCTGTCGCCGGGTGCGGTGTGCTCACTCTCGGACGGGACCTGCCTGTCGTCGGACGGTGTCTGCCTGTCGTCGGGCGCGGTCCGCTCGCCGGCGGGCAGAACCTGCCCGCCGCCGGGCATCCTCAGCCCGCTCTCGGGCACGGCCCGCTTGGCGTCGGGTGCGGTCCGCTCACCGTGGTGCGCGCGCTTGGCGCTGTGTGCGGGCGTGCCGTTGTGCGCGGGATTGCTGTTTTCCGCGCTCTGCTTGCCGTCGTGCATGGCCTGCTTGGCCCGGCGGTAGATCTGGCGGGAGTTGGCCTCCGAGATCTCCAGCACTCCGGCGATCTCCCGATGCGGGTACCCGAACGCCTCCCGCAGCACAAAGACGGCGCGTTCCGGCGGGGTGAGGCGCTCCAGCAGGACGAGCAGCGCGAGAGAGACGGAATCGCGCTGCTCAGCCGTCTCCAGGGGCCCTGGCGGCGAGGCACCAGGGCCCGGTCCCACCGGGCCGGCGCCCGTGTCCGTGCCCGTCAGCACCGGTTCGGGCAGCCACTGGCCGACGTACCGCTCACGGCGTACGCGCGCCGACGCCAGCTCGTTGAGGCACAGATTGGTGACGATTTTCGCCAGCCAGGCCCCCGGGGCCGCGACGGCCGCCCGGTCGGTCCGCTCCCAGCGGACGTATGCCTCCTGCACGGCGTCCTCGGCGTCGGTCGCCGATCCCAGCATCCGGTACGCGAGGGAGAACAGCCGCGCACGGTGCGCCTCGAACGCGGCCACGGCGCTCCCGGCGTCGCCCTGGGGGCGCCCAAGGGTCACAGTTCGTGGCTGGTGAGCCAGGGGCGGATGTTGCGGCGGGCGTGGTGGAGGCGCGACTTAACGGTGCCCAGGGGGATGCCGAGACGGTCGACGATCTCGGCGTAGTCCATCTGGCACAGGTCCCGGTAGACCAGGGGCGCCACCAGGTGCGGGCTCTCCTGTTCGAGCCGCTCGATGGCTTCCAGGAGGTCCACGCGGGAGCCCGCGATCACGCTGGTGGTGCGCGGGTCCGGTCGGTTCTCGGGGGCGCTCGGCGCCTCGGGGACCGTGGGCTGCTCGGCCGAGCGCCGCTTCAGCTCACGGTACTTCTGGCGCGAGCAGTTCGCCACCACGGTGTGCAGCCAGGTGCTGAAGCGGCTGCGGCCTTCGAAGCGGTGGATGTTCCGTGCCACTTGCAGAAGCACATCCTGGGCCGCCTCTTCGGCGTCCTCCCGAAAGAGGAGAAATCGGCCACAACGACGCACCACATCGGGACGAATCGCGCGCAAAAGGGCGTCCAGCGACGCGCTGTCACCCCCCGCGGCACGGGTGGCGAGAGCTTCGACGTCGGCGTGGGCGGAGGTCGAGGGACGCATCCAGGCATCATAAGGGCATGCCCTCAGCTGATCAGATCGGCCGCTACCGCGTCGAGAAACGCCTCGGTTCCGGAGCCTTCGCCGTCGTGTGGCTCGCACACGACGACCGCCTGGAGGCCCCCGTGGCGGTCAAGGTGATGTCCGAGAACTGGGCCTACCGGATGGACATCCGGGAGAGATTCCTCGCCGAGGCACGCCTCTTGCGCAAGGCGTCCTCGGCCGGCGTGGTCCAGGTCTTCGACGTGGGGGAGCTGGAGGACGAGAGGCCGTACTTCGTCATGGAGTACGCGGACCAGGGCACCGTCGCCGACAGGATGGCCGCGGGGCCCCTGCCGGTGGCCGAGGCGCTGCACCTGACCGCCGAGGCGGCCCGCGGCGTGCGGGCCCTCCACGAGGCGGGCGTCGTCCACCGCGACATCAAGCCCTCGAACGTGCTGCTGGCCGGCGGCGGACGCGCCCGGGGGCGGGAACGGGTGCTGGTCGCCGACCTCGGGCTGGCGAAGAACCTCGCGCAGGCGTCCGGGCTGACCGTCGTCGCCGGGTCCGCCGGCTACATGGCCCCCGAACAGGCCGAGCCCTTCGAGGGCATCGACGGGCGGGCCGACGTCTACAGCCTGGGCGCCGTGCTCTACCACCTGGTGACCGGGGCCGTGCCGGGACCGCCCGGCCGGGTCGTGCCCCTGACCGAGCTGCGCCCCGGGCTGCCCGCCGCCCTGGAGGAGACCGTCGAGCGCGCGATGGAACCCTCCCGCGAACGCCGCTGGCCCACCGCTGGCGCCTTTGCGAACGCACTGGACCGGCTCGCGGAAACGGTCGCCGACGAATACCGATACGGGCCGGAACGAGACGGTCCGGATGATGGGGGGCGAGCTTTCGGCGCCGCCGCCGCATCAGTCGCGGGCTCGGCTCTCCCTGGCAGGAGCCGTGCCGGTGGAGACGACTCGTACCTGGACGAACTCGACCGGAGCGACGCCCACGAGACCGGTTTCCCCGGCCACGGGGCCGACCGGTCCTCCTTCGGCGTCTACGCCGACAGCGTGGTCGGCGGCAGCCACGAGGCGGGCGTCAGCAGCGGCATCACGGGCACGGACAGCGGCGAAACGGGCGGCTTCGGCAGCGGAACGGGCAGCGCCGACAGCGGAACGGACAAGGGCGAAGGCTCGGACGGGAGCCGGAGCGAGGTCCCGGACGAGGAGGCGCGTGAGCGCGCGGAAGAGCGCTCACGCGCCTCCCGCGCGTCCGGCTCCCTGTCCGCCCCGACGGGCCCTTCCCCCTCCCCGGCACCCGAACCGGGCGCCCCGTTGTCGCCCTCGTCCTCCTCATCCCCTGCGTCCTCTTCGTCCCCCTCGTCCCCTTCATCCTCTTCGGTGGCCGAACCGGGCGCGACACCCGGCCCGGCCTCCGGATCGGCATTCGGCCCGGCTTCAAGGACGGGCTCCGGCCCGACGCCGGAGTCGGCCTCCTCACCGGCTTCGGGGCCTGCCTCCGGACCGGCTCCAGGAGCGGGCTTCGGACCGGACTCGGGGTCGGACTCGGGGTCGGACTCCGGGGCGGAACCCGCGCCCGCGCCCGCCCCCGAGTCCGCCGCACCCGCCCCCGCGACCCCGTCCTCCTTCGGCGCCGGATCCCCGCACGACCCGGGGCAGGGCTCCGCGCCCTCACCCGTGCCGTCCCTCGATCCGGTACTCGGTCGCGTGCCGGAGCCGACGCCCGCGCCGTCCCGGCGGGGGCGGGGGCGCACCCTGCTGGCCCTCTGCGCCACAGTCGCCGTACTGGCGGGCGCGGGAGCGGCAGGGGTGGTGCTGACACAGAAGAGGGCGCCCGAGCCGGACGATGTGCGGGTACGTGACGAGAGCGGTCGCCTCAGCGTGCGGATACCGGTCGCCTGGGCGAAGGAGTCGATGGGCGCGGGCTGGAGCCCGGCCGCGCTGGGGCTGCCGGCCAAGCGCGCTCCCGGGCTGCTGGTGGCGCAGGACACGGGACGCTGGCAGGACCTGACCTCGGGCACCAGCGGGGTCTTCGTGGGGCTCGGTGCCTCACCGGGCGGGGGCGGGTCCAAAGGCGCCTCCGGAAAACCGTCGGGGAGCACGGACGGGAGCACGGCCAGGAACTCGGCCAGGAACTCGGACGAGAACGCAGCAGGAACCGGGGCAGGGGCCGCGACGGGAAACACGGCCGGCAACGCCTCCGGGGGCGCGGCCGACGGCAACGGCGCGAACACGGCGGCGGACGCGGAAGCGGATCCGACCAGCGGGAAACTGGCCGACATGGTCGCCGCGATCGACCACCGGGCCTGCGAGTACTCCGGCTCCCGTTCGTTCGAGGGCGGAGGCTGGCGGGGCCGTATCCGCGCGTGGTCGTCCTGCGACTCGCCCGGTCACTCGCTGGAGGAGATCGCTCTCACCCCGCGGAAGAAGGGCAAGCCGCCGGTGTACGTGCAGATCCGCTGCGACGAGGACTGCTCGGCCAGGACCGACAAGGTCCTCGGCAGTATCCGGGTCGACAACTCGCCAGGGGGCTGACGCCGGTCACAGGGGAGCTGAATCCGGCCGCGGGTGAACCGGACCCGGCCGCAAGGGAGCTGTTTCCGGCCGCAGCAGTGCTGTTGCAGGCCGGAAGGGATGACGCCGAGAAACGGCTGAAAGCCGACGGTGGCCGTGAACTTTCCCACAGGGGAGGCCATCGAACGGTATGTACGGCGTGAGTGCCGGGGATGCACGCTGAAGGAGGACGTGCGTGCCGATCCCGGGCAGCGCGGCAGGTGTGCCGACGCCGAAGGCGCCGACCATCGCGAGACAGGACGACCAGGAAGGGACGCCAGTCATCATGACACGGCGCCAGGAAACAACGGAAAAAGAGCGTAACGCACGGACGTCACGGACCGCGCGCCCTCTGCGGAATTCACCGGAACTTGCCGAACCCGGACCGGGAGCCGGACCCGGAGTCGCACCCGGATCCGGACCCGGACCCGGAGTCGGGCCCGCCCTCGGTGTCCGCCCCCGCCGCCGGATGACCCGTACCGCGGTGGCCGCGGCAGCTGCGGCGGTTGCCGGAGCGCTGCTGGTGAGCTGCGGCAACGCGGACTCCGGCGACTCGGGGCCGCACAAGGTCGAGGGAGAGGCCGCACCGGCCGGGGGCAGCGAGCACGCGGACAAGGACGGCGACGGCAAGGACGGCGGCAAGAACGACGGCAAGGGCGGCGGCGGTTCGAAGAACACCCGGGACGGCTCGCACGACGGCGCGTCCGAGGGCAAGGGCGGGGAGCCCGGTTCCGGGACCTCCGGCCCGGGCGGTTCCTCCGGTTCCGGTACGGCGTCGGGATCCTCAGGAGGGGGCTCCCCCTCGCCTGGTGACAGCGCGTCGGCTCCGGGCCCGGGCGGCGGGGGCCGCTGCGCCACGCCGGACCTGCGGGCGTCCTTCGGCCCCAACCACCCCGGCGCCGGGCAGAAGAACTTCTCCGTCGTCCTCACCAACGAATCCGGCCGTACCTGCACCGTGCACGGCTATCCGGGGCTCGCGTTCGTCAACGACGCGGGCGAGGAGGTCTCCATCGACCCGACCCGGGCCCCCGGGCAGTCGCAGACGATCACGCTGGAACCCGGCAGCAGCGCGTGGGCCCCGCTCTCGTACAGCAACCCCGAGATGACGGGCGTCACCACGGTGGACCCCGCCGCCGCGCGGATCACCCCGCCCGACGAGCGCGCCTCCCTCACCGCGCCCTGGGAGGGCGGCCCGGTCACCAACACCGGCAAGGCGTCCGTCCCCAAGATCGGCCCCCTGGCGCCCGGTACGGGTCCGTGAGCCGCACCACCGAGGGCGGCCGGCCCCCGCAGGCTCCCACCCGGGCGGCTGACCCCCGCCCACGGCACGGAGCGCGCCCACGGCGCGGCGCGCGCGGAGAGCACGGACGAACCGCCCGGCACGCACCAGTACATGCCGACGGCGGTGCCCGGCTCCACGGGAGGGTGCCGGACACCACCGTCCCGCTGTGACGTCCTGCCGCACCGCGCCAACTTGCCCGCGCTGGGAGGCGCTTCCGGCGTCCCGGTGCCCCGGTGCCCCTGGGAGGGTCCGGTTCGCGGGGCGGCACTGTCCCGTCGTCCACAACCGGCTCACCGCCCCGGCCACGCCTTCGCTCACCGCCCGGCCATCGCTCACCCGCCCCGGCCAACGTTCCGTCGGCTGTCGGCAATCTCGGGGAACGCTTGGACTCCCGGGCGCAGTTCTATTACCGTCCGATAACGAGCACGGTTGACACTGTCGTCACGGAAGACGGCACCGTGCGCTGTCGCCGAATCCCGTACACGGGGCAGACCGGAGCACCAGCACGGCTCAACTCGCCCGCACAGCACCATGGGAACCGGGGAACCACCCCTTCTCGTCGTAAAGGCGGGAAGGAAGGGGTGAATCGGGCGTCCTCGTACGAGGCGCCCGTAGGAGACCTTCCTGCTCCGAACCCGTCAGCTAACCCGGTAGGCGCGAAGGAAGGAAAGGAGAGGGCCCCGCCGTGGCGTCAAGATCCCAGGGCTCCGCCCCCGAGGTCGTCGGATACGACCCGCAGTTCGACAACACCGGCTCCACCGGTTCCCACGGTGGCGGCCCGCAGGGGGCGTTCGCCCCGCAGGCCCATGCCCCGACGCAGTCCCACGCCCGGGGGCAGGACCATGCCCCGGCACAGGGGCAGGCCCCGGCGCAGACCCCGGGCTCGCCCACGCCGACACCCGCACCGGCGCCGTCCCCGACTTCGCCGACGTCCTCCCCGGCACCACTGCCGTCCCCGGTTCCTCAGGCGCCCGTGAGCATGCCGCTGCCGCCGCAGGTGCCGTCGTCGCCGGAGCAGCCCCCGCCCGCCGCTCCGTGGGCGCCGGTGAACCCGGGCCCGTACGGGGACGCTCCGGAAAGCGGCGAGCCGTGGGAGGACGGGAACCCCACCGACGAGCCCACGCGCGCACTGCGCGGACGCCACCGGGTCGCCAAGCAGCGGGCCGGCGGAGTGGCACGCGGCGGTGCCGTGCTCGGCGTCGGCATGATCGCGGCGGTCGGCGCGGCCGGCATGGCGACGGCCCACGACAAGGACCCGGGTTCCATATCCGTACCCGACCTGGACTCCGTACCCGATCCGGACGCTGCCGCCGACACCGTACGGGACCTGTCCGACCGACTGCCCGACGCCGAGGACGTGCCCGGCCTCGGCGCCCTCGTCTCCGACAGCGCGGACGCGACGAACGGGCACGCGACGAACGGGCACGGCGTGCAGGGACAGCCCGCCGGGAAGGTCCCGCAGGTGCAGGCAGGCCAGCAGACGCAGGATGGCCAGCGGTTGACGGCCGGCCACCAGGCGCAGACCGGCCACCAGGCGCGGGCCGGGCAGCCGGTAGGAGCCGACCGGCAGGGAGGGCAGTCGGTCCCTAGCAGCCCGGGTGAGGCGTTGTTGACCCGCCTCCTCGCGCAGGCCGGGAACCGGGCGCAGGCGCAGGCCCCAGCGCGGGCCGAGGCGCAGGCCCATGCAGCCCCCGGGACCACGGCAGCCCCCGAAGACGGGGCAGTTGCCGGAGTCGGGGCACCAGCCGAGGACAAGACGGCGGAGACGGAACCGGAACGGGACGCGTCCGCGCCTGAAGAGGAGACGGCCGCACCCCAGCAAGGGGCGGCCGCAGCCGAACAGGCGGATGCCGCACCTGAACGGACGGTGGCCGCACCCCAGCGGAAGGCCGGCGCCCATGGGGAGGCCGTACCCGAGGGGCTGTCCGGCGCCGACGGGAAGGCCGGCGCCGAGGGGGAGACTCCCGAGGAGAAGGCCGGCGCCGAGGGGAAGGCCGGCGCCCATGGCGCCGAGCACGCTCGCGGCTACCAGGCACCACTGACCTCGTACCAGCTCGGTGCCGGCTTCGGGGAGTCGGGCGGGATGTGGCAGAACGACCACACCGGCCAGGACTTCACCGCGCCCAACGGCACCCCTGTCAAGGCCGCCGGCTCGGGCACCGTCAAGGAGGCGGGCTGGGCCGGCGCGCACGGCTACCGCGTCGTGCTGAGGCTGGAGGACGGCACCGAGCTGTGGTTCTGCCACCTCTCCTCCATGACCAAGTCGGCGGGTGACAAGGTCGCCACCGGTGACGTCATCGGCCGCGTCGGCTCCACCGGCAACTCCTCGGGGCCGCACCTGCACGTCGAGGTCCGGCCCGACGGCGGCGACCCGGTGGACCCGCTGCGGTGGCTCCGCGACAAGGGCGTCGACGCGTGAGGTGACGGCGCAGGCGGGTGCGGTGGCGCGCTGGGCGCAGCACTTGTGGACCCCGCCTCCCCTGGGGCGGGCGCCGGCCGCGTTACGGTCGCGGCATGCAGAGGAATGACGTCAGCAAAAAGATCGGCCGGTTGTCCGTCTCGCCGCTCGTACTGGGCGGGAACGTCTTCGGCTGGACGGCCGACCGGACCGCCTCCTTCGCCGTGCTGGACGCGTACACGGACGGCGGCGGCAACGCCGTCGACACGGCCGACTCCTACTCGGCGTGGGTGGAGGGCAACGTCGGCGGCGAGTCCGAGACCCTCATCGGCGAGTGGTTCGCCGCACGGGGCCCCGCTGTCCGCGACAGCGTCGTCCTGGCCACCAAGGTCGCCCGTCACCCCGACCACATGGGATTGGCACCGGCCACCATCAAGGCCGCCTGCGAGGACTCGCTGCGCCGCCTCCAGACCGACCGGATCGACCTGTACTACACCCACTTCGACGACGAGTCGCGCGACGTCTCCGAGATCATCGGCGCGCTGGACGAACTGGTGAAGGAGGGCAAGGTCCGGGAGATCGGGGCCTCGAACATCTCTCCGGAGCGCCTGGCGGCCTCCCTCGCCTTCAGCGACCGCGAGGGCCTCGCCCGGTACGTCGCCCTCCAGCCGCACTACACCTCGTCTCGCGCGACACGTACGAGGGAGAGCTGCGGGAGCTGGCAGAGCGGGAATCCCTCGCCGTGCTGCCGTACTACGCGCTGGCGTCCGGCTTCCTCACCGGCAAGTACCGGCCGGGCGAGCCGGCGCCGGAGGGCGCCCGCGCCGGGTCGGCCGCCCAGCATCTGGCCACCGAGCGCGGCCAGCGCGTCCTGGCGGCCCTCACCACGGTCGCCGACGCCCACCAGGTCTCCGAGGCCACCGTCGCCCTCGCCTGGCTCGCCTCCCGCCCCACCGTCGCCGCCCCCATCGCGAGCGCCCGCACCGTGGAACAACTCCCGGCCCTGATGGCCGTGGCCGACCTGCACCTCACCGAAGACGAACTCCGCATGCTCACGGACGCCTCGGCGTGATCCCGCCCCGGGACGGCTCGGCGTCGGCACGGACACTGCGGCAGCCAGTGCACTGTGCCCGGTGCCGAGCCGTCCCACTCGCCATCACCGCGATATGCCGCGTTGAGTCCCTCGCCGGTGGAAGACACCTGGCCATCACTACGTGTCGTCGGCAAGCCCTGACGACATTGACGCCGTTAGCAGTCTGGCCGCCAGGTTCGCCATGCCGTGGGGGTCGATGAGGTCGCGGGCTGCGTGGATCACACTGGGACGATCCTGCTCGCGCCCACAGATCTGAGCGAAGTCATCAGCCAGGGCACTTTCTCCACGGTGCCGAAGGCCAGCGAGGACTGTTGCCACCTCAGGCGGTCCGAGAACGTCTGCCCCGGCATTGAGGACGTCGAGAGTGGTCCTGCTGCCCGCTCCCTTATCTTCCAGGAGGGCCAGCAGGAAGCGTTCGGCCTGAGTGCGCACCCGCCGGTCCCCCCTCTCGGTGGGGACCGGCAGTGGAGACTCATCGTCTTTCAGCCGCTGCCGGGCCTTGGCACGCCGGAACTCTTTCTTGTAGCGCTCCGGGGAGCTGAAGACGGCCTCGTCATGCAGGTGAAGGAGCAGGTCGAGGCTGATCACCTCTTGGTCCGCGAGACGGGCGGAGACGGCATGCAGAGCTTTGGTGTGGCGGTAGAGCATCGCGGCACCAGATAGCAGCTTGGAGAACTGCGGTGCCTGGATGCCGAGTTCGCGGGCGAGAGCGCCGTCTGAGAGCCCTGACGCGTCAGCCAGCGCGCGGAGTTCGGTCAGGAAGAGGCGCACCTGCTCGGTGGCCTCGGGGCGGACAGGAAGCCGTTGTCCCCTTCTGCGCATGCTGTGCCTGCCTCCTTAAGCCAGTGACGGCAAGAACTCTGAGCGGTTACGTGTGTCCACAAGTCGCGAAATACCGCCTTTGTCCAGCTCGTTCCTGCTGCGCCTCACCAGTGAACCCTCATAGCTATCAGACGGCGAGATTTTTATCTACGCCTTCGAACTTCCGAGGAAACAGGAAAGTTTGACTCGGCGGGAAAGACTCACCTCGGAAACAGGAAACATTCCCGAGGAACAGGAAAGATTGATCCCCTGGTGAATTTCCCTGGACTTCCTCTCGGGTATTCAGGTAGAACTGCTCGCCGAGCCGGTGGCTTACGGCCCCAGAACGGCTTCCTGTCCGAGGGGGCCGGCTCTGTCGTCTGCGCGCACGATTGGAGAGTTGTGGATGCCGCTTCCTGACTGGCGGGACGCATCGAAGCACGGAACCATGATCCGGGCAGCCCTGTGGCTGGAGACAGAGGTAGGGGAGGGGAACGTCTTCACCAAGTCCAAGCTTCGGGAGGCGTTTGAGGGTGTCTCTCAGATCGACCGCCGTATTCGTGACCTTCGGGACCGGGGGTGGCAGATTGACACCCGGCGCGAGGACCCGACCCTCGAGCTGGATGAGCAGCGTTACGTGAAGAAGGGGCTCGAGGTCTGGATTCCGGGCCAGGCGAAGGCTAAGGCGAAGAGCAATCTTACGGCTTCCCAGCGCACCAGGACGATGCAGCAGGACAACTTCCTGTGCCGTTCCTGTGGAATTGGTTCCGGGGAGAGCTACGGCGATGGGGGCTCTGCCGCTCAGCTGGACATTGCCCGCCGGAAGGTGCGGCTCCCTGACGGAAGCATTGAGACTCAGTTGGTGACCGAGTGCAACAAGTGCCGGGTCGGCGGACGGGCCCGTGAAGAAGACGTTCCCGCGCTGCTGAGCGAGATCAAGGCGCTCTCCGGTATCGAACGGCAGGCACTGGCAGCCTGGATCAAGGCCGACCGGCGGGAGCGCAGCACCCTGGAGCGCCTGTGGGGGCACTACCGCACGTTGCCGGAGGAGTCGCGGGCGGTACTGGCGGCTGCGGTGAACGACGAGAGCGGACAGGAAGGCTGAGCCAGGATGACTACGGAGCCGGAGTTTCCGCTGCCTCCGCGCAGCGAAAAGTTCGAGGGGCTGCTGAAGCTGCGCCTGGACGAAGCCAGGAGCGGGGGCGGGACGCGCGAGACGGTGACTGTCGACTGGAACGGGCAGGCGCTACACGTCGATGTCATTGACCTACCGCTGGATGAGCTGCTCTACAACCCCGCCACTCACCGTATCCGGGCGCAGTGCAGCCATGACCGCGAGCGGGAGAAGACCCTTAAGGTTCAACCGTGGCTCGGGGAGAGTCAGGACTACTTGGGCTCCCTGTTGAAGGCCATGCCGACCAATCCGACCAAGAGGGACCCGGACTTCGACAAACTGAAGGAGGACCTGCGCCAGTACGGCCAGAACGAGCCGGGGCTTGTTACCCACCACGGAATCCTAGTCAACGGCAACACGCGTGCTGCCGCGCTGCGGGAACTCGGCGTCCCGAGCATGCGCGTAGGAGTGCTGCCGGCCTCCTTCACCTGGGCGGACATCACCGCGGTCGAGCTGTCGCTCCAGCTCCGGAACGACAGCCGCCGCGAGTACTCGTACATCAACAGGCTGCTCGCCATCGATGAACGGATCAGGCTTGGTATCTCCCGCGAGGCGATCGCCAAGGAGTTTCGGTGCGCGACGAAGACCGTCGATCAGAATGTATGGATTCTGCAGCTCATCCGGGACCAGATCGAGCGCAGTGAGTCGGAGGGCGTTTCTCTGCGGCTCGTTGACTTTGAGGGGATGCAGGAACGACTGAGGGAGCTTCATCGAGACTACGTCAGTCTGGCGAAGACCAACCCCGATGACGCTGAGGTGCTCAAGGAGTACCGGGTGGCCGCCTTGCTCCTCGGCTTCGCCAAAACAGACGTCCGGTGGATTGACGAGGGCTTCTTCGATGACTACCTCGCCAGGGAACTGCCTGCTCACTTGGCTCCGGCGCCCTCAGAGACTCCCTCTGGCCCGACTGTGATCCCTGGCCTGAACGTTTCTATGCCGGCCCCGCCGGACAAGGTCGAGACGGCGCGTAGCGTTGCCGAAACCGTGCTGCGGACGACGGCCCAGGTGCACGCACGTGAGATTGATGAAGATGTAAGGCGTGGCGCCAAGGACACGCTGGCGGAGACCAAGGACGCGTTCGACCAGGCAATCGACCACGCTGGCCGGACGGGTCGTCTCAAGAAGAAGAAGCGACTGGCGCAGGAGCGGCTCAAGGACGCCACGGCCTCTCTTGAGCTGTGCACCAGCGAGGTGGTGAAGGCCAAGGGGGCGCGGGCGTTCGATGTGGACGACTTCGACGAGGCCCTTCAGGAGTTCCGCGTGGCGGTACGACAGTTGGCGGAGCAAGTCAGCCGCGGCAACGACAACCCGGGTGCGGGTGTTTCCTGGCTGCTGAAGGCGGCGACGGCGAAGGAGGAAGACGAGTGACTTCCCCGGAGGCGGAGACCTCGTTGCGGCTGGGGTTCGACATGAGCCGCACTAAGGCGGAACTGCGAGCCTCGGAGGCGTACCGCTCTGATCTGGTCAAGCTGGTTGCCCGGTTCCGGACCGGCCGGCAACTGGGCCCCACCTCAGCGATCATCGATCTCGAAGATCTGCTTTCCGGCCTCAGCATGCTGGGAGGCTGGCCTGCTCCCGGCTCGGTGCAGTGGGATCCGGACCTCAGTTCGCTGGTCCTCTCCAGTCTGCAGGATGCGGAGACGGCGGAAAAACAGCTCAGTGCCCCCCAAGCGCACGCGGAAAGCCTGCTGACCGACCAGGAGCTCGACAATCTCCTCGGGTCGGCGTGGACAGCGCCGCTGACCACATTCCAGCGGCGCGATATCAGCAAGCTCCTGTCCCTCCAGCACGGAGCAAACTTCAGCGTGCCGGGCGCCGGCAAGACCAGGGCGGCTCTGGGCGTGTACGGCGCTATGCGGGCGAAGGGAGAGGCCCGGAGACTGCTCGTCGTCAGCCCGAAGTCGGCGTACGAATCATGGATCTATGAGTCGGGCATCTGCTTCTCTCCTGGCCTGCGCTACTGCAAGCTGGACAGTGGTCAGGACCCGCACGCCGAGGTGCTGATCGCCAACTACGAGCGGCTCGACCGGAACCTCGCGTATCTTGCGGCCTGGCTGAGGGAAGAGCCCGCGATGCTCATTCTCGATGAGGCCCACCGGATGAAGCTCGGGGCCAAGGGGACCTACGGTGCGGCGTGCATGGCGCTGGGGCCGCTGGCCAGGCGTCGGCTTATCCTGACCGGTACACCGGCGCCCAACGGGGCGAAGGACCTGGAGAACCTGCTGGGCTTCGTATGGCCGGGGCGCGGCCAGCGGGTGGTAACCCAGGCGGTTTCCGGCGGCGATCTCTCCCACGCGAGTTCGGTCCTCCGGCCGTTGTTCACCCGGACAACGAAGCAGGAGCTGGGGCTGCCGCCGGTGACAGCGCAGCTTCTGCCGGTCGAGCTTCCCCCACTGCACGATGAGATTTACCGCTCTTTGGTTGGCGATCTCTCCGCCCGGGCAGAGGCATCTGCTGACAAGTTCGCGGAGCTGGGGAAGTCGGCTCTGCGGATGCTGATGGCGGCGACCAGTCCCGCTCTGCTGCTGGAGGGGGCCAGCAGGCATGAACCGGTCGAGTACCGGCTGCCGCCGCTGGAGGTGCCGGAAGATGGTTCCCTGTACGACCTGCTGAAGAATCTTCCTGACTACGAGTTGTCGCCGAAGTACAAGGCAGCGCGGGACATCGTGAAGGAGAATGCTTTCCAGGGGCGGAAGACCCTTGTATGGACTACTTTTGTCCGCAGCCTCACCTCCATGGCCAAGCTGCTGGAAGATGAGGGCTATCCCTGCGCGGTGGTTTTCGGCGGGACGCCCGACCGGGAAGAGGAGATCCGGCGGTTCAGGAACGACTCCGACTGCATGGTTCTCGTCTCCAACCCGGCGACCCTCGGCGAAGGGATCAGCCTGCACCAGGTGTGCCATGACGCTGTCTACGTTGACCGCGACTTCATGGCCGGGCGGTACCTGCAGAGCCTGGACCGAATCCACAGGCTTGGTCTGGCGGATGATGCCGAGACGCGGGTCACGGTGATCGCCGCCCGGGACACCATCGACGAAGTAGTGCACGTCCGGCTCCAGGAGAAGCTGGAGTTCATGTCAAAGGTCCTGGACGATCCGGAGGTGCGGCAGCTCGCGGATCTTCAGGAGGCCCCCGCCGGGGTCGGCGGACTGGATACTGCTGACGAGCGGGCGGTGCTGAGGCACCTCGGGAAGAGGTAGCTGACTGGGCTGTCGCCCTCGCGGCCGGGGCATACGCTCCGTGCGGGCGGCAGCCCAGAGGCGGGGACGCCCCGGCGTGCTGCGAGACTTCATACGTAAAGGCGAGCACGATCATGTGCTCTGGCTCCTGGTGGTAGCAGAGATTTCTGCGAAACTTGGGCACCTGGTATGAGTCACGCTGGGAGGAACCACGCCGATGAGTGCGAGCGATCGCGGTGCACATGAGCCGCTGACCTCGGTCGAGATCTGCGCCGGGGCTGGCGGACAGGCGATCGGACTGCACCAGGCCGGCTTCCGGCACCTGGCTCTCGTGGAGATCGACAAGTACGCCTGCGCCACCTTGCGTGAGAACGTCCGCAAAGATCCGGAGTGGGCTGGCTGCGAAGTTCTCGAGGAAGACTTGAAAGAGTTCGGCCCCGGACATGTGATGGCTGCGCTGCGCAACCCGCGGGAGGAGAAAGGGCGCCCCCTAGTAGAGGGGGAACTCGACCTTCTTGCTGGAGGTGTTCCGTGCCCTCCGTTCTCCGTGGCGGGCATGCAACTCGGGGCGGATGACGACCGCGACCTGTTCCCGCAGATGCTCCATCTCGTGAGAACCCTTCGTCCGAAGGCGGTTCTTATCGAGAATGTCCGCGGCATCCTGGACAAAAAATTCGACGCTTACCGTGCGGGTATTATCTCGGAACTGCGCGACGAAAAATATGTCTTCTGTGGCTGGCGCCTGCTGGAAGCGCGGAATTACGGGGTGCCTCAGCTGAGGCCCAGGGCGATCCTCATCGCTGTCCGGGAAGACGTCATGAAGGGGACTGAGAAATTCCCGTGGCCTCTGGGGGTGTCAGAGCCGCCTGCTGATCTGTATGAGGAGCTCAGGCCGGAAATGCTACGGCGGCGCAATGTTCTCCGGAAGAGGTTCCCGGAACGCCAGGCTGACATCAACGAAGCGTACCGGCGGTGGCAGAAAAAGGCGAAGCTTCGGGCACGCGTGGCACCGACCCTGGTCGGGGGCTCGAAGAAGCATGGCGGCGCTGACCTCGGTCCTAATCGCGCCAAGGCCAGTTGGCGGCACTTCGGTGTAAACGCGATGGGGGTCGCTAACGAACCCGAGAAGACAACGGACCTCGCTCGTGACTTCCTGCGCCTGACTGGGCCGATGCTGACCGTCCAGCAAGCGGCAATTGTGCAGAGTTTCCCCAAGGACTGGCGTTTCGCGGGCGGGAAGACGGCAAAGTACCGACAGGTGGGGAATGCTTTTCCGCCGCCAGTCGCCCGTGCGCTGGGGCGGGCAATTGCGTCAGTCCTGCGTCCCGAGCAGAGAGACCAACTGCTCGAAAAGCTCGAAATCGAATACGCCAGCGTGGAGCAGGCCGACGAGGAAAGGTACGTCCAGCCGTCCTTCTATGATGAGGCAGACGTATCACCTGTCTCTACGCCTGCTCTTGACCACGGCGAGGATCTTGTCGGCGCAGGCATCTGAGTCCTCGTGCTCCCAGAAGCGGAGCACGAGCCAGCCAGCTTCCTGCAGTTTCTGGTCTGTGTCACGGTCGCGCGCGATGTTGCGCGCGACCTTGTCCGACCAGTACCCGGAGTTCGTCCTGGGCGGTACATAGTGCTCTGTACAGCCGTGCCAGTAGCAGCCGTCAATGAACACCGCTACTTTCGCGGGCCGGAAGACTAGATCAGCGGTGCGCCGGAGGCCGGGCAGGGGTCGGGCGCTTACCCGGTAGCGGGCGCCGCGGGCGTGAACCAGCTGGCGGATTTTCCGTTCCGGGGTGGTGTCGCGGCTCCTGATCGCTTGCATGTTCCGCCGACGTGCAGCGGAAGACGCCCAGGAACCTTCCGGCAGTGGCTCTGGCTTCACGACGTCGGATGAGGATGAGGACACAGAGCGAGCTTAAACAACGGGTGCGGGCGGGAGGCAGGCCCCCGCCTCACCCCACCGGATACCCCGGCCAAGCCGGGGGTGCCGGCGGTGTTGGGGGGTGGGGGCGGCTGAGGGCCAGGGCTGCGCTGGTGGTGGGTGGGCCGGCCAGGGGGCGGTTGGACCAGAGGGAGCGGAGGAGTTCGTGCTCGCGGGCGGCGAAGTCCGGGGCCGTGGCGCCGTTGTCGGCGCGGGCGCGGAGGAGCGCGAGGGCGGTCGCGTCGTGCTGGTAGGCGGCCAGGGTGCGGGCCGCGGCGGGGCCGTGGCTGCGGCGGGCCATGGCGCGGGCCATCGAGCGTGCCCGCATCGAGGAGAGGGACCAGGGCTCGGGCTCGCTGAACCAGCCCGCCGCGGCGTACGCGGGCAGGGTGTCCCGTACGACTCGCAGTTCGTGCAGCCGTGACCAGACGGCCAGCCACGTCAGGGCGCCGAACACGGGGAGCATGAAGAGGCCGTACACGGCGAGGAACGTGTAGTTGGCGAAGGACGCCGAGCCGTTCCATATCGCGTGGAGCAGCACCGCCGTGAACCAGCCCAGCAGCGGCAGCAGCGCGCGCAGCACCTTGCGGCGCCGCGGCAGGGCCGCGACCATGCCGAACGCGATCCCCGTCATCGCCGTGAAAAGGGGGTGCGCGAAGGGCGCGAAGATGATGCGGATGAGGAACGTACCCGCCGTCGCCGAGCCGGACAGGCTGTCCGGGTTCAGCGCGGAGTCCTCGTCGTACGCGGTGCCGAGGTAGAGGATGTTCTCCGTGAAGGCGAAGCCGGCCGCCGTGATGCCGGCCGCCGCTATGCCGGAGACGACGCTGTCGAGATGACGGCGCCGGAAGAGGAAGAGCAGCAGGATCGCCGCCGCCTTGGTCGTCTCCTCGACCACGGGTGCGATGACGGTGGCACCGAGCGTGTCCGCCTCGTCCGGTGAGTCGACGACGACGGACGAGGCCAGCCAGTCGGTCGCGAAGCCGTTCGCCAGGATCGCCACCAGCGTCGCCGCGCACGCCCCCCACGCGAAGGCGAACAGATGCGTGCGCCACGGTGCGGGCAGCGGCGCGCTCAGCCAGCGGAACGCCGCCAGCAGCAGCGGTACGGGGAAGAGCGCCAGCCCGAAGCCGACGAGCAGGCCGGTCGTGCCCGTCTGTTCGCGTACGAGGGCCAGGATCATCAGTCCGCACAGCGCCAGCAGCACGATTACCGCTGTGGCGCGCAGCTTGTGCCGGTGCCGCTGCCACCAGGACGGGACCGGGTGCGCGGCCATCGCGGCATGCGCTTGCTGCGCGCCCTGCACATCTCCGTACCCGTACCCGTGCCCATACCCCTGCTCGTGCTTGTGCCCGGGCTCGGACCCGTACCCCTGCTCGTGTCCGTACCCGGATCCGGGTTCACCCCCGTGTCGCTGGGTGGCCTGAGGTATGCCGGATGGTGCCCCCGGCGTGCTCCAGCCCGGGGGAGGGGAGGTGGCGGCAGGTGTCGCCGCTGTGGGGACGTGCGGGGCGGCGGCGTCCGGGACGGCGTCCGGCGTGCGGGCCGGGCCGCTTGAATGGTCCGGGTGTTGTGAAGGGTTCGGTTGTTTCGGATGGGCTGGGTAGCCTGGTTGGTTCGGATGGTTTGGATAGTTCGGGTGGCCTGGTCGGTCGGGATTGGTCTGGTTCCGCGGGGGTGGCGGGGATATCGGTCCCGACGGCGGTTTCCATGACGGTGCCGTTCCGGGAGCCGGCCCTTGTCGGCCGCCGTCCCCCTCCTGGCCCCCGTCCCCGTCCCCGTTTCCGTCTCTGTCCCGGTGCCGGCCCCCGCCCCTGCCCTGGCTCTCGGCGTTCTTCCGGTGGCTGTCCGCGTCGTGGCGGGCCGCCTCCGGGTGGGCAGGGCGTGCCGGAGGGACGGGCGTGGGAGCGCCGCCCGTGGACCGCCCGGGCGTCATCGGGTTCGGCGGCGCGCTCGGAGCGCCGGATGCCTCGTCATGCACGCATCGACAGTAACCAGTGTGGGTGACATGTGCTGCGTGACCGTCACAACCGGGGTCACAACCGGCGGGGGCGCGGTGTGTCGCGGTGTGGTGACGGTCACCGCCTCCGCCGGGGAGGGCGGTCCGCCGGGAGGGCGGTCACCCTCACGGCACCGGTGCCCAGCGGCGTCGGAGCTGCTCAGCGGCACCGGCGTCCTGCCCCCGGTGCTCACCGGCGCCGGCGTCCTGCCTCTCCGGTGTTCACCGGTACCGGCAGCTGCCCCCGCTGTTCACCTGCGCCGGAAGAGCAGGTCCCGTACCGCATGCCCCTTGTCCAGACCCTGGCCCTCGAAGCGGGTCAGCGGCCGGTTCGCGGGACGCGGTGCGAAACCGCCGTCCGGCTGGGTGTTCTCGTACTCGGGGTGCGCGGTGAAGACCTCCAGCATCTGCTCCGCGTAGTCCTCCCAGTCCGTGGCGCAGTGCACGAGCGCGCCCGACCGCAGCGGACCGGCCGCCAGGTCGAGGAACTCGGGCTGGATCAGCCGCCGCTTGTGGTGCCGCGCCTTCGGCCACGGGTCGGGGAAGTAGATCCGCAGCCCGGAGAGCGAGTCGGGGACGAGCATCTCCCGCAGGAGGATGATCGCGTCACCGTTGCCCACCCGGACGTTGTCGAGCCCCTTCTCGTCGGCGAGGCGGAGCAGATTGCCCTGGCCGGGGGTGTGCACGTCCACGGCGAGGATGCCGGTGTCCGGGTCGGCGGCCGCCATCCGGGCGGTCGCCTCGCCCATGCCGAAGCCGATCTCCAGGACGACGGGCAGGTCCGGGTCCCCGAACAGCTCACCGAGGTCGAGCTTGCGCAGCCCGTCCACGTCGAAGCCCCACCGGGGCCACAGGCGCTCCAGCGCCGCCCGCTGCCCCTTGGTCACCCTGCTGCGACGCGGCTGGAAGCTGCGGATACGGCGCTCGTGGTGCGACCCGGCCGGGTCGGGGGAGGGCCCGGCCCCCGGCGGGAACATCCGTGCCATCGGCCGCGACGCCCGACCGGCGTCCTGGCCGGAACCCCGGCCGGAGTCGGGCTCGGAGTCGCGGTCGTGGCCGGGGGCGCCGGCGGGACCGACGGCCCCGGGGCCGCCCTCGCGGAGGCCATGGGCGGGGTCGTCACTGCGGTGGAAGTTCTTGCTCTCGGACACGATGCTTCCGATTTTACGGGGCACGGGACGGCGCCCCGGCCGCCAGCCACCACCCGCCGGGTGCTGATCCCTTGCCGCGTGCTCGGTCCCCCGCCGAGCGCTGATCCCGTGCCGGGTGATGCCGGCCTCTCGTCGGGTGCCGGTCGGCGGTCCGCCGGCCCCCGCCCACGGCCGTCGGCTGTCGGCCCACGGGCGGCCGCCCACCCTCTCGCGGCTACCGGCTACCGGCTACCGGCTACCGGCCACTGCCTCCCGCCTCCCGGACACCAGCCATCGGCCCCCCGACCACCGGTCACTGGCCCACGGGCCCCTCCCACCCGTCGGTCCTCCATCGCGTGCGGCGCGTCATGAGCCCCACACACAGCGCACACGACACACAACACACACCGCACACAGCACGCTCAGCACGCTCGGCACGCACAAAGCCTCTGCCACACCCCGTGGGGCGGTCGGGGCGGTCGGGGGGCGCCTCTTGCCGTCATCCGTCCCCGAGGACGTCCGTGACCCGGCGGGCGATCTCTCTTCCGATCGGGAGGGAGGCCGTCGCCGCCGGGGAGGGGGCGTTGACGACGTGGACGGTGTGCGGGCCCTCGGCGAAGAGGAAGTCGTCGACGAGTGTGCCGTCCCGCAGCACCGCCTGGGCCCGTACGCCGGCGGGGGCGGGGCGCAGGTCGGCCTCCGTCACCTCGGGCAGCATGCGGCGGACCGCGGCGGTGAAGGCGGGCCGGGAGAGGGAGCGGCGTATCTCGCCCGCGCCGTACCGCCAGTGGCGGCGGGCGATCCGCCAGGTGCCGGGGTGTGCCAGCAGCCCGGCGGCCTCGGCGGGGCGGACGACGCGCCACCCGTAGCCCTCCCGGGCCAGCGCGGGGACCGCGTTGGGGCCCACGTGCACGCCGCCGTGCACGCCGCGCGTCAGGTGGACGCCCAGGAAGGGGAAGGCGGGGTCGGGCACCGGGTAGACCAGTCCGCGCACCAGGTGCTCGCGCTCCGGCACCAGCTCGGCGTACTCGCCCCGGAAGGGGAGGATGCGGGCGTGCGGGGTGTCCCCGGCGAGCCGGGCGACGCTGTCGGAGTGCAGCCCGGCGCAGTTGACGAGGGCGCGGGCCCGCACCACCGTCCCGTCGGCCGTACGGACGGCGACACCGCGTCCCGGGCGGCGGTCGACGGCCGTGACCCGGCCCGCGGCGCCGTACCGCACCTCGGCTCCCGCGTCCTGCGCCAGCTGGGAGAGCTGCCGCGCGACGGCGACGAAGTCGCACACCCCCGTGGTGCCGACGTGGATGGCCGCCAGCCCGCGGACGTGCGGCTCGTGCTCGGCGATCTGTGCGGGACCCAGCTCCCGCACCGGGATGCCGTGCTGTCGGCCGCGCTGGATGAGGGCGTGCAGCCGGGGCAGCTCCTCGTGCTCGGTGGCGACGATCAGCTTGCCGGTGACCTCGTGCGGAATCCCGTGCTCGGCGCAGAACTTGACCATCTCGGCCGCGCCGCTGACCGCGAACCGTGCCTTGAGGGAGCCGGGCGGGTAGTAGATCCCGCTGTGGATCACGCCGCTGTTGCGGCCCGTCTGGTGCCTGGCCGGGCCCGGCTCCTTCTCCAGGACGCTGACCCGGGTGCCGGGGGCGCGGCGTGTGAGGGCGTAGGCGGTGGACAAACCGACGACGCCCGCGCCGATCACGAGCACGTCGCAGTCGAGCCTGCCGGCACCTGCGCCGGCGGCTCCGCGGTCGGGTCTTCTCGACGTCGGGGTCACGCCCCCCATCATGAACCCCGCTGCTGACAGCCCGCTGCGGCACCCGTCACGCCGACGATCATGCCCATCCCACGGTCGGTCAACCCTTGCCCATGAAAGATCAACTCTGGATCGCGGACGATCGTCTCCGACCTGCGAGCGATCACCTCTCCCACCACCTCTCCCACCACCTCTCCCCGCCTCTCCCGCACGGCGATCACTTCTCCCAGCCGGGCGAACCCGGGCGGCGCCTCGCGCCGACATCGCCGTGCTGCCTCACGTGTGCCTCGTCGCGCCGCCCCACGTGTGCCTCGTCGCGCCGCCTCGCGCCGATGTTGTCGTGCCGCCCCATGTGTGCCTCGTCGTGCCGCCTCACGCCGACGTCGTCGTGCCGCCCCACACGTGTGTCAGCGCGCCGCCGCCTCACGTCCGCGCCGGCGCCCTCACGCACGCGGCGTCAGCGCCGGCTCATGCCGGGGCCATCAGCAGGGGCCGTGCCCTCTCGCGCAGCTCCGCGACGCGCGGCTCGTCCCCGTACGGTTCCAGGCGGTTGAGGAGATCGCGCACGTACTCCGTCGTCCGCGCGGAGGAGATGCGTCCCGCGACCTCCACGGCACGGGTGCCGGCGGCGCAGGCCGCGTCCAGGTTGCCCGACTCCAGTTCGGCGACCGCGGAGACGACCAGCCGCAGCCCGTGCGAGCGGACGAACTCCTCCTTCGGCTGGGAGAGCGCCTTCTCCGTGAAGCGGCGCACCTGGCGCGGCGCCTTGAGATCGCGGTAGCACTCGGCGGCGTCGGCGGCGAGCCGGTCGTAGGAGTAGAAGTCGAGCCAGGAGGGGTCGGGGTCGCCCTCGCGGGAGCGCTCCAGCCAGCTCTCGGCCGCGGCCAGTGCGGCGGCGCACGCCTGCGCGTCGTTCGCCTTCGCGTGGGCGCGGGCCTCGACGAGTTGGAAGAAGCTCATCGTCCGCGCCGTGGCCAGCCCGCGGTTGCGCTCCAGGGCGGCCTGGGCGAGGTCCACCCCTTCGTCGGCGAAGCCGCGGTAGGTGGCCTGGAGCGACATGGAGGCCAGGACGTAGCCGCCGAGCGGGACGTCGGCGGCGGCGCGGGCGAGCCGCAGTGCCTGGATGTAGTACCGCTGTGCCGCCTCCTGCTGGCCCGTGTCGAAGGCCATCCACCCGGCCAGCCGGGTCAGTTCGGCGGTCGCGCCGAAGAGGGAGCGGCCCACCTCGTCGGTGTAGGCGCCCAGCAGCAGGGGCGCGGCGTCCACGCGGAGGCACTCGGGGACCATGGACGAACGCCAGTCCCCGCCGCCGTACTTGGAGTCCCAGCGGCGGGCCTCGTCCGCGGCCTCGCGCAGCTTGGACACGTCCGTGTGCCCGACGCGCAGCGGGGTCCCGGTCCCGTCCTCCCCGCCCTGCGCCCGGTGCTTGGGCTGGCCCGCGGCGCCGTTCCCCGTGGGGTCGGCGCCGTTCCCGGTCCCGGCCCCCGCTCTGCCCGCCTCCGCTCTGGCCCCGTCGGCGGACGGGGCCACCCCCTCGAGGTATTCCACGTGGCGGGCGACCGAGCTGTCCGCCGGGGTTATGAGCCAGCGTGAGGCCGGGGTGGCGTAGGCGCTGACGGAGAACGAGCCCGCGAGGGACTGCCAGATGCTGCCGCCACCGCGCCGCCCGGCCAGGTCCAGCCGGTAGAGGTCGGTGGCCGATTTGACGGCGGCTCCGACATCGCGCGGGAAGGCGAGCCCGACCTCCGGGGTCGGGTCGGCATCCGCGAGGCCGATCTCGTGCAGCGGCACCGGACGGCCGAGCTTGCTGCCGATGGCAGCCGCGATCAAGTGGGGTGCCGCACCCTGCGGCACCATCCCCTTCGATACCCAGCGGGCCACCGACGTCTTGTCGTACCGGAGCGTGAGGCCCCTTTGAGCCCCGAGGTCGTTGACCCGTCGGGCGAGTCCGGCGTTGCTGATCCCTGCGAGGGCGAGGACGGTGCCGAGTTTCTCATTCGGCCCGCGTGACTCCCTGGACATGCGCACCCCTGACCACACCGACGACCGCCCCGCGGCTGGCGCGGGGCCCCCTCCCGTCACTGCGCACTGCGCGGCGCGGAAAGCACTGCGAACACAGCGTAGTTCGCCGCATGCCTACCGTTAAGGGGTGGCATGGCGGATGGCGGGATCTATGTCCGTACGCGTGTACGTGCGGGGGTCACGTGCCACCCTCATACTGCCCCGCTCGGAACGGCCGGAATCGTACGCGGCGCTTCCCGATCCGGGTGGTTTCACGGGGCCTCCCGCTGTGCCCCGGGCGTGTGGCCGTGCGCCCGCCCATGCGCCTGCCCGCCATGAGGAGGGAGCGTTTCCATGGGAGTCGCGTGGGTCGGCCCGCTGCCGAAGAACAGTGGGCTGGGGGACACCGCCGCCTCATTCCCCGCGGGCGGCGGTCCGGGCCGGGAGGAACGAACGCGCCTCCCGGCCCGGCCGACGTTCCGGTCGGTACAGCCCCGGCCCCGGCCTCGTCATGTCCCCGGTCCTGGCTCCGGGTTCCGGCCCCGGCTCGCCCGCCTCCGCCTCTGTCCCCCGCCTCTGCCTCTGCCTCCGCCTCCCGCCTCCCGCCGACGGTCCCGCCGGGACGTCCACAGGAGCTGCGGGCGCGCGAGTCCGACGGGACGCTCACCGCTCACCCGTCGTCTCCCCGAGTCCCACCCGACGTCGTCCGGCACCCCCTGCGCCGCCCGCCCCTCCGGCCGCCGACGCTCGGCGTTCGTTCGTCCGGCGTCGTGCCCGGCCGCACACCCCTGAGACCTCCGTCGGGCGCCCCGGGGGACGCCCGACGGGGCGCCAACCGGAATGCTGGGAAGGGCGCACCGGGCCGGTGCTCCGGGTCCTGGTGCCGGCCCGGTGCGAGACGGGCAGCCGGGGAAGTCCTCGCGGCGCAGAGGGGCCGGGGCCCGGTGCATGGAGAGGAGCACTGCCGCTGAGGGGCCGCCGCTTGTGCCCGTTGCCTTCGTGGCGCCTCCTCAAGTCGCGTGACTGACCAGGCGTTTTGTGACTGACGGGCGGGCGTCGGGAGGGCGTGCCGGGACGGGGCGGGAGCCCGTGAAGGCTCACGGGGGGACGGGAGGGGTGGTACGACGGGACGCTTCGAGGGGGGCGTCACGTTCCGCCTTGCGGGCGCCGCGGCCATTCGTCCGGTACGGCCTCGGAGCGGTCAAGCGGAATGTCGGGGTAGGGGCTCTTGCGGGGCGCGCGGCGAGTTGTCGTTCCGGTACTCGTGGAGGGTGTTGGGGCGGCTCCCCTGGTGGGGTGTCAGAGGGATTCCGGGGGTCGGGAGGGCTCCGGGGGCGGGGGACTCGGGGGGCGCCTGAAGGGCGTCGCAGGGGGTGGAATGCGGGCCCCTGGGAGGGGCGGCGGAGCGGGTCGGGAGCGGGTCGGGAGGGGTCGGAGGGGGTCGGGAGACTGGGCCCTGCGAGGGATGCCGGCAGGGTACAACTTTCGTCTGTCCACGGGCTGTTGAGCGGACGAGGGCGCGCGTGTCCGAGGGGTCGGGTGTGCTGGGCAGTCCGGGACATACCGGGCGTGGTCGGGAAGGGAGTCCCGGGGTGTTCCCTGGGCGTTATAAGGGGGTTTCCGTGCCGGCTCCGAGGCGTTCCCAGCTCTTTCGCGGGGTGTTCACGATCTGTCCCAAGGATGTTCGCGGGGGGACGGCCGCGCCTGCGTCCGTGCACCGCGCGTGCGACCGTGTCACGCGCTGGGCGTGCACGTCTTTGGCGCGTCGTTTCGAACGTCTCGGCTCACCCTCGCTGCCATCCGTACGCCGTCCGTTCCCTGTTGCGTGGCGGGGCGTCAAGACGGCCGTCCCCGTGCCGGGAGAACGCGCGAAATTTGGCCGAATGACATCGGTCGGGTGTGCGGTGCCGATGGATGAGGCCGCCGGAATATGCGCGACCCAACGGCGGTTCCACGCCATCCGCGTGGGGGCGCGACGGGGGAGCAGAGGGGAGGCGTGACCCACCGAGGTGTGCGCCCTCGTACGCCTCTCGCGCGCCACTCTCGTGGCACCATAGCCGCAACGGCAGCGGTCCCCAGGCGGCGCACACCCGCCGCTCCGGGTTCCCGCGCTCCGGCTCTCCGCGCCCCGGGTTCGCGGCGCGGAGGGCGGCGGAGTACGGCGAAGTGACGGTGAAGGCAGGCGGCGATGCGTTGGTTGGTGGGGTGGTGCAGTGCCGCGGCCGGGCCCGGCGGCCGGCGCGGCTCCGCCCGCGCCGCCCGCGGCGGCGCACGCTCCTCCGCCCGTCCGACGGGAAGCCCCGGTGCGTACGGCGACGGCATCCATGACGGCAACGGCGCGTACCCGCGCCCCTCTTACGACGGCCGCGGCCCCGGTCCCTATGGCGGCAGCTCCCACGATCCTTACGGCTCCTACGATCCATACGGCGGTGCCGCTTACGCCCCAGGGGACTCGTACGGCTCATACGGTTCGTACGGCGCGAACGGCCCGTCCCCGTCGTCCGCCTCCTCCCCGTCGTCCGCCTCCTCCCCGTCGTCCGCCTCCTCCACGGCGTCCGCCTCCTCCACGGCGTACACATCTTCCACCTCGTACACCTCTTCCACCTCGTACGACCTTGATGACTCTCTCGGTCCCCACGGCCACGCCCCCCACACCGCTCACGTCCCCGACGGGAGCGGCGGGGTGGACGGGGTGCTCCAGCCCATCGGCGCGCAGGTGCTGTGGGGGGATCCCGACCCGCTGTGGGCGGTCGGGGACTGGCGTCCCGACGAGATCCGCGTGGTCGAGGGCCAGCCGGGTCACCGGCTGGCGGTACTCGGCTGTTGCGGCGCCAGTGACGAGGAGCTGCGGCTCGGGCTGATCGCCGCACGCGGAGGAGCGTTTCGCCACCTGACCGCGTGGCCCGGCAGCTACACCGCCGTCGCCTGTGTGGGCCGCCGTCTCACCGTCACCGCCGACCTGGCCGGGGTCCGGCCCGTCTTCCATGCCCCCTGGGCGGGCGGCACCGCGTACGCGACGGCCGCCCTGCCGCTGGCCGACCTCATCGGTGCCGAACTCGACTTCGGGCACCTGGCCGCCCTGCTCGCCTGCCCCGACGCGCCCGAAGCCCTGGGCGACGGCACCCCCTACCGGGGCGTCAGCCGCGTGCCGCCGGGCCACGCGCTGATCGTGCGGGACGGGGGCAGCCGGGAGATCGCCGGGTACGAGTCGTCCGCGTCACTCGTCGTCGGCGCCCCGCCCGCCGACCCGGAGGAGGCGGTCGCGGGCGTGCGGGACGCGCTCGTGGAGGCCGTACGCGCCCGGCTCACCGCGCCCCGGCACGCGGCCGGACACGACCACGACGTACGCGATCCCGGCCCCGTCCCCGGTATGGGACCCGCCGACCGGCAGCGCGCCCGCGGCGGACCGGCGCCCGGCGTGGGCGCCGACCTGTCCGGCGGTCCCGCCTCGGGGACCCTCGCGCTGCTGGCCGCCGGGCTGCCCGGTACGCCCGGTACCGTCTTCGGCTCGGGCGCGGCGAGCGCGGGCGAGCGGCTGCTCGCCGTCACCTTCAACGACCTGACCCTCGGCGGACGGCACGGTTCCGGCGGGAACGGAGGCTCTGGCGGCTCCAGCGGACCCGGAGGTCCCGGTGGCTCCGGCGGCCACGCCGACCGCACCGACCGCGCCGGTACCGCCGACCGCGCCACGGACCACACGGCCGAACTGGAGCGGGCGCACGCCATGGCCGCCGATCCGCGGCTGCGGCACGTCGTCGTCACCGGCGACGAGAGCACGCTCCCTTACGCCGATCTGGCCGGCGGGCCCCTCACCGACGAGCCGGGGCCCTCCCTGGTCACCGCCGAACGTCACCGGTACCGCCTCTCGGCGGGCAGCGCCGACCATTTCGTGGGAACCGGCGCCCGCCAGGTCCTCGACGCGCACCCCGCCCGGCTGGCCGACCTGTTGCTCGACCGGCGCCGCCGCCACCTCGTCCGTCCCGTCGCCGCACTCGCCCGTGCCGAGGGGCAGCGCGGCGAGGGCCAGTTGGCGGGACGCTCGCTGCTGGTACCCGTCACCGTCTACCGTGCGGCACGCAGGCTGGCGCGAACGCCGTACCGGGACGGTGTCGAGGAGACGGCCGCGCTGATGCGGGACAGCGCGTTCACCGCCGCGGCCTTCGCGCCGTACCCGGAGGGCGGGGAGAGTGCGGCGGACGCCTCTGTGGCCGCGCTCACCTGGTGCCGCCCCGGCCCGGCGGCACGCTGGCTGACGGGGGAGGCGCTGGCGGAGGTGTCGCTGCGGCTGGAGGCCGCCGCCCGGTCGCGTCCCTCGGTCGAACGGCCCGGCGAGCGGCGGGCCCGCGCCGCCCTCGCCCGGTGCGCGGCCGACTACCGGGTCTTCGAACAGGCCGTGGAGATCCGCAATCAGCGGCTGCACGCCCCCTACTTCGACAACCAGGTCGTCCGCGCCGCCCGGGAGCTGCCCGAAGCGCTCCGCGTACGCCCAGGGGCGCGCGCGTCCATACTGCGCGCCGCGCTCGCCGGGGCGGGCGTCCACGACCTCCCGCCCGGCTGGGGCGCCCCCACCCAGGCCGCCCACCACGCCGCCCTCCGCGCGGGGATACGACTCGCCGCCGACCAGCTCCTCCAGCTCTTCCAGGCACCTCTGCTCGCGGAGGCCGGACTGGTCGAGGCCCGCGTCGTACGCCAGGCCGTCCAACGCGTGGCCCGGGGCGAACCCCTGCCCGTGGAAGGGATCGCGGACCTCGTCTCGATGGAACTGTGGCTCAGCCGCCTGCTGGCCCGACGCGGCACCTGCTGGACCGGGGCGGCGGCGTCCCGCCACCGGGCGGCGTCGGCCGGGGTCGCCCTGGACGCCCGCTACGAGAGGAGTTTGCCGCCGGCCGGCCGGTGATGGTCCGGCCGGTGATGGTCCGGTTGGCGACGGTCTGGCCGGTGACGGCCCGAGTGGTGACGGCCCGAGTGGTGACGGCCCGGGTGGTGACGGTTCAGCCGGTGAGGGTCGGTTGGTAGCTGGTTGGCCGGTTGCCGGTCGGTTGGCTGGTGACCGACCGGCCGACTCCGGGGTCGGTGGGCTGATGGCCGGCACCGGGTGGCACCGAAGACTGGAAACCGACCGGTCGGTACGGAGCGTCGGTCCGGTCGGCCGTGGGGCGTGTGCGGGGCGGTCCGTTCGAAAAAGCTCGGGGGTCTGTCAGGGGCTCCGGGGAGAATGGACGGGTGCGCTATCTGATCCTGGGGGCGAGCGAGGCCCGCGACGAGGCCGGACGGCCGGTACCGCTGGGCGGGCAGCGGCTGCGCGCGCTGCTCGCCGCGCTCGCGTTGCGAGCCCCCGGCCGTGCACCCGTCTCCCCGCAGACGCTCATCAGCGAAGTGTGGGCGGACACCGAGCCGGACGCCATGCCGGAGAACGCCCCGGCGGCGCTGCAGGCGTTGGTGGGCCGACTGCGCCGGGCCCTGGGCAAGGACGCCGTGGAGTCGCTGCACGGCGGCTACCGGCTGCGCGTCGATCCGGAGCGCGACGAGGTGGATCTGCTCCGCTTCGAACGCCTGGCCGCCGAGGGAGAGCACGCGCTGGAAGCGGGCGACGCGGAACGAGCCGCCACCGTGCTCCGCGAGGGCCTCGCGCTGTGGCGCGGCCCCGCACTCGCCGACCTGCCCGACCGGGCGCGGGCCGCTGCCCGCGCGGAGGCCCTGCGCCATGCGGCGCTCCACCGCCGTCTGACGGCCGACCTCGCCCTCGGCCGCGCCGAGCGGACGCTGCCGGAACTGCGCCAGCTCGCCCCCGAGAACCCGCTCGACGAGCCGTTGCAGGCCCTCTACCTACGCGCCCTGCACGAAAGCGGCCGTACGGCGGAGGCGCTGGCGGTCTACGAGTCCGTACGCAAGGGCATCGCCTCCCGCCTCGGGGCCGACCCCGGCGCCGAACTACGGGCCCTGCACGCGGAACTGCTCGCGGCGAGCGTCGCCCACGACGCGCCGGGCCACCCCGCGCGCAACGGCCCGCCCCAGGGAGCGGGAACCCGGGAGAGACGCGCCGGCGCCGTGGTACCTCCGGAGGCGAACCGGCCCCCGGCTCCTGGCACACCGCCGCTCGGAGACGCGCCGTCCGATCCGTCGCCCACCGATCCCGATCCTTCGGTCCCGGATCCCTCGGTCCCGGATCCCTCGCTCCCCGACGCTTCGGACCCTGCTCCTTCCGCGGCTGATCCCTCCGCAGCTGATCCCTCTGAGGCCGACCCTGCGACGCCCGGCCTTTCCGCGACCGGTCCTTCCGCCGGTGGCGCCGCTACGGCTGACTCGCCCGCCGCCGGCCGCTCGGCAGTCGGTACCCGGCCCGTCGGTACCCGGCCCCTCCATACCGGTCCCGTCGGTACCGGACCCCTCGGCTCCGGCCTTCCGACCACGGGCAACAACGCCCAGCCCGAGGACATCGGCGCGGGTTACCCCGGCCCCACGTTCGCGTCCCCGGGGGCCGCGCCCGCGCCACCGCCGTCCCCGCCCGGCAATCTCCGCGCCCGTCTGACCAGCTTCGTCGGACGCGAGACGGACATCGCCACCATCACCGACGACCTCGCCACCGCCCGTCTCGTCACGCTGACCGGACCCGGTGGCTCCGGGAAAACGCGGCTCGCTGAACAGGTGGCCGCCACTGTGGCGACGGCCGACCCTGCGGCGTACCCCGACGGCACCTGGCTGGTGGAACTGGCCTCCCTCGACCACCCGGCGGCCGTACCGGGCGTGGTCCTCAGCGCGCTGGGCCGCCGGGTCACCGCCCTGACGACGGCCGCCACCGAGGCGGCCCGCTCGTTGAACAGCGAGCAGGATGCCACCGCGCTGCTCATCGAGCACTTGGAGCACCGCAGTCCGCTGCTGATCCTGGACAACTGCGAGCACCTCATCCACGCGGCGGCCACCCTCGCTGAGACCCTGCTGGCGCACTGCCCCGGTCTCACGGTGCTGGCCACCAGCCGGGAGCCCCTCGGTGTGCCGGGTGAGACCGTGCGCTCGGTCGAGCCGTTGCCGCCCGCGCCCGCGCTCCGCCTCTTCGCCGACCGTGCCGCCGCCGCGCGCCCCGGGTTCCATACCAGCGAGGACCCGGAGGCCGTGGCCGAGATCTGCCGCCGCCTCGACGGACTCCCCCTCGCGATCGAACTGGCGGCCGCCCGGCTGCGGTCGCTCACCCCGCGCCAGATCGCGGACCGGCTGGACGACCGCTTCCGGCTGCTGACCAGCGGCAGCCGCACCGTACTGCCCCGCCAGCAGACCTTGCGGGCCGTCGTCGACTGGTCCTGGGATCTGCTGGACGAACGCGAACGGACCGTCGTACGCCGCCTGTCCGTATTCGCGGGCGGCTGCACTCTGTCCGCCGCCGAACACGTATGCGCGGACGAGCCGCCCGACACCGACCCCGATACCGCAGGCGGCCCCGATGCCGTAGTCGGCCCCGATACCAACGGCGGCCCCAACACCGCCCGCGGTCCCATCGCCGCCCGCTGTCCCGGTGAACACCCGCGCCCCGCCGAACCCACCCACCCCACCGGCCGCACCCGCCCTGAAGAGCCCATCCGCCCCGACGACGTGCTCGACCTGCTCTCCGCCCTCGTGGACAAGTCCATCCTCGTCGCCGACCAGCCCCCGGCGCTCACCGGCACCGGCGTGCGCTACCGCATGCTGGAGACGATCCACGACTACGCACGCGAACGCGCGGCCGAACACGAGGACGACCGGGAGGCGGCCGAGGCCCGGCACACCGCGCAGATCCTCCGCTTCGCCACCGCGGCCGAACCCCGCCTGCGCTCCGCCGAGCAGCTGTCCTGGCTGCCCCGTATCGAAGCCGACCTGGACAACATCCGCGCCGCCCTCTACCGCGCGCTCCTCGACCGGGACCGGGAGACGGTCGTGGCGCTGGTCCGTGCCGCCGGGTGGTTCTGGTGGCTGCGCAACTACCGTGACGAGGGAGCACGCTGGGTCCAGGCCGCTCTCTCGCTGCTCCCCGCCACACGTGCCGAGCGCGACGCGGAAGAGGAGTTGCTCTACCGCGAATTCCAGCTCCTGTGGTACTTCCTCCTCGCCGAACACCACACCCAGCAACTGCTCACCGACCCCCACCACCGGGCCGTCGCGCGGGAACTGATCGAGACCTTCCGCGAACCCGGCCCGGCCGCGGCGCGCTTCCCCGGCATGCTCTGGCCGTTCGCCGCCTACCTCGTCGAGGGCAGCAAGGGCGTCGCCGTCCTGATGGAGACGTCCGTCGCCAACTGCCGCCGCTACAGCGAACCCTGGGAACTGGCTCTCGCCCTGCTGTTCAGAACGCATGTCCGCATGGACGCGCCCGGCGGTCTGCACCACACCAAGGAGGACCTCCCCGAGATCAGTGCCCTGGCCGAGAGCACCGGCGACCGCTGGCTGCTGGGCCAGATGTGCGGACTCCGCGCGGAGGTCGCCCTCCAGGAAGGCCGCTACGACGACGCACGCGCCGAGTGCGAGACCGCCCTGCGCCACGCCCAGCAGCTCGGTGCCCTCACCGAGATGCCGGTGCTGCTCGCCCGCATCGCGGACATCTGGTTCCGCCGTGGCGACACGGAACAGGCCGAGCGGCTCGCCGCGCGCGCCATCGCGGACGCCGAACGCGTCGGCGTCCGCGACGCCCAGGCCCTCTCCCTGTACGTCCGCGCGGTGGCCGCCGCCGAAGCGGACGAGCCCGCGCGGGCCCGGCAGCTCTACCAGGAGGCCAGGAAGTCCTCCTCCGTCGGCACCCCGCCCGCCATGTTCGAGGTCATGCTGCGCGTCCTGGACGCCCGCATCACGGCCGGCGAGGGCGCGGCACACCTCCCCGAAGCCCTGCGCAAGATTCACGCCGCCCTGCTGACCGCGCTGGAATCAGCCATCCCGGAGCACCTCACCAGCCAGGCCCTGCTCACCGCCGGCTACGTCCTGCACCTGGCCGGCCACCACGCGCTCGCCGTCCGGTTCGCCGACGCGGCCCACGTACTGCGCGGCGACCTGCCCGCGAGCGTCCCCGAACTACGGCTCGACGGCACCATCCGCGCCTACGCGTCCGGCGCCCCGGACCCGGACCCGGCCGCGGACTCGGCCCAGGGCTCGGCCCCGGACCAGTTGACGGCCACCGAGGCTGCCGACTCCGCTCCCCCAACTGATGCCGTTCCCGGTCCCGTTCCCGCTCCCGATCACGGTTCCGGTCCCGTTCCCGCTCCCGATCACGGTTCCGTTCCCGGTCCCGCTCCCGATCACGGTTCCGCCGACGCGCCTGCTCCCGCTCCCGCCCGTGCCGAGGCCCCCGCTCCCGTCGGCGCGTCCGCTTCCGCCGCCGGACCGGTGCCCCGCGATCCGGGTGCCGCGCCGCTCACCGTCGACGAGGCGATCGCACGCCTCGACAAACTGTGCGCCCAACTCGTCGCCGAAAGCCCCGCCCCGGACGCGTCCGAACCCGGCCCGCCCGATCCGGAGGAGCCCGCTCCCGAGGGGCCCGATCCGGAGCGACTTGGTCCGGAGGGGCCCGGTACCGAGGTGGGATGACGTTTCACCACCAGCCGCACCGTGTGGCCATCGTTGGTGGAGCTGAGCACCACTTCGTCCTCCGCCACCCGCACGAAGTGCCCGTCGGCCGGGGGAAGGGGCGGCGGTGTGGGACGGGGCCTGTGGGGCGGTGCGGGCGGAGGAGCCGACACCGGGGGCGCGGGGCGCCGCACGGGCTCGTCGGGCGGTCCCGGTACGGGCTTCGGCGGTTCGGCCTCGGGCGGTGACGCCGACTCGCGCCGGGGCGGTGACGCCGACTCGCGCCGGGGCGGTGCCTCCGGCCGGGCCTTCGTCGGCGCGGGCGGCCTCTCACGGACGGGCCCGGGCCGTGGCGCCGGCTTCGGATCGCGCGGCTTGCCGGGAGGGGCGGGGGGAGCCGACGGCCGCGCCTGCGGCTTCTCGGGGGGCGCGTCGTCGCCCCCCGTCAGCGCGTACGCGAGCACAGCACCGGCCGCCGCCGCCACACCGAGCCCGATACCGACCTTCGCGGGTGTGCCGAGCCCCTCGGAGGCGGCCCCCGCGCCCGCTCCACCGGTGGCGGCACCCGCCCCACCGGCCGCCGCGGCCGCACCGCCGCCACCGATGAGCGCGGCGAACGCCTTCGCGCCACCCGCCGTACCGAACCACCCGATGATCGCCACCGGCACCAGCAGCCTGATGTGCTCGTTCAGGTCCTTGACCTCCGAGACGGCCTCGCTGCACGCGGAACACTCCTCCAGGTGCCGCGCCACCCCGCGCTCGGCGCGCATCCGCAACCCGCCCCGCGCGTAGGCGCCCAGCCGGTCCGCGAACCGCGCACACTCCCCCTCCGCCGTCAGCGCCGTGCTGACGTGCGCCTGGAGGTACGCCTGCTTGAGGTGCTCCCGTGCCCGGTGCGCCGCCGTGGCCGCCGCGCCACGCGAGGTGCCCAGGAGCAACGCCACCTCCTGCGGCTTGCTGCCCTCGACCGCCGTGTGCCACAGCAGCATCCGGTCGTACTCGGACAGGCTCTTGAACGCGCGTACCACCAGTGTGCGTTCGGCCTTCAGCATCGCCCGAACCTCGGCGCCCAGATCCAGGGTGTCCACGTCACGCGCCGCCGAGGCGGCCGCCGCCGACTGGACGAAGACGGCGAAGTCGTCCACCAGCCGTTCCCGTCGCCGCGTCCGCGCCCAGGCCGCCGCCACGTGCCGTACCGAGGCCAGCAGATAGGCGCGCACCGCCACCTGCGGCCCCTTGCCGCCCCGCACCGCCTGGAGGGTGCGCGCGAAGACCTCTCCCGTCAGGTCCTCCGCCGTGTCCGCGTCCCGGCAGCACGTACGCGCGTAACGGCGCACCGGCTCGGCGTGCCGCCGGTACAGCTCCTCGTACGCCCCGTCGTCCCCCTCCCGCATCCGTGCGACCAACTCCGTGTCGGCGGCCCCCGACGCTCCCGGCTCACCGGCCCCGGACCGCCGCCGGCCCCCCGGGCGCCGGCCACCCGGCCCGTGCTCGCCCTCGGCACGGTGCCGCCGCCCGGCCCGCCGACCCGGCCCCCACTGATTCCCGTTCCTGTCCCCGCCACCATCCCCGTCCCCGCCACCATCCCCGTCCCCGCCACCATCCCCGTGCTCGTCCTCGGCGCGGCGCTCGCCCTCGGCGCGGTGCCGGCCACCCGACGGCCGGAGCGTGGCACGGGCGCTGTGCGGACCGGCGTCCTCCTTCCGCTCCCCGGCGTCGTCACGCCGAGCGTGCGTACCTGCATGCGGACCTGCATGCGGACCTGCGTGCGGGCCCGCGTGCGGACCGACGCACTTGCCCACCTGCGTCTGCCCTGGTTCCGGGCTCCCGTGCCCGTCACCCCGCATTCGTGCACTGCTCGGACGACCCTCTGCCGTCCCGTCGGCCGGAGGCTCACCCTCTCCCGGCCCGCCGGTGGCGGGCCCGCCTTCCGCCGACCCGCTTGCCGCAGCGGTCTGGCTCTCGGAACCGTCCGGGCCCTGCCCACCTGGCCCGTGACGGCGCGGGCTCGACTCGCACGGGCCCGGCCCACCGTGGCCGACCTCCTCACCCCGGCCGACGCCACCCTGTCCCGCCTCACCCCGGTCAGCCTCACCCCGGAGCGGTCCGGCCGAGCCCTGCTCGGCCGCGGTCTCTTCGGGAGGCGTGCCGTGCCGTCCGTCCCGACCGTGTTTCCTCTGGACGTCCCTGCGCCGACGCTGTTCGGGGATCTTTTCCGAGGGGTCCTGCGCGTTCGAAGGGTCCTGCGGGTCCAAGGGGCCCTGCGGGGGAACCTGCCCGGCGGAGGCGGGAAGGTGTTCCCCGTGCTCCTGGCGCGGCTCCTCCTCGGGGCCCTGCTCGCCCCGCTGTCCGTCACCACCCATAGCTACGACTTCCGTGCACACACTGCCTACGGAACATCGCGTCAGCGTGGCACGGCGCCACCGAGGGGGGACCCGACAAGCAGACCAATCACCCCCACGGGTGAACCCCACCCGCACGTGCGGGGCAGAGCGCAACACCCACTCCGCCCCCAGGCTCGCCCTGGGCCACCAACGACGGCCCAGGGGAACCCACGACACGACGAACGAACGGGAGCACCCACGACGTCAGACCCCGGCCTCCAGCAGACGTCAGCACGACAACCACCAGCGACCGGCCCGCAACGCTCCCAGCACGCCGCTTGCTCCAGCGCGGCACGAACTCCAGCGCCCCGCACGCTCGCTCAGCGCACGCTCCCTCAGCGGCCTGCACTCCCTCAGCGGCCCGCACTTCTTCAGTGCCTGCGCTCCCTCGGTGCAAGACCTCCTCGGTGCAAGACCTCCTCAGCGCGTGAGCCCCTCAGTGCGTGCCGCGAGAGCGGAGCCCCTCCAGCAGGATGTCGAGCAGCCGGGTGGAGGCGGCGGCCTGTTGTGCCGCGTCCGGGAGCGAGGGGGCGGCCGTCGCTATCACGAGGAGCACGTCGCCCACCGTCACATCCGGCCGCAGCTCACCCGCGGCCCGTGCCCGCTCGACCAGTTGGCCGACGACCCGGAGCAGTTCCACGGCCCCCGGGTCGTCCTCCAGCCCCTCGTACCCGGAGGGAGCGGCGGTCTCGGACGGTGCGGAGTTCTCCACCAGCCGCAGCTCGGGCGGCGTGCTCCCGTCGGGGAGCCCGGCGGCTCCGGAGGGACCGGTTTCGCCGTGCTCCGTCTGCGCGGGAGCGCGCTGCGGGGGCACCCGCGGCGAGGAATCCGCCCAGCCCTCGGCGCGCAGTATGCGAGGCGGCAGCAGCCGTCCGGCGCCCGAGGCGACGGAGGTGCGCAGGAAGCGGGAGAGCGCCGACCAGGGTTCCTCCTCCTGGCCGAGCGCGGCCCGCGCCTGTTCCGTCAGCCGTGCCGTCTCCTCCTCGGCTATCCGCCTGACCAGCACGTCCTTGCTGGGGAAGCGACGGTAGACCGTACCGACGCCGACCCTGGCACGGCGGGCGACGTCTTCCATCGGGGCTCCGTAGCCCAGTTCGCCGAAGACCTCACGGGCGGCCCGCAGCACGTGCTCGAGGTTGCGCTGTGCGTCCACCCGCAGCGGCGTCGTGCGCGGCGCACCGCCCGCGGCGGTTGTGGTGGTGTTCGCGGCCGTGGCGGCGTCGGTGGTGACCTGGCTCCCCGGAACGGCGGAGACCGCCGTGGCCGCCGTGGCGGCATGAGAGCCGTGCGTACCCTGAATGCGCATCATTGTTCCCCCGGTAAATCCCTGTCTCCCCCCGGAGACCCCCGCGTCTGCGGGGTCTGGGATGCGACGCAATGGTCCACATGTCGCACCCCGCTGGGATACGAACATAGTTGAGCCCAGGTCGTGAGAGAAGAGGGCATCCGCGCACGGCCCTCACACCGATCGGATCCCGTCCTCCCCTCCCCCGCCCTCGTCTCCCCGCACGCCCCCGTCACGTCCTGGCTGACCTGCGGGGTCCCGACCCGACCGGGTTCCGGCAGCACGGGTGGCGCCCGGCGCATGCCGGTCATACGAATCGCGTGGGCTGTGGACAAACGAGGGGCTGAGGGTGCGTCATGGACGAGTGACGAAGGACACGAAGGACCCTGCGGAACCCACACGCATCCTCGTGGTCGGCGGCGGCTACGTCGGCATGTACACCGCGCTGCGGCTCCAGCGCAGACTCAAGCACCGGCTCAGCCGAGCCCCCCGCCCCTTCCCCGACGAGGGCCCTTCCGTCCAGGAACCCGGAGCCTTCCAGGGCCTCCAGGCACCCGAAGCCCTCCAGGGAGCTGGAGCCCCCCAGGTATCCGGGGCCTCCCAGCCATCCGGAGGCTCACAGGTCCCCGGACCCTCTCAGCGAGCCGGCTCCTCCTCGGAACCAGGAGCCACTGCGGCCCCACGTGCCGCCCGGGAACCGTCCTCCCCTGGGGCACTGGACTCCCCTGGGGCACTGGGCTCCTCCGGGAAGCCGGACTCCCCCCCGGCACCGGACGGCGGCGCGGGCACCGGCGCCGTGCCGGGGGAAATCACCGTCACGATCCTCGACCCCGACCCGTACATGACGTATCAGCCGTTCCTGCCGGAGGCCGCCGCCGGTTCGATCTCCCCCCGTCACGTCGTCGTCCCGCTCCGTCGCGTCCTGCCGCACTGCCAGGTCATCGTGGGCGAGGCCCGCAGCATCGACCACGAGCGCCGGGTCGCCCACATCACCACGCTGGCCACGGCCGAGGCCGACGCCGCGCGAGCCGCCCAGGCTCCTCCCGGCCGGCGCCCGGAGCCGCGCACGCTGGAACTGCCCTACACCGAACTGGTGCTGGCCCCCGGTTCCGTCTCGCGCACCCTCCCCGTACCCGGGCTCGCCGAGCACGGCATCGGTTTCAAGACCGTCGAGGAGGCCATCGGGCTCCGCAACCACGTGCTCGAACAGCTCGACATCGCCTCCTCCACCCGCGACCCGGCCGTCCGCGACGCCGCCCTCACCTTCGTGTTCGTGGGCGGTGGGTACGCGGGGGTCGAGGCGCTGGCCGAACTGGAGGACATGGCCCGCTACGCCTGCCGCTATTACCACAACATCTCGCCCGAGGACCTGCGCTTCCTCCTGGTGGAGGCCAGCGACCGCATCCTGCCCGAGGTCGGCGAGGAGATGGGCCGTTACGCACTGCGCGAGCTGCGGGCCCGCAACATCGACGTGCGTCTGGAGACCCGCCTCGACTCGTGCGAGAACCGTGTCGCCGTCCTCAGCGACGGCTCCCGTCACCCCACCCGCACTCTCGTGTGGACGGCAGGCGTCAAACCGCACCCCCTGCTGGCCCGCACCGGACTGCCTCTCAACGACCGCGGGCGGCTCAGGTGCGACGCAACCCTCCGCGTCCAGGGCACGGAGCACGCCTGGTCGGCCGGCGACGCGGCAGCCGTACCCGATCTGGCTGCACTCGCCACCGCCCAGCAGGACGCGAAACTCGCCACCGCCCAGCAGGACGCGAAGAAGGCCGAAACGGCGACGCAGACGCACACCGGGAGGTCGGACACCACGCAGTCGCACGCAGCAGCACAGACGGACGCAGCAGCACAGACGGCCGCAGCGCGGCGTATGGGCGTGCGGCGTATGGACGCGCGACGTAAAGGGGGGCGGCGTGAGGGCGTACAGCCCGTGATCGGGAGCGTCGGGGAGCCGCCGTTGTGTGCCCCCAACGCCCAGCACGCCGTACGTCAGGCGCGCCGCCTCGCCGACAACATCGTGGCGGTCCTCGACGGCCGGGAACCGACGCCCTACCGCCACTCCTACGCGGGTTCCGTGGCCTCTCTCGGACTGCACAAAGGGGTCGCGCACGTGTACGGGCGGAAGCTCAAGGGCTACCCTGCCTGGTTCATGCACCGCGCCTACCACCTCAGCCGCGTGCCGACGTTCAACCGCAAGGCCCGCGTCCTGGCCGAATGGGTGCTCTCCGGGCTCTTCAAGAGAGAGATCGTCTCGCTCGGTTCGCTGGAACATCCCCGCGCCGAGTTCGAACTGGCGGCGGGCCCCGTACGGCGTCCCGACGCGAACTGACGTATCACGGGGCGCTGGTGGCCGGCGGCGGCCGCCGACCCTCGCGGCAGCGAATGTCGGCACGGTGGGTCACACTGGGCGTGTGACCATGGGTGGGCCCGCGTCTGCGAAGAGTGATCCCTGAGCGGTCCCTGAGAGCCCGAGCGAACAACACAGCGAACCACACAAGGAATCGGACGACGTGAACTTCACGCGCTGGAGCGCCCGACTGTCCGGCACACGGCGAACCGCCGCACAGGCCGCCATAAGGGCGCGAGCGAAGTCGTCCGGAACCGGTGACCGCCGCCCGGACGTCGGCACCAGCAGCGGTGACGGCACCAGCAGCGGTGGCGGTACCCCGGGCGCGGACGGTGAGGGCGCCGAGGAGGGCGGCCCGGACACCACCCGGACCGACCTCGACCGGAACCCGCCGCACCCGCAGGAGCGCGGAACCGCTCGGGACAGCACCACATGCCAGGACAGCGGTACGGGCCGGCGCAGCACCACCGGTGGGAACAGCACCACCGGTGTGAACAGCACGACCGGTCAGGACGTACCGCACGCGCAGGACGGCAGTCACGACGCCCAAGGAAGCATCCCTGGAGGAGCCGCCGGATCCCAGGGACCGCATGCGCCGCAAGGGCGACCGGAGTCCCAGGAACGACCGGTGGCACAGGGGCAGCGGCGGGCCCGGCGGTGGCCGGGACGCCGGGAGACGGACGAAGGGCCGGTTGAGGCGTCACTCGAACCGGTCATGGACCCGTCGCACCCGGAGAACGCCACCGCCGCCACAGGGGCCACCGGTACCACAACACCCACCGCTGCCGCGCCGGCCGTGCTTCCCACGGTGCCGGGTGCACGCGGGCGCCCCCGCCCGGAGACGGACTCCGGCAGCAGAACCGGCACCAGGACCGGCAGCGGGGCTGACAGCAGGACCGGCAGCGGAGCCGACAGCGGAACCGGCACCGGAGCCGGCGGCGGTACGGGTGGTGCCCGTCCGCGCCGCCAGGGCGGCATCGACACGCTCCCCGTACGCGACCTGCTCGGCCAGGTGCCGGCGCTCGCCGCGGTCGTCCAGGGCCCGGAACACCGCATCGCGTTCGTCAACGACGCCTACACCCGTGTCTTCGGCCCCCGGCCCCTCGGTGCCGCGGCCCGCGAGGCACTGCCCGAACTGGTCGAGCTGGGCCTGCTTCCGCTGATGGACCAGGTACGGCGCAGCGGCAGGCCCCGTACGGTCAAGTCGCGCCGGGTACCGCAGCGCCAGGACACAGCGGAGGCCGCCGTGAGCCGGGCCGGCGGCCCCAGGCGACGTACCGCGCGTTACTACACCTTCACGTGCACCCCCATCACCACATCGGATGACAACGGTGTACTGATCTTCGCCGCCGACGTCACCGACCAGGTGGAGGCCGTCGAGAGACTCCGCGCCAGCGAACGCCGCCAGCGCGAGGCCGCCGTCACCCTCCAGCGCAGCCTGCTGCCCCAGGAGTTGGAGCAGCCCGACGACCTGCGGGTCGCGGCCATCTACCAGCCGGGCGGCACCGACGCCGCTGTCGGCGGCGACTGGTACGACGTCATCACCCTGGGCGCCGGCCGCACCGCGCTGGTGATCGGCGACGTGATGGGCCGCGGTGTGCGCGCCGCCGCCGTCATGGGCCAGCTCCGCACGGCCGTACGCGCCTACGCACGGCTCGACCTGCCGCCGCACGAAGTCCTGCAGCTCCTCGACGGGCTCGCCGCGGAGATCGACGCGAACCAGATCGCCACCTGCGTCTACGCGGTGCACGACCCCAACGAGGGCCGCCTCAGCTACGCCTCCGCGGGACACGTGCCCATTCTCGTACGCGAACCCGACGGCACCGTCCTGTGCGGCACCGACCACACCGGACCGCCGCTGGGCACCGGCGGCTGGCTGCACACCTCCGGCAGCCTCCCGCTGCCCCCGGGCGCGACGGCCGTCCTCTACACCGACGGACTGATCGAACGCAGGGACGCCGACATCGACGACGGCGTGACCGCGCTCGAACAGGCCCTCGCCGGTGCCACCGGCTCGCCCGACATCATGTGCGACCGCCTGCTGCGCGCCCTGGGCATCACCGAGGACCACGACGACGATGTCGCCGTTCTCGTCTGCCAGCACCCCGAGCGCACCGGGCCGGATGCCGAGCTGTTCCACAACGCCGTACTCGACCTGCTGGGCGGCACCGAAGCGGCCCCGCGCGCCCGCGCCTTCGCGTCCGGAGTGCTGGCCTCCTGGCGCTTCCCGGCGGAACTCCGCGACATGGGCGTGCTGGCCGCCAGCGAGCTGGTCGCCAACTCTCTCCAGCACGGCACCCCGCCCATGCGGCTGCGGCTGCGCCGCACCGACCGCAGGCTGATCATCGAGGTCACCGACGGCGACGAGCACCTGCCCCGCCGCAGGATCGCCGAGCCGGCCGACGAGACCGGCCGTGGCATCTCGATCGTCGCCACGATCGCCTCCGCGTGGGGCTGCCGCAGGACGCCGGGCGGTGGAAAGTCCGTCTGGTGCGAGTTCGTCCTGCCGGGCAGGTGACCGCCGGTTGCCGTGTGAGGGGGGACCCCTCACACGCCGCCGGACATCCGCACGTCCGTGCGCTCCGGGGCTGCCCCCGCGTTCCTGGCGGTCTGGCCCGCGCTGCTGGTGGTCTCGCCCGTGCCCTCGGTGGACGAGCCGCCACGGGCGACGACGACCGACCCGGGCCGGTCCGCGCGGTCGGACAGCCGCCGCCCCAGCAGCAGTGCCAGCCCGGCGACCCCGACGCAGCACAGCACCATCATCACGATGTACGCGGACCATGCCCCGGCCGCGGCGAGGGCACCGCCCACGGCGGGCCCTACGGCCAGCGCGAGCTGCTTCACCAAGGCGAAGGCCGAGTTGTACTGCCCGACGAGACGCGCGGGCGCCAGGTCGGCGACCAGCGGGGCGACGGTCGGCGACAGCATGGTCTCGCCGACACCGAACAGCGCGTAGGTCGCGATGAGCAGCGCGGTGGCCACCGCCTGCGCCCCCTGCACGAGCCCCGACGCCCCGGCAGCCAACCACGCGACCGTCCAGATCACCCCGACGAGGGCGATCACCCGGCTGCGTCGCCGCCGCTCGACGAGCCGCAGCACCACGAACTGCGCCAGCACGATCATCGCGGTGTTGGCGGCCAGAGCCGTGCCCAGGGTGGCGGTCGAGATCCGTGTGACCTCGACGGCGTACGCCGACAGGCCGGACTCGAACTGTCCGTAGCACGCGAAGAAGATCACGAACCCGAGGACGCACAGCAGCACCATCGGCCGGTCCCGCAGCAGGACGCCCCACCCGGAACCGCGCACGGCACCACTGTCCCGGCCCTCCCCGCTCATCGCCGTCTCGGCGGGCCGGCTCACCCGGACCGTCACCAGCACGGCGAGCAGCACGAGGAACATCGTCGCCTCGATGCCGAACAGCAGGGTGAAGCTGGCGGGGTCGTGCTCGTCGACGAGCAGGCCGCCCAGCAGACCGCCCACGCCGAGGCCCAGGTTGTTGAGGAAGAACTGGGTGGCGAAGGCACGCGAGCGCGAGCCGGGCGTCGAGCACCACACGATCATCGTCGCGAGCGCGGGCTGCAGTACGGCGATGCCGGCACCCATCACCGCGGAGGCGGTCAGCACGGCGGGTGCGCTGGTCGCCAGCCCGAAACACAACGCACCGGACGCCGCCGCCACGGCGCCCGCGACGACCGTCACCAGCGGCCCCCTCCGGTCGATCACGCGGCCCGTGAAGGGCAGCACGATCAGCGCGGCCGCGGCGAACACGGCGAGCACCGCACCAGCGGTGCCGTCACCGAGATCGCGCACCCGCGCGACGTACACGAAGAGGAACGGCACCGTGAAGCCGTTGCCGAACGCTGCCAGCGCGTTACCGAGCTGGATCCGCCGCAGCGCGGCGGCCATCGCCGTGGTCACACTCACCTGCCTGAATCGAGCGCCCACGAAGGGGCGAGGGGTCATGGGGAAGAGGAAGAAGCTTCGACCGGTAGACTTCGAAGCTAAAGTTCGATGCTAAAGAATACACAGAGCAAGGGTTTAGGGCGAACGCGTTGCCATGGGATACTGACCACATGCCGGACCGACAGCCGACCCTCGACGAGCAGATCGCCATCTACCAGCGGGAGTACCGCGACCTGGACCCCCAGGTGGAGAAGGTGGTCAACGCACTGAGCCGGCTGGACCGCCGGATGAACGTGGCCTACGGCCGCCAGCTGGCGACCCTCGGACTGAGCAGCCCGGAATGGGAGGTCCTCAAGGAGCTGGTCATGGCCGGCAGCCCCTACCAGCTGTGGCCCGGCACCATCGCCAAGCGCCTCGGCCTCACCCCGGCCGCCATGACCCACCGCATCGACCGCATGCTCGGCCAGGGCCTCGTCACCCGCGAACGCGACCCCGACAACCGGGTCCGCGTCATCATCGGCCTCACCGACACCGGCCGCGAGAAGTGGCTGGAGGTCATGCGCATGGCCTCCGTCTTCGAGGAGGACCTCCTCCAGGACCTCTCCACGGAAGAGCGCGCCCACCTGGGCGAGCTGCTGACCAGGCTCCTGCGCCGCGTCGAGCACGCCCAGCCGGACGCGGGCGGCCGCCTGACCGACCTCGACTGACCGACGAGGCAGGCGAGTTGACCGCGGAGCAAGTTTGAACCTCCCTCGGTTGACAGTACGACGAGT
>NZ_VJOK01000001.1:3452858-3464024 GCF_013302895.1 Streptomyces albus subsp. chlorinus | reverse complement strand
TGCCGGGTTTTCTCGGCCCCTCCGGGCTCCCCTTTCGAGTTCCCTTCGAGGGGGCCGGGAAGACTTCCTCACGCGCAGGAGGAAGGTCGCCACCGCACCGTCAGCAGTCTCGGCACCGCCGTCAGCGCATGGTGTCCAGCAGCAGGACCGTCGTCAGTGGTGGGTCGAGCCGGCCGTCAGATGACCGTGCGGCCATGCGGCGGCCGTGCTCGACCACGCTCTGGGTGAGCGCGTTGAGGAGCGGAAGCACCTCAGGATCCTCGCCCACTACGTAGAGGCTGCCCGCTTCGGCGATGAAGGATTCCAGGGCGATCCGATCGGCCCGCTCGGCGGAACACGCGTTGCGGACATGCAGCTGCCCCAGCGGCGCCAGGGCGCGGCGGATCAGTGCTACCGCGTCCGCGCGGAGCTGCGGGTGGCCGGAGAGCACCGATTCCAGTTCACCCGCGGCGCCAGCAGCGGCCTTGGGGTGCGTGCGGAGTGTGCGTACGGCGTCGGCTGTCTGAGTCGTCGCCAGGGACCAGCGGTGCACCTCGCGGAACGGGCGCTTCTCCAGGGCGGCGGCGTGCAGCCAGCAGCGCAGCATGGTTTCCGCGGTGGTGTGGATCGTCGCGTCGATGGGGCGCGGGGAGCGCAGCGGGGCCAGGAGGGCGCTCGCGCGGGCGGCGGCCGTCGGACTGTCCGCACAGCCGTGGTGCGGTGACCAGCGCAGCCGGTCGGGGGTGTCGCAGGCGTGCGTGGGGTCGAAGAGGTGGACGGGGCCCAGCTTGGCGCGTGCCGCCTTGGTGGCGGCCCACAGGTCCGGGGCGGCGGAGGCGACGAGGACGGCGCCCGGGGCCTCGATGATCCGGGCGACGGGGTCGTCCTCATGCGGCGTCCCGGCGGCGGCCTGGGGTACGCCGATGGGCAGCGGCTGGACCGTTCCCGTCTCACCTGGCGGGTGTTCCGTGGGGGGCCGAGTCCACTGCGGTGACGGTGTCGGCACCGTCTTCGATGCCCCGGAAGCGCCTGGGGAGGGCGGCACAGGAGCCGACTCGGAGGGCGCGTGCGGGGCGTGGCCCCTCGCCAGCGGCATCTGCGGTGTCTGCGGCATCTGCGGTGTCTGTGCCGGTGCTGCCGGGGGTGGTACCGCGGCTGGGAACGGACCTGCGGTCGGGGGCGGGAGCGTCTGCTGTGCTGTGTCCGGGGCGTCCGGGGCGTCCGGGGTGTTCAGGGTGTGGGGGTTCTCCGGGGTGGGCGGGGTTGCCGGCCTGTCGTGGAGCGGGGCGTGCCCCTGGCCGCGCGCCAGCCGCCGGGCCTTGCGTACCGCGCGGGCGCGGGCGACCGTGCCCATCACGAAGACGGTGAGGACCACCAGCACCATCACCTGGCTGAGGAAGATGCCCCAGAACAGGCCGTAGCCCGTCAGTTGGCCGGGTGGGGTGTCAGGCCAGGCGCCCTTGATGTCGTGCGGCTGGGTGACCAGCTCGCGGACGGCCAGCGGGGTGCGGGAGAAGGTGACGCCCTCCGGCCAGGCGCCGTGGGCGAAGAGGCCGGCCAGGCCGGTCGCCGTCCACACGAAGACGGTGAGGCCCAGGAGGAAGGCGAGGGAGCCCACCAGGAGACCGTCGGGTACGCCTCCGCCGCCCCCACCGGCCGCGCGGCGCGGCCGGTGCGGGTCGTGGCCCGGGTGGCGGAGGCGGTGCTCGCGGTCGTCGTATGGCATCGGCACCGTCATTCAAGCGGGGGCCGGGGGTTGCGGCAAGATCCCCTTCGGCCGGTTCACGCCACGGTGGAGCCGGACGGGGGGCCGGAGGGGGAGCGTTCCATCGCCATGGCGCGGGCCTCGGTCTCGGCTTCGAGGTCCGCGTCGAGGGTGGCGTCGAAGGGGGAGAGGGCGGCCTCCCGGTCCGAGGAACTCTCCGTCATGGCACGGTCGGTGAAGACGAGGGGGCGTTCGGCCTCGGTGACGAGGTGTTTGACGACCTGGACGTTGCCGTTGACGTCCCAGACCGCGATACCGGGCGAGAGGGTGGGGATGATCTCGACGGCCCAGCGGGGCAGGCCCAGGACCTTGCCGGTGGCGCGGGCCTCGTCGGCTTTCTGGGCGTAGATCGTCCGGGTGGAGGCCATCTTGAGGATGGCGGCGGCCTCGCGGGCCGCCGCGCCGTCGACGACGTCGGAGAGGTGGTGGACGACGGCGACGAAGGAGAGGCCCAGGCGGCGGCCGAACTTCAGCAGGCGCTGGAACAGCTGGGCGACGAAGGGGCTGTTGATGATGTGCCAGGCCTCTTCCACGAGGAAGATCCGCTTGCGGCGGTCGGGGCGGATCCAGGTGTGCTCCAGCCAGACGCCGACGATCGCCATCAGGATGGGCATGGCGATGGAGTTGCGGTCGATGTGGGAGAGGTCGAAGACGATCAGCGGCGCGTCCAGGTCGATGCCGACGGTCGTCGGCCCGTCGAACATGCCGCGCAGGTCACCGTCGACGAGGCGGTCGAGGACGAGGGCGACGTCCAGGCCCCAGTCGCGGACGTCGTCCAGGGCGACGTTCATCGCCTCGGCGGCCTCCGGTTTGGGGTGGCGCAGCTGTTCGACGATGTCGGTGAGGAGCGGCTGCCGGTCCTTCGTGGTGGCGTTGACGTAGGAGTGGGCGACCTTGAGGGCGAAGCCGGAGCGCTCGTCCAGGCCGTGGCCCATCGCCACCTCGATGATGGTGCGCAGCAGGGCGAGCTGGCCGGTGGTGGTGATGGCCGGGTCCAGCGGGTTGAGGCGGATGCCCTGGTCGAGGGCGGCGGTGGGGTCGAGCCGGATGGGGGTTATGCCCATCTCCTCGGCGATGAGGTTCCACTCGCCGACGCCGTCCTCGCCCTGCGCGTCCAGGACCACGACCTGGCGGTCCCGGAACCTCAGCTGGCGCAGCACGTACGTCTTCTCCAGCGCGGACTTGCCGTTGCCGGACTCGCCCAGCACCAGCCAGTGCGGCGCCGGCAGCTGCTGGCCGTAGAGCTGGAAGGGGTCGTAGATGTAGCCCTTCCCGCTGTAGACCTCGCGGCCGATGATGACACCGGAGTCGCCGAGGCCGGGAGCGGCCGTCGGCAGGTAGACGGCCTGGGCCTGTCCCGTGGACGTGCGGACGGGCAGGCGGGTCGTCTCCGTCTTGCCGAACAGGAAGCTGGTGAACGCTTCGGTGATGGCGGTCAGGGGATCGAGCGCGGCCATGCTGGCTACCTCCGGCCTGGAGCGGCGGTGCGGGGGTGGAGCGGCGGTACGGCGACGAGGCGGTTGTCTCTCATGCGGGGGCGGGCCTCCTCAGCGCCGGATGCCGGTGGCGAAGGGGAGGGTGTTGACGAAGGCGCGGTGGTGTTCGCGGTCGCACCACTCCAGCTTCAGATAGCTCTTGCCCGCCGAGGCGCGGATGGTCCGCTTGTCGCGGGCCAGTGCCTCCGGCGAGCGGGAGGAGACGGTGATGTAGCCGACGAGGTTGACGCCTGCCGCGCCCGACGCCAGGTCCTCGCCGCGCTGGTCGACGCGGCCGTGCGCGGCGATGTCCCGCGGGTCCACCGTGCGGTTCATCTTCGCCGAACGGCTGGCCTCGGCCTCGTCGTTCGTTTTCTCCGTCAGCATCCGCTCGATGGCCAGCTCGGTGGGCTCCAGATCCATCACCACGGCGACCGTGCGGATCACGTCCGGGGTGTGGACGAGGAGCGGCGCGAGGAAGTTGACGCCGACGGGCGTCATCGGCCACTCCTTGACCCACGCGGTGGCGTGGCACCAGGGGGCGCGGGTGGACGACTCGCGGGTCTTCGCCTGGAGGTAGGTGGGCTCCATGGCGTCCAGCTCGGCCGGCCAGGCGTTGCGCTTGGACATCGCCTGGATGTGGTCGATGGGGTGGTCCGGGTCGTACATGGAGTGGATGAGCGAGGCGAGCCGGGCCTGGCCCAGCGGCTGGCGGACCCGGATGTCGGCCTCGGTGAGGCGGGCGCAGATGTCGGTCAGCTCGCGGGCCATCACTATGGCCAGCCCCTCGTCGCGGGAGAGCTTGCGGCCCGCGGTGTGCCGGGCCGCCTTGGCGATGGTGGCGCCCTCGGTGGCCAGTTCGCGGGTGTAGTGCATGCAGGCGACCAGGTAGGCGCGGTGCTGTTCGCTGGAGGTGGAGACCATTGACAGCAGCTGGTCGTAGGAGGAGCGCAGCCAGGGCGCGGAGCGCTCGTCGCCGCGCTGGGCGACGTCCTTGGCGTGCGCGTCGGGGTCGGCGGGCAGGGTGCGGGCCAGCATCTGGAGCCGGGTGACGTAGCCGTCGCCGTTCGCCACGTGCTTGAGGAGGGTGCCGAACCGGTCGACCAGCGCCTCCTGGTCCTCGCTGTCGCGCAGGCCCACGCCGGGGCCCTCGATCTCGATGGCGGCGGTCACGGTCCGCCGGTCGGCGTGCAGCAGGACGGCGATCTCGTCCGGACCGAACGGGGCCGACAGCCAGTTGATACGGCCCACCCCGGGCGGCGGGCCGACCTCCACCTCACGGCCGTCGAGCTTCGTGCCCGCCTCGACGGCGTCCGAACGGTAGGACGTACCGCGGCGCAGCAGCCGCTTGTAGGAACGGTTGATCTCGAACCACCTGTAGTACGTACGGCCCTTGTACGGCACGTACACCGCGGCGAGTGCGAGCGCCGGGAAGCCGACGAGGGCAGGGATACGGAGGGAGAGAACGGGGATGAGCAGGCCGCTCATCATCCCGAGGAACGCGCCCACCACGATGAGGGCGATCTCGCCCGTCTCGCGGTTCTTGCCGACGATGGCGTTCGGGCGGGCCTTGCCGATCATGTACGTACGGCGCTGGGTCGGCAGGCCCGACCCCGCGGTGTGGGACGGAGTGGTCATCCGCGGTCACCTCCGGAGGGCCTGGGCCGGGACGGGTTCGCGCGGCTCGTCCCGCCCGGGGCGCTCGGGCGGGGCGGGCGAGCCGAGTGGGGTGTGGTGGCGGCCGGAGCCGCCGGAGCGGACGGCGGGCGGGGCACCGCCTCGTCGGGGGCGGCACCGCCGCCCGAGCGGCCGCTGTGGGCGGCCACACCGCCGGTGACAGCGGCACCGGAGGGCTTGCCCCCGCCGGTGGCGGACGCCGTGGCCGCGGGGCTCTGGCCGCCGCCGCGTCCGCCGTGCGTGGTGATGCCCTGGCGCACCAGCGCGGCGGGCGAGGAGACGACGGCGGCGGCACCGCGGGACGAGGCGCGGACGGCGTTGCGGTGGCTGGCGATGTCGTCGCCGAACCCCGGGACGAAGCGGTAGATCATCGCGCTGGCGAAGATGGCCAGCAGGATGATGGCCAGCCCGGAGACGACGGCGGAGACCGAGTCCGGGCCGTCCCCGCCGGCGAGCGCGCCCGCGAGACCGAGCACGATCACGATCACGGGCTTCACAAGGATCACAGCGATCATGATGCCCGCCCAGCGGCGGACATGGCCCCACAGGTTCTTGTCGACGAGGCCGGCGTAGACGGCGGTGCCCAGGAGCGCGCCGACGTACAGCAGTGCGGCCCGCACCACGAGTTCGAGGTAGAGCACCCCCGCCGCCAGCACGGAGACCAGCGAGACGACGATCAGCATGATCGGGCCGCCGCCGATGTCGTCGCCCTTCTTCAGCGCCTCCGCGAACGTCCCGAAGAACTTGTCCGTCTTGTCGGAGGTGCCCGAGGCGATGATGTCGGTGACGGAGTCGGTGGCCGAGACCACCGTGTAGAGGATCAACGGCGTGAACGCCGAGGCCAGCACCGTCAGCCACAGGAACCCGATCGCCTCGGTGATCGCCTCCGTGAACGGCACCCCGCGCACCGCCCGCTTGGCCACCGCCAGCAGCCACAGCGTGAGGGTCAGGATCGTCGAGGCGGCGAACACCACGGCGTACTGCCGCAGGAACTCCGTGTTCGTGAAGTCCACCTTGGTGGAGGTGTCCACCAGCTTCGCCAGCTTGTTCACCGTCCAACTGGCCGCTTCGGCACAGCCTTTGGCCAGGGAGGAAAGGGGGTCGGTGGGGTCGGTGGCGACGCTGGGGGCGCTGTCGGAGCCGCCACCGCCCTCTGAGTCGCAGAATTCTCGCGAGGGTCCGGGAACATTGGAACAGTCATCATCCGGCTCCGCCCATGCCCGGGTGGCGAGCAGGACTCCGATGGTCTGCACGCCGGCCAGGGCGGCCCCGACGGTGACCGCACGGCGTCGATTAGCGGGCATAGGTGAACCCTCCGAACCCATCCACTGCGTCAGCCATCTCCTCAGCCGGCGAGGCCGCTTGGTCCTTGCCGATCGGCGTGGGGCCGTCCTTCTGCTTGAGGCCGGTGACCTTCCAGTCGCCGTCCGACCAGGTCATGTCGAAGGTATTGGTGTACCAGCTCTCGCTGACGGGCCGTTTGGACCCTTCCCCGGCCAGACCGAAGAGCGACGAGTACCAGACGGCGACCTTGGCCTTGTTCTCGTCGTACTTGATCACCTTGGCTCCGACGGGTGTCGCGCGGGAGACGAAGGCCGTCCCCTTGGGGGCTTTGCCCTCTTCGTCAAGTCCCACCTTCCCGAGGAACTTCCGGCTGCCGTAGGTCTTGTCCAGCTCGGCCTGACGTTCGTCCGCCACGCCGGGTGCGTAGACGGCGTCGATGATGGTCTTCCGCTCCGCGGCCGAGAACATGCCGTCACCGCCGAGCGCGACCACATAGTTCGCCGCCGCGCTCTGGGCCCCCTCCCTGGTGTGGGGGAAGCCGGAGGGGATGGCGCCGGGGCCGGTCTTCACAGGTTTTTCACCTGAGGGGGCGGTGGGCTGGGTCCTGGAGCCGTTGTCGCGGCTGCCGGCGGCCGGGCTGTCGCCGTCGGAGCCGCCGTCCTCTCCGCCGCGGTTGGCGAAGGCGATGGCGGCGATCAGGAGGACGACCACCGCGACGACCGTGACCATGCTGCGGCCGGGCCGGGTGGGCGGACGGCCGCCGCTGCCGCCGATCTCGCTGCCCGGCAGGCGTGTTCGAGTGGTGGCCGGGCTGCCCTCTGGCGCGCCGGGCGCGCTGTCGCTCGTGCGAGTACGCCCGTCGTACTCGTCGCCGCCGATGTTCATGCCGGGCTGGCCCCCTCGACCTTCGTCGCTCAACTGCCGTCACTGCATTGTCCCCTCAGATGACGGTAGCGGTGTCCCGGCGCGCATGTGCCGTGTGCAAGCGGGGTGGACGGCAGCATTTCGAACATGATCCTGGTGCGCCCCCCTGCTCAGGGCGGTCTGTCGCGGTTTGAGTATGTGTACCCATGCGCGAGCCGCGTGGGTGCGGGAAGCTCGCGCCATGACTGAGGTGACTCCTTCCGTGCAACGCCCCACCACCACGGCGTTCTTCGTGCAGTCCGCCATCGCCTTCGGGGTGTCCCTGTTCGCGCTGCTCGTCGGCATCGTGCGGCTGCCGGTGGGGCAGTGGGAGCGCGCGTTCCTCGGGCTCGGGCTCGTCTTCGTGGTCTCCTCCGCGTTCACGCTGGCCAAGTGTGTACGGGACCGGCAGGAGGCGTCGGAGGTGACCAGCCGGGTCGACAAGGCCCGCATCGACAAGCTGCTGACCGAGGTCGATCCGTTCGGCCAGGGCAAGGGGTGACGGGGGTGCCCGCGCTCAGCCGAAGCGGGTCGCCTCCAGCCACGGGTCCAGCAGCTCCCGGTCGCCGAGCACGTCGACGCGGGGCTGTCGGGCGGCAGGCGACGTCGGCCTTCGCGTGCGCGCGACGCCTGATGAGAGCCGGGGGGAGTGCGGGCCGGACCTCTCCCGGGGTGCGGTGGTTACGGGAGCTTGCGGGCCAGTGTCACGCCGTCGCGCAGCGGCAGCATGACGGACTGGACGCGTTCGTCCGCGGTGACGGTGTCGTTGATCCGGCGGATGGCGACGTCCGCCGGATCCTGCGCCTCCGGGTCCACCACGCGGCCCGTCCGCAGGACGTTGTCCAGGGCGATGAGCCCGCCGGGCCGCAGCCGGGTCACCAGTTCCTCGTAGTACGTGGGGTAGCCGACCTTGTCCGCGTCGATGAACGCGAAGTCCACGAACGGCTCCCGGGGAAGCGCCCGCAGTGTCTCGGCGGCGGGGGCGAGGCGCAGGTCGATGCGGTCGGTGAGGCCGGCGCGCTCCCAGTAGCGCCGGGCGACGGCGGTCCACTCCTCGGAGACGTCGCAGGCGATCAGGCGGCCGTTCTCGGGCAGCCCGCGGGCGATGCAGATCGAGGAGTAGCCGGTGAATACCCCGACCTCGACGGCGGTGGTCGCGCCCGTCAGCCGTACGAGCATCGTGAGGAACTCGCCCTCGTCGTGCGTGATCTGCATCGTCGTGCCCGGGACGAGTGCGTGGGTCTCCTCGACCAGGTCGCGGAGGAGGTCGTCGGCGGGCGTGCAGTGCGCCAGCAGGTAGTCGTCGAGGGCGGGGTTCACGATGGCCATGGGGCTCCTCGGGGGACGGGCGCGCCGTGCGCGGGACGGGCGGCCGGGCGGCTGCTAGACCGCCATGCCGTACACGATGGTGAAGAGGGTGCCGAGAGAGCCGATGATGAACACGCCGGTCAGTCCCGCGACGATCAAACCCTTGCCCTGCTCCGCGCTGAAGGTGTCCCGCAGCGCGGTCGCGCCGATCCGCTGCTTGGCCGCGCCCCAGATGGCGATGCCGAGGCAGAGCAGGATGGCCACCGCCATGATGACCTCGATCATCACGCGCGCCTCGTGACCGAGCGAGCCGAACGGCCCCCAGTCCGGAGCGATCCCGCCGATGATGGTGGTGATATCGCCTTTGTCAGCCGCCAAGAACATGGAGAACTCACCGCCTCGTTTCGGGTTTGTCTCAGACGGATTGTGCCATGGTCCGGTGACACGGGGAGTGCCGCGCTTGCCCGAAGTGCGCCCGGTTGGAGGCCTTTTACCGAGCGGAGGGACTAACGGTTCTCCGCGGTGGCCGTACGGCGCGGTCGGGAGCGGTACGCCGAGCGGTACGGGAGTGGCGGGGATGGCGCGGTTGGCCGGAGTGGCACCTGTACCGACAAGGCGCCCACGTCTGCACCGACGAGGCAGCCACGCCGGCATCTGCACCGGTGCCGGCCTCTGCACCGGGGGGGGCGGCACGGAGGCGGGGTGGCGTCCCTCCGTGCGCCGTTGACGCGCCCACTGGTGTCGTTCGGGGGCGGGGCGTGCGACGCGTTCACCTCCGCGCCCTCTGTCCACCGTTCCGCTCCGGCGCTCGTCCTGGAATGATGTGACTTGTTGTCGCGTGGTGAACTGGTGACCCCTGGGGGAGGGTTGGGGCGTGCGCCGTAGAAAAGTGTGGCTGCTGGCGATCGGCGGCGGAGCAGGGGTGCTCTCGCTGTTCGTCGCGCTGCTCGTGGTAGGCACCTATGTGGCCTCCGCCGGCCTGCTGGGAGGCGCGGGCGGCGTGGTGGGGCTCGCGGAGGGTTCCGTCCCGGCGGCCTACGCGTCGCTCGTCAAGAAGTGGGGCAACGCGTGCAAGGCCCTCAACCCGGCGATCCTGGCGGCCCAGCTCAACCAGGAGAGCGGCTGGAACCCCCACGCGCAGAGCCCGGCCAACGCGCAGGGCATCGCCCAGTTCATCCCCGGCACCTGGGCCACCCACGGCCTGGACGCCAACGGTGACGGCAAGAAGAACGTGATGGACCCCGAGGACGCGATCCCCTCGGCGGCCAGGTACGACTGCAAGCTGGCCGAGAACGTCAAGGGCGCCTCGGGCGACATCACGGACAACATGCTCGCCGCCTACAACGCGGGGCCGTACGCGGTCATCAAGTACGGCGGGGTGCCGCCGTACAGCGAGACGAAGAACTACGTGGCCACCATCCGCAAGATGGAGAAGAGCTTCGCCGCGCCCACCGGCCGGCTCAGCCCCACCAAGCAGGGCGCGGGGGCCATCAGCTTCGCGCAGAGCAAGCTGGGCACGCCGTATCTGTGGGGCGGCAACGGTACGCCGGAGCAGGGCGGGCGGTTCGACTGCTCGGGGCTGACGAAGGCGGCGTACAAGAGGGTCGGCATCGAGCTGCCCCGGGTCGCCAACGACCAGTACAACACCGGCCCGCACCCCAAGCGGAGCGAGCTGCTCCCCGGGGATCTGGTCTTCTTCGCCAACGATCTCACCAACTCGCGCTCCATCCACCACGTCGGCATCTACGTCGGGGGTGGCAAGATGATCAACGCCCCCTACACCGGAGCGAAGATCAGGTACGACCCGATCGACACCCCGGACTACTTCGGGGCGACCCGGCCGACGGCGAAGTAGCCGTCGGCGCAGGGGCCGGCGGTGACGGGGCCGCCGGCCGGACGGCGCGGCGCGGACACGTGGCACGGGTGCACACCCAGCGTCCTGGTTTGTGCGCGCAGGGCGAGGGTTGCGTCAACAATCCGTGAGGCATAGGCCCTGAGCTGCGTCTATGGGTCACCCTTGGGTAACGTCCTGGTGATCGTTCGGTAAGAACGGAACGCTTCACCTGCCGCAGCGCGTTTTTCCCTGCGGAATGGAACTTCCGCACCGCGACCACGGGGGGTCGTCAGCGCAGATCCAGCGATGAGCACACAGCCGAAGTGAGGGGCCGCACCGCGATGGCACTCTGGGACAACCCTGATGTCGAACTGCTCTATGACATCAACGGCCTGGCCAAGGACGCGCCGACCTGGGCCGACCGGATCATGGAGTACGTCGGCGAGTACGGCATCGCCGTGGGGCTCGTCCTCCTGGCCCTGTGGGCCTGGTGGGGAGTCACCCGCAGGCGCGAGAGCCGGGACGAGGCGCTGAGCGGCTTCGCCGGGCTCGTCTGGGCCCCGCTGGCGGCCCTCGTCGCACTGGCCGTCAACATCCCCATCCGCGGCTTCGTCGAGCGGCCGCGCCCCTTCGTGGACCACAAGGGCGTGGAGGTCCTGGTCCAGGGCAAGACCGACTTCTCGTTCGTGAGCGACCACGCCACGCTCACCATGGCCATCGCCGTCGGCATCTTCATGGTCCAGCGCAAGCCCGGCCTGGTGGCGATCGCCCTGGCCGTGCTGGAGGGCTTCTGCCGCGTCTACATGGGCGTGCACTACCCCACCGACGTCGTCGGCGGACTCGCGCTGGGCACGGCCGTCGCCCTGCTGCTCGCGCCGGTCGCCATGTGGGCGCTCACCCCGGTGGTGCGGGCCGTCGCCGGGAACGCGCGGATCGAGACG
>NZ_VJOK01000001.1:3411457-3452655 GCF_013302895.1 Streptomyces albus subsp. chlorinus | reverse complement strand
CCGTGACCTGTATGCGCGGCCTGCGGCCTGCGGCCTGTGCGCCGGCCGCCCCGTGGCCCGAGTCCCTGAGGACCGCGGCCCACGCCGTGGGAGGGCCGGGTCCCGGTGCCGCCCCGGTGTCCTGAACTGCCCGCCGCGAGCGGTCTACAGCGCCCCCGTCGGAGTGTCCGGCGGGGGCGCCGCCGTGTCCGGGCGGGCGGCATGGTCCGGGCGGCCTGACCGGTACTCGCCCGGGTGGCTCTGCTGGTGGTCGAGGGCGTCGGCGCGGGCCCTCTCGCGGGCGCGGCGGGCCGGTCCGCGCCAGCCGCAGGCGCAGGACGCGGAGCAGAAGGAGCCCCGTTCGCTCAGCGACGTCTCGTGGGGGATGCCGTCCGCGGCGGGGAGGGGGTCCGGCTGGTGTTCGGGGGCTCGCTCTCGCACGTGACCACCGTACTGGGGCCGTGACGGTCGGTTGGCGGGTCTCGTTGAACCGGTCGATCCGGACCGGCCGGTGAACCGGTACGGCGACGACGACCGGTGCGGCAGCGACCGGAACGAGGGGTCGGCGGATGACACTGGGGCGGCTGGAGCGGCGGTCACGAAACGGCGCGGCCGGCTCCCCGCCGCACGGCACGGTACTCCGGCCGCCGTACGGCACGGTACTCCGGCCGCCGTACGGCACGGTACTCCGGCCGCCGCCGACCTCGGTGTCGGCCGCGGTGTCGGGGGCCGTGCTCGCGGTCCTGGTGCTGTGCGGCTGCTCCGGGGACGGGGCGGTGGCGACCGGCGGCCTGCGGGCGGCCGGGCCCTCCCGTCCGGGCAGCGCGGCCGTCCTGGCGGCGGCCGACGCACTGGCCCGGGCGCGGACCGCGCGGGTGCGTACCGCGCTGGAGACGGTCAGCGGTGCCACCCGGGTCACCATCGAGGGCCGCGGCGTCTTCGATCTGGCGCGCGGCACCGGCAGGCTCCGCGTCGTCCTGCCGCCCGGTGCGGACGGGGCGCGGCCTGGGGAGCGCAGGCCCGTCGCCGAGCTGGTCACACCGGGCGCGCTCTACATGAGGAACCGCGCCGGGGTCCCGGACGACAAGTGGGTGCGGGTGGAGACGGCCGGCCTGCCCGACGGCAACCTGGTGACGGGCGGGGCCACCGACCCGGTCACCGCCGCCCGGCTGCTGCGCGGCGCCCGCCGTACGGTCTACCAGGGCGCTCCCGAGCTGGACGGCGCACGGGTGTGGCACTTCAGCGGTGTGGTGGACATCGAGCGCGCCGCTGCCGCGGCGCCGCCCCGGGCGCGGCGGCAGTTGCGCGCGGCGGAGCGGGGCTTCTTCGGCCGTACGGTGCCGTTCGACGCCCATCTCGACGCGCGGGGGCGGCTGCGGAAGATCCGGTACCGCTTCTCCTTCGCCGCCCACGCGGCCCGCGCCGCCCAGACCTACGGCGCGGCCGGCGGCCCCTCCGGGCCGTCGGCGCCCGCCCCGTCCGGCCCCGCCTCCGGCGGCCCGGCGACCGTACCCGGCACGCCGCCGTCCGCCGGACCGGGCGCCGGACCGGACGCCGGGCTGACGGTCTCCTCGACGACGACGCTGCACTCCTTCGGCACCGTGGTGCGGATTCCCCGGCCCGAGCCGGGTGACATCTGGGCGGGCACGATCGCCGCTCCCTGACCGGCCGTTCGGCCGGGGGCGGGCCGGAGGACGGCCACGGCGGGCCCGGACGTTCGTCAGGTAAATGGTTCGGAAGTGCCATGCGCGGACGGTGCGGCACTCCCTACGCTGGGAAGCCGGGCTCCGGCCCGGCCGCGGCGTTCCGCCCGGTGGATCCGTGCAGCACGGGAGGTGATACGTGTGCCTGTACCAAGGCCCGACGACAGGGGCGACGGCCGCGGGGGCCGCTGCGGACGGCGTTCGCTGATGCAGGACCACCAGGATCACGCGGCGCTGGCCGAGATCGAACTGTGCGGCGAACTGATGATCGCCGCCTCCGCCGCCGAGGGCCCCCTCAGCGCGGCCCGTATCGATGAGGTCCTGCGCCGCGCCGCCTGCGAGCTGGACGACGTCCCCGGCCCCGCCCGCTGAGGCGCCGGCCCGCGGTCCCGCCGCGGCGCGGGCCGCGTCCGCTCAGGTGCGCAGGAGGCGGGCGATGGCGGCGGTGGCCTCCTCCACCTTGGCGTCCATCTCGGCGCCGCCGTCCTGTGCCGCGTGGGCGACGCAGTGGCGCAGGTGCTCCTCCAGCAGCTGGAGGGCGAAGGACTGGAGCGCCTTGGTGGAGGCGGAGACCTGCGTGAGTATGTCGATGCAGTACACGTCCTCCTCCACCATGCGCTGGAGCCCGCGGATCTGGCCCTCGATGCGGCGCAGTCGCTTGATGTGAGCGTCCTTGTTCTTGGTGTAGCCGTGCTCGCCCGTGGCCGCGTGTGCCGAACAGCACTCCGAGGTGGCTTCGGCCACGGTGTCCGGGGTCTCCGGCGTGGTCTGGGGCGTCGTCATGCGGTCCTCCAGGTGGGGTCGAGGGGCGGGCGGGGATGGGTGTGGGGCCGTTTCGCCGGGATCCTCATACCCCCAGCGGGTATATGATACCGGACTTCTCGGAGCCCGCTTCAGTGTCCGAGCCTCCATGGGTGACACTGGGGGACACCGGTTCGCTGTGGCCGGATGATGCGCCTAGCATCAACGAGACCGTCATCGAGGCACCCGAGGACCCCCAGTGCGCTTTCGTCTGACCCCCAGGGAGACGAGCTTCTACGACATGTTCGCGGCCTCCGCGGACAACATCGTGACCGGCTCCAAGCTCCTCATGGAACTGCTCGGGGCGGATTCCTCCGCGCGGACCGAGATCTCCGAGCGGATGCGTGCGGCCGAACACGCGGGGGACGACGCGACACACGCGATCTTCCACCAGCTCAACTCCTCGTTCATCACGCCGTTCGACCGCGAGGACATCTACAATCTGGCGTCCTCCCTCGACGACATCATGGACTTCATGGAGGAGGCCGTCGACCTCGTCGTCCTCTACCAGATCGAGGAGCTGCCCAAGGGGGTCGAGCAGCAGATCGAGGTGCTCTCGCGGGCCGCCGAGCTGACCGCGGAGGCCATGCCGAACCTGCGGACCATGGACAACCTCACCGAGTACTGGATCGAGGTCAACCGGCTGGAGAACCAGGCCGACCAGATCCACCGCAAGCTGCTCGCCCACCTGTTCAACGGCAAGTACGACGCCATCGAGGTCATGAAGCTCAAGCAGGTCGTGGACGTCCTCGAGGAGGCCGCCGACGCGTTCGAGCACGTGGCCAACACCGTCGAGACCATCGCGGTCAAGGAGTCCTGACGCTCCGTGGACACCTTCGCGCTGATCGTGACCGTCGGTGTCGCGCTCTTCTTCACGTATACGAACGGCTTCCACGACTCCGCGAACGCCATCGCGACGTCGGTCTCCACCCGGGCGCTCACCCCGCGTGCCGCGCTGGCCATGGCCGCCGTGATGAACCTCGCGGGCGCCTTCCTCGGCAGCGGCGTCGCCAAGACGGTGAGCGAGGGGCTGATCGTGACCCCGCACGGCGACGCGGGGATGGGCGTCCTGTTCGCCGCGCTCGTCGGTGCCATCGCCTGGAACCTCGTCACCTGGTACTTCGGACTGCCCTCGTCCTCCAGCCACGCGCTGTTCGGCGGCATGGTGGGCGCGGCGCTGGCCGGCGGCATCACGGTCTTCTGGTCCGGCGTGGTCGAGAAGATCGTCCTGCCGATGTTCATCTCGCCCCTCATCGGCCTGGGCCTCGGCTACCTGGTCATGTGCGTGATCATGTGGCTGTTCCGCAAGTCGAACCCGCACCGGGCCAAGCGGGGCTTCCGCATCGCGCAGACCGTCTCGGCCGCCGGCATGGCGCTGGGCCACGGTCTCCAGGACGCGCAGAAGACCATGGGCGTCGTGGTGATGGCCCTCACCATCGCCGATGTGCAGGAGCACAACGAGATCCCGGTGTGGGTCAAGGTCGTCTGCGCGGCGATGCTGTCGCTGGGCACCTACGCGGGCGGCTGGCGCATCATGCGCACCCTGGGCCGGCGCATCATCGAGCTGGACCCGCCGCAGGGGTTCGCCGCGGAGACCACCGCGGCCTCCGTGATGTACAGCGCCTCGTTCATGTTCCACGCGCCCATCTCGACCACGCATGTGATCACCTCCGCGATCATGGGCGTCGGCGCCACCAAGCGGGTCAGCGCCGTGCGCTGGGGCGTGGCCAAGAACATCATCCTGGGCTGGTTCATCACCATGCCGGCCGCGGCCGTCGTGGCGGCCCTCATCTACTGGGCGGTCAAGCTCGTCTTCGGCTGATCCTCGCGGCCCGCACCCGGGCTTGCGGGGCAGCGATGCTTGCGGGGCAGCGATTCAGGGGCGCGGGGAACTGCGCGAGCGACCACGAAACGCACCCGTAGCCCGCAGGGAACGACGAGGGGTGCCCCCTCCCCGGAAGAACAGGGAGGGGGCGACAGGGAAGCCCGCGGTGGCACCGCCATGCAGCACCGCGGGCGGTCGAGGGCCGGCCCGGCCGGAGGGCCTAGCCGAAGCGCCCGGAGATGTAGTCCTCGGTGGCCTGGACCGACGGGTTGGAGAAGATCCGCTCCGTGTCGTCGATCTCGATCAGCTTGCCGGGGGCGCCGACCTCGGCGAGGTTGAAGAAGGCGGTGCGGTCGGAAACCCGTGCCGCCTGCTGCATGTTGTGCGTCACGATCACGATGGTGAAGCGCGACTTCAGTTCCCCGATGAGGTCCTCGATGGCGAGCGTGGAGATCGGGTCGAGGGCCGAGCAGGGCTCGTCCATCAGCAGGACCTGGGGCTCCACGGCGATGGCCCGCGCGATGCACAGGCGCTGCTGCTGGCCGCCGGAGAGGCCGGAGCCGGGCCGGTTCAGCCGGTCCTTGACCTCGTTCCACAGGTTGGCGCCCTTGAGGGACTTCTCGACGATCCCGTCCAGCTCGCTCTTCTTGTAGTCGCCGTTGAGCCGCAGGCCCGCCGCGACGTTGTCGTAGATGGACATCGTCGGGAACGGGTTGGGCCGCTGGAAGACCATGCCGATGGTGCGGCGGACGGAGACCGGGTCCACCCCGGTGCCGTACAGGTCCTCGTCGTCCAGCATCACCTTGCCCTCGACGCGCCCGCCGGGGGTGACCTCGTGCATGCGGTTGAGGGTGCGCAGGAAGGTGGACTTGCCGCAGCCGGAGGGGCCGATGAAGGCGGTCACGGAGCGCGGCTCGATCGTCATGGAGATGTCGTCGATGGCGCGGAAGCTGCCGTAGTAGGCGGAGAGGCCGCTGACGTCGATGCGCTTGGCCATGGGTCGCCCCTTTCTCGGTCGGGAGGGCTCTTAGTGCTTGGGGGCCTTCCAGCGGGCGATACCGCGGGCGACCAGGTTGAGGATCATGACGAAGGCGATCAGCACCAGGGCGGCCGCCCAGGCGCGGTCGTAGGAGGGCTCGTTGCCGTTGGCCCACTGCTCGTAGACGTAGTACGGCAGCGAGGACTGGGCGCCTTCGAACGGGTTGGCGTTGATCTGCGCCGAGCCGAAGACCAGCAGCAGGATGGGTGCCGACTCGCCCGCGATACGGGCGACGGCGAGCATGATGCCGGTGGTGATGCCGCCGACCGCGGTCGGCAGGACCACCTTGAGGATCGTCTTCCACTTCGGCACGCCCAGCGCCAGCGACGCCTCGCGCAGCTCGTTGGGGACGAGCTTGAGCATCTCCTCGGTGGAGCGCACCACGATCGGCATCATCAGGATCGCCAGCGCCATCGCGCCCGCGAAGCCGGAGTAGCCGAAGTCGAGGATGATGATCCAGAACGAGAGGATGAACAGGCCGGCGACGATCGAGGGGATGCCGGTCATGACGTCCACGAAGAACGTGACGGCCTTGGCGAGCCGGCCGGTGCCGTACTCGACCAGGTAGATCGCGGTCAGCAGCCCGACGGGCGCGGCGATCAGCGTGGCGAGGCCGACCTGTTCGAGGGTGCCGATCAGCGCGTGGTAGATCCCGCCGCCGGCCTCCATGGTGATGACGCCGTTCATGGAGTGGCTCAGGAAGTATCCGTCCAGGACCTTCACGCCCCGGGCGACGGTCTCCCAGATGAGGGAGGCCAGCGGGACGACGGCCAGCAGGAAGGAGACCCAGATGAAGCTGGTCGCCAGCCGGTCCTTGGCCTGCCGGGAGCCCTCGACCGCACCGGCGAGCACCGCCGTGAGGACGAGGTAGGCCGCGGCGGCGATCAGTCCCCACTGGATGCGGCTGTCGAGCCCCGCCACCAGGCCGGTGCCGATGCCGAGCGCGGCGGCGAGGGCGGCCAGGCCCAGCGGGGCCCAGCGCGGCAGCCGGGGCTGGCGCAGCGTGGCGGCCACCGGGGCGGCGTCGAGCGGGGCGGCGTCGGCCATGACTGTCTGGCTCATGCGTTCGCTCCCGAGTACTCCTTGCGGCGGGCGATGATCAGCCGGGCCGCGCCGTTGACCAGCAGGGTGATGACGAACAGGACGAGGCCGGAGGCGATCAGCGCGTCCCGGCCCGTGGAGCCGGCCTCCTTGAAGCCCGCGGCGATGTTCTGCGCGAACGTGCCGCCGCCCGGCTCCAGCAGGCTCGTCTGGATCAGGAAGCTGGGGGAGAGGACCGTGGCCACGGCCATCGTCTCGCCCAGCGCGCGGCCCAGGCCCAGCATGGAGGCGCTGATGACGCCGGAGCGGCCGAAGGGCAGCACCGACATGCGGATGACCTCCCACCGGGTGGCACCCAGCGCGAGGGCCGCCTCCTCCTGCATCTTCGGGGCCTGCCGGAAGACCTCGCGGGAGACGTTGGTGACGATCGGCAGGATCATGATCGCGAGCAGGATCCCGGCCGTGAACAGGGAGCGTGCCGCGCCGCCCTCGTAGGAGAAGATCCCGGTCCAGCCGAGGTAGTCGTCCAGCCACTCGTACAGGCCGGTCAGGTGCGGGACGAGGAAGAGCGCGCCCCACAGGCCGTAGACGATCGAGGGCACGGCCGCCAGCAGGTCGATGACGTAACCGAGCGGCGTCGCCAGCCTGCGGGGCGCGTAGTGCGAGATGAACAGCGCGATGCCGACCGCGATCGGTACGGCGACCACCATCGCGATCAGTGAGCTGACGACGGTGCCGAAGGCCAGGACGGCGATGCCGAAGCGGGGCGGTGTCGCGTTGGCGTCCCACTCGAAGGTGGTGAGGAAGTTGCCCTCGTCGGCGCTGATGGCGAGCGCCGCCCGCCAGGTGAGGAAGACGGCGATCGCGGCCATGATCGCCAGGAGGGCTATCCCGGAGCCCTTGGAGAGGCCCAGGAATATTCGGTCACCCTTGCGGGTCGCTGCCCGCGCGGGGCCCGCTGGGGCGGGTGGGTTTTCGGTAGCCATGGTTTCTCCGGTCTGGCTGGTGCGGGGCGCTGCGCGCTGGGCGTTGCTGCGCGGAGTGCCCCTTGGCGGTGCACCGGATCGTTGTGCCCAACCGGGCAATTGCCGACATTTGGGGCACGGTTGTGCATGGGTGAGGTGGGCGGCGGTGCGTTCGGCACCTCCCCCGGCCTTCGGCCGGGGGCGCCCCCACCACGCCCGTCGGGGCTCCCGCCGTCGCGGCGGGAATTTCTCTTACTTCAGGCCGTCGACCGTGGAGCGGACCTTGGTGATGATCTCGTCGGGGATCGGGGCGTAGCCCTTCTCCGTGAGGGCCTTCTGGCCGTCCTCGCTCGCCGTGTACGTCAGGAAGGACTTCGTCGCGTCCAGCGACTCCTTCTTGTTGCCCTTGTCGCAGGCGATCTCGTACGTGACGAGGGTGATCGGGTAGGCGCCCTCGGTCTTGGTCTTGTAGTTCAGCTCCAGGGACAGGTCCTTGCCCTGGCCGACGACCTTGGCGTCGGCGATGGCCTTGGAGGCGTTGTCCGTGGTGGCCTCGACGGGCTCCTTGGCGCCGGTGTCCAGCTTGACCGTGTTCAGGTCGTTGCCGGTGGCGTAGGACAGCTCGACGTAGCCGATGGAGCCGTCGTTCTGCTTGACGTTGGTGGCGATGCCGGAGGAACCGTCGGCGCCCTGGCCGCCCTTGCCGGCCCAGGCCTTGGCGGGCTCGTGCTTCCAGGAGCCGGGGGCCGCGGTGTTGAGGTACTTGGTGAAGTTGTCGGTGGTGCCCGACTCGTCGGAGCGGTGGAACGCCTGGATCTTGGTGCCCGGGAGCTTGGCGTCCGGGTTGAGCTTCTTGATGGCCGGGTCGTTCCACTTGGTGATCTTCGAGTCGAAGATCTTCGCCAGCGTGTCGGCGTCCAGCACCAGGTCGTCCACGCCGCTGACGTTGTAGGTGACGGCGACCGGGCCGCCGACCATCGGCAGGTCGATGGCCTGCCCGCCCTTGCAGACCTTCTTGGACTTGGCGACCTCGTCCGGCTTGAGCGCCGAGTCGGAGCCCGCGAAGGCCGTCTTGCCCTGGAGGAACTCCTGGATGCCCGCGCCCGAGCCGGTGGGCTTGTAGTTGAGCTGCGTGTTGCCGCACGCGGACTGGTAGGTCTGCGTCCACACGTCCATGGCGTTCTTCTGGGCGCTGGAGCCCGAGGCGAGGAGCTTGCCCTCGCCGTCGCACTTGATGTTGCTGGCGGCCTTGCTGGTCTCGCCACCGGAGCCGCCGGAGTTGTCGTCCGAGCCGCAGGCGCTCAGAACCAGGGCGCCAGAGACCACGAGAGCGCCGACAGCTGCGGTGCGGAGCCGGATCGTGCGCTGAAGCTTCACTTCGTTCAGTTCCTTCCTGGGCCCGGGAGCGACGACCGGCCGGCCGTCGGGCTCTCTGGCTATGGGGCGCGGTCCCTGTTTCACGGAGCGCCGCGCTCTTGGTAAGGCCGAAATTAGACAGATCAGGTGAAGCAGCCGACGGAGGTGAGTGAACGCCGAGTGAACCTCGGCGGTCAGCCCGGTGCCCCGCCCCGGGCGGGAGGCCACCCGGCCGCTCCCGGCCGTGCCCAGCGCGTTCCTCGCTCGTACTCGTCAGTACGCGACTCTGTTGCTTTCCGCACCGGCATGGCACTATCCGCTGCACCGGCCCGAGTTGACCATATCGACACAGGGGGTGGCCCGGGTGAGACGGCCGCAGATCTGCTCGACCTTCCCGTCCGGGCGGCACGGCACCCTCGTCGTGTCCTGCGCGTTGCTGCTGCTCGCGGGCCCCGCGCTCGGCACCGCGTACGCCGACCCCCCGGAGGCGGGGCCGGGCGGGTCCCCCGAGGGCGGCAGGCCGGGTCTGGAGCAGATCCGCAAGGACATCGAGCGGCTGCACGACAGGGCCGAGTCGGCGACGGACGCCTACAACGCGGCCGAGGCGGCGGCCAAGAGGCAGCAGAAGCACCTGGTCAGCCTCGCCAAGCGGATCGACACCACCCAGGGCAGGCTCGACAGGCTCAACGACACCGCGGGTGCCATGGCCCGTGCCCAGTACCGCAACGGCGGGATGCCGCCGGGTGCCAAGCTGGTGCTCGCCGACGACCCGGAGGACTTCCTGCGCGGCCTCTCCCTCGCCCACAAGGGCCAGCAGGCCACCCGCGCGTTCATCGGCACCCTCACCAAGGCCCGCTCCTCGCTCCGGGGGGACGCCGAGGACGCCGCCGAGCAGTGGACGAAGCTGGAGAAGACGCGCAAGAAGAAGGCGGCGGCGAAGAAGAGGATCACCGCCCAGCTGGCGAAGGCCGAGCGGATCGAGTCGGGCCTCAAGAAGGAGGAACGGGAGCGGCTGCGCCGGCTGGAGGAGGACGCGGCCAAGGCACGGCAGGCCAAGTGGCTGGACTCGGGCGCTCTGAAGGGGGCGGGCGGCACGGCGTCGCCGGCCGGGCGCCGGGCCATCGCCTGGGCGAGCAAGCAGATCGGCAAGGACTACGTCTGGGGCGCGGAGGGTCCCGACACCTTCGACTGCTCGGGCCTGACGATGCGGGCGTGGGAGGCCGCGGGGGAGTCCATTCCGCGGACCTCGCAGGAGCAGTGGAAGCGGCTGCCGCACGTGCCGGTGAACAAGATGCGCCCCGGGGACCTGATCATCTACAAGCGGGACGCGAGCCACGTCGGGATCTACGTCGGGGACGGCGCACTGCTGCACGCGCCGCGCACCGGGCGGCAGATCACCGTCGAGGGGGCCGGCTCGATGCCGATCCTGGGCGTCGTGCGCCCCGACAAGTGAGCCAGGTCACGCCGGGATGTGGTGGACGGACCGGCCGGTCCGGTTCGCGTGCTCGGCACTCTTCGCCCGGTGTGCACCCTTCCGGTGGAAGGTCCGACGATGGGTGTCGCGGCATGATTCCTTATGGGCGTCCCTGTGCGGATTTCGCGGTGTTCGGTGCGTGAGTTTGGTCATGTACGGGGCGGGTGCGCGAGTGTGAGGGGGCGGTCAACTCCCCCCGTCCACATGGGCATATGACCGTGGCGTGTCCGCATCCGCCATTCCGTCCGCACAGCCGAGGGCGTTAAGGTCCCTTCTCATAGCCCGGGATGACGAGCGCCCGACCACCGCGCGCCGTTCCGGGCCGGTCCATGGTGGCCGCCGCACGGCGCGCACCACGCCCTCGGGGGAGGGAGAGGTTTCAGCATGCCCGCAAGCGCGCCCGCGACCGGGGCGGCGGCACGGTCCGCCGACGCGCCGGCCCAGCAGGCCGCCCAGGGATCCGGCGGCAGTCTGACCCTGCTGGTCATCGAGGACGACCCCGGCGGTCCCGTGAGCGTGCCCCGCATGCTCGACGCGTACGGCAAGCCCGTGCGCGTGCGGACGGCCCGCAATCTCACCGAGGCCGCACGGCTGCTCACCGACGATGTGCACTGCATCCTGCTGGACCTCGCCCTGCCGTGCGAGGAGCGCGGGGACGGGCGTGCGGACGGCCGGGGCGACAGCCGCGCGGACGGGCACGGGGAGGGCCGCGAGGCGGGACGCGAGACGGGACGTGAGGCAGGTCGTCGGGACGGCGGCGGGGAAGAACCGGCCGTCCCCGGGCAGCCGGGCGCGCCCCCGCGGGAGGCGACCGGGCCCGGGGCGCCGGCGGCATCCGCAACCGCCGAGGGGGTGCCCGCCCCCGTGTCCGGGACGGACGAGCTGGACATCCTGCGCCGCGTCCTGCAGATGGCGCCCCGGCACGCGGTGCTCGCGCTCACCGACGGCAGCGACGCCGAGCGCGCCGCCGACGCCGTACGCGTCGGCGCCCAGGACTACCTCTTCCGCGACGAGCTGGACGGCAAGCTGCTGACCCGCGCCATCCGGTACGCCGTCGCCCGCAAGAAGGCCGACCTGGCGCAGCGGCAGCTGACCGAGTCGCGGCTGCGTGCCCAGGAGAACGCCCGGCTCGAACGCGGCCTGCTGCCCCGCCCGCTGCTGGAGGGCAGCGCGCTGCGGTTCGCCGCCCGCTACCGGCCCGGCCGCTCCCGCGCACTGCTGGGCGGCGACTTCTACGACACCGTCCGCACCCCCGACGGCGTCGTCCACGCCATGATCGGCGACGTGTGCGGCCACGGCCCGGACGAGGCGGCACTCGGCGTGGAACTGCGCATCGCCTGGCGCGCGCTCACCTTTGCGGGACTGTGCGGGGACGCCCTGCTGAGCACCCTCCAGAAGGTGCTGGAGAACGAGCGGGACAGCGAGGAGATCTTCGCGACGCTGTGCACCGTGGACATCGCCGCCGACGGCCGCAGCGCCGGCGTCTGCCTGGCCGGACATCCCTCACCGCTGTTCGCCGGGGGCGCGGGAGCGGCGCCCCGGCTGCTGCCGTACGACGAGAGCGGCCCCGCGCTCGGCCTGCTGCCGCACGCCCGCTGGCCCCGCCGCCAGGTCGCGCTGGGGCGCACATGGAGCCTGATGATGTACACCGACGGCCTGATCGAGGGCCGCGTGGACGAGGGGGGCACCCGCAGCCGGGAACGCCTCGGTCAGCAGGGGATGCTCGACATCGTCTCCCGGCGGATGGCCGAGGGGGCGCGCGGCGAACAGCTGCTGGAGGCCACGATGACCGACGTCCACCGCCTCAACGGCGGGGAGCTGACCGACGACGTGGCGGTGGTGCTGCTGGAGCGGGAGCGGTCCGTCACCGGCCGTTGAACGGTCCGTACGGACCGTCGCTGCTGCTGCCGCCGCGGCGGCGCCAGCCCTGGCCGCCGCCCATCACCTGCTTGAGGGCGGGGCGCACGTCGACGATGTAGACGATCGAGGCGATCAGCCCGATGAGTTGCAGCATCAGGAAGGGGATCAGCAGGTTCACCAGGATGGTGAGGCCCAGGATGATCAGCCAGAACTGCTTGTTCTGCTTATCGGCCGCGCGGTAGGCGTCCTCCCGCCGCAGCGCGCCGTCCACGAAGGCGAAGACCGCCAGGGCGAGCATCACGATGCCGATCAGCGCCATGACGGTGAGCTGGAAGCTCTCGAACAGCATGGTGCTCACACTCCAGGTCGGTCTCGGTCAGGGCCCTGTGCGGCCACCGTACCCCAGCACTCAGGGAACGGACCGGGTACGCGAAGAGTGCCCGGTCCGCCCCCGTCACGCCTTCCCGGGCGGCTCAGGACTCCGTCCCCTTCCCGGTCTCCCCCTTGGCCCCCTCGCCGTTCTGCTTCTTGGCCTCCGTCTGCTTCGAGGCCGGCTTCCGGGCGGTGGTGCCCGTGCTCTTGCGGGTGGCGGAGGTGCCGGTGCCCGCGCCATTGCTCGCGCTCTTGGCGGACGCGCTCCTGGCAGCCGTGCTCTTGGCGGCCGTGCTCTTGGCGTTGGTGCTCGTGGTCGCCGTGCTTGTGGCGTTCGTGTTCGTGGTCGCCGTGCTCTTGGGCGTCACACCCGTGTCGGGACTCTTGGGCGTCACACCCGTGTCGGGCGTCTCCTCGGCCGGCGGCTCGGCGACCTTCACGGACAGGACCGGCTCACGCTCCACGGTCACCTCCGGGGCCTCGCGCCGCTCGCCCTCGCCGCGCCAGTTCTTGACCGCCTCACGACCGCGCACGGCCAGCTCGTCGTAGGCCTCGCGCGCCTTGACGGCGTACTCCGCGGCGAAGCCGACCCCCTGGAGGGCCAGGTGCTGCGCCTGCTCGCGGAGCTTCTTGAGGTCGGTGTCGAGCCCGCTGAGCGTCTCGGTCACCTTCGCCTGGGTCTCCTTGGCCTGCTGGGCGAGCTTCGCCTGGACCTCCTTCGGGTCCGTCTCACGGACCGCAGCGAGGGCCTGCGGGGCCTCCTCGCGGAGCTTGTCGACGACACCCGCGGCGAAGTAGAGGGGCGTCGGGTCGGTGAGGGTCTTGCGCAGGTCGTTCGCGATGGGCATGAGGGTTCGCCTTTCGTGGCCGTGCTCGTCGTGGCCGTACTCGTCCGTGGCCGTACTCGTCGTGGTCGTCTCGTCCGTGGCCGTGCTCGTTGTGGCGGTACTCGCTCGGTCGTCCGCCCGGCCCCCGTGCCCGCCTGGCTGAACTCGCCGGGAGAGCCGGTCGGTGCGCTCGGTGCCGGTGCGCTCTGTCGCTGTGCCGGTGTTCGTTGTGTCGGTGTTCGTCGTGCTGGCGTTCGTTGTGCCGGCTGGCTGTTGCTCGGCCGGCTGTTGTCGGGCCGGCTGTCGCCGGATCCGCTGTGGTGTCCTGCGCCCCGCTGCGGGCACACGGCGCGCGCCGCACGGCGCACCTCGCCGCGCGCCGTCGTGCCACCCCGCCCCACCGCCCTACTCCGCCGGCCCCTCGGCCGGGGGAGCGGACGTGTCGCGGCCGGCCGCCCGCTGTTGCGCGTTCTCCTTGCGGAACGACTCGTAGATCTGGAGCAGCGCCTGCTTCTGCCGCTCGTTGATCGAGGAGTCCGCGAGAATCGCGGCGGGCACCTGCAGCAGGTCCTCCCGGTCCCGCTCGTCGAGAATCCCGGCCTGCACGTAGAGCGTCTCCGCCGAGATCCGCAGCGCCCTGGCCAGTTGCTGCAGGATCTCCGCGCTCGGTTTGCGCAGGCCGCGCTCGATCTGGCTCAGATACGGGTTCGAGACACCGGCGGCCTCCGCGAGCTGCCGCAGCGACAGCTTCGCGGTCCGCCGTTGTTCCCGCAGGAACTCCCCGAGGTTCCCGACGTTGAGCGAGGCCATGACTCCAGAGTGCACCCACCCGCTAACTTTTGCAAGCACCCTGCTTGCAACTGTGCTCCGCCTTGGTGTGTGACTGTGTGACTGAGCACGGTAGGTGCCGTACTGGGAGCGGAAGGGTCAGGTAAGACGCGCGAAAGGAGTCCCTCGCGGAGCGCTTGCTTGTCAACCGCGAGATGACGGGAGCCCGCGCCTCACGGATACATGCAACCCGTACCATGAGAAGTATGGAAGAGTCCGTGAGGGAAGAAGCCGTCCTTCCGTCGGCGCCGGGCGAGGCGGAGCACCCCGCCCTGGGGCTGGCCAACAGCGCCGTCGCGCTGCCCGGCGGGCATATGGCCGACCTCCTGGGCACCCCGGCGCGGGCCGAGCGGTGGCTGACGCAGCGCGACCTCGCTCCGGAGGACACCGGCATGGCCGAGATGTGCGCAACGCAGCTGCGTTCGCTGCGGGAACAGGTCAGGTCGCTGCTGGCCTCCCGCGTCGCCGGCCGGCCCGCCCTGCCCGCCGCCGTCAAGGCGGTCAACGACGCGATGACCCGCGTCCCGACCGCGTCCCTGCTGCTGTGGGACGAGAAGACCGGCCCCTACCGCGCCACCCCCCACCCCACCACCGCGATCGTCGAACACGCCCTGGCGGTCATCGCCGCCGACACCGCCGACCTGCTCACTTCCCCCGACGCCGCACGCTTGGCCGCCTGCGCCTCCCCGCCCTGCAACCGCTTCCTGCTCAAGCACGGCCGCCGCCAGTGGTGCTCCACCCGCTGCGGCGACCGCGCCCGCGCCGCCCGCGCCTACGCCCGCCGCACCGCAACGGAGTGACGACGCCGACGTCCGTGCCGGTCGTCCGGCGGACGGCGCCGTGCCGACATCGCCTCGATGCCGGGCGGTACGTCGCGTCCCGGAGCCGCTGCTCCGGCGAGCTGAACCCGCTCACCTCGGCGGCCTCCTCCATGGCCCACATCGTCCACGCCTCCGAGTCCCACGGCATCGACGCCGGTGTCATGCGGGCGGCGGAGGGGTGGGCCCGCCGCGCCATCGGATTGGGGCCACGGCGCGGACGGCTCCAGCCGGATCGTGGGAGTACTGAGCAGCCGCTGAGGCCCACGCCGGGCCTCCTTCCGGCACGGGGCCCCGGCCCGACCCGTCGACCTTCGCCCGACCTGCTGATCTCACCTGGCCCGTCGGCCTTCGCGCCGGCCCGTCGGCCTTCGCCTGGCCCGTCGGCCTTCGCCCGGGCCGTTGACCTTCACCTCGGGGGAAGCCCCAGCATCGATGGGGCCGGGCGAGGTGCCCGGCGCGAGAGGGAGGGACGGCCATGGAACTGCTGACCATCGGGGCCTTCGCGAAGGCGTCGCGGCTGTCACCGAAGGCTCTGCGGCTGTACGACGAGCTGGGACTGCTGACCCCCGCCCAGGTGGACCCGGTCAGCGGCTACCGCCTCTACGCCCCCGAACAGCTGGAAGCAGCCCGGCTGGTGGCCTGGCTGCGCCGCCTGGGCATGCCCCTCACCCGTATCCGGCGCGTGTGCGAGCTGGCGGCGACACCCGAGGTGCCCTCCGGCACCCCCGGCGCGCACGCGGACACGGACCCGCGCCCTCACTCGGACGTGGACCCGCGCCCTCACTCGGACGTGGACCCGTGCGCGACTGCGGGTGTGTCTGCGACCGCGAGTGCGTCTGCGGGCCGGGCAGCCGGTGCCGGTGCCGGTGCCGATGCGGCTCTGGACTCCGGCCCGGACCCGACCCTGGACCCGACCCCGGATCCGGGACTGGACCCGGTGCCGGGCCCCGGTCCGGGAAGGGGTGCGGGCGTCTCAGCCGCCGCACGGGAAGTCCGCGCGTACTGGGCGTCCGTCGAGGCCGGGTTCGCGGCGCGCAGGGACCTGGCCACCTTCCTCGTCGCCCACCTGTCGCGGAAGGAACCGATCCCCGTGATCCCCATGCCGGAGCACCCCGGTACGACCCCCTCAAAGGCGGCGACCGCCGCCGCACTCGGCATCCGTTACGCCGCCCTCTCGGACACCGGACGCGTACGGGAGAGCAACCAGGACGCCCTGTACGCCGGTTCGCGGCTGCTGGCCGTCGCCGACGGTTTCGGCAGCGGGGGCGGCCCCGCGAGTGCCGCCGCCGTCGAGGCGTTCCGGCGGCTGGAGCCGGACGCCGTCGCGGCCCCGGCCGGTGAGCTGCTGAACGCGCTGGAGGACACGCTCGCCGAGGCCGGCCGTGCCGTGCGGGACGTCGCGGAATCCGGCGCGGCACCGGACGCGGTACACAGTGCGGCACCCGGCGCGGCACACGACGAGGTCGGGACGACGCTCACCGCACTGCTGTGGACCGGCTCCCGCCTCGCCCTCGTCCACATCGGCGACTCCCGCGCCTACGTGCTGCGCGGGGGCGGCCTCTTCCAGATCACGCACGACCACACCGTCGTGCAGACGATGGTCGACGAGGGACGGCTCACCCCCGAGGAGGCCGCGTCCCATCCGCAACGCGCCCTGCTGGCCCGGGCCCTGACGGGGCACGGGTACGGGACGAGGCCCGGGTACGGGACGGGGCACGGGACCGGAACCGTTCCCGACCCCGACCCCGACCCCAACCCCAACCCCAACCCCAACCCCAACCCCGGACCCGATGCCGGTACCGGCGCCGAGTTGCGGCTGCACGACGCCCTCCCCGGCGACCGCTACCTGCTGTGCTCGGACGGCCTGTCCGCGGTCGTACCCGTCCCGGAGGTGCGGACAGTGCTCGCCTCGGTGCCCGAGCCCCGGGACGCGGTCCGCGCCCTGGTCGACCTGGCCAACCGCGCCGGCGGCCCCGACAACGTGAGCTGCGTGGTGGCGGACGTCGTGACATCCGGCTGACGCCCGGGCCGGCGCCGGGGAGCGCGGGCCGGACCGGCGGGCGCCCCGGCCGGGCCCGGGGCGGAGACCGGAACCGGCCGGGAGCAGCCGGGACGGACCGGGACGGACGCCGGAACCGGGCGGGAGCGGCCCGGGCGGGACGGGACCGTCGCCGGGAGCAGTCGGAGCAGTCGGAGCAGTCGGAGCAGTCGGAGCAGTCGGGAGCGGCCGGGACGGGACGGGCGCGGGGGCCTCGGTTCTGATGCCGGTGCCGTTACGCGGCGCGGGTGTCCGCCCGGCCGTCGTCGTCCGTTCCGCGGGCGCTCTCGATCACCTCGTCCAGGACGTCCCGTGAGCGCAGCAGGTCGCCGATCATGCGGTCGATCCGGGCGCGCTCCTGGGTCAGTTCGGCCACCAGATGCGGGGAGGCACTCCGCGCGGAGCCGCCGTCCCCGCCCGCGCCGGGGAGGCACGGCAGCAGCTGGGCGATCTTCTTGCTGCACAGCCCCGCGGCGTACAGCTCCTGGATGCGGATGACGCGGTCCACGGCCGCCTCGGTGTACTGCCGGTGCCCGCCGGGGGTACGCCAGGACGTCAGCAGGCCCTCCCTCTCGTAGTACCGGAGCGAGCGCTCGCTGACGCCGGTACGCTCCGCCAGTTCACCGATCCGCATCCGTCCCCGCCTCCTCGCGTCCGTGACCGGTCCACCCGGGATCCGGCACCGTTCTCCTTGAATCTGACACCGGTGACAACTTTTACCGTGCGGGCATGACGAACGGAACCACGCACAGCGCCGACAGCCCGCTCCTGACCCCGACCCGCCTGGCCGGCCCCGGCCTCGATCTGCCCAACCGGCTGGTGATGGCGCCCATGACCAGGAACCGCGCCGCCTCCGACGGCACCCCCACCCCTCTCATGGCGACGTACTACGCGCAGCGCGCCACCGCCGGGCTGATCATCGCCGAGGCGGCGACGCCGAACCCCGTCGGGCAGACCTACCCCGACATCACCGCCATCCACAGCCCCTCCCATGTGGCCGGGTGGCGGCAGGTCACCGACGCCGTACGGGCGGCGGGCGGCCGGATGTTCCTCCAGCTCCAGCACGGCGGCCGGATCGGACACCCCACCACCAGCGGACTCACCCCCCTCGCACCGTCACCGGTGCCGCTCCCCGACACCATCCACACTCCCAACGGACGGCAGGACGCCGTAGTGCCCCGCGAGATGAGCGCCGACGACATCCGGGCCACCGTCGCCGACTTCGCCGCCGCCGCGCGCAACGCCCTCGACGCGGGATTCGCCGGAGTGGAGGTGCACGCCGCGAACGGCTACCTGCTGCACCAGTTCCTGAGCCGGAACACCAACCGCCGTACGGACGCGTACGGGGGTGCCCCGGCCGGCCGGATCCGCTTCGTCCGCGAGGTCGTGGAGGCCGTCGCGGCACAGGTCGGTGCCGAGCGGGTCGGCGTCCGCCTCTCCCCGTACTTCACCGCAAACGGAATCCAGGAGGGCGACACCGAGGAGCTGTACCCGGTGCTGGTCGAGGCGCTGTCGGGCCTCGGTCTCGCCTACCTCCACCTCGCCTTCGCCGACCCGGACCGGCCCCTCTTCGCGACGATACGGAACGCCTGGAACGGCACTCTGATCGCCAACCCCGTACTGCCCCCGGACCGGATTCCGGCCGACGGCGGACGCAGCGCGGGCGAACGGGTCCTGGCCGAAGGAGCCGACCTCGTCTCCCTCGGCCGCCCCTTCCTGGCCAACCCCGACCTGGTCGAGCGCCTTCGCCGGGGCGCCCCCGTCAACCAGGTCCGCGACCGGTACCTGATGTACGTCGGCGGCGAGACGGGCTACACCGACTACCCGGTGCTGGACGGGAGTTCCGCGGTGACCGTCCCCGGGGTGGTGGCCGGCGCGGAGGGCGGTGCGGAGGCCGGTGCGGCGGCGCGGGTTTGAGCCGGCCCCGCCTCCTCCCCCCTCGGCGCCTCCTTCCCCGGGCTCGTTGCCTTCCCCGGCCTTGTGCCCTTCCCCGGACTTGTGCCCTTCCCCGGACTTGTGTCCTCTCCCGGCCTGGTTCCCTCCTCCAACCTGGTTCCCTCCTCCGGCCTCGTGGCCTTCGTCAGCCGGCGGACGGCGTGTTCGCGCAGGGCGCGGGTCGCCGGGTGGGTGGGGGTGTGGGGCCAGGCCAGGTGGACGGTGACGGGGGCGGAGTCCGCGAGAGGGAGGTAGCGGACGTCCGGGTGCGGGTGGCTGTCGGCGGTACCGGCGGCGGTCACCCCGACGGACTCACCGGTCGCGATCGAGGTGAGCCATTCGTCCACACCGGCCACCTCGAAGGTCTCGGGGCGGGCCTCCTCGGGCCACAGCTCGGCGCGCGTGGTGGAGGCGGTCGCGCAGATCGCCACCGGCCGGTGCGCCAGGTCGGAGAGGCGGAGGCCGGCGCGCCCGGCGAGCGGGTCGCCGGCCGGTACGGCTGCCAGGCGGGGTTCACGGTAGAGGGGAAGGACGTCCAGCCCGGCGCCGGGCGTCGGAGGCAGACGCAGGAACGCCGCATCGACCTCCCCCTGGCGCAGCGCGGCCTCGGGGTCGTCGCACCAGCGCACGGCGAGGGGCGTGGAGGGCTGTTCCGCGCGCCAGGAACGCAGCAGGGGAACGGTGTGGCGGCCCAGCGCCGCCCAGGGGAAACCGACCCGCAGCGGACGCGGCCCCGCGGTGGCCTCCTCCAGCGCGTCGTCGAGTTCGCGGAGGATCCGGTGGGCGTGCTCCCACAGCCGCTGCCCGGCCTCCGTGAGGGCGAGCCGACGGGTGGTCCGCTCGACGAGACGGGTGCCGAGCCGGGTCTCCAACTGGTCGAGGGTGCGGGAGAGGGCGGGCTGGGTGAGGTGCAGGGCGACCGCCGCCCGCGTCAGTGTGCCCTCGTCACCGATGGCCGCCAGGGCGCGCAGATGCCGCAGCTCCACATTCATGAGCGCCAAGCATAAGTGGAGCGCAATCGGCATTTCCCTCGCCCACGAGGGGGCCCCTAGCGTCGCGGCATGAACATTCTCCTGATCGGCGCGACCGGGAAACTCGGCACCGCCGTGCACTCCGCACTGGCCGACCGCGGCCACAGGATCCTCACCGTCGGCCGCACGGCCGGGGACCTGCGTCACGACATCACCGACCCGGATGAGATCACCGCCCTGTACGACGCGGCGCACGGGGCCGTCGGCACACTGGACGCGGTGGTCAGCGCGGCCGGGGACGTGCCGTACAAGCCCGTGGCGCAGATGACGCCCGACGACCATCTCGCGGCGTTCCGCGGTAAGGTCCTCAGCCAGATCGAACTCGTCCGGCAGGGCCTCACGCGGGTCGCCGAGCGCGGCTCGTTCACGCTGATCACCGGTGTGCTCGGGCACGACCCGATCCCTCTGGGCAGCGCCGCCTCCGTGGCCAACGGAGCCGTGGACGCGTTCGTGAGGGCCGCGGCCGTCAAGATCGCGCCGCGGCGCGTCAACGCCGTCTCGCCCACGCTCTTCACCGAGAGCGTGCCGGACTACGGCGACTTCTTCCCCGGCGTCCGGCCGGTCGATGTCGCCGACGTCGCCCAGGCGTACGTCCGCTCCGTCGAGGGCAGCCACACGGGACGGATCTTCGAACTCTCCTGAGAGTTTCGCCGTGTCGGGCGTCCAGTGCTGGGCTGGGCGTCCAGTGCTGGGCGGGCGTCCAGTGCTGGGCCTCCGGCGGTCTCAGCGCGCGCTGAAGGCGCCCGCGCGTGCGGCGAGCACCGCCGTGCGGGCCGCCTCCGCCGGGAGGCCGGGGCTCGGCGGCATCCGGAGCAGCACCAGGTGGTGGTAGAGCGGGGCGGTGGCGGAGAGCAGCAGCCGCCGGGCGTCGACGGGCGGGGACAGCTCGCCGCGCTCCACCGCCCGGCCGATGAGCGGCGTACAGCGCTCGTAGCGGTCCTCCCAGAACCGGCGCAGCGCCTTGGCGGCCCCGTCGGAGCGGAAGGAGGCGGCGATCAGCGCCATCGCGAGGGACGGCTCCTCGGTGAGCCCGTCCCGCACCTCCTCGTTCAGCGCCCGCAGATCCCCTTCGAGCGAGCCGGTGTCCGGCGGGGACCAGGAGTCGTCCCCCGCGGCGTCGAGCACATCCGCCAGCAGTCCGCCCACGTCCCGCCATCTGCGGTAGACCGTCGCGCGGTGCACGCCCGAGCGGGCGGCCACGGCGTCGACGGTCAGGCCGTCGAACCCGTACTCGACCAGCAGCGGCCCCACCGCGCCCAGCACCTGGTCGCGGACCCGCGCCGTCCGCCCGCCGGGGCGCCGCGTACCGGGCGCCGAGCCCTCGGCCTTGGTCCCGGTCCCGGTCCCGGACCCGGACCCGGACCTGGTCTGGGTTCCGGTCTTGGACCCGGTCTGGGTTCCGGCCATGGCCCTGGCCTTGGCCCTGGACCTGGATTCGGTCTCGGTCCCGGTCTCGGTCCCGACCTCGGCCTCGGGCTTGGTTCTTCCGGTCCGGGCTCCGGTGCGTTCCTCGCGGGCGGGCCCGCCCGACATGGCGGTGGTGGCGTCCGCCGTCCCACCCCTCGTCCCGGCGGCCGCGTGGCCGGCCGTCTCCTCGGCGCTCTCGCCGGTGGTCCCGTGCGGGCTGTGTGGGGTCATTTCCCGATCATTCTCCGATTGCCCTTGCTGCCGGCGTTCTCGTCGTGCCATCATCCTATCGCGACAGGTGTCGCGGTAAAAGTCCGCCGGTCCCGTCCCGGTCACGGCCATGGCCGTTATCGGGACGGCGATGGCGATGGCGAAGACAGCGAAAACGGCGAAAAGAAGACGAGACGAAGGAGTCACCGATGCTCATCCGAAGCGTGTCCCCGGTCCTGCGGCCCGCCCCGGCCGCCTCACCCTCGAGCGCTTTGGAGAGCACGTATGCCCACCCAGCTCACGGCTTCGGCCGTTTCGAAGTCGTACGAAGGCAGGATCGTTCTGGACGAGGTGAGCTGCGCGCTCTCGGCGGGTGAGCGGGCGGGGATCGTCGGCGAGAACGGTTCCGGGAAGACGACGCTGCTCCGCCTGTTCGCGGGGCAGGAGACACCTGATCAGGGAGAGATCGTCGCGCACGCCGAGGGCGGCATCGGCTACCTCCCGCAAGAGGACGCGCTGCCGTCTGAGTTGACCGTGCAGGAGGTCATCGACGGCGCGATGAGCGAGTTGCGCGCGACGGAACGGCGCCTGCGGGAGCTGGAAGCCGCGATGACGGCGGGGGACGAGTCGGCGCTCCAGGAGTACGGGGAACTGCTGACGGTCTTCGAGCTGCGCGGCGGCTACGAGGCCGAGGCCCGGGTCGAACGCGCTCTGCACGGGCTGGGCCTGGGCGTGCTGCCCCGCGAACGCACCGTGGGCCGCCTCTCCGGGGGCGAGCGGGTGCGGCTGAGGCTGGCCGCGCTGTTGGCGGCGAGCCCCGAGGTGCTGCTGCTGGACGAGCCCACCAACCATCTCGACGACGCCGCGCTGCGCTGGCTGGAGGAGCATCTGCGCAGCCGCAGGGGCACCACGGTCGCCGTTTCCCACGACCGCACGTTCCTGGAGCGGGTCGCCACGATGCTGCTGGAGGTGGACGGTGACCGCCGCAAGGTCGTGCGCTACGGCAACGGCTACGCGGGCTATCTGGCGCAGAAGGCCGCCGCCCGCCGCCGCTGGGCGGAGGCGTACGAGAACTGGCGGGCCGAGGCGGAGCGGCTCCGGGAGACCGCCGCCACCACGGCCCGCAGGGTCGCCCCCGGCAGGGCGATGAAGGACGGCAACAAGATGGCGTACGACCGCGCGGGGGGCCGGGTCCAGCAGTCCCTGGCCGGCCGGGTCCGCAACGCCGAGGAGCGGCTGCGCCGTCTGCTGGCCGACCCGGTGCCACCGCCGCCCGCCCCTTTGCACTTCACCCCGCCCCTGCGCGCTACCGCGGCGAACGGTGCCGGTCAGCCCTCCTCCGGTTCGCATGGTGCGGGTTCGTATGGCGCCGGTCCGCATGGTGCCGGTCCGCGTGGTGCCGGTCCGCGTGGCGCGGTGCTGGACGCGGAGGGTGTGGCCGTGGCCGGCCGGCTGGCCCGTACGGGTCTGACGGTCGCGCCGGGGGAGCGCGTGCTGGTGACGGGGCCGAACGGCGCGGGGAAGAGCACGTTGCTCGACGTCCTGGCCGGACGCCTGGAGCCGGACACCGGCCGGGTCGCCCGCCGGGGCCGCGTCGGCCATCTGCCGCAGGAACCCGTGGTCGGGGCCGCTCCGGGAGCCACCCTCCTGGACGCCTATGCCCAGGGCCGCCCCGGGCCGCGCGAGGAGCACGCGGAACGGCTGGTGTCGCTGGGCCTGTTCGGCCGGGAGCGGCTGGAGGTGCCGGTCGCCCGGCTCTCCACCGGCCAGCGGCAGCGTCTCGCACTGGCCCGGCTGGTGACGGAACCGGCCGATGTCCTGCTGCTGGACGAGCCCACGAACCATCTCTCGCCCGCCCTGGTGGAGGAGTTGGAGGCGGCGTTGGACGTCTACGACGGCGCGCTGGTCGTCGTCAGCCACGACCGCAGGCTGCGGGAGCGCTGGCGCGGCGGACACCTCGCCCTGGAAGGACCGAGCGCGTCGCCCGTGGGGGCGGCCGAGGAGAGGAGCTGCCTGTGACCGCCACCACCGTGGCCTCGTTCGGACCCGGGACGGGCCCCTACGACGTCGTGACCGGACCGGACGGGGGCCTGTGGGTCACGCTCGTCGAGGCGGGTGCCCTCGCCCGTGTGGGCCTCGACGGCCGGGTGGAGATCCACGACCTGGACGCCGCGGGCTGCGGACCGACGATCATCACACCGGGGCCCGACGGCGCCCTGTGGTTCGCCCGCACCCACGACCACCGCGTCGGCCGGATCACCGTGGACGGGAAGGCGGACTCCTTCGCCCTGCCGACGCCGGAGTGCGGCCCGTTCGGCATCGCGGCAGGGGCCGACGGCGCGCTGTGGTTCACGGAGACGAACGCGCACCGGATCGGCCGGATCACCACCGACGGCGAGGTCACCGAGTTCCCGCTGCCCCTGGAGGGCGCCTTCCCCTCGGCGCTCGTGGCGGGACCGGACGGCGCGCTGTGGTTCACGCTGAACCAGGCGGACGCCATCGGCAGGATCGACCTCCACGGCACGATCACCGTCCACCCTCTGCCCACGGAGGGGGCCGCTCCGGTGGGGATCGCTCCCAGGTCGGTCGAGGGCGGCGGTGCCGGGGAGCTGTGGTTCGCGGAGATCGGCGCCGGGCAGCTGGGCCGGATCACCACCGGCGGCGAGGTGACGGAGTTCCCGCTGCCGGACCGGGCCGCTCGGCCCCACGCCGTCGCCGTCACCCCGGACGGCACCTGCTGGGTGACGGAGTGGGGCACCGGCCGTGTCGCGGCCCGCACCCCCTCCGGACGGATCACCGAGTACCCCCTGCCCGGGTCCGACGCGGAACCGCACGGTCTGACCGTCGGGCCGGACGGCGCGCTGTATGTCGCGCTGGAACGGGGGGAGGTGGTCCGGCTCGGCACGGACGCACTCTGACTGTGCAGGCGCCCATACCGTCCGGTCGGTCGGTCAGTCATACGGGGTCGGCTGGGGGCGGTCCGGCGAGGCCGGGAGTAAACCGTTGGCCAGGGTGCGGCAGGGAGGCGAGGATGAGGGGATGGCACGTGCGTTTGACGACCTGGTGGCGGAGGCGTCATCCGTTTCCATGGACGGCTGGGACTTCTCCTGGCTGGAGGGCCGCGCCACCGAGGAGCGCCCCTCGTGGGGCTACCAGCGGCTGATGAGCGCCCGGCTCGCCACCGCCTCGGCCGCGCTCGACCTCCAGACCGGGGGCGGCGAGGTGCTGGCCGAGGCGGAGAGGCTGCCGCCCGCGATGGCCGCCACCGAGGCGTGGCCGCCCAACGTCGCCAAGGCGACCGCGCTGCTGCGTCCGCGCGGGGTGATCGTCGTCGCGGACACCGACGAGCCGCCCCTGCCGTTCGCCGACGGGGCCTTCGACCTGGTGACCAGTCGGCATCCGGTGCGCGCCTGGTGGCCGGAGATCGCGCGGGTGCTGGAGCCGGGCGGCACCTATCTGGCCCAGCACGTGGGCCCGGCCTCCGTGTTCGAACTGGTGGAGTACTTCCTCGGGCCCCAGCCGGAGGCCCGTCGCCACCGGCGCCCCGAGGACGCGCGCGCCGAGGCGGAGGCTGCCGGTCTGGAGGTCGTCGATCTGCGGTCCGAGCGGCTGCGCATGGAGTTCTTCGACATCGGCGCCGTCGTCTACTTCCTGCGCAAGGTCGTCTGGATGGTGCCGGGCTTCACCGTCGAGGGCTACCGCGACCGGCTCCGTGAACTCCACGACCGCATCGAGTCGGAGGGGCCCTTCGTCGCCCACTCGGCCCGCTTCCTCATCGAGGCCCGCAAGCCCGCCTGAGCCCGGGCCCGGGCTCAGGCCCGAGCCAGGGCCCGAACCGGCCAGGGCCCGATCCGGACCCGGCTCCTCCGGAACGCCCCGCGTCCCGGCCCCATTTCCGTCCCCGTGCCCGCGTCGCGGCCCCATTTCCGTCCCCGGGCCCCGTCCCCGGGCCCCGTGCCCGGTGCCCCGAGCCGCTACGGCTCACCGCTCGCCGAAGAGGTCGAGCAGGTGGCGCTTTTCGAACATGCGGGCCGTTTCCACGGCGGACGGGGTGCCGGCACGCGGGTCGGCGCCCGCCTCCACGAGGACCCGGACGACCTCCTCCTCGCCCTTGAACACCGCGCCCGCGATCGGGGACTGGCCCCTGTCGTTGGTGCGGTTCGGGTCGGCGCCGTGGGCCAGCAGGGCGCGGACCGTCTCCGGGTGGCCGTGGTAGGCGGCCAGCATGAGGAGGGAGTCGCCCTTGTCGTTGGTGAGATTCACCGGGACCCCGGCGGTGACGTAGGCGGCGAGGGTGTCGGTGTCGCCGTGCCGGGCCAGGTCGAAGACCTTCTGCGCCAGTTCCAGGACCTCGGGGTCGTGGGCGGGCTCGGCGCTCTCGGGCTTGGGTGCGTCGGTCATGGGGCCAGCGTACGGAGGGACGGCCGCCCCCGCCGCTCACGGCCCGCGGCCACCCGCGGACGGCAGCCGCACCCCCGGACGGGCCTCACAGACGGCAGCCGCACCCGCGTACCACCGCTGCCCGCCCCTCCCGGCCGTCCTAGACGTGGGCGAGGGGGTCCACGGTCAGCAGGATCTCCTTCAGGGAGCCGACGACGTGGATGGCTCCGGCGGTGCGCAGTTCCGCTTCCTTGCGGTCGTTGCGGGCGTATCCGACGAAGGCGACGCCTGCCGCGCGGGCCGCTCCCAGGTCGCGGGCGGAGTCGCCGATCATGACCGCGTCGGCGGCGGGGGTGCCCGTCGCCTCCAGTGCGCGCCGGACGCAGTCGGGGTCGGGCTTGAGGCGGGGGCCGTCCGCGTCGCAGCGCCGGCCGCAGACGCGGCCGGCGAAGGCGTCCAGCAGGCCGCGCCCGGCGAGGTAGCGCTCCACGGCCGCGGCGGAGTTGTCCGTGGCGACGGCCGGCCGCCGCCCGGTGGCACCCAGCGTGCGGACCAGCGCGTCGGCGTATCCGGTGGGGAAGGCGCCTTCCGCGGCGGCGATCTCCTCCTGGGTGAGGGAGTGTTCCAGTTCGTGCGCCGTACCGCGCGGCAGCGGGGAGGGTGCCTCGAAGGCGGTGGCGAGCAGCCGCAGCGGGTCGGGTGTGTGCGGCCAGGAGTCCCGCGGGGCGTGGGGCACGTACGTCTCCCACAGGCGTGCCGCCACCGAGGCGGCGGTGCGCCGGGCGAAGAGGCGGCACAGCGGGCCGTCGAAGTCGAATATGACGCACTGTGCGGAGGTGAGTTCACGCATGGCTGACCGTCCCTGTCGTCGCCGGGCCCGCGGGTGGGCTGCGATTGTTCCAGGCGCGGGCGTCACCGGGGATGGGTCGGCGGGCGGACGGATGGTGAGGTGCGGGTGGACGGTTACGCGTGGACGGACGGTGACGTGTGCACGGACGGTGTTGCGTGTCCGGACGGTGACGCGTGTCCGGACGGTGACGTCTGTCTGGACGGTGACGCCTGTCCGGACGGGGAGAGCGCGCAGAAATCGGCGTACGCCTCTTCGACCGCGCCCGCGTCCGGTACGGCGTCGAGGCCGAGGGCGGGAGCGGCGCGTTCCAGGACGGTGTGGACGAGGGCGGCGGCCGTGCGCAGCCGGTCGGGGAAGCCGGGGCAGGCGGCCGTGCCGGTGAGGGCGGCGGCCTGCCGGACCACGTCGGTGAAGACGGACTGGACGCGCTTGTAGTCCAGGTACCGGGGCAGGTCCTCGTCCAGGTGGGCGTCGGCCCCGGGCAGCAGGGCACCAGTGGTGCGGCGCCAGTCGTCGACGACCTGGTCGTGCTGCTGTGCCGGGTAGTCCATCAGGTACAGGTGAGTCGCCAGGTCGTAGAGCGGGTCGCCGACCGTGGCCAGTTCCCAGTCGATGGTCCACAGTGCGCCGGACCGGTCCACGATGAGGTTGGCCCGGTGGAGGTCGCCGTGCAGGAGGCAGAACGGCCGCCGGGCCAGCAGGGCGGCCTCGGCCACCGGGCGGGAGCGGGGGCCGAGCGCGTCGCGGGGTACGCCGAGCCTGTCGAACAGGGGGCCGTATCGGGGGAGATGGGCCCGGTGGGCGTGTTCGCGGGTGTAGTCGATCAGTGCGCGCAGGAAGCCGGCGCCGTCGCCCTCGGGGCCGTCGGCTCCGGCGCCGGCAGGGTGCCGGACCCGCCGTGCCCGTACGGCACCGGGCCGCAGCCGGCACAGCGAGGCGAACCGTTCCGTGATCTGCCGCAGGAGGGCGGGCGCCACCGGGTGCCCCCGGGGGGAGAGTGCGGCGAGTGTGGCGCCCTCGATGAAGCCGTGGATGACCAGGTCCGGGGAGCCGGGGGCGCGGACCCGGTGGACGGGGGGCACGCGCGGTACCCCGAGGCGGGCCAGTTCGCCGAGCAGTTCGTCCTCGGAGACGAAGCCGCGCCGGTCGAACCGCGGGGTGTCCGGGCGCGGTTCGCCCGTCTTGACCCGCCCCAGTCCGCGGAGTTCGCCCTCGGGCCGTACGACGTACCACTCGCGGTGGTGGCCCGCCAGGGGGCCGTCCACGGTGCCGACGGCTTGGGCGTGCCGGAGGGCGGGGGACGTCATCGGGCTGTCCTCGGACTGGTCTCGAACTGGTCTCGGGGCGGTCGGGCAGCGGGGGAGGGGGACGGGGTGGGGGCGGGGAGTGCCGGTGGGCGCGCGGGGCGGCGAAGAGCGCCGGGGTGCGGGCACCCTACCCGGCCGGGCGCCGCCTTCCCGCGCACAGCCCCGGCCGCTCACCCGAAGGGACCGCCGGGCCGGCCGAGCCCCCCGGAGGCGGAAGAGGCGGAGGGACTCACAACGGGGAGGGGCTCACTCGAAGGGGACGGCGATCGTGTCCCACAGGGAGTCGAAGAAGCGCTGCGACTCCGCGACGAAGGCGGACTCCTGCTCGTCCCGCGCCTCGGGCCCGTCCGTGGAGCGGAAGAGCTTGGTGGTGAGGCCGAGTACGTCGTAGAGGGCCAGCTGTTCGCCCTCGTAGACGGCCTTCTCGTTCCTGACCACCTGGTAGTAGCCGATCAGCGCCTCGTCCCGGTTGAGCAGGTACAGCTTGTGGGTGGGGGTGAGCGGGACGGCGCGGACCGTGAGGGAGACCTCGACGCCGAACCGGGCCAGGGAACTGAGGGAGTTCTCGACGGCGTGCACGTAGGCGGTCTGCATCTGGTGCAGCCGCCGACGGGGCTTGGGGTCCTCGGGGTCGTCGATCAGGCGGGGCAGGGCGAGGCGGGCGTCCAGGCTGGGGACGAGGAGGCGGGCCCGTACCGAGCGGGGGGCCGGCCGGCGGTCCATGACCTGGCGGATCGGCCAGGCCAGGGCGTTGTTGAGGGTCTCGGAGGTGAGGGAGAAGGAGTCGATGGTGACGTGCTCGGCCTGGAACGCCTCGTGGAGCCGGTCGGTCAGTTCGACGCCCGCGATGCGCGGGGTCTCCGCGTGGTGGTCGGGCGCGGCCACGGTGGGGGAGGAGCCGCGCCCCACGTTCTCCAGCAGCCCCTCGCGGGTGAGGGCGGCGAGGGCTTCGCGGACGGCGCTGCGGCCGACGGAGAACTCGGTCTCCAGGGCGCGTTGGGTGGGCAGCCGGGCGCCGGGCTCCAGTGCGCCGCTGCGGATGCGCTCGCGGAGGGCGTCGGCGACCACATCCCGCGGCCGACGGCCGCCGGCCGGGCCGGACGTTTTCCTGGTCACGCCAACGACCTTACAACTCCAGCCGATGGCCCGTCAGTTGTCCGCCAGGAGTTTTCAAATGGTGGACATGTGGGCATGTACTCAGTGAGTTGGTCGCCAACTGAGAGAGATGGCAGCAAAGTTCGCCGACTCCGGCCTGACGTTCGCCGCCCCACGCGGCTTCCCCCTCGGACCCGGGCCGCATGGAGACCGGTCTGTGCCGGTCCACGCCGGCCGCACCGGCCCACGCCGGACCGAGCCGTTCGCCCGTTCAACGACGCATGGGCGCCCCGTACCTCCAGCACAACCCGCTCCTCCCGTGCCTGAGAAGGAGGGATCGCCATGCCGCTCCTCGCGCTCGCTGTCGCAGCCGCCGTCGTTTTCTTCGAACAGCTCGTCCAGGTGCGCTTCGGGGTCCTCGGCCTCGCCGGGTTCCTGCTGCTGAGCGTCGGCCTCAAGGCCCGGCACACCGGGTGCAGCACCGCCGGAGCCCTTGTGCTCGCCACGCTCCTGCTGCATCCCTGACCGTGCCGCCCCCGCACCACCGGTGGGGGCCGCCGTCATGCCGCCTTCCCCACCTCGACCCACGCCACGGGGAAGGCGGTTTGACGACGGTCCCCACCCGGCTCTCCGCACCCATTCCCACCCGGCTCTCCGCACCCATCCCCACCGGGCCTCTCCGAACACATCCGGGCCCGGCCTCTCAGAACACGTCCGGGCACCAGGGCCGCCGTGCCGTGCGGAAGAGGACGTCCGCCCGCCGGACGGCTCCCTCCCGGTGCGCGGCCAGTCGGCCCAGCGCGGCGAGCCGAACGGCGGACTCGTCGCCCAGGTAGAGCGCGCCGAGGTCGGCGGCCTCCAGCGACAGGTCGGGCTCCTCGCGGGTGGGCCCGCACCGCGCGGCGCCGCCGGGCCCGTCGGTCTCCAGCCGGTACCGCCCGGCCGCGTAGCCGTCCTTGTCGCGCACGTCGAGCACGAGCGTCCCCGCGCTCGGGTAGGCGCGGGTCGCCAGCATGCGCGGGACGTCCAGCGGGCGGAGCCACAGCCAGTCGGCGTGCGTGACCGTGCGGGCGGCGCGCGGGTCGGGCAGCAGGAGCGGCAGCACGTCGTCGGGCGCCCGCGGCCCGGTGCGCACCCGCTGGATCCAGTCCATGGCCAGGACGAACCGCCACAGCGCCGCCTCGCCCGCCGCCGTGGCGGCGAACAGGTCCCGGACCGTGGCCGTCTGTTCGGGCTGCTTGCCCTGCCAGACGTTGTCGGAGGTGTAGGCGACACCGCCCTGCGGCCGCCCGTCGGCGTCCCGGTAGACGGCGTGGAAGGGCAGGGTGAAGCCGTCGTCGGGATGGCGCAGGTCGCCGGTGGCCAGCCGCCACCACTTCTCCGTCCGGTCGATGGCGCCCTGCCGGTCCGGCCCGGTGCGGAACCGCTCGTGGACGGCGGGCATCAGCGCGCGGAAGCCGTCGGCGTCCACCAGGTCCACCCGCCCGCCGTCCCCCGCGTCGGCCGGTCCCGCGTACCGCCGGTCCAGACCCGCCCGGGCGGTGTGGACCTCCCACTCGGTGGTCCACGCGGCGGGGCCGAAGCCGTAGCGTCCGTAGATCGGGTACTCCGCGGCGATCAGGGTCGCGAACGCGTCCCCGCGCTCCTTCGCCGCCGCCAGCGCGCCCGCCATCATCGCCGTCAGCAGCCCGCGCCGCCGGTGGGTGGGCGAGACGGTGACATTGGTGACCGCGCAGGCGGGCAGCACCGCACCGCCCGGCACGGTCATCTCCTGCGGCGTCGTACGGAAGGTGCCCACACACCGCCCGCCGTCGTAGGCCCCCTGGGTCCGCCCCGGGTCCAGGCCCTCCCGGCGGACGGCCACCTCCTGCGGGCTCACCGTCGGGCTGAGGAGGAACCCGGTGGAGACGGCCCGCAGCCACTCGGGGAGTTCGTCGGGGGAGGTCAGCGTGCGGATCTCGACACCGGTCGCCATGCGAGCACGCTAGGCGCCCGGTCTCCGCACCCGCACCCGGATTTCCCGGCCCCCTCTCCACCGGGGCACGGCCCGCCATCGCGCCGCGCGTTCCCCGACGCGTTCCGGCTTTCCAACGCCTCGGGGTCCTCTATCGCGCTGCGGTCCCATCGCCTCGGTCCCATCGCCTCGGGGTCCTCCACCGCACAGCGGCGGCCATCGCGCCGGCGGTTCCCATCGCGGCGCGCTCCCCGGAACGCGGCGCGCTCCCCGGAACGCGGCGCGCCGACCAGCACGCGGCGCGCCCCTCAGAACGCGGCGCGGACCTCGCCGACCCGGGTGCCGCCGCCCAGTACCGGCACCGTCGCCAGGCGGTCAAGGACCGGGGCGCTCACGCCCATGTGGGCGGAGAGGGCGCGGGCCGTCACGGGGCCCAGCGCGCGGGTGGCGCCGTCCTCGATCTTGAAGGCGAGGGCGCTGCCGTCCGGGAGGGCCAGCCCCTGCACGGCTTCGGCGCCCATCTTGCTGAGGGCGCCGGGTATCTCCCGCATCAGCCAGGTGTCGTGCCGCCGGGTGCCGCCCACGTACTCGGGGTGGGCGCGCATCGCGGCGGCGACCCGTCCCTCGGGGGAGTCGGCGGGGGCGAGGGCCAGCGCGCGGAAGCCGCGGGCCAGGCCCGTGAGGGACACGGCCATCAGCGGGGCACCGCAGCCGTCCACACCGATGTGCGCCACCGGGTCGCCGGTGGCCTCCTCCAGGGCGGTGCGGACCAGCTTCTGGAGCGGGTGTGCGGGATCCAGGTAGCTCTCCAGCGGCCAGCCGTTGGCGGCGCAGGCGGCGAGCATCGCGGCGTGCTTGCCGGAGCAGTCCATGGCCAGCGGTGTGCGGGTGCGGCCGGCGGCGAGGAAGCCCTCGGCCTCCTCCTCGTCCAGCGGCAGTGAGGCGGGGCAGCGCAGCCGCGATTCCGTCAGCCCGTGCTCGGCGAGCACGGTGCGCACCAGGTCGAGGTGGAAGTCCTCCCCGGAGTGGCTCGCCGCGGCCAGCGCCAGCCGCTCCCCGGACAGGTCGAGTCCGGAGCGCAGCACGGCGGCGGCCTGGAACGGCTTGTTCACCGAGCGGGGGTAGACCGGCGCCTCCGGGTCGCCCAGTGCCAGGGTGACGCTGCCGTCCGGCGCCAGGACGACCAGTGAGCCCCGGTGCCGTCCCTCGGTGAAGCCGGACCTGACGACCTCGGCGAGCACGGGGGGTATGTCGGGCATCTCGGGACCTTCCGGTGATGTGCGGCGTACGGTGCTGAGGGAGTACGTGGCCCTTCACCGTAACCGGACCCGGTGCCCCGCAGAACGGACACCCCCTGGGGCCGACGCGGGCGGGACCGGCGCTAGGGCAGCAGGTCGTCCACCTGCGCCTCTCCCTCCCGGTAGCGCCGGGCGATCTCCGTACTGCACTCGTCGGCGGTCCGCTGGAGGGCCTGGCGGCGGCGGGAGACCTGCTGTTCGTAGCGGACCAGCCGCCCCATCGCGTCCTGCAGCTCCGCGTCCGTGCGGGCCTCCAGGTCGCTCAGCTCCACCTCGGCCAGCATCCGCTCGGCCAGCTCCCGGTACTCCTCGCCGCGCGGTGCGGCGAGCGTCACATGGCGGGCCGAGCGGTGGCCGGCCGGGTGGCTGTCCGCGAGGATCTGCGGCAGCCGGTCCAGGAGCGGCGAGCCCGCCGAACTGCGCCGGGCCAGCTCGGCCCCGAGGATGTCGATCCGCCCCTGGAGCAGTCTGCGGACATAGCTCAGGTCCGCCTCGTCCTGCTGGGCGGTGCGCCGCAGGGTGCGCAGCTCGTGCAGGCGCAGTCCGTGCAGATCCGGCCGGTCCTCCTCCTCGGGTACCGCCTCGGCGGCGCCCGCTCCCGGCTGCTGCGGCGTGTGAGCCCGGCCCGCTCCGGTTGTGCTCATGGGCTTGTGTCCCCTCATCCCCATTGCGCGGTAGCTCGTGCGGTACTGCTGAACGCACCGCGTGTGCGCATCGTGCCACTCCGTGCCGGTCGCGTGCACCGCCTCCCACCCCGTACGGCGGCCCCGCGTTCGGCCGGACAGCGGCACGGCATCATGGGCGGCATGCGAGCAGTGGTGCAGAGAGTGGACGGCGCGAGCGTCACCGTGGAGGGGCGCACCGTTGGTCGGATAGTCGGTGAGGGCCTGTGCGTGCTGGTCGGAGTCACGCACGACGACACGAAGGAGAAGGCGGCCCAGCTGGCGCGGAAGCTGTGGTCGGTGCGCGTCCTGCACGGGGAGAAGTCCTGTTCGGACACCGGGGCGCCGCTGCTGGTGATCAGCCAGTTCACTCTCTACGGTGACGCGCGGAAGGGGAGGCGGCCCACGTGGAACGGGGCCGCGCCCGGACGGGTGGCCGAGCCGCTGGTGGACGAAGTCGTCGCCCGGCTGCGGGAGTTGGGGGCCGAGGTCGCCACCGGGGAGTTCGGCGCCGACATGAAGGTGGCGCTGACGAACGACGGCCCCTTCACGGTCCTGCTGGAGGTCTGAGCCGTTCCCCGGCCCCGGGGCGGGTACGGACGGACAACGGTACGGACGGACGGGCCGGCACCGGCCCGTCCGGTGCCGCTAGGGGGCGACCACCACTTCCTGCGCGGCGGCGGTGGCGTCGGGGCCGACGATCAGCTCCGCGTCCGGGTCGACGTTCCGCTTGACCAGGGCGAGGGCGATCGGCCCCAGCTCGTGGTGGCGGGCGGAGGTGGTGACGAAGCCGAGCTGCCGCCCCTCCACGCCCCCGGCGGCGAGCCGCACCGCGTCGCCGTGCACGGGCAGCCGCACCTCACTGCCGTCCAGGTGCAGGAAGACCAGCCGGCGCGGCGGTTTCCCCAGGTTGTGGACGCGGGCGACGGTCTCCTGTCCGCGGTAGCAGCCCTTGTCCAGATGCACGGCGGAGCCGATCCAGCCCACCTCGTGGGGGATCGTGCGGTGGTCGGTCTCCCGGCCGAGGCGCGGGCGCCGGGCCTCGACGCGCAGCGCCTCGTGGGCCAGCACGCCGATCGCCGGGCCGTGCGAGGCGGCGAACTCCGTCAGCTCCCCGCGCGGCAGGAACAGGTCCCGCCCGTGCGGGGTCTCCCGTACGGCAAGGACACTGCCGGGCACCTCGGCGATGGAGCCGGCGGGCAGGTGGACGAGGGCGGCCTCGGCGGTCCGGTCGGCGATCTCGACGCGGTAGAAGAACCGCATGCTCTCCAGGTAGGCGATCAGCTCGCCCTGCTTGCCGGGTTCGGTGTGCATCCACACCGTCGTCCCGTCGTCCACGAGCTGGAGCGCCTGCTCGATGTGCCCGTTGGCGGAGAGGATCAGCGCCTCGGTGGCCTGGCCGGGCGGGAGCTGCTCCACGTGCTGGGTGAGCAGCAGATGCAGCCAGGAGAGCCGGTCAGCGCCGGAGACGGTGACCACGCCGCGGTGCGAGAGGTCGACGAATCCGGTGCCGTCGGCGAGGGCGCGCTGCTCCTTGAACAGGTCGCCGTAGTGTGCCGCGACGCCCTCGTCGGGGGCTTCGGCGGCGACGGCGCCCGGCAGCGTGAGCAGGGGACTGGGAACGGGGGCGGAGCTGTCGCTCGGGCTGCTGGAGGACATGTGCCCAGCCTACGACGGGCCGCCCTCTGTCTCATCGGCCTTGGCCGCGCACCCGGCGCACCGGCCGAAGATGGCGAAGTGCTTCATGTCGGTGTCGAAGCCGAAGCGCTCGCGCAGGACGGCGGTGAACGGCTCGGCGACCGACAGGTCCGCCTCGATCACCTCCGTGCAGTCCCGGCAGACCAGGTGCATGTGGTGGTGCCGGTCGGCGAGGTGGTAGGTGGGGGCGCCGTGGCCGAGGTGGGCGTGGGAGACCAGGCCCAGCTCCTCCAGCAGCTCCAGCGTGCGGTAGACGGTCGAGATGTTGACGCTGCCGGCCGTACGGCGCACCTCGGCGAGGATGTCGTCCGGGGTGGAGTGCTCCAGTTTGTCCACGGCCTCCAGCACGAGCTGGCGCTGCGGGGTGAGCCGGTATCCGCGCGCCCGAAGATCGCTCTGCCAGTCGGTGGTAGCCACGGGGTCCAGTGTAGAAGCGGCGCGGGTCCGGGTGCCCCCGTGGCACCCGGACCCGCCCCTACCGGAATGTGGGATGTGCGGCTCGGTGTGTCAGTTCTGGCCGGCCTTCTTGCGGCGGGCCAGGAAGACGGCCGCGCCGCCGATCACCACGAGGGCGCCGGCGCCGCCGACGAGCAGCGGGGTGTTGGAGCCGCCGCCGGTCTCGGCGAGGTCGCCGCCGCTGCCGTTGCTCTTGTCGGAACCACCGGCGGGCGCCGGGGTGTTGGCCTCGGAGGAGTCGTCACCGGGCTTGCTGGTGGGCTTGCCGGTCGGCTCGTGGGAGGGCTTGGCGGTGGGCTTCGCGGTGGGCTTCTGTGTGGGCTTGGCGGTCGGCTTCCCGGTGGGCTTGGGACGGGTGGCGTCCACGCTGTAGGTCTGGGTGACCGTGTTGTTGCTGGTGTCCGGGTCGGGCTTGTCGCTCTTGATCTCGGCGCGCAGGGTCTGCTTCTTGCCGGACAGGCTGGCCGGCAGGTCCATGTTCTCCAGCTCGTCGCCGTTCGCGGCGAGGTTCGCCTCGATGACGACGGTCTTGGCGTTCCACGACTTCACGGTGCCCTTGTCGATCTTGGGCTTGGCCGTGAAGCGGACGTTCTTGACGGCGGTCACCGTGACGGTGGCCTTGCCGGCCTCCGGCCCGTGGTTGCCGAAGTTGCCGCCGATGCCGTCGCCCAGGACGCGGCCGGAGTTCTTGTCGAAGAGGATGCTCGACGTCAGGCCGACGTTCATCTCGGCACCGCTGTCGTACGCGAACGCGCCTGCCGCGCCGGCCAGCTGAGTGGCCGCCAGGCCGCCGAGGAGGGCGACGGATGCGGTGGCGGAGGTGAGACGAGAACGATTCACTGAAGAGCCTTTTCCCCGTTGGGCGGCCGAGCGCCTTGGGCGGCCCCGGCGGCATGGCGTGCGGCCGCGGCCGGACTTCGCCGGCGCTCGTGCCGGTGAATGGATTTACGCCATTCTTATCACTCAGGGGCACGCATTAGCACTCGTCACCCGAGGTGACCGAGCCGCTCGGCAGCGTAGGGGAGGGGCTCTGAGCAGGCGCTTCTCCCGGCGGAGGCGGGCCGGAGGGTGCTCAGTGGGACGGCGCGGAGGAACCGCTATTCCACAGTCTCCACATTCGTGACAGCTCTGAGACGAGAAGCGGACCGCCGTCCTTCGCTCTCAGCGGAAGAAGGCGATCCCGTCGTCCGGGAGGTCCACCACGTCCTTGGCCCATTCCTTGGGGTCGACGACCTTCTTCAGGTGTGCCGACATGTAGGGCCGCAGCGGCTTCCCCGGGGTGGCCTTCTCGCCCACCCACATCAGATCGCCGTTCACATAGCCGTACAGCCGCTTCCCACCGGTGTACTCATCCGCGGCGGCCGTGCGCGCCACGGCGTCGGTGGCCAGATCGATCTGCGGCTTCTTCTCGGCCAGCTCGCCGTACCAGACCTCGGCGATGCCCTGGTCGCGGATCATCACGACCTCGACCTTGCGCTCCTTGTCGACCCGCCAGTAGCCCGTCTCGGTCTCCAGGGGACGGACCTTTTTGCCCTCCGCGTCCAGCTCCCAGGTGTGCGAGAAGTACTCCAGGAAGTCCCGGCCGTCATGGGTGAAGGTGACTTCCTGCCCGAAGTTGCACTTGTCCCCTTCCGTGAACTCGGCGACCCCGGCGCCTGTCCAGTTGCCGAGGAGGAACGCGAGGGGGACGAGGTCCGGGGCGAGGTCGGACGGAATCTCGATCATGGTGGGCTCAGTCGGTCGAGGGGCGGCGGCGGGCGCGTCAGCGCTGGCCCTGGTACAGCTTCTTGAACGTCAGCCCGGCGAAGGCCACGGTGCCGATGCAGACCAGGACCATCAGGGCGGTGAAGAATGCCTCAAGCACGGGGCTGCTCTCCTTGCGCGGTGTTCGGTGACCCGACCGAGTCTAGTCGCCGCCGTGCGGGGCGGCCTCCCGAGGGCCGCTCAGTAGACGAGGGCCTGCACGCCCTCCGGCATGATCTCGCTGACGAAGACCTGGGCGCCCGCGATCCGGACCCCCTCGACGACGTCCTTCTCCTCGATGCCCCGGCGGGCGGCGCACTGGGTGCACAGCGTGATGCGGCCGCCGCCCCCCTGGATGGCGGCCATCAGATCGGGCAGCGGCGCCGCGTGCGGCAGCTCGAACTCCTCGGCGCGGCCGGGGAGGGCGAACCAGGCCGACTCGCCCGTCAGCCACAGGCTGACCTCCGTGCCGCTGGCCGCCGCCACGGACGCCACCGTGAACGCCTGCGAGCACCTCTCGGGGGCGTCCGCCCCCGCGGTCACCTTGATGACGAGCTTGCTGCGATTGCTCATGGGACCAAGCCTACGTTTCCCCTGTCGCGGGCAGGCGTTCCTTCCCCTGCCCGAAGAGCCCGGGGACGGAACGCCTGCCCGCGATCCGAGGGGTCAGACCGCGATGGAGACCTCGGCCAGGCCGCCGTCGCGGGCGACGACCGTGCGGTCGGCGGTGGCGCCGGGCACCAGCGCGCGGACGGTCCAGGTGCCCTCGGCGGCGTAGAAGCGGAACTGTCCCGTCGCGGAGGTGGGCACCTCCGCGGTGAACTCCCCGGTGGAGTCCAGGAGACGGACGTACCCGGTGACGGGCTCGCCGTCACGGGTGACGCTGCCCTGGATGGTCGTCTCGCCGGGCTTGATGGTGGAGGCGTCCGGGCCGCCTGCCTGTGCTCCGCACATGGTGGTGTTCTCCCTCGGTGCGTCGTGTGTGGTCAGTTGGAGCCCAGCTCGACGGGCACGCCGACGAGGGAGCCGTACTCGGTCCAGGAGCCGTCGTAGTTCTTGACGTTCTCCTGGCCCAGCAGCTCGTGCAGCACGAACCAGGTGTGCGCGGAGCGCTCACCGATGCGGCAGTAGGCGATGGTGTCCTTGCCCAGGTCCACGCCCTCGGCCTGGTACAGCTCCTTCAGCTCGTCGTCGGACTTGAAGGTGCCGTCGTCGTTGGCCGACTTGGACCAGGGGATGTTGCGCGCGCTGGGCACGTGCCCGGGACGCTGCGACTGCTCCTGGGGCAGGTGGGCGGGGGCGAGCAGCTTGCCGCTGAACTCGTCGGGGGAGCGCACGTCCACCAGGTTCTTGGTGCCGATGGCGTCGACGACCTCGTCGCGGAAGGCGCGGATGGAGGTGTCCTGCGGCTTGGCCTTGTACGAGGTGGCCGGGCGCTCGGGGACCTCGGCGACCAGGTCGCGGGAGTCCAGCTCCCACTTCTTGCGGCCGCCGTCGAGGAGGCGCACGTCCTGGTGGCCGTAGAGCTTGAAGTACCAGTAGGCGTAGGCGGCGAACCAGTTGTTGTTGCCGCCGTAGAGGACGACGGTGTCGTCGTTGGCGATGCCCTTGGCGGACAGGAGCTTCTCGAAGCCCTCCTGGTCCACGAAGTCGCGGCGCACCGGGTCCTGGAGGTCCTGCTTCCAGTCGATGCGGATCGCGTTTTTGATGTGGTTCTTGTCGTAGGCCGAGGTGTCCTCGTCCACCTCGACGAGCACCACCTTGGGGTCGTCGAGGTGGGCCTCGACCCAGTCGGCGTCGACGAGAACGTCGCTGCGGCTCATGCTGTCTCTCCTCATGGTGGATGGATGCGGCGGGGAGGGCGAAGAGGATCGCGTACGGGTGCTGCGGCACCGCACCGCTGCCCTGCGGTCCGATGGGTCTCGACGCGGATACGGGTCGGGCGCACGGTGCCGGCGGCCGCCGGGGGGCGGCCGGCCGGGACGGTGCGCGGGGACGTACGCGAGGGCTGCCGCGCTGCGCGGGGAGGCCGCGGGGCGGCGCCGCGGGGGTGTGCGCGGACGCGGCGGTCAGCGCGTCAGCGGGAGCCGCGACAGAGCATGGCGGCGATGCGGCACAGGTCCACTGCCCGGCGCTTCGTGAGGTCCGCCTGTCGCTTCATGGGCTCGATCGTAAGGACGACGGCGGGGCCGTGTCACCGCTGATCCGCGTATTGAGACGCCCGTGTCCGCCATACGGGACAGGGGGCGGTTGGGGAGAGGGTCCTGGGCGGGTTCGCGGGTGCGGGGCACCGCGCCCGGCTGCCTCGCGGACCAGGACGTCTCGGATACCGGGACCGGGAGGGGCTGGGGCACGGGGCCAGGAGGGGGCCCGGGGTCACGGGACCGGGAGGGTTCGGGGGTCAGCCGGCCAGCCGGACGCCGGTGCCCTCCATGGAGACGTCCACGCCGTCCTTGTCCGCCTCGACCCTGGTCAGTTCCAGGCCCTCGGGCAGCTGGCTGATCGTCCGGGCGAAGTCGATCTTCTTGCGGACGGCGGCCTCGACGCCGGGGATCTTCGAACCGGGCACCTCGTCGGCGTGCAGCCGCACCGTGTCGCCGCCCGTGACGCTCACGGTGCTGTAGACGCTGCGCTCGACGGCCCGGCCGACCAGCGGCAGGGTCACGCTGGCGGTGACCTTCACCTGGTCCTTGCCGGACGTGCTGGTGCCGCCGTAGCCGACACGGACCCCGTCGTCCGCCGCCCTGGTCAGGTCCGCGTACGACAGGTGCACGGTGCCGGTGGCCCGGTCGGCGACGGCCGAGCTGAAGTCGCCGCTCAGCTCGACGTCGTGCGCCTCCATCGTGACCTCGCTCAGCCGCACCTGGCGCCCGCCGGCCGACGCCGTCACGCCCTCGACCCCGACCGTGACCTTGTCCAGGTCCTTGGCGGCGACCTGGGTCAGGAAGGGGAAGCCGTCGATGGAGACGGACGGGTCGCCGGAGGAGACGGAGCCCAGCTGGGCCTTGAGCTTCTCGGCCACCTCGTCCTCGGCGAGGTTGACGGCGATCCGGTCGGCCGCCACGAAGAGCCCGGCGAGTACCACCAGGATCACAAGCACCGTGCGTAGTGCGCGCATCGCGTCCGTTTCCCCCATGAGTCGGCTGGCTAGCGGCGAGCGTAACCCGCTGCGCGCGGTTCCGTCCGGGCCGCCCGGACGGCCGCCGGGCGGCGGTCTACAGCAGGACGCCGCCCAGGACGGCCAGGGCGGGTGTGGCCAGGGTGAGGGGCAGCGCGACACCTGCCGTCATGTGGACGAAACGGGAGGGCCAGTCGTAACTGGCCACCCGCAGCCCCACCAGCGCGCACACCCCGGCCCCCAGGCCCAGCAGCGCGGCGGTGGCCGGTTCCACCCCGTTGAGCTGCGCCGTTCCCACCCCGGCGCCCGCCGCGGCGGCGAGCGCGAGCAGGAGCGAGAGCACCGCGGGCAGCGGCACCGCGCGCAGCAGCGCCGCACCCGCGACGGCGGCGGCGCCCAGCGTCACGGCCTCCGGCTCGGCCGGGACCAGCCCTGCGGCCAGCACGGTCAGCCCGGTCGCGGCGAAGCCCGCCGTGACGGCGTAGAGACGCTCGTCGGGGCTGGAGTTGTTGCGCAACTGCAGCACAAGCGACAGGACGCACCAGACCCCGGTCGCCCCCAGCAGCACCGCCGGCGCCCGGTCGCCGTCGGTCAGCAGCAGCCCGGCGTCGGCGGACAGCCCCGCCACGAACGCGAGCGCGATGCCCTGCCGGGCGGGCCACATGCCGTTGAGGCGGTACCAGCCCGCCGCCGTCAGCAACTGGAGCAGCACCACGGCACCGGTCAGCGCTCCCTGGCCCAGCGGCGCGGTGACCGCGAGCAGCGCGGCCAGCACGGTCGTGACGGCCGCCGAGGGGAGACCGGGCGCGATGATCGGCGACCCGGTGCGGGGGCGGGTGCCCCGCGCGGCAGGAGCGGAGGGCGCGGCGGGCGCCGCGTCGGGACCGGTCTCGGGCCCGGCGCCGCCCGGTGCGGGGGCACCGTCGCCGTGCGGGTGCGGGTGCGGGTGCGGTTGGGGCTGCGGGCCGGGGGACGGGTGGGGTGCGGCGTGCGGCCGGGGTTGCGGCTGTGCCCCCGGGTGCGGGTGCGCGGGCTGGGGAGGCCGGGCGTGCCGGGGCGGTGGCGGCGTGTGGGGCTGCGGCTGGGGCTGGGGCTGGGGCATCGGCTGGGACGGTGTGTGGTGTT
>NZ_VJOK01000001.1:3405291-3411437 GCF_013302895.1 Streptomyces albus subsp. chlorinus | reverse complement strand
CGGGACCGGCCGGGCTGCGGCGCCTGGGGCTGCGGCGCCTGATGCTGTGGCGCGTGGGGCTGTGGCGTCTGGGGCTGTGGTGGCTGGGGCTGCGGGAGCGGCTGGGCCTGGGGGTGCTGCTGGGCCGGGGCTTGGGGGTGGGCGTACGGCTGCGGCTGGGGCCCGGGTTGGGCCCGCGGGTGGAGGGGCGGCCCCTCCTCGGGCGGCGGCTGGGGCCGGCGGTGCGCCGGGTGCGGGGCGCGGTTCCCCGGCTGCGGCTGGTGCGGGTCCGTCCCCGGAAGGGGGCCGGGGTGGCCGGCCCCGGGCACGGCTTCGGCCCCGTCCTGGCCGAACGGGGCGGGCGCCCGGTCCCGGGGCCCACCCGGCCCGGCTCCGGCGATCCGGGGAAGCTCGAACGTGGCCTCGGCACCGCGCGGCTGCCGCGGGTCCGGGCCCTGGTCCGGGAGGGGTTCGGTGATCCGGGTCACCTCGTACGTCGGCTCGAACGAGGGCGGGGACCAGGCGGCCGGCGGCGCCTGCCGCTCGTGGGGCCAGGGCTCCTGCGGCGGCAGGGGCGGACCTCCCGGCTCCTGGAAGGCGGCGCCCTCCGTGCCGTGCGGGTCACGCCGCCCGGAGGGAGCGGGGGCCTCCTGATGGCCGTACGGGTTCTGGTGACCGTACGGATCCCGGGGGCCGTACGGATCCCGGGGGCCGTACGGGTCCTGGGGGTCGTACGAGCCGTGGGGGTTCCGGGAGTCGTACGGGTCGTGCGGGGTGCGGTCGGTCATCGGGCACCGCCCGCGAAGGGGGGCAGCACCTCGACGGTGCCGCCCTCGCTGAGGGCGACGGACTCGTGGGCGCGGGTCCCCACCGGCGTTCCGTCGACCAGGAACGAGCAGCGCAGCAGGACGCGCGCGAACTCGGGCCGGTCGGGGTGCGCTTCGCGGGCGTGCCGGAGCGCGTCGGCGAGCGTGCCCGCGTCGTACGGCTCCTCAGCCGTGCCTGCCGCGGCCTTCGCCGCCGCCCAGTAGCGGATCGTGCCGCTGGCCATGGTGTCCCTCTCAGCCGTCCGTGCCCTCGGTGCCGTCCGTCCCGACGGCGGTGCCCGCGCCGCCTGTTCCGACTGCGCCGGCGCGGCTCCCATGATGGGGCCTCCCGGCGGGCGCGTGCAGCCGGGTGGCCGCCCAGTCGCCGATGCGGTGCAGCAGGGCGGGGTCGGCGGCGTTCTCCGCGTGGCCGAAACCCGGCTCCAGCCACAGCTGTGACGTCGCCGGGTCGGCCGCCTCCGCGAGGGCGCGCGGGTGGTCCACGGGGAAGTAGGGGTCCCGGTCGCCGTGGACGATCAGCAGCGGCACCGGTGCGATCAGCGGGGCCGCGGCCACAGGGGAGAGCGGGACCGGGTCCCAGTCCCGGTGGTGGACCCGGGTGCGGAGTCCGTAGCGGGCCACCAGGCGGCCGGCCGGGTGCTGGATCGCCCAGTGCAGGCGCCGCATGGGGGCGGTGCCCCGGTAGTACCAGCGCGCCGGGGCACTCACGGCGACGACGGCGTCGGCGTGCGTCGCGGGAAGTTGCGTCGCGGGGGCGTGCGTGGAGTCGGCGTGCGGTGCGTCGGCGTGCGTCGCGGGGGCGCGCGGACCGGTGGCGGCGGCCGGGTCCGGGGCGCGGCCGGGCGGGTGCGCGACCGTGCGCCCCCCGTGCACCACTGGAGCAGAGATTGACGGTGTGTGACCGTCGGGCCGCCGGTCCTCGTCCCGTCCGGCGCGGGCCCCGCGCTCGTCGGCCCGGTGGCCGCCGGCGCCTCCGGCGCGGTGGAGCGCGCCGTGCCGCAGGACGACCGAGCCGCCCATCGAGAAGCCGACCGTCGCCACCGCGCGGTGGCCGAAGGAGCGGGCCCAGGCCACCGCCGCCGCGAGGTCGAGCACCTCGCGGTCGCCCACCGTCGAGCGTCCGCCCGAGCGGCCGTGCCCGCGGAAGGAGAAGGTGACCACGGCCGCGTACTGCGCGAACACGGCCGCGGCGCGGCGCAGCGCGGGCCGCTCCAGCGAGCCGGTGAAGCCGTGGGCCAGCACGATCACGCCGTGATCGGTCCCGGTGCGCGGCGGTGCGGGGTGCTCCGCGGACGGCTGCCGCGGCCGGTCCTGGTGGGGGACGTGCGGCCGGCGGGCCGGGGACGCGGGGGAGGGCGGGCCGGTACGGCGGGGCTGGTACGCGGCCTCGATCCGGACGCCGTCCGCCGTGCGCAGCACGGCGCACACCGGGCCCGCCTGGCTACTCTCCGTCAGGTTTCGCCGGGTGGCGCGAGCGAGGTCACATGCCGCTCCGTCGTTCATGCGGGTATTCTGCTGGGCAAGCAGGATCCGGGCAGCGTCGCCCCCGGATCCTTTTGTGCTTTCTGGGGGCCGGGCCGGTGGAACAGGCCGCGGCCCAGCCCTCGGGCAGTGCCGTACGAAGCAGTGCCGCCACATTCCCCCGGGCGACAGCCCGGGTGGCGCCCCGGAGCAGGGCGCCAGGAGGGAACTCGACGTCATGGGCAAGCGAAACGTGCAGAACCGAGACCGGGACCGAGGCCGTTCGACCGCACACCATCCACGTCCACACGCACGTCCACACGCACGTCCGACCCGGGCGGCCCTCCCGCCGAAGGAGGGGGCACGCCCGGTCCGGGCGGCCCTCCCGCTGACGGAAGGGGCCGGCGCGTGAGTTCACTGCTGCTCCTCACCAACGCGCTCCAGCCCTCCTCCGAGGTGCTGCCCGCCCTGGGGCTGCTCCTGCACAACGTCCGCGTCGCGCCCGCCGAGGGGCCCGCGCTGGTGGACGCGCCGTCCGCCGACGTGATCCTGGTCGACGGCCGCCGCGATCTGCCGCAGGTGCGCTCCCTGTGCCAGCTGCTGCGCTCCACCGGGCCGGGCAGCCCGCTGCTGCTGATCGTCACCGAGGGCGGTCTCGCCGCCGTCACGGCCGACTGGGGCGTGGACGACGTCCTGCTGGACACCGCCGGGCCCGCCGAGGTGGAGGCGCGGCTGCGGCTGGCCACCGGCCGCCGGCAGCTCGCCGCCGACGACAGCCCGATGGAGATCCGCAACGGCGACCTGTCGGTGGACGAGGCCACCTACAGCGCCAAGCTCAAGGGCCGGGTCCTGGATCTGACCTTCAAGGAGTTCGAGCTGCTGAAGTTCCTGGCGCAGCACCCCGGGCGCGTCTTCACCCGCGCCCAGCTGCTCCAGGAGGTGTGGGGCTATGACTACTTCGGCGGCACCCGCACCGTGGACGTCCACGTGCGGCGGCTCCGCGCCAAACTGGGGCCCGAGCACGAGGCCCTGATCGGGACCGTGCGGAACGTCGGTTACCGGTTCGTCTCCCCGGAGAAGCCGGAGAAGAAGGCCGAGAACCCCTCGTCCCCGTCGGCATCCTCGTCCCCGTCACCCGCGTCCGCCCCGTCGGTCCCGTCCGCCGCACCGGGCTCGTCCGCCCCGTCGGTCGCCGACGAGGCGGAGCGCGTGACGCGTGCGGCCGCCGGCACCTCCGGCCGCGGCGGCGATCAGCCACGACGTGCGTGATCGGCGGTGCCGGGCCTGCCGCGTCGCGGAGGGTCCGGCACCGCCGAGCAGGTTCGTCGGGCCGCCGCGTGCGGCCGCCGGCCCCCTGCCGGCCGCCGGCTCCCCGGTCGCCCGCAGGCCCTCCCGGCCGCCCGCAGGCCCTCCCTCCCCGGTCCTCCGCCGGCCCCGGAGCCGGTGCCCGGCCAGGTACCCGGCCCGGTGCCCGGTGCCCTGCACGGCGGAAACGGGGCCGTGGGAATCGGGGTCACCCCGCGTAGACTCTGCGCGTGGCCAAGGTGACGCGCGACGACGTGGCGAGAGTGGCGGGTACCTCGACCGCCGTCGTCAGCTATGTGATCAACAACGGTCCCCGGCCGGTCGCCCCGGCCACGCGGGAGCGGGTGCTCGCCGCCATCAAGGAGCTGGGGTACCGGCCGGACCGGGTGGCCCAGGCAATGGCGTCGCGGCGTACGGACCTCATAGGGCTGGTCGTCCCGGACGCCCGCCAGCCGTTCTTCGCGGAGATGGCGCACGCCGTGGAACAGGTCGCCGCCGAGCGCGGGAAGATGGTGCTGGTCGGCAACTCGGACTATCTGGACGAGCGCGAGGTGCACTACCTGCGCGCCTTCCTCGGCATGCGCGTCTCCGGGCTGATCCTCATCAGCGCCGGACTGAGCGAGCACGCCGCGCGGGAGATCGACGCGTGGGACGCCCGCGTCGTGCTGATGCACCGGCGGCCCGAGGCCATCGACGACGTCGCCGTGGTCCTCGACGACGTGGGGGGCGCCCAGCTGGCCACCCGGCATCTGCTGGAGCACGGCCACGCGTATGTGGCCTGCCTCGGCGGCGTCGAGGAGACCCCCAAGCACGGGGACCCGGTCACCGACCACATCGAGGGCTGGGCGCGGGCCATGCGGGAGGCGGGCCGGTCGGTCGAGGGCCGGCTCTTCCAGTCCCCGTACAACCGGTACGACACCTACCGGGTCGCGCTCGGCCTGCTCAGCCGACCCGACCGCCCCAGCGCGCTGTTCTGCGCCACCGACGACCAGGCCATCGGGGTGCTGCGGGCCGCGCGGGAGCTGGACATCGACGTGCCGGGCGAGCTGGCGGTCGTCGGGTTCGACGACGTGAAGGAGGCGGGGCTGACCGATCCTCCGCTGACCACCGTCGGCTCGGACCGGGAGGCCATGGCGAAGGCGGCCGTCGAGCTGGTGCTGGACGACTCGCTGCGGATCCCCGGCACCAGGACCGCCGGGGTCCCGGTCGGCAAGGGCCGGGTGCGGCAGTTCCCGTCCGGCCTGGTCATCCGCCGCTCCTGCGGGTGCGACACCGCGTAGCGCACCAGGGGGCCGGGAGTCCGGCGAGGGCGCGCCGGGCGGGCGGCCGGGGCGGGCCGGGCGCGGCGGCGGAGTACTCGGGGATTTCTCAGCGCTCCCTCAGACGGCTCTCATGTTGCGGGCGCACGCTCGGGGTCATGGAGACCTATGACAGCCGGAGCCCGCACCAGCCCCACCAGCCGCAGCAGTCCCGCGCGCCTTACCAGTCGCAGCAGAGCAGTGCCGCGTACCCCGCGGCCGGGACCGGTGCCGTGCCGCCTCCGCCCGCGCAGCCCCCGTACGCGGCGTTCCCCGGCGAGCCGGACCCGGACCGGCGCGGGCCGCGGCGGCGGATGCGCCGGCCCGCCGCGCTGATCACGGCTGTCGCCGTGGGCGCGGCCGTGATCGGCGGGGGCACCGCCTTCGGGGTGGGGGAGCTGCTGGGCGGCCACGGCGGGACGAGCGCGTCCGCGCCCGTCGCCGGCGGCACCAACGCCGCCGCCGAGGGGGCGGTCTCGGACGTGGTGCGGAACGTCAAGGACAGCGTGGTGGAGGTCGAGGCGGACACCGGCTCCGGGAAGTCGACGGGCTCCGGCGTGATCATCACCAAGGACGGCCAGATCCTCACCAACAACCATGTGGTGGCCGGGGCCGACACCGTGCGGGTCACCTTCAGCGGTGGGAAGACGGCGCGGGCCGAGGTCGTGGGCACCGACGCCGACAAGGACCTGGCGCTGCTCAAGGTGGACGGGCAGGAGGGGCTGAAGCCCGCGGCGCTCGGAGACTCGGACGCGGTGGGCGTCGGTGACCAGGTCGTCGCCATCGGTTCGCCCCAGGGGCTGTCGGGGACGGTGACCAGCGGGATCGTCTCCGCCAAGGACCGCGAGGTGAAGGTGCCCAAGGCGGACGGCGACCGGGACCAGGGCCAGGGCGACGGCGGGCTGGGCGGCGACTGGCCGTTCGAGTTCGACGGGGGCGAGTACAACGGCGGCGTCCAGGGCGAGACGACCACGTACAAGGCCCTCCAGACCGATGCCTCTCTCAACCCGGGCAACTCGGGAGGCCCGCTGTTCAACATGGCCGGGCAGGTCATCGGCATCAACTCGGCGATCCTCCCGGCCGGTTCCGGCCAGGGCCAGGCGTCCGGGTCCGACGCCGGCAGCGTCGGCCTCGGGTTCGCGATCCCGGTCGACGACGTCAAGAAGGACCTCGGCGCGCTGCGGGAGGGCGGTGCGTGACACCTCCGCCGCTCCTCCCGCCGCCCTTCTCCCGGCCGGCGCCCCGCCTCCCGCGGCACCCCGGCACCCTCGGCAAC
>NZ_VJOK01000001.1:3399183-3405271 GCF_013302895.1 Streptomyces albus subsp. chlorinus | reverse complement strand
GGCACCCTCGGCAACCCCGCCCTCCGCCGCGCCGCCGCCCTCCGCCGCGCCCCGCCCGCCGCGGAACCGGCGGCGCCCGGTGGGCGTGCGGGGCACGGTGGGGCGGACGGTGCCAAGCTGGGGACCATGGCCTCCGAGACCGCATCCGCCGCTCCGGCGCCCGACAACCGGACCGTCCTGGTCGTCGACGACGAGCCCGCCGTCCGTGACGCGCTGCGCCGCAGCCTGAGCTTCGAGGGGTACGAGACGCTGCTGGCCGCCGACGGCGCCGAGGCGCTCGACCAGGTCACCGCGCACGAGCCGGACCTGGTCGTGCTGGACATCCTGATGCCCCGCATGGACGGACTGACCGCCGCCCGGCGGCTGCGGGCGGCCGGACGGCGCGTGCCCATCCTCATGCTGACGGCACGCGACACCGTCGGCGACCGGGTCACCGGCCTGGACGCGGGCGCCGACGACTACCTCGTCAAACCGTTCGAGCTGGACGAACTCCTCGCCCGCGTCCGGGCCCTGCTGCGGCGCAGCTCGTACGCGCGCGAGCAGGCGCAGGCCGAGGCGGAGCGGGAGCCCGACGTCCTGGCCTTCGCGGATCTGCGCATGGACCTGCGGACCCGCGAGGTCACCCGGGGCGGGCGGCCCGTGGAGCTGACCCGCACCGAGTACACGCTCCTGGAGATGTTCCTGGCCCACCCGCGCCAGGTCCTCACCCGCGAGCAGATCCTCAAGGCCGTCTGGGGCTTCGACTTCGAGCCGTCGTCCAACTCGCTGGACGTGTACGTGATGTACCTGAGACGCAAGACCGAGGCGGGCGGCGAGCCCCGCCTGGTGCACACGGTGCGCGGGGTGGGCTACGTCCTGAGGGACGACGCGTGAGCCTCGGCGCCGCCCGGAGGAACCCCCGCGCCGTCTGGTGCCGCCTGCGCCGCCGGTGCGCGCGGGCCGTGTCCATGCCGCTGCGCGGGCGCCTCGCCCTGCTGGCGGCGACGACGGTCGCGCTGGCGGTCGCCGCCTGCGCCCTCGCCTGCTGGTTCCTCGTCCGCGCCCAGTTGCTCGACTCGCTGGACGACTCGCTGCGCGACAACTCCGTCTCGGCCGGTTCCGTCGTCGACAGCGTCCGCTCGGGCCAGTGCACCCCGCCCGACCAGCCCGCGCCCAACCCCTTCGGCGCCACCGTGCAGGTGGTGGACACCTCCGGCGGCAGCTGCGTCATCGTCGGCAGGCGGCTGGAGGTGAAGGAGGCCGACGTGCGCGTCGCCGAACGCCGCCGCGACGAGGTCATCCACACGGCGCGCGCCTCCGACGGCACGACGTACCGGGTGCGCACCACGACGGTGCCGGGCACCGGGCTCGCCGTCTCCATGGCCCGGCCGATGGCCGAGATCGAGGAGTCGCTGCGCAACCTCACCCTCATCCTCACCCTGGTGGGCGGCGCGGGCGTGCTGGGCGCCGCGGGCGCCGGGGTCGCGCTCGCCCGCGCCGGGCTGCGGCCCGTGGACCGGCTGACGGAGGCCGTCGAACACATCGCCCGCACCGAGGACCTGGCCGTCCGCATCCCCGCCGAGGGCGACGACGAGATCGCCCGCCTCTCCCGCTCCTTCAACGCCATGACGGAGGCGCTGGCCAGCTCCCGCGAACTCCAGCAGCAGCTCATCGCCGACGCGGGCCACGAACTGCGCACCCCCCTCACCTCGCTGCGCACCAACATCGACCTGCTGGTGCGCAGCGAGGAGACCGGGCGGGCGCTGCCCGAGCAGGACCGCAGGGAGCTGCTGTCCTCCGTACAGGCCCAGATGACGGAGCTGGGGGAACTCATCGGCGACCTCCAGGAGCTGTCCCGGCCGCACGGTGTGCCGCAGACCTCGGGCGGCGCGGATCCCGGTGCCGACGATGCCGGCGACCCCACCCGGACCCGGATCACCGGCCTGCACGAGATCGCGGAGCGCGCCCTGGAGCGGGCACGGCCCCGCGGCCCGGGGCTGACCCTCACCGGCGACCTGGAGCCGTGGTACGTGCGGGGCGAGCCGGCGGCGCTGGAGCGTGCCGTGGTCAACCTGCTGGACAACGCCGTCAAGTTCAGCCCCGAGGGCGGCACCGTGCGCCTCGTGCTGCGCGACGGGGCGCTCTTGGTGCGGGACGAGGGGCCGGGCGTTCCCGACGACGAACTCCCGTACGTCTTCGACCGCTTCTGGCGCTCGCCCGCCGCGCGCAGCCTCCCCGGCTCCGGGCTCGGGCTGGCCATCGTCGCGCGCACGGCACGGCAGTGCGGGGGCGAGATCGCGCTGCGGCGCCCGGCGGACGGCGGCCCGGGGACGGAGGCGGTGCTGCGGCTGCCGGGGGCACCCACCCCGCCGCCGACGGCGGCACCGCGGTCCCCGTCCTGAGCGCCCCTCGTCCCGAGCGCCCCTCGTCTTGAGCGCCGCCCCCGGCGTGGGTACCGTCCTCGGCGGGGCGCCGGCCCGGGGCCGGGGCGGGGGAGTCCGTCACGGCGCGTTCGGCCGTAGGGTCGGTCCCATGAGTGACGTGGATGTGGTGGACGAGGTACCGGCCGGCGTCGTACCCGAGGTCCAGCGGCTGATCGACGCGGCCGCCCGCCAGGACGGCCAGTACGCCGTCTCCGAACAGGGCAGGATCCACCTGCGCGGCGGCCCCCGGGAGGGCGTGCGCCACCTGTTGCTGCGCGACGGCGAGGGCACGCTCGCCGGGTACGCGCAACTGGAGGACACCGACCCGGTGGAGGCACCCGCCGGTGAGCTGGTCGTCGCCCCCACCCGGCGCGGCCACGGCTACGGCAGGCGGCTCGGGCAGGCCCTGCTGGACCAGTCCGGCCGGCGGCTGCGGATGTGGGCGCACGGCGGACACCCGGCGGCCCGGCACCTCGCCCAGAGCCTGGGCCTGACCCTCTTCCGCGAACTGCGGCAGCTGCGGCGCCCGCTGGCCGGCTGGGAGCTGCCCGAGCCGGTGCTGCCCGAGGGCGTGACCGTGCGCACCTTCCGCCCCGGCGAGGACGACGCGGACTGGCTGGCCCTCAACGCCGCCGCCTTCGCCCACCACCCGGAACAGGGCGGCCTCACCCAGCGCGACCTCGACGACCGCGAGGCCGAGGACTGGTTCGACGCCGCCGGGTTCTTCCTCGCCGAGCGGGAGGGCCGCCTGGTCGGCTTCCACTGGACGAAGGTCCACGCCGCCGAACAGCTGGGCGAGGTCTATGTGCTCGGTGTCGCGCCCGGCGAACAGGGCGGCGGCCTGGGGAAGGCCCTCACCACCGTCGGCCTGCGCCACCTCGCCCTCGACCGCGGCCTGCCCACGGCCATGCTCTACGTCGACGCGGACAACACCGCCGCCGTCCGCGTCTACGAGGGCCTCGGCTTCAGCACCCACGAGACCGACCTGATGTACCGCACGGAGACGTGAGGACGTCCCCGAACCGGGGCGGAGAGCCCCCCGTGGGCGCCGGCGGCCCCTTCGTGACCACCGGCGGCCACCAGGGGCTCCCCGCCTCGCCATGCGGGTGTAACCATTGATTCAAACTCTCTTGCGAGTGTCGCGGAATGGCCCGGTCCTCCCTCGCAGAGAGCATCGACAATGGCGGTATGACCCAGCAGCCGCAACCCTCGGTCGGCTCGATCGCGGCCCACCGCCCCAGCAACGTTCCCGGTGCGGGCCCCGACCTGGGCCTGGAGCCGGACATCGACTCGGACGTGGACCTGTACGAGGACGGACAGGGCCACCCGGCACGGACCGCCGCGGACCTGCCGTCCGACCGCTTCCTGGACCGCGAGCGCAGCTGGCTCGCCTTCAACGAGCGGGTGCTCGAACTCGCGGAGGACCCGGACACGCCCCTCCTCGAACGGGCGAACTTCCTGGCGATCTTCGCCGGCAACCTGGACGAGTTCTTCATGGTCCGGGTCGCCGGCCTCAAGCGGCGGATCGCGACCGGCGTGGCCACGCGCAGCGCCTCGGGGCTGCAGCCGCGCGAGGTGCTGGAGCTGATCTGGAACCGCTCCCGGGAGCTGATGGCCCGGCACGCCGCCTGCTACCAGCACGACGTCGCCCCCGCGCTGGCCGCCGAGGGGCTGCACCTGCTGCGCTGGGCGGAACTGACGGAGAAGGAGCAGGCCCGCCTCTTCACCCTCTTCCGGCAGCAGATCTACCCCGTCCTCACCCCGCTCGCCGTCGATCCGGCGCACCCTTTCCCCTACATCTCGGGACTGTCGCTCAACCTGGCGGTGGTCGTGCGCAACCCCGTCAGCGGGCACAACCACTTCGCCCGGGTGAAGGTGCCGCCGCTGCTGCCGCGCTTCCTGGAGGCGTCGCCGTACCGCTACGTCCCCCTGGAGGACGTGATCGCCGCGCACCTGGAGGAGCTGTTCCCCGGCATGGAGGTGCTGGCGCACCACATGTTCCGGGTGACGCGGAACGAGGACCTGGAGGTCGAGGAGGACGACGCGGAGAACCTGCTCCAGGCGCTGGAGAAGGAGCTGATGCGGCGCCGCTTCGGACCACCGGTACGGCTGGAGGTCGAGGAGACCATCGACCCGTACGTCCTCGACCTGCTGGTGCGCGAGCTGAAGGTCAGCGAGGCGGAGGTCTACCCGCTGCCCGGGCCGCTGGACCTGACGGGGCTGTCGGGGATCGCCTCGGCGCTGGAGCGGCCCGAGCTGAAGTACCCGAAGTTCGTCGCGGGCACGCACCGCGACCTCGCCGAGGTCGAGTCCGCCTCCGCGCCCGACATCTTCGCGGCGCTCCGCGAACGCGACGTGCTGCTCCACCACCCCTACGACTCGTTCTCCACCTCCGTGCAGGCGTTCCTGGAGCAGGCGGCGGCCGACCCGGACGTGCTGGCCATCAAGCAGACCCTGTACCGCACCTCCGGCGACTCACCGATCGTGGACGCGCTGATCGACGCCGCCGAGTCCGGCAAGCAGGTGCTCGTCCTCGTCGAGATCAAGGCCCGCTTCGACGAGCAGGCCAACATCAAGTGGGCGCGGAAACTGGAGGAGGCCGGCTGCCACGTCGTCTACGGGCTCGTCGGGCTCAAGACCCACTGCAAGCTGTCGCTCGTCGTCCGGCAGGAGGGCGAGACGCTGCGCCGCTACGCCCACGTGGGCACCGGCAACTACCACCCCAAGACGGCGCGGCGCTACGAGGACCTCGGACTGCTCACCGCCGACCAGCAGGTCGGCGCGGACCTGTCCGACCTGTTCAACCGGCTCTCCGGCTACTCGCGGCGCCAGACCTACCGCCGCCTGCTGGTCGCCCCGCACTCACTGCGCGACGGGCTGGTCACCCGGATCCAGAAGGAGATCACCCACCACAAGGCGGGCCGGGAGGCGTACGTCCGCATCAAGGTCAACTCGATCGTCGACGAGACCGTGTGCGACGCCCTCTACCGCGCCTCCATGGCGGGCGTACCGGTGGACGTGTGGGTGCGCGGCATCTGCGCCCTGCGTCCCGGCGTCCCCGGGCTGAGCGAGAACATCCGGGTCCGCAGCGTGCTGGGCCGGTTCCTGGAGCACTCGCGGGTCTTCTGCTTCGGCGGCGGCGGTGAGCCCGAAGTGTGGCTGGGCAGCGCCGACATGATGCACCGCAACCTCGACCGGCGGATCGAGGCGCTGGTACGGGTCACCGACCCCGCCCACCGCGCCTCGCTCAACCGCCTGCTGGAGACGGGCATGTCGGACGGCACGGCCTCCTGGCACCTGGGACCGGACGGCGACTGGAGGCGCCACGCCCACGACGGGAGCGGGGCACCGCTGCCCAACGTCCAGGAACTGCTGATCGAGGGGCGGCGGCGCACCCGCGGCCCGACGGCGACGTGAGGCGGAGCGGTGACGTGAGCGGAGCGGCGACGTACGGCGGAGCGGTGACGCGGCCGGGCGGCGACATGAGGCCGGGCGGCGACGTGCGGCCGGGCGGCGATATGAGGTGCGGCACGCCACGGCGTGACGCGCGGAACCGTACGGGGGTTGGGGGAACCGGGGAACGGACGCGGTGCGAGTGCGGTGCGGGGAAGCGCGCGGAAGAGCGCGCGGGGAAGGTGACGTGATGGTCGGACAGAGCCGGGACGCGGTGGTCCGCCCCGGGCCCG
>NZ_VJOK01000001.1:3387515-3398875 GCF_013302895.1 Streptomyces albus subsp. chlorinus | reverse complement strand
GGAACGCAACTCCGCGCGGAGCGGACTCCCGGTGGGCGCCGCACGGGCCGGTGCGCTGCTGGAGCGGCAGCTCACCCTCTCCCGGACCCGCGCCCACTCGGCGGCGCTCCAGGCGCTGGGCTCGTCCCGCTTCCACGCCGTCGCCGACGCGGTGGCGGTGCTGGCTTCGGAGGCACCCTTCCGCGGTGACGACCCGCTGGCCGACCGGCCCGCGCCCGAGGTCCTCCTCCCCCTGGCCGACCAGGCCCGCCGCCGGCTGGCCGACGCCGTCGCCGTGCTGCCGCTCTCCCGCGCCGGCGCACCCTACAACGCCGACGGGCTGGCCAGGTCGCTGGCCACCGAGGTGCGGCAGGACGCCGCCTGGGACCAGGTACGGGTCCTGCTGCGGCTGCACCGGTACGCGCAGGAGGTACTGGGACCGCACGCCGAGCACGACCCCCCGGCTGCGGCCCGCGGGTGACGCGCTGGAGCGGCACCGGGCCGCTGCCGCGGCGGCGGCCGCCGCCGCCTCGGCAGCCGCCACTCCGCGGATCGCACCCGCGACCGCGTACGCCCTCGGCGTCCTCCACGCCGACCAGCGCCACGAGGTCGAAGCGGCCCGCTTCGCCTTCGGCCACCACTGGAACCCCCACCAGCGCGAGGACTGACGACCGCCCCCCTTTTCCCGCCGCGACGGCGTTGTGCCCGGCGGCGGGGCGGAGACCGGCGGGACCGTGGCCGCGCGGGTTCACGGTGTTGTGGAGCCGTGGCGTATGCGAGGTATGCGAGGTATGCGAGGTCTTCGGGGTGTGGTGTGCCAGCGGTTCGGCACCGCCGGGCAGCTTGTGGGGGTGCGCCGCCGTCGCCGCGGGGGAGAAGTGCCGTCGCGGCGGAGAGAGGTGCTGTCGCGGCGGGGAGGGGCGCTGTCCTGGCGGGGAGAGGAGAAGTGCTGTTCTGGGGGAGTGGTGCTGTCGCGGCGGGAGGGGCGTCAGGCGGGGGTGTTGCGGGGGGCGAGGGCGTGCCAGGGGACGGTCAGCTCGCCGTGGCGCCAGCGGCGGGCGTCGAGGAGGGGCCAGTCGGTGGCCAGCGCGTGGGCGGCACGCACCCAGCGCTGGCGGGCGCCGAGGGAACCGTAGGGCGCGGCGGCGGCCCAGGCCCGGTCGAAGTCGCGGAGGAAGGCGTGCACGGGTTCGCCGGGCACGTTGCGGTGGATGAGCGCCTTGGGCAGGCGTTCGGCCAGGTCGGAGGGGGCGGTGAGGGTGGCGAGGCGGGCCGCGAAGGTAACGGTGCGGGGTCCTTCGGGGCCGAGCGCGACCCAGACGTGGCGGCGGCCGATCTCGTCGCAGGTGCCCTCCACGAGCAGGCCGTCGGGGGCCAGCCGGGCGCACAGCCGCTCCCAGGCGGGGCGGACCTCGGCCTCCGGGTACTGGCGCAGCACGTTCGCGGCCCGGATCAGGGTCAGGCCCCGGCCGCCGCCGGAGACCCCGCCGACGGGCAGCTCGAAGCCGCCGCGTACGAACGCCAGGCCGGGCCGCTCGTACGGGCGCGCGGCCGCCACCCGCTCGGGGTCGATCTCGACGCCGTACATCTGGAGGTCGCCCCGCACCTGCCGCAGCCGCTCCAGCAGTTCGACGGCGGTCCAGGGCGCGGCGCCGTAGCCCAGGTCGACGGCGGTCGGGTGCGGGAGGGAGCGGCGGAGCGCGGGGCCGTGCGCGGCGGCGATCCAGCGGTCCATCCGCCGCAGCCGGTTCGGGTTCGTCGTCCCCCGCGTGACCGTACCGACCGGGCGGGACGGTACGGGGGGACGCGGAGGCATGCGACGAGGATACGAGCCCCGCCCCGCCCCGCCGTCCCGGCCCGAGCCCGAGCGGGGCCTCCGGCTCGCAGTTCCGACCGTTCCCCCTCCCGAAGGCTCGCGGGGCCGGCGGGGGGTTCCGGGAGGGGTGGATTCCCGGTTCCTGGGTCACGATTCGGCAAAGTGGGAAGACGAGGCAACCTTCGCGCTGTTTCCCGTCGAGGGCCCGCGCTGCCCGGCTCCGCCAGAGGACCGGCCCCGGTCCGCTACCGCCCGAACCGCAGGAGGCATCGCCACCGTGAGCCACTACGTGTCCCGGCTCGGTCAGCGGATGGCCGCGCGGTCCGCGTCCCCGCAGCAGTCCAGGTCGCCGCTGCTCCGCCTGGCCGGGCCCCGCCGGGTGCGCCGCGTGGCGATGCTCAGCGTCCACACCTCGCCCTTGCACCAGCCGGGGACCGGTGATGCGGGCGGCATGAACGTCTACATCGTCGAGCTGGCCCGGCAGCTGGCCGCGCACGGCATCGAGGTGGAGATCTTCACCCGTGCCACCACGGGTGCCCTCGAACCGGCCGTCGAGCTGGCCCCCGGCGTGCTGGTGCGGCACATCGACGCGGGCCCCTACGAGGGGCTGTCCAAGGAGGAGCTGCCCGCGCAGCTGTGCGCTTTCACGCACGGGGTGATGCAGGTGTGGGCGGGGCACCGGCCCGGCTACTACGACCTGGTGCACTCCCACTACTGGCTGTCGGGGCACGTCGGCTGGCTGGCGGCCCAGCGCTGGGGCGTCCCGCTGGTGCACGCCATGCACACCATGGCGAAGGTCAAGAACGCCGCGCTCGCCGAGGGCGACACCCCCGAGCCCGCGGCGCGGGTCATCGGCGAGACGCAGATCGTGCGGGCCGCCGACCGCCTCATCGCCAATACGGCCGAGGAGGCGGGGGAGTTGGCGTACCACTACGAGGCGCCCGCCGAGCGCGTCGCCGTCGTCCACCCGGGCGTCAACCTCGACCGCTTCCGCCAGGCGGACGGCCGCGCCGCGGCGCGGGCCCGGCTGGGCCTGCCGCAGGACGCCCTCGTCCCGCTCTTCGCCGGGCGCATACAGCCGCTGAAGGCCCCCGACGTGCTGCTGCGTGCCGCGGCCCTGCTGGTGGACGAGGACCCCTCGCTGCGGGGGCGGCTGGTGGTGCCCGTCGTGGGCGGGCCCAGCGGCAGTGGTCTGGCCAAGCCGGAGGGGCTGCAGAAGCTGGCGGCCCGGCTGGGCATCGCCGACCTGGTGCTCTTCCGTCCCCCGGTCGGCCAGGAGCAGCTCGCCGACTGGTACCGGGCCGCGTCCGTCCTGGTGATGCCGTCCTACAGCGAGTCCTTCGGCCTGGTCGCCGCCGAGGCGCAGGCGTGCGGCACCCCGGTGGTGGCCGCGGCGGTGGGCGGCCTTCCGGTCGTCGTACGGGACGGCACCAGCGGCTACCTCGTCGCCGGGCACGATCCGGCGGACTACGCGCGGACGCTGCGCCGCTTCGTGGACGACCCCCACCTGGCCGGCCGGCTCGGCGCCGCCGCGGCCCGGCACGCCCAGGGCTTCGGCTGGGACGCCGCCGCGGAGGCCACCGCCGAGGTGTACGCCGCGGCGGCACAGGAGCGGCGCCGTCGCCTACGATCGCCGCATGGGTGACGTTGCGGCCGCTGCCAGGACAGCCATCGAGCAGACGCTGAGGGACGCCGAGCTGGAGTGGGAGAGCCAGTCGGAGGGCACCTACGTCGTCACGCTCCCCGGCACCCGCAAGCTGAAGACCACCTGCTCCCTGGTGGTCGGCGCCCACTCCCTCTCGGTGAACGCCTTCGTCGTCCGCAACCCCGACGAGAACCACGCCGCCGTCCACCGCTGGCTGCTGGAGCGCAACACCCGCCTGTACGGCGTCGCCTACGCGGTGGACCAGCACGGTGACATCTACCTGGCCGGTCGCCTCCCGCTCGCCGCCGTCACCCCCGAGGAGGTGGACCGCCTCCTCGGAAGCGTCCTGGAGAACGCGGACGGCTCCTTCAACACGCTCCTGGAGATGGGCTTCGCCTCCGCCATCCGCAAGGAGTACGCGTGGCGGACCTCGCGCGGCGAGTCCACCCGCAACCTGGAGGCGTTCACGCATCTGACGGAGCCACAGGAGGGGCCGCGGGGCTGAGAGACGGGAGAGCCCGGCCGCGCGGTCCCACGGGAGAGCCCGGACCGCAGCGACCGGCTCGCGAGCCGGTCCCGCACGGGCCGGGTCCTGGGAGTTCTGCGCGGCCTTGGCGGCCTGGGGCCCTGGCGGGCCGGCCCGGCCGGGTGGGCCCGGCCGGTGTCAGCTGGGCCAGGTGCCGGTGAGGCGGTGCACGGTGGTGGCACCGCTGCGGTCCACCGCTGCCTTGACGGCGGCGAAGATGGCGCCCTGGAGCGCCGCCGCCAGCAGGATCTCGCGCCAGCCCCGCTCCTGGTCGGTGGCACCTGGAGCGTTCTCCTCGTGGCCGGTGGCCTTCCAGATCTGCTTGAAGACCGCGCCGGACAGGGCCCCGCCTGCCGCTCCCAGCAGCATGCCCACGGGTTTGTAGGCGAGTTTGACGGTGTTCATCAGTGCCTCCTGCCGCGCCTGCCGCGCCTGCCGCGTCGCCGGGTGAGGAGGACGAGCGCGAGGGCCGCGACGGCGGCGCCCGCCGCGACGGGCACGCCCGGATTGCTCCGGGTCTTCTCCCCCACGGTGTGGGCGGTGTCGCTCACCTGCCCCTTGAGGCGCGTCGCCTTCTGCCGTGCCTGTGCCTTCACGTCGGCCCGTGCCGCCAGCGCCTCGACGGTGTCGCCGAGTTCGCGCCGCGTCTCCTCGACCTGGACCCGCAGTTCCTCCGGGCTCTGCGCGGCGCCGCGTCCGTCGGTGCTGCCCGTCATCGGTGCGACCTCCCCTTGATCTCCGCCACATCGGCCTTCACACTGCCGACGGCCCGTTCGGGAGTGGGCGGGGTCGCCTTGCCGATCTGCGCCTTGCCGAGGACGGCGAGCACGCCGGCCAGCGCCAGCAGGATGCCCGTCACCACCAGCGCCGCCACCCACAGCGGCCAGACCAGGTCCAGCAGCACGATGGCGGTCGCGGCGAGGGCCTGCAGGCCGACGAAGCCGAGGAGGCCCGCCGCACCGAACATGCCGCCGCCGAGACCGAAGCGCTTGCCCTTCTGCCGCATCTCGGCCTGCGCCAGCCGCAGCTCCTGCCGGGTCAGCTCGGTGATCTGCGCGGAGGCGTGCTTGACCAGCTCGCCCACCGACTCCTCGGTGCGCCGTGGGGCAGTGGTGCGTTCCAGCGCCTCGGTACGGCTGTCCTCGCGAGGAGGGGCCTCAGGTGTCGTGACCATGGTGCACATCCGCCTTTCGCTGCTCAGCCGGTTCTCGTGCGGGAATCACCCCTCCCCGGCGTACCCGAGCGCTATGGCGATATGCGGCTTATGTCCCTGTCTTTCCAGTTTCGCCCGTCGGCTTTCCGGGCCGGCTGCGCTCCCGGTGTACTCACTCACCCACCGTGCCCGCGGGTGCCCCGGCCGGGGCACCCGGCACCGCCCGGACGCCCCCGCCCTCCCGGACGGGTTCGTCCGCCGCCCTCTCCGCTGCCTTCTCCCGTGCTTCCTCCGGCGCTTCACCCAGTACCCCCTCCGCCGTGCCTTCCGTCCGCAGGCTCCGCAGCAGCAACCCGTACCCCACCGCGGCGAGGGTGCCCACGAGGGCGCTGGCGGCCCACAGGGTGCCGGAGCCGAAGTGGTCGATGACGGTGCCGCCGAGGAGGGGGGCGCCGAGGGCGGCGGCGGACCAGGAGAGGGTGTAGACGCCCTGGTAGCGGCCCCGGCCGTGGGTGGGGGAGAGGCGGACGACCAGTCCGGTCTGGGTGGGCGCGTTGATCATTTCGCCGAGTGTCCAGACCACGACGGCCACCGCGTAGAACGCCGCCGAGGAGGCGAACGCGTTCAGTCCGAACCCGTAGCCGGTCAGCAGCGCCGAGACGACCAGCAGCCGGGCCGGGTCGCGGTGTTCGATGAAACGGGTGAGCGGGATCTGGAGCAGCACGATGAGGACACCGTTGACGGCGATGACCGTTCCGAAGTCATCGCTGGTCAGCCCCTGTTCGCCCATGGAGATGGGGAGGGAGACGAACGCCTGCTGGATGAGCGTGGCCAGCAGCAGGTTGAGGGCGACGACGACCATGAACCGCTTGTCCCGCAGCACCGTCCCCATGGAGACGGCCGCGGCGTCCCCGGCGGCGCCCCCGTCCGGTCCGGCGGACGCGGGGGCGGCGGCGGGACGGGACTCGGGGAGCTTGAGGAAGACCACGATCGCCGTGGCCAGCACCATCGCCGCCTCGCCGAGGAACAGCAGGTGGTAGCTGTACTGCGCGATGAGTCCCGCGCTGGTGGAGGAGACCGCGAAGCCGAGGTTGATGGCCCAGTAGTTGAGGGAGAAGGCCCGCACCCGGTCCTCGGGGCGCACGATGTCGGCCATCATCGCCTGGACGGCGGGGCGGGAGGCGTTGGAGGCCATGCCGACGACGCCGGCGACCACCGCGATGGCGACCGGGTGCGTCACCAGGCTGAGCGAGGCGACAGAGGCGGCGGTCGCCAACTGGGCGGCCAGCATGGTGGGCCGCCGCCCGAGCCGGTCGGTCATGACGCCCGCGACGACGGAGGAGACGACGCCGCCGAGCCCGTAGAGGGCGCCGACGAGTCCGGCGTACGTGGCGGAGTAGCCGCGCTCCGCGGTCAGGTACAGGGCGAGGAACGTCGCCACGAAGCCGCCGAGCCGGTTGACGAGCGTGCTGGTCCACAGCCACCAGAACTGCCGGGGCATGCCGCCGACGCTCTCGGCCACGGCCCGCCCCAGTCTGCTGCCCGCGATGCCACCGGCGCGCCCGCCGGCGCCCGGCACCGGGCGCGCGCCCGCGCCCGTATCCCCGTCCTGGCCCTCGCCCCTGCCCATGACCGCTCCCCTCGATCCCGCGCCGCCATCGCCTCCCCTGTGCGAGCGGTGTGCCGCGTGCCGCAACGTACCGAGGGGCCAGGGGGCCGGGCCAGCCAATTGACGGCCGCCGTCAATCCGCCGCCGGGAGGCCCTGAACAGCCCCCGGCCGGGACGGCGGTTGGCGTCCCGGGAAGCGGGCAGGGTGCTGTCCGGGGCAGTGCCGGGGTGGCGTGAGGCGCGGGGAGGCGGCGGGTGGCCGGGTATGACAGCGGGGAGATGCCGCAGGACCTGACGGCGGTGGAGCGGGGCATGTGGCAGGCGTACCGCAACGGTGCTCCCTACGACCTCCGTACCGGGATCCCCTCGCACGATGATCCCTGCGGCGGCCACGTCTGGGGCGCCGACCGTGCCGTACGGGCCCGGATCATCGCGCTGCTGCTGCTCGACGGCCCTCCTGCGCTACCGGGCAGGGCGCCCGCGCTGAAGCTGACGGGCTGCCGGATCAGCGGCCCGCTCGACCTGTCCAACTCCCACCTCACCGTCCCCCTCCACCTCCAGCAGTGCAGACTGGACGAGCCGGTGCGGCTCGTCGACTGCCGGGCGGGCACCGTGACCCTGCACGGCTGCCGCGCGCCACGGCTGGAGGCCAGGCGGCTGACCGTCGAGGGCGATCTGCAACTGACCCGCGGCGAACTGGACCAGGGGCTGGTGCTCGCGCAGGCCACCATCGGCACGGACCTCACCCTGGAGGGGCTGCGGCTGGGCCGGGACGAGCGGGGCCGGGCGCTGGACGCCGACGGGCTGAACGTCACCCAGGATGTGAACGCCGACTGCCTGGAGTCCACCGGTGAACTGTCCCTGCGGGGCGCCCGGGTGGGCGGCACGGTGAGCCTGCGCGGCTGCCGGCTGCGCGGCCCGCACGGCACCCCGGCGCTCACCGCCTCACGGCTCGCGGTCGAGGAGAGCTTCGTCCTCGCGCCGTTCGTTGCCACGGCGGACCTCGCCGCGGGCTCCATGCTGGTGTCCTCCTACAGCCGGTCGCGGCACGCGGAGATCCAGGGCGGCGTGGTGCTGGACGGTGCCACGTTCGGCGGCGCGCTGGTGCTGGAGAGGGCACGGCTGGTACTGGACGACTCCCAGGAGCTGTCCTTGCGCGGTATCCAGGCCACGGAGCTGGTGTTCGCCCCGGAGCGTCCGCCGCGCGGCCGGGTCGTGCTCCAGGACGCCGTCGTCGAACGGCTGGTCGACCTCGCCGGCAGCTGGCCCGGCGACGGCCGGCTGGTCCTCCGCGGCTTCACCTACACCGATCTGGTGCCGAGGGGGTATTTTCCGCTCGCCCGCCGTCTGGAGTGGGTGCACGCGGCGACGCCCGAGTTCGAGCCCGGGCCCTACGACCGCCTGGCCGCCGGCCTCCAGGCGCGCGGCGAGGACGCCGACGCGCACACCGTCCTCCTCGCCAAACTGAGGCGGCGCCGGGAGACCCTCCCCGCGCCGCTCCGCGTGTGGGACGCCGTCCAGGACCTCGCGCTCGGCTACGGCTACCGGCCCGGCCGTGCCGCCGTGTGGCTCACCCTCCTGCTGACGGGCGGCTCCCTGTGGTTCGCCCGCAATCCGCCGCCGCCCCTCAAGCCCGACGAGGCACCGCACTGGGAGCCCTTCATCTACACCCTCGACCTCCTCCTCCCGGTGCTCGACCTGGGGCAGGAGGCGGCCTGGCGGACCACCGGGGCGTCCCAGTGGATCGCCCTGGTCCTCGTCATCCTCGGCTGGCTGCTCGCCACGATCGTCACGGCCGGGGCCGCCGCGGTCATCCTGCGGCGGAACTGACCGCCCCCTCCGTGGGGCTCAGTCGCCCAGCCCCCGGTCCCGGGTGAGGTACGACGTCGAGCAGAGGGTGTCCAGGAAGTGGGTGCCCGCCTTCCCGCAGCCCTCGCCCGGCTTGGCGGGCGTGCCGTGGCTCATGCCGATGCGGGCAGAGGCGCGCATGGGGACACTCCTTCCGGGGGGCCGGAGAGCGGAAGGGGTACCCGTACGGGAGGACCGGGCCGGCACCGGGCTGACGTGCCCGCGCCCCAAAGGAGTTGAGCCGTATGTCCGCGGCCTCCACATGGCCGCTCCGCCGTCACGGGCACCAGCGGGACTGCGGCGCACACGGTGCGGTCCGCGCCGCCTGTACCCCGGTGGGTGTGGCCCGCACACGCCGACGTGCCGGCAAGTGTGGCCTCTTCGCACATGCGGGCCGCCGGTGCCGCGCTCCTAGGGTGGCGGCCATGACGTCGCAGCCCGAGCCCGCCCGGACCGACCCCTCGGCCTCCGTCCCAGTCCCCGCATCCGCGCCGGCACCCGGTTCCGATTCCGATTCCGGTTCCGGTTCCGCCCCGGCCCCCTTCCCCGGTGCTGTGCCCCCGGCGTCCCTCCCCGGTGCCGTGCCCGCGGTGCCCGGGCCCGTGTCCCGTTCCGTCTCGCTCGACCTGACCGGCCGCACCGCCCTGGTCACGGGCGCGGCCAGCGGTATCGGCCGGGCCTGCGCGCTGCGGCTGGCGGCGGCGGGTGCCCGTGTCCGCGCGGTCGACCTGGACCCGGAGGGCCTCGAATCACTCGCGGACGAGGTGGCGTGCGAGGCGGGCCCCTCGGCGCCGGCCGTGGACCTCCGCCTCCTCGATCTGACGACCCCCGCCGGGCTGGACGCGGCCGAGCGCGCCGCCGACGGCAGCGACGTGCTCGTCAACGCCGCCGGGAGGCAACTGGTGCGCCCCCTGGAGGAGTTCCCGCCCGAGGAGTTCCGCGCGATGCTCACCCTCATGCTGGAGGCGCCGTTCCGGACCACGCGGGGCGCGCTGCCCGGCATGTACGCCCGGGGCTGGGGCCGCATCACGCACATCTCGTCCGTGCACGGGCTGCGCGCGTCCGCGTACAAGTCGGCGTACGTGGCGGCCAAGCACGGACTGGAGGGGCTGTCCAAGACGACGGCGCTGGAGGCCGCCCCGCACGGGGTGACCTCCAACTGCGTCAACCCGGCGTATGTGCGCACGCCGCTGGTGGAGCGGCAGATCGCCGACCAGGCGGAGGCGCACGGCATCCCGCCCGAGCGGGTCGTGGCGGACGTGCTCCTCGCGGACTCGGCGCTCAAGCGGCTGCTGGAGCCGGAGGAGGTCGCGGAGGCGGTCGCCTATCTGTGCACGCCCGCCGCCTCCTTCCTCACGGGTTGCGCCCTGCCCCTCGACGGCGCCTGGACCGCTCACTGACCCTGTGCCCATGCACCGCACCACGGACCAGTCACAGGACGACGACTCCCCGGACCTCCCCGGCACTCCGGACGGTCGCCCCGCCGGCGCGGACGGCGCCTCCGGCACCTCCGGCACCGGCGTGGACCCCGCGGAGTCCCTCTGCCTCGGCTACCTCGAACTCCTCACCCGGGGCGCCCCGGCCGAGGCGTACGACGACCCGGCCGCCCACGCGCCCGGTACGCCCGCCGGTACATCCGGCGGCACACCCGGCGGCTCGGCCGAGGGCGCCGGGGCGGGGGCGGGGGCGGCGGCCGAGCGCGGCAAGCAACTGGCCCTGCGCATACGCGCCGAACTGGAGGGCAGACGGCGCCGGGAGGCCGAGCTGACCGCGCTGTTCGAGACGGTGCACGACCTGGCGGGGCTGCGCGACCTGGACGACGTGCTCCAGGCCATCGTGCAGCGCGCCCGCCGCCTGCTGGGCACCGAGGTCGCCTACATGACGCTCACCGACCCCGCACGCGGCGACACCTGCATGCGGGTCACCGAGGGCTCGGTCTCCGCCCGCTTCCAGCAGTTGCGGCTCGGCATGGGGGAGGGCCTCGGCGGGCTCGTGGCGCAGACCGCGCGCCCCTACGCCACCCAGAACTACCCGCGCGACGCCCGCTTCCGGCACACCGACGCCATCGACCGCGGTGTCGGCGAGGAGGGCCTGGTCGCCATTCTCGGGGTGCCGCTGCTGCTCGGCGGCCGGGAGGTCATCGGCGTGCTGTACGCCGCCGACCGGCGCGAACGCGTCTTCGAGCCGGAACAGATCGCGCTGCTGCGCTCGTTCGCGGCGCACGCCGCCGTCGCCCTCGACAACACCCGCCTGCTGACGGAGACCACCCAGGCCCTGGCCGGACTGCGCGCCGCCAACGACACGATCCGCCGCGCCTCCGACGTCCACGACCGGCTCACCGAACTGGTGCTGCGCGGCGGCGGCGTGGAGGAGGTGACGCGCGCCCTGGCCGAAGTGCTGGGCGGACGCGTCGAGTACACCGCGCACACGGAGGACCCCCGCGCGGACGGCGCCGCGTGGGCGGCGGCCGTCGAACGCTCCCGCCGCGGCGGACACGCCGTTCGCGAGGGCGGCACCTGGGTGGCCGCCGTCACCGCGGGCGGCGAACTGCTGGGCGCCCTGCTGCTGCACGGGCACGCCGGGCTCGCCGCCGTCGACCAGCGCACCCTGGAGCGCGCCGCGATGGTGACCTCGCTGCTCCAACTCGCCCGCCGCTCGGCGAGCGAGGCCGAACAGCGGGTGCGCGGCGAACTGCTGGACGACCTGCTGGACGCCGCGCACCGCGACCCGCACCTGCTGCGCGACCGCGCGGCCCGCGTCGGCGCCGACCTCGACCTGCCGCAC
>NZ_VJOK01000001.1:3312446-3387495 GCF_013302895.1 Streptomyces albus subsp. chlorinus | reverse complement strand
CCCGTCCTGCTGCTGCCGCTCACCGGCGGCGGCGCCGGGTCCGTCTCCCGTACGGCCCGCCAGGTCGCCGCCGAGCTGGGCCGGGCCGCCGGCGGGCCCGTCACCGTCGGCGCCTCGGCGCCCGTGCCGTCGCCCGCCGCCCGCCCCGGCGCCGTCGCCGCCGCCTACCCCCGAGTGCCCGCCGCTGCCTGGACGCGCTGGTCCTGCTGGGCCGGCACGGCGAGGGCGCGGCCGCCGCCGACCTGGGCTTCCTCGGCCTGCTGCTGACCGACGCGCGGGACGTGCCGGGCTTCGTCCGCCGCACCCTCGGCCCCGTACTCGACTACGACGCGCGGCGCGGCACCGCGCTGGTGGCGACGATGGACGCCTACTTCGCGCGCGGCATGAGCCCCGCCCGCGCCAAGGACGTGCTGCACGTCCACGTCAACACCGTCGCCCAGCGGCTGGACCGGGTGGCCCGGCTGCTGGGCGACGACTGGCAGTCACCGCACCGCGCGCTGGAGATCCAGCTCGCGCTACGGCTCCACCGACTGGCGGGTGCCCTGGGGGACTGACGGAGCGCCGCCGTCCGGGACTGTGCCGCGGTGCGGAACTGTGCCGCTGTGCGGGTCTACGCTGCTGTCCGGGACTGCGCCGCTGTCCTGGAACGCGTCGCCGTCCGGGACTTCGCCGACTTCCCGGCCGTCGGTGAGGCCCTGACCCCCGGTGGCATCCTGGCCCCCGGCGGCACCCTGGTTCTCGGCGGCGTCCCGTCCCCCGGCCCCCTCGCCCACCGTGGCGAGGTCCCGGTGGCGGGTCTCGGACGCGCAGGCCAGCGCCACGACGGTGAGCAGCGCGGCGGCGATCACGTACAGCGCCACCATCGCCGGACCGTCGAACTCGGCGAGCAGCGCGGTGGCGATCATCGGGGCCGGGGCGCCGGCGGCCACCGACGAGAACTGGGCCCCGATCGAGGCGCCCGAGTACCGCATCCGGGTGGCGAACAGCTCGGAGAAGAACGCGGCCTGCGGGGCGTACATCGCCCCGTGCAGCACCAGCCCCACGGTCACCGCGAGCGCGATGAGGGCGAAGTTCCCGGAGTCCAGGAGCGCGAAGAACGGGAAGATCCACACGCCGACGCCGACCGCGCCCAGGAAGGAGACGGGACGGCGCCCCACCCGGTCGGAGAGGGCGCCCCACAGCGGGATGACGGCGAAGTGGACGGCGGAGGCGATCAGCACCGCGTTCAGCCCGGTCTGCTGGGACCGGCCGAGGTGGTCGGTGAGGTAGACGAGGAGGAACGCGGTCAGCACGTAGAAGCTGATGTTCTCGGCCATGCGGGCGCCCATCGCCACCAGGACGTCCCGCCAGTGGTGCCGCAGCACCGCCAGCAGCGGCAGCTCTTCGGCGGCGGCCCGCGCCCCGGACTCCCGAGGCGCGGACTCCCGGGCTGCGGATCCCCGAGTCGCGGACTCCCGCGCCTCGGACTCCCTGGCCTCGGCGCGGGCCCGCGCCTGCTGGAAGACCGGCGACTCGTCCACCGCCAGCCGCACCCACAGCCCGACCAGCACCAGCACGCCGGACAGCAGGAACGGCACCCGCCACCCCCAGCTCGCGAACGCGCCCTCGGACAGCAGCGCCGTCAGCGCCGCCAGCACACCGGTCGCCAGCAGCTGCCCGGCGGGAGCGCCGGTCTGCGGCCACGAGGCCCAGAAGCCGCGCCGCCGCGCGTCCCCGTGCTCGGACACCAGCAGTACGGCACCGCCCCACTCGCCGCCCAGCGCGAACCCCTGCACCAGCCGCAGCGTCGTCAGCAGGACCGGGGCGAAGGAGCCGACCGTGGCGTGCGTGGGCAGCAGCCCGATGGCGAAGGTGGCGCCGCCCATCATCAGCAGGCTGACGACCAGCAGCTTCTTGCGGCCGATCCGGTCCCCGTAGTGGCCGAAGACCAGCGCCCCCAGGGGGCGGGCCGCGAAACCGACCGCGTACGTGAGGAACGACAGCAGCGTGCCGACCAGCGGGTCGGAGTCGGGGAAGAACAGCTGGTTGAAGACGAGGGCGGCGGCCGAGCCGTACAGGAAGAAGTCGTACCACTCGATCGTGGTGCCCACGAGACTGGCCGCGACGATCCGCCGCAGGGAGCGGACGGGAGGCGGGGACGGGGGAGCGGGAGAGATGGAGGAGGAAGCGGAGGAGGAGGAAGCGGAGGAAGCCGGAGAAGGGGAGACCATGCCGCCGCACGGTAGGGAACCCGGCCCCCGCTCCCCATGTGGCGGCGCACCACACTTCCCCGCCCGGCGGTGAGACCGGCCCCCACTCCCGCGCCCGCCCACCCTCGCGCCCGGCCGCCGGGCGGACGCGTAGGCTCTCGGGTATGGCCGACGCACCGTACAAGCTGATCCTGCTCCGCCATGGCGAGAGCGAGTGGAACGCCAAGAACCTGTTCACCGGGTGGGTGGACGTCAACCTGACGGAGAAGGGCGAGAAGGAGGCGGTCCGCGGCGGCGAGCTGCTCAAGGACGCCGGCCTGCTCCCCGATGTGCTGCACACCTCCGTGCAGAAGCGCGCCATCCGCACCGCGCAGCTCGCGCTGGAGGCCGCCGACCGGCTCTGGATCCCGGTCCGCCGCTCCTGGCGGCTGAACGAGCGCCACTACGGCGCCCTCCAGGGCAAGGACAAGGCGCAGATCCGCGAGGAGTTCGGCGAGGAGCAGTTCATGCTCTGGCGCCGCTCCTACGACACCCCGCCGCCCGTCCTGGAGGACGGCGCCGAGTTCTCGCAGAGCGACGACCCGCGCTACGCCGGCGTCCCCAGCGAACTGCGGCCCCGCACCGAGTGCCTCAAGGACGTCGTCCAGCGGATGCTGCCGTACTGGTTCGACGGCATCATCCCGGACCTGATGGCCGGCAAGACCGTACTGGTCGCCGCCCACGGCAACTCGCTGCGCGCCCTGGTCAAGCACCTGGACGGCATCTCCGACGAGGACATCTCGGGCCTCAACATCCCCACCGGCATCCCCCTGGCCTACGACCTGGACGCCGACTTCCACCCGATCACCAAGGGCGGCACCTACCTCGACCCGGAGGCCGCCAAGGCCGCCATCGAGGCCGTGAAGAACCAGGGCAAGAAGAAGTAAGCCCGTACGCTCACGCCCCCCGACCCGCGGGTGTTCCGCAGGTCGGGGGCGTGCCGCTGCGCGGGGCCGGTGCCGGGCCGCGACTCCGGAGCCCAGCCCCGGGGAAGAGATCTTGCGACTGCCCGGCCGGGCCCGCCGACGCCGATTGCGGCAGCGCGCACTCCGACCACTGCTCAGCCATTCAAGCGCTGGTTCAGCAACTCTGGATGCCCAGTTCCTTTGCCAGTCCGCGCAGATCGTCGGACGGCGGCCTGCTCATGGCCATCAGATCGGCGACAAGCTGTCGGACAACCGGCACGGCGAGGACCATGTCCGGGGCCAGTCGGCGTGCCGTCAACAGCGCCTCCACGGCAGCCGGTACCTGCCGCCGCTGGGTGTGCGCCCGAGCGACGTCGATCCGGAACCGGGTCTGCCGCTCGGTGGAGAGGGTGGACGCATCCACGTTCTCGGCTGCCCGGAGGCCGACCCCGGCGTCACCGAGATCGACGGCCACGGTGACTCCGTGCAGCGCGACGTTGGTCGGGCCGAACTCGGTGTTGTAGTCGTTGCGGCCTTTGCCGACCTGCGCGGCCATGTCACGCGCATGCCGCAGATACTCGTACGCGTCGTCGGCCCGGTCCGTCCGGGCGGCCGCGACGGCGCGCTGCAGAGTGAGCGCGCCACGCACGGCGATCGCTTCGGGACGTCCGGTCCCGGCGAGGGGACGCAGCGTCTCGGCGGCACTGCCCGACGCGCGGGCCGCCTGCTCGTGGTGCCGGGCCCCAAGGAAGACGATGGAGAGCCGAAACGCGCCGGCCGCCATCAGCAACGGGTCGTCGGCCCGCTCGGCGCGCGGCCTGGCCCCTGGCTGGGCCTGCACTCCCGTCTCCGCCTCCATTCCAGCCGGGTCGGCGCTCGGACCAGGCGCACAGCAATCAGCCGCTTGGTGACAGAGAAGGGGTACGTCGTGGCTGGGGTGGTAAGGCTCCACAGTCTTATGGAGCCAACTTTGGCGCGAGCCTCGAAGATCACGGCCCCAACGTCGCCTGACGCGCCGGAAGCTTACGGGGCCGTGATCACTCGCGACAGAGCAGCGCCACTCCAAAAGCTCCGTCGACCTTGGGCCAGGCTTACTCAACGTATCCCAACTCTCGGGCGTAATTCTGGAGCTTACTCAAGATGTAGGCGGCAATCGCCGCACGATTTTTATTCGTCAGATAGTCTCCAGATCTCCAGGTGTATTCGACGCATACCGCTTCACTATTCAGTACGAAGGAAGTGTCGGGGATTAGTGGGGTGAAGCTCATTTTCTCTTCAGCTTTGAACTCGCTGGCCTCCATTCCATTAACTTCGATGAATACTCTGATGGCTTCAAGGACAGCCTTGTTAAGTTCCTTGTCCGCGCCGTGAGTGAAGCCTCGTTCCGCCAGTAGGTCGAAGGCTGGCGACGATACGTTAGATGGCGTTCCTCTGGTCTCGTAAGTGGACGTGGCCGTGCCCAGCAGATATTTCCCGAAGTCACTTCGCTTTATGTTGCGAGCGATCGATGCCGTGCCCTTGACTGAGACATCAAGACTCTCCAGCGGCTCCTTTACATCTTCCGGGCCAAAACGGCGGAGAATGGGAATAGTGACAGCGGGTGGGAGTCCAAAAACTCGCGCATCCAATTGAACAATCATCTGCGTGAGGAGTCCGCGACGATCTGCCCACCATTTCCCTATGACGCTGGCAGGCGTGGCTGCCAGAAGTGCATTACCATCGATGAAGCCAAATCGGCTACTGTTGGTCAAATGCATGAGTACGCCTGGATCCGTGCTGGCAGACACAACCACTACAACCATTCGAATGGGGAGCCGTGTACGTTGAAGGATGTCTAGGCGATTCTTTGTGAAGTCATCAGAAATAGCTCGGAGATAGTCGCCGAGCGTGTCAAACTCTTCCGGTGAGTAGTCTCGGGGGTCAACTCCCAACAGCTCCAGCGATTCAACGTTGTTCGACAGTTGCAGAGTATTCGTGGCAATCGGCACCCATGCGTCTCGATGCGGACCTTCCACGTGAAGTGGAAGAGGAAGAGGTGGGCGTCCTGCGACCCGCTCATAATCAGCCGACATGGATTTTGCCATGTCCTCTGATGTTTCCGGCCAGCAAAGTAGCACCTTGCGGCCAAGTGGGTCGCGCAGAAAGCGCTTAATCGCTGCAAGTTCGGTTGTGTCAGCTGGTGCACTTTCGCGGTGGTCAACGAGCAGTGGGATGATGCGCTCGTCGTTGGCAGCTCTCGAACGAGCAGCCTCTGCGATCGCAGCCTTGAGTTCATCAAAACTGACAGCACCGTTATGTTGGACAGTGGCCGAGAACTGAGAGGGAAGGAAAGTTCGCAGATTGCTGGACAGGGTCGTTTTTCCCGTTCCGGAGAGCGCATACATCGGAACGAACAAGCCTTCGCCGCGTGCGCGAATACTTTGCGCCGCTAGTTCAATTGAATAAAGAGTCGCTGAAGGGGGAGCGACAACCAATCGGGCAACCTCAGAGCCCACATGTTCGATAAGAAATTCGTACCGGGCCGGAAATACAAGTTCCTTCAGAATGTGGGCGTTAGAGGGAGATGTCATGTGTACGCCTCGGGGTAGCGAGCCGGGAACGCTGTGGTAGAAAAGAGCATACTCTCGCCTGTCTTCTGCGAGTGTCTGTTCAGGACACGCAGTTTTTGTTACCTCCCAGAAGGCACAGTTCAGCGCCAACCGGCCGCCGACGCGTGGACCAGGCCGTACGAGTGGCCGTCGCCCCCTGGCCGGGTCGCAGACTTCCGCGCACCACGAGCGCGCCAGATGAGCGGGCACAGCGGAACCGCAGTGAAATGCGGCCGAGCCCGACGAGCCCAGATCTCAGTCGTCTACCCAGGCCAGGGCCCACATCACACTGAGACGATCGCAGCTTCTCCATCTGATGGCTCACTCCGTCGATGAGCACGCCACCTCTTGCCCGTACGACCGGGGGCAGTGCGCATGTGGGGGTTAGCTGCCCAGGGGCGGCGTCCGCGCCGAGCCAGGGGTGCCCCGGCGCGGACAAGGTGGCGTTCCAGGTGCGTGATTTTGCGATGTGGCGAGGGAATGGCTCTGGGAAGAGAAGTCAGGGAGGGGGCCAGCGGGTGGCGCAGCGCAGTAGCGGCCAAGGGAACGCGTACCAGCGGCAGCAGCAGGCTTTGCGGCGGGCTCAGGAGCAACAGGCCCGCCAGGCGGAGCGGGCGCGTAAGGCTGCAGAAGCTGCCAGCAAGCGGCAGGCGCGCGAGCGGAAGGCCGCGTACCAGGAGCAGCAAGCCGAGCAGGCGAGGGTGCGGACGATCGGGGTCGAGCACGAGGTCGAGCAGCTGAGTCAGTTGCTGCGTGATGCTCTGGTCGGTGACCCGCCCACGACTTTCGAGCGCCGACGGAGGACTCATACGCCGACGGCGTTGGACGAACGCCCTTGGTCCCGACCGGAGCCTTCACCGCGGTGGGAAGATTTCGCGCCCCCGGAGCCCGGAGGGCTCGCTGCCGTCCTGGGCTTTGGCAGAAAGCGGTACGAGACGGAGGTTGCCGAGGCCCGTGAGCGGTTCAGCGAAGCGCAGGCGCGGCATGCGCGAGATGAGGAGAAGCGCCGGGCGACGCTGGAGCAGAAGCGCGCCGAGCACCGCCAGGCGGAGGAGCGATCCGCTGAGGAGGTCGAGGCCTTCAACAAGCATCTGGATGAGCAACGCAAGGCGTATCGCGCCGGCGATCCGGAAGCAGTGGAAGCGCACCTAGGGGCCGTCCTCGACGCCTCTTCGTACCCCCTGGGCTTCCCTCATGGGCACCGCATCGCCTTCCGCCCTGCTACGGGGGACGTCCTTGTCGAGATTCAGCTGCCGCCGGAGACGATCGTGCCCGCCGCGCGCGGCTACAGGTATGTGAAGAGCCGGGACGAGACAACTGTGGTGCCCCGGCCGGAGAAGGAACGCAAGGAGATCTACTCGTCTGTCTTGGCGCAGGTCGCTCTACGGACTGTCCACGAGATTCTGGCCGGTGATCCGGACCGAGTGGTCAACGGCGTCATCCTGAACGGTCGTGTCAAGACCATCGACCGAGCTACCGGTCAGGAAGTCTCGCCCTGTCTCGTCACCCTGAGTGCCAGCAGGGAACAGTTCAGCAAGCTGCGCCTCAGCCAAGTCGATCCGGCTGCTTGTCTCAAGGGGCTCAACGCGCTCGTATCTCCCAATCCCTACGACCTCGAGCCCATTCGGCCCATCATCGAGTTCGATCTCACCAAGTACCGCCTGATGGACAGCATGGACGTGGTGGCTGATCTGGATAGCAGGCCCGTACTGGTCAAGCTGACCCCCACCGAGTTCGAACATCTGATCCGCCAACTTTTCGAAGCAATCGGGATGGAAGCGTGGAACACCCAGGCCTCGAAGGACGAAGGTGTTGACGCGGTGGCCATCAGCAAGGACCCGGTCTTCAACGGTGAGTGCATCATCCAGGCCAAGCGCTACAGCAAACTGGTTGGTGTTGAGGCTGTCCAGGCCCTGGCCGGCGTCGTGGAGCACAAGCGCGCCGCCAAAGGCGTCCTGATCACTACTTCGTGGTTCGGTAGGGCCAGCCACGACTTCGCCCGTCAGCATGGTCGGCTCCAACTCATCGAGGGCCCGGAGCTCAAGTACTTGATCAAGGAACACCTGGGCAAGGATGTGATCCCGGGGCCAGTCCCTCCAAGGCGTCCGTCGCGCTGAGTATGCGGCCTACACGGCTCCGTAGCCGCGTTCGCCGGGCCGTCTCTGGGCCGTCCGAGGCCGGTCAGTGGCGACCGAGGATGACCAACGATGACTACCAGGCGCTCAGGGGCACCTCTTCTGAACAGGGGAAACGCTGGTGGCCAAGTCCCCCGGCAAGCCCCAGGGCAAGAAGAAGTAAGCCCAAGACACGAGCAAGCCCCCTGCCCGCGAGGCCCCGCGGGCAGGGGGCTGGTCACTGGTGTACCCGGTGAAGAAGGGGCAAGTGCGCCCGGGCGGCGGGGTCATTCCACCTCGATGCCGTGGGCCTGGAGGAGTTCCTCCAGGCCGCCCGGGTAGCCGCGTCCGCCGACGACGAAGTCCCAGTCGCCGTGCGGCCGGCGGCGGAAGGAGCCGAGGACGAGGGCGGTCTCCCGGTGGCGGCCGTCGGAGACGTCCAGGCGGCTCAGTTCGGTCAGTGCGGGGTCGAGGAGCCGGACGCGGGCGTCGGTGAATCCGGACAGATCGGCTTCCGGGTTCTTCTCCGGGTCGATCGCGGCGACGAGTACCAGCCGGTCGGCGCGCTCGGGCAGGGTGTCGAAGGAGACGCGGAGCGCCGCCTTGTCGGGCGGGGTGGCCGCCAGTACGGCCACGGCGTCGTCCGGTGTCCGGGGGTTGTTGAAGAAGACGACGTGGTCGTCGTCCAGTACCCGGTTGCCGTGGCAGACGAGCGCGCAGATGTCCAGGGCGACGCCGCCGGACCAGGACATGCCCAGCACGTTGTAGTCATCGGGCGGGGTCGCGGGGGCGGCGGGTGGTGTGTGTCGGGTGGTGCTCCCGGTGGCGGTGCCGCCCAGCCGCCCGCGGAGTCCGTGCCGGTGGAGCAGGTCGACCAGTTCGCTGCCCTGGATGAGTTCCAGCGGCTTGCCGCCTGCGAAGGTGTGCGAGCCGGGGCCGAACCGCGAGGTCGTCACGAGGACGCCCTTGTTGGCGCCGGTGTCCTGGACGGTTCCGTACAGGTCGCGTACGGCGGTGGGCGGCACGGTGCCGCGGTACCGCTTCACCTGCACGACGATCTTGCCGCCCCGGATCGGGGCCGGGTCGAGCGCGTCGACGTCCACTCCGCCGTCGTTCGAGCGCTGCGTCGTCACGGCCTGCATGCCCATGGCCCGGAACAGCTCGGCGACGAGGGACTCGAAGGCGAGGGGGTCCATCTCGAACAGGTCGGGGTCGTCCTCATCGCCGTGCGTGACGACGCGGTCGCCGATGTCCTGGGGGGTGCGGCCCGGCCGTACGGGGGTGAGCTGGTCGGGCCGCGACGTGAGCTGTCCGCGCAGCGCGTCGGTCAGACAGCTGACCGGATCGACCTGTGCCAGGTGCAGCGCGGTGAAGGCGGACCGCGGTGCCATGACGGTCGCCAGGCACAAATGCGTCCTGCGGCCGGTCGCCGGGTCGTGCTCGTCCACGAACCCGTTGAGCGCCACGGAGTCGAGCGCGCCGAAAGTGTCGGCCGCGAACAGTTCGTGCAGCACCAGCAGCACGCACTCCGCGAGGACCTCCCGGTAGAGGGCGCGGCGCCGGCCGACGGGGAGAGGGGTCTCCTTGTCCTGGTCCTGCGTGGGCATGTACCGGATGGACTTGGTCCCGGGGACGACGTCGAGCGGCGGAAGCTCCCAGTCCAGCACCAGCTGGCGCGCCGGTGCGTCGTAGGCCGCCGAGACCTGGCGGGGGAATCCTTCGGGCCACGCGGTCGAGGAGTAGAGCGCGGCCGAGAAGTACGCGACGACGGCGTCCGGGTCCCCGTCCCGGACGCCGTCGGTCACCTGGGCGACACCGGCGTTGTGCTGCCGTATCTCCGACAGTTGCGCCTCGGCCCACTGCTGGTACTCCCGCTGGTACGCCGCCAGCTGCCGCAGGCGCTGCGCCTCGGCGGCCTGCGCGGCGTGCCAGTCGCGTTCGAACCGGGCGCGCGCCTCGGCCTGCGCCTGCGCGCGCCGCTGCGCGGTCCAGCCGCCCTGCGCCTGGTACTGCTGCGGGTGCGGCATGGGGACCGGCTGCGCGAGCGGCCCGGGGGAGAAGGGGGCGATCTCCTCGGAGCGCAGGAGGGAGGCGGCGGTGAAGGCCGGGGCCCGGCAGCCGGCCGCCAGCAGGTCCCGCAGGGCGGCGACGCGCGCTTCCAGCTCCTCGGTGCGCCGCCTGGCCTCGGCGTGGCGGTACTCCCGGTGGTTCTGCTCTGCCCGGCGCTGGTAGGCCCGCATCTCGCGGGCCTGTTCCCGCTGCCGCCTGGCCTCGGCCTCCCGCTGCCGCTGCTGCTGACGCTGCATCTCGGCCCAGACACCGACCAGGCCGGTGGAGCGACGACTCATGTGCTGCATGCCCTCCCCAGGACACCTCCGGCCGCACTGGCCGCCCCTGCGGCCGGTGGTGCTGCGGGACGAGGGCCCCGGCCGAACCGTCCCGTCCGGTCCCGCCCCGTTCCGTCCCGCCCTGTTCCTCACTCCGTCGACCTGCCCCTTCGCCCCTGCGGGCCGACCTGCCCGAGCGTAGACCGGAATGCGGCGAAGAGCGACTGTGCGGTTGATATTTGTACGACCGGGGGATCGTGCGAGGGATGGCTGATTGTTCCGGTCATGACATCCCTCACAACCGCCCGCCCCGCCCGGGAAGCGCACCGGCAGTCCGGCCGGTCCGCCGGTGGAGGACGGCACGCGGCCCGCTGGTGGGAGACGGAACGCGGGCCGCTGACGAGGGACGGCACGCGGTCCGCCGGTGGAGGACGGAACCGGTCCGCCGGTGAGGGAGGGAACGGGGGTGTCCGGACGGCAATGTCCGACAACCTGCCTACGCTCGAAGGATGACCAGCCATTCCGCCTCCGTGCTCGCCCGGCGCCTGCTGCCGGGAGAGCTGACCGCCAGCGGGCCGCCGCGGGGCGGCCGGGTGCGGCGGAGCGCCCGCGACTGGGTGGTCGACGTGGCCCTGTTCGCCGGGGCGGTGCTGTGCTGGCTGGCGCTGTACGACCAGGTCGGGGCGAAGACCTATCTGCCCGGGTGGCTGCTGGCGCTGGACCCGCCGCTGGGGGCGCTGGCGTGCCTGTCGCTGTGGGTGCGCAGACGCTGGCCGCTGGGGGTCGCCCTGGCCGCCGTACCGGCCGCGGCCCTGACGGACACCGTCTTCGGTGCGCTGGCCGTCATCATCTTCAACCTGGCGCTGCGCGTCGCACCCCGGACGGCCCTGCTGGTGCTGGCGCTGCACCTGGGGGCCACGCTCCCGTACGTGCTGCTGTACGGGGTACCGCACGACGAGCGCTGGACGATCGCCGCCTTCGTGGTCGTCTACTACCTGCTCTTCTTCGCCTGGGGCAGCCTGGCCCGGGTCCGACGGCAGCTGGTGCTCAAGCTGCGCGAGGACGCGGTGCGCGCGCAGGCCGACCACGAGCGGCGGCTGGCGGACGTCCGCCGCGCCGAGCGGCGGGCCATCGCGCGGGAGATGCACGACGTGCTGGCACACCGCGTCTCGCTGCTGTCCGTGCACGCGGGCGCGCTCGCCTACCGGACGCAGCGGACGGCGGCGGGCGAGGGCGCGGCGCTCGACGACTCGGAGATCGCCGAGAGCGCCACCGTCATCCGGGACAACGCCCACCAGGCGCTGGAGGAGCTGCGTGACGTACTGCACGTCCTGCGCGAGGACGAGGCCGAGGACGCGGCGCGGGAGGCGGGCGGCGGCGCGGCCCGGGGCGGGGTCACCGGCCCGGAGCGCGCGGCCCGCCCGCAGCCCGACCTCTCCCGGATCGGCGAACTGGTGGACGAGGCGCGCGCCGCGGGCCAGACCGTACGCCTCGACGAGGAGTTGTCCGGGCCGGCCGGCGGCGAGGGCGGCCTCCCGCTGCGGCCCCAGCTCCAGCGCACCGCCTACCGCGCGGTGCAGGAAGGACTGACCAACGCCCGCAAGCACGCGCCGGGGCAGCCGGTCGAGGTGCGGGTCGCGGGCGCGGTGGAGCGGGGGCTGACGGTACGGGTCAGCAATCCGCTGCCCGCGGGGGCGGGCGGGTCGGGCATCCCCGGGGCCGGTGCCGGGCTCACCGGGCTGCGCGAGCGGCTGGAGATCGAGGGCGGCACCCTGAGCTACGGGCCCCAGGAGGGCGCCTTCGTCCTGCTCGCCCACCTGCCGTGGCCACCGGCATCCCCCGCCGACTCGACCACGACACCCAGCGCCGCCCACGACGCGGGGCTGGGCCATGAGGCGGAAGCGGGCCACGAGGCGAGGTCCGGACACGGTGCCGGTCCCAGCGGTGGCGCGGGTTCCGGACGCGGTGTCGGGTCCGAAGACGGCGCGGACGCCGGCCACGACGCGGGGCCGGGCCATGACGCGAGGCTGGGCCACGAGGCGAGGTCCGGACACGGTGCCGGCTCCAGAGGCGGCACGGGTTCCGAAGACGGTGCCGGTCCCAAGGGGGGTGCGGGCTCCCGGCACGATGCGGGGCCCTGACCTGCCGAACCGGTCAGGGCCCCGCCCGTGGCCTGTGGGGCGCGTCCGCGGCCCGCGGCGGCCCGCGCGGTGCGGTCAGCCGCAGGAACCCCCGCACGAGCAGGCGCCGCCGGACTGGCAGCCGCAGCCGCAGCCGGGACCGCAGCCGCACGCTCCCAGCAGGGGCAGTTCCCGGGCGTCCCGTGGGGTGGCCGGCGGTTGCTCGGCCGGGCTCCGGAGCGGTGTGGGCGATTCAGCCATCGTTCCCTCCTCGGCGGGGACAGTCATGGACGGGCATGACACGGCCCCATTGCACGCCGACCGGCCCCGGGCGCATCAAGGGCGCGTGGTTGCACGTGCCCTCAGCGGTCCTCGCCCGGCGCCGCACCCTCGCCCGCGGCGGCCGCGGTCCGCGTCGCGGCCGCGCCGGGGCCTCCCCCCTTCCCCTGCGCCGTCCCCTGTCCGCCGCCGTTCCCGGCACCGTTCCCGTTGCCGCCGGCCGAGCCGTTGGTGGCGGCGGTCAGGGCCGGGTCGATCTCGTCGGCGTAGTCGCCCGTCACCAGGTAGACGACGCGGCGGGCCACCGACACGGCGTGGTCGGCGAACCGCTCGTAGTAGCGGCCCAGCAGTGTGACGTCCACGGCGGTCTCGATGCCGTGCTTCCAGCGGTCGTCCATCAGGTGCTGGAAGAGGGCGCGGTGCAGCAGGTCCATGGCGTCGTCGTCCTGTTCCAGCTGCATCGCCAGGTCCACGTCCTTGGTGATGAGGACCTCGGCGGCCTTGGCCATCAGCCGCTGGGCGAGCTGCCCCATCTCCAGCAGCGTCGCCTGGAGGTCCTGGGGCACGGCGGACTCGGGGAAGCGCAGCCGGGCGACCTTCGCGACGTGCTGCGCCAGGTCGCCGGAGCGCTCCAGGTCGGCGCTCATCCGCAGCGAGGTCACGACGATGCGCAGGTCGGTGGCGACCGGCTGCTGGCGGGCCAGCAGCTGTATCGCCCGGGTCTCCAGGTCGCGCTGGAGGTCGTCCACCTTCTCGTCGGCGGCGATGACGCTCTCGGCGAGCTTGAGGTCCGCGTCCAGCATCGCCGTGGTGGCGCGCCCGATCGCGGAGCCGACGAGCCGGGCCATCTCGACCAGGCTGTCCCCGATCGAGTCCAGCTCCTCGTGGTACGCGTCCCGCATGGCTGTCCTTCCCTCGCACGGATGTTCTTGTGCACGGATGTTCTTGTGGGGGTCCCGCGGGCCCCTACGCTCCCACGGTGCGCCCGAAATGCGACCGGTTCCGCCCTCAACGGTGAACGACGGACGCCGTGAGGGTAAACACTGGGCGACAGCTCTTCCGGGTGACCCCTCCAGGACTGGGGGAGTGTCGGAAGGGGCGCATAACCTGGCTGTATGGACGTGAATGCGGCGGTCGCCGCGGCAGCAGCGATCGCCGGTGTGTGCACCGGCGTGATCGCGATGCTGGCGTTCCGCTGGAGCGAGCGGGAGCAGGCCAAGCCCACCCGCGCCTCCTCCACGCTGCACACCGGTCCGGGGCTCCCCCCGGGTGTCGACACCGTCCTGTCGGTCCTCCGTTCGTCCGCCGTCGTGCTGGACGAGAGCGACGCCGTCGTCAAGGCCAGCTCCGCCGCGTACGCGCTGGGGCTGGTGCGCGGCGGCCGGCTCGCCGTGGAGCCCATGCTCCAGATGGCCAGGGATACCCGGCGGGACGGAGAGATACGGCAGGTCGAGCTGGACCTGCCCCGGCGCGGTACCGGAAGGGGCGATGCCCTCGCGGTCTCCGCACGCGTGGCACCGCTCGGCTCCCGGCTGGTGCTCCTGCTGGTGGAGGACCTGACGGAGGCCCGCAGGATCGAGGCGGTGCGGCGGGACTTCGTCGCCAACGTCAGCCATGAGCTGAAGACCCCGGTCGGCGCCCTCTCGCTGCTCTCGGAGGCCGTCATGGACGCCTCGGACGACCCCGAGGCGGTGGAGCGCTTCGCGGGACGCATGCAGAACGAGGCCACGCGGCTGACCAACCTCGTGCAGGAGCTGATCGACCTCTCCCGGGTGCAGAACGACGACCCGCTGGAGGACTCCGAGTCGGTCCGCGTCGACGAACTGGTGACCGAGGCCATAGAGCGCAGCAGGCAGAGCGCCGACAGCAAGCAGATCACCCTGCTCGCCGGGGGCACCGAGGGGCTGCACGTGTGGGGGAACCGCGGCCAGCTCGCCGCCGCGCTCGGCAACCTCGTCGAGAACGCCGTCAACTACTCGCCCGCCCGCACCCGTGTCAAGATCGCGGGCCGCCGTACCCAGGCCCCCGGCGGCGACCTGATAGAGATCGCCGTCACCGACCAGGGCATCGGCATCTCCGACCGCGACAAGGAGCGGATCTTCGAGCGGTTCTACCGCGTCGATCCGGCCAGGTCCCGCGCCACCGGCGGCACCGGACTGGGCCTGTCCATCGTCAAGCACGTGGCCGCCTCGCACGGCGGGGAGGTCACGGTGTGGAGCGCCGAGGGCCAGGGCTCCACCTTCACCCTGCGGCTGCCCGAGGCGGGCAGCGGACGGGAGCAGGCCGCGCTCGACAAGGCCGACCGGCTGGGCCGGAACCGCCTGTCGGGCGCATTGCAGGAACCGGCCGCCTTCGACGAGGAGGAGCGGCCGTATGTCGACCAGGCTGATGAACAACTTTCCGCCCCGGAGGTCCTCCCGTGACCCGAGTGCTCGTCGTCGAGGACGAGGAATCGTTCAGCGACGCACTGTCGTACATGCTCCGCAAGGAAGGCTTCGAGGTCGCTGTCGCGGCCACGGGGCCCGAGGGGCTCGAGGAGTTCGAGCGCAACGGTGCCGACCTGGTGCTGCTCGACCTGATGCTGCCGGGGCTGCCCGGCACCGAGGTCTGCCGCCAGCTGCGCGGCCGGTCCAACGTGCCGGTGATCATGGTGACGGCCAAGGACAGTGAGATCGACAAGGTCGTCGGCCTGGAGATAGGCGCCGACGACTACGTCACCAAACCGTTCTCCTCCCGGGAACTGGTCGCCCGGGTGCGCGCCGTGCTGCGCCGCCGCGGCGAGCCGGAGGAGGCGGCCCCCGCGGCGCTGGAGGCCGGGCCGGTCCGGATGGACGTGGACCGGCACGTGGTGACGGTGGACGGCGACAAGGTGGATCTCCCGCTCAAGGAGTTCGACCTGCTGGAGATGCTGCTGCGCAACGCGGGCCGCGTCCTGACCCGTATGCAGCTGATCGACCGGGTCTGGGGCGCCGACTACGTGGGCGACACCAAGACCCTCGACGTCCACGTCAAGCGGCTCAGAGCCAAGATCGAACCGGACCCGGGCGCGCCCCGCTACCTGGTCACGGTCCGCGGCCTCGGCTACAAGTTCGAGCCGTAAGCCTCGTCGGGGGGCACCCTTCAGCCCCTGCGGCGAGAGGCCGCACCCCGCGCGGGGTGCGGCCTCTCGCCGTTTCGTCCTGCCGGGGTCCCGGGCGACCGAGCGTGGCTGCTCGCGCCGGCCCCGTACCCCTTTCGTCTCCGTACCCCTGATGGTGCGGGGCTCAGTGCCCGGCGTGCTCCTGCCCCTGCTGGGCGTCCGGTGTGGTCGAGGGGGAGTCCTCGCCGGACCCGCCCTGCTCGGAGCGCTCACCCGGCTCGTGGGAGGAGCCCGGGTTCTCCTCATCGCCCGGCTTGCCGGTCTCGCCGGGCTTGCCGCTCTCACCCGGCTTGCCGCTCTCGGACGCGCCGGGGGAGCCCGACTCGGAGGTCCGCGGGGACGGGGAGGAGCTGGGACCGACGGTCTTGTAGGCGCCCTCGGCCGGCAGGACCGTGGCCCTCAGCTTGACGGCGCCGGTGCGGCTGAGGTCGAAGGTGAGGGGGAAGGCGTCGCCGTCGCGGACCCCGGCCCGCTTCGCGTCGGTCAGCAGCGCGGCGGCCTCGCCCGTGCCGCCCAGCTTCAGGGAGCCGCCCGCCGGGACGACCAGCTTCTTCTCGCCCTTGGCCGGGCTCAGCTCGGCACGGGCACCCTTGGCGGAGACGCCCTTGAGGATCTGGTCCCTGGCGCCCTCGTTGAAGATCCGTGCGGTGATGGTCGCCTCGCCCGAGCCCTTGGTGTCGGTGACGACGTTGACGTTCTGGATCTTGATGTCCCCGACGTGCGTCGCCGCGTTGTCGGGCTTGATCTCCAGCGTCTGCGCGTCGTTTCCGGCGCCACAGGCGGTCAGCGAGACGGCGGCGAGCGCGAGGGTGGTGGCGGCGAGGGTGCCGCGACGAAGGCTGCTGCTCACGGCGGCGGCAACTCCTAGGCGGGCTATGGCGGCGGCACGCCACGAGCGGATATGGCTCCGGGGCGCGTGCCGATCGCGTACGGATGGGCTTTCGCGTGCGGGCTCAGGGTACCGACAGCCGGTCGGCGGCCCGCACCCGACCCTCCGACCCGGACCGCGCCCGCCCGCCCGCGCGCCTTCCCCTTCCGCCCTCTTCCGCGCCGGTACGTTCCGCTGCTTCCCGCCGGGCAACCGGCGGGCGGGCGCGCGGGGTGACGGTCCGGCACCTGCCGGGGCTGCCCGGGAGCGGTCGGCCGAATAGCGGTGGGGCCGGCGGCGGGGGCCGGTGGAGGGGCGGCCGACGACTCCGTATGGGCGATTCCGAGAGAATGCGAGAGGTTGATGAAGAATTGATCAACCGGTTCTCGCGCGGCCATTGATCAATTCTTGGGAAAGCCGGAAGAAGGTGTGAAGAGGCTGACTCCCTACAGTCGGACAAAACGGGCACTCCGGACGTGTCGCGAGCCTCTTCCGGGTGCTCTCCGCGCCCGTTTCCGCAGGTGCGCAGAACCGCTCTCACCTGCGAATACCTGCGTGCATTGGCCGCTCGAAGCACGATAGAGGGCCGCTTGTCAAGCCCCGAGATGCGCCCTGACCTGCGAAAACGCCATTCAGAAGACGTCGTTCCCGTGTTACCCTGGATAGCCACGGAAGGGGTACCTGACACATGACGTTCAAGGTTGGCGACACCGTGGTCTATCCCCATCACGGGGCCGCGCTGATCGAGGCTATCGAAACTCGCCAGATCAAAGGCGTGGACAAGACCTACTTGGTTCTGAAGGTTGCGCAGGGCGATTTGACGGTGCGCGTACCGGCGGACAATGCGGAGTTCGTGGGCGTGCGCGACGTCGTCGGTTCGGACGGGCTGGACCGGGTCTTCGAGGTGCTCCGCGCGCCGTATGCCGAGGAGCCCACGAACTGGTCCCGCCGCTACAAGGCGAATCTCGAGAAGCTCGCGTCCGGCGACGTGATCAAGGTCGCCGAGGTGGTGCGCGACCTGTGGCGCCGGGAGCGCGAGCGCGGCCTGTCCGCGGGTGAGAAGCGGATGCTGGCCAAGGCCCGCCAGATCCTGGTGAGCGAACTGGCGTTGGCCGAGAACACCAACGAGGACAAGGCCGAAGCGCTGCTCGACGAGGTGCTCGCTTCCTGAGACTCCGAGGCTTCCAAGGGCTCCCCTCCCGGGAGTTCCGCGCTTCCAGGAGCTCCGGGCTTCCCAGAGGCCCGGCTTCCAGGGGTTCCCGGGGCGGGGCGGACCGCCCGAAGCCCTGAGGTCCTGAAGTTCTGAAGCGCGGAGAAGCCCTGAAGTGCGGAGATGGTGATGCGCCGTCCCGGGCGATTCCGCTCCGGACGGGGTGAGCCGTTCCACCGGAACGAAGCCGTTCCACGATGCCGCGGTGCCCGGATGACTGAGTCGTCGCCGGGCGCTGCGGCATATGTGGGGGTATGGCATATGTGGGGGTATAGGTGAGGCCCGAAAGGCTGCGGTACCTTTCCGGCACCGGGCCCGTCTCGCCGTGCCGCCGCCCGCCGGATGGGGCGGTGCCGGCGTTCCGGTCCGGGCGGCTGGCTCGACCGATGAGCACGGAAGGGGTCGATCGAGCGGGCGCGCCCGGTGCTCCCCCCACCTACGGTCGGGGGTACCCCCAGGCCATACCCACCCCCGCTGAGGACACAAACCCTGAACGCGCTACCGATGTCAATCGATTCCACAGACTTCGCTCCTTCCGGGGACCCGCGCCCCACGGATGACGCCGGGCCCCGCACCGCCGTCGTGATCCCGGCTGCGGGCAGGGGTGTACGGCTCGGCCCGGGGGCGCCCAAGGCGCTGCGCGAGCTGGGCGGTACGCCGATGCTCGTCCACGCCGTCCGGGCGACCGCGCGGGCGCGCGCCGTCGAACTCGTCGTCGTCGTGGCGCCGCCCGACGGTGCCGCGTCCGTGCGCGCGCTGCTGGACGGGCACGGGCTGCCCGAGGTCGTCGTCGTGCCTGGTGGCGACACCCGCCAGGACTCCGTACGCCTCGGTCTGGCCGCGCTGCCCGACACCGTCGAGACGGTGCTCGTGCACGACGCCGCACGCCCCCTCGTCCCCGACGAGACGGTGGACGCCGTCGCCCGCGCCGTGCGCGAGGGTGCGCCCGCCGTCGTCCCGGCGCTGCCGGTCACCGACACCGTCAAGCAGGTGACGCCTCGCGGTGACGGCGAGCCGGAACCGGTCACCGGCACCCCCGACCGGGCCCGGCTGCGCGCTGTGCAGACCCCGCAGGGCTTCGACCGCAAGGTGCTGGCCGAGGCGCACGCGCGGATCAGCGCGGAGGGTGAGGGGGCCACCGACGACGCGGGCATGGTCGAGCGGCTCGGTGTCGAGGTGGTCGTCGTCCGCGGCCACGAGGAGGCGTTCAAGGTGACCCGCCCGCTCGACCTCGTCCTCGCGGAGGCCGTGCTGGCCAGGAGGAGGGCGCACGATGCGTTCTGACCAGCCCTCAGGCCCCCTGGCCGATCCCCCGGCCGACACACCGGCAGGCCCCCCGGCCAGCGCCCCGGCCGGCGCCCCGGTCGTGCCGCTCGTCGGCATCGGCACGGACGTGCACGCGTTCGAGGAGGGCCGCGAGCTGTGGTGCGGCGGACTGCTGTGGGAGGGCGAGCGGTACGGGCTCGCCGGGCACTCCGACGGGGACGTCGCGGCCCACGCGGCCTGTGACGCCCTGTTCTCCGCCGCCGGACTGGGTGACCTCGGCGCCCACTTCGGGACCGGCCGGCCGGAGTGGTCCGGCGCCTCGGGCGTCACCCTGCTCACCGAGGCCGCCCGCATCGTGCGCGAGGCCGGCTTCGGTATCGGCAACGTCGCCATCCAGGTCATCGGCGTCCGGCCCAAGGTCGGCAAGCGCCGGGCCGAGGCCATGAAGGTCCTCTCCGCCGCGGTCGGCGCCCCCGTCTCCCTCGCGGGCACCACCACCGACGGGCTCGGCCTCACCGGCCGGGGCGAGGGCCTGGCCGCGCTGGCCACCGCGCTGGTTCTGCCCCGTCGGTAGGCACGCTTCTCCGCGGCGTCCTCCTCCGCGTCCTCCTCGGCGTCCTCCTCGGCGGGGCGTCCCCGAGCCGCGGCTCGGGGACGGCATGGGTGCGCCGTCCTCCTTCGCCGGCCTGGTCGTGCCGGGTGGCAGCGCCGCGACCGGCGCCCTGCTCGGTACGGGCCGCCCGCCGCCGTCCGGGAGGCCCTTGCGGGCGTACCGCTGCTGGGCCCGGTGGCGGGGCGCGGTGCGCACCCGCGACACCGGCGGGACGCCGCGAGTGGGACACGGCCCGGAGTGGGATACGGCCCGGAGAGGGACACGGCCCGGAGAGGGCGAGGACCCGGCGGAGTGACCAGCGGCGGCCGACGAGCCGTACACCCACCACCCGGCGCACCCGTGCGGCGCCACCGGCAGGAGGTGCTGGAGGACGGCACGTCCCATCGAGTGCCCCGCCAGGGAGAAGCGCTCCCGGCCGAGCGCGTCGTCGTCCCGCGCACCGTCCGCAAGGGCGCACCGTCGGCAAGCACGCACCGTCCACAAGGGCGTACCGTCCACAAGGGCGTACCGTCGGCAAGACCGTCGGCCGCCTCCGATCGCCGCTCCGAGCGGGCAGGCGCCGCCGCCCTGAGCGGCCAGGTGCCGCCGCTTCGAGCGGGCGGACGCCGCGGCCCTGAGCGGGCGCGCGGCGCGGGGTGGGGGCCACGGCGGGACCCCCGCGCCCGTCCGGGGCTACTACCCTTGACCCCGTGACTCTTCGCCTGTACGACACCAGCACCCGGCAGATCCGCGACTTCAGCCCGCTCGAGCCCGGCTGTGTCTCGATCTACCTGTGCGGCGCCACCGTGCAGGCCGCCCCGCACATCGGGCACATCCGCTCGGGTCTGAATTTCGACATCATGCGCCGCTGGTTCGTCCACCGCGGCTACGAGGTGACGTTCATCCGCAACGTCACCGACATCGACGACAAGATCATCGCGAAGTCCGCCGAGCAGGGCCGCCCCTGGTGGGCGATCGGCTACGAGAACGAGCGCGCCTTCAACGCCGCGTACGAGGCCCTCGGCTGCCTGCCGCCCACCAACGAGCCGCGCGCCACCGGCCACATCCCCGAGATGGTCGCGATGATGCGCGTCCTGATCGACCGCGGCCACGCCTACGCCGCCGACGGCAACGTCTACTTCGACGTGCGCTCCTTCCCGGAGTACCTCGGCCTGTCCAACCAGGACCTCGACAACCTCCTCCAGCCCGCCGGCGAGGGCGAGACCGGCAAGCGCGACCCCCGCGACTTCGCCATGTGGAAGGCCGCCAAGCCCGGCGAGCCGTACTGGGAGACGCCCTTCGGGCCCGGCCGCCCCGGCTGGCACCTGGAGTGCTCCGCGATGGCGCACAAGTACCTGGGCCGCGCCTTCGACATCCACGGCGGCGGCGTCGACCTGGTCTTCCCGCACCACGAGAACGAGATCGCCCAGTCCCGCGCCTTCGGGGACGGCTTCGCCCGCTACTGGGCCCACAACGCCTGGGTCACCATGAGCGGCGAGAAGATGAGCAAGTCGCTGGGCAACTCGGTGCTGGTCAGCGAGATGGTCAAGCGCTGGCGCCCGCTCGTGCTGCGCTACTACCTGGGCGGGCCGCACTACCGCTCCACCATCGAGTACAGCGAGGAGTCGCTGCGCGAGGCGGAGGCCGCCTTCGGCCGTATCGAGGGCTTCCTCCAGCGCGGCGTCGAACTGGCGGGCGGCCCCGGTGAGGCGGCTCCCGCCGAGCGCGTGCCCGACGCCTTCGCCGAGGCCATGGACGACGACTTCTCCGTGCCGCAGGCGCTGGCCGTCGTCCACACCACGGTGCGGCAGGGCAACGCCGCGCTCCGTGACGGCGACAGAGCCGCCGTCACCCGGGCCGTGGCCGAGGTGCGCGCGATGCTCGGCGTCCTGGGGATGGACCCTCTCGACCCGGCCTGGAGCAGTGGCTCCTCCGGCGAGGAGGCCGACCTGAGGTCCGTGGTGGACGCGTTGGTGGGCCTGGTGCTGGAGCAGCGGCAGGCGGCGCGGGCACGCAAGGACTACGCCGCCGCCGACGCCCTCCGTGACGAGCTGAAGCGCGCCGGCCTGGCCATCGAGGACACCCCCGCGGGCCCCCGCTGGGAGCTGACCGGCGACTGAGCGGCGACCGGCCATCGACCGGTCGCCGACCGGCCGCCGGCCGATCCGCGGCGGACAGGCGGCAGATCGGCGGCCGACCGGAGACCGATTCGCGGAGGGCCGGCGACCGACCGGCGGCGGACCGGCTCCCGGCCCGCCGGGGACCGGCCACCGCACGATCCCTCCGGCCACCGGGCGATCCCTCCGGTCCCCGTCCCCGTCCCCATTCCCGTCCCCCGTCCCCCGTCCCCATCCGCTTCCGCGGGCGGGGCGGGGGGCGGGTACCGGTACCGTTGACAGGCCGCACGTACATCCGAACCGCATCCGAACCAGCGATCCCCTACGCGAACCAGCGACCCCATAAGCGAGCAAGGTAGGTACCCATGCCCGGGAAGAAGAAGGGCCCCATGATCGGCAGCGGAGGGCAGCGCCGCCGTGGCCTGGAGGGCAAGGGCCCCACGCCGCCCGCCGAGATGCGCAAGGGCCATGCCAAGCAGCGCGCCGCCCAGGCGAAGGCGCGCCGTGCCCAGAACCGGCCGCAGCGGGGCCCCCGTGGCGGCAAGGGCACCGCGGAGCTGGTGGTGGGCCGCAACTCCGTGCTGGAGGCGCTCCGCGAGGGCGTCCCGGCCAACGCCCTCTACGTGCAGCAGTTCATCGACAACGACGAACGCGTCCGCGAAGCGGTCCGCGTCGCCGGTGAGCGGGGTGACATCCGCCTGGTCGAGGCGCCCCGGCCCGAGCTGGACCGGATGACGAACGGGCTCAACCATCAGGGCCTGGTCCTCCAGGTCCCGCCCTACGAGTACGCGCACCCGGAGGACCTGGCGGCGGCGGCCTACGACCGCGGCGAGGACCCGCTGGTCGTCGCGCTGGACGGGGTCACCGACCCGCGCAACCTGGGTGCCGTGGTCCGGTCGGTCTCCGCGTTCGGCGGGCACGGGGTCGTGGTGCCGGAGCGGCGCGCGGCGGGGATGACGGCCGGCGCGTGGAAGACCTCGGCCGGTACGGCGGCGCGCACGCCGGTCGCGCGCGCCACCAACCTCACCCGTGCGCTGGAGGGGTACAAGAAGGCGGGTCTGACGGTGATCGGGCTCGCGGCGGACGGCGACGTGGAGCTGGGCGACGTCGCGGCGCTGGACGGCCCGCTCGTGGTGGTCGTCGGCAGCGAGGGCAAGGGCCTCTCGCGGCTGGTGGGGGAGACCTGCGACCTGCGGGTGCGGATCCCGATGCCCGGTGGCGCCGAGTCGCTGAACGCGGGTGTCGCCGCGGGTGTCGTCCTCTACGAGGCGGCGCGCCGCCGCCGGGGCTGAGGCTCCCCGGCGCCCCCCGGCGCCCCTCGGTACCCCCTGGCCCGGAGTGCCCGGGGGCGCCCTGTCCGGAGTGCCCGGCCCCGGCGCGGAGTGCCTGGCCCGGGGTGCCGCCGCCCGCTTGACGGGCCTCCGACAGTTCGGGGCGGTCAAGGCAGTGTCCTAAACGTCCGTCACTCGGTTAGATGAGTGTGGACACCAGAACACCCCGCGCACCCGGTGCTTCGGGCCGCGGCTCTGGGCACAGCCCAGGGGGAAGCCCCCGCGGTTTCTTCGACGACGAGCCGGTGCTGAGCACGGTCAAGGTCCCGTCCGACCCCGCTGAGGTGGTCGTCAATCACGCGAGTTTCCGCGTGCGGCTCGGCGCGTCCTCGGCGCCGGCCGCCGTCTCCTCGTCGGTGGCCGCGCGCGCGGCCCTGGCGACCGCCGCCTCCACGGCGTCCCCCGCCCTCGTCCCCGCGGCCGCCGCGGGGTACCCGGCTCCGGCGTATCCGGTGACCCGTGGCGCCTCCGGGCGCGAGGCGGCGGCGTTCGAGGACACCGAGCCCCTCCCCGTCGCCGCCGGAACCGGCGCGTCCGCCGCGCCAGGCGCGTCCGCCGGGACCGGCCGCTACTCCGGCGCCGCTCCGGCGGCCCGGCGCCGCGCCCCCGTGGTGTGGAGCGGCGGAGCCGAACCGGACGACACGGGCGCCACGAAGGTGATCCAGGCCGCCCGCACGGCGGGCCTGGTCGGCTTCGCGGGCGCGCCCGCCGGCACCGGCACCGAGGCGGATCCGACGTCCACCCAGACGCTGCCCCGCGTCCCCGGGCGCCCCGCCCGGGCGCGGCGGCACGGGACGCGGCCCCGCCACCGTCGTCGGCCCGCCCCGCGGCCCCCAGCCCTCCGAGAGCGAACCGCCACCCCCGGCGGAGCCGCTGCTGAAGGGGGTGCGCCCGGCGCGCGGCGCGTTCGACGACGACCACGACGAGACCGCCGGATTCGGTTACGGCTCCGACGAGGACACCGGGGAACTGCGCACCGTCGGGCAGGACACCGGCGAACTGGACGCGGTCGGCTACCGGGGCCCGTACGGCGACCCCCACCACGGCCCCGGCCACGGCCCCCACGGCGCTCTCCACGGCGCCCCGTACCCGGCCGCCGCCGGTGCCGAGGACGACGAGGGCGAGGACAGGGCCCTCGACGCCGACGGCCGGCGCCGCCGCGACGGGGTGCGGCACGCCTACTACCCCGGGCGCCGGATGAACCTCGGCGTCGTCCTCCTCCCCCTGCGGATCTTCCTCGGCTTCATCACCGTCTACGCCGGGATGGGGAAGCTGTGCGACCCCGTCTACTTCGACGGCGGCGAGCGCGGCTCCATGGTCACCTGGCTGCGCTCCCTCGACCCGTGGACGATCGCCTCCCCGCTGCGCGACTTCGCCCTCGCCCATCCGGTCGGCTCCGGACTGACCGTGGCCTTCTCGCAGGTCATCGTCGGTGTGCTGACGATGTTCGGGCTGTGGCAGCGGATCGCCGCCGGGATCGGCGCGCTGCTGTCGGTGGCGCTGCTGCTGACGGTCAGCTGGAGCAGCGTCCCCGCCTACGAGGCACCCGACATCATCTACCTCGCCGCCTGGAGCCCGCTGATCATCGCGGGCGCACCCGTCTTCTCCGTCGACGGCAGGCTGGCGAGTGAGGCCTGGCGCAAGCTGGGGCCCCGGGTCGCGCTGTGGGACCTGCGCCGGCGCGTCCTGCGCCGGGGCGCCGTCGTCGCCACGGTGATCGTAGGGCTCGCCCTGCTCATCGGCTCGCTGCTGGGCAGCGCCGTGCGCTCCTCGCAGACGGCCACCGTCCCCGAGCGCGGCAAGATCCCCACCAACCGGCTGCCGGGCTCCCCGATGCCCCAGGTGCCCGGCCAGGGCCCGACCGCCGGCCAGGCCACCGAGGGCCCCGACGGCGGCGCCCACGGCCGTCGTGGCGCGGAGTCCCGCCGCAAGGACGGCCGCCCCTCCGCGAACGAGACCCGCCCAGGCGAACGGCGGGCCACCAGCGGCCCCCAGTCCACGCCCAGCCAGGGCCAGACGCAGGGCGCGGGCCCGGGCGCCCGGCAGGGTGCGACGACGCCCGGCCAGCAGCAGGGCACCACCGCGCCGCCCCGCCAGCTCCCGCAGGAGCCGCAGGCGACGACGGGCAACAGCACCGGCTCCCGTACCGGCCTCTCCCGTCAGTCGGACGCCTCGGGCGGCGGCTCCTCCACGGGTTCCGGAGGCGGCGGTGCCGCCTCCGGGGGCAGTGGCAGCGGCGGCCGTGGAGCGCTGGGCGGCCTCCTGGGCCGCTGACCGGGGCGTGGGCAGGCGGTTCCGCAGGTCGGGGGTGCCGCCTCGCGCCCCTCAGCCGTCAGGGCCGTCGGTCTCCCGAGAGGGACCGACGGCCCTGACGCGTTCGAGGTGGGCCTCGGGGACGTCATGACCCCGGGTGGGCCCACACTCGGGTGGGCCCACAGGGGCGCGCTGCCGCGCGGGCACAGGGGCGCGCTGCCGCGCGCCGGGCTCAGCGGTGTGCCGTACCGCCGCCAGCCAGTTCCTTCGCGGCTTCGGTGAGGTCCTTGGCGGTGTCGATGGCACGCCAGTAGGAACCCTGGGGGAGTGGGAAGCCCGCCAGGGCGCGTTCGCGGGCGAGGCGGGGGAAGGTGGTGCGCTCGTGGTCGCCGCGTTCGGGCAGCAGCCCGGCGAAACGGGGCGCGAAGACGTACACGCCCGCGTTGATCAGATAGGGCGAGGGCGGGGCCTCGATGAAGTCGAGGACGTGGCCGAACTCGTCGGTCTCCACGGCGCCCCACGGGATGCGCGGCCGGGCGAGCGCGAGGGTGGCGGTGGCGTCCCGTTCGGCGTGGAAGGCGGCCATCTCCCGCAGCGAGAACCGGGTCCAGATGTCACCGTTGGTCGCGTACCAGGGCTCGTCGGGACGCGGCAGGGAGCGCGCGGCGAACTTGAGCGCGCCGCCGCGTCCGAGAGGCTCCTGCTCGGTCACCGTGGTGACGCGGCAGGGGAGTTCGGCTTTGGCGAGCCACTCCTCGAGCACCTCGGCGAGGTGGCCGGAGGAGACGACGGCGTCGGTCACGCCCTCGGCCGCCAGCCAGGCCAGTTGGTGGCCGATGATCGGCACCCCCGTACCGGGGATCTCCACCATCGGCTTGGGGCGGTCGTCGGTGTACGGCCGCAGCCGTGATCCCTGTCCGCCTGCGAGGATCACGGCCTGGGTCGGATGCTGGGTCATGTGCCGCAGCCTATGCGCGCTGTGCGCGCGGGCGGCACCGCGCTGTGTGCCGCGGGGCGGTACGCGGGACGCTGCCCGCGGGGCTCAGCTCAGCTGGGCGACGCCGTAGGCGAAGGACGTGTCGCAGACGGGCCGCGAGAAGCGCTGCGCGCGCTGGGGGCCGTACTTGTGGACGGCCGCCTTGCCGAGCGCCCGCGCGATGGAGGTGCAGTGGCGGGCAAGCGCCGGCTTGCGGGCCACCGCGCGCTGGAGACCGGAGAGGGCCACCCCCGGGTCCTTCTCCTGGAGTTCGGCGATGAGGCGGTCGCGCAGGACGTCCTGCGGGGCGCGGTGGGCGGGGGCCGGCGGCGCGGCGGGCGTCGAGGCGGCGGCGGATGAAGCGTCGGGCGAGGAGGCGTCGGGCGAGGAGGCGTCGTGGGTGGAGGCGGTGAGGGCTTGCGAGTCCGCGGGCGAGGTGGCCCACGGGACGCTGGTGACGGCGAGAGTCCCGGACAGAACGAGCACGACCGGGAGTACAAGGGCGAGGGATCGGCCGATACGGCGGGCTGCGTGGTTCACGCCCGTGATGGTAGCGAGCGGTAGTGATTTGGCGACATTTTGTCACCATATCGAGGGACAGGGAAGGGGGTTGTTCGAGAAATGTCGCACGAAAGAGGGCCGTGTCGGGCGCACTGCCCGACACGGCCCTCGCGTTCAACTCGGCAGGGGAGGCCGGTGGTCGTTCACCGGACAGACCGACCGGTCGGTCCGCGAACCGCCCCCGCCCCGCCTCCCGCCTCCGGCTCAGTCGCTGAGGCGCTCGCCGGAGGAGGTGGAGAAGACGTGGGTCTCCCCGGCCCGCGGCACCACGTGGACGGTGGTGCCCTTCTCCGGAACACTGCGGCCGGAGACGCGGACCACCAGGTCGCACTTCTCGCCGCCGACGTCCGCGGTGCCGTACACGTAACCGTCCGCGCCGAGTTCCTCGACGACGTTCACGGTGACGGCGACACCCGCCGCCTCGTCCTTGGAGAGCTTCTTGCCGCTGTCGCCGCCCTCGCCGTTGACCACGTCGAAGTGCTCCGGACGGATACCGACGGTGACCGTCTTGTCGCCCTTGTCGGCCGCGGCCGCGATGGCGTCCCGCTCGACCGGCACCACGCTGTTGCCGAACTTCACCCCGCCGTCGGTGATCGGCACCTCGACCAGGTTCATCGCGGGCGAGCCGATGAAGCCCGCGACGAAGAGGTTGGCCGGGCGGTCGTACATGTTCCGCGGGCTGTCGATCTGCTGGAGCAGACCGTCCTTGAGGACGGCCACCCGGTCACCCATCGTCATCGCCTCGACCTGGTCATGCGTGACGTAGACCGTGGTGATGCCGAGCCGGCGCTGCAGGCCCGCGATCTGCGTACGGGTCTGCACACGCAGCTTCGCGTCCAGGTTGGAGAGCGGCTCGTCCATGAGGAAGACCTGCGGCTCCCGGACGATGGCCCGGCCCATGGCCACACGCTGCCGCTGGCCGCCCGAGAGCGCCTTCGGCTTGCGGTCCAGGTACTTGGTGAGGTCGAGGATCTTGGCCGCGTCCTCCACCTTCTTGCGGATCTCCGCCTTCGGCACCCCGGCGATCTTGAGCGCGAAGCCCATGTTGTCGGCCACCGACATGTGCGGGTACAGCGCGTAGTTCTGGAAGACCATCGCGATGTCCCGGTCCTTCGGCGGAAGGTGGGTCACGTCCCGGTCACCGATGCGTATGTTGCCCTCGTTGACGTCCTCCAGCCCCGCGAGCATCCGCAGCGAGGTGGACTTGCCACAACCGGAGGGACCGACGAGAACGAGGAACTCCCCGTCCGCGATCTCGATGTCGAGCTTGTCGACGGCGGGGGTCTCGGCACCCGGGTACACCCGGGTCGCCTTGTCGTAGGTGACCGTGGCCATGTTCGCTTCTCCTTCACCGGCAGGTACGTGCCGGACGATCCGTGGTAAAGGCGGAGGTGTAGTCCACTGCGTGGACCTGGCGAGACGCTAGCCTCTGATCCGGCTTTTGTCAGTAGTCCGACCGGCCCGATCCACCGCCCGGTACACTGCACGAGCGACACCGCACACGCCGCCTTAGCTCAGCTGGTTAGAGCATCTGTCTTGTAAACAGAAGGTCGTCGGTTCGAATCCGACAGGCGGCTCCAGTGGCTTCATGGCCGGTCAGAGGCCCCGTCCCGGGTGTGGGACGGGGCCTCTGTGGTGCCGTACAGCAGCGAAGTGCAGCAACCAGGGTGATCGCTACGGGCCGTTGCCGATGTGGTCATCTTCGCAGCGGGCTGAGCCGATGGGCGGGACAAGGAAGCGCTGGCCAGGAGCAAGATGATCAGGGTGGACCGCTGAAGCGGACCGCGCGCGTTGGCATCCTGTGACCGCCGCCGGCTCCTGTCTCCGCCCTCTCGACGTCGGCCTCGGACCACTCGGCCCCCATGCAGGCACAAGCCGATGCCCGCACCGGTTGCGGCGCTGGTGGCCACGTCGCTGTGTTCCACGAACAGCCCCTCCCGGTCATCTGTACCGAGGGGGAAGGCGGCGGGGCGGGTGGTGTAGCGCCAGTGGGTGGTCGCGCGGCGGCCGTCGGGCATCCGGCCTGGGCGAGGACGATGGCGCGAGCGTGGCGTCACCGGCCACCCCGCCGCAGCCTCAAGAAGCAGGCAATGAGGGCCGTGCCCGCCTCGGACCCGATCGCCGCGACTTCACTTCACCCCTTCACACGCAGGCGGGGACATTGGGTGGCCAACTATCGCCAACCGACACAGAGTGCCTGAGTACACGTACTCAACTTCCCCCAAAACGGGTCGGCCTGGGGCGCCGACTTGATAGGTTGCGAACTCTAGTTGTCACTGTCCCGTCGGTACCCCACCCCTGACGGGCACACTCAACCAGCGAGAAGCCACGGGGGCAGCGAGTGGTAGGGCGTTCGGCGATCTACGATGTGATCGGCGTGCCCGCCCCGCGTGCCACAGCCGAGCCTGACTCTTCGGCGATCAACGACTTGTCCCCCGACAGCCATGGGCCGGCGCGGATGCAGCTGGCAGGCCAGGCCCCATCCCATTCGGGTGAGACCGGTTCGGACGGGCAGACCGTCTCCGACCGGGCTGCCTGGCGCAAGGCCGCGCATGACACCGACCAACTCAAGCGCCCCGTCATCAGGGCCGGACTGCAGATGGCCTTCAACACGCTCAACACGCTCTTCGACGTAGACGGGGACGACGGGGACTTCGAGTGCGCCGGCGTCATCGACGACACCCTGAACAGCTCTTGGGCTGAGTACGCCAACAAAGTCGCAGACCGCTGCACCCGCCTGGCCGGCAGCATGCAGAACGCAGGCACCATGCAGCACAACAACGACGAAGAAAGCCGCGGCGAATTCGACCGGCTTTCACACCGCTACCGCGACACCCCCGGGCGGTAGAGAGGGTGAAATGGCAGACGCTCGCCAAGCTCGACACTGAAAAACTGGGCCGCGCCGCACGCGTCTACAAGAGCCTCTCCTCTGCGGGAGAACAGGGTAAAGACGGGCTCAACAACACCGTTTCTCCCGGCATCCGAGGCAAGCTCGAAGGCCGCGCCGCCAACGCTGCCCTGCGTCAAGTGGGCCAGCTCGCAGACAACTTCCACTACCTGCAGGTCCAGACCGGACTGATACGCACCAACATCGATCTGCTGCAAGAAATGCTCCGCAAAGCCCAGGTCAGGCTCCACCAGGCCCTGCGCGAGGCCGAGCGGGAAGGTTTCACCGTCGAGTCCGACGGCTCTGTCTCCTGCTCCACCGCCGGCTCGGAAGACGACGGCGGAAACAAACCCGACGGCGGCGCGGCCCACGGCGCCGACAGCGAGAAGAAGAGAGCCCTGGGGATCGCCCAGGAAATCTTCGATGCCGTCGAGCAAGCAACCGAAGCCGACAGGACGTACGCCCGCGTCCTGCGGCGCCTGAAAGCAGACGACGAACTGTACGTCTCGTCCGGGGACTGGAACGACACCGCTGCCGACACCAAAGTCTCCCGGAAAGCCGCCACCGAAGCCGGGGCCTACTTGCCCCAGCCCCCCGAGAGCGGGAGTCCACTGGAGAACAAGCGGTGGTGGGACCTCCTCGGCGACGAGGACAGGGACCACTACCTCGCCCTCTACCCCGCACAGATCGGCGCGCTCGACGGACTGCCCGCCGACATACGCGACGAAGCCAACCGCGCCGAGACGGCCACGACCAAAGGCCGCTACCAGACCGAACTCAACCAGCTGCTGACAGAAAGACCGTCCGGCTGGAAAGGCCGCAGGGATCACATCAACGACACCCTCAAGGGCATCGAAGCCATTGAGAGCCGCTTCGACCGAACCGGTATCAAGGGGCTTCCCCCTGCATACTTGCTCGGCTTCCACCCCAAGGGCCGCGGAGACGGGCGGATCATCCTGGCCGACGGCAACCCCGACACCGCCGACCACACCGCCATCCACGTACCCGGGACTACAGCGAAACTCTCCACCATCGACGGAGACCTGCACCGCATGGACCGCCTGTGGCGGCACTCGTCCACAGCGGCCGGCCCCGACGCCTCGGTATCGACGATCACGTGGCTGGACTACGACGCCCCCGACATCAACCCCGGCCACAACCCGACCCGTGGCAAGTTCGCCGACGAGGGCGCCGAACCCCTCCGGAGGTTCACCGAGGGCACCCAGGCCGCCCAGGGTGGGGCGGACGCCTCGCACACCACCGTCTCCGGCCACTCCTACGGCTCCGCGGTCGTCGGCGAAGCCGCCAAGGGCCACCGGCTCCCGGCCGACGACATCATGTTCCAGGGCTCTCCCGGCGTCCACGTACGCCGTGCGGAAGACCTCGGCGTCGGCGCCGACCACGTATGGGCCGTTGCCGCCGACAACACAGTCGATGACACCACGGTGCGCCAGGGAGGACGCGCCTTCCACGGCGGCGGCCCGGACCGGGCAATACCCACCGACAAGCGCTTCGGAGGCAACGTCATGGACTACGGCCCATGGAGAGGACCCATGGGGCATGGCAAGTACTGGGATGAGAATCGCGACGGCGACCCGACGGTCAGCCTGCGCAACATGGCCAAGGTAGTGGCCGGCGACTATGGCAACGTCACGCTCAAACAGTGACCGCTGCCGGAAAGCTACCGTTGCAGCCGCGCTGGTGACCCTGATTCCGCTGATGGGATGCTCGATCATGAAACGCACTGGCCCCGGGCGGGTCGCCAAGCCGTCGAAGGTACGCAGGATCCTCGGATATACACCCGAGGTGCGCGAGGTGCGACAGGCAGAGGACGAGGTCAACCGGATATCGTCCCGGCTGCTGGATGCCATGGGCATCCCCGGCACCCCAAGTGACCTTCCTGCCGCCGCCGGGCCGTGTAGCGCCGTCGACCCGGACTTCACCACTTACTACATCGTGGACCATCCCTGGGCACTGTGGAGAGCCGACGCGGACGATTTCGACACCGCCATGGAGAACCTGCGCTCCCGGCTTCCCGGCATGGGGTGGCATATCACCAAAGACGGACCCCAAAACAGTATGTTTCGTAACCCGGAGATCATTGCGGTACACACCATCTCCGGGCACCATGTGGCGATTGAGGCACTGAAGAAACGCTCAGGTGACCTCAAGCCACAGATCAGCGTCACCCTCGTCTCGCCCTGCTATCAAGCCCCGGAAGGCACCAACCTTTCCCGTGCCTGACAGGAGCCGCCGTGCCCACGACAGACGCGATGACGTTCCCCGACGACGCCCACGCCTCGCCGCACCCCAGCCCGCCGCCTCATACTGACCGAAGTTCTTATCGGCAGCCCAGGAGATCGCAGCCGCGTCCACGTCAGACCTGACAGCCGGCCGAGTGTGCACCCTGCGCGGTGCCGCCGGTCGGGCACCAACGCGTCCCTCCCTTTGCGGGGCCGATGGCCTCTGCCCCCTGTGCAGCCGTCTTCGGGGAGAACACCACATGAACGCTCCACGGGATATCGCGCGCATGCCGCCTGCGGCAGGTGCCCCGGCGGAGGTCTGGTACGCCTCCTACGGGTCCAATACGCACCGGGAACGGCTGGGTGCGTATATCGTCGGCGGAAAACCGGGTGGGGCGGCGCGGGGGTATCCGGGATGCCGGGACCGGACGATGCCGGTTCGGTCCCTTCCCGTCGTCCTGCCGGGAGTTCTCTATTTCGCGACGGAGTCTTTGGTGTGGGGCGGCGGGAGGGCGTTCTACGATCCCGCGTCCGCCGGTCGCACCTTCGCGGTGGCGCATCTGGTGACCGCGGGGCAGTTCTCCGATATCGCCGCGCAGGAGATGTACAGGGAGCCCGGTGCCGATCTCGATCTGACCGAGGCGCTGACGCACGGCCGGGCGCGCTTCGGTGACGGGCGGTACGAGACGCTGGTGTGCGCCGGTGCGATGGACGGTTGGCCGGTCCTCACCTTCACGGCGCCCTGGGGGCTCGCCGACCTGCCCGGTGTGCCTCCCACCGCGGCGTACGTCGAGCACCTGGCCTCCGGACTGCGGGAGACGGGTGCCTGGAGCGTTCGAGAGATCGCCGCGTATGTGGCCGCCTCACCGGGGGCGTCCGGACACTGGAGCGCGAGGGCGGTCAGGGAATTGCTCACCCGGTGAGGCGGTTCCACATTTCCGACGGGAGGGATTTCGGCGTGAAAGACGGGTTGGGGCGGGCGTCCGGGTTCCGACAGGGCGAGATTCTTTCGTCGGTGAGAATCTCCTTCAGGCCGCTGCGATCAGCTGCGCTGCCGGCCTTGGGAAGGCCATCCAGTCGGGTGCGCTGCCGCCGCTCCTGCCGACCTCCTCCTCTTTCTTCTTCAGGAAGGTGAGGAGTTGGGTAGTGGCCCCGAGAAGGGCGCCCAGGCCGCCGAAGAAAACACCGAGGGTTTCCAGAACCTGGAGAAACATCGTGTCGCCTCTCCGCGCACGGACCGGGCGCGCACTCCGAGTTTCAGAAGGACAGGAAAACGGTCCTAGAAAGCGGAGAAGATGAAGGATCCGGTCACTCCTGCAACTTCTCGCCGCTTACGGCTCACGTCCCGCTCTGCGGGGCGTCCACTGGTCCAGCCGGACATGCGGATCGACACGGAATCCTCCTCTCGCTTTCTCCTCGGAAGAAAAGAAGTGGTTCTACTTTAGTGGTCACGTCCCGTCTCGTACAGAGCCGAACGGGTGGGGCGTCGAATTCCGGCCACTGTCTTCCCCACTCTCCTGCCGTGCCCGATGCCTCAGGCTCCGTTGCCCTGTTCCGCGTTGAACTCCTCCACCCACTTCTCGTGCTGCGCGTAGTCGTCGGTGAAGCGGGTGTCCCCGGGCTTGACGGTGACGAAGTAGAGCCAGTCGCCGTCGGCCGGGGTGGTGGCGGCCTTGAGCGCTTCGGGGCCGGGGTTGTTGATGGGGGAGGGAGGGAGGCCCTTGTACCGGTAGGTGTTGTAGGGGGAGGAGATGCGGGTGTCGGCGTACGAGGTGTTGAGGGTGGAGCGGTTGAGCGCGTAGTTGATGGTGGAGTCCATCTGGAGGGGCATCCCGCGCCGGAGGCGGTTGTGTATGACGCGGGCGACCTTCCTCATGTCCGTGAGGGAGTCCGCCTCGGCCTGGGCGATGCTGGCGATGATGAGGGTGGCGTAGTCGTGCACGCCGGCCGCCGCCTGCCGCTTCCGCGCCGTCTTGGCCATGAGGGCGACCAGTGACGTCGGTGTCGTCTCGGACCGCACGGAATACGTGGCGGGGTAGAGGTAGCCCTCCGGGTTGCCCTTCGCCGCCGCCGGCAGTGCGAGCGTGCCCTTGCGGGCGGCGCGTTCCGCGGCCTTCTGCGTGGTGCCCTCGGGTACGGACAGCGCCTTGTCGGCCGCCGCGTACACCTGGGTGGCACGCCGTCCCTCTGGCACGACGAAGGGCGTCGTGGCCCATTCCCGCTGGTAGCGGATCAGCACGACGGCGGCCGCGGTCACGGCCAGCGCACAGAAGAGGGCCACCCCGATGAGCCATCGTTTCCGGTTCCCGGTCCTGGTGGTCATACGGGGAACGCTAGGGCAGCGGCGGCCCGTGCGGGGTGGGGACCACCCTTACGGGATGCCCCTATGAGACGTCCTTATGAGATGCCCTTCCGGGATGAGTACGACCTGGCCGGTCGTCCCCCGCGTCTCCAGTGCGCTGTGCGCTGTGCGCTGCGTGCGGTGCGCTGCGTGCGGTGCGCTGTGCGCGGCCGCCGCCTCGGCGAGCGGGAACGGGTGGACGAGCGGGGACGTGGTGTCGACCAGATGGACGCCTGCGGCCTACACAAGGACCCGGACCTGGCCGGGACCGGGCGACGGGTCGGGCACCTGCTCGTACGTCAGATTCCCGGTGGGTCCGAAGGCATCCGGGCGTCCAGGTGTTCAGGCGTACGGCGTACATGGTGCGCTCCTCGGTGAGGGGACGGCCGTGGCGGCCGCATGTCCGCCGAGCCTGCTCCTTGAAGTGTGGTTGAGGACAACCGGATCCGCATGGCGGGAAAGAGCAGTTCGAGGGCCGGCGTTGTCGGCGGGGAAGGGCAGCATGAGGGCATGGCGACATCAGCAGCGGTACGTGAAGCGCGGCGTCCCCAGGTCTCCCTGCCGGAGCTGCGGCCCTTCGAGGGGGAGGGGCTGGAGCCGGACGGTGACTACGACGGGGTGCGGTTCGAAGGGCTGGATCTGAGCGGGACGGACGGCGGCGGGGCGCGCCTGCTCGAAGTGGGGATGTACCGCTGCGCGCTGGACGAGGCCCGGCTGGGACGGTTGAGGGTGATCGATTCGGTGCTGGAGGGGGTGTGGGGGGTCGGCGTCGACCTGGTGGGCGCCGAACTGCGGGACGTGGAGCTGCGGGACGCCCGGCTGGGCGGCATCCAGATGCACGGGGCGCGGCTGAACCGGGTTCTGGTGCGGGGAGGGAAGATCGACTTCCTGAACCTGCGGCAGTCCACGCTCTCCGACGTCACCTTCGAGGGCTGTGTCCTCAACGAGCCGGACTTCGGCGGCGCCACGCTCCAGCGGGTCGCCTTCCGGGACTGTGTGCTGCGCCGCGCCGAGCTGAACCAGGTCCGGCTCAAGGACGTCGATCTGCGGGGTGCGACCGAGCTGGACATCGCGGTGGGCGTGGAACGGCTGGCGGGGGCCACCATCAGCCCGCATCAACTGATGGAGCTGGCACCGGCTTTCGCGGCGCAGATCGGGGTGCGAGTGGAGTCCTGAGGCCGGGTGGAGTCCTGGGGGCCGGGTGGAGGCCTGGGGCACGGTGGAGTTCCGGGGCCGGGGCGATTTCTGAGGCTCGGTGGCGTTATGGGGGCGGGGCGGGGCGGTTCCTGGGGACGGGGTGAGTCCTTGGGGCGGGCGGGGCTGCCCGGGCGGCGCCGGCGGGGGAAGGCCGGGCTCATACCCGGGGGTAGCGGGCCGTCAGGGTCCAGACGACCGGATTGTCGTCCAGGCCCTCGTGCATGTCGGTGAGGTCCGCGACCAGGTCGTGCAGGAAGTCGCGGGCCTCCCGGCGCAGCTCGCCGTGGGAGAAGGAGAGCGGTTCCGCGGCGCTGTCCGCGACCCAGTCGGCGGTGATCTCCACCCAGCCGAAGCGGCGCGTGAAGTGGAGCAGCTCGGTGGACTCGGTGAAGTCGAGCCGGGCGCGGTGGGGACCGGCGGAGCGGTTGCCGCGCGGATCGCGGTCGAGCTCCTCGGCGATGTCGCACAGCGCCCAGGCGAAGTCGAGGACCGGCACCCATCCCCAGGCTGTGGACAGTTCGCGGTCGGTGGTGGTGTCGGCGAGGTAGATGTCGCCGCAGAACAGATCGTGCCGCAGCGCGTGGGTGTCAGCGGTGCGGTAGTCCGTGTGGGGCGGGTCGGGGAAGCGGCGGGAGAGGGCGTAGCCGATGTCGAGCACGCCGTGATGGTGTCACGTCGCCGCGGCCCCTCCCGCTGCGGCGGGGTGGCGCCGCCCGTGGGAGGCGCCACCCCGTCATCGTGCGGAGACCGGCGGGTCTCAGACGTTGACGCCGAAGTCCTGGGCGATGCCCACGAGGCCGGAGGCGTAGCCCTGGCCGACGGCGCGGAACTTCCACTCGGCGCCGTTGCGGTACAGCTCGCCGAAGACCATCGCGGTCTCGGTGGCGGCGTCCTCGCTCAGGTCGTAGCGGGCGATCTCCGTCTGGTCGGCCTGGTTGACGATGCGGATGAAGGCGTTCCGCACCTGGCCGAAGTTCTGGCTGCGGTTCTCGGCGTCGTAGATCGAGACCGGGAAGACGATCTTGTCGATCTCGGCCGGCAGGGCGGCCAGGTTGACGTTGATCTGCTCGTCGTCGCCCTCGCCCTGGCCGGTGAGGTTGTCACCGGTGTGGACGATCGACTGGTCCGGGGTCGCCTTGTTGTTGAAGAACACGAAGTGCTGGTCGGAGTAGACCTTGCCCTGCGCGTTCACCGCGATGGCGCTCGCGTCGAGGTCGAAGTCGGTGCCGGTGGTGGTCCGCACGTCCCAGCCGAGGCCGACCGTGACGGCGCTCAGGCCCGGCGCCTCCTTGGTGAGAGAGACGTTGCCGCCCTTGGACAGGCTTACAGCCATGGGAGTGCCCTTCTGTCGTGATGAATCCCGTGTGGCCCCCGAGGGAACCACCCTCGCGGAACCGGGACCTCACCAGGGTCCCCGTCCCACGTCTCACCCTCCACAACGCTGTCGGGGGACGAGGGGGTTCCAGCTTTCTTTGCCTTCTTTGCTTTTCTGCCGCCGGCTCTCGTCGCGCCAAGGCCCGCCAACGCCCGCCAAGGGCCGCACCTCCGGAAATGCGGATGACGTGTGCGCGTCGAGGGCGGACCATGGAGGCATGTCCGGTCCCTATCGCATCCGTGGTGCGGTCTGTCTGCCCGAGGCCGAACTGATGTGGCGCTTCACCCGCTCGTCGGGGCCGGGCGGGCAGCACGTGAACACCAGCGACAGCCAGGTGGAGCTGCGCTTCGACCTCGCGCGCACCCAGGCGCTCCCCGAGGTGTGGAAGCGGCGCGTGCTGGAGCGGCTGGCGAACCGCCTGGTGGACGGCGGCGTGCTGGTCGTACGGTCGAGCGAGCACCGGTCCCAGTGGCGCAACCGCGAGACGGCGGCCGTGCGCATGGCCTCCCTCCTCGCGGAGGCGACGGCCCCGCCACCGCCGCCGCGCCGCAAGAAGAAGATCCCCCGCGGCATCAACGAGCGCCGGCTGCGGCAGAAGAAGCAGCGCGGCGAGATCAAGCGCGGCCGCTCGGGCCGCACCTGGGATTGAGCCTCCGTAGGGATTGAGCCCCCGTACGGGATTGAGCCCCCGTACGGGATTGAGCCTTCGTACGGATTGAGCCTCCGTACGGATCGAGTCTTCGCGCGGGACTGAGCCTCCGCACGCGATCGAGTCTTCGCACCTGGACCGGGCCTCCACGAGCGGACCCGGACCTTCATGCGCGGAACCGGGCCTCCACGCGCGGACCCGGGCCCCCACGAGCGGGACCGGACCTCCGCACCTGGGACCGGTTCCCACGAGCCGGACCGGACCTCCACGCCGCTCCCGGGCGTCCGGTGCGGCTCAGCGCAGGGAGCGGTACCGTCCGCTGTAGTACAGCAGGGGGCCGTGCTCGCCGTGGGTGAGGCGGGTGGCCAGGACGCGGCCGACGAGCAGGGTGTGGTCGCCCGCCGTCACGCGCTGTTCGGTGCGGCACTCGACCGCGGCCAGTGCTCCGTCGACCAGCGGGGCGCCGCTGGTGGCGCCGCGGGTGTGGGGCAGCTCCTGGAAGAGGAGCCGGTCGCTGAGCCGCGCCTTCATTGCGAAGCGACCGGCGGTCTGGGTCTGGGCGTCGGTCAGCAGGGAGACCGCCCAGTGGTCCTGGCGGGAGAGCAGCTCGTCCATCCGGGACCCCTCGCGCAGGCTGATCAGCACCAGGGGCGGGTCGAGGGAGACGGACATGAAGGCGGTGGCGGTCATGCCGACGTCCTCGCCGCGCGCGCCCTCCTCCGGGTCGTGCGCGGTGACCAGGACCACGCCGGCCGCCAGCCGCGCCATGGCCGCGCGGAACTCCTCGTCGCTCACCCCATCAGGATGGGGCATCGGATGGGCCTGGGGCACGTGGGTCGTCTGCTGCTGCACTGCGTGGGACACGCTGGCTACGCTAACCAGCCGTTTCCCGGGTGCGCATCGGGCCCGGGGACCAGGCGGGGCCTAGGACCGCCGTCAGGCGGAGGGCGGGGGCGACGGTTGTCCGGGGCAACGTTGTGCAGTCAACTCATAGCACACTGTTGTGACTTGAGTCACAGAGGGCATTAATTGTTGACCCTGTGTACCGGGTGAACAGCTCGCTGTGATTCAGTGGCCGTGGCATCCGCACAACGCCGACGAACGCCGAGCAACGCCGAAGGCGTCGAAGACGCCGACAAGTACACCGACGAACGCAGTCAGTGAGGCCCGCAAGCGACGGCACGAGCACCTGGAGTTGACGTACACGGCTCAGGGGGAGGGCTATGGAAACCGAGTCGGAGCCCTATGTCCGCCTCGCCAGTCTGCGCCGTTTGCATCACGTCGTGGCGCAGCTCAACACCGCCCGCAGCCTCGCCGACACCCTCCAGACCGTCGCGGACGGAGTGGTCGAGGGGCTCGGCTTCGAGATAGCGACGGTGAACCTGGTACGCGCCGACGGTGACCTCGTCGTCGCCGCCGTGGCCGGCAGCCCGGCCGCCGAGGCGATGATGGCGGGCCGCGTCGGCCCCCGCGCCTCCTGGGAGCGCCGGCTGGCGATGGGGGAGCAGTGGGGCGCGCTGCGCTTCGTCCCGTACACCGAGGGCTGGGTGCTGGACGACGATGACGTGCCGCAGTGGCACGCGCCCCAGCCGGTCAGCGACGCGCCCGACGCGTGGCACCCCATGGACCGGCTCTTCGCTCCGCTGTACGCCTCCGACGGCGAGCTGCTGGGCGTGCTGTCCGTCGACAAGCCGCGCAACGGCCGCCGCCCCGGCGCCTGGGGCTGCGAGGCGCTCCAGATGTACGCCTCGCAGGCCGCCATCGCCATCAGCAACGCGCGGCTGCGCTCGAACATGCAGCGGGCGCTGGTCCGGCTGGAGCGGGAGCAGCAGGCGCTGCGGGCCAGCGAGGAGAGCTTCCGGCAGGCGTTCGAGTACGCGCCCAGCGGGATGGCCATCGCGGAGATGGGCGGGGACCAGCACGGGCGGCTGCTGCGGACCAACGACGCGCTGTGCCGGCTGCTGGGCCGCCCGGCCGCCGCGATGCGCCGCTACTCCTTCTCCGACCTCGTCCACCCCGAGGACATCGGCGTGCTGCTGCGCACCTCGGCCGAGGGCGGCCGGGCCGAGCTGCGGCTGGCCCGGCGCGACGGGTCGTACGTGTGGGTCTCGCTGCGCAACTCCGTGGTCGCGGACGCCGCCGACGGGCCCCGCTATCTGCTCACCCACGTCGAGGACATCGAGGAGCGCAAGCGCCACGAGCTGCAGCTCGCGCACCGCGCCAGCCACGACTCGCTGACCGGACTGCCCAACAGCGCCGAGTTGCGGGCCCGCCTCTCCAGCAGGCTCTGCGCGATGCCGGGCCGCCCCACGGGCGCCGCCGCCGCGGCGGGCCAGGACGTGCCCGGGTACGGGACGGGCTACGGGACCGGGGACGGCTTCTGGGACCTGGAGGGGCTGGGCGGCGGTACGGCGGCGATATCCGGCACCGGGGAGCCCCTCTGGGACGGTGAGCAGCTGATGGGGCCGCACGGCCTCCCGGCCGGCTCCGGCGACGGTCCGGTGCCGCACCCCGACCCGCTCCACGAGCACGCGGTGCCACCCAAGGGCGACGGGCCGGGGGAGAAGGGACTCGCCGTCCTCTTCTGCGATCTGGACGGCTTCAAGTCGATCAACGACAGGTACGGCCACCACTGCGGTGACGCCGTGCTCATCGAGGTCGCCCGGCGCCTGACGGAGGGCGTGCGGGACGACGACACGGTCGCGCGGCTGGGCGGTGACGAGTTCGTGGTGCTGGCCGACGGGCTCGGTCCCGCGGAGGCCGAGGACCTCGCCGTCCGGCTGCGCAACGCGATCATCCCCCCCATGCAGGTTGACGGGCGTTCGGTGCGGGTAGGCGCCAGTTTCGGCATCGGCTGGGCAAGCTGCGGAATGACCGCCGAAGAGGTCCTGCAGTCCGCCGACCAGCGGATGTACGTGGAGAAGCGAGCCCGCTCCAAGGGGCAGCGCCGGGCGGGTTAGCGCACACCGGGCCGAGCGGGTGCGACCGTGCCGAGAGGTTCACCCGAGAGAGGTAGGCTCGCCCGGATACCTGACGCAGTAGGGAGTGAGGGGATGACTGCCGAGAACCAGGGCACGGGTGCCGCGCCGGAAGGGGGAGACGAGGACCCGTTCGCGTACCTGTACCGGCAGGAGGGAGGCGGTCAGCAGTCCGCGCCGCCCGGTCAGCAGCCCGGCGTCCCCCGCCGCTCCTTCAACCAGGTCCGCGCGGTCGGCGAGCGCCAGTACGGCTACGGCTACCCGCAGCAGCAGCGTTCCGGTTACGGCTACCCCCAGCAGGGTTCCGGTTACGGCTACCCCCAGCAGCCCCCGCCCCCGTCCCACCAGCAGCCCAGCCCGCACTACGCGGCACCCGAGACGGTGCCGGGCGGGCGCGCGGCGGCCCGCCAGCAGGGTGCCCAGTCGGGTGGTTACGGCCGCGGGGGCCGCAACCGCACCGGTCTGCTGGTCGGAGCGATAGCCGTGGTGGCCGCCGTGGTCATCGGGATCGGCGCCGCCATCGTCTTCAACCAGGGCGACTCGGACGATCCGCAGGCCAAGGAGACCGGCAACGGCCAGCAGGACGGCCAGGGCGGCAAGCAGGACGGCGGCAAGAAGGACGGGAAGCCGGACCACAAGCCCGCCCCCGGGACGATGCCCAAGGAGGACGCCGCCAGCCTCACCCTCGGCGGGGGCGCCACCGCGTCGAAGGACGTGCGGGGCGCCAAGGGCCAGGGCGGCGCCTACGTCGGGGGAATGAACCAGCAGGGCGCCTCGGTCACCTGGGATCTGAAGAACGTGCCCGCCGCCGGGAAGTACACCCTCCACGTCCGCTACGGCGTGCCCGGCAAGGACGCGGACGCCACCCTCACCATCAACGGGAAGCCCGAGGGCCGGCCGCTGCGGATGAAGAACTTCTCCGGGGCGGAGGAGGGCGACTGGGAGCACGGCTGGCAGAACACCTGGTCGAACATCCAGCTCACCAAGGGCCGCAACAACATCAAGATCTCCTGCGAGGCGGGCAACAACTGCGACGTCAACCTCGACCAGGTCTGGCTGGAGAAGGGCTGGAAGTAGCCCGGGCCGGGCAGTAGCCCCGGGCCGGGAGTAGCCCCGGGTCCCGGGAGGCACCCCGGGCCAGGCTCCCGGAAGCACCTCGGCCCCCCCGGGGGGCGGGAAGCCGCCACCGTGAGACGCCGGGAGCCCCCGCGGCGCGTGCCGCCGGGGCCCGCGCCCGTGGGGCCCCGACGCCCCTCCCGAGCCCGGCACCCAGGCCCCGAAGCTGGCACTCAGGCCCGAAGCCCGGAACCCAGGCCGCCCCGAAGCCGGCACCAGCTCCCAAGTCCGGCACCAGCATTCGAAGCCCGGCACTCAGCACCCGAAGCCTGGCACCCAGCTCCCGAGTCCGGCGCTCAGGACACCGGGCGACGTCCGGTGTCCTGAGCGCCGGGCGGCGACGCCCGTCCGGGGCCCTGAGGACCGCGCCCCGCGAGGGGTGGGCTCAGGGCGTTTCCGACTGGCGGACCCGCACCGACGGCAGCATCGTCGCGTACGTCGGCTCGTCGAACTCGCCTGCCACCGGGGAGCGCACCGTCGCCGCCGACAGGGCGACCGCGCGGGCCAGCCGGTCGGGCCACGGCAGGCCCTCGGCCAGCCCGGAGAGCAGCCCGGCGACCGCCGAGTCGCCGGCGCCCGTCGGATTGCCCGCCAGCCGCTCGGGCACCGCGGCGCTCCAGGTGCCGTCCTGGGTGACCAGCAGCATTCCGTCCGCGCCCAGCGAGGCCGCCACGGCGTGGGCACCCCGCCGCTGGGCCGCGCGGGCCGCGCGCAGCGGCTCGGCGGTGCCGGTGATCCCGGCCAGCTCCTCCGCGTTGGGTTTGATGATGTCCGGCCGGGCGGCCAGCCCTCGGCGCAGCGGCTCGCCGCTGGTGTCCAGCAGCACGGGGACGCGTGCCGTACGGGCCTCCCGCACGAGCGTGGCGTACGCGCCCACCGGCACCCCCGGCGGCAGGCTGCCGCACAGGGCGACCGCGACCGCTCCGCCGCCCAGCAGCTCGCGGTAGGCGACGAGGAAGGTCTCCCACTCCTCGGGGGTGACGTGCGGGCCGGGTTCGTTGAACTGGGTGGTGTCCCCGGTCGACTCGTCGACCACGCCGACGGTGCGGCGGGTCTGCCCGGCGACGGGGACCAGCGCGTCGGTGACGGGGGCCGTGCCGCTCCCGGCGGGGGGTGTGGCGTCGGCCGCCAGGAGGGTGCGCAGGACACGGCCCGTCTCGCCGCCGGCGAAGCCGGTGACGGTGCTCTCGAAGCCCAGCGCCGCCAGGACCCGCGCCACGTTGAGGCCCTTGCCGCCAGGGCGCTCGGTCACCTCGCGCACCCGGTGGGAGGCGTGCGGCACCAGATGGGGCACGCGGTAGGTCAGATCGAGAGCGGCATTGAGCGTGACGGTCAGGATCACCAGCGCGCACCACCCTCACCCGTCGGACAACGGTTCATCACACACAATCCAGAACAAACGACACCACGGCTCTACCGGCCGCGCGAGCGATCATGCCATTGGAAGCGCCACCGGGCGACCCCCCGTACCAGCTCAGGGGGTGTGCACCGGCACCACCCAGGTGCCGTGGCGCATGACTCCGGCCAGGTCGAAGTTCTCGTCCAGCACCACCAGGTCGGCCAGCTTGCCCGGCTCCAGCGAGCCCACCCGGTCGGCCACGCCCAGTAGCCGCGCGGGGTTGGCGGACAGTGCGGCGACCGCGTCGGTGACGGGCAGCCCGTCGATGGTGACGGCGCGCTTGAAGGCCTGGTCCAGGGTCAGTGTCGAACCCGCGATCGAGTCGCCCTCGACCAGCCGGGCCACCCCGTCCCGCACCTCGACCTCCAGGTTCCCCAGCGGGTAGCGGCCGTCCCCCATGCCCGCCGCGCCCATGGCGTCGGTGATGAAGGCGACCCGGTCCCGGCCCGCCGCGCGGAACGCCAACTGGAGCGCCGCGGGGTGCAGATGGACGCCGTCGTTGATCAGCTCGACGGTGATCCGCTCGTCCTCCAGCAGGGCGGCCACCGGTCCTGGCTGCCGGTGGCCGAGCGGCGGCATCGCGTTGAACAGGTGCGTGGCCACCGTCGCTCCGGCCTCGATCGCCTCGCGGGTGCCCTCGTAGCCGTCGTCGGTGTGCCCGATGGCGGCGATCACCCCGCTGTCGGCCAGCAGCCGCACCGACTCCAGGCCGCCCCTCCGTTCGGGGGCCAGCGTCATCATCACGGCACGGCCGCGCGCGGCGTCCAGCAGCTTGCGCACATCGGCGGGGTCGGGGTCGCGCAGCAGCGACTCCTCGTGGGCTCCGCGCCGGTTGCAGGAGATGAACGGGCCCTCGAAGTGGACGCCCGCCAGGTCGCCCTGTTCGGCCAGTTCGCTCAGCGAGCCGGCCTGCCGGGACAGGTCGTCCAGGTCGCCGGTGACCGTGGAGGCGACCATGGTGGTGGTGCCGTGCCTGCGGTGGGTGTCGATGGCGGTCAGCGACTCCTGGTGGGTGCCGGCCGAGAAGGACGCGCCTCCGCCGCCGTGCACGTGGAGGTCCACGAAACCGGGCACGATCCAGTGGCCGGTCAGATCGAGCGTCTCCGTTCCGGGCCCGGCGGCGGGCGGGTCCTGCGGCCCGGTAGCGGAAGGGGCGCCCGTCCCACCGGACGGCGAGGTGCCGGGGCCGTCGGCGACGAGGGTGGTGCCCTCCACCGTCAGCCTGCCGTCCTCGCGCACCCCGTCGGGCAGCACCACCCGGGCACCGGTCAGCACCGTTCGCTTGCTCATCGGCTCGCAACCTCCGCGGAGAGTAGGTCCCAGGCGAGGAGCCCCGCGCCCAGGCAGCCCGCGGCATCCCCGAGCGCCGCGGGCACGATGGCCGGGAGTGGCTGGAACGTGACCTTCTCGCGGACCGCCTCCCGGAGCGGTTCGAAGAGGGTGTCGCCCGCCTCGGCGAGGCCACCGCCGATGATCAGTGTGCGCGGGTCGAGCAGGGTCAGTCCCGTGACCAGGCCGGTGGCGAGCGCGTCGACGGCCTCCGCCCACACCTTCCGGGCGCGCGGGTCGCCCGCCTCGACCGCCTTGGCGGCGTCCGCGGCCGTCGCCCGCGGGTCGCCGCTGGCCTCGGCCCACGCGGCGCCGACCGCGGAGGCGGAGGCGAGCCGTTCCAGGCAGCCGCGCTGACCGCAGCCGCACGGCGGGCCGTCGGGGCGTACGACGATGTGGCCGATCTCCCCCGCGCTGCCGTGCGCGCCCGGCTCGACGCTGCGGCCGATCCCGATGGCGCCCGCGATGCCGGTGCCCAGCGGCACGAACAGGTAGCGGTCCACGCCCTCGCCCGCGCCGATGCGCCCTTCCGCGAGCCCGCCGGTGCGCACGTCGTGCCCGAGCGCCACCGGCAGCGGGGGCAACTCCGCGGACCGGCCCCGGCCCAGACGCTCGCTCAGCAGCGCGCGGAAGGGGACGTCCCGCCAGCCGAGGTTGGCGGAGAAGACGGCCACGCCCCGCGCGTCGTCGACGATCCCGGGGACGGCCACTCCGGCGGCGGACGGCTCGGTGCCGTACCGTTCCACGCCCAGGGCGCGCAGGTCGGCGGCGAAGTCGAGGACCCCCTCGACCACGGCTTCGGGGCCGCGCTCGCGCCCGGTCGCCCGGCGAGCCTCGTGCAGCAGTTCGTTGCCGCTGCCGATGAGGGCGGCCTTCATTCCGGTGCCGCCGACATCGAGGGCGATGACGTACGGCACGGCGGGTGCGGTGGGGGCCTCGTCAGGGGTACTCACGCGGGACAGTCTCCCGCGAGAGCACTGTAAAGGTCTAGTCCACTCTTCCGGGGATCTTCTTGGGAGTCTTCTCGGGGGTCTTCTCCGGGGGAACTTCTCGGGGTCTTCTCCGGGCTGCTCCCCCGGAGAACTTCTCCGGGAGGGGGCCGGAAGGTCCGTTCCCCGGAGAACTTCTCCAAGAAGGGGGCTGGAACGTCCGTTTCCGGATTTTTCTTTCCGGAGCCCGAACGGAAGCCAACCTGATTCCGTACCGGTATCGAGCACCTGTAGACGGTCCGGGGTGCGCGGAGAGAGACTCCCGACCGACGGACCGGGGTTGGTGGTGCCGGAGTGGCGCGGGAGGCCCGAGGCGCCAGGGGGTCCGGAGAACGTTCTGAGGTTCGCAGGGTCTCGACAGGGGTGTGGAGAAGAATGAGACGGCGTCGTTTCCTGGGGATGGCCGCGGCCGGTGCGGTCGGAGCGGCGGGGGTGCCCGCGCTGACCGGTTGCGGAAAGGGCCCGGGATCCGCCGATGTCACGCTGCGCCTGGTCGCCGCGGATTACGGAAGTCCGGGTGCCCACAACAGTTCGAAGGTCTACTGGCGGAAACTCGCCGACGCCTTCGCCGCCGAGAATCCCGGCATCAAGGTCGATGTCACCGTCCACAGCTGGAACGAGATCGGCAAGAAGCTCACGGACATGGTCGACGCCGGTGACCCGCCGGACCTCGCCCAGGTCGACTCGTACGCCAACTGGGCGGCCGAGGGCAAGCTCTACAAGGTCAGCGAGCTGCTGCCCATCCCCGCCCAGGCCGAGTTCCTCACCTCGCTGGCGGAGGCGGGCGAGGTGCGGCGCGTCCAGTACGGGCTGCCGTTCGTGGCCAGCACCCGCGTCCTCTTCTACAACAAGGACCTCTTCGCCAAGGCCGGGCTGAACCCGAAGAAGCCGCCCCGCAGTTGGGACGAGCTGAAGTCGGCGGCGCGCACCCTCAAGCAGGCCGGGGTGAAGATCCCCTACGGTCTGCCCCTCGGCCCCGAGGAGGCGCAGGGCGAGGCGCTGATGTGGATGCTCGGCAACGGCGGCTCCTATGTGGACAGCGTCGGCAACTACACCATCAACTCCCCCGAGAACATCGAGACGATGGAGTGGCTGCGCGACAACCTCGTCACCCCGGGGTACACCGAGCCCGACCCCCAGCGTGTGAACCGGCAGAAACTCTTCGACGCCTTCACCGCGGGCGAGGTCGCCGTCCTCAACGGCCACCCCACCCTGATGCAGCAGGCCGACAAGAAGGGCATCTCCTACGGCACCGGAAAGCTGCCCGGCCGGGGCGGTCCCGCCGAGGGCACCCTCGGCGTCGCCGACTGGATGATGGCTTTCCGCGAGCACGGCCACCGCGAGGAGTGCGGCAAGTTCCTCTCCTTCGTCTACGAGGAGAAGAACCACTACGACTTCGTCTCCCAGTACGGGCTGCTGCCCGTCACCACCAGCGCCTCCGAACGGATGCGGGCCGACGAGGAGCAGAAGAAGCTCTGGCCGTTCCTCGACCAGCTCTCCAGCGCCGAGTTCTACCCCGTCGGCAAGGTGTCCTGGGCGGGCACCACCGCCGGTCTGAAGAAGACGATCGGCCAGGCCGCGATGAAGGGCGGCGACCCCCGGAGCGTGCTCACCGCGCTCCAGCGCGAGGCGGACGCGGCGGAGAAGGCGGGGTCGTAGCCCCGGCGGCTGTCGGTGGCGGTGCGTACGGTTGGGGCATGAGCGGTACGCACGGCGACGGCAACGGGGAGAGGGACGGGGACGAGGCCGGGGACGAGGCCAGGGACGGGGAGGGCGGCGCCGGCGGCGTCGCGGGCGGTGGCGCGGAGGAGGGCGGGGGTGCCGGGGTGCCGGGGCTCACCGACGAGGACCGGGCCGTTCTCGGCTTCGCCGCCCGCGGCTGGCCCTCGCCCGGCGAGAAGGAGCGCGCCATCCGTGAGCGCCTCGGCATGTCGCCCGTGCGCTACTACCAGTACCTCAACGCCCTGCTCGACGACCCGCGGGCCCTGGCGCACGACCCGGTGACGGTCAACCGCCTGCGGCGGCTCCGCCAGGCGCACCGGGACCGCACCCGCTGATCCGCCGCCGGTCCCGGTCGACTGTCCCCGTCGGCGGTCCCCGTCGGGGGGCCTCCTGGTTAGGGTGCGGCTATGTCGCTTCCTGAACCGGAGACGGAAGAAGGGCGCGCGGGGCTCGCCGCGCTCCGCACCGACCCCGCGCGCGCCGTGCTCGCGCTCGACTTCGACGGGACGCTGGCGCCCATCGTCGCCGACCCGGGCGCCGCACGGGCGCACCCCGGGGCGGTACCGGTGCTCGGCCGGCTCGCGCCACGGCTGGCGGGCGTCGTCGTGATCACCGGGCGTCCGGCGGCCGACGCCGTCGCCTACGGCGGCTTCGCGGCGGCCGAGGGCCTGGAGGGCCTCACCGTGCTCGGCGCCTACGGGGCCGAGCGCTGGGACGCCGCCGACGGGGTGGTGCGGGCCCCCGAACCCCCCGCCGGGGTCGCCGCCGTACGGGAGGAACTCCCCGCCCTGCTCGACGGAGCGGGGGCGCCCGAGGGCACCTGGACGGAGGACAAGGGCAGGGCGCTCGCCGTGCACACCCGGCGCACGGCCTCCCCGGACGAGGCCTTCGCCCTCCTGCGCGACCCCCTGTACGCCCTCGCGGAGCGGCACGGGCTCGTCGTCGAGCCCGGCCGCATGGTGCTGGAGCTGCGGCCCCCCGGCGTCGACAAGGGCGCCGCCCTCACCGGCTACGTCCGCGAACGGGCCGCCACCACGGTGGTCTACGCCGGGGACGACCGGGGGGACCTGCCCGCCTACGACGCCGTGGGCGCCCTCCGCCGGGAGGGCGTGGGCGGGCTGCTCCTCTACAGCGCCCCCGAGGCCGGCGACGAGACGGTGCCGGACCTCGCCCGCCGTGCGGATGTGACGGTGCGCGGACCGGCGGGCCTGGTGGAGTGGCTGCGGGGGCTGGCCGGACTGCTGTAGCGGGCGTCCCGGCTCCCCGGCCGGAACCTTCGCCCCCTCAGGAGCCGAGTTCCTTCAGCTGGTCGAGGAGCCAGCGGGTGGGGGGATGGGCGGTGGCGGTCCGGGCCAGGCGCTCGGAGCGGGCCTTGCGGGCGGCGGCGTCCAGTTCGAGGGCGGCCCGCAGGGCGTCGGCCGTCTCCCGCACGTCGAACGGGTTGACGCAGAAGGCGTCGGGCGCCATCTCCTCGTGGGCGCCGGCCTCCCGGGAGAGGACCAGGGCGCATCCCTGCTCGGAGAGGACGGGGATCTCCTTCGCGACCAGGTTCATCCCGTCCCTGATGGGGTTGACCAGCGCGACGTCGGCCATCCGGTAGGCGGCCAGGGAGCGGGCGAAGTCGTCCTTGACGTGGAGGACGACGGGGGTCCACCCGGGCACCCCGAAGTCGGCGTTGATCTGCTCGGCGACCCGGCCGACCTCGGCCGTGTAGTCGCGGTAGAGCGCGAGGTCCTGCCGGGAGGGGTAGGCGAACGCGACGTGGACGACGCGTTCGCGCCACTCGGGGTGGTCGGTGAGCAGCCTGCGGTAGGCGTGCAGCCCGCGCACGATGTTCTTGGACAGCTCGGTGCGGTCCACCCGCACGATGGTGCGGCGCCGGCTGCCGTCGGGGGCCGTCCCGATCTGCGCGCGCAGCTGTTCCATCCTCGCGGCGACGTCGTCGCGGTGGGCCCGCTCGCGCAGGAAGTCACCGTCCGCGCCCAGGGGGTGCACCCCGATCCGGGTGGTGCGGTCCTGGTAGGTCACCGAGAGCGCCGGGCCCGTGCCGCCGACGGAGGCGCCGAGCACCCGCTCGCAGCACTCCGCGAACAGCCGGGCCCAGCGGGCGGTCAGGAACGCGGCGCGGTCGGCGCCGAGCATGCCGCGCAGCACCCGCTCCGCGATGTCGTCGGGGAGCAGCCGGAAGTAGTCGGCGGGCGCCCAGGGGGTGTGGGAGAAGTGGCCGATCCGCAGGTCGGGGCGGCGTTCCCGGAGGAGTCCGGGGACCAGCGTGAGGTGGTAGTCCTGCACCAGCACGGCCGCGCCCTCGGCGGCCTCCTCGGCCAGGGCGTCGGCGAAGGCCGCGTTGTACGCCTCGTAGGCGGCCCACTGGCGGGAGAACTCCACATCGAACGCGGGTTCGAGTGGGGTCTGGTACAGCATGTGGTGGGTGAACCACAGCACCGAGTTCGCGATGCCGTGGTAGGCGGCCTCGAAGGTGGTGGCCGGGACGTCGAGCATCCGCACGGCCTGGCCGCCGGTGTCCCCGCGCTCCAGGTGGCCTCCCGTGCGCCGGGCCGCCTCGCGGTCACCCTCGCCCAGCGCCGCGCACACCCACACCGCGTCCGCCTCGGGCCCGATGGCCGACAGGCCCGAGACGAGGCCGCCGCCGCCGCGTTTGGCGGTCAGGCTGCCGTCCTCCTCCAGCGCGTAGGACACCGGCCCCCGGTTGGAGGCGACGAGGACCTGTGCCGGCGTGTGCGACGACGATGCTCCCTGAGGTGTTGCTCCAGCGACCATGCGCCGAGCCTAGCCGCGAGCGAATCCGCTCAAACGTACACGTGGCCGTACGCCTCACCACACGCCTCACCACACGCCTCGCCCCGGCGGCCGGTCACCGGCCGCCTCAGGCCGCCACCCGCCGCCGCCCGTACTCGGGCACCGTGCACATCGGCGGGCGCTCCTCGGCGTCCACGAGGTGGGAGCGGGGGACGAAGGACCCCTCCTCGCCGCGCTCGAACTGGGTCAGCGGCGTCACCCCGGACCGGCCGGTCAGCAGGCCGTCGGCGTCCCGGCGGGCGCCCCCGTGCCCGTCGGCACCCGGGCCGCGGGCGATCCGCCGCTCCGCCGTCGCGTAGATGGCGGTGGCCATCCGGCCCAGTGCCTGCCCGTCCTGGTTGCGGTGCAGCCTCACCCCCACGTCGACCTGGGCCAGCGCGTCCAGGCCGACCAGGTCGAGCGCGTCCACCAGCAGCCCCAGCTCCACCCCGTAGCCGACGGGGAACGGCAGCCGCTCCAGCAGCGAGCGGCGGGCCGCGTACTCGCCGCCCAGCGGCTGGACGATCCCGGCCAGCCGCGGCCAGTGCAGATTGAGCAGCGGGCGCGCCACCAGCTCGGTCACCCGGCCCCCGCCCCCGGGGCTGTCCCGCAGCGGACGGTCGTACATCGCCTTGACCAGCTGCACCTCCGGCTCGGTCAGCAGGGGGCCGACGATGCCGGTGACGAAGTCGGGAGAGAACTCCCTCAAGTCGGCGTCGACGAAGCAGACGATGTCGCCCCTGGTCGCCATCAGCGACCGCCACAGCACCTCGCCCTTGCCGTGCCGGGCCGGCACCCGGGGCAGCACCTCGTCGCGGTGGACGACCGTGGCACCGGCCGCCGCCGCCACCTCACCGGTGCGGTCGGTGGAGCCGGAGTCCATGACGACCAGCTCGTCCACCAGCGCCGAGCCGGCCCCCGGGTGCGGCGAGGCCAGCTCCCGGCGGATCACCGAGACGATGTCGCCGACGGTGGCTTCCTCGTTGAGCGCGGGCAGCACCACGCTGACCGTGGTACCGGTGCGTCGCTTGGCCGCCAGCAGCGCCTCCAGCGGCCGGTCGGCGGCGCGCCAGGAGCGGCGCCGCAGCCAATGGCCCACTTCATCGAGCACGTGCGCGCCTTCCTGTAGTCCGGCCGGGTCCGACGGGGGTCCCGGGTGGTCCGTCTGGCCTCGGCGGTGCGTCATCTCGCGGTTCGGACGTCCCTCTCAAGCGTGACCGCCGTCGGTTACAGTCTTGAACAACGCAGGTGACCTCCGCATCTCGGGGGCCCCGGCGTCACATGCCCGAGCGGCCCCGCGGCCGCCCGGTGCCCATAGTGCAGCTCATCCAGAGGGGCAGAGGGAACGGCCCGTTGAAGCCCCGGCAACCATCCCGCGATCCGCGTGTACGCGGACTTCCAGGCGAGACCGCCTCGTGGGGACGGTGCCAATTCCGGCCCGTGGCGAGATACGACACGGGGAAGATGAGGAGAAAGGGCCTCGCCTCACATGGCTGTGCAAACAGTTGCAGCGGACAGCACGACTCCCGACGCCGCCGAGAAGACCGGCGGCTCCCCTTTCGACCTCGGTGCCGCGGTCGCCCTCTCCTGTCGCGAGTGCGGCACCCGCACCCCGCTCGGCCCCAGCTTCGTCTGCCTGGAGTGCTTCGGCCCGCTGGAGGTCGCCTACGAACTCCCCACCGGTGACCCGGAGGGCCTGCGCAAGCGCATCGAGGCCGGGCCCGCCTCGATGTGGCGCTACGCCCCGCTGCTGCCGGTGCCCGCCGACGTCGCGGACAAGCCCAACCTGAACCCCGGCTTCACCCAGCTGGTCAAGGCCGACCGGCTCGCCGCCGAGCTGGGGGTCACCGGCGGGCTCTACGTCAAGGACGACTCCGGCAACCCGACCCACTCCTTCAAGGACCGCCCGGTCGCCATCGCCCTGGAGGCCGCCCGCGCCTTCGGCCTCACCACGCTCTCCTGCTCCTCGACCGGCAACCTGGCCGGCGCGGTGGGCGCCGCCGCCTCCCGCGCGGGGCTGCGCTCCTGCGTGTTCATCCCCGACGGGCTGGAGCAGTCCAAGGTCGTGATGGCCGCCGTCTACGGTGGCGAGCTGGTCGCCATCAACGGCACGTACGACGACGTGAACCGCTTCTGCTCCGAGCTGATCGGCGACCCGCTCGGCGAGGGCTGGGGCTTCACCAACGTCAACCTGCGCCCGTTCTACGCCGAGGGCTCCAAGTCGCTGGCGTACGAGATCTGCGAGCAGCTCGGCTGGCGGCTGCCCGACCAGATCGTCATCCCGGTCGCCTCCGGCTGCCAGCTCGTCAAGATCGACAAGGGGCTGCGGGAGCTGATCCGGCTCGGGCTCGTCGAGGACAGGCCCTTCCGGATCTTCGCGGCCCAGGCCGAGGGCTGCTCGCCGGTCTCGCGTGCCTTCAAGGAGGGCACCGACGCGGTCCGCCCGGTCAAGAAGCCCGACACCATCGCCAAGTCCCTCGCCATCGGGGACCCGGCGGACGGGCCGTACGTGATCGACATCTGCCGGCGGACCGGCGGCGCCGTCGAGGACGTCGACGACGCGCAGATCGTCGACGCCATCCAGCTGCTCGCGCGGACCGAGGGGGTCTTCGCGGAGACGGCCGGTGGCGTCACACTGGGCGTGACGCGCAAGCTGATCGAGGCGGGGGCGCTCGACCCGACCCTCACCACGGTCGTGCTCAACACCGGTGACGGCCTCAAGACGCTCGACGCCGTGGCCCCCACGGCGCGGCCCACGGCCCTGATCCGGCCCAGCCTCGACGCCTTCCGTGCCGCCGGTCTGGCCTGACCGCACCCGTCCGGCCCCCGCGGCTCCCACCGACGTCAGGAAGAAGACGACACCATGAGCGTTAACGTCCGGATTCCCACCATCCTGCGGACCTACACCGACGGCCGGGCCGAGGTCAGCGCCGAGGGCGCGACCCTCGCCGAGGTCCTGGCCGACCTGGAGAAGAACCACACGGGCATCAGCGCCCGGGTTCTCGACGACGCGGGCAAGCTGCGCCGCTTCGTCAACGTCTACGTCAACGACGACGACGTCCGCTTCGAACAGGGGCTGCAGACCCCGACGCCCGACGGCGCGGGCGTCTCCATCATCCCGGCGGTGGCCGGCGGGTGAGCCGCCGCCGCGCGGACCCGCCGGTGACCCGCCGGTAGCGTCCGCGCCCGCCCGCACCAGCGCGATCGCCCCTTTCCGGCCCGGCCGGGGAGGGGCGATTCCGTGTTCCGGGAGACGGTAGAGTGACGGAAGTTCTCTCGCGTTTCCCCGCATGACTTCCCGGCCGGTTGCCGGCGGCGAACCGGAGCGTGTCAGCAACGCGACAAGTCGAAGGCGAAAACGCGGTCGCAATTGTCGTGTTGACCCCGTATGCCTGGCCCGACTTGCCCCGCTCCCACCGCAGTTGAGGCGTTATTTCCGATCAGCCGTGCCCAGAATTCTCGTCCGATTGACCTGTTGCAGAGGGCGTCCGTGCAGATACATTCAGCGGCGGTCGACGCGTTCCGGCGCACGCCCCCGCTCGCTCGTGGGGGTGAGGTCTGACCCGGGTTCGCGAAGTGCGGGCTCGTGCAAGGGCCAGTAATAGGGGAGTTAGGAATGGCTCAGGGCACCGTCAAGTGGTTCAACGCGGAGAAGGGGTACGGCTTCATCGCGGTCGACGGTGGTGCGGACGTGTTCGTCCACTACAGCGCGATCCAGATGGACGGTTACCGCACCCTGGACGAAGGGCAGCGGGTCGAGTTCGAGATCTCTCAGGGGCAGAAGGGGCCGCAGGCGGACATGGTCCGCGTGACCGGCTGAGTTGCCGCCGGACTGCGGGACGCCGCAGATCTCGGGCCAGCAGAGATCTCAGGCAAGCAGATCCCAGGCAAGCGGGAAGGGGCCGCACCTCTCGGGGTGCGGCCCCTTCTTGTGCGCACCCGGTTTCTTGTGCGCACCCGGTCCCAGCACCCGGTTCTTGTGCGCACCCGGTCCCAGCACCCGGTTCTTGTGCGTACCCGGCGGGGGACGCGCCCCGTCAGGGCGCCAGGGCCGGGGGCACCCCACGCGGCGTCCCCACCGCGCTTGCACTCTCCATGCCCGAGTGCTAATCATTGGGTTAGCACTCTACGTGCGAGAGTGACAGTCAAGGACCGGGTCGGTGAGGTCCGCGGGCCGGGTGGGGAAGGAACCGCCGGGTCGCAGGCCGTCCGTCGCGGGCGCCACGCGGTCCGGAGAAATCCAACCCTCCCCTTGCGTCGGGCATGGGGGAATCCAGGGAGGACCAACCCACATGGCCAAGATCATCGCCTTTGACGAGGAGGCGCGGCGCGGTCTTGAGCGTGGCATGAACCAGCTTGCCGACGCCGTCAAGGTCACGCTCGGCCCCAAGGGCCGCAACGTCGTTCTGGAGAAGAAGTGGGGCGCCCCCACCATCACCAACGACGGTGTCTCCATCGCCAAGGAGATCGAGCTCGAGGACTCCTACGAGAAGATCGGCGCGGAGCTGGTCAAGGAGGTCGCCAAGAAGACGGACGACGTCGCCGGTGACGGCACGACGACCGCGACCGTCCTGGCCCAGGCGCTGGTCCGCGAGGGTCTGCGCAACGTTGCCGCGGGCGCCAACCCGATGGCCCTCAAGCGCGGTATCGAGCAGGCCACCGAGGCTGTCTCCGCCGCCCTGCTGGAGCAGGCCAAGGACATCGAGACGAAGGAGCAGATCGCCTCCACCGCCTCGATCTCCGCCGGCGACGTCCAGATCGGTGAGCTGATCGCCGAGGCCATGGACAAGGTCGGCAAGGAAGGCGTCATCACCGTCGAGGAGTCGCAGACCTTCGGTCTCGAGCTGGAGCTCACCGAGGGCATGCGCTTCGACAAGGGCTACATCTCCGCCTACTTCGCCACCGACATGGAGCGCATGGAGGCGGAGCTGGAGGACCCCTACATCCTCATCGTCAACTCCAAGGTCAGCAACGTGAAGGACCTCCTTCCGCTGCTGGAGAAGGTCATGCAGTCGGGCAAGCCGCTGCTGATCATCGCGGAGGACGTCGAGGGCGAGGCCCTCTCCACGCTGGTCGTCAACAAGATCCGCGGCACCTTCAAGTCCGTCGCCGTCAAGGCCCCGGGCTTCGGCGACCGCCGCAAGGCCATGCTCGGCGACATCGCCATCCTCACCGGCGGCCAGGTCATCTCCGAGGAGGTCGGCCTCAAGCTGGAGAACGCCACCCTCGACCTGCTGGGCCGCGCCCGCAAGGTCGTCATCACCAAGGACGAGACCACCATCGTCGACGGTGCGGGTGACAGCGAGCAGGTCGCGGGCCGCGTGAACCAGATCCGCGCCGAGATCGAGAACAGCGACTCGGACTACGACCGCGAGAAGCTCCAGGAGCGCCTGGCGAAGCTGGCCGGCGGCGTCGCCGTCATCAAGGCCGGTGCCGCTACCGAGGTGGAGCTGAAGGAGCGCAAGCACCGCATCGAGGACGCCGTCCGCAACGCGAAGGCGGCCGTCGAGGAGGGCATCGTCGCCGGCGGTGGCGTGGCCCTGCTGCAGGCCTCCTCGGTCTTCGAGAAGCTGGAGCTGGAGGGCGACGAGGCCACCGGTGCCGCCGCCGTCAAGCTGGCCCTGGAGGCCCCGCTCAAGCAGATCGCGGTCAACGCCGGCCTCGAGGGCGGCGTCATCGTGGAGAAGGTGCGCAACCTGACCCCGGGCCACGGTCTGAACGCGGCCACCGGCGAGTACGTCGACATGATCGGCGAGGGCATCCTCGACCCGGCCAAGGTGACGCGCTCCGCGCTGCAGAACGCCGCCTCCATCGCGGCGCTCTTCCTCACCACCGAGGCCGTCATCGCCGACAAGCCGGAGAAGGCCGCCGCGGGCGCCGACGCGGCTGCCGCCGGTGGCATGGGCGGCATGGACTTCTGAGAAGTCCGGCCCGGGCCCCACGGCACGTCCGTGCGGCTCCGCCGCCCGCTGAGGCAGCACAAGGGCGGGCACCCCTGCGGGGTGCCCGCCCTTCGCCTGTCCGGGAGGGGCCCCGGTACCTGCCGGAGCCCTGGGGAGGGGCTCAGCCCACCTCGACGTCCGGGAAGCAGAGGCAGCCCTTGATCTCGGACACCTGGCCGAGGGGCTCGGGGTAGGACCAGGCGATGTCCTCGGCGCCGCCGTCGGCCAGGGACCAGTAGGAGGCGGTGCCCTTGAAGGGGCAGCGGGTGCGGGTGTCGGACGGCACCAGCAGGTCGGTGCGCACGTCCTCGGGCGGCAGGTAGTACCGCACCGGGTAGCCGGTCTCGCTGAGCAGCAGCGGGCGGCTGCTGTCGGCCAGGACCCGGTCCCCGTGCGTCACCCGTACGCGTTCGGTGCCCTCTTCGACGGTGATCGTGTGGCCTGTCGCGCTCATGGTGCGGTCTCCCTTCCGTGGTGGCCGGCTCCTCGTCGGCGGCCGGCTCGGACACCGAAGAGTGCCAAAGCCGGCGGCCCGAGTCCCGTCATCTCCACCGGCACCGTGCGGTGCGTCTCCCAGCCGGCGCGGTCGAGGCGGAAGCGGTGCAGCGTACGGGCCCTGCCCTGGACGGCTTCCACGGACATACCGTCCGGTCGGTACCCCAGTTTCTCCGAGACCCGGCGGGAGCGGGGGTTGTCCGCCATGGCGGCCGACGTCATGCAGCGGGCGCCGAGCCCCTCGAACGCCAGGTGCAGCAGCGCGGCCCGCATCTCGGTGCCGAACCCCCTGCCCTGGTACGCCGCACCGAGCCAGGAACCGGTCTGGCACTCCCGTACGACCGAGAAGTCGTCGGCCCTCAGATCGTGGCGGCCGATCACCGTGCCGTCGTGCACCACGGCCATGCTCAGCGTCCACGCGTCCGGACGCCAGTTCGCGATGGTGGACAGAACGTGCTGGAAACAGCCGCGCTTGCGCTCCTCGGGGCTCGCCGCGGTCCACGGGACGCTGAACGGCATCTCGTCGTCACCGTGCACCTTGCCCGCGGCCAGCTCGGCCATCGCGGCGAGCGCCCGGCCGTCGGGCAGGCGCAGTTCCAGGCGGGGCGTCGTCAGTCTCAGCCCGTACAAGGGCCATACCCGCGCTTCCATGACGGGAGACTGCCGAAGCGGGACGGGAACGTCGAACGAATTACCGACGAGCCCCGCCACCCCCGCCCTCCACGAGTCCGGCCACCCCGTCGAGGAAGGTGGCGAGACCCAGCTCGAACAACTCGTCCAGCCGCAGGTCGTAGCCGTCCTCGCCGAGCGTTTCGAGGAGGCGGGTGAAGGTCGGGTAGGCGCCGGAGGCGATCAGCGACGTAAGGGCTCCGGCCTGCTGGTCCAGCCACTCCTGCTCGGTGAGGCCGGTGCTGCCCCGCGCGGCGTTCTCCCGCTCCCACTGGACGGCCAGCCCCTGGATGTGGCTGTAGAGCAGCACGTTGAGGTTGAACATGGTGGTCGGTGGCAGGCCGTGGCCGTCCAGCGCGCCGAGCATCCACTCGGAGTACCGCATCAGGTTCGGCAGGAGGAGCGGACGGGTCAGCGGGCCGATCTGGGCCAGCCACGGGTGCGCGCGGTGCAGCTCCCACAGCGAACGGGCGCCCAGTGCCAGCCGGGCGCGCCAGTCCGCCGCCGGCTCGCCGGCGTCGCGCGGCGGCAGGGGGAGTTCGCCCAGCACGGCGTCCGCCATCAGAAGCACGAGATCGTCCTTGCCGTTCACATGGCGATAGGCAGCCATCGTGGCGCTGCCGAGACGGGCGGCCACGCCGCGCATCGAGAGGGCGCCCATCCCTTCGGCGTCGGCGATCTCGATGGCGGCGCGTACGACGCGGTCGCGGGTCAGCTCCCGGTCGCGGCCCTGCTCACCGCCCCTGCTCCGCTCACGGCCCTTGCCCTGCTCGCCGGCGGGCTGCGGTGCGGCGGTTGACGGCGCGGCGGTTGACGGTGCGCCGGCCGGCGGTGCGGCGGGTGCGGCTTCCGGGCGGTGGAGTCCGGAGCCGGGGGCCTTGGGGGCGACCACCGTGCCCGCCCGTGGGCGGGCCTCCACCAGCCCTTCCAGGCGCAGCGCCGTCAGCGCCTTGGTCGCCGTGGCGAGCGCGACGTTCCACTCGCGGGCGAGCTGCCGGGTGGAGGGCACCCGGTCGCCCGGTGCCAGCTCTCCTGCGGCGATGCGCCGCCGCAGCTCGGAGGCGATGCGCAGATAGGGGGGTGTGGGGTGGGTCACAAGGCGTCTCCTCGGCCAGCTGTACTAGGACAGAGGCTAGCAGGGTGAAGAGGGCCGACCGGGTGCGGTGCTGCTCAACTGCCCTAGTACAGAACGGTAACCAGCCGGTTGGCGGCAGGCTGCGTACGCCGTACATTCAGTGCGCGAAGCTGTCCGCAGAGTGCGTACAGCGTACGAAGGAGAACGCCATGAAGACGGTCCTCATCTCCGGTGCCGGCGTCGCCGGTCTTGCCCTCGCCCGCCTGCTCCGCACCCACGGCTTCGCGCCGACCGTCGTCGAGCGCGCCCCCGCCGTACGCCCCGGCGGCCACGCCATCGACGTGCGCGGCGTGGCGCTGGAGGTGCTCGCCCGCATGGGCCTCCTCGACGAGGCCCGCCGGATGCGCACCCGTCTGCGGGGCATGTCGATGCACGACGGGGACGGCAACGAGCTGTGGCGGACGACCGAGATGACACTCAGCGGCGGCCGGCTGGACAGCGACGACATCGAACTGCTGCGTGAGGATCTGACGGCGCTGCTCCACCGAAGTGTCCGCGAGGACGCCGAGTTCCTCTTCGGCGACTCCCTGACCGGGCTCGACCAGGAACCGGCAGGAGTCCGCACCACCTTCGCCTCCGGCGCCCGCCGCACGTTCGACTACGTCGTGGGTGCGGACGGACTGCACTCCGCGGTCCGCCGCCTGGCCTTCGGCCCCGAGGCGGGCTGCTTGCACCACCTCGGCTCCCACCTGGCCGTCTTCACCACCGACAACTTCCTGGGTCTCCAGGACTGGCAGATATGGGCTCAGGGAGAGGGCGCCGGCTACTGCCTCTACCCCGCGCGGGGCAACACCCAGCTGCGGGCCACCCTCGGCTTCACCTCGCGGCCGCTCGACTACGACCACCGCGATGTGGAGCAGCAGAAGGCGCTGCTCGCCGCCCATATGGCCCCTCTCAAGGGGCACACCCCGAAGCTGCTGGAGGCCATGCGCACGTCACCCGACTTCTTCTTCGACGCCATGGCACAGGTGCGCCTGGATCACTGGGCGCGGGGCCGCGTCGCGCTCGTCGGTGACGCGGGCTACTGCCCCTCCCCGCTGTCCGGGCAGGGCACCAGCCTGGCCCTGGCCGGCGCGTACGTCCTGGCGGACGAGCTGCGCCGCTGCGCCGACCCCGCCGTCGCCTTCCCCCGCTACGAGCAGCGCCTCGCCCCCTTCGTCGCCCGGAACCAGGCCCTGGCGACCGAGAACCGGGAGCTGGCGGCCGAGGAGCCCGGCCAGGGGGCCTCGGAGGAGTCCCTGGAGCGGGCGAAGAACGCCCTCTCGCTGGACGTCCTGGCGGAGTGACGGACAGCCGGCCTCCTGGCGGGGTGACGGACAGCCGGCCGTCCAGCGGGGTGACGGGCAGGGGAAGGGGGCGCGTTGAGAGACTCGTGACGTGCTCACTCTCCGCTCCCTCGCCCTGTTCGTCGCCGCCGCACTGCTGGAGATCGGGGGAGCGTGGCTGGTGTGGCAAGGGGTGAGGGAGCACCGGGGGTGGGCGTGGACCGGCGGCGGGGTCGCCGCGCTGGGGCTCTACGGCTTCGTCGCCACGCTCCAGCCGGACGCGGACTTCGGGCGCGTGCTGGCCGCGTACGGCGGCGTCTTCGTCGCGGGGTCCCTGGCCTGGGGCATGGTGGCCGACGGCTACCGCCCAGACCGCTTCGACGTCCTCGGGGCCCTGGTCTGCCTCGCGGGAATGGCCATGATCATGTACGCACCGCGTCGCTGAGGCTGAATTCCGGTGACGGAGTGTGCTCGGTCTCTTGGCGGTGGGTGGGGGTGTGGGGGGTTGGTGGGGGGCTGGTTGTGAGGGCGCCCATAGGGGCCAGGTCACATACGAAGCAGCCTAGGATGTCCGATTCGCCCCACATGGGGTTATCCGGTGGGGTGCTGGTTTCAGACGATTCTGGATAGTACGTCACATATTTGTGCCGGTGGGGAGCCGGTCCGCAGGGTGGGTGCCAGGTCGCGAGGAGACCGGGCAGCCGCCCGGGACGACGCGGCCGGACAAGTCCCCCCACGAAAGGCACTCCGCTCGCATGCGTACCGCTCTCAAGTCCCGCATCGCCACCGCCGGACTGACCACCCTGGGCGCCGCCGGCATCGCCACCGCGGCCCTGACCGGCACCGCCCACGCCGCCACCCAGCCCGAGACCAAACCCGCCACCCCGAGCGTCGACATCGCGGGCACCGCCTCCGCCGCCTCGATGGCCAAGTCCGTCACCACCCAGGCCGCCAACGCCGCCAAGGCCAAGAGCGAGGCCAAGGACAAGGGCGAGGCCAAGGACTACCCGGACAACCTGGACGGGTGGATCCGCGAGGCGATGGCGATCATGAAGAAGCACGGCATCCCCGGCTCCTACGACGGCATCAAGCGCAACATCATCCGCGAGTCGGCCGGCGACCCCGACGCCGTCAACGACTGGGACATCAACGCCCGGAAGGGCATCCCCTCCAAGGGCCTGCTCCAGGTGATCCAGCCCACCTTCGACCAGTACCACGTCAAGGGAACCGCCGACAAGCTCACCGACCCGGTCGCCAACATCGTCGCCGCCTGCAACTACGCCGCCGACCGCTACGGCTCCATGGACAACGTCGACTCCGCCTACTGAGCCGACACCCAACGGCGACCCCACAACACCACACACGCATGCGACACCCGGAGCGGGTCGGAGGAACACCCTCCCACCCGCTCCGCCGCGTGGTGAGCCGGTCGGCGGTGTACCGAACAGGGCATGAACATGGGCTGATTTTCCGTTCGTCTGTTTCTGTGGAGTATTCGGGCCTGTGGGCGGTAAGGTCTGAAACGCCCGTGAAAGCGCCGCTGTTACGGGCTTCCATCAGCGTCCTCATGAGAACGGGAAGTGCAGATATGGCCCCAACTCTTCGCCTCCGTACCGCCGTTGCCGGCCTCGTGGCCGCCGGGCTGGTCGGTGCGGGTGCCGCCACGGCGACCGCCGCGCCGGCGGACACCTCGGCCGCGTCCACAACGGCCGCCAAGACCAACACCGTCACTGCCGACCGGACCGATGTGAAGCAGTGGGAGCAGTTCCGGCTGCGGGGGAAGGTGACGGGGATCAAGGCCGGAACTACCGTGCGCCTCCAGCAGAAGCAGCGAGACACCTGGAAGACGCTGCCGGGCACCTCGTCGGTGAACCGGTCGCTGGACTACTCGATACGCGTGAAGCTCGGCATCAAGGGCGGCAACGAGATCCGTACGCTCGTCGGGGAGCAGCCCTCGAACGTGGTGAAGGTGACCGTGCGCTGAGCGGCGGACCGGCGGGCCTCGGGGGTAGTGCTAGGTACACCTTCGATACGGGTCCCAGCTGGCTGGGACCCGGCCCGCCGGGTGGCGAGAGTGGAGGCATGACAACGACGACGCACTCCGCGTACAGCCAGACCGGCCCGCCGGCGCAGCAGTCGGCACCGACGGTTCCCGCCGACCGTGACGGCCGCGGGGGGCGCTTCGGCCGCGAGGTGGGCTATCTGCTCTCCGGACTGCCGCTGGGCATCGCCTCGTTCGTGTTGATGATCGCCGGCTTCGCGCTCGGCGCCTCCACGCTGATCCTCTACATCGGGCTTCCCGTCCTGGCCGCGACGCTCTCGATGGCGCGCTATCTGGCCCGGGTGGAGGCCGACCACATCGCCACCGTCACCGGCCGGCCGCTGCGGTCGGGGACGTCCGCGGCGGGGCAGGGCGGGCGGCGCGGCGGACGCTGGGCCACGGTGCGGGATCCGCAGGCGTGGCGCGACCTGGTCCACGCCGTGCTCGCCTTCCCGGTGCGGCTGGTGAGCTTCTGCTTCACGCTGGTCTGGCTGGTGGGCGGCGTGGGCGGGCTGACCTACGGCCTGTGGTCCTGGTCGATACCCCGGGACGGCAACGACGGCCTGATGGACCTCGCCTTCGGCGTCTCGGGGCGCGGTGCCGACATCCTGTTCAACACGGCCGTCGGCGTGTTCTTCCTGGTGTCGACGGTCCCGATGGTGCGTGGGCTCACGGTCACGCAGACGGGGCTCGGCCGGGTGCTGCTGCGGCGCGGCGAGATCTGAGGCCGGCGCGGAGCGCCGGTCGGCGGGCGGCGGTACCGCCGGGAGCGAGTCGCAGCCCATCGGGCACGGCCGCATCCCCACCGGCCACGGCCACGGCCACGACCACGACCACGGTCGCGGGCCGGCTCCCGAGCGGCGAGCGGGCGCGACTGCTGCCATGCTGGCTGGGAGAGCCGGGACGCGCGTGGTTTCGTACGAGGCCCACCGGATTCCGTCACCAGGCCGGGCCCCCCGGGGGCCGCGCGCCGCAGGCACGACAGCAGACCCGCCCCGCCCGCCGGAGGTTCCGCATGCTGACGACCGACTTCGTTCCGGGTACCCCGAACTGGCTCGATCTGGGCGCGCCCGACATTGACGCCGCCGTCGCCTTCTACACCAGCGTCTTCGACTGGGAGTTCCAGTCGGCAGGACCGAACGCGGGAGGCTACGGGTTCTTCCAGCGAGGGGGGAGGACGGTGGCGGCCGTCGGCCCGCTGATGGAGGAGGGGGCGAGCCCGGCGTGGACGCCGTACTTCCACACGCGGGACGCGGACGCCACCCGCGCCGCCGTCGAGGGGGCGGGCGGCACCGTCAGGGCCGCGCCGATGGATGTGTTCACCGCGGGCAGGATGGCCCAGTTCTCGGACCCGACCGGTGCGGACTTCGGCGTGTGGCAGCCGGGGGACACGGTGGGGCTCGACGTGGTCATGGAGCCGGAGACCCTGTGCTGGACGGAGCTGTACTCGACGGACGCGGCGGCGGCGAAGGACTTCTACACGACGGTCTTCTCCTGGAGCTACGAGGACATGTCGATGGGTGACGACCTGGTCTACACCGTCTTCTCCGTGCCGGGCGGCGGCCGGGAGGGGGACACCGGCCAGGGCGGCATCATGCAGCTCCCGCAGGAGAACAGGGACGCCGGCTCGGCCTCCGAGTGGCATCCGTACTTCGCCACGGAGGACTGCGACGCGACATGCACCAGGGCGACCGGGGCCGGGGCCACGGTGATGATCCCGCCGACGGACGCGCCCGGGGTGGGCCGTCTCGCGATGCTGAAGGACCTGGCGGGGGCGCCGTTCGCGCTGATCAAGGGTGACCCGAACATGGGCTGAGCCGGACCGCCGGAACCCGGCCGGGACGGGGGCCGGCCGGGACGGGGCGGGGGCCGGGAGGACCGGGAAGTGCTCCCGGGGGTTCTGAGGGTCCCGGGCTGAGGTGCTCGCCATACCGACCGGCTGGTATGTGCGGTGAGAGGGTCCGGGCCGCGTGTGCTCCGGTTGGTGCTTCCCGTTGTATTGGATCGGGCGGTACACAACTGCTACCGTACGGCTCATGGCCCGACCCAGGTTGTTCGACGAGGAGCGGGCCCTGGACGCGGCCATGCGCGCGTTCTGGGAGAAGGGGTACGAAGCCACCTCGACCCAGGATCTGTGCGAGGCGACAGGTCTGGGGCGCAGCAGCATCTACAACACCTTCCACAGCAAGCACGATCTGTTCCGGCGCGCGTTGACGCGCTATCTGGAGGCGATGACCGCGAAGCAGCTGGAGATTCTGGAGCAGGCCGAGCGGCCCGCGCTGGAACGGATCGAGGCGATGTTCGCCCGGATCGTCGAGCAGGAGGTCGAGCAGCGCCGGGACGGGCGCAGCATCGGGTGCCTGTCCGTCAACGCCACCGTCGAACTGGCGGCGCGGGACCCGGAGATCGACCGGCTGCTGGCGCGGGATCTCGAGGCGCGGCTGGCGTCGCTGCGCGGCGTCATCGAGGCGGGGCAGCGGGCCGGTGAGATCGCGGCCGGGCAGGAGCCCGAGGTGCTCGCCCGGTTCGTGAACGCCGTCATCGGCGGCATGCGGGTCTCCGGGCAGGGGGGTGCCGACCGCTCGGCGCTGGAGGGGATCGCCGCGACCGCCATGACGGCACTTCGCAGCTGACGAGTGGCGCGCTCTCTCCCGGGGGGGGGGGGTGCCCCCCCGAGGGGGGCGGCGGGGGTGGGGGGTGAGACGTCCGCCGGCCGCTGCGGCTTTTTTCTGGCCAAGTTCTGTACTGATCCATCCATAACTAGTGCGAAGTCGGCGCCACACCACCGACCACTCGGGAGACACACATGCCACTGACCGTCTATCTCATGGCCGCGGGGATCTTCTCCATGGTCACCAGCGAGTTCCTCGTCGCGGGGCTGATGCCGCAGATCGCCGACGGCCTGGACGTCAGCATTTCGCAGGTCGGCTATCTCGTCACCGTGTTCGCCGCCGCGATGGCGTTCGGCGGACCGCTCCTCGCCGCCGGGGTGCTCCGGATGCGGCCGAAGCAGGCGCTGATGCTGCTGTTCGGGATCTTCCTGGCCGGGAACGTCCTGGCCGCCTTCGCCCCCAACTATGCGGTGATGGTCGTCGCACGGCTCGTCACCGGTACCGCCTCGTCCGCGTTCCTCGGTGCGGCGATCTCCCTCAGCGTGCGCGTCGCCCGCCCGGGACAGGCCGGGCGCGCCGTCTCCACGGCACTCAACGGGCTGATGCTCGGCACCCTCCTCGGGCTGCCGCTGTCCACCTTCGTCGGCGAACGGTACGGCTGGCGCGCCGCGTTCTGGGCCGTCACGGCGATGACGGTGGTCTCGGCCGTGCTGACGCTGGTACGGGTGCCGCGGATGGAGCGGGGACGGAACGCGGGCGGGGCCGAGGGCGGGCTGCGCCAGGAACTGGGCGTCTTCCGCAGCGGCCGGCTGTGGCTGGTGCTCTCCACCAGCACCTTGATCATCGGTGCGACGTTCTCCGCGTTCAGCTACTTCAACCCGATCCTCACCGAGATCGCGGGCTTCTCGTCCGGGAGCGTGCCGCTGCTGCTGATCGCCTACGGCGCGGCCAACCTGGTCGGCAACGTGGTGGTCGGCCGCCTCGCCGACCGGCACACCACCGCCGTCCTGCTGGTCGGACTGGTCAGCAACGGCGTCTTCCTCGCCGCCTTCGCCCTGCTGGCCGGGTCCCGCGTCGGCGCCGTGGTCTTCATGCTGGCCATCGGACTGGTCGGCATCACCATGAACCCGGCGATGGCTGCCCGTGTCCAGCGCGCGGGCAACAGCGGTCCACTGGTCAACACCGTCCACTCCTCGTGCATCACCCTCGGCATCATCATCGGCTCCGCGCTCGGCGGCGCCGCCATCCCGCACTTCGGGCTTCTCTCCCCCGTGTGGATCGGGGTGGGCATGGCCGGCCTGGGTGTCCTCACCCTCCTCCCGGATCTGCGGCACGGACGCCGTCGCACACCGGAGGCGCCCGTGCCGCCGTCCCCGGAGGAGCAGCGGCCGAAGGCCCCTGCGGCCACCTCCTGCTGACGGCTGACGGCTGACGGCTGACGGTTGACGGCTGACCGCCCGAGGGGGCCCGGGTCCGCTGAAGGGCCCGGGCCCCGGCCGGCTCAGACGAGCGAGCCGGGGCCGCCCGCCGGAGCGGGAGCGGGCGCCGCTTCCTTGCCCTGCGGCGGTTCCGGGTTCCGACCGGACACCGCAGGGGCCTCCCCCTCGGCGGGAACGTTCAGTTCGGTCAGCATCTGCTTGCTGAAGCCGAAGAAGTACGTCGCCACGAAACCGGCCACATAGCCGGCCGCCAGGCCCAGGGCGTAGATCGCGGCGATGGCGCCGAGGCCGTGGTTGCCCTTGAGCAGGGGGAAGAGCGCCCAGCCGGAGGGGCCGATGGCGGTGGAGCCGACCGAGGTGCCCAACTGGTAGAAGAGGCCGACGACGCCGCCGCCGAACGCGCCGCCCACACAGGCGGTGATGAACGGGCGGCCCAGCGGCAGCGAGACGCCGTAGATCAGCGGCTCGCCCACACCGAGGAAACCCGCGGGCAGGGCGGAGCGGATGGTCTTGCGGATCGAGGTGTTGCGGCGCAGCCGCAGATAGATGGCGACCGCGGCGCCGACCTGGCCCGCGCCGGCCATCGCGAGGATGGGCAGCAGGACCGTGTAGCCGCTCTGGTCGATCAGGGTGGTGTGGATGGGGATGAGCGCCTGGTGCAGTCCCAGCATCACCAGCGGTAGGAAGAGCCCACCCAGCACGAATCCGGCCGCCGCTCCGCCGTGCTGGAGCAGCCAGTCGGCGAGGTGGCCGATGCCGGTGGCGATCTCGCCGCACACGAACATCAGGCCGAAGAGCGTCACCAGCCCGGCGACCAGCACCGTGACCGTCGGTGTGACGAGGACATCGACGGCGGACGGTACGACGCGGCGGCACCCCTTCTCCACGTACACCGCCAGCAGGGCCGCGAACAGGGCGCCCAGCACGCCGCCCTGTCCCGGTGCCAGCTTCTCGCCGAACGCGGAGACGTCCGCGACACCGGGGAAGACGATGACGGCCGCGGCGGCGCCCCCCAGGATCGGGGTGCCGCCGAACTCGCGTGCGGTGTTGAGGCCGACGAAGACCGCGATCAGCGACATGAAGCCGCTCGCGATGGCGGTCAGCGCCGGGGTGAGCGCCGGGAGCCAGCCCGCGTTGGTGAACAGCCCGTTGAGGCCCGCGACGATGCCGCAGCCGATCAGCGCGGGGATGAGCGGGACGAAGATGTTGGCGATCCGGCGCAGCATCAGCTTCACCGGCGTCGCGTTCTTCTCCTTGCGTGCCGCGCGGATCGCCGCGCCCTCGGCGGCGAGGTCCTCGGCGGTCCTGGGGGCCGCCGGCGCGGCCGCGGCGGCCTCCTCGCGGGCCAGCGCCTCGAACTCCGGCGTCACCCGGGCGACCTTCCCGGGGCCGAGCACGATCTGGTACGTGTCGTCCTCGACGACCCCCATCACGTCCGGGAGGGCCTTGAGGGGCTCGTCCTGGACGAGGGAGCGGTCGGCGAGGCCGAGCCGCATGCGGGTCATGCAGTGGGTGACGGAGGTGACGTTCGCCGCGCCCCCGACGAGGGGGAGGATCGCCTCGGCGATCCTCCGGCTGGGATTCCCGCCGGAGCCGGAGCCGGAGCCGGAGCCGGAACCCGAACCCGAACCCGATTCGGAGTCGGAGTCAGAACCCGAACTCGAACCCGAACCGGAGTCGGAGTCGGAGTCAGAACTCGAACTCGAACCCGAACCGGAGCCGGCGAAGGAGCCGGCACTGGTGCCCGGGTCGCCGGGGGAGCTGTCGGCGGGGCGGTCGGGGGTTCCGCTGTCGTCAGCGCTGTCTTTGGTGCTGTCTGTGCTCATGGTGCAGTCGCTCTTCTTTGAGTGGTGCCATGGTGCGGTCGGGGGTGGCGGGTGGGCCGGGTGGTGCGTGCGGTTCAGGCGTCACGGTCCGATGTGTCAGAGGCGCCAGAGGCGCTCGAGGCGTCCGAAGTGCTCGGGGCATCCGAAGTGCTCGAAGTGCCCGAGGTACCCGAGGTACCCGAGGTACCCGAGGCGTCCGTGGCGGCAGCCAGTGCCGCCCGCAGGTGCCCGTGCGACGCGGCCAGCAACCGTTCCGCCGTCGGACCGTCGACCCCGCCCAGCAGGGTGAGGATCGCGGCCTTGACCTCGCCGTCGGTCGCCGCCAGCGCGGTTTCGATCTCGTCGTCCGGCGCGCCCGTCGCCAGGGCGACGATCCGCCGGGAGCGTGCCCGCAGCTTCTCGTTCGAGGCGCGCAGGTCCACCATCAGATTCCCGTAGGTCTTGCCCAGCCGGATCATGGTGATGGTGGAGAGCATGTTGAGGACGAGCTTCTGTGCCGTGCCGGCCTTGAGCCGGGTCGAGCCGGTCAGCAGCTCCGGCCCGACCACGACCTCGATGCCGTGTTCGGCGGCGGCCGCGAGCGCCGAGCCCTCGTTGCAGGCCAGCCCCACGGTGAGCGCCCCGCGGGCGCGGGCATGGGTGACGGCGCCGACGGCGTAGGGCGTCCGGCCGGAGGCGGAGATGCCGACCACCGAGTCGTCGGCGGACAGCCCGAGCGCGTCCAGGTCGGCCGCGGCCGTCTCGGCGCTGTCCTCGGCGCCCTCGACCGAGGTGACCATCGCGCCGGGACCGCCCGCGATCACCCCGGTGACCTGGCCCGGAGCGGTGTTGAAGGTGGGCGGGCACTCACTGGCGTCCAGCACCCCCAGGCGGCCGGCCGTGCCCGCGCCCGCGTACAGGAGGCGACCGCCGCGTGCCATCCGTGCCGCGATGGCGTCGATCGCGGCGGCGATCTGCGGCAGCCGGGCGGCGACGGCGGTGGGAACGGTGCTGTCCTCACCGTTCATGATCCTCGCGATCTCCAGCGTGGGCAGCCGGTCGATCTCCGCCAGCTCGCTGCGGAATGCCTCGGTCGTGAGGGTGTCCAGCTGCCGGCGCAGCGCGTCGTAGCGCTCGGAACCGGCCTCCGGACCGGAAGCGGAACCGGCCTCCGGACCGGGCTCGGGGTCGGGGTCGAGGGAGGTGGTCGGCTGTGGCGTCGTCATCGGGGGGCGGCTTCCTGTGGCTCGGGGAGGAGGGCGAGGGCGAGAAGGGAAGGGATGGGAGTGGAGAGGAGGGGGGAGGGGAGAGAGGGGAGGGGACGGACCGGTTTCAGCGGCCCCGGGGCCGGGGGGAGTGCCGGTGTGCCAGCGCCTCGTACGAGGCCGAGAGCGCGGGCGCGGCCGTCTCGTACGTACGCTGGGCCACCCCTATGAACAGGCAGTCCACGACGAGCAGCTGGCTCGTTCTGCTGGACATCGCCGCCGGGCGCAGCTCGCTCTCACGGGCGGTGGAGGTCGTCAGGACGTGGTCGGCGTACTGGGCGACCTCGCCGTCCGGGCGGCCGGTGAGGGCGATGGTGGTCGCGCCCCGGTCGAAGGCGACCCGCAGCGGTTCGATGACGTCCACCGTCCGCCCCGAGTGGGTGATGGCGAGTGCCACGTCGCCCGCCCGCAGCTGGACGGCGTTGGTGACGGCCAGGTGCGGGTCCGCATGGCTGTGCGCGACCATGCCGATGCGCAGCAGCTTCTGCGCCAGATCCTGGCTGACCAGGCCCGAGGCGCCGACGCCGTAGACGTCGATGCGCCGCGCGCTCGCCATCGCGGCGACGGCGGCCTCGACCTGGGCGATGTCGAGCGCGGCGGCGGTGTCGGCGAGGGTCTGCTGCTCGTCGAGGGCCAGTTTGGCGACCACGTCGGCGATCGGGTCGTCGACGACGATGTCGGCGGTCACGGCGGGGGCCGCGCCCGACTCCTGCTGCGCGGCCAGGCCCGCGAGGGCCAGCCGCAGGTCGCGGTAGCCGGGATAGCCGAGCAGACGCGAGGTGCGCACGACGGTGGCCTCGCTGGTGCCGGTGCGCTCGGCCAGGCCCGTGACGGTGAGTTGCGCGCACCCGGCGGGGTCGCCGGCGACGGCCTCCGCCACCCGCTGCATGGAACGGGTCATCGACGGCGCCATGGTGCGGACCTTGGCCGCGAGAGCGGTCGGCCCGGGACGCGCCTGGCCCGGCACCCGCGACGTGGCGGGCTGCGGCCGGGGCTCGGACTGCGGCCCCGGTCCGGACTGCGGCCGGGGCTCGGGTGGCGTCGGGTGCTCGGGCTGCGGACGGCGCTCGGGCTGCCGGGAGGCGAAAGTTTCCTTCACGTCGCTGCTCACGGGTGGAAGATATTTTCGATTCGCCTGTCCGTCAATGCTTTGTGCGGCACTTGGCGGCCCGCCGGCCGGGAGCGCGGGCGGTCGCGAGCTGTGAGCCGCCCGGGGCGGCAGTGGTGCAATGGAGGTATGGAACCTCGAGACTCCGCACCCGGTGCGGGCCCGCCCGACGAGGCCCGGCACCAGGACGAACTGGAACGCGCCCTGCACGCCGCCCGCGCGCTGATCCTCGCCGACCTGGAGGCGAGCGACGTGGCGCGCGCCGACATCGTCTCGCTGGTCGAGGAGTCGGTCACCCACCGCCGGTGGTGGGTGGGGCAGTGGCCCGAGGGCGTCTCGTACGTGGACGGCCTGGTCGCGCAGGACGTCCAGGACGCGCTGCTCGAACGGTACGGCCGGTGGCCCGTCTGCCCGGTGTGCGTCGGCGCGGACCTCCACGCCCTGGAGGTCGAACCCGAACTGGGCGAGGAACCGCACTGGGTCTGCGGAAAGACCTCGACGGTGGTCGCCCGGGTGGGCTACCTGGGCGGCAAGCTGTGAGCGCGCGGCGCGTGCCCCCGGGCGGACGGCGATGACGGTCTACATCGATCCGCCGATCTGGCCGGGGCACGGGCGGATGTGGTCGCACCTGGTGAGCGACACCTCGTACGAGGAACTGCACGCCTTCGCGGCGGGCCTTGGCTGTCCGCGGCGGGCCTTCGACGGGGACCACTACGACATACCGTCCGGACGGTACGACGCCGCCGTACGGGCCGGAGCCGTCGAGGTCGGCTCCAAAGAACTGCTGCGCCGGCTGACGGAGGCGGGCCTGAGGCGCCGCAAACGCTGAGGCCCCACTAGTACTCCAGTCAGAAATCGTTGCCTGAGCTGGTCGGTTTCGTTGTGCTGGACATGGTGGGAATGGATGATGCCTGCTTGTGGGCTGCGGAGTTGGAGTCGGTGTTCGCGCGGGTTGCGGGCCGGTTCTCAAGGGTGGATCTGCGGTGGCGGATGCGGGACTACGTGCGTGGTCTGCTGGCTCCGGTGGAGCGGAAGAACGGCTGGCAGCTCGCCGAGTACGCAGGTCACCGCGGGCCAGCAGGCTTCCAGCATCTGCTGAACGGTGCGGCCTGGGACGTCGATGCGGTCCGTGACGACCTGCAGCAGTACGTCGCCGAGCGCCTCGGCGCCCCGGACGGGGTCCTGATCGTGGACGACACCGGCTTCCTCAAGAAGGGCACCACGTCCGCTGGGGTGCAAAGGCAGTACTCGGGTACGGCCGGCCGGACGGAGAACTGCCAGATCGGAGTCTTCGCCGCCTATGCCTCGGCCAAGGGCAGAGCGCTGGTGGACCGGGAGCTGTATCTGCCGAAGTCCTGGATCTCGGATGCGGAGCGGTGCCGGGCGGCGAAGGTCCCTGGCAGTCGCGGTTTTGCGACCAAGGGCGAGCTGGCCCGCGCGATGATCCTGCGGGCGCTGGCCTCACGCCTGCCGGTCGCCTGGGTGACGGGCGACTGCGCCTACGGACAGGAATGGCGCATGCGCCGCACCCTGGAAGAAGCCGGGATCGGCTACGTCCTGGCCGTGCCGAAGTCACAGCAACTGCACGCTCCCTTCGGCCGTATCGACCAGGCCATCGCTGATGCCCCCGGCGAGGCATGGGAACGCCACTCCTGCGGCGACGGTGCCAAAGGCCCGCGCCTCTACGACTGGGCCGCCGCACGCCTGCCGGCGATCGGCGCCTTCGACGGCGACCGGCCCACCCACGAGCGGTGGGTACTGGGCCGCCGCAGCATGGCCCGCCCGGACGAGATCGCCTACTACCTCGCCTACGCCCCCAACGGCACCAGCGTTGCTGACCTGGTCCGAATCGGCGGCTCGCGCTGGGCGATCGAGGAAGCCTTCCAAGCCGCCAAGAACGAATGCGGCCTCGACCAGTACGAGGTCCGCCGCTATCCGGGCTGGTACCGCCACATCACCCTGACCATGCTCGCCCACGCGTTTCTGTCTGCCGTCGCGGCCCAGACCACCGAAAGGGGGGCCGCAGAAACGACCCCACCAGCACCATCCGCTTCACAGTGGCAGAGATCCGCAGACTCCTGGACACTCTTCTGCCCCGCCCCACACCCCGCACCGGAGCAGTCATCCACGCCCTGAACTGGTCCCTCTGGCGCAGACAACACCAAGCGACTGCCCGCCGCTGCCACTACCGAAGAAGAACCAGCTCAGGCAACGATTTCTGACTGGAGTACTAGGGCTGAGCCGCCCCAGTGCTGTGGCCGCACAAGCGCTGAGGCGCCACAAGCGGTGAGGCGCCACAAGCGGTGAGCCGCCCACGTGCTGGAGCCTTTGCGCGAATACTGAGGTTTCACAGCTCTGAGGCTCCACACGTGCTGAGGCTTCACAAGTGCTCAGGTCCGCCCCCGGGACCGGGCCCTCACGCCCCGGCGTGCTCCCGTTCCCGTACGCCGGTCCCGGACGTGGCGACCACGCGGGAGCGGGCGTGCACCCGGGAGGACACGGCCGTCGTCACCACGCCGGCCGCCGCCATGGCCGCGCCGACCCAGGCGACCGCCGCGTAGCCCCACCCGGCGGAGATGGCCAGGCCGCCGAGCCAGGGGCCCACCGTGTTGCCGATGTTGAACGAGGCCGTGGTGGTGGCCCCGGCCAGGGTGGGGGCCGCGTTGGCGGCGTTGAACATCCGGGCGTTGAGGGCGGGGGCGGTGGTGAAGGCCGTCACCCCGAGCATCAGGGCGAGCGCGATCGCCGCGAAGCGGTACTCGGCCAGCAGCGCCAGCAGGGCCAGTACGGTCGTGGAGGCGGCGATGCCGCCGTACATGGTGCCGAACAGGTGCGCGTCCGCGATCCGGCCGCCGATCACGGTGCCGATCAGCCCGCCGACGCCGAACAGCGCCAGCACGCTCGGCACCCAGCTCTCGGGCAGCCCCGCCACATCGGTGAGCAGCGGTGCGAGGTAGGAGAAGAGCGCGAAGACGGCACCGGCGTTCAGGGCGATGGTCACCAGCGCGAGCCAGACCTGCTTGTCGCGGTAGATACGCAGCTCACGGCGGAGGTTGGGGGCCTGGTCACCGGTCGGTACGGCGGTGCGCGGCACCAGGGCCACCACTCCCACCAGGCCGACGGCCGCAAGCCCGGCCACCGCCCAGAACGCCGAGCGCCATCCGGCCTGCTGGCCCAGGAACGAACCGGCGGGCACGCCTGCGATGTTGGCGATGCTCAGCCCGCCCACCATGATCGCCATGGCGCGGGCCCGGGCGTCCTGGGGGACGAGCGAGACGGCGACCGCCGCGCCCACGGCCCAGAACCCCGCGCAGGCCAGGGCGCTGACGACGCGGGAGGCGAACAGCACCTCGTAGCTGGGGGCGAGCGCGCCCGCGACCTGCCCCAGCATGAACACCGCGAGCAGGCCGATCAGCGTCGTACGCCGGGGCAGCCGCAGTGTGGCGGCCGCCAGCACCGGCGCCCCCACCACCATGCCCACGGCGAACGCGGACACCAGCAACCCCGCTTTGGGGATCGACACCCCCAGGTCCCGGGCGAGGGGTTGCAGGATGCCGGAGAGCATGAACTCGGAGGTTCCGAGCGCGAAGACGGAGAGTCCCAATATGTAGACAGAAAGCGGGACACGAGTGGCGGACGGCTTGTCGGTCAGGTGATCGGCAGGCATGCCGTCCACAACCAGCCCCCCGCCTGCTTCATTCCCGGCTCCGCTACCCGCCGCTCCCGGCTCCCGCTACCCGCCGAGCAGTTCCAGTTCCGTTGTCAGATTGTGGCGGGCCGTGGCCTCCCACCGGGACCGGGCGTAGGGGGTGCGGAAGAGCACGGGCAGCGCGAGCAGTTGGCGCAGCACGTCGGCGCGGCCCTCGCGGAAGGCGGCGTCGGGAACGAAGCCGTACTCCTGGCGGACCTCGGCGGCGTAGTGCGCGTACTGCTCGGGCGAGCCCGCCAGGACGGCGAGGTCGGCGTCGCACAGCAGTGCGCCGTTGACATCGTCCGGTGCGGGGTCGTGCGTGACCGTGAGCCGGACGAGCCGGGCCACCTCCGCCGTGCGCGCCGCGGGGACGCCGGCCTCCGGCAGCGCGCGTTCGGCCAGCCGGGCGCTGCGCTCCTCGTTCTCGCTGCGGTCGGGACGGTAGACGGCGTCGTGGAACCAGGCGGCGAGCCGGACGGCGGCCGGGTCCGGTTGGGGTTCCGTTTCTGGTTCCGGGTTCGGTTCCGGTTCCGGTTCCGCTACGGCCGACTCGTCGTACCGCGCGACCAGTTCGTCGACGCGGTCGAGGACGGCACGCAGGTGGGCGGTCGTGTGGTAGCGGCGGTGGGGCTCGGCCCAGCGGCGGAGGAGGTCTCGGCCGTACGGGGCGGGGTCGGGCCCCTCGGCGCCCTCGCGGGCGTCGAGCAGGAGCGTCGTCCAGCGCGTGAGGAGGCCCGCGGCGTCCTCGTCCGGTGCGCCGCCGGGGGTTTCCGTCGTCACCATCCCTCCATTGTGGTCCGAAACGGTCCACCAGGTGATCGGCGTCTTCCGGCGGTTCCCGCCGTATGGCAGTCTGTGCGATATGTCTAGACCAATTCTTGAGGTGATCGCGCTCAGCGCGGAGGACGCGGCCGCCGCGGAGGCCGGAGGGGCCGACCGCCTTGAGGTAGTCGCCGACATCGCGGCCGACGGGCTCAGCCCCTCCCGCCGGACCGTCGCCGCCGTCCGGGAGGCCGTCGACATCCCCTGCCGGGTGATGCTGCGGCTCACCGACGGCTTCCACGCCGGAGGCGACGCCGGGATCGAGCGGCTGTGCGCGCGGGCGGAGGAGTTGCGGGCCGAGGGCGCCGAGGAGTTCGTCCTCGGCTTCCTCGACGACGCCGGCCAGGTGGACCTGCGGGCCGTCGAAGCGGTGGCCGGTGCCGTCGCCGGGTGCCCGTGGACGTTCCACCGCGCGATCGACCGGGCCGCCGACCGCGACGCCCTCCGCAAGCAGCTCGCCGACGTGCCCGGCCTCGACGCCTACCTCACCGCCGGCTCGGCGGACGGCGTCACCGACGGCTACGACGTCCTCCTCTCCGAGGCCGCCCGCACCGCGGCGGGCGAACCCGGGTACAGCCCCCGGCTCCTCGTCGGCGGCGGACTCACCCTCCCGCACGTCCCCGGTCTCCTCCGGGCCGGCGTCACCGCCTTCCACATCGGCTCCGCCGCCCGCCCCCAGGGCTGGCACGCCCCCGTGGACCCCGCCGCCGTCCACCAGTGGCGCCGCTCCCTGGATGACGCCTGACCGCGACTCCGGCCGGACGGCCGACACGGCGACGGGGGCCGGTCCGACCGGCGCGGGGGCAGGCTGCCTGGCGGGGCCGGCCGCTTGGCGGGGGCGGGCTGCTTGGCCGGGGGGGGG
>NZ_VJOK01000001.1:3282448-3312426 GCF_013302895.1 Streptomyces albus subsp. chlorinus | reverse complement strand
AGGGTCGGCTCGCCTGGCGGGGCCGGCTGCCTGGCGAGGGCGGGCAGGCTGACCAGCGAGGAGCAGGCCGTCCGGCGAGAAGCGGGCCGTCCGGCGAGAGCCGGCTGCCTGGCGGGGCCGGCTGTCTGGCGAGGGTGGGGCGTCCGCCCTGGGCGGGGCCGGGGGAGGGTGCCGGAGGCGCCTGTCAGCGCAGCGCGCCCGGGGCCGGATCGGCGGCGGCCCGCCGCCGGACCCCCGCCGCGCGGACTCCCCCGTGCGCGGCCTGGAACGACTCGCCCCGCTCCCGCAGGACCGCCGCGGCCCCCGCCAGGGACAGCAGGGTGACGGCGGCGCCGAACAGTGTGGTCCCGGTGGTGAGGGACGTGGCGTCGCTGAGGGTACCCGCGGCGACCGGGAGGGCGCCCGCCAGCAGGTAACCGCCCGCCGTCAGGGCGGCGTTGGCCTCGGCGAGCCGCTGGGCCGGCACGTTCGCGCTGAGCATCGTGAGCGCTCCGAGCTGGGTGAGCCCCTGGCCGAGCCCCGCCAGTACGGCGGCCAGGACGAGGGCGGCCACCGAGGTGGTGGCGACGGCGAGGGCGAGCGCGGCCATGCTCGTGACGGTCAGCGCCGCGCCGGTCAGCAGGTCCGTCCGGATGCGCAGCCGGCGCGCGGCGAACTGCACGCCCGTCGCGGCGGCGAACAGGACGAAGATGGTGGCGCCGGAGAGAATCCGGTTGCTGGTGTGCAGCAGCTCGGCCAGCAGCGTGGGTCCGAGCGAGAGGACGAAACCGGTGGCGGCGATCGCGGGTGCGAAGACGGCGAGGCCGAGCAGGAGCTGGCGCCGGTTGGCCCGCGGCGCGGAGGGGACACGTACCCAGCGGCGCGGGTTCCCGTCCACGGCCCCGGTCCCCCGCCCGGTGGTGGCCGGCCGGGGCGGCAGCGGCATCCTGACGACCACGGCCAGTGCGACCACCAGCAGAGCGATCTGCACCAGGAAGACGGTCACCGACGGGCCGGGCACCGATTCGGACAGCACTCCGGCCAGCAGCGGCCCCACGGCCGCGCCGCCGACCATGGACGACGAGGCCACCAGCCCCGCTGTCCGCTTCTGCGAACGGTCGGCCAGATCGGAGACGGCCGCCATCCCGGCGGAGAGGAACGCGCCGACGGCGATGCCGCTCAGCAGCCGCGCGACGGCGAGCACCGGCACTGAGTGCGCGGTCGCGAACATCGCCGAGGCGAGCACCGCGAGCGCCAGCCCCGGCAGCAGCACGGGTTTGCGTCCGAACCGGTCGGAGAGGGTGCCCGCCACGGTGAGCGTGCCGAGCAGTCCGGCGATGTAGAGGGCGTAGACGGCCGTCAACGTCGCGGAGGAGAAGCCGAGCCGGTTCTGCCACAGGACGTAGAGGGGTGCGGGTTCGTTGGAGAGGGCCAGCACGGCGACGACGGGCCAGGCGGCCAGCCATATCCAGCGCCGGGGCGGGGTGGGCTGCGACACGAGGACTCCAGGCGGGACGGAGAGGGGCAGGGTGACGAGGCGTGGACCTCGGTACGAGTGGACTCGTACAAGAAGTACGAGAGAAGTCGTACCAGTGGGAGGGAGTACGATGCAACTCGTACTAGTGAACTGCCGAGGCCATCGACGCCCGAGGAGGCCCCTCATGAGTGCCGCCGCTCTCGCCCGAAACTTCCGGGTCCCGCCGCCCCCGTCCGGCACCCGGCCGCCCGAACCGCTGCCCGAACCGGCACGGGACGACATGCGGCTGGAGGCGGTCATGGCCGCTCTCAGCGACCCGCTGCGCCTGGGCATCGTCCGCAAACTGCTCCTGGAGGCCGTCGACTTCGACCACACCTGCACCTGGTTCGAGCTGGACCGCCCCAAGTCCTCGCTGACCCACCACTTCCGCACGCTCCGCGAGGCGGGACTCATCCGGCAGCGCCAGTACGGGCCCTCCCGGCGCAACCAGGTCCGCGTCGAGGACCTGCAGGCCCGCTTCCCCGGCCTCCTCGACCTGGTCGCGGACTGGACTCCGGCCGCGTAGGACCCCGGCCGGGCATAGCGGCCCGGCGGACAGTCCGCGCGGGCCCGCCACCGGTGCGGCGCCCGCCCGCCGTCGGTCGCGGGCGGCTCCGCTCAGCGCGTCCGGGCGTCCGCCGCCCGGGACCGCCTCATCGGGTCCAGGTGCCCGCCGCCCGGGACCGCCTCATCGCGGCTCGGCCTCCGTCAGTTCGCCGGGGTCGGCGTTGCTGCCGCACAGCACCACGACGACTCTCTCCCCGGCCGAGGGGACATACGGAGCACCGCCTTCGGTGCAGCCCGTGATCCCGGCGACGCCGGAGACGGCGGTGGCCGCCGCGTTCTCCACCGCCAGCCGGTACTGCTCCCACAGTCCCCGCCGGGCGGCGACGAGGGCGTCGTCCGTCACCAGCACGGACCGCACGTTGCGGTGCCCGGCGGCGGCCAGGGCCATCGGGGTGGCCCGGCGGGCGCCGAGCGCGTCGGCGGCGACGGAGTCGACTTCCACGTCCACCACGCGTCCCGCCTCCAGGGCGGCGTTCAGGGCGCGGCAGCGCTCGGGCTCCACGGCGACCACGCGGATGCCGTGGTGCTCGGCCGCGGCGGCGACACCGGCGAACAGCCCGCCGCCGCCCACCGCCACCACCACGGTGTCGACCAGCGGCACCTGGGCGCGGATCTCCTCCACCAGCGTCCCGGCGCCCGCGGCGATCAGCGGATGGTCGTACGCGTGCGACCGCAGCGCGCCCGTGCCGGCGGCGAACTCCTCGCACGCCGCGGCGGCCTCCGCGTACTCGGTGCCCACCAGGCGTACGTCGGCACCGTACGCGCGCAGGCGGTCGATCTTCGTGCGCGGTGCCGTCTCGGGGAGGAACACCGTGGCGGGGACGCCCAGGCCGCGGGCCGCCCAGGCGCAGGCGAGGCCCGCGTTGCCGCCGGAGGCGAGGGTGACGCCGGAGTCGGGGAGTTCGCCCCGCTCCCTGTGCGCGACCAGGAAGTTGAGCGCGCCCCGCGCCTTGAAGCTCCCGGTGTGCTGCATGAATTCGAGAGCGAGGTGCAGTTCGAACCCGCCCGCGTCCGCCCGCACGACCGCGACCGGACGAATGCCGTCGGCGACCCGATCAGCGGCTGTTTTGACATCCCCGTAGGAAAGATGGTGCACGGCGTGACTCCTGGCGTGCTCGGACGTGAGCGGACAAACGTCTACGTTACGGCCTCACACCGACTGCCCCGTCAACGCTGTGGACGACCCGTCGCCCCCGGGCCCCCGCCCCGGCCCGTCCAGACGCGCGTCCTCGCGTCCGCCCTGGTCCTCGTTGTCATGTCCGCCCGACCACTCGCCCTCATGTCCGTCCGACAGGGCCGCCGGCAGCGGCTCGGCGTGCACCACCGCCAGCCCCGAGACCGCGCGGGTGAGCGAGACGTACAACCGCCGCAGTCCCGTGCGGGTGTCGGGCTCGCCCGCGACGACGGCGGCGGGCTCGTCCAGGACGACGTAGTCGTACTCCAGGCCCTTCGCCAGCGTGGCCGGGACCAGGGTGAGCCGTACCGTCGCGCTGGTCTCCTCACCGGGCGCCAGGAAGGGGAGCCCCGCGGCCTCGAGCGCGGTCCGCAGTGCGGGGACGCGCGCGTCGGCGGCGATCAGGCCGACGGAGCCCTCGTGTTCCAGGGCCCGCCGGCAGGCGTCCACCACCAGATGGTCCAGGTCCCCGTCCCCCGGGGTGCCGTCGGCGCGCCGTACCGAGAAGTCGCCCGGTGATTCCCGTACCGAGGTGGCGGGCGTCAGTCCGGGGGCGATGACGGGCAGCAGCCGGGAGGCGTAGGCGATCACCTCGCGCGGCACACGGAACCCCTCCGTCAGCTCCTCGACCACCGCGCCGGGCTTGCCCAGGTGTTCCAGCGCCGCCTCCCAGCTCTCGGTGGCCCAGGGCGTGGTGCCCTGCGCCAGGTCGCCCAGCACCGTCGCCGAGCCCGTCGAGCAGCGGCGCCCCACCGCCCGGTACTGCATCGCGGAGAGGTCCTGCGCCTCGTCCAGCACCACGTGGCCCAGGGAGGGAGTGCGCTGCACCAGGTCGGCGGCCTCGTCCACCAACACCGCGTCGGCGGCGGACCACTTGGCGCTCTTGACGCCGCGCGGGGGCTTGTCCCACAGGATGGCCCGCTGCTCGTCCTCGGTGAGGAGCCCCTCGGCCTGTGCGGCCAGGAACTCCGCGTCGGACAGCAGCCGCAGCACCAGTTTGGCCGGGTCGACCGCGGGCCACACCTGTTTGACGACGGCCTTGACCGCGGCATTGCGTGCCACGGCGTCCTGGACCCGGTCGTCGGGCGCCTCGCCCGCCTGTTCCATCCGCACCAGCACGGCGTGCGCGATGCGCTGGTGCAGCGCCTCCCGCGCGGCCCCGTACCGCATGTCCCGCGCGAGCAGCTCCCGCACCAACTCCTCGATCTCATACGCGGGAACCCGCCACCGGCGCGAGCCGCGCACCACCACACACGGCTCGTCGGGGAGCGGGCGCACCCCCGCGCGCACGGCCCGGCGCAGGACCTCGGCCATGCGCGCGTCGCCCTTGACGCGCGCCGCCTCGGCGGTGTCCACGCCGCGCACCGGCACGTCGGGCCGGGCCACCAGGCCCTCCACGGTGGTCTGCCGCGCCGCCACCTCGCCGAGCGCGGGCAGCACCTGCTCGATGTAGCGGAGGAAGGAGTCGTTCGGGCCGATGACCAGGGTGCCGGTGCGGCTGAGCCGCTCCCGGTGCGCGTACAGCAGATAGGCGACACGGTGCAGACCCACCGCGGTCTTCCCCGTGCCCGGCGCACCCTGCACACAGACGGTGCCGTCGAGGCCCGCGCGCACGATCTCGTCCTGCTCGGGCTGGATCGTCGCGACGATGTCCCGCATCGGACCGACGCGCGGCCGTTCGATCTCCGCCTGGAGGAGCGCGCTGGCGCGTTCCGCCTCCTGCGGGTCTGACAGGTGCTCGTCCTCGTACGCGGTCAACTCACCGCGCGTGTAGCCGAACCGGCGGCGCAGCAGGACGTCCTGCGGATCCTTCTTGGACGCGCGGTAGAACGGCTGCGAGACGGGTGCGCGCCAGTCGACGACCATGGGGTCGCCGTCGGCGTCGTGGACGTGCCGGCGGCCGATGTAGAAGGTGCGCCCCGAGGCGTCGCCGGAACCGGAGCCGGGGCCGGGGCCAGAGCCGGAGCCGGGGCCGAGGCCGGAGCCGGGCGCGCCCTCCCCGCCCCGGACGGCATCCGGATCGCCCGTAGTTCTCGTACCGCCCGTGCCGCCTGTACCGCTCGTGCCGTGCGGGCCGTCGGCCTCGGCGGTGTCCTCCCCGACCGGGTGCCCGTAGTCGAGACGGCCGAAGAACAGCGGCGCGTGCGCCAGATCGGCGAGGGAGGCGATGCGGGCCTCGATACCGGACGCCAGCACCTCCGCGTTGACCCAGTTCGCGGCCACATCGCGGATGTCGAGCGCCTCGGCGTCGGCCCGCATGGCACGGAGCGCCGCCCTGGAGGCGGCCAGATGGGCACGCTCACGGGCGAGAGGGCCGCTCCCGGAACCGGAATCGGAACTGGAACTGGAACCGGACGCGGGTTCGGGGGCGGGTACGGGAACGGGTTCGGGCGCGGGAGGGACGGACACCGGGCTGCCTCCGGGAGGGACACGGGCACGCGGACGCACCCGCACGCGGGCATGCCTGCCCGTGCGCGGCACGGCAGGCATGCGGACATGCGGGGTCTCGCTGCACAGGGCGTACAGGTTGACGTACAGGTCTGACGAACGAGCCCTGCCGGTTTCCGTGCGGCGGGCGCCTCGGGGCCGAGAGCCGGCGGCGAGGGGGCAAGTCGGGGATTGTAGCCAGGCTTCACCGAAGGGGCGAACGTTTTTCGTCCCCACCAGGACGGGGCGGTGCCCGGCGGGCCGGCCCCCTGCGGGGCAGTGCCTGGCGGGTCGGCGCCCCATGGTGCCGCTTCCGTGTTCGTCCGGTGACTCGTTTAGGGTCGTCGCCCAGGGCGCGCGGGGCGGCCGGAGGTGAGGGGGCGCCCGGCAGCGCGCGGGGCGCGCACGCGCACGCGCAGGCGTAGGCGCAGGCGTACGCGAGACGAGCGCAACGACGGCACGATGACGGCACAACGACGGCACGAGGACGAGGAGTCGGCACGGGTGACGGACAACGGCGCCGACAGGTTCCCTCTCCCGCGTCTGCCGAGGCCCCTGCTCCCGCGCGTGCCGAAGTCCCGTCCCCCGCACGGGGCGGAGCCGTCCGGACGTCCCCCGCGCGGGGCCGAGCCGTCCGGGCGTGAGCCGCACGGGGCCGAGTCGCCCGTGCCGGAGCCATCCGCTCCGGGGCCGCCCCCGTGGGGACGGTCGTGGGCGGGGCCGTCCTGGACGAGGGCGCTTCTGCTGCTGGTGCTCTCCCTGGGCGCCTTCGGGGTGCTGGCCGCGGCGCAGGGGCTGCCCATGGCGGATCTCCAGGTCTACCGCGCGGAGGGCAGCGCGGTGTGGCACGGCACCGATCTGTACGGTTTCACCGTCACCGAGTGGGATCTGCCCGCCACCTATCCGCCGTTCGCGGCGCTGCTGTTCGTACCGGCGGCGCTGGTCCCGACGGTGGTGGCCAAGGTGGTCTTCCTGGCGGGCAACGTGGCGCTGCTGGCCTGGCTGATCGCGCTCTCCCTGCGCGCCGTGAGGGGCAGGCCGGAGCCGCTCCCCACCGTCCTCGCGCTCACCGCGCTCGCGCTGTGGCTCGAACCGGTCTTCCAGACCCTCGTCTTCGGGCAGATCAACCTGGCGCTGGCCTGTGTCGTCCTGTGGGACATGGGACGGCCCGACGGCGCGCGCGGCAAGGGCTTCGCCGTCGGCCTCGCGGCGGCCGTCAAGCTGACGCCCGCGCTCTTCGTCGTCCAGCTGCTGCTCACCGGGCGGGTGAGGGCGGCGGGTACGGCGGTGGCCGGGTTCGCGGCGGGGACCGGCGTGGGGGCGCTGGTGCTGCCGGGGGCGAGCGTGGAGTTCTGGACGCGCAGGATGTTCGAGACGGCGCGGGTCGGGAAGGCGTGGATCGTCGACAACCAGTCCCTCCAGGGGCTGGTCGCCCGTCTCGTGCACGACCCCGATCCGGGGCCGCTGTGGCTGGTACCCGCAGCGCTGCTCGCCGCCGGGGGCATATGGCTGGCACGGCGGCTGTCCGTCCAAGGGAGCGGACACGGGGAGCGCGGCGAGTACGGGGACCGCAGGGTGTACGGGGCGTACGGGGAGCGCGGCGAGTACGGGGACCGCAGGGTGCACGGAGCGTACGGGGAGCGCGGCGAGTACGGAGACCGCAGGGTGTACGGGGCGTACGGGGAGCAAGGAGCGTACGGGCAATACGGGGGGATCATGGTGACCGCGCTGGTCGCGCTGCTCGTCTCGCCCATCAGCTGGTCGCACCACTGGGTGTGGTGCGTCCCGCTGCTGGCGGGCGTGGCGGTCGCCGGGTGGCCGCTCCCCGGCGGGGGCACGGCAGTGGGGAGGCGCCTGCTGTGCGCCTGCGTCGCCCTGGTGTTCACGGCGCGCACCCTCTGGCTCGTCCCCAGGAAGGGCGAGCTGGACCTGCGGCTGGACTGGTGGCAGCAGCCGCTCGCCTCGCCGTACGCCCTGCTCACCCTGCTCCTGCTGGGCGCGGCGGCCGGGTACGGCTCAGCGGGACGCCGCCCGGTCCCGCTGACACCGCGCGTTCCCCCGGCAAGAATCAGCGTGGACGGGCCCGCGGCGCACCGCCGCCCGGCCCCCGCCGCCGCCAGGCGGAAGGACGGCAACGGCTGCCGTCCGGAGTGCGAAGAGGCCCGAGGAGGCCGGTGTGCGAAGCACGATGCAGGACTTTCCGCTGACCGTGACACGGCTCCTGGTCCACGGGGCGCTGGCGCACGGGACCTCCCGGGTGACCACCTGGGCGGGGCGGGCCGGTGGAGCTGAGCCAGACCGCCGTACGTTCCTCGAGTCGGCGGTCCGCGCCATGCAGCTCGCCGGGGCCCTCCACGACGCGTTCGGCATCCGGCCCGGGGACACCGTCGCCACCCTGATGGCCAACACCGCCGACCACCTGGAGGCGTACCTGGCCGTCCCCTCCATGGGCGCCGTCCTGCACACCCTCGACCCGTGGCTGCCCGCCGACCAGCTCGTGGAGGCGTCCCGGCGCGGCGGGGCACGTGTGCTGCTGACCGACCCCACCGGACTCGCCCCGCTCGCCTCGGTGCTGCCGCGCCTCCCGCACCTGCGGCACGTGGTCGTCGCGGGCAGTGGCGGGACGGCGGCCGTCGTGTCCGGCACGGCGTGCGGCGCCGAGGTGCACGACTACGAACTGCTGATCGGTGACCGCCCCCAGCGCTACGACTGGCCCGAGATCGACGAGCGGGACGCCGCCGTGCTGTGCCACACCACCTCCCGGGCCGACGGTGTGCCGCGCGGCGTCGCCTACAGCCACCGCGCCCTCTACCTGCACGCCCTCCAGGCCCAGACCCCGCAGACGTACGGCATCGGCGAACGGGACCTCGTCCTGCCCGTCGTGCCGATGTCCCGCATGCTCGCCTGGGGCCTGCCCTACGCCGCCTTCGCGGGCGGCGCCTCCCTGCTGCTGCCCGGCGCCTACGACCAGCCCGCGCCGCTGGCGGACATGGCCGAACGGGAACGCCCCACCCTGGCCGTCGCCGACCCGGCCGTCTGGGACGGCCTGCTGAAGGAGCTGGAGGACCGCCCCAGGGACCTGTCCTTCCTCCGTGAGGCCGTCGTCGTGGGCGGACCCGGCGAGGAACCCGCGGGATCGCTGCCGGCCCGGGAACTGGGCCGGCGGCACGGCATCAGCACGGCCGCCGCCTGGGGCATGCCGGAGACCCTCTCCCCGGCGTGCGTCGCCCGCGCCGAGGCGGACGGCGACGGCGCCGACGGTGCCCGCTACCGCTTCCCCGCCTCCGTCGAGTACGGCGTCTCGGGCCCCGACCTGGCCCCGCTGCCCTGGGACGGCGAATCCCAGGGCGAGCTGCTGCTGCGCGGCCCCTGGATCACCGCCTCCTACGTCGAGGACGGGACGGCACTCCTGCACGAGGGCTGGCTGCGCACGGGAGAGACGGCGACCATCGGCCCGGACGGACGGGTGGCCCTGCGCCCCCCGAAGACACCGACCACCGAGGGCCACTGACCACCGGAGCCACTGACCACTGGGGGCCACTGACCACCGGGGGCCACGGAGCACCGGCGGTCACGGATAACCGGTCCTCACTGACCAGCGGTCACTGAGGATCGGGGTCACTGAGGGCCTCCGGCGCTCTCACCCCCTGTCGGACTCGGCGTCCCACACCCCCCGGCTCGGCGTCTCACACCCTGCCGGGTTCGGCGTCTCACACCCCGTCGGGCTCGGCGTCCTCCGGGACGCCGCCGCTCAGCAGGTCCACCGCGTCCACGATGCGGTAGGCGTACCCCTGCTCGGCCAGGAAGCGCTGGCGGTGGGCGGCGAAGTCCTGGTCGATGGTGTCGCGGGCGACGACGGAGTAGAAGCGCGCCTCGTGCCCGTCGGCCTTCGGCCGCAGGACGCGGCCCAGCCGCTGCGCCTCCTCCTGGCGGGAGCCGAAGGTGCCGGAGACCTGGATGGCCACGGTGGCCTCGGGCAGGTCGATGGAGAAATTGGCGACCTTCGAGACGACCAGGCAGGACAGCTCGCCCGCACGGAACGCGTCGAAGAGCTTCTCCCGCTGCGCGTTGCTGGTGTCGCCCTTGATGACGGGCGCGTCCAGGTGCTCGCCCAACTCGTCGAGCTGGTCGATGTACTGGCCGATCACCAGCGTCTGCTCACCCGCGTGCCGCCGCACCAGCGCCTCGGTGACCTTCCGCTTGCTGTCGGTGGTGGCGCAGAAGCGGTACTTCTCCTCCGGCTCGGCCGTGGCGTAGGCCAGCCGCTCGGAGTCGGTGAGGGAGACGCGGACCTCGACGCATTCGGCGGGCGCGATGTAGCCCTGGTTCTCGATCTCCTTCCAGGGCGCGTCGAACCGCTTGGGCCCGATCAGCGAGAACACATCCGACTCGCGGCCGTCCTCCCGCACCAGCGTGGCGGTCAGCCCGAGCCGGCGCCGGGCCTGGAGGTCGGCGGTGAACTTGAAGACCGGCGCGGGCAGCAGGTGGACCTCGTCGTAGACGATCAGCCCCCAGTCGCGGGAGTCGAACAGCTCCAGATGCGGGTAGACGCCCTTCCGCTTCGTCGTGACCACCTGGTACGTGGCGATCGTGACGGGCCGGATCTCCTTCTTGGTGCCGCTGTACTCGCCGATCTCGTCCTCGGTGAGCGAGGTGCGCTTGACCAGCTCGCTCTTCCACTGGCGGGCCGAGACGGTGTTGGTGACCAGGATCAGCGTCGTCGCTTGCGCCCTGGCCATCGCCCCGGCCCCGACCAGCGTCTTCCCGGCGCCGCACGGCAGGACGACGACACCGGAGCCGCCGTGCCAGAAGCCCTCGACGGCCTGCTTCTGGTAGGGGCGCAGCGACCATCCCTCCTCGTGGAGGTCGATCCGGTGCGCCTCGCCGTCCACGTACCCGGCAAGGTCCTCGGCGGGCCAGCCCAGCTTCAGCAGCACCTGCTTGATCTGGCCGCGCTCGGAGGGGTGCACGGCCACCGAGTCCGCGTCGATCCGCTGCCCCACCAGGGGCTGGATCTTCTTCGACCGCAGCACCTCCTCCAGCACCGGCCGGTCGCTGGTCTCCAGCACCAGCCCGTGCGTGGGGTGCTTGGCGAGACTGAGCCGCCCGTAGCGGGCCATCGTCTCGGCGATGTCCACCAGCAGCGCGTGCGGCACCGGATACCGCGCGTACTGCACCAGCGCGTCCACCACCTGCTCCGCGTCGTGCCCGGCGGCCCGCGCGTTCCACAGCCCCAGCGGCGTCACCCGGTAGGTGTGCATGTGTTCCGGAGCCCGCTCCAGCTCCGCGAACGGCGCGATGGCCCGCCGGCACGCCTCCGCCATCTCGTGATCGACTTCCAGCAGAAGCGTCTTGTCGCTCTGCACAATCAGGGGGCCACCGTTCACACGTCACCCTTTCTGGTCGCTCCTCGGCCCGCCCGGGGGCCAAACGTCCAGTGTGCCGCACCGGCCCGGTGACCGGGACGGGAAGCGGATTCCGGCCCTCGGGCTCAGTACTCGGCGACCTCCGCCACGCCCGTGATGCGGTGCAGGGGATAGGTGCGGACCTCGTCGGCGGTGTGGTCGTACGCGGTCACGAAGCCGCCCTCGACCTTGACGGGGGCGATCACGCGCTGGGAGGCGGCGCCGTCGGCGTTGACGTAGCCGATCCACAGCGGGGTGCCGGTGAGGGTCGCGGACTGCATGGTGGCCAGGGTCTCGGCCATCACCGTGCGGGGCAGGCCACCCGCCGGGGGCGGGGCCGCGGGGGCCTTCGGCTTGTGGGGGAGGGTCGCGGCGTGGTCCCCGGCGCGGATGGCGCGGACGGCCGCCGCCAGCAGGGACGGGTCCGGTGCGGGCGGCCCCTCCGGTACCGGCTCGGGCGGGGTGCGCGGCGGGGTGCGGCGGGTGTCGCGGCGGGCCAGCAGCACATCGCCCTCCGCCGACTCGGCGGCGGGCGCGTGCCCCATCTCCCGCAGCCGGGCCAGGAGCTGGTCGGGCGGGGCGGGGGAGGCCAGCACCGTGGGGGCCAGCAGCCGCAGCCGCAGCGGCGCGGCGCGCCGGTCGGCGAGGATCTCGGCGAGCAGGGTGTCGTCGTCGCAGCGCACGTACGAGGAGGCGGCACCCACCCGCACCTGCCCGTGCCGGCGGGCCACGTCGTCGATGAGGTACGTCAGCGGCTGCGGCACCGGCGTACTCGAATGCGCCGCCAGGAACGCGTGCAGGTCGGCGGCGCTGCGCCCGGAGTCGAGGGCGCGGCGGACCGAGCCGGGCGTGAACCGGTAGACGGTGGCGCCCCCTTTTGACTCGATGTCGGCCAGCACGGACAGGAACGCGGCGAGATCCCGCTCCAGCGGGCCGGGCGCCACGGCGGTCAGATCGGCCTGGAGCAGCACCTCGCTCAGGGGCTCGGGCAGGTGCGGGGCCAGGGCCCGTGCGAGGGCCGCGACGGTGGCCTCGGCGGAGGCGGGTCCGGTAGATGCGGCAGGGCCGACGGATGTGCCTGGCACGTCTGTTGTGCCTGTTGTGCCTAGCGTTGTGGATGCACCTGGTGTTTCGGGTGCACCTGGTGCACCTGGTGTTCCGGGTGCACCTGGTGTTCCGGACGTGCCTGGCGTTCTGGGAACATCTGGGGTTCTGGAAGTGCCTGGTGTTCTGGATACACCTGGTGTTCTGGAAGTGCCTGGCGTGGCGGGTGTGTCCTGGCGGGGCGTGGCGTCCAGCAGGGGGCGCGCGAACGAGGCCAGCGCACCCCGGCCCGTCACGCCCAGTGACTCCGCCTCCTCCAGAGCCTCGTGCAGGAGGCGGGTGCGCAGATCCGGCACGCCCGCCCCCTCACCCCTGTCGGCGCGCTCACCCCGGTCGGCCCGGTCGGCCCGGTCGGCGCGCCCGGCACGTACGCCCTGCAACGGCCGCTCCCAGCGCAACCGTTCACGCAGCGTGTCCCGGTCGGGGGCGGCCCCCGCGCCGAGCCCGGCGAGCAGGCCGAGTGCACGGTGCCGCACCTCCGGTGCCGGACTGCGGTCCAGGCCGGGACCCAGCGGGGCGAGACCGCGGCCCCGCGCGTCCCGCTCCCCCACGAGTCCGGCCACCCGGGTCGCCGACCACCAGGCCGTGGCCAGCCACGCCCAGCGCTCGGCCGGTGCGGCACGCAACCAGGTGTCGTAAGCGGGCGTCGGCGCGTACACCTCGTCCACCTCGCCGTCCGACGCCACCAGCCCGGCCACGTAAGCGAGTTCGATCCAGAAGGCGGCCGCCGGCTCCGGCACGTCGAGGGCGACGGCGGTCCGCTTGAGGTCGCGGACGCCCAGTCCGCCCGCGCGCAGCACGGGCGGCGGCTCGGTCTCCCAGTGGGTCAGCAGTTCCTCGACGGTCGTCACCGCCGCCATCGCCTGCCCGGCCGCCGCGGCGTCCACCGTCCCGGGCTCGTACGTCCGCGCGGCCACGACCTGCGGCGGCACCGGCTCCAGCACCCGGTGCGCCCGGCCCCCGCGCAGATGCAGCGCGACCTCGCGGGGGAGGACGACGCTGCCGGGGGCACCCCCACCGGAACCACCAGCGGAACCCCCACTGGGGGCACCCCCACCGGAACCACCGCTGGGGGCGCTGCCACCGGGGACGCCACCACGGGAGGCGCCACCACCGGGGGCACCGGCCGGGCCGGTACCGGAGGCCGGGCCGGCACCGGGGGCCGGGCCCCCGGGGACGGTCGTCCCGCCCGCCGTCTCGGAGCCGGTCGGCACGAGCAGCGCGCGGTCCAGAAGCCAGGCCACCGGCGCCGACGGCGCCGCCAGGTCCACCGTCCCGTACGGCGGACCCCACTCCAGCTTCCGCAGCACGGCTTCCGCCCCCTCGGGTGCTTCGGCGAGCAGCGCGGTCATGCGGGCACGGTCGGTGAACAGCGCGGTGAGGGCGGTCAGCGCGCTCACCGGATCGTGTGTCGGCGGCAGGCCCGCGGCGGCCAGCATCTCCTGGAGACGGGAGGGCGACGGCTTCGCGGGCCCGGCGGCGGCCACCGCCTCCACGAGCGTGGGCCCCAGCCCGGTGGGGGAGGGCGAGGTGAGCAGCTCACGGGCCGTACGGACCAGTCGCGGCTGGTCCTCGGGGCCCCACACCAACGCCCGCGCCCGCAGCTCGGCCAGTGCGTGCGGCAGCCGCTCGGCCGCCTCCTCGCCCGGCAGCAGCGCGACGAGGGCCTGCCGCGTGGTGGCCGTACTCTCCTGCGGCCGGCCGTCGGCGCCCGGACTGCCGGGGGCGAGGGCGAGGGCCTCGGCGGTCTGCAGCGTGAACCGGTCCAGCCGCTCCAGCGCCCGCACGACCGACGCGCGGGTACCCGCGCGGGTGGCGAGCTGGGTGAGGTCGTTCGGGACGGGGGAGAGCAGATCGGGACGCGCACTCAGCAGCGCCGCCAGCGTCCCGTCGTCCCGCCCCCGCAGATCCTCGGCGAGGGTCCGGGGGCCGGACGTGCCTTTGGGGCTGCTGGACGTCGGGGCGTCGGATGGCGGGGCATCGGATGGCGGTGCGGCGGGCGTCGGGGCGGTGGGTGCCGGGCCGCCGGACGTCGATCCGTCGGATGCCGAGCTGGTGGAGGCCGGGCCGGTGGACGCTGATCCGCCGGATGTCGGGTCGGTGGGTGCCGACCTGTCGGGCGCGGCTTCGCCGGACGCAGCTCCGCCAGGCGCTGGCCCGCCGGAGCGGGGCGTGCCCGGGCGGGGGCCGGACGGGCGGGATGCGCCCGGTGGGGCCGGGTGAGAGGCAGAGCCCCCGTTCTGCTCACTGCTCATCCTTCCTACGGTAGCGGGCCCCCGTGGTGGGGGTCGTCGGGCGAGCGACGGTGCGCGTGGTGAGGGTGTGCCGGGAGGGTGTGGGACCACTTCCCGCTCCCAGGGGCCCCGGGCTGCTCCCTCTCGGGGGAGCCGCGCGGTACCGTCATGGCGAGGGCAGGTGAAGGGCGAGCAGGCTGCGGGGACTTGGTGGGGATCGAGAGCGAACAGCTCGTGTTCGACTACTTGAGCCGGGTCGGGGACCTGGCCCACAGCGCGCGCATGACCGCCGCCGAACGGGCCAGGCTCGTCGGCGGCCTGCGCGGCCAGATCGACAGGGCGCGGGCCGAGGAGGGCGGCGCGGTGACCAGGGCCGCCGTCCAGAAGATCCTCGACCGCCTGGGCCGCCCGGAGGAGGTGGTCGCCTCCGCGAACGGCGGCGAGGCCCCCTCCGTCCCCACCCCGTCCCCCGCGCCCTCCTCCCGGGCGGACGGCGCGGACGGCAAGGCACCGGGCCGGTCGGCATGGGACCGGTTGACGTCGGGCGGGCCGGGAACGAGCAGGTCAGGTGCCGGGTCCGGGAAGACGGCGTCCAGTGGGCCGGGGAAGGGCGCGGCGGAGGTGCCCGTCACCGGGAAGCCGACCGTGCCCGGCCAGCGGACCGGGACCCCCAGCGCCGCCTTCGGGGCCTCGCCCCCGCATCTGGCGAGCCTGGACGAACTCGGCCCCGGGGACACCGACCCCGACTGGTGGCGCGTGGACGCGAGTCCGTTCGGCACCGGACCGGGCGGCGGCAGCGCCGTGCCGGCCGGCGAGCCCGTACCGGGCTTCGTGGGCGGTATCGAGTTGCCGGAGGTCCTCAAGCCGCCGCCGGGCGACGAGAAGGAGCCGGCACCGGGCACCCCGACGGCACCGGGCACGCCGGTGGCACCCGGGACGCCGGTCGCACCGGGCACACCGTCCCCGCCCGGTGCTCCGGAGGGGCCCGCCGCGCCCGCCGTCGAGGCCGCGCCCCCGGCCGGGGCGCCCGCGCTCGGCGCGCTCGCCCTGCTGCGCCGGTGGCGGCGTGGCAGGAGCGGCAAGGACGGCAAGGGCGGGGAGAGCGGTGGCCCCGGGCGGGGCGGTCTGGTCGAGTGGGGCGCGGCCGTGCTGCTGGTGACGGGTGCGGTCATCGGCTCGTTGATCCCTCTGGCTGTGGGGTGGCTGGCGGCGTGGTGGTCGCCCAAGTTCAGCCGTACGGAGGCCAAGTGGGCGGCCGCCGGGATGCCGGGGCTGGTGCTGGGCGGCGCCGGAGTGTGGTTGTGGGGGCGGGCGGACGGCCGGTGGGGCGAGCCGCTGGCGAAGGGAGGCGACGCGCTGCGCGAGGCGATGAGCGACGCCTTCCCCGTCGTTCTCCGAGTGGCGGCGGTGGCCAGCGCCCTCTACCTGGTCTGGCGCGCCCGGCGCCCGGCGCGGGGCTGAACGAACCGACGGGACTCAGCGGCGGGTGCCGCACAGGGCGTGGTCGACCAGGCGGCGGGTCGCGGTGTTGAGTCGTATCTGGTCGGGGGCGCCCCCGTCGCTGGTCACGGAGATGACGACCGAGCGGCGGCCGTCGGCGGTCACGCCGGTGCGGGTGTAGGAGCCGAAGCCGTCACCCTCGTGGTGCCAGTAGCTGCCGCCGCACGACAGCGGGGTCTCGCGCAGTCCCAGGCCGTAGCCGCCCTCCGGCCAGGCGGCGACGTCATCGGGGTCGTCGGTGCGCTCCACCGTCCGCCGCATCTCGGAGAGTTGCTTCTCCCGCAGCAGCTTGCCGGTCATCAGGGCCCGGTAGAAGGTGTTCAGGTCGTCCGTGGTGCTGACGATCGCGGAGTCGGCGGTGTGCTGGAGGCTGTGCTCGGTCACGTCCACCGGTTCCGGTTTGCCGTCCGGCCCCGGCAGGGGCAGCACGATGCGGAGATGCGGGCCCGGCATGAAGGGGTTCGCACCCGTCACGGACGTGGCCCGCAGTCGGAGCGGGGCGATGACCCGGTGCTCGACCTGCTCTCTCCAGGGCAGCCCGCCCGCCTTCTCGGCGATCATGCCGGCCAGCAGGTAGTTCGTGTTGGAATACGCCCAGCGCTTCCCCTCGCCGTGGGACGTGCCGCCCTGGGGTGTGCCGTCGTGGGACGGCTCTTCCCGGCGCTTCGTGCTGCCCGGCCCGGGGCCCGGTCCCGGCCCCGCCGCCGTGGTCGGGTCCTTGGCCGTGGGCGGGTCCGTGGCCCGGCCGGGTGTGAAGACGGGCTTGTGCCGCATGGCCACCGCCACCCACTCCCGCGCCGGTGTCGTGTCGTAGCGGTGCTTGTCGAACTCGGTGAGCGCGGAGGCCAGTTCCGGGTCGTCGACGTAGTCGAAGAGGCCGCTGGTCTGCTGGAGCAGGTCGCGGACGGTGATCCGCGAGCCGTCGTTGCCGTTGCCCTCGACGACCCCGGGCAGCCATGTGTCCACCGTGTCGTCCAGCGACAGCTTGCCCTCCTCGGCCAGTTGCAGCACCACCACCGCCGTGAAGGTCTTGGTCGTGCTGGCAGCACGGAACCGGGCGTCCCACGGCACCGCGGCCCCGGACCTGGCCCGGACCGACCGGTGGCCGTCCCGGGCCTGCGCCAGCACCTTGACCTTGCCGCCCCCCGCCTTCCGTACGGCCGCCACGTCCCGTTGGAGGACAGCGCGGTCCTTAGCCGTCGGCCGGGCGCTCTTTCCCTGGCCCGCTGCCGTCACCGTGCCGGGCCGCTCGGCCTGCGCCGGTCCGGCCAGTCCCGCCAGGACGGCCGCCGCCGTCATGGTCACCGTCGCCCAACGGGCCGCCCCGCGATGGGTGTGCATCGTCCAACCCCCTTGCCCGGGCGGCCAGATCCGGCCCGCCCGGTTCCTCGGCCAGGACCCGTCGTCCTCGCCGCTGCACCCCAGCCAACCAGCCGGAACGGCCCGCGAACGATAGCCCCAGAGCGAGTTCTCGCAGTGGACCTAGCACTACCCCCGAGGGAGACCCCGGCGTCCGGGGCCGGCTCCGAGGCCCCCGATCCCCGGCGCGGCGCACGACTTCCCGCGCGACAGCGCGCCAGGGGCCGCCGACCCCCGGCCCCAGCCTCGTACCCGCCCCGAACCCCGGTCCCGGCCCCGGCGCCAGCCCCCGAACCACCCCAGGAAAGCGCCCTCGCCTACCCGGTGCGGTGCTTCCCCTACCTGGTGAAGTGCTTCCCCTGCCCGGTGAGGTGCTTCCTCTACCCGGAGACGTTCCCCCCTACTTCGTGAGGTCCTTCTCCAGCTCGTCCAGGATCTTGTCGGCGGCGGTGTAGCCGATGCCCTGGATCCACAGTTCGTCCTCGACGTGGAAGGCGCGGTTGTTCTTGACGGCGCGCATGTTCTTCCACAGGGGGCTCTTGACGGCCTTCGCCTCGCCCGACTTCCCGGGGTCGCCGTAGGAGGTGTAGAAGACGGCGTCCGCGTCGCCCTTGTCGACCTGTTCGGGGCTGACGTCCATGGCGAGACCGCCGTAGTCCTTGGCGTTCCGGGCGGCCGGCGGGCGGGAGAGGCCGACGTCCTTGAGGAGGGTGGCGATGTAGGCCCTCTCGCCGTACACGCGGGTGTCCGCGCCCTCCTGGAAGCGGATGACGCTCGTCTCGGTACCGGCGGCCTTCTTCCGGCCGCCCAGTGCCTGGGTGACCTTCCGGGTGTGGGCCGCGTAGTCGGCCAGTACCTTCTTCGCCTCGGCCTTCTTGCCGAGCGCCTCCGCGTGCACCTGGAAGTTCTTCTTCCACGGATACCCGGTGGTCTCGGTCATCACCGTAGGGGCGATCTTCGACAGTTCGTCGTAACGGCTGCCGTCGCGCTCCTTGTTGGTGAGGATCAGGTCCGGCTTGAGAGAGAGGATCTTCTCCATGCTGGGCTGGGAGATGACACCGACGTTCTCGACGTCCTTGAGCCGGTCCTTCGGCAGGTAGCCCAGGAAGGGCTTTCCGGGCTGTGCCGTGGTCGCGCCGACGGGCCTGACGCCGAGGGTGATCGCGGAGTCCAGCTCCGCGGTGTCCAGGACGACGACCCGCTGGGGGTGGTCGGGCACCTTCACCGGTCCGTTGGCGGTCTTCACGGTGTGCGTACCGCCCTTGCCGCCCTTGTCCGAACCGGAGCCGGAGCCGGAACCGGAGCCGGAGTCCGAGCCGCAGCCGGAGAGCGCGAGGGCGGAAGTGAGGACGAGTGCCGCGCCGACCCAGGTTCGGGTGACCTTCATGAGGTGGCCTTTCGGAGTGAGGGCGAGGAGGGGGAGCGGGAGGCGCCGCGCTGCACGGGGCGGGCGGGGGCCGGGGATGGGGCGTCGGCGGACCAGGGGGCCCCCGGGACGACAAGCGGGTCGCCGGTGACCGGGCAGGGGACGACGACGGCTTCCAGGCCGAAGACCTCGCGGACGAGCGCCGCGTCCACGATCTCCTCCGGCCGTCCCCGTGCCGCCACACGGCCGTTCTTCATGGCGACGAGGTGATCCGCGTACCGGGTCGCCTGGTTGAGGTCGTGCAGGACCATCACCACGGTGCGGCCCTTCTCGCGGTTGAGCTGCCGTACCAGGTCCAGGACCTCCACCTGGTGGGCGATGTCCAGATAGGTCGTCGGCTCGTCCAGCAGCAGCAGGTCCGTCTCCTGGGCGAGTGCCATCGCGATCCATACGCGCTGCCGCTGGCCGCCCGACAGTGCGTCGACAGGGCGGTCGGCGAGCGCGGCGACATCCGTGCGCTCCATCGCTTCCGTGACGGCCCGTTCGTCCTCCTGGGACCACTGCTGCCACCACCGCTGGTGCGGCTGCCGGCCGCGTGAGACCAGGTCCGAGACGGTGATCGCCTCGGGCGCCACCGGGGACTGCGGCAGCAGGCCGATCGACTGCGCGATGGTGCGGGTCGGGATGCGCGCCAGCTCCTCGCCGTCCAGCAGGACGGCCCCCGAGCGGGGCTTCAGGAGCCGGCCGAGGGCCCGCAGGGTGGTCGATTTCCCGCACGCGTTGGGGCCGACGACGACGGTGATCTCACCGTCCGGCACCTCCAGGTCGAGTTCCTCGACGACGGTTCTCTCCTCGTAGGCGAGCGTCAGCCCGCGCGCGGTGAGACGGGTGGTGGCGGAAGCGCTCATCGGGCGGCCCCCCTCGGGCTCTCGGTACGGGTGTGGGTGCCGCTGCGGGTGCGGGTGCCGCTGCGGGTGCGGGTGCCGCCGCGGTTCCCGCCGCTGGTGCGGATGATCAGCCAGATCAGGTACGGCGCCCCCACCGCGGCCGTCAGCACGCCGACCGGCAGCTCGGTCGGCGCGAACAGCTTCCGTGCGAGCAGGTCCCCGAAGGTGACCACGAACGCGCCGAGCAGGGCGGAAGAGAGCAGCGGTATCTGTGCCGTACGTGTCAGACGGCGGGCGATCTGCGGTGCCAGCAGGGCCACGAAGTCGACAGGGCCGGCCGCGCCGGTCGCCACGGACGCGAGGACGACGCCGGTGACGACGAGTCCCAGGCGCACCCGGTTCAGCCGTACGCCCAGTGCCGTGGCCGTGTCGTCGTCCAGGGTGACGTTGCGCATGGCGCGGGCCGACCACAGGGTGCACGGCAGCATCACCAGGAGGGCGAGGGCCAGCGGTCCGGCCTGGTCCCAGCCGCGGCCGTTGAGCGAGCCCGTCATCCACACCTTGGCCTGCTGCGCCACCAGGTAGTCGCCCTTGGTGAGGAACAGCTGGGTGAGGGAGCGCAGTGCCACCGAGATGCCGATGCCGATCAGGACGAAGCGGGTGGCGTGGAGTCCGCCGCGCCATGCGAACACGTAGACCAGCAGGGCCGCGAGCAGTCCGCCCGCCGTTGACAGGTAGGGCAGGGTGGCGTAGGAGGTGATGCCGAACGTCATCGCGCCGACGGTCAGCGCCGAGGCGCCGTGCGTCACCCCGATGATCTCCGGGCTCGCCAGCGGGTTGCGGGCCACTGTCTGGACCAGCGCGCCCGCGACGCCCAGCGCGGCGCCCGCCATGAGGCCCACGGCCATGCGGGGCAGGCGGAGCGTGCCGACGACCAGTTCGTCGGGGGACGGCCTGCCGAGGAGGACCTTGACGACCTCCGCCGGGGCCACCGTTGTCTCGCCGAAGGTCAGATTCGCGACCATCGCCGCGAGCAGCGCGACCGTGAGGGAGCACGCCACCACGGCCGCCCGGCGGTGCACCAGCCAGGAGGTGGTGCGGCGCCGCACGAGTGCGTGTCCCGCGGGTCTCACGCGGGCGGGGACGGCACTCATATCCACACCCCTGTGGACAAGCCGGCCGCCACGTACGAGTGGCACGCCGTGGCCCCTCCCGTCATCGCCCTCCCTGTCGTCACCGTCCCCGTCGCCCCCGTCCTCCCTGTCGTCACCGTCCCCGTCGTCATCGCCCTCTCTGTCGCCCCCGTCCTCCCCGTCGCCCCCGTCCTCCCCGCCATCACCGTCCTCATGCCGCGACCGCCCTTCTGCGCACCAGCGTCACCAGGAACGGCACACCCACCAGGGCCGTCATCACGCCGGCCGGAACCTCGCCGGGGCGCATGACGAGGCGGCCCGCGACGTCGGAGACGAGCAGGACGACGGGCCCCAGCACGGCGGACATGGGCAGCAGCCAGCGGTGGCTGCCGCCGACGAGGGCCCGCGCCATGTGGGGCACGGCGAGGCCCACGAAGGCGAGGGGGCCGGCGGCCGCGACCCCGGCACCGGTCAGCACGGTGGCGCCGAGCCCTCCCACCACGCGTACGGTGCCGACGCGTTGCCCGAGGCCCTTCGCCATGTCCTCGCCCAAAGCGAGGGCGTCCAGGCCGCGGGCGACGGAGAGCACCAGGACGGCGCCCACCGCGAGGAACGGCCACACCTGGCCGGCGATGGCGGCGTCGCGGTCCGCGAGCGAGCCGACCTGCCAGAAGCGGAACTCGTCCATGGCAGCGGCGCGGGTGGTCAGGATGCCGGAGACGACGGCGACGAGCAGGGCGTTGACGGCGGCGCCGGACAGCGCGAGCTTCACGGGTGTGGCCCCGCCGCGTCCGCGGGCGGCGACGGCGTGCACGGCGAGGGCCGCGACGCCGGCCCCCGCGAAGCCGAACCACACGTAGCCGCCGAGGGTGTGCACGTCCGCGAAGGCGATGGCGCACACGACGCCGACGGCGGCGCCCTGGCTGACGCCGAGGATGCCGGGCTCGGCGATGGGGTTGCGTGTCAGGCCCTGCATGACGGTGCCCGCCAGGCCCAGCGCGGCGCCGACCATGAGGCCGACCAGGGTGCGGGGCAGACGCATGCCGCGCACGACCTCGGCCGCGTTGCTGTGCCCGCCGTGCAGCAGCGCGTCCCACACGGCGGCGGGGGCGATGGCGCGGCTGCCCAGGGCGAGGCTCAGCAGGGCGGCGAGCCCGAGGGTGACGAGTCCGGCGAGCACCCAGGCAGCCCGGCGCGCCGGGCTGCCTCCGCCGCGGGAGGGGCGCGGAGTCCGCCCCGCACCGGCCGGGGTCCCGGCGCGGTCGCCGGTCGGCGCGGATACGGCTGGCATGGCGCTGCTCTCTTCTTCCGGGGGACCGGCTTCTTCCGGGGAACCCGGGGGCAGCCGCCGGGAGGGGTGCCGGCCGGTCGTCCGCGCGGTCCCGTACTGGGTAGGTTAGGCAGACCTAAGTCTGAGGCAGCCCTCAGTGTAAGGCGTAGGGCCGGGCAGAATGTCCGGCATGGTTCCGCACGCTCCGACCCCTTCCCCGGCGTCCCCCTCTTCTCCGTCACCCTCTCCGGCGTCCCCCTCTCCGTCGTCCCGGGCCATGTCCGCGGACCACACCGCCGGCCCCACGGTCGGCTTCGACCTGGACATGACGCTGATCGACTCCCGCCCCGGCATCCACGCCGCGTGGCGCCGGCTGGCCGAGGAGACGGGCGTGCACATCGACGCGGACCTGGTCGTCACCCGGCTCGGCCCGCCGCTCGTTCAGGAGATGGCGTACTGGTTCCCGCCGGAGGAGGTGCCGGCGATGGCCGAGCGCTACCGGGAGATCTACCCGGACACCGCCGTCGAGCCGAGCACCGCGATGCCGGGCGCCCGCGCCGCCCTGGAGGCCGTACGGGCCGCGGGCGGACGCACCCTGGTCGTCACGGCCAAGTACCGGCCGAGCGCGCGACTGCACCTCGACCACCTCGGCCTGCGGCCCGACGTACTGGTCGGCGATCTGTGGGCCGAGGGCAAGGCGGAGGCGCTGACGGCGCACGGCGCCAGGGTGTACGTCGGCGACCACGTGGGCGACGTGCGGGGCGCCCGGCTGGCGGGCGCCACCTCCGTCGCCGTGGCCACCGGCCCGTGCGACGCGGCGGAACTGACCGAGGCGGGCGCCGACGTGGTGCTTCCCGACCTGACGGCCTTCCCCGCCTGGCTGGCCGACTTCACCCGGGACGGGGCGGAAGCCTGAGACCCGGGCGGGGGCGGGGGACGGGGTCGGAAACCGGGACGGGGTCCAAAAGCGGGGCAGGATCCGGAAACCGGGACGGGTCCGGAAACGGGATGTGGCCGGCCCGGGGATCCGGCTCGCGCCTCACGGAGTGACGTGTGAATGCCAGGGGACCACGGCAATTCCGAGCACTTTTCTGAGTACATCCCACAGCGCTCATGGGCCAAACGGTCGCCGTGCGAAGGGCAGTCCCTTCTTCTTCGCCCGAACTCCTTCGTCGGACGGCATTCTCCGTCACGGGAAACGGGCGGAATGCGGGCACGGGGACGCGGTGAAAGGGAAGCCTTTCACATCGTTCCGGGCCTCGGATGTGGAACTTCGAAGCGGCGTGGCGGTGAGTGCGACAGCAGCATCCGGCGGTTCACCGATGACCTGTGTCATTTCCCGAGCACTCACCTTCCGAGATGCTCAGGACGCATTTCTGAACCCCTAACTGCTGCCTGTTGTACCGGTGTTGCTTCCGTGCTTGACTGCGCGTACGTCGAAGGCGGCATCGGCACGCGGCGAGAAGCCATTCGGGCGCAGCCGGGGCGGCCGGTGAAACCGCGGGCGGAACCGTTACGGAAAACCGGAACTGGAGAAAGAATGCGCACGATGAAGCGTAAGGCCGCGATTGCGGCGGGTGGTCTGGCGGCGGCCGTGGGGATCTCCGTGCTCGGCGCGGGCGCGGCCTCGGCCGCATCCAGCTCCTTCACTCCCCGGACGGGCGTGATGGGTGACGGCAGCTACCAGGCATGCCTGGAGTACGGCAACACGATGGCGCAGATGGGCGCGCTGCACGGCTACACCTGCACGAAGCTGCCCAACGGCCAGTACTACTTCAGCTGGTACTGACGGGTCCCCTCCCCGCGGTTCCCGGCACCGAAGCCGACGAGGAACCCGTGAGGAGAGCTGAACCCCCGGGCTTGTCCGGGCACGGCAGGAGCGATGACGGGTCAGAGGTCGCCGTGCCCGGGCAGGCCCTTTCGCCGTGTCCGCCGACGGGAGGCCGGCTGCGGCCATGGCCGGCCAGGAGGCGGATGGCTAGGCGGAGGACCGGGCGGCCCGGCGCTGTGCGAGGGCGGAGCGGACGACGCCCGCGGCTGCCAGCAGGAAGCCGGCTCCCATGAGCATGCAGACGAAGTACGCGGGGGCCGGGAACGGCTCGGTTCCCAGGAACAGCGGTGCCACCGTGACCACCGTGGCCACGGCGCCGACGAGGAAGACGATCCCGCCGGTACGGACGAGAAGATCACCGGCGGACGGAGTTTCAGCGTTCACCCACACAGGGTAGATCCGGGAGCGAGTGCTCCCCCAGCGGGCACTCGGCCCGGGGGGAGGAACACGGTGGGCGACCGCTCGGCGCCGCCCGGTGCCCGAGGGCACCTTGCCAGGAGGCTTGGGGCCATTAACCTTGGTGGTGGCGGGTCATGCGGCCCGCCCGACTGCTATTCCGGGGGATCGGGGGGTCGGGGTTCTCAGGAGTCCCGGGGCCTGACCCGCCCCGGCACAGCAGCGCCAACCAGATTCCAGCAGCCGCAGCCCGGTGCTGCCGGACGAGTACGAGGACGAGGACAGACGTGCCTACCGGCAAGGTCAAGTGGTTCAACAGCGAGAAGGGCTTCGGCTTTCTCTCCCGCGACGACGGCGGTGACGTCTTCGTGCACTCGTCCGTGCTCCCGGACGGGGTGGACACGCTCAAGCCCGGCCAGCGGGTGGAGTTCGGTGTCGTCGCGGGTCAGCGCGGCGATCAGGCCCTCTCCCTGACGCTGCTGGACCCGGCACCGTCCGTCGCCGCGGCGCAGCGCCGCAAGCCGGACGAGCTGGCCTCGATCGTGCAGGATCTGACGACACTCCTGGACGGCGTCTCGCAGTCCCTGGAGCGCGGCCGCTACCCCGACAAGCAGCACGGCCGCAAGATCGCCGGCATGCTCCGCGCGGTGGCCGACCAGCTGGACGTCTGACGACGCTCCGGCTGGGGCGTCCTGACCGGGGCGCCCCAGCGCCGGAGTCCCCGCTTCCGCATGGTGCCCCGCTCCCGCATGGGCGCCCCCTTACGCAAGCCCCGCCCTCGGAGGCGTCCCGCACGTGAGCCCCGTTCCCGCAAGGCCCCGTCCCCGTACGGGCCGCCCCGAAGGGACACGGGGAACGCCCGCTCAGCGCTCTCTCGCACAAGAAGGACCGGCGGGCTCTCACGAGAAAAGCCGGCGGCAGCTCTGAGGGCCGCAGCTCTCAGGGGAAGGCCAGCGCGTCCGGGCCGAGCGCGGGCACCAGTCCCTCGTCCGCGGCCCGGGTGAGCAGCCCGCGGACGGCCGCGTACCCGTCCTCGCCCAGCTTCTCGGTGAACTCGTTCACGTACAGCCCGATGTGCTGCTCGGCCACCGCCGGATCCATCTCCTGCGCGTGTTCGAGGACGTACGGCTTCGACGCCTCGGGGTCCTGCCAGGCCATCCGTACCGAGGTGCTGATGGTGGCCGCCAGTGAGCGCAGCGTCCCGGCGCCCAGCGAGCGCTTGGCGATGATCGCGCCCAGCGGGATCGGCAGGCCCGTAGTGGCCTCCCAGTGCTCGCCCATGTCGGCGAGCTTGTGCAGTCCGTACCGCTGGTAGGTGAAGCGGGCCTCGTGGATGACGAGTCCGGCGTCCACGGCGCCGTCCCGTACGGCGGGCATGATCTCGTGGAACGGCAGCACCACGATCTCGCCCACCCCGCCGGGCACCTCGGCCGCGGCCCACAGCCGGAAGAGCAGGTACGCGGTCGAGCGCTCGCTCGGCACCGCCACCCGCTTGCCGCTCAGCGCCGCTCCGTCGCCCGGCTCGCGGGTGAGCACCAGCGGCCCGCAGCCGCGGCCCAGGGCGCCGCCGCACGGCAGCAGCGCGTACTCCTGGAGCACCCACGGCAGCACCGCGTAGGAGACCTTCAGCACGTCCAGTTCGCCGCGCTCGGCCATGCCGTTGGTGAGGTCGATGTCCGCGAACTTCACCGTCGGCGGCACCGCGTCCGGCACCCGGCCGTGCGCCCACGCCTCGAAGACGAACGTGTCGTTGGGGCAGGGCGAGAAGGCGATCGAGAGCGGTTCTGCCAGGGTCATGACGGACATCCTTCTGTGCGGTCTTCTGCGCGGCGCGGGGAGACCAGCCTGCCGAAGGCGGTCGTGAGCGCGGCCAGCGCCTCGGGAACGCGCCAGGCGGCACGGTCCCTGGGGCCGACGGCGTTGGAGACGGTACGGATCTCCAGCACGGGCGCCCCCCGGCCGTGCGCCGCCGCTGCCTGTGCGACGCCGAAGCCCTCCATGGCCTCCGCCGCCGCCCCCGGATGGCGGGCCAGCAGGTCCGCCGCGCGCTGCCGGGTCCCGGTGGTCGTCGAGACGCTGAGGACGGCGCCCCGCTTGCCGCCGGTCGCCTCCTGGGCGGAGCGGACCAGTCCGGCCGGCGGGAGGTGCTCCGCGGTGCCGAAGCCGAGGTCGGCGACGGACGCGAAACCGGTGGGCGTCTCGGCGCCCAGATCGGCCGCCACGATGCGCTCGGCGATCACCGTGTCGCCGACGAGGACACCGTTCTCGGCGAAACCGCCGCTGATGCCCGTCGCCACCACAAGGTCGTAGGGGCGGCCCTCGTGCGCGGCCGTCACCAGGGCTGCGGCGGTGCTCGCCGCGGCGGCGGCGGGACCGACGCCGCCCGCGACGATCTCCACCCCGGGGCACTCGGCGGCCGCCGCCACGGCGTCCCGCTCCGCGGGGACGGCGGCCACCACCAGCACCCGTGCGAAGGCACCGAGCACGTGTCGCCTCCTCGTCGGCGGAACCGGCGGCGGCCCCGGTCCGGCCGTCAGTCGTTGCTGTTCTTCAGGTTGACGTGCCAGATGCCGTTGAAGTCGCCGCCGGAGGTCTGCACGACCGTGAGCTGGACGTTCTTGCGCGGGGCCGAGGGCTGGCCCGAGGCCGACTGCTGCTGGAAGAAGACCTCGCCCTGGAAGGAGTAGTACGTCTTCTTCAGCGACTCGGGCAGCGCGGGCTTGCCGTCGACCAGCACGAGCCAGCCGTCGTGGGCGGTCTTGGGGTCGACACCGATCCGCAGCTTGTCACCGGTACCGACGGAGATCGACTTCTCGGCCTTCTTGCCGAGGCACTTGCGGACGTCGTCCTGCGGGATCGCCTTGCCGTCGTCGTAGCAGGCGGCCTCCGTGGAGACGGAGTCCCCGCCCACCGTGGCGGTCACCATCGGGGTCGGCTGCTCGCACGCCGAGAGAGCGACGAGGCCGAGCGAAGCGGCACCGAGAGCGGCGGCGGCGCGCACGCCCCGCCGCGACTGTGACGACATGCGGCCCTGCCGCGCGAGCTTGCTCATGCGGGCAGGTTATCGGGCGCTCACCGCTGGGCGACGCGGGGGTGCGGCGTGCCGCGGCGCCCGGCACGCCGTCAGGCGGCGCGCGGATGCGGGGTTCCCCGGCGCGCCGCACCGAGCAGGCCCCGTACGGCGGTGAGCACCCCGGCCGCGACCACCCCGGCGGCCACACCCAGGCCCAGCCGCCCGACCAGCGGCAAGGCCATGGCGAGGGCGCCGCCGAGCACCCAGGACAGCTGCATCAGCGTCTCGGAGCGGGCGAAGGCGGAGGTGCGGACCTGCTCGGGGACGTCCCGCTGGATGAGGGCGTCCAGGGACAGCTTGCCGAGGGCCTGCACGATCCCGGCCGTGGCGGCGACGGCGGTCACCGCCACCGTGCCGTACAGCGCGGCGCCCGCGACGGTCACGCCCAGGGCGCAGAACAGCACGCAGGTGATGATCACTTCGGGGGCGCGGGCCCGCAGCCAGGCGCCGATCGCGGTGCCCAGGGCGTTGCCCGCCCCCGCCGCGACACCGGCCAGCCCCAGCGAGACGGCGGCGGACGTCCCGGGAAGGGGGTGCTCGCGCAGGAGGAAGGCCAGGAAGAAGGTGAGGAAGCCGGAGAGCGCGCGCAGCGCCGCGTTCGCGCACAGCGCGCTCACCACCGAGACCCCCACCGTCCGCAACCCGGGCCGGGACCCGCCCCCGGGCGGTCCGGCCTCGCCGGGCACCACCTGTTCCCCCTCCCCGCCCCGCGCGGACGACACGGGGCGGGCCGTGCCGGCGGGGCCGGGCGGCGCGGCTGCCTGGGCCCCGGGCGCCGCCCGGGACAGCCGGGCCGGGTGCTCGCCCTTGGCGGAGTCGACCTTCGGGTCGAGGGAGAAGGAGAGGAATGTGCCGGCGACGAACACCGCGAAGGCCCCGTACAGCGGCCACGCCTCGCCCAGCAGGTGCAGCCCCGCACCGGCCGGTGCGGCGGCACCGGTGGCCAGCAGCCCGGCGAGCGTGACCCGCGAGTTGGCCTTGACCAGGGAGATCCGCGGGGGCAGCAGACGGGGCACCACGGCCGAGCGCACCACCCCGTACGCCTTCGAGGAGACCAGCACCCCCAGCGCCGCCGGGTACAGCTGGAGCCCGCCCGTCGCCACCGCGCCCGCCATGGTCAGGGCGAGGAGGGCGCGGGCCAGCATCGCGGCGGCCATCGCCGCGCGCCGCCCGTGCGGGATCCGGTCCAGCAGCGGTCCGATGACCGGGGCGAGGATCGCGAAGGGCGCCATCGTCACGGCCAGGTAGAGGGCGACCCGGCCGCGGGCCTCGCCGGTGGGGACGGAGAAGAAGACGGTGGAGGCGAGCGCCACCGTGACGAGCATGTCGCCCGCCGAGTTGACGGCGTGCAGTTCGATGAGCCTGCCGAGACCGGACTCGCCCGCCCCGCCCGCGTGGGTGGCGCGGCGGATGCGGCGCGCCACGGCGGCCGGGGGCCGCCGCAGCGCTCGTGCGGCACGTCGCGCCCCGCCGCGTGTGCTGCGGTTGCCGGGCTCGTCGAGGGGCACGTCGTTCAGTGTGCCCCGGAACACGCCGTTTCTTTCCCTCCTTCTCCGGCGCTTCGCGCGGTCGCGTCCGGCGCACCGCGCGCGGGGGGCCGGTTGTCCGGAGGGCTGGCTGCGGATTCCTCCGATGACCCTGTGGGGTAGCGTGGGTGAACGGTGCGCACCGTATGGCCTTTGAGCGCGGGCGCGGACGTCGCAGCGGCCCCCCGGTCCCGCTCCGTCCCCGACCCCGCCCCAGGACTCGTGGCCGTCCGGGCAGCGCACGCCGACAACGGCGCTACGGCGTAGGAGAGACGATTCTTGTGAGTGCTGCATGAGTGCCGCGACCCGGAGGACGAGCCGGGGTGCGCGGAGCCGGCGCGCCCCCGACAGACTGTGTGCCGAGGCCGTCGAGCTGGCCAGGAGCGCCGCCGAGGAAGAGGCGGCGCCCGGCACGGTCGGCGCGTGGATCGAGGCCGTCGCCGACGCGGACCGTGTGGTCACTCACTTCTTCGAGGCCCGCGAACCCGGGTACCGGGGCTGGCGCTGGGCCGTGACGGTCGCCCGCGCCTCCCGGGCCAAGAACGTCACCGTCGACGAGTCGGTGCTGCTGCCGGGCCCGGACGCGCTGCTGGCACCGGAGTGGGTGCCCTGGAGCGAGCGGCTGCGCCCCGGCGACCTGGGGCCCGGCGATCTGCTGCCCACCGACGCCGACGACCTGCGCCTGGAGCCCGGCTTCTCCGGCGAGGACGAGCCGCTGCCCACCTCGCCCGCCGCCGAGCGCGCCCCCGACGAACCCGTCCCCACCCGTGCGGCCATCGGTGCCACCGCCGAGGAGCTGGGCATGGGGCGGCCGCGGGTGCTCTCCCGGTTCGGAATGCGGGCCGCCGCCGACCGCTGGGAGGAGTCCCACGGGGCCAAGACGCCGATGGCGCAGGCGGCCCCGGCCAGCTGCGTGAGCTGCGGTTTCCTGGTGCCGCTCACCGGTTCGCTGCGGCAGGCGTTCGGGGTCTGCGCCAACGAGTACAGCCCCGCCGACGGCCACGTCGTCTCCCTCGCCTTCGGCTGCGGCGGCCACTCGGAGGCCGCCGTCATGCCGCGCACGCCGCAGCCCCCGCCCCCCGTCATCGACGAGACGGTGGCCGACCCGTTCGGCCTCACGGAGGACGCGGCGGGCGCGGAGGGTACGGAGGGCGTGGCGGACGCGGCGGGCGCCGGGCACCCGGAGAAGCCCGAGAGCCCGGGGAGCCCGGAGAACGCCGAGAAGTCCTAG
>NZ_VJOK01000001.1:3235311-3282023 GCF_013302895.1 Streptomyces albus subsp. chlorinus | reverse complement strand
GGCAAGGCGCGGGCGCCGGGAGGCCGCCGGCCCAGGAGCGCTCGGCGGGCCATCGTCGGGTCCGGCCCGCCCGGAGTCCTCCCCGGTCAACTCCTCCACCTCGCCGGGGGTCCTCCTCGGCGAACTCCTTCACTTCGCAGGGCTCCTCCTCGCCGGGCTCCTCCCTCGCCGGGCTCCTCCGCCAGAGGGGGCCCGCCCCCGCGGCTCCCTCCGGGGCGGGGCCCGTCGAGCGGCGGTGGGTCGCGTGGTGGTGTGCCGTAACCTTCCCTCTCGCCCCGTTCGCGGGGACGACGGGGACGGACGACGCACGGACGCGAGCGCCGAGGAGGCCGGTGGGGTGAGGGACACGTTCGGGACCGAGCGGTTGCGACGGAGCGTGCTGGAGGCGTGGACGGCGTCCGCGGCGCGGTTCCGCGAGGACGCCAACGCCGAGCAGGACCTGGCGCTGGGCGGCTACCGCGACCGGCTGGTGGTCGAGCTGGCCCAGAACGCCTCCGACGCCGCGGCCCGCGCCGGGGCGCCCGGCAGCCTGCGGCTCACCCTGGGTGCCGACGGCACGCTGACCGCCGCCAACACCGGCCGGCCGCTGGACGCCGCGGGTGTCGAGTCGCTGTCCACCCTGCGCGCCTCAGCCAAGCGGGACGAGGCGGACCGGAGTGCCGTGGGCCGCTTCGGCGTCGGCTTCTCCGCGGTCCTCGCCGTCACCGACGAGCCCGCCGTCGTCTCCCTCACCGGGGACGGGCCGGAGCGGGTGGCGGAGGGCGTGCGCTGGTCGCTGGCCGAGGCCCGCGAACTGGCCCGGCGGGCCGCGGCTTCCAGCCCTGGCCTGGCCGAGGAGCTGGACCGCAGGCAGGGTCCCTCGGGACCGCACGTTCCGCTGCTGCGGCTCCCGCTGCCCGCCTCGTACGACAGCTCCGTGGTGCCCGCCGGGTACGACACCGCCGTGCTGCTGCCGCTGCGCGACGAGGCGGCGCGCGAGCTGGCCCGCGGTCTGCTGGCGGCCGTGGACGACGCGCTGCTGCTCGCCCTGCCGGGGCTGGCCCGGGTCGTCGTCGAGACGGAGGACGGCGCGGTCCGCACGCTGACCCGGTACGAGGACGGCCCCTTCGTGCGGATCGAGGACTCCGGGGCGGGCACCACCCGCTGGCGGATCGCGCGGGACAGCGGCGTGGCCGACCCCGCGCTGCTCGCGGACCGTCCCGTGGAGGAGCGGGAGCGGCCCGCCTGGTCGGTGACGTGGGCGGTGCCGGTGGACGAGGCGGGGGTACCGTCCGGACCCCGTACGGCCGCGTGTGTGCACGCGCCCACCCCTACCGACGAACCGCTGGGCTTCCCCGCGCTGCTGCTGGCCTCCTTCCCGCTGGAGCCCTCCCGGCGCCATGTGGCCCCCGGTCCGCTGACCCGGTTCCTGCTGGAGCGGGCCGCCGATGCCTACGCGGCGCTGCTGCGCGACTGGCACCCCGTCTCCACCGGCACCCTGGACCTGGTGCCGGGGCCGCTGGGCGGCGGGGAACTGGACGGCGAGTTGCGCGCCCTGGTTCTCGAACGCCTCCCCGAGGTGCCGTTCCTGGCCGCCGCGGCCACCCGGAAGGACGAGGAGGGCGGAGAGGGCGGCGAAGGCGGCGGGGAACCCTACGCGCTGCGGCCGCGCGACGCCGAGATCATCGAGGGCGCGGGCGCCGCCACCATCGCCGTGCTCGCCGAACTTTTCCCCCACCTGCTGCCCGCCGGGCTGGAGCGCCGCACCGAACTGCGCCTCCTGGAGGTCACCCGGGTTCCGCTGGGCGAGGCCGTGGACCGGCTCACCGGCGTCGAGCGGGAGCCGGACTGGTGGCGGCGGCTGTACGACTCGCTCGCCGGTGTCGACCCCGAACGGCTGACCGGGCTGCCGGTGCCGCTTGCCGACGGCCGCACCGCCGTCGGGCCCCGCCATGTGCTGCTGCCGCTGCCGGATGGTGCCGTCCCGCCCCGGAGGCTGGCCCGCCTCGGTCTGAAGGTGGCGCACGCCGAGGCCGCCCACCCGCTCCTGGAGAAGCTGGGCGCCACCCCCGCCACACCGCGCGCCGTGCTGACGACCCCGCAGGTGCGGGCCGCGGTCGCGGCCTCGCTGGACGCGGAGGAGGCGTGGGAGGACGCAGAGGACGCAGAGGAGGGCGCGGAGGACGGGGCGGGCTCGGGGCCTCTGGGTCCGGAGGAACTGGCCGAGACCGTTCTCGGCCTCGTCCGCGACGCCCACCTGGCCCCCGGTGACGAACCGTGGCTGGGCGCCCTCGCGCTGCCGGACGAGGACGGGGAGCCGGCGCCCGCCGCCGAACTCGTCTTCCCCGGCAGCCCGTTCGAGAGTGTGCTGCGCGAGGGGGAGCTGTCCGCGTGCGACCCCGGACTGGCCGAACGCTGGGGCGAGCAGCCGCTGACCGCCGTCGGCGTGCAGGCGGGCTTCGCGCTGGTGCGGGCCGAGGACGTCGTCCTGGACCCCGACGGCTTCGAGCCGCGCGACGGCGACTGGCCCGAGCCCGACGACCCGGGCCTGCTGGACGCCGTGGACGTGTGGTGCGAGGACGTCCTCGACCACCTGGCGGCGGACGCCGGTGAGGAGGCCCTGTCCGTGCCCCCGGTCGCCGTCGAGCTGGTGGCCGTGCGCGATCTGGACCTGGTCGACGACGACCGCTGGCCCGAGGCGCTGGCGATGCTGGCCCGGCCGCCGCTGCGGGACGCGCTGACCGCGCCGGTGCGGGTGCGGCTGGGCGACGGCACCGTCGCCGGGGTGCGCCCGTACACCGCCTGGTGGCTGCGCGGCCACCCCGTGCTCGACGGCCGCCGCCCGGCCGGCCTCCGGGCGGCCGGCGGCGACCCGCTGCTGCGCGGCCTGTACGAGGAGGCCGACGCGGGGGAGGTCACCGACGACGGCGTCCTGCGGGCGCTCGGCGTCCGCACGACCGCCGAGGCGCTGCTGGCCGAACCGGGCGGCGCCGCCGAACTGCTGGCCCGGCTGGCCGATCCCGGCCTGACCGTCGAACCGGCCCAGCTGCACGGCCTCTACACGCTGCTGGCCTCGGCCGGGCTCGACCCGGCCGAGGTGACGCTGCCCGACGAACTGCGCGCCGTACGGGAGGGGGCGACGGTCGTCGTGGACGCGGCGGACGCCGTGGTGGCGGACGCCCCCGACGTCCTGCCGCTGCTCGCGGACCGTACGCTGCTGCCGGTCGCACCCGCGTACGCGCGGGAGCTGGCGGCGCTGCTGGAGGTACGGCTCGGCAGCGAGGCGGCCGGGCGGCTGGTGCCCGAGGCGGCGGGGGAGGAGCGCGTGGTCCCGGCCGCCGTGCGTCAGCTGCTCCCCGGGGCCCCGGACCGCTACCGCGAGCACGAGGAGCTGGTGATCGCGGGCGTGGACCTGGACTGGCGCCGCACCCCCGACGGCACCCTGCACGCCGCCACCCTGGAGGGCCTGGCCTCCGCCCTCGCCTGGTCCGCGGGGGCCTGGCCCCGGCGGTTCGAGGTGAGCGCGCTGCTGGAGGACGCGGGCAGGGCCGAGGAGCTGGCCCGGGCCCGCTGGTTCGACTGAACCGGCGTGCGGCCCGGGCCCGGCGGCGTCTCAGCCCCTGGTGCTGTAGACGGCGGCCAGCGGGCCGGGCATCGAGGAGCTGCCGCTGATGTCGTCGGCGCCCAGGTACAGCCGGCCCGCCGCGTATTGGACGCGGGAGTCGCCGATCTCGAAGGAGGTCTCCGTCTTGTAGGCGGAGCCCTCGTTGCGCAGGAGCGGCTTCTTCTTCAGGGTGGCCGCGTCGACGCGCCACACGGCGCCGCCGGTCTCGCTGTACGTGCCGGCCTCCTGGTAGGCCAGCACGTCGCCGTTCCCGTCCAGGCCGATGGGTGCCAGCGCCCCGTCCTCGGTGCCGGGCACGCTGCCCTTTTTCCGGCCGGTCCCCAGATCGAAGGCGACGATGTCGTTGTCGGCCGGCGAGCCCGGCTTCAGCGGCTTCCGGGTGCCCAGGTACAGCGCGTCCGCCCGCTTGCTGACGGCGACCTGCCGGCAGTCGGTGACCTCCGTGGAGGCGCACTCGGCGCTGTACTTGCCGTACTTGCCGCCCTTGGCGCCGATCCGGCCCCGCAGCGTCGCCCGCGGCTTGCTGTCGTCCACCGACAGGAACGCGCTGATGCCCGAGCCGCCCTGGGCGTGGCCGTCGTCCACGGCGAGCACCAGCGGGTCGGCCGACACCACGTGCACGTACTCCGTCCCGGCGGGCGCGGAGAAGGCGGAGGCGGCCTTGCGGGTGCGCGGGTCGAGCGTGAGGACCTGGAGCCGGGGGGCGTCCGTCGTCCCGCAGTCCCGTACGGCGATCAGCTTCCGGCCGCCGCCCGCGTACCCCTTCTCGTCGCAGCGCCCCTCGAACGAGCCCCACACCTGGCGACCGCCGACCGTCCACCCGGCGCTGCCGCTGGTGCCGGTGGCGGCGACCGTGCCGCCGCCGATGGTGACCTCGTCGAACATCGCGGCGGAACCGTCGTCCAGTGCCCGCTTGTGCCAGCGCATTTTCCCCTGCTCGAGGTCGATGAGGCCGACCTCGGTGCAGACCGAGGGGTCCTCCTTGTCGTTCTCGTAGACGACCGCGACGAGACCGTCCTGGGTGGGTTCGGGGGAGGACCAGCAGATTTCGCCGGACAGCGGCACCGTCCATTGCGGTCTGCCGCCGTCCAGCGGATATCCGACGACCTTCTTGAGGTCGGCCTTCACGAAATTCTTGTCGGTCGTCCACATTCCCATCGCGCCGGCCATCTCGTCGACCTTCGCCATCGGCACCTTGTGCGCCAGCTTCGCCTCGGGTGCGGACGCGGAGCCGGCCGCGTCGCCCCCGTTCGCGCCGTCCTGGCTTTCCGGGCCGCAGCCGCCGACCACCAGCGTGGCCGCCACGGCTGCCGCGGCGAGGACCGACGTACGGGAGCGGGACATAGGAGTTCTCCTTCGGGGTAACAGCGGATTCGTGCGCCGGGGAATTCTTGCCGTATTGCCGCCGGAATTTCAACCCGGCTTTTCTTTCCCGGAGTTCAGTTCAAATGTCCCGGAGATTATTTGCGGGGAATTCCGGTGGCGGCCCGCATTGCGCACCGCTCAAACGGCTGCGCACCGGGTGGCTGAGGCGGGGGACGGGCGGGCCGCGGCGGGGTAACGATGTGCTCGCCCTTCCCCCACCGATCGAGGAGAGCGCCATGCCCGTCTGCGAGGTCTGCGACAACGACTACCCCCACACCTTCGAGGTCCGTGCCGCCGGGCAGGTGCACGTGTTCGACTGCCTGGAGTGCGCGGCGCACAAGATGGCGCCCGTCTGCGAGAACTGCGGCTGCCGCATCCTGGGGCACGGCATGGAGTCGAACGGCCAGTACTTCTGCTGCGCCCACTGCGCCCGCGCCCAGGGCCGTACGCAGCTCGCCGACAGCGCCCCGTGACAGGAGGGCGCCCCGTGACAGGCAGGCGCCCCGCGGCAGGAGCCGGTCACCCGGGGCGCCCGGCAGTCAGGCGGTATGCACCCAGGTGGGATGCCTCAGCAGCGCGTTGATGCCGCCGCGCGGCTCGGCGTGGACGAGCGGGAAGCGGCCGGCTTCCTCGGTGGGCCGCGCCGCGCGGACCTCGCGGCGCACCGTCCTCGCGGTGCACGCGCCGCCGCCCGCGCGCTCCGGCGGTGTGCCCAGGGGGCGGGTCTCAGTGGTCCTGGCCGGCCCGCCGGATGGCCTTGTCGCGCGCCCTGACGTACCAGATGCCCACGCAGCCCAGGCCGGCGCCGGCGGCGCAGGTCCACAGCCACCAGGTGTGGCCGTGGTCGTCGAACCAGCCGTAGAAGGGGAGTTGGGCGAGGAAGAGAACGAGCCAGGCGAGGGTGCCGGTGACGATGGTGGCGACGACGTTGCCCTCCAGCGGCTCGGGGGCCTCGCGCTCGCCGTTGGTCCACTTGTCCATGAGGCCCATCGCCGTGGCTCCCTCGTCTCCTGGTGCGTATGGGTCCCAGCCTAGCGAGGGGTGCCGGAGGGGCGGGGGGCGGAGTTGGCGATCAACCGGTTCGTCTGTTCATACTGAACCCGGCTGGATATGGCTGGTTTGTTTCGTTGGAACCTCCAAGCTGATCCAGTAGCCACTCCTTACGCCGCCACGTATCCGAGGTCACGCATGTCCGCTTCGGCCAGCCCGGTCGATTCCCAGGGGACTCCCCAGGGGCCCCCGCCCGTTCCCCCCTCCGCACTGAACCGCTTTTTCGGGATCTCGCAGCGCGGCTCGACCGTGAGCCGGGAGATCAGGGGCGGGCTGGCCACGTTCTTCGCGATGGCGTACATCATCGTGCTGAACCCGATCATCCTCGGCGCCGGCACCGACAAGTACGGTCACCAGCTCGACAACGGCCAGCTGGTGACCGCCACCGCGCTGATGGCGGGACTCACCACGCTGCTGATGGGCGTCATCGGCAACGTCCCCATCGCGCTCGCCACGGGCCTGGGCATCAACGCCGTGGTGGCGCTCCAGCTGGCGCCGAAGATGAGCTGGCCGGACGCCATGGGCATGGTCGTGCTGGCCGGGGTCGTGCTGATGATCCTGGTCGCCTCGGGCCTGCGGCAGCGCGTCATGGACGCCATCCCGAACGGGCTGCGCCGGGCCATCGCCATCGGCATCGGCCTGTTCATCTCGCTGATCGGCCTGGTGGACTCGGGCTTCGTCACCCGGAACCCGGACTCCGCGCACACCTCCGTCCCGCTCGGCCTCGGGACCGGCGGTCAGCTCCAGGGCTGGCCGGTGCTGGTGTTCGTGCTCGGGCTGGTCCTGATGTTCGTGCTGACGGTGCGGAAGGTGCGGGGCGCCATCCTCATCGGCATCGTGGCCATGGCCGTCCTCGCCATCGTCATCAACGCGCTCGCCGAGATCCCGGACGCGGCCTGGGGCCTGTCGGTGCCCTCGGTGCCGGACTCGGTCGTCGGCACCCCCGACTTCGCGCTGATCGGTGACATCAGCCTGCTCGGCGGCTTCCACGAGGTGGGCTGGCTGACCGGCTGTCTGTTCGTCTTCACGGTGCTGCTGTCGGGCTTCTTCGACGCGATGGGCACGATCATCGGCGTCGGCGAGGAGTCCGGACTGGCCGACGCGCACGGGCAGCTGCCGCGGATGGGCCGCATCCTGTTCCTGGACGGGGTCGGTGTCGCGGCCGGCGGTGTGGGCTCCTGCTCGGCCAACACCTGCTTCGTGGAGTCCACGGCCGGTGTCGGTGAGGGGGCGCGCACGGGTCTGGCCAACGTGGTGACCGGCGGGCTCTTCCTCCTCGCGCTGGTCTTCACCCCCCTCGCGAAGGTGGTGCCCTCCCAGGCGGCGACCCCCGCGCTGCTCGTCGTCGGCTTCCTGATCATGGCGTCGAACGTGCGGGACATCGACTGGGGCGACTCCTCGGTCGCCATCCCCGCGTTCCTGACGATCGTCTCGATGCCGTTCACCTACAGCATCACCAACGGCATCGGCATGGGCGTCATCGCCTTCATCGTGCTGCGGGCCGCCTCCGGCCGGATACGCGAGGTGCCGTGGCTGCTGAACGCGGTCGGGCTCTGCTTCCTGGTCTACTTCCTGCTGAACCCGATCGAGCAGGCGCTCGGCGTCAGGTAGCGCGGACCGCGGCCGGCTCCCTACGCGGAGCGGCCGTAGAAGCGCTCCGTCTCCTCGACGGAGGCCCTGAAGCGTTCGTCGAAATCGTCGCGGACGAGCGTTTGGACCACGTAGTCCTGGACGCTCATTCCGCGTTTGGCGGCGTGGTCGGCCAGGCGCTCCAGCAGGGCGGCCTCCACCCGGAGGCTGAGCACCTGCGAGTCGGGCCGCTCGTGGTGGTCGTCGTCGCACGGCGGAGTCGGGCTGTTCATACGACCACGGTCCGAACCCGCCCCGCCCGCTGTCCCAAAAACGTGTCCGGTCTCACTCGTACGTGTGAGCCCCCGCCGTGTAAACCAGTGGTCTTTAGACGGAGTAATGAGCTAGCCTAATGACCATGTCGGAACAGCTTCCCGCCCCGCGGCTCGCGGACGGGTCCCAGCCGGGTGTGCTCGACCCCCTCGACGAGGCCAAAGGCCCCACCGGGGCCGCGCACGAACAGGCCGACGCCGCCGGACGGCCCGGGCGGGCCGAAGAGGCCCAAGGGGCCGACCAGGACGCCGTCAACGCGCTGAGGGCCGGAGTGATGCGGCTCTCCCGCCGCCTCAAGCACCAGCGGGTGGACGAGTCGCTGAGCCCCACCGAGATGTCGGTGCTCGGCACCCTCGCCCGCTGCGGTTCGGCCACCCCCAGCGAGCTGGCCCGCAAGGAGCACGTGCAGCCGCCCTCGATGACCCGGATCGTCGCGATGCTGGAGGCCAAGGGGCTGGTCCGGCTGGAGGCGCACCCCGAGGACCGCCGCCAGAAGGTGGTCACCCAGACCGAGCAGGCCGAATCCATGCTGGCCGCGGCGCGCGCGAAGCGGAACGCCTGGCTGAGTGAACTGGTCCAGCAGCTGGACGAGGACGAGTGGGCGACGCTGAGCGCCGCCGCACCGGTACTGGAGAAGCTGGCGCACTTGTAAGGAGCACGACCGAGAACAGGAGGCGAAGCCGCTTGAGTACGGGCCACGGAGCACACTCCGCACCCGCACCATCCGCAGCCCACGACACCACCCCGCACCCCCACCCCCGGCAGCAGGCCCACCGGACGAGCCCCCGGCGGACGCGGCCCGACGCCCCGCACGGACCCGGCGCGAGCACCGCGGCCGGCGAGACCGGCCCACGCGAGAGCGGCCCACGCGAGGCCGGCGCAGGCGAGGCCGGCGCACGCGAGAGCGGCGCCGGGGCCGAGCGGCACCCGGACCCCTCTCCGGACGCCCCCGCGAAGACCTCGATGTTCGCCTCGCTGCGGATCCGCAACTACCGCCTCTTCGCCCTCGGACAGGCCGTCTCCAACACCGGTACCTGGATGCAGCGCATCGCCCAGGACTGGCTGGTGCACAGCCTCACCGGCTCCGCCACCGCCGTCGGCATCACCACCGCCCTCCAGTTCCTGCCCATGCTGCTGTTCGGGCTGTACGGAGGCGTGATCGCCGACCGCTGCACCAAGCGCAAGCTCCTCTTCCTCACCCAGTCCGCCATGGGCGTCACCGGCCTGGTGCTGGCCGCCCTCACCCTGACCGGCCACGTCGAGGTCGCACACGTCTACGCGCTCGCCTTCGTCCTGGGCCTGATCACCGTCGTCGACAACCCGGCACGCCAGACCTTCGTCTCCGAGATGGTCGGCCCCGCCCAGATCCGCAACGCCGTCTCGCTCAACTCCGCGAACTTCCAGAGCGCCCGGCTGGTCGGCCCCGCCGTCGCGGGCGTGCTGATCTCCGCGGTGGGCGGCGGCTGGGCGTTCCTGATCAACGGCCTCTCCTTCGCCGCGCCCCTCATCGGGCTGCTGCTGATGCGCACCTCCGAGCTGCACACCAGCAAGCCCGTGGAACGCGGCAAGGGGCAGCTCCGCGAGGGCCTGCGCTATGTGAAGGGGCACCCTGAACTGCTGTGGCCGATCGTGCTGGTCGGCTTCATCGGCACGTTCGGCTTCAACTTCCCCATCTGGCTGACCGCCTTCACCGGGGACGTCTTCGACGCGGGCGCCGGCACCTACGGCACCCTCAACTTCCTGATGGCCGTCGGCTCCGTGGCCGGCGCGCTGCTGGCCGCCCGGCGCGGACAGTCCCGGATGCGGCTGATGGCCGGGGCGGCGCTCGTCTTCGGCGTCCTGGAGATGGTGGCCGCGCTCTCGCCCTCCTCCTGGCTCTTCGCCGCCCTGATGGCGCCGATCGGCCTGGCCGGGCTGACGTTCAACGTCACCGCCAACTCCAGCGTCCAGCTCGCCTCCGACCCCGCGATGCGCGGCCGGGTGATGAGCCTGTTCATGATGGTCTTCGTCGGCGGCACCCCGATCGGCGCCCCCATCATGGGCTGGATCACCGACGCCTGGGGCGCGCGGGCCGGCTTCGCCGCCGGGGGGCTCGTCTCGGCCGGGGCGGCCGTCGCCGTGGCCCTCGTACTGGCCCGTATCGCGGGCCTCCGCCCCACCGTCGGCCTCCGCGGCCGCCAGCCTTACCTCCGGTTCGTCCCCCGCGAAAAGGCGACGGAGCCCGCCTGATCCTTGGCGCGGCTGGCACGGCTGGCACGGCGCCGCCGCCGGGCGCGGGCATCCCGCACGAGGGGGCCCGCGCCGTGGCAGGCTGCCTCGTATGAGGCTGTTCGCTGCGGTGTGGCCGCCCCGCCAGGCGGTGGGGGAACTGGACGAGGCGGTGGAGTCCCTCAGGGGCCTGCCCGGCGCGGAGCGCCTGCGGTGGGCGGCACCCGACGCCTGGCACTTCACGCTGAGCTTCTACGGAGAGGCCACCGAGGACCAGGCGCGTGCCCTCGGCACACGCCTGGCCCGTGTGGCGGCCCGCACCACCGCCCCGGTGCCCTGCCGCCTGTCCGGCGGCGGCCGCTTCGGGGACCGCACCCTGTGGGTGGGCCTCCACCGGGAGGACTCCGACGTGGCGGCGCTGAAGAAGCTGGCGGCGGCCACCACCGCGGCCGGCCGCCGCGCGGACCTGCTCCCGCCGGACGTGCCCGCCTCGTTCCACCCGCACCTCACCCTGGCCCGTGCGAAGGGCCGCGGGGCGATCGATCTGCGCCCGTACGTCGAGCGGCTGGCGCCCTTCCGGGGCTCCGGCTGGATCGCCCGCGAGCTGCTCCTGGTCCGCAGCACCCTGCCGGCGGGCGGCGTCCCGGGCGAACGGCCCCGCTACGAGCCGCTGGAGCGCTGGCCCCTGGGCCCGTGACGGGACCGCCGTGCGCCCCGGTTACCGTTGTCGGCGTGAACGCGAAGACCAGAATGCGCATTGTGACCGGTGTGCTGGTGGCGCTCTTCGCCGTGGTCGTGCTGGCCTCGGCGCTCCAGGGGCACTGACCGGCCGGGGTCCTCACCAGGCGAAGGCCTCCGGTGCGGGACCGGGCCCGGGGAAGATCTCGTCCAGCGAGGAGAGCAGGTCCGCGCCGAGTTCCAGTTCGACGGCGCGCAGCGCCGAGCCGAGCTGCTCGGTGGTGCGGGGGCCGACGATGGGGCCCGTGACGCCGGGCCGGGTCAGCAGCCAGGCGAGGGCGACCTCGCCCGGCTCCAGGCCGTGCTTGCCGACGAGGTTCTCGTACGCCTCGACGCGGGCGCGTACCGCCGGGTCCTCCAGCGCGGTGGCCGCGCGGCCGGACGCGGTGCGTCCGCCGCCGCCCTCGCGGACCTTGCGCAGCGCGCCGCCGAGCAGTCCGCCGTGCAGCGGGGACCAGGGGATGACCCCGAGCCCGTACCCCTCGGCGGCCGGGATGACCTCCATCTCGGCGCGCCGCTCGGCGAGGTTGTAGAGGCACTGCTCGCTGACCAGGCCCAGCGAGCCGCGCCGGGCGGCGGTCTCGTTGGCCTGCGCGATGTGCCAGCCGGCGTGGTTGCTGGAGCCGACGTAGAGGACCTTGCCCTGCTGGACGAGGACGTCCATGGCCTGCCAGATCTCGTCCCAGGGCGTGTCGCGGTCGACGTGGTGGAACTGGTAGAGGTCGATGTGGTCGGTGCCCAGGCGGCGCAGGCTGGCCTCGACGGAGCGGCGGATGTTGAGGGCGGAGAGCTTGTCGTGGTTGGGCCAGGGGGTCTCGCCGTCGCCCCCCATGAAGGCGTAGCCCTTGGTGGCCAGGACGGTCTTGTCGCGCCGCCCCTCGCCCTTGGCGAACCAGCTGCCGATGATCTCCTCGGTGCGGCCCTTGTTGTCGCCCCAGCCGTAGGCGTTGGCCGTGTCGAAGAAGTTGACGCCCGCCTCCAGCGCGGCGTCCATGATCGCGTGGCTGTCGGCCTCGTCGGTCTGGGGCCCGAAGTTCATGGTGCCGAGAACGAGCCTGCTGACCTTCAGTCCGGTGCGTCCGAGCTGCGTGTACTCCATGCCGTAACGCTAAGCGCCTTGAGTGCGCTCGAAGCAAGCCGGTGGGCGGCCTCAGTCGCGTCCTGACGCGCCCCCGCCGTCCCTGCCGGCCGCCTCGCCCGCGCTGTCCGGGCCGCTCTTCCCGCCCGCGCCGCCCGCGCCGCCCGTGCGGAACACCCCGTGGACGGCGGCCAGGTAGGCGGCCTCGGCGCTGGTGCGGGCGAGGTCGTCGTCGATGGGCCGGCGGGTGATCAGTATCCGGTAGTAGAACGGGGCGCCGAGTGCCGCGATGACCTCCTCCGCGTCGGTGTCCGCGGGGATCTCGCCCCGCCGCACGGCCCGCTCCAGCAGGACCGAGACCAGCCGGATGCGGGCCGAGAACGCCTCGCGGAGCACCTGTTCGGCGCCCGGTTCGCGGAGGGCGGTGATGACGAAGCCCTCGACGAGGTGGCGGTTGCGGGGCGCCGAGTAGAAGTCGGCGATCGCGTGTGCGAGGGCGTGCAGGTCCTCGTGCAGGGTCCCGGTGTCGGGGAGGGGGATGCTGCTGGCGCTGTACTGGCTCACCAGGTCGCACAGAACGCCCTCGACGGTGCGCCAGCGGCGGCGGATCGTCGCGGCGTGCACACCGGAGTGCTGGGCGAGCCGGTCGATGGTGAGCGAGGCGAAGTCCCTGGTCTCCAACTCCTCCCAGGCCGCGTTCAGGACGGCGGTGCGGGTGCGGGCGGTCCGCCCTCCGGGGCGGGTGGCTCCGTGCGGTCGTGGCTCGGTCATGGGCGCGCTGTGGTTCCCCGCGTTGCGTTGAGGATGAGGTTCCGGTTACTGTCCTACCAGTTAGTGCGCGTCAGCGCGCATTAGTCGGGGGATGTGAACGCCCCGTGGCGCGCGGTGACGAACCGCCGTACACGGGGCGTTCGCGATATCCGCGACCTCCACGGCGCACACGGCCTTCACGGCGTTCTCGGCGCTCACGGCGGTCTCGGCGTTTCCGGCAACCATGATCGCCAGTGTGGCGCACGGGACGGTCGCGGTGGCCGTCGAGGCCCGGTTCCGGCGTGAATATGGCGTCTTGTGACGGGATTTCGTTGTATGCGACGGATGGGGCCCGAGTCTGGACGGGCAGGACGGGCAGGACGGGCTCGGGTCCGCTCAGGACGTGCCCGCCGGTGCGCGGTGCGGCCACGAGGGAACGAGTGCGCGCAGGTGGCGGAGTGCGCGCAGCTCACCGGGGGAGGGGCGCTCACTCCGTGCGTGGCGCGCGCCCAGCGCCCGCAGCGGCTCCAGCTCGCCCAGCGAACCGAGAGCCGTGTGCAGGCCCTCCAGCGGGCCCCCCAGCGAGGGCAGCAGGACGGGTGACTTGACCGCCACTCCGCGCCCGTGGTCGTACCCGGCGTGGAAGACCATGTGGTCGCCCGAGTCCACCCGGACCTTGAGCCTGATGTCCACCCTTCCCTGTCCTCCGGGCGGAAGGTCCCCCCACGCCTCGCGGGACGTGGTGACCTCCAGCGTGTGGTGCAGCATCGTGTGGTGCTGCCCGGCGCTCACGGAGCGGGTCATGGCGGGGGACTTGTGGAGGGGGCCCACGGCCTTGCCCGCCGCGTTCCGTTCCCGCACCTCCACCCAGGAGGTGAGCACCGAACCGGAGGCCCGGGGGTTGCGCGGTCTGCAGAGGCGGCCGTAGGCGCCGGCCCTGTTGCAGGTGGTCGCCTCCGCGTCGACGGTGATCCGCAAGGACGCGTACCCCAGCGCCCCGACGGCCCCCACCCGGGTGCGGGTGTTCATGGGTTCGGCCGTGGTGCCGGGGGCCAGCAGCAGGTCGCCGTCGGCGGTGGGCCGGGCCCAGGTCGTCGAGTCGCCGCTCACGCGGGTGCCGTTGACGCTTCTCTCGCCCTCCAGCCGGACCGTCATGCCCCGCGCGGTCGCCGTGCTGTGCGCGGAGGCGCTCAGCCCGCAGGTGTAGGTGCCGTCCGCGCGGGCGGTGAGCAGGGCGCGGATGACGGGGTTCCGGTGCGGCTCCTTCGGGGTGAGGTTCGCGCCGTCGTGGGCCCTCAGCGCCTGGCGGCCGTCCGGACCGGTGCAGATGAGCGCCAGCGTGGTGCCGATGTTCGTGGGCCTTCCCGTCCCCCAGGCGCCGACGGCGAAGCGCAGGGCGGGGGTGTCGAGGGCGAGTTTCTCCCCGGCGCGCAGGTCGAAGCGGGTGGCGGAGACGGCACGCAGGGGTGCGGAGCGCCGCTGCACGGGAAGTGCCAGTCCTGCCGCCTCCCGGGTCTCCGGATCGGGCACCGCCGTCCGGACGGGGGCTGCGGGTGCGGCGGGGGCGCCGGTGAGCACGGCGGCGAGGGTGGTGGCCAGCGTGGTGGCGAGGGCCGCGGCGAGCGCGGCGGCGGAGCGCGGGGCGGCAGGCCGGGGTGCCCGGGGCGTGCGGGCCGTCCGGTTCCCTCGGGGTGACCGGCGGGGGAACGGCTTCATGGCGGGACGGTCCTTTCCGGAGTGCGGCGCGGGCGCGCGGGTGCGGTTCGCGTCCGGGATGTGACCGTATCGGCGTTTGAGCGTTTTATGCGGCTAATCCGACGGTGCGACACGGTACGGCCCACCCACGGCCCACGCCTGGTGGAGCGCGTCGGCGAACGCGGCGGCCATCCGGTGCTCCCCCTCGGCCGAGGGGTGGGTGCCGTCGTAGGTGTCCCTCTCCAGCGACCAGTCGGGCGGTACCGAGGCGAGCAGCAGCGGGGAGCGCGGCTCGGACAGGTCGGCCAGCGCCTTGGCCAGCAGGGTGTTGAAGCGCGCGCAGGCGGCGGCGAAGGACGGGTCGGTCGCGGCCCGGATGTTGGGGATGACCGGCAGCACCACGCCCCGCAGGAGCGGATCGGCGGCGCGGGCCTCGGCCCAGAACGACTCGACGTTGGCGAGGGTCTGCTCCGGGTCGGTGTAGAAGCCGAGGTCTATCAGTCCCAGTGAGACCAGCAGGGTGTCGGGCCGGTGTGCCGCCACCGTCTCGCGCACGACCCGCGCCATGTGCAACCAGCCCTCGCCCCAGCCCGCCAGGTGGGCGCGGGCGTGCGCGGGGAAGTCCGCGTCGGCGTAGGCGTGCGATCCCTCGTGCAGCGCGGTGCGCGGGCCGACGATGTGGGGGCTGCCGTCGGGGAGCGTGCGCGTCAGGTGCTGCCACATCCGGTAGCGCCAGGTGTGGTCGCCGGCCGCCCCGATCGTCATGGAATCGCCGACGAAGAGGATGCGCATGCGCACATCCTGGTGGACGGTGCGCCGACACGCACCGTGATGCTGGACACTTGGGCTCATGTCTGTGCGAGTGCGTGTGTCCGCGGTGGGGCTGTGTGGGCTGTGTCTGGCCGGAGCGGTGTCGGTCGCGGGGGCGGTGGCCACTCCCGCCGCGGCGGCGGACGAGCCGCGGGGGTTCACCATCCGGGACCCCCGGATCACCGAGTCCAGCGGCCTGGCCGCCAGCCGCGCCCACAAGGGCGTCTACTGGACGCACAACGACTCCGACGACGGCCCGTACGTGTACGCCGTGGACGGCCGCACGGGGAAGACGGTCGCCCGGGTCACGATGCGCGGCATCGACCCGCGCGACGTGGAGGCGGTCTCCGTCGGCCCGGACGGCGACGTGTACGTCGGCGACATCGGCGACAACCTGGACGGCTCCTGGTCCGAGGTGTGGATCTACCGCTTCCCCGAACCCGGGCGGCTGCGCGGCGAGATCACCGTCACGCCGACCCGCTACACCGTCAGGTACGCGGACGGCCCCCGCAACGCCGAGTCGCTGATGGTGCACCCCAAGACGGGCCGGGTCTACATCGCGAGCAAGAGCGACAGGGGCAAGGGCGGCGTCTACGCGGGGCCGGAGCGGCTCGTCGCCGGGGGCGTCAACACCTTCACGCGGGTCGCCGGCATCGACTTCGAGGCCACCGACGGTGCGTTCTCGCCCGACGGGACGCGGCTGATCCTGCGCGGGTACTTCAGCGGGTACGCCTACCGGTGGCAGGACGGCAGGCCGAAGAAGATCGGCTCCGTAGCGGTACCGCTGCAGCGGCAGGGCGAGTCGGTGACCTTCGCGCCCGACGGACGGACGCTGATGTTCGGCTCCGAGGGGAGCGGCAGCGGCGTCGAACCCGTACGGCTGGACGGGGAGGCGGCACCGGAGTCCGCCGCGGGCCGCGACGCGTCAGGGCCCGGACACCAGGGGGATGGTGCCTCGGGCACCTCCGGCCGCTCGGACGACAACCGCGCGCTCGGTGTCGGCGCCGCCACCTTCGCCGTCGCCCTCGGCCTCTGGTGGGGCCTGCGCCGCCTCTTCCGCCGCCGCGGCGACTGATGCCGCCTCGCAGCGGCGACCGGCGCCGCCTCGCAGCGGCAATTGACACCTCCGCCGCCGCGGCTGACGCCGCCTCTTCCGCCGTGCGGTGACCAAGCCGCTTCTGCCGTGCGGTGACTGAGGCTGCTTCTGCCGTGCGGTGACTGAGGCGGCTTCTGCCGTCCGGCGACTGAGGCGGCTTCCGCCGCAGCGGCCGAGGCTGCTTCCGCCGCGGTGCCCGAGGCTTCCGCCGCTGGGGTGGCCGACGCGCCCCGCCCCGCCCTCAGCCGTCCATACCGCCCTCAGCCCAGCCGTCACCACCCGCCGGCCGGCGCTCTTCGACGAGGCGCTGGTAGCCGTCCAGGAGGGCGCGGACGGCGAAGCGCATGGTGGTGACGGCGTCGGTGGCGAAGGAGTCCTCGGGGAGGGCGGCGAGCCGGTGGAGCCCGCCCTCCTGGATGCCGCGCACCATGTAGGGCTCCTGGGTGCGCCAGAACTCCTCGTCGCTGACGCCGGTCTGCTGCGCCGCCTGCTGGTGCAGCACGTGGGAACGCGCCGCGCCGAGCACCAGGTTGTCGAGGCCGACCAGGACGCCGATCTTCTCCTGGCCGCTGAGCGGCAGCCCCTCCAGCGCGGCGAGCGCGAAGTCGAGCCCGGCCATCGAGTGCGGGCCCAGGACCGGCCGGGCCTGGTTGACCTGGATGAGCCAGCTGTGCGTCGTGTACAGCTCCCAGGTCTGTTCGGCCATCAGCTCCAGCGTCTCCCGCCAGGTCCGCCCCCGCCGCAGGTCCAGCTCGTCGGGGGGCGTCTCGACGTGGTCGACCATCAGGGCGACGAGTTCGTCCTTGCCGGGCACGTAGCGGTAGAGGGACATCGTGCCGACGCCCAGTTCACCGGCGAGCCTGCGCATGGAGAGGGCGGCCAGTCCCTCGCGGTCGGCGAGGGCGACGGCGGCGGCCACGATCCCGGTGAGCGTCAGCCCCGGTTTGGGTCCGCGCGCGGGCCGGTCCCGTCCGGTGCGGCCCCACAGCAGGTCGAGGCTGCGGACGAGACGGGCCAGACCGGTGTCGCGGTCCCCGGGGTGCTCTGTCGTCATGGTGCGGCCATCGTAGGAGACCCCGGCCGGCGGAATTCCCTTGCGCGCAACTGCGTAGGCTGTACGCTTTTTCATCTGGGTACAGCGTACCCAGATACAAGGAGGGGATCGATGCCCGTACCGAAGCCGGTACCCGCACCCGCACCGGCAGCAGCACCGCGCTCACCGTCAGCACCGCACTCACCGTCCCGCACCGCCACCGCGCCCTCGTACGCCGTCGTCGCGGAGGGACTGACCAAGTCCTACGGCGGCAAAAGGGCCCTCGACGGCCTCGACCTCGCCGTCCCCCGCGGCATCGTCTACGGGCTGCTGGGCCCGAACGGCGCGGGCAAGACCACCACCGTCCGCGTCCTGACCACCCTGGCCCGGCCCGACGGCGGCCGGGCCACGGTCGGCGGCCACGACGTGCGCCGCCGGCCGCGCGCCGTGCGCCGCAGGATCGGACTGACCGGGCAGCACGCCGCCGTGGACGAGATCCTCACGGCCCGGCAGAACCTGGAGATGTTCGGCCGCCTCTTCCACCTCCGCCCGGACCGGGCCCGGCGCCGCGCGGCCGAACTCCTCGACCAGTTCGGCCTCACCGACGCCGCCGACCGCCAGCCGCGGGGCTTCAGCGGCGGCATGCGGCGCCGCCTCGACCTGGCCTCCAGCATGATCCTCGCCCCCGAGGTGCTCTTCCTCGACGAGCCGACCACCGGGCTCGACCCACGAGGCCGCAGTGAGGTGTGGGAGGCGGTGCGCGGCCTGACCGAGCGGGGCACCACCGTGGTGCTGACCACCCACTACCTCGACGAGGCCGACAAGCTCTCCGACCGTATCGCCGTCATCGACCGGGGCCGCAACGTCACCGAGGACACCCCCGCCGGACTCAAGCGGGCGATCGGCGGCGACCGCGTCGAGGCAGTGGCCGCCGAGTCCCGCGACCTGCCCGCCGTCACGGCGGCCCTCGCGCGGGTCGCCCTCGACGGCACCGAGCCGGAGACGGACCCGGCCGGGCTGCGGGTCAACGCGCCCGTCGCCGACGGGGTGCCCGCCCTCACCGAGGTGGCCCGCGCCCTCCAGGACGCGGGCATCACCGTGGCCGACCTCGGCCTCCACCGCCCCACACTCGACGAGGTCTTCCTGACCCTGACCGGCGGCCGGGGCGCCGGCGGCGCGGGGAGTGGGGAGCCCGAGCGGAACGGGGAGAGCGGGGAGAGGACGGAGAACGGGGAGAGCGGGGAGCCCGAGGAAAACGGAGAGAGGACGGAGGCCGCCCGATGAACACCGTGGAGACCGCACACGAGGAGACGCGGCGGACCGCGTCGGAGGAGATCCGGGACGCCGCCCACGAGGGGGCCGTCTGCGTGGAGGAGGGTGTCGGCCGGCGGCTGTACTGGGCGGCGGCCGACTGCTGGACCATCGTCCGCCGCGACCTGACCCACCTGGCCAAGCAGCCCTCCCTCATCGCCTGGCAGCTCGGCTTCCCGCTCGTCTCCGTCCTGCTGTTCGTCTACGTCTTCGGCAGCGCCATGGACGTCGGTGAGGGGGTCGCGTACGAGGACTACGCCATGCCCGGCATGTTCGCCATGACGATGGCCTTCGGCTTCATGAACACGGCCATGGCCGTGGTCGTCGACAAGGAGCGCGGCGTCACCGACCGCTTCCGCTCCATGCCGATGGCGCCGTCCGCCGTCGTCACCGGGCGCGGCGTCTCCGACGTGCTGCACGCGGCGCTCGACCTGGCGGTACTGGGGGCCATCGCCCTCGTGGTCGGCTGGCACTCGGAGGGCAGCCCGCTCGCCACCCTCGCGGCCTTCGCACTGCTGCTGTGGCTGCGGTTCGCGCTGATCTGGGTCGGAGTCCTCCTCGGCCTGCTGGCCAGGAACCAGGAGACGGCGGGCAACCTCTTCGCCGTCGCCTTCCCCTTCGGCATGATCTCCAGCGTCTTCACCCCGCCCTCCGCGATGCCCGACTGGCTGGGCGCCGTGGCGCTGTGGAACCCCGTCTCGGCCACGGCCAACGCGGTCCGCGAACTGTTCGGCAACCCGCTGCCGACCGGCGGCACCTGGATCGAGGACCACGCGCACCTGATGGCCGTGGCCTGGCCGCTGGCCCTGACGGCCGTCTTCCTCCCCTTGGCCGTACGCCGGTTCCAACGCCTCGGCAGATGAGGGCTCGGGAGGTGAGGGCTCGGTCGATGAGACGTCGGTTGATGAGACCTCGGCTGATGAGGCCGAGCGCACTGGGGGTTGGGGCGGATGGGTGCTGCTCGTGGACCTGGCCGGCGCCGTGGCCCGGTAGACGGGGCAGGTGGTGCCGTGAGGCCTCCGCGCGTCGGGGCCGCCGCCGCGTCACTCGATCAGGTCGGGGCGTCCGGAGCTGTGTTGTCGGGGTCGAGGCCTGCGTGGCGGACGGGCTCGGGTTCCTGGATACGGACCTGGGACCTGCTCTCGCCGTGACGGCCTGGCCCCTGCCGGCCCTCGGCGCCCTCACCGGGCTCGGCGCGCTGGTTCTGACCCTCTGCGAACTCATCGCACGCTGACGCGCCCCTGCCCTCTTCCGGGAGGACAGGGGCGCTCACGCATGTGCGCCGGATGGCGGCCTCAGCAGGTTTCGGCCGGCCTGGCGTTTCAGCTCGCCAGGTCCAAGCTGTCGGGATCGAGGTAGCCGTCCGTCATGAACATCGCGGCGAACGAGCCGGGCCCGTAGCGGCTGTCGAGCCACCGGCACAGGGTGGTCATGCCTCCGCTGATGATCGCGGCGAGGATCACGCTGTGCAGGTCGTCGGACTCGGGCCCGCCGATGTGGTCGAGGAACCTCCGGTAGCGGTATCCACGCCCGTCTCGTACCGGTCCATGGCGGTCAGGTAGGCAGTGTGCTCGTCGCACTGGCCTGTCACTCCGGCGGCCAGGGCGGTGCAGTCGGCGGCATCGAGCTGGCCGGTCACGTCCCGGTAGGCGTACCGGTCCGGCCCGTCCGGTTCGGTGATGCCGTGTTCGCGGGCGGAGGCCCGGGTGATGGCGCGAGCTTCGCGGTCGCAGGCTCCTTCCATGATGACGCCCAGGTTGCGGGTGTGCTCCGTGCCGCGCGGGTCCGGGGCGGAGTAGGTACGGCCCTGGGCCGTCCGGTAGTTGATGCCGTACTGGGTGCGCACCACCGTGCCGTCGCCGCGCAGCTGGTAGCGGCGGAAGGACCCGTAGTGCAGGCAGTCGTGCGCGTAGCCCCTCAGCAGGTCGAGGAGCGCTAACTCGGACCGCGCGGGGAGGGGGCCGCTCATGTCTCCGTAGACGGTGACGAGCGCCATCATCTGGAGATGCCGGTATCCCTGGCCCGGGTGGTGGAACCCTCCGAACGCGCCGGGCCTGGTGGAGTGGTGGGCGACCATGAACCGGTCGAGGGGCAGGAGCTTGGCCAGCCCGAGTGTGGTGTACCGGTCCTGGACGTCGGTGTAGCCGTCCCAGAACGGGGAGCAGTCGATGCCCGCCTTCTGCCACTGGCGGAGCACCTTCGGGAGGGGCTGCCACTGGTGGTCGGGGTGCTGCTGCGCGGCGTACTGGCCGATGTCCGTGCACATGGCGGTCAGTGCGTCGATGAGCGGGCCCGGGTCGCCCGTCAGTGTTTCGCCGGGAGTCAGGCGGGCGTATCGCTGAGGATCAGGTCCCGGTGGGACGGGTGCAGGCCGTCCGGCAGGGATGTTGGGGAGCACCATTGCGCCTCCCAGATTTCCTTGCTGTCGATCTTGAGGGAGCCGCCGACGAACGTCGCCTCGTACACGACCTCGACGCGCAGCCGGTATCCGCTCTTGAGGTGCACGAGACGGCCGACCTTGACCTCCAAGCCGGTCTCCTCGTGCACTTCGCGCACCACCGTGTCGGCGAAGGGCTCGCCCTTGTTGGCGTAGCCGGTGGGCAGGCCCCACGGCCGGTCCTGTGGCCACATGCGGTGGCGGAGCAGGAGGACGCGGCCCTGGTCGTCGCGGACGATGCCGGTGACGCCGACCATGAACTTCGCGTGGGCCAGCCAGAGGATGCGCCATTGCATCCCACCGGCCAGGGCCCGCCATACGCGGGCGATGAGCGTCTTCATGTGCCTGCCTTCCGTTGGTGGAGAGGCGGATCACGATGACGCATCCGGCGTGATCAGCCAAATGCGCTGCGTGACACGCCCTCTCATGGTGGCCTAGTCCACCAGTTGAGGAGGAACCTCGTGAGTCCCGAGATCGACAGGCCACTTCCCCCGTACCTCCAAGTGGTGAGCCACTTGCGCGACCGCATCGTCACCGGCCAGCTGGCCGAGGGCGCGGCCGTGCCGAGCGAACGCCAGCTCGCAGACGAGTGGGGCATCTCCCGAGCCACCGCCACCAAAGTCCTCGGCGTGCTGAGGGCCGAGGGCCTGGTGACCTCCCGTCAGGGCAGCGGCACCGTAGTGACCACCCGCGCCGGCCTCCACCACTCCCCGGCCGATCGCGCCCGCACAGCGCACACCACCGGCCGGATCTACCCGCCGGGCCAGTACGCCAAGATCCTCTCCGCCGGGCTCGCACCGGCAGACGAGCGGGCAGCTGACGCCCTCGGCATCGAGCCGGGCCAGGAGGCGATCCGTCGCCAGCGGGTCACCTGCAACGAGGACGGCCCGGTCTCCGCGAGCACATCCTGGTTCTCGGCGGAGCTGGCCGAGTCCGTGCCACAGCTCCTCGTGGCCGAGCGCATCCCGGGCGGCACGCTGCAGGCGATCGAGGATGCCACCGGGTGGGCCTGGACAGATACGGAGGAGATCATCCACTCCCGCATCGCCACCGACGAGGACGCCGAACTCCTCGACCTCACGGTCCGGCCAGCTGCTCTCCTCGTCGGCTACAACCGGTTCGTTGACGCCGACGACCGGGTCGTGGAGTACGGCGAGTACATCTGCCATGGCGACCGCGCCACCCGTTACACCTCGTCCCGGTCACGCGACTGACCCCTCCCACCCCGGCACGTCATCAGCCCCCACTCCTCACGGAAGTGGGGGCTGATGCGTCCCTCAGACGGCGCCGCCTGGCTGCCACCGGGGCCTCCGCCGCGCCACTCGATCAGTCCGGGGTCGTCCAAGCTATGTCGTCGGGATCGAGGCCGGCGCGGCGGAGGAATTCGAGCAGGTCGGTGGTGTTGTAGGCGCGGCCGAGGATCGCGCCTCGCGCGCGGACGCGGCGTCCGCCGTCCTCGTCGGGCGGGTAGACGACGACCGGTGCCATGGCACCCTCGTGCGTCCAGTTGACCGCACTCGCATCTTGGGAGCTTTCCTTTTACGAGGACGCAGAGTTACGGCCTTACCTCCTATGCTGACAGTGACGAGCTGTTCAGAAAGGGGCAAGGCCGTGTCTGACGATGGTACCCCGGACCCTTACACCGAGCCGCTGGCATTCGGCCAACGCATGCAAATCCTCCGCGAACGCCGTGGCATGCCCCGCACCGTGCTGGCCGGGCTCCTCGGTATGTCGCCGAGCTGGGTCAAGCAGGTCGAGAACGGGCGGCTCAAGACCCCGAAACTGCCGATGATCCTTCGTATTGCCGAAGTCCTTCGCGTTCGGTCGCTGTCAGACCTGACAGGCGACCAGAGCGTGGGGGTGGACCTGTTCACCGGCCCGGGGCACCCACTGCTGCCTGCCGTCGCGGCTGCGGTGAACGCCTACCCGATCAGCAGCACCGGCCAGGAGGCACCGCCCCGCGAGCACGTGGCCGCCAGGCTCGCCCGCGCTTGGACCGCCCGGCATCAGGCAGCGAATCATCGGGAAGTGCTCGGGCAGCTGCTGCCCGACTTGATCAGGGACGCACAACTCGCGGTACGACAGGCTGAGTCCGCTGCTGATAGGCGAGAGGCACAAGCCGTCCTGTCCGAGGTGTACTCGCTGTCGCAGTTCTTCGTGGCCTACCAGCCGGCCGCCTCGCTGCTGTGGCGGGTCGCCGAGCGGAGCATGGTCGCTGCTCAGGAATCCGAGGATCCACATGCCATCGGCGTCGCCGCATGGCTCACGGCCCAGGCCCACCGTGACTCGGGGCCGGCCCACTTCGACGCGGCGGACGAGGTGACCATGGCGACGCTGGAGTATCTTGCTCCGCGCCTGCAAGACGCCACCGACGACGTGCTGGCCATTGCGGGTGCCTTGGAGTTCGAGGCCGGGTACACGGCGGCGCGCCGGGGAGATACGGGGTCCGCGTGGGGCTGGTGGGACAAGGCCCGCGCGAAGGCAGGCGCGCTGCCTGCGGATTATTACCACCCAGTGACCTCCTTCTCGCAGGCCATTATGAGCGCGCACGCCGTCACGGTAGCCGTTGAACTGCATGCAGGCGGGGAAAGCGTGCGGCAGGCCGCCGCTGCCGACGCGACGGCCATTCCCTCCAGGCCGCGCCGCTCGCGGCATCGCATCGAGGAGGCCCGCGGCTATCAGCTGGACGGGCAGCCAGAGGCGGCGCTGGCCACTCTGGACAAGGCGTTCGAGGCTGCGCCCGAGACGATCCGCTACAACGGGTACGCAAGGCGGATCGTCCTGGAGGAGACCGAGGCGAAGAGTCCGGAGCGGCGGCGGCGTGCTTCCGAACTCGCCGTGAAGATCGGCGTACTTGCCGCCTGATTCTCACCAATTCGGGGGGCACACTCTGTGCCCCCTCTCGTGTGCCGCGACTCCTACCGTCGGTGACTACCTGATCACTTACGCCACAAGGGGTCGTCATGGAGGCCGCACAGAAGGGCATCACGCGCCACGAGCGCGGCGCGTACCGGGTCGACGAGCGCACTGAGGGATCGGTGCCGCCTGAACCGCCGTGGACGGGACGGGTGCAGCAGACCCGCCCGGACGGGGCCATGCAGCTCATTACGCACACCGGTTACGAATGGTGGGCCGACCCGCAGCACTTGCGCGAGGCCACTCAGCGGGAGCGGGAGGCCTACGACAGGGACCGGGAGCGCCATCTCGCGGCCGTCCGACCGGTGAGGCCATCGTCATGAGTCGTATGACGCTCCGCGTCTCTCGCGACTCGGGCCGTTCCTGGACCAGGCCGCGTATCGTCCGCGCGGCGATGGTACTGGCGACCACGCGGTGGCCTGTCTGCCGGTGTCCGTGGTGCCGCCGGGAACGGGACGGCCGCCGTGACTGAGCCCGTCCCCGCACGCCTCGCGCTGCACCGGCCCGGCTGGTACGGCACCTGCCCACGCTGCCGAGGCCCGCTGACCGTCCGCAACGACGCGCAGGACGACGGCATCAGACGCATCGGCGCCCGCTGCCGCACCTGCTCGGGCAACAAGACTCCCACGCCGGCCCCGCCGACAAGAACACTGGAGGAACGAGCGGATGAGTGCCGGATGGTGCCAGTGGCACCAGGCCCACGCGGACGACGTCGAGATCATCGACGTCATCGAACGCGGCTCGGGCCCTCCCGCCGCAGCGTCCGCCTGCCTGCCCTGCGCCCGGAACATCCGCGGCATCCCCTACGGCGAGACCGCCCGCGCAGCCGTCAAGGCGTTGGAGGAGCGTGTCGTCCAGGGTGATGTCGTCGGGGTCGAGGCCGGCGCGGCGGAGGAATTCTAGGAGGTCGGTGGTGCTGTAGGCGCGGCCGAGGATCGCGCCTCGCGCGCGGACGCGGCGTCCGCCGTCCTCGTCGGGCGGGTAGACGACGATCGGTGGTGCAGCCATGACACCACCGTGCGACAGGTGCCAGCGGTCGGCACTTCGAGAGGGCTCGTTCGGGTGTGCTGGGAACATCCGGACACGTCAACGGCCCCTACCCACTGAGGAGTAGGGGCCGTGAACATCGCCCCCGGGCCAAGGGAGCGCGTACCGTTCTGAGTGTCTACGTCAGAACGGAGCCCAGTATGCCCGACGACATTGGTTCTCGGCTGCGTGAGATCCGCAAGCGGCGCGGAATGAGCCAGACGGAGCTTGCAGCCGCCGCCGAACTTTCTGTTTCCCTGGTGAGCAAGCTGGAGCAGGGGGAAAAGCGTGACATCCGGTTGGAGACTGCGCACCGCCTGGCGCGAGCACTCGACGTGCCTACCACAAGGCTGCTGAAGGGCGAGACCCACTGGGTGCCGCCCGTGGACGCCGACACATGGCGCCCCGTGGTCACCGCGTTGAAAGCGCCGCCGACGCAACTGCCCGAACCTCCGACGGAGGCGGGAGTTCGCGGCGCCCTGGCGGGCGGGCGCGCGCTGTTCGCGCGGGAACAGTACGACGATCTCGGCCGCATGCTCCCCGCCCTCATCCGGGACGTACAGGCGCTGGAACGGACGACGGGTGCCCGCCGTCTGCGGTACCAGACAATGCAGCTATGCATCTCGTACCTGGGCCAGGTCCGCCAGTACGAAGCCGCCGCCGACGCGGCCCAGCGCGCCCTGGACGCCGCCTCGGACGAACTGGACGGGGGCGCCGCCGTCGTCGCCCAATGCCAGCAGCTGCTCCGCGCAGGCCGACTGGAGGATGCCGCCGAGCTGGCGACGCGGTGGGCCGACGATGTGGAGCCCCGCATGTCGAAGGCCCGTCCGGAAGAGCTGGCTGTGTGGGGCGGCCTGCAACTGCGCGCCGGGGCGGCAGCTGTCCGGGACAACCGTCCCGGCGAGGCCGCCGACGCGCTCAGGCTCGCGCAGATCGCCGCCGTGGGTCTCGGACGCGAGGTCATCACCGGGCCCGACCATCTCCGGCACTTCGGGCCGGTCACGGTCACCCAGCAGAAGGCCGAACACGCGGCCATCCAGCGCCGTCCTGACCGGGTGCTACGCCTACACCAAGCAGTGCGCGACTGGCGCCCCGCCCGGGGCGGCGGCAGGTCCGGCCGCTGCCGCCATCTGCTGGACGTTGCTGACGCGCACCTACGCCTGCACGACGATGCGCGCTGCACGGAGATCCTGCACAGCATCTACGACGAGGCCCCGCAGTGGCTCGTCGCGCAGCGCTACGGACAGGACATCCTCAGCCGGGTGATCGAACGGCGCCGCACCCTGTCACAGGAGATGCGGGACCTCGCCGACGCGATGCGAGTACCGCTCTAACGCTCCGTGATAGTTCGCCCACCCCGCACCCGAAACTGTCATGGTGACTGAGGTCTCAACTCCATACGGTCGGTAGCACTTCGACTACTTGCGAAACCGCAGGGGTGCCCTGTGCTTACCGACCTGAGACCAACCCCCACACCGCCTACCGGAGTTGCCCCCGCTCCGGTAGGCGCTCCCCTCCCCGCCGTCCCGTACCGCACCGGTACCTATCTGGCGGACGAGTCCACGGCCGTGGCCTCGCCGCCGTCGCCGGCGTGGACCGGCCGCGTCATCCACGTATGGCCGGGCGGCAGGTGCCAGCTCATCACCCCCACCCGTTACGCGTGGACCGCCGCCCCGGGCAACCTGCGGCCGGCCACCGACGCCGAGCGCGCCGCCTACGACGCCCAGGTGCACGAGATCCAGCGGGAGCGGGCGGCGCTCTACCGGCAGCTGCGCGGGGGTGCCCGGTCGTGAGTCGGATGATGATCCGCGTCTCTCGCGACTCGGGCCGCTCCTGGACCAGGCCGCGTATCGTCCGCGCGGCGACGGTGCTGGCGACCACGCGGTGGCCTGTCTGCCGGTGTCCGTGGTGCCGCCACCGCAAGGACGGCCGCCATGACTGAGCCGGCCCCCTTCACATCGGCGCTGCACCGGCCCGGCTGGTACGGCACCTGCCCCCACTGCCGGGGCCCGCTGACCGTCCGCAACGACGCGCAGGACGACGGCATCAGAAGCATCGGCGCCCGCTGCCGCACCTGCTCGGGCAACAAGACCCCTACGCCCGCCGCCCCCACTGACAAGAACACCGGAGGAACGACCAGATGAGTGCCGGATGGTGCCAGTGGCACCAAGGCCACGCCGACGACGTCGAGATCATCGACGTCATCGAACGCGGCTCGGGCCCTCCCGCCGCAGCATCCGCCTGCCTGGACTGCGCCCGGAAGATCCGCGGCATCCCCTACGGCGAGACCGCCCTCGCGGCCGTCCAGGCACTGGAACAGCGTGAGGCCGCATCCCTTCGGAGGAGTCGTGCCTGAGAACAGAGTGCTCACCCTCACCCGGCTGATGGCCGGCTTGCTGGAGCGGGACGGCAGCATCGATGCCGTGCTGGAGAACCGCTTCCTGCGGGTGCTGTGGAAGAACAGCCGCGCCGAGGACCGGGCCCGCGTTCTGGCCCGGCAGGCGTGGCGTGCCCGGGAGTCGGTGGTCAGGGCGTCCAGGACTCGCGCGGCCTACCACCTCACCCGGCAGCTACGGCAGGACGCCCTCCAGCACACCGAAGGCGCCCCGTTCACCGTCGCCCCGGCTGATCTGTCCGACGACCTGACGACCCAACTGGAGGCCGCTGTGCTGCTGATGTGGGCCTCCTGGGACCTGGCGGAGGACGTCGCATGAGCACGCAGCCAGCAGTCATCGGAGCCTTACTTTTCGTCGTTTGGTTCTGTACGGGCGGCGCGGTGCTCAGCGCGATAGGCCGCGGACCCTCCTACGTGACACGGATGCCCGGAGAGACCGGCCCGCCCAGCCTGGGCGAGGCCGCACGGCGCGCCTGTTCCTGGCTCTTGTGGTGCTGCATGTGGCCCCGTGCTCTCTACCGCTGGGCCCGCGGCTACGGGGAGTTCCACGGCCATTTCGCGGCCGACTGCCCGCACCGCATCGAGGCCCGCGGCGCCGACGAGGCGACGCCGCCGTGGAACCGCTACCGGCACGGCAAGGCGTGCCGACGGCAGAAGTGATCACCATGCGGGACCAGGTGCTCTACATCGCCGTCGTCCTGGGGCTGATAGCCGCCCTGGCCTACGGCATCACCACCCACTGACCCCCACCCCGGCCATCACCGTCCCCGAGTGCCTACCCCCTTGGCACCGGGCCGGCCGGAGTGGGCACCACCCGCACCATCAGAAGGGCCACAGCACAGCATGGGCAAAAGAAGGACACGATCCGGGCCGCCAGGCAGGAAACGAGCCGCAGCGCCACGGGGAAGCCCGGTGAGACGCAGGGCCGGTTAGTAGACCGCTACATCCGCACCCACACCCCGGAGCGCCGCTACCCGCGCCCGGACGACTGGGACTCGGACTGGTACGACGACGGGGAAGAATGAGCAGCCCAACCCCGCCCGGATTCCCCGCCGCGGCCTACGGCCTGCTGACCGACCAGGCCCAGCGGGTGCTGATCGTGCAGCCGCCCGGAACCGGCGAAGCAGCGTGGCGCCTGCCCGGCGGACTCGTTGAACCCGGCGAGACACCCCGCGAGGCGCTGCGGCGGGAGCTTGCCGAAGAACTGGGCCTGGACCGGCAGGGAGACACGCTGCTCGCCGTCGAGTGGGTGCTGCCCCGCACCCCCGACCGGCGGGCACGGGTCACCTTCTTGTTCGGCACCCTCCCCGTCACCACCGCAGAGGCTGCCAGGCTGACGCTCCAGCGGGACGAGGTGGCCGCATGCCGCTGGGTGCCGGAGGAGGAAGCCATCACGCTCCTGCACGAGCGGCACGTCACCCGCCTCACCCGGGCCCGCACCGGCCCCTTACCCGTCTATCTCGAACACCGACCCAAGGAGAGACGTCCGTGACCGACTTCCCCGAGCGCGTGCTGCGGATCGGCACCCGCTCCAGCCCCCTGGCCCTCGCCCAGACCCAACAGGTAGCCGACCTGCTGCGCCGGCTCGTCCCGGACCTGACGATCGAGACGGTGCCGACCACCACCGAGGCCGACAAGTGGCAGGGCGACCTCGCGCAGCTCGGAGGGAAGGGCCTGTTCGTCAAGGCCATCGACCAGCAGCTCCAGCGCGGCGACATCGACATGGCCGTCCACTGCCTCAAGGACGTACCCGGCGACCAGCCGATGCCTCAAGGGCTGATCTTCGCCGCGATGCTGCCGCGCGCCGACGTGCGCGACGTCCTGGTCGTGCCGGACGGCAGCCCGGTCAAGAGCCTCGGTGACCTGCCGCCCGGGGCCACCGTGGCGACCACCGCCGTGCGCCGCAAAGCCCAGATCCTCGCCCGCCGCCCCGACCTGAACGTGGTGAGAGTTCGCGGTGCAGTCGGTACCCGCCTCGAGAAGCTGGACGGGAAGACCGGCGACCTCAAGGCCGACGCCATGGTCCTCGCCCGCGCCGGCCTGGAACGCCTCGGGATGACCGACCGCATCGTCTACGAGTTCCCGGTCCAGGAGATGCTGCCCGCCGTCGGCGCCGCCGTCCTGGCACTGGAGTGCCGCCGCGACGACACCCCCGTCGCCGGCCTGCTGGAGCGGCTCAACGATCCGAAGACGCAGACCGAGGCGACCGCCGAGCGCGTCATGCTCCACGGCCTCCGCGGGCACTGCAACAGCCCGATCGCTGGGTACTGCACCACCGAACCCGACGGACAGCTGTCCCTGCGCGGCATGGTCTTCTCCCGCGACGGCTCCACGTTCGCGCACGCCCACATCTGGGGCGAGACCTCCAACGACCCCGGCACGCTCGGCTCCCGCGTCTGCGCCGAGCTGCTGCGCCAGGACGCCCGCGACATCATCGACGGCATCCCCCACTGACCGAGCCATGAACTCCCACCCGCCGGGAGCGACACCGACCAAACCCCTGTGGGCGACCCGACGGGTGGGTCCATTTCCGGCGGCTGCCCCTGCCCGAGGGGCGGCCGCCGGAGACACCAACCCCAAGTAGGAGGAGGCGACCCGTGGAAGGGAGGCAATGGGTCACCGGTGAGTGCTGGATGCGCGACGCCGTGGACGTGCCCGTGCTGTGGTTCGGCCCTGTGCACAGCCATGCCCATGGGACCGTGCCCTTCTACGCCTGCGAGCCGTGCATCCGCCGTCTGGAGGCGCGCGCCTCCGCCTCCAACGCCCGGCGCTACGGCCTGACAGCCCCCGGCCTCCGACCTGCGGGGTGACGGCCACACGGCCGGAGGGCGGGCCATTACCCCCGATCCCTCATCGAGGAGGCGACGACATCCCTAGACTCAGATCGCCGCCCGAGACGTAAGGAAAGATCCACGAATGCGCATTGATCGGTTCCAGGAGTTTGCCGTCGCCGCTTACCGCGAGGCCCCCGAGGTCCTCTCGGCCCAGCCGTGGTCGGACGGAGTCAGGCGCCCGTACGGCATCGAGGTACAGCTGGCAGGCGGCAAGACCCTGCGGCACGCGATCACCCGCGTCCGGGTCCCCGACGAGGATCTGGAGAAGCCGGAGGAGCCCGTGCTGGGCGAGCCGCCGGCACCGATCGAGCCCCGGCCCACGCCCACGGGCGGGCGGGACCGGCAGACGGCGCAGTACTTTGCCGCCGTCCTGGCGGGCACCGGCAACAAGGAAGTCGCCCGCGTCTACGCATACGACCAGACCAGCCAGAATCCCGGGCTCGGCGCGGAGTTCCACGACGGCAGCAAGATCCACATGCTGCTCGTGTGACTCCGCGTCGGCCCCCTCTGTCGGAGGTGACCATGCGAGCACCACGAGCACGACGGTTCGACCCCGCCGAGTGCGGGCAGGGCTCCTGCCCAGTGTGCGGGGCAGTGGCCTCGGTAGAGCCGGGAGAGGCTATGCCGAACCACCAGGAGACCGGCACGAACCGCACATGCAGCGGCTCCGGCCTGCCCGCCATCGGCTAGCCGGCCATCGGACCTGGCCGTCCGTGCTCCGCGCCGCAGGCGGCCGGAGCCCGGCTCCGCTGTCAGGCGTCTGGGTGCGGCGAGGCTGGGGAGTCGGCGGGAGCGGTCCCTCCAGGGAGAGAAGGGGTGCCCCCGGAAGCGGCGGAGGGGGCACCCCGGGGTGTTCAGAGGCGTTCGACCACCCAGTCGACGCACGAGGCCAGTGCCTCGACGTCGGCCGGCTCGACGGCGGGGAACATGGCGACCCGCAGCTGGTTGCGCCCCAGCTTGCGGTACGGCTCGGTGTCCACGATGCCGTTGGCCCGCAGCACCTTGGCCACGGCGGACGCGTCCACGTCGTCGGAGAAGTCGATGGTGCCCACGACCTGCGAACGCTGCGCCGGGTCGGAGACGAACGGGGCGGCGAAGGACGCCTTCTCCGCCCAGCCGTACAGCCGCGAGGAGGAGTCCGCGGTGCGCCGGACGGCCCAGTCGAGGCCGCCCTGCCCGTTCAGCCACTCCAGCTGGTCGGCCAGCAGGAAGAGGGTGGCCAGCGCCGGGGTGTTGTACGTCTGGTTCTTGCGCGAGTTGTCGATCGCGGTCTTCAGGTCGAAGAACGCCGGGATGTGCCGGTCGGAGGCGGCGATGCGCTCGGCGCGCTCGATCGCGGCGGGGGAGAAGACCGCGATCCACAGCCCTCCGTCGGCGGCGAAGGACTTCTGGGGGGCGAAGTAGTAGACGTCCGTCTCCGCGATGTCCACCGGGAGCCCGCCCGCGCCGGAGGTGGCGTCCACCAGCACGAGGGCGCCGTCGTCCGCGCCGGGCACGCGCTGGAGCGGCATCGCGACACCGGTCGAGGTCTCGTTGTGGGTGAGCGCGTAGACGTCGACGCCCTGCTCGCCGCGCGCCTGGGGGTGGGTGCCCGGGTCGCTCGTGATGACGCTGGGCTCACCGAGCCATGGCGCCTGCTGGGCCGCCTTGGCGAACTTGGAGGAGAACTCGCCGAAGGACAGATGCTGGGAACGGGAGGCGATCAGGCCGTGGGTCGCGATGTCCCAGAAGGCGGTGGAGCCGCCGTTGCCCAGGACCACCTCGTACCCCGCGGGCAGCGAGAAGAGGCTCCGTACGCCCTCGCGCACCCTGCCGACGAGGTCCTTGACGGGCGCCTGGCGGTGGGAGGTGCCCATGAGGGAGGTGCCGGTCGCGGCCAGCGCGCTGAGCGCCTCCTCACGCACCTTGCTGGGGCCCGAGCCGAAGCGACCGTCGGCGGGCTTGAGGTCAGCGGGAATCTGGAGATCAGCCACGGGACCACACTAGTGCCGCCGTGGCGGGGGGACCGCCGGATGTCCAGCGCCTGAGACGGCCGGCGGACACCCGGACTGCCGGGGTGCGCTCCTAAGCTGTGCCCATGAGTGGTCCTGGACCCGGCCGCCGCCCCGGCCCCGACGACGTACGACGCCTCGCCCTCGCCCTGCCGCGGACCAAGGAGGTCGAGGCGTGGGCGATGCCGACCTTCCGCGTCGCGGGCAAGATGTTCCTCACCATGCCCGACGACCAGTCGTCGTTCGCGGTGCGCTGCCCCAGGCTGGAGCGCGGCGAGCTGATCGCCGCCGAGCCCGGGAAGTTCTGGGTCCCGCCCCACGAGGCGGCCTCCAACTGGGTGCGGGCACGTCTCGCCGCGCTCGACGACATGACGGAGCTGCGGGACATCGTCACCGACTCCTGGCAGCAGGCCGCCCCGCCCCGCCTCCGCGAGACCCTCGTCCCACCGGACCCCTACGGCTCCTGAGCGGGTCGCCCAGGGGTCTCCGGGAGGAGGTTCGCAGGAGTCTCCGGGAGTGCCTGAAGGGGGTGCCAGGCGTCGGCGCACCCGCCCGGAAAAGAATTCCTGGAAAAAGTCGGCGGGGATGTCGAGAACCCGCGTCCGGCTCCGTCCCTGGGGTGAACGCGACGACAATGGGTCGCCCCGCACCGAGGAGAACCACGATGGCCAAGTACCTGCTGCTGAAGCACTACCGCGGCGCCCCTGCCCCGGTCAACGACGTACCGATGGACCAGTGGAGCCCGGAGGAGATCTCGGCCCACGTGCAGTACATGAACGACTTCGCGGCGCGACTGGAGAAGACCGGCGAGTTCGTCGACGGCCAGGCGCTCGCCCCCGAGGGGACGTGGGTCCGCTACGACGGCGAGGGGCGCCCCCCGGTCACCGACGGACCGTTCGCCGAGACGAAGGACCTCATCGCCGGCTGGATGGTGATCGACGTGGACAGCTACGAGCGGGCCGTCGAGCTGGCCGGTGAGCTGTCGGCCGCACCGGGCAAGGACGGCAAGCCGATCCACGAGTGGCTGGAGATGCGCCCGTTCCTGACCGAGCCGCCCACCATCACGGAGTGACCTCACCGATGGACGAGGCCCTGCTCAGGAGCCTCATGCCGAGCGTGCTCACCGTCCTCGTCCGCCGCGGAGCCGACTTCGCGGCGGCCGAGGACGCCGTGCAGGAGGCCCTGGTCGAGGCACTCCGTGCCTGGCCGGCCGATCCGCCGAGGGACCCCAAGGGCTGGCTGGTCACCGTGGCCTGGCGCAAGTTCCTCGACGGGGCGCGCGCCGACGCCGCCCGGCGCCGGCGCGAGGAGCGCGTCGAGGAGGAGCCGGTGCCCGGACCGGCGCCCGCGGCGGACGACACGCTCCAGCTCTACTTCCTGTGCGCCCACCCGTCGCTGACGCCGTCGTCCGCCGCCGCGCTCACCCTGCGGGCCGTCGGCGGGCTGACCACCCGGCAGATCGCCCGGGCCTACCTCGTGCCCGAGGCGACCATGGCCCAGCGGATCAGCCGCGCCAAGCGCACCGTCTCGGCCGCGGGGTTCGACCGGCCCGGCGATGTCGCCACCGTGCTGCGCGTCCTCTACCTGGTCTTCAACGAGGGCTACTCCGGCGACGTCGACCTGGCCGCCGAGGCCATCCGGCTCACCCGGCAGCTCGCCGCCGTCGTCGACCACCCCGAGGTGTCCGGGCTGCTCGCCCTCATGCTGCTGCACCACGCCCGGCGCGCCGCGCGGACCGCGCCCGACGGCAGCCTGGTGCCGCTCGCCGAGCAGGACCGGGGCCGCTGGGACACCGCGCTGATCGCGGAGGGCATCGCCATCCTCCAGGCGGCCCTCGCCCGCGACCGGCTGGGCGAGTTCCAGGCCCAGGCCGCCATCGCGGCGCTGCACGCCGACGCGCCCACCGCCGAGGAGACCGACTGGGTGCAGATCGTCGAGTGGTACGACGAGCTGACGCGCCTGACCGCCAGCCCCGTCGTCCGGCTCAACCGCGCGGTCGCCGTCGGAGAGGCCGACGGCCCGCGCGCCGGCCTGGCGGCGCTCGCCGGACTGGACCCCTCCCTGCCCCGCCACACCGCGGTGGCGGCCTACCTCCACGAGCGCGACGGCGACCCCAAGACGGCGGCCCGGCTGTACGCCGAGGCGGCCCGCAAGGCCCCCAGCCTCGCCGAACGCGACCACCTGACCCGCCAGGCCGCCCGCCTCAACACCCACGGAAAGACCCCCGGAGGGCGCTGACGCGGGGAGGGGGGTGACGGGAGCGCACGGTGCGGTGCTGGGGTCGCTCTGCGGGGGCGCGGGACCGGAGCGCAGGGTGCGGTGGCGGGATCGCTCTGCGGGGGTGCGGTGCCGGAGTTGCTGTGCCGGGGGCGGAGGAGGTGCCGGGGCGCTGTCCCGAGGCCGGTGAGCCGAGGGTGGTACGCCGAGGACGGTATGCCGAGGACGGCGGTGGCCGGGACGAACGGGGCCCCACCTTTCGGCTTTCGGCGCCCGGAGCGCGTACCCCGGCGCCCGGAGTGCATACCCGGCGCCCAGGAGTCCGCACCCCGCGGCACCTGGACGCCGCACGCCCTGGGCGGCTTCACCGCGCCGGCCGCGGAATCCGCCCGTACCGGTGCGGGACCGTATCCATCCGCCACGGCGGCACCCATCCGCCACAACGGCACCCATCCGCCACAACGGAGCCCCTCCCCCACAACGGAACTCCTCCACCATGGCGGCGGAAACGGCGAAAAGGGAGGGCGGGTCTCCCGATGTCGGGGCGGGGTGGAGGGAACGTGACGCGGGACACAGGGGCCGGTACGGTACCAAGGGCAGCGCCGAGGGCGCCTCAGCGTGCACGCTGAGGCGCATGGCAGACGCACGGAACCTGGAACGGGCACTGCGCGCGGCGGTGCGGGGCGGCGAGGTGGAGTTCGGGACGCAGGACAGAGCGCTGGTGACGATGGACGCCTCCAACTACCGGCGGGTTCCGCTCGGTGTGGTGGCGCCCCGCGACGAGGACGACGTGGCGGCGGTGCTGTCCGTCTGCCGGGCGCAGGGGGTTCCGGTGGTGCCGCGGGGAGCGGGGACGTCGATCGCCGGGCAGGCCACGGGGGCGGGTGTCGTCCTCGACTTCACCCGCCACATGCGGACCATCGAGCACCTGGACCCGGAGAGCCGCACGGCGGTCGTCCGTCCGGGTGTCATCCTGGACGACCTGCGGAACGCGGCGGCCCCGCACGGCCTCACCTTCGGACCCGACCCCTCCACCCACAGCCGCTGCACGCTCGGCGGCATGATCGGCAACAATTCCTGCGGCTCCCACTCGGTGGCGTGGGGCACCACCGCCGACAACGTGCGCGAGCTGGAGGTCCTCACCTACGGCGGCGAGCGGGCCCTGCTCGCGCGCGGCGGCGAGGGCGTGCCCGCGCGTCTGCGCTCCGCCGCCCGATCCCTCGTCCAGGGCGAACTGGCCCGGCTGCGCACGGGTTTCCCCGAGCTGCCCCGCCGCATCTCGGGTTACGCGCTGGACGAGCTGCTGCCCGAGAAGGGCGAGGACTGGGCGCGGGTCTTCACCGGCAGCGAGGGCACGCTGGGGGTGCTGACGCGCGCGACGGTGAAGCTGGTGCCGACCCCGGGCGCGCGCGTGCTGGCCGTGCTCGGGTACGCGGACGAGAGCGCGGCGGCGGAGGCGGCGGCCGGACTGCTCCCGTACTCCCCGCTGACCGTCGAGGGCATGGCCAACGACCTGGTCTCCGACGCCGCCCGCGCCTCCCTCCCCCGGGGCGGCGCCTGGCTGTTCGTGGAGGTCGGCGGCGACGACGCGGCACACGCGAAGGCCAACGCCGAGAAGCTGTGCCACGCCGCCCGGGAGGGCACCACCGACCACGCCCTCGTGGCGGACCCGGCCGGGCAGCGCGCCCTGTGGCGGGTCCGCGAGGACGCCTCCGGCACGGCGACCCGGATTCCTGGGGGCACCTCCCGGACGAAGTCCGGGGGAGGTACCGAGGCGTGGCCCGGGTGGGAGGACTGCGCGGTGCCCCCGGCCCGGCTGGGCGCCTACCTGCGCGACTTCCGCGCGCTGCTGCGCGAGTTCGGGCTGCGCGGACTGCCCTACGGCCACTTCGGCGACGGCTGCATCCACGTCCGGATCGACTTCGACCTGATGGGCGAGGCGGGCATCGCGACGTTCCGCGCGTTCTCCACCGCGCTGGCCGACATCGTCGTCGCGCACGGCGGATCGCTCTCCGGGGAGCACGGCGACGGGCAGGCGCGCGCCGAACTGCTGCCCCGGATGTACGGGGAGGAGATGGTCGGCCTCTTCAACCGGTTCAAGGACCTGTGGGACCCGGCGGGCGGCCTCAACCCGGGCATGCTGGTGCGGCCGGACCCGCTGGACGCCAACCTGCGCTTCGCGCCGCTGCCGCGCAAGCCGGTGGACGTCGCGTTCGGCTACCCGCACGACGGCGGGGACTTCTCGGCGGCCGTGCGCCGCTGCGTGGGTGTGGCCAAGTGCCGCGACGAGACGGCGGCGGGCCCGGGCGTCATGTGCCCCTCCTTCCGCGCCACCGGCGAGGAGAAGCACTCCACGCGCGGCCGGGCGAGGCTGCTGCACGAGATGCTCGCGGGCGAGGTCGTCACCGACGGCTGGCAGTCGGAGGAGGTGCGCGACGCGCTGGATCTGTGCCTGTCGTGCAAGGGATGCCGCAGCGACTGCCCGGTCGGGGTGGACATGGCCACCTACAAGGCCGAGTTCCTGCACCACTACCACGAGGGCGACGCCGCGAACCCGGGCAGGCGCCGTCCCATGGCGCACTACTCCATGGGCTGGCTCCCGCGCTGGCTGCGCCTGGCCGCCGCCACCCGCACGGTGCCGCTGCTGAACGCGGGGGCCAAGGTGCCTCCGCTGGCCGCCCTCGCCAAGCGGGTGGGCGGACTGGCTCCCGAGCGGGACATCCCGGCGCTGCCCCGTACGCCCTTCACCCGCTGGTGGCGCGCGCAGCCGGGCCGCGCCCAGGAGACCGGCGAACCGGTCGTGCTGTGGCCCGACACCTTCACCAACTACCTGTCACCCGAGGCCGGTACGGCGGCCGTGCGGGTCTTCCGGGACGCGGGCCTGCGTCCCGTCGTACCGCCGCAGCAGGTGTGCTGCGGCCTGACGTACGTCTCCACCGGCCAGCTCAACCGCGCCCGTACGGTGATGCGCCGCACCCTCGACCGCATCGAGCCCGCCCTCGACGCGGGACTGCCTGTCGCCGTCCTGGAGCCCCCGTGCGCGGCGGCGCTCCGCACGGACGTCCCCGAACTGCTGGACGGGGACCCCCGCGCGAAGCGCCTGGCACGAGCGGTCCGCACCTTCGCGCAGACCCTGGAGGAGCGGGCCCCCGACTGGCACCCGCCGCGCATCGGCCGCCCCGTCGCCGGCCAGAACCACTGCCACCAGCACGCGGTCATCGGCGACGCCGCCGACCGCCGCCTGCGCGAACGCGCCGGTCTGACGGGCGAGCTGAGCGGCGGCTGCTGCGGGCTGGCCGGCAACTTCGGCTTCGAGAAGGGCCACTACGAGGTCTCCGCGGCCTGCGCGGAGGACCAGTTGCTGCCCTCCCTGCGCCGGGCCACCGAGGCGGCCGGACCCGCCGGGGACCCGGTCCTGCTCGCGGACGGCTATTCGTGCCGTACCCAGATGGAACAACTGGGCGGCTACCGCGGCCGCCACCTCGCGGAGGTGCTGGCGGAACACCTGACGGGCTGAGCGGGGACGGAGCCCGGCGGCCCGCCCGCTCGCCTGGGCGTGCGCCACGAACTCGCCTGGGCGTGCGCCACGAACCCGCCTAGGCGTGCACCACGAACCCGCCTAGGCGTGCACCACGAAGTCGAACGACCCGGCCAGGCCCCTGCCTTCCTGGCGGACGTTCATCAGCAGCCGGGCGTCGAAGATCGGGTCGGTGCGGTTGCGCGGCTCGCCGGGGAAGTACAGCTGTGTGGTGAGCACCGACTGGTGCGGCGCCTGCACTTTGACGTGCAGGTGCCGGGTGCGGCCCGGATACAGTCCGGGCCGCAGGGTCGTCAGCCGGAAGGAGCCGTCGGCGCCGGTGTACTGGTGGCCGCGGAACCGGTACCCGGCGTTGTCGTAGGCCCCGTTCGGGTCGGCCTGCCACCAGTCCAGCAGTACGCCTGCCAGCGGTGCGCAGTCCAGCCCGAAGACGTAGCCGCTGACCGTCAGCGACGTGCCCGGGGTGCCGGGCGGCACGAGAACGCCGCGCTCCGGGGAGTTGGGCTTGAAGTAGGGGCCCTCCGTCTGCGGCGGTGTCGGGTCGTCGCCGTCGTCGCAGGTGGGGGTCGGCTCCAGCCGCTGACCCTCCCCGCGCCGCTCACGGGCCAGCGCCGGCCCGGTGCCGCCGGCACCCGCGCCAACGAGCACGGCGGCGGGCCCGGCGGCCACCGCGGCACGCAGTACGCTCTTGCGGCTGATCCGGCGGGGGCGCCGCCTCTGCTCTTCGGTGTGCTTGTCGTCGTCCACTGGTTCGTTCCTCGCTCTTTCGACGGTGGGGAAGTGCGGGGGACGGACGCGTCCGGCCGGGTTCGGCCGAGTGGCAACGACGCTACGAGCGCGGGCGGGCGCGGTCGAGGGACGGACCTACCGGACCGTGGTGCTTTCCGTCCCGGCGCCGCCACCGGGACGGCTGCCACGGCCGGGACGGCTGCTGCGGCCTGGACGGCTGCTGCGGCCGGTTCCGGCCCCGGCGCCGCCATCTGGACCGTTGCCGCGACCGGGACGGCTACCGGACCCTGCACCGGTCCCGGACCCTGCACCGGTCCCGGTCCCGGTCCCGGCGCCGGTGCGGAGACCGGCCCCCTCCGCTTCCTCGCCGTTCTCCTGCACCTCCCGGCGGAACTGGCCGGGGCTGGCGCCGGTCTCCCGGCGGAAGAAGCGGCAGAAGTACGCCGGGTCGGCGAACCCCACCTCGTGCGCCACCTTCCGCACCGTCATGGCGGTGCCGGCCAGCAGCCGCTTGGCCTCCAGCACCTGCGCGTGCCGGATGAGCTGCCCGGGGGTCCGCCCGGTGGCCGCGCGGACGGCGGCGGTCAGATAGCCGGCGGACACGCCCAGTTCGGCCGCGCACGTGCCCACCGTGCGCGCCCCCGCCGCACCGGGCAGCTCCAGCAGCCGGACGAACTGCCCCGCCACGGTGGCCGCCCGCCCGGGCGGGGCCGCCTCGTCGGCGCCCTCGTCCGCGGGGAGGCGGCTGGCCTGGACGAGCAGGATGTGCGTGTACGCCTGGAGGACGGAGAGCATGCCGCGCCGCGCCTCGCCGTGTTCGGCGCGCATGGCGTCGAGCAGGGACTCGACGCGGGCGGCGGCCTGCCCGGACAGCGGCAGGGAGGGGCGCTCGCCCAGGCGTCGGAGTAACGCGCGGTCGCCGGGGTGGGCGAGCAGGAACGCCTCGTCGAAGAGGACGACACAGCCGTGGACCTGCTGCCGCTGCTGCCAGTGGTGCGTCTGGCCGGGCGTGATGAAGCACAGGTGCGGCGGGCGCAGCGTCCAGCGCCGCAGGTCGATGACGTGGGTTCCGCTGCCGCGCGTGACGTAGGCGATCTCGTAGAAGGTGTGCCGGTGCGGGTAGGCGGCCCGGGAGAGCGGGCCGATCGTGTCGAACGTCCCGATGGCGAAGGGGAGGACGCGCGGCTCGGGAACGTCCAGACGGTGCAGCTGCATGGTGCGGTGCCATCGCTCGGAGCTTCGCGTCGCGGCCACGCTGTGTCCCTTCTCGCGGGTCTCGCGGGATTCCGGTCGCGCTCCGGTGCCGGGGCGGTGTGCTGCCCGGGCGCTCGTCCGCTGGGAGCTACCCGCGGCGGCGGCCGGGGAAAAGTCGCCGCACGCGGGACGGGGGGTTTTCCCCACCCCGTTCCGGGGGGCTGCTCGGAGTGATCGGACCGGCCGCCGCGTGGTCCGCTGTCGGTACCGAAACCGTGCGACAGAAGGCGGACAGGTGAAGGTTCGGATCGGGTACGGCGCGTGGGTCGCGGGTGTGGTGCAGTTCTTCGTCCTCCACGTGGTCGTGCAGTCGGCGTGGGCGAGACCGTACAGCTGGGCCCGCAACAACATCAGCGACCTGGGCAACGCGCACTGCGCCCTCCAGACGGACCCGGAGTCCCGGTACGTCTGCTCGCCCGGACACGAGCTGATGAACGTCTCGTTCGTGACCCTCGGGGCCCTGCTGGCGGTGGGTGCCGCCCTGACCGGCGGCGGTGTGCTGTGGCGCGGGGGCGGCAGGGCGGCCGCGGCCCGGCTGCTGCTGGCCGGCGGGGGTCTCGGATTCGTCCTGGCCGGGCTGGCCCCCGCGGACGTGGACGAGAACCAGCACGCGCTGGGCGCGCTGCTGGTGATGGGCTCGGGAAACCTCGGCCTGGTGCTGGCCGGCTGGGCACTGGCGGAACGGGTGCCGGCGTGGGCCCGGCGGGTCACCGGCCTGCTGGGTGTCGTCGCGCTCACGGCGTTCGGCCTGTTCCTGTCCACCCGCTTTCTCGGGCTCGGCATGGGCGGCATGGAGCGGGTCGCGGCGTTCCCTGTGCTGCTGTGGGCGCTGGCCGCCGGGGGCGCCGGTCTGCTCGGCGGGGCGGTTCCGCGGCGGGACGCGCGGCCGGGTCGGAACGGCGCGGAGACCGTGCGGGGCTGACGGGGCGTCGGTACCGAGCCGCGGAGGCCGTGCGGGCTGACGGGGTGTCGGTACCGAGCCGGAAAGCCATGCAAGCACGCTTGCTTGTTTTTGCTCCGGCTGCCAGTCTCGGTGACACGGACGGCGGCCGGGACCGTGGCGGGCTCTCCGGTACCCCGCGGGTGCGCCCCTGCGCCCGCCGGGACGCGACCCGAGGAGGGCGGCAGTGGCGGCGACGACCCGAGCGCTCGACGGCGTACTGGACGACTTGCGTGCCGAGAGCGAGGAGGTGGAGCGGCTGGTGGCCGTCCTGCGGCCCGCCGAGTGGGCCGCTCCCACCCCGGCGCCCGGCTGGACCGTCGCCCACCAGATCGCCCACCTGGCCTGGACCGACGAGCGCGCCATGCTCGCCGCCGAAAACCCCGACGGCTTCCGCGGTGAGACCACCGGGCGGTCAGGTGTGGGCTCACGGACCCGCTGAGGCGGCCCAGCGGGTGACGGGGGACGCGCTCGACTTCTGCCGCCTGGTCACCCGGCGCCTGCACCGCGCCGACGCCCAAGTGCGCGCCGAGGGCGCCGAGGCCGAACGCTGGCTGGGCATCGCCCAGGCCTTCGCGGGCCCACCGGGGAGGGGCCGCGCGCCCGGGGAGGGGGCGGGCCGCCGTGCACGGGAGGAGGGCCGCGCGCCCGGGAAGGGCCCCGCATCCGGGACGGGGCCCGCGCCCGGGGAGGGGAACGGATGAGCGCGCCCACCGAGCCGCTGCGCGTCGGCAACGCCTCCGGCTTCTACGGGGACCGTTTCGACGCCCTCCGCGAGATGCTGACCGGCGGCCCGCTCGACGTCCTGACCGGCGACTACCTCGCCGAGCTGACCATGCTCATCCTCGGTCGCGACCGTCTCAAGGACCCGGGGCGCGGCTATGCCGTCACGTTTCTGCGGCAGTTGGAGGAGGGGCTGGGGCTCGCCAGGGAGCGTGGCGTCGCCTTGGTGGCGAACGCGGGCGGTCTCCATCCGGCCGGACTGGCGGATGCCGTAAGGGAGTTGAGCGGGCGGGTCGGTGTCCCGGCGCGGGTCGCCCACGTCGAGGGCGACGATCTGCTGGGGCGCGGGGAGGGGGGCGAGGGCGTGCTGACGGCCAACGCCTACCTCGGCGGCGCGGGGATCGCGGCGTGCCTGCGGGCGGGCGCCGACGTCGTCGTCACCGGCCGGGTGGCGGACGCCGCGCTGGTGAGCGGCTGCGCCGCCGCGCACTTCGGCTGGGCCGGCGACGACTGGGACCGGCTCGCCGGCGCCGTCGTCGCCGGGCACGTGCTGGAGTGCGGTGCCCAGGCGACCGGCGGCAACTACGCCTTCTTCGCGCGGGAGGGCCTCGATGTGAGGCATCCGGGGTTCCCCCTCGCGGAGGTGCACGCGGACGGCTCGTGCGTGGTGACCAAGCATCCGGGCACCGGCGGCGCGGTCACCGTCGGCACGGTCACCGCGCAGCTCCTGTACGAGACGGCCGGTCCCCGCTATCCGGGGCCCGATGTGACCGCCCGCCTGGATACGGTGCGGCTCGTCCAGGAGGGCCCCGACCGGGTCCGTGTCGAGGGGGTGCGGGGCGAGCCGCGCCCCGGCACGCTGAAGGTCGGCCTCACCCGCCTCGGGGGGTTCCGCAACGAGGTCGTCTTCGTCCTCACCGGGCTGGAGCTGGAGGCCAAGGCCTCGCTGGTGCGTGCGCAGATGGAGGCCGCGTTCGCCCGGGGCCGCCGTCCCCGCGAGGTGTCCTGGAGCCTGGCGCGTACGGACCGGGCCGACGCGGAGGTCCAGGAGGAGGCGAGCGCGCTGCTGCGGCTGGTGGTGCGTGACGACGACGAGAGCGTGGCGGGCCGCGCCGTCTCCGGGCCCGCGGTCGAACTGGCCCTCGCCAGCTACCCGGGCTTCCATGTGACGGCCCCCCCGTCGCGCGGGGCGCCCTACGGGGTGTTCGAGGCGGTGTACGTCGATGCGGCGTCGGTGCCTCATGTCGCGGTGCTGCCGGACGGTACGCGCGTGGACGTCTCCTTCCGTGGTCCCGCCCCCGAGCCTGCCCCCGAGCCCGGCCGCGAAGCGGACCCGCACGGGCCCGCGTTCCCGGAGGAGGAGCCGGCCCGTTCCGGTGCGGCGTCGGCTCGTCCGGGTGCGGCGTCGGCTCGTTCCGGTGCGACGTCGGCTCGTCCGGGTGCCGAGCCGGCCCGTCCCGGTGCCGAGCCGGCCCGTTCCCGTCCCGCGCCGGCGGGTGCGACCCGCCGGGCGCCCCTCGGGCTGGTCGCCGGGGCCCGCAGTGGCGACAAGGGCGGGAGTGCCAACCTCGGGGTGTGGGCGCGGGACGCGGATCCGGACGTCTACGCGTGGCTGAGGGAGACGCTGACCGTCGAGCGGCTCCGCGCGCTGCTGCCGGAGACGGCGGGGCTGACCGTCACCCGTCACGAGCTGCCCAACCTGGCGGCTCTCAATTTCGTGGTCGAGGACCTGCTCGGCGCGGGCGTGGCGTCGCAGCACCGGTTCGACCCGCAGGCCAAGGCGCTCGGCGAGTGGCTGCGCGCCCGGCACCTCGACATACCGGAGGGATTGCTGAAGTGACCGTGAGCACAGGAGCCCTCCGGTCGGCCCTGGACACCGGTTCGGCGGAGTACGCCGGGAACCGGGAGGCGATGCTCGGCAAGCTGGAGGAGCTGGCGGCCGAGGAGGCGAAGGCCCTCGCGGGCGGGGGCGAGAAGTACGTGGCGCGGCACCGGGGCCGCGGCAAGCTGCCGGCGCGGGAGCGGATCGAGCTGCTGCTCGATCCGGACACGCCGTTCCTGGAGTTGTCGCCGCTGGCCGCCTGGGGCAGCGACTACACCACCGGCGCCTCGCTGGTGACGGGCATCGGCGTCATCGAGGGCGTCGAGTGCCTGATCACGGCGAACGATCCGACGGTGCGGGGCGGCGCGAGCAACCCATGGACGCTGAAGAAGGCGTTGCGGGCCAACGAGATCGCGTTCGCGAACCGGCTGCCGTGCGTGAGCCTGGTGGAGAGCGGGGGCGCGGATCTGCCCAGCCAGAAGGAGATCTTCATCCCCGGGGGTGCGCTGTTCCGGGACATCACCCGGCTCTCGGAGGCGGGCATTCCGACGGTGGCGGTCGTCTTCGGCAACTCGACGGCGGGCGGCGCCTACATCCCCGGCATGTCCGACCACGTGATCATGGTGAAGGAGCGCGCCAAGGTGTTCCTCGGCGGGCCGCCGCTGGTGCGGATGGCGACCGGCGAGGAGGCGGACGACGAGGAGCTGGGCGGCGCCGACATGCACGCCCGCACCTCCGGGCTGGCCGACCACTACGCGCTGGACGAGCCGGACGCGCTGCGCCAGGCGCGCCGGGTGGTCGCCCGCCTCAACTGGCGCAAGGCGCACCCCGATCCGGACCCGGCCACCGTGCGGGAGCCGCTGTACGACCCGGAGGAGCTGCTGGGCGTGGTGCCCGGCGATCTGAGGATGCCGTTCGATCCGCGCGAGGTGATCGCGCGGATCGTGGACGCCTCGGCGTTCGACGAGTTCAAGCCGCTGTACGGGTCGAGTCTGGTGACCGGGTGGGCGCGGCTGCACGGCTATCCGGTGGGGATCCTGGCCAACGCGCGGGGCGTGCTCTTCAGCGAGGAGTCGCAGAAGGCGACGCAGTTCATCCAGCTCGCCAACCAGCGTGACATCCCGCTGCTGTTCCTGCACAACACCACCGGATACATGGTCGGCACGGAGTACGAGCAGGGCGGCATCGTCAAGCACGGCTCGATGATGATCAACGCGGTGTCCAACTCGAAGGTGCCGCACCTGTCGGTGCTGATGGGCGCCAGCTACGGCGCCGGCCACTACGGGATGTGCGGACGGGCCTTCGAGCCGCGGTTCCTGTTCGCGTGGCCCGGCGCCAAGTCCGCGGTGATGGGGCCGCAGCAGTTGGCCGGGGTGCTGTCGATCGTGATGCGCGAGTCGGCCGCCGCCAAGGGGCAGCCGTTCGACGAGGAGGCCGACGCCGGGCTGCGGGCCATGGTCGAGCGGCAGATCGAGAGCGAGTCGCTGCCGATGTTCCTGTCGGGGCGGCTGTACGACGACGGCGTCATCGACCCCCGCGACACCCGCACCGTTCTCGGTATCTGCCTGTCGGCCGTGCACACCGCGCCGGTGCGCGGGGCCCGCGGCGGCTTCGGCGTCTTCCGGATGAGATTCGGCGTCTTCCGGATAGGAGCGGCGGGATGTGAGCGGGCGGACGTGAGCGGTATCGACGGAACCGACAGGCACTCCGAGGAGCACGGAATGATCCACTCCGTACTGGTCGCCAACCGGGGTGAGATCGCCCGGCGCGTCTTCCGCACCTGCCGCGCGCTGGGCATCGCCACCGTGGCCGTGTACTCCGACGCGGACGCCGGCGCGCCCCACGTCCGCGAGGCCGACGCCGCCGTGCGGCTGCCGGGCAGCGCGCCCGCCGACACCTATCTGCGCGGCGACCTGGTCGTGGCGGCCGCGCGCGCCGCGGGCGCGGACGCCGTCCACCCCGGCTACGGCTTCCTCTCCGAGAACGCCGGCTTCGCCCGCGCGGTGCGCGACGCCGGTCTGGTGTGGATCGGCCCGCCGCCCGCCGCGATCGAGGCCATGGCCTCCAAGACCCGCGCCAAGGAGCTGATGGCCGGGGCCGGTGTGCCCCTGCTGGCGCCCCTGGACCCGGACCGGGTGACCGAGGCCGACCTGCCCGTCCTGGTCAAGGCTGCCGCGGGCGGCGGCGGGCGCGGGATGCGCGTCGTCCGCGACCTGGCCGCGCTGCCGGACGCGACCGGGGCGGCCCGCGCCGAGGCCGCCTCCGCCTTCGGGGACGGCGAGGTGTTCGTCGAGCCGTACGTGGAGCGGGGACGCCACGTCGAGGTGCAGGTGCTCGCCGACACCCACGGTGGGGTGTGGGCGCTGGGCACCCGCGACTGCTCCCTCCAGCGCCGCCACCAGAAAGTCATCGAGGAGGCTCCGGCGCCCGGGCTCGGCAGCGGGGTGCCGCACGCCCTGGAGGACGCGGCCGTCGCCGCGGCGCGCGCCGTCGCCTACGAGGGCGCGGGCACCGTGGAGTTCCTCGTCACCGCCGACGGGCGCCCGTACTTCCTGGAGATGAACACCCGCCTCCAGGTCGAGCACCCCGTCACCGAGTGCGTGTACGGGGTGGACCTGGTCGCGCACCAGCTCCGGATCGCGGAGGGCGCCCCGCTCCCGGCGGACGGCCCGCCCCCGGCCCGGGGCCACGCCGTCGAGGCCCGCCTGTACGCCGAGGACCCGGCCCGTGACTGGCAGCCGCAGACCGGGCGGCTGTGGCGCTTCGAGGTGCCCGGCGACGTCCGCGTCGACGCCGGGGTCGAGAGCGGCAGCGACATCGGCGTCCACTACGACCCGATGCTCGCCAAGGTAGTCGCCTGGGGCCCCGACCGCCCGGCCGCCGTACGCAAGCTGGCCCGCGCCCTGGAACAGGCCACCGTGCACGGCCCGGTCACCAACCGGGACCTGCTGGTGCGGTCGCTCCGCCACCCCGACTTCGCCACCGCCCGCCTGGACACCGGCTTCTACGAGCGGAACCTGGCCGCGCTGACCGGACCCGACGGTGAGGGGGCCGGTCCCGGCGGTGAGGGGGCCGTACCCGGTGGTGAGGGGGCGGGTTCTGGCGGTGACACCGTTTCCGGTGGTGAGGGGGCGGGTTCTGGCGGCGGGGCCGTTTCCGGTGGTGAGGGGGCCGGGCCTGGTGGCGGCGCGGGCGGTTCCGGTGGGGGTGCGTCGGGTCCCGGCGGTGAGGGGGCCGGTTCCGGTGGTGG
>NZ_VJOK01000001.1:3215098-3235291 GCF_013302895.1 Streptomyces albus subsp. chlorinus | reverse complement strand
CGCTTCACCGACGCGGCGGGGGAGGAGCACGAGGTGCGGTACCGGTGGGGCAGGGGCGGCGTGCTGGTGCCGGAGTCCGCGCCCGGGGTGCGGGTCCTCTCGGCCCGGCCGGAGGAGGTCGTGCTGGAGGTGGGCGGGGTGCGGCGGCCGTACCCGGTCGCCGCGTACGGCGAGCGCGTGTTCGTCGGGCGGCACGCCTTCACCGCGCTGCCCCGCCTCCCCGAACCGGAGACGGCGGCGGAGCCCGGCTCCCTGCTGGCGCAGCTTCCCGGGACGGTCGTCCGGCTCGCGGACGGCGTCCGGGTCGGGGCCCGGGTCACCGCGGGCCAGCCGCTGCTGTGGCTGGAGGCCATGAAGATGGAACACCGCGTGGTCGCCCCCGCCGAGGGGACGGTGACCGCCCTGAACGCCGCCGTGGGCCGGCAGGTGGAGGTGGGAGCGGTGCTGGCGGTCGTCACCGGATGACGGCCCCGTGTTCCCCGACCGCGCGACGGGCAACCAGGCAGCGGTCGCCAGGCAGCTTTCACCGGCCAGCTCCCACCTGGCAGCTTTCACAAGCCAGCGGCCATCAGGGCGGCGGCCACCAAGCCAGCGGCCACCAGGCAACTGCCACCAGGCAACTGCCCTCACACATCCGATCCCGAGCCCCAAGGGGGAGCCCCATGTCCGGCACGCCGGGTCTCATCGAGACCGAGGAACAGACCGCGCTGCGCGCCTCCGTCGCCGCGCTCGGCAAACGCTACGGCCGCCCGTACTTCGCTCGGGTCGTCGAGGAGGGCAAGCACACCGACGAGCTGTGGGCGGAGGCCGCCGGGCTGGGCTACCTCGGCGTCAACCTGCCCGAGGAGTACGGAGGCGGCGGCTCCGGCATCCAGGAGCTGTCCATCGTGCTGGAGGAGCTGGGCGCGGCGGGCTGCCCGCTGCTCATGCTGGTGGTCTCACCGGCGATCTGCGGCACCGTGATAGCCCGTTTCGGCACCGAGGAGCAGAAGCGGGCCTGGCTGCCGGGGCTGGCGGACGGCACCCGCAAGATGGCGTTCGGCATCACCGAGCCGGACGCGGGTTCCAACTCGCACCGGATCACCACCACGGCGCGCCGCGACGAGGCGACCGGCGACTGGTTGCTCACCGGCCGCAAGGTCTTCGTCTCGGGGGTGGACATCGCGGAGGCGACGCTGATCGTCGGCCGTACGGAGGACGCCCGTACGGGCAAGCTGAAGCCCTGCCTGTTCCTCGTTCCCCGGGACGCGGAGGGCTTCACCCGCAACCGGATCGACATGGAACTCGGCGCTCCGGAGAAGCAGTTCGAGCTGGTGCTCGACGACGTACGGCTGCCCGCCGACGCGCTCGTCGGCGACGAGGACGCGGGACTGCTCCAGCTGTTCGCCGGGCTGAACCCGGAGCGCATCATGACGGCGGCGTTCGCGCTGGGCATGGCGCGGCACTGCATCGCACGGGCGCTGGACTACGCGCGGACCCGCCAGGTGTGGAAGGAGCCGATCGGCGCGCACCAGGCCATCGCGCACCCGCTGGCGCAGGTCCACATCGAGGTGGAGTGCGCCCGGCTGATGATGCGGAAGGCGGCGCTGCTCTACGACGCCGGGGACGACGCCGGCGCGGGGGAGGCGGCCAACATGGCCAAGTACGCGGCGGCGGAGGCGTGCGTGCGCGCCGTCGACCAGTCGGTGCACACCCTCGGCGGCAACGGCCTGACCCGCGAGTACGGCCTCGCGGCGATGGTCACCGCCTCCCGGGTGGCGCGGATCGCGCCGGTCAGCAGGGAGATGATCCTCAACTACGTCTCCCACCAGACCCTCGGCCTGCCGAAGTCGTACTGATGGGCGCGCACGGAACGGACCTCGTCCACGAGGCCACCCAGAACGGCGTCCGCACCCTCACCCTCGACTCGCCGCACAACCGCAACGCGCTGTCGGCCCGCCTGGTGGCGCGGTTGTACGACGCGCTGGAGAGGGCCGGCGCGGACAGCGGCGTCCGCGCCGTGCTGCTGACCCACACCGGCTCGACGTTCTGCGCGGGCGCCGACCTGAGCGAGGCGGTGAGCGCGGAAGAGGGCGGCGCGCCCGCCGACGGGCCCCTGGCCCTGGCGCGGCTGCTGCGCACCGTGGTGGAGTTCCCCAAACCGGTCGTCGCGCGGGTGACCGGGCATGTGAGGGCGGGCGGCACCGGGCTGCTGGCGGCCTGCGACATCTCCGTCGCGGGCCCCGGGGCCACGTTCGCCTTCACGGAGGCGCGGATCGGGGTGGCCCCGGCCGTCATCTCGATGACGGTGCTGCCCCGCACCGACCCCCGCGCGCTCGCGCGCTACTACCTGACGGGCGAGCGGTTCGGGCCGCACGAGGCGGCCCGGATCGGACTGGTGACCCTGGCCGCCGACGACGTGGACGAGGCGCTGGCGCCCGTGCTGGACGGGTTGCGGCGCGGCTCGCCGCAGGGCCTGGCCGCGTCGAAGCGGCTGGTCACCCGGGAGGTACTGGCCGCGTTCGACCGGGACACCGGTACGCTCGCTGACCTGTCCGCGCGGCTGTTCGCGTCGGACGAGGCCCGCGAGGGCATGACGGCCTTCCTCGAACGACGGGAGCCCGAATGGGCAGTGCGGCAGGCGCCCGTGCGGTGAACACGCGGGCGGCAGACGGGGACACGTCGGGTGTGTCGGGTTCGGCGGGTGCGGCGCGTACGACGCGCACGACGGGCACCGTGCGTACGACGAGCACGGCGCGCGCGGCGGGTGCTGCGCGCACGACGAGTACGGCTCGCGCGGCGCAGGGGGGCCGGGGTGCGGCACCCAAACAGGACCGCAGCCGGGCCACCCGGCAGCGGCTGCTGGAGTCGGCGGTGACCTGCCTGGCCGAGCTGGGCTGGTCGGGCAGCACCGTCACGGTGGTGGCCGAGCACGCGGGCGTCTCACGCGGCGCGGCGCAGCACCACTTCCCCACCCGCGAGGACCTGTTCACAGCGGCGGTCGAGTACGTGGCCGAGAAGCGCTCGCGGGCACTGCGCGAACTGCCCACACCCGCCTCCACGCACGCCGCCGTAGAAACCCTCGTCGGCCTCTACACCGGCCCCCTCTTCCGCGCCGCCCTGCACCTGTGGGTGGCCGCCTCCAACGAGCCCCAGCTCGCGGCGCGCGTCACCGCACTGGAGGCCCGGATCGGCCGCGAGACCCACCGCATGGCCCTCGAACTGCTGGGCGCCGACGAGCGCGGCCCCGGCGTGCGCGAAACGGTGCAGGGCCTCCTCGACATGGCCCGCGGCCTCGGCCTCGCCAACCTCCTGACGGACGACACCGCCCGCCGCCGCCGGGTGGTCGCCCAGTGGGCACGCCTGGTGGAGGACGCCCTGCGAGAGTGACGCCACCGCGTTCGTGCGGTGGCGGGGACGGCCGGTGCGGGCCCGGCGCGCCGGCCCGGCTGGTGCGGCAGGGCGCGTTCCCCAGCTGTCTCGGTCCACGGCCTCCGTGCCGGGCCCAGCGGCCGTCGGCCCCTGCAGCCGTCGGCCCCCGCGTCGGGGTCTCCAGGGGCGCATGCACGCTCCGGGCCGTGGGATGGCGCGTCCAGGCACCCGCCCGCCGCCTTGGTGACGCGCTTCTTCGTCACCTCCGCGTTGGTCCCGGAGGTCCCGGACCGGTCCCGCCTCACTCGCCTTCTTCGTGAGCCCCGTAGCGGTCCTAGCCTGTGTGTGACCGTCCTCGCCGACCCGTTCGGCCAGGACGTCGAGGAGTCCTTCCAGCCGCTGACCGCCTCTCTGTGTGCCCCGGAAAGCTGCCCCTGGCTGGTGTGCGGACGCGGGCACGATCCCTCGTCCGTTCCCTGCTTCACAAGCTTTCAACGCGTTCACGCTTCGCTGTGAGCGTCCAGTTCCTTCGGCGGCACGATGTGGCGTGCACTGGACATATGAACGTCACGTACCGGGATGCCGCGGCGGAACTGTGCCCTCTGCCGGTGGTCGAGCATCCCCAGGCCGAACAAATCGAAGAAGGGGTCCGGTCCTGGGCGGGAGCCCAAACGATCTTCCACGATGCGAAGTCGGCCCGGGCAGCGGAGTACGGGCGGCTGTCCGCCGGCCTCTATCCCCGAAGCGGAGTCGCGGAGGCCGTCCTGGCGGGCTGCGTGCTGATGTATCTCTTCGAACTGGACGGCGAATTGGTGGAAGTACCCGCCGGAAAGGGTGACGCCCCAGCGGCTGCGCGGCAGCTCCTGCGCTGGGAGGCAGTGCTGGCCCCGCATGACGTGGGAACGGTCCCGCCCCGGGACGACTCCTCCCGGACACTGCTCGGGCTGTGGCAGCAGATCACCGCGGTGAGCGGACGCGAACACCAGGCCCGCCTCCGCCTTGCCTGGCGCACCTACGCTCTCGGCGCGGCAGCTGAAGCCGCGTTCATGTCAACCTCCACCATGCCGTCTCCGGCGGAGTACGCGGTGCTGCGCGCCCACACGATCGCGGACTGGCCACTGGTGTGGATCGAGATCACGTCGGGATACGTCTTGCCCGAAGCCCTCTGGAACTCGCCGGCCATCTCCCGTCTCAACCAGCTCTCCCAGCACTTGCTGGGAATCTCGAACGACATCTGGTCGTGGAGCAGGGAACACGCCGCATCTGACACTGCGGTGAACTATCCCGCTGTGCTCGCCCGTCACCATCAGTGCTCACTCGCCCGAGGCTTGGAGATGACGCTCGGTCTCCACCGGAAGGTCATGGAACAGTTCCTCGCCACTCATGAGCGGTTGTCCCGCGCGGACTGCTCGTTGACGAGGCGGTACGCCAACGATGTGGCGACTCTCGTCGCGGGTTGGTACCACTGGTGCGAGAGGACCTCCCGGTACGCACAGACCTGAGTGCGCTCTTGGCGCACGGAGGGCGACGGCGCCCACCGTGCGCGGCGGAGGGGGAGACGGTGGCGACCTGTCCGGCCGACTGGGGCCGGTGGGCAGCACGGTCGGTGGCCGATCACATGGGCATGGCATACGGCACGTGGGTTTCGTCGCCTCAACGTTGCCTCAGTGTCGCCTCAACGTCGCCTGTCGGTGCGGAGCACGATGCGGTCCGTCGGGAGCTTCAGTTCGGCCCACACGGTTTTGGTGATGGGGTCGTTGATCCGTTCTCCCCAGCGGGAGGCCAGGGCGTCCACCAGCAGGAGCCCGCATCCCGGTGACGACCGGGGCAGGCCCGGCGGCAGGGGTTTGTCCGCGCGTGCGTCGGTGACCTCCACCCGCAGCACCCCGCCCGCCGCCGACGTCCTCCCGGTGAGCACCAGACGGAGCCGGAAATCGCGCCCGATGGTGCCGCAGTGCCGCACGGCATTCGCCGCCAGCTCGGCCACGATCAGCGCCGCCGTCTGCGACGCCGTGCACCGGTACGGCACCCCGTGCTCGTCCAGCCACTGGGTCGCCAGCAGCCGCGCGAGGCGCGCGCCGCGCCGGGTGGAGCTGAGCTGCACGGTGAACGTCGTCGGCGCGGTGGCCCCCCGGGGTGGTCCGGCCTGGCGAATTCTGACTGTTCGCGGATTCATGGTGTGACGGTCCCGCCACGCGGCTAGCGTCGGCCAGGTCGGAAGAGCGTGCCCGCGCCTCGGGTACGGCGCGGTACGCCTTCTGCGCGGGGATGTACGGGCCGCCCGCCGTGACCACGCCACGGCGAACGGCGTTGATGCTGAGATCCGTCGAGGGCGTCGCACAAGGACGTGAAGCGTATGACCGTCGCGAACCAGAACACCCCGTCCCAGGGGCCGAACCGCAAGAAGGACGGCCGCGCCGTCCCCTCACCCCGCACGGCGGACACCGCCCAGCAGCGCAAACGCGAGGACGACCGCCCGGGGATCTGGGTGGGCTACGGCAAGTTGCTGGCCAAGTTCCGCAAGGATGCGGGGTATTCGCAAGAGCGGCTCGCCCCCCTGCTCGGCTACTCGCCGGAGCAGCTCGCCTCCGTCGAACAGGGGCGCCGCCCGGCGAAGGCGCCGCTCACGGAAGCGGCGGAACGCGTACTGAACGCCAACGGCGTCCTGGCCACCCTCCAGGAGGATGTGGACTTCGCGAAGCTGCCCGCTTTTTTCCGGGACTTCGTCCTGTTGGAGATGGAGGCGGTCAGCCGCTTCGACTTCGACCCGCTGCTGATCCCGGGGTTGTTGCAGACGGAGGGATACGCGCGGGCGCTGTTCGAGGGTCATGTTCCCGTGCTCGACGAGGACGCCATCGACGACAGTCTGGATGCGCGACTGAACAGGCAGAAGCTGCTGACCAAGCGGCCGATGGTGGACTTCTCCTTCGTCATCGGAGAGGCCGCGCTGCGTCAGGAACTCGGTGGGCCGGAGACGATGAAAGAGCAGTGCAGGCACCTGCTCGCGATGGGCGAACTCCGGAACGTGGCGATCCAGATCGTGCCGCTGGGGCGCGGCTTTCATGCCGGTCTCAACGGAGGGTTCGTGCTCGTGGAGACCTCGGAGCACCGGCAGTACGGCTACTTCGAGTCGCAGGACATCGGCCACGTCGTGAGCGAGGCCAAACAGGTGAGCACATTCGCTCTGCGGTATGGCAAGCTGCGATCACAGGCGCTGAACGTTGAGGAGTCAGCCGCCTTCATCGAGCAGTTGGCAGGAGAGCGATGACGAACGAGCAGGAAGCAGCCCGGCTCTGCGAGCTGTCTTGGCACAAGAGCAGCTACAGCGGCTCGGGTGGCGGCAACTGCGTGGAGGTTGCGCACACAGCTGTCACCGTCCACGTGCGCGACTCCAAGGAACAGTGCGGCCCCGTCCTCTCCGTCCCGTCCCACCAGTGGGCGGGCTTCATCCGGCACCTGGCGGGCGAGCGATGACGTCCGGACTGTCGTGGCACAAGAGCAGCTACAGCGGTTCGGGCGGTGGTGACTGTGTGGAGGTTGCACACACACCCGGCGCTGTCCACGTACGGGACTCCAAGGAACAGCGCGGCCCCGTTCTCTCCGTCCCGTCCAGCCAGTGGGTCGGCTTCATCCGACACCTGGCGGACCAGCGATGAGGACCGAGCTGTCCTGGCACAAGAGCAGCTACAGCGGTTCGGACGGTGGTGACTGTGTGGAGGTCGCGCACGCCTGCGCCACCGTCCACGTCCGTGACTCCAAGGAACAGTGCGGCCCGGTCCTCTCCGTCCCGTCCCACCAGTGGGTGGGTTTCATCCGGCATCTGGCGGGCGAGCGATGACGTCCGGACTGTCGTGGCACAAGAGCAGCTACAGCGGCTCGGGTGGCGGCAACTGCGTGGAGGTTGCGCACGCCTGCGCCACCGTCCACGTCCGTGACTCCAAGGAACAGTGCGGCCCGGTCCTCTCCGTCCCGTCCCACCAGTGGGTGGGTTTCATCCGGCATCTGGCGGGCGAGCCGTACAAGGGCTGACGGCCCGCACGACCGTCCCCGCCACCGTGCGGCAGGTGGCGGGGACGACGTGCCGGGGGCCTCGGGGCGTCAGCCCGCGTACCCCTCCACCTCGCGCGGGTCGCGCGGGCCGGGCCCCACATAGCGGGCCGACGGTCGCACCAGTCGGCCCGTCCGCTTCTGTTCAAGGATGTGGGCCGACCAGCCGGCCGTGCGGGCGCAGGTGAACATGGACGTGAACATGTGGGCGGGGACCTCGGCGAAGTCGAGGACGATGGCGGCCCAGAACTCGACGTTTGTCTCCAGTACCCGGTCGGGGCGGCGGGCGCGCAGCTCGGCGAGGGCCGCCTTCTCCAGCGCCAGCGCGACCTCGTAGCGCGGGGCGCCCAGTTCCTTGGCCGTACGGCGCAGCACGCGGGCCCGCGGGTCCTCGGCGCGGTAGACGCGGTGGCCGAAGCCCATCAGGCGCTCGCCGCGGTCGAGCTGCCGCTTCACATAGCCCTCGGCGTCGCCGGTGCGCTCGATCTCCTCGATCATGCCGAGGACCCGGGAGGGGGCGCCGCCGTGCAGGGGGCCGGACATGGCGCCCACCGCGCCGGAGAGCGCGGCGGCCACGTCGGCGCCGGTGGAGGCGATGACGCGGGCGGTGAAGGTGGAGGCGTTCATGCCGTGTTCGGCGGCGGACGTCCAGTAGGCGTCGACAGCGGCCACGTGCTTGGGGTCGGGCTCGCCGCGCCAGCGGCGCATGAAGCGCTCGACGACGGTGTCGGCCTTGTCGATCTCCTTCTGCGGCACCATCGGCAGGCCCTGGCCGCGTGCGGACTGCGCCACGTAGGAGAGGGCCATCACCGCGGCGCGGGCCAGGTTGTCGCGGGCGGTGCCCTCGTCGATGTCGAGCAGCGGTTTGAGGCCCCACACGGGCGCGAGCATGGCCAGCGCCGACTGGACGTCCACCCGGATGTCGCCGGAGTGCACCGGGATGGGGAACGGTTCGGCGGGCGGCAGGCCCGGATTGAAGCTGCCGTCGACCAGCAGCCCCCACACGTTGCCGAACGACACGTGCCCCACCAGGTCCTCGATGTCCACGCCGCGGTAGCGGAGCGCGCCGCCTTCCTTGTCGGGTTCGGCGATCTCCGTCTCGAACGCGACAACTCCCTCGAGTCCGGGTACGAAGTCGGACATCTGCTGCTCCCTCGTCAAGCGCCGCCGGACTGCGCGGCGGCGGAACGACTTTGCTGGCGTGGGCCCGGCTGCGCGGGTGCAGCCGTGGTCTGCTGTGCGCGGCGCGGGGGCGGCGAACGGTTCCGCTGCCGGCTTCTCGCGGCTCACGGACCGGGCCGTCACCTCGGTCATGCCCGCCCCGGTGGCTGGTCACGCTCCGCTGCGCCGTGGCCGGAGCACCCCTGGGCGGAGCGGCAACCATAGCCCTTGGTGCACGGATGCCACAGCTCCCCGCACAGGATTCTGGTGCCTGAGGCACCTGCGGGGGAGGGTGAGAAGTGGCACAGGCCCCGATTCCGCGCCCGCAGGTGTGCGGCGGGTGTCCACCGGGCAAACTGTCCGACCGCGAAGCGGACTCCCCGCCCCGGGGCGGGGCGGATGCTGCAAGATGGCCGGGTGCCTCACGCCGACGACGCCACCACCACCGCGGGCGGTCCCACTGCGGGCGGCCCCGCCGCGAGCGAACCCCTTCCGGGCGGCCCCGCCGCGGATGATCCCACCGCACTGGACGCCACCACCCTCGACCCCGCCGCCATGCGCGCCCACTACCGGGACGAAGGTCTCAGCGAGAGCGACCTGGCGCCCGACCCCTTCGCGCAGTTCGCCCTCTGGTTCGCGCAGGCGCGGGCCAGCGGTCTGCACGAGCCCAACGCCATGGTGTGCTCCACAGCGGACGAGAGGGGCCGCCCCAGCTCCCGTACCGTCCTGCTCAAGAAGTACGACGAGCGCGGCTTCGTCTTCTTCACCAACTACGGCTCCCGCAAGGGCAGGGAGCTGGACGCGAACCCGTACGTCTCACTGCTCTTCCCCTGGCACGGCATCGCCCGCCAGGTGATCGTCTCCGGCACGGCCGAGCGCACCGGCCGCGACGAGACGGTGGCCTACTTCCGCACCCGCCCGCACGGCTCCCAGCTGGGCGCGTGGGCGAGCGAGCAGTCCTCCAAGGTGGCCTCCAGAAAGGAGCTGGACGCGATGTTCGCCCGGCTCGCGGAGCGCTACCCGGAGGGGGAGGACGTGCCGGCCCCGGCGCAGTGGGGCGGCTACCGGGTGCGGCCCGAGACGGTGGAGTTCTGGCAGGGCCGGGAGAACCGGCTGCACGACAGGCTGCGCTACAGCCGTACGGAGGACGGCGGCTGGACGGTGGCGCGGCTCTGCCCGTGAACGACGCGGGGCCGTCCCGGCGGGGCGGCCCCGGACACCCGGGGGTGCCTGGACACCGGGGGCGGCTCCCGGACACACGGAACCGGTGGAGACACGGAACCGGTGGAGACACGGAACCGGCGGACACACGGAACCGGCGGGCACACGGAACCGGCGGACCACGGAAGACGGCCGGCACACGGAAACGGCCCGTGGGCGACTCCCTCCTCCCCTGGGGGAGGACGGCGTCGGTCGGACGAGTCCGACGAGCCCACGGGCCGGGTGACTGCTCTGGATTGGCCGGCGAGCCGGCGTCACACAGCGGCGTCGGCCGTCAGGCCGCAGCCACCTCACACGTCCGGTGATTGATCATCAGCCGGATCACCTCCTTTCCTGTGTGCTCCACACCGTAGGCGCGGCCACGGGGCGCGGCAAACGAATTTCGGGGCGACAACGATTCGCGGGAACCTCCTGTGTGCTCTGTCACGTTCGAGTTGAATGATCCGTGCAGGCGCCGTTGCGCTCAGCGACGGGAACAGCATCAAGGGGGGTGCCGAGGTGGCGGCTCGATCCGAGACTCACTCCGCGTCGTCCTCGGGCGGTGACGACGGCGGACCCGACGACGAACTCCTGCTCGCCGCGCTGCTCGACGGCATGGACGCGGCCCTGTGCGCCTTCGACGCGGACGGAGTGGTCACCCACTGGAACCGCGAGGCCGAACGGATGCTCGGCTGGACCCAGGAGGAGGCGGTCGGCCGCCAGGGGCTCGCCGGGTGGGCGGTGCGCGCGGCGGACGCCGAGGAGGTCGAGAGCCGCCTGCTGGACGCGATGCGCTCCCCGGGCCGCCACGTCCACGAGTTCGCGCTGCTGACCAAGGACGGCGGGCGGGTCCTGGTGCGCATCCAGTCCTCCGGCGTGGCCGGGGCCGACGGCCGGCCCAAGGGCGTCTACTGCGCGTTCAGCGAGGTGCACGCGCAGATCGACCTGGAGCGCTCCATCGCGCTGAGCGAAGCGCTGCTGGAGGACGCCTCCTGGGGCGTCGTCCTCGTCGACGCCGACCTGCGGCCCACCGTCGCCAACACGCACGCCGCCCGCGCCTTCCGCGTCCCGGCCCGCGCCGCGATGCTCGGCCGCCCGCTGGGCGAACTCCTCGACCAGGGCATGGAGGAACTGGAGGGCGCACTCCAGCACGTGCTCGGCGAGGGCGCGCCGCCCGCCCCGGCGGAGATCTGGGTGACGCTGCGCGCGCCCCTGACCGGCGGTGACCGGAGGGAGGACGAGGGAACGGCGGGCACCGGCCGGTCCGGCCGCCCGGGCCCCTTCGACCGCTCCGACCGGCCCGGACGGGAGGGACGGGGCGGACCGGACGCACGGGAGGGACGGGAGGGCGCCGGCCGCGCCGAGGACGACGCCGGCCGCGCGGGCACCCCCACCGCCGGGGACGACGCGGCGGAGGCCGCCCGCCGACGCTGCTGGCGCAGCGGCTTCCTGCGGCTCTCCTCCCCGCTGGCCGAGGAACCCGTCCCCCTGGGCGTGGCCTGGCTCTTCCAGGACGTCACCGAGCAGAAGAAGCAGGAGCGCGACGCCGCCCGGCTGCGCTTCCGCGACAGCCAGCTGCACCGCGCGGCCCGCGCCGCCGCCGAGTGCGCCGACCCCCTGGAGGCCGCCCGCGTCCACCTGGAGTTCGCGCTTGCGGGCTTCGCCGACCACGTGCTGCTCGACCTGGCGGCCGACCCCGGCCCCGAGCCCTCACTGACGCCGGACACCTCGCTGGACGCGCTGCCGCTCCGGGAGACCCGGCTGGTGCGGGCCGCGCTGACCCCGGCCGCGGACCGCGGCCGGGTCCCGCACATCGAACCGAACACCGCCAGCGGCATCCCCGTCGCCTACCCGGAGGGCCACCCGGCGCTCCAGGCCTACCAGCGCTGCACCTCCGTACGGGCCAGCGGCGGCGGGGGCGCGGGCGCCCGGGAGACACGGGAGACGCGGGAGACGCGGGAGTGGGCGCGCACCCGCAAGTGGCCCCAGGGCACGGTGCACGGCCTGTGCTCGGTGCTGCGCTGCCGCGGCCGGTCGCTGGGGGTCGTCACGTTCCTGCGGGACGGGGGCCGCCGCCCCTTCGACAGACAGGACGCCGACTACGCGGAACAGGTCGCCGCCTACGTCGCGGCCTTGGTCGATCTCGCCAACGCGCCGGCGGGCCGTCGCCCGGGCTGAGGACGGTCTGGGGATGGCCGGCCGGCGCGGCGGTGGCCGAGCGGCCGGCGGCAGGAGATCCGGTCAGCTCAGCTGCAGAAGTGCCCGCCAGCTGCAGAAGTGCCCGCCAGCTGCAGAAGTGCCCGCCAGCTGCAGAAGTGCCCGTCAGCTGCAGAAGAGTCCGTCAGCAGGGGGACATCCGGTCAGCGGTAGAAGATCCGGTCCGCGTAGGCGTCCATCACGCGTGCGTTCCAGTCGTGCCCGCCGTCCACGTTGCCCGACCGCAGCATGGGCGGCTCGACGCCGCGGCGCACCAGCTCGCCGGTCGTCTCGGCGACGATCGCCTGCATCAGCGCGCTGGTCACCACGGTCGAGGCGGGCCCGAACGGCGCGTCCACCCCGTCCGCGGTCAGCTCCGCGTCCCCCACCGCGATGCGGCTGTCCACCACGAGGTCGCAGTGGTCCTTCAAGAAGGTGCCCGTGGTGTGCCGGGAGCGGGTCTGCCGCGCGTACGCGACGGAGGTGACGCCGATGACCTTGAGGCCGAGCGCCCGCGCGTTCATGGCCATCTCGACGGGGAGCGCGTTGCGGCCCGAGAGGGAGATGACGATCAGCGCGTCACCGGAGCGTGCCGGACCGGAGTCCAGCGCCGCCGCAGCCAGCCCGGAGACCCGCTCCAGGGCACTGCCGAGCGTGGCGGGCCGGACGTCGACGCCGACCGCGCCGGGCACGTTGAGCAGGTTCATCACGGCCAGCCCGCCCGCGCGGTAGACGGTGTCCTGGGCGGGCAGCGAGGAGTGGCCGGCGCCGAAGGCGAAGATCCGGCCGCCGTCGGCGACGGTGCCCGCGAGCAGCGCGCCCGCCGCGCGCACGGTCTCGGCCTGGCTGTCCCTGACCTCCCTCAGCAGGGAGATGGCGGCGTCGAAGAAGTCCCCGGCGAGCGTGCCGGCCGCCGCGCTCCCCGCTCCGCCGTCCCTGCGACGCGGCTCGCGCTGTCCGCCGTCTTCTCCGCCTTCGCCTCTTTCGCCTTTTCCACTCTCCCTGACTCCCGCGCCCGGTTCGTTCCGTCCGGCCCGCGCTCCCCGCTCCGCCGTCCCGCCCATCGCGTCCCCTGCTCCCCGGCCCGTCCCCGGTGCCGTTCCGTAGTACGGCGATCACCGTGCGGTCTCGCGCCGCGTCTGTCAACCGGCGTGCGCCCGTTGTCAATACCGCGTCCGGGCTTCGGCGGCACGGTTGTCGGTGGGATGCGTCAGAATTGCTTGCAGGGCCACCGCACGATCTGACTAGGGGCTGCGCATGTCAGGACTCATCGACACCACGGAGATGTATCTCCGCACCATCCTGGAACTGGAAGAGGAAGGTGTGGTCCCGATGCGTGCCCGCATCGCCGAGCGCCTGGACCAGAGCGGCCCCACGGTCAGCCAGACCGTGGCCCGAATGGAGCGGGACGGGCTGGTCACGGTCGCCGGGGACCGCCATCTGGAGCTGACGGACGAGGGCCGGCGGCTGGCCACGCGCGTCATGCGCAAGCACCGGCTGGCGGAGTGCCTGCTGGTCGACGTCATCGGCCTGGAGTGGGAGCAGGTGCACGCGGAGGCGTGCCGCTGGGAACACGTGATGAGCGAGGCGGTCGAGCGCCGCGTCCTGGACCTGCTGCGCCACCCCACCGAGTCGCCGTACGGCAACCCGATCCCGGGCCTGGAGGAACTGGGCGAGAAGGCCGAGGCCGACCCGTTCCTGGACGAGGGCCTGGTCAGCCTGAACGACGTCAAGCCGGACGGGGACGGCAAGACCGTCGTCGTCCGCCGCATCGGCGAGCCGATCCAGATGGACGCCCAGCTGATGTACACCCTGCGGCGGGCGGGCGTGCAGCCCGGCGCCGTCGTCAGCGTCAACGCCGGCTCCGCCGGGGGCGTGCAGGTCGGCAGCAGCGGTGAGGCCGCCGAACTCGGCTCCGAGGTCGCCGCCCACGTCTTCGTCGCCAAACGCTGACCCTTCCCGTCCCCCTCTCCGGCCCCGCGCGCACCGCCGCGAACCGCTGCTGCGCACCGCGCTGCGCGGGGGAAGGGGTGACGGGGGTGCCGAAACGCATACTGACCGGTCGGTCCGCACCCGGGGAGCCCGGGCCGGGGCGGCCGGTTCCTTCCGCGACGCGTGTGGCGAGCCCGCCGTGTGCGGGCCGGCTCCGACGGGGCCGGGCCTCCCGGTGCCGTCGGCTTCCTCGGCCGGTGCTGTCGGCTCTCTCGGCCCGGTGCCGTCGCCTCCCTCGGCCCATGCCGTCGCCTCCTCGGCGAGGAGGCGACGGGCGGTGGGCGGTGGGCTATCGGCGGTGGCGGCCGAGAGGTGCCGCCCCACTCATGCCCGGGTGAGACCTCCACCCCGTTGTGCGAATCGGCATTTTCTGCCCTCTTCCCGAGGTCAGTACGGTCCGATTCATGGAGTGGAGCTTTCAGACGGCGGAAGACGTCACGGCCGCCCTGCGTGCCGGTGACGTGACATCGGTGGAGCTGACCGACGAGGCGATCGCCCGTATCGAGCGGGAGGACAAGGCGGTCAACGCGATCTGCGTGCCGGACTTCGACCGTGCGCGGGCCGCCGCGCGCGAGGCCGACCGGGCGCGCGCCCGCGGCGAGGACCGGCCACTGCTCGGTGTCCCGGTGACGGTCAAGGAGTCCTACAACGTCGCCGGGCTGCCCACGACCTGGGGCATGCCGGAGTACCGGGACTTCGTGCCGGACGAGGACGCGGTCCAGGTCTCCCGGCTCCGGGCCGCCGGGGCGGTGGTGCTCGGCAAGACCAATGTGCCCTTGGGGCTGCAGGACCTCCAGAGCTTCAACGAGATCTACGGCACCACCGGCAACCCGTGGGATCCTGCGCGCACGTCGGGCGGGTCGTCCGGCGGGTCGGCGGCGGCCCTGGCGGCGGGGTTCGGCGCGTTGTCGATCGGCTCCGACATCGGCGGTTCGCTGCGCACCCCCGCGCATTTCTGCGGCGTCTACGCGCACAAGCCGACGCTGGGGCTGGCGGCGAGCCGCGGCATGGTCCCGCCCGCCACACCGGCCTTGCCGGTCGACCTCGACCTCGCCGTCGTCGGCCCGATGGCGCGCGCCGCCCGCGACCTCACGCTCCTGCTCGACGTCATGGCCGGGCCGGACCCGCTGACGCTCGGCGTGGCGCACGGGCTGACGCTGCCGCCCGCGCGCCACCGGCGGCTGAGCGACTTCCGGGTCCTGGTCCTCGACGCGCACCCGTGCGTTCCGACCGGCTCCGCTGTGCGGGCCGGGGTGGCGCGGGTGGCCGACGCGCTCGCCGACGGCGGCGCCCGCGTCGAACGGCACACTCCGCTGCTGCCGGACCTGGCCGAAGCCGCGACGGTCTACACCCAGTTGCTGTTCTCGGGCTCCGTCGCGCGTTTCCCCCTCGAAGCGTACGAGCGGCTGCGGACCCGCGCCGCCGGACTGGGCGCGGACGACCAGAGCCTCGGCGCGGCGCGGCTGCGCGGGATGGTGCTGAGCCATCGCGACTGGATCGAGGTGGACAACCGCCGCGAGCTCCACCGCCACGGCTGGCGGCGGCTGTTCGCCGAGTTCGACGCCGTGGTGTGCCCGATCACGCCGACTCCCGCGTTCCCGCACGACCACGACCCGGATCTGCTGGCACGCCGGATCGACATCGACGGCGTCGAGTACCCGTTCTTCGACCAGCTCGTCTGGGCCGGTCTGGCCACCATGCCCGGCCTGCCCGCCACCGCCGTACCGACGGGCCTGTCGCCCGATGGCCTGCCCGTGGGCGTGCAACTCATCGGTCCGATGTTCGAGGACCGCACCCCGCTGCGGCTGGCCGAGCTGCTCGAAGAGAGGATCGGCGGCTTCCAGGTGCCTCCCTCGTTCGGCCCTGGCGCGGGCCGCCGTCGGGCCGGGGACGCCATCGGCGCAGGCTCGTGAGGGTGGCCGTCTTCCCAAAACTCCGCCGCCGTACCAGAGTTGCCGGAACGGCGGTGAGCGTGCGGCCGGCATGCCACGCTGTCGCTTGTTGACGAGTGCGCCCAGGGACCGGATGTGCTGCCGTGCGTTCGGCGGGAGGGAGCCATCGATGCGGTGTTCCGCGGGCGGCTCTGCGTGGCGGCTCCGCGCGGGGCCGGTGAGCAGCCGGGGCTCCGGCGCCTTCGGTCGCCGGAGCCCCGCCTCCCCATGTCCCCCCACGGCGACCCGGAGCCCCGAGCCCTCAGGGTCTGCCGCCCTCCCGGTTCCTGTCTCCCCCGGGGGACGGCGGACAACCCCGCGACGGTGTCACTCGAAGGTGGGGTGTTCGCCGTGAGACCCGGCTGTTCGAATAGAGGTTCGATAGGCTGAGGCGGCGGTCACAGGAGGGGGTGTCATCACGCATGGTGCGACGGATCGACGTGACGGGCGCGGACGGAATCCGCCTCGCGGCCTGGGAGTTCGCCGACCCGCCCAAGGCGGGCCCGGAAGGGCTCGGCGGGCCGGCCGGACCCGGGGCCGCGGGCCGCGGACCGGGCGCCGCACGGGCCGTCGAGGCGCAGCGCCGCAAACCGCCCGGAGTGCTGCTGCTGCACGGACTGATGGGCCGTGCCTCGCACTGGGCGGGCACCGCCCGCTGGCTCGCGGACCGCTACCGGGCGGTGGCCCTCGACCAGCGGGGACACGGCCGCAGCGACAAGCCCGGGGGAGCCCGCTACGACCGGGAGGCGTTCGTCGCGGACGCGGAGGCCGCGCTCGAACAGCTCGATCTGGCGCCCGTCGCCCTCATCGGCCACGCCATGGGGGCGCTGACCGCGTGGCAACTGGCCGCCAAGCGCCCGGACCTCGTCCAGGCCCTGGTGATCAGCGACATGCGGGCCTCCGCGCTCGGCGAGCAGTCGCAGCGCGAGTGGGAGCAGTGGTTCGACTCCTGGCCGGTGCCGTTCGCCACGCTCGCCGACGTCCGCAAGTGGTTCGGCGAGGACGACCCCTCCCTGGAGCGCTCCCGGCCCTCCCGGGGCGAGTACTTCGCCGAGGTGATGGCCGAGGGGGAGGACGGCTGGCGGCCCGTCTTCTCCACCCGGGTGATGGCGCGCGCCCGCGAGACATGGGTCCATGACGCACACTGGGACGAGCTGGCGCAGGTCCGCTGCCCCACCCTGGTCGTGCGCGGCCTCGACGGGGAGCTGGGCAGGGCCGAGGCGCAGGAGATGGTGCGGGTGCTGCCCCGCGGCATCTACGCGGAGGTGACCGAGGCCGGGCACCTGATCCACTACGACCAGCCCGAGGAGTGGCGCCGCGTCGTCGAGCCCTTCCTGCGGGCCACACTCCCCACCACCGCCGCCTGAGCCCCCGCCCCTCGGGCCGGTCACCCGGTCACCGCGCCCCGGCGGCGGCGCCCTCACGGCCGCAGGCGTAGGCGAGCGTGGGCAGTACTTCCCCGGCGTCGGGCAGCCAGCGGTTGGCCGCGTTCGGTTCGCGGGCCCACTGCACGGGGCCGCGCGCGCCCACCCGGGTGGGGGGCGCGGCCACCCAGTCGCCCTCTCCTCTCGCCAGCAGGTCCAGCGCGCCGGGGGACCAGCCGAGGCGGCGCAGGGCGTGGGGGAGCACGGCGGTGGCGCCGGGCAGGACGAAGAAGAGCATCCGGCCGTCCGGGGTGCTGGTGACCGGGCCGAGCGGCTGTTCCATCCGCTCCAGGCGGGCGAGGGCGAGGCAGCCGACGGCTTCCGAGACCTCCAGGGCGTCGAACGCGCGGCCGGTGGGGAGCAGGACGGCGGCGCGCGGCTCGGTGGTCCACAACCGGCGTGCGGTCGTCGCGCTCCCCGTCGTCTCGTCCGCCCACCGGGCGCGCGCCGGGTGTGCGCCGGGGGCGGGACACGCGGCGTCGCCGCACGAGCAGCGCGGTACGCCGTGCACCGTCTCCAGCCAGGTGCCCGGGAAGACGTCCCAGGCCCGCTCCTGGGTGTAGCGCACGGCGTGTTCGAGGGGTGAGGCGCCCGGTGACGCCGTCCGCCGGCCGGGGACGCGGGGGTGCGTGGCGGCTTCGGAGGTGCGTGTGATGGTCTCTTCCACGACCATCACAACTTTCCCTTCCGGCGCGGGTTACGGGGGCGGATCGGGGTGTCACGAGGCACGCGGCGCCTTGCCGGACGGCCCCCGGTCACCCCTGCGGGGCATCCCGCGCTCGGGACGGCGCATGGGGGCATCTGCGGGGGCGCGTGCACAGAAGAGCGGTCTTGGATGGGTAGTTCCTCTCCGGCGCATTGTGCTGCGAAGACGGGGGTTGGGGCGGGATTGGCCGGGTGGCGGCCGGTTTCTGGCATATGCGCCGGCAGGTAGTGGGCAGGCAGGGCCTTCACCATGGAGGGGATCGCATGGCCGCCAGGCCGCTCGTCGCGAGGCAGCCCAACGAACGGCTGCAGGCGCTCATCCAGGAAGCCGGGTGCTCGAACGCGGGTCTGGCCCGCCGTGTGAACATGTGCGGCGCCGAGCACGGCCTGGATCTGCGGTACGACAAGACCTCCGTCGCGCGCTGGCTGCGCGGCCAGCAGCCGCGCGGGCGCGCCCCCGGCATCATCGCCGAGGCGCTCGGCCGCAAGCTGGGCCGGACGGTGACGATCGACGAGATCGGGATGGCCAACGGCAAGAACCTCGCCTCGGGCGTGGGTCTCCAGTTCGCGCCCACGGTCCTCGGCGCCGTCGAACAGGTCTGCGAGCTGTGGCGGAGCGACGTGGGGCGCAGGGACTTCCTGAGCGGCTCGACGGTCGCCGCCTCCGCGCTCGTCGAGCCGAGCCGGGACTGGCTGATCACCCAGCCCGACCACCAGGTGGCCCGCAACGCAGGGGCGCGCGTGGGCCCTTCCGACGTGGCCGCTGTCCGGTCCATGACCGAGGCGCTCTCCGAACTCGACCACCGCTTCGGCAGCGGACACATCCGCCCGGTGGTGGTGCACTACCTCAACAGCGTGGTGTCCGGGCTCCTGGCCGGCTCGTACCCGGAGGCGGTCGGCAGGTCCCTGTTCGCCGCCGTCGCCCGGCTGACCGAACTGGCGGGCTACATGGCCGTGGACACCGGCCAGCACGGACTGGCGCAGCGCTACTACATCCAGTCGCTGCGGCTGGCGCAGGCCGCCGGGGACCGCGCCTACGGCGGCTATGTGCTCGCCGCCAGCATGAGCCACCTCGCGGCGTCGCTCGGCAACCCCCGGGAGATCGCTCAACTGGCGCGCGCGGCCCAGGAAGGGGCGCGGGGGCGTGCGACGCCGCGTGTGGAGGCGATGTTCCACGCGGCGGAAGCGCGCGGGCACGCGCTCATGGGGGACGCGCGCGCCTGCCAGAGCGCGATGACGCGCGCGCTGACGGCGATGGACGGCGCCGACGCCGCCGAGGGCTCCGGTGACGACCCGGCGTGGATCGGCCACTTCGACCGGGCCTACCTCGCCGACGAACTCGCCCACTGCCACCGCGACCTGGGGCAGGCCGAGAGCGCGGCGGCCCGCGCCGAGGAAGCCGTCACCGGGCACCCGGAGGGCCGGGCGCGGCGGCGCGCGATCGGGCTGTTCCTGCTGGCCGGTGCCCAGGTCCAGCAGCGCGAGGTGGAACGTGCCTGCCACACCGGCACGCAGGCCGCGCAGATCCTCGCCGGGCTGCGCTCAAACCGGGGCACGGAGTACCTGGAGGACTTCCGGCAGCGGCTGGAACCGTACGCGGGCGAGACGGTGGTGCGCGAGTTCTCCGAGCGGCTGGAGGTGGCGCAGGCGGTGTGAGACGGACCGCACGGCCGGAGCCGGACCGGGGCGGCTCGCTACGGTGGTTTCGCGGCGTATGGCACCTCTTCAGGGGCTTCGCCCGGACATCAGGTGAAGGAAGGGTGTCCGCACATCTGGGTGCGTGGTCCCCCGTCCGGGGCAACCGGTAGCGTGAGCCGACGATTCCGCAAGCCATGCGAACGAGGAGCCTCGGTGACAACGCACAACGGACGCGGACAGGACGGGACTTCCGGCTCCGCCGGCGACTCCCTGCCCGCCTCCACGACCCCTTACGAGGGTGTCGTGCTGCCCGCCAACGGTGACCCGTGGACTCCTCAGCAGCAGCGCCAGGTCCAGGCGGAACGCGACCGTGTCAGCCCCCCGGCCGGCCAGCCGTGGGGCCGCCCCTGGGGCCCGGGCTCCGACGCCGCCCCGGCCCCCGCCTCGCCGCCGGCCCCGCAGAGCAGCCCCGGCTACTGGGGCCCGCCCGCCGGGCAGGACGGGAGCGGTCCCGGCGGCGCCCCCGAGGCCGGCCGGCCCGGGGAGGG
>NZ_VJOK01000001.1:3178051-3213779 GCF_013302895.1 Streptomyces albus subsp. chlorinus | reverse complement strand
GGCCACGCAGTTCTTCCCGCCGTTCCCGGCCGAGGACCCGCAAGCGCCGCCGCCGCCCGGGTCCGAGGACGGCACCCAGCTCCTTCCGCCGCAGCCCGCCGGGCCGGTGAGTGGCGGGCCGGACAGCGAGGCGACGCAGTACCTGCCTCCGGTCCCGGGCGTCCAGGGGGGCGGCGACTCCGAGGCGACGCAGGTGATCCCCGCCCCGCTGCCCTCCGACGGTGACGGTTCCGCGGGCGGGGGCGGCGAGCCCGGTACCCGGCGCCCGCTGCCCGAGTTCGAGGGCCTCTTCCGCTCCGACGGGCCGTCCTCGTCCCCCACCGCCAAGCCCGGCGCGCGGACGGCCGGAGGGGACGAGCCGGGCTCCACGCAGAGCCTGCCCGTCTTCGACCAGGCCGCCGCCCAGCAGACGTCCCCGCGCGCCGGCTACGGCTACCCGCAGCCCGGTGCCGCTCCGCGTGCCGGGTACGGCTATCCCCAGCCGGGGTCGCAGCCGGGACCGCAACCGGGCGCACGGCCGGGTTACGGCTATCCCCAGCCGGGGTCGCAACCGGGCGGCTACGGCTATCCGCAGCCGGGCTCGCAGCAGCACGAGCCGCAGGGCGGCCGGGCCGCGGCCCGGCGCGGTGCCGACCGGGAGCGGCGCCGGACGCCCTCCGGGCTGCTGATCGCCGGCGGCCTCGTGGGGGTCGCGGCGATCGGTCTGGTGGTCGGCCTGCTGCTCGCGGGCGGCGACGACGGCGGGGGCGACAGCAAGCCGCGGGCCTCCAGCGAGCCCGCGGGCGAGAAGAGCTCCAAGGCGCCGGACCCGGCCGAGACGCAGGCCAGGAAGCTGGACGCGCTGCTGGCCGACAGCAACAACAGCCGCGCCACGGTGATCCGTTCCGTGGAGAACATCAGGACCTGCAAGGCGCTGGGCAAGGCCGCCGCGGATCTGCGGGCGGCGGCCAGGCAGCGCAACGGCCTGGTGCGGCGCCTCGGCGAGCTGAAGACGGACGCCATCGCGAACAGCACCGAGCTGAACGCCGCGCTCAAGAGCGCCTGGCAGTCCTCGGCCTCCGCCGACAACCACTACGCGGCCTGGGCGGGTCAGGTGGCCCGCAAGAAGGGCTGCCACAAGGGCAAGGCGAAGCTGACCCGGCAGACCGCGCTGGGCAACACCGCGAGCGGCGCGGCGACCGCCGCCAAGAAGAAGGCGGCCAGGCTGTGGAACCCGACGGCGACGAAGTACGGCCTCAAGGAGCGGCAGTTCGGCGAGCTGTGACGTCCGCCCTCCCGCCCGCGGGGCGGGGCCGGAAAGCCGGGCCCGGAGAGCGGGGTCGGAGCGGGGCTTCCGGCCGCCGGGGCCCCCGCCGGTGGGGTGCCCGGTCGGAACGTATGGTCGGTGACCATGCAGCAAGCAGGTACCGCGAAGTCTTCCCGACGTGGCCGTCGTTCCACCACCATAGGCGGCATGCCTGTCAACGACGTGCCCTGGTGGCGCTGGCGCAGCAACGTGCGCTCGGCGCTGCACATGCTCTCCGACCAGACCTTCCAGCAGGAGTGCTGGCTGGCCGGGCTTCCCGGCTACGGCGATGTGACGGACGCCGTCTACCGCCTGGTCGAGGACACCTGGCTGGACAACTGGTCCGCCGAGAAGTACGTGGGGTCGATCTTCCGGGACGCCCATGAGGCCGAGCTGGTGGACGCGGCCGTCCTCCGGGTGCTGCGGATCATGCACGAGGTGGGCCCCGACGCCCCCGTCGCCTCGTATCTGGCGCACCAGGGCTGGCCCGACGCGGTGCGGGCGGCACGGGAGGCGCATGTGAGGCTCGCCACCAACGACGGGGACGACCCGGACGAGCCGCCGCGCTCCCTGGAGGTCCTGGCGATCATGCTGCGGACGGTGTGACGGGGCACCCGTCCCGGTGTGCCAGTCTTGAGGCCATGAGCGAGTCGCACCCCGTGGAAAACGGCCAGCAAGGTCAGCAGGGACAATTCGTCCTCACCCTCTCCTGCCCGGACAACACGGGCATCGTGCACGCCGTCTCCAGCTACCTGTTCATGACCGGCTGCAACATCGAGGACAGCCAGCAGTTCGGGGACCGCGACACCGGGCTCTTCTTCATGCGCGTCCACTTCACGGGCAACACCACCCTGGAGAAGCTGCGGGCCAGCTTCTCGGCGGTCGGGGACTCCTTCCGCATGGACTGGCAGATCCACCGGGCCGAGGAGAAGATGCGCGTCCTGCTGATGGTCAGCAGGTTCGGGCACTGCCTCAACGACCTGCTCTTCCGCTCCCGGACCGGCGCCCTGCCGGTCGAGATCGCGGCCGTCGTCTCCAACCACACCGACTTCGCCGAGCTCGTCGCCTCCTACGACGTGCCCTTCCACCACATCCCGGTGACGAAGGACACCAAGCCGGCCGCCGAGGAGCGGCTGCTGGAGATCGTCGAGGAGGAGCGCGTCGAACTGGTCGTCCTCGCCCGCTACATGCAGGTGCTCTCCGACAACCTGTGCAAGCGGCTGCCGGGGCGGATCATCAACATCCACCACTCCTTCCTGCCGAGCTTCAAGGGCGCCAAGCCCTACCACCAGGCCCACGCCCGCGGCGTCAAGCTGATCGGTGCCACGGCGCATTATGTGACGGCCGACCTGGACGAGGGCCCGATCATCGAGCAGGAGGTCGAGCGGGTCGGCCACGAGGTCACCCCCGAGCAGCTCGTGGCCGTCGGCCGCGACGTGGAGTGCCAGGCGCTGGCCCGCGCCGTCAAGTGGCACAGCGAGCACCGGGTCCTCCTCAACGGCAACCGCACCGTCGTCTTCGCCTGACACCCCGGCACCCGCCGCGCCCGCCTGCTGGAGCCCCGGCCCTCCTCCCCCCTTCCCCCCGGTTCACATCCGGGAGAGGGAGGCGACGGTGTAGAGGATGTCGCGGACGGCCTCGTGGTCGCCGTCCTGGCCGACGGCGGCCTCCAGCGGCGGGACGTGCCCCGCCGCCAGCTGGCAGAACTCCAGGACGTCCAGCGCGACGTGGGCGACCTCGTCGTCCGGGGAGGCGCGGGCGCCGGGCGAGTCGAGGGGGATGTACCAGTCCCCTCCGCCGTCGCCCTCGACCTCAAGGTGCAGCGTCCGGCCGGGCGCACCGGCCGGTGCCAGTCCCCGGGCGGGCGAGGCGAGCCCCGTACGGCGGGCGGGTGGCGAGCGCGCCGGGCAGCCGGCGCGCGGCCAGATCGACGAGCAGGTTGAGATGGCCGGGGACGGGCGGGCCGTAGGGGTAGTCGACGGCTTCCGCGATGTCCTCGGCGTGCATCCAGCACTCGAAGGCGCGGTCCAGGAACGCGTCGCGCAGGGGCAGCGAGAAGCCGCCGAAGGAGACGAGCCGGTCGCGCGGGAGGTCCTCGCCCGGGGCGCCGCCGTGGTCGGCGGCGAGGAACGACACGTCGCGGATCATGGCGTGGCTCTGCTCCCGCCACGGCAGCCGCGCCGCGTGCGCGTGCGCGGCGGCGTCACCCAGCGACCAGTAGACCTCCGTCCGCGCCCGCGGCCCCGCGTCGTACTCGACGGGCAGGGACCGGGCGGGCAGCGGGTCGGGAAGCCCGAGGCCGGCCGCGACCAGCCCGTCGACCGCGAGCAGGTGGCCGAGGACACCGGCCACCGTCGTCTCGCGGGCGGCCTCCCGTTCGCTGTCGAACCAGCGCAGCCGCACCGGTGCGCGCCACTCCTCCTCGGCCATGTCCCGCAGCAGCGCGTCGAGGCGGGCGGTCTCCGCGTCGTAGGGAGCCGCCCAGACGGGCACCGGGATGCGGGCGGGGCGGCGGTCGAGGCAGCCTTCGAGGACCTGGGAGCGCAGCGCCGGATCGAGGTCGAGGTTGTCCTCGCCGTGCAGCAGTCCGACGGCGTCGCGCAGCCGCAGCGCCTCCTCGGCGCAGGGCGCGCAGTCGGTCAGATGGGCCTCCACCGCGGCGGTCTCCTCCGCCGGGCAGGCGGCCAGCGCCCAGGCGCCGAGGAGGGACTTGAGCACCGTGTGGTCGAGCCGCGGCAGCGCGTGCGGCTCGTGCGTGCCGTCCCCGCCGGGCCTGTCCGGGTCGTCGGGGCCGTTCACGGGCGGCTCCCCGGGGCGGGCGGCGCCATGGCGGGCTGCGTCATGGCGGAGGACAGGAGCTGGAGCCCCAGGCGCAGCCGGCGCCGGGCCTCGTCCTCGGTGACGCCCAGGGTGCGCGCCGTCTGGCGGTAGTCGTGGCGCTGGAAGTAGGCCAGTTCCAGCGCGGCGCGCAGGGAGGAGGGCATGGAGGTGACGATGTAGTCGGCGCGGGCCGCGGTGGCGGCGGCCCGTACCTGCTCCTCGATCCGCTCGGCCTGTTCCGGGGAGCAGGGCCCGTGGCTGCGCTGCTTGCGGCGCAGCCTGCTGGTGGCCGTCCGCTGGGTCAGCGCCGCGATCCAGGAGCGCATCGGCCCCTCGCGCGGGTCGAAGGCGTGCGGGTGCTCCCAGATGTAGGCGAAGACGTCGCGGGTGGCGTGGTCGGCGGCCTCGTCGTCGTCCAGGATGCGGTGCGCGAGGCCGTGCACCAGTGAGGCGAAGCGGTCGTACAGCTCGCCGAGCGCCGCCGCTTCGCCGCGTGCGAGGCGCTGCTGCATCTTCCGGTCCCAGCGCGGTGGTGTGTCGTTCGCCATCCTGGCCCCCAGCCCTCGAACCCCGTCGTCCACCCCTGGTGGTGCGCGGCGGGTCCGGTCTCGGCGGTTCCGCTTCCGCCCTTGTGATGCCCGTCAACCCCCTGAATGTAGTGCGACCCGCTGACAGCGCACGCCCCTTTGCCGCAACGTGCGCCCGGTGCTGGTTGCTCACCGTGCGATTTCCGTCACGCAGAGCGTGTGGCGGAGGGGGATGAGGGGGAGTCCAGAGGGGGAAGAGGCGCGTGCTGTGGAGAGTTATGCGGGCGTGACCATAAGTTCCCGCAGGTTCCCCCGGGTAATACCTCAGGACCGCATAGGGTCGTTCCCTGGGACCAGTTTTGGAGGGGACGCGCAGGGCAGCCGACTGCTTGTAGGCGATCGACGAAGGGGTTGCGGGGAGTGTCGTTGAAGGTGCTGGAGGAGGAGCGCGGCGGGTGGGCCGTGCTCCGGGTCTCCGGTGAGCTGGACCTGGTCACCTCGCCCGCGGTGCGGCAGCACGTGCACGATGCCGTGGCCGAGGGGCGCAGAAGTCTGGTGCTGGACCTGTCCGACGTCCTCTTCTGCGACTCCAGCGGGGTGGGCGTGCTGATCGCCTCACGCCGGCTGATGCGGTCGTGCGCGGGGCGGCTGCGGCTGATTCTGCCCGCGCGGGGCGCCGAGGACGGCTCGCACGTCAACCGTGTGCTGTCCGCGCTGGGCGTGCGCCGGCTCTTCGACTGCTACCCCGATCTGGAGGCGGCCACCGGCCCGCACGCCGCGACAGGCCCCCTCACGGCGTGAACGCGCCCCGGGGCCGCCCCCTGGGGACCTCGGCGCGCCCCCTCACGGCGTCGCGGCACCCCCGGACGCGGTGCCGCCCCCGTCCCCCGGCGCTGGTCCCGCCACCCGGCCGGACCCTCCTTCCCGTCCGGACCCCCCTTCCCGGCCGAACCGTTCCCTGAGCTTGTACTTGAGCACCTTCCGCAGCGCGTCGTTGCGCGGCAGCGCGTCCACCACTTCGAGCTGCTCGGGCAGTTTGTAGGTCGCCAGCCCCAGACCGCGCAGGTGGGCCGTGAGGTCGTCGAGGGTGACCGGGGGCGCGCCGGGCGGCTGTTCGATCACCGCGCAGACCCGCTCCCCGCGCTCCGGGTCGGGCAGTCCGATGACGGCGGCGTCCCCGACGGCGGGGTGCTCGTAGAGGAGCTGTTCGATCTCCTTGGCCGCGATGTTCTCCCCCTTGCGGATGATGATGTCCTTGGTGCGGCCGGTGAGCACCAGGTGTCCGCTCTCCAGGAGGCGCCCCAGGTCGCCGGTGATCAGGAAGCCCTCCGCGTCGAACGCCTCGGCGGTCTGCCGCTCGTCGAGGTAGCCGCGGCACACGGCCTCGCCCCGCAGCCGCACCTCGCCCTCGCTGCCGGGCGGGAGCGGGGTGCCGTCGGGGGCGGTGACGCGGATCTCCATGGCGGCTGGCGGGCGGCCCTCGGTGGTGGCCAGGTGGTGGGGGGTGTCGTCGGGGTCGCCCATGGTGATCATGGGGGCCTCGGTCATGCCGTAGCCGTGGGTGAGGGCGCAGCCGAGTTCGGCCACCACCTCGTGGTACAGCTCGGCCGGTTTGGCCGCGCCGCCGCCTGCCAGCAGCCGCAGGCTCGGGATCAGCTTCTCGCCGGGCCGCTTGCGCTGCTCGGCCAGGAACATCGTGTAGAACGCGGTCGAGCCGCCGGCGATGGTGACGTGGTGCCGCCGGTAGCCGGCCAGCGCCCGGGGCAGCGCGAACTTCTCGAAGAGCACGGCCGGAAACCCGCACAGCAGCACCATGACCAGGTAGTCGGGGCCGCCTATGTGCGCATACGGGAAGGCGAGGGAGCCGGTGTCGTCGGGGCGGGGCCGCAGGGCGTGCGCGAGGCAGGAGCCGCCCGCGAGGAGGCTGCGGTCGGTGTGGCGTACGCCGCGCGGCGCGGAGGTGGTGCCCGAGGTCCAGTAGATCCACCGCACCGCTGTGCCGTCGCGCGGCGGGGGCGGCAGCGGGCCGGGGTCGGCCTCGGGGAGGGTGTCGTAGGCGGTGAGGGTGCGCGGCGCCGGGTCCGTCCGCTGCCGGACGCGGGCGGCGAGGGCGGCGTAGTCGGTGCCGCGCCACTCGCCGGGGTGGAGGTACCAGGCGGCGCCGGTGGCGCGCAGGGCGAGGGTCACCTCGCGATCCCGGTGGCCGGGGATGAGGGGGGTCTGCCGCACGCCCAGCCGGGCCAGGGCCAGGGAGAGGACGACCGTCTCGATCCGGGTGGGCAGCTGCCAGGCGACGGTGTGTGCGGGGCGTAGCCCCCGCTCGTACAGTCCGGCGGCGGTGCGTTCGGCGCGCTCGCGCAGGGCGCCGAAGGTGAGGGCGCGGTCGTCGTCCGGGTCGTCGGCCGCCTGGAGGAGGGCGGGGGCGTCGGGGGTGAGCGCGGCCCGGCGGGTGACCAGCTCCCACAGGGTGCGCGAGGTGCCCAGCGCGTGTGCGGTGTCCTGTGCGTGTGCGACAGCGGACATGCCGTCCCCTCCGCCTCCGTGGAAGAGCCGCGTTCACTGACGGGCCGTCAGTTTTGCCGGAAGCGTAGGCGGCGACGCCTTGTCGGTCCAGAGTCGGCGGGGCTAGCCTCTTATCTGACGGGGCATCAGATAGGCCGGTCCGGCGAGGGGACACGTCCGTGACGGAACTACCGCGCATCATCAGTGTCGACGACCATGTGATCGAGCCCGCGCACCTCTTCGAGACGTGGCTGCCGGCCAAGTACCGGGACAGGGGACCCAAACCGGTCACCGCCGGGATCGGCGAACTGGAATACGTCGGCGGCAGGTACCGGATCACCATGGACCCCGACGGGCCGCCCACCGACTGGTGGATCTACGAGGACCTCAAGTTCCCGTACAAGCGCAACATCGCCGCCGTCGGCTTCGACCGCGACGAGATGACGCTGGAGGGCATCACCCGCGACCAGATGCGGCGCGGCTGCTGGGACCCGGCCGCCCGGCTGGCCGACATGGACCTCAACCACGTCGAGGCGTCCCTGTGCTTCCCCACCTTCCCCCGCTTCTGCGGCCAGACGTTCGCCGAGGCGCGCGACAAGGAGGTCGCGCTGGCCTGCGTACGCGCCTACAACGACTGGATGGTCGAGGAGTGGTGCGGCGACTCGGGCGGCCGGCTCATCCCCCTGTGCCTCATCCCGCTGTGGGACATCGAGCTGGCCGTCGCCGAGGTCCGCCGCAACGCGGAGCGCGGGGTGCGGGCCGTCACCTTCAGCGAGATCCCCACCTACCTGGGGCTGCCCAGCATCCACTCCGGCTACTGGGACCCGTTCTTCGCCGTCTGCGAGGAGACCGGAACCGTCGTCAACATGCACATCGGCTCCTCCTCCCAGATGCCCGCCGCCTCCCCCGACGCGCCCCCGGCCGTGCAGGCGTCGCTGTCCTTCAACAACGCCATGGCCTCGATGATGGACTTCCTCTTCAGCGGCGTCCTGGTCACCTTCCCCCGGCTCAAGCTCGCCTACAGCGAGGGCCAGATGGGCTGGATCCCCTACGCCCTGGAGCGCGCCGACGACGTGTGGGAGGAGCACCGCGCCTGGGGCGGCGTCCGCGACCTGATCCCCGAGCCGCCCTCCACGTACTACTACCGGCAGATCTTCTGCTGCTTCTTCCGCGACAAGCACGGCATCAGCGCGCTGGACGTGGTCGGCCGCGACAACGCCACCTTCGAGACCGACTACCCGCACGTCGACTCCACCTTCCCGCACACCAGACAAGTCGCCCTGGACCACGTGAAGGGCCTCGACGACGAGACCGTTCACAAGCTGATGCGCGGCAACGCCATCCGCATGCTGGAGCTGGACCTGACATGACGGGCTGCGAGTGATGGAACTGGCCCGCACCGCCGAGGAGGAGGAGTTCCGCGCGCGGCTGCGCGGCTGGCTGGCCGGCGTCCTGCCCACGCTGCCGCCTCGCCCCGACCCGCTGGACTGGCCGGCCCGGCGCGCCTGGGACATGGACTGGCAGCGCAGGCTCTACGACGCCGGATACGCGGGCCTGCACTGGCCCGTCGACGCGGGCGGACAGGGCGCCACCCCCACCCAGCACCTGATCTTCCTGGAGGAGACGGAGACGGCCGGCGCCCCCTATGTGGGCGCCGGGTTCGTCGGACTGCTGCACGCCGGGCCCACCATCGCCGCCGAGGGCAGCGCGGAGCAGCGCGCCCGCTGGCTGCCGCCCATCCTGCGCGGCGAACACGTGTGGTGCCAGGGCTTCTCGGAGCCGGACGCGGGCTCCGACCTGGCCTCCCTGCGGACCCGCGCGGTACGCGACGGCGACACCTACGTGGTGACCGGCTCCAAGATCTGGACCTCGCACGCCGAGGTCGCCGACTGGTGCGAACTGCTGGTGCGCACCGACCCCGAGGCTCCCCGCCACCGGGGCATCACCTGGCTCGCCCTGCCCATGGACGCACCCGGCGTCACCGTACGGCCGCTGCGCACACTGGCCGGGTCGCGCGAGTTCGCCGAGGTCTTCCTCGACGAGGTGCGCGTTCCGGTGGCCAACCGGGTGGGCGAGGAGAACGACGGCTGGCGCGTCACCATGGTGACGCTCTCCTTCGAGCGGGGCACCGCCTTCGCCGGCGAGGTGGTCGCCTGCCACCGCACCCTGCGGCTGCTCGCCCGGCGGGCGCAGGAGAACGGCCGCTGGGGCGACCCCGTGCTGCGCCGCCGGCTGGGCCGCCTGAGCGCCGAGTTCACCGCGCTGTGGCGGCTCACCCAGTGGAACGTCAGCGAGGCCACGCACGCGCTGCGCCGGGGCGGCACGGGTGTGCCCGGGGTGGGCGGTTCGGTCTTCAAACTGCGCTACTCGCACGCCCGGCAGGAGCTGTACGAGGCCGCCGCGCAGGTGCTGGGGCCCGGGGCGCTGGACCTGGCGGAGGAGTGGGCGCGGGAGCGGCTCTCCTCCCTCTCGTACACCGTCGCCGCCGGGACCTCCGAGATCCAGCACACCCTCGTCGCCGAGCGCCTCCTCGGCCTGCCGAAGGGACGGTGAGGACCGTGGACTTCCGGCTGACGGACGACCAACTGGCGCTGCGGCGCGGCATGCGCGAGCTGCTGGCGGCCCGGTTCGGCCGCGAGGCCCTGCGCGAGGCCGTGGAAGCGCCCGGCATCGACCGGGTGCTGTGGCGCGCGCTGGGGGAGGCGGGTCTCTTCTCGCTGCGGGCGGACGAGGAGGAGGGCGGCGCCGGAGCGGGCCTGCCCGAGGCGGTGCTGCTGTTCGAGGAGGCGGGCCGCGCGCTGCTGCCGGGCCCGCTGGTGGCCAGCCACCTGGCGGGCGGCACAGGGCTGGTGCCCGGCGCCGCCGACGGGACGGCGGTGGTGACGGCGGTGGACGCGGCGCCCGGCGCCGGTGCCGTGGCGGGCGACGGCGTCCTGGTGGAGCACCTGCCCTCGGCGGACGCCGTCCTGGTGGTGCGGGACGGTGGCGAGCCGGTGGACGTGGTGGCGCCCGGCGCGCCGGCGGCGGTGCCGGTGCGCTCGCTCGACCCGCTCTCGCCGCTGCACCGGGTGGCGGAGGGGACGCTGCCCGCGAGCACGCCGGCGGGCGGGGCTGCGTGCGGGAGGTCTGCGGACGGGGGCTCCGCGGATGGGGGGCTTGCGGACGGGAGATCGGCGAACGAGTGGTCCGGGAACGGGGCTGCGCGCGGGACATCCGTGCGCGGGCGGGCGAGCGGGGGCGTGAGCGCGGGGGTGCTGCGCCGGGAGGCGGCGCTGCTCACGGCGGCCCAGCAACTGGGCAGCGCCGCCCGCACGGTGGAGATGGCCGTCGCCCACGCGCGGGAACGGGAGCAGTTCGGCCGGCCCATCGGCTCCTTCCAGGCCGTACAACACCTGTGCGCCCGGATGCTGGTGCGTACGGAGACGGCGAGGAGCGCCGTCTACGCGGCGGCCGTGACCGCGGACGAGACGGAGACCTGCGCGGCGAAGCTCCTCGCCGACGAGGCGGCCACCGCCAACGCCCGGGACTGTCTCCAGGTGCATGGGGGCATGGGCTTCACCTGGGAGGCCGACGTCCATCTCCATCTGAAGCGCGCGTGGTTGCGGGCGGCGCAGTGGCGCACGGACGTGGAGGCCGAGGAGCGGCTGGCCGCGGCGCTCCGGTGTCCCATCCCTCGCTGATCTCCGTGTTTCTCCGGAAAACAACCGGAGCGTCGATTACGCAGGGTTATAGGTGTTGTGTATGCGGCGTGTGACCACCACGAGCGGAAGCTCGTGTTCCACTCCGGTACGCTCCTGGGCGCGAGTGCGGCGGTCCCCGGTGGTGCCGCCCGTGGACGACAGGGTGCGGGCCGACGGTGTGCGACAGCGGGAGGCCCCCGATGAGCAAGGGACTCGACGATGACCAGACGTTTCGGCCGGGCTCGTTCGAGTGTGCCCGTGCGGCGTCGCACAGGACGTCGCACAGTATGCCGTGCCTCTACTCCTTTGCGCCGGAATATGCCTGAAGCGCTTGTTGCCCTCACTATGAGTCAACCATGCTGTTTCTGCTGGAGTCACAATCCGTGACTACTTGGAGACGCGAGGCGATGTGTCCGCCAGTTCGGATGGTGTGAGCGGTGCAGGTGCTTCTGGAGCAGTTGGAGATCGGATCCGATCCGACGGAGGTGGGGCGCGCCCGGAGGTGGGCCAGGGCCCGGCTGGCGGGCGCCGGAGTGGCCGCTGACGAACCCTTGGCAGAGACGCTGATCCTGCTGATCTCGGAACTCGTCACCAACGCGGTGGTGCACACCGGCTGTCCGGCCGTGCTGTGCATACTGCTGCCCCGGCGCTGCGGCGGGGAGGACGCGCGCGGTGCCGTGGAGTCCGTACGGGTGGAGGTCGCCGACGCGAGCAGCCGCGCGCCGCGCCGCCGCCAGGCCGAGGGCGGGGACACCGGCGGCCGGGGGCTGGAGCTGGTCTCCGGCCTGGCCGACCGCTGGGGCTGGGAACACGAGCCGGGCGGCAAGCGCGTGTGGTGCGAACTGGACGCCGTCCCGCCGGTGGTGGCGGAGGACCAGGCGCCGGTCTCGGACGGGCGGCGGAGTGCGGCCCACCCTCCCGGGCCGGGTGGAGCCGTTCGCACCGGCGGGGCGGTTCGCACCGACGGGGCGGTTCGTGCCGACCGGGCCGTTCGCGCCGACGGGGCCGCTCGTGCCGACGGGGCCGTAGGTGTCGATGGCGGGCGGCGCGCTGACGAGGGGAACCGCACCCGCGCGGGGGGTGAGACGCGTGCGGACGGCGACACCCGGGCGGGCGGTGTGACCCGCGCGCAGGGTGAGCCCCGTATGAACGGTGAGCCCCGCACGAACGGTGAGGCATACCCGCACCACGAGGCGCATAGGGGGGTCGTCGGGGGGAGTACGCGCGCACGCGTCCATGTCGTGGAGGCCGGAGCTGGCGCGTTCGGTTGATCACGCGCCGGGACAAACAGGGCGAAGCCTCCCCAAGTCCAGACCAGGTGTTGACGTGTCGTGTCGGGCTGATCACCCTTGGGTGGAGCGATTCGTCGTGAGGGGACGCCGAGGTGCCTGAGGTTCCTCGGCGAGTACGGATCGCCCTCCGGCGCCAACCTCCGTGCGAGGCAGGGCCCCGAGCGCCGGAGCCGGGTGGCGGTACGCCGTGCCGTGCTCGGGGCGCTTCGCGGCGCACCGCCACCCGGCTTGCACCCGGCGCGCCCGTCGGCCGCTCACAGCACCGCCACCGGCGCCACCGGGGCCCCTGTGCCGCCCGTGAAGGGTTCGGGCTGGGCCGTCAGCAGGAAGGTGTGGCGGCCCTCCTCCGCGCAGACCTCCGACAGCTCCTCAAGGTTCCAGTTCTGGCCCTGGAGCATGCCCATCTCCACCAGGTGCAGGGCGTGGACGGGCAGCCACAGGCCCTCGATCTCCGGCGGGACGACCTCGAAGGTGAGGGTGTCGTTGGCGACGGCGGCCACGTCCCGGGCGTGGAACCAGGCCGGGGTGCGCAGCGACAGGCCGGGCGAGGGATGGGCGTAGGCGTGCTTGTCGCCGGCGAGGTAGTGGCGCAACTGCCCCGTGCGCACCAGCACGATGTCGCCCTCCCCGACGCGGGTGCGGGCCAACTCCTCGGCGGCGTCCAGGTCCTCCGGCGTCACCGCGTGGCCGCCCGCCAGACACTCCACGCCGCGGGCCCGGGCCACGTCCAGCAGGACGCCGCGGGAGACGAGGGGGCGCGTCTTCTCGATGCCGCCGAACGAGGCGCCGCTGTGCGCGGTGACGGTGGCGGCCGGGCGGCCGTTGTAGAGCCGCCCTCCGTGTGAGACGTGGCCGAGCCCGTCCCAGTGGGTGGCGGCCTGAAGTCCCATGGTGACCGCGTCGTCGCTGGTGGCGACCGTGCCGGGGCCGAACAGCTCCAGGTTGAGCGCCACCATCACGTGCAGCGGGTTCACCCTGCCGGGGATCAGTCCGGTCTGGACGCCGTCCTGCTGGAGGGGCAGCGCGAGCGGGACGCGGCGGCCCGTGCGGACGGCTGCCGCCGCGCGCCGCACCACCTCGTCGGTGACGAGGTTGAGCGTGCCCGCCTCGTCGTCGGGGCCCCAGCGGCCCCAGTTGTTGACCCGCTGGGCGATCTCGGTGAACTGCGGGCAGGCCGCCGGTACGGTCATCCATCCTCCCGACAGGGGCGGGCCGCCGGCCGGGGTCGGCTCTCCCCGCTTGTACGGGGCTTGTGTTCGGGCGGCCTCTGCTCAAGAATCTAACGGGTCGTCAGATAACTCGGGAGGGGCGGGAGGGCCGCACGTGGGGAACTTCTTGGCCGGAAAGGTCGTCGCCGTCACCGGCGCCGGCCGCGGCATCGGCCGCGCGGTGGCGCTGGCCTGCGCACACGAGGGAGCCGAGGTCGTCGTCAACGACTACGGCGTCGGAGTGGACGGCGGCGAACCGCGCAGCGACATAGCCGAGGCCGTCGTCAAGGAGATCACCGCGGCCGGCGGCCGGGCCGTCGCGGTGGCCGACGACATCTCCACCATGGCCGGCGGCCAACGCGTCGTGGACACCGCCCTCACCCGCTACGGCCGGCTCGACGGCGCCGTCTGCGTGGCCGGCATCCTGCGCGAACGCATGCTCTTCAACATGAGCGAGGAGGAGTGGGACCCTGTCGTCGCCACCCACCTCAAGGGCACCTTCACCGTCTTCCGCGCCGCGAGCGCCGTGATGCGCCGACAGCAAAGCGGCACCCTCATCGGCTTCACCAGCGGCAACCACGCCGGCTCGGTCTCCCAGGCCAACTACGCGGCGGCCAAGGGCGGCATCATCTCCCTGGTCCGCAGCGCGGCGCTCGGACTGCACAAGTACGGGGTCACCGCCAACGCCGTCGCCCCCGTCGCCCGCACCCGGATGTCCGCCAACGTCCCCATGGAGCTGACGGAGATCGGCGAGCCCGAGGACGTGGCCCCGCTCGTCGTCTACCTGCTCAGCGACCGGGCCCAGGAACAGGGGATCACCGGCCAGGTCTACAGCATCGCCGGGCCCAAGGTCGCCGTATGGGCACAACCGCGCGAGCTGCGGGCCGCCTACGCCGACGGCCCCTGGACCCCCCAGCAGCTGGCCGACTTCCTCCCCGGCACCGTCGGCACGGACCCGATGCCCCTGCTGGAGCGGCTGGGGGAGATGGCCGACGCCGCGGCACGCAAGGAACGACCCAACGCCTGAGAAGAACCGCCCCAACGCCTGAGACACCCACGGCCGCCACCGGGCCCACGGCGCGGTGGGCGGAACGCCGAGAGGGGGACGCGTGGACTTCGGTTTCACCTCCCAGGACGAGGACTTCCGGGCCCGCGCCCGCACCTGGCTGCGCCACCACCTCGTGGACGACTACGCGGCGGCGCTGGGACAGGGCGGGCCGGGCAGCGAGCACGAGGCCACGGCGGTGCGCCGCCGCTGGGAGCGCGAGCTGGGCCGCGCCGGCTGGATCGGACTCGGCTGGGACCGCCGCCACGGCAGCTGGGGCAACCGGGCCGCCACCCTCACCCAGCAGGTCGTCTGGGCCGAGGAGTACGCCCGCGCGGGCGCCCCCGCCCGCGTCGGCCACATCGGCGAGAACCTGCTGGCCCCCACCCTGCTCGCACACGGCACAGAACAGCAGCGCAAACGCTTCCTGCCCGCCATCGCCCGCGGCGAGGAGCTGTGGTGCCAGGGCTACAGCGAGCCCGAGGCGGGCTCCGACCTCGCGGGCGTCCGGACCGCCGCCGTCCGCGAGAGGGGCCCGGCCGGGGACCGCTACCGCGTGACGGGCCAGAAAGTGTGGACCTCGCTCGCCCACGAGGCCCACTGGTGCTTCGTCCTCGCGCGCACCCAGCCGGGATCACGTCGTCACCACGGGCTCTCCTTCCTGTTGGTACCGATGGACCAGCCGGGACGCGTCGAGGTCCGGCCCATCCGCCAGATGTCGGGCACGGCCGAGTTCAACGAGGTCTTCTTCGACGGCGCGTACGCCGAGGCCGACCACCGCGTCGGTGCTGAGGGCGACGGCTGGCGGGTGGCCACCGGCCTGCTCGCACGGGAACGCGGCGTGTCCACCCTCGTCCAGCAGATCGGCTTCGCCGCCGAACTCGACCAGGTGCTCCGGCTCGCCGTCCGCACCGGGGCGGCCGAGCGCGATCCGGTGCTCCGCGACCAGTTGGTGCGCGCCTGGGCCGAACTGCGCACGATGCGCTGGAACGCCCTGCGCACCTTGGGCACCGCCCCGCATGAAACCCCGCGGGGGAACACCCCGGCCGCCGGCCCGCGAGGGGACGGTGCCCCTGGGGACGGGGCTGCTGGAAGCGGTCCTCCGGGGGGTGGTGCTGGGGACGGGGCTGCTGGGGGCGGTGCCCGTGTGGACGGTGCCTTTGCGGACGGGGCTGCTGGGCGCGGGGCCCCTGGGGACGGTGCCGCTGTGGACGGGGCTGCTGAGGGTGGTGCCTCCGCGAACGCAGCCCCTGCGAACAGCGCCGCTGTGGACGGCGCGCCCAGTGTGGCCAAGCTGCTGTGGGGCGGCTGGCACCAGCGGCTCGGGGAGCTGGCGATGCGGGTGCGCGGTGCCGCGGCGGCGCTGGGGCCGCACGACTGGAGTCCGCAGCGTCCCTACGAACTCGACGCCCTCCAACGCCTGTTCCTCTTCAGCCGCGCCGACACCCTCTACGGCGGCTCCGACGAGATCCAGCGCGACATCCTCGCCCAGCACGTGCTGGGCCTGCCCAGAGAGGCACGCAGGTGACGACGGAAGCGAGCACACCGGACCGGTCGGCCGTCGGGGCGCCCGCACACAGCCCCGCGCCCGCGAGCTACCAGCACTGGATCGGTGGTGCCTGGCACCGGCCCGCGCACGGCCACTACCGCATCACCGACCCGGCCACCGAACTGCCTGTCGGCCACGCTCCCGAAGGCGGTGCGGAGGAAGTGGACGCCGCCGTCCGCGCCGCACGCGCCGCCCAGGAGGAGTGGGCCGCCACCCCGGCGCGGGACCGCGCCCGGGTGCTGGAGCGGATCGGCGACCTGCTCACCGAGCGCGGCCCCGCACTCGTGCCTCTCCTCCAGGCCGAGACCGGCGCCACCCTCAAGGTCACCCGCGGTATGCAGCTGCCCACCGCCGCCGACCGCTTCCGCCGCTATGCGCGCGGCGCGCTGGAACCCGACACCGTGCCGCTCGCCCCCCAGCCGGTGGGAGCCAGCGCACTCGCCCCCGGCGGGTTGATCGGCGCCGCCGCCGTGCGCCGCCCCGTGGGCGTGGTCGGCTGCATCACCTCCTACAACTTCCCTCTCGTCAACCTGGCGGGCAAGGTCGCGCCCGCGCTCGCGATGGGCAACGCCGTCGTCTGCAAGCCGGCGCCGCAGGACCCGCTGACCTGCCTGGAGCTGGGCCCTCTGCTCCAGGAGGCCGGGCTGCCCGACGGCCTCTACAACGCCGTCACCGGCTCGGGCGCCGGGCCGGGCGAGGCCCTGGTCGCGCACCCGGACGTCGACATGATCAGCTTCACCGGCTCCACCTCCGTGGGAAAGAAGATCGCGCAGAGCGCGGGACGAGGAATGAAGCGCACCCTCATGGAACTGGGCGGGAAGGGTGCGGCGTTGGTGCTGGACGACGCGGACGGCCGGGTCCGGGAAGCAGCACTGGGGTCGATAGCCTCGACCTGGACCTTCCACAGCGGCCAGATCTGCACGGCACCGACACGGGCGCTCGTCCACCGCTCGCTCTACGACGAGTTCGTGACTGCGCTTTCACGGTACGCCTCCGCACTGACGCTCGGCGATCCCACGAACGAGCGAACCGTGGTCGGGCCGCTGATCTCCGCGGCCCAGCGCGACCGCGTCGAGCGCCACATCGCCAAGGCCCGGGAGCAGGGCGCCACGGTCCTGGCGGGTGGCGAGCGGCCGGCGGAACCCGCCACCGGCTTCTACGTCGCGCCGACGCTGATCACCGACGTCGCTCCCGGGATGGCCGTGGCCCGCGAGGAGCTGTTCGGCCCCGTCGTGGTGGTCCTCCCGTTCGAGGACGACGACGAAGCGGTACGCATCGCCAACAGCACCCCCTACGGCCTCTACGACTACGTCTTCAGCGGCGACACCGGCCGCGCCTGGCGGCTGGCGGGGCGGCTGCGCAGCGGGAACGTCGGCCTCAACACCGTCCAGCGGCACCCCGAGACGCCGTTCGGCGGGTGCAAGGAGTCCGGGGTCGGCCGCGACGGCGGCTCGTTCGGACTGCATGCCTACAGCGAACTCCAGTCGCTGGTCTGGCCGTCGTGACGGCCCTTCGCGCGAGAGGGCGCGGCAAGGGGAGGGAGACCGTATGAGAGGCGTCATCCTGGACGGCGCGTCCGCACACGCCCGGGTCGTCGACGACCTGGAGGTGCGCGCGCCCGGACCGGGCGAGGTGCTCGTCGGCATCCGCGCCGCCGGGCTGTGCCACAGCGACCTGTCCGTCATCGACGGGACCATCCCCTTCCCGCGGCCCGTCGTCCTCGGACACGAGGGGGCGGGCGTGGTGGAGGCCGTGGGCGAGGGGGTGCGGCATGTGGCACAGGGAGACCATGTGGCGCTGTCCACCATCGCCAACTGCGGTGCATGCCCGGACTGCGCGCGGGGGCGCCCCACCATGTGCCGGGCGGCGATCGGACGGCCGCGCACGCCCTTCGGCCGGGCCGGTGAGGAGCTGTACCAGTTCGCCGCCACCTCGGCGTTCGCGGAGCGCACCGTCGTCAAGGCGGTCCAGGCCACGCCCGTGCCGCGCGACATCCCCTTCCCGTCCGCCGCCCTCATCGGGTGCGGTGTCCTCACCGGGGTCGGTGCCGTCCTGAACCGGGCGCGGGTCGGGCAGGGCGAGTCCGTCGTCGTGCTGGGTGTCGGCGGTGTCGGGCTCAACGTCCTGCAGGGCGCCCGGATCGCCGGTGCCCACCCGATCGTCGCGGTGGACGCCAACCCGGACAAGGAGCCGGTGGCGCGGACGTTCGGCGCCACCCATTTCGTGCACGCCGCGCCGCCGGACGCCCCGGGAGGGGGCACCGTGGCCGCCGTCCGCGAGGTGCTGCCCGACGGTGCCGCGCACACCTTCGAGTGCGTCGGCAGCACCGCGCTCGTCCGGCAGGCCATCGACCTGCTGGACCGAGGAGGCCAGGCGGTGCTGCTGGGCATGCCCCCGGCCGACGCCGAGGCGGGCTTCCCGCCCGCCGCGCTGTTCCTGGACAAGTCCGTCCTCGGCTGCCGCTACGGCTCCTCCCGTCCGCCCCGCGACATCGCCCTGTACGCGGACCTCTACCGGCGCGGCCGGCTGCTGCTGGACGAACTGGTCACCGAGGTCTACCCGGTGGAGGACTTCGCCAAGGCCGCGGACGACGCCCACCACGGCCGGGTGGCCCGAGGGGTGCTCACGTTTCCCTGACCGGCTCCCCCGGGGCGGCACGGTCTCGGGGACGGACGTCCTGTGCCGGCACGAGCTGTGACGGCATCCCTGTGGCGGCATGGCCTGTGACGGCGTCCCCCGTGGGGCATGGCCTGTAACGGCACACCCAAGGGCATCCCTGCGACGGTTGCTGCCCCTACGCGGCTGCCGCCTGGTCGGTCCGCGTGCGGAAGGTGCGGCGGTAGGCGCGTGGGGAGACGCCGAGGGCGGCGTGGAAGTGCTGGCGCAGGGAGGAGGCGGTGCCGAAACCGGCGTCGGCAGCGATCCGCTCCACCGGAGCGTCCGTCTCCTCCAGGAGGTGCCGGGCCCGTTCGATGCGCTGCTGGGTGAGCCAGCGCAGCGGTGTCATGCCGACCTCTTCGCGGAAGCGGCGGGTGAAGGTGCGCACGCTCATGGACTCGCGTGCGGCCAGTTCGCGGAGGGTGAGCGGGCGGTCGAGATGGTCGAGGGCCCACGCGCGGGCGGTGCCGGTGGAGGAGACACGGGGTTCGGGCACGGGGCGGCGGATGAACTGGGCCTGGCCGCCGTCCCGGTGGGGCGGTACGACGGTGCGGCGGGCGACCTCGTTGGCGACGGCCGCGCCGTGGTCCTCGCGCACCATGTGCAGGCACAGATCGATGCCCGCCGCCTCTCCCGCCGACGTCAGCACCGCCCCTTCGTCGACATAGAGCACGTCGGGGTCGAGGCGCACCCGCGGGTACAGGGCGCGGAAGTCGTCCGTGGACATCCAGTGCGTGGTCGCCCGCCTGCCGTCCAGCAGTCCCGCCGCGGCCAGGACGAACGCGCCCGTGCAGATGGAGGCGAGGCGCACACCGGGGCGCATCAGGGAGAAGGCGTCGCGCAGCGGTTCCGGCAGCCTTCCCTCGGTCTCCGTCTCGTCCGGCTCGTGGGTCGCGGGGACGACCACCGTGTCGGCCTCTGCCAGTGCCTGGGGGCCGTGTGCGACGTGGATGGGGAAGTCGGCGTCCGTACGGACCGGGCCGGGCTCCACCGCGCACGTCACCACCTCGTACAGCGGCTCGCCGTCCGGACCGGCGGCCCGTCCGAAGACCTGGTGCACCAGCCCCAGTTCCAGGGGGATCACCCCGTGCCTGACCAGGACGGCGACCCGGTGGCGGCCCGGCTGCGCGAAGACCTGTGCGGCCTCGGACATGGCTTGCTGCCTCACTTTCTGCGGCTCGTGGCGGTGTCGGCGCCTCCGGCACATCCGGTGGCACATCCGGTGGCACCGGTCTCCTCGCCGCCCACGCCCGGCCCGGGGGTCCCCGTGCGGAAGGTGCGGCGGTAGGCGCTGGGGGAGACGCCCAGGGAGGCATGGAAGTGCATCCGCAGCGTGGAGGCGGAACCGAACCCGGTGCGCCGGGCGATCCGCTCGACGGGCAGCTCGCTCTCCTCCAGCAGTTGCCGCACCCTCTCCACGCGTTGCTGTATGAGCCACTGCTGCGGGCTCAGACCGGTCTCTTCGCGGAAGCGGCGGGTGAAGGTGCGCACGCTCGTGGACTCGCGTGCGGCCAGTTCGCGGAGGGTGAGGGGGCGGTCGAGATGGTCGAGGGCCCAGGCGCGGGCGGTGCCGGTGGAGGAGGCGTGGGGTTCGGGTACGGGGCGGCGGATGAACTGGGCCTGGCCGCCGTCCCGGTGGGGCGGTACGACGGTGCGGCGGGCGACCTCGTCGGCGACGGCCGCGCCGTGGTCCTCGCGCACCATGTGCAGACACAAATCCACTCCGGAGGCGATCCCCGCGGACGTCAGCACGGTGCCCTCGTCCACGTAGAGCACGTCGGGGTCGAGCCGTACGGCGGGGAAGAGCCGCTGGAAGTGCTCCTTGGCCCGCCAGTGGGTCGTCGCCCGCTTGCCGTCCAGCAGTCCCGCGGCGGCCAGGACGAAGGCGCCGGTGCAGATGGAGGCGATACGCGTACCCGGACGGATGCGGGCGAACGCCTCGGCGAGCGGTCCGTCCAGGATCCCGCGCGCGGACGGGTCGTCCCGCGCGTGCGCCGCTGGGACGATCACGGTGTCCGCCTCGGCGAGTGCCTCGGGGCCGTGCGCGACGTCGACGGTGAAATCGCCCTCCGTACGGACGGCACCCGGGCTGACGGCACAGGTGACCACCTCGTACAGCCGCTCGCCCGTCGCGGAGCGTGCCTTCCCCAGCACGCCGTGCACTATGCCCAGTTCGATGGGGAGCAGCCCGTGCCGTACCAGGACGGCGACCCTGTGGCGACCGGGACGGGTGAAGACGGCCATGGCCCGATCCTCGCACAGGGTGGCCGTCGGGCCACTCGTACCGGGTGGGGGCATCCAGCAGGCTGAGGGGCGTGACGGACACTCTCTCCCCGCGGACGCAGCCTGATGGACCCCTGGACGTGCCCCCTCCCGGCGTGCCCTCGCCCTCCCCGCGTGTGCACCGGGCCTGGTGGGTCGCCCTCGTGTGCTTCGTCGCGCTGGTCGGTGCCGCCGGGTTCCGGGCGACGCCCAGCGTGTTCATCGATCCGCTGCACGAGGAGTTCGGCTGGTCGCACGGCACCATCTCGTTCGCCGTCGGGCTCAACGTGTTGCTGTACGGACTCACCGCGCCGTTCGCCTCCGCGCTGATGGAGCGCTACGGCATCCGCCAGGTCGTCACCGTCGCGCTGCTGCTGATCTCGGCGGGCAGCGGACTGACCGTCTTCATGCGCGCCGAGTGGCAGCTCGTGCTGTGCTGGGGGCTGCTGGTGGGCGTCGGCTCGGGCTCGATGGCGCTCGCCTTCGCCGCCACGGTGGCCAACCGCTGGTTCGTCGCCCGGCGCGGGCTGGTCAGCGGCATCCTGACCGCGGGCAGCGCCACCGGACAGCTCGTCTTCCTGCCGCTGCTGGCGCTCCTGGTGGAGGGCGCGGGCTGGCGCTCCGCCGCCCTGGTGGTGTGCGGTGCGGCCCTCACCGTCGTCCCGCTGGTGGTGTGGCTGCTGCGGGACCGCCCCGAGGACATCGGCCTGCGCCCCTACGGGGCGGGGCCCGGGTACGAGACGCCCGAGGCGGACACCGGCGGCGCGCTGCGGCGCACCCTCGCGGTCCTGGGGGGCGCCGCGCGCACCAGGGTCTTCTGGCTGCTCGCCGGCTCGTTCGCGATCTGCGGCGCCTCCTCCAACGGGCTGATGAGCACGCACTTCGTGCCCGCCGCGCACGACCACGGCATGGCCGTGCCGGTGGCCGCCTCCCTGCTGGCGGCCATAGGTGTGCTCGATCTGATCGGCACGGTCGGTTCCGGCTGGCTGACCGACCGTTTCGACGCCCGCCGGCTGCTGGCGGTCTACTACGGGCTGCGCGGTCTCTCGCTCCTGCTGCTGCCGATGCTGTTCGCCGGAAGCGTGCGGCCTCCCATGGTGTTCTTCATCGTCTTCTACGGACTCGACTGGGTCGCCACCGTGCCGCCCACCATGGCGCTGTGCCGGGAGCACTTCGGCGCGGACGGTGCCGTCGTCTTCGGCTGGGTGCTGGCCGCGCACCAGGCCGGTGCCTCGGTCATCGCCTTCGTGGCGGGACTCGTGCGGGACGCCACGGGCACATACGACCTGGCGTGGACCGGAACGGGCGTCCTGTGCGCGCTGGCCGCGCTGATGGCACTGGTGGTGCGGCGGCGCCGTGCGGATACGGAGGTGCCCGTGTGAGCGTGGCCCGATCCTTGCACTTGCCGTCTGTACGGACACTCGTTCCGCCGTCGGCACGGGAGCACGATCGGTGCCATGAAGGTGCTGTGGATATTCGCCCACCCGGAAGGCCGCTCCCTCAACGCCGCACTGCGTGACGCGGGGATCACCGCCTTGCGCGAACGCGGCCACCAGGTACGCGAGTCCGACCTGTACGCGATGAACTGGAAGGCCGTCGTCGACCAGGACGACTTCCCCGGCCGCGACCGGCGACAGCGGCTGCTGGTCGGCGACGCGCAGGAGCAGGCGCTGCACACAGGAGCGCTCAGTGAGGACATCCGGGCCGAGCAGGAGAAGGCCGGCTGGGCCGACATCCTGGTCTTCCACTTCCCCCTGTGGTGGTTCGGGCCGCCCGCCATCCTCAAAGGCTGGTTCGACCGCGTACTGGTGCAGGGGTTCGCGTTCGGCCTGCGGGACGCCGAGGGCCGGACCCGGCGCTACGGGGACGGCGGTCTGGCGGGCAAGCGCGCCATGGTCGTCACCTCAGTCGGCGCGCGGGCCTCCGGTTTCGGGCCGCGCGGCATCCACGGGTACATCGACGAGGTGCTCTTCCCACTGCACCACGGCACGTTCTGGTACACCGGCATGGCCGCGCTGCCCCCGTTCGTCGTGCACGGTGCCGACCGGGCCACCGAGGAGGAGGCCAAGGAGCACCAGGAGGAGCTGTGCGCACGGCTGCAGAACCTGGACTCACTTGCGCCGCTGCCGTTCCGGTCCGAGGCGGGCGGCGACTACGACGACGACCTGGTGCTGCGCGACCACCTGGCCCCCGGCCGCACGGGGCTGCAGGTGCACTCGGCCCCGGGAGTCACTCGGCGGGGGTGAACGTCCCCAGCCGGCCGCGGTGGAAGACCAGCGGGTCCCCCGCGCCCTCCACGGCGTCCAGGGCACGCACCCGGCCGACGACGATCAGGTGGTCGCCGCCCGTGTGCACGGCGTGGATCTCGCAGTCCACCCACGCCGTCACCCCCTCTAGCAGGGGAGAGCCCGTCACGGGCGCGGGCGAGTACGACACCCCGGCGAACTTGTCCGCGCCGCTGACGGCGAACGTCCGGCACAGCTCCCCCTGCGCGGCGGAGAGCACGTTCACACAGAACACCCCGGCACGCGCGATACGCGGCCAGCTCGTGGACGTACGGGCCACCATGAACGACACCAGGGGCGGGTCCAGGGACAGGGAGGCGAAGGACTGGCAGGCGAACCCCGCGGGGCCCGGCTCGCCCTCGGCCGCCGGCGCGGTCACCACGGTGACGCCGGAGGCGAAGTCGCCCAGCACCCGGCGGAAGCAGGCCGGGTCGACGGGCGCGGGCTCGTCCTCGCGCACGGCGCGCAGGTCGGGCCGGGGCAGCGCGTCCAACCGCCCCTCGCGGGCAGCCGGCCGCGCCGCGCCGCGCGCGGAGGGTCCACCGGCGTCCCGCAGATAGCGCACCGCGGTGGCTGCCATTCCAGCGTGTCCCATCATGGCTGCGTCGCACCTGATCCTTCATCGGGCCGGGAGATCCGGCCGGGTTCGGTCGCGGGTTCGGTCGCGGATGTGGTCGCGTGCGTGGACGACGGCATCCCATCCAGCGTAACCACGGCCGTCTACCGCCCCTCGAAGACGGGTGACCGGCGCTCCGCGAAGGAGGCCACCCCCTCACGCGCGTCCCGGGTGGTCATGTTGATCTCCTGGGCCCACGCCTCGGCGGTGAAGGCGGTGGCGCGATCGGCGTCCAGCGAGGCGTTGACCAGCCGCTTGGTGAGCGCGAGCGCGCGGGTGGGACCGGCCGCCAGCCGCTCGGCCCAGGCCCGCGCGGCGCGCTCCAGCTCGCCGGCCGGCACGACGCGGTTGACCAGCCCGAGGCGCTCGGCGCCGGCGGCGGGCAGCGCGTCCCCGAAGAACATCAGCTCCTTCGCCCGCTGCGGCCCCACCAGGCGCGGCAGCAGATAGGCACCGCCGCCGTCCGGCACCAGACCGCGCCGGACGAAGACCTCCACGAACGTCGCCCCCTCGGCGGCCAGGACCAGGTCGCAGGCCAGCGCGAGATGGGCGCCGAGCCCGGCGGCGGTGCCGTTGACGGCCGCGAGCACCGGCTTCTCGCAGTCCAGCACCGCCGCGATCAGCCGCTGGGCGCCCCGCTCCAGGGTGCGGGCCACCTCGCCCGCCACCCGCCCGCCACTGCCCTCTCCGCCGCCACCACTGCTTTCTTCGCCGTCGGTGCCGCCTCCGCCGCCGTCACCGCTCTCTTCGCCTCCGCTGCTTTCGCCTCCGCCGCCTCCGCCGCCGCCCGCTCGCCGGGCGCCCCTGAGGTCGGCACCCGCACAGAAGCCGCGGCCCCGCCCCGTCAGGACGACGGCGCGGACACCGGGGTCCGCCGAGGCGTCGGCGAGCAGCGCGACGAGCCGTTCCCGCTGGTCCCAGGTGAGCGCGTTGAGCGCGTGCGGGCGGTCCAGCGTGATCCACGAGACGCCGTTGTCAGTGGTCTGGGATACAACGGTTTCCGGGGACTCGTCCGGGTCCGGGCCCAGGGCCCGGTGGTGCCCGGGCGGGGCGGAACGGGGGGTGTGCGGGGTGGCGGTCACGGTGCGGTTCCTTTCACGGGTGGTGCGGCGCCTGTCGCCGTGGGCTCGGCGTGCTCGGGATGGGCGCGGGGCGGCGGGGCACCGGTGGCGCGTGGCGTGCTCACCGGCAGACGGCGAGCGCGTCGAGCGCCACCGCGCCCTGCCCGCGCGGGAGGACCACCAGCGGGTTGATGTCCAGCTCCGCCAACCCCGCGTGGGCTCCCGCGCCCTGGGGTCCGGAGTCCGCCGGTCCCGCCGGTCCCGCCGGTCCCGCCGGTCCCGCCGGTCCCGCCGGTCCTTCCGGGCCGCCGCCCAGCTCCAGGGCCATGCGCTGCACCCGCAGGATGACCTCGACCAACGCGTCGGTGTCGGCGGGCGGCCGGCCGCGCACCCCGTCCAGCAGCGCGGCGCCCCGCAGTTCGCCGAGCATCGCCCGGGCCTGGTCCTCACCGAACGGCGGGACCCGTACGGCCACGTCCCGCAGCACCTCCACCAGGACGCCGCCCAGCCCCACCGTCACGGTCGGCCCGAACAGCGCGTCCTGGGTGATGCCGACGACCATCTCCACACCGGGGGCGACCAACTGGCACACCAGGACGCCGTCCAGCTCGATGTCCTCGGCGCGCGCGATGTCCGTCAGCTCCCGGTAGGTGTCGCGGACCTGGCTGGCGGAGGTGAGGCCGACGCGGACGAGACCCAGCTCGCTCTTGTGTGCCAGCTGCGGTGCCGACGCCTTCATGACGACCGGGTAGCCGACCTGCGCGGCGGCCCGGACCGCGCCCGCCGCGCTGGTGCACAACTGCTCGCGCGGGACGCGGATGCCGTAGGCGCGCAGCAGCTGCTTGCCCGTGTGCTCGCTCAGTTGCCGCCCGGGCCGCAGCAGGGCCTGTGCCTTGCGGCAGGAGGGGGAGGGGGTGCGGGGCGCGTCGTCGAAGGGCGAGCGGTAGGCGCGGGTGAAGCGGTGGTGGTCGAGGTAGGCGCGCACGGCCCGTACGCAGTTGCCGAACGTGCGGAAGGTCGCCACCCGGGAGGAGCCCAGCAGTGTCGTCCGGTAGGCGTCCTCGGTGCCGACGGGCGAGCCCCAGATGACGCAGACCAGTTTGTCCGTCTCCTCGGCCGCGGCCACCAGGTCCCGGACCAGCCGGTCGCTCATCGGCGGGAACGGTCCGGTGATGGGGCAGATCAGGACGCCGATGTCCGGGTCGGCCAGGAGCGCGTCGATGATCTTGCGGCCGCGCCAGTCGCCCACCGGGTGGCCGCCGTTGTCGACGGGGTTGGCGACCGACAGGTTCTCGGGTATCCACTGGTGCAGCTCGGCCTGCTTGGCCGGCGAGAGGGTGGGCAGGGTCAGGCCCGCCGCGGTGGCCAGGTCGGCGAGGTGGGCGCCGGTGCCTCCGGAGATCGCGTGGACGGCCACGCCCTCGGCGCGCGGGGGGCGGGCGCGGGCCAGCAGCGCGGCGGTGTCCTGGAGTTCGTCCAGCCCGTCCACCCGGATGACGCCGAACTGCCGCATCGCCGCGTCCACGGTGGCGTCCGCGCCGGTGAGCTTGCCCGTGTGCGAGGCGGCCGTGCGGGCGCCGGCCCCGGTGCGGCCCACCTTGACGGCCACCACGGGCAGGCCCGCGCGGGCGGCGCGGTCGGCGGCCAGCAGGAAGCCGCGGCCGTCCTTGAGGCCCTCCACGTAGGCGGCGACGGCACCCACCTCGGGCAGCCCCGCGAAGTAGGCGAGGAAATCGGCCACTTCCAGATCGGCCTCGTTGCCGGTCGGTGCCCAGTGCGAGAGGCGGATGCCCAGCTCCTGGAGGGCGAAGAGGGGGCGGCCCTGGTGTCCGGACTGGGTGATCAGCGCGAGGGCGGGGCCGCCGAGGTCGTCGCGGAAGCGCTCGAAGGCGTTGAGGTTGGTGTTCGGGCCCAGCAGCCGCACCCCGGCACGGGCGGCGGCCTCCGCGAGCCTGGCCTGGGCCGCCGCGCCCTCCTGGCCGGTCTCGGCGAAGCCGGAGGCGAAGGCGACGGCGAACCTGGTCTTGGTGTCCGCGAGCTGTTCCAGCACGGGGAGGGGGTCTGCGACCAGCAGGACCGCCACGTCCACCGGTTCGGGCAGCTCGGCCACGGTGGGCGCGCAGCGCAGTCCGAACACCTCGCGCCGCTTCGGGTGCACCGGATGCAGCCGGGCGCCGACGTGTTCGGCCCAGGCGAGAAGCTGGCGCGTGATGCCGGTGTGGGGCCGCCCCTCGGCGTCCGAGGCGCCCACCACGGCCACGGCCTCGGGATGGAAGAACCGGTCCAGGTCGGGCACCCGGGCGTGCAGGGGCCGGCCGCTGACGTCGAGGCCGGCGCCGTCGTGCGCGCCGGTCCTGCTGTGCACGGCGCCGCCGCCGCGCTCCCCGCAGGCCAGCACCCGGGCCGGGCGGGGGGTCATGGTGAGGGTCCCGTGAGTCGATCCGAGCATCTGTACTCGCCCACTCCCGTGTGGTGGTGGCCGCGTGCGGGTGGCCGTCTCAAACTGACGCCCTGTCAGATTACTGAACTGACGCAGCGTCAGGAAGACCTCGCGCCGCCCGGGCTCCGCCCGGCGTGGCCGTGCGGTGCCCCGGGCCCGGTACGGCGGCCCGGCCCTCGCACCCACCGCCCCCTGCGGAGCCGGAAGCCCCCTGCGGAGCCGGAAGCCCCTGCGCCCGGCCTTTCAGCGGGTCGCGCGGGCGAGCGCCTTCGCGATGCGCCGGGCGTCCAGACCGAGTTCCCGCAGGGTGCCGCTGAGGGGGCAGGTGAAGCCGGTGAAGTACAGGCCGGGCGCGGCGGGATGGGTGCGGCGGCCGTGCGCGAGGGGGCGGCCACCAGGATCGAGTACGCCGAGGTGCCCCACCAGTCGCTCCAGGCCGGGGCGGTACCCGGTGGCGGCGATGACGGCATCGGGCGCGAGGGTGCGGCCGTCCGCCAGTATCACCTTCGCGCCCTCGAACGCCTCCACGGCGGCGACGGGCTCGACCCTGCGCTCCCGTACGGCGTCGATCAGTCCCACGTCGAGCACCGGGAGGGCGCCCTCACGCACCCGCGTGTAGAGGCCCTTCTCGGGCCGGGGCAGCCCGTAAGGGGCCAGGTCCGGTACGGAGAGGCGCGCGAGGTGGGCGGCCATGCGGTCCACCAGCCGCACCGGAAGCCTCCGGCACAGGATGGCGTTGCTCTGCGCGGGCCGGCCGAGGGTGGAGCGACGCAGGATGTGCGGGGGTGTCCGTACGGCGAGGCGCACCCGTGCGGCGCCGCCTTCGGCGAGGTCCACGGCGATCTCGGCCCCGGTGTTGCCCGCGCCCGTCACCAGGACGTCCTTGCCCGCGTAGGGGCCGGGGGTGCGGTAGCGGGCCGCGTGCAGAAGCTCGCCCTCGAAGCCGTCACGTCCGGGCCAGGCGGGTACGTGCGGGGTGTGGTTGCAGCCGGTGGCGACGACGACGGCGGGACTGGTCAGGCGGCGGCCGCCGTTGGTGTGCAGGACCCACCGGCCGTCCTCGCCCCGGTCCAGGCGGTGCACCTCGACGCCCGTGGCGACCTCGATCCGGTGGTGCGCCGCGTACTGCTCCAGGTAGCGCACCAGGTCGGCGCGGGCGACCCAGCGCCCGTATGCGCGGGGGATGGCCAGGCCGGGCAGGGCGGAGCGGGCCCGGGTGGTGTGCAGGCGCAGCCGTTCGTAGTGGCCCCGCCAGGAGGCGCCGACGGCGTCGCTCTTCTCCAGGACGACGGCGCCGATGCCCTTCTCGCGCAGTACGGCGGCCACGGCCAGGCCCCCGGGACCCGCGCCGAGGACGTGGACGGGCGTACCGCTGTCGGACATGGACATGTCCACGATCCTAGAGCGGGCCCCTCGTCCCCGTCAGGACCACGCGCCCTTGCGGACCCGCACGCGAACCGGTTGACTGACGGCGCGTCAGGTATCGTGCGGCGCCGGCTGCGGGAGGCCACATGGGCGGACGGGCACGGCGGCGGTTCGACCTCCCCGAGGCGGACGCGTTCACCGCCGAGTACTGGCGGGCCGCGGCGGAGGGGCGGCTGCTGGTGCGGCGCTGCCGCGCCGAGGGCTGCGGCGCGGCCCACCACTATCCGCGCGAGTTCTGTCCGCACTGCTGGAGCGAGGACGTCGTCTGGGAGGAGGCGAGCGGACACGCCACCCTCTACACCTGGTCCGTCGTCCACCGCAACGACCTGCCCCCGTTCGGCGAGCGCGTCCCCTATGTGGCCGCCGTCGTGGAACTGGCCGAGGGGCCCCGCATGATGACCGAGATCGTCGAGTGCGACCCCGGCGCACTGCGGGTGGGACGGAAGCTGCGGGTCGCCTTCCGCACGGTGGGCGACGGCGCGGACGGGGGCGAGGGCATCGCCGTCCCGGTGTTCCGGCCCGTGTGAGTGTCCCGGGGGACGGTAAACGGTGGCGTGGCGGGTCCCGCTCCCGCATGCTGTGCCCGTGCGGAAAGACGAGGGGCAGAACGGTGAGGGGCGGACCCCGAAGGGGCCGGGCCGTGAGGTGCGGGACGGTGAGGTGCGGGGGCGCGGGGCGCGGAGCGCCGGCGCGCGGAGGGCCGGCATGCGGATCCGGGAGGCGACCGAGGCGGACTGGCCCGCCCTGTGGCCCATCATCCGTGCCGTCGTCACCGCGGGCGAGACCTACACCTACCCCCGCGACCTGGACGAGTCCTCGGCGCGGAGCATCTGGATGCTGGAGCCGCCGGGCCGCACCGTCGTCGCCGTGGACGGCGACGGTACCGTCCTCGGCACCGCCAAGATGAACCCCAACCACATGGGCGGCGCCTCCCACATCGCCGGCGCCAGCTTCATGGTGGACCCCGGGCAGGGCGGCAAGGGCGTCGGCCGCGCCCTGGGCGAGCACGCCCTGGAGTGGGCGAGGACAGAGGGCTACCGGGCGATGCAGTTCAACGCCGTGGTGGAGACCAACACCCGGGCCGTGGAGCTGTGGAAGTCCCTCGGATTCGAGATCGTCGCCACCCTGGAGGAGGGATTCCTGCACCCGAGGCACGGGTACGTGGGCCTGCACATCATGTACCAGCGGTTCTGACCACCGCGTGCCAGTCCTGCTGACCACCGTGCATCGGCGGTTCCGACCACCGCGTTCCAGTGGCTCCGACCACCACGCATCGGCGGTTCCGGCCACCACGCCCAGGGGTTCTGGCCACCGCGTACCAGCGGTCCGACGCTCGCACCCCCTGGCCGTGACGCGTGTGCCGGGCGCGGGCACCAGCGGTGGCGGGGCTCAGCCGCGGGCCAGGATCACCGTGCCGGACGAGCAGAACCAGCCGCCCGTCCCGGAGGCGACGGCCAGTTCGGGCAGCGAGCCGTCGCGCCGGCGGACCTGCCGGCCCTCGCCCGCCTCGCCCCGCAGCTGCCGTGCGGCCTCGACGAGCAGGAAGAGGCCGCGCATACCGGGGTGGCAGGCGGACAGGCCGCCGCCGTCGGTGTTGACCGGCAGCTCGCCGTCCCTGAGCAGCCGCCCGTCCCCGACGAACGCGCCCCCCTCCCCTTTGGCGCAGAAGCCCAGGTCCTCCAGCGTCACCAGGGTCATGTAGGTGAAGGCGTCGTAGAGCTGGGCGAGGTCGATGTCCTGCGGGGTGACCCCCGCCCGTGCGAAGGCGGTCCGTCCGGCGACGGCCGCGGGGGAGACGGTGAAGTCCTCCCACGCGGACATGCTCGTGTGGGAGACGGCCGTGCCCGAGCCGAGCACCCACACCGGGCGGGCGGCCAGGTCCGGCACGAGGTCCTCGGCGACGAGCAGCACGGCGCAGCCGCCGTCCGAGCGGACGCAGCAGTGCAGCTTGGTGAACGGGTCCGCGACCATCGGGCCGGACAGCACGTCGTCCACGGTGATCGGGTCCCGGTACATGGCGTCCGGGTTGGTGGCCGCGTTGGCGCGTGCCTGCACGGCTACCTGGGCGAGCTGGTCGAGGGTGGTGCCGTACTGGTGCATGTGGCGGCGGGCGGCCATGGCGTACTTGGCGATGAGGGTGTGCCCGTAGGGCACCTCGAACTGGAGCGGTCCGCGCGCGCCGAACGACAGGTCGGCGGTGCGCCGCCGTGCCTTGAGGTCGGCGCGGGCGGTGGAGCCGTAGACGAGCAGTACGGCGTCGGCCTGGCCCCGGGCGATGGCGTCGGCGGCGTGCGCGGCCATCACCTCCCAGGTGGAACCGCCGACGGAGGTGGAGTCCACCCATGTGGGGCGCATTCCCAGGTACTCGGCGACCTCCACCGGCGCCAGGGTGCCCAGTCCGGTGGAGGCGAGTCCGTCCACGCGGGAGCGGTCGAGCCCCGCGTCAGCCAGCGCGCGGCGGGCGGCCTGCGCGTGCAGCGCGTAGGGGGTCGCCTCGTCGACCCGTCCCACGTCCGACAGCGCGACCCCGGCGACCGCGACGCGGCGGGTGGGACGGTGTGTGCTGCTGGCAGACGGCATGGAACTGACGGTACATCAGTTATTGGTGGACGGGACAGGGTGCGGTGGCGGGGTGGGACAGGGTTCCGGTGCGGGGCTCCGGTATGGGGATTCGGTGCGGGGAAGGGCTCTGGTGCGGGGCTCCGCCGGGGCCGGGTACGGTTCCGGCCCCGGGTCCTCGGGCTGGGGGTGCGGAGGTCTCAGGTCCGCGGGGACTCTGGGCAACCGGCGACGGGCTCCCTAATATGACGCTCCGTCAGGAACCGTACCGCCGTGAAGGGGTGCCGCCGATGGACACCGCGTTCACCGAGGAGCAGGAGCAGATGCGCCGCACCGTACGGGATCTGCTCGCACGGCGGTGCGGTCCCGAGGAGGTGAGAGCGGCCGTGCTCACCCCCGAGGGCTACGACACCGCCCTGTGGCGCACCCTCGCGCACGACCTCGGCCTGCCCGGCCTGGCACTGCCCGAACGGTACGGCGGTGTGGGCTGCGGCACCCTCGAACTCGCCCTCGCAGCGGAGGAGGCCGGACGCGCTCTCCTGCCGTCACCACTGCTGCCCACCGCCGTCCTCGCCGCGCCCCTCCTGCTGCGGCTCGGCACCGAGGAGCAGCGCGCCGGCCTGCTGCCACGTCTGGCCTCCGGCGAGCTGACCGCCGCGCTCGCCGTCCCCGGCGACGCCCTCGTCCGAGCGCTCGGCCTGACCGGTGAGGCGGACGGCACGGACGGTGACGGAGGCGAAGACGGTGACGACGGGGAAGGCGGTGACGGCGGGGGAGGTGGGGATGCCCGAGACGCAGGTGACGCCGGGGAAGACGGCGTCGGGGGCCGGAACGGGCGGGGTCCCGGTGAGCGGCGCCGTGACGGGCGGGGGCGTGACGGGCGGGGGCGTGACGAGTGGGGCCGTGGTGGCTGGGGTGGGGCCGGAGGGAGCTGGGCGGGCGGTGGTCGTGCGGGCGGCGTCCAGGCGCGCCGCGCGGCGGACGGCTGGCGGCTGTACGGGGAGGCCGGGCAGGTGCTCGGCGGGCACAGCGCGAACGTCCTGCTCGTCGCCGCGCACGCCGGCGGGTTCGCCCGCAGCCGCACCCTCCTCTTCCTCGTCGGGGACGACGCACCCGGACTCGTCCGCAGCCGGCAGACCGCGCTGGACGAGACGCGCGCCGTGGCCCGTCTCCGCCTGCGGGACGTCCCCGCGGTACCGCTGGGCGGCGGCGGGGGCGTGCCGTCCGACGGGGGGACGGGGCCGGAGGCGGGACCGGGGGCCGAGGCGGTCCCCGGTCCGGAGGCGGGACTCGGGGCGGACGGGGGCCTCGGGCCGGACGTGGGGCCGGTGCTGGCCGGACTCGGTCCCCGGGTGGCCGCCGTCCTGGCGGCCGAGGCGGTGGGCGCCGCGGACGGCGCGCTGACGCGCACCGTCTCCTACGTCACCCTGCGCCGGCAGTTCGGCCGGCCGATCGGCTCCTTCCAGGCGGTACGGCACCGGCTGGCGGACGTGTACGTACAGCTCCAGGCGGCCCGCTCCGCCGCCTACTACGCGGCCTGGGAGGCGGACACCCGCGACGGCGCGGAGGGCAGGCCGGGGCGGAACGGCGACGGCCGCGGTGAGGGGTACGGCCTGCGGGAGGAGACCCGGACGGCGGGCGGGCTGGCGCTCGCCCAGGGGCTGGAGGCCCTGCGGCTGGCTGCGGCCGAGACGGTACAGCTCCACGGCGGTGTGGGTTTCACCTGGGAGCACGCGGCGCACCTGGTCTTCAAGCGCGCGGCGGGGGACGGACTCCTCTTCGGTCCCGTGCACCGGCTGCGGGCCCGCGCCGCCGCCCGCGCGGGACTGTTCGCACCACGCGAGGGGGAGGTGATCGCCTCATGAGGGCCGGTGCGGGGGCCGACAGGGGCAGGCTGATCCAGAAGGTCTCGTCCACCAGGGCGTTCGCCCGGATCGCCCCGCACGTCATCCCGGTGCTCGACCGGATCGTGCACCGGCTGACGGGCGGGCGCGCGATGCTCAGCACCCAGCTGCTGCCCGGCCTGGTGCTGACCTCCACGGGCGCCAGGAGCGGCCAGGTGCGGCGTACTCCGCTGGCGTGCGTGCCCGAGAAGGAGCGGGGGACCTGGCTGCTGGTCGGCAGCAACTTCGGAAGGGAGCGGCACCCGGGCTGGACCGCCAACCTGCGGCGGCACCCGGCGGCGTGGATCACCTACCGGGGCAGGGACATTCCCGTGCGGGCGCGGCAGTTGGAGGGGGCGGAACGCGACGAGGCGTGGGAGGAGCTGCTGCGGTTCTGGCCGCCGTACGCCGTCTACCAGGGGCGGATCGACCGGCGCATCCGCGTCTTCCGTCTCGAACGCCGCGAGGCGGACTGAGGGCCGGGGCCGGGGGGGGGAGCGCCGAGGGTCGGGAGGGGGGAAAAACCGAATGGTCGGGGGAGAGGGAAACCGAGTGGTCCGGGGGGAGAGAGACCGAGCGGTCGGGGGAGAACGGAGGGGGGTCCCGGGCGGGGGAGGACCGTGGTCGGGGGAAGAGGGGGAGTACCGACGGCCCGGGAGGGTGGGGCGGGTTACCTGGTGGGCTTCTTGCCCGTCACACCGAGGTGGACCAGCAGCGCCAGGCTCGGCTTCAGCTCCGACTGCTTGACGCCCCAGCTCTGGAAGCCCTTCTGGTGGCCCGCGACGGAGGCCAGCATGGCGACGAGGGAGCCCGCGACGGCCGCGGCGTTGACGTCCTTGCCGACCCGGCCACGGGACTGGAGGTCCTTGATCGCGTCGGCGAGGGAGTTGTTGACCGAGTTGAGGATCTTCATGCGGATCTTGTAGAACCGCTTGTCGCCCTCCGCCGCGCCCAGATCGACCACGCGCAGGATCGCGTCGTTCTTGCGCCAGAAGGCCAGGAAGCCCTCGACCAGCTCCTCGGACGTCTGCCAGGCGGCCTTGCCCGTCCAGGAGCGCCCGGCCACCAGGTCGGTGAGGGTCGCGCCCTCCTTGGCCATGGTCTCCGCGATCTCCAGGACGGCGCCCTCGACATCGGGGAAGTACTGGTAGAAGGTCGCCGGGGAGGTGCCCGCCTTCCGTGCGACGTCGATGACCTTGACATCGCGGTACGGCGACGAGCTGAGCATCTCGCTGAGACAGTCGAGCAGCTTCTGCCGCGTCGCCTGACCGCGGCGTCCGGCCACCCGGCCGTCGACGGTTCGCACTTGTCCTGTCATGCCGTCAGCTTACCGAGGGGTGATCGGCCCGCGATTCGTCCGCGGGCAAATGGGGTGAGCTCGAACGGTGACCCGGGATGAGGGCAATTGGGGTGATACGTGGTGCAGGGAGCATGCCGGATTCACCGCGCCAAACCTGCCTTCGCCGGTGCACGAAGACACGTACGTGCCGCCCCCGGGTTCGCAACCGGCGCGTTCGCCAGGAAGAATCGGCGTCCGGACCGCGAGGTCCGGCACGGCAGTGAGAGGCTGCACGGGGCGGGACGGGCAGATTTTACGGCCCCTACGGGGAGGTGGCAGGACAAGTGGTGGAGCAGCTTACACAGCACGATCCGCGGCGGATCGGCCCGTTCGAGGTGCTGGGCCGTCTCGGTTCCGGCGGCATGGGGCTGGTCTACCTGGCACGTTCGGCCTCCGGCCGCCGCGTCGCGATCAAGACGGTGCGCACCGAACTGGCCGAGGACCAGCTCTTCCGGGTGCGCTTCACCCGCGAGGTCGAGGCCGCGCGGGCCGTCAGCGGCTTCTACACCGCCGCCGTCGTGGACGCCGACCCGCGGGCCGCCGTGCCGTGGCTGGCCACCGCCTATGTGCCCTCGCCCTCCCTGGAGGAAATAGTCACCGAGTGCGGACCGCTGCCGGTGCAGGCCGTGCGCTGGCTGGCGGCGGGCGTCGCCGAGGCCCTCCAGTCCATCCACGGCGCCGGGCTGGTCCACCGCGACCTGAAGCCCTCCAACGTGCTCGTGGTGGAGGACGGGCCCCGGGTGATCGACTTCGGTATCGCCTCCGGCGTCTCCAACACCCGGCTGACCATGACGAACGTCGCCGTCGGCACCCCCGCCTACATGTCGCCCGAGCAGGCGCGCGACTCCCGCAGCGTCACCGGGGCCAGCGACGTGTTCTCGCTGGCCTCCACCCTCGTCTTCGCCGCGACCGGCCACGCGCCCTTCCACGGGGCGAACCCCGTCGAGACCGTCTTCATGCTGCTGCGCGAGGGGCCCGACCTCGAAGGGCTGCCGGACGAGCTGCGGCCGCTGATCGAGTCGTGCATGCGGATGAACCCCGAGGAGCGGCCCACCCCGGCCGACCTCCAGGCGCAGCTCGCCCCGCACCTGTTCGGCGCGGGCAGCGACGACAGCGGCACCGTCTCGGCCTGGCTGCCCTCCACGGCCGTCGGCCTGATCGAGCGCCGCCGCGGCGGCCGGGCCATGCGACGGCAGAACGCCGCGGCGGCGGCAGCGGCCGAGGCCGCCGGGGCCGGGAACGGGAGCGCCGGTGCGGGGGCCGCCGGTGCGGGACCCGGTGCGGACGGGGGC
>NZ_VJOK01000001.1:3030011-3177590 GCF_013302895.1 Streptomyces albus subsp. chlorinus | reverse complement strand
GGTGCGGCCGGTGCGGCCGGGGCGCCGTCCGGGGGCCAGCAGCGCTGGCGGCCGTGGCGGTTCCGGATGTCGAACGACGTGTGGGGCTCCCCGGCGGTGGCCGACGACCTGGTCTACGTCACGTCGTTCGAGGTGCACGCACTGGACGTGGCGAGCGGGCGCAGGCGGTTCAAGACGCGTGAGGTCGCCTGGTCGATGGCTGTCTCCGGCGGACGGGTGCACGCCTCCGACGGGCCGAGCCTGTACGCGCTCGACGCGACCGACGGCTCCGAGCGCTGGCGGCGGGCCACCGACGGCTGGGTCTACTCCCTCCAGGTCGACCGCGGCACCGTGGTGACCGGCACCCGGGGCGGTGGCGTCCAGGCGTGGGAGGCGGCGACCGGCGAGAAGCTGTGGGACCTGACCGGGGCGCAGGCCGACTTCGAGACCCCCGAGGGCGGTCCCGTCATCGCCGACGGCGCCGTCTACACCTGGGCGGACGGGCGGCTGTACGTGCTGGAGGCCCGCACCGGCGCCGAGCGGTGGACGTACCCGGTGGGCGACGCCTCCGCCACCGGCGGGGTGCCCGTCCGCGTGACCGCCGCCGAGGACGGCGCCGTCTACGTCTGCGCGGGCTCCCGCCTCTTCGCGCTGGACGCGGCGACGGGACGCGAACGGTGGCGCTTCGACGCCCCCGCGGCGTTCCTGTGCCCGCCCGCGTTCGTGCCGGGGCCCGGGGTGACGGGCGGCGGCGTCTACCTCGCGGACTACCTCGGCACCGTGTACGCGCTCGACTCCGGCACCGGCAACGACCGCTGGCGCATCGCCACCGAGGCCCGGCACTCCACGGAGCCCGTCGTCACCGCGGACGGGCTCGTCCACCTCGGCAGCGGCAGCGCCGTCTACACCCTCGACGCGGTCAGCGGCACGCCCCGCTGGCGGTTCGCGACGGGAGCCGACGTGGTCGGCGCCCCCGTGGTCGCCGGCGGACGCGTCCACTTCGGCTCCGCCGACCACTGCCTCTACACCGTGGACGCCGTCGGCGGCCAGCTGCGCTGGAAGCTCGCCACCGGCGGCGAGATCACCGGCTCCCCGGTCGCGGTCGGCGGCGTCGTCTACGCGTGCAGCAAGGACCGCTGCGTCTACGCGCTCGACGCGGCGAAGGGCACCGGCCAGTCACGCCACAACGGCTGACGGCAGGGCGGTACGGCAGCACGGCGGCCGAAAACGGCAGAGCGGTAGGCGGTTCGGGGCCGGGTGGTGGGCTGACGGCACGGCTGTGCGGCAAGGCTGACGGCGGGGTGGCCGGTGCCGCGACTGCTGTTGCTGCGGCTGCCGACTGCTGTTGCCGTGGTTGCTGGTTGCTGGTTGCTGGGTGCCGTGGCTGCTGGGCGCGGTGGCGGTTGCGGGTGCGGGGGCTGTGCCGGCTCAGGCCGCGTCCCGTCCCCGGTGGGGCCAGGTGTCCTCCTCGCCGGGGTTCTCGGGAGGAGGCGGTGCCGTGGGGAAGGGGCGGGTGTTGTCGGGCGGTTCCTCCTCCCGGCCCGTGGGCTGCTGCCGGGGTGTGTCCCCCTGCGGACGGTCCTCATCGGGCGGACGGTCCTCGGGCTGGCGGCTCCCGGGCTGGCGGCCCTGGGAGCGCGGCTCGTACGGCTCGTCCAGCGGCGCGCCCTGGGTGCCGGGGAGGGACTCGTAGGGCTCGGTCTCCTCTTCCGGGTACGGGGGTTCCGCGTACGGCTGCGCGTAGGGGGCCGCGCCGGGTTCGGGAGGCCGGGGTCCCGGGTAGGACTGCTCGCTCGGGGGCGGCTGCGGTGCCGCGCGCATTCCGGGCTGGTCCGGGTAGGGCTGCGACGGGGGAGGGGGCGCCGTGTAGGGGCCGCCCGGCTGCTGCGGGGGCGGGGGCCCGGCGTACGGCTGTTCCAGCGTGTCCTCGGACCTGTCCGGTACCCCGTGGTCCGCGTAGGCCCCGCGTTCCCCTTGGTCCCGTTCGCCCTGGTAGGGGTGCGGCGCCCCGGCGGCGGGCTCCGCGGCCTGCCGGTGGCGGGCGGCGGCGCGGCGGCCCGCCATCATTCCGCCGGCGAGGAGCAGCAGGAGGCCGCCGCCCAGGGCGAGCCCGGCGCCGGAGGCCAGCCCTCCGGTGTTGCCGGCCGAGAGGCTGCCCGCGGCCTGCCCCTGCCGCACCATCCACAGGATGGTGAAGCCCGCGGCGAGCACGCCCGCGAGCGTCACCAGGAGGCGCGAGAGGACCAGCACGCCCAGGACGGCGACCACCGCCGCGACCAGCATCAGCAGGAACAGGCCGGTGAACAGCGCCGCGCCCGCCCCGGTGATGCCGCCCGGCTCGAAGAGCTGGTCGATGCGGAAGTCGCGTCCGAGGCGGCCGTCGTACCACGGGCGGAAGGGGCTGTATACGGCGGCCGCCGCTCCGATGAGGGCGAGCAGCGCCCCGATCGCGTTGCGGAGCATGGTCTCGCCTCGCTTCCCGGCGCCGCTGCGACGCCTGTGGGTGCGTGCTGCGTGATCCGCTTCCGACGCTACGCCGCCGGGAACCCGCTCGCCACTGTGGGCGTCTTGAGCCGGTGGCAATGATTGTTCTGGACGCGACAAATCGGTTGTCCGGGTACGTTCGGGGGTTCTTATGAAGCAGTTGCGGCACCTCAAGCTCCTCGCCGCGGTCACGGTCGTCCTGCTGGCACTGAGCGGCTTCAGCCAGGCGCGCTCGTCCGGCGGACGCGGCGGCGGGGGCAAGAGCCACGGCGGCGGTGGCGGCGGGTGCAGCAGCAAGAGTTCCAGCAGCCACAGCGGCAGCTCGGACAGCTACGACGGCTCCTCGTCCTCCGGTTACGGTTCCTCGGCCTCCTCCGGTTACGGCTCTTCGACGTCCTCCGGCTCCCGTTCCTCCCATTCCTCCAGTTCCTCCAGCTCGTCGGGCGGCAGCGGGGCGAAGGGGTCGGGCCGGGTGACGGAGTGTGCCGCGGCGCAGCAGGCGAAGGGTGTGCGGAAGCAAGGGCAGCGGCCCGGTGCCACTGTGCGGGTCCGCAACTCGGGTGAGGCGAGGGGAACCTTCACCGTGAGCGTCGAGTTCCTCGACGGCGACGGCGAGGTGGTGGACACCGGCTCGGCGGTCGTCAGTGTCGCGGGTGGGCGCAGCGCGAGCGTGAAGGTGCCGATGGGCTCCCCGGAGCGGGTGCGCGACGTCGTCGAGTGCGAACTGGAGTCCGTGAGGTGAGGCGCCCGCTGCTGTGCGGTGTTCGCTCTTGTGCGGCGTGCGCTCCTGTGTGGTGCGGGGCTCAGCGGGTTCGGTAGGTGTCGTCGCGGTCGCGGTTCCGGTTCCGGTTCCGGAACAGTTCCGCCTGCCGTTGCGGCGGGAGGTTGCCGAGGGCGATGAGGGCCGGGGCCTGCGCCCGCGCCTGGGCGAGCGCCGCCTCCCTGGCAGCCCACACCGCGCGGACGGTGCCCTGCACGGCCTCCGGCGGGTAGCCGGCGAGCACCCGGGCGCAGCGCAGTGCGGCCTCCAGCGCGCCGCCGACGGGGGCCAGCTCGGAGACGAGCCCCGTCTCGTAAGCGCGCCGTCCCGAGACGCGTTCGGCGGTGCCCATCAGCGCCATCCGGGCCACCTCGCCGAACGGCATCCGCTGGGCCATCCCCATGGCCTCGTACGCGCTGACCATGCCGTAGGTGGTGTGCGGGTCGAAAAAGGTGGACTCCTCGGTCGCGACGAGGAATTCGGCCTCGCTCAACAGGTAGAACGCACCGCCGCAGGCCATGCCCTCCACCGCGGCGACGACCGGTATCCACAGGTCGTTGCTTTTCGGCCCGATCGACAGCAACGGGTCCTCGATGGCGAAGGGGGAGTGCGGTTGAGGTACGGCACCCTCTTCGGTGACGGCCGCGCGGTCGGCGCCGGTGCAGAAGGCCCGCCCGCCCGCGCCGGTGAGTACGGCCGCCCGGACCGACCGGTCGGTACGCAACGCGCACCACACCTCCCGCAGAGCCCGCGCGTCGGCAAGGTCGAGCGCGTTGTGCTTCTCGGGGCGGTCCAGCACCACCGTGGCCACCCCGTCGCGGCGCTCCAGGCCGATGCTCACGGCCGCTCCAGCAGCCAGCGCGGTACGCACATGTGCCGCTCGCCGTCCTTCACGGTGGCGAAGACGGCCCGCACCGGCGCGCCGATGCGCAGCCGGTCCGGGTCCACGGAGCCGGGCGCCGCGTCCGGTGCCGCCACCACGTTGCCCACCAGCCGGATCGCGGGGTCGTCGGCCAGCTCGATCACGGCCACGTCGTAGGGGGCCAGTTCGGCGTATCCGGGCAGCAGTGGCGGATGGGCGATCACATACGACCAGACGCGGCCGCGTCCGCTCGTCGGCTGCCACACGCGCGCGAAGGATCCGCAGCGCGGACAGCAGGGGCGCGGCGGGAAGCGCCACGCCCCGCAGCCGTCGCACGCCTGCACCCGCAGTTCGCCCCGCGCCGCGTACTCCCAGAAGGGCGCGCCGTCATCGTCCGGCACCGGCAGCAGCAGGCCGGGCGGTGTCGCCGTGGGCATCGAGGTCACCCTCATCAACTCCTCAGCAGCAGCGCGGAGGTGGGAACGCCCTCGCCCGCCGTGACCAGGCAGGTCGCGGCGTCGGGCACCTGCGCCGTCGAGGTGCCGCGCAGCTGCCTCACCCCCTCGGTGATCAGGTTGAAGCCGTGCACGTACGCCTCGCTGAGCCCGCCGCCCGAGGTGTTCAGCGGCAGCCGCCCGCCGACCTCCAGCGCGCCACCCTCGGTGAACGCGGCGCCCTCCCCGCGCCCGCAGAAGCCGTACCCCTCCAGGGAGAGCGGGATCAGCGCGGTGAAGGCGTCGTAGATCTGCGCGACGTCCACGTCCTGCGGGGTGAAGTCGGCGTGCTTCCACAGCTGCTGGGCCGCTGTCCAGGCGGGGCCGCGCAGCGGGTCGTCGCACCAGTAGTTGACCATCCCGTGGTGCTGCGCGGGCAGTCCCTGCGCCGCGGAGTGGACGTAGACGGGCTTGCGGCGGCAGTCGCGGGCGCGGTCGGCGGAGACCAGCACGCAGGCCAGCGCGCCGTCGGTCTCCAGGCAGTTGTCGAACAGGCACAGCGGCTCGCTGATCCAGCGGGAGGTCATGTACATCTCGCGGGTCAGCGGGCGCTCGTACATCATCGCGGCGGGGTTCTGGTTGGCGCGGTTGCGGCAGGCGAGCGCGACATTGAACAGGTGGTCGCGGGTGGCGCCGTACTCGTGCATGTAGCGGCGGGTGAGCATGCCGATCTCGTCGGCGGGCCGCAGCAGTCCGAAGGGGCGGGTCCACTGGGCGGGCGTGGGCAGTTGCGCGGTGGTGTTCCGCCACGGCCGCGGCCCCGAGCCGCGCTTGCGGGAGCGCCAGGCCACTCCCACGGTGGCCTGGCCGGTGGCGAGGGCGGCGGCAAGGTGGGCGACCGTGGCGCACGAGCCGCCGCCCCCGTAGCCGACCTTGGAGAAGAACGTCACATCGCCCGCACCGATGGCCTTGGCGACCTCCACTTCGTCGGTCTCCTCCATGGTGTACGAGGCGAAGCCGTCCACCTCGGAGGGGGAGATCCCCGCGTCGTCCAGCGCCTGGAGGACGGCGCGGCAGGCGAGGGCCTTCTCGGATTCGGGGAGCCGTTTGGCGAAGGGCGTCTGCCCTATGCCGACGATCGCCGTGGCGTCCTTCATGACGTCCTCCCGGGCCATGACGTCCTCCTGGGCCGGCCTGGCGACAGAGGCCGGCGCGTGGGTCGGTGCACCGCTGCTGACAGTGGGGGAGGCTACAGCTAACCTGACGGTGTGTCAGGTAGTGGTGTCCGGCGAACACCGCGCCATGAGCCGGCCGGCGCGGCGGAGGGAGGGCGAAGGGTGAGCGGCACACAGGCTTCCCGCGCGTACGGCACCATTCCCGAACTCGTCCGGGGGGCCGCCGCCCGCCACGGGCCGCGCGAGGCCGTCGTCGAGGGACGCACCCGGATCACCTACGCGCAACTGGGGGAGCGCGTCGAACAGGCGGCCGCCGCCTGCCTGGCCACCGGGCTGGAACCCGGCGACCGGGTCGCGGTCTGGGCGCCCAACACCCTCGACTGGATCGTCGCCGCGCTGGGAGCCGTCAGCTCGGGCGGCGTCCTCGTCCCCCTCAACACCCGCTTCAAGGGCGCCGAGGCCGCCTATGTGCTGGGCAGGACCCGGGCCCGGCTGCTCTTCGTCACCGGCACCTTCCTGGGCACCTCGTACGTGGCCTCACTGCGCCGCGCCACCGCCGAGGGGCCGGGCACCGGGCCGCTGCCCGGACTGCCGTACCTGCGCGACGCGGTGGTCCTGGCCTCGGACGCCCCGGCGGGCTTCCACACCTGGGACGCGTTCCTGGCGGCCGGCTCCGCGGTCGGACGGGACGCGGTCAGGGCCCGCGCCTCACAGGTGGCCCCCTCGTCCCCCTCCGACATCACCTTCACCTCGGGCACCACGGGCCACCCCAAGGGCGCCGTCATCACCCACGAACAGACGCTCCGCGTCTACCGGACCTGGAGCGAACTGGCCGGACTCACGAAGGACGACCGCTACCTCATCGTCAACCCGTTCTTCCACACCTTCGGCTACAAGGCCGGCGTCATCGCCTGTCTGCTGCGCGGCGCCACGATGGTCCCGCAACCCGTCTTCAGCGTGGAGACCGCGCTCGCGCACATCGCCGCCGAACGCATCAGCGTGCTGCCCGGACCGCCCACCCTCCACCGGGCGATCCTCGACCACCCCGCCCGCCACCAGCACGACCTGTCGACACTGCGGCTGGTCGTCACCGGCGCCGCCGTCGTCCCCCTGGAACTGGTCGAGCGGCTGCGCGCCGAACTGGATGTCGGCACCGTCCTGACCGCCTACGGGCTCACCGAGGCGTCCGGCACCGTGACGATGTGCCGCCGCGGCGACCCCGCCGAGGTCGTCGCCACCACCTCGGGCCGCGCCATACCCGGTACCGAGGTGAAGGTCGTCTCCCCCTCCGGCGCCCGCCGGCCGCCCGGCGAGCCCGGCGAGGTACTGGTGCGCGGCTACCACGTGATGTCCGGCTACTTCGAGGAGCCGGAGGAGACGGCCGAGGTCCTCACCCCCGACGGCTGGCTGCGCACCGGCGACGTCGGCGTCCTGGACGCCGACGGCAACCTGCGCATCACCGACCGGATCAAGGACATGTTCATCGTCGGCGGCTTCAACGCCTACCCCGCCGAGATCGAACGCCTCCTCGCCCGCCACCCCGGCATCGCCGAGGCCGCCGTCATCGGCGTCCCCGACCCCCGCCTCGGCGAGGTCGCCAAGGCCTACGCCGTCCGCCGGCCCGGCGCGACGGTCACCGCCGACGACCTCATCGCCTGGTCCCGCCGGGAGATGGCCAACTACAAGGTCCCCAGGGAGGTCGAGTTCGTCCCCGAACTCCCCCGCAACGCCGGCGGCAAGGTCGTCAAGACCCTTCTGCGCTCCCGGCTCAGCTGACCTGGAAACCTGAACCGGCGGCGGCACCGTGCCTCTCGTCGGCGCCGGGGAGCAGGGTGGCGTTGCGGTCCGGGACGCCTATGGTCTGCGATCGGTCGGCCGTGTGGAACGGTGCCTGGTCACCGGCCAGGGCGGGCGCCGTGACGGCGGCCAGCGTCCCGAGCGCGAGGGCGCAGACAGCAAACATTTCTTTGGAGCGGGCCATGGGGAGCTACCTCCAGGAGAGATGAGATGTACTGCTCATTACTTTGACGCTGCGGTCCTCGAAGAAACGGCGAGGCCCATCCGTACGCCGAGGGCCGCGGCCGACGACTCCCCCTCTGTGTCGTCGATCGCGGCCCTCGTATCCCCCGTGTTGCGGTCCCCCGTATCCCCCCGGCGGCTTCCTCCCCCAAGGGCCGCCCGCGCACTCCGGGGACCTCCCCCGTTCCCCCCTCTCCCCGGAGCGCGAGTCTCAGTTGGCGGGCAGAATCGTGTTGTTGCGGTCCTGGGTGGTGACCTCGCCACCGTTTTCCTTGGCGCCCGCCGGCTTGATGGTGTTGTTGCGGTCCTTGGTGGTCATCTCGCCGCTCTCGGGCGTGACCTTCTCCTCGTGGTCGCTCATGGTGGCTTCCCTCCGTGGGGGTCTGTGGGCAGATGCCCGTCCAGCGGCTCCCCCGTGGGCCGCCGGACGGACGAGTCAGGGCCGTTCACCCTATCGGGGAAAACAATCGATACTCCCTGTCGATCCGCCTGCCCCCCGACGCGCCGGATCGACTGCTATGAGCATGCCGGACGCCGATAAACGATCGATGAACGTCTCGTTGGTGAAGGCGTTGCGCGCCGCGCTAGACGGCGTCCGTGGCGCTCAGCAGCTCGCGCGCCGCCTCCGCCTCGGGGGAGCCCAGCCTCTCGTACTGCTCCAGCGCCTCGCGCCAGCATGCCTGTGCCCGGCGCTGGTGCCCGATGGCCTCCAGGGAGCGGCCGAGCAGCATCAGCGCGTTCGCCCGCCGCCACGGGCCGCCGACGCTGCGCAGGATGGCGATGGCCTGTTCGGCCAGCGCCGCCGCCTGGGCCGGCCGTTCGGCGGCGAGCTGCACCTCGCCCAGCCGGAAGTAGGCCATCCCTTCCCACAGGCGCTGCCGGCTCTGCTGGAAGATGTCCAGCGCCTCTCCCAGGTGCCGCTCCGCCTCGGCCAGCCGTCCGGCCTCCGTCAGGGCGATCCCCAGCGCGTAGAGGGAGTTCGCACGCCGCATGGAGATGCCGACGCCCGCGTGGATGGCCACCGCCTGCTCGGCGAGCGCGATCGCCTCCTCGGTCTCGCCCAGCCAGGTGCTCGCGCGGGAGAGGTTGCCCAGTGCGCTCGCCGCCGCGATCTTGTTGTCCTGGGCCCGGAACGCCTCCAGCGCCTGGCTGAGGAAGTGCTTGGCCTCCTCGTACCGGCCCTGGTAATTGGCCACGATGCCCTGGTCGTTCAACGCGTACGACCGGGAGATCGGGTCCCCGTCGGCGGTGCCCAGCACTTCGGCGGCGCGGGCCTGATCGGCAGCCGCGTCGAAGTCGCCGCTGGTGAGGTGGAGGCCGGTCAGCACGGAGCGGGCACGGGCCTCCGCGTGGGCGTTGCCGTCGGCCTGTGCGGCCTCCTTCAGGGCCTGCGCCGCCTGTTCGTACTGCCGGATGTTGGCGCCGGACTCGCCCAGCGCGCCGGCGGCCATCAGCAGATCGACCGCCTTGCGCAGGGTCGCGCCCGTGCCCAGTTGGCGTGCGCAGGCCAGGAAGCAGGCCGACTCGGAGAACAGCCAGTCGATCGCCGCCGTCTGTCCCGGGAAGCCCAGCCCCTCGTGCTCCGTCGGCTCCAGATGGTCGACCAGCCGTTCCTCGGGCCGCTCCAGGGCGTGCACGTTGCGTGCCGTCGCCAGATAGAAGTCCAGCAGCCGACCCAGCGCGGCCTCGCACTCGCTGGGGGGCTGTTCGTCGCGTTCCGCGCAGGCGCGGGCGAAGAGGCGGACCAGGTCGTGGAAGCGGTAGCGGCGCGGTGCGGCGGACTCCAGGAGGGAGGTGTCGACGAGGGACTCCAGGACGTCCTCGGCCTCCTCGGGTGTGCGGTCGAGGAGTGCGGCGGCGGCGTCGAGGGAGATGTCGGGGCCCTCGGCGAGGCCCAGGAGGCGGAAGGCGCGGGACTGCTCGGGGTCGAGCTGGCCGTAGCCGAGTTCGAAGGTGGCCTTGACGGCCTGGTCGCCGGCCTGCAGCTCGTCCAGGCGGCGCCGCTCGTCGGCCAGCTTGGCGGCCAGCACGGAGACGGTCCAGGTGCGGCGGGCCGAGAGCCGGGCCGCCGCGATGCGGATGGCCAGCGGCAGGAACCCGCAGGCGGCCACCACGTCCATGGCGGCCTCGCGTTCGGACAGGACGCGCTCTTCGCCAACAATGCGGGTAAAGAGGGCAAGGGCCTCGTCCGGGCTCATCACGTCCAGATCGACCAGGTGGGCGCCGGCGAGGTCCACCATGCGCACGCGGCTGGTGACCAGTGCGGCGCAGCCGGCGGTGCCCGGCAGCAGGGGGCGCACCTGGGCGGCGTCGCGGGCGTTGTCGAGGAGGGCGAGGACGCGGCGTCCGGCCAGCAGGGAGCGGAAGAGGGCGGCGCGGTCCACGACACCGCTGGGGATGTCCGAGTCCGCGACGCCCAGGGCGCGCAGGAAGGAGCCGAGAACGGCCTCCGGGTCGGCGGGGGAGGCCCCGGCGCCTTGGAGGTCGACGTAGAGCTGGCCGTCGGGGAAGCGGTCGGCGGCGGCGTGGGCGACGTGGATGGCCAGGGTGGTCTTGCCGACGCCGCCGATACCCGCGACGGCGGAGACGGCCATGACGGTGCCGTCGGCCTGGGCGAGCTGGTCCCCGAGTTCGGCGACGAAGGAGGCGCGGCCGGTGAAGTCGGCGACGGTGGCCGGGAGCTGGGCCGGGCGGGTCACGGCGGGCTTGCCCTCGGCCGAGGGCTCGTCGGCCTGGTAGGTCAGCTCGTCGTCGGCCTCCAGGATGCGCTGCTGCAGCTCGGACAGCTCAGGGCGCGGGTCGACCCCGAGTTCGTCGGCGAGCAGGCGGCGGGTGTCGTGGTAGACGGCGAGCGCCTCGGCCTGCCGGCCGCTGCGGTAGAGGGCGAGCATCAGCAGTTCGCGGAGGCGTTCGCGCAGCGGGTGCGCGGCGGTCAGGGCGGTCAGTTCGCTGACGGCCTCCGCGTGGCAGCCGACCTGGAGGTCGAGGTCGAGCCGCAGCTCCAGCAGGCCCAGGCGCCACTCCTCCAGGCGGATGCGCTGGTGTTCGGCGTAGGGCCCGGGGACGTGGGCGAGCGGTTCGCCGTCCCACTGGGCGAGGGCCTGGCCGTACAGGGCGCGGGCCTGGGCGCGGTCCTGGCCCAAGGCGGCCTTCTCGGCTCGGACGGCCAGCTCGTGGGCGGTCCCGACGTCGAGTGTGGCCTCGGGGCCGGTGCGCAGGGCGTAGCCGCCGGACTCGCTGACGAGCAGCCCGGCGTCGGGGCCGAGGGCCTTGCGGATGCGGGAGGCGTAGGTGCGCAGCGCCGCCTTGGCCTGCTCGGGCGGCTCCTGGCCCCAGATGGCGTCGATGAGTTCCTCGGCGGTCGCGGTCTGGCCGCGGCGCAGCAGCAGCGCGGCGAGCAGGGCGCGCTGCTGGGGCGATCCCGTGCTGAGGGGCTGGTCCCCGCGCCATGCGCGTACGGGACCGAGCACGGCGAAGCGGAGCCGGTGCTCCTGACGCTCCGTTCCGACTCGCGTGTGGTCCCCGGCTCCCATTGGTGTGCCCCCTGGCTGATTCGCACTCCTCCGTTCCCCGCACGGGTCAGTCTGCCTTGTCCGCGGCAATTACGTCAGCTCAGGTACCGGCCTCTCTACGAAGCCTTCGAATTCGCCTTCCGCGGGACGGAGGGCCGCGCACGTAGCTGACGCTCCGTCAGATCGCGGCTACGGTGGTCGGCATGGAGACCTTCCCCAGGATCATTTCGGTGGACGACCACACGGTCGAGCCCCCTCATGTGTGGCGGGACCGGCTCCCGTCCCGGTACCGCGACATCGGGCCCCGCATCGTCCGCGCGCCGCTCAAGGAGATGACCTTCGTCGGCGGGAAGTTCGCCCCGAAGATGGGCGACAAGGGCGACGAGGGGCCGCCGGCCGACTGGTGGGTGTACGAGGACCTGCACCGCCCGCTGACCAGACTGGACACGGCCGTCGGCTACGACAGGGACGAGGTGCGGCTGGAGGCCATCACCTACGAGCAGATGCGGCCGGGCTCCTACGAGGTGACCGCGCGGCTGGCCGACATGGACGTCAACCACGTCCAGTCCGCGCTGTGCTTCCCCACCTTCCCGCGCTTCTGCGGCCAGACCTTCACCGAGGCGGCCGACCGCGAACTGGGCCTGCTGGGGGTGCGCGCCTACAACGACTGGATGGTGGAGGAGTGGTGCGGTCCCGACGCGCGGGGGCGTTTGATACCACTCACCCTCATACCGTTGTGGGACGCCGAACTGGCCGCCGAGGAGGTGCGGCGCAACGCGGCCCGCGGCGTGCGTGCCGTCTGCTTCTCCGAGATACCCCCGCGGCTGGGCCTGCCGTCCGTCCACACCGACGCCTGGGACCCCTTTCTGCGGGCCTGCGACGAGACGGGCACCGTCATCGCCATGCACATCGGCTCCTCCAGCCGGATGCCCTCCACCTCCGAGGACGCCCCGCCCGCCGTCGGCTCCACCATCACGTTCGCCAACTGCTGCTTCTCGATGGTGGACTGGCTGATGAGCGGCGCTTTCGAACGGTTCCCGAACCTGAGGATCATGTACGCGGAGGGCCAGATCGGCTGGATTCCGTACATCCTGGAGCGCGCCGATGTCGTCTGGGAGGAGAACCGGGGCTGGGGAGGCGTCGCGGAGAAGGTGCTGCGCCCGCCGTCCGAACTGTTCGCCGAGCACGTTCACGGCTGCTTCTTCGACGACGCGTTCGGGCTGAAGAACGTCGAGGACATCGGGGTGCCCAACGTCCTGTACGAGACCGACTACCCGCACTCGGACTCGACCTGGCCCAGATCCCGCCAGGTCGCCGAGGAGCAGATGGCGCACCTGGCCGACGACGTGGTCGAGCGGATCGTGCGCGGCAACGCCATCGACCTGCTCGGCCTCACCGACGAGGGGCTGTGGCCCGGCCCCTGAGCGCGCCACGGGACGGTGGGACGGCGGGGCGGTGTGACGGAGGGCGTCAGCCAGGCGGCGGGGGCGGCGGCCCGGCCCTGTCCTCCGGGCCGCCCGCTCCCCGCCGCCTCCCGTGGAAGTGGACGTCCCGGCGCGGGAAGTGCGCCGAGAAGTTGGCCATCGGCGGCTCGTCGCGCAGCACGTCGCGCAGTGCGTCCCGGGCGGTGAGGGCGCCACCGGACAGATCGCTGTGGTAGCGGTCGTCGACGAGCATCCGGCTGAGCGCGTTGCCGATCAGATGGGCCAGCGGCTCGCAGCCCGCGCCGAAGGTGAGGGCGATCTGGTCGATGGCCTCATCGGGAGTCAGCCGCTCCGGATGGTCGATGGACCAGGAGGCCAGGTCCTGTCCGGGAGCACTCTTCTTGAGCGCGTACAGCTGCCCGACGGCGTGCGTGTAGGCGCTGTCCGCCGCCTCGGCCACGCCCTGCCGGCTGTCGAACACCGCGTGGCCTTTCGCGCGAGCAACTCGGCCGCGTCCTGGTCGAGGCCGAAGGCGCGGCCGAGGAAGAGCAGGGGGGAGCGGCCGCGCGTACGCGCCGACCAGATCGGCCCGGCCCCGCTGCGCGAACCTGGTGAGCAGCCCGTCGGAGACGTCCCGTACCGGTTCCCGTACCCGGCGCGGTTCCAGCCGGGCGAAACTGTCGGTGATCACCTTGCGGTAGCGGGCGTGCTCCTCGCCGTCCGTGGAGAGCGGGGTGAACCGGTGCCGCAGCAACGGCATCACCGGAGAGTCGGCCGGCACGGTGTCCTGCCAGCCGCGGGAGTCCTTCGACCAGGTGCCGGGGTCGTGCAGCAGGTCCGGCGCGGCGCGGTGGTCGAGGACCAGCATGGCGCCCACGCCGGGAGCGGTCTCCACGGGAGCCGGCGCCCCGTAGCGGCGCAGCCGCTCGTAGACCGCGTACGGGTCGGCCGCGAACTCCTCCCCGTACAGCGCGGTGACCTCGTGGCCCGGCCGGGACAGCGGCGGCGGCACGGCTCCGGACGGACGAGGGCCGTCGGCGGCCGGGTGCTCACGCGGTCTCCCGCGGGTGCTGTGCCTGTGTCCGTGGCGTCTGCGGCGTCTGCTGTGCTTGTGACGCCTGCTGTGCCTGCGGCGCCTGCTGTGCCTGTGGTGCCCGCTGGACGCGTCGGACCTGCTGTTGGGCCTGCTCCTGGTGGTCGTGGACCGCCAGGACGTGGCCCACCAGCGCGATCAGCGCGTCCGCCGCCTGGCCGCGGTCCCGCGCGTCGCACGCCACCAGCGGTGTCTCCGGAAGCAGGCCGAGATGGTCGCGCAGGCTGTCGGGGTGGTGCGAGGGGGATCCCGGGAAGGAGTTGACGGCCACCGCGTAGCGCAGCCCCGCCTCCTCGATCATGTCCATGACCTCGAAGGAGTCCGTCAGCCGCCGGGTGTCCGCCAGCACCAGGGCGCCCAGCGCGCCCCGGGCGATGTCCTGCCACAGCGGACGGAACCGGCGCTGTCCCGGGGTGCCGAACATGTAGAGCACCAGATCGCCGGGCAGCGTGAGGCGGCCGAAGTCGATGGCGACCGTGGTGGTGGTCTTCTCCCGGGCTCCGGCCAGATCGTCCACCAGTGCGCCGGTCTGCGTCATGACCTCTTCGGTGTGCAGCGGCGCCGTCTCGGACAGCGCACGGATGAAGGTCGTCTTGCCCACTCCGAAAGGGCCCGCGACCAGCAGCTTCACCAGCGTCTGCGGCTTGTCCTCCAGGTAGAGGGAGCCCTCCGCGCCGGAGTCCGCAGAGGCGCCGGGGCTCTCCGGGCCGCCCGGGCTACGAGCTTTCGAGAGTGCGGAGTCCATTGAGCACCTTCTCCAGAATCTGCCGCTCCGGCTCCGCCGCCTCCCTCCCCGGATCGGGCGAGCGGCCCTCGATCAGGCCGTCACCGGAGACGACGGCCGCGTGGATGACATGCGGCAGCTCCAGCAGCGGGGCCAGCACCCATGAGGTGTCGTCGCGGAGCGACCTGGGGGCGGGGATTGTCATTCCGGTTTCCCTTCGGCGGGACGGTTCCCGACGGGAGAACGGTCCGCATCCGTGGAACGGTTCCCTCCGGCGGAACGGGGAGCGGCGGGGGCGGGCGCGCCGCCAGGGTCCCGCGAGTCGGTGGCGCTGGGCTCGCCGACGGCCGCCCGGCCCGAGGCGGTGCCGCGCTGGAAGGCCGCCCAGCGTGCGGCACTCCCCTCCGGGGACGGCCGCACGCGACCGCGCGGAGAGCGACGCCTGGCGCCGCGCGGCCTCCTCCAGGTCCCGTTGCGCGGTCTCGGAACGCGTCCTCAGCCGGCGCGCCACCCGCACGGAACGCGTCAGCAGGAGGGCGAGTGCCACGGCGGCCACCGTCCCTGCGGACAGGAGGACGGTCAGCGCCACCGGCATCTCGGTCATCGGCGTCCTTGAACGGTCGGATTGGCGTGCGGCTGGCCCGTCCCGGCCCGGGCGGCCCGGAAAGGCGAACGGCACTGACCACGGAACCGGCCACGGAACCGGCCACGGAACCGACCACAGAACTGATTACGGAACTGATCACGGACGGGAGCGCGACCATGTTCCCTCAGCGACGCCGATCGCGCAGCCGTACGGCGGAACGGGCCCGCCCGGTTTTGGGAAGCAAACACTCGCGCCGCGCGAGGAGTTGAGCTGCGGCCGGTGGCTGCCCCCCGGCACGCGGCACCGGTGCCGTACCGGACCCTTGCCTGACGGAACGTCAGCTTGGAGCATGGCAGCGTGCTGACCTTTCCCACCGGAGCGCTGGTCTACGGGATACAGCTGCCGGTCCAGTCGCAGAGCACCCTCTACGCCGAACCCTGGGAGGCAGCGGCCGGCCCCGCCGAACTGCTCGCTGTCGCGCGCGCGGCCGACCGTGCGGGGTACGCCTACATCGCCTGCTGCGACCACGTGGCCGTCCCCAAGCGCCTCGCCGCGGCGATGAGCACCGTGTGGTACGACCCGGTCGCCACGCTCTCCTTCCTGGCGGCGGCCACCGAAAGCGTCGCCCTGCTCAGCCACGTCGCCGTCGTCGGCCTGCGGCACCCCCTGGCGACCGCCAAGCAGTACGCCACGCTCGACCACCTCTCCGGCGGCCGGCTCGTCCTCGGTGTCGGCGCGGGACACGTGCGCGAGGAGTTCGACGCCCTCGGCGCCGACTTCGACCGGCGCGGCGCCGTCCTCGACGAGACCATCGACGCCCTCAAAGCGGCTTTGGGGGAGGAGGAGTTCCCCTCGCACGAGGGAGAGCGTTTCTCCTTCGGCGGACTGGGACAGCGACCCCGCCCCGCCCAGCGCCCCCGGCCCCCGCTGTGGGTGGGCGGCTCGTCGCCCGCGGCGGTACGCCGTGCCGCCCTCCGCGGCGACGGCTGGCTCCCCCAGGGTGACCGCCGCGAAGCCCTGCCGGGCAAGATCGAGCGTATCCGCAGGCTCCGGGACGAGGCGGGCCTCGCGGAGACGCCCTTCACCTTCGGCGCCATCGCGGAACCCCTCTACGTGGGGCAGCCGGCCTGGGACGTCGGCCCCCGCACCCTGACGGGCGACCCCGCCCGCCTCGCCGAGTCCCTCCGCGCCTACCGCGCCATGGGCGTCACCCAGCTCCAACTCCGCTTCCGCTCCCGCTCCCGGGCCGAGCTGACGGACCAGTTGGAGCACTTCGCGGAGGAGGTCCCGGCGCTGTGAACGCGCCCAGGACGGCCCCGCGGGCGGTGCGGGGCGCTCCGGGGCCGGCGGCGCGAGCGCGAGCCGTGGAGCGGGCCCACAGGGCGGCGCGGGACCGCTCGGGCCGGAGTCGAGCGGTGGCGTGGACCCTTCGTCCACGTCCGTCCGCACCGGGCCCGGGCGTCCCGCCGGGCACGGGTGCCGTCCGTCGGGCCCCGGTACCGCCCCGGTGACCGGGGGTCGCGGGGACGGGCATGGGGACGGGGACGGGGACGGGTGAGCCGTGGTCACGTCGAGGAGGGCCGGAATGGGCAAGCTGGAGGGGCGGGTCGTGGTCGTCAGCGGGGCCGCGCGGGGCCAGGGCGCGGCGGAGGCGCGGTTGTTCGCCGCCGAGGGCGCCCGGGTGCTGCTCGGTGACGTGCTGGACGACCAGGGCGAGCGGGTGGCCGCGGAACTGGGCCCCGCGCGGGCACGCTACGTCCACCTGGACGTGCGTGACGAGGCGAGCTGGCGGGCGGCGGCCGACGCGGCGCTGGAGGCGTTCGGCAAGGTCGACGGTCTCGTCAACAACGCGGGCATCCTGCGCTTCAACGGACTGGCGACCACGCCCGTGGAGGAGTTCCGCGAGGTGGTGGCGGTCAACCAGACGGGCTGCTTCCTGGGGATGAAGACTCTCGCCCCGCACATCGCGCGCGCGGGCGGCGGCACCATCGTCAACACGGCCTCCTACGCGGCACTGTCGGGCATGGCCTTCCTGACCGCCTACGCGGCGACGAAGGGGGCCATCCTGAGCATGACCCGCGTGGCCGCGCTGGAGCTGGCCGACAGGGGGATCCGGGTCAACGCCATGTGCCCGGGAGCGATCGACACCCCCATGGCGAACCCCCGCCAGGCCGAGGCGGGCGGGCTGCGGCTGGGGGGAGGGGAGAAAGCCACGGAGGAGGCGTCCGGAGGGCGGCTGCCTGGAGGCGCGGCGTCCGAAGGGCAGGTGCCCGGGGGACAGGTGCCCGGAGGGGAGGCGGTCGCAAGGGGGTCGGTCGCAGGGGAGCCGGCCCGAGGGGAAGGGTCCGCCGGCGGGGCCCCGGACGCTCACGGCAGCGCCTCGAACACCGACAGCGGCGCGGCGGGCACAGACAGCGGTGCGGTCGGCGCAGACAGCAGTGCGGCCGGTACCGACGGCGCTGCGGCGGTCGACGGTATGGCGGTCGACGGTATGGAGGCGTTCTACGCGAAGCTCATCCCGCAGGGGCGCATGGGGCGCCCCGAGGAGGTGGCGCGTCTCGCGCTCTTCCTCAGCTGTGCGGACTCCTCCTACGTCACAGGGCAGCCGTTCGTCATCGACGGCGGGTGGCTGGCGGGCGTCCCGGTGCTGTGACCGGGGTGGCGGCGGGACGGCCGGGGCGCCCGTGACCGTCCCGCGCGGGCCCGCACCGGGCCGCCCGGTGCGGGCTTTGCTTGTTCACTCGTGAAACAGAGGGAACAAGCCGCCATGCGGGCCGCCGGTTCCGCCAGGAAGACTCCGCGGGTTCCGCCACGTTCGCCGGTCACCTCCTCACCGTACGTTCACGTGCGGAGCCGGCCACACCGCACCGTCCGCCGTATTGACGCCCCTGTCACTCGGTGCGACAGTCGGACGCAACCAGGATCTGACGGACCGTCAGAAATAGCGCCGCCGAGGGAGAGATGCCACGTGGAATTCGGGCTCTTTGTTCAGGGGTACGTGCCCGCCGCGCGGGCCAGGACCGACCCGCAGGCCGAGCACAAGGCACTGGTCGAGGAGACCGAGTACGTCATCCAGGCGGACAAGTCCGGCTTCAAGTACGCCTGGGCCTCCGAGCACCACTTCCTGGAGGAGTACAGCCACCTGTCGGCCAACGACGTCTTCCTCGGCTACCTGGCGCACGCCACCGAGCGCATCCACCTCGGCTCCGGCATCTTCAACCCGCTCCCCCAGGTCAACCACCCGGTGAAGGTGGCGGAGAAGGCGGCCATGCTCGACCACCTCTCCGGCGGCCGGTTCGAGTTCGGAACGGGGCGGGGCGCCGGCTCCCACGAGATCCTGGGGTTCCTGCCGGGTGTCACCGACATGAACCACACCAAGGAGATCTGGGAGGAGACCATCGCGGAGTTCCCCAGGATGTGGCTGCAGGACGAGTACCAGGGGTTCCAGGGGAAGCACTGGTCGTTGCCCCCACGCAAGATCCTCCCCAAGCCGTACGGGGGTTCACACCCGGCGATGTGGTACGCGGCGGGTTCGCCCTCCTCCTACGCGATGGCGGCCAGGAAGGGGCTGGGGGTGCTCGGCTTCAGCGTGCAGAAGGTCTCCGACATGGAGTGGGTCGTCGAGTCGTACAAGGGGGCGGTCAAGGACGCAGAGCCCCTCGGGGGGTACGTCAACGACAATGTCATGGTGACCTCGACCGCCATCTGCGCGGAGACCACCGAGAAGGCCAAGCGGATCGCGGTCGGGGGCGGACTGAACTACCTGCAGTCGCTGCTCTTCCGCTACCACGACACCTTCCCCCGCCCCGAGGGCATCCCCCAGTGGCCGGAACTCATCCCGGAGTACACCGAGGAGGTCGTCGACCTCCTCATCGCCGAGGAGCTGATGATCTGCGGCAACCCCGAGGAGGTGCTGCGCCAGTGCAAGCGCTGGGAGCAGGCGGGCGCCGACCAGCTCTCCTTCGGGCTGCCCATCGGCATCTCCTACGAGGACACGATGAACACGATCAAGCTGATCGGTGAGCACGTGATCCCGCAGATCGACACCGACCCGGTGCACCGCACCACCCGCTTCCGCGACGCGGCACGGAACTGAGACCGACAGGACAGCGCCCTGCCCAGCGCCGGGACAGCGCTCGTGATGTGCGGGGAGGGGGCTCGTTCCCGCGTCGGGACAGTGCGCACTTGCGCTCCGGACAGTGCGCACTTGCGCTCCGGGCAGTGGTCCATCCGCGCCGGGACAGTTGTCGTTGCGCCCGGGGCGGCGCTCGGCGGTCAGGGGGCGGTCCTGCCGAGCCCGTACGGATGCTGCCGCGTTCACGTGACCAAGGGAGGACATCCGCAGCATGCTTGAGCACCTCATCACGGGCGCGACCGTCGTCGACGGCACCGGGGCACCCTCCTACCGGGCCGACGTCGGCCTGCGCGGCGGACGGATCGCGGTCGTCGCCGCGCCCGGGACCGTCCGCGAGGAGGCCCTCAGCAGCCAGGACGCCACCGGGCTGGTCCTCGCACCCGGCTTCGTCGACCCGCACACCCACTACGACGCGCAGCTGTTCTGGGACCCGTACGCCACCCCCTCCATGAACCACGGTGTCACCACCGTCGCGGGCGGCAACTGCGGCTTCACCCTCGCCCCGCTCAACCCCGCACGCCCCCAGGACGCCGACTACACACGGCGCATGATGTCCAAGGTGGAGGGCATGTCCCTGGTCGCGCTGGAGGAGGGCGCGCCGTGGGACTGGCACTCCTTCGGGGACTACCTCGACGCCCTGGAGGGCCGTACCGCGGTCAACGCCGGCTTCATGGTGGGCCACTGCGCGCTGCGGCGGTACGTCATGGGGCCCGACGCCGTCGGCGGGCAGCCGGACGAGGGGCAGCTCGACGCGATGCTGCGGCTCTTCCACGAGGCCATGGAGGCCGGCGCCTGGGGGCTGTCCACCACCCAGTCCTCCAGCCACTCCGACGGGGACGGGAAACCGGTCGCCTCCCGGCACGCCGGCCCCCGGGAACTGCTGGCCCTCTCCCGGGCCGTCGCCGACCACGAGGGCACCCAGATCGAGGCGATCGTCGCCGGCTGCCTCGACCAGTTCTCCGACGACGAGATCGACCTGTTCGCCCGCATGTCAGCGGCGGCGGGGCGGCCGCTCAACTGGAACGTGCTCACCATCGACGCCGCCGTCCCCGAACGCGTCCCCCGGCAGCTGTCCGCCAGCGAGCGGGCCCGGCAGGAGGGCGGGCGGGTGGTCGCCCTCACCATGCCCATCCTCACGCCCATGAACATGTCACTGGGAACCTTCTGCGCCCTCAACCTCATCCCCGGCTGGGGCGACATCCTGGGCCTGCCCGTCCCCGAGCGCATCGCCAGGCTGCGCGAGAGGGACGTGCGTGCCGAGATGCTGCGCCGCGCCGACAGCAAGGAGGCGGGCGTCTTCCGCCGCCTGGCCCGCTTCGACCGCTACGTCATCGGCGACACCTACTCGGCCGCCAACGAGGGGCTGACCGGCCGCGTCGTCGCGGACATCGCCGCCGAACGCGGCCAGGACCCCTTCGCCTGCCTGGTCGACATCTGCGCCAACGACGACCTGCGCACCGTGCTGTGGCCGATGCCGCCCGACAACGACCCGGCCAGCTGGGAACTGCGGCGGCAGACCTGGGAGCACGAGGACGTCATGCTGGGCGGCTCCGACGCGGGCGCCCATCTGGACCGCATGTGCGGGGCGCCCTACACCACCCGCTTCCTCGGGGACTGCCTGCGCGGCCGCAAGCTGGTCGGACTGGAGCGCGCCGTGCGCATGCTCACCGACGAGCCCGCCCGCCTCTTCGGACTGCGCGAGCGCGGCCAGGTGCGGGAGGGCTGGCACGCCGACCTCGTCCTCTTCGACCCGGAGCGCATCGACGCGGGCCCGGCCACCCTCGTCCACGACCTGCCGGGCGACAGCCCCCGCCTCGACTCCCGCGCGACGGGCGTCGTGGGTGTGTGGGTCAACGGTGTCGAGACCGTACGCGACGACAGGGTGACCGGGGCGGTCCCGGGCACCGTGCTGCGCTCGGGGCGGGACACGGAGACGGTCCCCACCCGGTGACCCGGCCGGGCCGCGCCGCGCGTGGCGGCTCATGGCCGTACGCCGCCGAGCCAGACCGGGTTCGTCAGGGCCGCCATCGCGCCGGGCAGACCCGAACCCTGCCGTGCGGGATGCCGCACCTCGGCCCGTACGTAGGTGGCCAGGGAGGGGGTGGTGCGCCAGCTCAGGGCGGGGCCGGGGCCGGTGCACAGGGTGCCCTCGTCCGTGACCAGGTGCAGTGTGGCGCCCTTGGGCGCGCCGCGCACCGACAGGGTGACGGTCACCTCGGTGTCGTCGTCGGCCCGCAGGGTGCCGCCGAGCGTGGCGTACGCACCGCCCGCGGTCGTCGCCTTCAATTCCACCGACAGCTTCGACGACTCGGCCAGATACGACCGTCCGGCGCGCAGGCCCTCCAGCAGGGGGCGGCGGGCCAGACCGTCCGCGTACACGACTGTCTGGGGCAGGCCGACGTCCTGGCCCTCCCTGTGCGCGTCACTGCTGCCCATGGCGGGCAGCCGGCTGTCGCGGCTGACGAGCATGTTGTCCCAGGCCGCCAGCGCCGTCTCGTCGTCGGCCGTCCAGGGGCCGTTCCACACCTCCACCGCGTCCGCGTGCCCGTAGCCGAACTTCCACTGGCAGCCGACGTACGGGCAGTGGGGGTGCGCCGGCACCACCAGGCCGCCCGCACGCCGGACGGCGCGCGCGAAGCGCGGGAAGGCGTCGTCGCGCGCCCGGTAACGCCAGTCGAAGAACGTGCCCCGGATCGGTGCCCACCGCCAGCCAGTGGCCGTTGCGGGTGGTGATCTCCTCCCCGCACAGCACGAGCAGATCCTCCCCCCACAGCCCTTCCCACGCCGCGTGCCCGGAGGTGGTGTTGTGCTCGGTGGTGGTGAGGAAGTCCAGCCCGGCGGCGCGCGCCGTGGCCGCCACCTGCGCGGGCGTACGGGCGCCGTCGGAGTGCACGGTGTGCAGATGGCAGTCCCCGCGGTACCAGGCCCTGCCCCGCCCCCTGGCGCGCTCCGGCGGATGGACGGGCCGAGGGGTGCGGCCCCGCTCCCCGTACCGCACGGTGACCGTCACCTCGTAGTCCATGCCCTGCGGCGCCACGGTGTAGGGCCCGAGCACCACATGCCAGGTGCCCGCCCGCACGGGACCCGCAAGATAGCCGGGGGTGGCCGCCTGTGCGCTGATCGTGAAGGAGTCGCGGAAACCGCCGGACCAGCCGCGGAAGCCCCGCCCGCCCAGTCCGGTCCCCCGCTCGTCGAAGACCCCGATGTCCAGCGCGTTGCCGGGCGTGCCGGCCGGGACCGCGGGCTTGTCGTAACGGTAGGAGACGGCGATCTCCCGCACCCCCTCCGGGACCTCCACCGGCAGGTACACGAAATCGGGCGCCCCGGTGGGCAGATGGCCGCGCAGCGTCCGGCGCGCCGTCCGGCCGCCCTCCGTACCGCCGCCGTCCGCGCCGTTCCCGTCCCCGTCCCCGCCGCCGTCCGGCCCGTCGGCGGCACGGGCGAAGCTCACACCGCAGAGCGTCACCGCCGTCGCGACGCCCGCCGCGGCCGACAGCCGCAGCGCGTCGCGTCTGTCCACGCGCGTGCTCCCGAAGCGGCGCGTGCCCGCGGGGGAGTCCTCCGCGTCCACAGGAGCGCCGGTGCCGCGCGGGGCCGGGGAGGAGCCGTTCGCTTCCGTGGGGGAGCTGTACGCGTCCATGGAGGAGTTGTACGCGCACTGGGTGAGGCCGAGAAGACCCCCGGGTGACACGGACGCGACCGGATCCGGCCGGGCGGCCGACGGCGCCATGGAGTTACCCGCCCATGGCGGGCACAGTGACGGAATGCGGATCTCGACGACCGTCCTCCTGACCGACGAGACCATCCGGCCCGACGTGCTCGCCCGCGCACTCGAACAGCGCGGCTTCGCCGGTCTCTACCTCCCCGAGCACACCCACATACCCGTCAGCAGGCGGACACCCGCCCCGATGGGCGATCCGCTGCCCCGCCCCTACGGGCGCACCCTCGACCCCTTCGTCGCCCTCTCCGCCGCCGCGACGGTCACCCAACGGATCACCCTGGGCACCAGCATCACCCTGGTCGCCCAGCACGACCCCATCGTGCTGGCCAAGCAGATCGCCACGCTCGACTGGATGTCCCGAGGACGCCTCACCCTGGGCGTCGGCTTCGGCTGGAACGTCGAGGAGGCCGCCGACCACGGCGTCACCGGCACCGCCTGGCACCGACGGCGCGACCTGGTGCGCGACCGCGTCGGACTCATGCGCGCCCTGTGGGCTCCGGAGCCGACCGCGTACGAGGGCGAGTTCGGCTCCGTCCGCGCCTCCCTGGCACACCCCAAGCCCGTCCGGCCCGGCGGTCCCCGCCTCCTTCTCGGCGGCGCCGCGGGACCCACCCTCTTCGCCCACATCGCCGAGTACGCGGACGGCTGGCTCCCTATCGGCGGCAGCGGGCTCAAGGACGCCGTCCCCGCCCTCCACGCGGCCTGGCGCTCCGCGGGCCGCACCGGAACCCCCGCCCTCGTCCCCGGCTTCGTCCTCCCCTCCGCGGGCAAACTCGCCCACTACCGCGACCTGGGCGCCGAGGAAGTCGTCCTCCAGCTCCCCTCTGCCTCAGGGAGCGAGATCCTGCACACCCTCGACGACTACGCCCGGTACCTGTGAGGACGGGCGTCCCCCCGGCTCGGTGAACGCGGGACGCAGCCATCAGTGGCCACGGGGGCGGGAGGTCCCCGCAGGACACCGGACACACCAGCCAGCGGCGAAGCCGGGGATCCCGGCCCCTCTACGCAGGTGCGGCGGCGAGGATGGGCCGCATGAGTGACTGGACGGTGTTCGGCCTCCTCGAGGAGGTCACCAGGACCCTGCTCGTGGCCGCGGTCGTCCCAGGCGACGCGACCCGCGGTGTGACAACCGTGCCAAGCGACGGCTTCGACCCCGTCGCCCGTGTCGTGGACGCCCCGACCAGTGCGGAGGCCGCCTCCCGGGCGCGGGACGAGATCGAGGGCGCCGAGCCGATGCCTGCTGGAGCAGGCTGCTACTCCTGCCGCGGCCTCCGAGGCGGAGACCTCCGCTTCCGTGACGCGTTCGGCCACGACAAGCACGGGCACCGCCTGTCGAACATGGTGATGCGGGCAGGCTACTGCGACGCCGAGTCACTCCTCGCCGCCGACCTCACGGCCCTGGACGTGCTGCCGGGTATGGGCGCCGTGTCCCGGGCCCGGGTACGGCGGGCCCGGAGATGTCTCCGCAGTGCCTGACCGAACCCTTGGGTGCTGCGGCGTCGTCCCAGGGGTGGGAACGGCCAACGCGGCGATACCCCACGTCTGGTAGGTGCCTTGCACGCCTGGTATGCGGCTCGGGCCGGTGCGGCTTCCGGCTCGGGCCGGTCGGTGAGCGTCACCAGCTTCGGCCCGTATGCCGGACCCGCCTCCCGGCGGCCATCCCCGTACTGACGCGCCGGAAGGACTGCCCCAGGGCGGCCGGCCGGGCCCCGGCCGGGCGGTGCGGCGGAGGGGCGTGTGAGGGCGCGAAGGGAGCGGCACCCGCCACCACGGGCCACCCTCCTTGCCCCCTGAAGCGCTGTCGGCGTCCCGGGCTACGCTCGGAGGATGACCTCACACGGACAGGCGCCGACGGCCAACGCGATGCGCCGGGCGCTCAAGCGAGCGCGCGACGGCGTGGCGCTCGACCGCACGGAAGCCGCTGTCCTCCTCCAGGCGCGGGGTGAGGACCTGGCGGACCTCACCGCGTCGGCGGCCCGCGTCAGGGACGCGGGCCTGGAAGCGGCCGGACGCCCGGGCGTCATCACCTATTCCAAGAGCGTGTTCATCCCCCTGACCCGCCTCTGCCGCGACAAGTGCCACTACTGCACGTTCGTGACAGTGCCCGGAAAGCTGCGCCGCGCGGGGCACGGGATGTACATGTCGATGGACGAGGTCCTCGACATCGCCCGCCAGGGCGCGGCCCTCGGCTGCAAAGAGGCGCTCATCACCCTGGGCGACAAGCCGGAGGACCGCTGGCCGGAGGCACGGGAGTGGCTGGAGGCCGAGGGGTACGACGACACCCTCGCCTACGTCCGTGCCGTCTCCATCCGCATCCTGGAGGAGACCGGCCTGCTGCCCCACCTCAACCCCGGGGTGATGTCCTGGACGGACTTCCAGCGGCTCAAGCCCGTCGCGCCGTCCATGGGCATGATGCTGGAGACCACGGCGGAGCGGCTGTGGAGCGAACCGGGCGGCCCGCACCACGGCTCGCCGGACAAGGAGCCGGCCGTGCGGCTGCGGGCACTGGAGGACGCCGGGCGCTCGAACGTCCCGTTCACCAGCGGTCTGCTCATCGGCATCGGGGAGAGCTACGAGGAGCGCGCCGACTCGCTGTTCGCACTCCGCCGTGTGCAGCGCGCCTACCACGGCATCCAGGAGCTGATCATCCAGAACTTCCGCGCCAAGCCGGACACGGCGATGCGCGGCATGCCGGACGCGGAGCTGGACGACCTGGTCGCCACGGTCGCCGTCGCCCGGCACATCATGGGCCCCTCCGGCTGCCTCCAGGCGCCGCCGAACCTGGTGGACGCCGAGTACGAGCGGCTGATCGGCGCGGGCATCGACGACTGGGGCGGCGTCTCCCCGCTCACCCCGGACCACGTCAACCCCGAGCAGCCCTGGCCGCAGCTGGACGAGCTGAAGGCCAGGACGGCGGGGGCCGGTTTCCAGCTGCGGGAACGGCTGGCGGTCTACCCGGAGTTCGTGCGGCGCGGCGAACCGTGGCTGGACCCGCGCGTGCTGCCGCACGTGAGGGCGCTCGCCGATCCGGAGACGGGGCTGGCGCGTGAGGACGTACGCCCCGAGGGCCTGCCCTGGCAGGAGCCGGACGAGGCGTTCGTCCCCTCCGGCCGCACCGATCTGCACCGCACCATCGACACCGAGGGCCGCACCGGCGACCGCCGGGACGACTTCGACGAGATCTACGGCGACTGGGCGGAGCTGCGCGAGCGGGCCGCGCCCGGAATGGCGCCCGAGCGGGTGGACGCCGACATCCGCGAGGCGCTGACGCAGGCCGCCGCCGATCCCACGAAGCTCACCGACGAACAGGCCCTCGCCCTGCTGCACGCGGACGGCACGGCACTGGACGCGCTGTGCCGCATCGCGGACGACGTACGGCGCGACGCGGTCGGCGACGAGGTGACCTACATCGTCACCCGCAACATCAACTTCACCAACGTCTGCTACACCGGCTGCCGGTTCTGCGCGTTCGCGCAGCGCCGCACCGACGCGGACGCCTACACGCTCTCCCTCGAACAGGTCGCGGACCGCGCACAGCAGGCGTGGGACGTGGGCGCGGTCGAGGTGTGCATGCAGGGAGGCATCCACCCGGACCTGCCGGGCAGCGCCTACTTCGACATCGCGCGTGCGGTCAAGGAGCGCGTTCCGGGCATCCATGTGCACGCCTTCTCGCCCATGGAGGTCGTCAACGGCGCCACCCGCACCGGCATGTCCGTCCGCGAGTGGCTGACCGCCGCCAAGGAGGCCGGGCTGGACTCCATCCCGGGCACGGCGGCGGAGATCCTGGACGACGAGGTCCGCTGGATCCTCACCAAGGGCAAGCTGCCGACCGCCACCTGGGTCGAGGTCGTCCAGACGGCACACGAGGTGGGCCTGGGCACTACGTCCACGATGATGTACGGCCACGTCGACCAGCCGCGCCACTGGCTGGGGCACCTGCGGCTGCTGGCCCGCATCCAGCGGGAGGCGCTCGCCAAGGGCCTGGCCGGCTTCACCGAGTTCGTCACCCTGCCGTTCATCCACACCAACGCGCCCGTCTACCTGGCCGGTATCGCCCGGCCCGGCCCCACCACACGCGACAACCGCGCGGTGACGGCCATGGCCCGTCTGCTGCTCCACCCCTGGATCCCCAACATCCAGACGAGCTGGGTCAAACTGGGCACCGAGGGTGCGGCGGAGATGCTCCGCTCCGGCGCCAACGACCTGGGCGGCACCCTCATGGAGGAGACGATCTCCCGCATGGCGGGCTCCTCCTACGGCTCGTACCGCTCCATCAAGGACCTGGTCGCCATCGCGGAGGCGGCAGGCCGCCCGGCCCGCGCCCGCACCACAAGTTACGGCGAGGTCCCCGAGGAGCGCCTGCGCGCGGCCCGCGCCTCCGACGGCCACCTGCCGGAGCTGCTGCCGGTGCTGGACTGAGGGGCGGACCGCCTCGCCGTACGTCCACTAGAGTGCGGGAGCCACAGCCGGAGGAGGGGCAGCGAGGAGGGGCGGGACGTCGTGACGAGCGCGAGCGGGACGGACAGCGGCGCGGCCATATGGGGCCGCGCCGAACAGCAGGACTACCGCAGCAGGGTGCGCGGATGCCTGCTGGGCGGCGCGATCGGTGACGCGCTGGGCGCGGCCGTCGAGTTCGACTCCCTCGACGGCATCCGGGAGAAGTGCGGTCCTCCGGGCGTGACCGACTACCTGCCCGCCTACGGCCGCCGCGGGGCGATCACCGACGACACGCAGATGACGCTGTTCACGGTGGACGGTCTCATCCGCGCGCACGTCCGCCGCGACACCGGCGCCTGGCACCCGCCCACCGACCTGCACGCCGCCTACCTCCGCTGGGCGGCGACCCAGCGCGACTGGGGCCCCGACGAGCGCCGCGAGGACGACGGCTGGCTCGCACGCGAGGAGTGGCTCTATGCGCGCCGGGCACCCGGCAACGCCTGTCTGAGCGGGCTGGCCGACCCCCGGATGGGGACGCTGGAGCACCCGAAGAACCCCGGCTCCAAGGGCTGCGGCACGGTCATGCGGTCCGCGCCGTTCGGGCTGCTGGTCGGCTGGGAGCCCGCGCTGGTCTTCCAGCTGGCCGTCGAGTGCGCGGCCCAGACGCACGGCCACCCCACCGGCTACCTGGCGGCGGGGGCGTTCGCCGCGATCATCCACACCCTGGCACGCGGCGACGACCTGGACACCGCCGTGCAGCGCGCCCTCGTCCACCTCGCGGCCCGCCCCGGGCACCAGGAGACGACCGACGCCCTCAAGCGGGCGCTGGGGGCCGTCCGCCAGGGCATGCCCTCTCCGGAGCGGGTGGCGGCGCTGGGCGAGGGCTGGACGGCGGAGGAGTCGCTGTCCATCGGCGTCTACTGCGCGCTGGTCGCCGAGGACGTGCGGCACGGACTGCTGCTGGCCGTCAACCACGGTGGCGACAGCGATTCGACGGGTTCCATCTGCGGCAACCTGCTGGGCACCATGCACGGCGAAACCTCCCTGCCGCCCGGCTGGGTCGCCGAGCTGGAGGGCCGGGCCACCATCCTCCAGCTTGCCGACGACTTCGCCATGGAGATGACCCAGGGACCCGCCCTGCACGGTCCGGGCACCGCCTCCCCGGCCTGGCTCTCCCGCTACCCGCGGGCGTAGAGGACCTGCCGCTTCCGGCCCCGGCCCGGCCACCCGGCCGCCTCCCCGGCCATCCCGGCCGGGCGCCGCCGTCCCGAGTTATCCACAGGCCGCGGCGCCTGTCGGTGGCGGTGCGTAGGGTGTTCCCAAGATCCCGACGCGGCATCCGGCACGGGGACGAGTGCGCCCGCGAGCAGGACGAACGGGCGGAACGGGGCACGGGACCCGCTGATTCCAAGGGATCACGGGGAGAACGGGGAGGAACGGGGAATGGCGGCGAGCGTCGAGAAGGACGGGTACACGGCCGAACTGGTGGCGGACGACCTTGAGATCGTCTACCGCAATCCGAGGGGCCGGCAGCTCAAGAAGGTGCCCGCGCAGCTCGCGGGCGCCCCGGACCTGACGTCCCTGATCGCGGTGCGGAACACGCTCCTCGCACACCGCACGGCGTGCGAGGAACGCGCCCGCGCCTGGGCGGCGGCGGGGACGTGCGGCCCGCTCGCCCTGGCCGAGGCCGATCCGGAGTGGCGCCGCGCCCTGGAGACGGCGGGCGTGCCCCTGACCGCATCCCGCGGTGAGGAGGGGCTGTTCGCCCGCACCTACGCGGGCCCGCACGGCTGCACCCTCACCCAGCTGCTCGCTGAGGACGTGATCCCCTACCGCGACCTCCTGATGCGCGAGGACGGATGGGAACCGGCAGACCTGTTCGCCACCGGCCTCGCCGACGAGGAACAGGACGCGGACGGCCGGCTCCCCTTCCCCGAGCGCGTCCTGGCCGCCCACCCGCACCAGCATGGCCTCGCCCTGGAGAAGATCCGCGCCCTGCGGCGCGAGACCCTGGAGTGGAAGTACGTTTTCAAGAAGGACATGGACGGCGTCTTGGCCGGCCTGGAGGAGACCGCTCCCGCGCTGGCCGTCACACTGCTGGACGAGATGGCCGACTTCGCGCTGGAGGCGGGCACCGAGCAGGAGGCGGCGGCCTGGTTCGGCCGCGCCCGCAGGACCGAGCGCAACCTCGGCCGCGCCCCCGACCACGCCTGGCTGCACGCACGGTACCTGCGCTACGCCCGGGCCGGCGCGCTCTCCGCCTCCGTGCTGCGCGCCTGGGTGGCCGAACTCGCCGCGGGGGACGGCGTGGGCGCGGACACCCTCGCCCGGTTCCGCGAGGTGGTGCGCGCCCGCAACAGCGAGCAGGGCGAGATGCACCCCCAGCTCGCCACGGACATCCGCAAGCTCGCCAAAGCGGCCCGGCTCGACCCGGACGAGGAGCTGGCCTCCATGATGGAGGACCTCCTCGCGGACGGCGGTCTCTCGCTGAGCGACACCGAGTTCTGGACGGCCTGCTGCAAGGGACGCGCCCTCGACGCGCTGGTCGAGCGCCGCCCCGAGGCGGTCCGCGACGCCGTGTTGGCCCTGCGGCCGGGAGGCTACGGCTCCGGCAGCGAGTCACAGCTGTGGCGGACGCTGCTGGAGCGCACCGGAGTACTCGCCCAGCTCGCCGGCGAACGCCCCGGACTGCCGCACGGAACGACGGCGGCCTGGCTGACCCGCTGCGTCAACGTCCGGATCCCCACCCACAGGGCCCCCGGGCCGGTGCTGTACGAACTGGCGGAAAAAGTCGCATCCAAGGCCGCCGCCGACGGCGTCCCGGTCGAGTTCCGGCAGTGGGAGCACCGGGACTGGAAGAACAAGCAACGCGTCCCCCTCGACCTCATCGACGTACTTCTCGGACACGGGGTCCCGGTCAACGACCCGCCGGAACGCCTCGCCGACACCAAGCCGTACGACCTGCTGCTCACGCACCGTCCCCAACTGCGCCACCTGCTGGCCGACGAGCGCTTCCAGCGCGAGGTCCGCGCGTGGATGCGCGCGGATCTGGACATGACGGTGGGCCACGGCACGGCGGCCGACGGGATGTCCTCCAACAGGTGGTACAACCCGCATGAGACCAAGGGCTGGCCGGGCGCCACCCATCTGTACGCCACCTGGGTCGGTCACGAGGAACTGCGCGCCTGGTGCGAACGCGAGCGGGCACGGCTGCGCGCGGGAGTGGACTTCGACGGCTTCGTCACGCTCCTCGGCCGGTTCGTGCACGTCGGGGGAGCGGTCGACGAGCTGCTCAAGGACGCCGAGGCGGCTCGCGAGGTCCAGGCTGTCGACGTCATCGGCCTGCTGATGCCGGAACTGCCCGTGCGCCTGGAGCGCGCGCGGGTGGAGAAGCTCGTCGCCAGGGTGGAGCCCGCCTACCTCAGCCAGGACAGCGGTGCCACGGGTGACAACTACGTGCTCCTCCGTGAGGAACTGCCCGAACTCGCCCCCGGCACCGCCTGGCAGGAAGCGAGCGCGAGCTTCCACCGGGTGACCCATCTGCTCGTGATGGCGGCCAACTGCCTCGTCGGCCAGGCCCGCCTGGTGCGCCGCCTCGCCCCGCCCGGCTCCGAGCCGGCGCAGCCGCCCGCCCCGGAGCAGGACACCTCCGGGCCGGCCCTCGCCCGCCGCCTGATGGAGCTGGCGGTCTCCGACACCCCGCCCTGGGACGGCGACATCGACCAAGGCAGCGGAGCCGCGGAGGCCGGCTGGCAGCGGCTGAGGCCCGCGCACTACCACGGGCACGCCGTGGTCGAGGCGCTGCGCGCCGGCCTAAGCAGCGGGCCGAGGACGGTGGAGGAACTGGCGGAGTACGCGGAGTGCCCGTTCGCCACCGACCCGGCGGGCGAGTGGCGGATCGTCGAATACGCGACGCCCCCCACCGCGCTGAACCGGTGGAGGACGCTGTACGCCCGGCCCATCCGCACGGCGACGTCCGCCGCGGTGGCTGTGCCGCAGCGCGGGACGGCCGCAGGACGCAAGCGGGACCCTGTGCTGCGCGTGCTGGAGTACGCCCCGGACGGCGACTTCCCGGCAGCGGGACCGCTCGCGGCCGCGGGCCTCGAACCCCTCCGGACCCAGGTGCTGGAACCGGCGCGTCCCGGCGGGTGGTTCACGCGCTTCGCCGAGCTGTACCGGGAGCGCGGCCCGGCCCCGGCCCGCCCCGCACTGGCCGCGGACCTCGCGGCGCGGATCGGCCTGTCCATCCCGGAGGCGACGATCCTGCTGCGCGGCGGCCTGCCGTCCGCGGCCCACCAGGACGTCGCCCAGGAGGTGCCCCTGAGCACGGGCTACTACGGCAGTGAGAAGTGGAAGGTACGCGACAAGGAACTCGACCAGGCCTGTGACGCGCTCGGCTTCCTGACCCCCGCCCAGTTGCGGAGGCTGTACGACAGGCTCCTGCCCGAGGACCCCGAGCGGCTGTGGACCGAGGGGCCGGACCTCGATCGCGCCGTGGAGTGGTGGCTGGCCGAGTTCGGGGAACCGCTGCCCGTGCCGCACGAGCTGATGCCGCAGGCCACCAAGGAGATCGCCGCCCCGAAGGGCGAGCACGCCATGAGCAGGGAAGGAGGCGGTGGTTCGGCCCCGCAGTGGTGGCCGGCCCTGCGCCGCTCCGTCCTCCTGGGCCGCCTCGCCATGGGCGACGGCTGCCTGACCCCCGACCCCCGGCAGGCGTCCGACGCCGGGCTGCTCGACCTGCCCCGGATAGCCGCCTGGGCGGCCTACCGCACCCCGGCGGGCTCCCCGCCGCGCACGGCTGCCGGTGCCGCGGCAGCCCGCATGCGCGCGGAACTGGCCGCCGGACCGGGACCGTTGCGCGTCTTCTCTCTCCAGCGCAACTACCTGATGGGTGCCCCGCCCTCCATCGAGCCGCTCACGGCCCACCCGGCGGTCACGGTCGCCGACGACGAGACGTACGAGATACGGCACGTCCTCGTGGACCCCGCGCACCTGACAGGCGCCGACGACCCGGTCCTCCAGAAACTGGACACCTACCTGGAGGGCCTCTACCCCTCCCAGTGGCTGCCCACCCCCTCCGGCCTCCCCGCCCTCGCGGACCTGCGGCTGCTGCTGAGCGAGGACTTCGCGGCCCTGGGCGCCCATCTGGAAGCCGACCGGACGCTGCCCCCGGGATGGGAACAGCACCCGGCCCGCTCGGTCCCCCACCTGGTGACCCGGTGCGCGGAGCGCCACGGCCTCGGTGAGGACGCCGCCGCGCTCTATCTGATGCTGCTGGCCCTGCCGGACCCGACCGACCGCAATGTGAAGACGTGGACGGGCTGGAGGCCGGCCCGCTTCAAGGAGGCGGCGGCACAGCTGGCGGCCACCCCGCTGGTCGTGCGGGCCGCCCGCTCCCGGGCGGGCCGCGCCCTGTTCGTCCCCGGCGCCTGGCACGAGCGCGCGGCACCACGCCTCCCGCTGGAGGCCGGCAAGCTCCCGCTGCTCCCCCAGGCGGAGAACCGCCGCTCGGCCACGCACATGGCGGTGGTGCCGTCGATGCCGATACCGAGGCTGTTCGAGCGGGCGTGGGAGCGGACGGGGGCGTAGCGCCCTGGTGTGTGGGTCCCCGACGTGCGAGCCCGTGTGCAGGTGCCGGCTCGATGCGGCCTCGGCCCGGGGCGGCCTCTGGCATGACGCGGCCCCGGCCCGAGGCGCTCCCGGACCGAGGCGCTCCCGGACCGGGGCAGCCACGGTTCCCCGACAGCAGCCGGAAGCGCGCCGGCTCCTCCACGGCCTGCGGCGGGCTCTTCAACGGGCTGCGGCCGGCTCCTCCACGCCCTGCGGTTCCGAGGGCGCGCTCGGAACGAGGGCGCGGGTGGGCGGGTGGTCAGCGCATGTGCTCGCCCGCGTTGACCAGCAGGCACTGCCCCGTGATCCCGCGGGCCCGCGCGGAGGCGAAGAACGCGACGGCCTCGGCCACGTCGCCGTCCTCCGCCATCCGCGGCAGCGCCATGCGCGCATCCAGCCGGGCGCGCACCTGCTCGGGTGCCGTGCCCTCCGACTCGGCCGCCCACGCCACGTAACCCTCGACCATCGGCCCCCACATCCAGCCGGGCTGCACGGTGTTGACCCGTACGCCGTGGGGTCCCAGTTCCCGGGCGAGGGAGTACATGGCGGAGACGAGGGCGCCCTTGGAAGCGGCGTAGGCGGCCTGTCGCACCTGGGTCGGGGCCGCGACGGAGGACTGGGTGCCGATCATCACCACGGAGCCGTCCCCACGGGCCCCGGCCTCCTTGAGGGCGGGCAGGCAGGCCCGTGTCATGCGCAGGGTCCCCAGCAGGTTGACGTCCAGGACGCGCTGCCATTCGGTGAGGTCGGCATCCTGGAGCCCGCCCATGACGGTGTCGAGGGCGGCGACGTGCACGACGGCGTCGATGCCGCCGAACCGTTCCACGGCCAGCGCGGCGAGCTGCTCGCACTGCGCCTCGTCGCGGATGTCGGCGGTCCGGTGGGCGCTGCGGGTGCCGTCCGGGTCGACGGCCTCGGCACACGCGCTGAGCCTGGCCTCCGTGCGGGCGCCGAGGACGACGCGGGCGCCTTCCCGTACGCAGGCGGCGGCCACCTCGTGTCCGAGTCCGGCACCGACACCTGAGACCACCACGGTCCTGTCCGCGAGCAGCACGCCGGATCCCTCCCGCACGGGTAACGAATTCTGACGCCTCGTCAGTTACACAGCTGGGTACACCGTACGGGAGGAACCGAGGGGGAGGAAGAGCCACGATGGAGCCATCGGCCGACCGGCCCGCACCCGGCACCGCACCACCACCCACCGCCGCGACCGGCGGCACACCCGCCACCGCACCGGACACCCCGTCCCCCTCGGGCCCGGACGTCCCGGGTTCCCCGGGTTCCCCTGCCGTCTCGGGTTCCCCGGCCTCCCCGCATTCCGCGGCCTCCTCGGGATCCGCGGCCTCCTCGGGCTCCCCGGACGTCACGGGGGCTGCCGACGGGCGGGGTGCCGGGGCAGGGCGAAGCGCCGGTACGGACAGCGAGGACTACGCGCGGCTGGCCGCTGTCGGATCGTACGGCGTGCGGCCCGGCCACGCGCTGATCACCATGGTCGAACCGCACCCGGGCCATGAGTACGCCTACAACCGCTGGTACGAGGACGACCACTACATCGCCGGCGCCATGGCCATGCCCTGGATCTACGCGGGGCGCCGCTGGGTGGCGACCCGTGAGCTGCGGAGTCTGCGCTCTCCGGCGGATTCGGCGGTGGCCCGGCCGGTGACGGCGGGCTGCTACCTGTCGACGTACTGGATCACCGAGGGCCGCTACGCCGAGCACATGAAGTGGACCGTGGCGATCAACAAGCGCCTCAACCGCGACGGGCGCGTCTACCGCGACCGCACCCACGTCTTCACCAGCTTCCAGGACCACGAGGCCACCGTCTACCGCGACGGCGCGGCCGGACCGCGCGACCACCACGCGCTCGACCACCCCTACCGCGGGCTGATCCTGCAGGTCGTCGAGGCCGCGGGCCCGCGCGAGCGGGCCGCCCTGCTGGAGTGGCTGCGCGCCCGGCACCTCCCGGCGCGGCTGGCGGGCTCACCGGCCGCCATGGTCACCGTCTTCCGGCCCACCCCGCTGCCGGTGGACAGGATGTCGTACGTCAAGCAGGTGGAGGGCGTGGACACCCGGCTGACGCTGCTGTGGTTCCTCCAGGAGGATCCGCGCGCCTGCTGGGAGCCATGGTTCGCGGACCTGGGGGAGGCGCTCGCGGAGGGTGGGGCGGGGCGGACGGAGTTGGTGGCACCGTTCATCCCGACGATCCCGGGCACCGACACCTACGTGGACCAGCTCCGCTGAGCCACGGGGCACTCCGCTGAGCCACGAGGCACGGTTCCGGGCCGGGCTCCGGGTTCCGTATCGGGTTCCGGTTCCGGTTCCGGGCCCCCGACGTCGGACCTCCTGCCGCAGACCCCCGACATCGGGCCCCGCTTCGGGCCCCCGTCTTCGGGACCCGGTTTCCGGGGCCGCGTCGCCGGCCCGGACGCGTGGAGCGGTTCAGCGAACTCATGGCTGCTCCAGGGGGAACAACTCACGGCTGTTCCCAGGGAAGTGAAAAGCCCTCTCGGCGGGGACGGCGAGTCTGTCGAGAGGGCCGGATCGGTGGCGGGGTCGCTCAGAGGTCGAGGGACCCGGTGCTCACCGCCTGGACGAAGAGGTTCCAGGACGCCTGGTCGAACCCGAGGTGGGGTCCGTCGGACGCCTTCGAGTCACGCACCGCGATCGTGCGCACGGTCGTGGGCCTTACTTCGACGCATGCGCCATTTGCCGAGTACGACGACTTGATCCACGTCTGACCTGGTCCCTGCGGGATTGTCATCTCAACTCCGGTTCTGAGTCCGTTTGCGGGTGGTGTGGCGGTGACGCTACCGCCCTGCTGTCGGACTCCGGAGCAGCCGTTCACTCGACCGGATGGCATATACCAAGAGACTCTTCCCAGCGTCTCTCAGGCAGGTGTACAGTCCCCGGACTCAGCCGCGGGCAAAGTCTTTTGCCACGTTTCCGATGAACTCCCGTGTCTGTTCGGGGTTGAGAGCCCCCGCCCTCAGGTGCTCGTACATCATGCTGTAGCGCTGGACGTCCTGGGTCTTCTCCAGGTACAGGTCGCTGGTCACGCCCTCCAGGTACACCACGGAGGAGTCCGTGGCCTCGGGGAACTCCAAGATGGCGTACTGGCCGTTGACGCCCGGGTGGGCACCCATCGAGAACGGCATGGCCTGGATCGTCAGGTGCGGCACATGGGACAGCTCGATCAGGTACTCCAGTTGCTCCACCATGATCTGCGGCCCGCCGACGGCCCTCCGCAGCGCCGCTTCGTCCAGGACCGCCCAGACGCGCAACGGGTTCTTGGGGTCCTTGATGCGCTCCTGCCTGCGCATGCGCACCTGGACCCGCTTCTCGACCTCGGTGGTCGACGCCTCGGGCAGAGCGCCCTCGCACACCGCCTCCGCGTACTGCCGGGTCTGCAGCAGGCCCGGGACGACCTGGGGTTCGTAGACGCGCAGCGAGGCGGCGTCGGTCTCCAGGCCGATGTAGACGCTGTAGGGGATGTCGCCGAAGGCGTGCCACCAGCCCTGCTGGCGGGACTCCTTGGCCATCTGCATCAGCGAATCGACTATGCGGTGGTCCTCGACCTCGTAGACGCCGCACAGGTCGCGCACGTCCCGCTGGCTGATGCTGCGCCTGCCGTTCTCCAGACGGCTGATCTTCGACTGGGACACCAGCAGCCGGTCCGCGACCTCCTCGGCCGTCATACCGCTCTGCTCGCGCAGGCGACGCAACTCCTGGCCCAGTCGGCGACGCCGGACTGTGGGGTTGACGTTCGACGCCACGGGACCGCACCTCCGTGTAAGTACGACTACTCCCAGCAGGTTGCCATCAACATGTGCGCCCGCGCTGGGAAATGACAACAGAGAGTGCGGGATCGAGTACGGAATCGGGCGGACGGCACCCGCGCGGGGGTCACGCGCGGGTGGGGTTGCCGGCCCTCGTCCTCGGGGCCGGACCGCCCTCCCGCGCGTGCGCCCGGGTTCCTCGTGCGCGCCACTCCGTCGTACGGCACCTTCGCGCAGCACCTCCATCGGGCACATGCCGACGGCAGGCTCCACCGGAGCCCGTCGGCCCCCGTCAGACGCCCTTTCCCCTGCCTTGCGGGTGCCTCCGTGCGGGGCCCTCGGACCACGCGCCACGCCCGCCGTCCTCGCGGACGAGGCGGAGCGCGGTGCCCGTGGACGCGGTGCCCCGGTGGCCCGTGGCGCGGTCCGCGGACTGCCCGGAGCACGGGCCACCGGGGCCTGTTCATGTGCCTTCTCGGATGCCGCCGACGGAGGCGACTTACGGAAGCGAGACGCTCGGTCGGCGCGCCGCGCGGCTTCGCGTGCGCCGGAGCGAACCGCTCAGCGTGCGCCCGCGCGGACCATGCCGCCCGCCAGGTGCCGTGCCTGTTCCGGAACGCGCCGTCCCGTGGTGGTCGCGGACGCGGAGACCGACGCCCGGGCCGGGGAGCGGCCGGCCGTGGAGCCGCCCGCCTGGGCCCTGCGCGGCTGCGCCGCGGCGCCGTTCTGGACGTCCATCACCGCGTGCGCGACGAGTCCGCCCATCGGGTCGTGCCTGATCAGGTCCCGTAGCCGGGAGCGGCAGGACCGCCCCTCGTTGCCGGGATAGAGGTGCTTGCCGAGGCCGACCGCGTGGGCCAGCGCGGCCAGCGCCGCCGTCCGCGGGTCCGGCGGGACCCCGGTGCGGATCGCGGCGTCGAGCCGGGCCCTGATCTCCCGGCTGATGGCCGTGTCCGTCGCCTGGTAGCGCGTCGTCGGCAGCACCCCGCACATGTGGCCGGAAACGGCATGCACCATGCCGCACCGCTCCAGATGTGTGAGATAGGTTTGGCGCAGCCCCAGCCGGGGCCCGCCGATCCAGTGGACCGCGCGCACGGGGCTGCCGCGCCTGCGCAGCAGTTCCAGCGCGGAGTCCAGTGTCGGATCTCCGGTCGGCCGTGGCAGTACCACGGCGATACGATCCCCATCCGGGGCTATCCGTCCCGCCAGGGCCAGCTCCACTAGCTGTGCCCCGGCCAGACCGAGGTCAAGCGACTGCGGCTGCGCCGTGGTACCCGTGGCCGGGTCCAGGGCGAGCAGCAGAAGCTCCTCAGGAATTGTTCTGCGGCTCCTGCCCATCCATGCCTCCCCGCGTGGATGAATGACAGGGTGACCCCTCTCACAATGGTCTGTCGAGAGTGCCTGGATGTTATGGGCGGGAACCAGTAGGTATGTCGTTCTCGTCTGCCGTCAGGGGAGGCTGTTGGAGCCGCCCCGAGAGGAGCGCCGCCACGCCGGTGGCGGCTTCTGTGCACGGGACACTGTTAACTGGTATGGCGAGCGGCGAGCAGCTTCAGGAGGCATTGGTGGCGGGCGAATCCCCCGACAGGTCGGATCGGGAGAGGTCGTCGGGGGAGACGACGGGGAGTGGCGGCACGGTTGCGCGCCCGGGTGAGACGGCCGAAAACGAACGGTTGAGCGGCGCCGAATCGGAGAAGAGCGCCGGCTCGGGCTCCGAGGGCACCTCTTCTTCCCCGACTTCTTCCTCCTCGGCGTCCTCTTCCTCGACGTCGTCCTCTTCCTCGACGTCTTCCCCGGCGCCGTCCTCGGGTGCGTCGGGCTCCTCGGCGTCCTCGCGGATCCCCGCCCCGGCGTCCCCCGCCGGAGAAGAGGGCGAGGCGCCGGCGGCCGGCGAGGCCGGGCGTTCCGGCGCCGACGGTGGCCGGGACGGCGACGGAGGCGGCAGCGGCGGTGGACGTGCGGGCGACGAGGGTGACGAGGGTGACGAGCGGCTGAAGTCGGCCGTGGCCGCCTGGGTCGCCGGCGACGACAGCCACCCGGAGGAAACCGGGGACTCCCCCGACGACGGGGACGGCAAGGGTGCGATGAGCGCGAAGGGTGCGAAGGGCTCCGGGAGCGGTGCGGGTTCCGACCGCTCCGGTGGCGCCGCGACCGCCTCGGACCTCCCGGTCCGGCCGAAGTCACCGGACGCCGGGCAGGGCGGGGGCCAGGGTCCGTCCGAGCGAAACGGGAAGGCCGGGAAGGCCGGAAAAGCCGCGCAGGCCGCGCGCGCGGCGGACAACGGCGCCCAGGCGGACCCGCCGACCGCGATGTTCGGGATCATCCGCCGCGGGGAGGAGAAGCCCGGCACGGAGGACGAGGCGGCGGCCGACCGCGCCGAACGGCTGACGTCGGCCTTCTTCGGCGCGCCCAAGAGCACCAAGGACGACGGCGCCGGGACGCGGACCGGCAGCCGCGACGGCGGAAGCGGTACCGGGAACGGCAGCGGCGGCAGCGGTGACGGCGGCAGGAGCGCCGGCAGCGGGAAAGCCGACGGCAAGGGGTCCGGCGCCAAGGGTTCCGCGACCGCCGGGCAGTCCGCGGGCGCGCGGGAGAAGCCCGCCGTCGACCAGCCCACCGCGGTCTTCCGTACGTCCGACGTCGAGTCCCGGGTGGCGCAGCAGTCCGAAAAGGGCGGTAAGTCGGAAAGCTCCAAGAGAAAGGGTTCAGCCACCCCCGATCCCCGTACCGCCGCCGCACAGGGCACCGGCACCGCGGCGGACAGTGCGGGCAAGGGCGCGGTGGCCGACCCCCGCAAGCCGGAGCAGTACCGCTCCGACCAGGGCAAGCCCGTGCCGGACAAGCCCGTCCAGGACAAGCCAGCCCAGGACAAGCCCGTCCAAGACAAGCCGGGTCAGGACAAGACCGGCGGGAGCCGGTCCGGCCAGGACAAATCCGGCGGGAACGAGCCCGGCCCGAAGGCGGGCGCAGGCGCGGGACGGGCGGACGAGCGGGGCAGTGACGAGTCGGACGCGGAGCGGACCAGTCAGTTCGTCCCGCTGAGGTCCGCCGACGAGCCGCGGCGGCCCGTGAACCCGCTGCCTCCCACCGCGTCGGCGGCCCCCACGGCGCCGGCCAAGCCCGCGACGCCTCCGGCGGGCGGCACCACGAACCCGTGGGCGACAGCTCCGTCGCGCCCCGCGGGCCCACCGCCGGCCCCCGGCGCCGCCGAGGCGCCGGCTGCCGCCGAGAGCGAGGTGGAGCGCACCCGGCAGCAGCCCATGCCGGGCACGCCGGAGGCCGAGGCGGCAGGCCGGGCCGGGCCGCAGCCGCAGCCGCTGGATCTCCTCGCGCAGCTCACCAACTCGCCGCCCCCGCCCGAGACGCCGCTGCGCACGGTCGCCCGCCGGGTGAAGATCTGGACGCCGCTGGTGCTGCTGCTCGCGGTGGTCTTCGTCGTCGTGCAGGCCGTGCGTCCGCTGCCGGACCCGAAGCTGTCGATGACGTCGTCGGGGACGTACACGTTCTCCGGCTCCAAGCCGTCCATGCCCTGGCCCTCCGAGGGGCAGGCCGTGATCGACGTGGACGGGCTGGGCTCGTTCGGCTCGTACGGCGAGCAGAAGCCGGTGCCGATCGCGAGTGTCGCGAAGGTGATGACGGCCTATGTGATGCTGCGCGACCACCCGGTCAAGAAGAGCGGCAAGGGGCAGCTGATCCCGGTCGACCAGAAGGCCGAGAAAGAGGCGGGGCTCAGCGCCCAGAACGAGTCGACGGTCGAGGTCGAGGCGGGGCAGAAGATCTCGCAGCGCGAGGCGCTCAACGCGATCATGATCGCGTCCGCGAACAACGTGGCGCGGCTGATCGCACGCTGGGACGCGGGTTCGGAAAAGGCGTTCGTGAAGAAGATGAACGCCGCCGCCAAGGACCTGGGCATGACGAACACCCACTACACCGACCCCTCCGGTCTGACGGCCTCGACGGTCAGCACGGCCGCCGACCAGGTGAAGCTGGGCAAGAAGGTCATGGAGTACCCGGTCTTCCGCGACGTCGTACGGCAGCCGCAGTACACCGACACCAACGGCAAGGCGCAGCCCAACTGGAACCGGCTCGTCCCGATGGACGGCGTCGTCGGCATCAAGACGGGTACGACCACCAAGGCGGGCGGCAACCTGCTGTTCGCGGCGGAGAAGGAGATCGGCGGCACGAAGCAGCTCATCATCGGTGCCGTGCTGGGGCAGTACAAGCCCTCGATCCTGGACAGCGTGCTGGCCGCCAGTAAGAAGCTGATCGACGCGGCACAGGACTCGCTCACCTCGCGGACGGTGGTCAAGAAGGGCGAGGTCGTCGGCTATGTGGACGACCAGCTCGGCGGCAAGACCCCGGTCGTGGCCACCAAGGACGTGACGGCGGTGGGCTGGCCCGGCCTCAAGGTGAAGCTCGGACTGACCGACAGCGGGAAGGGCGTTCCGCACACGGCGGAGCCCGGCACCAGGGTCGGTACCCTGACCGCGGGTGACGGCCCCGGCCAGGTGAAGGTCCCGGTGGCGGTCAAGGACGGCCTCAGCGAGCCCGGTTTCCCGGACAAGCTGACGCATCTCGGCTGAACCTTTCCGCGTGCTGCGGCGTCCCCCGTTCCAGTCGGCACGCCCGGTTCGTCCGCGCGTCCCGCGCGCCCCACACGCTCCCTGTGGTGAATCACGGGGAGCGTGTTGGGGCGTCGGGGGAGCGTCGCGGCGTGGTCCGGTAACGTCATGCGGATCTGAGCCGCACATCTGTACGGGGAGGACGGGGAGAGAGCGCAGTGGCCACCGTGCACCCACCTCCGACGCCGGAGTCGGGGCCTGACTCCGGCGCCGGCGCCGGTGAGATAGCCGGGAGTCCGGGCGTGGAGGACGCCTTGGATGCCGTTCGCGCACCCGTTCCCGGGCAGCGCCCGCAGGGGAACCGGCCGGAACCGGATCCCCTGCCCCCGCCCGCCCGCGAACGGACCGCGGCCCCGGCGACGTCCGGGCTCCCAGGGCGCTCCGGGTCCTCCGGGTCCCCTGGGCTCTCCGGGACTTCCGGGTCCGCCGGGATCTCCGAGTCCTCCGGGGCTTCCGGGCCGTTCGGGACTTCCGAGCTTTCCGGGGCGGCCGACCCGGCCGAGCCGGCGGGGGCCGCCGCATCCGTCGGGACCGAGGCACCTGTTGGGACCGGGGGGTCCATCGAGACCGAGGCGCCCGTCGGGCCCGGCGTACCCGTCGGGACCGAGACACCCGCCGAGGCTGGCGCGCCCGTCGGGACCGAGGCACCCATCGGGGGCGGCGCACCCGTCGGGACCGGGACACCCGCCGAGGCCGGCGTACCCGTCGGGACCGAGGGGTCCGTCAGGGCAGCGGCGTCCGCCGAGGGTGCTCCGGCAGTCGAGCGCGGCACCGAGCGGCGGCTGTCGCGCTGGTGGAGCGGCGTGCGCCATGTGCTGTCCCGGCCGTACGGCGTCGTCGGCGCCGCCCTGGCGGCAGGGGCCCTGCTCCATCTGCTCTGGCTCTGGTTCCTGGCCAGCGGCGGCGGCGACCTGGCCGCGCAGGACGCCTGGGCCGAGTTCGCGGGCGAACACCCGGGCTCCGCCTACAACCTCGCCTGGTACGGCGGGATGCACCCCGTCTCCTACAGCGTCATCTCGCCCTATTTGATGGCGGTGCTCGGCGTCCGCTCGACGCTGATACTGGCCGGTGTGCTCTCGGCCGGGCTGCTGGCCCTGCTGCTGGCCCGGACGGTGCCCGAACCGCTGGTGCCCTCGCTGTGGGGCGCGTTCGCGTTCGCGTGCAACGCGGCCTCGGGACGGGTGACCTTCGCGCTGGGCATGCTCTTCGGCCTCGGCGCGGTCGCGGTCGTGTGGACGTGGCCGGGGCGCTGGCGCGGGTCACGTGCCAGCCGCCCGGCGCGGTATGTGCGGGCGGCGCTCGCGATACTGCTGGCCGCGCTCGCCACCGCCGCCAGCCCCGTCGCCGGGCTCTTCCTGGAGGTCGTCGCCGCCTCGCTGCTGCTGGCCCGCAGGCCCGCGGCCATGTTCGCGGTGGCCGTGCCGCCGCCGGTGGTCGTCGCCGCTTCCACCCTCCTCTTCCCGTTCACGGGCGTGCAGCCGATGCCGTTCGTGTCGCTGATCTTCCCCGTCCTCGGTGCCGTCGCGGTGACGCTGATGGTGCCCAAGACCTGGATGGCCGTCCGCGTCGGCGGCGCCATCTACGCGCTGGGTATCGTGCTGACCTGGGCGATCCCCTCGCAGGTCGGCTCGAACGTCGAACGGCTCGGGCTGCTGTTCGGGGCGGTGGCGCTGCTGGCGGCGGTGCCGATCGTGGTGGGCCGCGGCTGGCGGCCGTGGAAGTCACGCCGGGGGCTCGCCATGGCCCTCGCGCTGCTGGTGACCATGGGCTGGCAGATCGCCAAGCCCACCTGGGACGTCCTGCACACCACCCCCGACACCGACTGGTCGGCGGAGCTGAAACCCCTGGTCGCCCAGTTGAAGAAGGCCGACGCGGACCGCGCCCGTGTGGAGGTCGTCCCCGTCAACAGCCACCGCGAGGCGTCGGCCCTGGCGCCGTACGTCAACCTCGCCCGCGGCTGGAACCGCCAGGCAGACCTGGAGCGCAACCCCCTCTTCTACGAGAAGGAACTCAGCCCCGACCGCTACTACGCGTGGCTGCGCCGCTGGGCCGTCCACTACGTCGTCCTGCCCGCCGACCCGCCTGACATCGCGGGTGGTGTCGCCGAGGCCAAGCTGGTGAGCGAGGGCCAGCCGTACCTGGAGGAGATCTGGTCCGACGACAGCTGGCGCCTCTTCCGCGTCAAGGGCGCCGTGCCCCTGGTGGATGCCTCGGCGTCGGTCGAGCGGGCCGACGCCGAGAGCGTCACCGTCCGGGTGCGGGAGAGCGGGCGTGTGCTGGTGCGGGTGCCGTACTCGCCGTGGCTGGGGCTGGTCGACGCGGACGGCGACCGCGTGGTGCCGCCCTCCCGGGAGGAGGACAACGTCAACGGATGCCTGCGCGAGGCCGAACCGACCTTCGGAGGCCCGCCGCCGCAGGGCAAGGACGAACCCGTACAGGACACCTGGACGGTGCTGGACGCGCCACGCCCCGGCGTCTACCGCATCGCAGCCCCCTACGAGCTGCCGCGCGGCACACCGTGCCCCGACCGGGAGGATGCCGGGGACTCGCGGGACTGACGCCTCATGGGCCCGCCCGGAGCCGCACGGGGCCGATGCCTCACGACCGGCATCTCACGGGACCGCTGCCTCACGGGACCGCTGCCTCACCGGATCGCCGCTTCACCGGATCGCCGCTTCACCGGACCGCTGCCTCGCGGGACTGACGGGTGCCCGCCCCGGGCCCCCGCGGCTTCCGGGCGTCAGCCGGTCCGGCCCTCGGCGCCGTAGTGGCGGGTGATGATCTCCAGGACGTGGCCGTCCGGGTCGAGCCAGTACACGCCCCGGCCGCCGTCGTTGTGGTTGATCTGACCGGGCCGCGTGCGTCCCGGGTCCGCGTAGTACGCCAGACCGGCGGCCTTGATCCGGCCGAAGATCGCGTCGAACTCCTCCTCGGACACCAGGAACGCGTAGTGCTGCGGAACGACGGGTTCCGCACCCGCGTCGGCGAAGTCCAGGGCCACGTCGTTGGCGGTGACGACCGGGAGGAACGGCCCGAACTGGGGCTGCACCTCGAGGTCCAGCAGCTCCGCGAGGAACTGGGCGGACCGCTTCTTGTCGCGGGCGCGCACGATGGTGTGGTTGAGCTGGACCGGCATGGCCGCCTCCTCTTTCACGCTTCGTACCGGGTCGGTCACCGAGATCAACGACCGGGAGCCGGGCGGAATTTCACCTTCCGGCTCGGTACTTCGGCGTACGTCTGTCGTCGGAGGCAGTGCAGCGCGCCGGCGGGCCCGTCGCGGACCGCGGGACCGCGGGACCCGCCCGGCACGGCCGTCAGCCCTCGAGGGCCGTCGGGTCCATCCACATGACCTCCCAGATGTGACCGTCCGGGTCGGTGAAGGAACGGCCGTACATCGGGCCGTCCGCCTGGGGCTCGCCGTGAGCCTCGGCGCCGGCGTCGAGCGCGCGCTCCACCAGCTCGTCCACCTCCTCGCGGCTCTCGGCGGACAGAGCGACCAGCACCTCGCTGGTACGCGCGGTGTCGGGGATCTCCCGCCGGGAGAAGGAGCGGAAGAACGGCTCGACGAGCAGCATCACGCGGATGTCCTCACCGACGACCATGCAGGTGGCGTTCTCGTCGGTGAACCGGGGGTCGAAGGAGAAACCGCACTTGGTGAAGAAGTCGATGCTGCGGTTCAGGTCCTTGACCGGCAGGTTGACGAAGATCTTCCGGGACATGGCTGCCTCTTCTCTCGGGTTCTCACGTGTTCACTCAGGTTCTTCACGGGCGCCGCCCCTGGGGCGGTGAAGCTTCACACAGAGACAGACCGGCCGACGCGGCGGAACTCATCGCGCGGGCGGAAGAAAACCGGAAGAAAACCAGAAGAAACCCGGAAGTGCAGCGGAAGAAAGAGCGGCCTTCGCCGGACGGTGCGCCCAGACACGTCCTCGTCCGACCCCGGCCGGTCAGCCGTCGGCTCCCGCCATTGTCAGTTCCGCCACCCTCCGCCAGTTCCGCCACCCTCCGCCAGTTCCGCCAGTTCCGCCAGTTCCGCCAGCTCCGCCAGCTCCGGCGGCTCGGACGGCTCGCGTTCCCGTGGGCGCTCCCGCGCGCATCCCCGAGCGCGCTCCCGCAGGCGCCGGCCAGTTGCGTCGCCAGTACGTGCGCGCCGGCGATCCCGAGGGAGGCGTCTTGGCCCGCGCCAGCAGGGAGACGGCCAACAGGCGTCGCCGAGCAGCACCGTCCGGCCCGTGCTCGGCGGTGCACGACTGTCTGCGCCACGCAGTCGGTCGTGGGAGACCTCCTTCGAGGAACCCACGCGCAGCCCGCAGTCGCCTCGCATGCGGCCCGCAAACCGCAGCCCGTGAGCACCGGACAGAGTCACCCCCCATCGGGACAACGGAAAGGACCCGGCGAGATCCGCCGCGGCGGGCTTCCGCGGTCGCGTCCGGTTCAGTTCGTGACTTCTCCCGGACGGTGCCCGGCCGGCTCGGCTCCCTCGGCCCACCCGGACCCCTCTCCCCCTTCGGCCTCTCCTGCGGCCCGCAGTGCCAAGTCCCAGGGGAACGCGCCCGGGCGGCCCTCACCGGGAGGGTTCGGCACGAAACCGCCCTCCCCGTACAGGACTCGTACGCCCGCCCCGCGCAGCACGTCGAGGGAGCGGGCGAACTGAGGGTGCCGGGCGTAGGCCGCGTTCACGCACGGCATGGTCACCAGGGGGATGCTTTTGCCGATCGCCTCGGCGGCGAAACCCACCACGAACTTGTCCGTGATTCCTAGCGCCCACTGGTTGACGGTGTTGAACGTCGCGGGCGCCACCAGGGCCACCGTCGCGGGCGGCCACACATCGGGCCCGCCGGGGAGCTTGTAGCGGGAGCGCACGGGGTGTCCCGTCCGGCGCTCCAGGGCGGGCAGGCGGTCCTCCAGCCAGAGCGCCGCCGTGGGGGTGAGCCCCAGGCACACGTCCCAGCCGGCGCGTTGGGCGTCCTCGACGACATCGGCCACCCGGAGAACGGGAGGTGCCGCGCAGGCGAGCAGGTACAGGACGGGTGAGGGCATAGTCGCATCCCACCACGAATGCCTGCGGTTTCGCCCTCTGCCGGGCCCTCTGCCGTCTCCTCTGCGCGCATCTCCCACAACGCGCCCCCCGGCGCAACTCAACTGAACACGATCGGGTGGAACCTCCGGCTGAAAAGCACCTACTTGCCACAACGTGCGTACCGTGCCGGGTCATCGCAGGGAGCGGAACGGAGACGCTGATGCGCGGGCCGAAGGAAGAACACGCGGGCGTCCGTATCGCCCACCAACGCAAGCTGGCAGGGCTGACCCAGCGCGGACTGGCGGCGAGACTCCCCTACTCCTACAGCCTGTTGCGCCAGGTCGAGGAGGGCCGCAAGAACGCCTCGCCCGACCTGATCTCCGCGGTGGCGCGGCTGCTGCGGATCGACGTGACGGTGCTGACCGGGCAGCCGTACGTCAACGAGCTCCAGCAGGACAAGCTCGCCGCACTCATCCGTCCCATCCGCGAGTCGCTGGACCTCTACGACCTGGAGGACGGTCTGGAGGGCCGCCCGGTGAGCGATCCGGGTGACCGCCGGGGAACCGGTACGGGAACCGACCTGGACAGCTGTCCGGGCAGCGGCCCCGCAGGTGGCCCTGCGGGCGGCGCGCGGGACGGGACGGGAGGCGGACCGGCGGGCCGGCTGACGGGCGGACGGGGTGAGCTTCGGGGCGGCGGCGCGACGGAGCGGGAACGCACCCCCGCCGAACTCGCCGCCCAGGCCGACGACCTGTGCCGGATGGTGCGCGCCACCCAGCTGAGCAAGGCCGCCCACGTGCTGCCCTCCTTCATCGCGGAGGTCACCACAGCCGCCCACCGCACGCCCAGTACCGAGCTGTGGCAGACACTGGGCTCGGCGTACCGCACGGCGCACGACATCGCCACCAAGCTCGGCTTCTACGATCTGGCCACCATCGCCCTCGACCGGCTGGGCTGGGCCGCGGAGCGCGGTTCGGACCCCCTGCTCGCGGCCGTACGCCAGTACATGCGCGCCCTCGCGTACTTCCGCGAGGGTGAGCACACCATCGGTCTGCGCCTCATCGAAGCGGGTCACAAGGCGGTCTCCCGTACGGACGCCGATGCCCGGGAGGCGCGGGAGACCCTCGCCGTCCGGGGGCAGTTGCACCTGGGAGCGAGCGTCATCGCCGCCCGTGCGCACGACGCCGACGCGGTGGCGGCCCACCTGCGCGAGGCCGCCCTCTACGCCGGACGCACCGGAGAGGCGGGCCGTGTCCACTGGCTCAGCTTCGGACCGGCCAATGTGGCGGTGCACGAGGTGTCCGCACAGGTGGAGATGCGGCGGTACGGGGCGGCGCTGGAGCGGTCCCGCACGGTCCGCCTCCCCAACGGGTGGCCGATGTCGCGGCGTGCGCACTTCTATGTGGACCGCGCCCGCGCGGAGATGGAGACGGGACGCTGCGACGCCGCCCTGGAGTCGGTGATGGCGGCCCGCAAACTGGCGCCGGAACAGACCCGTTACCACCCCGGCGCCCGCGAGACCATCAACGGCCTGGTCGCCCAGCGCCGCCGCACCCCCGACACGCTCGACAACCTGGCGGCATGGCTCGGCCTGTGAGCATGGTGCCGGGGCAACGGGGCAACGGGGCAACGGGGCAACGGGGCAACGGGGCAATGCGGTAGGCGGGAGCGGGACTTTCGCGGTGATGTGGTGCGGGGCATTGGGCAAGTGACTACACTGTGCGAGCAAAGTGTCACTCAGTGGTGACACTTTGCCACTTGCCTCGTAGGCAAGCTGAGCGGGTCACAACCTGAGGCGCCGACGGTGCGGTGGTTGTCGGCGCCTCGGGAGCCGACGAAGCCACCGACGGCGACGCTTAAGACGCATACGAGGCGCAAGACGCACAGGAGAAGCCGTGACCGTATGGTGGCCGCTGCCGAAGGGCCTGGATGCCGTGCTGTTACCCGCGGGGGAGTGGTGGGACGCCGTACGGGTCCCCGCCTACCTCGGCGAGGGTGTACTGGCCCGGATCGGCGCCTTGTCAGGAGCCGTCATCCGCGATCCGTACGGCAGCCGCCTCTACTGGCTCATCGAGCCGGGCAGCGCCAACGAGTGGTCGTTCGACGAGTTCACCGCCGTCCAGGTGCTGGGCACCGCGAACTGGGTGACCGTACCGCCCAGGAACCGTCTGCACCCGCCCGGCCCCCACTGGGCCGTCCCCTGCTCCCCGGCGGCCTCCCTCACACCCGCGGCGTGCCTCCACGCGGCGCTCCAGGCGACGATCCACCACACCCTCGGCCCCCGCCACGGCTCGACTCCCCGGAGCCGCGGATGACGGCGCACCCGGCCCGCCGCGTACCCCCCGCCCGCCGGGGGCCACTGGCCGACCGGGGACCGCTGGCCGGCCAGGCGGCGTCAGCGCGCCAGGCGCCGTGGCCTCATTCCCGTCTCGGCACGCGCCGAAATTCCTGTTCCGGCACGTGCCGAGAGGCGGCGCTGTCCTGCCCGGGGGACGTCTCCCCGGGGAACGTTTCCCGTGCCGCCTCACGGCCCCGTGGCACCGTCACGGCGGTGAGCGCGAGGACGGCGGCCCACAGCACGGCTCCCAGCAGCCCGAGATGACGCAGCGCAGCGGTGAAGGCCGCCGGGTCGTCCGGCGACCCGGCGACAGCGCCGAAGACGGCGATGCCGAGGGCCGTACCCGTCTGCCGGGCGGCGTTGTTGACGCCGCCGGCCAGCCCCGAGCGGTCGTCGGGCACGGCGGCGACGGCGGCGGTGACCACAGCGGCCGTGAACAGCCCGGCCCCGGTACCGAGTCCGGCCAGTCCGGGTGTCAGGACGGCGATGCCGCTGTCGGCCCGTACGAAGAGCAGGGCAGCACACCCGCAGGCGGCGGCGCAGGCACCGGCGACCATGGGAACGCGCGGCCCGTAGCGGGCGGTGAGCCGTCCCGCGACAGGTGCGAGGAGGGCGAGCGGGATGAACAGCGGCAACAGTGCCACGCCGGCGGCGAGCGGGGAGCGGTGCTGCACGGACTGCAGGTACAGCGTCGTCACGAAGAGCGTTCCGTTGGCGACGGCGTTCATCACCAGGGCGGCGATGTTCGGCCCCGCGAAGGCGGGACGGCGCAGCAGAGGGAGCGGCAGTACGGGGGCGGGCGCACACCGCTGGGCCCGCGAGAGACCGGCCCCGGCCACTACGGCGACCGCGAGCGCGCACGCGCCCACGGCGCGCGGCCCGTGGTGCCCGGCGTCGATCACGGCGAAGACGACCGCGGCCGGCAGCAGGGCGGTGCCGGCCGTCCCCAGCCAGTCGGTCCGGTTCCCGGCCCGCCCTCCGCGGCCGGGCACCAGCCGTGCCACAGCGACCAGTGCAGCGGCCACGACGGGCAGGTTGACCCAGAACACCATCCGCCAGCCCACGGTCCCGACCAGCGCGCCGCCGAGCAGCGGTCCGGCGGGCAGCGCCAGCGACGAGACGCCCGCCCAGACACCCAGCGCGCGGGCGCGGGCCGCCGGGTCGGTGAAGGTGTCCGTGATCACCGCGAGGCTGCCGGGCAGCAGCAGCGCGGCCCCCGTGCCCTGGACGGCCCGTGCGGCCACCAGGACCTCGGAGCCGGGCGCGAGGGCGCACCCGGCGGAGGCGAGACCGAACAGCGCGAGCCCGGCCAGGACGACCCGTCGGTGTCCCACCCGGTCGCCGATCGCGCCCGCACCCAGCAGGAGGCCCGCGATGGCCACCGCGTAGGCGTCGACCACCCACTGCACCGTCCCTGTGCCCGCACCCGTTCCGGGTCCCGGCGTCGTCCCGGACGACGCCGCACCGAGGGAACGCCCGATCGACGGGAGCGCGACATTGACGACGGTGACATCGAGCAGCACCAGGAACATGCCCGTGCACATCACCCCCAGCACCCACCGGTCCCTCGTCCGGGTCCGGACAGGGGCTGGGGCAGACGAAGAGGAAGGAGGGGCGGAGTGGCCACCCGAACGGTTGGGAAAACGAGCCGAGGTCATGGCTCCCCACCCTCACCCGCGAACGTTTCCACGCGGCCCGAAGTGTCCCCGACCCAGACTGGAGCCATGACGACAACCGGCACCCATCCCACCCCGTCCGCTCCACAACAGCAGCGCGGCGGCGAGGCGGACCCGGCGACAGCGGCGTCCCTCTTCGCGGACCCCGCCCGCGCCCGGGTCCTGATGGCCCTGGTCGACGGCAGGGCCCTGCCCGCCTCGGTGCTGGCCGACGAGGCAGGTGTCTCGGCGCCGGCTGCCAGTGCGCACCTGGCCAAGCTGCGGGACGGCGGCCTGGTCACCATGGAGAAGTCGGGCAGGCACCGCTACTACCGGCTCTCCGGACCCCAGGTCGCCACGGCACTGGAGGCGCTCACCGCCCTCTCGCCTCCCCGGCCGGTCCGCTCCCTGCGCGCCCACACCCGTGCGGCCGCCCTGCGCCGGGCACGCAGCTGCTACGACCACCTCGCGGGCGACCTCGGCGTCCAGATGACCGCCGCCCTGGTCACCGCCGAAGCCCTCCTTCCCACCGACGGCATCCCCGACACCCGCCGCCGCCCCCGCGACCCCCTCTCCGCCCAGCTCCGCGACCACCCCTACGCACTGGGCCCCCGGGCCGAAGAGGTCTTCACGGCCCTCGGTGTCGACCTCGCGGGAACCACCCGCCCCTCCAGCCCGACCCGGCGCCCCCTGCTGCGCTTCTGCCTGGACTGGACGGAACAGCGCCATCATCTGGCGGGGCGCCTGGGCGCGGCCCTCCTGACCGCCTTGCTGACCCGCTCCTGGCTCACCCCCGGACCCCGCCCCCGTACGCTCATCCTCACCGCCGAGGGGCATCACCACCTGCCCGACATCCTTCCGCTGTCCCCCGAGGAGCTGGCCTCCACAAACACCTAGCCCTCCAGGCCCAAAAGCAGTACCTCTTTCGCTTGAAGCCGGTGGCCACGACCGTGGAGTCGCCGGAACGGCCGCAAAACTCGGCTGCATGAGTGAGGACAGCGCAAAAGGGCCGGAAGAACGCGAGGAAAGTGCCGACTCCGCGAAGCCCGCGGGTTCTGAACCGGCGGAATCCGAACCGGCGGGACCTGAACCGGCGGGATCCGCGAAACCGGTGGGATCCGCGAAACCCGCGGGTTCCGCGGAATCCGCGAAATCGGCGGAGTTCGTGAAGCACGGCCGGTCGGCGACGCCCGCGGAGTCTGCGCACTCCGCGGGCGCGGCACGGAACACAGGCACCACCACGGAGAACGGCGCCGCGCCGAAGACCGCGTCCTGTTCGGCGGCGGAACACGGTTCATGGGAACTCCGCCAGGTCCTCATCGCGCGGACGAACGAACTCCAGGCCCTTCTCGAAGACCGGGTGCGCACCCACGGAAAAGAGCGGAAAGACCTGCTGGAGAAGGCGAAAGGAGAGCTGAGAAGCGCCCGCGACGTGCTGTCCCATGAGCACGGCCGAAGGAAGTCCGCCGCGCACATCGCGGTGGGCCAGATCCACGTGGACACCGCGCACAATCTCCTGCTGCGCCTTTCCGGACCGGAAGAGATCACCGCGATGATGCCGGGGGTGCTGGCATCGGTGAGAGAGGCGCTGCACGTCGAGGACCCCCGGCGGGTGGCCGTCGAGCGCATCGCCAGGTCCCCCGCGGACATCACGGACGCCGAACGGGAATCCATCCTGGACGCCGTGAGCGTGGCCCGGCAGGTCCGCATCCAAAAGACGCTCCGGGTCCGCAGTTTCGTCACCATCGTGCGCTGGGTCGCGGGCGGCCTGGCGACGGCGGCGGTTCTTGTGGCGGTTTTCGGATGGTTCTTCGACGACACCGTCCCGCTGTGCTTCTCCCCCGACCGGGCCTCGGGCGCCGCCGAATACCACGTCGTCTGCCCTACGGGTTCCGAACCGGAGGCGAAGGCGAAGAACATCGATGCGAGCCTCGCGGCAACAACCGCGCCCGCCGACTATGTGGTGATCGAATTCGTCGGGCTGGTGGCCGCGGGAATCGCCGCCGCGGCGACGATCCGACGCATCGGTGGAACCGCGGAACCCTACAACGTCCCGTTCTCCCTCGCCCTGTTGAAACTCCCCTTGGGCGCACTGACCGCCGTCCTCGGTCTCCTCCTCATGCGCGGCGGCTTCGTACCCGGCCTGACCGCATTGGACTCCTCGGCCCAGATCATTTCCTGGGCGATCATCTTCGGCTACGCGCAGCAGATCTTCACCCGGCTCGTCGACACCCAGGCCCAGAACGTCCTGTCCGCCGCCGCGAACACCTCCACCACGACCCCCCGGCCCGCCCCCAAACCACGCCCCCGTACGGAGTGACCGCCCGGGGGCTCATTCATTTCTGGCGCTCAGACAGCGCGGGCCGTGCGTTCGCCAACCACCGAGGTCCGCACCAACAGCCGTCCCCGTCGCGGTCACCCGCGGACGGCACAGTGCGGTGCGGTCACGTCTTGTCGCCCTTCCACCCCTCGCCACGCTTGGGCTCCATCTTCCGCCACCCTGCAGCCTCCCTTGCCCGCGGACCGCACCGACCCGGAAGTGGGAAGCGGCAGGGGCAGCGTCTGCCCGAGGAAGGTGGCGAGGTCGTCGAAGACAGTGAGGGCACCGACGATGCCGCAGACGCCGCGCAGGAGGCGGGCCGAGAAAGCGTGGGCGAGTCCCTTGAGAGGCATGGGGCGCCCTGGTCGATAGTGCTGCGCCTGCGAAGGCCCTCCCGTCCGACGGACGGAAGGGCCCCATGCCAGGTATGTCCCTGTGCCCCCGGCAGGATTCGAACCTGCGACACCCGCTTTAGGAGATTTCCTGGGGTGGGGCTGTGACCTGCCGAAACGTTGGCTGTGGGGTGTCTGGCCTGGGGAAACACCCCTCCGTAGTTCTCACGTGTTCATGGGGTTTCCCGTCCCCATGTGTGCTGAATCCGTTTCGGCGAAACGAGGTGTAGCCGGTACGGCAGAGCTCCGCCATGCCGCCTTCGGTGGAGTACGGGCCGGTATGGTGGATCATCATGCAGTGGACCGGGCCCAGGCGCCTTGGCGGGTACGCCGGTTGCAGTGCCCGACGACGCGGACGCCGGACCTTTTCAGGACGGCGAGGAACTGGTCGGCGGACAGTGGCTGGGCCACGGTGGGGCGCTTTCTCCCCCACGCCTCCACCAGCTTCAACTACGTAAAGAGCCAACTGGCGGTCTCTTGCTGAGTAGATTCCGAATGTCCGTCCAGCGCCGATGGCCGGTGGAGGGTCACCTGGGGCGGGGGACCTAGCGCATGTGGAGCTGGCAATCTGCTGGTGTCGTACTGCTTGGTGTACGAGGATCACATGCGGACCCAAGACCGTGGTCTGCGCTCGGGGCGTCCAGGTATCTGACCGATGCCATTCCGAGAGTCTCGGATGGCGAGGGGGAGAGAGATGAAACCGGTGGAAGAGCTTCTGGAGGAGATTTCCAGAAAGAGGTCCGCACTGCGGCTACACCGTGCATGGAGTGCAGGAGCGGGACGCATCTACGCGCTACTGCGGAAGGCGGCCGAGTTCAGGGCCAGGGAGATAGATTCCGGGATACAGACTGATGTTCCCTGGGAAACCCTCTTCGAGTTCGTGATTGAGTGGCATCACCAGTTTCCGCTTGGTGATGGTGACTGTGATGAGGAGGCGGCTTTCGAAGTGCTCACCTCCGCCATCGAGTTCTCACGGTGGGAGCAGATAGAACACAGTATCCGCATGGGAGGTTACTCGGTTAGGCGCAGAGGCAGGGATCTTCGAGTTCGCCACGCCTGGGATGTGGCCCTTGAGGCAGCCGACATGTATCTGGAATCACGAGCGCGTCCCAGAGGACTACCACCGTTCTCCGAGGTGGAACGGAGGTGGGCCGGGGCTCGCCCCGTCGAGTCGCGCGAGGGGCCGCCGTTCGAGGTTTTGAAGGCGTCCGCAGACCGGGCAATGGTGTCTATTGATGCCTGGAGGAAGTCTGCGCCGGAAGGATATTTGCCCGATCCCTTCGCCCTCGGCAACGGACTCACTATAAGGGAAGCCACGGTTCTCCTGGCCGGCATCATGGGGCTTGCCGACCTCTGTGAACTTGCGGCTCGCTCTGCCGCGAGACTGGAGAGCACGCTTGCTCATCTGGATCGGCAAGTGATGGTCGATGCCTTGGGCCAGCTGTGCCCCGAAGTTCCGACCGCGCATATCGACGACCTGCTGGAGCGGTTGACCTATCGGGTGGGCCGTTCGGCCCGGACCGCGCCCCTCGTCGAGAGTGGAGAAAGGATCATCCTTTGTCCTCCTCTCATCACTTCGAGGGCGGTTGATGTCATTGCGCTGAGAACGGCGGCTCAAGATGCGAGTCGGTTCGGTCGGGTGGGTCACACCCTGGGGAAACGGGCAAAAGAGTGGGAGGACTGGTTTGCCGCGATTCCGGGGGTATCAGCACGGAGCGGTGTGAAGGTGCTGCGTGCTGATGGAAAACGCGCGGGAGACCTGGACGTCATAGCTGTCGACACCAAGAATAAGCTTGGAATCTGCCTCGAAATCAAGTGGCCCATCGACGGTGTCACGCGGCGGGAAGTAGGTAAAGTGGAGAGCTGGGTCACCTCTGCCGCAGACCAGTTGGGGAGGGTGCGTGGCGAACTGGAGTCAGGGACTGCCGTGGCTGAGCTGCCGGGCGGATGGCCCCAGCTAAGTGAGATTGAGATGACCTGGGGCGTGGGCACACCCCAGCAGCTCTGTCTGCGGCCGATTTCCGTGCAGGGCATCTACCCGACCTCGTTGCGCTATCTAATCGAGTCCGGAGACCCGCCGTCGCTTCGCAGCGTTGTGGAGATGCTCAAGCGTCCGGATCTGCCGAAGCGGGGCCTGCACTATTCCGAGGAGGCGTTCACCTTGAGGATGGGACACTATGCCGTCGTCGTTGACAGAGTCGGACTCAGGCAGTTCGGATGGCGCCCGAGATTTCCTAACCTCGTATGACGCATACGTCATACGAGTGCCTTTCCTTTCACAGAGTGGTCACTTGGTGCACGTGACTCGCGGCTTCGCCGGGTAAGTCTGCCCGACCCTCTGCGCCCGCCCGTATCCTGGAGGGGGCCATGAGAGCCGTCTCCGAGTGCTTGGAACAGGTGGAGAGGGCCCGTTCCGCGTCCGACATTGAGGGCAGTCGGAGTGAGGCCGAATCCTTGCCAGGCAGTGCTACACCCTGCCGCAGGGCGCTGTTCTGCCTGATTAGCACCCTGCGGCTTCGTACCCCATCCAGCTCGCGACGCTGTGCCGGATCTCCGGTCACGCATCGCGCACGCACGTGAGGCCGGTCCAGAGTTCAGGCTCTTACGACACAGGGGCAGCCCTCTATCCGTCTGAGGCCGTTAGATTGATTGTCCGCTGCGCGTTCTCGATTAGGCGGCCGTATGTAGTGACGCTCAAGCGCGTCAGGTACGAGTTGAAGGTACGAATGGTTTCGTCGATCTCTTGGGGCGATGCACCTGTAGTCACGAATCCGCTGTGCCCGATCACTACCGTCATCGACGCGCGTCGGCAATCGATACCCAAGTCCACTAGGATCTGTGGGCGCTTCTCGTCCAGCTCGCGTAGGTAGTTCATTGCCTGCCCGACCGCTTTGTTGATCTCTGTGCCAACAATCAGATGGTTCCGCTGGCCGGTGACCAGTCGCGTGATGTTGGCCTTCTTGAGTTCGACGCCGTGCAGGGTGCCGTCTGGCCGGAGCAGAGCCAGGTCCAGCTGGTCTCGCAGGGTGATGTTGCGGCGGACCGTGCCTGGCAGGAACTCGCCCCCGAAGATCCAGGTCATCCGCTCGACGAGTCTCTGCAGGTCGCCTTCGCTGCTTTCGGGGTCCGCGACTGCGGCGCGTAGCTCATTCAGATCAGCCTGCCATCTTGCGCGTTGAACCAAAGTCGCGAGCAGCTGAGCCTCGTCGAGCTCAACGAGGGACGTGGCGGTTGCTGGCTCGCTTTCCAGAACGGTAAGCAGCTTGCGGATGGCGGTCGCGGCTGGCTGGTTACCGACAGGTTGCAGCCGAAGGCTCATGCGAGAGGCATTCTGGAACGGGTCTACCTCGTCCGTTGGCATCGACACGCCGTTCAGCTGGCGAAGCCGGAATAGCGGTGCTCGAGTGTCCACTACGTGTGGCCGACGAGCGTAGGAGGGCCGGATATTCCGTTTGCCGGTATCCACCCAGTGCTCCACCGGTGATTCGGGTTCAATCGCGAATTCACCGAGATAGAGACTCTCGCTGCGGTGCGCGACGAAGACCCTCAGCGGGACACCGCGCCGCCTGTGCGCGAGCGCGGCCAGGTTGTCGTCCGAGATGGTATCTGTCCACTGCGACTGTCCGGGAGCAAGCAGCACAGGGCCATCCCACCGAGGGGCAAGTTCGCCTGTGGCGGAGCGATCGAGGAAGAGTAATGCGTTGGGAGTCCTTGCACTGGAACCGACAGTGAGTCGTGGACTGCCTCCGTAAACATCGTGCAGTTCGCTCCGTTTGACGACGGCCCCGGGTGGGATGCTCCAACCTGTGGGCATGTCATCCGGTTCGTGTATCTCCTCCATGAGTTGAATCAAATCTCTCCATCGCTTGGCGGCCAGATTGAGTGCTACCAACTGGCGCCCCTTAGTCGCTGACCGCGCCCGCTTCACTACGTGATCAAGGCCCGAAGTCCGGAGTATCGAGGCCGAGACAGGGGCGGCGAACGAGAGCTTGCCGAAGTACAGATGCACTCTCACGTGAGGGGGAGCCGATCTCTCGTCGTCCCTCTCTATGAGCCGCGCGAGCGGCCAACCAAGCGTGTCGGACTCCACAGGGATAGTGCTGGTGATTTCTCCCAGCGCCACTACACCGCCGCCTCGGCCCCTCCGCCACAGTAGGACTGCGTCGCCCTCCTCAACATCGAGGCTGGTGACGGTTGAAAGCGACGAATCCCAGCCCCCGGCCGACTGGGAAGATCCGCGGGTCATCTCGTACGCGGACGTCTTGTTCTCGGCGGCTAACAGCCAGTACTTCACGTCTTCCCTCCCAAGCCTGGAATACCGCGAACGTACAGCGACTCGTTCGCCCGTAGAGGGAGATCGACACTGCCTGTTGTGGGCTGTCCCCTACGAGCGGCTGCCCCGTTCGGAGGCGGGGGTTACGGGCGCCGGTCAGCGGGTGGCGCATCACCCTGGGGACCGGACTGTGAAGGTCCGCAGTTCGACGGTCGGCGCCGTGGTCATGCGGCCATCCTCCAGGTGACGGTGTGTTCGGTCCAGGTTCTGCCCGGTGTGGCGGCGCGCAGCGCGGCCCTGAACTCCAGCGTGTGTGTGACCCGGGCGTGCTGGGCGACGGCTTCGGTAGGGACCTTCATCGCGGTGGCAGTGGCGGTGTCGGAGGCGTCCCAGGCGAGCCGGGCGCGGGTGAGACGGGCGGTGGTGATGCCTCGCTTGACGTTCGGGCGGTTCCGGGGAAGGCCCGGTGAGCCGTCATTCCGGACCAACTGTGCCGAGCCGCACTGGGTGCCGTCAGCGTGAGGCGCCCTCCGGCCACAGCACCCGGACGGGCACACCGTTCCGCTGGGCGTACGCCACGACGTCCGTCGTGCCGCCGTACCCCATGCTGGCTTCCCGTCCCATACGGCAATCAGCTCGTCAGCGAGCCCGACGAGGATTTCGGAGCCGGCCATGTGCGCTTCGGAGTCGGACGCGGCCATGCCGGTCTCGTGCACGTCGCTCGCGCGGGACATCAGCGCGTCGTACGTGGAGTGGTGCCACTCCGGCAGTCTGTCGCGGTACTCGGTGGCCGGGACGACGGCCTCAAGGCGTCCGCCGCAGACAGCACGGCCTCGGCGAGCCATGCGTCGGGGCCGCCGTCCGATGGACGGAAAAGCCTCTGAGCAGGCATTTTGCTGTGCCCCCGGCAGGATGCGAACCTGCGACACCCGCTTTAGGGGATTTCCCTGATCAAGGCGGTGACCTGCGGAAACGTTGCTCGCGGTCGTCTGACCTGGGAAAACTCCTCTTCGTGGTTGTCACGTGTTCGCAGGGCTTCCCGTCCTCATGTGTGCGGAATCCGTTCTGCTGTGTCGCTGCCGGACAGGGCATCAACAAGAGACAGCACAGCCGCACCTTCGACCCTTGAGCCTGACTCGGCAGGAGAACGTGGGCCATTGGGACAGGGGGGCGGGTCGATTGCACGCCGGGAACCCCGATCACCCGCCCGGGCAGCGTGCGCCGCTCAGAAGTATGCGATCCGGCCAACTGTCCCTCTGCATTTGGCTACTTGAGCCAGGTACCGGCGCCGGGCCACCGTTTCGAGGGACGATCTACTCATCAACGATGCGTGTAGGACCGTGCACAACATCGACTTCGGGGGGCTAAGACATGCTCGACGCAGCAGCTACCGCCATCGCCACTGGCGCTGCCAGCAACGTTCTCGCCTATCTGCTTCAAGGGCGGGCCGACGCCTTGCGGGCCCGAATCTCCACGATCTTCCGCCGCGGGACAGCGGACGAAGAGTCTGACGCGCTGCGAGCGCTTGAGGAGCATGCCGAGGGCTTGGAACAACATCGGCTTACCCAAGCTGAGGTTACTGCCCAGTGGAGCAGTGTGCTTACCGCGTTCCTCACCGCCTACCCCGAGGCCAGAGAGGATATTGAGGCGCTGAGCTCTTCGACGCCGACTGACACGAAAACGGTCAACATCGGAGCACAGCACAACCACGGGCGAGGCACCTTCATCGGCGGGGACAACTACGGTTCTGTCCGTGCCGATGGGCAGGACGAGCGTTGACAGACATCGATGATTCCCCTGAACGCCGCGTCACAGAGCAGCACAACCACGGTGACGGCGCTTTCGTCGGGGGCGACAACCATGGCGAGATCCACATCGAGGCGCTCGATGAGAAGACCAAAGCCCTGTTGGAGAAGATCTCCGACGATTCCCCTGCTCTGGCCGAGATGCTTGAAGAGGCTCTGACGGAGGGGCTGATCTCCTCAGAAACCGCGACGTTGCTCGCGCTAGCAGCGCGTAGTATCAACGAAGATGTCGCTGACACCCTCTTGCGGGCTGCTCAGAGCATCAACGAGGACGTGGCAGGGTTGATCTCCCGTGCAAGCCGTAGCATTAACGAGGATGTCGCGGGGTTGCTCACGGAGGCGAGTCGGAGCATCAACGAGGATGTCGCTGGCCAGATGTCACACGTCGCGGACACCCTTGTCAAAGTGACCGGCAAACTCGATATTGATGAGCTTGGCCTGGTTGTCAACCGTTTTGAAAACGCCATCAGCGTGCGAGGGTCCGACGATCTGATGGGGTTGGTATCCCGTCTTGAAAAAGGACTAAGTTCCATTGACCGGCTTGCCCAAGACTTGGAGAACATGCAGCGCAGGGACAAGCCTCTCGGCCGGATCGAGGAGATAGGGAGCGCACTGAATGGTGCGGCGGACCGTATTGAGGCCACGGTGACTCCACCGCCACCGAAGGTTCTTCCCGACCACAGGGCGCGACTCTTCGCGTTCGCCTGGGGCGTCCTAGCCGGCGCACTTTTCATCCTCTACATGGCGAATCGCTGACTCGATCCTGAACGCAGCACCTTGTTGGCTGCGGCCTGCGACATGTGCCGCTCCCGTCCGGGTGGGGTGGCGAGCTCCCCCGGTGGCCCTTCCTCGCTGGGCAGTTCCCGCAGAGGCGGGTGGGGGAGCTGGGATGGCTGGCCGGTCCGAGCACTCTGGATTCGTTCGGCTCGGCCAGCACGTACCAGAGTCGGTGGGATTAGGCGGCGAGACGCCCGCCACGTACGCCCTCGACGAGGGCGGCGAAGCGCTCGGGTTCGATCAGCACGATGGGGCCTTCGGGGTTCTTCGAGTCGCGGATGGCGACCACGCGGTGGGCGGTGTGGGTCAGGTCGGCGATCTCCACGCAGTTGTTGCCGGATCCGCTGCTGTAGGAGGACTTGAACCAGCTGGTCACACCGTCCAGGTCGAGGGCTGTGAGGGCGCGGGTGTGTGTGGTCATTCCGTGATCTCTCGCGATAGTTGGTGCAGGAAATTCGGGGTGTCCTCGGGCGGTAGGGACGACGCCACCAGGGCGTTGAACTTCCGCGAGAACTTTGCGACCTCGCGCGGAGTATCGGAGACCGACGAGGCGCCCCAGGCGTTGTCCACCTGGATCGTGGTCGGCAATGTGTCGCCGAGGTGAAGGATGCTGAAGTCGTTCACCGCGACATACCCGCGAACGGAGTGCGGGAGAACCTGGACGGTCACATTGTCGAGCGCGGCCAGCCTAGTGATCTCGTCGTACTGCTCGCGCATCACATCAGGGCCGCCGACGAGGTAGCGCAGGGCCGGCTCGTAGAGGATTGCCCACAGCTTGCCCGGCTCCTCATCGCGGGTGAGGTACTCCTTGCGCTTCATCCGCAGCGTCACGCCCTGGTCGATGAACTCGTTGGTGGTGTCCTCGACCTGCTTGGAGATCTCGTACAGCGCCCGCGCGTAGCGCTCGGTCTGTAGCAGGCCGAGGACGACGACGGGGTGGAACGCCTGTATCTCGACGGCGGCGGACTCGATGCCGATGAAGCGCGGCATACCCGAGGGCATCGAGCCTTTGAACTGGGTCCACCATTCGCGGCTGGAGGCCGCACGCTGGATCGTCAGCAGCCTCTCGATGTCCTCTTCCTCGCCCACGCCGTAGCGGGTGAGGAGTTTGCGCAGGTCGCCTGCGTTGCGCAGGTCCTGCAAGCCGGTCTCGACGCGGTAGAGCTTGGTGTCCGACAGCGGCAGTCCGTGGACTGCCTCTTCCAGGGTGAGGTCGGCCTGCTTGCGCAACTCTCGCAGCGCGTATCCCAGTTCGATGCGCCGTGCTGTTGGTCTGGCTCGTGCTGGCACCCGCTTGCCTCCCCGGCGTTTGTGTCCGCTGCCGCTGCGATGTGCGGAGTGTGGCACGGCACGCGCCCGTCGAAACAGCGATGCGCCTGCCCTGGCATGTGCCACTTTCCCCGCAGCGACATTTTCGGTGCGGTTTCACTTGCGGACCCACTATGCCTGCGGCCACGGTGAATGAGCCCCCGGATCACAGAAGTTGGACACCGACGGGCACGAAGGTTCTGCCTGCCCCCGCGCCCTTATCGGGAGGGCAGGCAGACACCCCCTCTGGCGGCTCACTCTGGGAGGCAGCATGTCTGGGCGCTCCAGCTCCAGCGAACCAACGACGCCCCCGCGCCTCATGGACGAGGAGGCGACGGCCCCGATAGCCGCTGACGCTGTCGCCTTCCGCGCCGCACACGGCGCCCCGGCGACCTGGAGCGCCGAGGACTTCGAGGTCTATTTGGATCTGGAGCGCCCCGGCGCCCCTGCCGCGGGAGTGGTGGGAGGCGGCGCGGCGTGAGCTGGCAAGAGACAGCCCCTTTCCGGGTCGGCGACCGCGTACGCGGCACCTCCTACGTACCACCCGAGCGCCGGGACAAGGAGAAGCCGGAAGAGTTCGAGGGCATCGTGGTGCAGCTCGGCAGCGGCTACGCCGGGGTGGACGCGGACCGCGCCTTGGTGTGGGCGCGGCTTGCCGACGGCACCGAACGCCAGGCCCTCATCCACGAGACCGAGCTGCTCACACCGGCCGACACCGCAGAGGCGGACGGATGAGCGCCCGCCACCGCCTGCCCATGTCGCCGGGGCCGGACGGGGACGGCATGTTCGCCGGCATCGTCCTGGTCGCGGCGAATCTCTTCGGTCTTGGCGTCATCGTGGCAGGGCAGCCCCACAACCGGCGCATGCGGCCGTCGCCCTCGACGCCCCGCCCGCCGAGGACACCCCGGACGCCGGTCCGTTCACCGCGGAGAAGGACGGCGGACCGGCCGCGCCGCCCGCACCCCCGAGGGCGGCCCAGCCCGCATGCCACGACGCGGGCTGTTCCACCGTCCCGTCCCGCCCGGAGAGCAGTGACCTGGGCGGGACGGGACGGCACCACCAGACTCCGCCCGGCAGCAGCGTCAACCTCCGTGGCTCTGCTGCCCCGAGGAAGCGGTGGCTATGGTCCCCGCGGCAGCAGAGGGCCAGGAAGGGACGCTCGACGGCTGGGACCTGGATGTCTCCATCGTCGAGTCCGGCCCCGAGGCCGACCGGCTCATCCAGATGACCGACGACGGCTGCGGGCAGACCTGCGAATCCGCCTGCCAGCAGACCTGCCCGTAGGCCGTCCGAATTAGGAGAGCCGTGGTGTCCGGCTGCAACCCGCGGCCGGACACCACGCGGCGACAGGGGGGTGGCCGGTGTACGAGTTCATCGACGGGGCGGTTCTGCGGGCGGCGGCCTGGCCACCGGATCACCGCATCCAGTCCTGGCCCGATCTGACCGGCGACGGCGGCGGCCCGGAACCGTGGCGTTCGTGGCTGGAGCAGACTTTGCAGATCCCCGGCTTCGCCGCCGCGGTGGAGCAGGCCAGCCCGGTGCTGGCACACCGCGTCCAGCAGATCTGCGAGGGGCGGCAGCTTCCCGCACCGGCCGTCCGCAAAGTGGTCGTGGCCCTCCTGCGCTACGTGCTGCGCGCCTCGGGACGGGCCACTCCCTTCGGCCTGTTCGCCGGAGTAGCGCCGACCCGCATCGCCAGTGCGCCGGCAGCCCGCATCGGCACTCGCCACCAGGCCATCGCCAGGCCCGACGCGGCGTGGGTGACGGCGATGGTCGAACGACTGGAAGCCGACCGCAAGCTCCAGCCGCACCTCACCGTCCAGGCTCAGCCGCTCGCGGTGGAGCGGGACGGCTCGTTGGTACTGGAACACCGTCCGACGGGCAGCAGCGGCGGTGCCCCGGAGCACGTGCAGGTCCGCCTCACCACACCCGTCAAGGCGGCACTGGACGCGGCCCGCGCCCCTATCCGCACGGCAGACCTTGCGGCCAAACTGGCCACCGGCTTCCCCCACGTCCCCGCAGCCACCGTCCACCGGCTCCTGGCGGACTTGATCGACCAGCGCTTCCTGGTCACGGATCTCCGCCCGGCGCTCACGGCGACGGACCCGCTCGCCCATCTGCTGACCGTCCTCGGCACCGAGGACACCTCTGCGGCGTCCGAGCCGACGGCGAAGCTGCGCGAGATCGCCCACGCGCTGACGCGGCACAACATCACGACCGACCCAGCGACCGCCCAGGCCGAGCGAGCCGAGGCCACTGCGGTGATGCGCGAGTTCAACCCGGTCTCCGGGCCGGTGCTGTCCCTCGATCTGCGCCTGAACGCCGAGATGACGCTCCCCCGTGCGGTGGCGGCCGAGGCTGCGCGGGCGGCTGCTGCGCTTATCCGGCTCTCGGGCCGCTCGGCGCTCTCCCGCAGCTGGGTGGCGTGGCACGGCCGCTTCCTGGAGCGCTACGGCCCGCGCGCCGTGGTCCCGCTCCTGGATGCCGTGGACAGTGGCACGGGCTTGGACTACCCGGCCGGCTTCCTCGGCGGTCCACCCGCCCCGGCCGAGGCAGCTGTGAGTGAGCGGGACACCAAGCTGCTGACGCTCGCCCAGAACGCGGCCCTGCGCCGCAGCCGCGAGACCGTGCTGGACGATGCCATGGTCACCGACCTCACTGAGGCCGGGCCGGAGAGACGCATCCAGCCGACGACTGAGGTGACCGTGCGCATCGCGGCGCCCAGCGTGGGGGCCCTGGCCGCCGGGGAGTTCACGCTGGCGGTCGTGGGGGTCTCGCGGTCCGCCGGGACGACGACCGGCAGATTCCTCAGCCTGCTCGACAGGCGCGACCGGGATCGAATGGCGGCGGTGTACGCGACGGCATCCACCGCCACCGAGAACGCGCTGAAGGTGCAGGTCGTTGCGCCCCCGCTGTATGCGGGCACCGGGAACGTCTCCCGGACCGCGCAGATGATGCCCGCCGCCGTCCGACTCGGCGAGTGCCACGACGGCGGCAGCACGGACCTGGTGCCCGTGGAGGACATCGCCGTCACCGCGGACGCCGACCGTCTGTACCTGATATCGACCTCGCGGCGCTGTCCGCTGGAGTTCGTGACCATGAACGCGGTGGAGCCCACCCGCCGTACCCACCCGCTGGTGCGGTTCCTTACCGAAGCCCCTCACGCCATGAGCGTCCCGTGCACCATTCGACTGGGGCACGGCCTCACGTCTGCCGTTCCGGCCCGCCCTGCGTTACGGACGCACGATCCTCACCCCGGCACGCTGGCGGCTCACCACCGCCGACCTCGCCGACCCCACGACGGGCTGGGACCGGTGGGACCGGTCTCTGTCCGCCTGGCGCGACCAGATCAGGGTGCCGAGCGCCGTCTACCTGGGTGAGGGCGACCAGCGCCTCCGCCTGGACCTGGACGAGCCCTCCCACCGGGCCCTGCTGCACACCCACATGCGGCGTCACGGCAGCGCGGTCCTGCGCGCCGAAACCGCCGCCGACGCGGGCTGGATCAACGGCCACCCCCACGAAGTCGTCATCCCCCTCACCACCACCAGCAGCCCCGTCAAGATGCCGCACTGGCTGCACACGGCCCCGGTGTCGGAACGCGCGCACGGCCGCCTGCCCGGCTGCGACGGACACTTTTTCCTCAAGCTCTACGCACACCGCGACCGCCACGCCGGCATCCTCACCCGCCACCTTCCGGACCTGCTCCACCGGTTGCGTGATCTGCGGGGCGGCGGGGTGCGGTGGTGGTTCCTGCCCTACCGCGACCCCGAGGATCACTTGCGGTTACGCCTGACCGTCGGAAACGACCAGGCCGAGGCCGCAGCCACGGTAGTCGGCGCCTGGACCAAGCGACTGCGTCAGGCGGGGACGCTGGCCCGGGTGCAGTGGGACACGGACTTCCCCGAGACCGCCCGCTTCGGAGGCCCCCAGGCATGGGATGCCGCCGAGGCGTACTTCGCGGCTGACTCCGAAGCCGCCGTCGCGCAACTGGCCGCCTGTGCGGCCACCGGCGGGCCCGATCGGCGGGCCATGACCGCGGCCAGCATGCTCGATGTGGTCATCGGCCTGGTCGGTGATGCGGGCGAGGCCATGCGGTGGTTCATCGACTGCGCCCAGACCACCGGCACGGCGCCGGACCGCGGCCTGTACGACCAGGCAATCGCTCTGGCCAACCTCCACGACCGCACCCACCTGTCCCAACAGCCAGGGGGCGAGGAGCTCTTGGCCCGCTGGACGCTGCGGCGCGACGCGCTGGCCCTCTACCGCAGTGCCCTCGCGACGGCGGGAGGGCTCACGGCGACCGTCGTGCTGCCGGAACTGCTGCACCTGCACCACACCCGCATGGCCGCCCTGGACATGGAGGCCGAACGCCGCTGCGTACACCTGGCCCGTGCCGCGGCCCTGAGCTGGACCGCCCGCAGCAAAGAGGGAAGAACCTCGTGAGGCCGATACCGCAGTCTCTGGCCCTGGCCGACACGCTGGCCGCGCAGCTGTCCGACCCGCGCACCGCCTGGGATACGGCACCGTCGGCCGGTCGGGCGTGGCCGCAGTCACTGGCGGGCGGCGCCGCGGGCATCGCCCTGCTCCACATCGAACGCGCCCACTGCGGCCGGGGCGAGTGGGACACCGTGCACACCTGGCTGGCATCGGCCGCCCACAGCGATCTGACCGCTGCTTCGAACGCCAGCCTCTACATGGGAGCCCCGGCCCTGGCCTTCGCCATGAACGCCGCCGCCGGGGACTCCAGCCGCTACCAGCGAGCCCTGAAGAACCTGGACGACGCCACGCTCTCCGTCACCCGCCGACGCCTGGCTCACGCCCACGCCCGCATCGAGCGCGGCGAGGCCCCGGCGATGAAGGAATTCGACGTGATCCGCGGCCTCGCCGGGCTGGGTGCCCACCACCTCAAGCGTCACCCAGACCACCCGGTCACCACCGATGTCCTCGCCTACCTGGTACGCCTGACCGAACCCCGCTCCCCAAGCCTCGACCTCCCAGCATGGTGGACCGGCGTGGCGCCCAACGGCGAAGTCAGCCCCGACTACCCCGGCGGGCACGGGAACTTCGGCATGGCTCACGGCATCGGTTCCGTACTCGCCCTGCTCTCCCTGTCCCTGCTTGACGGCCCGGCCGTCCCCGGTGCGCGCGAAGCCGCAGAACGGATCTGCGCCTGGACGGACCGGTGGCGCCAGGACGATGCCACCGGTCCCTGGTGGCCCGGCTTCATCACCCTCGACCAGGTCCGGCGCCACCACGTCGATCCGGCACTGCGACCGAGGCCCTCGTGGTGCTACGGCATCGCCGGCACCGCCCGAGCACAGCAACTCGCGGGCATGGCCCTGGGTGATAGCTCCCGCCGGCAGACCGCCGAGCGCGCCATGCTCACCACTCTCCAGGCCCCGGGCCAGCTGGAGATGCTCACCGAGACCGGGCTCTGCCACGGCACCGCCGGACTGCTCCAGGCCGCCTGGCGCATGGCCACCGACGCGACCACCGGTGTCCTTGCCGCCGAACTGCCCCGCCTGACTACCCGGCTCAGCCAGCAGATCACCCACCTCCAGCAGCGCGACCCCGAACTCTTGGACGGCCTTGCCGGCAGCGCGCTCGCCCTGCACACCCTCGGCACCAACACGCCCCCGCGATCGGGCTGGGACGCCTTCCTCCTCCTGGCATAGACGAGACGGAGCCGAACCCGTATGGACACCTCCTGGCGGCAGATCACCATCGCTTTCCCCAACTGGGACAGCGCCGAGCACACGGCCCTCACCCACGTCGTCCCGCTCCTGGCCACCGCCGAGACCGGCCCCTGGTTCTTCGTCCGCAAAACCCCTACCTGGCGCATCCGCTACCAGCCGCCCGACAACCCCGTGGCGGCCGAGGACCACCTCCTGTACGTCCTCGGCCCCCTCCAGCGCGATCAGCACCTCACCGCCGTGACCCCCGCGATCTACGAGCCGGAAACCCACGCCTTCGGCGGGACGGAGGCCATGAACACAGCTCATGAACTCTTCCACCGCGACAGCCACCACCTGATCGCCCACCTGAACTGCCACCGTGACCGTCCGCGCCGCCGCGAACTGGCGGTCCTGCTGTGCACCGCGCTGCTGCGCGCCGCCGGCCTCGACTGGTACGAGCAGGGCGATGTCTGGGCACGCGTTGCCGACCACCGCGACCGGCCGCAGCCTGAGCCCGACGGCAGACTCAAGAGCCTGCGGGAAGGGCTGCGCCACCTGATGACCGCCGACGTCACGCAGCTCACCCGGGACGGCGCCCCGCTCACGGTCCCCGCCGCCTGGCCGCAGGCATTCACCACCGCGGGCCGCGATCTGGCTGCGCTCGCCGCTGGCGGGCGGCTGCACCGTGGGCTGCGCGCCGTCCTGGCTCACCACCTCATCTTCGCCTTCAACCGGTTCGGGCTCCCGCACGCGACCCAGGCCACCCTGGCTACAGGCGCCAAGGCCGTCGTCTTCGGCCCTGACCCCGCCCTCAAGGACCAGAGCGGGCAAGGGGCCCCGGCATGAACGACCGGCTTCTGGCATGGTTCCCCCTCATCCAGCGGCCCCGCCCACCTGCGCTCCCCCTCACGACCCGGATCACCCAGCTGACGGACCTTGCCGCACAACCCGCCACCGGCACCCTCCAGCAGCAAGCCACCCGCGCCGCCGAGGTGTGCAACAAGGCTGCCCTCATTGCTTCCGACTGCGCAGTGCCCGACCTCGCCCGCACCCTGTGCTGGTCCCAGTACGCGGTCTTCGAACAGGCAAGGCCGCTTCCTTCCTGGGCGGTGAAACTCGCGCTCCAACCGATCCTCAACGTCGCCCGACAGCTCATCCGCGAGGGCGATGGCAACAGCGCCTACGCCACGCTCGACGCACTCTTCCGCGCCGCCCGCACCCGCACCTCCGCCCAGATCACTGGCCGCACCGTCACCCTCCACACGCTCACCAACTCCGCGGACGAGCACAAGACGCTCTGCACCCTGGTGTGGGCGGCACTGCTGGCCGACGGCACCCGCGCCCTGACCCAGGCCGGCCGCTGGAGCGAAGCGGCCAATGCCGCAGCAGCCCACCGCGGCGTTGGCGCCCGGCTCCTCGACGGCCGCCAGATCACCATCCTCGCCCTCCTCCACAAGGGGCATCACGACGAGGCGACCGCCCTGCTTACCGACAGCCGGCTCGCCGAGCCGTGGGAAGAAGCGGTACGGAGCCTGCTGCGCGCCCTGTGCCGGGACGCCTCCGGTGCCGTTCCAGCGGTGCACCTGGAGGACATGCTCACCGCAGCGCTCACCTTGCAGCAGCAGCCCGTCGCCGGCACGAGCGTTTTCCGCGCCCGGGTCGGCATCGCCTCGCTGATCCTGGCCGAAGCCCACACCAGCGCGCGAATACCCCAGTTGCACGCGGACGTCCTTGCTACGACCCACGCCGACGGCTACGCGGCCCGGGACGCGCTCGCCCAGCCGCAGCTCCGATGCGCGATGTCCGTCGGCCAGCGCCGAGCCCTCACCAGCGTGGTTCGCACGGCCGGACTCGACGCCGGGACCGTACCGGAACCCTGGCGAAGCGACCTGATGCGGACCGTGACATCGGCCCAGGACCGGCTGCGCCTCTGTCTTGAGCGCAGTGCGGACGCCCCGCCCACCACTACTCCTCTTGGAAGCTGAAGCATCGAGCGGAACGGTCAGCGAGACGCCGTAGCGTGGAGCGCACGGGGCCGACGGGACACCGGCGAGGATGGCTGCTTGCGCTTCCGCCTTCCCCGCGCAGCGTGAGCCCCGCTACCGGCTACGTCGACGGCGCTGCTCCTCCTGGGCAGCCTGCGACGAGGCGACACCGGAGATGGCCGTCGAGGTCGTGCTCACCTGGCCCGTCCCGGGCGAGGTGCTGCGGATGGCTGCCGCTGCTTGACGCTTGTTGGGCTGCGTGGTGACGCGCCAGACCAGTACCTGAGCCGGGAACTTGGCCGTGTCGAGCTCGCGTACCGCTCCCAGTTCCGTCAAAAGGCGTCGCGGGTTGTGGCCCGCCGTTTCGGCCTTCGCGAGGGTGGTGGCCAGGGCGGGCCACGCGGTGTCGCTCAGGATGCGGTCGGCGTCAGTCGGCAGAGCCTCACGGACGACCTCGGCACACCGTTCGGCGACCTTGGGAGCGGGGGAGTGGCGGGCGAGGTCGGCCAGTACCGGTGCGGACGCCCTCTCGTACCCCGCTTGGAGAAAGGCGCTTGCCTGTGCGGCAGCAGCGGCCTGCTGTTCGTGGCCGCGTTGCTCGTGCCACTTGGCGGCGGCGCGGGCCAAGTGGAGGGCGGCGAAGACCAGGGCGATAGCGATACCGCCCGGCTTGCTGGATGTGTTGACGAGGTCTTTGGCCGCCTGGCGCAGGGCGGTGGCGGCTTGGTGGTCGGCCCGAATAGCTGAACGGCGAGCGCGATCGAAGGCCGTTGCTGCTGCGTGGAGTTCGCTCCGGATAGGTCCCTTGGTGGCGAGGGCCAGGTTGTGCAGGGTGTCGCCGAAGGCATCCAGATGGCCTTGTGCGGCGGGGCTGTCGTCCGAGTCGAGCCTGGTACGGGCCGTGCGTACGGCGGATTCGGCGCGGCGCCACACTTCGGCCGGGCCCGCGGTTTCTCGTGGGCGCTCGGCCACGCCCTGGGCCGCGAGCCGTTCGCGCAGGCGGTTGATGGACAGGTCAGGGGCGAGCTTGGAGCCGCCATACCAGATCGGTGCGTTGTCAGCGTTGGTGTCGTCGGGCGCGGCGAGGCTGTAGCCGATCACGTCACCTGTCTCGGGGCCGATGCGCGGCTTGACCCTGATGCCCAGAGATTCCAGCACGGTGAAGTATTCGGTCTCGGTGCGCACTGCGGCGGCCACCGTGTATGCCTGCTCGCGCAGCCACTCGCGGGAGGCGGTTTGCCGCCCCTGGCGCTGGGCCTTGGAGCGCTCGGCGCCCGTGAGGGTTCGGGGCGCGGTGAGATCACCTGACTTGAGTCGGCGCAGCCCGAACTCGGCTTCGATCTTGCGGCATTCCCGCTGGGCGCGCTGGCCGTCGCGATGCGTGCGGGGGCGGCGTCCGTCGGCGCGGACGGTGGTGGCGAGGAGGTGAATGTGGTCGTCCGCGTGCCGCACCGCGATCCACCGGCACCCCTTGTCGTCGCCCTCGGGCGCGATGCCCGTTGCGGCCACCACTCGGCGGGCGACATCGGCCCACTCGGTGTCGGTCAGGTAGCGGTCACCGGGGGCGGTACGTACTGGGCAGTGCCATACATGCCGCGCGGGCTTGGTGCCGCTCAGCTCGCGGGCACGCAGGTCAACGTGATGGTCGAGGCGTTTGGCGAGGCTGGTGTAAGTGGCCTCGGGATCGCGGCCGGGGTCGGGGGCGCCGGCCATGTCCCAGGCGGCGACGATGTGGGCGTCGGTGTGCTCGTCGCGCCGACCCGGGCCGAAGAGGTAGGCGACCAGGCCACGAGTGTCGGAGCCGGTGGAGACGTCAGGCACCATGACGGAGGCCCTCCACCATGATCTCGTCCATCAGCCGGTAGCTGTGCTGGACTGCTTGATCGACGGTATCCAGGACGGCATGGGTGCGTTCAGGGATCGTGTCCCGGTGGATGGCTGCGGTGATCTGGTTGAGGTTGGTGCCGATCCGGTTCAACGCCTTGATGTGCGCCTCGACGGCCTCCACCAGCGGGCGAACGTGGTCGTCCTCCGGACTACCGGCGAGTCCCGGCTTGCCGAGAGCTGCGGCGAGTGCGGCGTCGCCGACGAAGCTGGCGAAGCGTTGGCCGCGCTGCTCGGCCGCTGCGTTGATGAGGCGTACTGCGGTCGGGGTGAAGCGGATGTTCTTGACCTGGTCGCGCTTCTCGACAGTGCGCTTGCGGTTCATCATCGCGGGCAGCACCGGAGCGTCGAGCTCACGCCAGGAGGGCGACTCAGCGGCCGGTCCGGCATCGAGAGCCAGCTCGGAGTGCGGGACGTCGGAGTCAGGAGCGTCGGCTATGGACGCGGCACTGGGCTCGGCCACTCCCACCCCCAGCTCGGGCGCCCCCTGGCGCCCGGCTGTGCCCCCCGCTTCCCCAGGGGCGGGGGCAAGCGCGGACGAAGCCTCGTTAGAGGCTCGTTCGCTCCAGCTTGCTGCTGATCGGTGGGAGCGGTCTGCCGATCGAGGGGAGCGGTGGAACAGTCCCCAGCGGCGCTTGCGGCTGCCGGGGGTGTTGTCGTCGTGCATGGGGTGCTCCGTGGAATGAGGCGGGGTGCTGTCACGTGCGTCCCGTCCGTCCCGTGGCTGGTCAGGGCAGGTACGGATGCGGGCACAGGTACGGATAGATCCGTCCCGGTGAGGACGTCCGTCCCCGTGCTGACCTGCACGGGGACGGACGGGACGGTTCGAGACGGATCCGGACGCGGTCAGCGGGCCCGCTTGGGGCCGCTCGGAAGTCCTGGTGGGGCAGGAGGTACCGGCCCGGACGGGGGCGCGAGTGGCCCACGCTGACGGGGCGACCCGGGTTCGTTTGCCGCTGCAGAGGGTTCGGGGCAGTAGCGCTCCCACGCGTCGCGGAACTTGTTTCGTGTGAAGCCCTTGGCCTGGCGTCCGTCTGAGAAGCGGACGTTGGCGGGCTTGATATCGAAGTCCCGCAGCAGGTTGGCCAAATGGTAGGCGTTCAGGCCGTTGGCTCCGTGTTCCGCCCAGGGGGCTTCGGGGTCGCTGCGCAGCGCCTCGATCAGGTCGTGTGTGCGGAGGGCCTCCGGGTCGTCCCTCTTGGCGAAGATGTGGCGGATGTCGCGCAGGAGCCGTGTCTTGAGGGCGGTCTCCTCGTCCTGGTCGGCTTCGTACCGAGTCATGGTCGAACAGGCGGCACGGGCGAGGCCGGGCCAGTCACCACCGGCCAGGTCGGCGGCGAGGACGAGGGGTTCCCAGGTATCCGCGGCCCGGTCCTGGACCGGCATCTCGGGCACGAGGTCGGCGGCGGACTCCGCCAGCGGGGTCAGCCAGGCATCGAGCCGGTCACGCAGACGGTGCAGGGCGGGGACGCTGGTACGGGAGCGGAACTGCGCGATCTTCTCTCCGGCCTTGCGCTTCTGCATGCGGATGACGATGGCCCGGTCCATGATCGTGTCCGGCAGGTTGCCGATTCCGGCGAGGGCGGCCATGGCGAAGGTGGGGAACTGGGTCGGCTTGTGTTCGGGACCGCTGATCCGCCAGGCGGGCCGATTGCGCTGGTGGCCCGCGTTCAGCAGGCCGCGCAGGTCCTCCTTGTCGCCCGCCTTGGGGCCGAAGATGGTGTCGGCCTCGTCCACCAGCAGGGTGGGCGGGTTCTTCCCGATGACCCGGTAGACCACCGCCGGGGACGTGTTGACCGTGATCATCGGTCGGTGCACGGTCTCGGTGATCACATCCAGCAGGCGGGACTTCCCGCACCCCTTGGTCGGTCCGACGACCGCTAGCCGTGGCGCGTGCTGGAGCACCGGCTGGAGGTGGGTGGCCGCCACCCACAAGGTGACCGCGGTCAGCGCCTCCGGGCTGGGCAGGACCACATACCGACCGACCGCAGCTCGCAACTCGGTCAGCAACTCGGCTCCCTCGCTGACCGCTTGGTCCCCACGGGACGCAGATCCGCCGGGGTTTGCGGGACCGTCCGCCCCTTCAGGCCCCCGGGCCACGTGGGGACCGGTCCCGGTCTCGTCCCCCGCCCCCAAGCCGCTGGCCTGCACTTCTTCCCCGGAGGCGGCAGCTCGGTCCCCGGCCTCCGACGCTTGGGGACCAGCTTCACGACGGGGACCGTCTCCGGCCCCGGCCACGGCGGTCCCACCGTCCCCGCTCGGGACCGTGCGGTCTGACCGGAGGCCCTGACCGGGGACGGCCACCGGCGGCCACTCCACCTGCGGGCGGCGCGGGGGCATAGGGTCGTTCATACAGATGCTCCTCATGCGGTGGGGCCGGCACGTGCGAAGTGCCAGCCCCACCAGGTCAAACGTTTAGCGATGGGTGACGGCTCGGGGAGCCTGCGGCCTCCGGCGTTGGCGCGCTGGAGGCCGCTCTTTTGCTCCCCCCGGGGCGATTCAGGAAGCCAGATCCATGTCGCGGTCCAGCCAGGCATCGACCTCGACCCAGCGGTAGCGCAGGTGCTTGCCAACCTTGTGGACCTGCGGGCCGATGCCCCGGTACTTCCACTGGTAGAGGGTCGGAACCGGCACGCCGAGATAGTCGGCGACCTCCTTCGGGCTGGCCAGCGCCCGAGGGCTGGTGGGGGCGGAATTGCGGGGCGAGGTGGGAGGCATGCATTTCCCTTCTGGTCGGAGCCGTACGGCGGTGTGGACAACACAGCCACACGTTCGTCGTGAAAGCGAGCGCCATTGTGCGGACGAATCACGGCCGCACCAAACGGCAGCTCTACGAAGCAGTAAAAAGCCTATGGAGAAACGCCGGTTTGGGTAACCGGCGATGTGCTGCTATGTTCCGCCCCGCGTCGACGGAGGTGGCTCACATCGGACGCTTGAGCAGGGAACCTTCGGCGCAACGTGCCAGGGCCGCCGCAGGCAGCCCGAACTCGTAATACGCAGCATCACTGCCCCTGCGGCCCCCTCGAAGTGCGCGCGAGGGCTTATACACCACGATTCGCGGTTTCCAAAAACGCGAATGTCGAGCTACAACATCGACATGGCGAAACGACCCCTTGCAATCGGGCCTGCTGGATTCCGGACCGCCCGACTGATCGAGCATGTCCGCAATGAGCGTGGCCTCAGCCAGCGTGAACTGGCTGCGCGTTTGAACCGGCTCGGTCATCCACTCGCGCACACGGCCCTCAGCCGTATCGAATGTCTGCGACGGCGCTGCGATGTCGACGATCTCGTTGCCATAGCCGGGGCCCTCGAAGTCCCGCCGGTGGCCCTGCTCCAGCGGAGGGAGAGCTGATGGCGCGCGTCTGGATCGAGGACCGTATCGATCACACGTCGTACGCGCGCGCCCTGGCGCTGGCCAAGCAGGCGGGCCGTACTCCGCCGGGCCGTTATCGCGTGCGCTGGTACGACCTTGACGGCAAGCCGAAGATGAAGACCGTGGCCCGCAAGGTCGACGCGGAGAACGAGCGGACGAAGGTCGAGTCCCGCCTCTCCGACGGCACGTACCGCGATCCGGCGGCGGCACGGGTCAAGTTCGCCGAGCTGGCGGAGTCCTGGCTGGCAGCACAGGTCCATCTGAAGCGCTCAACACGCAATCGCTACCGAGGAGTTCTCGACGTTCACGTGATTCCCCGGTGGGGGGACACACGTCTGGACCGTATCCGTTTCGAGGACGTCTCCGAGTGGCTCGCGGCGATGCTGTCCGGTGAGGTCACGGGCGGCAGGAAGCTCAGCGCACGCTCGGTGCGCAAGGCGTACGTCGTGTTCAGCCGCGTGCTCGGATTCGCGGTCAAGTCCCGTCGTCTGGCGTTCAATCCGGCTGTCGGCGTGGAGCTGCCCAAGGCGGTGCCGGCCGATCATGTCTACCTCGATGACATGCAGGTCGAAGCCCTGGCGGACGCGGCTGGCGCGTACCGGGTGTTCATCCTGCTGCTCGCCTATACGGGCCTGCGCTGGGGCGAGGCGTCAGCATTGAAGGTGGGGCGGGTGGATCTCGACGCGTGCCGTGCGCACGTCGTCGAGGCGTACGTCGAGGACAACGGCAAGCTCTACCTCGACAGCCCCAAGAACCACGAGCGCCGGTCCGTACCGATCCCGCGCTTCCTCGTCGAGGAACTCCAGCCGTACGTCGAGGGGCGGCACGAAAGCGAGCTACTGTTCACCGCCCCGCATGACGGGCCGCTCCGTGCCCGCAACTTCCGTCAGCGGCTCTTCGCGCCCGCCGTGGCCAAGGCGGGACTGGGCCATCTGAAGCTCACCCCGCACAAGCTGCGCCACACGGCAGCCTCGCTCGCCATTGCCAGCGGCGCGGACGTCAACGTCGTCCAGTCCATGCTCGGCCACAAGTCCGCGACCCTGACGCTGGACACCTACGGCCATCTTTTCCCGGACCGTCTGGACGAGGTCTCGAAGAAGATGCACAAGCGCCGCGCCAAGCAACTGGCCAAGGCGAAGGACAAGCTGAAGAAGGCGGAGAAGAAGGCACGCAGGGCCGCGGAAGAGGTGGTTGAACTGGAGGGCTCCGCAGCGTGATGTGTGCTTTACCCGTGCTGGGCAGTCGCTGGGGCCGTGTCGTCACTTCCGGGGGAAGGCGTGGCCCCAGCGGCAGATCGGCCTGGGGATGGAGCGTTCAGGGCTTCCGGCGGAAGGCTTCGTCCATGGCTTCGGCCGCATGTTCTTCGGCGAGCCGTGCGATCTTCTCCGGAACCTCGCGTGTGTCGAGTACGAAGAGTCGGCCGCCCACGAGCCTGGTGACGGGCTTCCAACCAAGGCGTCGGCCCGCCTCGCGCGCCGCTCGGCGGACGTCGCCCAGCTCGCCCAGTTCCGCGAGGTCTCGGCTGCCGAGGATCAGCTGCCCGTAGTAGCCCTCGTATTCGGGCTTCAGCGCTGCCCTCATCAGGCCCTCAAGGCGATCCACCAGGTTCCGGTACCGGCGCTGGGACAGCTCGTCCTTCTTGGGCATCGGGCACAGCTCCCACAGGGATGGGCACAGGCGCATGTGTGCCATATGTGTGCTGCAAGCCGGAGGCCCCGCCGCCCTCCCGGACGACAGGGCCTCTGACCTGCTGTTTTGCTGTGCCCCCGGCAGGATTCGAACCTGCGACACCCGCTTTAGGAGAGCGGTGCTCTATCCCCTGAGCTACGGAGGCCCGCGGAGTGGTGATCCGCGGGCCTAGCCTAGCGGATGGGGGATCGGCTTCGGCAACGTCGTTCGCCGGGGTGCGGGGTCAGTAGTGGAGGCCGTGGCCGAAGGGGTAGAGGGTGCGGTCGGGGGAGGTGAGGTCGGGGATGGGGGCGGGGAGCTTGCCCTCGGGACCGATCTCGCCGTAAAGGACGCGGGCGAGCGCCTTCATGGAGGGCGCGGTGTAGGAGTAGGTCGCCAGGTAGGCGGGGACGTCGGGGAAGCGGCGGATGTCGTAGGGGAGGCGGACACCGGCCACGATCACGCGCCCTCCCGTGCCGATCAGGGCCTCGATCAGTTTGGCCTGCGCGGCGCCGTCCTCCTTGCCCGCTGCTGCCGCGTTCGCGAGAACGACGGTGACATCGTGTACGCGGGCGGCGTCCGTGGCCTGGGCGATCTTCGCGGCGTTCGGGACGGTGCCGGTCTCCAGCGTGGTCGTCCGCTGTCCGCGCCGTTCGCCGATGGCGCGGGCGAGGTCGGCGAGAGGAGCGGTGCCCCAGCCTGTCACCAGGACCGAGCCGGGGGCGTCGGGGAGGGGCAGGGCGCCGTCCTGGTTCCGGACCAGGGTGATCGACCGCTCGGTGATCTCCCGCGCCCGTGCGCGGTGCCGCCGGCTTCCGACTGTCCGTGCGGCGTGCCGCTCGTTCACGTACGGGTGGGAGAAGAGCCTCCGTCGCAGTTTGTGCTCCAGGATCCGCCGCACCGACGCGTCGAGCCGCTCCTCACTGACCGCTCCCGACCGTACGGCCCGCAGCACGGCCCCGAAAGCCGTGTCGAGCTTCGGGGCGAGTACCAGTTGGTCGCAGCCGGCTTGAAGGGCGCGCACGGGTGCGACATCGGGCGGGAACTGAGCTGTCGCACCACCCATGTCCAGTGCGTCCGTCGCCACGAGGCCGTCGAAGCCGAGTTCCTCGCGCAGCAGGCCGGTCACGATCGGCCGTGACATGGTCGCCGGAACCCGCGAGGGGTCGAGGGAGGGCACCAGGATGTGAGCTGTCATGATCGTGTCCACTCCGCGGCGGATAGCGGCGCGGAACGGCGGCAGGTCGATGCGGTCCAGTTCGGCCCGGGTGTGCTTGATCTCCGGAAGCCCCGTGTGGCTGTCCACGTCCGTGTCGCCGTGACCGGGGAAGTGCTTGGCCGCGCTGGCGACGCCGCCGTGGTGGTAGCCGCGTACGGCGGTGGAAACGTACTCCGCGCACAGCCGGGTGTCCGACCCGAAAGAGCGAACGCCGATGACGGGGTTCTGCGGATTGATGTTGACGTCCGCCACCGGGGCGTAGTTCTGGTTGATGCCAACGGAGGCGAGTTCGGTGGCGATGATGCCGGCGCTGTCGTGGACGTCGCGCGGGGAGCGGGTGGCGGCCAGCGCCATGTTTCCCGGGAGCTGCGTGGCCGGCTCCAGCATGCGGTAGACGACGCTGCCGCCCTCCTGGTCGATGGAGACGAGGAGCGGGATGCGGGCCCCGGTACGGGCGGCGGCGCGCTGGAGGCCGTTGGACAGGCGCGCGATCTGGCGCGGCTCGCGGACGTTGTCGGGTCCGCGACGCGCGTCGAAGTAGATGACGCCGCCCGGACGGTACTTCTCGATCACCTCGGAGGGTGTGGAGACCCCGTACAGCTCACTGTTCTTGGCGTGCTCGGTCTCCGGCGTCTGCCCGTAGAGCTCGACGACGAACAACTGTCCGATCTTCTCCTCCAGGCTCATCCGGCGCAGCAGGGCCGACGTGCGGGCCCGGACGGCGGACGACGAGGGGGATGAGGGGGATGAGGAGAGCGGGGAGGACGCGGGGGAGGCTGGGGTGGTGCCCCGGTGTCCGGGGGCCACGGAGGCCGCTGACGCGGAGAGCGCCGGGGCGCCGAACGCCGCCACGGCAGCCGCGGCACCCGCAGCCGCCGTGACGACGCACCGCCGCGAGACGTTCCCGGTCCCGGAAGAGTCCCCGGCGGCGGAAGACCCCCCGCCACCGGGGGCGTCCCCGGCTCCGGTGGAGTCGTGGTTGTTCGAGGCCGGTCGGGGGGAGGGAGGCTGCTGCATCGGAACGCTCCTCACATGGGCGGGCGGGCGGCACGGGGTGCATGTGGGGGACACCGCTGGATGCGACAGCACATCGTCGCAGCGTGGGGAGGACCCGGACCAGACGCCGCGCGGTACTTCATGGGTCCAGTCCAGTGGCGTCGGACGGGTCCTGTCCTGTCGGCCTTCCGGGGGACGGTCCGGAGGGACAGCACCAGGGAGGACGGGGATCGGGCATCGGGCGTCTGGCATCGGGCATCGGGGAGAGCAGAGGCCTGGAGAGGGCGGGCAGCAGGTTTTCCGAAGCGTGAGGTGAGTCACAGGCGTCAGGGGAAATAACCGGGGAGCGCGTCCCCGTTTACGTAACCGTCTCCGCGAAACGGGGACCAGGTCCCCGGATGGCAGGCCTGGGTATCACCAGTGATCAGTGTCGATCACCGTCGCAGCGCCACCACGGGCACTGCACCCGAACACGTATCAACCTCCAGTGCGAGCCCTCGCCGGGCGTGACTCCGCAGGTCGGAGAAACCCCGGCGGGGCAGCACCGGAGAGCGAGGAACGAGGAGCCGGACATGGGCAGCGCCACCAGCGTCACCGAGCGGGTCACCGCATGCGGTGCGCCCAAGGGGCGCGCGGATGCTGCCCGCAACCGGGAGCGCATCCTCAACGCCGCACGCGAGGCGTTCGTCGTCCACGGCGCCGACGCCTCTCTGGATGAAATCGCTCGCGCGGCGGGGGTCGGTAATGCGACCCTCTACCGGCACTTCCCCGACCGGGATGCCCTCGTGCACGGCGTGATGCACGCCGTCACCGAACGGATCGCGGACCGGGCAGAGCGGGCGCTGGCCGAGGAGAACTCCTTCGAGGCGTTGCGCAGCTTCGTGTTCGCCGCGGCGGAGGAACGGATCGGCGCCCTCTGTCCGATGCTCTCCGGTCGTTTCGACCCTGTGGATCCGCAATCCTTGGCGGCTCGCCGCCGGGTGGAGGGACTGACGGAAGAGCTCATCCGTCGGGCCCAGCGGGCGGGAGAGGTGCGCGAGGACATCGGCGTCGGTGACGTGATGGTCGCGCTCAGCCAGCTCACCCGGCCGCTGCCGGGCGTCGGCTGCGGACGCATCGCACGTTTCGTCGAACGCCATGTGCAGCTCTACCTGGACGGGCTGCGCGCCCCCGCCAAATCCGAACTACCCGGCCATGCCGCGACTCTGGAGGAGCTGCGAGAAGACAACTGAGCCCTCAGGTACCTGATCCGAACAGTTCAGCTCCAACTGCTCCAGCTCCGCTTACTTTCGCTTCCCTCCCGAGTCCTCACTTCTGACCAGTCCTCCCGTCCCGTGCGGCCGGTTCCGGCCCGCGAGGCCAGGAGGGCCGGCGTCTCGGGAGCGGCACATGTCTCTCATACCCACCGACCGGGCCTGACGGGGCATGCAACCCTCTACGTCCCTTATTTCGTACTCCGCACCATGAGGTAGGCACGTCCATGCCAGAAATATCCACCTCGGCCACCGCACAGAAGGCCGGTCCCGACCCCCGGCGATGGAAGGCCCTCGCCTTCATCGCCATCGCGCAGCTCATGGTCGTCCTCGACGCGACGATCGTGAACATCGCGCTTCCCTCCGCCCAGTCCGACCTGGGAATCTCCGACGCCAACCGGCAGTGGGTCATCACCGCCTACGCCCTCGCCTTCGGCGGTCTGCTCCTCTTCGGCGGCCGGATCGCCGACATGTGGGGCCGCAAGCGCACGTTCGTGACCGGCCTCGCCGGTTTCGCAGCGGCCTCCGCCCTCGGCGGCGCGGCCACCGGCGAGACCATGATGCTGGTGGCGCGGGCGCTGCAGGGCGCCTTCGGCGCGCTGCTCGCACCTGCCGCTCTCTCCCTGCTCGCGGTGATGTTCACCGACGGCAAGGAGCGCGCCAAGGCGTTCGGCATCTACGGCGCCATCGCGGGCGGGGGCGGGGCCATCGGCCTCATCCTGGGCGGTGTCCTGACCGAGTACATGGACTGGCGCTGGACCTTCTACGTCAACGTCCCGTTCGCGATCATCGCAGCACTCGGTGCCGCCACCGTCATCCGTGAGCCCGGCGGGACCCGCAACCGGGCCGCACTTGACATCCCCGGCGTCATCCTCTCCACGCTCGGCCTGGTCTCCCTCGTCTACGGGTTCACCCGCGCCGAGACGGACGGCTGGCGGGACGGCGGCACCATCGGCATGTTCGTCGCGGCGGCCGTGCTGCTGGTCTCCTTCGCCCTGGTCGAGGCCAAGGTGCGGACCCCCCTGCTGCCGCTGCGCGTGGTCACCGACCGGAACCGCGGCGGGATCTACCTCTCGCTTGGTCTGGCCACCATCGCCATGTTCGGGCTCTTCCTGTTCCTGACCTACTACCTGCAGGTGGTCAAGGGCTACTCCCCGGTGCGCACCGGTGTCGCCTTCCTGCCGATGGTCGCCGGCATGATCACCGGATCCACGCAGATCGGCGCGCGGCTGATGACCCGGGTCCCGTCCCGGCTGCTCATGGCCCCGGGCTTCCTGGTCGCCGCGCTGGGCATGCTGCTGCTGACCCAGTTGGAGGTGGACAGCTCCTATCCGGCGCTGATCCTGCCCGCCGAGATCCTGCTCGGACTGGGACTGGGCACGGCCTTCATGCCCGCCATGTCGCTGGCCACGCACGGTGTGCAGCCGAGTGACGCGGGCGTCGCCTCCGCGATGGTCAACACCTCGCAGCAGGTGGGCGGTGCCATCGGTACGGCACTGCTCAACACCATCGCGGCCAGCGCCACCACCTCGTACGTCACCTCGCACGTGGCAGAGGCCACCACCAAGCCGGCTCAGCAGATGCTGAAGCTGGAGGCGATGGTGCACGGCTACACCTCCGCCATCTGGTGGGCCGTGGGCATCCTGCTCGTCTCCGCCACGATCGTCACGGTCTTCGTGAACGCCCGCGGCCAGGGCGGCCAGTCCCCGGCCAAGCCGGCCGACAGCGAGGCCACCGGCGACGACGCCGAACCGGTCCTGGTCGCGATGCACTGACGAGCGCACTCCTGCTCCGGAGGCCGGGCGGCTCGGACGGTCAGGGCGGCTCGGGCGGCCCGGGCGGCTGAATGGCCCGGGTGGCCCGGACGGGGGCCGGGCGACCCAGTAGTCGGGCGGCCCCGGCTCGGGGCCCGGCAGTCGGTGCCAAGTGGCCCGGCAATGCGCTGCTGGGCAGGTCGATAGGGGCGGCACGCGGACCGGTTCCGGTCCGCGTGCCGCCCCATGACCACGTGTCGTGCGGCACGCACCACACATCATCTGTGTGACCTCACCCGCCGCCGACATCAAGGGCGGCCCCGCACCCACTCGCACGGGCGCGGGGCCGCCCTCGCGCTGTCTCTCGTGCTTTCTCTCAGGGGCTCAGAAGTCTCCGTCGGCCCCCGGCGCTCCCCGCGAGCCCCGAGCCGGTCTGCCGGGGGGACCGCCCGCCGGGAACCGCACCAGGGCCCGCGACCGTTTCCTGCGCGGGGCACCTGGCGAGGGGCTCGGCTCCGGTGACCCGAAACAGACCGCGCAACCAAGGCGGGGTATCAGCCGTCTAGTCAGGTGAAGGGCGGCCGAGGACGACGCCTTCCAGCGGCCCGCGCGCCCTCTGGGTGACCCTCGCCGAGCGGCGCCCACACCGCTCTGACCAGCCTATATGTGCGCTCTGTCACCATCACCTCCGTATGGGTAGCCGCACAGGGTACTGCATGATCGGAAAAATGTTGCGCAGGTTGGGAATTTAGTCCGGATTCCAGCCGTTGAGATCTACGCAGGGCGGGCACTCGGGGAGTGTCCGAGTCAGCCACCAGGCCAAAGTTTGAAGACCACTCGCAAGGGAGCACGCATGGCAACCCGTGCCGTCGCCCGTCGTCAGGAGAACACCGCCGGTGTCTCCGACGCGGCAAGCAGTGTTCGCGCCGCTGGCAGCGAAGTCGCGGACCGCGACCTGGTCGGCATGTATCTCGACGAGATCGCCCGGACCCCGCTGCTGGACGCTGAGAAGGAAGTCGAGCTGTCGCTCGCGATCGAGGCGGGCGTGTACGCCCGGCGCATACTGGACGGGCTCGAGGAGCCGGTTTCGGGTGACTCGCCCAGCGCGGGCGCGAGCCGCGAGGAGCTTGAGGCGATCGTCGCCGAGGGGGAACGGGCCAAGGATGTCTTCATCCGGTCCAACCTGCGTCTTGTCGTCGCTGTGGCGCGCCGCTACCCCCGGAGCGGCCTGCCCCTGCTGGACCTGATCCAGGAGGGCAACGCCGGACTCGTGCGCGCCGTGGAGAAGTTCGACTACACCAAGGGCTTCAAGTTCTCCACCTACGCGACGTGGTGGATCCGCCAGGCCATCACGCGTTCGATCGCCGATCAGTCCCGCACCATCCGGCTGCCCGTCCACCTGGTGGAGGAACTGGGCCGCATCCGGCGCGTGCAGCGCGAGTTCAACCGCGAGCACGGCCGCGACCCGGAGCCCGCCGAGGTCGCGGCGGAGCTGAACTCCACAGCCGAGCGCGTCACCGACGTGCTCGACTGGGCCCGCGACCCGGTCAGCCTGAACATGTCCGTGGACGACGAGGGCGAGACCCAGTTCGGCGACCTGCTGGAGGACACCTCGGCCGACTCCCCGGAGCAGTCCGTGCTCACGGTGCTGCGCCGCGAGGAACTCGACGACCTCATCAGCAGGCTGGACGACCGCACTGCCTCGATCATCAAGGCCCGCTACGGCATGGTGGACGGCCGCGAGCGCACGTTGACCGAGGTCGGCAAGCAGCACGGCCTCACCCGTGAGCGCATCCGCCAGATCGAGAAGCACGCTCTGCTGGAACTCAAGAAGATGGCCCATGACACGGGCTTCGACGCAGCGGCGTAAGACCGGCTCCCCGAGCCCGCCGCCGTCGCCGCCCCCTTGGACGAGCCCCGGTGCCCTCCCCCGAGCACCGGGGCTCTTTGCTGCCTGCCTCCGGGTCGGCCGGGTCCGTTGCCCGGTTGGTTCCCTCGGCCAGCCACCTGAGTGCAGCCGCCAGTCCCCGGCGCCCGGCCGCCACGGCTTCTGTTACGAGCCGTCCGAGTCCTGCGCCCAGGGCGCGCGGCCGTAGAGCTCGCTGTACGAGGGAAAGACACCTCCTGGCCCGTCCACGCCGACTGCGGTCCGCACCGCCTTCACCACCGCGCGGCTCACCACATCGGCCCCCGCCGAGAGCACCTCGTTGAACTCGCCGGCCGCCAACTCGCGGGCGCTCGTGGACAGCGCGAAGACCGTGTCCCCGTCGTGCATGAGGTGTGCCGGGTGTATCGCCCGCGCCAGCCCGTCCTGCCCGCTGCCCGCCAGCCGCTGTGCCTGCGGCCTGGTGAGCGCCGCGTCGGTGCCCACCACGGCGAGTGTCGTGTTCAGCGCGGGGCGCAGCGTCCCGGCCGTGCGTCTGACGGTCTCCTCCCTCGCTTCCGCCCGCAGCGCTTCCGCTTCGGTGTGCCGCTCGCGGGAGGGCAGGTGCGGCGGGCCGCCCGCCAGCTCCGCGTAAAGGGCTCCTGTCGCCGGGTCCGTGGCCGATCCGGCTGCGTTGAGCACCACCAGGGCTCCGACGACCGTCCCCGACGGCAGCCGGATGCTCGCTGTGCCCACTCCTCCCTTGAGGCCACCGACCACTGCTCCCGTCCCGGCACCGACGCAGCCCTGCGGGACGGGGGCTCCCGACTCCGTCGCGGCGGCTGCTTCCACCGCTCGCCGGCCCAGCGCCGCGTCCGGCCGGGCGCTCCAGCGTCCGCCACGTCCCAGGTCGAAGATCACCGCTGCCGGGACCACCGGCACCACCTGGGAAGGCTCGGAGCCCACCGGGACCCCGCGTCCTTGTTCCTCCAGCCAGGCCATCACTCCCGAGGCGCTGTCCAGACCGTAGGCGCTGCCTCCGCTCAGGACGACAGCGTGCACCCGTTCCACCAAGTTGCGGGGGTCGAGTGCGTCCGTCTCGCGGGTTCCCGGGGCCCCGCCCCGGGCGTCCACTCCCGCGACGGCGCCCTCCTTCGGGGGCAGCACGACGGTCACGCCCGTCAGCCAGCCGTCGTCCGTCCGCTGGGCGTGGCCCACGCGCAGGCCGCGAACGTTGGTGAGCGCGTCCAGCGGACCGGTGGCCACCTCCGGAGAGCCGTCGTTCGGTTCCTGGGTGTCGTGAGTCTCCATGTGGCATCCCTACCAGGAGGTGCGGGCGGCCGCCGTACGCTTGAGGCATGAACGTCGATCCGCAGTTCCCCGACCGGTCGGTGACGTCGCCTGACGCGGCGTCCGCGCTGGTCTTCGACGATCCGCTGTCCCGTCCGTCCGGTGATGACACCGACCGGGGCTGGGGCGAAGGGGCGGGTGCCGGCGAGCCCGGTGGTCCCAACGCCGACCTGGCGCGTTTCCTCGACGAGAAGCCGCCCCACCACCTCTGAGCCCGGGCGAGCACCGGGACAGCCCTGACCCGAGGGCGTGGCCACCGTGTGGGCGGCGTGCCACGGGGCCGGCGTGGTGTCTTCCCCTCGCCGTGGTGGGCTGCCGCTACTTCTGCGTGCTGACGCCGCCATCGCGCTGCGGCCCCACGGAGCCACCGGATCCACTGGCGGAGCCGGGACCGGAGGCGTCCGCGCCGACCGGCACCGAGCCGTCGCCCCGCTCGTCGGGGCCGCTTCCGGCACTCCGCTGGGCGAGCAGCGTGTCGCGGATCTCCGTGAGCAGTTCCACCTCCGTCTTGGGCACCTCCACCGGGCCCGCCTTGGCCTGCTGCCGCTCCTTGAACTTGTTCATCGGCAGGATCATCAGGAAGTAGACGACCGCCGCCGTGATCAGGAAGGTCAGCGTGGCGCTGAGCACCGGGCCCCAGTTCATGAAGACGCCCTGCTTCACCTCGCCGTCCGCAGTGAAGGTGCACGGGCCCTTGAGGCAGGAGTGGTACCTGTCCAGGTCCTTCGTGCCGATGGCCCCGACCAGCGGGTTGATGAATCCCTTGACGACGGCGTCGACGATCTTGCTGAAGGCCGCTCCCACGACCACGGCAACGGCCAACTCGACCACGTTGCCGCGCATCAGGAATTCCTTGAACCCGGTGAGGACGCCCTTCTTCGCGGGTGCGGGTGCGTTGCTCAACGAACTGCCTCTTCCAGAACCATGTGACGATGCTGACTGCGAGCGGGAGGCCCATGACGCACAGCCCCCGGGCAGGCACGCCTCGGCCGAGCCGTCGGCTCACCTGCCCCCGGGCACGGGGGATCATGCGCGTGGTCCCTCGCAGCGGTGGTTCCGGGAGCAGCGACCTCACCACAGCGTGACCGCCAGCCGGGAGTCCGCGGCGGCACCCGCCAGGGCAGCCGCCGTGCGCCGGGGGACGATCACCACGATCAGCGCACCCTGGCCTCCGTCGCCCGAGACAGTGTCGCCGGACTTCGGCACCTGAGCCACTCGGGCACCGGTGGCCACGATCCGCGCGGCGGTGTTCTTGGAGCCGCTCGCCAGTACGTCGACCCGGTCGCCGGGGCTCAGCAGACGCACCGTGGCCGGGTCGGCGATCCGGACCGGTGCCGAGACGGGAGCCCCGCCGGGGCCGTGCGCCGTGACGGATCTCTCCGCCCCGTGCCGCCGCGGGCCGACGTCATCCGGTCCTTCGGCGGGAGCCGCGCCACCGCGCGGGGCGGCCAGTGCCAGGCCCGCCGCCGTCACGGCGAGGACCACCGAGAAAGCCCGCCGCCTCCCCGGCGTGCCGTGCCGCGGCCGGCGTCCCCGCCCCGCACGCACGGGCGGGAAGTCGGGAACGGGCGCACGCGGCCGGGTACGGGGGAAACGTTGCGGAAAGGGGTCCCGGGAACGGGTCATGACGTCCACCACCAGCCATCACAGGAGAAGACCGCCTGGTCACGGCCTCGCCGACCACGGTGGACCCGTCGGCGGAAACTCGCTGATCACATCGGAAATCTGTGGATGACCGGCCTGCTGTGGACAACTTCGTCACCCGGAAGAGGGGACATGGCAGGGTCCGGGAACTTCAGGAGGGCGAGAACCGCCCGAGCGGCGCCAGCGCAGCGTGAAGCCCGCGACGTCAGGGCATGGTGAGGCCCGGCCTCAGGGCAGCGTGATGCCCGGCTGCTGTCCGCCCAGCGCCGACCCGCAGTCGCACTTGCGTTCGTCCAGTGCGGGCAGTTCGAGAACCGCGTCGAAGAGGACCTCGCGCAGCCGCCCGATGTTCTCGCCGAAGACCCGGAGCACCTCTTCGTGCGAGACGCCCTCACCGGCCTCGGCTCCCGCGTCCAGATCCGTGACCAGGGCCAGCGACGAGTAGCACAGCTCCAGCTCGCGGGCGAGGACCGCCTCGGGATGCCCTGTCATGCCGACGACCGACCAGCCCTGGGCCGCGTGCCAGCGGGACTCGGCGCGGGTGGAGAAGCGGGGGCCCTCGATCACACACATCGTTCCGCCGTCCACCGGCTCCCAGCCACGGCCGCGCGCGGCACGCAGTGACGCCTGGCGGCCCGTCTCGCAGTAGGGGTCGGCGAAGGTCATGTGCAGGACGTTGGGGAGGCTGCCGTCGGCGAGGGGTTCCCCGTCGAAGAAGGACTGCTGACGGGATTTCGTACGGTCCACGAGCTGGTCCGGGACCACGAGCGTGCCCGGCCCGTACTGCGGCTGCAGCCCGCCCACCGCGCAGGGGGCGATGATCTGCCGTACTCCCACGGAGCGCAGCGCCCACATGTTGGCGCGGTAGTTGATGCGGTGGGGAGGCAGGTGGTGGCCGCGGCCGTGCCGGGGAAGGAAGGCCACCTTGCGGCCGCCGGTCTCCCCCAGGAAGAGGGAGTCGCTCGGCGGTCCGTAGGGCGTCTCGACGGTGACCTCGGTCACATCTTCGAGGAAGGAGTAGAGGCCGGAACCGCCGATGACGCCGATCTCTGCCTGTTCGCTCATGCGGTCACCCTACGGGTGCGCAGGGCGCGTGGGGCAGGGGAAGAACGCGGTCCGGCCGACAGGCCCGTGGAGGGCCGCCCAGGCCGGTACCGCGCCGTGCGTCAGGCCGAAGTGCCCGCCTTGGCGGTGCTCTTGCTCTCGCTCTTGCCGGAGGACTTCGACTCCGAGGAGGAGCTGGACGACGAGGACGACGACGAGTCCGAGGAACCGGAGCTCTTGGAATCGCCGTTCTTCGACGAGTCCGAGGAGCCGGAGGAGGCCGGGCTGCTGCTCGACGAGGAGTTGCGGCTGTCGTTGCGGTAGAAGCCGGAGCCCTTGAAGACGATGCCGACCGCCGAGAACACCTTCTTGAGGCGTCCCTCGCAGCTGGGGCACTCGGTCAGCGAGTCATCCGTGAACTTCTGCACCGCCTCGAGGCCCTCGCCGCACTCGGTGCACTGGTACTGGTACGTCGGCACGTTCTTCCTCCTGGCACTCTCACTTGTTGAGTGCTAACAACGCTCCATAGTGCAGCATTCCCGCGCGTCAGTCCACTGGGACCGTCGTTCGGTGACCGAGCCCACGTGCCGCGACCACTCCGCCGTGTGACGGGTGCAGGGCCTTTCGGAAGGCGAGCAGCACCAGCAGAGCGAGACCCGTGCCCGCCACTGGGGCGAAGAAGCCGGTGCCGGCGCCGGAGCGGTCGGCCAGCTGTCCCGCCACCGTGGAACCGACCGCCTGTCCCAGCGCGATCGCGCCCGTCAGCCAGGTGAAGGCCTCCGTACGGGCACCGGCCGGTACCAGCGTCTCGATCAGCGTGAAGCAGGTGATCATGCAGGGCGCCACGCACAGCCCTGTCAGCGCACCGAGCGCGCCCAGCAGGACCGCCCACGGGCCCAGTTGCGCGGCGACCGCCGTCAGGGCGGCGGCCAGTACCAGCGCCGGGTACGCGGTCAGCAGCCGGGTCTGCGGGCCCCGCTTCCACCGGATGGCGCCCACGGCGACGGCCGCCAGCATGTTGCCTCCGGCGAAGACGCCGTACATCACACCGTTGATACCGGGCCGGCCGATCGACTCGGTGAACGCGGTGAGCGAGACCTGCATGCCGCCGAAGACCATGCCGATGCCCAGCACCGCCGCGACAAGCACCCGCGCGCCCGGTACGGCCAGCGCGGACGTCGCCCGGTCGTCCTCCTGGCGGGTGCCCGTCCGGGCGGAGTCCGCGCCCTTGGCGCGTGCCGGGGCGGGCTGGGTGCGGCGCTGCGCGGCGAAGACCAGGCCGCCCACGAGTGAGATCCCGGCCTCCGCGGCGAGACCCGCGGCGGGATGCGCACCGGTGCACAGTGCGGTCGCCATCACCGGGCCGACGACGAAGGTGAACTCGTCGGTCACCGATTCGAAAGCGGCGGCCGTGTTCATCAGGGGAGACCCCTGCAGGCGTGCCGCCCACCGGGCCCGCACCATGGGGCTGATCTGCGGGGCGGTGGCGCCCGCCGGCACCGCCGCGACGAACAGCGCCCACAGAGGCGCGTCCAGCAGGGCGACGGCGATCAGCGCCCCGATGGTGAGGGAGTGCAGGAACACCTGGGGGGCCAGTACGGCACCCTGTCCGAACCGGTCGGCGAGCCTGCCGCTCTGCGGTGCGATGAGCGCCATGGAGATGCCTGCGGTCGCCGAGACGGCACCTGCGAGGCCGAAGGAGCCGGTGGTGTGCTCGACGAGCAGGACGATGCTGATGGTGAGCATCGCGTAGGGCTGGCGTGCCAGGAATCCTGGCAGCAGGAAGGACCACGCTCCCTCGGTGCGCAGGAGCTGCCCGTATCCGGGGCGCTCGGCGGGGCGCCGGGAGCGGCGGTCATGCTGTGCCTGGTCTCTCGCTGCGTGGTTGTCGCTCTTGGTGGCCGGGGATTCCACGGCCGGGCCTTTCTGCCGCCTGGTAGCGCGTTCGGGATGACGCGCCGAGAGCTGTCCTCTCGCGCAGGACCGGGGTAGATACCTGGTCCGGTGCGGGTGGGCTGTCCGGACGTTGGCCGCCGAGCGGTCGCGCCAGCTCTGCTTCAGGCAGAGTCGGGGTAAATCTGTCCTGTCCGGTATGAGGATAACGGCCGAGGTCGTTCTCCTCGAAGTCACGCTTTCCCGCCCGCACGGGAACCACCTGCGGGCCCGTCCGCCCGAAGGGGCGGGAGGGGCCCCTGTCCGGGCTGCTCGCGCACAGGGGGTACCGCTCCCTCTGTGCACAGGGGCTCGGTCCTGTGCACAGAGGGAGCCGCTAGCCCCGCAGCGCCGTGCTGCCCCCGGTGCCAAGCCAGCCGGCGAGCTTGCCGCCGCGGCTGACCGACAGCAGACGCCGTTCGGCCGCGTCGCGCACCTGGTCGGTGGTGACGACCAGAAGCTCGTCCCCGTGCCGCAGCACCGTGGACGGCAGCGGTACGAAGCTCGTGCCGTCGCGTACCACCAGGGTGACCGCGGCGCCCGAAGGGAGCCTCAGCTCGGTGACCTCCACACCGTGCATCCGCGAGGACGGCGGGATGGAGACCGACAGGAAGTGTCCGCGCAGCCGCTCCAACGGAGCGGACTCGATGTCCAGGTCCGCCGCCTCGTCGGACTCGTCCAGCCGGAGCTTGCGCGCCAGCCAGGGCAGTGTGGGCCCTTGGAGGACGGTGAAGACGACGACCAGGACGAAGACGATGTTGAAGATCCGCTGGCTGCCCTCGACATCGGCGACCATCGGGATGGTCGCCAGCACGATGGGCACCGCACCGCGCAGTCCCGCCCAGGAGAGCAGCGCCTTGTCCTGCCAGGGCAGCTTGAACCCCTCCAGGCAGAGGAAAACAGACAGCGGGCGGGCGACCAGGGTGAGTGCCAGGCCGATCAGCACGGCCGGCCAGAAGTCCTTCCACAGGTCGTGCGGAGTGACCAGCAGCCCCAGCAGGACGAAGAGCCCGATCTGCGCGATCCAGGCGACGCCGTCGGCGAACCCCCGGACAGCGGGACGGTGCGGCAGTTTTCCGTTGCCCAGGATGAGCGCGGCGACGTAGACGGCCAGGAAGCCGGAGCCGTGGGCCATGGCGCCCCCGGCGTAGGCGAGCACGCACAGCGCCAGCACGGCGATCGGGTAGAGGCCCGAGGAGGGCAGGGCCACATGGCGCATGCCCAGTTCGCCGAGCTTGCCCACCACGAGGCCGGCCAGCAGGCCGATGGCGAGTTCCAGGGCGATCTCGCCCAGCAGGAAGTACCAGGTGTGATGTTCGGAGCCGAGTGAGGAGAAGGTGACGACCAGCAGTACGACAGGCGCGTCGTTGAAGCCCGACTCGGCCTCCAGTACACCGGTGAGCCTCCGGGGCAGCGGCACCCTGCGCAGGACGGAGAAGACGGCGGCGGCGTCCGTGGAGGAGACCACGGCGCCCATCAGGAGCGAGGCCTGCCAGTCGAGACCGACCAGGTAGTGCGCCGCGAGTGCCGTGACGGTGACACTCACGGCCACGCCGAAGGTCGAGAGCACGGCGGCGGCGGGGACGGCGGGCCGGATGTCGCGCCACTTCGTACCGAGTCCGCCCTCGGCGAGGATCACCACAAGGGCGGCGTAGCCGAGGACTTGGGTCAGTTCGGCGTCGGAGAACCCGAAGCCGATGCCGTCCTGCCCTATGGCGACGCCTATCCCGAGGTAGACCAGCAGGCTGGGCAGCCCGCTGCGCGAGGAGAGGCGGACGGCCACGACGGCGATGAGCAGAACGAGGGCGCTGAAGAGCAGTAGCTGGTTGAGGCTGTCGACGGTCAGGGCACGGTCCTCTCTCCCGGGGCTTGCTCCTTGAGTGCGCGAGTGCGTCGGGGGTGTTTCTGACGGTCTCCTGACGGTTTCCTGACGTGTTCTTAACGCGTCACCCATGGTTGTGGGTGGCTTCCGGACAGTTGTCCGGGAGCCTCTAGTTCGTTTGGGTAGCTAACAATTTACCATTGCTTGAACAAGGCGCCGGGATGATCCGTAGTTGGCGACTCCCTGTCCGGGCGCGCGGAGGGTCGGCCTATGGTTGCTCCGTACGGATCGATTCCGTCCGGTCCCCAGTCAAGGTCCACCCTGCCCCTCGAAGGACAGCGATGCCCGCCAAGAAGACCTCGCGACGCGCCCGCCTCATCGTGATCGTGGTCGTGCTGCTGTTCCTGGCAGGCGTCGGCGGAGGCACGTACTGGGGCATCAGCACCGTGCGCGACTCCTTCCCGCAGACGACGGGTTCACTCAAGCTCGGCGGCCTCTCCGCGCCGGTCAGTGTCAAACGGGACGGCAACGGCATCCCGCAGATCTACGCCGACAAGTCCGAGGACCTCTTCCTCGCCCAGGGGTATGTGCAGGCTCAGGACCGCTTCTGGGAGATGGATGTGCGCCGCCACATGACATCCGGGCGGCTCTCGGAGATGTTCGGCGCCGAGCAGGTGGAGACCGACGCCTTCCTGCGCACCCTGGGCTGGCGTCGGGTGGCCGAGAAGGAGTACAAGCAACTCCCGGGCCGCACCAAGAATTTTCTCAAGGCCTACTCCGCCGGCGTCAACGCGTACCTCAAGGACCACAAGGGCTCCGCGCTGTCCGTCGAGTACGCGGCACTCGACCTGGCGGGCAAGGGCTACCAGCCCGCCAAGTGGAGCCCCGTGGACTCGGTCGCCTGGCTCAAGGCGATGGCCTGGGACCTGCGCGGCAACATGTCGGACGAGGTCGACCGGGCGCTGATGACCAGCCGTCTGGACAAGGACCAGATCGAGGACCTGTACCCGGAGTACCCCTTCGAGCGGAACAAGCCCATCGTCGACCACGGCGCTCTCGACCAGTCGACCAAGGAGTTCGATCCCGGGGCCGAGGCGGACCCGTCCGGCTCGCAGGGCGCCGCGGACGGCACCGGGTCCGGGCCGGGGACGGGCACGGGCCGGTCCGGCACGGGTGGTCAGGGCGCGGCTGAGGGCTCCGGAGGGGCTGCCACGACTCCTGGGGACTCCGGCTCCGCGAACGGCGCTCAGGGAGCCGGTCAGGCCGCTCAGGGGGCCGGCACCCAGATGGGCACCGTGGCCAAGAAGCTGGAGAAGGTCCCCGGTCTGCTCGGCCCGAACGGCAGCGGCATCGGCTCCAACTCCTGGGTGGTGGCCGGGAAGTACACGACGACCGGCAAGCCGCTGCTCGCCAACGACCCGCACCTGGCGCCGCAGCTGCCCTCCGTCTGGTACCAGATGGGCCTGCACTGCCGCTCGCTGGACAAGTCCTGCCCCTACGACGTCTCCGGCTTCACCTTCTCCGGCATGCCCGGCGTGGTCATCGGCCACAACCAGAAGATCTCCTGGGGCATGACCAACCTCGGCGCCGATGTGACCGACCTCTACCTGGAGAAGGTCAAGGACGGGCACTACCTCTACGACGGCAAGGAGGTGCCCTACCGCACCCGCGAGGAGACCATCAAGGTCGCCGGTGGGAAGAGCCGCACCATCACCGTCCGGGAGACCAACAACGGGCCGGTCATCTCCGACCGCGACAGGGAGCTGCGCAAGGTCGGCGACAAGTCACCCGTCGGCAACGCCGCGCCCGACAGAGGCGACGGCTACGCGGTCTCCCTCAGGTGGACCGCCCTGGAGCCCTCGAAGACCGTGGACGCGGTCTTCAAGCTCAACGAGGCCTCGAATTTCTCCGAGTTCCGCAAGGCGGCCCGCGAGTTCGCCGTCCCCTCGCAGAACCTCATCTACGCCGACGCCAAGGGGAACATCGGCTATCAGGCGCCGGGCCGGATCCCGGTGCGCGGCAAGGGCGACGGGCGCTACCCCGCGCCGGGCTGGGACCCGGCCTACCGGTGGAAGGGCTACATCCCCCAGCGCTCCCTGCCGTGGGAGTACAACCCCGGGCGCGGCTACATCGTGACCGCCAACCAGGCTGTGGTGGACCGGAAGAAGTACCCCTACCTGCTGACCGACGACTGGGGGTACGGCGCGCGCAGCCAGCGGATCAACGACCTCATCCAGTCGAAGATCAAGGACGGCGGGAAGGTCTCCCTCAAGGACATGGAGACCATGCAGATGGACAACAGCAGTGAGATTGCCAAGCTGCTGGTGCCCTACCTGCTCAAGATCGAGGTCAAGGACAAGTACGTACGGGACGCGCAGAAGCTGCTGGAGGGCTGGGACTACACCCAGGACTCCGACTCGGCGCCGGCCGCCTACTTCAACGCCGTCTGGCGCAACCTGCTCAAGCTCGCCTTCGGTGACAAGCTCCCCAAGGAGCTGCGCGTCAAGGGAGACTGCCTGTACGTGGCTCCCTCCGACGACTCCGGCCCGGTCGACGACCTGAACGGCAACGAGCGGCTGGTGCGCGAGTGCGGTGAGCGCTCACCCGACACCGCGCAGCCGGACGGCGGCGACCGCTGGTTCGAAGTTGTACGCAAGCTGCTCAAGCAGCCCGACAGCGAGTGGTGGAAGACGCGCGGGACCGCGCGGCGAGACGGTGACAAGAACCGTGACGACCTGCTGGCGCACGCCATGAAGGACGCGCGCTGGGAGCTGACCTCCAAGCTCGGCAAGGACATCAACACCTGGAGCTGGGGCAGGCTGCACCGGCTGATGCTCAAGAACCAGACCCTCGGCACCGAGGGGCCCGGTGCCGTGCAGTGGCTCCTCAACCGCGGCCCCTGGGACCTGGGCGGGGGCGAGGCGGCTGTCAACGCGACGGGCTGGAACGCGGCCGGCGGGTACGAGGTGACCTGGGTGCCGTCGATGCGGATGGTCGTCGACCTGAGCGACCTGGACAACTCCCGGTGGATCAACCTCACCGGTGCCTCCGGGCACGCCTACAACGCGCACTACACCGACCAGACCGACAAGTGGGCCAGGGGCGAGTTCCTCAAGTGGCCCTACAGCGAGAAGGCGGTCTCCAAGGCGACCGAGGACCAGATGGCCCTCACGCCCTGAGTGCCGCCCCGGCACCTGCTGGACGCCTTCCGGGTATCTCTTCGGGCCGGGCGGGACGGGTGACACCGCCCCGCCCGGCCCGGTGCTTCAGACGCTCCTGTCCGCGGCCCCGAGGCGGTGTACTCCGCTCGGGGTCACTGCCGTGCCGACCGGACGGTCGTGCCGCTCGCCCTCGATGTGCTCGACCACCTCGCCGTCGTGCAGCAGCACCGCACAGGGGGGCTCGGCGCCGGCGGCGGCCAGGCGGGTGAGCACTCTGTCGTAGCAGCCGGCACCCCGGCCCAGCCGCAGCCCGCGCCGGTCGACGGCCAGCCCGGGCAGCAGGAGTGCGTCCACCTGGAGGACCGCGTCGGGGCCGAGCCGCTTCCCGTTCGGTTCCCGCAGCCCCCTTCCCGCGGCGACCACGTCCGCGGGGCCGGTGTACTCGGCCCAGTCGAGGTCGTTGTCGGGCAGCAGGACGGGCAGGAGCACCCGCACCCCCCGTGCGCGCAGCGCCTCCAGCAGAGGAGCGGTTCCCGGCTCTGTACCGACCGACACATAGGCGGCGACCGTACGGGCGGCGGCGACCTCGGGGAGCTGGAGAACAAGCCGTGCCAGCTCCTGGGCGGCCGCCTGGAGGTCATCCGGCGTCAATGTCCCTCTCATCGCCAGGACAGCGCGGCGCAACTCGCGCTTACTACGGTGTCCGGCACTCCCCGGATCGCGCCTCACTGGTCCCACCCTCCTGGGTTCGCAAAACGCAACAAACCATGCGGACCCTTATCTTCCGGATCAAGTCAGCGGTTATGGTGCGGGACATGACTTCTCCCCGCTCCCGGATCACCAAGGCAGTCATCCCCGCCGCCGGCCTGGGCACACGCTTCCTGCCCGCGACAAAGGCCACCCCCAAGGAGATGCTCCCGGTCGTCGACAAGCCGGCGATCCAGTATGTGGTCGAGGAAGCCGTGGCGGCCGGGCTCTCCGACGTGCTCATGGTCACCGGCCGCAACAAGCGGCCCCTGGAGGACCACTTCGACCGCAACTACGAACTCGAACAGGTGCTGCGCGACAAGGGCGACGACGGGAAGCTCGCCCGGGTGCAGGAGTCCAGCGACCTGGCCACCATGCACTACGTCCGACAGGGCGACCCGCGCGGACTGGGGCACGCCGTCCTGTGCGCGGCACCGCACGTGGGGGACCAGCCCTTCGCCGTCCTTCTGGGCGACGATCTGATCGATCCGCGCGATCCTCTGCTCTCCCGGATGCTGGAGGTGCGGGAGGAGCGCGGAGGGAGCGTCATCGCGCTGCTGGAGGTCGACCCCAGGAGCATCCACCTGTACGGCGCCGCCGCGGCCAGTCCCACCTCGGACGGCGACGTCGTCCGTGTCTCCGACCTGGTGGAGAAGCCCCCCGCCGACCAGGCGCCCAGCAACCTGGCCATCATCGGCCGCTATGTGCTCGATCCGGCGGTCTTCGAGGTGCTCGGCAAGACGGAGCCCGGCAGGGGCGGCGAGATCCAGCTCACCGACGCCCTCCAGGCCCTCTCGGCCGACGAGTCCCTGGGCGGGCCCGTGCACGGTGTCGTCTTCAGCGGACGTCGCTATGACACCGGAGACCGGGGAGACTACCTGCGTGCCATTGTCAGGCTCGCGTGCGAACGTGAGGACCTGGGCCCGGAGTTCCGGGAGTGGCTGCGCGGTTACGTCACCGAGGAGATGTAGGTCTTGAGCGATACCTGGTCCGTCGACGATCACCTGGAGGACATCCTCCGCGGCATCCGCCCGCTGGACCCCATCGAGCTGAACCTGCTCGACGCGCAGGGCTGCGTCCTGGTCGAGGACGTCATCGTCCCGGCACCCCTCCCGCCGTTCGACAACAGCTCGATGGACGGTTACGCCGTACGGACCGCGGACGTCGAGGGAGCCAGCGAGGAGTTCCCCGCGGTGCTCACCGTCATCGGGGACGTCGCCGCGGGCAGCGGGGGACTGCCCACCGTCGCCTCCGGCCAGGCCGCCCGCATCATGACCGGCGCCCCGCTGCCGCCGGGCGCCGAGGCCGTCGTCCCGGTCGAGTGGACCGACGGGGGGACGGGAGGCGGCCCGGTGGACGCCATGCGGGCGCACAGCCACGCCCCGCAGGACGCCACGGGGCAGGTGCGCGTGCACCGCCCGGTCGTTCCGCGGCAGCACGTGCGGGCCAAGGGGAGCGATGTCCGGCCGGGCACGGTCGCCCTCCGTGCGGGCACTGTCCTGGGCCCCACCCAGGTGGGCCTGCTGGCGGCCATCGGGCGCGGCTCCGTCACCGTGCGGCCCCGCCCCCGCGTCGTCGTGCTCTCCACCGGGAGCGAACTGGTGGCACCCGGAGAGGCCTTGGGCCCCGGGCAGATCCACGACGCCAACAGCTATGTGCTCACAGCGGCGGCCCGCGCGGCCGGCGCCATCCCCTACCGGGTGGGGGCGGTGGCCGACGACGCCGAGACACTCCGCTCCACCATCGAGGACCAGCTCATCCGGGCCGACCTGATCGTCACCAGCGGTGGCGTCAGTGTCGGCGCCTACGACGTCGTCAAGGAGGCGCTCTCCCGGGTGGAGGCGTTCGCGCCCGGAGGGGAGGACGACGAACACCTCGACGGCGCCCGGGACGCGGTCGAGTTCCGCAAGCTGGCGATGCAGCCGGGCAAGCCGCAGGGCTTCGGCCTCATCGGACCGGACCGCACCCCGATCCTCACCCTGCCGGGCAACCCGGTCAGCGCGTACGTCTCGTTCGAACTGTTCGTGCGGCCCGCCCTGCGCGCCCTGATGGGCCGTGAGCCCCTGCAGCGCGACACCGTGCGCGCCCGGCTGACCGGAGAGGCCGCACTGACCTCCCCCGAGGGCAAGCGGCAGTTCCTGCGGGGCGCATACACCCCGCCGGGCGACGAGGAGGAGCTGGGCGGCGTCAGCCCGGTCGGCGGGGCCGATTCCCATTTGATCGCCGCCCTGGCGCAGGCGGACGCCCTCATCGACGTCCCGGAGAAGACCACGCGGCTCGCGCCGGGTGACGAGGTGACGGTCATCCCCCTCGACTGACGCGCCGGACAGTGCCCTTGCCCCTGCCGGTACCGTGTCTGGGCACAGCACAGGACCGGGAGAACCATGACCAGCCCCCAACAGCACCTCACCCATGTCGACGCGTCCGGGGCCGCGCGGATGGTCGACGTGTCCGGTAAGGACGTCACCGCGAGGACAGCACGCGCCACCGGACGGGTGCTCGTCTCCCCGCAGGTGGTCACCCTGCTGCGCGGTGAGGGCGTGCCGAAAGGGGATGCCCTCGGCACCGCACGCATCGCCGGGATCATGGGGGCGAAGAAGACACCGGATCTCATCCCTCTGTGCCACCCGCTCGCCGTCTCCGGAGTGAAGGTGGATCTCGCGGTCGCCGACGACGCCGTCGAGATCACCGCGCAGGTGAAGACCACCGACCGCACAGGCGTGGAAATGGAAGCGCTCACGGCGGTTACGGTCGCCGCTCTGACGGTCATCGACATGGTGAAGGCCGTCGACAAGTCGGCGGTCATCACGGACGTCAGGGTGGAGGAGAAAACGGGCGGCAAGTCGGGAGAGTGGAAGCGGGAGCCGCTCACCGGTGAGGAGGGCGTATGAGCGGTACGGGACACCACGGGTCCGGCACGCACGGTCACGGGCACGACGGCGGGAACGGCGGTGAGCACGGCCACCGTCCCCACCGCGCCCTTGCCGTGACCGCCTCCAACCGCGCCTCCGCGGGGGTGTACGAGGACAAGGGCGGCCCTCTTCTCGTCGAGGGCCTGACAGCCATGGGGTTCGCCGTCGACGGGCCCACAGTGGTGCCGGACGGTGAGCCCGTCCGCGCGGCGCTGCAGGAGGCCGTCGAGGCCGGATACGCGGTCGTGCTCACAACCGGGGGCACCGGCATCTCCCCGACCGACCGCACCCCGGAGGTGACCCGCTCCCTCCTGGATCACGAGATCCCGGGAATCGCCGAGGCCATCCGGGCGGAAGGCCGGGCGAAGGTCCCCACAGCGGCGCTCTCGCGGGGTGTGGCGGGCGTCGCGGGCCGGACCCTCATCGTCAATCTCCCAGGCTCCACAGGGGGCGTCAGGGACGGGCTGGCGGTACTGGCCGGCCTGCTCCCGCACGCGGTCGACCAGATCCACGGCGGCGACCACCCCGCCGAGCCGGGAGCGTCCGGGCAGCAGAGGGCACTCAGAGGGGACGACCAGCGCTGAACGCGCCGTGGCCCGCCGAGCTGGTGGACGGCCCCACGGCCCTCCGCCCCATAAGGCTGCGCGACCAGCGCGCCTGGCGTGAGGTCAACCAGCGCAACCGCGACTGGCTGCGCCCCTGGGAGGCCACCATTCCTCCGCCGCCCCCCGGACACCTGCCGCCGCGCCGCCCCACCTACCGCCAGATGGTGCGCCACCTGAGGGCCGAGGCACAGGCCGGAAGAATGCTGCCCTTCGTCGTGGAGTACGAGGGCAGACTGGCCGGCCAGCTGACTGTGGCGGGTATCACCTGGGGATCGATGTGTTCGGGGCACATCGGCTATTGGGTCGACCGCGCGGTGGCGGGGCGGGGTGTCATGCCGACAGCCGTGGCGCTCGCGGTGGACCACTGTTTCCGCTCCGTCGGACTGCACCGTGTGGAGGTGTGCATCCGTCCGGAGAACACACCCAGCAGGCGTGTCGTGGAGAAGCTCGGTTTCCGGGAGGAGGGCACCCGTCCGCGCTATCTGCACATCGACGGTGCGTGGCGCGACCACCTGGTGTTCGCTCTGACGGCGGAAGAGGTACCCGAGGGGCTGCTGACCCGATGGCACCGGTCCCGGCCCGGTCGCTCGACAGAAATAAAATAAACGTTCGAATATAGAGGTGGTAAGCCACCTCTTGCCGAACGAAAAGCGCCCTTCCGGTATTTATCGCCCCTCCCGGCATCATTCAGGCCGGCAAGCACGAAAAACGGTGGAGGGATCGGCCAGATCGTGCGACACACCGGGCTATTTGGCAGATGGGCTCACGTGATCCCCTCTACCGTGTGAGGGTGAGCAGCAGTGGCCTCATCTACGCAGTCATCGTCGGGGCCTGGGCCGCCTACTTGGTGCCGATGTGGCTTCGCCGACAGGACGAGCTGAACGAAGCCCGTCCGACGGAACGCTTCAGCACCGCCATCCGGCTGCTGTCCGGCAAGGCAGGCATGGAGCGCCGTTACGCGAGAGCCGCGGCCCGGCGCCGGGTGCGCGAGGGGTGGGAAGCGGAGGACCCGTACACGCCGGGGAACGACGCCGAGACCGGCTCTCCCAGCGCGTACGGCGGGCACGACGGTTACGACGACGATGCGTACGGGAACGAGCCGGACGCCGCCGGAGAGTCGGTGGACGTCCGGGCCTTCGCCGACCCCAAGACCATGGTCTGCGCCCCTGGATCCGAAGCACTGACCGAAGTGCTGCCCGCCGCACGCGCTCACCGCAGGCCCGAAAACGCCCCGCAGCGGGACACGCACGGTGTGCCCGACGGGCATACGGATACCTCCGCGCGCGACGCGCACGGTGACTCCGGCGGCTCCGGTCACAGTGACCAGGAATCCGCACGCCCCTCCGGCATCCCTGGGGAAGCGTCCCGTGAGCAGTACGGGCACGAGCAGGACGAGCGCCGGGACCACGCCGCGGAGGCGCGCGCCGCCGCGCTGGAGGGCAGGCGTGCCAAGCAGGCCAAGCGGGCCAAGCTGCTCGCCCGCCGTCGGCGCACCACGATGCTGCTGTTCCTGGCCTTCACCGTGGGCAGTGTCATCGCTGCCGTGCGCGGTCTGGCCCTGCTGTGGGTACCCGCGATTCCGGCCGTCCTTCTGAGCACCTACATCGCATACCTCCGCGTTCAGGAACGGCGCCGTTTCCTCGCCTCCATGGACCGGCGCCGGGCCGAGCAGGCCGCCCGTACGCTGCACGCGCGCGAGTCGCGTGGTGCCGCAGGGCGATCCCGTGCGGCAGACCGCGAAGCGGCACAGGAGGCCGACACCGAGCCGGGGGCCTCGGCGCGAGCCGCCCGCGCCGCCGTACGCGAGCCGCAGCGGCCCGACGCGGAACGGCTCTCCTCCGGCCGCGGCGAGCCCCGCCGGGACCGCACTCCGGGCGGCGCCCAGGAAGTCGTGGAGAGCACGTCTGGCGCCTCCGGAGACGCCCACCGGGCAGACCGGCGTACGGAGCGTACGGAGGAGGGGTGGAACGCGCAGGAAGCCCGTGTCCGCGCACGGGAAGCCCGCGCCCGCATGGAGGAGCAGGAGGCCGCCGAGCGTCGCGCCCTGGTCGAGCAGACCGACCACGCCGAGTGGGTGGACCAGCAGCGCGCCCGGGACCGCGACTCCTCCGACGGAGAGGGCTGGGATCCCGTGCCGGTGCCACTGCCCACCTACGTCAGCGCCCCTGTCGCCCCCCGCGCCACCCGGGGCGTCGACCTGGAGGCCCCCGACGCGTGGAGCTCCGCCCGCTCCAGCACCGTTCCCGCCGCTGAACCGCAGCCCGCGGAAGGCGGGCCCCGCGACGCCGAACCCGCCCGCCCCCGCGACCGCACCCCTCTCTTCGACCAGTACGAGGACGAGGACCGCCCCCGGGCCGCCAACGAGTGACCCGGTCCGGTCCGCTCCCGTGACCAGCACAGGAACGGATTTCCTCCCTGCCCGACGAGGATGCTAAGGTTTCACCCGTCGCAAGGGCCTGTAGCGCAGTCCGGTAGCGCATCTCGTTCGCAACGAGAGGGTCAGGGGTTCAAATCCCCTCAGGTCCACCGCACGAAAGAGCCCCATCGGATCCCGATGGGGCCCTTTCGTTGTGTTCTGCCGCACTGGCCGCGTGACAGGGTCAGTGGGTGCAGGAGCGGGCTGTGTGGATGGTGGTGGCTGTGAGGTAGAAGGCGTCGGGGCGCCAGAGGATGCTGGTGGGGGATTCAGGGTGCAGGAGGGCGTCGAGGGTGCTGAGGTCCTCGGCGTCCAGATAGGGGGCCAGTTGTTCCCGTCGGCGGGTCAGGTGGTCGTGCAGGTACTCGCGGGCGGCCGGGCCGAGGGGAGCCGGGTGGTCGGTGAGGAAGGTGCGGGTCCCGGTGGGCACGAGCCCCGCGCACGAGAGCATCGCGGGCCAGTCCTCGACCGTGGAGACGGAGCCGGGCAGGCCGGCGCGCATCGCGCTGAAGCTCTCCTCCGCCGCCGCGTCCATCCGCGCCTGGAGGCCCGGGCGGCCGATGCCGATATCACGGGGCAGGAAGCGGGGGGTCAGGCCGCGTTCGGCCACGGCCAGCAGGCCACCGGGGCGCAGGCGGCCTGCGAGCGCGTCCAGTGCGGCCTGCTGGTCGCCGAGATGGTGGACGGCGTGACTGGTCCAGATCAGCTCGGCTCGCTCCAGACCGTCCATCTCCTCGGGCAGGTCCGCCCGTCGAGTGGCGACACGGTCGGACAGGCCGTGCGCGGCGGCCCGCCGCCGGGTGCGCTCCAGGAGGCCGGGTGCCTGGTCGACGGCGACGACCTCGGCCTCGGGGAAGCGCTGGGCGAGCAGGCAGCTCACGACGCCGGGGCCGCTGCCGATGTCGAGAACGCGGCCGACCGCTCCCTGAGCCGCGCTGCCGGCGCACAGGAGAGCGTGCAGCCAGTCGGCCGTCGACTCCAGGGCGGCCGAGTGGAGTTCGGCCTCGCGCTCCAGCGCGGTGCCGAGGGCCTCCCAGTCGAGATCCGCGGCGGGACGGTGTGTCATACGGCAGCTCCCTCGGGGGCCGGGCGCCCCGCCGTGCGGTGTTCCTCCACGGCACGCTCGACCTCTTCCTCGAGCAGGTCGTGGACGATCGCGAATGCGGCCGCCGCTCCCATGCCTGCGGCCGTCGCCACCAGCGCGCGGGGGTCCGCCACATTGCCGACTGCCCACACACCGAATGCGCTGGTGCGGCCGGAACGGTCGGTGACGACCCAGCCGTTGTCGTCCTTCTCGCAGCCCAGGCCGTCCAGAAGCGTGTCGTTGGGGCTCATGTGGGGGATGACGAACACCGCGTCCCGGGCAACGACGCGGCCGTTGGTGAACTCGACACCGTGCAGCCTGTCATTGTCCACCACCACGCGCTTGACCTCGCCCTCGGCGATCCGGACACCGCGAGCGGACAGCTTTTCGCGATCCTGGCCGGACAGTGGGCGGGTGTGCGGGAAGTAGACGAGGTCGGGCGACCACTGGGCCAGCAGCAGGGCGTGCTGGGGTGCTCCCGGGTGGGTGCCCAGGACGCCGAGGGGCCGGTCCGCCACCTCGTAGGCGTGGCAGAAGGGGCAGTGCAGTACGTCGCGTCCCCACCGCTCCTGTACACCGGGAATTCCCGGAAGGCCGTCGCGCAGTCCGGTGGCCACCACCACCCTGCGTGCCTTGAGGACCGGGCCGCCGGACAGATGCACGAAGAAGCCGGGGGCTATGTGGTCAACATGGTTGTCGAAGAGAGGTACGCCGTACCCGGCCAGTTCTGCCCTGCCGGCCTCCACGAGGGCGGTGGGGGACATGCCGTCCCGGGAGAGGAAGCCGTGCATATGGGACGCCGGGGCGTTGCGGGGCCGTCCGGCGCCCACTACGGCCACCCTGCGGCGCGCCCTCGTCAGCAGCAGCGCCGCGTTGAGACCGGCGGCGCCCGCGCCCACCACGACGACGTCGTACACCGGCTCGCCCGTCCCGGAGCCACCCGCCGCCCGCTGTCTCACATCCTGTGTGTCGCTCATTGCGATCACCTCCTGCCCGCAGGCTGCGCCTGCCCCGGAGCCGGTGGCAAAGTTTGTTGCCATTTCCGGGACAAGCAGGCAGAGCGGGAGGGGCAGGGATTACTGGGAGCGGTTCCGGCGGCTTCCGGCCGCCGGGAGAGGACGCGTGCGACGGGGACTGGTGCGCGGGGCGTTCCGGTGAGAGTCCAGAACCGTTTCAGCCGGCCGAGCGGTGGCGGTTGGTGCCCTTGGGCGGACGGGCGTGCCGGGAGGGCGCGGTGGGTACCGGCGGGAGATCGAGCTGCCGCACCAACTGGTGGAAGCAGAGCAGCGCGGTGATGGGCGGCAGGCCCGCCACGGCGATGCCCGCAGGAGTGGCGGGGGCGTCGGCGACGCACAGCAGAGAGGCGACCGCGGCGAAGAAGAGCACCACCAGCCAGGAGTGCACCGTGCGGCGACGGTAGGCACGGGTGCGCAGGATGGAAAGCGTCGCGGCAACCCATGGGGCGTAGATCAGCAGTGGCCACGCCTGGGCGACGCTCGGGGGCGCCGACTCCTGGGCGAGGTCGTAGAGCGAGGGGTAGGACGCCTTTGCACCCAGAAAGCTGACCAGGACTACGATCATCGCGGTGAGAGTGATGGAGAAGGCGCTCAGGACCCGCCGCCAGGTCAGCTCGCCCCGGTGCTGCTGCCGCACCCGGTCAAGGGGGCCTTCTTTGCGGTGCCTGGCCCGGGCGAGCGCTGCGTGGGTCTCGGCCACCGCCTGCTGCTCGACGGTGTCGAGGAAGTGGGCGAGTTCAGCTTCCAGATCCGGGTGTTCGGGCTGCTCCGGGTACTCGACGCGCTCGGGGTGCGGCGGCGGGGGGAAGCGGAGGCCCAGGGTTCCGGTGTCGGTGGTTCCCGCGCGGGCGTAGAGGTCCTCGCTGACCGCCGTCGCGCCGTACGGATACGCGGAACTCGTGTCCGGTTCGGGAGGTTTTCTCGGACCGGGGAGGGCGCCGTCCTGGTCACGAGGCGCGTAGGACGCGTACATGTGCGACGTCTCGGTCAAGACTGAACTCTCTTCTGTGCGGGCAGGTTCAGACGACGTGTGCCGGGGCCGGTCCCGTCTGCGCACGGCGCTGCCAAAGGTGACCTACGGCGCGTAGCCCTGAGTCGTCCGCAGTGACCGGTGCTGGGGGAGGCCGGGGACGACCGTCTCGGTTACAACTCGTCAACGAATACTCCAGCTAGCGGAAACCCCTGTTCGCAGTACTCAGACTTATGAGCATGCGGTTGTCGGCCCGCGATTAATCCCTGAGTGCGAGGGGTTCGTGGCACTGGAGTGAATCCGTGTACTTTCACCAGATCTACGGCTGACATGCGCGGGGCGCCGCCCCGTCCCGCCGCAGCGCGCCGGGTATCCCTGTGCACTCCGCTCCGCTGGGCATGTCATGCTGCTACGAACGGGTGCCCTTGAGCGCTCCGTCGCGGCTCCGCCGTACTTCCGGAGCGAGTGACCATCCATGTCCCGTGACGCCTGCATGTCTTCCGCTACCGGTCCCGCCACCGGCCGGTCCTTCCCGCACTTCGCCCGCCGGTCGACGCGGGCACATCGCGATGGTCGGCATCCCGGCGGTCAGTCATGCGCTGCCGGGCCTGGAGGTCATCCGGCAGGGCGCTGCTGATCTCGCTGGGGCCTGCGTGCAGCGGGCAGCCGGAGTTCTTCGGTGCCGATCTCGCCGGTGTCTCACTGCGCGCCGACGACCTCGACTGGTCGTTGGGGACGGGGCCGCCGGTATCCGGCGCGGCGCAGGACATGCTGCTGGTCGCCTTCGGGCGCCGGCTGCCTCCCGGCCGGTTGCGGGGAGAGGCGGCGGACCGCTTCACCGCCGACGGGCCCCGGACGTGCGGCGGTAGCCTGGGAGGCCGTTCCCGGCCCGAGAAAGCACCCCCATGTCCGAACCGTCCGCCGCACGTCCCCGGGGCCCGCAGAGCGCTGCCCGCGGGGGCAATGACGTCCCTCAGGACCGCGACACCCGCCAGGACCGGGACCCGGCGCGGCGTAGCCCCTGGGAGACGCTGACAGGCGTCGTGCGCTGTCCCGTCTGCCAGGACCGGCTGGAGGCGGCCGAACGGTCGCTGCGCTGTCCGCGCCGGCACACCTTCGATGTGGCCCGGCAGGGGTACGTCAGCCTGCTGTCGGGCGGCAAACGCACGGTGAACGCCGACAGCGCGGCCATGGTGCAGGCACGCACGGAGTTCCTGGCCTCGGGCCACTACGCACCGCTGACGGACGCCCTCGCGCGGACTGCCGCCTCGCTGGGGCTGCCCGAGGACGCCACCGTTCTGGACGCGGGCGCGGGTACCGGGCACTACCTGGCCGCCGTCCTGGAGGCGCTGCCCGGTGCGGTCGGGCTGGCACTGGACGCGTCGCCCTACGCGCTGCGCCGGGCCGCGCGGGCGCATCCACGCGCGGGGGCGGCCAGCTGGGATGTATGGCGGCCTTTTCCCGTGCGGAACGGATGCGTCGATGTCGTCCTCAACGTCTTCGCGCCGCGCAACGGTGCGGAGTTCCACCGGGTACTGCGTCCGGGGGGAGCGCTGCTGGTCGTCACGCCGACCGGGCGGCATCTGCACGAACTGCGTAGCCGCCTGGGGCTCCTGGAGATCGATCCGGACAAGGAGGAGCGCCTGGAGCGCACGCTGTCCGGTCACTTCGTACGGGAGAGCTACGAAACGCTGGAGTACACCGCCTGGATGTCCGCACGGGATGTGGAGAGCCTCGCCTTCATGGGGCCCGCCGCACGCCACGTCGAGCCGGAGGAGTTGCGGACCCGTGTAGCTGCGCTGGGGGAGCGGGTGGAGGTGACGGCATCCTTCGGCGTGGCCGTGTACCGGGCCGGTGCGGACAGGTGACGGGCCAAGACGGCCGGGGGACGAAGCCCGGGCAGGCCCGGGCTCAGGCGGCGGTCCGTGCGCGCCCGGCGCCGTCCTGCGCCGCCTGCCTGAGGTGGTCCGGCGCCGCGGCGAGGACGTCGTCGAGAAGCCCGCGTGAGGTGTGCAGGGCCTCGATCTCGGCCGTCATGCGGTCCCGCTGGGTACGCAGTTGGGCGACCAGGTCGGGACAGGTGGGGACCAGGCGCTCCCCCTCGTCACGCAGGCACGGCAGGATGCGCGCGATCATCGCGGTGGGCAGTCCGGCCGTCAGCAGGCAGCGCACCCGGCGCACGGTGTCGACATCCGCCTCGCTGTACTCGCGGTAGCCGCTGGGCAGGCGCTTCGGGCTCAGCAGGCCCTGCTGCTCGTAGTAGCGCAGCAGCCGTTCGCTGACCTGGGTGCGGCGCACCATCTCCTTCATGCGCATCGCGTACGTCCCTCTGTATGAGGCCCGCGCCGTGCGGGCTTGACTCTGACACCGGTGTCGGAGTTTACCTTCGGGCGCATGACCAAGGAAAACCTTGCGGCGCCCGCCGCTGTTCTGACACGTCCTGACATGTCGTCCCCTGCCGACACCTCCTCCCGTGCCGACACCTCCTCCCGTGCCGGCGGGCCCTCCCGTATCGACGCGTCCCTCCTCGACGTCCATGTGCGGGGCAGCGGTCCCGCACTGCTCCTCGCGCACGGGGCGGGCGGCGGGATCGAGCCCAACTTCGGGCAGGTGCTCGACGACCTGGCCCGTGACCACACCGTCGTCGGACCGCACTACCCGGGCGCGGGTGCCTCCCCTGTGGCCCGTGAGCCACTGGATCTCGACGCTCTGGTGGACGCCGTCGTGGAGTCCGCCGTCTCGCGGGGACACGAGCGGTTTGTGCTGCTGGGGGAGTCGCTGGGAACGGTGGTCTCCCTCCGCGCGGCGGCGCGGTACCCACAGCGGGTGACCGGACTCGTGCTGACGGCGGGCTTCGCCGTGGCCGACCCTGTGCTCTCGGTCGCCGCCGAACTCGTCACCACGCTGGCACATGCCGGGGAGTGGGACACGCTCGCACGGTTCGCCACCTACGCGGGCCTGACCGACCGCGAGCTGAACGAGCTGCCCGGCGAAGCACTGGAGGCAGCGGTCGCTGCGACACGGGAAGGCATGCCCGCGGGCATGGCCGACCACTTCGACCTGGTCCGCCGGATCGACGTACGGGCCGATCTCGCGAGCATCCGCGTGCCCGCACTGGTGCTGATGCCGACCGGTGACCGCCTGGTGCTGCCCGACAGTTCACGGCGCCTCGCCGAGGCCCTCCCGGACGCCACTTTGGTGGAGATCCCGGGCGGCGCCCACATCCTGGGCGAGCGGGACCGCACGCTGTGGCTCGGGCACGTGCGGGAGTTCCTCACCGGGCTGCCCGGGTGACTCAGCAGCCGCCGCAGTTGTAGTAGGTGACGTCCCAGTGGTTGCCCTCGCCGTAGTAGATGTTGCCCGATCCCGACTTCCACTTGGAGCCGCCGATGGAGGCGAAGGTCCGCGTGTGTAACCGTCCAGGCAGCTGGAGAGCGACATGTCCAGCTTGTAGCCGTTCCAGTAGCTGTACGTACCCGAGGCGTGGCCGGTCTCCGTGCCGCCGGTGAGACGGACGGCGCAGCCCGATGCCTTCTTCAGCGTGACGGCACCGTCCGCCGTCTCCGAACGCAGTCCCTCGAACGACGTGCACGTGGGGTTGTTGCGGTCCGAACAGCCGCCGGAAGAGGACCAGGTGATGCCCGCGGCACGGAACTTGGCCGTCGCCTGCGCGTGGGTGAGCTTCGCGAGGAGCTGTGGGTTGTCCGCGGTACGGAGCGCACCGGGCACGCTGTCTGCTGCGTTGCCCGGTGCGCCGGCGGGTGTACCGCCGGGGGCACCCGGGCGTCCAATGCCGGCAGGGTGCCGCCCGGCGGTCCTGTCAGTGCAACAGCTTCAGCCCCACCACTCCGCCGACGATCAGCAGCAGGCACAGCAGACGCGCAGCCGACGCCGGGTCGCCCAGGACGGCCATGCCGTACAGAGCCGTGCCGACCGCGCCGATACCCACCCACACCGCGTACGCGGTGCCGAGCGGGATCTGCGAGACCGCGTAGGACAACCCCGCCATGCTGGACGCGAGAGCCACCAGGAAGAGCAGTGAGGGCCACAGCCGGCTGAAGTTCTTCGACGCCTCCAGGGCGGTCGCCCAGAGTGTCTCCAGACACCCCGACACGATCAGCACGCCCCACGCCGGCCCCATGTACCGCTCCTTCTGGTTCCTGTGCCGCCCTAACGCCGCCACCAGTGTTCCTCGCGCCCGCTGGCCCTCTCCTTCTCGCCCTCCCCGTGCGGCCCCACCTCGTGCCCGTGCGCCGTGACGGGACCCGTGGGCGCGTCCGAGGGATTGGGAGGCGTCTGCGGGGTCGAGAGCGTCTCCTCCAGGTCCCGGCGCACCCGGGAGGCCAGATAACGGCTGACACCCGGCCCCATGGCCTCGTCGACCGGTTCCGAGGACTCCTCCTCGACGTCGGCCACCACGACAGTGCTGCCGGGCGGGATCTCCGCGGTCAGCTCCTCCAGTCCCTCGTTCGTCTCGATCACCCGCCGCGCGTCATGACTGCCACCGATCAGTCCGCCCGCGCCGAAGCCGACCAGCGCGCCTGCCGGACCACCCACCAGCCCCACCAGTGCGCCGATCAGCCCGCCGACGGCGAACCCTGTGGCACTGCCGATGTTGTCCACCTCGCCGACGATCTCCGCGTTCCCGTCCGCGTCGCGGCCGATCACCCGTGCCTCGCGCAGTCTGAGGGTTCCGGCCCGGTGCGCGTCCTCCAGCCCGTCGAGCGCCTGGAGGGCCGCTCGGGTGCCGCGTCCGGTGAAGTCGGCGAACACGATGTTTTCCGTCATACGCCCACCATCGGCGCTCTCGGGACGTACGGCATCCGCAGAACGGGCGCGCGGGCTTCGAGTGGCGGCTCCGACTGGCGCCGCGGGGCCGTCACGGGTGAGGGTGGCCGCATGAGTGTCGCTTTCCTCTTCCCCGGGCCGGGCTCGCTGCGGCGCGGCATGCTGCACCGGCTGCCGGACACCGAGTCCGCGGCAGCCGTGCTCGCCGAGGCCGAGTGCGGCCACCCGGGAGGGGTCGCGCAGCTGGACACCGCGGAGGCCCTCGCGGAGTCCGAGGTGGCACGGCACGTCTGCCTGCTCGTCGCCGGGGTGGCCGGGGCCCGGGCACTGACGGAGGACGAAGGTGTGGAGCCGGTCGCCGTCGCGGGGCACGGGCCGGGGTCCTTCGCCGCCGCGGTCACCGCCGGGCTGCTCACCCTCCCGGAGGCGCTGCGGGCGGTGCGCATCCGGGCCGAGCTGCTGGAGCGCGCTGAGGAGCCCCCGCGCGACCTCGCCATCCGTATGGCGCAGCACCTGGCCACAGTGCGGCGCCGTGCGCACACACTGACGTACGTGACCTGCACGGCCGGTTCCTGCCTGCACGGCGACGCGAACGGGGTCTTCGACGATCTGGCCCGCTCCGTCGCCCTGCCCGTGCGGTGGGGAGAGACGGCCAGGGCGCTGCTGGAGACCGGAGCCGACTGCTGGGTGGAGCTGCCGCCCGGGCGGGCTCTCACGGAGCGCTTCCAGGCGGAGGGAACCGATGGCGCGCGAGTGGTCTCCATGGAGGAGCTGGGGATCGCCGAGGTCGCCGACTTCGCGCGGGGCGGGGCGGGGGAGGGGACGATGGCTGTGGGGTGAGGCCGGGGCTGCTTGCGGCCTGCCGGGACTTGGGGACGGGTGGGAGGGGAGCTTCGTGGGTGTGCGTAGGTGAGCGGGTTGCGCTAATAGCTTCGCTAACCTAGTTAGTTAACTAGCTTCGTTCAGCGTGCGGTGGATGGCCCCCGCTCGGTGTCACACCGTGGCAAGGCCGGTTTGGTGAATCTGGTTTTCTAACGGGGTTTAGAACATGCTTAACTAACGGCGTTCGCAAACCTGCTAAATGAAACGTGGTCGCTTAGCAGCTTCACGAACCACCTTCACGAACCACTTCACCAGCCGTCTTTCCGCAGCGGCTTCACAAAGCACCGGCTCTCCTCGTGGAACCGGTAGAGGCCGAACTTCTCGGGCGCCGGCACGTACCCGGACGAGGTGTAGAGCGCGATCGCCTCCGGCTGGTGCACGCCCGTCTCCAGCACCATCCGGGTCCGGCCCGCCGCGCGGGCGTCGTCTTCCAGCATGGCGAGGATGCGCCGGGCCAGACCGCGGCCGCGGGCCTCGGGAACGACGAACATGCGCTTCAGCTCCGCGTCGCCGTCCGCGTAGTTCTCGTCCTCGACCTCGTCCCCGTTGTCGTCCCCGCCCTCGCTGCCCGCGCCACCCGCCTCATCTTCACCGCCCTCGGCGTTCCGGTCGCCCCGGCCGGCGTCCATGGCACGCCAGCCGCCGGTGGCGACCGGGCGGTGATGGTCGTCGTAAGCAAGCAGGTACAGCCCGCGGGGCGGCTGGAACATGGCCGGGGCGAGCGGGGTCGCGTCGCCCTCCGGGTCGCCGTAACGCTGTGTGTACTCCTGGAGCACGAGATCGTTGAGCTTCCGGGCGTCCGGGTGGTCGAAAGGCGCGGGAACGATCTGCATGCGGGCATCGTATGGTGCACGGATGCGCAAGGTGAGCACGGTGAACGTCAACGGTCTGCGGGCGGCGGCCAAGAAGGGCTACGCGGAGTGGCTGGCGACCACGGAGTCCGACGTGGTCTGTCTCCAGGAGGTCCGTGCGGAGCCGGAGCAGTTGCCCGAGGCCGTACGGCACCCCGAGGGCTGGCACGCGTTCTGGGCGCCCTCCTCGGCCAAGGGCCGGGCGGGTGTCGCCCTGCTCACACGGCGCGAACCCGACGCGGTGCGTGTGGGATTCGGCACACCGGAGTTCGAGGAGTCGGGCCGCTATGTGGAGGCGGATCTGCTGGGGGTGACGGTGGCCAGTCTGTATCTGCCCTCCGGGGAGGTCGGTACGGACCGGCAGGACGAGAAGGAGCGTTTCATGGCGGCGTTCCTGCCCTACCTGTGCGACCTGCGCGAGCGGGCGGCCGCCGCCGGGCGCGAGGTCCTGGTCTGCGGCGACTGGAACATCGCCCATCAGGAGGCCGACCTGAAGAACTGGCGTGGCAACAAGAAGAACTCGGGTTTCCTGCCGGAGGAGCGGGCCTGGCTCTCCCGCGTGTTCGACCCGGCCGACGGGGGTTACACCGATGTGGTCCGGTCGCTGCATCCGGACGTGGAGGGACCGTACTCGTGGTGGTCCTACCGGGGACGGGCCTTCGACAACGACACGGGCTGGCGCATCGACTACCACGTCTCGACGCCCGGTCTGGCGCGCCGTGCGGTGAAGGCGTACGTCGAGCGGGCGGCCACCCACGCCGAGCGGTGGAGCGACCACGCCCCCGTGACGGTCGACTTCGCGGCGCCCTGAGCGAACGCCCAAGGGTCTCTGTGCACACCCGCCCGTCTTCTGAGCGGGTACCGAAGAGCGCCCATCCACGTGCGCCCGTGAGCCGGGGCGTGGCGCTCACGGGATGGCCCGGCGGCTTCGCTGTACCGCGGTCTTGTGCCGTCGGCGGGGGCGGGGTCACCGTGGAGCCCGGTATCGCGTGGGGTGAGGGAGCCCCGCCGTCTCTGCTGGGGGAGGCCCGCCATGGCCGCTGCTGCCGCGGATTCCGGAGCTGTCGTCCTGCCGTGCACGCGGGTCGGTGAGGGCGCGCACCATGTGATCGCCGTGCACGGCTGGTTCGCGGACCGGCGCGCCTTCAGCCCGGTCTGTGACGTCCTCGACCGTGTCACGTTCAGCTACGCCGTGCCCGATCTGCGCGGCTACGGAGAGGCGCGTGGAACACCGGGTGCCTGGACGACCAGTGAGGCCGCGGGCGACATTCTCGCCCTCGCCGACGCGCTCGGCTGGGAGCGCTTCTCCCTGGTGGGGCACTCCATGGGAGGTGCCGTCATCCAGCGTGTCCTGCTGGCGGCGCCCCTCAGGGTGCGCCGGATGGTGGGGATCGCGCCGGTGCCCGCGAGCGGGGTGCCCCTGGAGGGCGAGCGGTGGGAACTGTTCGCCGGCGCGGCACAGCGACCGGCCGCCCGGCGCGCGATCATCGACCTGAGCACGGGAGGCCGCCGCCCGGACGCCTGGCTGGACCTCATGGTCGAGCGCTCCCTGGAGTGCTCCGATCCCGCCGCGTTCCGCGCCTGGCTCGACTCCTGGGCGCTGGAGGACTTCCACGAGGACGTACGGGGCAGCCAGGTGCCGGTGCGGCTGGTGGTCGGAGAGGGGGACCCGACGCTGTCGGCGGAGGTGGTCCGTACGACATGGCTGAAGTGGTACGCGGCCGCCGAGTTGGTGGAGCTGCCCGCCGCCGGGCACTATCCGATGGACGAGACGCCGCTGGAGACCGTCCGCGCGGTGGAGGACTTCCTCCGGGCCGACGGGGACGGTGGGACGGCGGACGGCGATGACCGCACGTCTCTCGACGGCACTGCTGTCGGTACGGGCGGAACCGCTGGTGGCGCGAGCACCGGCGCCGCCGCGGACGACGTCCGTACGGACGGCACCCCCGGTACCGACAGCAGGGCGGCGACTGACAGCACCTGTGCGGGCCCCTCGCCCGACGGGACGAACGACGGGCGGGACGGGGCGGCCGGGGGCCGTGGTGCCCGGTGAGCGGTGTCCCCGGGGGCTCTGCGGGCTCGTGGTCCGCCCCCGGGTCCGTCCCCGATCCCGTCCCCGGCCACGGCTCCACCCCCGTCTCCGGCTCCGTGCCCACTCCCGCGTCCCTTCCGCCGTCCGTGCGCGTCCCCGACGTGTTCGATCCGCGCCGTTACGCGGCCGGGCTGCCCCATGACGACTTCAGGTTCCTGCGGGACGAGCAGCCGGTCGCGTGGCAGGAGGAGCACGAGGTGCTGGGGTGGCCGGCCGGGCCGGGGTTCTGGGCGGTGACGCAGCATGCGGACGTGGTGCGTGTGCTGCGCTCGCCCGCCGAGTTCTCCTCGTACGAGGGCGCCACCCAGATCCGCGACCCCGATCCGGCGGACCTGCCGTTCATCCGGCGGATGATGCTCAACCAGGACCCGCCCGCGCACAACCGGCTGCGGACCCTGGTCAGCCGGGCGTTCACCCCGCGCCGGGTGGAGCGGTTCACGGCGGACGTACGGGAGCGTGCCCGGCGGTCCCTGGAGGCGGCTCGTGAGCGGGCGGGAGAGCCGGGCGGCTGCGATCTGGTGGCGGCCGTCACGGACGACTTCGCGCTGCTGAACCTCGCCGACCTCCTGGGTGTGCCGCCCGAGGACCGGGGACTGCTGCTGGAGTGGACCGAGCGGATCATCGGTTACCAGGACCCGGACCGGACTCCTGCGCAGGTGCGCACAGCCGATGGCCGCCCGGCCGATCCCCGGTCACCCGCCATGCTGCGCGAGATGTTCGACTACGCACGCCGGTTGGCGGCGCACAAACGTGCCCACCCTGCCGACGACGTCATGACGGCGCTCGCCCATGAGCTGACGGGCGCGGAACTGGAGATGTTCTTCTTCCTGCTGACCGTCGCGGGCAACGACACGGTGCGCAGCGCGGCACCCGGCGGCCTCCTCGCGCTGGCGGTACACCCGGAGGCGCAGCGCACCATGCGCGAGCTGGCACGGTCGGGGGACACCGACGGGCTGGCCACGGCCGTGGAGGAACTGCTGCGCTGGCACACACCGGTCCTCACCTTCCGGCGTACAGCGGTGCGGGACGTCGTGCTGGCGGGGAGGCGTATCCGGGCGGGCGAGAAGGTGGTGGTCTTCCACGCCTCCGCCAACTTCGACGAGCGCGTCTTTACCGCCCCGCACACCCTGGACCTTGCCCGCAGACCCAACCCCCACCTGGCGTTCGGTGAGGGACCGCATGTCTGTCTGGGGGCCCACTTCGCCCGTCTCCAACTCCGTGTGCTCCACCAGGAGGCGGCTCGTGTGCTGCCTCCGTACGGTCTTGTGCCAGGCCCCCCGGGCGAGGTGCGCCGTCTGGTCTCCAATTTCATTCACGGCATCAAGACCCTTCCCGTCCGTCTCACCGGGCTTCCCGACTGAGCCGGAACGCAGGCTGTCCCACGGTTGGGGCGCGCCCCGTGTGCTGCCGTGTCCGGTTCCGTAGCGCCTGGAGGGACTCCCCGCCGGCAACGCCCCCTCTGGTGCGGCTGAGACGCCGTACCGTCAGGCTGGACTGCCACAGTTCCTGTACGGACAGCCCTGCCACACGCCAGGCGTGGAGCAGCGAGGCCCATGTCTGCCACGGCAGGCCGGCGAACTGCTGAGGACCCAGCTCCAGCAGTGCGTCCGTGCCGCCCCCCAGGGTGACCCAGCAGCGTGTCCCCATGTGGGCGGCCGCCACCAGGGCGTTGGGGTGCTCGCGTGCCAGGCGCCGCACGGCCTCCGGGCCACCGCCTCGCGCGACGACCACATCGGCCAGCTCGGGGCAGGGCAAGGGGGCAGGCAGCCGGACCCGTAAGTGGCGGTCCATCACGAAGCCCGCGTCCGCGGCCTTTTGGCCGCCGGAGGCGAACCCGCCGGAGGAGGGCGGCGTGTGGTCCCTCGGAGGAGGCGCCACCGTCACCTGTATCCACCGCGCCTCATGGGCACCGGAGACGTCCGTACGGCCACTGGTGAGAGTGACTCTCCGCACCGCACTGTCCGGGGGCACGATCTCCACCGACACGCACGGTCGCACCGTACGTCCCGCACCTCGCGCGACAAGAGGCCGCGCCTCCGGCCGCGCACGGTGCCCTGTGTGCGGTACCGCGACAGGTGTCCCACCCGCCGCCCCAGGAAGTCCCGCGTCGGGCGTCACAGTGCGTCTCCCCGCACGTCGAGTGCGGGCATGGGCACAGGTGCGGACACGGACGCAGGTACGGGCGCGGGGCGCCGTAGGGCGTCGAAGGCTGTTGTGTTCATCCGAGGTGTCTCCTGGAGCCGACGGTGGGGCGGGAACGGTCTGGCGGCCGACAGCGCCGATGTACCCGTGCCCTCTGGACGTCCGGCTTGCAAGAAGCTTGCACTCCCGGGAACCACCCGATGTGCGCCCGGCGTACGCACCCGTGCGCCCCTCCCCGCGACCGTTCAACCCGGGACGACAGTGAGAACGCTCACACCTACACGCGAACTCCCTCAGGGGGTGCGGGGAAGCCGTGACAGCAGCAGGGGGCGAATCGTGATCTTCGTCGCGCTGGGCAGCCCTGTCGAACTATGGGGCGGCGACCGGCAGTTCTCGCTCGGCTCCGTCAAACAGCGCTGCGTGCTGGCGGTGCTGCTGCACGCCCGGGGCGAGCCCGTTGTCGCCGAGACACTGATCGAGCGCGTGTGGGGGGACGACGCGGCCCCCACGGTGACCAGGGCCACCCTCCAGACGTATGTGTCCCGATTACGTGGCGTGCTCAAAAAGGCCGTGGGTGACAGGGCACGCATCGACCACCGGGCACCCGGCCTCTACCGTCTGCTGGTCGATGAGGAGGAGGTGGACCTGTGCCGCTTCCAGCGCCTCCGCAAGGACGCGGCGGAGGCCGCCGCGCGCGGTGAGCGGCAGATGGCCGTCGGCCTGCTGGCAACGGCCGAATCGATGTGGCGGGGAGAGCCCTTCGCGGAGTTCACCAGCGACTGGGGCCGGGCGGTACGGGCACGCCTGCACGAGGACCTGCGCGCCGTGCGCGAGGAGCGCATCAAACTGGCACTGGACCGCGGCGAGCACGCCGATCTCCTCGGCGAACTGCACCAGCTCGCCTCGGAGTACCCCACCGGGCAGCGCATCGTCGGGCTGCTGATGACCGCGCTCTACCGGTGCGGACGCACCGAGGAGGCCCTCGACCACTACCACTTGGCCCGGCGGCGGCTGCGCGAGAGGCTGGGCATCGAACCGGGCGCCGAGCTTCGCGACCTCCACCAGCGCATCCTGGAAGAGGACCGGTCGCTGCTGGTCCACGAGGCCGCACCGGCACGGTCCTCAGCCGATAGGGGTGCCTCCCGGGACGCCCGGCCTCGTAACAACCTCCCCCGGGACACCCGCGACTTCACCGGGCGGGAGCGCGAGCTGTCCCTCCTGATCGACGGGCAGGGGACCACCGGTATGCCGGGGCCTACCTGCACGCCGGGGCCCACCGACGCGCCGGGTCCGGCCGGCGCGCAGGATTCGCTCCCCGGGCAGGACCCGGCCAACGGGCAAGGCACGCGCGGCAGACAAGACCCGTCCGGCGGGCCGGGACCGTCCCGCATGCCGGGACAGCCCGGCGGGCGGAGTGCGCGACCCGCCGGGGGCGGGGCCACCCCCTGGATCACCGTCGTCCACGGGATGCCGGGGATCGGAAAGACCGCGCTCGCGGTGCACGCGGCGCACCGGCTGGCGCCCCGCTATCCCGACGGCGCCTTCTACGTGGATCTGCGCGGCTACAGCGACCAGCCGAGCTGCGAGCCGTTCGACGCCCTGGGGCTGCTGCTCAGCGACGCGGATGTCTGCTACGACCCCGAGTCGGTGTCGCTGGACGAGCGGACCCGCCGGTGGCGGGAGTGGACGTCCCGGCACGCTGCTCTCCTCGTCCTCGACAACGCGCGGGACGTACGACAGGTGGCACCGTTACTGCCCGCAGCCGCCGGCAACAGGGCGATCGTCACGAGCCGCAAACGCCTGCACGCGCTGCAGGGCGCCGACCACCTGGCACTGGACGCCCTCCCGGAACGGGACGCCGTCGCTCTCTTCGCCCGCGTCGTCGGGACCGCGCGCGCCCCCGAGTCGGCGGCGCTGCACAGCGCTGTGGGCCGGTTCGGAGGGCACCCCCTCTCCCTCACCCTGCTCGCGAGCGGTTTCAAGCACCGTGAGACATGGGATCTGCAGTACCTCGCCGAGCGGCTGGAACAGGCCGCCGACCCGCTGGACGAGGTGGACGACGACCTGGTGGGGTCCGCCTTCCGGCTCAGCTACGAGGACCTCGGAGACGCCGCCCAGTGCCTCTTCAGGCGCTGCTCCCTGCACCCGGGGCCCGACCTGTCAGAAACAGCCGCCGTCGTGCTCGGCGGGCTGGACGAGGCGGCCGGACGGCGGGCCCTCAGGACGCTCCTCGACCACCATCTGCTGGACGAGCGGCTCAGGGACCGCTACGCCCTGCACGACCTCGCCCGTGCCTTCGGGCGGCGGGTGTGCGAGGAGGAGGACACCGCGCACGAGCGGCGGGACGCCTTCGACCGGCTCGTCGCCTACTACCTGACCGCCGCCGACAGGGCGGACAGGGCGGCACATCCGCGCCGCCGCAGGCTTCCCCTTCCGCCCGCCTCCCGGTCGCCGTACGCACCGCACTTCGCGGACGCGGAGGAGGCGTCCGCCTGGCTCGCTGTGGAGCGGCCGAATCTGCTGGCCGTCGCCAGGGAGGCACTGCGGTGCACGCCCGGTACCGCGGCGCTGTTCCCGCATGTGCTCGCGCAGGCGCTCAAACTGTGGGCGGTGTGGGGCACCGCCGCCGAACTGCACAGCGGTGCCGTTCGGGCGCTGCGCAAACGGGACGACAAGCGGGCTCTCGCCCAGGCGCTGAGCGAATGGGCCGACGTGGTGGCCCAGGAGGACCACGAAAGGGCGATGGAGTGCGCCACCGAGGCGGCGGCACTGTTCGCGGAGGCCGGTGACGCGCACGGGTGCGCCACCGCCCGCCTCCAGACGGGGCGGGCCTGGCTGGCCGCGGGGCAGCACGCGAAGGCGCTGGAGGACCTGGCCGTCTCCCTGCGTCTGTTCCGCGCCTGCGGGGACGAGTACGGGGAGGCGGAAGCGCTCAACGTGGAAGGGGTCGCGCTGCACTACGCGGGGCGCTTCCAGGACGCGCTGGGGCGGTTCCGGAGGGTCTTCGATCTCCACGCACGTGCGGATGACGCCTTCGGGGAGGCGACGGCGCTGAACAATATCGGCCTCATCTCGTTCTTGGAGGGCCGGTACAGCGAGGCACGCCACCATTTCCAGGAGGCACTGGTACGGGCTCAACTGGTGGGCGGTCCACTGGACATCGCCCTTGAGGAGGGCAACATAGGTGCGGTCTACCAGGCGATGGGTGACACCGAACGCGCTGTGGCGTGTTTCGAGCGGGCCCTCGCCAGTTACCGCAAAAGTGGTGACTCGGCGGGTGAGGCGGACACGCTCATCCATCTGGGATCCGCCTGTGCGGAGACCGGACGGTTCGACGAGGCAGTCGGACATGTGCGGTCGGCCGAACAGGTGGCCCGCGAGGTGGGCAACGTCTACGAGTGCCAGCGGGCGATGACGGCGCTGGGGGAGGTGTGGCGGCTGTCGGGCCGCACCGAGGCGGCCCGACAGGTGTACGAGGAGGCGTTGGCGATGGCCCGGGACATCGACTTCCCGCTGGGCATTGCCCACGCTCTCGACGGACTGGCGCGCACCGCGCTGCTGTCCGGGCGGCCCGGACAGGCGCGGCGCCTTGGCGAGGAAGCCCTTGCTCTCTATGCGGAACTCGACGTCACGACCGAGGCTCGGGCGCTCCGGTTGGCTTTGCGGGAGGAGCGAGCCGCTGGCGGGTGAGATCTACCATTTGGCGCGCACCTGGGACGCGGCCAAGGTCGTGTAGGTGGCCGAAGAGGACTTGCCCGCTGTCGCCTTCGGCTGCTGCGCGGGGGACTCCGCACTCCCGGTGCCCTGGGTGAGGGTCAACGCCACCACTGCGGTGAGGGTGGCCAGGGCGGCGAGGGCGCTGCGCATCATCGTGCTCCATATGTAGCTGTGGTCTGTGAGGCGTGAGTGTATCCAACGGCAGTACGTCGCCTACAAGTTCGAGCACTCGATGGTGTGAAGGGCGGAAGATCCTGCCAAGCGTCGGACCTGAATGGTAGGGGGTGCTGGAGACCGGTAACGATCACTGAGTCTCCGTCCCCGACCCTTCCCTCCCGCCCAGCCACTCCTCCAGTTCGGCGCGTACGCGGCGGTCCATGGCCAGGCCCAGTTCGGCCTCGACGATCTGTTTCGCGAGGGGGGCGACGCGTTCCAGGAGGGTGTTGAGGTCGGGCGCCTCGGTGCTGTCCTGAAGGGGGAGGAGGTGGGTGCGGAAGAGGCGGACGAACAGGGCGGCGATCTCGTCGGCGCGGGTGCGCAGTTCGCGCCCGGCCTCCAGTACGGCGGCCAGCGGGACGCCCTTGGCGACCAGTTCCGCCGAGCCCTCCAGGAGGCGGCGGCTGGTGTGCACGAACTCGTCGCCGTCGATGGCGACGTAGCCGATGTCCAGGGAGGCGGCGAGGTTGTCGACGGTGACCTCGCCCTGGAAGTAGTCGGCCAGTTCCTCCGGGGTGAGGCGGACGGGGGTCTCCTCGGAGAACGGAGTGATCAGGGCGCTGTCCAGTCCCATCACCTCGGCCGCGGAGCGCACGTCGCGGCCCTTCTCGAAGGCGTGGAGGAGGTCGGCGATGCCGCCGAGGGTGTGGCCGCGGGCCAGGAGTGCCGAGATGCTGCGCAGCCGGGCCAGGTGGTGTTCGTCGTACCAGGCGATGCGGCCCTCCCGGCGCGGTGGCGGGAGGAGTTTGCGTTCCCGGTAGAAGCGCAGGGTGCGGGTGGTGATGCCGGCCGCCTCCGCGAGTTCGTGGGCGCGGAAGACCCGTTCGCCGTCCGCGGACGTGCGGGGCGTGTGCTCTGCGGGCGTCCCGGTCCCGTCCGTCGTGTGCTGCTCGTTCGCGCTGGCCACGTTCCACAGCCTAGGCGGCGGTCCGAGCCGGCCGCGCCGGTGCGACCGCCGGTAACTTCCTCGCGCTTACCCCTACCCATGAGTATTCCGCTGCCCTAATCTCGAACCGTGCCAGTGATTACTGGCACGGTTCGTGGGTGCGGACCGCGCGGGTCCGTGGCGCCACGAGACGCACCGCGCAGGACGCGACAGACCTCGGGAGGCGGCGGCATGGCGGCCGAGCACGAGCAGGAGCACGTACGGGTGGCGGTCATCGGCAGCGGCTTCGGCGGCCTGGGGGCCGCCGTACGGCTGCGCCGCGCGGGAGTGACGGACTTCGTCGTCCTGGAGCGGAGGGAGGCACTCGGCGGCACCTGGCACGACAACACCTATCCCGGGTGCGCGTGCGACATCCCCTCGCACCTGTACTCGTTCTCCTTCGCGCCCAACGCCGAGTGGCCGCGCAGCTACTCGCCCCAGCCGGAGATCCGCGCCTACCTGGAGCGGGTCGCCGACACCTTCGGGCTGCGCCAGCACATCCGCTTCCGCACCGAGGTGCAGCAGATGAGCTGGGACGCCGAGGAGCTGCACTGGCGGGTGGAGACCTCCGCCGGCACGCTGACCGCCGATGTGGTCGTCTCGGCGACCGGGCCGCTGTCCGAGCCGAAGCTGCCCGAGATCCCCGGTCTGGACTCCTTCGAGGGCAAGGTCTTCCACTCGGCCACCTGGGACCACGGTGTCGATCTGCGCGGCAAGCGGGTCGCCGTCATAGGCACCGGCGCGTCCGCGATCCAGATCATCCCCGCCATCCAGCCGGTCGTCGGTGAACTGACCGTATTCCAGCGCACGCCCGCCTGGGTCATCCCGCGCAACGACCGCCGTATCACCAAGGCGGAGCAGAAGCTGCATGCGAGGTTCCCCGTCACGCAGAAGGTGCGACGGTTCGCGCTGTGGGGGGTGCGCGAGCTGGAGACGCAGGTGTTCGCCAAGTACCCCAAGCTGCTGCCCGTCGTGGAACAGCTCGCCAAGCTCCACATGCGGCGCGCCGTCAAGGACCCCGAGCTGCGGCGGAAGCTGACGCCGGACTACCGCGTCGGCTGCAAGCGCACCCTGGTGTCCGACGACTACTATCCGGCGCTCGCGCAGCCCAACACCCATGTCATCGACTCCGGGCTCGCCCGGATACGCGGCAACACGCTGGTCTCCGCCGACGGCCGGGAGGCCGAGGTCGACGCGATCGTCTTCTGCAGCGGCTTCCACGTCTCCGACATGCCGGTGGCCGATCTCGTCAAGGGCGCGGACGGCCGGACGCTCGCCGAGTCCTGGGCCGAGGACGGAATGAACGCACTGCGCGGCACAACGACAACCGGGTTTCCCAACTTCCTGTTCATCATCGGGCCCAACACCGGCCTGGGTACCAGCTCGATGCTCCTGATCGTCGAGGCGCAGCTCACCTACATGATCGACTACATCAGGAAGCTGGACACCCTCGGCGGCGGTGACAAGGCGGCACTTGACGTGCGCCCCATCGCCCAGCACACGTACAACGCCAAACTGCGCGAACGCATCAAGTCGAGCGTGTGGGAGACCGGCTGCACCAGTTGGTACCTGGACGCGCAGGGCAGGCCGGTGGCGGTGTGGCCCGGCACCACCGCGGAGTTCCGGAAGGTGACGCGGGAGGTGTGGCTGGAGGAGTACGAAGTGCTGAGGCCACCACGGGCGAACGGCTCCGGGTATGGCTCCGCTGCCGGGGAGGCGCGCCGTCCGGCACCGCTGCTCGCCGGGAGCGTCAGCAGGGGAGCGGCCACCCACGCCTTCCACACCGCCGAGGAGAGGGGGGACGCGTGATGAGCCGGACCTCGGCGCGGGCCCGCACGAAGGGAGCTACCGGACCGACCGGACGGTATGCGCTTCCCGCGCCCACCCGCGAGCTGACCGCCCGCTCCGGCGACGGTGTGCGCTTCCCCGTCGAGGTGCACGGCCGCGAGAGCGACCCCGCCGTCGTCCTCGCGCACGGCTGGACCTGCTCGACGCTCTTCTGGGCCCCCGTCATCCGCGAACTGACCGCGAGCGGCCACCGCGTCATCGTCTACGACCAGCGCGGCCACGGCCGCAGCCCCGCCGCCGCGACGCCCATGGCCTACAGCACGGCGATGCTCGCCGACGACCTGTGCGCCGTGCTGGACGCCGCCCTGGAGCCGGGCGAACGGGCCGTCATCGGAGGCCACTCCATGGGCGGCATGACGCTCATGGCGGCGGCTGGCCGGGAGCAGCTGCGCGAGCGCGGCGCCGCGCTGATGCTGTGCAGTACCGGCGCCGAGCACCTGACCGGCGAGGCGCGCGTGCTGCCGTTCCGTTCCGAACGGGTACGCCGCATAACCCACCGCGCGCTCCTCGGCTCCAGCGCCCCGCTGGGCCCCGTGACATCGCTGACCCGCAAGGCGCTGGCGTACGGCACGCTCGGACCGGACCCGGACCCGGTGGTCGTCGAGACGACGGCGCGCATCGTGCACGCCTGTCCCACCCGGGTGCGGTCGGCCTGGGGAGGGGTGCTGGCCGGGCTCGACCTGTCCGCCAAGGTGCCGCGGCTCGACGCGCCGACCGCCGTGGTCATCGGCACCCACGACCGCCTCACCCCGCTGCCCCACGCCCACCGGCTCGCCGCCCTGCTGCCCGCCTGCACGGGGGTGCACCAACTGGCGCGACGCGGTCACATGACGCCGCTGGAGGAGCCGGAGACGGTCGCCGAGGTGCTCGCGCGCCTCGTGAGGGACCATCTCGCCGCCGCCCCGGCGCGGACCGCCGCGGGCGTCCCGGCAGACGCCCGCGCTCACGCAGCGAACACGGCGAGTGCGGCGAGTACGGCGAGCACGGCGAATAAGGCGAATAAGGCGACTACGGCGAACACGACGAAGAAGGAGAGCGCATGACCCGGGTCGGTCTGGAGGGGCAGGTCGCCGTCGTCACCGGTGCCGCACGCGGCGTCGGGGCACTGCTCGCCCGCAAGCTGTCGGCACGCGGCGCCAAGCTCGCGCTGGTCGGTCTGGAGCCGGACGAGCTGAAGCGGGTCGGCGCGTCGCTGCACGGGGAGTCGGCCCACTGGTACACGGACGTCACCGACCACGAGGCCATGGCCCAGGTCGCCCAGGAGGTCAAGGCCCGCTTCGGCAAGGTGGACATCACCGTCGCCAACGCGGGCGTCGCCGCGGGCGGTCCCTTCGTGGACTCCGACCCGGTCGCCTGGCGCCGGGTGATCGAGGTGAACCTCATCGGCGGCGCCGTCACCGGCCGCGCCTTCCTGCCGGTGCTGGAGGAGTCGCGCGGCTACTTCCTCCAGATCGCCTCGCTGGCCGCCATCACGCCGGCGCCGATGATGACGGCCTACTGCGCCTCCAAGTCCGGTGTCGAGGCGTTCGCGCACAGCCTGCGCGCCGAGGTCGGCTACAAGGGCGTGGGGGTGGGCGTGGGCTATCTGAGCTGGACCGACACCGACATGGTGCGCGGTGCCGACGCCGACGACGTCATGCGGGACGTGCGCAAGCGGCTGCCGTGGCCGACCAACAAGACCTATCCGCTGGGGCCCGCCGTGGACCGCATCGTCGCGGGCATCGAACGCCGCGCCCCGCACATCTACGGCCAGTGGTGGCTGCGGGCCATACAGGGGGTGCGCGGCTGTCTTCCCCCGCTCGTCGGGGGGCCGCTCGGCCAGCGCGAGATGAGGGCCGTCGCGCCCCGTATCGCCGCTTCCGGCGGCGTACCCACCGGGCTCGTCGGGGCGGGCGGCGAGGCGGACGAGAAGGCCCGCGCCGGCCGTTGATCCCCGGGCCGGACCGTGCCGGCCCGTGCCGGCCCGTGAAGCTGGTTCGCGAGCCTGCTTGTGAACGCCCTTTGTGAATCTGTTTTGCCAATCCCGTTAGAGAACCGGGCTTGTTGGTGGGGCTCGCGAAGGTGGTTCCCGAACCTGGTTCGTGAATCAGGTTCCCGCATCCGGTTCATGAACAGCTTCGTGAATCTGGTTCATGAATCCAGTTCGTGAACCCCTCTAGTCCGTGAATCTCTCTGCTCCGTGCCCCCTGAACCGGCCGGTGACGCCCCTGCGGGCAGGAGAGGAACGAACCCCGCAGGGGCGTCACCGGCCGGTTCAGGGGCCTCCGGTTCCACCTGCGGGGTTCCGCGTATCGAGGTGTATCGAGGTTCTTCGAGGGGTGCCGGGGAGCGCCCGCAAGGGGAGCCCCCGGTGGAGGAGCCCCCGGCGGAGGAGGCCCCGGGAGCGGGCTACTGGTTGCCCTTGTCCTTCCACTCCTGGGTGCGCTCCTGGGCCTTGTCCTTCATCTCCTCGGCCTTCTCGCGGGCCTGCTGCCCGCGATCGGTCTGCTGGCCGCGTTCACCGGACTTCTGCTGGGAGCTCTTCTCCTTGGCCTTGTTCTGCATCTGCTCCATCTTGTCCTTGAACTGGTCTGCGAGACCCATCGTCACTCCTTGGGGTGTGTGTCCTCACGGGCTCCTCTCCACCCTCGCACAGTGGTGCGAATCACGCATTCCGCAGCAAAACGGCAGAGAAGCCGCAATAAAACCGCACTACAGGCGCAGGTCGCTCAGGGGGCGGGACGGGGCGGCAGCGGGGGACGGGAGCGGTCGGGGGCGTCGCTGTAGTCCGGCGGGGTCCGGGCCGGGTGCCGCTCCAGCAGGTCCAGGGCACAGGTCACCGCCGTACCCAGGACGGAACTGCGCCCCTCCGCCCAGTCCAGCGGGGTGCGCAGCACCTCGATGTCGGGCTCCACGCCACGGTTCTCCACCGACCACCCGTAGCCCTCGAACCAGGCCGCGTTCATCGGCACGGTGATCACCGTGCCGTCGCCGAGCCGGTGCCGGCCCGTCATCCCCACCACACCGCCCCAGGTGCGGGCGCCGACGACCGGGCCGAGGCCCAGCAGCCGGAACGCGGCGATGATCATGTCCCCGTCGGAGGCGGTGGCCTCGTCCGCGACCGCGACCACCGGTCCCCGGGGCGCGTTGTCGGCGTAGCTGACGGGCTCCGCGTTGCGGGTCAGGTCCCAGCCCAGGATGGTGCGGGTCAGCTTCTCCAGGACGAGTTCGCTGATGTGGCCGCCCGCGTTGCCCCGTACGTCCACGATCAGCGCGGGCCGCGAGACCTCCAGGCGCAGGTCGCGGTTGAACTGCGCCCAGCCGGAGCCGCCCATGTCGGGGATGTGCAGGTAGCCGCAGCGCCCGTCGCTCAGTTCGCGGACGACGTCGCGGCGGCGGGCCACCCAGTCCTGGTAGCGCAGCGGGCGTTCGTCGATCAGCGGGACGGTGGCGACCCGGCGCGGCCCCTCCTGTTGCAGCGTCAGCTCCACGGTGGTGCCGCCGGCCGCCGCCAGCAGCGGGGCCGGGCCGCTGTAGGAGCTGACGGGCCGGGCGTCGACGTGGGTGAGCAGCGCCCCCTCGCGCACGGGCGCCCCTGCCAGGGGTGAGCGGGCCCGCGAGTCGGAGGAGTTGCCGGGCAGGATGCGCCCGATCTGCCAGGCGCCCTCGGGGGTGCGGATCAGGTCGGCGCCCAGGAAGCCGATGGGCCGCTGGTAGTGCGAGGGCCCCTCGTCGCGGCGGGCCGGGGTGACGTAGGCGTGCGAGGTGCCCAGTTCGCCGAGGACTTCGCGCAGCAGGTCGGCGAACTCGTCGGGGGAGGCGACGCGTTCGACCAGCGGGCGGTACTGGGCCAGGATCGCGTCCCAGTCGACGCCGCTCATCCCTGGATCCCAGAAGTACGCCCTGATCAGCCGGCCGGCCTCCTCGTACGCCTGGCGCCACTCCGCCGCCGGGTCGACGTCGTGCAGGATGCGGCGCATGTCGATGTAGGTGGTGGTGTCGGAGTCGGCCTGCTGGTCGGCGGGGATCACGCGGAGCACGCCGTCGTCGTTGACGACCAGCCGGGAGCCGTCGCCGCTGAGGGCGAACCAGTCGATGTCGCTGGTCAGTTCGGTGCGCTTGGCGGTCGTCAGGTCGAAGTGCTCCAGTGTGGGGCGGCCGGAGGTGTCGGCCGGGTTGACGAACGTCTCGCCGAGCGCGCCGGAGATCGGGTACCGCAGCCAGATCAGTCCGCCTCCGGCGACCGGTCGCAGCGCCGCGTACTTGGAGGCGGTCACCGGGAAGGGCGTCACCCGGTTCGCCAGCCCCTCCGCCTCCACGAGCACCGGTGTCTCGGGCCCCTCGTCGTCGGCGCCCGCCCCGACCCGGTCCTGCGGATCGAGTCCGCCGGCGGCCGGGCGCCCCTCGGGGGTGAGCGCGAACGGTGAGAGCGTCGCCGAGGCCAGTGGCACCAGGTAGGGGCGGCAGCCCAGCGGGAAGGAGAGGTCGCCGGTGTGCACGTCGTACACCGGGTCGAAGCCGCGCCAGGAAAGGAACGCCAGATAGCGGCCGTCCCGGGTGAAGACGGGCTGCTCGTCCTCGAACCGCCCGTCCGTGACGTCGAGGATCGTGGGCCCGCCGGCTGCCGCCTGCTCCGCCTCCCCGGAGTCGCCGGGTCCGCCGGGGGCGCCGCATCGCGCCGACTCCCCCGATTCCCTTGACGCCCCCGCCGACTCCGACGGCTCCGCCAACTCCGACGATCCCGCAGGCTCCGCCGACTCCGCCGACTCCGCCAACTCCGACGATCCCGCAGGCTCCGCCGACTCCGAGGGCTCCGACGACGCCTTCCTCTCCGCTGTCTCCCCCGTTGCCGACGGGTCCGGCGTCTCCTTCGTCCCCGACGGTTTCCTCGTTCCCGACGGCTCCCCCGTTTCCCCCGTTTCCCCCGTCCCCGACGGTTCGGACGAATCCACGTCCGCCGTGCCCGTCGGCAGTTCGGAGATCTTCGCGAGCCGGATGCAGGACAGCGACCGTCCCACTCCGGGGTGGGCCCAGGCCAGCCACCGTGAGTCGGGGGAGAAGGCCGGGTCGCGTACCGGACCGTTGCGGGAGCGGACGACCTCGGTGATCACGGCCTCGACGCCGGGGCCGCCCGGGTCGCCGGCGGCGCTGGTGCCGTTCTGGCCGGTGCCGTCCTCGTCGGTGTCGGGTACGTCCACGATCAGCAGTCGGCCGTCGTGCGTCACCACGGCCAGCCGTTCCCCCGACGGGGACGCCACCAGCTCCAGGACCCGTCCCAGGCGCCCGGCCGCGATCCGGTGGGCGGGGCGCTGCCGGGAGGCGCGCGGCAGGTCGGCGATCTCGATGGCGTCCTCGCCGTCCGCGTCGGTGATGTAGGCGACGCGCCCTGTGTCGCCCAGCATCTCGGGCAGCCGTACGCGCACCCCGGGCGTGTCGGCGAGGGCCCGCGCGGGGCCGTCGCGGTGGGTGAGCCAGTAGAGGCTGCCGCGTACGCCCACCGCGCTCGCGCGGCCCGTCGGGTCCACGGTCAGCGCGTCCAGGTGCGCCCCGGCCGGAACCTGGTAGGGGCGGCGCCCGGTGCGGGGCCCGCCCAGCCGGACGTCGAGCCGGCGGGGTTCGGCGTGGTGCGCGAAGTCGTCCACCAGCCACAGTTCCCCCGCGCACTGGTAGACCACGCGGCGCCCGTCGGTGGCCGCGTGCCGGGCGTAGAAGTCGGCGTGGTCGGTGTGCCGCCGCAGGTCGGAGCCGTCGGGGCGGCAGGAGTAGAGGTTGCCGACGCCCTCGTGGTCGGAGAGGAAGGCGATGCGGTCGCCCACCAGCATGACCGAGTCCAGATGGCCTTCCAGGTCCGGGAGCAGCCGTTCGCCCTGGAGCCACATCCGCCCCGTGGCGCCGCCCCGGTACCGCTTCCAGCTCGCGGGCTCGTGCGGGGGCGTGCCGGTCAGCAGCAGCGTGCGCCGCTCGCCCTCCTGTTCGGCGACGGCGATGTCCGAGACGGGCCCCCAGGGCAGCCTGCTGCCGGGGCAGGAGGCGTCCGGGTCGTCCTCGGGCGGTCCGTCGGGGCCGTCGACCGGGACGCGGTACGCCCACGCGCGGTGCGCGAACGGTTCACCGTGCGAGGCCACGGCCAGGACGTCCCCCTCCGGGGTCCAGCCGCGCACGCAGGTGTCGGTGGCACCCCAGTAGGTCAGCCGCCGGGCCCGCCCGCCGTCCACGGACACCAGGTAGACCTCCGGGTCGAGGCTGCGCCAGGAGGTGTAGGCCACGCGCCGGCCGTCCGGGGAGAAGCGCGGGTGGCCCAGGCGCGTGCGGTCGACGGTCAGCCGCCAGGCCCGCCCGGAGGGGGCACCGTCCTCGGGCAGCGGGGCGATCCACAGATCGTCCTCGGCCACGAAGCAGAGCAGGCCGCTGTGCAGGTGCGGGAAACGGAGATACGCGCCGTTGTCGATCATCCCTCCCATGGTTCGGGCCGAGTTGGCCCTCGGCAAGTTGTGACGTACCCCTCATTCCTGACTACCGACTCATCCTTTTGCTGCGAGCGAGCGTCGATTGACATGAACTCTCATGTTTTCCTCTTCGTTTGTCCGACCTCGAGACCGGAGAACCTCTCGTGGCCACGTTTCTGTACAAGCTCGGCAGGCTCGCCTTCCGGCGCCGCCGCATCGTCGCCCTCGTATGGGTGGCGCTGCTGGTGGCGGCCGGGGTGGGCGCGTCGACCGCCTCCGCCCCACCCGATGACGACTTCGCACTGCCCGGGACCCAGGCTCAGAAGGCCTTCGACGTCCTCGAGGAGCGCTTCCCCGACGCCAATGCCGAGGGCGCCACAGCCCGTATGGTCTTCCGCGCCCCGACCGGCGAGAAGATCACGGCCACCGAGAACCGGGCCGCCGTCACCAAGACGGTCGAGGAACTGGCGGGCGGCCAGGCGGCCTCCGTCGCCGGCCCGTTCGACCCGAAGAACAAGGGAGCCGTCAGCGCGGACGGCAGCATCGCCTACGCCTCGGTGACCTACAAGGTCCCGGCCCAGGACATCACCGACAAGACGCGTGAGAAGATCAAGGACGCCGCGCAGTCGGCCCGCAAGGCGGGGCTGACGGTGGAGACCGGCGGTGACGCGATCCTCGTCGAGCCCGAGATGGGCAACGCGGAGATCTTCGGTATCGCCATCGCGGCGATCGTCCTGATCCTCACCTTCGGCTCCCTGGTCGCGGCCGGGCTGCCGCTGATCACGGCGCTGATCGGGGTGATGATCGGCATCTCGTCGATCGCCGCCCTGGGCGCCACCCTCGGGCTGTCGGCCAACACCACCACGCTGGCCATGATGATCGGCCTGGCGGTCGGCATCGACTACGCCCTCTTCATCGCCTCCCGCTACCGCGCGGAACTCACCGAGGGCCGCGAACGCGAGGACGCGGCGGGACGCGCGGTCGGCACGGCCGGTTCCGCCGTCGTCTTCGCCGGTCTGACGGTCGTGATCGCCCTGGTGGGCCTCTCCGTCGTCAACATCCCGATCCTCACCAAGATGGGCCTGGCCGCGGCGGGCACGGTGGTCATCGCCGTGCTGGTGGCCCTCACGCTGGTGCCGGCGGCGCTGGGCATGGCGGGCAAGCGGATCTTCGGGCGCCGGGTGCGCAAGGCCAACCCCGACACCGGGGTCCCGCCGGCGGCCGACGCGGAGGGCCAGCGGCCCAAGGCGGGCGCCCGGTGGGCGAGCTTCGTGCTGCGCCGTCCGCTGCTGGTGCTGGTGACGGCCGTCCTCGCGCTGGGCACGCTCGCGCTGCCCGTGGGCGGCATGAAGCTGGGCCTGCCCGACGAGGGCAACCAGCCGCCGGACACCACCCAGCGCAAGGCGTACGACCTGCTCGCCGACGGCTTCGGGCCGGGCTTCAACGGCCCCTTGATGACGGTCCTCGATCTGCGGGGAGCCGAGAACCCCAAGGCCGCGGCGGCCGAGGTGGCGCAGCGGCTGAAGAAGACCGAGGGCGTGGTCGCGGCCTCCCCGCCGGTCTTCAACAAGAGCGGCGACACCGCGACGATGACCGCCGTGCCCAAGTACGGTCCCAGCGACGCGCGGACCGAGGACGTGGTGCACGCCATCCGCGACCAGGCGGACGACATCAAGGCGAAGACGGGCGCCACCGTGCTGGTCACCGGCACCACGGCGGTCGCCATCGACTTCTCCCAGGTGATGAACGACGCGCTGGTGCCCTATCTGGCGCTGGTGGTCGGGCTGGCGTTCGTCCTGCTGACGATCGTCTTCCGCTCCCTGCTCGTCCCGCTGAAGGCCGCACTCGGCTTCCTGCTGTCCGTGCTGGCCGCGCTCGGCTCCGTGGTGGCCGTCTTCCAGTGGGGCTGGGCGGCGGACCTCATCGGCGTCGAACAGACCGGGCCGATCATGAGCATGATGCCGATCTTCATGGTCGGCGTGATCTTCGGCCTCGCAATGGACTACGAGGTCTTCCTCGTGACGCGGATGCGCGAGGCGTACGTCCACGGGGAGGGCCCCGGGCAGGCCATAGTCAGCGGGTTCCGGCTGGGGGCCCGGGTGGTCACCGCCGCGGCCGTCATCATGATCAGCGTCTTCGCCGGGTTCATCGGATCCTCCGAAGCGATGATCAAGATGATGGGCTTCGGCCTGGCCATCGCCATCCTCTTCGACGCGTTCGTGGTGCGGATGGCGATCGTGCCGGCCGTGCTCGCCCTGCTGGGACAGCGCGCCTGGTGGCTGCCCCGCTGGCTGGACCGCGTCCTGCCCTCCGTGGACGTCGAGGGCGAGCGGCTCCGTGAGGAGCTGCGCTCCCAGGAGCAGCGCGCGGCGGCGCGGCCTCCGCGCGAGCCGGAGCGTACCGGGGTGTGAGGGAGCGCCCGGGGGTGCGCGCATCCCCGGGCGCGCCGGCTGCCCCCGGCAGCCTCCGCAACGGGCATCAAGCACCGAGGGCCAAGCATCAAGCACCAAGCCCAAGCAAGCCCAAGCACCAACGGGAAAGGGGGTCTCTCCGGCAGCTGCCGGAGAGACCCCCTTTCCCGTCTGCTTTTTCGTCTGCCCCGTCCGCACGGGCACCGTCTCCCCGGGTACCGCCCGCATGAGCACTGTCCGCCCGCGTGAGCACTGTCCGCATGGTCACCGTCCGGGCAGGCGGCGGCAGGGAGGTGTCACGGCAGGGAAGGTACGCAGGAGAGGTCACACCCCGCGCAGCAGCGCGTCGAGTCCCTCTTCCAGATGGAGGAGCGCACCCTCCGCACCGGGCGGTACCGCCTCGTAGGTGCGGCGCAGGAAGTCCCTGAGGTCGGCGGCGGGGAACTCGAGGACGGCCACGCCCTCCCCGGCGTGCAACTCGATCACTGTGCGCTGCTGCCCGCACGGACAGATGTGCACGTCTCCCTCCCCGGCCGGACCGAGCAGGCCCTCCGCGAGGAGGTCGCGGGAGAACGCCCAGGCGACCTCCTCCCCGTCGAGGGAGATCTCGGCGGGGAAGACGAGGCGCACGGCCAGCGGGTCGCCCGTGTCGTAACGCAGAGCAGGTGTCAGGGGACGGGTGGCGGGCGGCCGGGTGATCAGTTGGGCCTGCACGGTGCGGGTGATGACCTTGGACACATCTGCTCCTCTGGGTCGGGGACTCCCGGTGCGCTGATCGCTCGGACCGAGTTGCCCCTTCGCCCTGTCAGACGCATGACGACCGTGCACAGTCACCCGAGGACCCTGGTGAGCTGTGCCACAGGCTGTCCTTACGTCCGGGATGTACGGGGATGCCGTCCACGCTCTTGCGAACTCTTTGCATTTGACCGCTATTCTCAAAAAGCTCCGGGTCGTCGTGAGAAGGGGAGTGCCTCGCATGCACGTACCCGATGGATTCATCAACGCCCCCGTCTCGGCCGGTACCGGTGCCGTCGCCGCCGTGGCCGTCGCCGCCTCCCTGCGTGGCGCCCGGCGCGAACTGGGCGGCGGTCCGGGCGAGACGGGGGAGCGGACGGCGCCACTGGCGGGTCTGGTGGCGGCGTTCATCTTCGCCGTCCAGATGCTCAACTTCCCCGTCGCCGCGGGCACCAGCGGCCATCTGCTCGGCGGCGCGCTGGCCGCGGTGCTGGTCGGCCCGTACACGGGGGTGCTGTGCGTCTCCGTCGTCCTGCTGCTGCAGGGCGTGCTCTTCGCGGACGGCGGGCTGACGGCGCTGGGCACCAACATCACGGACATGGGCGTGGTGACCGTCCTCGTCGCCTACGGCCTCTTCCGCGCGCTGCTGCGGGTGCTGCCGCGACGGCGCTCCGCGGTGACCGCCGCCTCCTTCGTCGCCGCGCTGGTCTCCGTCCCGGCCGCGGCGGTCGCGTTCACCGCCGTCTACGCGCTGGGCGGCACGACCGACGTGGCACTCGGCAAGGTCTTCGCGGCGATGGTGGGGGTGCATGTGCTCATCGGCGTCGGTGAGGCCGTGATCACCGCCGCGACGGTCGGCGCGGTGGTGGCCGTCCGCCCCGACCTGGTGTACGCGGCACGGGACCGGCTGGCCCCCCGCCTGGAGCTGCGGACCTCCCCGCTCACGGCCCCCGCCGGCCCGCATTCGCAGCCGCAGACGGAGCCGCAGACGGAGTCGCGATCGCGGCCGCGGCCCGGGGGCGGACCGCGGGACCGCTCCGGGAGCCCTGCCCCCGCCCGGCGCCGCTCCCTGCGGCCCCTGTGGATCACCGGCCTCGTCGTCACCGTGCTGTGCGCGGGAGGGCTGAGCTTCTACGCCTCCTCCAGCCCGGACGGTCTGGAGAAGGTCGCCGCCGACAACGGCATCGACAAGAAGGCGGAGGACCACGCCGCCAAGGACTCCCCACTGGCCGACTACGGCGTCAAGGACATCAGTGACGCCCGCCTCTCCGGTGGCCTCGCGGGCATCATCGGCGCCGGCGCCACCCTCGCAGTCGGCACGGGCGTGTTCATGGCCGTACGGAGGAGGCGCGCCGACGAGGACAGTACTGCCGCCGTACGCGCTGACGGGGGTCCTCCTCCCTCCGCACCCGCCGGCTCCTACGGCGGCAGCCCCGCCGGTGCCGGTCGCGCCGGTGCCGATCCTGGCGTCACCGACCGCACCGGTACGGCTGCCGCCGGTACAACTCCCGGCGTCGCCGGCCCCGTCAGGGCGGCTCCCGCCGGTGCCGCACCCGTCGACGCCGACCGTGTCGGTGCCGCTCCCGCCCGCCCGTACGGCACGGACGCCAGGGCCTCAGCACCGGCGCCGGATGCCCCGGCCGCACCGCCCGCTCCGTCCCGTACGGACGGCGCGTCCGCCGACACCTCCGCACCGGCGCCGAACGCTTCGGCCGTCCCGCCGGCCGTCCCGCCGACCGCCCCTCCGGACGCCCCTCCGGACGACGGCGCCGCCTCCCGCCGTCCCGAGCGCTGAGGGCGGGGGAGGGGCCGGGATGGGTGGCGGACACGCGCACAAGCTCTACCAGCGCGCGCACTCGCCCGTGCACGCGCTGCCCGCGCAGTGCAAGCTGGCGGCGGTCTTCTGTTTCGTCCTCGTCGTCGTGGCCACTCCGCGCGAGGCGGTGTGGGCGTTCGGCGCGTACGGGGTGCTGCTGGCGGCCGTTGCCGCCGCCTCGCGCGTCCGGGCGCGCCATCTGCTGACCCGGATGGTCATCGAGGTGCCGTTCGTGGCGTTCGCCGTGCTGCTGCCGTTCGTCGCCGAGGGGGAGCGGATCACCGTGCTGGGCGTGCCGCTGTCCGAGCCGGGGCTGTGGGGCGCCTGGAACGTGCTCGCCAAGGGAACCCTCGGCGTCGCCGCCTCCGTGCTGCTCGCCTCGACGACCCGGCTGGACCAGCTCCTGCTGGGGCTGGCGCGGCTGCGGCTGCCGCCGCTGCTGTGCCAGATCGCCACCTTCATGGTGCGCTACGCCGACGTCATCAGCGACGAGATGCGCCGGATGCGTACCGCCCGCCTCTCGCGCGGCTTCGAGGCGCGCGGGCCGCGGCACTGGGGGGTGCTGGCCAAGTCGGCCGGGTCGCTGTTCATCCGCTCCTACGAGCGCGGTGAACGGGTGCACCTGGCGATGCTCAGCCGCGGCTACACCGGCACCATGCCGTCCGCACTCGGTGCGGGCGCCGCCGCCCCGCCCGAGTGGGCCCGCGCGGCGCTGCTGCCGCTGACCGCCCTCGCGATCTGCCTGTTGGGATGGACCCTGTGACCTCCACCGCCGATGTGCCCGAAGAACCGGCAGAGGCGCCCGAAGAGCTGGCCGGGGTGCCCGGAAACCCCGCCGAGGTGTCCGGGCACCGCGCCGAGGCGCCCCAGGAGGCCGCTCCCTCGCTCGAGGTGCGCGGTCTCGCCTACGCCTACCCGGACGGCCACCAGGCGCTGTTCGGCGTCGACCTGACGGTGCCGCGCGGCCAGCGCGTCGCGCTGCTCGGGCCCAACGGCGCGGGCAAGACCACACTGGTGCTGCACCTCAACGGCATCCTGACGCCGGGGGCCGGCTCGGTCACCGTCGCCGGGCTGCCGGCCACCCGTCCGAACCTGGCCGAGATCCGGCGCCGGGTGGGCATCGTCTTCCAGGACCCGGACGACCAGTTGTTCATGCCCACCGTCCGCGAGGACGTCGCCTTCGGGCCCGCGGCGGCGGGGCTGCGCGGCGCCGAGCTGGAGGCGCGGGTCCACGAGGCGCTGGAGCGGGTCGGGATGGCCGAGCACGCCGACCGGGCGCCGCACCACCTCTCCTTCGGGCAGCGCCGCCGCGTCGCCGTGGCCACGGTGCTGGCGAGCCGCCCCGAGATCCTGGTGCTGGACGAGCCGTCCTCCAACCTCGACCCGGCGGCCCGCCGCGAGCTGGCCGACCTCATCCGCTCCCTCGACCTGACGGTGCTGATGGTCACCCACGACCTGCCCTACGCGCTGGAGCTGTGCCCGCGCTCGGTGGTGCTCAGCGACGGCGTGCTGGTGGCGGACGGCACCACCCAGGAGCTGCTGTCCGACGCCGAACTGATGCGCGCCCATCGGCTGGAGCTGCCCTTCGGCTTCGACCCCCGCTCGGTGACCGCCCCCGTCTGCTAGCTCTCCCGGCCGCGTAGGACCATGGGGGGCGCGGCGCACGAAAACGCCTCCAAGGCGACAGGCGCCCCCAAGGCGACAGGAGCGAATCAAACGTGGCTGAGGTCGTTCACACAGCGGCGACGGTGCATGGCACGCGGGTGGCGGTGCACGGCACGGTGGCGGAGGGCTACGAGCCCGTCCGGGACGCCTTCGTACGCAACTTCGCCGAGCGCGGCGAGAAGGGCGCGGCGGTGGCCGTGCACCGGGACGGACGCGCAGTCGTCGACCTGTGGGGCGGCACCACCGATCCGGCCGACCCGCAGGCGCCGCCCTGGAGCCGGGAGACGGCCGTCGTCGTCCGCTCGGCCACCAAGGGGCTGGCCGCCGCCGTCCCGCATCTGCTGCACCAGCGCGGCCAGCTCGACCTGGACGCCCCCGTCGGCTCCTACTGGCCGGAGTTCAAGACGGCGGGCAAGGAGCGCCTCCTCGTCCGCCACCTGCTCGCCCACCGGGCGGGGCTGCCCGTGCCGGCGGCGCCGCTCACCCCCGCCGAGGCGCTGCACCCGGGCAACGGTCCGCGCGTGCTCGCCGCGCAGGCGCCCGAGTGGGAGCCGGGTACGGCGCACGGCTACCACGCGCACACCTTCGGCTGGCTGCTGGCCGAACTGGTGGTGCGGGCCAGCGGCGGGCGCAGCCTGGGCCGTTGGTTCGCCGACGAGATCGCCGGCCCCCTCGGCCTCGACGTGTGGATCGGGCTGCCCGACGAGGTGGCCGCCTCGGGCCGGGTGGCCCGGGTCGCCGAACTGCCCGCCCCCGAGGCGGTGCCCGGCGCGCTGCGTACCCGTCCCAAGCGGTCGGTGACCGATGCCTACGCCGATCCGCGCTCGCTCACCCGCCGCGCCTTCGACGCCATCACGCCCCGGCCCGACGAGAACGATCCGGCCTACCGCGCGGCCGAGCTGCCCGCCGCGAACGGCATCGCCACCGCCCGCTCCCTGTCCGCGTTCTACGCCGCGCTGCTGGGCCCGCTGGAGGGCCGGCGCCGGCTGTTCACCCCGGCGACCCTCACGCAGGCCCGCTCCCTGGAGTCGGACGGCCCCGACCGCGTACTGGTCATCAACACCCGTTTCGGACTGGGCTACATGCTGCACGGCTCCGCCTGCCCGATGCTGGGCCCCGGCTCCTTCGGCCACCCCGGCCGGGGCGGCTCCCTCGGTTTCGCCGACCCCGAGACGGGAACGTCCTTCGGCTATGTGACCAACACGCTCCACCGCTCCGTCACCAGCGACCCCCGCCCCCAGTCCCTGGTGCGGGCGCTGCGCGCGGCGGTGGGGTCCGCCACGTGATCCTGAACCGGGACCGGGACCGGGGCCGGCCGGACACGGGCACTGTCAGACCGGCCATTGCCCTGTCACACCACCGTGTCGCCCCGGGACACTGCCCGTGTGGCCCCGGCACACCGCCGCCGCCCCGGCACACGCCGTGCCGGCGCCATCGCCGTGGCCCCGTCACACCACCGTGGCGCCGGGGGCCGGGGCGGTGGTGGCGCGGGCGGTGCGGCAGGTGCCGGAGGCCGTCAGGGTGTGCGCCGTACGGGCCGCGGAGTCGGCGTCCGCCGTCAGGAACGCGCAGGTGGGGCCCGAGCCGGAGACCAGCGCGGCCAGGGCACCCGCCTCGCGCCCCGCGGCCAGCGTCTCGCGCAGCGAGGGGCGCAGGGAGAGCGCCGCGGGCTGGAGGTCGTTGTGCAGGGCCGCGGCCAGCGCCTGCGCGTCACCGGCGCGCAGCGCCGCCAGCAGGGCCTCGTCGGCGGCCGGTTCGGGCACGTCGGTGACCGAGGAGCCGGTGCCCTCCGCCTCGCGCAGCCGGTCGCACTCGCGGTAGACGTCGGGGGTGGACAGCCCGCCCTCCGCGACGGCGAACACCCAGTGGAAGGTGCCGCCGACCTCCAGGGGGGTGAGCACCTCGCCCCGCCCCTGGCCGAGCGCGGCGCCGCCCGCGAGGCTGAACGGCACGTCGGAGCCCAGCTCGCCGCAGAGCGCGAGGAGTTCCTCGTACGGGGTGTTCAGGCCCCACAGCCGGTCGCACGCCAGCAGGGCGCCCGCCGCGTCCGCGCTGCCGCCCGCCATGCCGCCCGCGACGGGGATGTCCTTGGCGATGTGCAGGTGCACATCCGGCTCGATGCCGTGCCGCTGGGCCAGCAGCCGGGCGGCGCGGGCCGCCAGGTTGGTGCGGTCCTGCGGGACGAGTGCCGCGTCCGGGCCCGAGACGGTCAGCCGGGGCGAGTCGGCGCGGGTGGCGCTGACCGAGTCGTGGAGGCCCACGGCGAGGAAGACGTTGGCCAGTCCGTGGAAGCCGTCGGGGCGCAGTCCGCCGACCGACAGCTGGACGTTGACCTTGGCCGGGACGCGCACGGTGACCGTCCCGGCGGGGGCGGCGGCTGACTGGGTCACGCGGGGTGCTCCTCGACTGGGTGCTGCACGGACTGGGGACCGTGTTCGGCGATGGCGGCGAACTCCTCGACGGTCAGCGACTCCCCGCGCGCCTGCGGGGACACCCCGGCGGCGCGAAGTGCCGCCTCCGCGGCGGCGCCCGAACCGGCCCAGCCGGCGAGGGCGGCCCGCAGCGTCTTGCGGCGCTGGGCGAAGGCCGCGTCCACGACGGCGAACACCTCCTCGCGGCGGGCGCTGGTGGCGGGCGGGCGGGGGCGCCGGACGAGGGAGACCAGTCCGGAGTCGACGTTGGGCGCCGGCCAGAAGACGTTCCGCCCGATGGCCCCGGCCCGCTTGACCTCGCAGTACCAGGCGGCCTTGACCGAGGGCACCCCGTACACCTTGGAGCCCGGCGCTGCGGCCAGCCGGTCGGCGACCTCGGACTGCACCATCACCAGCGTGCGCCGGATGCCGGGGAATGTCGCCAGCAGGTGCAGCAGCACGGGGACGGCCACGTTGTAGGGGAGGTTGGCGACCAGCGCGGTCGGCGCGGGGCCGGGCAGCTCGCTCACCCGCAGGGCGTCCTCGTGCACGAGGGAGAAGTGCTCCTCCCGCTCGGGCAGCCGGGCCCGGACGGTGGCGGGCAGGGCGGCGGCCAGCGTGTCGTCGATCTCGACGGCGGTCACGTGCCGTGCCGCGGCGAGCAGCGCCAGCGTGAGGGAGCCGAGCCCCGGCCCGATCTCCAGCACCGTGTCGTCGGGCCGCACCTCGGCGGTGCGCACGATGCGGCGCACCGTGTTGGGGTCGATGACGAAGTTCTGGCCGCGCTGCTTGGTGGGGCGCACCCCCAGCGCGTCCGCCAGCTGACGCACGTCGGCGGGGCCGAGCAGCGCGTCGCCGCCCAGCGCGTCGGACACGGCGTCGGACGGGGTGGCGGACGGATCGGAAGGGGCTGCGCTCACCGGGCCAGTTTACGGGCGCGCACCGGCTCGCCCGGACGCCGGGCGAAGGCCCGGGGAAGGCCGCGCGTGCGCCGTGCGGCACCCCGGCGTGCGCGCGGAGCGGTCAGTACCCGAAGGGCGGGGCGGTCAGTACCCGAAGGCGCGCGCCGTGTTCGCGGCCACGTGCCGGGCCAGCGTCTCCTCCGGCATGCCCTTCGTCCGGGACATGGCGCGCAGGGTGAGCGGAATCAGATACGGGGCGCCCGGGCGGCCCCGGTAGGGCGCGGGGGTCAGGAACGGGGCGTCCGTCTCCACCAGCAGCAGTTCGGGCGGCGCCACGGCGAGCGCGTCCCGCAGCGGCTGCGCGTTCTTGAAGGTGACGTTCCCCGCGAACGACATGAAGTAGCCCTTGTCCGCGCACACCCGGGCCATCTCGGCGTCGCCGGAGAAGCAGTGGAAGACGGTCCGCTCGGGGGCGCCCTCCTCGTCGAGGATGCGCAGCACGTCCGCGTGGGCCTCCCGGTCGTGGATGACCAGGGCCGCGTCCAGCCGCTTGGCCATCTCGATGTGCGCGCGGAAGGAGCGCTGCTGCGCCGCGACACCCTCCGGGCCCGTACGGAAGTAGTCCAGCCCCGTCTCGCCCACGGCCAGCACCTGGGGGAGCGCGGCCAGCTCCTCGATGCCCGCCAGCGCCTTGTCCAGCAGCGCGTCCCCGCCCTCGGCGGCCAGCCTGGGCGCCTCGTTGGGGTGCAGCGCGACGGCGGCCCACACGTTCTCGTGCGCGGCGGCCGTCTCGGCGGCCCACCGGGAGCGCTCCAGATCGCAGCCGACCTGGATGAGGGTCGTCACGCCGACCGCGGACGCCGCCGCCAGCGCGTCGGCCACGGACGGCTCCTGCATGTCCAGGTGGGTGTGGGAGTCGGCGACCGGATACGCGAGCGGCTCGGGCGGCGGCGGGGGTGCCTGCGCCGCCCGAGCCTTCGCGGCGTGCGTCGCGGCGGCACTCCCCGGGGAGTCCGCCCCGGGGCCCGCCGGGGGGTTCGGTGTCGGGTCGGGGGTCGCTGAGCTGGACATACCGGCGATGATAGAGCGCGGGTATGTCACCGCCCTCAGTGGTGCGGGAGCGCGGCCTCCGCCGTCGAGACGCGGCCGGACCGCATGATGCGGACGAGGTGCCCGTCGCAGAACTGGCATGTCGGCCTGGTGAGCGGCGAGGGGACGCGCTGTCCGTCCGCGTAGTAGACGACCAGGGGCTTGCCGTCCGCGTATTCGAGGTGCCGTATCTCGTAGTCCTGTTCCCAGCCGTGCCCGCACCTCATGCAGGCGAACGAGTACGCCTCGTGCACTGTGCCCGTGCCCTTGTCGTTGCCGCTCTCGTGGCTCATGGCAGCTCCTTTCCAGCAGGCGGTGACGCCCACTGCCAGTGCACTCCTCATATGAACGCACTGGAAGGAAAGGCGGCGGTACTTTCCCTCCGTTTGGGGAAATTTGGGCCGAGCGTCAAGGTAACGGGCGTCCCTGGACGCTCCCTTTGCCTTACCGCGCAGGTCCTTTACCCTCCCCCCGGACCGGCCCGCACCCCGGCCCGGCCGCCCTCCTCGCGCCGCCCGGCCGCCTTCCCCGCGCCGGCCCGGTCAGCTCTCCGCGCCCGCCCCGCCGTCCCTGTGCGCGGCGCTCTCCGCCGCACCCTTCGCAGCGCTCGTCGCAGCGCTCGTCGCCGCGCTCTTCGCGGCGACGACCGCGTCGAAGACCTCGCGCTTGGGTACGCCCGCCTCTCTGGCCACCTCGGCGATGGCCTCCTTGCGGCGCTCGCCCGCTTCCTCGCGGACGGCGACACGGCGAGCCAGTTCCGCCGCGTCGGGCGGGCCGCCCGACGCTGCCTCGGCGCCGCGGACGACCACGGTGATCTCGCCGCGCACACCGTCCGCGGCCCACCGGGCCAGCTCCTCCAGGGCGCCCCGCTTCACCTGCTCGTAGGTCTTGGTCAGCTCGCGGCAGACGGCCGCCTCCCGCCGGGGGCCGAACACCTCGGCCATGGCGGTCAGTGCCGCCTCCAGGCGGTGCGGCGACTCGAAGTACACCAGCGTGCGGCGCTCGCCGGCCGCCTCCCGGAGCCTTGCCAGCCGCTCGCCCTGCTTGCGCGGCAGGAACCCCTCGAAGCAGAACCGGTCCACCGGCAGCCCGGAGACGGCCAGCGCGGTGAGCACCGCCGAGGGGCCCGGTACGGCGGTGACCCGTACGCCGCGCTCGACCGCGGCGGCCACCAGCCGGTAGCCGGGGTCGGAGACCGAGGGCATGCCCGCGTCCGTCACCAGCACCACCCGCGCCCCGCCCGCCAGCGCGTCGGCCAGCTCGGGCGTACGGGCGGCCTCGTTGCCCTCGAAGTAGGAGACGACGCGTCCGGCGGGTGTCACGCCCAGCGCCTGCGTCAGGCGGCGCAGCCGCCGGGTGTCCTCCGCGGCGACGACGTCGGCCGCGGCGAGTTCGGCCGCGAGCCGCGGCGGGGCGTCCGAGGGGTCGCCGATGGGGGTGCCGGCGAGCACGAGCGTTCCAGTCACGCGTCCATCCTCCCAGCGGCGGCGACGCGCCCGCGCACACCGCCCCCGCGATCCCTACGATGGCCCGCGTGACGACCAGTGACACCGTGGGGGCCGCCGGCCGCGAGCAGGACGGGTCCGGCGGACCGGACAGCGGGGCCCGCCCCGGCGAGCATCCCGGGGGCGGGCCGACCGGGTGGCAGGTGCGGCTGCGCCGGTTCGGCTACCCGGCCAGGCCGCGTCCCGGTGTCCCCGACAGGCTGACCCCCGCCTTCCCCGAGCCGGACCCCCGCCCGGGCGCGCTCCTCGGGCTGGCGCCCGAGGTGTCGGTGCGGCTGGCGCGCTGGGCCGCCTGGGGCGGCCCGCTGCTGGTCGCCCTGGTCGCGGGGGCGCTGCGGTTCTGGGACCTGGGCTCCCCGCACGCCGTCATATTCGACGAGACGTACTACGCCAAGGACGCCTGGTCGCTCATCCACCTCGGGTACGAGGGCACGTGGCCGGACAATGCCAACGACCGCATCCTGGGCGACCCGCAGCGCATCCCCCTCTCGCCGGAGGGCTCCTATGTGGTCCACCCGCCGGTCGGGAAGTGGGTCATCGGCCTGGGGGAGGCGGTCTTCGGGCTGAACCCGTTCGGCTGGCGCTTCATGATGGCGCTGCTGGGCACCCTCTCGGTGCTCATGCTGTGCCGCATCGGGCGCCGCCTGTTCCGCTCCACCGCGCTGGGGTGCCTGGCGGGCGCGCTGATGGCCGTGGACGGGCTGCACTTCGTGATGAGCCGGGTGGCGCTGCTGGACCTGGTGGTGATGTTCTGGGTGCTGGCCGCGTTCGGGTGCCTGCTCGTCGACCGGGACAGGACCCGTGCCCGGCTCGCCGCCCGGCTGCCGCGTGGCAGCACCGACGCGGGGCCCGGCACGGGGCCCGCGCTGCCCGACGCCTTCGTCGGCGACCGGACGAGCCTGGGCCGGCGTCCCTGGCGGCTGCTGGCGGGTGTCTGCCTGGGGCTGGCCTTCGCCACCAAGTGGAACGGCCTGTACGTGCTGGCGGCGTTCGGCATCCTGACCGTGCTGTGGGACATGGGGGCGCGGCGGACCGCCGGTGCCTCGCGCCCCGTCCTGGCGATGCTCCGCAAGGACGCGCTGCCCGCCTTCGTCTCCCTGCCCGTGCTGGCGCTGGCCACCTATGCCGCCTCCTGGACGGGCTGGTTCGCCACCTCGGGGGGCTACTTCCGGGACTGGGCGGACAAGCAGGGCGCCGCCGGGCCGTGGGGCTGGCTGCCCGGCCCGCTGCGCAGCCTGTGGCACTACGAGAACGAGGTGTACGACTTCCACGTCCATCTCACCTCGCACCACACCTACCAGTCGAACCCGTGGAGCTGGCTGGTCCTGGGCCGCCCGGTCTCCTACTTCTACGAGTCCCCCAAGGCCGGCACCGACGGCTGCACCGACAAGGCCGAGGGCTGCGCCCGCGAGGTGCTCGCCCTGGGCACCCCGGTGCTGTGGTGGGCGGCCTGCGCGGCCCTCGTCTACGTCCTCTACCGGTGGTTGTTCCGCCGCGACTGGCGCGCGGGCGGCATCCTGTGCGGCGTCGCCGCCGGCTACCTGCCGTGGTTCGCCTACCAGGAGCGGACCATCTTCCTCTTCTACGCGGTGGTGTTCGTCCCGTTCCTGTGCCTGGCGCTGGCCATGGCGGCCGGCGCCCTGGCCGGACCGCCGGGCACCAGCGACCGGCGGCGCACCGCGGGCATCGTCGTGACGGGTGTCGTGGGACTGCTGATCGTGTGGAACTTCGTCTACTTCTGGCCGATCTACACCGGGCAGACCCTCCCGCTGGGAGAGTGGCGGCACCGGATGTGGCTGGACACCTGGATCTAGCGGACCGCGGCGGCGGTCGGCCCGGCGGACGGCAGGGGGTACCGATGTCGCTCTCGACGGCGGAGGCGTGGCGCCGGCTGGCCGGGGCCCGGGTGCTCCGCCTGGCCACCGCCGACGCCGACGGGGTGCCGCACCTGGTGCCGGTCACCTTCGCCGTCGAGGGGGAGACGATCGTGACGGCCGTGGACCACAAGCCCAAGCGCCACCGGGACCTGCGGCGGCTGCGGAACCTCGCGCACAACCCCCGGGCCTGCCTGCTGGCGGACGTGTACGACGAGGACTGGAGCCGGCTGTGGTGGGTGCGCGCGGACGGCCGGGCCCGCGTGCTGGAGGGGCCCGCGAGCCGGTGCCCGCTCGACCTGCTGGTGGCCAAGTACCCGCAGTACGCCGGGCGGCGGCCGGAGGGGCCCGTCATCGCCGTCACCGTGACCCGGCTGTCGGGGTGGGCCGCGGCGTCCTCGTGACCGAGCGGAGGGACGGGTGGGCGAGGGGCGGGAGCGGTCCGGAACGAGCGCTTCCCGGCGGGAAAGATCACGAAAACGCTCATCGAAGATCGCGATTCGGACACAAAGCCGTGATCCGGAACCGAACGCCCCGTCCTGCACGTCTGCCCCATGGGCCGCGGGAACGCGGCGGCCGCCGCGGGGCGGTTCCGTTCCCCGGCCCGAAACCCCGGAACCGGTGAATCGTGGTCACCACATCCTCCGAGGACGGGGCCAACCGGGCATACGAGGGCACGTTCTGTCATGAGCGTGCTCTAGGGTGCCTCGCGTCAGGACTTCGGCCGACTGGGCCGGAGCGGGGTGGAGGGGCAGAACGCGGATGCGCGACACACAGAAGATGGCCGTGATCGGCGGGGTCGCCGCCGTCGTCGTCGGACTCACCGGCGTCGGCGTCTGGGCCCTGGTCGCGGACGGTGACAGCGGGGACACCGGCACCGTCGCCACCAGTGGCGACGGCAAGGCGCCGCGCCAGATCAAGAAGGGCCCCCTCAGCGCCAAGGAAGTGCGCACCGCGGCCCAGGAGTTCCTCGGCGCGTGGGCCGAGGGCGACACCAAGAAGGCCGCGGCCCGTACCGACGACTCCGCCGCGGCGTCGAAGGCCCTGGCGGGCTTCCGCAGCCGGGCACACGTCTCCAAGGTCGCCACGTCCGCCAAGGCGGCTCAGGGTGAGAAGGTGCCCTTCGCCGTCACCGCGCAGATCGCCTACGGCGCCAAGCGCACCTCCTGGTCCTACGATTCGGCGCTCCAGGTCGTGCGCGACACCTCCACCGGCGAGCCCGTCGTCGACTGGAAGCCGTCCGTGCTGCACCCCGGCCTCAAGGACGGCCGCACGCTCAGGACGGACGAGAAGGGCACCCCGCCCGTGCGGGCCGTCGACCGCGAGGGCAACCCGCTCACCGCGGCCCAGCACCCCACGCTCGCCGACGTCATCACCGACATCGGCAAGCGCTACGGCGACAAGACCGACGGCTCCGCCGGGCTCCAGATCCGCATCGCCGACGCCAAGGGCAAGACGGAGCAGGTGCTGCGGCAGCTGAGCAAGCCCACCCCGGGCAAGCTGAAGACCACCCTCGACGCGAAGGTGCAGCGCGCCGCCGAGGAGGCGGTGAGCGGCAAGCCGAAGGCGTCCGTCGTCGCGGTCAAGCCCAGCACCGGCGAGATCCTGGCCGTCGCCAACTCGCCCGCCAAGGGCTTCAACAGCGCCCTGCGCGGCTCGCTGGCGCCCGGCTCCACGATGAAGGTCGTCACCAGCGCCATGCTGCTGGACAAGGGCCTCGCCTCGCCCGGCAAGGCCCACCCCTGCCCCAAGTACGCGTCCTACGGCGGCTGGAAGTTCCACAACCTCGACAAGTTCGAGATCAAGGGCGGCACTTTCGCGCAGAGCTTCGCCCGCTCCTGCAACACCGCCTTCATCACACAGGCGTCCAAGCTGCGGGACGACGACCTCACCAAGGAGGCCAGGGACGTCTTCGGCCTCGGCCTCAACTGGAAGACCGGCACCGGCACCTTCGACGGCAGCGTCCCCGTGCAGTCCGGCACCCAGATGGCGTCCTCCCTCATCGGGCAGGGCGGCGTGAGGATGAACCCGCTCACCATGGCCTCCGTGGCCGCCACCGTGCAGAGCGGCACCTTCCGGCAGCCCGTGATCGTCCCCAGGTCGCTGGACGGCCGCACGCTGGCCAAGGCGCCCCGCGCCATGAAGCCCGGCGTCCACAAGGACCTGAAGTCGCTGATGAAGCTCACCGCCACCAGCGGCACCGCCGCCGAGGCGATGGCCGGGCTCAGCGGCGACGTGGGCGGCAAGACCGGTTCCGCCGAGGTCGACGGCCAGAAGAAGCCGAACGCGTGGTTCACCGCCTACTCCGGTGACGTCGCCGCCGCCGCGGTGGTGCCCGCCTCCGGCCACGGCGGTGACAACGCCGGCCCGGTGGTCCGCAAGGTCCTCCAGTCCGCCGGGGGTTGATCCCCCCGGCCGCGCCGGCCGCTCGCGCCGCTGCCCCTCTCCCGGGTCCGGGGGAGGGGCAGCGGCGCGTTCACCTGGCGGTACCGTCCCGTACATGACGCATGCAGCCACCGCACACCCCCGGTTCGCCCAAGCGCTCAGCGCCCTCGGGCTCGACCAGGTCGCGGTCCGGGCCTTCCCGGAGGAGACCCGCACCGCGGCACAGGCCGCCGCCGCGCTCGGCTGCGACCTCGGCCAGATCGTCAAGTCCCTCGTCTTCCAGGCCGACGGCAGCCCGGTGCTGGTCCTGGTGGGCGGCTCGTCCCGGGTGGACGTGGGCCGGGTCGGCGAGGCGCTGGGCGGTGCCGCCGTCGAGCGCGCCGACGCCGCCACCGTCCGCGCCGCGACCGGCTACGCGATCGGCGGCGTCCCGCCCTTCGGCCACGCCACCCGGATGCGCGTCCTGGCCGACCGCGGCCTGCTCGCGCACGAGACCGTCTGGGCCGCCGCGGGCACCCCGTACACCGTCTTCCCGCTCGACCCCGCGACCCTGATCCAGCACGCGGGCGGCACCCTGGCCGACGTGCGCGAAGGGGCCCGGGACGAGGGTGCCGGGCGCGCCGGGAACGGGAGCGAGGGTGCCGGGGCCGGGAGCGAGGGTGCCGGACGCGCGTCCGCCGCGGAGCCCGCGCCGTGACCCCGGTGGTCGTCGCCGCGGTCCTGGCCGCGGCGCTCACCCACGCCAGCTGGAACGCCCTCGCCCACGGCATCAAGGACCAGCTGCTGGCCTTCACCCTCGTCGGGGGCGGCGGCGCGCTGTGCGGCGCCGCCCTCGCCTGCTTCGCGCCGCTGCCCGCCGCCGGGGCCTGGCCCGCGCTGGTGGCCTCGGGAGCGCTGCACGTCGTCTACCAGGCGCTGCTGATGCGCTCCTTCCGACTGGGCGAGTTCGGCCAGATGTACCCCATCGCGCGGGGCACGGCGCCGCTGGTGGTGACCGTGCTCGCGGCTGTCTTCGTGCACGAGATGCCCGGCCCCTGGCAGCTCGCCGGGGTGCTGCTGGCCTCCGCCGGGCTGGTCGGGGTCGCGCTGTGGGGGCTGCGGGGGACGGGCGGAAAGGGCGCGAAGGGCGCGGAGGACGGCTCGGGGAAGGACGGTTCGGGGAAGGGTGGCTCGGGGGAGGGCGGCGGTGCGCAGGGGCCCGCGCTGGCCGCGGCCGTGGGCACGGGGCTCGCCATCGCCTCGTACACCGTGGTCGACGGTGTGGGCGTACGGGCCTCCGGCACCGCCCTCGGCTACATCGCCTGGCTGATGATCCTGGAGGGGATCGGCATCCCCCTGTGGGCGCTGGCCACCCGCCGTGGCCGCCTGGCCGCGCAACTGCGGCCGATCGCGCTGCGCGGGCTGCTCGGCGGCGCGCTGTCGGTACTGGCGTACGGACTGGTGCTGTGGGCGCAGACCCGGGCGCCGCTCGCGCCGGTGGCGGCGCTGAGGGAGTCGTCGATCATCGCGGGCGCCGCGATCGGGGCGCTCTTCTTCAAGGAGCGCTTCGGCTGGCCCCGTACCGCCGCCAGCGTGCTGATGGTGGGCGGCATAGCCCTGATGCTCCACGGCACGTGACCGGCCGAGCGGCCGGAGGAGCCGGCCCGGGCCCGCTCCGCGGCTCCTCCCCGGCGGCGTACCCCGGACCGGGGCTACCCTTGGGGGCTGGTCCCCAACAGGAGTGAGATGGCTGTCAATCTCGTCAACCTCGAAGCCGTCGACAAGGTGCACGGCACCCGCACCCTCCTCGATGCCGTCTCCCTGGGCATCAGCGAGTCCGACAAGATCGGCGTGGTAGGCCGCAACGGCGATGGCAAGACCACCCTGATCAGGGTGCTGTCCCGGCTGGAGGAGCCGGACGCGGGCCGGGTCACCCACGCGGGCGGCCTGCGCCTGGGCGTGCTCACCCAGCACGACTCCCTCGACCCCGAGGCCACCGTCCGGCACGAGGTGGTCGGCGACATGGCCGATCACGAGTGGGCGGGCGACGCGAAGATCCGCGATGTGCTGACGGGCCTCTTCGGGGGCCTGGAGATGCCGGGCTTCCCGCAGGGCCTGGACACCGTGATCGGCCCCCTCTCCGGCGGCGAGCGCCGCCGCATCGCGCTGGCGAAGCTGCTGATCGCCGAGCAGGACCTGATCGTCCTGGACGAGCCGACCAACCACCTCGACGTCGAGGGGATCTCCTGGCTGGCGGGCCACCTGCGCGCGCGCCGGTCCGCGCTGGTGTGCGTCACGCACGACCGCTGGTTCCTCGACCAGGTCGCCACCCGGATGTGGGATGTGCAGCGCGGCGCGGTGCACGAGTACGAGGGCGGCTACTCCGACTACGTCTTCGCGCGGGCGGAGCGCGAGCGCATCGCCGCGCAGGAGGAGAGCAAGCGGCAGAACCTGATGCGCAAGGAGCTGGCGTGGCTGCGCCGGGGCGCCCCGGCCCGCACCAGCAAGCCGCGCTTCCGCATCGAGGCGGCGAACGCGCTGATCGAGGGCGAGCCGCCGCCGCGCGACAGCCAGGAGCTGATGCGGTTCGCGAACTCGCGCCTGGGCAAGACCGTCTTCGATCTGGAGGACGTCACCGTCCAGGCCGGGCCGAAGGTGCTGCTCAAGCACCTGACCTGGCAGCTGGGGCCCGGGGACCGCGTCGGCCTGGTCGGGGTCAACGGCGCGGGCAAGACGTCCCTGCTGCGTGCCCTGGCCGATACGGCGCGCACCCACGGCGAGCGCCCCTCGCCCCTGGTGACCGAGGGGCGGGTCAAGGTCGGCAGGACGGTGAAGCCGGCCTACCTCTCGCAGGAGGTCGCCGAGCTGGACCCGGCGCTGCGGGTGCTGGAGGCGGTGGAGGCCGTCCGCTCCCGCGTCGACCTCGGCAAGGGCCGCGAGATGACGGCGTCGCAGCTCTGCGAGAAGTTCGGCTTCGCCAAGGAGAAGCAGTGGACGCCGGTGGGCGACCTGTCCGGCGGTGAGCGGCGGCGGCTGCAGATCCTGCGGCTGCTGATGGACGAGCCGAACGTGCTGTTCCTGGACGAGCCGACCAACGACCTGGACATCGAGACCCTGACCCAGTTGGAAGACCTGCTCGACGGCTGGGCGGGCTCGCTGGTGGTCATCTCCCACGACCGGTACTTCGTCGAGCGGACGACGGACCGGGTCTACGCGCTGCTCGGGGACGCGACGCTGCGGATGCTGCCGCGCGGCATCGACGAATACCTGGAGCGCCGCGCCCGGATGGAGGCGCGCGCCGCCGCG
>NZ_VJOK01000001.1:3020289-3029867 GCF_013302895.1 Streptomyces albus subsp. chlorinus | reverse complement strand
CGCCAAGCCGGCGGCGCTCTCCCGTGCGGCCCAGAAGGAGATGCAGCGCATCGAGCGCCAGTTGGAGAAGACCGAGCAGCGCGAGGCGGCCCTGCACGCCGAGATGGCCGAGCACGCGACCGACTTCGCCCGGGTGGCCGCACTGGACGCCGAGTTGCGGGACGTACGGGACAAGCGGGACGAGTTGGAGATGCGCTGGCTGGAACTGGCGGAGTCGGAAGGGGCATAAGACCCGGGCGGGGCCGGATCGGGCGGGGCGGGTTCCGACTCGGTCCCGAGGTGGTTGCGACTCGGTGTCACGGCGCCGGGCGGCCGGAACCGGCACCGTGGCCGGATCGTGTCCGATGGTAGAAAGAACGTCCGCTCTGATGTCTGCCATCGGCAGGCCATATGTCCGATCCGCTCGGCCCTACGGGGGTTTGCCCTACCGGGGATTGACGTCGGCGCCGGTCTGCCCGTAACGAGGGATTGTCCATGTCGCAGCCGCCTCCGCCGCCTAGCCAGCCGCCATCCGGAGGCTTCGGCGCGCCGCAGGAACCGCCTCAGGACGCGCAGGGACAGCCGTCCTACGGCTACCCGCAGCAGCCGGGTTCCGGCCAGCAGCCCTACGGCTACCCGCAGCAGCCCCCGCAGCCGCCGCAGGCCCCCGGCTCGCTGTCGAAGGAGCCGCCCGCGCCCGCGTCGCCCCCCGGCTACGGCTATCCGCAGGGCGATCCGCAGGCGCACGCGGCACCGACCCAGGCGGCGTTCGGGGCCGTCGCCCCTCCGCCCCCGGGCCCGCCCTCGCCGCCTCCGGGCCCGCCCGGCCCGCCTCCCGGCGGCTATGCGCAGCCCCCCGGCGGCTACGCTCAGCCCCCTGGCGGCTACCCGTACGCCAACACCGTGGCGGGCACCCCGGGTGGCGGCGGCGGTGGCCGGAACAACTCCAAGGTCCTCGCGATCGTTTCGGCCGTGGTGGCCGTCGTGGTGCTGGCCGGGGTCGGTGTCTTCTTCCTGACCAAGGACGACGGGAAGAAGGACGAGGCCAAGAAGAACGACTCGCACTCGGACAGCAAGGACCCCAACTCGCCGCCGAAGAACACCCAGGCCGAGCAGATCGTCGACATGAAGGCGCCGGCCGTCCACGACGTCACCACCGTCGCCGGTGCCTGGGCCACCGACAAGGTGTTCGCCAAGTCCTCGGTCCGCGAGATGCTCGTGCAGGACCTGGCGACCAAGAAGAGGACGCGGATCTCGCTCAAGGGCAACGTCTGCGCGGCCTCCAACGAGATGACCAAGGACCACAAGGTCGCCGTCGTCGTCCAGGCGACGATCTCGCCCAGCGCCGACTGCAACCGCATGGTGATCGTCGACCTGGACGCGAAGAAGATCGCGTGGGACAAGACCATGCCCAACGCGGACACCCGGTCCGTGGAGAACGTGGCCATCAGCGGCGACACCGTCGCCTCCGCCTGGATCGGCGGCTCGGTCGGCTACAAGATCTCCTCGGAGAAGAAGCTGTGGGAGGCCAAGCCCAGCAACTGCCGCGACACCGGCTACCAGGGCGGCAAGTCCCTCGTCGCCGTCGTGGAGTGCGGGCACGACTTCGACAGGCCGCAGGTCTCGGTGCAGAAGCTGGACCCGGACACCGGCAAGGCGAAGTGGAAGTACGAGCCGCCCAAGGGCGTCAAGGACGTGCGGGTGGCCTCCACCGACCCGCTGGTGCTGGTCGCCGGCGCGGGCGACGAGCTGAGCAGCGACGTGCTCACCGTCGGCGAGGACAAGAAGCTGAAGGCCAAGATCTCGCTGGGCGAGCGCTACAACAAGCCCTGCGAGCTGGAGGTCAACGGCTGCTACGCGATGGCGGTCGGCCCGGACACCGTCTATCTGTCCACCAAGGAGCACGACGGCTCCTCGGACCTGTCCGAGACCAACGAGGTCATGGCCTTCGACTTCACCACCGGCCGCCCCAAGTGGAAGTCGGAGGCGGGCGAGGACCGCACGATCATCCCGTTCAAGATGCAGGGCGACAACGTCCTCGGTTACAAGACGCCGAGCCTGGGCCGCGGTGGCGAGATCGTCACCATCGAGCCGAAGAAGGGCAAGCAGACCACGCTGCTGAAGATGCCCGCCTCGGACATCGGCCAGGGCGAGCAGGCGTTCTCGGTCGACGCCTACTCCGTCGACGCGCCCCTGGTCTTCGAGCACAACAGGTTCTTCCTCCAGGACGACCTGATCTCCGAGCGCTCGTCCCTCGACGACGAGGCCCCGCGGCTCGCCGTCGGTTACGGCCCCACCGGCGGCTGAACCGCCGCCCGGGGACGTCGTCCCGGCGGCTCCACCGGCCCGTCACGGCACGTCCGTGGCGGGCCGGCGCCGTTGCGGCGGGTGCGGGAGCGCGCGCCGTTGCGGCCGGGGCGCGAAGGACGCCTGGGGAAGGGCGCGTTCGAGCTCTCCCTTGGGGATTTCGCTTCGTAAGGGGAGCGGAACGGCGAGTGAGCGTGTAGCTTCCCGGAGAACAGGAGGAGGGGCTGCGCCAGGGGGGGCGTGGGGCCTTCGGCAGTGGCGGCAGTGTGTGGGGGAGCGAGCTTTATGAGCGTACGGCTCATGGTGGTCGACGACCATCGCCTGCTCGCCGAGGCCCTTGCCTCGGCGCTGAAACTGCGCGGGCACCGCGTGCTCGCGGCGGCGGCGCCCAGCGGGGGCGCGGCCGAGCTGGTGATCAGCAGGGCGCCCGAGGTGTGTCTGCTGGGGACGGCGACGCCCGCCGAGCCCGGCGTCTTCGACCCCGTGGTGCGCATCAAGAGAGAGAAGCCGCAGATCGCGGTGGTGGTGCTCGGCCCGGTGCCGAGCCCGCGCGGGATCGCCTCCGCCTTCGCGGCGGGGGCGTCCGGCTATGTGCGGCACGACGAGCGCATCGAGGGCGTCGAGCGGGCCATGGTCAAGGCCCGTGCCGGGGAGGCGGCCGTCGCGCCGCAGCTGCTCCAGCAGTCCTTCGCGGAGCTGCTCAACCCGGCCGCCGAGCCCGACGACGAGGGGGCCCGGCTGCTGCAGATGCTCACCCCGCGGGAGGTGGAGGTGCTGGTGCGGGTCGCCGAGGGCGAGGACACCCGGCTGATCGCGGCGGGGATGGGCATCGCGCCGTCCACCGCGCGGACCCATGTCCAGCGGGTGCTGATGAAACTGGGCGTGGGCTCGCGGCTGGAGGCCGCCGCGCTCGCCGCGCGTACGGGGTTGCTGGAGCGGGCCGGCGGCGCCTCTGGCTGACCGCCGCCGGACCCGCCGGACCCGCCGGGAGCGGGCCGCCCGCCGCCCCCGGCCATACGTCGCCGTGTCGCCCGTGTGCCGCCCGTACGTCCGTATGCCGCCCGTACGTCGCGGGCCGCGGGCGGGTCCTGACCGCCGGGGCACTTCCGGGCGCCCGGGGCACCTCCCGGCGTCCGGGGCACCTCCCGGCCGGTTGCCGGGGGCGCGGGGAGCGGTTCCCCGCGCCCCTCGGGCGCGGCCCTACTCCTCTTCGGTCGCCGGTGGCGGAATGGTCGGGCTCAGCCGCAGCCACAGCAGGAACACCAGGCCGAGGACCAGCATCGCTATGCCGGTCCACAGGTTGATGTTGATGTCCTGCGCCTTCTTGATGTCCTCGTCGGAGGCGAAGACGCCCGCGAGGGTGACGATCACGCCGTAGACGACGAACAGGCCGCCGATGATGCGCCGTACGTCGAAGAGGCGGGCGGCGGTCTGCGAGCGCCGCTCCAGTTCCTCCACGTCCTTCGCCACCTGCTGGGCGGCGGGCTTGTTGTTCATCTCGCTCATAGCGCTTCCTGGTGTCCTTCGCGTCGGGGCTCAGAAGGAGAAGGGGATGTAGCAGAGGGCGGCGAGGACGACGGCGCCCCAGCCCAGCAGCGCGGGCCTGCGGTACCACGCGTCGTCGCCCTGGCCGGGCGGCTCCGGCTCGCCGGGCGAACTGGTGCCGTAGACGAGTCCCGCGAGCTGTTCCACGGGCTTGGGCTTGGTGAAGAGGGTGACGGCCACCATCACCACGGAGCCGACGACGAAGGCCACGATGGAGGAGACGAAGTTGGCGCCCTGGTCGCTGGGGATGTCGATGACGCCCTGCTTGTAGAACCAGAAGTAGTTCACCATCGCGCCGACGGTGCCGGACAGCAGCCCCCAGAAGCCGGCGGCCGGCGTGGTCTTCTTCCAGAACATGCCGATGATGAAGACCACGAACAGCGGGACGTTGAAGAAGGAGAACAGCGTCTGGAGGTAGTTCATGATGTTGCTGAACGAGGAGGCGATGAACGCCGTCCCCATGCCGACCAGGACGCCGACGACGGTGACCCAGCGGGCCGTCGCCACATAGTGCGCGTCGGGGCGGTCCTTCTTCAGGTACGCCGCGTAGATGTCGTTGGTGAAGACGGTGTTGAAGGATGAGATGTTCGCCGCCATGCCCGCCATGAACGCCGCCAGCAGACCGGTGACCGCGATGCCGAGCACGCCGTTGGGCAGCAGGTCCCGCATCAGCACGGGGATGGCGTCGTTGTACTGGAGGCCGTCCTTGGTCTTGCCCAGGGTGGGTTCCATGACGAGTGCGATCAGGCCCGGGATGACCACGACGGCGGGGATGAGGATCTTCGGGAAGGCGGCGATCAGCGGGGTGCGCTGGGCCGCGGAGAGGTTCTTGGCGGACAGCGCGCGCTGCACCTCGGCGAAGTTGGTCGTCCAGTAGCCGAAGCTCATCACGAAGCCGAGGCCGAGCACGATGGTCAGCCAGTTGGCGCCCAGCGGGTTGCCCGAGCCGATGCCGGTGCCGTCCCAGGCGGTCATGAAGGCGTCGCCCTTGCGCCCGGAGAGGGTGTCGGAGATGCCGTCCCAGCCGCCGACCCGCTTGAGGCCCACGACGGTCAGCGGGATCAGCGCGGCGAGGATCACGAAGAACTGGAGCACCTCGGTGTAGATGGCCGAGGAGAGCCCGCCCAGCGTGATGTAGGCCAGGACGAAGAAGCCCGCCACGACGATGGAGATCCACAGCTCCCAGCCCAGCAGCGCCTTCAGCACGAGCGCGAGCGCGTACAGGTTGACGCCCGCGATCAGTACGGAGGAGACGGCGAAGATGACCGAGCTGAGCAGGTGGGAGGAGGGCCCGAACCTGTGCAGCAGGAACTCCGGCACGGAGCGGACCTTCGAGCCGTAGTAGAAGGGCATCATCACCAGGCCGAGGAAGACCATGGCGGGGATGGCGCCGATCCAGTACCAGTGCACCGTGTAGACGCCGTACTGGGCGCCGTTGGCGGCCATGCCGAGGATCTCGGTGGCGCCGAGGTTGGCGGCCACGAAGGCGAGGCCGGTGATCCACGCGGGGAGCGACCGGCCGGAGAGGAAGAAGTCGAGGCTGGTCTTCACGCTGCGCCGGGCGGCGAAGCCGATCCCGAGCACGACGGCGAAGTAGAGGGCGAGGATTGTGTAATCGAGTCCGTTGGTGGGGAGCCGTAGCCCTTCGGCCAAGTGCAACATGGGTCACTCGCTTCATTGCGCGATCGGAACGGACGCGAACGTACCTCCAGGGTTTCGACTTTTGAAAGGACATGTTGCATAGGTTTGTTTGATTGTGATGATTGTCCAGGGGAAGGAAGGGGGTGATTTCGGGTATATGTCGCACGGTGCGTGCCCTGGGGGGCTGCCGTCGGGCCGACGTCCGCGCGGACGGGCGTGCGTTGAACAATCTGTTGGCTCGTGGTTCCTTGTGTGCGATTATGTTTGAGGTCGAGCAACGAGGAGCCAGCCGGTGAAGAAGACCTCAGGCCGCCTTGCGGACGGCCGCGAGATCATTTATTACGACCTCCGCGACGACGTGACCCGTACCGCCGTCGACCGGCGCCCGCTGCCGGCCGCCCGGGCACGCTCCGAGATCCGGCACGATCCGCTGCTGGACGACTGGGTCGGCGTCACCGCGCACCGCAACACGCGCACCTACCACCCGCCGGCCGACGAGTGCCCCCTGTGCCCCTCCCGCGAGGGGCGGATGAGCGAGATCCCGGAGTCCGACTACGACGTCGCCGTCTTCGAGAACCGCTTCCCCTCCTTCAGCGGTGCCCCCGGCAAGGAGGAGCACGAGGACCCGCGCGCGCTCTTCCGGCACGCCCCCGGCGCCGGCCGCTGCGAGGTCGTCAGCTTCACCTCCGACCACCACGCCTCCTTCGCCGACCTCGACGAGGAGCGGGCCCGGCTCGTCCTGGACGTGTGGACCGACCGCACCGACGCGCTCGCGCGGACCCCGGGCGTACGGCAGGTCTACTGCTTCGAGAACCGCGGCGAGGAGATCGGCGTCACCCTCCCCCACCCGCACGGCCAGATCTACGCCTACCCCTTCACCACCCCGCGCACGGCACGCATGCTGCGCTCCGTCGCCGAGTACGGCGCCGGACACGGCGGGGCCAACCTCTTCGACGACCTGGTCGCGGCCGAACGCGCCGCCGGTGAGCGCGTGGTGCTCGACGGGCAGTACTGGATCGCGTTCGTCCCCTACGCCGCGCACTGGCCCTACGAGGTGCACCTCTACCCCAAGGCCCGGGTGCCCGACCTGCTCGCGCTCGGCGAGGGGGCCCGCGCCGAGTTCCCCGGGATGTACCTGGAACTGCTGCGCCGCTTCGACCGTATATTCGGCGAGGGCGCGCCGCGCACCCCCTACATCGCCGCCTGGCACCAGGCGCCGTTCACCCCCGGCGGCGGCCCGGACGGGGCGGCACGCGAGGAGTTCGCCCTCCATCTGGAGCTTTTCACCATCCGACGGGCTCCCGGCAAACTGAAGTTCCTCGCGGGTTCCGAGTCCGGCATGAACGTGTTCATCAACGATGTGCCGCCGGAAGCAGCGGCGGGGCGACTGCGAGAGGTGGCTTCCTGATGAAGTACTTGGTGACCGGCGGCGCCGGCTACGTCGGGGGCGTCGTGGCGGCGCACCTGCTGGAGGCGGGCCACACCGTCACGGTGCTCGACGACCTCGACACCGGCTTCACCCCCGGCGTGCCCCAGGGCGCCACCTTCGTCGAGGGCCGCATCCAGGACGCGGCCCGGGTGCTGGACGCCTCCTTCGACGGGGTGCTCCACTTCGCCGCGCACTCCAAGGTGGGCGAGTCCGTCGAACAGCCGGAGAAGTACTGGCGCAACAACGTCGGCGGCACCATCGACCTGCTGGCCGCCATGCGCGAGGCGGGGGTGCGCAAACTGGTGTTCTCCTCCACCGCCGCGGTCTACGGCGAGCCGGAGCGCACCCCCATCACCGAGACCGACCCGACGGCCCCCACCAGCCCGTACGGCGCCTCCAAGCTCGCCGTGGACCACATGCTCACCGGCGAGTGCGCGGCCCACGGCCTGGCGGCGGCCTCGCTGCGCTACTTCAACGTCGCCGGCGCCTACGTCGCCGCCGACGGCACCGCGTACGGCGAGCGCCACGACCCCGAGTCGCACCTGATCCCGCTCGTCCTCCAGGTAGCCCAGGGCCGGCGCGAGAGCATCTCCGTCTACGGGGACGACTACCCCACCCCCGACGGCACCTGCGTGCGCGACTACATCCACGTCGCCGACCTGGCCCAGGCGCACCTGCTGGCCCTGGAGAAGGCCACCGAGGGCCAGCACCTGATCTGCAACCTCGGCAACGGCAACGGCTTCTCCGTACGGGAGGTCGTCGAGACCGTCCGCAAGGTCACCGGCCACCCGGTCCCCGAGACGGTCGCCCCGCGCCGGGGCGGCGACCCGGCCGTCCTCGTCGCCTCCGCGCAGCGTGCCCGCACCGAACTGGGCTGGCGGCCCGAGCGCAGCGGACTGGAGCAGATCGTCGAGGACGCCTGGCGGTTCGCCCAGCGCCTCCCCGCGGAGGGCACCGCATGAGCCAGGACGCCCGGGAGGGGTTCCGCGAGGTCTACGACGCCGAACCCGAGGGCGTGTGGGCGGCCCCCGGCCGGGTCAACCTGATCGGCGAGCACACCGACTACAACGACGGTTTCGTGATGCCGCTCGCCCTCCCGCACACCGTCCACGCCGCCGCCGCGCGCCGCGACGACGGCGTCCTGCGGCTGCACTCGGGCGACGTCCCCGGCGCCGCCTACCAGTTGGCGCTGGAGAAGCTGGCACCCGGCGCGGACGGCGGCTGGGCGGCCTACCCGGCGGGGGTCGCCTGGGCGCTGCGCGAGGCCGGACTGCCCGTGGGCGGCGCCGACATCCACGTCACCAGCACCGTGCCCACCGGCGCCGGGCTCTCCTCCTCGGCGGCGCTGGAGGTCGCCACCGGCCTGGCCCTCTCGGAGCTGTACGGGCTGGGCGTCTCCCGCGAACTGCTGGCCCGGCTGTGCCAGCGGGCGGAGAACGACTTCGTGGGCATGCCCTGCGGGATCATGGACCAGATGGCCTCGGCCTGCTGCTCGGACGGTCATGTGCTCCACCTCGACACCCGCGACCTGGCCCAGCGGCAGGTCCCCTTCGACCTGGCCGCCGAGGGGCTGCGGATGCTCGTCGTCGACACCCGCGTCAAGCACACCCTGGCCGACGGCGCCTACGCCGGCCGCCGCCGGGCGTGCGAGGCGGGCGCGGCGGCGCTGGGTGTGCCCGCGCTGCGGGACGTCGCCCACGACGAGCTGGAGGCGGCCCTCGCCCGCCTGGACGCCCGCCTCGACGACCCGGAGGTGCGCGGCTGCGTGCGGCACGTCGTCACCGAGAACCGGCGGGTGGAGGAGACCATCGCGCTGCTGGACGCGGGCGAGCCCCGCGCGGTGGGCGCCGTGCTCACCGCCGGGCACGCCTCCCTGCGCGACGACTTCCGCGTCTCCTGCGACGAACTGGACCTGGTGGTCACCTCCGCGCTCGCGGCCGGCGCGCTCGGCGCCCGGATGACCGGCGGCGGCTTCGGCGGCTCGGCGCTGGTGCTGGTCGAGGAGGCGGATACGGAGAAGGTCGGCGAGGCGGTCACCTCGGCCTTCGCCGCGGCCGGCCACCTGGCGCCGCACCTGTTCGAGGCCGTACCGAGCGCGGGTGCCCGCCGCCTGTGAGCGGGCGCCCGCCGGTGTGAGACGGCCGGGGCCACTGGTGTCAGACGGCCGGGGCCACCGGGAGCGGCGGGGAACACGGGGAATCGGGGGAGCGGGTGCGTCCCCGGGCGCGGGGCCGGGGGAGTGCCGCAGGGGACGGGAGCATACGGCGCACAGGAGTGCGGAACGCGTGCTCCCCGGGGGCGCGGACGCGAAAGGCGGGTGCGCCGTGTGTGCGCCCCGTGCCGGTGACGAGCGGGACGACTTTTGTCATTTGCCTTCCGTTGTCACAGCCCAGCCGTACTCTGATGCGTAGGTGGCACCGGTGGGGGCCGGTGCTGATCAGGGGGCGAGACAGCCGGGTACGACGCCCAGGGGCGGGGTAGACAGCGAACACGGCGGCGGCCGTGTCGATGAGCGCTTCCCGCGCATGGGCGCCGTGCCCGCACTGCCAGGGGGTGCCATGCAACGTATTCGGGTACTGGTCGTCGACGACCACCGGATTTTCGCCGAGTCCCTCGCCGCCGCGCTCGCGGCCGAGCAGGACGTCGAGGTGGGCGCGGCCGGGAGCGCGCGGCGGCG
>NZ_VJOK01000001.1:3001346-3020269 GCF_013302895.1 Streptomyces albus subsp. chlorinus | reverse complement strand
GGTCGTCCTCGCCGAGCGCGACGACCCCCGGCACGCCGCCGCGGCCCTCCAGGCGGGCGCGGGCGGCTGGGTCGCCAAGGACTGCTCCCTCTCCCGGCTCCTCCAGGTCATCCGGGGCGTGCTCAAGGACGAGACGCATCTGCCGCCCGCCCTCCTCACCGGCGTCCTCAAGGAACTGACCGCCACCCGCAAGCACCGCACCGAGAGCGAACGCCTGGTGGAGTCCCTCACCCCCCGCGAACGCGAGGTCCTGCGCTGCATGGTCGCCGGGCTGGGCCGCAAGGCCGTCGCCGAGCGGCTGTACCTGTCGCCGCACACCGTGCGGACCCACATGCAGAACGTCCTGGGGAAACTGGGCGTCCACTCCACCCTGGCCGCCGTCGCACTGGCCCGGCGCGCCGGCGTGGGCCCCGCCGAACTGGAGCCCGCGGGGGCGCGCTGAGCCGTCCGGCCGCCCCCTGGAGGGCCGGGGCCCGGCCCGCGTCCCGGAGTCCGGCGCAGGCATCCCACCGGTTGTCAGTCCCGCTGCCTATGCTGAGCGGCCAGGGAAGACGACCGCGGACGGTGGGAAGAGGCGACGATGCAGCAGATGACCGAGGCCCAGTGGCGGGACTTCGCCTTGACGGGCACCCGCACCGGCAAGCTGGCGACCACCCGCAAGGACGGCCGCCCTCATGTGACCCCGGTGTGGTTCCTGCTGGACGACGAGGGCCATCTCCTCTTCACGACCGGGAGCGACTCCCTCAAGTCCAAGTCGCTGCACCGGGAACCGCGCTTCGCGCTGTGCGTGGACGACCAACAGCCCCCCTACAGCTATGTGATGCTCGAATGCGTCGCCACGGAGTTCATCGAGGACCTCGACATCCTGCGCGAATGGGCCACCCGCATCGGCGGACGCTACATGGGAGCGGAGAACGCCGACGCCTACGGCAAACGGAACGCCGTGCCGGGCGAGTACCTGGTCCGCGCGCGGGTGGAGCGCGTGACCGCCTACGCGGACATCGCGGGATGACCTCTCGCGGCGGCTGATGCCGCCTCGGCCGTGGCCGCCCCACCGACGGCTGCCGCTACACCGGCCGTTGCCGTCCCACTGGCCCTTGCCGTCACACCGACCGTTTGAAGACGCTCCAGCCCCCGTCCACCACCAGCCCGGCGCCGGTCACGAACGAGGCGTCGTCCGACAGCAGGAAGGCGATGGCGGCCGCGACCTCGTCCGGCCGCCCGTGCCGCCCGATCACCGTCTCGTGCGCCGCCTGCCGCCGTTCCTCCTCCTCGACCCCGTCCCAGGCGGGCGTCATGACCGGACCCGGCAGCACGCAGTTGACCCGTACGTGCGGGCCGAAGTCCACGGCGAGTTGACGGCCGAGCCCGGTCAGCCCCGCCTTGCTCGCCGCGTACGCGGGCCGCTCCCGCAGGCCGACCAGGGCGTGCACGGAGGAGGTCAGCACCACGGAACCGCCCCGCTCGCGCAGATCCCGGGCGCAGGCGCGCACGCCGAGGAAGGCCCCCGTCAGGTTGACCCCGAGCTGCGCCTCCCAGTCGGCCGTCGAGATCTCGTCGGCGGCGCCGCCGCGGGCGATCGCCGCGTTGCACACGAGCCCGTCCACGGAACCGAACCCCTCGCGGGCCGTCGCCACCGCACGCGCCCAGGCGGGTTCGTCCGTCACGTCCCCGCGGACGAAGGCCGCCCGCCCGCCGGACGCGGTGATCTCGCGGGCCGTCCGATGGGCCCCGTCCTTCTCCTTGTCGAGGAGGACGACGGCGGCACCCTCGTCCGCGAGCCGGTGCGCCGTCGCGGCACCGATCCCGGAACCGCCCCCGCTGATGACGACCGTACGTGACTGGAACCTCCCACCCATGGTCATGCGCGTGATCGTACGGGCCGGGCGTGCGCCCCGGTAGAGCGCAGCGGCACCACGGGCACCAGCCGTGAGCGGTCCCAGGCCCCGGGCAGGGGTGTGGCCCCCAGAAGGGGATGTGGCCCCCAAAGGGGATGTGGTCTCAGGTGGGGATGTTGTCGAACGGGGCGGTCAGCTGCCGCAGCAGGGAGGCCAGTTCACCGCGTTGCAGGGGGGACAGTTCGGCGAGGAGGGCGCGCTCCTGGTCGAGGAGGCCGGCCAGGGCGCTGTCGGCGCGGTCCCGGCCCTCGGGGGTGAGGCGGACCAGCACCCCGCGCCGGTCGCTGGGGTCGGGCAGCCGCTCGACCAGGCCCTTCTTGGCGAGGCGGTCGATGCGGTTGGTCATCGTGCCGGAGGTGACCAGGGTCTGGGTGAGGAGCTGGCCGGGAGACAACTGGTAGGGGGTGCCCGCGCGGCGCAGGGCGGTCAGTACGTCGAACTCCCACGGCTCCAGACCGTGCTCGGAGAACGCGATCCGACGGGCGCGGTCCAGGTGCCGGGCCAGCCTGCTGACCCGGCTGAGCACCTCCAGCGGCTCAACGTCGAGGTCAGGGCGCTCCCGGCGCCATGCTGCCACCAAACGGTCGACCTCGTCCTCCATGGAATCAGTGTAGAGGTTCTGTCGATGTGAAGTCTCTTGACGTCAAGAGACCCTCGGGGCAGGCTGCTGGCATGTGGGACCCGCAGCAGTATCTCCGTCACGCCGCGTACCGTCTACGCCCCCTGCGTGATCTCCTTGCCCGCGTGCCCGACGCACTGCCGGGGCACCCCCGTCCCCGGATCGCCGATCTGGGCTGCGGCCCGGGCGGCCCCAGCGAGGTGCTCGCCCAGCGCTGGCCCGGAGCGCACATCACCGGATACGACAGCTCACAGGACATGCTGAAGGAAGCCGAGGCCCACACCAGGCCCGGCCGCCTCGACTTCGCCTACGCCGACCTCACCGACTGGCGACCCGACCCGGACGAGCACTTCGGACTGCTCTTCGCCAACGCCGCCCTCCACTGGGTGCCGAACCACACGGACCTCCTCCCCGAGTGGATCGCCGCCCTGCCGCCCGGCGGCGTCCTCGCTTTCCAGGTACCGGGCAACTTCCGCGCCCCCACCCACACCCTGCTGGCCGAACTGGCCGAGTCCCCGCGCTGGCAGGGCCGCCTCGGCCCCCCGCCGCGCCCCGACACCGTGCTCGACCCGGCGGGCTACGCCGAGATCCTCGCACCGCTCGGCCCCCACGGCTGCGACATCGACGCCTGGGAGTCCACCTACCTCCACCGGCTGACCGGCCCCGACCCCGTACTGGAATGGACGAAGGGCACCACCCTGCGCCCCGTACTGACACGCCTCAAGGACGACCCCGCCGCCCGGCACCGCTTCCTCTCCGAATACGGCCAAGCCCTCCGCAAGGCCTACCCACCCGCCCCCGACGGCACCACCGCCGTCCCGTTCCGCCGGGTGTTCATGGTGGCGGTGAAGCGGTGAAGCGGTGAAGCGGTGAAGCACTGAAGTGGTGGAGAGGTGGAGCAGTGGAGAGGTGAGCGGGTGGCAAGGGCTGGCGCCCCCGAGGACGACGACATGGACGGTGAGGGCAGAACAGGGTCGGGGCCGGGGGCAGGGGCAGGGGCAGGGATAGGGCTGGCCGGGGCCGGCCGTCGTCGGTGCCGGTGGAGAGGGGGCTCTGGCGCTGGCTGGCGACGAGGGGTCCCGGTGTGTGCCCGTGACGGCGGTGTCGTCGGCTGGTGACGCGAGACGCTGTCAGCGGGTGACGACAGGCCGGTTCGGCCGGTTCCGTCGAGGCCGGTTCTGCCGGGGACGCCGTCAGGCGGAACCGGAAGCCGACTTGGCGGCCCGCCACTCCGGGGCGAGGATCGACCAGACCTCCATGTCGGCACGCTTGCCGCGGTAGAGGTAGCTCTCCCGCAGGACGCCCTCCCTGGTCATGCCCAGCCGGCGGGCGACCGCGATGCTGGCGGTGTTCCCGGAGGAGACCAGCCACTCCACGCGGTGGAAGCCGCGCTCCTCGATGACCCAGTCGAGGAGGACGCGTGCCGCCCGGGTGATCAGGCCCTTGCCCACCGCGGAGGGCTCCAGCCAGCAACCCGCCTCCGCGGTGCCCTGGACGGCGTCCATCGTGCGGAAGAGCACGCCGCCGACAAGCCGGCCGCCGCTGCCGCCGGTGGCCTCCGTCCAGATGCCGTAGATCCGCCCGGTGTCGGCTGCGGCCTTGTCCGCGTACGACTGGAGGCAGGCACGGCTCGACTCCAGGTCGGTGGCCAGGTCCGGGAAGCCGATGTGCTGTCCGACGAACTCCCGGCCCCGGTCCATGTGGGCCAGGAACTCCTCGGCCCGCCACGGTTCGAGGGGGCGCAGTTCGGCGCCGTCGTCACCCAGGGATATCGCGAACATGGCCGTCCTCCAGCGGTCGCACATGCGCACGGGCGCGCACTGGCCGGGATCCTCGCACAGCCCTGAACCGATGGCAGTCCCATTTCAGCGCGGGAAGTGCGGCCAGCGCGGCCAGTGCAGGCGGGGCGGCCAGTGCAGGCAGTGCGGACCAGTGCGGCTCACACGCACTCAGCGCGGCTCAGCACCTCCGCGCACCGTCTCCAGCCGGCGCGACGAGGGGGCGGTCTCCCGGGCGATGCCGTCCAGAACGATCTTGAGGCCGTGGTCGAAGTCGTCCTCGGTCAGCCGGAAGGCCCGCCGTTCCCCGATGAGGGCCGCGGCCAGCGAGGGGCGGGACTCCAGCTCCTCGGTGCTGGGGATCCCGGGGCTGACGGCGGTGAGAGTGGCACCCAACGCGTAGGACTCGACCAGGAGGATCGCACGGGTCGCGTCCTGCGCGGGCCAGCCCTCCGACAGCAGGACGGCGAAGATCGTGTCGAAGCCGTCCAGTGAACGCGGGTCGCGCGTGGGGCGGTGCATGACGAGCGGCACCGCGTTGGGGTGCCGGCGGAACGTGTCGAAGTAGCGCCGGGCCATCCCGTTCAGATGGGCGCGCCAGCCACCCGTCGTCTGCTCCGCCCCCTCGTTGATCTCCTGGACGATCACGTCCACGACCGCCTCGAACACGCCCTCGCGGTCCCGCACGTACTTGTACAGCGAGGGACTGGTGACCCCCAGCCGCTGTGCCAGCCTCCGCATCGTCAGTCCCTCGATTCCCTCTTCGTCCAGCGTGCGCAGCGCCTCGTCGAGCACGGCGGAACGGGAGATGCGGGGTGGGCGCGGCATGGGCGGGGGCTCCAGGAGACGGGGGAAACGGTCGCGGATCGCGCGTCGCTGTCACGGAGCGCCGCCACGATGACGGTCGCCCCGGCGCGGGGGGGGAGGGAGGAGGAGGCCGACCGCGTGGGCCGCGTCCGCGTCGGCCACCGCGTCGGCCTGGCGGTATTCGCCGCGGACCCGCTCATCGCCCCGGCCACCGAATTGGCCGATGTGCCGGTGCGGATGACGCTCGTGGACGGGAGGGCGGTCCACGAGGCCGAGTGAGCCGCCGCCCGCCTCGAAGGAATGCCGAGCCGGTCCGACGGGGTTCCGGGCCCCGTCCGGCGGGATGCCGGCAACTGCCCAGCAGGATCCCCGTAACGGATCGAAAGGGGGAAGGGGGACGTCCGGCCGGGGAGGCTCGGACGGCTTCCGCGGCTCGGGCTGCATGGTCACGCCGCGACCTCCGTGGTCACGTCACGCGACCTCCGGAGCCACGTCACGCGACCTCAAGGGTCACTCCGCGTGACGCCGCCCTCGGTTCATGCGCGGCGGTGGCCTATGAGGCGCGGCTTCTGTTCCAGGCCGTCGAGGCCGTGCCAGGCGAGGTTGACGAGGTGGGCGGCCACGTCGGCCTTCTTCGGCTTGCGGACGTTGAGCCACCACTGGCCGGTGAGCGCGACCATGCCGACCAGGGCCTGGGCGTAGAGGGGGGAGAGCTTGGCGTCGAAGCCGCGGGATTTGAACTCCCGGCCGAGGATGTCCTCGACCTGGGTGGCGATGTCGGAGATCAGGGAGGCGAAGGTGCCCGTGGACTGGGGGAGGGGGGAGTCCCGGACGAGGATGCGGAAGCCGTCGGTGTACTGGTCGATGTAGTCGAGCAGCGCGAACGCGGCCTGTTCCAGCAGTTCGCGGGGGTGGCCGCCGGTGAGCGCCCCGGTCACCATGTCCAGCAGGCGCCGCATCTCGCGGTCGACGACGACGGCGTAGAGGCCCTCCTTGCCGCCGAAGTGCTCGTAGACGACGGGCTTGGACACCCCGGCCTTGTGGGCGATCTCCTCGACGGAGGTGCCCTCGAAGCCGCGCTCGGCGAAGAGGGTGCGGCCGATGTCCAGGAGCTGTTCGCGGCGCTCCTTCCCGGTCATCCGGCGACGGGCCCGCTTGGGGCTCTTGGCGCCTTTCGCGCTGCTGGGCGGCTGCGGCGCGCCGTCGTACGGCTGCCTGTCGCCGTCGTACGACTGCGTCTCGTCGGTCGGCACGGGGTGGGGCCTTTCCCTCTCGTGTGGCTGCGTTCGGGACCCGGGGGCGAGGCCCGCCCCCGGGTCAGCACAGCATCATGCCGCCCCGGCCACCTGTTCCTCACGCTGGGACTCCGCCTGCTCCCCGGGCTGCCGCGCGCCCTGGGGCCGTGCCGTCTGCTCCGCCTGCGCCGCGGTCCTGCGGGAGCGGGAGCTGTCCGTGCTGCGCTTGGTCTCCAGCCGCTCCTGCTTGGGCCAGCGCACGTCGTACGCCCAGCCGGCCTTCTCGAACCAGCGGATGAGCCGGGCGCTGGAGTCGATCTGTCCGCGCTCGACGCCGTGCCGCGCGCAGGTGGGGTCGGCGTGGTGCAGGTTGTGCCAGGACTCGCCGCAGGACAGGATCGCCAGCCACCACACGTTGCCGGAGCGGTCGCGGGACTTGAAGGGGCGCTTGCCGACCGCGTGGCAGATGGAGTTGATCGACCATGTGACGTGGTGGAGCAGCGCGACCCGCACCAGCGAGCCCCAGAAGAAAGCGGTCAGCGCGCCCTGCCAGGACCAGGTGACCAGGCCGCCGACCAGCGGCGGGATCAGCAGCGAGATGGCCGTCCACAGGACGAACAGCCGGGAGACGAGCCGCAGCGCGGGGTCCTTGATCAGGTCGGGCGCGTACTTGTGCTGCGGTGTCTGCTCCTCGTCGAACATCCAGGCCATGTGCGCCCACCACAGGCCCTTCATCAGGGCGGGGACGGTCTCGCCGTAGCGCCAGGGGGAGTGCGGGTCGCCCTCGGCGTCGGAGAACTTGTGGTGCTTGCGGTGGTCGGCGACCCAGCGCACCAGCGGGCCCTCGACGGCGAGCGATCCCATGACCGCCAGGGCGATGCGCAGGGGCCGCTTCGCCTTGAAGGAGCCGTGGGTGAAGTAGCGGTGGAACCCGATCGTGATGCCGTGGCAGCCGATGAAGTACATCGCGACCAGCAGGCCCAGATCCAGCCAGCTCACCCCCCATCCCCAGGCCAGGGGCACGGCGGCCACCAGGGCGATGAACGGCACGATGATGAAGCCCAGCAGTGCCAGCTGTTCCACCGAGCGGCGCTTCTCGCCCCCCAGTGTCGCGGAGGGCAGCGGGCCGGTGGCGGCCTTGTCGGTCCGGGAGCCGGAACCGGTGGTTCCGGCGGCGGCAGGGGCACCGGAGTCCGGAGCTGTCGTGGGGGCGGGGGCGGTAGCGGGGGCGTCCTTCGGTGAACTGTCGAGCACGTCCGGGCTAGTGGTCATAAATGTCCCTCATTGGACCTCGGCTTGGCTACGGTTCCGTAACCTACGGCGTCGTAAGTATGGCAGCCGTAAGGCACGGGACAAGAGGGGTGCGCGCCGGGGCGGGTGGCGCCGCGCGGTGCCCACCCCTCGGACAGAGGTCCTGTACCACGCCGGCGCCGACCTATCCTTGTGCCGTCGGACAGCGCGGTCCGCCACCTGCCCGAAGCCACCCCGCAAGGGACGCAGACCCCCAAGGGAGCCGCACCTGTGAGCAGCGCCGACGCCCATCAGCCCGCCCCCACCTCCCCGCGGAACGCGCCCGGATCGAGTGACCCCCGACCCGGATCGAGTGACCCCGCGCCGCTCGATGACACCTACGGCGGCTACGGCGGCCAGGACGGGGAGTCCGCCGAGGCGACCTCAGCCCTGCGCGCCGACATCCGCCGGCTCGGCGACCTGCTCGGTGAGACGCTGGTACGCCAGGAGGGCCCGGAACTCCTCGAACTGGTGGAGCGCGTCCGCGCGCTCACCCGCAGTGACGGAGAGGCAGCCGCCGCACTGCTGAGCAGGACCGACATCGGGACGGCCACCAAGCTGGTGCGCGCCTTCTCCACCTACTTCCACCTGGCCAACGTCACCGAACAGGTGCACCGCGGCCGCCAGCTGCGCGCCCGCCGCGTCGGCGACGGCGGGATGCTGGCCCGTACCGCCGACATGCTCAAGGACGCCGATCCGGCGCACCTGGCGGACACGGCACGCAACCTGTCCGTCCGCCCCGTCTTCACCGCGCACCCCACCGAGGCGGCCCGCCGCTCCGTGCTGACGAAGCTGCGCCGCATCGCCGAGCTGCTGGAGGAGTCCGAGGGGGCGCTGGGCGAGGCCGAGCGGCGCCGCACCGATCTGCGGCTGGCCGAGAACGTCGATCTGATCTGGCAGACGGACGAGCTGCGCGTCGCCCGCCCCGAGCCGGCCGACGAGGCCCGCAACGCCATCTACTACCTGGACGAGCTGCACCGGGGCGCCGTCGGCGACGTCCTGGAGGACCTGGCCGCCGAGCTGGAGCGCGCCGGAGCCCCGCTGCCGCCCGGCACCCGCCCGCTGACGTTCGGCACCTGGATCGGCGGCGACCGGGACGGCAACCCCAACGTCACCCCCGAGGTCACCTGGGACGTGCTGATCCTCCAGCACGAGCACGGCATCACCGACGCCCTCGCGCACGTCGACGAGCTGCGCGGCGCCCTGTCCAACTCCATCCGCAACTGCGGCGCCACCCAGCCGCTGCTGGACTCCCTGGAGGCGGATCTGGCCCGGCTGCCCGAGATCAGCCCGCGCTACAAGCGGCTGAACCGGGAAGAGCCCTACCGCCTCAAGGCCACCTGCATCCGGCAGAAGCTGCTCAACACCCGCACCCGGCTGGCCGAGAAGCTGCCCCACACGCCCGGCTGGGACTACCTGGGCACCGGCGAGCTGCTCGACGACCTCGCCCTCATCCAGGACTCCCTGCGCGAGCACCGCGGCGGCCTCATCGCGGACGGCCGCCTGGAGCGCGCCCTGCGCACCCTGGCCGCCTTCGGGCTCCAGCTCGCCACCATGGACGTCCGCGAGCACGCCGAGGCCCACCACCACGCGCTCGGACAGCTCTTCGACCGGCTCGGTGAGGAGTCGTGGCGCTACGCCGACATGCCGAGGGACTACCGGCAGCGGCTGCTGGCCAAGGAGCTGCGCTCCCGCCGGCCCCTGGCCCCGTCCCCGGCGCCGCTGGACGAGGCGGGCGCGCGGACGCTCGGCGTCTTCGAGACGGTCCGCAAGGCGCTGGAGACCTTCGGACCGGAGGTCATCGAGTCCTACATCATCTCGATGTGCCAGGGCGCGGACGACGTGTTCGCGGCCGCCGTCCTCGCCCGCGAGGCCGGGCTGATCGACCTGCACGGCGGCTGGGCCAAGATCGGTATCGTCCCGCTGCTGGAGACCACGGACGAGCTGAAGATCGCCGACGAGCTGCTCGACGCGATGCTCTCCGACCCGTCCTACCGCAAGCTGGTCTCGCTGCGCGGCGACCTCCAGGAGGTCATGCTCGGCTACAGCGACTCCTCCAAGTTCGGCGGCATCACCACCAGCCAGTGGGAGATCCACCGCGCCCAGCGCCGCCTGCGCGACGTCGCGCACCGGCACGGTGTGCGGCTGCGGCTCTTCCACGGCCGCGGCGGCACCGTCGGACGCGGCGGCGGCCCCACCCACGACGCGATCCTCGCCCAGCCCTGGGGCACCCTGGAGGGCGAGATCAAGGTCACCGAGCAGGGCGAGGTCATCTCCGACAAGTACCTGGTGCCCTCGCTGGCCCGGGAGAACCTGGAACTGACCGTCTCGGCCACCCTCCAGGCGTCCGCGCTGCACACCGCGCCCCGCCAGTCCGACGAGGCGCTGGCCCGCTGGGACGCGGCCATGGACACCGTCTCGGACGCCGCCCACCAGGCGTACCGCCGGCTGGTGGAGGACCCGGACCTGCCCGCGTACTTCTTCGCGTCCACCCCTGTGGACCAGCTCGCCGAACTCCACCTGGGCTCCCGCCCCTCCCGCCGTCCCGACACCGGTGCGGGGCTGGACGGGCTGCGGGCCATCCCGTGGGTGTTCGGCTGGACGCAGTCGCGGCAGATCGTCCCCGGCTGGTTCGGGGTCGGCACGGGGCTGAAGGCGGCCCGCGAGGCCGGGCTCGACGGTGTGCTGGAAGAGGCGCACACCCACTGGCACTTCTTCCGCAACTTCCTCGCCAACGTCGAGATGACACTGGCCAAGACGGACCTGCGGATCGCCCGCCACTACGTGGAGACGCTGGTGCCCGAGGAGCTGCGGCACGTGTTCGCCACCATCGAGGCCGAACACGCCCTCACGGTGCGGGAGGTGCTGCGGATCACCGGTGAGAGCGAGCTGCTGGAGTCCAACCCGGTGCTCAAGCAGACGCTCAGGATCCGTGACGCCTACCTCGACCCGATCTCCTACCTCCAGGTCTCCCTGCTGCACCGCCAGCGGCAGGCGGCGGCCGAGGGCAAGGAGCCGGACGAGAACCTCGGCCGTGCCCTGCTGCTGACCGTCAACGGCGTGGCGGCGGGCCTGCGCAACACCGGCTGACGGCCGGGGGCCGCCCGTGGTGGGGCCTGGGTACTGCTTCAGAAAGTGAGCAGGGCCCAGGCCCCACCCATGAGCAGCGCCCCGCACAGCCCCGTCACCGCGGCCGTCCTGCGCATGCGCAGCCCGCCCGCGATCACCAGTGACGCCAGCAGCAGGGAGCCGCCCAGCGGCACCCAGGCGTAGAGGATCCCGGCCGGGCCCGTCCGCACGACGTGCTCCGTGCCGGGCTCGACGGCGACCTCCAGCGTCTCGCCCCGCCCGCCGGAGACGAACTCCGAGACGGTCACCTTCTGCGGCCCGGCCCCGGCCCCGGCCCCGGCCTCGGTCTCACCCTCGCCGAGGAACGTCCCCGTGCACGTGTCGTCGTCGCACGACGCGACGGTGACGGTGCCGCGCTCGTCGCCCGTCATCGCGACCGACGCCGTGTCCCACGACGTCCACGCCCCCGCCACCACCAGCACCAGCGCGATGAGGGCCATCAGCCCCGCCCGGGCCAGCAACAGCACCCCGAAAGCGCTCTCACCGAGCCGCCGCACGAGGCTCCGCTTGGTTTTCCTCCCGGCGGTCCTGGTCTTCTTCTGGGCGGTTCTGGAAGACATGGCGGCGATCCTTGGCCACTTGACCGTCACCGGTCAACCTCGGACGGTCATCTTGTGCACGCTTGTCTCACTTACGTGAAGACGCCACCCCCGCCAGGCGATACGCCCCGGAGGTAGGCTCGGCGGCCATGTGTGCGACCCCGCCGAGCACGCTTCCCGAGGCGGCGCTCCCCGACACCCTGCGGCACGAGCCGAGCAGGCGCTTCCTGACCGGAACGGGACTGCCCCCGCAAGCGGCCGAACTGGAGTTCACCAGCGTCCGCGAGGGACGGCTGCGGCCCCTCACCGAGGACGTCGACGACGCCGGCGGGCCCGTCGTCCTCGACGGCCGCCTCCTCGTCCTCGGCCGCACCGGCCAGCCCGGCGCCCGGCTGGTCCTCGACGGCGTCGAAGGCGGCGTCCACCTCGTCGCCCGGGACGCCGACGACCCCGGCAGCCTCGCCTTCGACAGGATCGCCACCGGCCTGCCGGAACTCGCCCGCCTCATCGGACAGATCGAGGCCGTCTCCGGCGCACCCCGCGACCCGGCACCACCGGACCGGCCCCGCGGCCTGGCCGCACTCGCCCGCACCCGCGAGGAGACCGAGACCGGACTGCGCCGCGCCGACCCGCACCTGTACGAGGTGTACGACAACGCCGCCGGGAACGGCGCGCGGCGGCAGCCCGCCCACTGGGGCACCGCGCTGTTCGTCCGCACCCTGCACCTGGCCGCCCGGCCGGGCGACGGAACGCCGGGCGCCCTCGCCTACGAGCTCGACCCCGCGATGGTCACCGACCTCGCCGAGGGCGGGCGGGTACGCCGCTTCACGGAGGACGAACTGCCGCCCGCCCTCACCCACGAGCCGACCCGCCACCTGCTCACCCGGGCCGGCCTGCCCCGCGACACCCTCATGTTCACCATGGGCGACGGCCCGCTGCGCACCCTCGCCGACGCCGCGCTCTCCTTCCGCCCCCACCAGCGGGACCACCTCGCCCTCGGCTGGTGGGCCGAGGACGCCGCCCTCGCCCTGGACGGCACCACCGGCCGCATCGAGATCCCCGACTGGTACGGCGACGACAGCGTCGCCCCCTACCTGCACCAGGACCTGTCCGCCCTCGTCCTCGCCTGCTGGACCCTCCAGCAGTTCCGGAAGGCGTACCAGCGCGCCGACGCGGAAGAGGACCACTGGTACGTCCACGCACCGCACCACCTGCTGGCCTCTCGGGTGGTGCCCGCGGTGACCGCCGTCGACCCCGCGTCATGGGCCACCGACCTGCACATCTGGCCCCTCCTGGAGGCCGACGAACAGGTCGGCGGCATGCTCTGAGACCACTGCGCGGCAGTGGGACCGCCCTCAGGCGGCCTGCGGGGTCCTCTCGTCCTTCAGCATCTCCCGCACCTGCTCCCGCAGCTCAGGCGTGTCCTCGTGACCGTGGACGGACACCGCGTGCTCGGCGGCGGCCCGCACCACCTCGTCCTCCTCACCGGCGATGGTGAGCGTGCAGTTCGACTCGCTCGGGTGCTCCCGGCAGTCCGCGACCTTCCGCATGGAGGCCACCTTCTTCCCTGTCGTCCGCATCGAAACGTCTGTTTCGGAATCTCGGAATGCCTCCCCCTTCCAGGATCGCGCGGTCTCAGCCGGACCAGCCCGGCCAGCCCGGCTCGCGGGGAACGGCGCGGCTCCAGGCGTTCGCCGCCGCCACCGCAGCGTGCAGCCGCTCACGCGGGGTGGCCGCCCGCACCAGGTGCTCGGCGGCATCCCACGTGCGGCCTCCGCCCAGGGGCCGCAGCCGCACGTACGGGCCCGCGGCGCCCACCACGACCCCCACCCGGCCGGACCGCTCGTCCACCACCACGGTGCCCGCAGGCTCAGTCGCCGCCACGTCCGGCCGACCGGCGCAGCACGGCCACCAGCCGCCGTGCCGTGTCCATGTTGACCCGGCCCAGGTCGATCAACTGGCGCGGCGGCGCCGTCGCCGTGCAGGAGGCCAGATCCGGGCCCAGCGACGGCAGGGTGATGCCGTGCAGTGCGCACGCCTGAGCCAGTTCGTCGGAGACCGCCAGCGCCGCTGCGAGGGGGTGTGCGTCAATGTCACTGTTCATGCTCACAGCGTGACGCGACCGGGCTACGCTCTGTAGGGGAATCATGACAGCATCCCTTTTGCGGGGGCGGGGCACGACGGCGAGGAGAGCCGCATGACACAGCAACGGGGCCTGGACCCGTACAACTCTCCCAAGACCTTCTACGGCGCCGAAGTACGCCGTGAGAGGGAGAAACGCGGCTGGTCCCAGGACACGTTGGGGGAGAAGGTGTTCTGCTCGGGCACCTACATCGGCCAGTTGGAAGCCGCCATCCGCCGCCCCCAGCTCGACATGTCCCGCCTCCTCGACGAGGTCTTCGGAACGGGCGAGCACTTCCAACGCCTGTGCCACCTGGCCCGCAAGTCCAAGCACGCGGACTATTTCGCTGACGCGGCGGAGCTGGAGAAGCGTGCCGAGGTGATCAGTCAGTACGCACCCATGCTGGTGCCCGGGCTGTTGCAGACGGAGGCATACGCGCGGGCGCTGGTGAGTGAGGCCCAGCGTTTCGAGCCGGAGGACACCGTCGAGGCGCTGGTGCGCGCACGACTGGAACGGCAACGCATCCTGACGCAGCCAACAGGGCCGCTGTTGTGGGTCGTCATGCACGAGGCAGTGCTGCGCACGCAGGTGGGTGGCCCGCACGTCATGGCAGAACAACTGCGCAGTGTCGCAGACGTAGGTCGTGCCAACCGGCGTGTGCTGGTGCAGGTTCTGCCTTTCGAGGCGGGGGCCAGCGCGTTCCTGGGTGCAGACACCGCCAACATGACCTTCTCTGACGCGCCCCCGGCCACCTACACGGAGAGCGCCTACACCGGCCAACTGGTTGAAGAGCCGAGCCTAGTTGTCCGTTACCAGAGGGCCTACGATCTGACGCGGGCTGCCTCTCTTCCACCAGAAGCGTCCCTCCGACTGATCGAAGCGGTGGCGAAGGACTACACGAAGCAATGAACCCAACATCTGACCTGGCCGGCGCCGTGTGGCGGAAGTCCTCCCACAGCAATGGCGATGGCGGCAACTGCGTCGAGGTCGCGGAGAACTACCCCGGCCTCATGCCTGTGCGGGACAGCAAGCAGCCGGCGGGTCCTGCGATCGTCTTCTCCCGGACCAGTTGGTCCGCGTTCGTCGACGCGGTGAAGTCCCAGCAACTGAGGTAGGCCCTCTCCTCTTCCATCCGACCGACTGGTCGGTCTTCCTCGAAGCACTCAAGAGGGGCACCCTCACCCGGGGCTGACGGGGCGACCCGGAGGGCGTGGTCCGCGCGTTGGGGCGCGTTCCGGCTCCCGCAACTCCACTGTTGGAGCGGTACCAGCGGTACCAACAGTGGAGGCACGGCCGGACATGTGGCACGACATGCTGACGATCGAGATCCCCGTCGTCGAGAAGATCCTGCGCACCGTACTCGTGTACGCCGTCATGGTCGTGCTGTTCCGGCTCTCGGGGAAGCGGGGGCTGGCGTCGATGAACACGTTCGACTTCGTCGTCGTCTTCCTGCTCTCCAATGTCGTGCAGAACGCCATCATCGGCAGTGACTACAGCCTTCTCGGCGGTGCGGTCGGGGCCGCCACACTGGTGGCGGTCAACGCCCTGGTGAACCGCTGGCTGGCGGCCGACGCCCGTGCCGCCCGCCTCCTGGAGGGCAGCCCGACGACCGTCATCCGGGACGGCCGCGTCGTACGGCGCGCCATCCGCCGGCTCGGCCTGCGCTCCGGAGAGCTGCAGCAGGCGGTGCGGCTGCAGACGGGCGGCAGCGTCGACGGCGTCGAGCGCGGCAGTCTGGAGCCGGACGGCCGGTTCGTCATCGTCCCCGTCCCCGCGACGGCGCACGCGACCCGTGCCGACCTCGACCGCGTCATCGAGCGCCTGGAGGCGATCGAGGAACTGCTGAGGTCCGGCAAGCGCGGCGGCGCGTGAGCTGGGGCGTGCGGGGCGTACGGGGCGTTTGCAGGGCGCGTGCGGAGTGTGGGGGTGGTGTCGCGAGAGGGGTTTCAGTATCGCGTAGGGTCGTGCCATCTCCCAGGCGCGCCCGCACAATATCTGTTCCGGCGGAAAGAGAAATCAGCCGAGCGTTGGTCAAGGATTTATCGCTCGGTGAAGTCGCTCCATTCAGCACTGTTCGCGGGGACCGGACCGTGTTACGTTTGTTCTCAGTTGCGGTTGTGGTTTCCAGCGTTCTCCGGACGGGTGATCATCACGGCAACACCGGCGTCCACGCGGTGTGGGCCCCGGGTAGCACCCAGAAGGAGAGTTGTTTTGGCTACTGGCACTGTGAAGTGGTTCAACGCGGAAAAGGGCTTCGGCTTCATCGAGCAGGACGGCGGCGGCGCTGACGTCTTCGCCCACTACTCGAACATCAACGCCACCGGCTTCCGTGAGCTGCTTGAAGGCCAGAAGGTGAGCTTTGACGTCACCCAGGGCCAGAAGGGCCCGCAGGCGGAGAACATCACTCCCGCCTGACGCTGACGCGTTCGAACGAGCTGTGGCCCGCACCCTCGGGTGCGGGCCACAGCTCGTGTCATTTCCGGTCCGGCGCCGACACCGTCGCGGTGGCCCCGGACCTGTTTTCTTTTCTTCGGCTCGTTCCTGCGATTTTCGCGCGCGGTTCACCGCTGCTTCGAATTTTCTCGACACGTGCCGTACCGCACTGCTCATGTCGAGAAAGGCCGCACATGAATCGCACCAGGCGCACATCCACTCGCGCGACCGAACGCACTTCCGCGCGCACCACCACCCGTACGAACGGCCGCTCCGCCCACAACCGGTCCGCGGGCGCGGGACAGAACAGCGGTGGCCGCGGGGGCGCACCGCGCTCCGGCGGACGCTCCGCCGCGCGCACCACCCCGCGTGCCACGGAGTTCGCGCTGCCGGTCACCGTCACCCCGCCCCTTCCGGCGGTCGAGACGTTCGCCGAGCTGGACCTGCCCGCCGCGCTGCTGGGGACGCTGACGTCCCTGGGTGTCCACACGCCGTTCCCGATCCAGGGCGCGACGCTGCCGAACTCGCTCGCGGGCCGCGACGTGCTCGGCCGGGGCCGCACGGGCTCCGGCAAGACCCTCGCCTTCGGGCTGGCGCTGCTGGCGCGTACGGCGGGCCGCCGTGCCGAGGCCCGGCAGCCGCTGGCGCTGATCCTCGTCCCGACCCGGGAGCTGGCCCAGCAGGTCACCGACGCGCTGACCCCCTACGCGCGGTCCCTGCGGCTGCGGACGGCCACGGTCGTCGGTGGGATGTCCCTCGGCCGGCAGGCCGCCGCCCTGCGGGCCGGGGCCGAGGTCGTCGTCGCCACCCCGGGCCGGCTCACCGACCTCATCGAGCGCGGCGACTGCCGGCTGGACGAGGTGGACATCACCGTCCTCGACGAGGCCGACCAGATGACGGACATGGGCTTCCTCCCGCAGGTCACCCGCCTGCTGGACCAGGTGAGGGCGGGCGGCCAGCGCATGCTGTTCTCCGCCACGCTGGACCGCAACGTCGACCGGCTGGTGCGCCGCTACCTGAGCGATCCCGTCGTCCACTCCGTCGACCCGTCGGCCGGCGCGGTCACCTCGATGGAGCACCACCTCCTCCACATCGAGGAGAGCGACAAGCACGCCACGACGACGGAGATCGCCGCGCGCGACGGCCGGGTGATCATGTTCCTGGACACCAAGCACGCCGCCGACCGGCTCACCAAGCAACTGCTCAACAGCGGGGTGCGGGCGGCGGCGCTGCACGGCGGCAAGTCCCAGCCGCAGCGCACCCGCACCCTGGAGCGGTTCAAGGACGGTCACATCACGGCGCTGGTGGCCACCAATGTCGCCGCCCGCGGCATCGACGTCGCCGACCTCGACCTGGTCGTCAACGTGGACCCGCCCCAGGACCACAAGGACTACCTGCACCGCGGTGGCCGTACCGCGCGCGCCGGGGCGTCCGGCAGCGTCGTCACCCTGGTCCTGCCGCACCAGCGGCGGGAGATGAACCGGCTCATGGCCACCGCCGGCATCACCCCGCAGACCGCGCGGGTCCGCTCGGGCGAGGCCGAACTGAGCCGTATCACCGGCGCCCAGACCCCTTCCGGAATCCCCGTCACCGTCGCTCTCACCGCGCCGCCCGAGGCGCCGCGTTCCCAGCGCGGCGGGCGCCCCTCGCGGAACCGGCGCGGGGCACAGCACGGGCGGGGCGCCCGTGGCAGCGGCGGCGTCAGCCCTGCTGGCGGGCGCGCATCTCGGCGTTGATGCGCTTCGCCTCCTCCAGCTGGTCCTCGAGGATGATGATGCGGCAGGCCGCCTCCACCGGGGTGCCCGCGTCGATCAGCTCGCGGGCGCGGGCGGCGATGCGCAGCTGGTAGCGGGAGTAGCGGCGGTGGCCGCCGGGGGAGCGGAGCGGAGTGATCAGCTTCGCCTTGTCCAGACTCCGCAGGAAGCCGGGGGTCGTGCCGAGTATCTCGGCCGCCCGCCCCATGCTGTACGCGGGATAGTCGTCGTCCTCCAGCTTGCGCTCGACGCTCTGCTGTTCCGGGCCTTCTGGGGCCATCGCACCTTCCACAGGTCGAGGGCCCCGGCGGGTGCGCCGGGGCCCTGGGATTTCGGATCAGTATCTTCTACCGGCGCGAAAGCCGGTCCATCCTGCCCGTACGGTCCCTTGGTGAAGCGGAGCATACGGGGCTCGCACATGCGTGACCGATGACCACCCCTCTCACGCGGGACCGGGACCCGCCGCACCGTCACACCACGACGGCCGACGGACGGCGCGCCAACGGCGTGCGACCCGTCCCTCTTTCCTCGATGGGCGTTCTGCTTCCGCGCTCCGGCAGTTCGTCCTCTGCCGGCTACTGAGACTTCTCTCATCCGGTTACAGGAACAAGGTTAGGCACCGAGACGGGGAATGTCTACCTTGGCCAGGAGAGGTTTTCTCGGCGTGCCGTCAGCTGTTGTACGTGCTCTGCGCCCGCTCCAGACCGTCGGCCACGAGGGACTCGCACGCGTCGGCCGCGCGGTCCACGAAGTAGTCCAGCTCTTTGCGCTCTGTCGTGGAGAAGTCCCTCAGCACGTAGTCGGCCACCTGCATCCGGCCCGGAGGGCGGCCCACACCGAAACGGACCCGGTAGTAGTCAGAGCCCAGCACCTTGGTGATCGACTTGAGGCCGTTGTGCCCGTTGTCACCGCCGCCCAGCTTGAGGCGGAGCGTGCCGTAGTCGATGTCCAGCTCGTCGTGGACCACGACGAGACGGCCCACCGGAACGCCGTAGAAGTCCAGCAGCCCCTTCACCGGGCCGCCCGAGACATTCATGTACGACATCGGCTTGGCCAGCACGACACGGGTGCTGTCCACACCAGGAGTGCCCAGCCGGCCCTCCACCACCTGGGCGCGCGCCGCCTTGTGGGACTTGAACGTGGCCCCCATCCGGGAGGCCAGCAGGTCCGCGACCATGAACCCCACGTTGTGACGGTTGCCCGCGTAGCCGGGGCCGGGATTGCCGAGGCCCGCGATGAGCCAGGGATCGGTCGTGGCCGCCATGTGCGTGGGTCCTCCGGTGTCTGATGTTCTTCCCGAGCCCGCCCGCGGGACGCTA
>NZ_VJOK01000001.1:2991001-3001320 GCF_013302895.1 Streptomyces albus subsp. chlorinus | reverse complement strand
CCCCGCGCCGGCGTGGGCAGCAGCCGGGCTGTACTCGGCTACTCGGTTACTCGGCGCTCTCGCCCGAGCCGCTCTCGCCGGCCTCGCCCTCGGCACCCTCGGCCGCGGGCTCCTCGGCCTGGGCGGCCAGCACCTGCAGGACGGTCTCGTCACCGTCGATGGCCAGCGACGTGCCGGCCGGCAGCTTGATGTCCTTGGCCAGCACCGAGTCGCCCACGTTCAGGCCCTCGACCGAGACGGTCACCGTCTCCGGGATGTGCGTGGCCTCGGCCTCGACCGGCAGCGAGTTGTAGACGTGCTCCAGCAGGTTCTGGCCCGGGGCCAGCTCGCCCTCGATGTGGATCGGGACCTCGACCTGGACCTTCTCGCCCTTCTTCACGACCAGCAGGTCGACGTGGACGAGGAACTGGCGGATCGCCTCACGCTGGACGGCCTTCGGGATGACCAGCTGCTTCTTGCCGTCGATGTCCAGGTTGATCAGGACGTTCGGCGTCTTGAGCGCCATCATCATGTCGTAGCTCGGCAGCGCCACGTGCACCGGGTCGGAACCGTGACCGTAGATGACCGCGGGGATCTTCTCCTCACGGCGCAGACGGCGGGCGGCGCCCTTGCCGAACTCGGTACGGACGGACGCGGTCAGATTCACATCAGCCATGCTGTGCTCCTCGTCAACAGGGGGACGGAAATGCGGTGCCACTCGGTCCCGACGGACCTGCTACGAAGAGCGCGCGTCGATAACGGAGCATCCGGACCCCGAACCCCCAGAACCCCAGGGAATCCCCGGAACCCCGGGGAAAAGGACCGGCCTCCCTCGCCGAGCGACTCGCAGAGTCTACGCGGCGAAGGAGGCCGGCCGGAAATCGATCAGCTACGGGCGCCGGAACGGTTCAGCAATCCCGCATGGCGCGAGGAATCCCCAGGGCGGCACGCCCGGAAGTCACGCCCGCTCCTCGAAGAGGCTCGTCACCGAGCCGTCCTCGAACACCTCACGCACCGCACGGGCGATCGTCGGAGCCATCGACAGCACCGTGATCTTGTCCAACTCCAGCTCACCCGGCGTCGGCAGGGTGTTGGTGAAGACGAACTCGCTCACCTTCGAGTTCTTCAGCCGGTCCGCGGCCGGACCCGACAGCACGCCGTGCGTCGCCGTCACGATCACATCCTCCGCACCGTTGGCGAACAGCGCGTCCGCCGCGGCGCAGATGGTGCCACCCGTGTCGATCATGTCGTCCACCAGGACGCACACCCGGCCGTTCACATCACCGACAACCTCGTGCACCGTCACCTGATTCGCCACATCCGGATCCCGCCGCTTGTGGACGATCGCCAGCGGCGCGCCCAGCCGGTCCGCCCAGCGGTCCGCGACCCGCACACGGCCCGCGTCCGGCGAGACGACCGTCAGCTTGTTGCGGTCCGTCTTGGCCGCCACATAGTCCGCCAGCAGCGGCAGCGCGAACAGGTGATCCACCGGGCCGTCGAAGAAACCCTGGATCTGGTCGGTGTGCAGATCCACCGTGAGAATCCGGTCCGCACCCGCCGTCTTGAACAGATCCGCCATCAGCCGCGCCGAGATCGGCTCCCGGCCCCGGTGCTTCTTGTCCTGCCGCGCGTAACCGTAGAACGGGACGATCACCGTGATGCTCCGCGCCGAAGCCCGCTTCAGCGCGTCGATCATGATCAACTGCTCGATGATCCACTTGTTGATCGGAGCCGTGTGGCTCTGCATCAAGAAGCAGTCCGCGCCGCGCGCCGACTCCTGGAAGCGAACGTAGATCTCCCCGTTCGCGAAATCGAAAGCCTTGGTCGGGACCACCCCGATGCCGAGCTGCTTGGCGACCTCCTCGGCGAGTTCAGGGTGGGCGCGGCCGGAGAAGAGCATGAGTTTCTTCTCGCCGGTCGTCTTGATCCCGGTCACTGCTGTTGTCTCCCTGTGTGGTGCGCCGCACAGCGGCTCAGCGGGGGGCGGCGTCAGTTAGCCGTCGATCCTGCGAAGGCGGCGTCGGTTTTCGGCCGCATGGCCAATTGGGCTCTCCATAACCGTACGCCCCGCGTCATACAACCGGATACCCGGTCTTAACCCTCCTCCGCCGGAACCTGCCCCGCGGCACCCCGCGCCGAACGATCCGATTCGGCCGACCCCGTCGGACCAGCCCCCTCGGCCCGCCCCACGGTGTCCACACCCCGGGACGAGACGTCCGCATCCCGGGACGCCGCCTCCCCGTTCAGCGCCGCCTCCGCGGCCAGCGCAGCCGCACTGCCAGGACGCTTGCGCGCCACCCAGCCCTCGATGTTGCGCTGCTGCCCACGCGCCACCGCCAGCGAACCCGGCGGCACATCCTTCGTGATCACCGAGCCCGCCGCACTGTACGCACCATCCCCCACCGTGACAGGAGCCACATACATGTTGTCCGCCCCCATCCGGCAATGAGAACCCACCGTCGTGCGGTGCTTGCTCTCACCGTCGTAATTCACAAAGACGCTCGCCGCACCGATATTGCTGTGCTCACCGATCTCCGCGTCACCCACATAGGAGAGATGCGGCACCTTCGTCCCCTCACCCAGCACCGCGTTCTTCATCTCCACATAACTACCGGCCTTCACCTTCCGGCCCAGCCGCGTCCCCGGACGCAGATACGTGAACGGCCCCACCGACGCTTCCTCGCCGATCTCGGCACCCTTCGCCACCGTATTGCTCACCGACGCCCCCGCACCGACCCGCGTATCGGTCAACCGCGTGTGCGGCCCCACCTCGCACCCCGCACCCAGATGCGTGGCACCCAGCAGCTGCGTACCCGGAAGCACCACCGCGTCCGGCTCGTACGTCACCTCCACATCCAGCCACGTCGTCGCCGGATCCACCACCGTGACGCCCGCCAGCATCGCGTCCTCCACCAGCCGGCCGTTGAGCATCCGGCGCGCCTCCGCCAGCTGCACCCGGTTGTTGATCCCCGCGATCTCCCGGTGATCCGCCGCCACCGACGCCCCCACCCGGTGACCCGCCTCACGCAGAATCCCCAGGACATCCGTCAGGTACTCCTCGCCCTGACTGTTGTCCGTCCGCACCTTCCCCAGCGCCTCCGCGAGCAACCGCCCGTCGAACGCGAACACCCCCGAATTGATCTCGCGGATCGCCCGCTGCTCCTCCGAGGCGTCCTTGTGCTCCACGATCGCCGTCACCGCGCCGTCCGCCGCGTCCCGCACGATCCGGCCGTACCCCGTCGCATCCGGAACCTCGGCCGTCAGCACGGTCACGGCGTTCCCGTCCGCGGCATGCGTGTCCGCCAACTGCTGGAGCGTCGCCCCCCTCAGCAGCGGCGTGTCCCCGCACGTCACCAGAACCGTGCCCGACAGATCGCTGTCCGCCAGCTCCTCCAGAGCCATCCGCACCGCATGACCGGTGCCGTTCTGCTCGTACTGCACAGCCGTCCGCACCTCGGCGTCCAGCTGCTCCAGATGCGCGGTGACCCGCTCCCGCCCGTGGCCCACGACCACGACCAGCTGCCGCGGCTGAAGCGCCCGCGCGGCGCTCACGACATGACCGACCAGGGAACGGCCGCAGATCTCGTGCAGAACCTTCGGCGTCGCCGACTTCATGCGGGTGCCCTCACCCGCTGCGAGAACGACGACGGCTGCCGGGCGAGTGACGCTCACGGAGGTGCCCTTCGGCTTCGGGGGTGGGTGCTGCTCCGCAGGATACCGGTGGGTTCGCCGAAGGGAGGGGATGGGCGGGTGGGGTGGGGAGCCGCCCCGCCCGATGAGTGGGCTCCCCTGCCAGGACTCGAACCTGGAATAATCCGTCCAAAGCGGACCGTGTTGCCCATTACACCACAGGGGATGGCAAGTTGGTCTAATTCGGACATCCGGGACTGGGTGCCGAACCGACTGCCCCTACTATGCCGTACCACCAGCCCTCGATGCGACGGTAAAGATCGGCGCCCTGCAGAACGCGGACGGCCAGGCAGCCGCGATAGTTCTCGCCGACGTTCTTCCGGACGGTCCTGGGGTTGTGCTTCTTGATTGTCGTTTTGTAGAAGGACTCCGGGCCGGCGCCGACGAGGTCGGCCCAGTACCGCTCCGCCCCGTGGACATCCGCGGACTCATGAATCATCACTGTGAAGCGGAGGCGTGTCCTCTCCACGCCGAGCAGGTCGAGCCAGGCCAGATAGAGCCGGATCATGTCCGGATCGCTGTTCACGAAGGCGACGGTCTCATCCCGTCGGTACGGCTTGCTCTTGGCGCCCTCTGCCCAGTAGAGCCCCACCCCGATCAGGAACAGCTCCCGATCGCTCAGGGTGCCGATCTCCGCTGTGGCGGCGGCCTTGGTGCGCAGGCGCTCTTCCTCCCGCAGGGCGAGCGTGCGCTCCCAGCCGCGCCGGGCGATCGCGGATGCCTCCTCGCGGGTGCGGCGCGGGGGCCGCGGCAGGTCCCGTACCCATAGGGAGACCGAGCTGCGGGAGACGCCGAGTTCCAGTTCGATGCGGTCGTAGGTCCATCCCTGGCGGCGCAGTTCGCGGGCGCGGGCGCGGAGGTCGTCCTTGGCGTTGGGGCGGCGGGTCCAGGCGGGTGGGGGTTCGCCCTGGACGAGGCGGTTGAGGAGGTCGTTGTTGGAGACCTTGAGCCGGTCGCGGATCTGGCGGCGGCTGAGACCGGCGCGGCGCAGCGCGACGGCCTGTTCGCGGAGGCGTTCGTAGGTGTCCTGCGTGTGTGTCACAAGGGTGACTCTCGCCGGACACGAAGGGGCCGCGCAGGGAAAATGCGTTCCCTTCCTTCGTTCGAGTGGTTGGTGAAATGTTCGATTGCGGAAACGTCCGGTCGCGGACAGATACGCGGAATGGGGCGTTCCGGGGTTCGAGCGGAAAAGGGGTGGTCGGCGGTCGTTAGGGTGGTCGGTATGACCGAGACGGGGGAAAACCGTACGCGGGGCGGGCCCTGGTGGTGGTGGGAGCGGCCACGGAGTGCGGTGCTCGACGCCGCCCTCGCGGCGGCCTCCGCGGCCGAGTGTGCGATCCAGGGCCAGGGCTTCGCGGAGGAGACGGGGATACCGGGCGCGCTGGCGGTGGTGCTCGGCGTCGTCGCGGGAGCGACGCTGGTGCTGCGGCGGCGCTGGCCCATCGCCGTCGTGCTGGTCGCCATCGCCGTCATCCCCGCCGACATGGGCACCTTCCTCGGCATCGTCGGCCTCTACACCCTCGCCGCGACGGAGGTGCCGCGCCGCGTCACCGGTCTGCTGGCGTCGATGGCCGCTTGCGGGACGCTGGCGATGGCCGCCTTCCGGCTGGACCAGGCCATCGGCCAGGACCCGGACTTCAATCCCTCGTCGTGGTTCGTCCCGCTGATCGCCGTCCTCATTTCGGTCGGTATGACCGCGCCGCCCGTGCTGCTGGGCCTGTACGTGGGGGCGCGGCGGCGGCTGGTGGAGTCGCTGCGGGAGCGGGCGGACGGTCTGGAGCGGGAGCTGTCGCTGCTGGCGGACCGTGCGGAGGAGCGTGCCGAGTGGGCGCGCAACGAGGAGCGCACCCGTATCGCGCGGGAGATGCACGATGTGGTGGCGCACCGGGTGAGTCTGATGGTGGTGCACGCGGCGGCGTTGCAGGCGGTGGCGCTGAAGGACCCGGAGAAGGCGGCGAGGAACGCGGCCCTGGTGGGGGACATGGGCCGGCAGGCCCTCAACGAGCTGCGGACCATGCTGGGCGTGCTGCGCGCGGGCGATGCGGAGAAGGCCGGGAAGCCGGGGAGGGCCGCGGCGGAGTCCGGTGAGGGGGCGTCCGCGGTGCCGGGCTCCCCGGGGACGCCCGGCCCAGCAGGAGCGTCCGGCCCATCCGGCCCATCCGGCCCGTCCGGCTCTTCCGCCGGGGTGCCCGGCGCCCTGCCGTCCGGTGGCGGCGCCACGGAGGCTTCCTCCCGGCTGGTGGAGTTCGCGTCGGCCGTGGCGGACCAGGCGCGGACGGATGACGTTCCCGAGGGGGCGCCGGGCGCCCCGGATGCGGCGTTCGCGGCGGGTCCGGGAAGCTCCGGGGGTCCCGGGAGCGCGGGGCGCGGGGCGGACGGGGCGTACGCCGGGGGCGGGGGAGACGGGTCCGCCGTCCCGTCCGGTGCGGGCGCCGGCGCGGGAGCGGGTGTCGGTGCGGGCGCAGGAGCGGAGGCGTCCCTCGCGGGGCCGTCGCTCGCGCAGCTGGACGCACTGGTCGGTCAGTCGCGTGCGGCGGGGATGACGGTGGAGCTGAGTGTCGAGGGGGACCCCGGCGGTGCGTGCCCGCCGTCGGTGGAGCAGACGGCCTACCGGGTGGTGCAGGAAGCGCTGACCAATGTGCACAAGCACGCGGCGGGTGCGGCGACGCGGGTGCGGGTCGCCCACCGTGAGGCCGAGGTGGCGCTCCAGGTGGAGAACGAGCCGGCGGCCGACGGCGCGGCCGACGCGGGGCTGCCCAGCGGGGGGAACGGCCTGGTGGGGATGCGGGAGCGGGTGACCGCGCTGGGTGGCGGGTTCGTCTCCGGGCCCACGGACGCGGGCGGCTTCCGGGTGTCGGCGATCATTCCGTACGCGCGTCGCTGAGCCGCGCGGCGCCCCTCGGCCCGCCCACGGCTCCGCCCCTGCCCACGGCTCCGCCTCTGCCCACGGTTCCGGCTCTGTCCACGGCTCCACGCCGGGCTCCGGCCCTGCCCACGCCTTAGCCCCTGGCTCCGGCCCCGCCCACGGCCTCGCCCCGGGTTCCGGCCTCGCCCCGGGCTCCGGCCCCGCCCACGGTTCCGGCTCCGCCGAAGTCCCCGCCGAAGCTTCCCCCGAACGTCCCGGCCGCGGCCCTCCCGGCCGCAGCTCCGGCCGCCCCGCCAGCAGCCCCGTCCGTGGCCCCGGTCGCGGTTCCGGCGGCGGCCCCGCCCACGGCCCCGTCCGCGGTTGCGCCCACCGTGCCGGTGACGGTTCCGGTGGTGTCCGGTCGCGGGGCGGGCGGGATGCCGGCGCTGAGCCTGGCGGGGATGTGGCCCATCAGCAGGGCGGAGAGCGCGGAGTCGAAGTCGGCGCCCAGGTACCAGTCGCCGGTCGCGTCGAGGCTGTAGACGCGGCGCTGGGCGTCGATGGCGAGCAGCGCCTCGTCCTCGCCCTCGGTGCCGAGGGGGCAGACCTGGGTGCCCAGCGCGCGGCCGAGGTCGTTGAACGTGCGGGCCGCGTGCAGTCCGGCGAGCGGGTCGATGCGGACGGGGGCGGGCGCGAGGTGGCGGCCGGGCCCTGTGGGGACGATGTCGAGGGCGCCGAACTCCGCCCACACCTCCACGGCGGCGGGGAAGACCGCGTGCCGGTGGCCTCCGGGGGAGACGTAGCCGCGGAGGGTGTCGGCCCATTCCTCGGCCTGCCGGATGTCCCAGCGGCCGGGTTTCCAGCCGGCGTTGCGCAGCGGGTCGTCGACGGCGACGGGGAAGCGGGTGGTCACTGGGTCTGCTCCTGTGCCGGGTCCACGGCCCGTACCCCGAAGTGGGCCAGCAGGGGCGCGCAGGAGCGGCACGGCGGGACGTAGGTGCCGTGCAGCGGGTCGCCGTCCTCGCGGATGCGGCGTGCGGTGAGCTTGGCGTGCTTCAGGGCGCGCTTGGCCTCGCTGAGGGTGAGGGGTTTGGGCGGCTTGCTGGTACGGGGTGCCTTGGTGGCCTTGTTGGCGGCGGACTTGCCGTTCTTCGCGGGTTTGCGGGCGCTGCGTCTGGCCGCGCGGGCGGTCTCGGTCGCGGTCAGGTAGCGCGAGAGCAGGACCGCCTCGGGGCAGCGGCCGGTGCTGCGGGAGCGGCGCTCGGTGGTGAGGGTGTCGAGGAAGTCCTGCACGAGGGGGTGGTGGGTGGGGGGACGTTCGCTCTTGCTGCCCGTGCAGGTGAGGGTCTCGCCGCGGATGGACAGCGCGGCGGCGACGGCGGGAAGGATGCCGTCGCGGCGCTGGCGGAGGACCGGTGCGGTGGCGCTGAGGGAGTCGGCCGCGTTGGTCCAGCCGATGCGCGGGTCGCCGCTGTATGTGGCGGCGTGCTGCGCCGGGAGCGCGGTCTGCGCCTGCCGTGTGTACGCCTGTTGTGCCATATGCAATGGAGCTTCCTCCCCGAGTGTCCCCTTAAGTGCCGGGGCTCGCCCAAGTATGCAGTGTGGCCCACGAGTCGATCATTCCCCCGGTGGCGTCATGCCCGTGTGAGACCTGCGGGGTACGGCGATGTGGCCGATTCCGTACGGGAGACGGGGTCCGGGGTCCGGGTGCCGGTGGCGCGTACGGGCGGACGCCGACGACGTGTACGAGGGTGCGTCGACGACGTGTAGGAGGGTGCGCGGCGGGCCGGACCCGTGCGGTGGCGGGCCGGCGGGCCGGCCACCGACCACCAGGGCCGGTGTCTGCCCGTGCCCGTACCGCATAGGCTGTTCGTCACCAGCCAGCACCAGCAGGGGGCAACGCATGACGACAGGTCGGCCTGGGCTGGGGGCTCCTCCCGGCCCCCGGGGCCGGGGGAACGCCGCCGCGCCACCGAACCGGGCGTACGCCGGGCAGGTCGTGAACTTTCCGGACCCCGTCAGGGCGGCCCGGCATCCGCACGGGGTGCGGGTCGACCCCGGCGGGTTCCCGGACTTCTCCGCGTACGCCCGCGCGGCGGCGGAGATCGCGGAGCCCCCGGACGGTTTCGGCGGGGACGAACTGCGCCTGACGGACTACGTGTCGGCCAACGCCGCTCTCCACGCCGAGGGCCATGAGCTGTGGGCGGACCTGCCGCCTGTCGCGACCCCGCACGGCTGGACGTGGCACCACGTGCCGCACAGCCGCCGCATGGAGCTGGTCCCCGTGGAGGTCAAGGCGCTGCTGCGGCACCACGGCGGGCTGGCCACGGCGGCCGTCGACCACGACAAGACGGGCACGCGCCCGCTGCAGGAGACCCGCCCCGCGCACTTCGCGGTGCCGCACGGCCCCGAGCCGGCGGTGACCGAGCGGCAGGTGGTGGACGTGGAGGAGCGGCTCGGCTACCGGCTGCCCGGCGCCTACCGGGCGTTCCTCAAGGCCGCCGGCGGCTGCGCGCCCGAGGGCGTCGCGCTCGACGCCGAGCTGGGACTGCTGGTGGACCAGCCGTTCTTCACGGTGCGCGACGACGCCGCCGTCAATGACCTCGTCTACATCAACAAGTGTCTGCGCGACCACCTCACCAAGGACTACCTCGGGGTCGGCTTCGTCCAGGGCGGTCTGATCGCCGTGAAGGTGAAGGGCGAGGAGCGGGGTTCGGTGTGGTTCTGCGCGTACGACGACGCGCGGGACGCCGACGGCATGCAGGTCCAGGAGCGGGTGGAGCGCCTGCTGCGGCCGTGCGGCGCGGACTTCGACGAGTTCCTGCTGCGGCTGGCCGGCAACCCGCCGGAGCTGGAGACCGTGGCGAACCTGATGGTGGACGGCGGCTTCGCCCGCGCCGTCCCTGTGGAGAGGTGAGAGCGCGATGGTGACCTTGGCGCAGGCCCAGGAGCGCGCCGAGCGCTGGATCAACGGCGACGTGCCCGGCTACCAGCACCGCGAGGTGCACGTACGCGAGTTCGACCTGGGCTTCGTGGCCTGGGCGGAGGACCGCGAGGGCGGTCCCGTCTCGGACGGCGGCAACCTCCGGCTGGTCATCGCCCGGGACAGCGGCGACACGACCCTGTGGCCGGCGCTGCCGGTGGGCGAGGTCATCCGGCGCTACGAGGAGGAGTACGGCCTCGAGGAGCCGGCCGCGCCCGCCGCGCCGCCCAAGCGGCTCGATCTGGAGGCCACCTCCTTCCTGCTGACGCCGCCCGAGTGGCTCCAGGAGGCAGCCGACAAGATCGGTATCCCGGACCGGCGCCCGGGCCCCGCCTCCACCTCCGCGCCCGGCTCCGCTTCGGCGTCGGGGCCCGCTTCGATGCCCGGGTCCGCTTCCGGCCCGGCCCCCGGGACCTCCGGCCCGTCCGGTTCCTCTCCCTCCTCCGCGGGTGACGCGGTGGCCGCCTCGGCGGGGAACGGGGCCGGGGCCTCCGCGCGGGCCGCGGAGTCCGGGGCTTCGGGCGGGTACGGCATGCCGGGCTCCCCCGGAACCCCGGGCTCCCCCGGAACCCCGGGCTCTCCCGGAAGCTCCGGCGCTGCTGGAGCCTCTGGTACCCCCGGCGCCTCCGGTACCCCCGGCGCGTCCGGCGCCCTCGGTTCGCCGGGTGCCTCCGCGCCGGCCGGGGCCAGCCCCTGGGACGGTGCCGACACCGGTGGGGCGGGCAGCGGGGAGGCCCAGGCGCCGCCCGCGACGGTGTTCGCGCCGCCGCTGATGGGCAGCGACGAGGACGACACCCCGCCGCCCCCCGGCTCCGAGGCCCG
>NZ_VJOK01000001.1:2914599-2990439 GCF_013302895.1 Streptomyces albus subsp. chlorinus | reverse complement strand
GGTGCGGCGCCGCAGCCGGGGCAGCCGACGGTGGGTCCCGGCTACATGGCGGTGCTGCGCTACCGGGCGCCCGACGGTTCCGAGCAGCAGCTCATCCGCCGTTCCGCGCCCGGCACCCCGCACCCCGAGTGGCAGCTGCTGCACGAGCTGCGGGCCATGAACGTGCCGCCGCAGCAGGTGGTGGAGCTGCACACCGAGCTGGAGCCCTGCGATCTGCCGGGCGGCTACTGCGCCCGTATGATCCGCGAGACGTGGCCGCAGGTGCGGGTCTCCCACACCGCGTCGTACGGCAGCGATCATGCCTCCCGGCAGCAGGGCATGCGGCATCTGATCGAGCACCAGGGCGAGCTGCACCAGGTCGCCGACGCGCCGGCCCGTCCGGCGCCGAACCCGGTGCCGCTGCCGCCGCCCGGCCAGATCCCGCCCGCGCCGCCGGTACCGCCCGACGCCGTCGGGCAGGAGCTGATGCAGGCGTTCGGGCCGCAGGGTGTGTTCCGGTTCGACCAGCGGGCCGTCTCCCGCCAGGGCGTGCCCGACATCGTCGCGCAGACCCTCGTGTGGGCCGGTGTCCCCATCGACATGGGGCCGTTCTTCTGGGGCCGGGCCCAGCCCGGCCGCCCCATCCCGACGCTGGCGGAGCTGGCCCAGGAGCGGGGGGTGCAGGCCGCGTCCGACGCCGGTTCGTACCTGGTGGTGGGCACCGACTTCGGGCGGCAGCTGTGTGTGCAGTACGGCACGGCGAGCATCGTCGCGGTGCCGGTGGAGGCGGGTCCCGGCGGGCAGCCGGCGGCCCCGCAGTTCGTGAACACCGGGCTGCCCGAGTTCGTGCGGTGCATGGCCATGCTGGGGCGCATGTGGCGGCTGCGGTACGGGCTGACGCCGGAGCAGGCGGGCCGGTGGACCGTGGACTTCCAGGCGCAGCTCGCCGCCCTGGACGCCGCCGCGCTGGGGTCCCCGGAGAACTGGTGGTCGGTCCTGCTGGAACAGATGTGGGACGGCCTGTTCTGACGGAGTGAGCCGGTCAGGACCGCGTGCCACGGGCCCGGTCAGGACCGCGTGGCAGGGGCTCGTCCGGAGCGCGTGGCAGGGGTCTGCTCCGGGCCGCGTGGCAGGGGCATGCTCCGGGGCCGCGTGTCCTCGTCCGGGACCTGCAGTCCGGTCCCGGCAGTCCGGTCCCGGCCGTGCGGGACCCACCGCCCGGGACCGGCCCCGCCCGGGACTCCGCCGGACGGAGCAGGGCGGCGCGCGGTGCCGTCGCGGGCGGGGGACCCTCGGTCCATGGACGGGGAGAGCGGCGGCGGCACCCTGCGCCGCGCGGGCGGCCCGCGCCCCGGGCGCAGGTGGCCAAAGGTGGCCGTGCTGGTCCTCGTGGTGCTCTTCCTGCTGGTGGCGGCGGCGGTCTCCGCGACGTACCTGTGGGCGGGGACCCGTCTCCAGCAGACGGACGCGCTGGCCGACTACCCGGGCCGTCCGCCGCGCGGGAAGGGCACCAACTGGCTGATCATCGGCTCGGACACCCGTGCGGACCTCAGCCGTGCGCAGCGCGAGAAGCTGCATGTGGGGGGCGGCGGTCAGCGGAACACCGACACGGTGATGCTGCTGCACTACGGCGATGCGGGCCCGTATCTGGTGAGCCTGCCGCGCGACAGCTACGTCGCGGTGCCGGGCCACGGCAAGGGAAAGCTCAATGCGGCGTACGCCCGGGGCGGCCCGAAGCTGCTGACGCGGACGGTCGAGCAGGCGACCGGGCTGCGGCTGGACCACTACGCGGAGATCGACTTCCTCGGGTTCACCCACCTCGTCGACGCGCTCGACGGGGTGCGGGTCTGTCTGCGGAAGCCGCTGCGCGACACGAAGGCGGGCGCCGACCTGCCCGCGGGCTGCCGGACCCTGGACGGCGAGGAGGCGCTGGCGTTCGTACGGGCCCGCTACAGCGATCCCGAGGGCGACCTGGGGCGGGTCAGGCGGCAGCGGCAGCTGCTGAGCGCGCTCGTACGGGAGGGCACCGAAGCGCCCGTCGTGGCCGACCCGTTCCGCTTCTACCCCTTCCTCGGTTCGGCGCTGGACGCGGTCACTGTCGACCGGATGAGTTCCGTCGGGTCACTCACTCGGATGGGCTGGGAGATCAGAGGGCTGACGAGGGGCCACGGCGGCACGGCGACCGTCCCCGTGGCGAACCCGGGGCTCAGCGTGCCGGGTGCCGGGAGTGTCGTCACATGGGACCCATCCGGGTCACGTGTGCTTTTTGATCAGTTGCGCCAGGATGTGCCGATTACGGCAACCGCGGTGAAGTAGCGCATCCTGGGACGAGCCGGTCCCGTGATCTCGTCGTGATCACCGGATCGCGCCAGGAGACGTGGTAGCCGAGGTAAGCCGAGTTAAGGGGCTCATATGAGTGCGTCGTCGCCGCACGGCTTCGTTGTCGTCAGGGGCCGCGGGTACCGGCCCGAGCAGGTCGACGCCCGCGTCACCGAGCTGCACGCGGAACGCGAGGCGGCCTGGGAGCGCACCGCGCAGCTCAATCAGCTCGCCCAGCAGTCGGCGGAGGAGCTGGAGCGGCTGCGCGGCGTGGTCGCCGCGCTGCCCCCGCAGACCTACGAGGCGCTCGGTCCCCGCGCCCAGGGACTCCTGGCCACCGCCGAGACCGAGGCCGCGGAGCTGCGGGCCGCCGCCGAGGCCGAGGCGCAGGAGCTGACCGAGCGGGCCGAGGAGGAGGCGCGCTCCCTGCGGAACGCCGCGCGGGAGGCCGCCGCGCGCCGCCGCGCCGACGCCGAGGCCGCCGCCACCAGGGTCCTGGAGGCCGCCCAGGACCACGGCGACGAGCTGCGCGCCCAGGCGCGGGCCCAGGCCGAGAAGATCAGCCGCGAGGCCGGCGAGGCCCTGCGCGAGATGTCCCGCCGGTGCGCGGCCCTCCTCGCCGAGCAGGAGAAGGAGCAGGCGGCCGAGTCCGACGCCACCGACCGGGAGCTGGCCCGGCAGGAGGCCGCGTTCGAGGCGTACGCGGCCGAGCTGGAGGAGCGCGGCCGGCGGGCGCTGGCCGATGCCGGGCGGGAGCACGCCGAGGCCGAGGAGTGGGCGCGGCACCGGTGCGAGGACGCCGTCGCGCAGGGGGAGGAGGTGCTGGCCGAGGCGCGGGTGCGTCAGGAGCGCATCGCGCGGGAGACCGAGCGGGTGCTGAGGGAGCACGCGGAGCGGGCCGACGAACTCAAGCAGCACATGGCGCATGTGCGCGCGTCCCTCGCGGCGCTGACGGGCCGCACCCCCGGTGCGCCCGACGCCCCTGAGACGGCCACCGTTCCCACCCAGCAGTCGACGACGACCCAGGACTGAGCAACCCGGCTCCGCCTTCCGCGCCGGGGCGGGGCCGGGCCCTCCCCGCGCGGGCCCCCGGGGGCGGGGAGTCCCGCACGGCGGTCCCGGACGGGGTGGTCCCGCACGGGCGGTCCCCTACGGCTCCCTGGGACGGGGAGTGGGGTGTCGGCGGGGCGGCGTAGGGTTGGTAGGGCCCGGCGCGGTGTGTGCCGGGCCCTTCGGCGTGCCCCGCGCGTATGCGCCCGGACCATACGTGCCCCGCACGCCCCCGCCGCACCGGACGGAAAGCCGAAAGCGAAGCCTCATGAGCCTGCACGGTCTGCTCGACGCCGTCATCAAGGATCCCGCGCTTCAGGAGGCGGCCCAGGCCGCAGCGGACGGCAACCGCCACCACGTCGACCTGGTCGGCCCCGGCGCGGCCCGCCCCTTCGCGGTGGCCGCGCTGGCCCGCGAGACCGGGCGGCCGGTGCTGGCGGTGACGGCCACCGGCAGGGAGGCGGAGGACCTGGGGGCCGCGCTGCGCTCGCTGCTGCCCGAGGAGGGCGTCGTCGAGTACCCGTCGTGGGAGACGCTGCCGCACGAGCGGCTCAGCCCGCGGTCGGACACCGTGGGCCGCAGGCTGGCGGTGCTGCGCAGGCTGGCGCACCCGGACCGGGACGACCCGGCGGCGGGCCCGGTCTCGGTCGTGGTCGCCCCCGTCCGCTCGGTGCTCCAGCCGCAGGTCAAGGGGCTGGGCGAGCTGGTGCCGGTCGCGCTGCGGCAGGGGCAGTCCGCCGACCTGGAGGAGGTCGTGGACGCGCTGGCGGCAGCGGCGTACGCGCGCGTGGAGCTGGTGGAGAAGCGCGGCGACTTCGCGGTGCGCGGCGGCATCCTGGACGTCTTCCCGCCGACCGAGGAGCACCCGGTCCGGGTGGAGTTCTGGGGCGACGAGGTGGAGGAGATCCGCTACTTCAAGGTCGCCGACCAGCGGTCCCTGGAGATCGCGGAGCACGGGCTGTGGGCGCCGCCGTGCCGGGAACTGCTGCTGACGCCCCAGGTGCGGGCGCGGGCCGCGGAGCTGATGGAGCGGCACCCGGAGCTGCACGAGCTGCTCGGCAAGATCGCCGAGGGGATCGCGGTGGAGGGCATGGAGTCCCTGGCCCCGGTCCTGGTGGACGAGATGGAGCTGCTGCTCGACGTGATGCCGGCGGGCAGCATGACGGTGGTGTGCGACCCGGAGCGGGTGCGTACCCGGGCCGCCGACCTGGTGGCCACCAGCCAGGAGTTCCTGCGGGCGTCGTGGGCGGCGGCGGCCGGCAGCGGCGACGGGGAGGGCGGCAAGGCCCCGATCGATGTGGGCGCCGCCTCGCTGCGTGGTATCGCCGAGGTGCGCCGGCACGCGCGCGAGCTGGGCATGATGTGGTGGACGGTGAGCCAGTTCACCGCCGACGCCGGGGCCGGGGAGGCCGAGGAGGGGGGCGACACCCTCCTGCTGGGCATGCAGGCCCCGGAGTCGTACCGGGGGGACACGGCGCGGGCGCTGGCCGACACCAAGGGCTGGCTGGCCGAGGGCTGGCGCTGCGTGTACGTCACGGAGGGGCACGGTCCGGCGGCCCGTACCGTCGAGGTGCTGGGCGGGGAGGGGCTGCCGGCGCGGCTGGGGGCACCTCCCGGACGGAGTCTGGGGGAGGGCGCCGAGCTGGCGCTGGACCCGAACCTGGTGCACGTGGCGTGCGGCTCCCTCGACCACGGTTTCCTCGCCCCCGGCCTGAAGCTGGCGGTGCTGACGGAGACGGATCTGACGGGCCAGAAGGCGGCGGGCAGCCAGGCGGCGCGGATGCCCGCGCGGCGCCGCAAGCAGATCGACCCGCTCACCCTCCAGCCGGGCGACTACATCGTGCACGAGCAGCACGGTGTGGGCCGCTACATCGAGATGGTGCAGCGCACGGTGCAGGGCGCGACCCGCGAGTACCTGCTGGTGGAGTACGCGCCGGCCAAGCGCGGCCAGCCCGGTGACCGGCTGTTCGTGCCCACCGACCAGCTGGAGCAGATCACCAAGTACGTGGGCGGCGAGCAGCCCACGCTGCACCGGCTGGGCGGCGCCGACTGGACGAAGACGAAGGCGCGGGCCAAGAAGGCGGTCAAGGAGATCGCCGCCGACCTGATCAAGCTCTACAGCGCGCGGATGGCGGCGCCCGGTCACGCGTTCGGCGCGGACACCCCCTGGCAGCGGGAGCTGGAGGACGCGTTCCCGTACGCCGAGACCCCGGACCAGCTGACGACGATCGGCGAGGTCAAGGAGGACATGGAGAAGTCGGTGCCGATGGACCGGCTGATCTGCGGCGACGTCGGCTACGGCAAGACCGAGATCGCGGTGCGGGCGGCCTTCAAGGCGGTGCAGGACGGCAAGCAGGTGGCGGTCCTGGTGCCGACGACGCTGCTGGTGCAGCAGCACTTCTCCACGTTCACCGAGCGGTACGGGCAGTTCCCCGTCAATGTGCGGGCGCTCTCCCGGTTCCAGAGCGACAGCGAGGCGCGGGCGACGCTGGACGGGCTGCGGGACGGCACCGTCGATGTCGTCATCGGCACCCACCGGCTGTTCTCCTCGGAGACCAAGTTCAAGGACCTGGGCCTGGTCATCGTCGACGAGGAGCAGCGGTTCGGTGTCGAGCACAAGGAGCAGCTGAAGAAGCTGCGGGCCAACGTGGACGTGCTGACGATGTCGGCGACGCCGATCCCGCGCACCCTGGAGATGGCGGTGACCGGCATCCGCGAGATGTCCACGATCACCACGCCGCCGGAGGAGCGGCACCCGGTGCTCACGTTCGTCGGCCCGTTCGAGGAGAAGCAGATCGGCGCGGCGATCCGCCGCGAGCTGCTGCGCGAGGGCCAGGTCTTCTACATCCACAACCGGGTCGAGTCCATCGACCGGGCGGCGGCGCGGCTGCGGCAGATCGTGCCGGAGGCCCGGATCGCCACGGCGCACGGGCAGATGAGCGAACAGGCGCTGGAGCAGGTGGTGGTGGACTTCTGGGAGAAGAAGTTCGACGTGCTGGTCTCCACCACGATCGTGGAGAACGGCATCGACATCTCCAACGCCAACACCCTGATCGTGGAGCGCGGCGACACCTTCGGCCTCTCGCAGCTGCACCAGCTGAGGGGCCGGGTGGGCCGGGGCCGCGACCGCGGCTACGCCTACTTCCTCTACCCGCCGGAGAAGCCGCTGACCGAGACCGCGCACGAGCGGCTGGCCACCATCGCGCAGCACACCGAGATGGGCGCCGGCATGTACGTGGCGATGAAGGACCTGGAGATCCGCGGTGCGGGCAATCTGCTCGGCGGCGAGCAGTCCGGGCACATCGCGGGCGTCGGCTTCGACCTGTATGTGCGGATGGTCGGGGAGGCGGTGGCCGACTACCGTGCCGCGCTGGAGTCCGGCGAGGGCGGCGCCGAGGAGGCCCCGCTGGAGGTCAGGATCGAGCTGCCGGTCGACGCGCACGTCCCGCACGACTACGCGCCGGGCGAGCGGCTGCGGCTCCAGGCCTACCGGTCGATCGCCTCCGCCAACACGGAGGAGGACATCGCCTCCGTCCGCGAGGAGCTGACCGACCGGTACGGCCCGCTCCCGGAGCCGGTGGAGAATCTGCTGCTGGTGGCGGGCCTGCGGATGCTGGCCCGCTCGGCCGGCGTCACCGACATCACCCTCCAGGGCACCAACGTGCGCTTCAGCCCCGTCGAGCTGAGGGAGTCGCAGGAGCTGCGGCTCAAGAGGGTCTACCCGGGTTCGGTCGTCAAGTCCGTGGCCCGGCAGGTGCTGGTGCCCCGCCCCAAGCCGGGCGGACTCGGCGCCAAGCCGCTGACGGGCCGTGATCTGCTGGCCTGGGTGGGGGAGTTCCTCACGACGATCCCCGGCACCTGACGCCGCGGCACGTACCGAGCACGGCCGGGGCGCGGCCCGCCCGGGCGCGAGCCGGAATCCCACCGGGGCCGGAGTCGAATGCGTCCGGGGCCGGGCCGGGGCCAGAGCCAGGGCCGGGGTCAGCGCTCCTCCTCCCACTGCAGCTCGCGCTCCTCCTCGCGTTCGCGGCGGCGCGAGCGCTCACGGCTGCGGAGCTGGCGGATGACGCGTCGCACGGGGTTCTTCTCGCGCTGTTCGCGGGACTGGCGGTCGAGTTCCTGCCAGAGGCGTTCGGACCGCTTCTCGACGTCGAGTTCGTCCAGGATGCGGTCGGCCTCGGCGAGCAGGGCGCCGTGCAGCTGCCACTGGCGGGGGTGTTCGCGGACGGTGTCGAGCAGCTGGAAGGCGACGGTGTCGCGGCTGGCGCGGCTGGCCTCCAGCGACTGGACGAGCTGTGTCTCGGCCTCCTCCGCGTTGGCGCTGACGGGCGTGGTGATCAGCTCGGCGAACGCTTCGACGGCGCGGGCCATGTGCAGGAACAGCTCGCGCATGCTGTCGGCGATGTCGTCGCGGAACAGCGGTTCGGTGGTGCGTTTCTTGGCGAGGTCGGTCACCGTCCGGCAGGTCGTGCGCAGGACGACGGCGCAGATCTCCAGCGTGTCCAGTCCGGTGCGCAGCACGACGCGGGAGAGCAGGCCCTCCCTCACGCGCGGGTTGAGCCGGAGGCTGTCCTCCGCGCGCCGCATCTCGACGTCGACCTCCACGATGTCGTGGTCCAGTTGCCGCGCCTGGTGCAGCCGCTCGGCGGCCCGCCCCACCGGGGTGTGGCCGCACACGTCGTCGCCGAGGCTGTCGAGCAGGCCGCTCATCCGGCTCGCGAGGTCGATGACGGCCTCCCCGGCCGGCTGCACCCACACCGGCGGGACGAACAGCACGTTGAAGGCCAGTCCGACGATGGCGCCGATCAGGGTCTCCAGCACCCGGTCCCAGGCCATGGCGGCGACCTGGTTCTGTGTCACCCCCAGGACCAGCATCGCGCTGATCGCGGTCTCGGGGACGAACTCGCCGGCCTTCACGATGCGGCCGACGATGAGGGCGGCGAGGATGACCACGCCCAGGCTCCACCAGGTCAGTCCGACCAGCGCGCTGAAGCCGCTGGAGAGCAGCACGCCGGCCACCACGGCGTTGACGCGGCGGATGCCGGTCCGCAGCGTGGTGAAGAGGGTGACCTGGGTGACCAGCAGGGCGGTGAGCGGCGCGGTCAGCGGCGCCGCCTCGCTGCTGAGCCGGAGGGCGACGACATAGCTGATCACGGCGGCGATGGTGGACCGGGCCGTCTGGGCGAACTCGGGCTCCCTGTGCCGCCGGACCAGGTTGAGCAGAGGGTCCGTCATCACTTCGCGCACCCTGCGTCCCTGCCCGCTTTGTCCTTCCTTGCCACAGGGAGGGCGCCGTCGGGGTGACGCGCCGCGGGCGGAACGCGCGCGCGGCGGCGCGTTGCGGGGACCGTCTGGGGAGGAGGGCCGGGCGGACTCCATCGGCGCCGGGTTGCCCGGCCGGCCCCGATTATGCTCGCCGGGTGATCGACAGCACTTCCGGGCCGCCCCCGGCCCGCCCCCGCATATCCGCGCCGCACCGCCGGCGCCCCCGCCCCTCCGGCACGGCCGCCGCCCTGGCCGCCGTGCTCGCCGCCGTCACCCTGCTGGCCGGGTGCGAGGCGGCCCCGCCGTTCAGACAAGGGGAAAGCCCCGGTAGCCCGGCGGAGCGGCCGGACGGCTCCCCGGGTGCGGCGGACGGGAAGGACGGCTCCCCGGCGCCGGATGAGGAGGCGGGCGTACGGGCCGTCAGCCCGCTGGACAATCCCGAGGGCACCAAGCCGGGGCTCGCCCCCGTCACCGCCGGGGCCGACCGGGTGCGGGCCCGCCGGCTCATCGAGCAGTTGCGCACCAAGGGCCGCGGCCCGAGGACGGGGTACGAGCGGGAGGCGTTCGGCTACGCGTGGCTGGACACGGCCGACGGCGTCCCGTTCGCCCGCAACGGCTGCGACACCCGCGACGACGTGCTCGCGCGCGACGGGGCGAGGGTGCGGCACCGCTCCGGCTCCGACTGCGTCGTGGAGTCGATGACGCTGGACGACCCGTACACCGGCAGGCGCATCGCGTGGTCCAAACGGCATGCCGTGGCGGTGCAGATCGACCATGTGATGCCGCTGTCCTACGACTGGCAGCTGGGGGCCGCCCACTGGTCCGGGGACAAGCGCCGCCGCATCGCCAACGACCCGCTCAACCTCCTGCCGGTGGACGGGCCGGCCAACGCCGCCAAGCGGGACTCCGGGCCCGCCTCCTGGCTGCCCCCGAACAAGCGTGTCCGGTGCGCGTACGCGGTCCGCTTCGCGCAGGTCGCCCTCAAGTACGAGCTGGCCGTCACCGCGCCGGACAAGCGGGCCATGCTCACCCAGTGCGGGGGCTGACGCCCGCGCGGGCCGTCCGGCCGCGCGCGGAGGCGGGGGAGCCCCCGGGCTCGTACTGGTGAACGGCCAGCTACTCAACTGGTCCCGAATCGTTGGTCGATTTGGTGTCGAACCGGTGGTCACGGACCCGTTCGACTCCCTACCATCGATCACCGCCAGGTCCGTGCGACCAAGCACGGCCCCTCGCCGCCGCCGGGAGGCCCCATGGAAAGCCGTCACCGCTCCTCCGCGCTCACCCTCTCCGCCGCCGCGGCGCTCCTCGCCGCCACGCCGCTGCTCACCGCGTGCGGCAACGACGCGCACCCGGGCGCGGCGGCCACGGTGAAGGGCGACCGGATCAGCATGGCGCAGCTCCAGTCGCGGGTCGGTGCCGTCCGGGACGCGCAGCGCGAGGCGCCCCAGGGCGAGCAGATGATCAAGCAGAGCGGCAAGCTGACCCGCTCCACGCTCGACGGCATGATCCGGGAGCGCATCGTCGCGCGGGCGGCCGAGAAGGCGGGCGTCGGCGTCACCCGCCGCGAGGTGCAGCGGGTCCGCGCCGAGCTGGAGAAGCAGGCGGGCGGCAAGAAGCAGCTGGAGGCGGCGCTGCTGCGCCAGCAGGCGGTGGCGCCGGACGAGATCGACGACCGCATCCGCATGCAGCTGCGCGTCGAGAAGATCGCCAGGGCCAAGGGCATCGACCCCACGTCCCCGGACGGCAACCAGCGGCTCAACGCCGAGCTGTCGCGGGTCTCGGAAGACATGAGGATCAACGTCAATCCCCGGTACGGCACCTGGGACGCGAAGACCTCCACCCTCGCCGGTGCCAGGACCCCGTGGCTGCGCGACCTGTCCGGTGAGGCCGCCGACCGGAGCCAGAACGCCTGACCCGAGGGCGGACGGGGCGGGTGCCGCTCGCGCCCCCTGCGGCCCGTGCCGTCCGGGGCCCGTACTGTCCGGGTCCCCCCCTGCCGTTCCGGGCAGCGGACGGTACGGGGCTCCGCGCCGTCCGGCCGGTGCGTGGGGTTACGTTCGTAGGGTGAACGAGATCCCCGCGAGTGGCCGTATCGTCCTGCTGACCACCACCCACCGGGTGGCGCCCGGCCTGCTGTCCTGGCCCGCCTGGGAGGCCCTGCGCACCGCCGACCGCGTGCTGTGCGCGGACCCGGCGCACCCCCAGCTGCCGTACGTGCGGGAGGCGGGCGTCTCGGTGGAGACGGGCCTCGACGCGGGGGCGTTCGACGCCCGGGCGCTGGTGGACGAGTGCGCCAGGGGCGGCGGCCGTTCGCTGGTGGTGCTCGCCGGCGCCGAGGGCGAACCCGCCCTCACCGACGGCCTCGCCCGGCTGGCCGGCTCCGGCCGGCAGGCGATGCCCGAACTGGAGCTGCTGCCCGGCTCCTGGGACCTGCCCGGCGCGCGGCTGCTGGACGCCGTCCAGGTCATGGACCGCATCCGCCGCGAGTGCCCCTGGAGCGCCCGGCGCAGCCACGAGGACCTCCTGGAGTACGGCGTCGAGGAGATCTACGAACTCATCGACGCCATCGAGCGCGGCGACCGCACCGAGCTGCGCGAGGAACTCGGGGACGTCCTGCTCCAGGTCGTCTTCCACGCCCGGATCGCGCAGGACGACGCGGACGAGCCGTTCGGCATCGACGACGTGGCCGGAACACTGGTGGAGAAGCTGGTGCACCGGCACCCGCACGTGTTCGGCGACGACGTCGCCGAGACGGCGGAGGAGGTCAAGGCCCACTGGCAGCGCCGCAAGGCCCAGGAGAAGAACGCGCGGGTCTCGGTGACCGAGGGCGTGCCGATGGGCCAGCCCGCGCTGTCGCTGGTCGCCAAGCTCGCCGGGCGGGCCCGCGAGGCGGGCCTCGCCGTCCCGGTCGACGGCACCCGGCCGGGGGTGGGGTACGCGCTGCTCGCCCTCGCGGTCGAGGCGGAGCGGGAGGGGGTCGATCCGGAGGCGGCGCTGCGGGCCGCCGCCCGCGAGTACCGGGACCTCATCAGGGAGCGGGAGGCGTCCTCCCCGAACTCCCTGTCCTCCCCTTCATAGGGGCCGGGAGCTTCGCAGGGGCCGGGGGCCCGGGACCGGCCGCGCCGCCCGCGGGGGGCCTTGCCGCGGTCCGGGGGCTCGCCCGCCGTGGCCGGACCCCTGGGGGCGAGGGCGGGGTTGACGGTGCCGTACCGGGCGGTAACACTGCCCGCATGCTGACGAAGAGGGCCGCACTGGCGGCGTTCGCGGCCCTGGGGGCGGGCGACCTGTACGCCACGGTGAGGGCGCCGCGCGGACCGGCCAGGGCCGGAAAGCCGCTCCTGATGCCCGCGCTCGCCGCGCACGCGGTCCGCTCTGCGGAGGGCGGCCGTGTGCCCAAGGCCCTGCTGGCGGGGCTGGCCTGCGCCACCGTGGGGGACACCGCGCTGCTGTGGGACCGTCACGAGAAGGCCCTGCTGGCGGGCATGGCCGCCTTCCTGGGGACGCAACTGAGCTACACGGCCGGCATGACGGGCCGGCTCGGCGCCGTGCGGGGACTGCGGGCCCGGCCCCGGCGGGCCGCCGCCGCGTTCGGGGCGTGGGCGGCGGTCAACGCCGCGCTCGCACCCGCGCTGGAGCGCCGGATGCGGCTCCCGGTCGCGGGGTACAGCCTGGCGCTGGCGGCGATGGGCGCCGCGGCGCTCGGCGTCGGGGGCAGGATGGCCGCCGGCGCTGTGGCGTTCGTGGCCTCCGACGCGCTGATCGGGCTCCAGACGGCGGGGTGCGACTTCCCCTCGCAGGAGACGCTGATCATGGCGGGATACCTGCTGGGCCAGTACCTGATCACGACGGGGTGGCTGGACCACCTTCCGGGGTGACCACGAGGGACCACGAGCGCGGAGCCGCCCCCACGGAGGGCCGCCACCAGGGGAGCCGCCACCGTGGACTCGTCACAGCGGAGCCCGTCACCGTGGAGCCGCCACCGGGTGCGCGGCGCTTCCGGACGGCGCATACGGTCGTAGGCGTGCAGGACCAGAACACTCCGAGCGACCCACCCGGCATGCCGCCGCTGTTCGACTGGCGGTTCGCGGCCGACCCCTACCCCGCGTACGCGTGGCTGCGCGAGCACGCGCCCGTACGGAAGACACGGCTGCCCAGCGGGGTGGAGGCGTGGCTGGTCACCCGGTACGCGGACGCGCGGCAGGCGCTCGCCGACCCCCGGCTGAGCAAGAACCCGCACCACCACGGCGAGCAGGGCGCGCACGGCAAGGGGAAGGTCGGCATCCCGGGCGAGCGCAGCGCCAATCTGATGACGCACCTGCTCAACATCGACCCGCCCGACCACACGCGGCTGCGCCGGCTGGTCTCCAAGGCGTTCACCCCCCGCCGGGTGGCGGCCTTCGCCCCGCGGGTGCGGGAACTCGCGGACGGCCTGATCGACGCCTTCGCGGCGCGCGGCGAGGCGGACCTGATCCACGCGTACGCGTTCCCGCTGCCGATCTACGCCATCTGCGACATGCTCGGTGTCCCGCGTGAGGACCAGGAGGACTTCCGCGCGTGGGCCGGGATGATGCTCCATCAACCGGGCAGCCCCCGGGGCGGTGTGGGCCGCGCGGTCAAGAAGATGCGCGGCTACCTCGCCGAGTTGATCCACCGCAAACGGGAGGAGCTGGCCCGCGCCGAGGGGGCCGACGATCTGATCTCCGGTCTCATCCGCGCCTCCGACCACGGTGAGCAGCTCACCGGGAACGAGGCGGCGGCGATGGCGTTCATCCTGCTGTTCGCCGGGTTCGAGACGACCGTCAATCTGATCGGGAACGGGACGTACGCGCTGCTGCGCAACCCCGGCCAGCGGGCCGTCCTCCAGCGTGCCGTGGCCGAGGACGACGAGGAGCTGCTGGCCACCGCCGTCGAGGAACTGCTGCGCTACGACGGCCCGGTGGAGCTGGCGACCTGGCGCTTCGCCACCCGCGAGCTGACCCTCGGCGGACAGCGCGTACGGGAGGGCGAGCCGGTGCTGGTCGTCCTGGCGGCGGCCGACCGCGACCCGGAGAAGTTCAGCGAACCCGACACCCTGGACCTGGCGCGGCGGGACAACCAGCACCTGGGGTACGGGCACGGCATCCACTACTGCCTGGGCGCACCGCTGGCCCGGCTGGAGGGCCGTACCGCGCTGGCCGCACTGCTGCACCGGCTGCCCGACCTGCGGCTGGCCGCCGACCCGGACGAACTGCGGTGGCGCGGCGGGCTGATCATGCGCGGGCTGCGGACCCTGCCCGTGGCGTTCACCCCCGTTGCGGAACCGGAGAACTGACAGGCCGTCAGCCGCGTGACCACGGCGTGATCTCCACGACATTCGCTTGTGACGCCGGCCGTTGGCGGCTACGTTCGGTCGCCGACTTCGCATCACGTCCCGCATGTCCCCACGCTCCCGATACGAGAGGTTCTCCATGCGCTCCGGGAACGGTCGGCACCGCCGCCCCCGCCAGGCCCCCGCTGTCTTCGTCGCCGCCGGGGTGACGGGTGCGGGCATCGCCCTGCCGCTGCTCGGCGCCACCGGCGCGCACGCGGCGGACGCCTCGGCGTGGGACCGGGTCGCGGACTGCGAGAGCGGCGGCACCTGGAGCGCCAACGACTCCGACGGGTACTACGGCGGGCTCAAGCTGGACCTGGACACCTGGAAGTACTACGGCGGCACGGTGTACGCCGAGCGGCCCGACCTGGCCAGCCGCACCCAGCAGATCGCCGTCGCCGAGAAGCTCCTGGAGGCCGAGGGGCCCGCGTCCTTCCCGCACTGCGGCACCGCCCTGACCGGCGACGAGGACGGCGGTGACGGCGGTGACCGCGAGAACCCGGCCACCGGCCCCGGCACCACCCCGACCCCGCCCCCGTCCCCGGGCGCCGGGTCCGAGCGGGACTCCGGCGACAAGGGCGGCCGGCCCGGCGCGGGGGACGGCGGCGAGACGGGCGGCAAGGCTCCCGGCGAGGACAGTTCCGCCGACAGCGGCAAGGGCGGCAAGGACCGCGAGAGCGGCAAGGCCGACCCCGAGGACAAGGACCGCAAGGGTGACAAGGAGCGCAAGGGCGGCGAGGACCGCAAGGGGGACAAGGGCGGCGAGGAGTCGTCCGGCCCCTCCGAGGAGCCGTCCGCGGGGAGCGGCGGCCGGCAGGGCTCCGACGGGTCCGCCGCGCCCGGCCCGACCGGGACCGGGAGCTGGTCGGACCTGGGTCCCGGCGGCGCCGAGCGGCTCAAGGCCCCGTCCGGTGACGCGGACCGGACCGAGGCCCCGGGCGTGGGGAAGGGCAAGCACCGGGGCAAGCCCGCCGACGAGGGGCGGGACCGGGCGGGGTCGCCGGACCGCGCGTCCCGGGGCGAGGGCCGCGACGGGGACGGCGGCAGGCACCGCGTCACCGTCCGGCCCGGCGACTCCCTCTCGCGCCTCGCGGCGGAGCACGACGTGGCGGGCGGCTGGCAGGAGCTGTACGAGCGGAACCACGGGGTGGTCGGCGACGACCCCGATCTGATCCGCCCCGGACAGCACCTGCGCGTGTGAGCCGTTCCGCCCCCATATGAGCCACTCCACCTAATCGGCCACGTTGGGCGGGAGCGCACCGGGGGCGGGCGCGGGGGGCGGTTAGGCTCGTGGCGGAGATAGCCGTCCCACACGAAGGAGAAACCTCGTGCCGTCCATCGACGTCGTCGTAGCCCGCGAGATCCTCGACTCGCGAGGCAACCCCACCGTCGAGGTCGAGGTCGGCCTCGACGACGGCAGCACCGGCCGTGCTGCCGTGCCGTCCGGCGCCTCGACCGGCGCCTTCGAGGCGCTCGAACTGCGCGACGGTGACGCCGCGCGCTACAAGGGGAAGGGCGTCGAGAAGGCCGTCCTCGCCGTCATCGAGCAGATCGGCCCGGAGCTGGTCGGCTACGACGCCACCGAGCAGCGCCTGATCGACCAGGCGATGTTCGACCTGGACGCCACCGCCGACAAGTCGTCCCTGGGGGCCAACGCCATCCTCGGTGTCTCGCTCGCGGTCGCGCACGCCGCCTCGGAGGCGTCCGACCTGCCGCTCTTCCGCTACCTGGGCGGCCCCAACGCGCACCAGCTGCCGGTGCCGATGATGAACATCCTCAACGGCGGCTCGCACGCCGACTCCAACGTGGACATCCAGGAGTTCATGATCGCGCCGATCGGCGCCGAGTCGTTCTCCGAGGCGCTGCGCTGGGGCGCCGAGGTCTACCACGCGCTCAAGGGCGTGCTCAAGGAGCGCGGCCTGGCCACCGGCCTGGGCGACGAGGGCGGTTTCGCGCCGAACCTGGGCTCCAACCGCGAGGCCCTGGACCTGATCGTCGAGGCCATCCAGAAGGCCGGCTACAACGCGGGCCAGGACATCGCGCTGGCGCTGGACGTGGCCGCCTCCGAGTTCTACGAGGACGGCGTCTACGCGTTCGAGGGCCAGAAGCGCTCGGCCGCCGAGATGACCGAGTACTACGAGCAGCTCGTCGCCGACTACCCGCTGGTCTCCATCGAGGACCCGCTGTTCGAGGACGACTGGGCGGGCTGGAAGACCATCACCGACAAGCTGGGCGAGAAGGTCCAGCTGGTGGGTGACGACCTGTTCGTCACCAACCCCGAGCGCCTGGCGCGCGGTATCGAGGAGGGCTGCGCCAACGCGCTGCTCGTCAAGGTCAACCAGATCGGCTCGCTGACCGAGACGCTGGACGCGGTGGAGCTGGCGCAGCGCAACGGCTTCAAGTGCATGATGTCGCACCGCTCGGGCGAGACCGAGGACGTGACGATCGCCGACCTGGCCGTCGCCGTCAACTGCGGCCAGATCAAGTCCGGCGCCCCGGCCCGCTCCGAGCGCGTGGCCAAGTACAACCAGCTGCTGCGCATCGAGGAGATCCTGGACGACGCGGCGGTCTACGCCGGCCGCTCGGCCTTCCCCCGCTACAAGCGCTGACCCGCACCACCGCCGCGGTGCCGGAACCCTCCCTCGCGCGGGGCGGGTCCGGCACCGCGGACATCGGTAGGCTCCCCGGGGACGCACCGCGGGGGCCCGGGGGGACGCCGGGACACGGAGCAGGGAGAGGTATGGGAGCGGACCGGGACCGTTTCTCCACCGCGACGCGCCTGCGCGCCCTCAGCGCCCAGGCCGCCGAGCGGGTGTACCGCGCACAGGGCCGGGCGAGGTTCCGCACCCCGCGCCGGGGGCGGCTCACCGGCAGGGCGACGGTGCTCGCCCTCGTCCTGTGCTCCCTCGTCGTGGTACTGGCGTACCCCACGCGGCAGTACGTCACCCAGCGCGCCGAGATCGCCGACCAGCGGGCGCGGGCCGACAAGGCGCGGGAGCGGCTCGCCGAACTCCGCCGGGAGCGGGCGCGCTGGCAGGATCCCGCGTACGTGGAGCGGCAGGCCCGCGAGCACCTGCACTTCGTGCGGCCCGGCGAGACGGGCTACACCATGCGCGACGGCACCGCCGAGGTGAGCCGCCCCCGAGGTCGCGGGCCCGCGGACCGGCCCTGGTACGACAACCTGTGGGACGGTCTGGACAGCGCCGACGGCACCGAGAACACCGACCGCCCCCGGTGACACCTCCCCGGCCGCGCCGCACCCGCGCGCCGCCCGCGAGCGCGCACCACTTCCCACCGTCCGACCTGCGAACGAAGCGACGAGCACCCTCACCCATGGACACCCCACCGCCCCGGACCGAGCCGACGCCGCCCACCGACGCGGACGTCGCCGCCTTCATCGAGCAGCTCGGCCGCCCGCCGCGCGGGCTGCGCGCCATCGCCCACCGCTGCCCCTGCGGGCTGCCGGACGTGGTGGAGACCGCGCCCCGGCTGGAGGACGGTACGCCGTTCCCGACCACCTACTACCTCACCTGCCCGCGCGCGGCCTCCGCCATCGGCACGCTGGAGGCGAACGGCGTGATGAAGGAGATGACCCAGCGGCTGCGCGAGGACGCGGAGCTGGCCGACGCCTACCGGGCGGCGCACGAGGACTATCTGACGCGCCGTGACGCCATCGAGGAACTGGTCGGCTTCCCCAGCGCGGGCGGCATGCCCGACCGCGTCAAGTGCCTGCACGTCCTGGTGGCGCACTCGCTCGTCGCCGGGCCCGGCGTCAACCCGCTGGGGGACGAGGCGCTGGCGATGCTGCCCGAGTGGTGGCGCAAGGGCCCGTGCGTGACGGTGCCGGAGCCGGACGGGGAGACGGGAGGCCGGGCATGACGGTACGTCGTGTGGCCGCGATCGACTGCGGCACCAACTCCATCCGGCTGCTGGTGGCCGACCTGGACCCCCAGGCGGGCGCGCTCACGGAACTGGACCGGCGGATGGAGATCGTCCGGCTGGGGCAGGGCGTGGACCGCACCGGCCGGCTGGCTCCTCAGGCGCTGGAGCGGACGTTCGCGGCGTGCCGCCGGTACGCCGAGGTCGTCGCCGCCTTCGGCGTGCCGCCGGAGCGCGTCCGCTTCGCCGCCACCTCCGCGTCCCGGGACGCGGACAACCGCGAGGAGTTCGTGCGCGGGGTCCTCGGCATCCTCGGCGTCGAGCCGGAGGTGATCACCGGCGACCAGGAGGCCGAGTTCTCCTTCACGGGCGCCACCAGGGAACTGGCGCCCGGCACCTTCGCCCCGCCGTACCTGGTGGTGGACATCGGCGGCGGCTCCACGGAGTTCGTGCTCGGCGCCGAGGGGGTCGAGGCGGCCCGCAGCGTGGACATCGGCTGCGTGCGGCTGACCGAGCGCCACCTGACCGGCGCCGACGGCGTGCCGGCCGCAAGCCCGGCCCCCGAACAGGTGGCGGCGATCCGCGCGGACGTGGCCGAGGCCCTGGACGAGGTGGCCCGTACGGTGCCGCTGGAGCGGGCCCGCACCCTGGTCGGCCTGGCCGGCACGGTCACCACGCTGGGCGGCATCGCCCTCGACCTGGACGCCTACGACTCGACCCGGATCCACCACACCCGCCTCTCCCTGGACCGGGTCCGCGCCCTCACCTCCCGCCTGATCGCGGCCACCCACGAGGAGCGCGCCGCGATCCCCGTCATGCACCCGGGCCGCGTGGACGTCATCAACGCGGGCGCCCTCGTCCTCCAGACGATCATGGAGCGGACCGGCGCCGAGGAGGTCGTGGTCAGCGAACACGACATCCTGGACGGGATCGCGTGGTCTGTGGCATGCGACCCGCGTCGAGGCCGCACCGACCGGTGAACGGCGGCGGGTGGTCCGGGCCGGGGCGTCTCGCTCCTACAGGTTGCGGTAGACGTCCCGCCGGTCGCCCGCTTTGACGACGAGGATGACGAGTTCCCCGTCGTTGATCTGGTAGGCGACCCGGTAGCTTCCGACCCGGAGCCGGTAGAGTTCCGACGGGCCGGTGAGCTTCTTGACGTCGGCGTCCTCGCGGTACGGGTCGTCGCCGAGCGCGGTCAGTGCGGCCAGGATGCGCATGGCGTCGGGCCGGCTGACGGCCCGGAGTTGCCGCTGCGCCGCCGTGGTGAACCGGAAGGCGTATTTCACGCCGCCTCGCCGCCCCGCTCGGTGAAGAGATCCGCCAGCAGTTCCGCCATCGTCACGGTGGGGCCGCCCTCGGCCAGGACCGCCTCCGCCTCCCGCGCCAGCATCACATCGGCCGCTTCCTCCAGCGCCTCGAAGTCCGCGATCGGGACCACGGCCGCCACCGGAGCGCCGTTGCGCGTGATGACGGTCGGAACGCCTTCCTCGGCGCGGTTGATGTGGTCGGCGAGGTGCGCGCGGGCTTCCCGTACGGTCACGGTGTTCTCGGTCATGAGGCGAGTGTACGCGTCGACGTGTACACGCTCTCGGTCCGACGAGGCGGCCCCTGGCCGGCGGCCAGGCTCTCACTTGAGCAAGTGCCTCCTCTCCTGATAGAGGTGAAGGCACTCGTGCCAGGGCTTCAGCCGCCCCCTCGCGGGAACTTTCGTGAAATGTTTCACATGGAAAAGTGCCCGGTGAGGGCAGGTTTTTACGTGGGAGCAACCGGTGGTGCCGGGTGCGGCGGCGGCTCGGTCCGCGCGGTGCTCGGTCACCTGGGCGGCGCCCGGCCCGGCGTACCGGGTGGTCCACTCGCGCCGCCGCAGATCCCCGCAGCTCAAAAGGTGCACCAACGGTTCGCGGCGGCCAGTGGTTCCGTGTCCGTGCTGTGGGGTCGGTCACGGGGCGGCGAAGTGTAGCAGAGAGGGCGGGCATCCTTGTGAAGACCCTCACGAAGTGACCCCCGCCGGTGGGTGGATACTCGATTTCATGAGCACCACGGAGCGTCCCCGAATCCTCGTAGTGGGTGGCGGGTACGTCGGTCTGTACACAGCGCGGCGCATCCTCAAGAAGATGCGCTACGGCGAGGCGACCGTCACGGTCGTCGACCCCCGCTCGTACATGACGTACCAGCCCTTCCTCCCAGAAGCTGCGGCCGGCAGCATCTCCCCCCGCCACGTCGTGGTCCCCCTGCGACGCGTGCTCCCGAAGGCAGAGGTCCTCACCGGTCGCGTCACCTCCATCGACCAGGACCGCAAGGTGGCCACTGTCTCGCCGCTGGTCGGCGACGCGTACGAGCTGCCCTTCGACTACCTGGTCGTCGCCATGGGTGCCGTCTCGCGCACCTTCCCCGTGCCGGGTCTCGCCGAGAACGGCATCGGGATGAAGGGCGTCGAGGAGGCGATCGGCCTGCGCAACCACGTGCTGGAGCAGCTGGACAAGGCCGACTCCACGCGTGACGAGGAGGCCCGCCGCAAGGCCCTCACCTTCGTCTTCATCGGCGGCGGGTTCGCCGGCGCCGAGACCATCGGCGAGGTCGAGGACATGGCGCGCGACGCCGCCAAGTACTACCCCAACGTCAAGCGCGAGGACATGCGGTTCGTCCTCGTCGACGCGGCCCCCGGGATCCTGCCCGAGGTCGGCCCGAAGCTCGGCGAGTGGGGCCTGGAGCACCTCAAGAAGCGCGGCGTGGAGGTGTACCTCAACACCTCCATGGAGTCCTGTGTGGACGGCCACGTGGTGCTCAAGAACGGCCTGGAGGTCGACTCCAGCACCATCGTGTGGACCGCGGGCGTCAAGCCCAACCCGGTGCTCTCCCGCTTCGGCCTGCCGCTCGGCCCCAAGGGGCACGTGGACGTGGACGCCACCATGCAGGTCAAGGGCATGGACTACGCCTGGGCCGCCGGTGACAACGCGCAGGTCCCGGACCTGGCCTCCGACAAGGAGAACGCGTTCTGCCCGCCCAACGCGCAGCACGCGCTGCGCCAGGCCAAGGTGCTCGGCGACAACGTCATCTCCGGGATGCGCGGCTTCCCGCAGGGCAAGTACAAGCACCACAACAAGGGTGCCGTCGCGGGCCTGGGTCTGCACAAGGGCGTCGCGATGATCGTCTTCGGCAAGACGAAGATCAAGCTGCGGGGCCGGCTGGCCTGGTACTTCCACCGCGCGTACCACGGCTTGGCCGTGCCCACCTGGAACCGCAAGATCCGGGTCTTCGCCGACTGGACGCTGGGCATGTTCCTCAAGCGCGAGGTCGTCTCGCTGGGCGCCATGGAGCACCCGCGCGGCGAGTTCTACGAGGCGGCGGCGCCGGTGACGGCCGCGGCCCTCGCCAAGGCGGACGCCTCCGCGCCGGCCGACACCAGCAAGGCGACCGCCGACGGCCGGGCCGACAGCACGGTCGACGGCAAGGGGGAGAAGGCGGGCGCCTCCTCCTGACCGCCGCCCCTCCGCGCGGGGCGCGCGGAGGGGCACGCGGGGATACGCCGGGGAAAACGCCTGAGAGGGGCGTGAGCCATCCGTGGGGCTCACGCCCCTCGCCCGTATCCGCCGTACGCGAACGGCCGGTTCCTTGTGCACAGTGGGCATACATCACCCCCCGCCAGTGTTAGGTGTAGGGGGAATCCACCCCTTCCTTCCACGGAGGTGTGCTCTATGCCCGGTGCCGCCAGGCGGATCGTCGCGCTCGCGGAGAAGGTGCTGCCGGCCCCGCTCCCCGTGCGGGTGCGAGCCTGGGACCACAGTGAGGCGGGGCCGCCCGGGGCCCCCGTACTGGTCATCCGCAACCGCCGGGCCCTGCGCCGCGTGCTGTGGCGGCCGGGCGAACTGGGGCTGGCCCGGGCATGGGTCGCCGGGGACCTGGATGTCGAGGGCGACCTGTACGAGGCACTGGACGTGCTCGCGGGTCTGATCTGGGAGCGGGACGAGTCCCCCGCCGCGGCGTCCGCCGCCCCCGCCTCCCCCGCGCCGAGGGCCGGGCGGCTGGGCAGCGCGCTGGCGCTGGCCCGCGATCCGGCGGCCCGCGAGGCCGCCGCCGAACTGCTGAAGCTGGCAGGTCCCGGACTGCCGCCCCCGCCGCCCGCCGAGGAGTCCCGCCGCCGCACCGGTCTGCGCCACACCCTCGGCCGCGACCGCAAGGCCATCAGCCACCACTACGACGTCGGCAACGACTTCTACGAACTCGTGCTCGGCCCCAGCATGGTCTACTCCTGCGCCTACTGGCAGCCGGGCGGCACCCTGGAGCAGGCCCAGCACGACAAGATCGACCTCATCTGCCGCAAGCTCGCCCTGCGCGAGGGCCAGCGGCTGCTGGACGTCGGCGGCGGCTGGGGCTCGCTCGTCCTGCACGCGGCACGCGAGTACGGGGTGCGCGCCGTCGCCGTCACCCTCTCCCGCGAACAAGCCGCCTACGGCCGCAAACGCGTCGCCGAGGAGGGCCTCGCGGACCGCGTGGAGATCCGCGTCCAGGACTACCGCGAGATCGACGACGGCCCCTACGACGCGATCTCGTCGGTCGGCATGGCCGAGCACGTGGGCGCGGCCCGCTACCGCGAGTACGCCGACGACCTGTACGCCCTCCTGCGGCCCGGCGGGCGGCTGCTCAACCACCAGATCGCCCGCCGCCCCCTCGCGGACGAGGAGTCCTACAGCGTCGACGAGTTCATCGACGCCTACGTCTTCCCGGACGGCGAACTGGCCCCCGTCGGCCGCACGGTGAGCCTGCTGGAGCGGGCCGGCTTCGAGGTCCGGGACGTGGAGTCGCTGCGGGAGCACTACGCGCTGACACTGCGCGCCTGGGTGCGCAACCTGGAGGCCGGCTTCGCGCGGGCCGCCCGTCTCACCACGCCGGGCCGCGCCCGCGTCTGGCGCCTCTACATGGCCGCCTCCGCGCTCGCCTTCGAGCACAACCGCATCGGCGTCAACCAGGTGCTGGCCGTCAAGACCCCGGAGTCCGGGGCCTCCGGACTGCCGCTGCGCACCCGCACCTGGACGGCGGACGCCACCGCGCGCGACTGATCGGCCGCTCCCACCCGGAACCCACCCGAAAGCCGTCTTCCCCGTCCCTGGCCGGGACGGGGAAGACGGCTTTCTCCAGCGGTCGCCGTACGGAGCGGGTGACTGCCCCGCGCGGGTCACTCCGCCTTGATCGCGGCGAGCATGTTGAGCCTGGCCGCCCGCCGTGCGGGCCACAGCGCGGCCAGCACACCCACCAGGGCGGCGAGGGCGAGGAAGAGGGCCATCCGGCCCCAGGGGAGCACCAGGCTGTAGGTGTCCAGCCCGGCGCCGGTGATCAGCTCTCCGGCGGCCCAGCCGAAGAAGACGCCGAGGCCGATGCCGAGCACCCCGCCGAAGAGCGAGATGACCAGCGACTCCAGCCGCACCATCCGCTTGATGCCGCGCCGGTCGAGCCCGATGGCGCGCAGCATCCCGATCTCCTGGCCGCGTTCGAAGACCGACATGGCGAGCGTGTTGATCACGCCGAGGACGGCGACGATGACGGCCATCGCGAGCAGCCCGTAGAGCATGTTCAGCAGGATGTTGATCGTCTGCGCGACGCCCTCGGAGATGTCCTTCTTGTCCTGGACCTTGATCGCCGGGTTGTCACCGAGCTGCTTTTCGAGGGAGTCCTTGACCGCGCCGGTCGCCCCGTCCTTCGTCTTGGCGAGCACCTGCATGTCGGCGACCTGGGACATGTGCGGGGTGACGGCCTTGCTGTCGACGAGGATGCCCTTGATCATCTCGTTGCCCTTGTAGAGCCCGCCGACGGTCAACTGCCCCTTCGCGCCGTCCTCGTACGTCACCTGGAGGCGGGAGCCGACCTTCCACCCCTTGTTCTTGGCGGTGGTGTCGTCCACGACGATCTTCTGCCCGCTGCCGAGGCCGGACCAGCCGCCCGCCGTGAAGTCGAGCGAGGTCAGCTTGCCGATGGTCGAGCCGTTGACACCGGTCAGGTACTCGGTGTTGCCGCCGATGCGGGCCTGCGCGTTGCGCAGCGGGGAGGTCGCGGTGATCTCGTCGGACTGGGCCAGCTTCTTCTCCACCGCGGGGGAGAGCGGCGTGAAGTTCGCCATGGAGACGGTGTAGTCCGCCTTCAGCGAGTCCGACGCCATCTTGTCGATGCCCTTCTGCACACCGCCCGCGATGACCGTCAGACCCGTGATCAGCGTCAGACCGACCATCAGCGCGGAGGCGGTGGCCGCCGTGCGGCGCGGGTTGCGGACCGCGTTCTGGCGGGCCAGCTTGCCGCTGATGTGGAACATCCGCAGCACCGGCGCCGCCGCCGCGATCAGCGGACGGGACAGCAGCGGCGTCAGCACGAACACGCCGATCAGAAGCAGCGCCGCGCCCAGTCCCATGGGCCCCTTGCCGCCCTCGTCCATCTTCGTCGCCACCAGCACCAGCGCCGCACCCGCGGCGGACAGCAGCGCGCCGATGGTGTTGCGCACGACCAGGGAGCGCGTCGAGGCCGGGGCGTGCAGGGCGCCCATCGCGGCGACCGGCGGGATCTTGGCGGCACGCCGGGCCGGCAGCCAGGCCGCCAGGACGGTGACGACAATGCCGACGAGGAGCGCGACGAGGGTCGTGCTCGGCTCGATGACCAGCGGACCGTCGGGCATGGCGCCCATGTTGCCGATCACGGCGCGCAGCCCCGCGGCGATGCCGACGCCCGCCGCCATGCCGGCCAGGCCCGCGACCGCGCCCACGACCAGCGCCTCGATCAGCACCGAGCGGGTCACCTGGCGGCGGCTGGCACCCACCGCGCGCAGCAGCGCCAGCTCCTTGGTGCGCTGGGCGACCAGCATGGTGAAGGTGTTGGCGATGATGAAGATGCCGACGAACAGCGCGATCCCCGCGAAGGCCAGCAGACTGGTCTTCATGCCGGACATGCTGCTCTCGATGGCCTTCGACTCGTCGTCGGCGAGCTTCTTGCCGGTGACGGCCTCGGCGTCGGCGGGCAGGATCTTCTCGGCCCGCTCCTTGAGCGCGGCCTGGGAGACGCCGGGGTCCGCCTTGAGGGAGATCTCGGTGTACTCGCCGGGCTTGGCGAACAGCCGCTGCGCCGTGGCGTTGTCGAAGAGGACCAGCGTGCCGCCCGCGGCGACGCTGCCGTCGTCGGTGGTGAAGACGCCGGTGACCTTCTCCGTGCGCACGGGGCCGTTCACCGACATGCGCACGGTGTCCCCGACCTGGTAGCCGGTGCGCTCGGCGGTCTTGGCGTCCAGCGCGATCTGGCCCTGGGCGCGGGGCGCCGTGCCGTCCTTCATCGGGTACCGCGGGTCGGTGCCCTTGCCGTCGCCGCCCGCGTAGTAGTTGGCGCCCTGGGTGGAGAAGCCGTCACCGACGAGCTTGCCGTCCTTGTCGGAGAGCGCGGCGAAGCCGGAGACGACACCGGTCGCGGAGGCGACGCCGGGCAGCCGGCCGGCCTTCTCCAGGGTGCGCTGGCTCAGCGGCGAGACGGTGCTGCGGCCCTGGGGGGCGTCGCCGTTCTCCTGGCGTATGGAGACGTCGACATCCGCGTAGCCCTTCTCGGAGCTCTTGTGGAAGGCCTCGGAAATGGTGGAGGTGAAGACCAGGGTGCCGGAGACGAAGGCCACGCCGAGCAGTACGGCGAGCATCGTCATCAGCAGCCGGGCCTTGTGCGCGAAGACGTTGCGCAAGGCTGTACGGAGCATGGGGAGGTCCTGAAGCGTCCTTCTGGGAGAGGTCCTTGGGGGGTCGGCCGGGGCGTCGGCCGCGGCTCAGCTCGTGCGGGCCCTGGCGTCGAAGGACTTCATCCGCTCCAGCACGCTGTCGGCGGTCGGCCCCCGCATGTCGTCGACGATGCGCCCGTCGGCGAGGAAGACGACACGGTCGGCGTAGGCCGCGGCCACCGGGTCGTGGGTGACCATGACGACGGTCTGGCCCAGCTCCCGCACCGAGTTGCGCAGGAAGCCGAGCACCTCGGCGCCCGCCCGCGAGTCGAGGTTGCCGGTCGGCTCGTCCCCGAAGATGATCTCCGGCTTGGAGGCGAGGGCGCGGGCGACGGCCACGCGCTGCTGCTGCCCGCCGGAGAGCTGGTTGGGCCGGTGCTTGAGCCGGTCGGCCAGGCCGACGGTCCCGATGACGCGGTCCAGCCACGCCTTGTCGGGCTTGCGGCCGGCGATGTCCATCGGCAGCGTGATGTTCTCCAGCGCGGTGAGCGTGGGCAGCAGGTTGAACGCCTGGAAGATGAACCCGACGCGGTCGCGCCGCAGCTGGGTCAGCTTCTTGTCCTTCAGCCCGGTCAGCTCCGTGTCGCCGATGCGGGCGCTGCCGCTGGTGATCGAGTCGAGCCCCGCCATGCAGTGCATCAGCGTGGACTTGCCGGAGCCGGAGGGGCCCATGATGGCGGTGAACTCGGCCTGCCGGAACTCGACCGATATCCGGTCGAGGGCGACCACCTGGGTCTCGCCCTGGCCGTAGACCTTGCACAGGTCCGTGGCCCGCGCCGCGGCGACGCCGGTGTTCGGGTGGGCTTCGGGGGCTCCGGGGTACGGGCCACCCGCAAAGTGGTGCGGACGGGTGCTGGTCGTCACGGCGCGGTGCTCCTGTCGGGATCTCGGTTGGGAAGAGCGGAGGTTTCCAAGTGCTCACCATCGTTCCGTCCCGCCCGCGCCCCCGGATCCGTCCGGGCTCCGGTTTTCGGGGGAGCCTTCGGAGGTAGCTCCCGGCCCCTCCGTCATCCTTGGGTATGACGGCGGACCCTGAGACGGCCGGGAGCGGAACGGACTCGTTTGGAGGCGTGCGGTGCCGTGCGAAACGAGCCGAAGAGGCCGTTGGCATATGCCGATGGTCAGGAAGCGACGTACATCCGGGTGATCGAGCGGCGACTTTCCGTCATTTCTGGCGAGCCGGACGGACGCGGAAGAGCGCTGCGAAGTGGTGCATGTGACGCTGATGCCCCGTCAGTTGCCAATAAAATAAGACAACATCGGTCTGTCGATCCGCTGTTCGGGGGACGACCCTGGATAGGCTCGTCCCGCGTCCTGGGGAGGGCCGTGTGCGCCCAGCGGTGCACGGAGCGCTCCAGCAGACCGGTGCCCGGATGGTGGAATGCAGACACGACGAGCTTAAACCTCGTTGGCCCTAGGGGCCGTGCCGGTTCAAGTCCGGCTCCGGGCACCAACCGACGCAGGCCGGGCGCCTGCGTCCCGCCCTCTTCCGCTCCCGCCCCGGCGGGCCCGCGACCCGTACCGGGGTCACCCTCTTCGGGGACGCCTCCCCGCAGTACCGCGCCCCCCGGCAGCCGCTGCCAGGTTGGCGCGAAATCAGCGGCGCCGCGCGGGGATACGGCCGGAACCGGCCGTGCCCCCGCGCCGCCGGGCGGACGCGGCTCCCCGACGGGCTCGGTGGTTCCCGAGGAGTCCACCGGCTCCCGGAGGGGTTCAGCGGCTCTCCAGGCGGAGCCGCAGCTGCTTCTCCTGGTCGCCGGCCACCTCCAGCACCTCCACCACGCCGAAGGCCTCCAGCAGCGTGCGGTGCAGCCTCTCGACCGCGTACGGGGAGCCCTGCAGCTCGGCCGTCACCCGGGAGCCGAGCGGCACCACGTCCGGCTGCGCCGCCTCGCGGGTCACATCGAACCGGGACAGCCATACGTTCGCCTTGCGTCCCTCCGGGCGCAGCTCCCCCCAGTCCGAGGGAAACAACCCGCTCAGCACCCTGAAGACCGCTTCGGCGTCCTCGCAGGCGCAGTCGCTGAGCTCCACGGAGACTTCCATCTCCCCTTCGGACATCTCGGCCGTCATCTGGCGGGCCTCCCTTTCTCGCGAATTCGCTCCAGGCCCAATATCGGCCCGCAGGTACCCGTTCGGCGTGATCCCAACCGGCGATTCGCGGGCCCGGTGCGGCGCGCGCCTCCGCGCGATGAGTCCGCGCGGCGGGGAGAGTCCCTCTCCCGTGCTCCCTCCCGCCCGCGTCCGCGCCGGGAGGCCCGCCCCGAGAGGCGGGAGACGTCCACCCCGAGGAGGGATCCGCCATGGCACTCGCGACCGTCACCGTCAGCCTGCCCGTCGCAGACCGCATGAGGGCTTATACGTTCTACCGGGACGGACTGGGGCTGGAGGCCGTCGGCAAGCTCGCCGAGGACGGGGTGCCCGAGCCGCTGCGGTTCGTCGTCAACGACGGAATGCGGCTCATGCTCATCCCCACCGGTGGTTTCGGATGGGTCATCGGCGACCACACCGTCGCCGAACCCGGGAGCAGCGAGTGCGTCCTCGCCGTGCCCGTAGCCGACGAGAGCGACGTCGACGCACTGGTGGCCCGCGCCGTGCGCGCCGGTGCCGGCACCGTCTCCGCGCCCGCCCGGCGCCCGTGGGGCTACGCCGGAGCCTTCACCGACCCGGACGGCCACATCTGGCTCGTCCAGGCGCGGACGGCGGCCGAGGCCGGGTGACACGGGCGGCGTCCGCGCCCCGGGGCGGGCGGGGGCGAAAGCCGGTTGAGGCGCGGCCCCGGGCGGTGCGAGGGCGGCACGGTGACCGATCCCGGACTCTCCGGCCGCACGGTGCTGGTCACCGGCGCGGTGGGCGGCATCGGTGAGGCGACGGCCCGTGCGTTCGCGCGGCTGGGCGCGCGGGTGGCGGCGCACTGGTATCCGGGCGGCCCGAACCCCCGGGACGTGACGTACGCGCACACGGCGCCGACCCGCGCACAGGCCGAGGCGGTCCTCGCCCGGCTGCGCGAGGACGGCGCCGCACAGGCCGTGCCCCTCCCCGCCGACCTGGCCGCGCCGGACGCGGCCGAGTGCCTGCTGGAGGCCGTCACCGCCCGCCTCGGACCCGTCGACGTCCTCGTGAACAACGCGGCGCACTGCGAACTCCCGGACACCGCCGACGCGCTGACGTATCAGGCGATGGAGCGCACCTACCGGGTCAACACGTTCGCGCCCGCCGTACTGACCGCCGAACTCGCCCGGCGCGGACGCCCCGCCGCCGTCGTCAACGTCTCCACGGACGCGGCCCGCGCCTTTCCCGGCCAGGTCGCCTACGGCACCTCCAAGGCGGCGCTGGAGGCCGTCACCCGGGCCGCCGCGCTCGACCTGGGGCCGCGCGGCATCCGCGTCAACGCCGTGGTGCCCGGGTCCGTGCAGACCGGCTGGATGCCGCGGGAACCGGTCGAGCAGCGGTCGTGCCCGGGGTTCCGCCGCGCCGGGTCGGGACCCCCGAGGAGATCGCGGACGCGGTCGTGTTCCTGGCCTCCGGCCAGGCGCGCTGGATCACCGGACAGGTCCTCCAGGTCGCCGGCGGCCACGCGCTCTGACCCCGTCCGGACGCCCGGACGACCACATACCGGATACCAGTGGGCAGGTTCGCACAGGGTTCCTAAGCTGCGGGAATGACATCCAGCACCCTCGCGGGCCCCGCCCCCGCCGCAGCTCCCGCGCCCCCGCTCGCCGCCCGCGCCGCCTCGGTCGGAGCCTCGCCCGTACGCGAGATCCTGGCGCTCACGGAGCGCCCCGAGGTGATCTCCTTCGCCGGAGGACTCCCCGCGCCGGAACTGTTCGACACGGAGGGCGTACGGGCCGCCTTCGACCGGGTGCTCGCCGAGGAGCCGCAGCGCGTGCTCCAGTACTCCACCACCGAGGGTGACCCGGCGCTGCGGGCGGCGGTCGCCGACCGGCTCACGGGCACCGGCCTGCCGACCGGCCCCGCCGACCTGCTGGTGACCACCGGCTCCCAGCAGGCCCTCACCCTCCTGGCCACCGCCCTGCTGGAGCCGGGCGACACCGTGCTGGTGGAGAACCCCACCTATCTGGCCGCGCTGCAGTGCTTCGGCTTCGCGGGCGCGCGCGTCGTGCCCGTCAGCTCGGACGACGAGGGGATCGACCCCGGGGCGCTGGCCGAGGCGGTGGAGCGGGAGCGGCCCAAGCTGCTCTACCTGGTGCCCACCTTCCAGAACCCCACGGGCCGCACCCTCCCCCTGGCCCGGCGGCAGGCCGTCGCCGAGGTCGCCGCGCGGCACGGGCTGTGGCTGGTCGAGGACGACCCGTACGGCGAACTGCGGTTCGAGGGCGAGCCGGTGCCCCGGCTCGCGTCGCTGCCCGAGGCGGCCGACCGCACGGTGCTGATGGGCAGCTTCTCCAAGGTGATGTCGCCCGGGATGCGACTCGGCTGGCTGCGGGCGCCCGGCGCGCTGCGCCGCGCCTGTGTCATCGCCAAGCAGTCGTTCGACCTGCACTGCTCCACCGTCGACCAGGCGGCGGCGGCCCGCTACCTGACGGAGCACGACCTCGACGCGCACCTGGACCGCGTCCGCGCCTCCTACCGGCAGCGCCGCGACGCCCTGGTGGACGGACTGTCCGCCGCCCTCCCGCCCGGCAGCACATGGAACCGTCCGGAGGGCGGCATGTTCGTGTGGGCACGGCTGCCGGAGGGGCACGACGCGACGGCACTGCTGCGCGAGGCCGTCACCCATGACGTCGCCTACGTCCCCGGAGCGCCGTTCTTCGCCGGCTCCCCCGACCCGGCCACCCTCCGGCTGTCGTTCACCACCCACACCCCGGACGAGATCCGGGAGGGCCTGCGGCGACTGGGCACCGTACTGCGCGCCGGGAGCTGACCGCCGGGACGGTGGGACGGCAGTGCGCGGCGCCCCCTTCCGCCGTCCTCCCGCGCGGACCCGGGCCGGTCCCGGGAGGGGGAGGAGGAGAGCGAGAGCCGGCAGGGCGACGAGGCCGAGGACGGCGGCCATGGGGGCGAACACCGCGCCGCCCGGCGAGAACACCGCGGCGGGCCCGAGGACGGCCCTGAGAACCGGTCGCGGACGGCTCTTGAAACGCAGGCGGGAGGGCGGGTCGAATGGGCAGCCGTGCCGCGTGACGCTGCTGTGCGTACGGCAGTGGCATGGAGGCACCTGACGTGAGGAGTGCATCGTGCGTACACACACCGCCGGGCTCGTCTGACACGTGATCTTCTGATCCGCCGGCGGCCGGCGTTCCACCCGGCCGTCCCGGCGCGCTCGCTGCCCGCCAGGGGCCGAACCTGACTCCTCACCGGCCCAGCCGGTTCTTCCCACCCTGTCCCAGGCCCCACCCGCCCGCGTCCGGGCCGCCCGCCGAGGCGGCCCCGTGCGAACAGGGGCACCCGTGCGCCCGGAAGGCATCCATGAGCCGGAAGGCACCCGTGTGCGCGCAGGGGCCGCCACTCCCCATGGAGCTGTTTTCCTGAGCCCTTCTCCCTTTCCGCCCGCACCGCCCCGCGTCAGCGCTTTCAACCGCGCCGTCGTCGAGGAGTTCCGCGCCAACGCCGGCCGTGTCGGCGGGCCGTTCGAGGGTGGTGATCTGCTGCTGCTGACCACGCGGGGGGCGCGGACCGGCCAGGAGCAGACCTGCCCGCTCGGCTACGTCCGCGACGAGGACGGCGGCCTCCTCGTCGTCGCCTCCGCCGGTGGCGCGCCGCGCAACCCGGCCTGGTACCACAACCTGCTCGCCCACCCCGCCGTCCGCGTCGAGGTGGGGGCGGAGGCGTACGGGGCTGTCGCCGTGCCCACCGGGGGCGCCGAACGCGCGCGGCTGTTCGCACACGTCGTACGGCACGCACCCGGATACGCGGACTACCAGGCGCGGGTCGAGCGGCCGCTGCCCGTCGTACGGCTGGAGCGGCTCGTGCCGGAGGCGCCGTTCACCGGCCTCGTGGACAAGCTGCTGGAGATCCACGCCTGGCTGCGCGACCAGCTGCGGCACGTGGCCGACGAGGCGGAGGCGTACTTCGCTGCGCGGCGGACCGCACCGCACGCCCCGCCGCCGCTGGGGCTCCAACTGCGCCAGCACTGCCTCGCCTTCTGCGAGGGACTGCACACGCACCACACCTCGGAGGACCAGGGGGCCTTCCCGGCGCTGGCCGAGAAGTACCCCGGCCTCGCACCCGCGCTCGCCCGGCTGCGCGACGAGCACCGCACGGTGGACCGTATCCGCGGGGAGCTGGAGGACCTGCTGTCCTGTCTGGCGGCCCGCGGTCACGAACCGGGGCCGGGCACCGGAACCGGCACCGGCGCGGGCCACGGGCACGGTTCCGGAGCGGTCCCAGGCGCCGAGCGCTTCCGCGCCGAACTCGCCCGCATGACGCGGGAGCTGGAGGCCCACCTCGACTACGAGGAGGAGGTGCCGCTCCCGCCGCTGTCCGCGCTGCCCGTGCCCTGACGCGGCGGGCGCAGCCGCGCGCCGACGCGGCCCAGCGCGCGGGCGAGGACGTCGATCTCGTCGCGTTCGAGCACGTCGATCAGGGCTTCGCGGACGGCCGCCACGTGACCCGGGGCCGCGGCGCGCAGCACGTCGCGGCCCTCGTCCGTGAGGGCGGCGAGGACGCCGCGGACGTCGGTGGGGCAGGAGCGCCGCCGCACCAGGCCGCGCTTCTCCAGCTGGCCCACCTGGTAGGTGAGGTTGCTCTTGGAGGTGACCAGGCCCTCGGCCAGGTCCGTCATCCGTACCTCGCCATCGGGCGTGCCCGAGAGGCGGACGAGGATCTCGTACTGCGGGTGGGAGAGGCCCGCGTCCTCCTTCAGCTGCTGCTCCAGATGACGGGAGACCCGGCTGGTCGCCTCCAGGAAGCCCTGCCAGGCCGCCATCTCCCGCTCATCGAGCCACCTGGTCTCGGCCATACGGCCTATTCTACGTGTTGTTCAAATTCAAACCTCCTTGTTACGGTCGAGATCCTCGTTCGAATTCGAAACACTTCGCGTCGGTGGCCCGTCCCGGCCGCCCGAAGAAGGAGGCTCCGCTCATGACGTCCCCCCACACCGCCCAGGCCCCCGGGGCCCCGCGAGACGACCGGCTCCCCGCCGCCCCCCTCTCGCCCGGAGCGGCCCCGGCCGAGCAGTCCGGTCATGACGCCGGCCTGCTCCTGCTCCGCCTCGCGGTCGGCCTCACGATGGCGGCGCACGGCGCGCAGAAGCTCTTCGGCTGGTTCGGCGGCGGGCTGGAGGGCACCGCGCAGTTCTTCGCCTCGGCGGGCTACCCCTCGCACACGACCATGGCCGTCGTCGCCGGGCTCAGCGAGACACTCGGCGGACTCGGCCTCGCGCTGGGCCTGCTCACTCCGCTGGCGGGCGCCGCGGTCTTCGGCACGATGCTCAACGCGCTCGCCGTGAAGTGGGGCGGCGGCTTCTTCGCCCCCGAAGGCGTCGAGTACGAGCTGCTGCTCCTGGTGGCGGCCGCCGCGCTCACCCTCACCGGCCCCGGCAGGCTGGCGGCCGACCGGGTCCTTCCGCTGCCGCGGCCCCACCGGCTCGCCCACGGCGCGGGCGCCCTCGTCCTCGGCGCCGTGCTCGCGGGGGCCGTCCTGGTGCTGCGCTCCTGAACCGCGGTGCGCCGCCTGCCTCACCCGGGCGGGTGAGGCAGGCGCGGGTGGCCGGGGGCGAGGAACAACGAACGCCTTTTCCTCGTTGTTGACTCTGGACTAGCGTGCTGTTTTTACTAACGCATTACGCTGGACTGCGAGGCCGCGCCGTGTGGCCATGGAGGAGTGAGATGAGGAGCAGCAACCCGGTCTTCTCGCGACGGGGGTTCAGCCGCACCAGCGGCTATGCCGGCTTCAACGCGCAGCAGCAGCCGCCGCAGGCCGGGAACCCGTACGCGACGAACCCCTACGCCGCCAACCCGTACGCGCAGCAGCCCGATGCCGCGCAGCAGACGCAGACCGCCGGTCAGCCGTACGCGCCCCCGGCGGCCCCGTCCGCCGGACGGATGACGATGGACGACGTGGTCGCCCGCACGGGCATGACCCTCGGCCTCGTCGTCGTCACCGCCGCCGTGGCCTGGTTCACCGGGCTTTCGCTCGGCCTCGCCGTCGGCGCCGGCCTCGTCGCGATGGTGCTGGGCTTCGTCCAGACGTTCAAGCGCAAGGCGTCGCCCGCGCTGATCCTCGCGTACGCCGCCTTCGAGGGGCTGTTCCTCGGCGCCCTGAGCAACTACGTCAACCAGTGGGTGAACGGCGCCGCCATGCAGGCGGTGCTCGGCACCATGGCGGTCTTCACCGCCGTCCTGGTGCTCTACAAGACCCGTGTGATCCGTGTCACCCAGCGGTTCTACCGCTTCGTGATGGCCGCGGCCATCGGCTTCGTGCTGCTGATGGCGGTCAACCTGCTCTTCGCCGCCTTCGGCGGCGGTGACGGGCTCGGCTTCCGCAGCGGCGGCCTGGGCATCCTCTTCGGCGTCATCGGCGTCGTGCTCGGCGCGTTGTTCCTCGCCCTGGACTTCAAGCAGGTCGAGGACGGCATCGCCTACGGCGCCCCGAAGGAGGAGGCGTGGCTGTCCGCCTTCGGTCTGACGCTGACGCTGGTGTGGATCTACCTGGAGTTCCTCCGGCTGATCGCCATCCTGCAGGGCGACAACTGAGCGCCAGCTGAGCGTCGCCATCGAGCGACGAGGACGCAGACGAAGAGGGCCCGGGAGGTGTGCCTGCCTCCCGGGCCCTCCGCGCTGTTCGCTGCTGGTGGTTCGCGTCCTTCGTCCTGTTTCTCCTGACGCCTGGGACTTCGGGCCCTGCGTCCAGGCGGCACGGGCCCGGTCTAGAAGTGGCGTGCGGCGCGGCGCAGGTCGTGCTCGTGGATGATGGCCTTGGCGTGCCCGTAGGCGAGGTTGTGCTCGCCGCGGAGCCAGCTCACCTTCTCCTCGAAGCGGAGCAGGGCGGGGCCTTCGTCCACCATGCGGAGCCAGTCGGAGACTTCACGACCGGTGCACTGCGGGATGCGGGAGAGCATGTTCCGGTGGGTCTCTTCGGAGAAGACTTGGGACATCGGCGCCTCCGGACGCTTCTGCAATGAGTCCTTGACGCCACGTTGCCTGAGTGTTCGGGCGTTGGCAACAGTGCGGGATCGCCGGGTCGGGCGACGCACTGGATAAGGTGAGGGCGTGCCGTCCGTGGATACCCGCCCCCTGACCGACGCCGTGGAACGGCTCGCCGACCGGCTGCGGGCCATGCCGCAGAGCACCTTGCGGCGGGGAGCCGCAGCCGAGGGGCTGGCTCTCGCGAGGGAGTTGGCGCTGCGGGCCCAGCGGCTGGAGTTCCCGGAGGGCGGCGGCCCCGGCGGGAGGGAGCTGCCCGACGCCGGGATCTTCGCCGTCGGGGACCAACTGGCCGTCGCCGGGCACGACCTGGCCGCCGCGCTGGAGGAGGCGCCGCCCGCCGTGGCCGGGCCCGCCCTCGCGGAGGCGCTCCACCTGATCGGAACGGCACCCGTCTTCCCGCCCAGCCGCACCCCCCGCCCGTAGTGCGCGGGGGCTGCGGCTGGGCGGGCGGCTACAGCGGGGTGATGACGCGGTCGGCCAGCAGGTAGGCCGTGCTGCCGTCCGGGTAGGCGAAGGTGAGGGTGTAGGAGCCGGCGATGCCGGAACCGCCCATCAGGACGGGCGGTTCGCCGCGGCGTACGGCGTCGGCCAGCGCCTCGCTGGTGACGCGGTCGCCCGGCGACAGGCACACCGTCGTACCGTCCTCGAACAGGTACAGGTCCAGCGTGCCCAGCGGGCCGGGCCGTACGTCGGCCAGCGGGGTGCGGGCGTCGGCCAGCTGAGCGAGCCGTTCGATGGTGCGCTCGTGATAGGTGACCGTCGGCGCGGGCGAGGGCGCCGCCTGGGGGGTGACCGGTTCGCCCTTGAGGTTGTAGTCGGGCTGGGAGGGGTGGCGGCGGCGCGCCGCCGCCAGGTCCGGGGGCTCCTCCCCGGACCCGGTCCCGGGCTCGCTCCCGGCGCCCTGGTACGGGGCGACGTCCACCTCCACGTCCACGTCGCCGTCCTCGGGGCCGGGCTGGCGCGGGATGAACAGCTCGCCCGTCTCGGAACCCGTGGGCGGGCGGTGGCCGGCGGCGCGGTCGCCGGCGCCCGGCGTCCCGGCCGTCTCGTCACCGGGTCCGGTGGGGCCGGAGTCCGGGAGACCGGTGTCCGTGAGGGGGGCGTCCGGGAGGGCGGTGTCCGCGAAGGGGTAGTCCGTGAGGGAGGCGTCCGGGAGGGCGGTGCCGGTCCGGGAGGCGTCCGGCAGGTGCGGGAAGCCGTCGTCGAGATCGCTCGGCGCGACCTCGTACTCCGTGCCGTGGCCCGCCAGCAGGGCGCCCGACCCGGGGCCCGCGTCGCGGGCTTCCTGCGCGGCCCAGAAGGCGCGCGCCTCCGCCAGTTCGCGTTCCCGCTCGTCCGCCAGCGCGGCGGCGACAGCGGCGCGGATCTGCCGCTCGAAGGCGCCCTCCTCCGCTTCGCCGCTCTCCGTTCCGCCGCTCTCAGTCCCGCCGTGCTCCTGGCTCCCCGGCGCCGTCCGGGCGTGCGGGACCGTGCCGGCGGCTGCGGTTGTCGGCTCCAGTTCGGCGCGCAGCGCTGTCAGCTGACGGCGCAGGCCGCGTGCCGTGTGCAGTGCCGCACCGCCCAACGCGGTGGCCACGGCCGCCGCACACAGCAGGATGAGGGATATGGCGCTCACTGACATGACTCCCGGTTCCGGTTCGACCCCCCTGACACGTCCCCCCGGTCGTTCCCCTGACTTCCTACAACAGCGCTGTCGCGAAGGTTGTCCAAGGTTCTCCGACCGTAGTGCAAATCCCGGCGAATGGGACAGGGTGCGAACCGAGCAGCGCGCAGCCATACCGCTCTGACCTGCGCTTATGCCGCGCCCCCAGGGTGTATATCACATCCTGGGGGCGCTTCGGTCTCGCCAACGTATCGGCGCGTGCACAGCCGGTGGTGCGGGGTGCCCTGCCCCGGACGCGCCGGGGCAGCGGCCCTGCCGGGAGCATACGGAGCCCCCGGCGGAGCCCGAAGGGGGCTCAGCTGAGGCGTTCCAGCACCATCGCCATGCCCTGGCCGCCGCCCACGCACATCGTCTCCAGGCCGAACTGCTTGTCGTGCCACTGGAGCGAGTTGAGCAGCGTGGTGGTGATGCGGGCACCGGTCATCCCGAAGGGGTGACCCACGGCGATGGCCCCGCCGTTGACGTTCAGCTTGTCGAGGTCGATGCCGAGGTCCTGGTAGGAGGGGATCACCTGGGCCGCGAACGCCTCGTTGATCTCGACCAGGTCGATGTCGCCGATTGACATGCCCGCGCGGGCCAGCGCCTGCTTGCTGGCCTCGACGGGGCCGTACCCCATGATCTCGGGGGAGAGGGCGGAGACGCCGGTCGAGACGATACGGGCCAGCGGGGTCAGGCCCAGCTCGCGCGCCTTGGTGTCGGACATGATCACGAGCGCGGCGGCGCCGTCGTTGAGCGGGCAGCAGTTGCCCGCCGTGACCAGGCCGTCGGGGCGGAAGACGGGCTTGAGCCCTTCGACGCCCTCCAGTGTGACGCCGGGACGCGGGCCGTCGTCCTTGCTGACCACCGTGCCTCCCCCGGAGCCTTCGGCCCCGGAGGCGCCCCCAGGCGTGGTGACGGGCGTGATCTCCCGCTCCCAGAAGCCGTCGGCGAGGGCCTTCTCGGCGAGGTTCTGGGACCGCACACCGAACTCGTCCATCTCACGCCGCGAGATGCCCTTGTACCGGGCCAGGTTCTCGGCGGTCTGGCCCATCGCGATGTAGATGTCCGGCAGCCGGCCGTCCTCCCGCGGGTCGGTCCAGCCCTCGCCGCCCTTCTCCGCGCGGGCCGCGGTACGCGCCTCGGCGTCGGCGAAGAGCGGGTTGTGGGTGTCGGGCATTCCGTCGGAGGTGCCCTTGACGGAGCGGGAGACCACCTCGACACCCGCGGAGATGAACACCTCCCCTTCGCCGGCCTTGATCGCGTGCAGCGCCATGCGGGTCGTCTGGAGGGACGAGGAGCAGTACCGGGTGATGGTGCAGCCCGGCAGGTGGTCCATGCCCATCTGCACGGCGACGACACGGCCGAGGTTGTGCCCCTGCTCACCGCCCGGGAGGCCGCAGCCCAGCATCAGGTCGTCGATGTCGGCCGGGTCCAGCTCCGGCACCTTGGCCAGGGCGGCCTTGATGATCTCTGCCGTCAGATCGTCCGGGCGGACGTCCTTGAGGGAGCCCTTGAAGGCGCGGCCGATGGGGGAGCGGGTGGCGGAGACGATCACTGCTTCGGGCATCGGTACTCCAGGGAGTGGGCGGGTCGGACGGCTACGCAGCGGAAGCTACCCGCCCGTAGGGTGCGGGTCACGGCCTGCACGGTGTGATGCGGGCCTCTTCTAAGCGTTTGCTTTTCCCGCCTCGCCGGTCAAGCCGCCGGTCAGGACACCCGCGCCGGACCTCGGGCGCGCGTCATCGGGCGGGTCCCGGGAGGGCCTCCTCGGACAGATCGTGGGAGTGCCTCCTCGGACAGGTCCTGGTGCGGGTCCTATCGGACAGGTCCTGGTGCAGGTCTCAGTGGCGGCCGGCTTCGGGCTGGGGTTCGCGGGTGATCTCTTCCGGGGGCGGCAGCCTGCGGCGGCGGCGGTGTTTGAGGAGGGCCCAGGGGCCGCGCATCCCCGCGACCTCGGTGCCGCCCTCGGCGGCGGCCTCCGCCGCGGCGCGGGCGACGGGGAGCACGCCCTCGCGGCGCCGGGCGTCGGGCCGTTCGTCCTCCGTCGGCCACAGCCCCAGCGCCGCGCACAGGGTGGGCAGGACGGCCATCGCGGCGGTGGCGTACCCCTCGGCGGAGGGGTGGTAGTTGTCGGGGCCGAACAGCTCGCGCGGGTTCGCGGAGAACTCCGGGCCGAGCAGGTCGCCCAGCGAGACCGTGCGGCCGCCCTCCTCGACGACGGCGATGGTCTGCGCGGCCGCGAGCTGACGCGAAAGCCGCCGCGCGATCCAGCGCAGCGGCTGTCCCACGGGCTCGACGCTGCCCAGGTCGGGGCAGGTGCCGACCACCACCTCGCAGCCGGCGGTACGCAGCCGTGCCACCGCGTCCGACAGGTAGCGGACCGAGCGCGCCGGGGGCATGCGATGGGTGACGTCGTTGGCGCCGATCATGATCACGCACACGTCCGGTGCCTCGGCGAGGTCCCGCTCGCTGAGCAGCAGGGTGATCTGCCGTTCCAGGTCGTCGGACATGGCCCCGGACAGCGCGACGTTGCGCAGCTCGACGGGGCGTTCGGCGATGGCCGCCAGCGCGGAGGCCAGCAGGGCGCCGGGCGTCTGGCGCGGCCGGTGGACGCCTTGTCCCGCGGCGGTCGAGTCACCCAGGAAGGCCAGTCGCAGGGGCTGCCCCGGGTAGAGCCTGCCGAAGGCGCCGCCGTACAGACCGTCGGCCTTGGGCGGCTCGTCCCCGGAGCCGCCGATATGACGTTTCGCCAGTTGGATCTCGGTGAAGAGCAGCCCGACCGCCGCCCCACCGACCAGGCCGATCCCGCCGCCTCCGTAGGCGGCCGCGGTCGCGATCCGCCGGGCTACTCTCGCGCTCGACGCCTTCGACATCGGCATTCTCCTCTTCCGCCTCCCGCGTTGTCGTGCTGCTGCGTTGGTGTGGTCATCGGTCCGTACCTTTTCAAGGAGTGGTGAACTCTCCGTCGCGCGCGGGGCTCGAACCCCTCATGACTGTGTTGCCCCGTGCGGACCTTGCTGCAACGCGCCCCCGGCGTGCACGTGTTGCCCAATATGGTGTCGGCACGGGCTCGCGACCCCGCGGCCCACGACCACGACTACGCGCGGAGACCACGGTGCAGTATCACGAGTCGATGATCGAGCTTGTCGGCAACACCCCGCTGATCAAGCTCAACAGCGTGACGGAGGGCATCGAGGCCACCGTCCTGGCGAAGGTCGAGTACTTCAACCCGGGCGGCTCCGTGAAGGACCGGATCGCGCTGCGCATGATCGAGGCGGCCGAGGCGTCCGGCGCGCTGCGGCCCGGCGGGGTGATCGTCGAGCCCACCTCCGGCAACACGGGTGTCGGACTGGCCATCGTCGCCCAGCAGAAGGGCTACCGCTGCCTGTTCGTCTGCCCCGACAAGGTCTCCATGGACAAGATCAACGTCCTGCGCGCGTACGGGGCCGAGGTCGTGGTGTGCCCGACCGCCGTCGACCCCGAGCACCCCGACTCCTACTACAACGTCTCCGACCGGCTGGTCCGGGAGACCCCCGGCGCCTGGAAACCCGACCAGTACAGCAACCCGGACAACCCCCGCTCGCACTACGAGACGACCGGCCCCGAGCTGTGGGAGCAGACCGAGGGACGGATCACCCATTTCGTCGCCGGCATCGGCACCGGCGGCACCATCAGCGGGACCGGGCGGTATCTGAAGGAGGTCAGCGACGGCCGCGTACGGATCATCGGCGCCGACCCGGAGGGTTCCGTCTACTCGGGCGGTTCGGGCCGTCCGTACCTGGTCGAGGGCGTCGGTGAGGACTTCTGGCCCGACGCGTACGACCGGAACATCACCGACGAGATCGTCGCCGTCTCCGACAAGGACTCCTTCCGGATGACCCGGCGCCTGGCCCGGGAGGAGGGGCTGCTGGTCGGCGGCTCCTGCGGGATGGCCGTCGTCGGCGCGCTGGAGGTCGCCAGGCGCCTGGGGCCCGACGACGTGGTGGTCGTGCTGCTGCCGGACAGCGGACGCGGCTACCTCAGCAAGATCTTCAACGACGAGTGGATGAACGACTACGGGTTCCTGGAGGAGAGCGGCACCGCCGGGGCCCGGGTCGGCGATGTGCTGCGGTTCAAGGAGGGGCCCATGCCCTCCCTGGTGCACATGCACCCCGAGGAGACGGTGGGGGAGGCCATCGAGGTGCTGCGCGAGTACGGCGTCTCCCAGATGCCCGTCGTCAAGCGCGGTGCCGGCCACCCGGATGTGATGGCCGCGGAGGTCATCGGGTCGGTGGTGGAACGGGAGCTGCTGGACGCGCTGTTCGCGCAGCGCGCCTCCCTCGACGACGCGCTGGACAAGCACATGAGCGCACCGCTGCCGCACGTGGGCTCGGGGGAGCCCGTGGCCGACCTGATGGCCGTGCTGGAAGGGGCCGACGCGGCGGTCGTCCTGGCGGAGGGGCGGCCCAGCGGGGTGGTCAGCCGCCAGGACCTGCTGGCGTTCCTCGCCAGCGACGCCCGGTGAGCCCGTCCGCCCAGTGAGCCCGTCCGGCCGGTGGGGACCGGGACCGGTCCCCACCTCCGCTCCCGCCCCTTCCCGGAGGCCGCCCGGGGAGGGGCGTCGCGCGTCCGCCGGGGGCTCGGCGCGGCGCTCAGGGCTTCTCGTCTCTTCGGGAGAACCAGGTGCGGCTGGCCTGGAGGGCGTTGACGGCGACGATGCCGGCCCAGCAGGTGAGGAGCCCCGTCATGCCGGCGTTGACGACGGCGATCGCCGAGAGCGGGATCGCCAGGACCAGGGAGGCCACCGCCAGGCCCAGGCGGGCGCCGAGTCCGTCGGGGTAGACGGGCGAGGTCTGCTGGGGTCTCGTCGCCGAGGTGCCCCGCGCCGCCATCATCTGCTGCTCCGCCAGCTGGCGCCGCACCCGTTTGTCGACCACGGTGTCGAGCCGCTGCTCGACCTTCTCCAGGAACGAGTCGATCAACTCGTCCTCGTACTCGGGCCCCAGCTCCCTGCGCGTCTGCAGGGTGGCGTCGAGTTCCTTCTTCAGCTCGGAGTCGGGTGCGCTCATGCCCTCACGGTACGGCCGATCCGGGGCGGCGGCAGTGGTGCTAGGGCGAGTATCCGCGGGGGAACCCCAGCCGCCTGATCGAGGGCGCGGGCACAGGCCGGCCGCCGGCGGGTGGTGCCGGGCCGCCCCGGGGCCCGCCGCGGACGCTCGCCCTGGCACTACCGCGGACACTCGCCCTGGCACTACTGACTCCCGCCGCCGGAGGGGGCACTGTACTGCGTGAAGATGATTGAAACGGATATTGACGCGTCATCTTCGAACACATAGCTTTCCGGCATCCGGCTCCAAGGGAGGACCCCGGCGTGCGCAGACGTTCGCTCCTCGCAGCCGCCGCGACGACGCTCGGCGCCTCGGCGTTCGCGGCCGGCTGCGGCAGTCCCCCCGCCTCCTCGTCCTCCGGCAGGCGCGGCGGGCACCTCACCTACGGCGTCTGGGACGTCTACCAGGTGCCCGCCATGAAGAAGGCCGCCAAGGAGTTCGAGCGCACCCGGCCGGGCGTCACGGTGGAGGTGCAGCTCACCCCCAACGCCACGTACTGGACGAAGCTGCGTACCGCCTGCTCCGGCGGCTCGGCGCCCGACGTGTTCTGGATGAACGGGCCCAACTTCGGCCTCTACGCGGAGAACGGGCAGCTCCTGCCGCTGGAGACCGAGGGTGACGACGCCGTCCTCGACCCGGCCGACTTCCCGTCCGACCTGGCCAGGCTCTACCGCTGGAAGGGCACGCAGTACGGGGCGCCGAAGGATTTCGACACGGTCGCGCTGTGGTTCAACAAGGAGCTCTTCGACCGGGCGGGTGTGGACCACCCGGACGAGAAGTGGACCTGGCAGGACCTGATCGACAACGCCCAGCGCCTCACCGACCGGCGCCGCGGGGTCTACGGGATCGGCGCTCCGGTGCGGGCGCAGGAGAACTACTACAACTCGATCCCGCAGGCCGGTGGATGGGTGCTGTCGAAGGACCGGAAGCACTCCGGCTACTCCGACCCGGAGACCCTGGAGGGGCTCCGGCTGTGGATCGACATGATCCACCGGTACCGCGCCTCGCCCAGCCTCCAGCAGCTCACCGACACCGACCCCACCCAGATGTTCCAGGCGGGCAAGCTCGCCATGACCTACGAGTGCTCGTACAACGCGGCCACCTTCTGGGCCGATCCCGCGCTGCGCTCGAAGATCGGCGTCGCACCGCTGCCCCGGGGCCGGCGCCGCGCCAGCGTCATCCACGGCCTGGCCAACGTGGTGTACGCCAGGACACCGCACCCCGAGCTGGCCCGTGACTTCGTGCGGTTCATGTCCGGCAAGCACGGCTCCCTCATCCAGGCCGAGCACGGCACGGCCATCCCGGCGCGCAACGGCACCCAGCAGCCGTGGGCCGACGCGATGCCCACGTTCGACCTGAAGGTCCATCTGGACGCCGTGGCCTACGCGGTGCCGTATCCGATCTCCACCAACACCGCCGCATGGTCGCACAAGGAGCTGCAGTTGCTGTCCCGGGCGTGGAGCGGGAACGAGAGCCTGGAGAGCGTGTCGCGTGCCCTCACCAAGGCGATGAACCAGCTGCTCGCCCAGGAGGGAACGGCATGAGCGTCGAGGTCGAAGCCGGTGCGGCCAGGGGCACGGCACCGCCTCCGTCCGCGCGGCCGGGCGGGCCGGAGGCGTCCCCTGTCAGCCAGCGGGCGCTGCGCAAACGGGAGCGCCGTTTCCTGCACCGCGACAAGTGGTGGGGATACGCGCTGATCGCCCCGGCGGGGCTGGGCCTCGCGGTGTTCTACCTGTGGCCCGTGGTGCAGACGCTGTACTTCAGCTTCACCGAGTGGGGCCCCTTCGGCGGCACCACCTGGATCGGGCTGGCGAACTACCGCACACTGCTGCACGACCCCGAGGTGTGGCAGTCGCTGGGCAACAGCCTGGTGTACACCGTGCTGGTGCTGCTGGGCATCCCCGTCTCGATGGTGCTGGCCGTGCTGCTCAACCTGAGGGGGATGCGCGGCACCGGGCTGTACCGGACGCTGTACTTCCTGCCGGTGGTCACCATGCCCGCCGCGGTGGCGGTCGTGTGGCGGTGGCTCTACAACGGCGACGTCGGCATCCTCAACCAGGCGCTGGACGCCATCGGCATCGACGGCACCTACTGGGTGTCCGATCCGGACGCGGTGCGGTTCGCGGTCGCCGCGGTGGGCGTGTGGATGACCGTCGGCTACAACATGATCCTGCTGCTGGCCGGGCTGCAGAGCATCCCGCAGGACTACTACGAGGCCGCGTCCTTGGACGGTGCCGGGCGGGTACGGCAGTTCTTCTCGGTGACGATGCCGCTGCTGAGTCCGACGCTGTTCTTCACCACGGTGCTGTCGGTGATCCAGTCCCTCCAGGTGTTCGACCTGATCTACATGATCCTGGGCGCCAACACCGCGGTGGGTGTCACGAACCCGGCCTACAGCGAGGGCCAGACGATCGTGATGCTGTTCTTCCAGAAGTCCTTCTTCGACAACCAGCGCGCGTACGGGGCGGCCATCGTCTGTGTGCTGTTCGTCCTGATCATGGCACTGACCGCCCTCCAGTTCCGGTTGCAGAAGAGGTGGGTCCACTATGGCTGAGACGCACCCGCGCGCCTCGCGTCCGCCGCGCCGCCCGCGCCCCACGCGCCGCGAGGGGCGGCTGTGGCCCGCGCACCTGGTGCTGTCCCTGGGGGCGGTCATCACCGTCTTCCCGCTGCTGTGGCAGGTGCTGACCTCCTTCAAGTCCTTCGGGGAGTCCACCCGGGTACCGCCGACGATCCTGCCGGAGCACTGGGAGTGGTCGAACTACGCGACGGTCTTCTCCTCGATCCCGTTCACCGACCAGCTGGTCAACACCGTGCTGATGACGCTGCTGCGCACGGCCGCGCAACTGCTGCTGTGCTCGATGGCGGCCTACGCGTTCGCCCGCATACCCTTCCCCGGGCGCGGCGCGCTCTTCCTCGGGTTCCTGGCGGTGCTGATGGTGCCGGGCCAGCTGTTCCTGCTGCCGCAGTACCAGATCATGCAGGACCTCGGCTGGCTCAACTCCCTCCAGGCACTGGTGGTTCCCGGCATGTTCAGCGCGTTCGGCACCTTCCTGCTGCGCCAGTTCTTCCTGGGGCTGCCCGCCGAACTGGAGGAGGCCGCCCGCCTGGACGGCGCCAACCCGTTCACCGTCTTCTGGCGGATCGCCCTGCCGCTGGCCCGCCCCGGGCTGCTGGCGCTGGGCATCCTCACCTTCCTGTGGTCCTGGAACGACCTGATGTGGCCGCTGGTCGTCAACACCGACCCGTCCAGGATGCCGCTGTCGGCCGGGCTGGCCACGCTCCAGGGCGCGCATCTCACGGAGTACCCGGTGCTGATGGCCGGCTCCGTGCTGGCCACGCTGCCGGTGATCGTCGTCTTCGTCACGATGCAGCGGCAGTTCATCCAGGGCATCGCTTTCTCCGGAATGAAGGGCTGAGCAGCATGACCGACACGACCGTGGACCAGGCGACCGGCGAAGCCGGCGGCTCCCGCTCCCGCGAGCTGCGCCTGGCCGTCATCGGGCTCGGCCTGCGCGCCACCGTCGCCCGGCACGCGCACCGGCCCGGCGAGGGCTCCCGCGTGGTGGCCGCCGTCGACACCTCCCCGCGGATGTTCGACCGCGCCCGCGCGTGGTTCGGCGACGACGTGCGCCTGTACGCCGGCCACCGCGCGCTGCTGGACGCCGAGGAGCTGGACGCGGTCTTCGTCATCACCCCCGACCACACCCACGAGCAGCTCGCGTGCGAGCTGCTGGCGGCCGGTGTCGCCGTCTTCGTGGAGAAGCCGCTGGCCATCACCACGGAGGGCTGCGACCGCGTGCTGGAGGCCGCCCGTGCGGGCGGCGCCCGGCTGTACGTGGGCCACAACATGCGGCACATGCCCGTGGTGCGGACGATGCGCGAGCTGATACGGCGCGGCGAGATCGGCGAGGTCAAGGCGATCTGGTGCCGCCACTTCGTGGGCCACGGCGGTGACTTCTACTTCAAGGACTGGCACGCCGACCGCCGGAACACCACCGGCCTGCTCCTCCAGAAGGGTGCCCATGACCTGGATGTCATCCACTGGCTGGCCGGTGCCTACACCGAGCGGGTCACGGCGCTGGGCGGGCTGACCGTCTACGGGGACATCACCGACCGCTCGGGCCAGCCCCCCGGCGCGGTGATGCCGGACTGGTACGACCCGGAGAACAACTGGCCGCCGCTGTCGCTGACCGGTCTCAACCCGGTGGTGGACGTGGAGGACCTGTCGATGATGGTGATGCGCCTGGAGGGCGGGGTGCACGCCAGCTACCAGCAGTGCCACTACACGCCCGACTACTGGCGCAACTACACCGTCATCGGCACCGAGGGCCGGCTGGAGAACTTCGGGGACCACGGCGAGAGCGCCGAGGTGCGGGTCTGGAAGCGGCGCAGCGGCTACCGTGCCGACGCCGATCTCGTCATCCCCGTGCCGATACCCGACGAGGACGGGCACGGCGGCTCCGACCCGCTGCTGGTGGCGGAGTTCCTGCGGTTCGTGCGGGAGGGCGGCAGGACGGACACCAGTCCGGTGGCCGCGCGGGAGGCGGTGGCCGCCGGGGTCGCGGCCACCGAGTCGCTGCGGGACGGCGGACGGCCCGTGACGGTCGCCAGGGTGGCGCCGGAGCTGGCCCGCTGGTTCGAGGAGGGGCAGCGGGTGGAGGAGAGGCAGGGCTTCGAAGGGGGGCAGCGGGTGGAGGAGGGGTAGCGGGTCGAGGGGAGGCAAGGGTCAAAGGAGGGGCATCGGATCGAGGAGAGGCAGGTGTCTGAGGAGGGGCAGGGGTGACGTCTCCCGTGTCGCCTCCGTCCCGCCTTGCCCGGGCCGGGCCCGCTGCATAGGGTTATGCAAGGGAGGAGCGGGCTGAATGAGAGGTGCGGGATGAGCAGCGCCAGCGCGCGGTTGCTGAAGCTCTTCGAGGGGCACCGGCTGACACCCACGCAGCGCCGGATCGCGCACTGCATGGTGCGCCGGGCCGGAGACGCGCCGTTCCTCTCCAGTGTGGAGCTGGCGGAACTGGCCGGGGTCAGCCAGCCGTCGGTCACCCGGTTCGCGGTGGCGCTCGGTTTCGACGGCTACCCGGCGCTCCGCCGCCATCTGCGCGAGAGCGAACCGGCGGAGGGGACCGAGCCCGCCGCGGGGGGCGAGGAGCGCGGCGGCCTCAACGAGTACCAGCAGGCCGTGCACGCCGAGATCGAGAACCTGCGGCACCTGGCCGCACTGCTGGAGGACCCGGCGCCCGTCGAGCGCGCCGGCGCGCTGCTGGCCGCCTCGCGCCCGCTGCCCGTCCTGGGGCTGCGGGCCGCCGCGGCGCAGGCGAGCGGCTTCTCCTACTTCGCGGCAAAGGTCCATCCCGATGTGCGGCTGCTCACCGAGGGCGGCTCGATGCTGGAGGACCGCCTCGACGGCTGCGTCCGTGCCGGGGCCACCGCGCTGCTGTGCTTCGCCCTGCCCCGGCATCCGCGCGAGACGTTGGAGGCGCTGGAGCGGGCGCGCGCGGCGGGGCTGGCCGTCGTCACCGTCGCCGACAGCGCCTTCGCGCCCGTCGCCCGCCCCGGTGACCTGCTGCTGCCCGCCGCCGTCGGTACGGGCCTGGCCTTCGACACCGCCTGCGCCCCCATGCTGCTGGGGCGCGTCCTGCTGGAGGCCATGTGCGACGGGCTGCCCGACGCGCAGGCGCGGCTGGAGGAGTTCGACGCCCGCGCCGGGGAACGGGGCCTGTTCGCGGAGTAACGCGCGGAGCGAGGCGTGGAGTGACGCGCGGAGCGGGGGGGGTGCGCCGTCCGGTCCGTGAAAACCAGGTGCCCTCGGCGGGCCGGCGGCCCTACTGTGTGCGGCTGTCCTTTCCGACAGCTGTGAGGAGGCCCTGATTGGGCGACGCCGGTGCGGTGGGGTACGCGGACCCCGCTCTGGTCAGGACGTGGGTCACCGGCTGGACGGTCTCGCGGGGCACCCCCGCGCCCACCCGGCTGCCGTGGGGCCTGTACATGGACGTCGGGTCCGCACGGATCGTGGGGCGGCACGTGCTGCTGCGTGCCGACGAGGAGGCGGTGCGCGAGGCCACCGCCGGGGTGACCGTGCCGGAGACCTGGATCATGGTCTTCGCCGAGCCGGACGAGGTCGCCGCCTGGCTGCCGCACGGCTGGCAGGTGGACCACGGGGAAACCGGCCACCTGATGACCGCCGACCTCACCCTCGCGGGCCCCGGCACAGGCCACGGACGCGCGGTCGGCGGACCGGACGCCTTGCCCGACGGTTACGCCCGCACGGTGGAGACACGCGACGGCGTCACCCTCGTCCGGATCGACGACGCGGCCGGCGAGCCCGCCGCGCGCGGGCAGATGGCCGTGCGCGACGGTGCCGCGGTGATGGACCGGATCAGCACCGAGGAGGCACACCGGCGCCGGGGCCTGGGCAGCGTGGTGATGCGTACGCTCGCCGACCGCGCCGTGGCCGCGGGCGCGACCCTCGGCCTGCTGGGCGCCACCCCGCAGGGGCGGGCACTGTACGAGACGCTCGGCTGGCGTGTGCGCAGCGTCCTGACGGAGTGCGTCTACCGGCCGTGAGGCCCGCGCCCACCCAACCCCCTACAGCACCCGGAGCGGAGACCCCTACGGCACCCGGCCGAGGAAGGCCAGCAGTCTGTCCCCCGGGGGCGCGTCGCGCGGCACCGGGACCTCGGGGGCGAACAGCGGTGGCCGGGCCCCCTCGTGGGGCACCAGCTGCCGGGCTACCGGCAGCAGCCGGGCGGCCAGCGGTGCGGGCACCGGGCGGTCCGGCCGGCCGGTGGCCTGCGCGATGTCCCAGCCGTGCACGGCCAGCTCCACCGCGCCCGTCAGCGCCAGGGCCGTCGCCGTCAGCGGCGCGTCGGCCACCGTGAGCAGTTCGCGCCCCGGCGCGGCGGCCCAGGCCCCCAGCAGACGCGCGGCCCGCCTCCTGAAGACCCCCGCCGGGTCGGCCCCGTGGACCCTCCGCACCTCGTCGGCCGTGTTGTCCCCGGCGATCCCGTGGGGCCCGCCGACCCCGTGGGTGTGGGTCGTGTGGGCCGCAACGGCTTCCTGCCCGGTCGCGGTCCTGGTCCCTGATGTGGTCCCGGCCCCGGTTGTGGGTCCGGCCCCGGCCCCGGTCCCGCGTCCGGTCCCGTCCGTGGGCCCGGTTTGGGGCCCGCCCGTCGAGTCCGGGCCGGTCCCGATCCTGAACCCGGTCCCGGTCCCGGTCCCGCGTCCGGTCCCGGGAGCGGTCGCCGGGCCGCCGTCCGAGGTGGTCGCGGCGGGGCCCGCCCCGGAGGCGGGTGTCGGCCCGGGAGGGTATGGGACCGTCCCCTCCCGGGCCCCGTGCCCTCCCGGTCGCGGCGCCGTGCCGCCCCCCGGCGGGTGCAGGGCCACCGCGCCGTCGGCGATGCCCTCGTGCAGCGCCGCCAGGGAGTCGTCCAGGTGGGACATCAGCCGGCGCAGGTCCCACTCCGCGCACGGTGTCGGCCGGTCCAGCAGTGCGGGCGTCACGGCCTGGGCGGTGCCCAGCGCGTAGCCGACCGCGTGCCGCAGCAGTTCGACGGCCTGGTGCCGGGCGGCCGTCCGTACCGGGACGCCCCCGCTCTCCGTCTGCCCCGGCACGGCGCTAGGCGGTGGGGCTGTCGTCGGTGACCTCGAAGAGCTGGACGTAGTTGCCGTCCGGGTCCTCCAGGGTGCCCAGCAGCACCCGTTCGCCGGCCGCCTCCACCGGGCGGATCCAGCGGGGGTTGAGCGTCGCGGTGAGCCGCTTCTCGTGGGCGCAGATGCCGGTGACCTCGAAGGTGACCAGGATCCGGCCGGGCTCGACGGACTTGCGCCCCACGTCGTCCCGGCTCTCGAAGATCACGTATGTGCCGCCCAGCTCCAGGGAGAGCAGGGGCGCTTCCCCGCCGCCCTCGCCGCCTCCGCCTCCGTGGCCGTGGTCGCGGTCGTCGCCGTCACGCGGCGGCGCGAAGGCGGTGCGGTACCACTCCCACAGCCGCCGCGGGTCCGTGCTCCCCAGCACCACACCGCCCACTCGGCAACTCCCCGGCTCCGACATGACGCTCCGCCTCCTTCACGCTGTGCGCGCCGGGCCCGGTGCGCGGCGCTCGGAAGGTGGACCGTCCCCGGCGCCGGAACTCATCGCACCCGCCCCCACCGCACCGCACCGGACCGCACCGGACGGCCTCGCACCGCGAGGGCGCGTTCGCCCGGTACGACAGCGGGCTCGCGCCGGACGCCGCTGGGGTACGGTGAGCAGCACCGCACCGACATCCGCACGGAAACCGGCTGAGCAGCGCGATCCCGCGCGGGTCATCGTCAGCCCCGCACAGAACCAGGACCGCCGTGGACAGACTCGCCGCCGTCCAGCAGAAGCTGCGCGCCGCGCCTCCGCACACGCTCGTCTCCGTCGTGGCAGCCGAGCTGGAGGAGCGGTTCGGCGCCGACGCGGTCGAACTCCGCATGGTCGACTACGGGATGTCCTCGCTGCAGGCGGTGTCCGGTGGGGACCCGGACGGCAGTCCGCCGGTGCCCGTCCACGACAGCCCGCAGGGGCGCGCGTTCGGCGCCCAGGAGCCGTACATCACGCGGGGGCGGGGTGCGGGGATCGTCGTCCACCTGCCGGTGACGATCCGGGGCGACCGGCTGGGCACGCTGTCGGTGGGGCTGCCCACCACCGTCGATCCCCGGGCGCTCCTGCCCGAGCTGCGGGAGCTGTGCGAGGCGCTCGGCCACGAGATCGTCGTCGCCGAACGGGACACGGACCTGTTCGTGCTGGCACGGCGGGCCACCCGGCTCACCCTGGCGGCGGAGATGCAGTGGCAGCTGCTGCCCGGACGCTCCTGCGTCCGCCCCGAGTTCGAGGTCGGCGCCCATCTGGAGCCCGCCTACGCGATCTTCGGTGACAGTTTCGACTGGGAGGCGTCCGAGCGCTATCTGACGCTCAGCATCACCAACGGCATGGGCGAGGGCATGGACGCCGCCCTGCTGACCAGCCTCGCCGCCAACGCGCTGCGCAACGCCCGCCGCGCCGGTCTCGACCTGGCGGGCCAGGCGACCCTCGCCGACCAGGCCGTCTACGCCCAGTACCAGGGCTCCGCCCATGTGGCGGTGCTCCTGCTGCGGTTCGAGCTGGCCACCGGGAAGGTCGAGGCGGTCGACGCGGGTTCGCCCCGGCTGTGGCGGCTGCGCGGCGGCCGTACGGTCACGGAGGTCACCTTCGACCACCAGCTCCCGCTGGGCATGTTCGAGGACACCGTCTACACGGAGGAGCACTTCACGGTGCTGCCGGATGACCGGCTGCTGATCGGCAGCGACGGTGTCTACGAAACGTCGGGCCGGGGCGGCGAGAAGTACGGCGACCGCTCCCTGGCCCGCTCCCTGGCCGCCAACCGGCTGCTGCCCGCCGCCCAGGTCCCCGTCGCCGTGCTGCGGGAACTGGCCGGCTACCGGCGCGAGGCCGCCCTCCAGGACGACGCTCTGATCATGTGCGTCGACTGGCACGGCCGTCCGGAGACCGCGGACTGACTGCCCGGGGCGGGGGCTGTGGACTGACTGCCCGGGGCCGCGGCTGACCGCCCAGGGGCCGCGGACTGACTGAGCGCGGCGGTCCGGGCCGGCCGCGGGCGGGCCCGCCCCGTCCCGCACCACGGGCCCGCCCCGTCCCGCACCACGGGCCGGGCCCGCACCGTGCCGCCTACCCCGTGCTGTCCGGCCTGCGGGGGCCGGCGACCGCGTCCGACAGTGCCTCGAACTCGGCGTCCGTCAGCTCGATCCGGGCCGCGTCGGTGTTCTCCTCCAGGTGCGCCACCCGCGAGGTGCCGGGGATCGGCAGCATCACCGGGGAGCGGCGCAGCAGCCAGGCGAGGGCGAGCTGGGAGGGGCTCGCGCCGTGCTGCCGGGCGGCGGCGTCCAGCGGGCCGCCCGGCTTGGCGAGTTCGCCGGTCGCCATCGGGAACCAGGGGATGAACGCCAGGCTGTCGCCGCGGGCCGTCTCCCGTTCCGCGTACTCCAGCACGTCCTCCGCGCTGCGGTCGGCGATGTTGTAGAGGTTCTGCACGGAGACGACGGTCTCCAGCTTCCTGGCCTCCGCCAGCTGGGCGACGGTCACCTCGGACAGCCCGATGAACCGGATCTTGCCCTCCTGCTGGAGCAGCGCGAGTTCGCCGAGCTGGTCGGCGACCGGCACCTTCGCATCGATGCGGTGCAGCTGGTAGAGGTCGATGCGCTCCAGGCCCAGGTGGCGCAGGCTCAGTTCGCACTGCTGGCGCAGGTACTCGGGCCGGCCCACCGGGCGCCAGTCGTCGGGGCCGGAGCGGGTCAGCCCGCCCTTGGTGGCGATGACCAGGTCGTCCGGGTACGGGTGCAGGGCCTGGTGGATCAGGCGTTCGCTGACGAACGGGCCGTAGGAGTCGGCCGTGTCGATGAGGTTGACGCCCAGCTCGACCGCGCGCCGCAGTACCCGGACGGCCTCGTCCGGGTCCCGCGGCTCACCCCAGACGCCGGGGCCGGTCAGCTGCATCGCGCCGTATCCGAGCCGGTTGACGGGCAGTTCTCCGCCCAGCAGGAAGGTGCCGGAGGCGTCGGCCGGCCGGCTGCCGGGCTGTGCGGTGCTGGTCATCGCTGTGTTCCATTCGCCGGGAGGGACGGTACGTGCCTCATCCGAGCATCTTGATGATCTCCGTGGCAACGGGTCCGGCGGAGGCCGGGTTCTGGCCGGTCACCAGGTTGCGGTCCACCACCACGTGCGGTTCCCAGGGCCTGCCCTCCTCGAAGTGCGCCCCGGACTCCACCAGCCGGTCCTGGAGCAGCCACTTGGCCTTGGTGGCCAGGCCCGTCTCGTGCTCCTCGGCGTTGGTGAAGGCGGTCAGCCGGTATCCGTAGACCGCGCTGGCGCCCTGCTGGGTGTGGGCGGCCAGCAGCGCCGCCGGGCCGTGGCAGACGACGCCCAGCGGACGTCCCGACGCCAGCGTGCGTACCAGCAGCGTGCCGGAGTCGCTGTCGGTGGCCAGGTCCTCCATGGGGCCGTGGCCGCCGGGGTAGAAGACGGCGTCGTAGCCGGCGGGGCCGCCGCCGCTGTCGATGCGGACGTCCTCGATGCTCAGCGGCTGTCCGAGTTCCACGAAGGCGTCGAGCCCCGCCGCGACCCGGTCGGCGGCCTCCTGTCCGCCGTTCGCGTCGGCGGACAGGCTGGCCTGGTCGACGCTGGGGACGACTCCGCCGGGGGTGGCGACGGTCACCTGGTGGCCCGCCGCCTTGAACGCCTCGTAGGGGGCGACCGCCTCGTCGGCCCAGAACCCGGTGGGGTGCCGGGTCCCGTCGGCGAGCGTCCAGTGCTGGGCGCCGGTGAGCACGAAAAGAATCTGCGACATGTCGTTCTCCGGGGCTGCGGGGGAGGGGCGGGGGGAGGAGGGGAACGGGGCGGGGACGGGACGGAGGGGAACGGGACGGGACGGAGGGGAACGGGACGGGACGGAGGGGGACGGGACGGGGCGACCGGGACGGCAGGGGCTGCGCGGGCGTGTGCTGACGTGCAGTACCCGGAGCGCGGGGTTTCCGAACCAGGGATGTGGGGTCGGCACCAGGGGCGTGGCGTCGGCGCGCTTCCCGACGACCGTAGGCGGCGGCGGGCGCGGGCGGCGACCGGAACACCTCCGACCGGCCCTGGAAGGTGCCCCGACCGGACGCGGGCGGTCGCGGCGGGGAAGCCCGCTCCCCCTGTTGACTAGATCTATTCACTGCGTATGGTTAGTGAATAGATCAGATACGGCTGGAGTCGAGGAGGCAGGGCCATATGACCAGCACCGCAGGACCGCGCCCGGTCAGGGCACCGCGCGGCAGCGAGCTGAGCGCGCTCGGATGGCAGCAGGAGGCCGCTCTGCGGATGCTGCAGAACAACCTCGACCCCGAGGTCGCCGAGCACCCCGACAAACTCGTCGTCTACGGCGGCACCGGCAAGGCCGCCCGCGACTGGGCGTCCTTCGACGCGATGGTCCGCACCCTGCGCACCCTGCGCGGCGACGAGACGATGCTCGTCCAGTCCGGCCGCCCCGTCGGGGTGATGACCACACACGAATGGGCCCCGCGCGTCCTGATCGCGAACTCGCACCTGGTCGGCGACTGGGCGAACTGGGAGGAGTTCCGCCGTCTGGAGCAGCTCGGCCTGACCATGTACGGCCAGATGACGGCCGGCTCCTGGATCTACATCGGCACCCAGGGCATCCTCCAGGGCACCTACGAGACCTTCGCGGCCGTCGCCGCCAAGCGCTTCGGCGGTTCACTCGCCGGAACCATCACCCTGACGGCCGGACTCGGCGGCATGGGCGGCGCCCAGCCGCTCGCCGTCACCATGAACGACGGCGTCGCCCTCGTCGTCGAGTGCGACCCCTCGCGCATCGACCGCCGCATCGAACACGGTTATCTCGACGTCCGCGCGGAGAACACCGCCGAGGCGCTGCGGCTCGCCGTCGAGGCCCGCGACGCCCGCCGCCCCCTGTCCATCGGCCTGCTCGGCAACGCCGCCGAGGTGCTGCCGCGACTGCTGGCCGACGGCGCCCCCATCGACATCGTCACCGACCAGACCTCCGCCCACGACCCGCTCTCGTACCTGCCGGTCGGCATCGACTTCGCGGACATGGCCACCTACGCGGCCGAGAAACCCGCCGACTTCACCCGGCGCGCCCGCGCGTCCATGGCCGCGCACGTCGAGGCCATGGTCGGCTTCCAGGACGCGGGCGCCGAGGTCTTCGACTACGGCAACTCCCTCCGCGGCGAGGCCCAGCTCGCCGGGTACGAACGCGCCTTCGCCTTCCCCGGCTTCGTCCCCGCCTACATCCGCCCCCTCTTCTGCGAGGGCAAGGGCCCCTTCCGCTGGGCGGCCCTCTCCGGCGACCCCGCCGACATCGCCGCCACCGACCGCGCCCTGCTCGATCTCTTCCCCGAGAACACCTCCCTCGCCCGCTGGCTCCGCCTCGCCGGCGAACGCGTCCACTACCAGGGACTGCCCGCCCGCATCTGCTGGCTCGGCTACGGCGAACGGGACGCGGCCGGCGAACGCTTCAACGACATGGTCGCCTCCGGTGAACTCTCCGCGCCCCTCGTGCTGGGCCGCGACCACCTCGACTGCGGCTCCGTCGCCTCCCCCTACCGCGAGACCGAGGCCATGCGCGACGGCTCCGACGCCATCGCCGACTGGCCGATGCTCAACGCCATGCTCAACGTCGCCTCCGGCGCCACCTGGGTCTCCCTCCACCACGGCGGCGGTGTCGGCATGGGCCGCTCCCTGCACGCCGGCCAGGTCACCGTCGCCGACGGGACCGCCCTCGCGGGCGAGAAACTGCGACGGGTCCTCACCAACGACCCCGGCACCGGTGTCATCCGGCACGTCGACGCGGGGTACCCCGAGGCCGAGGCGGTCGCCGCCGACCGCAACGTCCGCATCCCCATGCGAGAGGGAGAAGCCTGATGGAGCCCGATCCCACGGAACCCGGACATCCTCCGGTTGTGGGCATCACCCCGCCGTCCCGTGGGGGCGATCGGTCCGCAGGGGCTGAACCGGGGGCACTTCCCGGCCGGGAGGCGGGCCGCCCGCAGCCGGGGGCGGGGAAGGGGGCCGGCTTCCACGAGATGTGGAAGGAGCTGCTCCCTCTCGGGCGTGCCGCCTCCGGCGGCTACCGCCGGTTCGCGTGGACGGTCCCCGACCAGGAGTGCCGGGAGTGGTTCCGCGGGCAGGCGGAGTCCCGGGGCCTGGACTACGAGGTGGACGGGAACGGCAACCAGTGGGCGTGGGCCGGCGACAAGGACGCCGGGGACGCCGTGGTGACCGGCTCCCACCTGGACTCCGTCCCGGACGGCGGCGCCTTCGACGGCCCGCTGGGCGTCATCTCCGCGTTCGCGGCCCTCGATGAACTCCGCGCACGGAACGTACCGTTCACCCGACCCCTGGCGATCGTGAACTTCACCGACGAGGAGGGCGCCCGCTTCGGACTCTCGTGCGTGGGCTCCCGGCTGATGACCGGCGCGCTCACCAGGGAGGGCGCCCACGCCCTGACGGACGCGGAGGGCGTCTCGCTGCCGCGGGCGATGGAGGCGGCGGGCCACGACCCCGGGGCGCTCGGCCCGGACCCCGGTCGGCTGGCCCGCATCGGCGCGTTCGTCGAACTCCACATCGAACAGGGCCGCGCCCTCGCGGAGACGGAGCACCGGATCGCCGTTGCGTCGGCGATCTGGCCGCACGGCCGGTGGCGGTTCGACTTCCGCGGCGAGGCCAACCACGCGGGCACCACCCGTCTGGAGGACCGCCACGACCCGATGCTGACGTACGCCAACACGGTGCTCGCCGCGCGGAAGAAGGCGCGGCTGGCGGGCGCGCTGGCGACCTTCGGCAAGGTGGCGGTGGAGCCGAACGGCGTCAACGCCGTGCCGTCGCTGGTCAGCGGCTGGCTCGACTCGCGGGCTCCCGACGAGGAGACGCTGGCCGCCGTCGTCGAGGAGATCGAGCGTGCGGCGGGGGAGCGGGGCGGCCGGGACGGGGTGGCGGTCGAGGTGACGCGCGAGTCGGCGACGCCCCTGGTGGAGTTCGACCACGTGCTGCGGGACCGGCTGGTCGCGCTGCTCGGCGGCCGGGTGCCCGTCCTGCCCACGGGCGCGGGACACGACGCGGGTATTTTGTCCGGTTCGGTGCCCACCGCCATGCTGTACGTCCGCAACCCCACCGGCGTCTCGCACTCGCCTGCCGAGTCCGCCGAGGAGGACGACTGCACGGCGGGCGTCACCGCGCTCGCCGAGGTACTGGAAGGTCTGGTGTGACGACGAGGACGCGAACGAACCCGAACGCCACCGGACCCGACCCGGGTCCCGGTGACGTCCCGGCCGAGAAGTCCTACTGGTGCGAGCTGGCCTGGCTCAACGGCACCGTCGAGCCGCACGTCGTGCTGGAGGTGACCGCGCGGGGGCGGCTCGGCGCGATCCGTACGGGCGTCGAGGCGCCGCCGCCCGGGGCGGTCGTGCTGCGCGGGCTCACGCTGCCCGGCCTGGCGAACGCGCACTCGCACGCCTTCCACCGGGCGCTGCGCGGCACCGTCCAGGTCGGCTCGGGCACGTTCTGGACGTGGCGGGACACCATGTACCAGACGGCCGCCCGGCTCACCCCGGACAGCTACTACGCGCTGGCCCGCGCGGTGTACGCGGAGATGGCGCTGGCGGGCATCACCTGCGTGGGAGAGTTCCACTACCTGCACCACGCGCCCGGCGGGGAGCGCTACGACGACCCCAACGCGATGGGCCACGCGCTGGTCGCCGCCGCGGCCGACGCCGGTATCCGCATCACCTTGCTGGACACCGCCTACCTGGCCTCCGGCATCGGCCGCAAGGGCCGCGGCGAGCCGCCCACCCGGCAGCAGCTGCGCTTCAGCGACGGCACCGCCGAGGCGTGGGCCGAGCGGGTCTCCGCGTTCAAGCCGGAGGGCGACCACGTGCGGGTGGGCGCCGCCGCGCACTCCGTGCGGGCGGTTCCCGCCCGGGAGCTGGGCACCGTCGCCTCGTGGGCCGAGGAGCGGGGCGCGCCGCTGCACGTCCACCTGTCCGAGCAGACCGCGGAGAACGACGCCTGCGAGAGCGCGCACGGTATGACGCCGACCGCGCTGCTGGCCGAGCACGGCGTCCTCGGGCCGCGCACCACCGCCGTCCACGCCACCCATCTGACCGGGGACGACATCCGCCGGGTGGGCCGTTCGGGAACGGGCGTGTGCATGTGCCCCACGACCGAACGCGACCTGGCCGACGGCATCGGGCCGGCCCCCGCGCTCGACCGGGCCGGGGCCACACTGTCGCTGGGCAGCGACAGCCACGCCGTCATCGACCTGTTCGAGGAGGCCCGCGCGATGGAGCTGAACGAGCGGCTCGCCAGCCGCACGCGGGGCCACTGGACGGCGGGGCAGCTGCTGCGGGCCGCGACCGAGGGCGGTCACGCAGCGCTGGGCTGGCCGGAGGCGAGCCGCCTGGAGACCGGGGCGCTCGCCGACTTCACCACGGTCGCGCTCGACTCGGTGCGCACGGCCGGGCCGGTGGCCCGGCTCGCGGCGGAGGCGGCCGTCTTCGCGGCCACGTCCGCCGACGTCCGCCACACCGTGGTCGCCGGCCGCCACGTCGTACGGGACGGCAACCACACCCTGGTGGACTCCGTCCCGCACGCCCTGACCGAAGCCCTGGCCGCACTCCGCCCCTGACGACCGCGGGGCCGGGCCCCGCCTCTGATGACCGCGGCCCCCGCCCCGCCCACCCAAGGACCCGTATGCCTCACGCGACAGCCCTCACCAACATCGGCGCCCTGGTGACGAACGACCCCGCCCTCGGGGACGGCAGCGCCCTCGGTGTCATCGAGAACGCCACCCTCGTCATGGAGGACGGCGAGGTGGCCTGGGTGGGCCCCGCCGAGCGGGCACCGGCCGCCGACACCGCGCACGACGCGGGCGGCAGGGCCGCCGTCCCCGGCTTCGTGGACAGCCACTCCCACCTCCTCTACGCGGGCGACCGCACCGAGGAGTTCAACGCCCGCATGTCCGGCCGCCCCTACACGGCGGGCGGCATCCGCACCACCGTCCAGGCGACCCGCGAGGCCTCCGACGAAGCCCTCGCGGCGACGCTGGACGCACACCTGGCCGAGATGCGCGCCCAGGGCACCACCACGCTGGAGACCAAGTCGGGGTACGGCCTCAGCCCCCGGCACGAGGCGCGGGCGCTGCGGGTGGCGGCCGCGTCGGAGGTGGACGAGGTCACCTACCTCGGCGCCCATGTGGTGCCGCCGGAGTACGCGTCCGACCCGGACGGGTACACCGCGCTGGTGGCGGGGGAGATGCTGGAGGCGTGCGCCCCCCACGCCCGCTGGGTGGACGTCTTCTGCGAGGAGGGCGCCTTCGACGAGGACCAGTCCCGGGCGATCCTCACCGCGGGCAAGGCCAGGGGCCTGACCCCCCGCGTCCACGCCAACCAGCTCTCCTACGGGCCGGGTGTGCGGCTGGCCGTGGAGCTGGGCGCGGCCTCGGCGGACCACTGCACCCATCTGACCGACGCGGACATCGACGCGCTGGCACAGGGCAGCACCGTGGCCACGCTGCTGCCCGGCTGCGAGTTCTCCACGCGCGCGGTCTACCCGGACGCCCGCCGGCTGCTGGACGCGGGGATCACGGTGGCGCTGTCCACCGACTGCAACCCGGGTTCCTCCTACACGTCCTCCATGCCGTTCTGCATCGCGATCGCCGTCCGGGAGATGAATATGACCCCCGACGAGGCCCTCTGGTCGGCGACGGCGGGCGGCGCGCGGGCGCTGCACCGCACCGACGTCGGCCGCCTGAGCCCCGGCGCCCGCGCCGATGTCGCCCTCCTGGACGCCCCCTCCCACGTCCACCTCTCCTACCGTCCGGGCGTCCCGCTGGTCGCCGGGGTGTGGCACCGGGGCGTACGCGTTCCCTGAACCGGCCGCAGGGGGCCCGGAGGCGCGCGGCCGGCGGCGGTGCCCGCACGGTGCCGGACTGTCGGTGGTTGGTTGTAGCATCACAATCGTTGTAGTGGTGAAAACAATCCCGGGGGGTCCCTTGTCCGACGCCGAACCCACCCCGTGCCGCCGCCTCCTGATCCTGGCGATCTGCTGCATGTCGCTGCTGATCGTCAGCCTGGACACGACGGCGCTGAACGTGGCACTGCCGGACATCCGCACGGACCTGGGCACCTCCGTCTCCGGGCTCCAGTGGGTCGTCGACGCCTACACCCTCGTGCTGGCGGCGCTGCTGATGCTGGCCGGCTCCACGGCGGACCGGATGGGCCGGCGCCGGGTCTTCCGCTGGGGGCTCGCCCTCTTCGTGCTCGGCTCGCTGCTGTGCAGCCTGGCGCCGGGGCTGGGGTGGCTGGTGGCGGCCCGCGCGCTCCAGGCGGTGGGCGGTTCGATGCTCAACCCCGTGGCGATGTCGATCATCACCAACACCTTCACCGATCCGCGCGAACGCGCCCGCGCGATCGGGGTGTGGGGCGGCGTCGTCGGCATCAGCATGGCGGCGGGCCCCATCCTGGGCGGACTGCTGGTCGAGGTGAGCGGCTGGCAGGCGATCTTCTGGGTCAATGTGCCGGTGGGTCTGGCCGCCCTGCTGCTGACGACGCGTTACGTCCCCGAGTCCCGTGCGCCCCGCTCCCGCCGGGTGGACCCGGTCGGCCAGATACTGATGATCGTGCTGCTGGGCAGCCTCACCTACGGCATCATCGAGAGCCCGCACCACGGGCCCGCCTCGCCGCTGGTGGCGGGCTGTGCCGCCGCGGCGCTGCTGTCCCTGGCCGGGCTGGTGGTCCACGAGTCGCGCCGCCCCGAGCCCCTCATCGACCCGCGCTTCTTCCGCAGCGTCCCGTTCGCGGGCGCGACGGCCACCGCGGTGTGCGCCTTCGCCGCGCTGGGCGGCTTCCTCTTCCTGACGTCCCTGTACCTGCAGGAGATACGCGGCATGAGCGCGCTGCACGCTGGCCTGTGCACGCTGCCGATGGCGGCCATGACGCTGGTCTTCGCCCCGCTCTCGGGCCGCCTGGTCGGCAGCCGCGGCCCCCGGCTGCCCCTGGTGGCGGCGGGCCTGGGCCTGACGGCCTCGGGGCTGCTCCTGGCGTGGACGGCCTCGGCCGACCTCTCCCTGGGCGTCCTCTTCTGCGGCTACGTCCTCTTCGGCATCGGCTTCGGACTGGTCAACGCGCCCATCACCAACACCGCCGTCTCCGGGATGCCCCGCGCGCAGGCGGGTGTCGCCGCCGCCGTGGCCTCGACCAGCCGGCAGGTCGGCTCCTCCCTGGGCGTGGCCGTCATCGGTGCCGTGATGGCGAGCGCCACGGCGGGCGGGGTGGGCGCCGGCGGCGGACTGGGCGGCGCGGCCGGGTTCCAGGACGCGCAGCGCACGGCATGGTGGATCATCACCGGGTGCGGCCTCGCCGTCCTGCTCCTGGGCGTGCTGACCACGGGCCGCCGGGCCCGCGAGTCGGCACGGCGCGCGGCCCTCCTCCTGGGCGGCGAGGCACCCGGGGCGCCGGCCGCCCGGCCGACGAACCGTACGAACAGCGAGGCGACGACGGGATGAACGACTCCCCGCGCGACCCCCGGCCGACCCCCGGCGCCGCCCCCGGCCCCGGTCCCGACCACACCACCGGCCCCGGTCCCGACCCCGGCCACACCTCCACGCCCAACGAGACCCCCGCCCCCGAGGAAACCCCGGCCCACGACCCCGTCGAGGCACCGGCCCCCTCGTCCGCACCCCCGGACGCGCTCTTGTCCGCACTTCCGGACGCGCTCCCGGCGGACCCGAGGGCGGTGCGGGTCTGGCGCGATCTGCGGGCCCTCGTCCTGGAGGCGGCCGATGTCCGGGGGCGGGTGACCGAGGCGCTCGGGATGAGCTACTTCCGGGCGAAGGCGCTGCGCCACATCGCCGCCGAGGGGCCGCTGACGCTCCGGGCGCTGGCGGCGGCGCTGTTCGCCGACGCCCCCTACACCACGCTGACCGTCGAGTACCTGGTCAAGCGGGGTCTCGTGACCCGCGAGCCGAACCCGGCCGACCGCCGTTCCAAGCTGGTCGAGGTCACCCCTCAGGGCGCGCGGGCCGCGGCGGAGATGGCCCGCATCACCGACACCCCGCCCCCGGCGCTGCGCGGACTGCCGCCCGCGGACCTGACGGCGCTGGAGCGGATCCTGGACGGCGCGCTGCGGGACCGGGCGGTGAGCGAGGGCCCGGCCTGAAGAGCGGGCCGTCCCGGGAGGACCGCACCGGAAGGGCCCCACCGGGGGACCGCGGCAGGCGGGCCGCACCGGGCGGCGCCGTACAGGCCGAGGGCCCGGCCGGACGTGGACGTCCGGCCGGGCCCTCGGCACGCGGAGCGTGTCGCACACGGGGTGCGACGCCCCCGCGTCATTCCTCGATCATCAGTCCCTTGCGGAGCTTGCCCAGGGTGCGGGACAGGAGGCGGGAGACGTGCATCTGGGAGATGCCCAGCTCCTCCCCGATCTCCGACTGGGTCATGTTCGCCACGAAGCGCAGCGAGAGGATTCTGCGGTCACGCGCGGGGAGTTCGGCGATGAGGGGCTTGAGGGACTCGACGTACTCGATGCCTTCGAGCCCGTGGTCCTCGTAGCCGATGCGGTCGGCCAGGGCGCCCTCGGTGTCGTCCTCCTCGGGCTGGGCGTCCAGCGAGCTGGCCGTGTAGGCGTTGCTCGCGGCCATGCCCTCGACGACCTCCTCGGTGGAGATCTTCAGGCGCTGGGCCAGCTCCTCGACGGTCGGCGCGCGGTCCAGCTTCTGGGCGAGTTCGTCGCCCGCCTTGGCCAGGTCGAGCCGCAGCTCCTGGAGGCGGCGGGGTACCCGCACCGACCAGGAGGTGTCGCGGAAGAAGCGCTTGATCTCGCCGACGATGGTCGGCATCGCGAAGGTGGGGAACTCCACGCCGCGGTCGAGTTCGAAGCGGTCGATCGCCTTGATCAGACCGATCGTGCCGACCTGGACGATGTCCTCCATCGGCTCGCTGCGCGAGCGGAAGCGGGAGGCCGCGAACTTGACGAGCGCCAGATTGAGTTCGACGAGCGTGTTGCGTACGTACGCGTATTCGTGGGTGCCCTCTTCGAGGGTCTCCAGACGCCGGAAGAGCGTCTTGGACAGGGCCCGCGCGTCCAGCGGGCCGACCTCGTCGTAGGGTGGGATCTCGGGGAGCTGGAGCTGATCGAAGAGGTCGGCTTCCACCGCCTCGGCGATCTGCTCCGCACTCGTGGGATCGCCGCCGAGGGCGTCGGTGGGCAGAGGGTGGGAATCCGGCAGGGAGTCCGGGCTGGGCTGCTCCGGAACGGCGGGAGCGGTCGCGACCTGCGTATCAGCGGGGTCGGATATCCCGTTGGCGAGCCGGGGTGACATGGCTGTCCTCCATGGTTTCTCGGCATATGGCTGCCGAAGCCGTGACGTGCACTGCGGGGTGCGGCGCCTCCAAGGCCGACGTTGGTTCGGTATCCCTATTAGACCTACCTGCTTCTCCACAGCCAGAGCAAGTTCGTTTTGTTCACATCACATGCGTTATGTCCAATGTTCGGCTACCGGTAGAGCCGTCGAAGGCGTAGGGTTCGAACCGCTCGACGGGGGAAGCAGTGAAGGCCCTCACGCGACGAGAAGGGGTGTGCATGGACCGCGGGATGCCCGGCAGCACAAGCCGGGGCCGGCTGACGGTCGACGTACGGCACGTAGGAGAGAGTGCCGTGGTGACCCCGGAGGGTGAGCTGGACCACCACACCGCGGAACTGCTGCGCGAGCCGCTGGAGCGCAGCGTCGACGAGGGGTACAGCCGCCTCGTCGTGGACTGCTCGCGGCTCGAGTTCTGCGACTCGACGGGGCTGAACGTCCTGCTCGGCGCCCGGCTGAAGGCCGAGGCCGCGGGGGGCGGTGTGCACCTGGCGGGGATGCTCCCGGTCGTCGCGCGCGTGTTCGAGATCACCGGAGCCGCCGTGGTCTTCACCGTGCACGACGACCTCGACTCGGCTCTGCGGCCCCCCTCGGGTGCGGCACAGAAGCCCGACGCGTGACCGACGCGTTACACGCATCACACAGGTCCGGCCGAATCCGTAAGTGTTCTCACGGTGCGTCCGGGCAGGAGTCCAACGAATCTGTCAGACATTCGTGTACAGCGCGTCAAGGAACCGCCCTGGGCGGACCGGACGTGGGACGGCGAATCGGCAACCGGTGATCGGTGAGGTGAACCACTGATGAGCACCACCCGGCCGCAACCGGCGGGCGACCGCGGTCCGGAGCCCGAGGGTGCCCCGGACGCCGCGGCCCACGGGTGCGCCGGAGGCGCGGCGGCGGACACCGCTGAGGCGGGGGCCGCCGGTGCGCGGGTGCGAGCCGGTACGGATACTGGGCGTGGGCCGACATCCGGAGTCTTCGATTCCGCGGCTGCTTCCACGTCCGCACCCGAACCCGAAGGGGGGAGTGGCGCCATGGGGACCGCTGCGGAGAGTGCGGCCTCGGCCGCCGCAGGGACCGCGCGCCAGGCAGGCCGGCCGATGCGGCAGGTGCGCAGACTGCGGCTCGTCGGTGCCAGCGGCGCCGTGCCCCGCGCGCGGGACTTCACCCGCCAGGCCCTCCACGACTGGGGCTGGCTGCCGGCCGCCACCGCCGACCAGCGCGCCGCCGCCGAGGACGTGCTGCTGGTCGTCTCCGAGCTGGTCACCAACGCGTGCCTGCACGCCAACGGGCCGGAGGAGCTGCGCGTGGGCGCCAACTCGAAGGTGCTCCGCCTGGAGATCGTCGACCTGGGCAGCGGCTCGCCCTCCCCGCGGACCCCGCACCGCGCCGGGCGGCCCGGCGGGCACGGCATGTTCATCGTCCAGCGGCTGTGCCTCGACTGGGGCGTGGTGCGCAACCCGGACGGGGTGGGCAAGACGGTGTGGGCGGAACTCGCGGCCCCCAACTGACCGGGGCGCACCACGACATCGCACGGGCGGGGGCCCGGTGGCCGGTACCGGCCACCGGGCCCCCGCCCTTTTCGCTCCGGTGTGCCGGTGGTCTTCCCTCGGCAAGGGGCTGGGGCTACTGTCGGCGCCAAATCTGATGTGTCGTCAGTAACTTGCGAGTCCGGATGAAGGGGGAACCCCCGTGTCCCACAGCAAGAAACGCCCCGTCCGCGCGGCCGCCGCCACGGCGGTGGCGACCCTCGTCGCCGGATCAGCCGTACTGCTGACGGCCCCGGCCGCGAGCGCCACGACCGTCGATGTCGACTACCAGTGCAAGACGCCCATCGGCGACAAGGGTGCCGTCTCGCCCATCGACATCAAGTCCGTGAAGAGCGGCAGCGGTTACAAGCTGACGATGTCCTTCGAGAAGGGCGTCTCCTCCAGCCCCATCGAACTGGGCAAAGGCGCGATGAACCCCAGCGCCAAGATCAAGCTCGGCGGCGCCGAGACCGGCACCATCCCCGTGACCGGACCGCCCAACGACAAGGCGATCCCCGCGAACACGCCCATCAAGATCCCGGACCTCTCCGGCACCTACACGCCGAAGAAGAGCGGCAAGGTCACCTTCACCGCCAGCACGCTCACCATCAAGGCGCTGGGCACGACCACCACCTGCGAGCCCAAGAACAACCCCAAGCCCTCCCTCACCCTCGACGTGACCGCGGCGGGCGGCGGTGGTTCCGGCGGCGGTACCGGCGGCGGGGACGCCTCCGGCGGCGCGACGGGCGGAGGCGGCGACGCGACATCCGGCGGCGCGGCGGCCACCGGCGGATCGGCCCCCAGCGGCGGCGGACTGCCCAAGACCGGCCCCGCCGACTCGGCCGTCGCCCTCGGCACCCTCGGCGGAACCGTCCTCCTGGCCGGGGTCGGCGGAGCCCTGTGGGTCACGCGGCGCAGGGCCGCGGTCCGGCACTGACCCGTGAGGGACCCTGCCGCGCCCGCCACCCCGGGCACCCGCCCCCCGGCCGGCGAGCCAGCAACCGCCCCCGCCGCACCGCACCCCCGACCCGGCCCCGTCCGGCCCCCGTCCCGGGGCGGCCGGACGGGTGGGCGGGGGGTCGGGCTGGCGGTGCGGGGGGTGGTGCTGGGGGTGCTGCTCGCTGTGGTGTGCGTGTGCGTGTGCGTGTGCGGCGGGACGGCCGTGGCCGCGCCGCACGAGGAGGGCGGGCCCTCCTGGTCGGCGGCGCCCTCGCCGCCCGCGGGGGATGCGAACCGGAGCGCGGAAGGGGACGCGCGGTCCTTCTTCTACCTTGAGGGTGCGCCCGGCACCGTGCTGAGGGATTCCCTCGCGCTCACCAACCGCGGCGACGAGCCCCGCACCTTCCGGCTGCGCGGTGCCGACGCCTACAACGCGCGCGGCGGCGGGTTCGCCCTCCGCGACGAGGGGCGCAGCGCGGGCGCGGGCACATGGATCGCGCTCGCCCGGGACACGGTGGAGGTGCCGCCCCGGACCAGGGCGGAGGTGCCGCTGAGCGTCACCGTGCCCGAGAGCGCGGTGCCCGGCGACCACCCGGCCGCGATCGTCGTCAGCGCCCCGGAGCGCACCTCGGGTGTCCGCGTCCACCTGCGGGTCAGCGGCCCGTCCCTGGCCGCGCTCGGCATCGAGGACGTCTCGGTCACACGGCGGGACGACGGCGCCGCGACGCTCACCTACACGCTGGTCAACCGCGGGAACACGGCGTTGCGCCCCCGGCTGACCGTCCGCGCCGACGGACTGTTCGGGCGGCTGAACGTACCCGCGCCCCGGCTGCTGCCGCTGGAACTGCTGCCGGGCCAGCGCGTCACCCGGCACGAGAAGTGGGCCGACCCGCCGCGCGCTGACCTGGCGGACGTGCGGCTCACCGCCACGGCGGGCGGCGGCGCGCGGGACACGGCCACCGCCTCCTACACCGCCCTCCCGTGGGGGTGGGCGGCCGGCCTCCTGCTGGTGGCGGCGGCGGGCGGCGCGGGCTGGTGTCTGCGCGGGCGCCGGCGAACGGACGGCGCGGTGGCGTCGGGCGGCGGCACCGGTGCCACCGACGGTACGGGCGCCGCCGGCAGCACCGGCGTCGGGAACAGCGGGGACAACGGGGGCACCGGGAACAGCGGGGGCTCTGGGGGGAGCGGGGTCGTCGGTGGTGGCGGTGGCAGGGGTGACGGCGGGTCCGGCGGCGAGGACAGCGGGCCCGGCGGCGGGGACAGCGGGCCCGGCGGCGGGGCACGGCGGGTCCGGCGGGTCCGGCGGCGGCGAGGACAGCGGGGGGCAGCGCGAGCTGACGGGAGCGGCGAAGTGAGGACGAGTGTCCGGGCGACCGCGTGTCTGGTGGGTTTCGTGGTGGTGGGCGTGCTGCTGGCGGTCCACCCCGCCGCCGGCGCGGCCGACCGCCCGAGGATCACCCTCTCCCGCGCGGAGGTGGGCGCCGGTGCGAGCCTCACCGTGCGGGGTGCCGGCTGGCGGCCCGAGACCCTGCTCACCCTGCTGGTGTGCGGCCGGAAGGCCATCGGCGGCACCAACACCTGCGCCAACGCGGAGGGGCGGGCCGTCACCACCGACGCGGACGGCCGCTTCCGCGAGGAGCTGCCCGTGGCCGAGCCGCCCGAGCCGTGCCCGTGCGTGGTGCGGGCGGCGACGGTGACCGGTGCGTACGCGGCGGCCGACGCCGCCCTCCGGGTCGCCGGCCACCCGGTCAAGCCGCTGCCCGAGCGCCGTACGGGCGGACGGCTTGCCGTCCTGGCGGCGCGTCTGGAGGGGGAGAGCGGGCTGCTCAACTGGTTCGGCGCCCCGGAGCGGCGCACGCTCGTGCTGACGGTCGGCAACCTGGGCTCCGACCGTGCCAGGGATCCCGTCTTCGACGTGGGCACCGCGCACGGCGTCCTCGCCCCCGAGTGGGAGCGGCAGCAGTGGCGCGGCACGGTGGATCCGGGGGAGAAGGCGCGGATCGAACTGGATGTCGAGCTGGCCTCGGGCGCCCACGGGGACTACACCGTCGCGGCCAAGCTGGGCCGGCGGGTGCTGACGGAACAGCCCTGGGACGTCGGGCGGCCGTGGGGGGTGACCCTCTTCTGGATCCTGCTGTGCGCGGTGGTTCCGGTGGCGGTCTTCCGGCTGGGCATGGCGGCGGTCAACCGGCTGCGCCCGCTCCCCGACCGCCGCCCTTCGGCGGTTCCTCCCCGCCGCGGAGGCGGACGGCGGACCAACGAGGGCCCGCAGGCACCCCGAGGGGCCCACCCCGCCACCGACCCCGCGGAGCCGTCACCGTAGACGGTCCCCGGCCGCTCGCCGACCACAGTCGACGGCCGACGCCGAACCGACGCCGCCATCGAAACCGACGCCGAAGCCGACGACGTGCCCCGAGGCCGACGCCGGGACAGCCACGCGATACCGGGGCAGTAGCAGATCGCTGCCGGGACGGCTACGGACCGCACGCGCCGACGCCGGGACCGTCACAGACCGCCGCCGGGCCAGTCACGGACCGCCACAAACCGCCGCCAGGACCGCCACACGGACCGCCGCGGTTCGTCGCTCCGGTTCGTCGCTCCGGTTCGTCGTCGTCCGCCGCGCCTCAACGACGCCTGCCGCCGGCGGTCCAGGACCGCCGGCGGCAGGCACCGGTGCAGGGAGAGGGAGGGGCGGCTCTCCAGGGAGCGCCGGAGGGCACCCTCCCCGCAGGGCGAAGAGCTATTTCACCGAGCCCAGGAGGGGCCTCATCTTGTTGCGGGCGGCCAGGAAGGCGATGCCCGCGAGGGCGGCGATGACGCCCTGGACGGCGAAGCCCGTCTTGCCGCTGGCGGCGTCCCCGACGACGAGCTTGACGATGGCGAAGACGCAGTCACCGGCGGTGACGGCCAGGAACCACACGCCCATGAGCTGGCTGGCGTACTTGGCGGGCGCCAGCTTGGTGGTCACCGACAGGCCGACCGGGGAGAGGCACAGCTCGGCGATCGTCTGGATCAGGTAGACCGTGATCAGCCACATGGGGCTGACCTGGACGCCGCCGGCGGCCGCGCCCATGGCCAGCATCATCAGGCCGAAGGAGGCGCCGATGCCGATCAGGCCGACGGAGAACTTCGAGGTGGTGGACGGGTTCCGCCTGCCCAGCTTGACCCACAGGGCCGCCAGGACGGGTGCGAGGATCATCACCCACAGGGAGTTGACCGACTGGAACCAGCTGGTGGGGAAGGTGAGGCCGAACAGGCTCTTGGAGGTGTTCTCCTCGGCGAAGAGGTTCAGCGTGGAACCGGCCTGGTCGAAGATCATCCAGAAGATGGCCGCCGCGACGAAGAACCAGATGTAGGCGGTCAGTTTGGACTTCTCGCCGGGCGAGACCTCGCGGTCGCGGCGCATCCGCGTGAAGTAGTAGGTCGGCAGCAGGATGCCGAGGATGGAGACCGGCCACAGCACCCAGTCGATGGTGAACAGGTCGGCGAAGACGATGACGGCGTAGAAGACCGCCAGCACCACGACGCTGACGACCAGGTTGCGCAGCGCCTTGGCGCGCTCCTGGGCGCTCAGCGGGTTGGGGACCACGGTGGAGTCAGCGGCCAGGTGCCGGCTGCCGCGGAGGAACTGGATCAGGCCGAGGCCCATACCGGCGGCGGCCAGCCCGAAGCCCAGGTGCCAGCTGATCTTCTCGCCGGCCCAGCCGATGAGCAGCGGGGCGGAGAAGCCGCCGATGTTGATGCCCATGTAGAAGACGGTGAAGCCGCCGTCGCGGCGCGGGTCCTCGGGGCCCTTGTAGAGCTGGCCGACCATCGTGGAGATGTTGGCCTTCAGCAGGCCGGAGCCGACGCCGATGAAGACGAGGCCGACGAAGAACAGCGCGTTCACGCCGACGGCCAGCAGCGCGTGCCCGATCATGATGACCGCGGCGGAGATGGTGACCGTCTTGCGCGGCCCCCACACCCGGTCGCCGAGCCAGCCGCCCGGCATCGACATCAGGTAGACCGTGGCGTTGTAGACGGAGTACAGGGCCACGGCGGTGGACGCCGCCATGCCCATGCCGCCGTCCGCCGCGGCGGCCGTCAGGTAGAGCACCAGCAGGGCACGCATGCCGTAGAAGCTGAAGCGCTCCCACATCTCGGTCATGAACAGGGTGGCCAGACCTCGTGGGTGGCCGAAGAAGGTCTTGCCGCCGGTGTAGCCGGCCGCGTCCTTCGTCAGACTGGACGCCATGTGGGTTTTCCTCGGGGTCGGGACGCGCGTGCCCGACGAAGGGGGCAGCGCGCCCGGGTGGGGGGTGACCGCGGCCTGGGACCGCGGCTCGCACAGCTACGGGACCGTGAGGTGTCGAGAAGGACACAGGTCCCCGCCGGTCACGACAGATCCTTCTCACCATAAGTCACCGGTTCCGGGGCCGGGGAAGAGCTTGTGAGATACATCGCAGGTGAAAGAGGGAACCATGTGGCGTTTTCGTTGGTGACGTGTCCACTTCACCTGGAGATCGTCAGCGGCCACCCCCGGCCCGGCGGCTGCCCCGGGGGAGCGCACGGCCCCGCGACCGTCCGCCCTCACGCTCGGCCACGCGGACTACCATCGGTGCATGACCCGTGTACTGCTCGCCGAGGATGACGCGTCGATCTCGGAGCCCCTGGCCCGTGCCCTGCGCCGGGAGGGGTACGAGGTCGAGGTGCGCGAGGACGGTCCCACCGCGCTGGACGCCGGACTGCGCGAGGGCATCGACCTGGTCGTGCTGGATCTGGGACTGCCCGGGATGGACGGTCTCGAGGTGTGCCGCAGGCTGCGGAACGAGGGCCACACCTTCCCCGTCCTCGTCCTGACCGCGCGCGCCGACGAGGTGGACACCGTCGTCGGCCTCGACGCGGGCGCGGACGACTACGTCACCAAGCCGTTCCGCCTCGCCGAGCTGCTGGCGCGGGTGCGGGCCCTGCTGCGCCGCGGTTCACCGGCCGAGTCCGCCCAGCCCCCGACCACCCACGGGGTGCGGATCGACGTCGAGTCGCACCGCGCCTGGATGGGCGACGAGGAGCTGCAACTGACCGCCAAGGAGTTCGACCTGCTGCGGGTGCTGGTGCGGGACGCGGGCCGGGTCGTCACCCGGGACCAGCTGATGCGCGAGGTGTGGGACACCACCTGGTGGTCGTCCACCAAGACGCTCGACATGCACATCTCCTGGCTGCGCAAGAAGCTCGGGGACGACGCGGCCAATCCGCGCTACATCGCCACCGTGCGCGGCGTCGGCTTCCGCTTCGAGAAGAGCTAGGGAAGTAACCAGCACGTGCGCCGCCGGCTGATCCTGTCCACCCTCGCCGTCGTCCTCGTCGTGGTCGCGGTCTTCGGCGTCTCGCTCGTCATCGTCGAGTCACGCACCATCGAGAGCAGCACCCGCGACAGCGTCCGGGCCGAGGCATCCCGGCTCGTCTCCACCGTCGAGAGCCGGCTGGTCGCGGGGGAGAGGGTGACGAAGGCGTCGATCGGCGTCACCGCCTCCAAGGACCGCTACGTCCGCTACATCCGTGTCGACATGCCCGGCGACCGCGCGCCCATCGAGGTGGGCGAGCGGCCCTCGGGCGAGGTCGTCGAGGCGCGGGAGACGGGCGCGCACGGCGAGCGCGTCACCGTGCAGGCGTCCCGCTCGGCGGTGCGCGCCGAGGTCGGCCGCACCCTGCTGATCATCCTGGCGGTGGCGCTGCTCGCCGTCGTCGCCGCCGCGGCGCTGGCCGTACGCCAGGCCCACCGGGTGGCCGCGCCGCTGACCGACCTGGCCGAGACCGCCGAACGCCTCGGCTCCGGCGACCCGCGCCCCAGGCACCGCCGCTACGGGGTGCCCGAGCTGGACCGGGTCGCGGACGTGCTGGACGCCAGCGCGGACCGCATCGGCCGCATGCTGACCGCCGAGCGGCGGCTGGCCGCCGACGCCTCGCACCAGCTGCGCACCCCGCTGACGGCCCTGTCCATGCGGCTGGAGGAGATCATCGCGACCTCCGAGGGCGAGGCGCCCGAGGACCGGGCGGTCGTCAAGGAGGAGGCCACCATCGCGCTGGCCCAGGTCGAGCGGCTCACCGACGTGGTGCAGCGGCTGCTGACCAACTCCCGGGACCCGCGCACGGGCTCGGCCGTGGGCTTCGACCTGGACGAGGTCGTCAAGCAGCAGATCGAGGAGTGGAAGCCCGCCTACCGCAGCGCGGGCCGGGCCATAGTGCGCTCCGGGAAGACGGGGCTGCGCGCCGTGGGGACCCCCGGAGCGGTGGCGCAGGTGCTCGCGACGCTGATCGAGAACTCGCTGATGCACGGGGACGGCACCGTCGCTCTGCGCACCCGGGTCACCGGCAACCAGGTCGTGGTCGAGGTCACGGACGAGGGGCCCGGTGTGGACGAGGCGCTGGGGTCCCGGGTGTTCGAGCGGACGGTCAGCGGCCACAACTCCACCGGGCTCGGCCTCGCCGTCGCCCGCGATCTGGCGGAGGCGGACGGCGGCCGGCTGGAACTCCTACAGCAGCTGCCGCCGGTCTTCGCGCTGTTCCTCAGCCGCGAGGCCACCGACGCCGCCCCCTGCCCCGACACCGCCGGCCCCGACGCCACCGGCACCACCGGTACCACCGGTACCGGGACTCCCGCTGCCGGGGGAGCCTGCCCCGACGCCACCGGCTCCGACGCCACCGGCCCCGACACCACCGGCCCCGACACCTCCGGCGAGACCGCTCGTCCCGGCGCCTGACCCCGCGGGCGCCGGACCGACCGGGTACGGCACCCCGGCGGACCGGGCGCCGTCGGCGGCCTCGTGCGGGACGGCCTCGCGGACTCCCGTCCCGCGGCCGGTCTCCCCGGCTTCCCCGGCCTCCGCCGCCGCCTGCTGCGCCCCCACCCGGAAGACCCAGGTGCGGTACGACCAGAAGCGGAAGGCGGTGCCGAGCAGCAGCCCGATGACGTTCTTGGCGATGTTGTCGGCGAGCGGCGAGGTGTAGCCGAACCCGTAGTGCGAGAGGGCGAGGATGCCGTTCTCCAGGACGAGACCGATTCCGCTGAAGAAGAAGAACAGCGTCGTCTCGCGGTGGATGCGGCTCTTGTCGATGTCCCGGTACGTCCAGTAGCGGTTGCCCAGGTAGTTGGTGCCGATCGCGACGACCTGCGAGATGACGCCGGAGCGGATGGGCGCGAGCTGGAACGTGTGGATGCACAGATTGAAGATCGCGACGTTCACCAGGAAGCCCAGCGCGCCGACGGCGCCGAACTTGGCGAGTTCGCGCACGAGCCGTTCCAGTCGCGGGCGCACAGAGCGCCGTTCACCCCTAGCGATGGTTTCAGCCCCGTTCCTGGTCGGCGTCGAAGGGCTGCCCCATGCTAACCAGCCGTCGCTCCGCCCCGTGGGGCGATCGGCGCAGCCCGTGGTCCCCGGCTGGACGGGCCATCGTCTCACCGGTCCGCCGCGTTCGCACATCGGAGCGAACCACTCCGGTGCTCCCGCGCCGAGAGTGCGCTGGTCAGTCGCGGACAGTGATGCGGAACGTGACGTCCCTGACAGGGCGCGCGGCGTCGAAGCGCTGGTGCCGCGTCCCGCACCCGGAGTACCCGCGCAAACGGACTCGGTGGTGCCCGGGCGTGGGGGATGGCCTGTTTCGTACGGCGCATTCCCTGCCCCCGTTGCCCTTCAGGTCCCTGACAAGAACGTGGCGGCGAGCACGGAGAGGCGCCCCGTTGTCCGGCGGGGCGGGTGGGGCCGGAGGGGCGCTGCCGGGTGCCCCGTACCCTGGACCCGTGACGTTCCCGGTAGTCGGCATGGTCGGCGGGGGCCAGCTCGCTCGTATGACCCACGAGGCGGGCATCCCGCTCGGCATCAGATTCAGGCTTCTCTCCGATGGTCCGCAGGACTCGGCGGCGCAGGTCGTCAACGATGTTGTCGTTGGCGACTACCGAGATCTGGACACCTTGCGGCGCTTCGCACAGGGCTGCGATGTGATCACCTTCGATCACGAGCATGTCCCGACCGAGCACCTCCGCACGCTGGAGGCGGACGGCATCCCTGTCCGCCCCGGGCCGGACGCGCTGGTGCACGCCCAGGACAAGGGCGTGATGCGCGCGCGGCTGGGCGAGCTGGGCATCCCGGCTCCGCGCAACCGGATCGTCAGCGGGCCCGAGGACGTCGCGGCGTTCGCCAGGGAGGGCGCGCCCGAGGGCGGCGACGGCTTCCCCGTCGTCCTCAAGACCGTGCGCGGCGGGTACGACGGCAAGGGGGTGTGGATCGTCCGCGGCGCCGACGACCCGAACGCCGCCGAGCCCTTCAAGGCGGGCGTGGCCGTGCTCGCCGAGGAGAAGGTGGATTTCGCGCGGGAACTGGCCGCCAACGTCGTACGGTCCCCGCACGGGCAGGCCGTCGCCTACCCCGTGGTGGAGTCCATCCAGGTCGAGGGCGTCTGCGACACCGTGATCGCACCCGCGCCCGGCCTGTCGGAGGAAGCGGCCGTGCACGCCCAGCAGCTTGCGCTGCGGATCGCGCACGAACTGGGCGTGGTCGGCCACCTCGCCGTCGAGCTGTTCGAGACGAGGGACGGGAGGGTGCTCGTCAACGAGCTGGCCATGCGCCCGCACAACTCCGGGCACTGGACCCAGGACGGCGCGGTGACCTCGCAGTTCGCCAACCATGTGCGGGCCGTCCTCGACCTGCCGCTCGGCGACCCGCGCTGCCGTGCGCGCTGGACCGTCATGGCCAATGTGCTGGGCGGCGACTACCCGGACATGTACTCCGCCTACCTGCACTGCATGGCCAGGGACCCCCAGCTGAAGATCCACATGTACGGCAAGGGCGTGAAGCCCGGCCGCAAGGTGGGACATGTCAACGTGTACGGGGACGACCTCGCCGACCTGCGCGAGCGGGCGGCCCACGCCGCGGGGTACCTGCGCGGCACGATCACCAAGTGAGCACTCCCCGGCGCCCGGCAACCACCCATCCTCCCTTCACCTAGGAGTCGTATGACTAGTCCAAGCCCTCTCGTGGGGATCGTCATGGGGTCCGACTCGGACTGGCCCGTCATGGAGGAGGCCGCCAAGGCGCTCGACGACTTCGAGGTGCCCTACGAGGTGGACGTCGTCTCCGCGCACCGCATGCCGCGCGAGATGGTCGCCTACGGGGAGGACGCCGCCGACCGGGGCCTCAAGGCGGTCATCGCGGGCGCGGGCGGCGCGGCCCATCTGCCGGGCATGCTCGCCTCGGTGACCCCGCTGCCCGTCATCGGCGTCCCCGTGCCGCTCAAGTACCTGGACGGCATGGACTCGCTGCTGTCCATCGTGCAGATGCCCGCGGGCGTGCCGGTGGCCACCGTCTCGGTGGGCGGCGCCCGCAACGCGGGGCTGCTGGCGGTCCGGATGCTCGCCGCGCACGACGAGGAACTCCGGGCGCGGATGCGCGACTTCCAGCAGGAGCTGAACGAGCAGGCCACCGAGAAGGGCCGGCGGCTGCGCGCCAAGGTCGCCGGGGAGACCGGGTTCGGCTTCGGCGGCCAGGCGGGAGGCGCCCGATGACCGCCGCCGGCACCGCGTCCGGCTCCAGCCTGGAGCGCGCCCGCGCGCTGCTGGCCGAGCACCCCGTCGTGGACGGGCACAACGACCTGCCCTGGGCGCTGCGGGAACAGGTGCGCTACGACCTGGACAAGCTCGACATCGCCCAGGACCAGAGCGAGCGGCTGCACACCGACCTGGCGCGGCTGCGCGCCGGGGGCGTCGGCGCCCAGTTCTGGTCCGTCTACGTGCCCGGCGAGCTGACCGGGGACGACGCGGTGAGCGCCACCCTGGAGCAGATCGACGCGGTGCGGCTGCTGGTCGCCCGCTACCCCGAGGACCTGCAACTGGCCTTCACCGCCGAGGACATGGAGGCGGCGCACGCCCAGCGGCGGATCGCCTCCCTGATGGGCGCCGAGGGCGGGCACTCCATCAACAACTCCCTGGCCGCCCTGCGCGCCCTCCACCGGCTGGGCGTCCGCTACATGACGCTCACCCACAACAACTCGCTCGACTGGGCCGACTCGGCCACCGACGAGCCCCGCGCCGGCGGACTGAGCCGCTTCGGCGAGGAGGTGGTCCGCGAGATGAACCGGCTGGGCATGCTGGTGGACCTCTCGCACGTGGCGGCCGAGACGATGCGGGACGCCCTGCGGGTGACCGAGGCGCCGGTGCTCTTCTCGCACTCCTCCGCGCGCGCCGTCTGCGACCACCCCCGCAACATCCCCGACGACGTGCTCGCGCAGCTTCCGGACAACGGGGGCGTGGCCATGGCGACGTTCGTGCCGAAGTTCATCCTGCCGGAGGCGGTGGCCTGGACCGAGGCGGCCGACGCGAACATGCGTGCGCACGGTTTGGACCGCCTCGACCTGAGCGAGGAGGGGCGCAGGGTGCAGCGCGCCTTCGAGGAGGCCAACCCGCGGCCGGTGCCCGACGCCCGTACGGTCGCCGACCACCTCGACCACATGCGCGAGGTCGCGGGCATCGACCACATCGGCCTCGGCGGCGACTACGACGGCACGGCCTTCACCCCGGCGCAGCTGGAGGACGTCTCCGGCTATCCGAACCTGATCGCCGAGCTGCTGGACCGCCACTGGTCCGAGGCGGACCTGGCGAAGCTGACCTGGTCCAACGCCGTCCGGGTGCTGCGCGAGGCCGAGGAGGTGGCCCGCACCCTCCAGACGCGGCGCGGCCCCTCGCTGGCCACCATCGGCGACCTCGACGGCTGACAGCGCCTCAACTCCCTTCGGACGACACGGTTCCGGTACGCGGGCCCCGGGCGGCGAGCGGTCTTGACTCGCCTCCCCGGGCCCGCGAGCATCAGCGGGCCCACGCGTTGCGACCAGGGAGGACCCGTTGGTCACCTCGGAATCGTCCGACTCGCACCCCGCACCCGCCTCCACCCCCGCCTCAGCCTCCGGTACCACCCCCGCCACTCCGCCGGCCCCCACCGCTCCCTCCTGCACGTTCTCCGCCGCGCCCGACCCCGCCGCGCCCTCC
>NZ_VJOK01000001.1:2902839-2914324 GCF_013302895.1 Streptomyces albus subsp. chlorinus | reverse complement strand
CGCCGCCGCACGCGAAGCCGCCGCGGTCCGCTCCCGTACCGTGCCCTTCTCCGCCGCCACCAACGGCGCCGCCACCCTCGTGCCCGGCGCGGACCGGCTGATCGCGGAGATGCAGAACATCCTGTGGTCCGTCCCCCGTTCGGGTGGCAAGGCCCGCGCGATCAGCTCACCCGGCCTGGAGCCGACCCGGCCGGTCCTCTCGCCCGACGGCAGCACGCTGGCCGTGTGCGCCTACCGCGACGGCGGCTTCCACATCTGGACCCTGAACCCGGACGGCTCCGGGCTCACCCAGCGCACCGACGGCCCGTGGGACGACCGCGGCCCCGCCTGGTCGCCCGACGGCACCAAGATCGCGTTCGCCTCGGAACGCGGCGGTGACCCGGTCGAGGGCAGCCCGTACCGCATCTGGGTGCTGGACGTGCGCACCGGCCACCTGGAGCGCCTCACCGGGCGGAAGGGCCAGGGCGGCCCCCTCCAGGACGGTGCCTGGGAGGACTTCGACCCGGCCTGGTCGCCGGACGGCACGCGCGTGCTGTGCGTACGCGGCAGCGTCGTCGAGAGCGAGAGGGGGCCCGCGCTCGACTCCCGCACTCTCGTCTCCGTCGCCGCCGACGGCTCCGGCGACGTGCGCACCGAGCACGAGGAGAGCACCAAGGGCGTCTCGCTGATGACGCCCGCCGTCTCGCCCTCCGGCAAGGTCGCCTACCTGCGCACGACGCCCGCGCCCAGGGCGTCGTGCACCCTGGTCGTGGACGGCGAGCCGGTGGCGGTCGAGGGTGATGTGGCGCCGGTCCCGCCCCGCTGGGCCGACCGCGAGACCCTGCTGCTGACCGTCTCGGGCACCTTCCGGCTGCTGCGCCCCGGGCGTCCCGAGGCGGCCGGGCGCATCCCCTTCACCGCCGAACTCCCCACCGAGCGGCCCCGCTACCGCGTCAAGGACTACGGCTTCGAGGCGCCCGGCCGCCACCGGGTGCGCGGCGTGCAGCAGCCCGTGCTCTCCCCGGACGGCAAACACATCGCCTTCGTCGCCCTCAACGCGCTCTGGCTGGCCCCCACGGACGGCCGCGGCCGCCCCCGCCGGCTCCTCACGGCACCGGCGACCCGCTACGTCTGCGCCCCCTCCTTCACCCGGGACGGCAAGGCCCTGCTCTACAGCGACGACCGCGACGGGCTGCTCGCCGTACGCCGCAGGGAGCTGGATTCCGGCAAGGAGGAGGTGCTCGCCGGCGGCGGGCGGGTCTTCGGCACGCTCTCGCCGGACGGCACGCGGCTGGCCTGCCTCGACGCGGCGGGCAACCTCCTCGTCAAGGACCTGTCCGGTGGCGCCGAGCGCACCCTGGCCAAGCCGCTGGGCGGCGGCGGCATCCCCGGACCGCCGAGCTGGTCGCCGGACGGCCGCCGCATCGCCCTGTGCGACCGCAACCGGCTCAACTTCCGCTTCCGCGAGGGCTACAACCTCATCCGCGTGGTGGACGCCGAGACGGGGGACGACGCGCTGCACCCGCTGGCACCGCACGCCTCGCTGGCCGACCGGTACGCGTCCGGGCCCGTCTGGTCGCCGGACGGGCGGTGGATGGCCGCCGTCAGCGAGTCGGCGCTGTGGGTGCTGCCCGTGGAGCGGGACGGCAGCCCGGCGGGGAAGGCCCGGCGGCTGTCCGACGAGAGCGCCGACCACCCCTCCTGGTCCGGCGACTCGCGCACCCTGCTGTACCTGTCCGCCGGAAAGCTGCGCCTGCGCGACGCCGAGGGCGGTGACGGCGGCCGGGCGCGCACCGTACGCCTGGAGATGTCGTGGCGGCGGCCCGCGCCCGAGGAGACCGTCGTGCACGCGGGACGCCTGTGGGACGGCACCGGACCAGGAGTGCGCGAGGACGTGGACCTGGTGCTGCGCGACGGGCGGATCGCCGAGATCGCCCCGCACCGCTCCGGCCGCCGCGCCCGGCGCCGCCTGGACGCCTCGGAGCTGACGGTGCTGCCCGGCCTCTGGGACACCCACACACACCCCTGGCAGACGACCTACGGCGGCAGACAGACCGTCACCCAGCTCGCCTACGGCATCACCACCGCCGTCTCCTTCGGCGGCTTCGCCTACGAACAGGCCCGGTTGCGCGAGGCCGTCGCCGCCGGGAAGCTCGCCGGTCCCCGGCTGCTGGCCACCGGCGAACTGCTGGACGGCGCCCGCGTCGCCTACAGCATGGGCCGGGCCCACCGCACCGGCGAGGGCCTGCGCCGCTCGCTGGAGCGGGCCACCGCGCTCGACTGGGACTTCGTCAAGACGTATGTGCGCGCCCCCGCGACCACCATGCGCGAGGCGGCCGCGTTCGCCCACGAGAAGCTCGGCGTCCGCTCCGGCAGCCACTTGTGCACCCCCGGCGTGCAGGTCGGCCAGGACCTGACGACCCACCTCCAGGCCACCCAGCGGCTGGAGTTCGGCCACGCGACCAGCGCCACAGGGCACGCCTACGAGGACGTCGTGGGCATCTACACCAAGCCCGGCGACTTCCACCTGGTCGCCACGCCCTTCACCGCGAGCCCGCTGCTGGGCGCCCACCCCGAGCTGGCCGACGACGAGCGGGTCACGCGGCTGATGCCGCCCTGGGACGTGCAGGCCGTCCGCCAACTGGCCGCCACCCCGCCGACGGAGGCCGAGCTGGCCACTCTCGATGTGGAGACGGCCGTCTACCGCCGGGTGCTCGCCGCCGGCGGAGCCGTCGCACTGGGCACCGACCAGCCCCTCGTCCCCGTCGGACTCCACCTCCACCTGGCGCTGCGCGCCCTGCACCGCGCCGGGCTCCAACCGCACGAGGCGCTGCGCACGGCGACGGTCCTGCCCGCCCGGGTCTTCGGGCTGGACAAGGAGCTGGGCACCGTGGAGGAGGGCAAGCTCGCCGACCTGGTCCTGGTGGACGGCGACCCGCTGGAGGACTTCGACACCCTGGTCCGCACGGTCTCGGTCGTGCGGGGCGGCATCCCGTACGAGCGGGATGAGCTGGTCGATGCCTACAGCGGCTCGAAGGTCCGCGTCCGCGACGCCGGCCAGGACCACTGGCACCAGGTGAGCCGGCAACAGCGCCGCGACGGCTGCTGCGACATGGGCCACTGAGGGAGTGGCCCATTGAGGCAGTGGCTCATTGAGGGAGGGGCCCACTGAGGGAGTGGCCCACTGGGGGAGGGGCGGTCATCTTCTGCTTGCCGGATGGTGGAGCGTTGCGGGGCCGCAAGACGCAAGCCCCGCCGATCACTCGTCGCGGACGGATCGGCGGGGCTTGGACGGGCCGAGGCCCACGCTCAGGACTGTGCCTGATCGCCCTTGAGGTTCGTGATGAACGCTGACCAGGAAGCCGAAGAGAAGGTCAGTGCGCCGCGGTACGGGTCCTTGGAGTCGCGGACGGGGATGGCCACCCCCATGGTGTCTGCAACCTCGACGCAGTTGCCGTTGGCCTGGCTGTAAGAAGACTTACGCCACGTGGCACGGGCAAGGTTCACGTCCGTACCATTGTCGATCTTCATAGGTCATTCACCATGTTCCGGATCAGAGCCAGCGTCTCGGGGACGCTGACGGCAGCGGCTCTCAGGTTGACGAACACCGACTCGTACCGTGGGACATCGTCCGGGTACTGGTCGCTGTTGGCTTCGACGTAGACCACGTCCGGGTCTTCCTGGTCTGGGAACCGCAGAATAACGAAGGGGCCTTCCAGTGTCCCAGGATGAGCCCCCGCAGAGAAGGGAATCACCTGGAGCAGGACATTTGGCAGCTCTGCGACTTCCAGGAGTCGAATCAGCTGCTCCCGCATGACCTCTCGGTCGCCAACGACACGACGTAGCGCTGATTCATCGAGCACCGCGCGAAGCTCCAGCGGTTCGCCGCCCTCGGTGAGCAGCTTCTGACGCTGGAGTCGTACGTCGACTCGCTGTTCCAGTGCCTCTTCGGACAGACCTGGGTGAGTGGCGCGGTTGATCTCCTCTGCGTAGCGACGAGTCTGGAGCAGTCCCGGAACCACGGCTTCGTACGTGAGGAGCTGGCCTGCTTCCGCTTCCAGCCCGATGTACGTCGAGTACGGGATGTCGCTGTAGAGCTGCCACCACCCCTTCTTGCGGGCCTCCTTGACCAGCAACGCCAGCTTCTCCCGCTCTTGGCTCGCCTTCTCCACTCCGTAGAGGTCGAGTAGGCGGCTCACGTCTGCGGGTGTTGGAGCGATCCGCCCCTTTTCGAAGCGGGACAGTTTCGACGTTGACCACCTGAGTCGCGTAGCGACCTCGTTTCCACTCAGGCCGACTGCGTCGCGGAGACGGCGAAGCTCTTGGCCCAGCCGTCGACGCCGCACTACAGGACTCGATGTCGTCACGACCTCAAGTCTGGCCGCTCCGGCTCGGACACTGCAACTGGCCGTGCAATTGCATCCGTTCGTGGCATTGCACATAGCTGCGTGACGGATGCAGACTGCTGCAACAGCACAGGGAGCCGCAAGTGGCTCCCTGTGGTGGCGCGTTGGGCAGCTGTTGCACAAGCCCCTCGTCGGGGGAGCGGTCTGCCTGCGCCCTTGGCTGCTGGAGGTCCCCACATGAACGTCGCGGCTCAGCCCCCACGTACCGACGACCAACGCTCCTGGCCGTTACTGGCGGCCCGTCGCGACATCGGGGAGTGGCGGCGCGAGGTCGGCATAGCTGCGCGGGCTCTCGGGGCTGGCCGCGACGCTGTCCATGTGGCGCGCCTGGGCGTGACAGAACTGCTCAGCAACGTGTGCAAGCACGTCGCGGAGCCTCAGTGTCAGCTCGTCGTCGCCGTGGAGGGCGAGGTGCTGTGCGTGCGGCTTTTCGACCGGTCGCACGAGACGCCGCGCGTGACGACCCCGAACCACCTCGCGGAGTCAGGCCGTGACCTGTGGCTGTTGCGGGAGCTGGCCTTCGACATCGGCTACACGCTCACGACAGGGGGGAAGTGGGTGTGGGTCCACTGCGCGCTGAAAGACGGGTCGGCGGTCAGGTGCGCCGCACACGGCTGCGACCTGGGGTCCTCGTCCACGACCCGGAGCCAGGGATGGTCGCCGTTGCCGAGGAAGCCGGAAGAGGGTGAATGAGATCGCGTCGCCCCAGTGGCTTGTCCTGGACGGCCGTACGGCCCCGCCTGCGCCCCGCCACCTCGTGCGCGCGGCCCGGCAGCGCGAAGGCCCTCTCGACAGTGGGGCGCTCGCGCTGGGGACGTCCATACGTCATCGCGCAGTGGCGCGCCGTCGAGACGGTCAAGTAGCAGCTCCCAGATGTCCCACCCTGCCGACTACATCGAGAGGTTCTCCCAACCCAACCCCCAGGCGGGGCGGGCAGCAAGGCCCCGCCGGGCCGCGCCGCGCACGAGCCGGCCCGGCGGGTCGGAAGCGTAAGCAACGACGAAGGAGCTACCTGGGATGACAGCGACCGCACAACGGGTCGGCACCTCGACGATCCGCCCCTTCGGCCTCACAAAAGCCGTGCCCGTCAAGGTGATCGAGATCCTGAAGGACGAGCCCGCCCTGACGCTCTGCCCCGACCGGCAGATCAGCGTCACCAAGGACGGCACTCCCTTCATCCACGAGCCCTCGATGGGGACCTCGCTCACCACCAAGCAGCAGACGGTCGAGGACAGCCAGCTCGACGAGTCCACCGAGAACGACACCGACTGAGGAACCTGTTCTCCCGAGCAAGGAGTGATTGATCCGTGACGGTCCTGGTGCTGACTCGCGCGCTCGACGCATCGTCCGACATATCGGAGCTGACCGAGCGAGGCGTGCCCGTCTGCCGACTCGACCCCGGGGACTTCCCCGGCTCCCTCACCCTGGGCGCCCGCATCGGCCCCGGCGTGGGGCACTGGGCAGGCACGCTGCGCGGGCAGCACCGGGACCTCACCCTCGGAGAGGTCAGCGCCGTCTACTACCGGCGCCCATCTCCCTTCCGCATGCACCCCGGCATGACCGATCAGGACACCCGGTGGGCGCAGGCCGAGGCCCGCGCCGGGTTCCGCGGCATGCTCGCCGCGCTCGACTGCGTGTGGGTGAACCACCCCAGCCGCAATGCGCACGCCGAACTCAAGCCCATATCCCTGGCCACTGCCGGACGGTGCGGACTGTCGGTGCCGGAAACGCTCATCACCAACGATCCGGCCGAGGCGCGCGCATTCGTCGCATCCCTCCCCGGCAAGGCCGCCGCCTACAAAGCGCTCGGGCCCGGCGGACCAACCATCTACGACGGCAACGCGCATGCCCTGTGGACAACGCAGGTACGGGCCGAGGAGATCCCCGACACTGTCGGCCTCACCGCCCATCTGTTCCAGCAGTGGGTGCCCAAGGCGTACGAGGTGCGGGTCACCGCGGTCGGCCACCGACTGTTCGCGGCCGAAATCCACGCGGGTTCGGACGCCTCCCGCATCGACTTCCGCACCGACTACGACAGCCTCACCTACCGCCCCTGCCCGGTGCCCGGACCGATCGCCACCGGCATGCACGCCCTGCTCGACGTCCTCCACCTGCGCTACGCGGCATGCGACTTCCTCGTTGATCAGGACGTCGGGCGCTGGTACCTCGTCGACGTGAATCCGAACGGGCAGTGGGGCTTCGTCCCGGAACTCCGCGAGCCGATCACTCACGCACTCGCTGACCTGCTCGAAGGGAAATGCCCATGACCACCGCCACCACGTCGGCCGGCGAACTGCGGCGACGCATGGTCCAGCAGCTCACCGACGACGGTGCGCTGCGATCCCCCCAGTGGCGCGAGGCGTTCGCGGCCGTGCCCCGAGAGCTGTTCGTCCCCCGCTTCGCCAGGCGCGAGCACGGCGAACTCGTCACCTACCGCGCAGGTGACCCCGGCTACCTCGAAGCCGTCTACTCCAAAGCCTCGCTCAACGTCCAGTACGACCGTCACGGAACGGCCACCAGCTCGTCCAGCAACCCGACCATGATGGCGCTCATGGCCGAGGCCCTCGCGCCGGCCGATGACGATCTGCCCGTGCTCGACCTCGGCACCGGCCCCGGCTACAACGCCGCGCTGCTGTGCCACCGGTACGGCTCGGACCGGGTCGTCACACGCGAGGTCGACCCCCGCCTCGTCACCGCCGCGGCCACGCATCTGTCCGACGCCGGGTACGAACCCACGCTCACCGTGGGCGACGGCACCACCGGGTGCCCGGACCATGCCCCGTACGGTGCGCTGATCGCCACCTTCGGCATCGGCCGCATCCCGCAAGCCTGGCGGGACCAGGTCGTCGCCGGCGGAAACATCGTCGCCAACATCGGCCACGGACTCATCGCCCTGTCCATTGGTGACCATGGCGCCGCGACCGGCCGCTTCCTGCCCACCCTCGCCGCGTTCATGCACGCCCGCACCACCCCGCACGCCGCCCCCGCGCCCGCGCGCGCCTACGCAGGCGAAGCCGTCACCGCCGCCGGCACGGGCGAGGAGATCGAACTGCCCGTCGACCTCAACGGGAACATGCCGCGCTTCCTCGGCTCCCTGGCACACCCGGATGTCATCGAGTTCTCCGTCGTCGTCGACGACAAGCCGGTACACGGCCTCATCCACCCCGACTCGAACTCCTGGGCCCGCCTCACGCCCCGCGACGACGGCACAGCGCGACTCGAACACAACGGCCCCCGCGACCTTTGGGCAGAGCGAGCCCCGCTGCTCCACCAATGGGTGCAGGCCGGCCAACCAGGGCCCGACGCCTACACCCTCACCGTCCACCCCGACGGATGCCACCAACTCGCCCTGGGCGAATGGACATGGCCTCTCGCGTAGTCCGTGGGAGCCCCGTCGGCCGGCCGACCACCTCTTCCTGGGCGACACAGTGGCCTCCGGACCGGCTGCCCCGCAGGGTGCGGCGGCGGTTCTAGATGCGCGAGTTGCGCAGTGACTGCCACACGGCGCCGGCCAGGGCCCGAGTCGACTGCGGGACCGACAGGTGCTCGTGCTTGCGGTACAGCTCCCAGTTGTACTGGACGAGGCTGAGCTTGTTGGAGGACAGGGAGCCTGCCTGATGGGCTCGGTACACCGCCAGCGGCTCGACCAGGCCCCGGGCGTCGAAGCCGTCCCGCATGATCGACAGCCACAGCGCGTAGTCCTGCCGCTTGCGCATCTCGGGCATCAACCTCGTGCCCAGCACGTTGCGGTCATACATGGCGGTCAGGGCACCGATGTGGTCGCGGACGAGCATCTGGCGGTAGGTCACGTGCTCCTTGGCGTGGATCACCCGTCCGTTCGGCACGAAGTCGGTGCTCTCGCCCGCGTGGTCGGCAGACATCTTGAAGTACGAGGTGAAGGTCAGCGGCGCGCTGCCTTCCGCGGCGAACGCGAGCTGCCGCTCGGTCTTCTCCGGCAGCCACATGTCGTCACTGTCGAGGAAGGCGATGTAGTCCCCACGGGCCCGCTCGATAGCGCGGTTGCGTGCCCGGCCGGCACCACCCCGTTCAGGCGCCGATTCCGGCAGGACACGCTCGTCCTCCCGGGCGAACTCCCTGAGCAGGTCCATGGAGCCATCGGTCGACCGGTCGTCGGTGATCAGCAGCTCCAGGTCGCTGTGGGTCTGCGTGAGCACCGATCGGACCGCTGCACCGAGAGTCGTCGCCGAGTTGAAGACGGGCATCACGACGGACACCAGGGGCACAGCGCTTCTCCTTGCTCAGCCGGGAACGAGGGTCCATTCAAACACTGCGACCGAGGAGGAACTGTGCCGTGGCACATGCGCCGGCCCGTCCCGTGTGCAGGGACGGGCCGGTCCTCATTCAGTAGATCCCGCTAGGGAAGGTTCCTCGCCATCACGATCCGCTGGACCTGGTTGGTGCCCTCATAAATCTGGGTGATCTTCGCGTCGCGCATCATCCGCTCGACGGGGTAGTCGCGGGTGTAGCCGTAGCCGCCCAGCAGCTGCACCGCGTCGGTGGTGATCTCCATGGCGGCGTCGGAGGCGTAGCACTTGGCGGCGGCGCCGAAGAAGGTCAGGTCCTCCTTGGCGCCGTCGCCGTCCTCGAAGACGCGCTCGGAACGGGCGGCGGCGGCGTAGGTGAGCTGGCGGGCCGCCTCGATCTTCATGGCCATGTCGGCCAGCATGAACTGGACGCCCTGGAAGTCCCCGATGGGCTTGCCGAACTGCTTGCGCTCGGTGACGTAGCCCTTGGCGTAGTCCAGGGCGCCCTGCGCGATGCCCAGGGCCTGCGCCGCGATGGTGATGCGGGTGTGGTCGAGGGTCTTCATCGCGGTGGCGAAGCCGGTGCCCTCGGCGCCGATCATCCGGTCGGCCGGGATGCGCACGTTGTCCAGGTAGACCTCGCGGGTGGGCGAGCCCTTGATGCCGAGCTTCTTCTCCGGCGCGCCGAAGGAGACGCCCTCGTCGCCCTTCTCGACGACGAACGCGGAGATGCCCTTGGTGCGCTTGCCGGGGTCGGTGACGGCCATCACCGTGTAGTACTCGGAGACACCCGCGTTGGTGATCCAGCGCTTGACGCCGTTGAGCACCCAGTGGTCGCCGTCGCGTACGGCCCTGGTCTTCATGCCGCCCGCGTCGGAGCCGGCGTCCGGCTCCGACAGGCAGTAGGAGAACATCGCGTCGCCCTTGGCCAGCGGCGCCAGGTAGCGCTTCTTCAGCTCCTCGGAGCCGGAGAGGATCACCGGCAGGGAGCCGAGCTTGTTGACGGCCGGGATGAGGGAGGAGGAGGCGCAGACCCGGGCGACCTCCTCGATGACGATGACGGTGGCCAGCGCGTCGGCGCCCGCGCCGCCGTAGCTCTCGGGCACGTGCACGGCGTGCAGGTCGTTGGAGACCAGCGCGTCGAGCGCCTCCTGGGGGAACCGGGCCTCCTCGTCCACCTCGGCGGCGTACGGCGCGATCTTCGCCTCGGCGAGCGCGCGCACCGAGTCGCGGAGCATCTCGTGCTCCTCGGACGGCCGGTAGAGGTCGAATTCAGACGCCACGGTGTCTCACTCCTTCGAGAGCATGCCAAGGGGCTGCTGGGGGTGTGCGCGGATGACGGGCTTGCTAATTACCGTTAAGTAACCCCAATTTTAGTGGCCGTGACCCTCCACGGGGTACGTGAGGTACACGACAGAGAAGCCCCCGTTATGCTCGCGGGCAGCGTTCTGCCGTCACAAGGAGCACCCGCATGGCCTCGCCCAAGATCACCGTGATCGGCCTCGGCTATCTCGGCGCCACCCACGCGGCCGCCATGGCCGAGCTGGGTTTCGAGGTGCTGGGTCTGGATGTCGTCCCCGAGAAGATGCGCAAGCTCGAACAGGGCCACGCGCCCATGTTCGAGCCCGGACTGGAGGAGCTGCTGCGCGCCCATGTCGCGGGCGTTCCCGGCTCCACCGGCAGGCTGCGCTTCACCGATTCCTGGGAGGAGATCGGCGCTTTCGGCGACGTCCACTTCGTGTGCGTCAACACCCCGCAGAAGCACGGGGAGTACGGCTGCGACATGTCGTACGTGGACCGCGCCGTGGACTCCCTCGCGCCGCACCTGCACGGGCCGGCGCTGGTGGTGGGCAAGTCCACCGTGCCGGTCGGCAGCGCGGAGCGGCTCGCCGCCCGTATCACCGAGCTGGCCCCGGCAGGCCAGGACGCGGAGCTGGCCTGGAACCCGGAGTTCCTGCGGGAGGGCTTCGCGGTCAAGGACACCCTGCACCCCGACCGCATCGTCGTCGGCGTCGGCGGACCGCGCGGCGAGGGCCTGCTGCGCGAGGTCTACGCGCGGCCCCTCGCGGAGGGGACGCCCTTCCTCGTCGCGGACTTCCCGACGGCCGAGCTGGTCAAGACCGCGGCCAACTCCTTCCTCGCCACCAAGATCTCCTTCATCAACGCCATGGCCGAGGTCTGCGAGACCGCGGGCGGCGACGTGGTGAAGCTGGCCGAGGCGATCGGGCACGACGACCGTATCGGACACAAGTTCCTCCGCGCCGGCATCGGCTTCGGCGGCGGCTGCCTGCCCAAGGACATCCGCGCCTTCATGGCCCGCGCCGGCGAACTGGGCGCCTCGGAGGCCCTCACCTTCCTCCGCGAGGTCGACTCCATCAACATGCGGCGCCGCGCCCAGATGGTGGAGATGGCGCGTGAGGCCCTCGGCGGCGCGCTGCTGGGCAAGCGCATCGCGGTCCTGGGCGCCACCTTCAAGCCCGACTCCGACGACGTACGGGACTCTCCCGCGCTCAACGTCGCCGGCCAGCTGCACCTCCAGGGCGCCCAGGTGACGGTCTACGACCCCAAGGGCATGGAGAACGCGCGGGCCGTCTTCCCCACCCTCGGCTACGCCCCCTCGGCGCGGGACGCGGTACGGGGCGCCGATGTGGTGCTCCACCTCACCGAGTGGTCCGAGTTCCGGGAGCTGGACCCCGCGGCCCTGGGCGAGGTCGCCGCCACGCGGCACATCCTGGACGGGCGCAACACCCTCGACCCCGCCCTGTGGCGCAAGGCGGGCTGGACCTTCCGCGCCCTGGGCCGTCCCACCCTCTGAACCCGGGCGGTCCCTGGGGC
>NZ_VJOK01000001.1:2864291-2902819 GCF_013302895.1 Streptomyces albus subsp. chlorinus | reverse complement strand
TGGGGCGGTTCCGGGCGGTTTCCCGGGGAGACCTGGTTTGCCGGGCCGGAGTCCGGTCAACCCGTGCGCGCGGGCGCGGGCGCGGGCGCGGGCGCGGGCGCGGGCGGACTGGGCCCCCGCCGCCGGCCCTGCCCCGAGCCGGTGCCCGACCGATCCGTTCCCCGCCGCCGCCCCGTACGGCGGCGGGACGACGAGAGGACGCACGATGGCCATCCCCACCCTGGGCGTTGTCGTACTGGACTGCCCGGACACCCGGCGCCTCGCGGACTTCTACGCCCGGATGCTCGGCTGGACGGTGGACGAGGACAGGAGCGACCGCTCGTGGGTGGAGGTGGTCGACCAGGCCGGCAACCGGCGCCTCGCCTTCCAGGAGGCGCCCGGGTTCGTACCGCCCGAATGGCCCGGCGAGGAGCACTCGCAGCAGCTCCACCTCGACCTGGACGTGCCGCCGGAGAGGATCGAGGAGGCCGAGCGCGAGGTGCTGGAGCTGGGGGCGCGGCTGGTGCAGGACGACGGTGGCGGGGAGCGGGGCTTCCGGGTCTACCTGGATCCTGCGGGCCACCCCTTCTGCCTCTGCCTCACCGACCGCTGAGCGGCGCCCGCGGGCGCGGTGGCGCGGCACACACGACGGTGGCCGGACCGCAGGGGCCCGGCCACCGGATGACATGGGCGCCCGCGCGGGCGCCGGGTCTCAGCGGTCCGAGGAGACCGTCACCTTCTCGTCGTTGTTGAGCTGCTCGACCAGCTGCTTGACCTTCGCCTTGTCCCACTGGAGGTTGCCGTTCGGCGCGTTCCCGGCGAGAGGCATGTTCATCGACTTGCCCTCACCGCCCGAGACGCCCTTCATCGCCCAGAACATCGAGGCGACGTTCCACAGGCTCATGTCCTTGTCGACCTTGAGGGTGTCGAGGCCGGCACCCATCGTCGGGTAGAGCTTGAAGGGGTTGAGGATCGTGCTCGGCGTCGCCGCCTGGTTGGCCAGCGCGGCGAGGAACTTCTGCTGGTTCTTGGTGCGGTCCAGGTCGCTGCCGGGCAGCGCGTACCGGGTGCGGACGAACGCCAGTGCCTGCCGGCCGTCGAGCGTCTGCTTGCCCTTCTTGAAGTCGGCGCCGGACTTGTCGTCGTGGATGTCGCGCGGGATGTCCATCTCCACGCCGCCGACCGCGTCGACGATCTTCGCGAAGCCGCCGAAGCCGATCTCCGCGTAGTGGTCGATCTTCAGCCCGGTGTTGTGCTCCACCGTACGGACGAGCAGCGCGGGGCCGTCCTCGGCGTAGGTCGCGTTGATCTTCGTGTGGCGGCCCTGCGCCGGGTAGTGCTTGCCGGACTCCGAACCGGTGTACGAGGGAACCTCGACGTCCGAGTCGCGCGGCAGCGAGATCATGGTGTTCCCGTTGCTGCCGACGTGCAGGATCATGATCGAGTCGGTCCTGCCCTGGTCGGTGGGACCGCCTGTGTGCAGCTTCTGGCGGTCATCGGCACTCATGCCCTCACGGCTGTCCGAGCCGACGATCAGGTAGTTGGTGCCGTCCCCGCCCTCCGGACGGTCCTCGACGATGCTGAGGTCCACCTCGCGGCGCAGCTTGGAGTCGGCCCAGAAGTAGGTGCCGACGGACCAGACCAGCACCACCACGACCAGCGTGATCAGGCCCCATTTGAAGCGGCGGCGCCAGTCGGGGCGCGGACCCTCGCGGGAGCCGCGGTCACCACCGCCCCGGCCGCCGTAGACCTGGCCGTCGCTGTAGCCGGAGTCGTAGCCGCCCGGTGGCTGACCGTGCCCCTGGTCGTAGCCGGGGCCCTGGCCCCGGTCGTAACCGGCGTCGTAGCTCTGCCCGTGGTGCGGACCCTGGCCCGGGCCGCGGGTCTGCGGAGGCACACCGGGGGCCGATGTGTGGGGCATGACACGTGTGGGGTCGGGACGGGGCGCGCCGCTGCCGCGACCCTCCCGGCCCCGCGGGTTGTCGGTCCAACCATCGGGCCACTGATTCATGCACCGAAGTGTGCCTCCATTTGGGGGGAGGAACACAGGGTGGGTACCACTTCGGGGGCGTCCTGTAGCAGTTCTGATGCAAAATGGCAGGCTCTGAGCGGCTTGCCCCGCCCCATAAAGTGGAGGCATGACCCACCAGGCGCACACGGCGCAGAGCGAACTTCCGGGAAAGCCGACGGCCGCCTCCCGCACGACTCTCTCCCACATCATGACGGAGGGTGACACCAACCTCTACGGCACGGTGCACGGCGGGGTGATCATGAAACTGGCCGACGACGCGGCGGGTGCCGTCGCCGGACGCCACTCGGAGGGTCCCGCCGTCACCGCCTCCATGGACGAGATGGTCTTCCTCGAACCGGTCAGGGTCGGCGACCTCGTCCATGTGAAGGCCCAGGTCAACTGGACCGGCCGGACCTCGATGGAGGTCGGCGTCCGGGTGCTGGCCGAACGCTGGAACGAGTCGACGCCGGCCACCCAGGTCGGCTCGGCCTACCTCGTCTTCACCGCCGTCGACGAGAACGGCAAGCCCAGGGCCGTGCCGCCCGTCATACCCGAGACCGACGAGGACCGCCGCCGCTACCAGGAGGCGCAGATACGGCGGACCCACCGTCTCGCCCGCCGCCGCGCCATCAAGGACCTGCGCGCCAGCCGCGTCGCGAGCTGACCGGCGGCGGCACACGGCGGCTCACCCGCAGTCCACCTCGTCCCCGCGCATGGGGGCCTCCGCCGGGCCGCTGCCCGGGGCCGGCCCGCGCACGGGCCGCACCCGCTGGTCCGGGTCACCGACCGTGACCTTCATCCGGGGCCCCTGGCGCGGGGCCCTCACCAGTTCGGCACCCGGCAGGGCGGCGGCCAGCGCACGGGCGGAGCGGTTCCAGCCCGGGTCGTAGGAGATGGTGGTCCGGCCGTCCTGGGTGCGGCGCGCGTTGGAGGGCGTGCGGGTGGTGGAGAAGCCGGTGCGCCGCAGCTCCCGGTCGATCCGGCTGCCGAGGCCCTGGCGGCCGGTGGCGTTGGCGACCTCCACGCCGACGTTCCGCGGCGCCACCTCCACCCGGGGCGGCCCGCCCCGCCTCGGCTCCGCGGGACCGGACAGCGGCCGGTCCTCGCGCAGGGCCGCGAACAGCTTGTCGGCCTTCTCCCGGTCCCAGGTCACGGTCGAGCCGAGCCGGGGCACCCGGTGGTCGGGGTCGGCCAGCGGCACGGAGACGAACTCCGAGGAGGCGGGGCTGAAGCCGCGCATCGCCCGCCCCAGGGCCATCATCTGCTCGGTGCCGAACTCCTGGTCGGCCCGTACGGAGCCCAGCAGGCTGGAGGCGACCTTCTCGAAGCGCACGGGGTTCATCAGGACCCCGGTCTCGGTCGCGCGGGAGATCAGCGAGGCGATGAAGCGCTGCTGCCGCTTCATCCGGCTCAGGTCCGACCCGCCGTCCAGGTGACGGGCGCGCACGTACTGGAGCGCCTGGCCGCCGTTGAGCTTGGTGGTGCCCTGGGGCATCTCCAGACCGGAGTAGCTGTCCTTGAGCGGCTTCTCGGTGCACACGGGGACGCCCCCGAGGACGTCCACGGTCTTCATGAAGCTGGTGAAGTCGATCTCCAGGTAGTGGTCGACGTGGACCTTCGTCATCTTCTCCACGGCCCGCACGGTCAGCGCGGGGCCGCCCGCCGTGTAGGCGGCGTTGAGCTTCGCCGGCCGGGCCGGCAGCTGTCTGCCCGTGGCCCGGTCCCGGTGGGGCGGCAGCTGGGTGTAGGTGTCGCGCGGGAGGCTGACGACGCTGGCACGGTCCCGTTTGCCGGACAGGTGCACCAGCAGCATCGTGTCCGTGCAGTCGCAGGCCGAGCCGCCGAGGTTGTACCGCTTCTTCTGGTCGGGGGTGAGACCCTCGCGCCGGTCGGTGCCGACGACGAGGAAGTTGGCGCCGTTGTCGTCCCGGGGGCGGTTCTCCAGCCCGTCGAACGGGTCCACCCTGCGCACGTCCTCGCTCAGTCCGGTCACCACGGCGTGCCCGACACCGCCCGCGACCAGCAGCAGCACGGAGGTGCCCGTGGCGATCCGCAGGCCCCACCGGGGACGGCCCTTGTCGGGAGAGGGGGCGCTTCGAGGCAAGGGATGGCCACCTTCCGCGGAGAAAGACGAACAGGGACGGTACTGCGGGTGACGACGAAGTGACGGAAAGTCCCCACACTGTATGTCGGTACGATCTCCGGATGGTGCGTACACGCCGCCCGAATGCGCCCCCGCCGCCGGGAGGGGGCGCGGGCGTGCGGACCGTTCGCCCGATCGCGGTAACGTGAGCGCCGTGACTCGCGAGAACCCAAGTGCTTCCCCGGACGCGGCCCAGCCCCCCGTCTCCGTGATCATGCCGGTGCTCAACGAGGAGCGGCACCTGCGCAGCGCCGTGCGGCACATCCTCCAGCAGCGCTACGACGGTGAGCTGGAGGTCGTCATCGCGCTGGGGCCTTCCACCGACCGTACGGACGAGATCGCCGCGGAGCTGGTGGCCGAGGACCCGCGTGTCCACACGGTGCCCAACCCCACGGGGCGCACCCCGGCCGGGCTGAACGCGGCGATCAAGGCGTCCCGCCATCCGGTGGTCGTCCGGGTGGACGGCCACGGCATGCTCTCCGCCGACTACATCGCCACCGCCGTGCGGCTGCTGGAGGAGACCGGCGCCGCCAATGTGGGCGGCATCATGCACGCCGAGGGCGAGAACGCCTGGGAGGACGCCGTCGCCGCGGCGATGACCTCCAGGATCGGCGTGGGCAACGCCGCCTTCCACACCGGCGGCACCGCGGGCGAGGCCGAGACGGTCTACCTCGGCGTCTTCCGCCGCGAGGTGCTGGAGCAACAGGGCGGCTACAACGAGGAGTTCATCCGCGCCCAGGACTGGGAGCTGAACTACCGCATCCGCGAGGCGGGCGGGCTGATCTGGTTCTCCCCCGAGCTGCGCGTCTCCTACCGGCCCCGGCCGAGCGTGCGGGCGCTGGCCAAGCAGTACCGGAACTACGGCCGTTGGCGGCACGTGGTGGCCCGCTACCACGCGGGCTCCCTCAACCTTCGCTACCTGGCGCCCCCGGCCGCCGTGTGCGCCATCGCGGCGGGTCTCGTGGTGGGGGCGGCCGTCACACCGTGGGGGCTGGTCGTGCCCGGCGGCTACCTGGCCGCGATCGCGGCCGGCTCGCTGCCCGCGGGCAAGGGCCTCCCGCTCAAGGCCCGCGTCCAGATCCCCGTCGCGCTGGCCACCATGCACATGTCCTGGGGCTGGGGCTTCCTGACGAGCCCGCGCAAGCTGGCCCGCAAGGTCATCGCCAGCCGCCGCGAGCCGGTCCTGGCGACACCGTAGGCAAGGGCGGTGCGGCGGACAGGCGAGCGGCCGGACACCCGGGTGTCGCCTGGACACCGGTGTCACCCGGACACCGATGTCACCCGGACACTGGTGACATCCGGACATCGGTGACATCCGGAGATGTGTAAGGGGCGCCCTCCCAGGGAGGGCGCCCCTTACACATGGGCCCCGTGGGGCCACGCGGGTGCGCGGCGCGGCGGCGTCACCACGTGTAGTTCGGATTGACCTCCATGCACGCCTTCTTGTCGTCGCCCCGCAGCGCGTCGGCGCTCTTCGGCGCCTTGTGCTCGTCCTTGGCGCCGTCCCCGCCGCCGGAGCCCTTGGGATAGGCGGTGCCCTCGCGCCAGTCGGCGCCCACGACCAGGGTCACCTTCTGCACGCCGGCGGAGTGCTTGACCAGCCGCTCGGGGATGCCCAGCGCCTTGGCGACCGCCAGCGCGTCGCCCCGCTGCTCAGCGCGCGCGTAACTGACCGTGGTGTCGGCCTGCGACTGGGGCGTCTGGTCGGCCACCGCCTGGCTGAAGCCCTTGCGGGCCAACTCGCCCGCCACGACGCTCGCCCTGCCGCTCACCGGCGGCTGGAGGGAGGTGCCCGTGCCGTTCATCACGCCGACCGGGATCTCGGCCTTCGGCCGCGAGGGCCGGGTCGGCTGCGCCGACTTGCTGGCCTCCGCCTTCTTCTTGTCCTTGCCGTCGAGCGCCACGTCGTTGCGCAGGAGGGAGAAGATCTGGTCCGCGTCGCTCTCCTTGGGCGTGACGTACGAGCCGCCCGGCCCGTACTCCCAGGGCATGGTGGCCATGGTGATGCGCTTGGTGGGGACGCGCTTGAGGTCGTTGCCCAGGTCGTAGAGCTTCTTGACCGAGCCGATCCCCTTGTCGACGGTGAGCGCCTTGGTGGCGGCCTCCGCCAGGTCCTTCATCTTGCCCGGGTCGGACAGCTTGGTGCCCGACTTGAGCTGGCGGACCATCGCGTTCATGTACATGTGCTGCGCCTTGGCGCGGCCTATGTCCGTACCGTCGCCGAAGCCGTGCCGGGTGCGCAGCCAGCTGAGGGCCTGCTCGCCCTTGATGACCGAGGTGCCCTTCTTCAGCTTCAGCTTCGAGCGCGGGTCGTGCACGTTCTTGTCCACGCAGACCGGCACCCCGCCCACCGCGTCCGCCATGGAGACCACGCCGGAGAAGTCGATCATCATGAAGTGGTCGACCGGGACGCCCGTCATCTCCTCCCAGGTGGCCACGGTGCAGCCCGGACCGCCGTGCTGAAGACTGGTGTTGATCTTGTCGGTGGTCGCCGGATACACCTTCCCGTCGTCCGGGTCGGTGCACTTGGGGATCGTGACGCGGGTGTCGCGCGGCACCGAGAGGACCGACATGTTGCTGCGGTCGGCCGAGACGTGCAGCAGCATCTGGACGTCCGCCAGCGGCGGCCGGTCCTTGTCGGCCCGGGAACCGCCCAGCCGGATGTTCTCCTTGGAGGCGCGTGAATCGGAGCCCAGCAGAAGGATGTTCAGCGGGGTCTGCCCGTGGGCGTTGGGGTCCGCCTTGTCGAGCTTGCTGTCGCCGAGGTTCAGCTCGTCCTTGACGAGGTTGCCGTTGAGGTGCTGGTAGTAGAGGTAGCCCGCTCCCGCGGTGCCGAGTATGAGCACCGCCAGGACGATCGCCGACCAGCGCAGCACGCGCCGTCTCCGTTTCGGGTGGCCCCGGCGGCGCGCGGCACGCCCCCCGCTGCCGCCGTCACCGCCGTCACCGGTTCCGCCGCTGCCGCGGCTCCTTCTGCCGCCGCCGTCCGCGCCGCCGTCCGCGCCGCCGTCCGCGCCGCTGTCCGCGCGGCCGGGCGGGGAGACCTCGGCGCGGTCCTGGTACAGGCTCTCGTCCCAGCCGCGCTCGGCGGCGCTGGCGGCGCTGCTCCGCGTCCCCTCCTCGCCGTCGGTGCTGTACTGCCGCACGGGACCTCCCCGGGGTGCTCAGGTTGTGCTGTCTTACGACGTCTCGCGGGACGTGCCGGAGGGGCCGGAATCATTTCGCGCACACGTTCTTGTCGCCGGCGTTGACCTTCTCGACCCCCGACGGCGTCTTGTCGGGCGCGCCGACGGATTCGCCCGGGGAGGAGAAGTCCTTGCCGAGCGTGAGCGTCATGCTGGTGCCCGAGCCGGTGCTGCTGGTCTTCTTCAGCGCGGACGCCGGGAGTTTCAGCATGTCCGCCAGCCGGGCCGCCTGGCCCTCCTGTGCGGCGGTGTACTCCAGCCGCGTCTTCTCCAGCGGCTGCGGTGCGTTGCCGCCCGAGGCGGCGTTGCCCACGCCCCTGCCGCTCAGCCACTCCACCGTCTCGGCCGCGGCGCCCGAGGGGCCGCCGCCGTTGCGCACGGAGACGTCGACCTCGGAGACCGGGGCCTTCTCGGCCTTCGGCTTCGCCTTCTTCTCCGGCTTGTGCTTCCCCGTACCGGTCAGGGACTTGTCCTCGCGGACCATCTTGAAGAGCTGGTCGGCCTTCTGCCTGTTGAGGACGACGGTCGCCGGGTCGTTCGGGTTGTCCACCACCGGCACGGTGGCGAACGTGATGTTCTTGACGTTCACCCGCTTCAGATCGTTCGCCAGCGCCATCAGCTTCTTGACGCTGCCGATCCCGGTGTCCACCGTCAGCGCCTTGGTCGCCACGTCGCTCAGGTTGAGCAGCTTGGACGGGCTGGTGAGCGTGCCCCCGGACTTCATCTTGCGGATCATCGAACTGAGGAACTGCTGCTGGAGCTTGATCCGGTCCAGGTCGCTGCCGAAGCCCACCGCGTGCCGGGTCCGCACGAACGCCAGCGCCTGCTCGCCCTTGACGGTGTGCTTGCCCGCCTTCAGCTTCAGGTGCGACTTGGGGTCGTTGATGGGCTTGGCCGTGCAGACCTCCACGCCGCCGACCGCCGTGGACAGCTCCTTGACGGCGTTGAAGTCCGCCATCATGAAGTGGTCGATCTGCACCCCGGTGAGCTTCTCCACGGTGCGCCAGGTGCAGCCCGGATCCCGCTCCTCCTGGCCGAGGCTGGTGTTGAAACGGACCTGCTGCTCCCCGGGGATGACCTTCTTGGAGCCGTCCTTCTGCTTGGTCTCGCACTGCGGGATGTCGGTGATCATGTCCCGCGGGATGGACAGCGCGGTCGCGTTGGTGCGGTCCTTGGAGACGTGGAAGAGGAACGTGGTGTCCGCGTGGCCGACGCTTCCCTTGTCGCCGTAGCCGGTGTTGCCCTTGCCCTCGCGGGCGTCGGTGCCGATCACGAGGATGTTGACCGGGCCGTCCGTGACCGCCGGGTTGTTCTCGCCGACGTCGACCTTGCTGATGTTGCCGTTGAGGCGCTCGTACCAGACGTAACCGCCCACGCAGCCGGCCACCATAACGAACCCGACGACACCGCCGCCGATGCGCAGCGCCTTCTGCTTCTTCGACAGCCGCCGCTTGGCCTTCCGGCGGCCGTGTCCGCCGCCGCGCCCCTCACCCGGGCCGGAGCGCTCGGAGGCACGACGCTGGGCGGGGAGCTTCGCCTCGGCGCGCCGGGCGGAGCGTGATCCGGCACGGTCACCGGCGCGGGAGCCGGTACGGCCACCGGAGCCGGTACGGCCTGTGGAGCGTGCTCCGGTGCGGCCGGCCGTCTCGTGCGGCTCGGAAGGTGTCGCGCCGTCCTCGTCGGGGGAGGATCGTCTCTGACGCGGCGCCGAGCTGCGGCGGGTGCCGTACGGACTCGGGGAGTCGTCGGCGACGGGGTTCAGTCGCAGCTCGTAGCTGCCGGTGTTCGGGTTGAACACCCACTGATCCGCGGGATCGACATCTCCCGCGTGCCCACGGCCTTGCGCGTCCACGATTGCGAAAGTCCTCCATAGAACCGGCTGCTGATGCCGCCCCGGGGCCGGCCGGAGCGCTCACACTATCCGGCAGGTTCGGCGGCTAGCGACGTCGGTGACAAATTCCATGCACTCAGAAACGGTCAATTCGCCTCATTCCCAGCTTCATTCCTTCGCGCAGATGTCCTGGCCGGCGGTTGTCCCCCGATAGGGCGGACCTGTCCGGCCCGCTCCGTCTTCCTCCGCCCCGCTCTTGTCTTTCTTGCCGCTCCGCTTGTCCTCGACGCTCACAGGGCGGTCCTCACGCAGCTGCGCGAAGAGCTGGTCGGCGGCCGGCCGCACCAGTTGATCGCGGTTGTTGTCCAGTTCGTACGGTTGTCGGGGCACCGTAAGAAAGTGGATGTCGTGCTGCGGGATATCCCGCACACTTCGCGCGAGTTCGTACAGCTCGGTGAGGGAATCGAGTCCGGAATCCGCGGTGAGTGACGATGTCGCCGCATCCAGTACGGGATAGGCCCTCGCGGGATTCAGCAGCACACCGTCGCTGCGCACCTTCTTCACCAGAGATCCCAGAAAACCTTGCTGGCGCTCGATGCGCTGAGTGTCGCTGCCGTTGCCCAGACCATGCCGCGCGCGGACGTATCCGAGCGCGTCCTCGCCGTTCAGCGTCTGCCGTCCGGCCGGCAGGTCCAGCTTCGCCTCCCGGTCGTGCACCGGCTCGGCCAGGCACACCTCGACGCCGCCGACCGCGTCCACGATTTTGGTGAAGCCCCGGAAGTCCACCACGAGATGGTGATCGATCCGGATGTCCGTCATCTTCTCGACCGTCCGGATCGCGCAGGCCGCCCCGCCCGTCTGGAACGCCCAGTTGAACTGGGCGAACTGCGCCCGGCTCGTCGAACCGTCCGGCCGCCCGCAGGCGGGGATGTCCACCATCAGGTCGCGCGGTATGGACATCGCCGTCGCGCCGCGCCGGTCGGCCGCCAGGTGCAGCAGGATCGCCGTGTCCGAGCGCTGGCTGCCCTCGTCCCGGCCCCACTCGCCGTTCCCGCCGCCGCGGTTGTCGGAGCCCAGCAGCAGGATGTTGCGTGCCTCACTCGTCCCCGCTGCCGGTGTGGGGCGCTCCTTCTCGTACGGCCCCAGCGCCTGCGCGGTGCCGGTGTCGGTGCGGATGTTGCCCTCCAGCCGCTGGAAGAGGGTCCAGCCCGTCGCGGCGACGGCCAGCACGAGGGCCGAGGCGGCCAGCGCGGCCCAGCGCAGCCAGCGGCGCCGGCGGGGGCGGGGTGAGGCCGTGGCGGGTGCGCCGGAATCGCTGTCGTTGGTACCCGTATCGGTCACGGCTGGTCATCCCTCGTGTCGCGGCGGCGTCGGGCCGTACACACGTACGGGCGCGCCGGTCACGAAGACAGACGTGCGAAACCCGCGCAGGGTTGTACGCGGGCGCACGGGAGATGGCACACACCCGCCCGGGGGCGCGGCGCGGCCCGGGAGCGCCGGCTGCGCGACGGGCCGTCAGGCGTCCCCGGGGACGGCCGTCAGGCGTTCCGGGGAACGGCGGAGTGGGTCACGCGCTCGTTCTCCACGCGCTGTTCGAGGGAGGCCGCGTCCAGCCGCTCCAGCCGGGGCGCCAGCACCACGGAGCCGCCCGCGGCCAGCGGGGCGAGCAGCCCGGCGCTCAGGCCGTCCCAGCCGGCGTAGGGGAGCGCGGACAGCAGCCGCGAACCGGGGCCGAGGCCCCGCCCGGCCGCGTCCGCACGGGCGCGTTCCACCGTCTGCGCCCCCGTCAGCTCGTCGCCGTCGGGCAGCGCGAGCGCGGGCGCGTCCGGACCGACCGGGACATACGGCGCGAACCGGTCGCCCTGGCCCGGCACCTCCACCGCGTAGTCGACGAAACCCGCCGGCGGCTCCGGGAAGCGCCCGCCGAGCGGCCGTAGGCTGAGCGCCACGCGCTCACCCGGACAGGCGCGCGCCTCCTCCAGCGTGTCCGGCCCGGCGACCACCAGATCGGCGCCGGCCGCCTCCCCGTGCAGGTCGGCCACGACGCCCACCGAGGAGCAGGCGAGCACCCACACGGCTGTCTGCCAGTGGGCGGGCAGCAGCAGGGCGAGCCGGTCGCCGGGGTGGGCGGAGAACTCGTCCTGGAGCAGGTTGGCGGTCTTCGCCACCCAGTTGGCGAAGGTCGCGACGGACAGTTCGACCCGCTCGCCCGTGGCGTCGTCGTAGTACGTCACCAGGGGACGCGACGGGTCGTCGGCCAGGGCGGAGTGCAGCAGGTCGGCCGGGGTGCGGTCGGTGGCGTTCATCCGGGCCAGCGTACGCCTGCGTCCGGCTGGCGGTGCCGCGATGGACACCGATGATCATATATGTCCACGATCACTGGTATGCGTCTGAATTGTGCTCATTCGATCGGTGTCGTCAGCGCGGCGGCCTTCCTGCTGCCGCTCGCCCCCCTCGCCTCGGCCGCGACGCCGGGGGCGTCCATCCCCCGCACGGGCTCCCCCTCGGCGGACGCGGGGACGGCGGCCTCCTCCGCCTCGTCGCTCCCCTCCGGCCCGTCCGGCTCGTCCGCCCTGTCCGCCGCTTCGGCCTCGTCCGCCGCTTCGGTCCCGTCGGCTTCGGTGACGGCGTCGGGGGAGCGGGCCGGAACCGCCGCCCGGGATCCCGGTGACCCGAGAGGCGCCCAGAGCCGCGTGCCGGGCAGCACCCAGTCGCTGTCCTTCGGCCCGGCCGCCGGGACCGCCGGGACCGGAGCGCGCGGGCCGCGCGGCCCGCGCGGACAGGCCGAGGCGGCACAGGCCCCGGTGCGGATCGCCGCCCGTACCGTCCGCCCGTACTCCCTCCTCGGCGTGGTGTGGGACCGCGTGGACGCACCGCTGCACGGGCGGGTCCAGGTCCGCACGCGCGACGCGGGGACGGGAGTGTGGTCCGGCTGGCGGGGGCTGGACGTCCACCCCGGCGAGGCGCGCCGCGAGACGGTGGGGGAGCGGGCCCGGGGGGCGACCGCACCGCTGTGGACCGGCCCTTCGGACGGCGTCGAGGCCCGCGTCGTGCCGGACCGGCGGAACGGCACCTCCTTCCGGCTCCCCACCGGCCTCCGCCTCGAACTGGTCGATCCGGGCCCCGAACCGGCCGGCCCCCAGTCACCCGCGCCGTCCGCGCCCCCGGCCCCCGCGAACCCCGGTGAGCCAGAAAACTCCCAGGGCCCCTCCGAACCGTCCACACCGCCCGCCCAGTCGGCTCCCGGCGAGCCGGCGCCCGGTGAGACGGTTTCCGGTGAGCCGGCGCCCGCCGAGGGCCAGCCGCCCGGTACGCCGGGGGCCCGGGACAACGCGGCCGGAACCGGTGCCGAGGGCGTGGGCGGCGGCTCCGCGGAGGCGGGCGAGGGAGCCGGCGCGAGTGTGCTGCCCGCGCTCAGCAGGGAGGCGACCCAGTCGCTGTACGCGACCGAACCGGCCCTCAAGCCGCACATGGCCCCGCGCCCGCGCATCGTCACCCGCAAGGGCTGGGGCGCCAACGAGAAGCTGCGCGAACCCGGGCACGCCTACACCAAGTCGGTCAAGGTCGTCTTCGTGCACCACACCGCCGGGACCAACGCCTACAACTGCAAGCAGGGGCCCTCCATCATCCGGGCCATGTACCGCTACCACGTCAAGAGCAGCAAGTGGCGGGACATCGGCTACAACTTCCTCGTCGACAAGTGCGGCACCATCTACGAAGGGCGGGCCGGAGGGGTGGCCAAGGCGGTGAGGGGCGCCCACACCTACGGCTTCAACGCCAACAGCACGGGTGTCGCCGTCATCGGCTCGTACGACAGGACGGCACCGCCGAAGGCGGCACTCGACGCGCTCAGCAGGCTGTCGGCCTGGAAGCTGGCGCTCTTCGGCGTCGACGCGGGCGGCAGGACCCGGCTCACCTCCGGGGGCGGCAAGTTCAAGAAGGGGCACAAGATCTCCTTCCACACGGTCTCCGGGCACAAGGACGGGTATGTGACCGAGTGCCCCGGCGCCCGCCTCTACGGCAAGCTCGGCGCGATCCGCAGCGCGGCGGCCCGCCTCCAGGGCCGCTGAGAGCCGGCCGCCGAGAGCAACTGCCGGCAAGGGCGGCACGTCCGTACGGGCACGTGGACGACGGGCCCGGCCCCGTGTCCGCGGACGTGCTGCATACACTGTCCGCCGGCCACCCGAAGGGCGGTCGGCGGACCCCGGCAGGAAGCAGAGACGACAGGTGACAGAGGCGATCCTTCTGGTCGGGGGCAAGGGCACCCGGCTGCGTCCGCTCACGGTGAACACCCCCAAGCCCATGGTCCCCGCGGCGGGCGTGCCCTTCCTCACGCACCAGCTGGCGCGCGCCCGCGCGGCGGGCGTCGACCACGTCGTGATGGCCACCTCCTACCTCGCCGAGGTCTTCGAGCCGTACTTCGGCGACGGCTCCCAACTGGGGCTGCACCTGGAGTACGTCACGGAGGAGGAGCCGCTCGGCACCGGCGGCGCCATCCGCAACGTCGCCTCCCGGCTGTACTCGCGCCCCGACGAGCCGGTCCTCGTCTTCAACGGCGACATCCTCTCCGGCCTCGACATCCGCGCCCTGGTGGACCAGCACACCCGGGCGGGCGCCGACGTCTCGCTGCACCTGACCCGGGTGACCGACCCGCGCGCCTTCGGCCTCGTCCCCACGGACGCGTCGGGAAGGGTGACGGCGTTCCTGGAGAAGCCGCAGACGCCGGAGGAGATCGTCACCGACCAGATCAACGCGGGCGCCTACGTCTTCACCCGTTCCGTCATCGACACCATCCCCGCCGGACGCCCGGTCTCCGTCGAACGGGAGACCTTCCCCGGACTGCTGGCCGCCGGGGCGCACCTGCACGGCATGGTCGACTCGACCTACTGGCTGGATCTCGGCACCCCCGAGTCGTTCGTCCGCGGCTCGGCCGACCTGGTGCTGGGCCGCGCCCCCTCGCCCGCCGTGCCCGGACGCTGCGGCGAGCGGCTGATACTGGAGAGCGCCGAGGTCGCCGGGGACGCCAAGCTCACCGGCGGCACGGTCGCCGGTGCGCGCGCCGAGGTCGGGGCAGGCGCCCGGATCGACGGGAGCGCCCTGCTGGACGGCGCGGTGGTCGCGCCCGGCGCGCGGGTGCGGAACTCGCTGATCGGCGCGGGCGCGCGGATCGGTGCCGACACCGTGCTGGACGGCGCCGTGATCGGCGACGGTGCGGTCATCGGAGAGGGCAACGAACTGCGGGGCGGCATCCGCGTCTGGTGCGGCGCCCGCATCCCGGCGGGCGCGGTCCGCTTCTCCTCCGACCAGTAGGAACCCGCCCCCTCCTCGGCTCGGGCCGGGCGCTCCTCGGCCCGTATCGGGCTCTCCCGGCTGCTTCTTGGGCTTCCTCGGCCCCTGGCCCCTGCCGCCCCTCTCGGCTCCTGACGGCCGGCCGCGCGGCGGCCCTGCCGGGGCTGTCACCCCCACGGCCTACTCTTGCGTCCGTGTCCCTCACCCGCACCTGGGTCCCGCCGGGCCCCTACGACCTGCACGGCAGCCTGAGCGTGCTGTGCCGGGGCCCCCACGATCCGACGTACCGCACCGAGGGCGGCCCCGGCGGCGCGGTCTGGCGCGGGACCCGCACCCCGGACGGTCCGGCGGCGCTCCGTGTGCACATGAGGCGGGGCGGCACGGACGGCGTCGTGCACGCCGAGGCGTGGGGGCCGGGCGCGGAACGCCTGCTGGACGGACTGCCCGCGCTGCTCGGCGCCGAGGACGACCCGGCCGCCTTCGTCCCGCACCACGAGGTGACCCGCCGGGCGCACCGCCGCAACCCCGGGCTGCGGCTGATCCGGACGGGCCGGGTGCTGGAATCGCTGATCCCCTCCGTGCTGGAGCAGAAGATCACCGCGGAGGAGGCCTACCGCGCCTGGCGGCTGCTGGTGCGCCGCTTCGGCGAGCGCGCCCCGGGACCGCACCCGGAGCTGCGGGTGATGCCCCACCCGCGCGACTGGCTGCGCATCCCCTCCTGGGAGTGGCACCGCGCGGGCGTCGACCAGAAGCGCTCCGCCGCGATCCTGCGCGCCCTCCAGCGGGCGAGCCGCATGGAGGAGGCGGCACGGCTCCCGCTGGACGCGGCGCTGGCCCGCCTCCAGGCGATCCCCGGCATCGGCCCCTGGACGGCGGCGGAGGTGCTCCAGCGCTCGAACGGGGAGCCGGACGCGGTCACCGTCGGAGACCTGCACCTGCCGCGTCTGGTCGGCTACGCGCTCACCGGCGACCGGGGCACCGACGACGACGGCATGCTGGAACTGCTGGCCCCCTACGAGGGCCAGCGGCACCGGGCCTCCCGCCTCATCCTGCTGGGCGGCCCGCGCATGCCGCGCCGTCAGCCCCGCTTCCCGGTGGGGAACATAGCGCCGCTGTAGCAATCCTCCGCGGGGCCGCCGCGTCAGCCCCGCCGCGGGACCGGCGCGGCAGCTCCGTCACGGGGAGCCGCCGCCCGGGGCCGCGCCGCTGGTGCCCGCGCCCCTCGTGCGCGTCCCGGCGCATTCGTGGCGCACTCGTGGCGCGTCCGCGCCGCTCACCGCTCGACGACGAAGTCCTCCGCCGTGCGCGTCGGCCGCTGCCGGGGCGGGGCCGCGGGGCGGCCGATGGCGACGGCGCCCATGGGGTCCCAGTGGGCGGGCAGGTCGAGGACGTCGCGGACGACGTCGCGGCAGAACATGGTGGAGGAGATCCACGCCGAGCCCAGCCGCTCACCGGCCAGGGCGACGAGGAAGTTCTGGATGCCCGCGCCGGTGGCCACCACGAACATCTCCCGCTCGGCCGCGTTCCGCCGGGCGTCGGGGTAGGTGTGCGAGCCGTCCATGACCAGGCAGGGCACCGCGAGGCAGGGCGCGTCGCGCAGCACGTCGCCGCGCCTGATCCGCTTGGCGATGCTCTCCTCGCTCTTGCCGTCCGCGCGCAGGTCGGCGATCCAGGCGTCCCGCATGGCGTCCAGCAGCCGCAGCCTGGACTCCTCGCTCTCCAGCAGCACGAAGCGCCAGGGTGTGGTGTGGTGCGGTGCGGGTGCGGTGACCGCGGCGGCGACGGCACGGCGTACCGCCTGCCCGTCCACCGGGTCCGGGGTGAACTCCCGTACGGTGCGGCGCAGGGTCACCGCCTCCCGCACGGCCTCGGAGGTGCCCAGCCGGAACATGTCGTCGGCGGCGTCCCGCACCAGGGCCCGCGCCGAGGACCGGCCGCCCTCGCCGTCCTCCTCCGGGCCGGACAGCACGTGCCGCCCCAGCCCGCGCACCACCGCGACGGGCAGCCCGCTCGCCTTGCCCTTGACCAGTTCGCCCGCCGCGGCCAGTTCGTCCCCCACCGCGGTGACGGTGACGCCCAGCGGGTTGCCGTGCATGTCCACGCTGCCCCGCAGGTCCTCCAGGACCCGCACGCCGGCGGCGCCGATGGCCACGTCGGTCTGCCCCTCGCGCCAGGGCCGCCCGAAGGTGTCGGTGACGACGACGCCCACGGTGACCCCCAGGGCCTCGCGCACCCCGTCCCGGATCCGCCGCGCCGCCGCGTCCGGGTCCTCGGGCAGCAGCAGGACGGTGCCCTTGGGCGTGTTGGAGGCGTCCACGCCGGCGGCGGCCATCACGAAGCCGTGCCGGGACTCCACGATCCGGGCGGGCCCGCGCCGTGCGACGACCCGCACGGTCTCCGCGTCGATGGCGGCCTCCCGGTCCTCGGCCTCCACGACGCGGCCCTCGGCCTTGCTGACGATCTTCGACGTCACGATGAGCACATCGCCGTCCGCAAGGCCGCGCCCGCCCTCGGCGGCGGCGTCCACCACGAGCCGCACCAGGTCGTCCCCGGGCCGCACCTCGGGGATGCCGGGCAGCGCCCAGACCTCGTAGGAGGGGCCGTGCGCGCCCGCGCCCGCCTCCGTCCCGGTGCCCGGGTCCCGCCTGACGGCCGCCTCGGGCTCCGTCCCGGTGTCCGCTCCCACTCCCGTTCCCGTCGCGGTCGTCGCGGTCATGCCCGGACCTCCTCGGCCAGCCGGAGGGCCTCCCGTGCCATCTGCGCGGTGGCCTCGGTGTCGCTCATCATCAGCGGTACGGCACGGCACCGGATGCCCGCCTCCTCGACGGTCCGCACGGCGTCCGCGTCCACGGTGTCCACGAGCCAGCCGTCCAGCAGCCCCGAGCCGTAGTGGGCGGCGACGGCCGCCGCCGTGGTCTCCACCCCGACGGCCGCCAGCACCTTGTCCGCCATGCCGCGCACCGGCGCGTTCCCGACGATGGGCGAGAGTCCGACGACGGGCACACCGGCGTCCGCGATGCCCTCCCGGATGCCGGGAACGGCCAGGATGGTGCCCACGCTGACGACCGGGTTGGACGGCGGGAAGAGCACGACGTCGGCCTCGGCGACGGCCTCCAGCACACCGGGCGCCGGCTTGGCCGTGTCGGCGCCGACGGGCACCACCGCGTGCGCGTCCACGGAGGCCCGCAGCCGCACCCAGTACTCCTGGAAGTGCACGGCCTTGCGCCCGCCCTCGGCGTCGGGGTCGTCGATGAGGACGTGCGTCTCGACCCGGTCGTCCGTCATCGGCAGCAGCCGCACGCCCGGCTGCCAGCGCGTGCACAGCGCTTCGGTGACGGCGCTGAGCGGGTACCCGGCGGCGATCATCTGGGTGCGGACGATGTGGGTGGCGAAGTCCCTGTCGCCGAGCCCGAACCACGTGGGGCCCACGCCGTAGGCGGCCAGCTCCTCCTTCACCGTGAAGGACTCGTCGGCCCGCCCCCAGCCCTGTTCCTCGTGGATGCCTCCGCCCAGCGTGTACATCACGGTGTCGAGGTCGGGGCAGACCTTCAGGCCGAACAGATGGATGTCGTCGCCGGTGTTGCCGACCACGGTGATCTCCGCGTCGGGCGCCGCGGACTTGAGCCCGCGCAGGAAGCGGGCACCGCCGATGCCCCCGGCCAGAACCACAATGCGCTGCATGGGCACAGTCTCGCAGCACCCGGTCCGCCCCCGTCATCCGGTCAGGACAACGGAGGGGCGCCACCGGGCGGGCCGCGCGGGCGGTCAGGCGGGGACGTCGCGCCGGGAGTCCCGCGCCGTCCCGGGGCCGACGGAGCAGTGCATGGGCATCTCGGTGAGACCGGGTGCGTAGACGTGCGCGCTGACGACCGGTTCCAGCCCGTCGTTGACCACTTCGTGCACGTATCCGGGGGCGAAGACCCGCAGGGTGCCGCTGCCCAGGACGCGTGAGCCGCCTCCCCCGTGCTCGGTCAACTCGCCCTCCAGCACGCCGAAGACGCCGCACGAGCGCCCGTGGTCGTGCCGCCCGCTGCCCTGCCCCGGCAGCCAGCTGAGCAGCCACACCTCGTAGCCGGGCCCGGTGCGCAGCCGGTGGTACCAGCGCAGGGTGGGGTCGTAGCGCACCAGCGGCGCCCAGGAGGCGCGGTCGGCGGCGAGTTCGCCGATCAGTTCGGCGTACCCGGCGACGGTTCCGGGGTGGGCGGAGGGCTCGGGAAGCAGGTGCGGGAGGGCGAGCGGGTCGCCCGCGATTTCGACGTCGCTGTTCACGTGCGGCGTGCCTTTGCGCGAGAGGGAACGGGAAGAGGGAGGGTGCGCGGACCCGGGCAGGGAAACCGCTCGAACGGGGAGCGTGCGCGCCGCGCCGTGCGCCGGTACACGATCGGTCGGATGCGGTACGGGTGCGCGGTACGGGGCGCGAGGGGCCTGCCGGCCGGTGCGGGAGGGCTTGCCGGACCGTACGGGACGGGTGCCCGGCGGGTGTGGCGCCGGGCACGCCCGGGACCGGTGGGGTCAGTGGGCGGGGCGCTCAGCCGGGTGGGCCGGGTGCGGCCTCAGTGACAGCGGGCCTGACAGCCGCGGGGACAGCGACAGCGGTGGGGCTCCAGGACGTGAGAGACGGCGCGGGGGAGCACGAACACGCCCCCGGCAGACCGCGCGGCGAGGACGCCGCGGGCCGTGCGGATCTCAGAGGTCGCTGCCATACCCCCAGCACAGCGCCCCCGTGCCCCGGGTGTCAACCTGATGTCCCGTTTGTGGCGAATCTTTCACCACATCCGGGTGCCCTGTGAGGGGAAGGGTTTGCGCGCCCGGACACGGGAGAGACGGCGCACCAACCGCCCCCGGAGCGCCGTTGCGCATCCGTGACCGGAGCGTGACCAGGGCCATCCGAGGGGCGGTGCGGAACGTGACCGCAGGTCATCGCGTTCTGGAAAGAGGAGCCGGGCAAATCGGTCGGCTCCGCGATATGAGTGTCATAGTTCGTGCCGATTTGAACACTAACGGCGAGGGCTTGGTTCCGCCGGGTGAATAACGGGCTCAATAGCAGATCTCGGCTTGACTGCCCCGGATCGGCACACTTGTAATTTCACTCGTGTCGTTCAAGAGGGTTCGATAACGACAGCATCACGGGGTCGAAGAGACGGATCGAGGGGCGCACATGACCGAGCTGTTCCAACAACTGCTGGTCGAAGAGGCGGACGAGGAGCTGGGGTGGCAGGAGCGGGCCTTGTGCGCGCAGACCGACCCGGAGTCCTTCTTCCCCGAGAAGGGCGGCTCTACCCGCGAGGCCAAAAAAGTCTGCCTTGCGTGTGAAGTGCGCTCGGAATGCCTCGAATACGCCCTCGCCAATGACGAGCGTTTCGGTATTTGGGGCGGCCTCTCCGAGCGGGAACGGCGCCGCCTGAAGAAAGCCGCGGTCTGAGCCGCGCACCGAGTCGCCCTCTGACCCGTCATCCGATCCGCCTTTCGTCCGACCGGCCGGCTGTCCGACCAGCCGTCCCGCCGGCCGGCCTTCCGGCCGGCCCGCCCGCGAACCGGCCGGCTCCGGCCCGGCGCAAGCCCTCCGGCACCCGGTAGGCGCCCTCCGGCGGACGACAGCCCCCCTCCGATGAGCCGTGCCGTTTCCGCACCGCTCGCCCGGGCAACCAGGAGCCCGCCCGGGACAGTTGCACCAAGGCGCAGGGCCCGTCAGTGCGAGCCGTTAGTGTGGGGCCGTCCACGACGCACCGCCCTTGCTCTGGGGGTGCGCTCACCGCTCCGATACGCGTCTTCCGGGGGCTTGCAGCCACAGCGCGGCACCGCCGCGAGGCCCCGGCACCCCGGGGAGGGCCCCTACCTCGATGTCCGTGCACAGCCATATGGCGGCCCATTACGAGGCGGCCGCAGCAGGGTTGGCCACCGTGGAGCCGCCCGAGTTCCCCCGGCACGTCGTCACCGCCGTCGTCGTCGCGCACGACGGCGCGCGCTGGCTCCCCGAGGTGCTGGACGGGCTGCTGGAGCAGAGCCGCCCGGTGCAGAACATCATCGCGGCCGACACCGGCAGCGCGGACAGCTCCGCCCAGTTGCTGACCGAGGCCCTCGGCGCCGAGCGCGTGCTGCACCTGGCACGCCGCACCGGTTTCGGCGCCGCCGTCGAGGAGGCGGCACGCACAGCGCGCCGCCTCACCCCGGACGACCTGCCGTACCTGAAGCGGCCCAGCGGCTGGGACCCGGTCAACCGCACCTGGCGCGACGACGCCTACGACATGCCGGAGCTGCCCTACGGCGAGCCCGTCGAGTGGCTGTGGCTCCTGCACGACGACTCCGCACCCGAGCCGGAGACCCTCACCGAACTCCTGCGCGTCGTGGACGCCGACCCGTCCGTCGCCGTCACAGGCCCCAAACTGCGCGGCTGGTACGACGGCAGGCAGCTGCTGGAGGCGGGCGTCTCCGTGGCGCACAGCGGCCGGCGCTGGACGGGCATCGAACGGCGCGAGCAGGACCAGGGCCAGCACGACCAGGTGCGGCCCGTGCTGGCCGTCTCCACCGCGGGCATGCTCATCCGGCGCGACGTCTTCGACCAGCTCGGCGGCTTCGACCGCGCGCTGCCCCTGATGCGGGACGACGTGGACCTGTGCTGGCGCGCCCAGGCCGCCGGGCACCGGGTGCTGGTCGCGCCCGACGCCGTGATGCGGCACGCCGAGGCGGCCTCGCGGGAGCGCCGTCCGGTCGACTGCGTGGGCCGGGCCGGCCGCGGCGCCGGTCCGCACCGGGTGGACAAGGCGGGCGCCGTCTACACGCTGCTCGCCAACATGCCCTCCGCGCTGCTCCCCTGGGTGCTGCTGCGGCTCGTCGTGGGCACCCTGGTGCGCACTCTCGGGTACCTCGTCGGCAAGGTGCCGGGACAGGCGCTGGACGAGATCACCGGACTGTCGGCCACACTGCTGCGCGCCGGACGGCTGAGGGCCGCGCGGCGCAGGCGCGGCCGGCCCGTCGTACCGCACAAGGAACTGCGCCCTCTCTTCCCGCCCCCGGGCGCCACGCTGCGCGCCACCCTGGAGCAGGTCACCAGCAACGTCACCGGGCGCTCCGAACCCGAACTGTCCGCCGGGGGGCGGCACGGCGCCGCCGAGTCCGGTCCCGCCGACGAGGACGCCGACTTCCTGGAGGTCGAGCAGTTCGCGCGGCTCAAGCGGCTCAGCCGGAAGCCGGGGCCGGTCCTCTTCGCCGTCCTGCTCGTCGTCTCGCTGGTCGCCTGCCGGGCGCTGCTGGGCGGCGGCGCGCTGGCGGGCGGGGCGCTGCTGCCCGTACCGGACCACGTCCGCGACCTGTGGGCGCGCTATCTGGACGGCTGGCACACCGTCGGCACGGGCGGCACCCAGTCCGCACCGCCCTACCTGGCGCTCCTGGCGGCCTTCGCCACCCTCCTGTTCGGCAGTACGGGTCTCGCGCTGACGCTGCTGCTGGTGTGCTCCGTCCCGCTCGCCGGGATCAGCGCCTACTTCGCCTCCCGGCCGCTGGTCGGCTCCCGCCTGGTACGCGCCTGGGGGAGCGTCGCGTACGCCTTCCTGCCCGCTGCCACCGGCGCGCTCGCACAGGGCCGCATCGGCACCGCCGTGCTTGCCGTCCTGCTGCCCCTGCTGGCGCGTGCCGCCGTCTCGGCGTGCGGACTGCACGGCAAGGGCGGCTGGCGCGCCGCCTGGGCGTACGCGCTGCTGCTGACGCTCACGAGCGCCTTCACCCCGGTGGTGTGGCCGCTCGCCCTCGTGCTGGCCGTCGTGGCGCTCACCGTGCCGCTGCGGGAGGGCGGTCCGCTCGGCGCGCGGGCCGCACGGCTGGGCGCCGCCCTGGTGACACCGCTGGTGCTGCTCGCCCCCTGGTCGCTGTCGCTGCTGGCCGACCCGGGACGGTTCCTCGAAGAGGTCGGCCTGGAGTACGGCACGGGCGCCGCCTCCGCGACCGACCTGCTGACCCTCTCGCCGGGCGGTCCCGGCACCACCGACGGACTCTTCCTGGCCGGCCTGGTGCTCGCCGGACTCGCCGCGCTGCTGCGCGCCGAGCGGCAGACCGCCGTGCGGGCCGCGTGGGTCGCGGCCCTGGCCGGGCTCGCCCTCGCCGCCGTGTCCAACGGCTCGGCCTGGGCGGGACCCGCCACCCTCGTGTACGGGCTGGCGGTGCTGTGCGCGGCCGCGGTCGGTGCCGAGGGCGCCAAGGAACGGGTGGCCGCGCAGAGCTTCGGCTGGCGGCAGCCGGTGGCCGCTCTCGTCGCCGTCGCCGCCGTCGCCGCGCCGCTGTGCGCTGCCGTCGGCTGGATGGTGGGCGGCGCCGACGGGCCCCTCTCGCGGCGCGACCCGGTGCAGGTGCCCGCGTTCGTCGCGGAGGAGAGCTCCACCAGCGACCAGGCCCGCACCCTGGTCCTCGACCGGCCGCGGGAGACCGCCGAGGTCGCCTACACGCTCGTGCGCGGCTCCGGCGCCCGCCTGGGCGACGCCGACCTGGCCGCCGTGGACGGTGACGACGCCCGCCTGGACAGGGTCGTCGCCCACCTCGTCGCCGGGTCCGGCGCCGACCAGACCAGCCAGCTGGGCGGGTACGCCGTGCGGTACGTCCTGCTGCGGGACGGCTCGGCACGCGAGGTGAGCCGCACCCTGGACGCGACGCCGGGCCTCACCCGGCTCAGCCAGGAGGACGGCAGCGCACTGTGGCGCGTCGACCGGCAGGTCTCCCGCGTCTCGATCGTCCCGGGTACCCAGGACACCGGCGCGTCCGGGGCGGTGACCGCCCCCGTCGCCGTCGCCGCCGGTCCCGTGGAGTCCCACGCGACACTGCCCGCCGGTCCCTCCGGGCGGGTGCTGCGGCTGGCCGACAAGGCGGACAGCGGCTGGCAGGCCACTCTCGACGGCAGCCCCCTCAAGAGCGTCACGGTGGACGGCTGGGCCCAGGGCTTCGAACTGCCCACCGAGGGCGGCAAGCTGGAGCTGACCCACCAGACCCCGCTCACCCGCACGGCGTGGGCCTGGGCGCAGGGCTTCCTGCTGCTCGTCGTCCTGGTCCTCGCCCTGCCGGGCCGCAGGCGGGACGTGGACGACGACCTCCCGGACGCCCCGCCCGTCCCCGCCCCGGCGACCGGCGACGGCCGCAGGGCCCGCCGGCTGCGGGCGGCGGCCGAGGCGGCCGGAGCGGGACCCGGGACCGCACAGGACGCCCCCGCACCCGGCCCGCCCCCGCAGGCCCCCGAACAGCCCGGCTACGCTCCCTACGGCGGACAGCAGCCCTACGAGCAGCCGTACGAGCAGTCCTACGCGCCGCAACAGGTGCCGTACGAGGGGCAGGAGCCCGCCTATCCGCAACAGCCGCACTACGACGGCGGGCAGCCGGGGTACGAGGGCGGGCAGCCCGGTTACGGCCAGGCGCCGTCCTCGCCCCCGCCGGCCGCCTCCCCGTACGAGCAGCCCTCCTACGACACCTACGGCGCGCCCCCGTACGGCCAGGCCCCGCCCCACGAGCAGTACGAGCCCTCCTACGAGCGGCAGCAGTACGGACAACAGCCGTACGGGCAGCAGCAGTACTCCTACGGGGACTGGACCACGCAGCCCTACCCGCCCCAGCAGGGCCCCGATCCCCACGGCTACCAGCACGGTTACGAGGAGACGGGGTCGCAGGGCGGTTACGACAGCAGGCACGGCAACGGGAGCGAGCAGCAGTGAACCGCACAGTCCTCAGCTTCGGCGGCACCGTGGTCGCGCTGGCCGCGGTGACCGGTCTGGCGGTGCTCTGGGCACCGGACGAGGGGGCGGGCGGCTCGGACAGCGCCAAGGCCGCCGCGCTCAAGCCCGTCGAGCGCACCTCACTGGTGTGCCCGCAGCCCAGCTCGTCCGATGTCGCGGAGACCGCCTACACGGCGTTCAGCCCCAAGGGCGGCCCCGGCAAGAAGGGCAGCGCCGCCCTCCACCCGGCCGAACTCGCCGAGACCGACCAGTCGCAGGAGTCAGGGAAGAGCGACAAGGGGGAGAAGGGCGAGAAGGGCGAGAAGGGCGAGAAGGGCGGCGACCAGGGCGCCCAGCACGGCAACGGGAACAAGGGCGCCGAGGACGGCGAGGGCGGTACCGGCCGGGAGCGCGGAGGGGACGGCGGCCAGGGAGCCGGCAAACCCTACCTCCCTCTCAGCAGCCCGGGCACCCCCGTCGTCGACGACACCAGCGACCCGAAGGCGCCCGCGCTGACGGGCACGGCGGACGGCGTCTTCGCGCCCGGCTGGACGGTGCAGCAGACCACCACTGTGGGCGCGGGAGCGGGGCGCGGCCTGCACGGGACGGCCTGTTCCGCGCCGGACACCTCGTTCTGGTTCCCCGGTGCCAGTACCGCCCAGGGGCGGCAGGACTACGTCCACCTCACCAACCCGGACAGCGGCGCGGCGGTCGTCGATCTGGAGCTGTACGGCAAGGAGGGCAAGATCAAGGGCGGCGAGGGAGGCGGCGAGGACATCACCGTTCCGCCGCACTCGACCGTCCCCGTCCTGCTGTCCACCCTCACGCCCGAGCCGGCCACCAATGTGACCCTGCACGTGACCGCGCGGTCCGGCCGGGTGGGCGCCCAAGTGCAGACGTCGGACACCGAGTCGGGCGGCGACTGGCTGCCGCCCGCCGCCCCGCCGGGCCCCCGCGCCGTCCTGCCGGGCATCCCCGAGGACGCGACCTCGGTACGGCTGGCCGTCTTCGCGCCGGGCGGTGACGACGCCGACCTCGAGGTGCGGCTGGCCGGCCGTTCCGGACTGATCAGCCCCGCCGGTCACGAGACCCTGCACGTGAAGGCGGGCATGGTGACCACCGTCGACCTGAAGAACCTCACCCAGGGCGAGGCGGGTTCGCTGGTGCTGTCCCCGGCGGAGGGCGGTGCCGACGCGCCGGACGTCGTGGCGGCGGCCCGGGTCACCCGCGGCAAGGGCGACAAGCAGGAGAGCGCCTTCGTCACCTCGACGGCCCCCGTGGACAAGCGGGCGACCGCCGCCGACAACCGCGCGGGCGGCTCCACGCTCGCGCTGACCGCCCCCGGTTCGGGGGCGCGGGTGCGGGTGACCGCGTCGGCGGGCAGCGGCGGAGGCAGCCCCAAGAGCACCACCGTCGCCGTGAAGGGGCACACCACCACCGCGTTCGCCCCGCCGCGCCCCACCGGCGGGAAGGGCACCTACGCGGTCACGGTGGAACGGCTCTCGGGCGGCCCGGTGTACGCCTCGCGGATGCTGGAGCGTCCCCTCTCGGGCGTTCCCGCCTTCACCATCCAGACGCTCCCGGACGACGGCAGCACGGTGGCTGTCCCCACGTCGGCGCAGGACCTGTCGGTGCTCAACGACGACTGACGGGACGGCGGCGGCCGGGGCGGTGGGACGGACGGACAGGTGATGGGCAGGTGACGGACAGGCGGGGCGGCCGAAGAGGCGGACGGCCGGGACGGGAAGCAACGGCCGGGACGGGATGCAACCGGGGCGGGGAGTGCCGGTCCTGCCCTCCGGGGCGCTAGTCCTGGCCGTACCGGGGGTCCACCGACTCCGGGGCCAGCCCCAGGAGTTCGGCCACCTGTTCCACCACGACCTCGTGCACCAGGAGGGCGCGCTCGTCCCTGGTGCGGCTGCGGATCTCCACGGGGCGCCGGAAGACGATCACCCGGTCGGGACGGTCGCCCCCGCCCTCGGCGATCCGGCCGAGGGGTACGGCCTCGTCGCCCTCCCGCACCTCGCCGTTGTCGGACCGGGGCACTTCCTGGACGGCGAACTCGACGGCGGCCAGTTGCGGCCAGTGCCGCTCCAGCCGGGTGACGGAGTCCCGTACCAGGTCGTCGAACGCCTCCGCGCGGCTGAGGGCGAGCGGGACCTGGGGCGGCGCGATGGGGCCGCGCATGCCGCGGCCGTGGCGGTCTCGGCTGTGCGGCCGGGCAGCGGGCCGGCGCGGCGGTACAGGGCTGTCCATCACCCCCGAGCGTAGCCCGCCGCGGGTCCCGCGGGGGCGCTCCCGGCACCACGGGTTCCGCCGCCCCGCCCCCGCATATCCGCGCATGATGCGCCTTTGCCCTTTCTGTCGCTTCGCCCTGCCATTTACGGCGGGCGGCGCAACGGAAACGACCGGGATCGGGTGAATTGCGACCGGTGGCGGGACCGATCCTGACCGGTCGGCGGCCGTCCGGGTGCGCCCGCCGATCGGCCGTGTGCGTCTTTCAGCAGATCAGGCGTTTCCGGCGAAGGGGGACGACACGGCAGGGTGACGTCGGGGAGAGTCGTCGCGGCCCGCTCAAGAGTGCGGTACGGTCCAACGTCGTGAGCCCTGTACGTCGCTGTTCGCGCACCGCTTGCGGTCGTCCCGCCGTCGCGACGCTGACGTACGTCTACGCGGACTCAACCGCCGTCCTGGGGCCGCTCGCCACCTACGCCGAGCCGCACTGCTACGACCTGTGCGCCGAGCACTCCGAGCGGCTCACCGCGCCCCGCGGCTGGGAGGTCGTCAGACTCGCCGTGGACACGGCCGCCTCCCGGCCCAGCGGCGACGACCTCGAAGCACTCGCCAACGCCGTTCGCGAGGCCGCCCGTACGCCCCGTACCGAGCCGCGGAACCCCTCCCCGCCGGACGGCTCCGGCGGCGGGCGCGGACGCGACACCGATCCGATGGAGGTCGCCCGGCGCGGCCATCTGAGGGTCTTGCGCTCCCCGGAGCCGTAGGTCACTGCGCTGCCGCACGGCGCCTGTCACCCTCGCGGGTAGATTTGTGACCCGTTGCCGACCGACCGACGACCCAGGAGAGGCTGGCCGTGGCTGATCTGTCTCAGCTCGTGAAGGCGTACGACGTACGTGGTGTGGTGCCGGATCAGTGGGACGAGACGACCGCCGAGCTGTTCGGCGCCGCCTTCGTCCGCGTCACCGGGGCCTCCGCGATCGTGGTCGGGCACGACATGCGGCCCTCCTCGCCCGGCCTCGCGCGGGCGTTCTCCCAGGGCGCGGCCGGCCAGGGCGCCGACGTCACCGGGATCGGGCTGTGCTCGACCGACCAGCTCTACTTCGCCAGCGGCAAACTGGACCTCCCCGGCGCCATGTTCACCGCCAGCCACAACCCGGCCCGGTACAACGGCATCAAGATGTGCCGCGCCGGTGCCTCGCCCGTGGGCCAGGAGACGGGACTCGCCGACATCCGCGCCCTGGTCGAGCGGTGGCTGGACGCGGGCGGCGCACCGTCCGGTGACAAGCCCCAAGGCACCGTCACCGAGCGGGACATGCTGGAGGACTACGCCGCGCACCTGCGCTCCCTGGTGGACCTGACCGGCATCCGCCGCCTCAAGGCCGTGGTGGACGCGGGCAACGGCATGGGAGGCCACACGGTGCCCACCGTGCTGGCCGGGCTGCCGATCGACCTGGTCCCGATGTACTTCGAGCTGGACGGCACGTTCCCCAACCACGAGGCCAACCCGCTCGACCCGAAGAACATCGTCGACCTGCGGCACGAGGTACTCCGGGCCGGCGCCGACATCGGACTGGCCTTCGACGGGGACGCCGACCGCTGCTTCGTCGTGGACGAGCGGGGCGAGCCGGTCCCGCCGTCCGCCATCACCGCGCTGGTCGCCGCCCGCGAGCTGGCCAAGGCGCCCGGCTCCACCGTGATCCACAACCTCATCACCTCCCGCGCCGTCCCCGAGGTCATCAAGGAGAGCGGCGGCGCCCCCGTACGCACCCGCGTCGGCCACTCCTTCATCAAGCAGGAGATGGCCAGGACAGGGGCGATCTTCGGCGGAGAGCACTCCGCGCACTACTACTTCCGCGACTTCTGGAACGCCGACACGGGCATGCTGGCCGCCCTGCACGTCCTGGCGGCACTCGGCGGCCAGGACGGCACGCTCTCGCAGCTGGTCGCGCACTACGACCGGTATCCCTCCTCGGGCGAGATCAACAGCACCGTCGAGGACCAGTTCAACCGCACCAACGCCGTCAAGGCCGCCTTCGCCGGCCGGGAGGGCGTGACGATGGACGACCTGGACGGCCTCACCGTCACGGGCGTCAACTGGTGGTTCAACCTCCGCCCCTCCAACACCGAGCCCCTGCTGCGGCTGAACGTCGAGGCGTGCGACAAGGAGACCGTCGAGCGCGTCCGCGACGAGGTGCTGGCCATCGTGCGGGCCGAGGGGGAGACCAGCTCCCCGGCCTGACGGGCGCGCACACCGCCGGGCCCCGCACGGGCCGCACGGGCACGACAGGCGCCCCCGGCACCGTCCGGAGCGCCCGGCGGTACCCTGACCGCACAGTCAGCAACAGCCGCCGCGCCCCGCATCTGGAGGAACACATGCCGCTCGAAGCCGGACTCCTGGAGATCCTCGCCTGTCCGGCCTGCCACGCGCCGCTGCGCGAGGAAGGCGACGAGCTGCACTGCACCGGGGGCGCCGAGTGCGGTCTGGTGTATCCGGTGCGCGACGGCATCCCGGTCCTCCTGGTGGACGAGGCCCGCCGCCCCTCCTGAGCACCCGCGCCCGCGCGCGGAGGGACGCCACGCACCGGAAGCCGATCGGAGGCCACGGAAGATGCTCGACGAGACGCTCCTCGACGCCCCCGAGGCTCTCGCCCGCGCCGACGCACGCGGCCTGCTGACAGGCGCGGCACAGGCCGGGGCACGCGTCCGCACGGGGCTGCGGCACGCCACCGAGGCGGGACTGGACGCGCTGCGTCCTGAGGGCCGCCCCCGGGCGCTCCTCGTCGCCGGGCCGGGCCCCGCCACCGCGTGCGTCGCCGATCTGCTCGGCGCCCTCACCAACGGGGCCGTCCCCGTCACCAGACTGCAGCCGTCCGGCGCCCACGCGGCGACCGGAGCACTGCGCTGGCCGCTGCCCGGCTGGGTGGGCCCGGTGGACCTCCTGCTGCTGCTCACCCCGGACGGTACGGAACCCGGCCTGACGGCCCTCGTCGACCAGGCGTACCGGCGGGGCTGCACCGTCGTCGCCGTCACCCCCCAAGGCAGCCCGCTGGCCGAGACGCTCGGCGAGACCCGCGGACTGGCCGTGCCCCTGGCCCCCGGCCCGTACGAGGTCTATCCCTCCCCGGACGCCCCCGAGCACCCGGCGGACACGGAGCAGGACGGCACCGCACCCGGCGCGGGCCCCGCTGCGGGGGCGGACGAGGCGGACCGCGGCGACGGCCACCGCGGCGACGGCCGCCGTGACGGCGGGCAGGACACCCGCTCCGGGCCCGCCACGCTCGCGGGACGGCCCGTCGGCGCCCCTGGCACCTTCTGGGCGCTGCTCACCCCCGTCCTGCTGCTCACCGACCGCCTCGGACTGACCCGGTCCGGGCCGTCGGAGCTGGCCGCGCTCGCCGACAGGCTCGACACGGTCGCCGAACGCTGCGGCCCCGCCGTCGCCCCGTACAGCAACCCCGGCAAGACCCTCGCCGTCGAACTGGCGGGCGCGCTCCCGCTGCTGTGGAGCGAGGGCGCCGTGGCGGGAGCCGCCGCACGCCACTGGTCCGCCGTGCTCACCGCACTCCCCGGCAGGCCGGCGCTCCCTGTCGCACTGCCCGAGGCCATGAGCGCGCACGGGGCGCTGCTGGCCGGCCCGTTCGCGGGCGGGACCGACACGGACGACTTCTTCCGCGACCGGGTGGAGGAGCCCGAGACGACACGGCCCCGCGTCGTCCTGCTGCGCGAGGGGCCGCCCGGTGGCGATTCCGCGACCGTGGCGGCGCGCGACCTGGCCTACGCGCACGGGGCACCGCTGAGCGAGCTGGAGCCCGCCGAGGGAAGCGGCCCGCTGGAGGCCGCGGCGGAGCTGATCGCCACGGCCGATTTCTCCGCCGTTTACCTCACGCTCGCCGACACCGACTCCCCTTGGGCGTGAGCACACCGTCCCCGGGAACACACCCTCCCTGGGAACACGCCCTCTCCGGGAACACGCCGTCCTGGGGGACGAGGAGCACACCAGCACCCCCCCGGCAGACACGCCCTGCCCGCCGCACCAGCACGACAGGAACGCAACCTCTCATGGACCGTCTGGAGAACACCGTCAGGCCGTACGCCTGGGGCTCCACCACCGCCCTTCCCGAACTGCTCGGCGAGGACCCCACCGGCCAACCGCAGGCCGAGCTGTGGATGGGTGCCCACCCTGGCGCCCCCTCGCGTATCGACAGGGGAGCGGGCCCGCAGCCGCTGTCCGAGGTGATCGCGGCCGACCCGGAGGGCGAACTCGGTGAGGAGAGCGTCCGCGCGTACGGGCCCCGGCTGCCGTTCCTGCTGAAGCTGCTCGCCGCCGCGGCCCCCCTCTCCCTCCAGGTGCACCCCGACAACGCCCAGGCGGCGGCCGGTTACGCCGACGAGGAGAAGCGGGGCGTCCCGCTGGACGCGCCGCACCGCAACTACAAGGACACCAGCCACAAGCCCGAACTGATCTGCGCCCTCACTCCGTTCGAGGGACTGTGCGGCTTCCGGCACCCCCAGGAGGCCGCGACACTCCTGGAGGGCCTCGGCGTGGACGGCCTGAAGCCGTACGCCGACATCCTGCGGGCCCACCCGGAGGGCGACGCGCTGCGCGAGGTCCTCACGGCCCTGCTGACGGCCGACAGGGACGAGATGGCCGGCACAGTCGCCGCAGCCGCCGAGGCGGCGGCAGGGCGCCCCGAGTACGCCGTGTACGCGGACCTCGCCCGGCACTACCCCGGCGACCCCGGCGTACTCGCCGCCATGCTCCTCAACCACGTCGTCCTGCGCCCCGGCGAGGGCCTGTTCCTCGCAGCCGGCGTCCCGCACGCCTACCTCAGCGGCCTCGGTGTCGAGATCATGGCCAACTCCGACAACGTGCTGCGCTGCGGCCTGACGCCCAAGCACGTGGACGTGCCCGAGCTGCTGCGCGTCGTCCGTTTCGAACCCTCGGACCCGGGTGTGCTGCGCCCCGAGGCGGACGAGCGCACGGGCGAAGAGACCTACGAGACCCCCGTCGGCGAGTTCCGGCTCTCCCGCCGCACCCTCGTACCGGGTGCGGAAGCGCACACCGTCCGCGCCCCCGCCGCACAACTGCTGCTGTGCACGGCGGGAAGCGCCGTCCTGCGCGGGGAGGGGAGCGGCGGCGCCCGGGAACTCACCCTCTCCCCGGGCCGCTCCGCCTACATCCCCGCGGGCGAGACGGTGCGCCTGTCGGGTGACGGTACGCTCTTCCGCGCCACCGTGGCCGTCTGACCGGGCGGCCGCCCCGCAGCAGAAAGGGATCCGGAAGACGTGAGTGCATCAGGCGGAACGAAGGCGATCGTCGCCGCGCTGGGCGCCAACCTGGCCATCGCCGCCGCGAAATTCGTGGCGGCGGCCTTCAGCGGCTCCGCCTCGATGCTGGCGGAAGGCGTCCACTCGGTCGCCGACTCGGGCAACCAGGCGCTCCTGCTGCTCGGCGGCAAGAAGGCGAAGAAGGAGGCCAGCGAGGAGCACCCCTTCGGCTACGGCCGGGAGCGCTACATCTACGGCTTCCTGGTCTCCATCGTGCTCTTCACGGTCGGCGGTGTCTTCGCTCTCTACGAGGGCTACGAGAAGATCGCACACCCGCACGAGGTCGAACACTGGTACTGGCCCGTGGGCGTGCTCGTCTTCGCCATCCTCGCCGAGTCGTTCTCCTTCCGTACCGCCATCAAGGAGTCCAACGAGATCCGCGGCACGCAGGGCTGGGCCCAGTTCGTCCGCCGCGCGAAAGCCCCCGAGCTGCCCGTCGTCCTGCTGGAGGACCTCGGCGCCCTCATCGGCCTCGTCCTGGCCCTCGGCGGCGTCGGCCTCGCCCTGCTGACCGGCGACGGCGTCTGGGACGGTGTGGGCACCATGTGCATCGGCGCCCTGCTGGTCGCCATCGCACTGGTGCTCGCGGTCGAGACCAAGTCCCTGCTGCTGGGCGAGTCCGCGGACCCGGCCGAGCGCGACAAGATCCGCGCGGCACTCGTCGACGGGGAGACCGTCACCCGCGTCATCCACATGCGCACCCTGCACCTGGGGCCGGAAGAACTGCTGGTGGCCGCCAAGATCGCCGTCCAGCACGACGACACGGCCGCCCGGATCGCCCGCGCCATCGACGCCGCCGAACAGCGCATCCGCGAGGCCGTGCCGATCGCCCGCGTCATCTACCTGGAGCCCGACATCTACCGCGCCTCCGGAGCCGACCCGGAACCGGGTTCCGCCCCGTCCCCGACGGACGCCCCGGGCCCCGTGGGCTGACACGCCCGGCCGCACGGTGACCCGGCATGGGCGCCGCACGACGGCACCGCTTACGAGGCGGAGGCCCGCTCCGGCCGCACGGAGCGGGCCTCCGTCCGTTTCCACCGCGCCGTCCGCCGGGTCACCCGATCTCGGCGAGGGCGTGCAGGATCGCCGCCTTGTCGGGAGCCTCCAGCAGCCGTTCGCGGAAGGCCGGATCCATCAGCGTGCGCGACAGCAGTGCCAGGATGCGCAGGTGCTCGTCACCGGCGGCCGCCTCGGGTACGGCGATCATGAAGACCAGCCGCGCCTTCGTCCCCGTCCAGCGCGCCCCACTCCACACCGTCGGCCGACCGCGCGAAAGCGACGACCGGCGCGGTCACCGCGTCCGTCTTCGCATGCGGAACGGCGATCTGCTCCCCGAGCCCCGTGGTGCCCTGCTCCTCCCTGGCGAGCGCGGACCGCACCAGCTCCTCCGCGTCGACGACCTTGCCGCTGCGCCCCAGCAGCGCGGCCATCTCACGAATGCCGGCCTCCTTGTCACCGGCGTCCAACCGCGCGGAGACGGTGTCCGCGGTGAGGTACCCGGAGAGGACCTCAGGGCCGTCCTCACCCGACACGCGAACGTCGGACCCTCCGGACCCACCACTGCCCGAGCTGCCGCTGCTGACCGAGTCTTCGCCACTGTGCGAGCTGTTGTTGCTGTCCGAGCCGGTGGCGCTGCCGGTGCCGTGCGCCGTCCCTGTGCCCTGAGCGCTCTGCGTACTGTCAGCGCTCTCGGTGCTGTCAGCGCTCTCCGTGCCCTCTGTGCTGTCGGAACGGGTGGCGCTGTCCGACACGGAAGGCCGCGACGGGGACGCCCCCGGGGAGCCACTCTCGGCACGTTCCGCCCGGCGCTCTGCGAGCGTCACCAGACCCGCTGTCGTCAGTGCCGTGACAGCCGTACCGGCCACGATCGCGACGAAGAACAGCGCGACACCGTCGACCGCGCCCAGAACGGCCACGATCGGACCGCCGTGGGGCACGTTGTCACCGACGGAAGCCAGCCCCGCGAGGGCACCCGCCACGGCGCCGCCGAGCATGTTCGCGGGGATCACCCGCGCGGGCCGCGCGGCGGCGAACGGGATGGCGCCTTCCGTGATGCCGAAGAAGCCCATGAACAGCGCGGCGAGACCGGTCTCGCGCTCCTGGCCGGAGTAGAACCTGCGGCGCAGCAGCGTCGCCAGGCCCTGTCCCAGCGGCGGCACCGGAATGGCCGCCGCGCACATCCCCATGACCTCGGGGCTCTTGGAGACGAGCCCGGTGCCGAACAGGAACGCCGTCTTGTTGACCGGCCCGCCCATGTCGAACGCGATCATCAGGCCCAGCACGATGCCCAGCAGCGCGGCACTCGTCCCGGTCATGCCGCCCAGGAAGTCGGTGAGGTTCTCGAAGGCCCACGAGATCGGCCTCCCGATGACGTAGACGAAGAACAGGCCGAGCACCGAGGTCGCCACGATCGGGATGACGATGATCGGCATGATCGGCCGTACGAACCGCGACACCGGGACCAGCTTGATCCAGCGCACCAGATAGCCCGCCAGGAACCCGGTCACGATGGCGCCGATGAAGCCGGCGCCCGACTTGGAGTCGTACAGCTCACCCGTGTTGGCGATCCAGCCGCCGATCATGCCGGGCACCAGCGCGGGCCGGTCGCCGATGGCGTAGGCGATGTAACCGGAGAGGACCGGCACCATCAGCGTGAACCCGATGGTGCCGATGTCGTTCACGTGCTTCCAGAAGCTGCCCTCCGGGATCACCAGCCCGCCGTCGGCCTGCGGGTGACCGCCGAGGGCGAGCGAGACGGCGATCAGCAGCCCGCCGACGACCACGAACGGGATCATGTACGAGACCCCGTTCATCAGCGCCTTGTAACCGGCGCTCCGCTCCCGGCTCCTGGCCCCGGCAGGACCGGAGGGCGCCCCGGCGGGACCGGACGGGGCCCCGGCGCCGGCAGAGCCGTCCGCGCCACCGGCACCGCCCGTCCCACGCCCGTCCGTTCCGGTACCGCCGCCGCCCGCCCTGTCACCGGCCGCGTCACCGGCCGCGGCGGATGCCCCGCCCCGGTGGACCGGCGCCCGGCGCACGCGGTCGAGGAGGCCGTCCGGATCGCTGATGCCGTCGGCCACCCCGACGAGCAGCACGCGCTTGCCGCCGAACCGGCTGAGGTCCACGTCCTTGTCGGCGGCGACGATCACACCGTCCGCGGTGTTGACATCGTTGTCGGTCAAGACGTTCTCAGCCCCGATGGAGCCTTGTGTCTCCACCTTCATGGCGATACCCCGGGCCTCGGCGGCCTGGGTCAGTTTTTCCGCAGCCATATAGGTGTGCGCGATCCCGGTCGGGCACGCCGTCACCGCTATCAGTTTCAGCCCCGGCTCGGTGGGGGGCGCCGCTCCCTCGCGGCGCTCGGCAGGACTGGTCACGTGGAAACTCCTAGCTCGGCCAGTGGTGTGGAGGGTGCGTTCTCGCGCACGCGGTCGCTGTTCGCCGTTGCCGGCGCGGAGGCCGCAGGGTGCACAGAACCAGCCGGACGGACAAGAGTGCAAGCGGCCGAAAACCACCCCCGAGGCGCCCTTGCTGCCGACCGGGCCCATCCGGTCCCCTGGACAGGCGGTGTAAATTCGTAGAGCCAGACGTCGCTGCTGATGGCGGTCGGGAGGCCCGCACGGCGGGCCACCGAGGGAGAGAGGGCCTCCGACGGACTGAGCTGCGAGCAGGGGACGAGTGTGCCCGGCGACGATGCGCGCCTCCGCGCGACCGGCACCACACCGCCCCGCGCCGCAGCACGGACCAGCACGCCCATATCCCGAAAACCCCGACTATCTCGACATCGAGGAGCAGCTCGCACATGACGACCTCCACGACGGGCCAGGACTTCAAGGTCGCGGACCTCTCGCTCGCCACGTTCGGCCGCAAGGAGATCACGCTGGCCGAGCACGAGATGCCCGGCTTGATGGCGATCCGCAAGGAGTACGCCGCGGACAAGCCCCTGGCCGGCGCACGCATCACCGGCTCCCTGCACATGACGGTGCAGACGGCCGTGCTCATCGAGACCCTCGTCGCCCTGGGCGCCGAGGTCCGCTGGGCCTCCTGCAATATCTTCTCCACCCAGGACCACGCCGCGGCAGCCATCGCCGTCGGCCCCAACGGCACGCCGGACGACCCCCAGGGCGTCCCGGTCTTCGCCTGGAAGGGCGAGACCCTGGAGGAGTACTGGTGGTGCACGGAGCAGGCTCTCACCTGGCCGAACACCCCCACCGGCGGCCCCAACATGATCCTCGACGACGGTGGTGACGCCACCCTCCTCGTCCACAAGGGCGTCGAGTACGAGAAGGCCGGCGCCGCCCCCTCGGTGGACACCGCCGAGAACGACGAGCACCGCGTCATCCTCCAGCTCCTCAACCGCACCCTCTCCGAGAACCCGCAGAAGTGGACGCAGCTCGCGTCCGAGATCCGCGGCGTCACCGAGGAGACCACCACCGGCGTCCACCGCCTCTACGAGATGCAGCAGGCGGGCACGCTGCTCTTCCCGGCGATCAACGTCAACGACGCCGTCACCAAGTCGAAGTTCGACAACAAGTACGGCTGCCGCCACTCCCTGATCGACGGCATCAACCGCGCCACCGACGTCCTCATCGGCGGCAAGACCGCCGTCGTCTGCGGCTACGGCGATGTCGGCAAGGGCTGCGCCGAGTCCCTGCGCGGCCAGGGCGCCCGGGTCCTGATCACCGAGATCGACCCGATCTGCGCCCTCCAGGCGGCGATGGACGGCTACCAGGTGGTCCACCTGGGCGACGTCGTCGAGACCGCCGACATCTTCATCACCACCACGGGCAACAAGGACATCATCATGGCCTCGGACATGGCCAAGATGAAGCACCAGGCCATCGTCGGCAACATCGGCCACTTCGACAACGAGATCGACATGGCCGGCCTCGCCGCCATCGACGGCATCGTCAAGGACGAGGTCAAGCCGCAGGTGCACACCTGGACCTGGCCGGACGGCAAGAGCATCATCGTCCTGTCCGAGGGCCGCCTGCTGAACCTGGGCAACGCCACCGGACACCCCTCGTTCGTGATGTCCAACAGCTTCGCGAACCAGACGATCGCCCAGATCGAACTGTTCACCAAGCCCGAGTCCTACCCGACCGACGTCTACGTCCTGCCCAAGCACCTCGACGAGAAGGTCGCCCGCCTCCACCTCGAAGCCCTCGGCGCCAAGCTGACCACGCTCCGCCCGGAGCAGGCGGCCTACATCGGCGTCCCGGTCGAGGGCCCGTACAAGCCGGACCACTACCGGTACTGAGGCACCGCGGCTGACCCGTCCGCACTGAGCCCGACCCCGACCGGCTCGGCAGCGCCCCTGCCGAGCCGGGACGGGCGGACGCGGCAACCGTCAGCTCCCGGACCAGGCCCCCGCCCCCGAGCGGGGGCCTGGCGCCATCGCACCGGCCTTCGCACCTAGCCGGGCCGCTATCGCCCATCGCCGCGGACAACGCGCGACAACGGCGTCACGGCACTCGTAGGCGGTCCCCACGGCCTCTTGAAACCACCCAGGGCAGAATCCGGGCGGCCGAGCACCGTCCCACCGGCCAGGGCGCTCTCCCGGCATTCGGGACGCGAAGCCACGGGCCCACAGGCCGCGAACCACAAGCCACGAGGCCACATCCCTTCAGGCCGCCTCACGGCACCCCCGACCGGGCGGAGAAGTACGCTCCCTCTCATCGAGCGGACGCTCCCTTACCGAGCGGCCCCGTGACCCGTCACCGCACCGACCCCGGACACCGCCCATGCCCCGCGGCCGCTATTCGCTGCACGATCCGCACGACCACACCTTCCTCGGTGAAGAACACTTCCACTGCGCGACCGGTCCCTCCGGCTGGCGCTATGTCTCCCAACTCACCACCCCCTCGGGTGAGCACGCGGGGTCCGTCGACCTCACCCTCGACCAACTCGGCCGCCCGCTCCGGCTGGAACTCCACGCCGGCGGCTGGCGCGTCCGCGGCGCGGCGCTGGACGGCGTCACCTGGGTACGCTCCGACCCCACCGGCGGACGCGCCCAGGAAGGCAACGCCGCCGCCCACTCCTTCACCGGGGCGTCCCCCGCGTTCCTCGTCGCGACCTCGCGGCTGCTGCGGCCGGCCTCCGGTGACCGGCCCACCCGCGTCCGCCTCGTCGCGTTCACACCCCCCGTGCTCGCTCCTCGCACCCTCGACCAGTCCTGGGCACTGCGGAACACCGAACCACACGCCACTGACAACGGCCCGCTCGTCGTGGAGAACTACCAGGTCAACGATCTGGAGACGGGGGAACAGCACACCGTCCACCTCACCGGCGACGTCGTCCTCGCGGCCCCGGGCATCGAGCTGGAGGACCTCGAAACACCCCCGTCGACGTTCGACTGAGACCGGGGAGCAAGGCAGGGCCGCTGCCTTGTCCGCTGGCCTGTCAGCGGAAGGTCCGCCGACACACACCGAACGGCTATCACCCTCCGCGTCGAGGGCCGACGAACCGCGAACAAGAGAACCGCGAGCAAGAGAACGACGAGCAGGGGGACGGAACCGGCGACATCGTGGTAACCGAACACGGCAGGCGAACATGGCGGGGGAAGGCGGCAGGCGAAGGCGCCGCTCGCGCCGCGATGTCGCGTGATGTGCGCAGGCCGCCGGGAACCTGCTACTGTCCTCTCCGCCCCCGGAAAGCCGCAGAAGCGGCCGACCATGGGCAGGGGAAGCAAACGGCCGCTCCCGAGTTGGACAGATTCGGCAGCAGCAGTTAGTTTCTTCTTCGCCTCGAACCAGGAAATCCGGAGACGGAATTCTTGTGGGAGAAGCACTCCGAACTCCGGTCAGAAATCATCTGATAGAGTCGGAGACATCGAAAGGGC
>NZ_VJOK01000001.1:2822611-2860027 GCF_013302895.1 Streptomyces albus subsp. chlorinus | reverse complement strand
TCTACTTCTCCCAATGCATTTCCTGGTTTGCATCTCCTGGACTTCAAGATGCCGCAGGCGCAGAGCGGACACATGTTCGTATGGTCGAACTGAAGTGTCACCGCTTTGAGTGAATAGGAGCCTCTTCCCTAGCCCCGCCAGGGCAAGGTCAGCGATGCTGGTCAGCAGGAGGGGAGGTAAGGGACCGCTCCGTCAGCGGGGGCCGGTTTGGGGAGAGGGATGTGTTGGTGAGCCGGCCGCGGTGACGTCCCCTGGTCGGCCTTGGGCCACAGTCGGATCCGGTGCCGGGGTGTGGACAGGGCGGAAGCCTGGATGGCGTCCGGAGTGACATAACCCCGGCCTGTTGGTCAGGCCGGGGCGTGGTGGGGTATAGGGAGAAGGGCGGTTGTCGGGCGGGTCCAGGAGCCGGGGGTGGTGACCAGCTTGTCGCCCCAACTGGCCAGGGCAGACGTCTCGTTGAGTACGGCGGCGTGGAGTGACGTGCGGGGTGGCCAGGCCCCCGGCCTGGTGTCAGCGGTCCGTGGTGGGCCGCTCGGGCTCGGGGCGGTCGTAGCCAGGGACGCCCGCGGCGCGGGCCAGTTCGAGGTCGAGGGCCTCGCGGCGGATCCGCTGGTCGAGGTAGAGGAGAGCGGTGATCCCGGCGGTGAGCGGGAGGGAGAGGGCGGAGGCCACGACGGAGCCGATGCCGTTGATGAGGAGGGCTGTCCAGCCCGTCGAGGTCGCTGAGTCGGTGAGAGTGGCCCCGCCGCTGAGGAGTGCGGAGACGACTGCGGTCGGCATGGAGACGACGAAGGAGACGGCAGCGATCAGGACCAGGGCGAGGAGCTGGATACCGAGGACGCGCCACCAGTTCCCGTTCACCAGCTTGACCGAGCGGCGCAGCGCATGGATGGCGCCCCGCTTCTCCAGCATCAGTGCCGGCGGTGCGAGGCAGAAGCGGACCCAGATCCATGCTCCGGCGGCGATGCCGGCGAGGAGGCCGAGGAAAAGGAGGGGGAGTGCCAGGTTGCCCGCCCCGGCGAGTGAGGTGAGCACTCCGGGGAGCATGCAGACGAACACTGCCGCGGACACCAGGAGGGGGATGAGGACCAGCAGCCCGAGCAGACGCGGTAGTTGAGGTCTGGAGTCGCGCCAGGCGTCGCCGAGGGTGACGTGGCGGCCCAGTACCGCGCGGCTGACGACGACGGTGAGCATCCCGGTGGCGATGACGCTCCCGAGCATGCCGACGATACCGATGACGGTGAGGCTGCTGAGGGCGTCGGTGAGGGCGTTCTTCAGCTCGCCCAGGCCGGGGTTGTCCTTCTTGGCAAGGGCGTCGAGTTCGTTGGTGTCACCGAGCCAGAAGCCCGTGACGAGGGCGGAGACCAGTTCGGTGATGACCGCGACGGCCAGGGAGATGCCGAGGACCGTGCGCCAGTGCGCGCGAATGGTGCTGACGGAGCCGTCGAGGATCTCTCCGACGCCGAGGGGGCGCAGGGGCACGACCCCGGGCTTGGGTGCCTGGGGCGGCTGGGTCCAGCCGGAGTTCCAGCCCGCGGTGTTCCAGCCCTGGGCAGGGGCGGAGCCGGTGCCGGACGACGGGGTGGTGCCCCGCGAGCGACCCGTGGGCCGGCCGGGTCCGCGGCCTCGTTGCTGGCCCGGGACGCGTCCGGGGCCGCGACTGCTCTGCGGGCTGCCCCAGGCCCAGCCCTGAGGGGCGGCGGGCGGCTGTTCTGGGGCCCAGTTGGGAGGCCGTTCGTCGGTGTGGGTGCGCGTGGGGCCGTGGCCGTCGGTGGGCTCGTCGGTGCGTCCGTCGGCGCCCTTCTTCGAGGACGTGCCGCTCTTCCCCGTGGGCGCGTCGTTCTTCTTCGAAGAGGTGGCCGCGCGTTCGTCCGCAGGACCTCCCGTCTGTCCGGCCGGGCGGCTGTCCGCGGTCTGGCCGGCGGACTCGTCCGTGGAGGTGTCGGCTCCCCCGGGGGTGTCGGTCTTCGCGGGGTGGGGCGTGGCCGGGGTGGCTGGGGTGGCCTCGGAGGTGGTGTGCTCCGTGTCGTCGCCCGGGGTCCCCTGGTCCTGGTCGGCTGTGTCGGGGGCGGGGTCGGGCGAAGAAGATCCGGGCGAAGCCCAGCCCGGGGAGTCGTTCACGTGAGGTCACCTCGTGTGGGTAGTCCCGTGCCTGGTTGGCTGACCATCGTGCCACGGGCGGGACCGGTCGAGGCCAGGCGGGAGCGGGCGACGCTCTTCAAGCGGTCTGCGTGTGGAGGGCAGACTGGGCGGATGGCTGAAGAGTGTGTGCCCGTGATCCGTTACGAGGAGTTGCCCGAGGGCCCCGTCGTGGTGCTCCTCGACCAGACGCGGTTGCCCCGTGAGGAGACGGAGCTGGTGTGCACGGATGTGCCGGCTCTGGTGGAGGCCATCCAGTCGCTTGCGGTGCGGGGCGCGCCGCTGCTGGGGATCGCCGGTGCGTACGGGGTCGCGCTGGCGGCCGCGCGGGGGTTCGACGTGGCGGACGCGGCCGACCAGCTGGCGCACGCGCGGCCGACGGCGGTGAACCTCGGGTACGGGGCGCGTCGGGTGGAGGCCGTCCACCGGGCGGCGGTGCGTGAGGGCGCGGGGGAGCGGCGTGCTGCCGAGCTGGCGCTGGCGGAGGCGCGGGCGCTGCACCGGGAGGACGCCGAGGCGAGTGACCGGATGGCGGAGCACGGGAGCGCGCTGCTGGAGGAGCTGGTGCCCGGGGGCGGGCTGCGGATCCTGACGCACTGCAACACGGGGACGCTGGTCTCGGGCGGGCGCGGAACGGCGCTGGCCGTGGTGAAGGCGGTGCACCGGGCCGGTGAGTTGCGGCGGCTGTGGGTGGGGGAGACGCGTCCGCTGCTGCAGGGGGCGCGGTTGACGGCGTACGAGGCGGCCAGGGAGGGGATGGCCTACAGCGTGCTGGCGGACAACGCGGCGGGGTCGCTGTTCGCGGCCGGTGAGGTCGACGCGGTCCTGGTGGGCGCCGACCGGATCGCGGCGGACGGCTCGGTGGCGAACAAGGTGGGGACGTATCCACTGGCGGTGCTGGCCGGATACCACGAGGTGCCGTTCGTGGTGGTGGCTCCGGTCACCACGATCGATCTGGAAACGGCCTCCGGGGCCGACATCGAGGTGGAGCAGCGGGCCGCGCACGAGGTGACCGAGGGGCCCTGGGAGCGGGGTGGTGGCCCGGGGGCGGGCGGGGCCGGATCGGCGGTGCTGGCTCCGGTGGGTGCGCCCGCCTACAATCCTGCGTTCGATGTGACGCCGTCGGCGCTGGTGACGGCAGTGGTGACGGAGGAGGGAGTGGCCTCTCCGGTCACGGCGGCCGGCATCGCGGAGCTGTGTTCCGCGTCACGAAGGAAGGCGTCACGATCGGCTAATGGGATGATGAGGTCATGAAGGGACGCGTCCTTGTCGTCGATGACGACACCGCACTGGCAGAGATGCTCGGCATTGTGCTGCGCGGAGAAGGTTTCGAACCGTCGTTCGTCGCGGACGGCGACAAGGCGCTAGCCGCCTTCCGGGAGACCAAGCCGGACCTGGTGCTGCTCGACCTGATGCTGCCCGGGAGGGACGGTATCGAGGTGTGCCGGCTGATCCGGGCGGAGTCCGGGGTGCCGGTGGTCATGCTCACCGCCAAGAGCGACACGGTCGATGTGGTGGTCGGGCTGGAGTCGGGTGCGGACGACTACATCGTCAAGCCGTTCAAGCCGAAGGAGCTGGTGGCGCGGATCCGGGCGCGGCTGCGCCGTTCCGAGGAGCCGGCGCCGGAGCAGCTGGCCATCGGTGACCTTGTCATCGATGTGGCGGGGCACTCGGTGAAGCGGGACGGGCAGTCCATAGCCCTGACCCCGTTGGAGTTCGATCTGCTGGTGGCGCTGGCGCGCAAGCCGTGGCAGGTGTTCACGCGCGAGGTGCTGCTGGAGCAGGTGTGGGGGTACCGGCACGCGGCGGACACGCGGCTGGTGAATGTGCATGTGCAGCGGCTGCGGTCGAAGGTCGAGAAGGACCCGGAGCGTCCGGAGATCGTGGTGACCGTGCGCGGCGTGGGCTACAAGGCCGGACCCAGCTGAGATGTCCCGCACCACCTCGGCTCCGCACCGTTCCGGTGGGGGACGGGGTGCGGGACGCGAGTCCGATATTTCCAAATTCGGGCGTTTGTGGCGAAGTGGCGTGCTCTTTTCGGACGGTCTGCTGCCCGAGGGCGCGACCGGCCCGGGCGCGCGCCCCATGGTGCGCTTCTTCGTCCGGTGGGTGCGCAGGCCGCTGCTGCCCGTGATGCGGCTGTGGCGGCGCAACATCCAGCTGCGTGTGGTCGTGGCGACGCTGCTGCTCTCCCTCGGGGTGGTTCTGCTGCTGGGGCTGGTCGTCATCGGCCAGGTCCGCAACGGTCTGCTGGAGGCGAAGGAGAAGACCGCGCAGAGCCAGGCGTCGGGTGGTTTCGCCGCCGCCGAACAGATGGCCGACAGCGCGGGCAGCGGGCCCGGCGGCACCGGAGCCGAGGACAGCATCCGCGGCGGACGGGGCACCCAGAACTCGGGCACCTGGCTCAACAATCTGGTCGAACAGCTGGCCAGCGGCGGCCAGGGCGTCTACTCGGTCGTGGCACTCGGTTCCGACAACGACGAGTCGCCGTTCCTGGGCAGCACCACCACGACGACCCGGGGCCCGCGCTCCACTGGTGATATCCGCCCCGAGGAGAGCGTCCCCGCGGACCTGCGCAAGGCGCTGGACGACCAGCCCGGCCCGCACCGCCGCTACGCCCGGGTCTACCACCAGGGCGGCGGGAGCGATCCGGCGCTGATCGTCGGCAAGCGCCTCAACGACGCGCGGGGCAATCCCTACCAGCTCTACTACGTCTTCCCCTTCACGCAGGAGGAGGAGTCGCTGAGCCTGGTCAAGGGCACGCTGGCCACGGCGGGGGTCTTCGTCGTCGTACTGCTGGGCGCGATCGCGTGGCTGGTGGTGCGGCAGGTGGTCACGCCTGTGCGGATGGCGGCGGGGATCTCCGAGCGGCTGGCGGCCGGGCGGCTCCAGGAGCGGATGAAGGTCACCGGCGAGGACGACATCGCACGTCTGGGCGAGTCCTTCAACAAGATGGCGCAGAACCTCCAGGTCAAGATCCAGCAGCTGGAGGAGCTGTCGCGGATGCAGCGCCGCTTCGTCTCGGACGTCTCGCACGAGCTGCGCACGCCGCTGACGACGGTGCGGATGGCGGCCGATGTCATCCACGAGGCGCGGGACGATTTCGACGCGGCGACCGCCCGCTCCGCCGAACTGCTGCTCGGCCAGCTGGACCGGTTCGAGTCCCTGCTGGCCGACCTGCTGGAGATCAGCCGGTTCGACGCGGGTGCGGCCAATCTGGAGGCGAGCGCGGTCGATCTGCGCGACGTCGTCCACCGGGTTGTGGAGGGCTGTGAGCCGCTCGCCGAACGGAAGGGCGGCCGGATCCTCGTACGAGGGGATGAACAGCCTGTGATCGCGGAGGTGGACGGCCGCAGGATCGAGCGGGTGCTGCGCAACCTGGTCGACAACGCCGTCGAACACGGGGAGGGCCGCGACGTGGTGGTCCGGCTGGCGACCGGGGGCGGCGCGGTCGCGGTGGCCGTGCGCGACTACGGGGTCGGGCTCAAGAAGGGCGAGGCGGAGCGCGTCTTCAACCGCTTCTGGCGGGCCGACCCGGCACGGGCCCGTACCACCGGCGGTAGCGGGCTCGGCCTGTCGATCGCGCTCGAGGACGCCCGGCTGCACGGCGGCTGGTTGCGTGCCTGGGGCGAGCCGGGGAACGGTTCGCAGTTCCTGCTCGTCGTGCCCTGCACCGCGGGGGAGCCGTTGCGCGGCTCGCCGCTGCGGCTGGAACCGGAGGACTCGCGGCGCAGGAGAGCGCAGGCCTTGACGTCCGGGGAACCACCCGTCGCCGCGGGGGCGGGCGTGCGGGAGGGACGGAACGGAGGACGGAGCGCGGACGGGGGACGGAGCGCGGACGGCGTCGCACGATCATCAGAAGGGGAGCGCGGATGAGGGCCGAGCGCCGTACGGTGCGCCGGAAGGCCGCCTCGTCCGCCGCGCGCCGTACGCGTGCGCTGGCGGTGCTCGCGGTGTGCGCGGGGCTGCTGGCCGGGTGCGCGTCCATGCCGGACGACGGAAGCGTCGACCAGGTGACCTCCTCCCACCGTGCCGAGGCGGACTCCCAGGTGCGGGTCTACAGCGTCAGCCCGCAGAAGGGAGAGACGCCGACCCAGATCGTGCGGGGCTTCCTGGAGGCGACCACCAGCGACGAGGCGACGTTTCCGACCGCGCGCGAGTACCTGACCCGGAAGATGGCCCGCGACTGGGACCCGTTCGAGTCCACAACCGTGCTGTCGGACGGCCCCAGCTCCCACAAGGCGCCGCGGCGCAGGGCGGTCGCCGCCCGGGACGGTTTCTCCGTGGAGGTCTCCGGGACGCGGATGGCCCAGGTGGACGGGAAACACGCGTACTCGCCCACCAAGGGCGACTACAGCGAGGTCTTCCACCTGACGAAGGTCGGCGGCGAATGGCGCATCGACCAGATGCCGGACGGTCTCGTGCTCGGTGAGTCCGACTTCCAGCGCATCTACCGGCCTGTCAACACCTACTACTACGCACGGCTCGGTCCGGACGCGGAATCGATCACGGACGGACAGAACGTGCTCGTCGCCGATCCGGTCTATCTGCGCCGTCGGATCAATCCGGTCACCGAGACGGTCTCCGCGCTGCTGCAGGGACCGTCCGGATGGCTCGATCCCGTCGTCCGCTCGTCGTTTCCGCGCGGGACCAGGCTGGCGCCCAAGCAGCGGCTGTCGCTGGACGACTCGGGGGTCCTGCGGGTGCGGCTGAACGCGCGGGGCGCCACGGCGCGGCCCCGGCAGTGTGTACGGATGGCGGCCCAACTGCTGTACGCGGTGCAGGACCAGGCCTCGGCCAAGGTCAGCAGGGTCGAACTGAGAGGCCCCAAGAACCGGGGGATCTGCGCGCAGACGCGCGAACAGCTCGCCCCCTACCAGCCGGGCCGTCTCAACGGCAGCGCCCAGCGTGCCTACTTCATCGACGGCCAGCACCGGGTCGCCTCCTTCCAGCGCAAGGGCGAGCCGCAGCGACCCGTCGGAGGACCGCTGGGCAGCGGTCACGTGGAGATGGGAGCGGTCGCCGTCAACCGCATCGAGAGCGAGGGCGCCGCCGTCTCGCGCGGCCGGCGCGCGCTGTACGTGGCCGCGCTGGAGGGCACCACGTCCAACACGCTCGACGACCCGGTGCTCACCAGCCGGGCCAAGAGCGAGAACGACCGGCTGACGGCGCCCAGCTGGGACGGGCTCGGCGACCTGTGGATCGCCGACCGGGACCCGCGCCACCCCAGGCTGCTGCGCCTGCGCGGCGGCAAGGAGAAGCCCGACGAGGTCCGCGTGCCGGACCTGGACAAGGACGAGCGCATCGAGTCGCTGCGGATCTCCTCGGACGGGGTGCGCATCGCGCTGCGCGTACGCGGCGGGAACGGCCGCACCTCGCTCCAGCTCGGCCGGGTGGTGCACAAGGGCACCGTGGACGAGCCTCGGGTAACGGTGGAGCAACTGCGGCCGGTCGCAGCCCAGTTGGAGGACGTGGCCGCCGCCTCGTGGGCGGGCGGCAGCCGGCTCGTGGTGGTGGGGCGCGAGTCGGGGAGCGTGCAGCAGCTCCAGTACATGGAGACCGACGGCTCCGTCTCGGACCAGCCGACGCTGCCCGGTATCAACGATGTGACCGGCGTCGCGGCCTCGGAGGACGAGAGCAAGCCGCTGCTCGCCGACTCCGAGGACGGGATCGTCCGGCTGCCTCCCGACGCGAACTGGAAGATGCTGACCGAGACCGGCTCCGCCCCCGCCTACCCGGGCTGACCTGCGACAACGGAAGCCCTCAACCGGCTCTCCCCGGACGGGTGTTCGTGTCCGTGGTGCCCCTCGCCGGGCCTGGGCCGGGAGTTTTCCACAGGGGTGGTGGCCGCGCGGTCCGGCTGCCACAGTGGAGGACATGCGGGAGGGATGGCAGAGCCTCCCGCGGGAAATCGCAGGTCTGGTGCTGCCCACGGGGTGTGCCGGGTGCGGTCGTCCGCAGGTGCGGGACCGCTTGTGCGAAGAGTGCAGCAGCGTGCTGAATGGCGCGGTGCCGCGGCGGGTCGTCCCCTCGCGCGTGCCGTCCGGACTGCCTCGTGTGTACGGAGCGCTCACGTACACCGGCGAGGCCCGAGCCGCGCTGCTCGCTCACAAGGAGCGCGGTGCCCTCGGGCTGGCCGCGCCACTGGGAGCGGTGCTCGCCCGCGCCGTTCTGATGGCCGCGTACGCAGCGCGGGACCTGGCACCCACCCCTGCCCTGCCCCCTGCCCCCGCTCGGCGCGGGCCGCCCTCCCGGGACGGCGGCCCGTCCCCGCGGGGTCCGGGCCCGGTCACGCTCGTGCCTGTGCCCTCCGCGCGCCGGGCGGTCGCGAGGCGGGGGCACGACCCGGTGCGGCGCCTGGCGCGGGAGGCCGCACGGACGCTGAGGAGGGAGGGAGTGGCCGCCCGGGTGCTCCCGGTGCTGCGGCAACGACGCGGAGTGGCCGACCAGTCGGGGCTGACAGCGGCGCAGCGGACCGCGAATCTTGCGGGAGCCCTGGAGATGGCGCCAGCCGGCGCACGGCTGCTGGGTGCGGGGTGCGTGGTGCTGGTGGACGATGTGATGACAACGGGAGCATCGCTCGCGGAAGCGGCGCGCGCCTTGGGAGGAGCGGCCTCGGCCGGGGTACTCGCGGTGCGTGACGAGCCTTGATGAGGAGGCTGGAAGTTGCCTGGGGAAACCATACGGGTCCCGCCGGGGGACCCCGCGGAACTACAAGAGTGCGATCGTCGTTGCAGGTGATACGAGGGGAGGCTCCCCTGATCGGAGGTACGTGCCAGTAGGGGGTGCCGAGCATCCCCCGGTGGAGGTACGTTCGGATTGGGTGGCGATCTTCCCTTCGGGGGAGAAGGAGGTGAAACTCGCAAGCCGACCTCGAGCCGGAGAGCCATCGGCAAGAGGGCCGAGCCTCCGGTGTCAGTGCACCAAGGACGTTCCACGCCGACGCGTGGTCCGTCCGGGAACGGAGTTCTGCGTGGACATCGTCGTCAAGGGCCGCAAGACAGAGGTGCCCGACCGGTTCCGCAAGCACGTGGCCGAGAAGCTGGAGAAGGTCCAGAAGCTCGACGGCAAGGTGATCAACCTTGAGGTCGAGGTGGCCAAGGAGCACAACCCCCGGCAGGCCGACCGTTCCGACAGGGTGGAGATCACCCTGCGTACCCGAGGGCCGGTCATCCGTGCGGAGGCAGCGGCCTCCGACCCGTACGCGGCGCTGGACCTGGCCACCAGCAAGCTGGAGGCCCGGATGCGCAAGCAGGCCGACAAGCGCCGGGTCCACCGGGGCGGGAACCGCACACCGATGAGCGTGGCGGCGGCAACCGCCCACCTCGCGTCGGAACTCAACGGAGAACTCGACGCGGCTGCCGGATCGGTGGCCGCTCCGCCCAGGACGGACGGCCGGCCCGTCGTGACCAAGGTGGGCTCGCTGGAGGTCCAGGGAGAAGGGCCGCTCGTCGTCCGCGAGAAGACGCACGCGGCGGCACCCATGACGCTCGACCAGGCGCTCTACGAGATGGAGTTGGTGGGCCACGACTTCTATCTGTTCGTCGACTCCGAGACCAAGCAGCCCAGTGTCGTCTACCGGCGGCACGGCTACGACTACGGCGTGATTCATCTGGAGCCGGACCCGTTCGTCGAGGAGCCGCCGCCCGGTGCGGGCGGAGCGCTCGGCGGCTGACCACGGCGCAGTACGGCCAGGCACAGCCTGCGAGCCACCGGCTTGATGTTCGCGCCCCCGGCAGGGTCTCGGAACCCGGCCGGGGGCGTCGGCGTGAGTAACATCAAGACCCACACCAACCGCCTTTGTCCGTTGCGGGGTTGGGTGGCAGACAGGGTGCAGGGGGAGGAACGATGGTGGACAGCTTCGGGCCCGTGATGCCCATGCCCGACGCACACCCGAGCCCGGTGGCCGAGGAGGAACCGCCCGGCCGGGAGCGGCGCCAGGAACCGATCAGGGTGCTGGTCGTCGACGACCACGCGCTGTTCCGGCGCGGGCTGGAGATCGTCCTCGCCCAGGAGGAGGACATCCAGGTCGTCGGCGAGGCCGGGGACGGGGCCGAGGCGGTGGAGAAGGCGGCGGACCTGCTGCCGGACATCGTGCTGATGGACGTGCGGATGCCCAAGCGGGGGGGCATCGAGGCATGCACCTCGATCAAGGAGGTGGCGCCCAGCGCGAAGATCATCATGCTGACGATCAGCGACGAGGAGGCCGACCTCTACGACGCGATCAAGGCGGGGGCCACCGGTTATCTCCTGAAGGAGATCTCCACGGACGAGGTCTCGACGGCGATCCGTGCGGTGGCCGACGGGCAGTCGCAGATCAGCCCCTCCATGGCGGCCAAGCTGCTCACCGAGTTCAAGTCGATGATCCAGCGCACCGACGAGAGCAAGCTGGTGCCCGCGCCGAAGCTCACCGACCGGGAGCTGGAGGTGCTCAAGCTGGTGGCGACCGGAATGAACAACCGGGACATCGCCAAGGAGCTGTTCATCAGCGAGAACACGGTCAAGAACCACGTGCGCAACATCCTGGAGAAGCTCCAGCTGCACTCCCGTATGGAGGCCGTTGTCTACGCGATGCGGGAGAAGATCCTCGAAATCCGCTGACCTGGTCGGCCAGCCCACCGGCTGACCGGTTGGCCGACCGACCGGCCGACCTGCTCTGCCGGGGCCGGTCCGGCCCGGGACCCGGTCCGGGCTCCGGCCCGAGTCCGAGACCGGCCCGAGTCCGAGACCGGCCCGAGTCCGAGACCGGCCCGAGTCCGTACCGGCCCGGCTCGACCGGAAGCCGTGGCGGGCGGCCTGCTCGGGCCCCAGGGCGTCGAGTCAGACCCCCAGGGCGTCGAGCGCTTTCCTCAGCTCGGGGCGCAGCTCCTCCGGGTCGCAGCGCTCGACCCGTACCGCGTCGCAGCCCACCCACGCGGCGGCCTCGCCCAGCGCCCGGGCCATGGGCTCCACGGCCTTGGCGCCGTGCATCGACAGCTGGCGGGCGACCAGGGTCGTGCCCTCGCGGGCCGGGTCCACCCGGCCGCAGAGCCGGCCGCCGGCCAGCAGCGGCATGGCGAAGTACCCGTGCACCCGCTTCGGCTTGGGGACGTAGGCCTCCAGCCGGTGGATGAAGCCGAAGATGCGTTCGGTACGGGGGCGGTCCCAGATGAGGGAGTCGAAGGGGGACAGCAGCGTGGTGCGGTGCCGTCCGCGCGGGGGGTTCTCCAGCGCCGCCGGGTCCGCCCAGGCGCGGCGCGGCCAGCCCCGCACCTCGACCGGCACCAGTCCGGTGTCCGCGACCACGGCATCGACCTGCTCGGCCTTGAGCCGGTGGTAGTCGGCCAGGTCGGCGCGGGTGGCGACGCCCATCGCCGCGCCGGCCTGGGCCACCAGCCGGCGCAGGCACTCGTGCTCGTCGAGGTCGTCGTGGAACAGGGAGTCCGGGACGGCGCGCTCGGCCAGGTCGTAGACGCGCTTCCAGCCGCGCCGCTCGGTGACGATGACCTCGCCGATGTCCAGCAGCCACTCCACCGCGATCTTGCTCTCGGACCAGTCCCACCACTCGCCCCCGTTGCGGCCGCCGCCCAGTTCGGCGGTGGTCAGCGGGCCCTCGGCGCGGAGCCGGTCCCGCACGGCGGCGCAGGAGCCCTCGCGGTCCCGCATCCTGTGCCAGCGGTGCCCCCGCTCCCGGAAGGCACGGCGGCGGAAGGAGAAGTGCGGCCACTCCTCGATGGGCAGCACACAGGCGGCGTGCGACCAGTACTCGAAGCTGTGGGTGCCCGTCCAGTAGGCGGCGTCCACGGCTTCCCGGCCCACCGCGCCCAGCCGCGCGTAGGGCACCAGCTCGTGGGAGCGGGCCAGCACCGAGATGGTGTCCAGCTGTACGGCGCCCAGGTGCCGCAGCACACCGCGCACCCCCGCTCGCCGGTCCGGGGCGCCCAGCAGGCCCTGGGCCCGCAGGGCGATGCGTCGGGCCTCGTCGGCGGAGAGGGAGAGCTGGGGCGGCGGTGTGGTGGGGGCGGTCGCCGGGGCGGCCGTTGAGGCGGGCAGGCCAGTCGTCATGCCGCCCACCCTAAGTCGGCCCTCCGACAACGGATTTCCGACAACGGACTTCCGGCGGTGGAGGCCCGGCCCAGGGACCCGTCCCGGCGGCCGGACCGGCGGCCGGGGGCCCAGGAGGGAGGGGAGGACGAGGGAAAGGGGCCGGAGCGGGGGAGTGGCGCGGGGACGCCGGTGGCGCGAGCGGCTAGGCGCGCTCCGAGGGCAGATGACGCTCCGAGGGCAGATAAGGGGTCTCCAGGGGGTGGCCCCAGTCGGAGGGGAGCAGGGCGGCTATGCGGGCGTCACGGCGTATGCCCCTGTGCACGATGCGTGCCCGCTGGACGCCCTCCTCCACGAAGCCGAGCCGCCGGGCAACAGCGCGTGACCCGGCGTTCTCGAGCTGGGCGACCCACTCCAGCCGTTCCACGCCCAGCGAGGTGAAGGCCCACTCGACCACCGCACGCCCCGCCTCGGCGGTGTATCCCTTGCGGCGGTGACCGCGTGCCGTCCAGAAGCCCAGCTCGGCCTGGCGGTCGGCGTCGCGCAGGTGCTCCAGGCGGACCAGACCCATGGCACCCACCAGTTCGCCGCCGTGTGTGAAGACGCCGAAGTTGTAGGCCGTGTCCTCCCGCCAGCCGGCCGGGCTGGTCTCGCACACGAACTCCTGGGCGTCCTTGAGCGTGTACGGGTCCGGCACCGGTACGAAGCGCTGGATGTCCGGGTCGTCGCACGCGGTGGCCACGGCTGCCGCGTCCGTCCCGGCGAACGGCCGCAGGAGCAGGCGCTCGGTGCGCAGTGTGATGGGTTCCATAGTCCGATTGTCCTGCCCGGCCCCAAGGCACCTTCCAGGGCTCCGGCACGTTGGGGGTACAGGGGCAGTCGTCCCTCGCATACGATGGCCGGTGCGGTAAAGGCCCTCAGCAAGGAGAGGACCTCGCGGATCCGCACCGACCATCCGCACTGACCGTGCAGACCGTGCCAGGCCCGACCGGCAAGGAGCCACCCTAAGTGTCCGTCTTCGGCAAGCTCATGCGCGCAGGTGAAGGCAAGATCCTGCGCAAGCTGGACCGCATCGCGCGGCAGGTGAATTCCATCGAAGAGGACTTCGTCGACCTGTCGGACGCCGAGCTGCGGGCGCTCACGGACGAGTACAAGGAGCGGTACGCCGACGGCGAGAGCCTGGACGACCTCATGCCGGAGGCTTTCGCGACCGTCCGTGAGGCCGCCAAGCGTGTGCTGGGTGAGCGGCACTACGACGTGCAGCTGATGGGTGGCGCTGCGCTGCACCTCGGATATGTCGCCGAGATGAAGACCGGCGAGGGCAAGACCCTGGTCGGTACCCTGCCCGCGTATCTGAACGCGCTGTCGGGCGACGGCGTGCACATCGTCACGGTCAACGACTACCTGGCGCAGCGCGACTCCGAGTGGATGGGCCGCGTGCACCGCTTCCTCGGGCTGACGGTCGGCTGCATCGTCGCCAACATGAGCCCGGCCGAGCGCCGCGAGCAGTACGCCTGCGACATCACCTACGGCACGAACAACGAGTTCGGATTCGACTACCTGCGCGACAACATGGCGTGGTCGAAGGACGAACTGGTGCAGCGGGGTCACAACTTCGCCATCGTGGACGAGGTCGACTCGATCCTCATCGACGAGGCCCGTACGCCGCTGATCATCTCCGGCCCCGCCGACCAGGCCACGAAGTGGTACAGCGACTTCGCGAAGCTGGTCAAGCGCCTGGAGAAGGGCGAGCCCGGCGACCCGCGCACCCAGAAGCCCGAGTCGGGCGACTACGAGGTGGACGAGAAGAAGCGCACGGTCGCCATCCACGAGTCCGGCGTCGGCAAGGTCGAGGACTGGCTGGGCATCGACAACCTCTACGAGTCGGTCAACACGCCGCTGGTCGGTTACCTCAACAACGCGATCAAGGCCAAGGAGCTCTACAAGAAGGACAAGGACTACGTCGTCATGGACGGCGAAGTCATGATCGTCGACGAGCACACCGGCCGTATCCTCGCCGGCCGCCGCTACAACGAGGGCATGCACCAGGCGATCGAGGCCAAGGAGGGGGTGGAGATCAAGGACGAGAACCAGACGCTCGCCACGATCACCCTCCAGAACTTCTTCCGCCTCTACAACAAGCTCTCCGGCATGACCGGTACGGCCATGACCGAGGCCGCCGAGTTCCACCAGATCTACAAGCTCGGTGTCGTGCCCATTCCGACCAACCGGCCGCTGGCCCGCAAGGACCAGGCCGACCTGATCTACCGCACCGAGGTCGCCAAGTTCGACGCGGTCGTCGAGGACATCGTCGAGAAGCACGCCACCGGCCAGCCCATCCTGGTGGGCACCACCTCGGTCGAGAAGTCGGAGTACCTCTCCAAGCAGCTCACCAAGCGCGGTGTCCCGCACCAGGTGCTGAACGCCAAGAACCACGAGCGCGAGGCGCTCATCGTCGCCGAGGCCGGCCGCAAGGGCGCCGTCACCGTGGCGACGAACATGGCCGGCCGTGGTACGGACATCAAGCTCGGCGGCAACGCCGAGGGCATGGCGGAGAACGAGCTGCGCGAGCGCGGCCTCGACCCGAACGAGCATCCGGAGGAGTGGGCGGCGGCGCTGCCCACAGCCCTGGAGAAGGCCGAGAAGGCGGTCAAGGCGGCCGTCGACGAGGTCAAGGAGCTGGGCGGGCTGTATGTGCTGGGCACCGAGCGCCACGAGTCGCGCCGTATCGACAACCAGCTGCGCGGCCGCTCGGGACGTCAGGGCGACCCCGGCGAGTCCCGCTTCTACCTCTCCCTCGGTGACGACCTGATGCGGCTGTTCAAGGCCCAGATGGTCGAGCGCGTGATGTCGATCGCGAACGTGCCGGACGACGTCCCGATCGAGAACAAGATGGTGACCCGCGCCATCGCCTCCGCGCAGTCCCAGGTCGAGCAGCAGAACTTCGAGATCCGCAAGAACGTCCTCAAGTACGACGAGGTCCTCAACCGGCAGCGCGAGGTTATCTACGGCGAGCGCCGCCGGGTCCTGGAGGGCGAGGACCTGCACGAGCAGGTGCGGCACTTCATGGACGACACGATCGAGGCGTACGTCCAGGCCGAGACGGTCGAGGGCTTCGCCGAGGAGTGGGACCTCGACCGGCTGTGGAGCGCGTTCAAGCAGCTCTACCCGGTGCAGGTGACGATCGAGGAGCTGGAGGAGGCCGCGGGCGACCGCGAGGGCATCACCGCGGACTTCATCATCGAGTCGATCAAGGACGACATCCGCGAGCAGTACGACAAGCGCGAGAAGGAACTCGGCTCGGACATCATGCGCGAGCTGGAGCGGCGCGTGGTGCTCTCGGTGCTCGACCGCAAGTGGCGCGAGCACCTGTACGAAATGGACTACCTCCAGGAGGGCATCGGTCTGCGGGCGATGGCCCAGAAGGACCCGCTGGTCGAGTACCAGCGGGAGGGCTACGACATGTTCCAGGCCATGATGGACGGCATCAAGGAGGAGTCCGTCGGCTACCTGTTCAACCTGGAGGTCCAGGTCGAGCAGCAGGTCGAGGAGGTGCCCGTCGAGGAGACCGTCCCGGCCCCGTCCCTGGAGAAGGAGGGCGCCCGCGACACGGTGCCGGCCGGCGCGGGCACCCCGGCGATCCACGCCAAGGGCCTCGAACAGCCGCAGCGTCCCGACCGTCTGCACTTCTCCGCCCCCACCGCCGAGGGCGGCGTGGTCGAGGGCGACCTCGACACCGGTGCCGCCACGGACGGTACGGAGACCGGCCCCGTCCGCTCCCAGGCCGACGGCCTGACGCGGGCCGAGCGGCGCAAGGCGCAGAAGGGGCGCAAGAAGCGGAAGTAGCGCGCGGAGCGCGCCTGAGCGCGCTGAGGCGGTCCACACGAGGGGCCGGGCACCCATGGGTGCCCGGCCCCTCGTCCTGTCGGTCCCGGCCCCGGCCTCCGGTCCTCCGGGACCCTGCTGACTCGCCGTGGCCCTGCTGACCTCGCGGTCCGGCTGCCCTTGCGCCTTGGCTGTCCTTGCGGCCCGGCTGTCCTTGGGGTCCGGTTGTCCTTGCGGTCTGGTGCCCTCGCCGTCCTGCTGCCCACGTGGTCCGGCTGTCCTCGCGGCCCGCTCGGGGCGGAGTCCCGGCCCCACTGGCCCCCGGGCCTCGCTGGGTCTACGGCTCCATTGGGTCCTGGCTTTTACTGGGCCCCGGCCTTACTGGACCGCCCGGCCCCACTGGGCTGAGTCTTCACTGGACCTCCGGCCCGGCCCCACTGGGCTCCGGCCGCCGTGGTGTCCGCCGCCGGGCGCCGCGCCGCTGGACGCCCCGTCGCCGGGCGGCTCCTGCCGCCAAGGCGTCGTCTGGCGGCGGGAGGGGCGGGATAGGGGGATGCGGCATCCCACCGGGGTGCCCGGCGCCCGTGCGGGGGGCGTCCGTACGGGGCCGCAGGGCGGCGGGCGGGCACATGGAGCTTGGCGGCCTTCGTCGGGGGCTGGGCCGGAGCACGCCGGAGGCCTTGCCCTACGGGTGTCGGGGCCCCGGATCGGTCCGCACCTGGGCCCGTGGGCCCGGATGGGTCCCCACCTGTGTCCGGGGCCCGGGGCGGGGCCCTGGACGTCCGTACGGGGGTTGTGCCTCGGATACGCGATGGGCCAGTGGATCGGCAGTATGCGCGCCCTGGACGTCCGTACGGGGGTGTGCCCCGGCAGGGGGACATGACAGGCGCACGGCCGGACGGGAGACTGCGGCAACCCATGCGGGGACGACCGTGGCGGCGTCCGTCGGGAGCCCGGAGGATCCACAGGGGCCCCTGGTCCCTTGGCGGTTCGACGGGCCGAGACCTGGCGACCCCCGCGGGGCCCACGCGGAGGTGATCATCCGCGTGGGCCCCGCGCGCCGGGTCACTGGGCGGTGTCCAGGGACAGGGCGGTGCAGCGCCAGCGGTTGTCGGTGTATTCCAGGCGGAAGGCCATGGCGCGCTGGTGGGGGCCGGTGGCGACGCGGGCGAAGGCTTCGATGACGCCGGCGCGGGGCTGGGTGCCGCGGGCCTCCAGTACGGCGGGGGCCGTGCGGTCGGTGCCGCGGGGGCGGAGGGGAGCCTGCGGGGCAAGGGTGGTGAGGCGGTCGTAGGCCTCGCTCCCGGCGTGGGCGAGCAGTGTGTGGACCGGGCACTGGCCGCTGAGGACGAGCAGCAGGCGGTGGGCGAACCAGTACGGGGGCTGGCGCTCGCGGGCGCGGAGGGCGGCGGCGCGCAGTGCGGACTCGGCGGGGCGGCGACTGTCGCGCCGTCCCGGCGGCCGGGTCGGGGCGTGGCGCGGGGTGCGCCTGCGCGGCTGGCGTCCGGACGGGGACGGCGGTTCGGAGACGGGCGTGGTCATGGGCTCCCCCGTGGGCGTGACCTGGAGCGGACGGTTGATACCGGTCGGTAACCGGGTGACGGCAACGGTTGTAGCCGTGCCACGCGCCGAACGGCAACGAGGGGGCGCCGGCCGGAGGGAGCCGGGAGAATTCCCCTATCTGGCTCAGGGGCGGGCGCGGGGTTGACGCCGCACCTGCCCCACCTGCGGCTTTGCCACGAGGGGCTGTCCGGGGCGGGGTGCGGGCGGGGCCCGTATGCTGACGGGCAGACGGTCCCGGCGATACACGAAAGCGGCAGCCATGCGTGTCTATGTCCCTCTGACCCTGCCCGCACTGAGCCAGGCGCACGTCGCGGGCGAGCTGGGACCGGTCCCTCTGGAGGCGTACGCGGTCACCTCCGGACTGCGCGCGTGGTGGGGGTCCGAGGACGACGAGGAACTGGAGTACGCGGCGCTGGGCCAGGCGGCGGCGGCCTCGCTGCGCCTGCTCGCCCAGGACACCGAGGCGGCCCGGCGCCGGGTGGTCGTCGTCGCGGAGGCCCCCGACGCCACCGTCGAGACGACGGACGAGGCCGGGGGGACGGACGGGGGCGACGGCGTGGCGGACGGTGTCACGGGGGACGCCTCGGACGATCCGGTGGGCCTTCCCGGCCGGGTCCGGCTGACGGCCTCCGTCCCGCTGCGCAAGGCGGCGGCCGTGCACCTCGACGCCGGGGACGCGGTCGGGGACGTCACCGCGGCCGTCGGCGCGCTCCCCGCGGCCGGGAGCGGGGACGAGAGGGCGCAGGCGGTGGTGGAGGCCGCGGCCGACCACGAACTGCTGTGGTTCGCGGTGCAGGAGATTCCCGCGCTGGTCGGCTGACCGGCGGTTTCCCTCCGCGGAGGGCCTCGTACGTCGCCTCGTGCTCCCGCCCGCGCGGGCCTGGCGGCCCGTAATACGGTGTCGCGCTGTCAGTGCCTCCTCGTACTGTCGGGACATGGTTGTGAGGCAGGGACGACGGCAGCACGCGGCGCGAAGCGCGGACTCCGCGCACATCGTGTGGGACTGGAACGGGACGCTCCTGCACGACATCCACACGGTCCTCGACGCAACGAACGCCGCGTTCGACGAGCTGGGGCTCCCGGCGATCACGCTGGAGAGATACCGGGAGCTGTACTGCGTGCCGGTGCCGCGCTTCTATGAGCGGCTGATCGGCAGGCCGCCCACCGACGAGGAGTGGGAGGTCATGGATGAGACCTTTCACCGGCACTACTGGGCCCGGATCTCCGGCGCGGGCCTCGCCGAGGGCGCCGCCGAACTGCTGGCGGCCCGGAAGGCGGCGGGCCGTACCCAGTCGCTGTGCTCCCTGGCGCCGCACGACCGGCTGCTCCCGCTGCTGCGCACCTACGGGATCGACGGGCACTTCACGCGGGTGGACGGCGCGCTGGGGCCGTCAGGCGGGGGCAAGGCGGCCCAGATGGTGCGGCACCTGGCGGCGCTGGGCGGGGTGGAGCCGGGCCGCTGCGTGGTGATCGGGGACGCGGTGGACGACGCGCTGGCGGCGGCCCATGCGGGGGCCCGGGCGGTGTTGTTCAGCGGCGGTTCCCACAGCCGGACCAGTCTGGAGGCGGCGGGTGTCCCGGTCGTCGACACGCTGCGGGAGGCCGTGGAGCTGGCGGAGGATCTCGCGGCCGGGTCACAGGTGTAGTGGCCGTCACAGGCGTCTGTGGTGGCCGTCACAGGTGTCGGCGGGGGGTTCGGCGGGGTGGGCGGCGGGACCGGGTGGTGGGTTGGGCCAGGGCGGCCAAGATGATCTCTTTCGTCTCTCCTTTTGTACACATTGGGCCCGTGACGCTCCCGTGCCGGGGAGCGATAGCCTTGCCTACGTGATCAGCGCGATATCCCTCGGAGGATCCGCCCCAGGGCGTGACTCCGTACAGCGCCCCTCGCGCGACCGTGCGCGGGGCGCCGCTGGTCGTCTCTCCCGGCACAGCGGCGGACTCCGGCGGACACCCCGCGTCCCGGCGCCGTGCCTTTTCTTCCATCCCGACGTCACGCAACGGCGCGCGACAGGAGCCAGAGGACATGCAGAGCAAGCTGGATGAAGCAAAAGCCGAGCGGCTGGCGGAAGCCGCCCGGGTGGCGGAACAGAGCCCGGCCCAGGGGCGCCACCCGGTCCAGGCCTCCCAGGGCCCCCAGGACGGTGCCCTTGGCGCGTATCTCCAGCGGTACTACCTGCACACGGCGCCGGAGGACCTGACCGACCGCGACCCGGTCGACATCCTCGGCGGCGCGCTCGCCCACTACCGCCTCGCGCAGGAGCGGCCGCAGGGGACGGCCAACGTCCGCGTCTACTCCCCCTCGATCGACGAGAACGGCTGGTCGTGCACGCACACGGTCGTCGAGGTCGTGACGGACGACATGCCGTTCCTGGTGGACTCGGTCACCAACGAGCTGTCCCGGCAGGGCCGGGGCATCCACGTCGTCATCCACCCGCAGATGGTGGTGCGCCGGGATCTGGCCGGGAAGCTGCTGGAGGTCCTCTCCGTCGGCCGTGACGACGTCGCCGCCCAGCAGGCGGACGCCGCGGGGCAGGCCGGGGCCTCGCAGGGGCCCGGCCGGAAGCTGGCACGGGAGAAGCGGGAGAAGCTGCCGCACGACGCGCTGGTCGAGTCGTGGATCCATGTGGAGATCGACCGCGAGACGGAACGGGAGGACCTCAAGCAGATCGGTGCCGATCTGCGGCGGGTCCTCTCCGACGTCAGGGAGTCCGTCGAGGACTGGCAGAAGATGCGGGGCGCGGCGCTCCGGATCGCCGACGAGCTGCCCGACGAGCCCACCGACGACCTGCCGGCCGAGGAGATCGACGAGGCCCGGGAGCTGCTGCGCTGGCTGGCCGACGACCACTTCACCTTCCTCGGCTACCGCGAGTACGAGCTGGGTGCCGAGGGTGAGCACGGCGAGGACGCCAAGGAGGGGGAGGAGCTGACGCTCACCCCGCTGCCCGGCACCGGGCTGGGCATCCTGCGCTCGGACCCGCACCGGACCACCGAGGAGGGGCACCCGGTCTCGCCGTCGTTCAACCGGCTGACGGCCGGCGCCCGTGCCAAGGCGCGGGAGCACCGGCTGCTGGTGCTCACCAAGGCGAACAGCCGTTCAACGGTGCACCGTTCGTCGTACCTGGACTACGTCGGCGTCAAGAAGTTCGACGCCGAGGGCAACGTCATCGGGGAGCGCCGCTTCCTGGGGCTGTTCTCGTCCGCCGCCTACACCGAGTCGGTGCGGCGCGTCCCGGTCATCCGGCGCAAGGTCGCCGAGGTGCTGGACGGCGCGGGCTTCACCCCGGACAGCCACGCGGGCCGCGACCTGCTCCAGATCCTGGAGACCTACCCGCGCGACGAGCTGTTCCAGACGCCGACGGACGAGCTGCGCTCCATCGTCACCTCCGTCCTCTACCTCCAGGAGCGCCGCAAGCTGCGGCTGTACCTGCGGCAGGACGAGTACGGGCGGTACTACTCGGCCCTGGTCTACCTGCCGCGCGACCGCTACACGACGGCGGTGCGCCTGCGGCTGACCGACATCCTCACCGAGGAACTGGGCGGCACCAGCGTCGACTTCACCGCCTGGAACACCGAGTCGGTGCTCTCCCGGCTGCACTTCGTCATCCGGGTGCGGACCGGCGGTGAGCTGAAGGAGCTGACGGACGCCGAGATCGACCGCATCGAGGCGCGGCTGGCCGAGGCGGCGCGCTCCTGGGCGGACGGCTTCAGCGAGGCCCTGGTCGCCGAGTGCGGTGAGGAGCAGGCCGCCGAGCTGGCGCAGAAGTACGCGCACGCCTTCCCCGAGGGCTACAAGGCGGACTTCTCGCCGCGTGCCGCCGTCGCCGACCTCCAGCACATCGAGCAGCTGGTGCGGGGCGAGCAGGAGAACGACTTCGCGCTGAGCCTGTATGAGCCGGTGGGCGCCGCGCCGGGCGAGCGCCGGTTCAAGATCTACCGCGTCGGCAGCCCCGTCTCCCTCTCGGCCGTGCTGCCGGGGCTGCAGGCGATGGGCGTCGAGGTGGTGGACGAGCGGCCCTACGAGCTGCGCTGCGCGGACAAGTCGCACGCGTGGATCTACGACTTCGGGCTGCGGATGCCGGACGGACAGCGCGGTCTGGAGGAGGAGACGCGCGAGCGGTTCCAGGAGGCGTTCGCGGCGGTGTGGACGGGCCGCGCGGAGAACGACGGCCTCAACGCGCTGGTCCTCTCGGCGGGGCTGACCTGGCGGCAGGCCATGGTGCTGCGCGCGTACGCGAAGTACCTGCGGCAGGCGGGTGCCACCTTCAGCCAGTCCTACATCGAGGACACGCTGCGCGGGAACGTCCACACCACCCGGCTGCTCGTCAACCTGTTCGAGGCCCGGCTGGACCCGGCCCGGCAGCGGGCCGGCCGCGAGCTGACCGACGGCATCCTGGAGGAGCTGAACGGCGCCCTGGACCAGGTGGCGAGCCTGGACGAGGACCGCATCCTGCGCTCCTTCCTCACCGTCATCAACGCCACCTTGCGCACCAACTACTTCCAGCTGGCCGACGACGGCAAGCCGCACACCTACGTGTCGATGAAGCTGGACCCGCAGGCCATCCCGGACCTGCCCGCGCCGCGCCCCAAGTACGAGATCTGGGTGTACTCGCCCCGGGTGGAGGGCGTCCACCTGCGGTTCGGCAAGGTCGCGCGCGGTGGTCTGCGCTGGTCGGACCGGCGCGAGGACTTCCGTACGGAGATCCTGGGGCTGGTCAAGGCGCAGGAGGTCAAGAACACCGTCATCGTGCCGGTCGGCGCCAAGGGCGGCTTCGTCGGCAAGCGCCTGCCCGACCCGGCGCAGGACCGCGACGCCTGGCAGGCCGAGGGCATCGCCTGCTACAAGACGTTCATCTCCGGCCTGCTGGATGTGACCGACAACCTCGTCTCCGGCGAAGTCGTGCACCCCAAGGACGTGGTGCGGCACGACGAGGACGACACCTACCTCGTCGTCGCGGCCGACAAGGGCACCGCGACCTTCTCCGACATCGCCAACGAGGTGGCCGTCTCCTACGGCTACTGGCTGGGCGACGCCTTCGCCTCCGGCGGCTCCGCCGGCTACGACCACAAGGGCATGGGCATCACCGCGCGCGGCGCCTGGGAGTCGGTCAAGCGGCACTTCCGGGAGCTGGGCCACGACACCCAGACGCAGGACTTCACCGTCGTCGGCGTCGGCGACATGTCCGGCGACGTGTTCGGCAACGGCATGCTGCTCTCCGAGCACATCCGGCTGGTGGCCGCCTTCGACCACCGGCACATCTTCCTCGACCCCGACCCGGACGCGGCCACCTCCTACGCGGAGCGCCGCCGGCTGTTCGAGCTGCCGCGCTCCTCGTGGGCCGACTACGACAAGAAGCTGATCTCGGCGGGCGGCGGCATCCACCCGCGCAGCGCCAAGTCGGTGCCGATCACCCCGCAGGTCCGCGAGGCGCTGGGCATCGAGCCGGGCGTCACCAAGATGACCCCGGCCGAGCTGATGCGGGCCATCCTCACCGCCCCGGTGGACCTGCTGTGGAACGGCGGCATCGGCACCTACGTCAAGGCGTCCACGGAGAGCGACGCGGACGTCGGCGACAAGGGCAACGACGCCATCCGCGTCAACGGCCAGGACCTGCGGGTCAAGGTCGTCGGCGAGGGCGGCAACCTGGGCTGCACCCAGCTGGGCCGGATCGAGTTCGCGGCGAACGGCGGCCGGGTCAACACCGACGCCATCGACAACAGCGCCGGTGTGGACACCTCCGACCACGAGGTGAACATCAAGATCCTGCTCAACTCGGTGGTGGCCGACGGCGACATGACCGTCAAGCAGCGCAACAAGCTGCTCGCCCAGATGACGGACGAGGTCGGGGAGCTGGTGCTGCGCAACAACTACGCGCAGAACGCGGCCCTGGCCAACTCCCTGGCGCAGGCCCCCAGCCTGCTGCTGGCCAGCCAGCGGCAGATGCGGAAGCTCTCCAAGGAGGGCAAGCTCGACCGGGCGCTGGAGTTCCTGCCCTCCGACCGGCAGATCCGGGAGCGCCGGGGCAACGGTCAGGGGCTGACCCAGCCGGAGATCGCCGTCCTGCTCGCGTACACGAAGATCAACGTGACGAACGAGCTGATCGACACGCCGCTGCCGGACGACCCCTATCTCCAGCGGCTGCTGTTCGCCTACTTCCCCAAGGCGCTGCGCGAGCGCTTCGCCCAGCAGATCGAGACGCACGCCCTGCGCCGCGAGATCATCACGACGGTGCTGGTCAACGACACGGTCAACACCGCGGGGTCCACCTTCCTGCACCGTATGAAGGAGGAGTCGGGGGCCGCGACGGAGGAGATCGTGCGCGCCCACACGGCCGCGCGCGCCATCTTCCGGCTCGGCGACATCTGGGACGAGGCCGAGGCGCTGGACAACAAGGTCCCGGCCAACGTGCTGACCGATATCCGGCTGCGCTCCCGCCAGCTGGTCGAGCGTGCCACCCGCTGGCTGCTCAACAACCGTCCGCAGCCGCTGCGGCTGGCCGAGACCATCGAGCTGTTCTCCGAGCGCGTCGAGGCGGTCTGGGCCGAACTGCCCAAGCTGCTCAAGGGCGACGACCTCAAGTGGCACCAGAAGGTCTACGACAAGCTGTCGGGCGCCGGCGTCCCCGCCGAACTGGCGCAGCGGCTGGCGGGTTCGGCCGCGGCGTTCTCGGCGCTGGACGTGGTCGCCGTCGCGGACCGCACCGGCAAGGAGCTGATGGACGTCGCCGAGGTCTACTTCGACCTGGCGGACCGGCTGGGCATCACCCAGCTCCAGGGCCGCGTCAGCGAGCTGCCGCGCGCCGACCGCTGGCAGTCGATGGCCCGCTCCTCCATCCGCGAGGACCTGTACGCGGCGCACCAGCTGCTGACCGCCGACGTGCTGGCCGCGGGCAACGGCGCGGACACGCCGGAGGAGCGGTACGAGGCGTGGGAGGAGAAGAACCGCGCGATCCTCGTGCGCGCCCGGGGCACCCTGGATGAGATCCAGGCCTCGGAGACGTTCGACCTGGCGAACCTGTCGGTGGCCATGCGGACGATGCGCACGCTGCTGCGCAGCAACCGCTGACCGGGCCCGTGGCGGCCGTCGCCGACGGCCGCCACGGGTGGCCCGGAGCCGTCGTCACGGGCGGCGTCGTGGGTGGCCGGAAGCCGTCGTCACGGGTGGCCCGGAGCCGTACGACTGAGCGACCGCCGTGCCGGAGGGAGGACCTCGGGCACGGCGGTCACGCTTTCGGCGGCACGCGGCGCGACAGGCCCTTTCCGCGCTGCCTACCGTCAAGTGTGGGTGCACTTGTGGATGGCGTGGGCGACGGCGCGGACGGCGCGGAGGAGCCGACCGGTGCCGAGGGCGACCCGACCGGTGCCAAGGGCGGCCCGAAGGGCGGCGTGAGGGGGGATGCTGCCGGTGGGGGCGGTCCGGGTGGGGGCGGTTCGGCCGGGGCCGGGGAGGCGCGGGGGAGTGTCCCCGACGAGCTTGCCGACACGGTGGTGCTCGAACCCGTGACCGACGACCGTGCGCGGAGCCGGAAGCGCGGGCACAGGGCTCGGGCCGGGCCGGCCGTGCGGGGCGCGGCCCCGTCGGAGCGGCGGACGCGGGCCGCCGGGACGCGCGGCGGGGCGCGGTCGGCCGCCGCGCTCGCGCTGCTGGTGGCCGGATATCTGCTCCAGGTGGCCGGCGTCGTGGAACCGCGGGTGGGGCTCGTCGTCGCGGGGGCCCTCCTCGGACTGGTGACCGAACTCCTGCTGCCGCGGTGCGCGCGGACGACATCGCGCGGCCTCGGCCGGGCCCAGTGCACCCCGGCCGTCCGCCAAGTCCTGCGGGACGCGCTGCTGCTGGGCGGCCTGGCCGGTCTCGACGTGCTGCGCGCCGGCGACCTCGCCCCGCTGCTGGGCGCACTGTTGGCGTGCTGGGTACTGCACTTCTGCTGCCAGGCCCTGGCCGGCGCGGTACGCACGCACCGGCGGTTGCCCGTGGTCACGCGGAACATCGACGCGTCGGCGCTGCGGCTGTCCCCCGCGCCGCCCGCCCTGTTCGCCAAGCGGGCGACGCTGCGGCTGGCGGCCGTCGCGGTGCTCACGACGGCCGCGATGTGCGTGGCGGCCGGGACGGGGGAGGCGGTGTGGGCGCAGGCCGTCGCCCTCTGCTGCGGCGCCGGGCTGCTGGCCGGGATCCTGTGGCTGGCGACCTGGCTGCTGCCCGGCAAGCGGGTCGCCGGTGAGGAGGAGGCGCTGGCCTGGCTGGACGCGTGGCTGGCGGAGTACCGGCCGACCATCGGCATGTACTTCTCCGGCGGCGGTGCCTCGGCGTACCAGGCCAACATGTGGCTGAGCACGCTGGCCGCACTGGACGGGCGTCCGCTGATCGTGCTCCGCGAGCGGTTCATGGTGCAGAAGATCGACATCACGGACGTGCCCATCGTGTGCGTGCCCAAGGTCTCCCACCTGATGCGGCTGGAACGCTCCACCCTGCGGGTGCTGCTCCACCCGGCGAACTCCGGCAAGACGGCCCAGGTGCTGCGCATCCCGACCCTCAAGCACGCCTTCATCAACCACGGCGAGTCCGACAAGCTCTCCTCCTGCAACCCGTACGCCAAGGCATACGACCAGGTGTGGGTCGCCGGTGAGGCGGCGCGCGAGCGGTACGCGCTCGCCGAGGTCGGGGTGGAGGACAAGGACGTGGTGGAGGTCGGCCGCCCGCAGCTCGCCCCCATCGAGGCCGCCGGAACCCGGCCCGTCGGCAGCCGCGAGGGGTATCTCACGGTCCTGTACGCCCCCACCTGGGAGGGCTTCACCGACGATCCGGCCAACACCTCCGTGCTGGTGGCGGGCGAGGCGATCGTCGCGGCGCTGCTGGCCGACCCGAAGGTGCGGCTGCTCTACAAGCCGCACCCGATGACCGGCACCGTCGACCCGCGCGCGGGCGAGGCCGACCGGTGCATCCGGGCCCTCGTCGAGCGGGCGAACGCGGCGCGGGAGGGCGCCGAGCCGGGCCCCGGCGCCCTCCGGGCCCTGGAGGCGGCCACCGCCGAACTGGAGGCGCTCACCCGGCCGGACTTCTCCCGGCACGCCGACGAGGTGGAGCGGATGCTGCGCCAGCCGGCGCCTCCGCCCGGCCGCGCCCGGGCGGCGGAGGAGGCCACCCGCGCCTGGGAGGCGGCGTACTGGGCGGCCGCACCGGCCTGGCAGCACCGCGTCGTCACCGGACGGAGCCCCGGGCTGTTCTCCTGCTTCAACGAGGCCGACGTGCTGGTCTCGGACGTCTCCTCCGTCGTCTCGGACTACCTCAGCAGCGAGAAGCCGTACGCGGTGGCCAACACCACCGGCATGGACGACGACAGCTTCCGCACCGCCTTCCCCACCGTCGGCGCCGCCACGATCCTCGGCCCGGACGGATCGGGCATCGCCGCGTTGCTGCACACGGTCCGGCACCCGGAGGAGGACGCGCTCGCCCCGGCGCGGGCGGCCCTGAAGGCGCGGTTGCTGGGGCCTGCCGAGCCACCCTCCCTCGTCCGCTTCGACCGGGCCGCGCGGGCGCTGGTCGCGCGGGCCGAGGAGCGCGCGGAGCGCCTGCGGGCGGCCGAGCGGGGGCCGGGGGACGCCGTCGAGCGGCGGCCGGTGGACGCGGAGGGCGAGGTGGAGGCCGAGAGGAACCGGGAGCGGGGTCAGGCGCTGGCGGAGGCGCTGGGCGAGGACGAGCGGCCCTGATCCCCTCCGGCGGCCGACGCGTTCCGGCCTGCCCCGGCCCCTGATGTCCGGCCCGCCCCGGCCCCTGATGTCCGGCGTGCCGCAGCTGATGTCCCGTCCTCGGCGGTCCCTGCGGTCCGGGCCTCTTCAGCCCTGGCTGCCCGGCCCTCGGCGGCTCCCGCTGCCCGCTCCTCCTCGGCGGCTCCTGCCGCCCGGCCCTCCTCGGCGGCTCCCGCCGTCCGGCCCGCCGTGGTCCGTGCGGCCGCCTCCTCGTCCGAGGCCGGTTCCCGGGCGGCCGCGGCGGCCAGGTCCCGCAGCGGCTTCAGGGTGAGGACGAGGTTGTTGTTGAGGGAGAAGTAGAGCTGGACGGCCCGGCCGCTGTCCCCCAGCGGGGTGGGCGGGGTGACGTCCGTCTTCTTGCGGTCCGGGAGGTCTCCCAGCAGCCGGGCCAGCCGTACCTTCTCGGGGCCCAGTCCCGGTCGCAGCCACAGGTCCCACACGCCCTCGTCGGCGCCGTCGGCGAAGGCCGCGGGAAGCTCGTACGGCAGTTCCAGTGTCACGGTGTCCGGCTCGTCGCCGCGGCGGCCCGGGAACTCGAACGCGTGCCGCGGGTTGCCCCGTGGCACCGCCGCCAGCACCGGGCCGCCGGACAGTTCCACGGTGCGCGGCGAGAGGGCGGGACGTGCCGCCTGTCCGTACAGGTGCGCGGTGAGGAGGTAGCCGTGCCCGCCCCGTTCGATGGCGGTGACCTCCGCGTGCCGGTCGCGGGACCAGGTGCGCAGCGCGAGGAACCCGTCGGCGGTCGTGTACGGCACCCACGGTTCGAGCACGCCCTGCTCGGTGAGCGGCGCGGGCATGCTCAGCAGGCGTGCCGTCTCCACGAGTTCGGCCCGCACACGCTTGCTCCTGCCGTCGGCGACGCGCTCCACGTGGACGTCCCAGCGGGCCTCCGGCAGCCGGGTGGACGCGCGGTGGAGGCGCGCTTCCACCCAGCCGTCCGCCGCCGCTTCGTCGCGCGGCGGCAGCGGGACGCGGACGGCCTCGGTGTCCTCCCGGTGGCGCGGGCGCAGGGACAGCACGGCCGCGCCCTTCGGGAGGGTGTCGGCGCGGAGCCGGACGAGGAGGCCGCCGTCCCTGGCGGCCCTCACCCGGGCCACGGGGCGGCGCAGCCCTCTGGCCCCGTCGCCGCGCTTGCGGCGGCGGACGAGGGGGCGCAGGAGCGGCACGAACACGGAGGGGGTCAGCCGGCGGGCGATACGGAGGAGACGGGTGCGGAGTGAGGGGGCGGGAACGGGACGGGCACGCTGCGAGGGTGCGGAGGCGGTGGCGGCCGGCGGACGGACCGGGCCCGGCCTCCCCGGGGCCTCGTCCGGACGGGGTCCCCGCGCCGCGCGGGCCGCCTGCCCGGAGCGCGGACTCCCGTTGTCCGGACGTCCCTGGCCCCGGCGGCCGCCCTGGTCCGGACGTCCCTGGCCCGGGCGCTTGCGGGCCTCCAGCAGCCTGGCCATCAGCTCCTCGTACTCGCCCGCGATGCGCCCCGGGGAGTAGCGGGCGGCCTTCTCCAGCGCCGCCTGGCCCATGCGGGTGCGCAGGGCGGGGTCCTCGACGAGGTGGAGGAGGGCGTCGGCGTAGGCGTGGACGGTGACGTCCTCGTCCTCCCCGAGGGGCGCGAGGAGGCCGTCGCGGCCGTTGGCGATGATCTCGCCGGGGCCGTAGGGGCAGTCCGTGCTGACGACCGGTACGCCGCAGTGCATCGCTTCGACGAGGGTCATGCCGAAGGACTCGGCGTCCGAGGAGACCGCCGCGATGGACCCCTTGGCCCACTCCGTCTCGATGGGGGAGTGGGCGCCCATCAGGAACGCGCGGTCGCAGAGGCCGAGTTCGTCGATCAGGGCGCGCAGCGCGTCGCGTCGCGGGCCGCGTCCGTACAGCCGCAGCGACCAGTCCGGGTGCTTGTCGGCGACGAGGGCGAAGGCGCGCAGCAGCCGGTCGTAGCGCTTGACCTTGATGAGGCGGCCGGCGGCGACGATGAGCCTGGCCCGGCCGTCGGAGGGCTCGACATCGGGTGCCGGCACGGCGTTGGGCACGCAGAGGATCTCGGCCGGCACGTCGGGGAGCGCGGCGCGGTAGTCGGCGGCGTCCGCGTACGAGACGGTCACGAACGCGTCCAGGCGGGCGATCGCCGCGTCCTGGTGGGTGCGGATGTGGTCGCTGTGCATCCGGTGGGTGAGGTGTTCCTGGCCGATGCGGAGATAGGCGTCCGTGCCGTAGGCGGCGAGATAGTCGTTGATCTTCGGGCGGGTGCCGATGACGACGTCCGCCTCCAGGTTCTCCAGCAGCGCCTTCATCCGCAGGTCGCCCAGGCGGGTGGAGATGCCGCGTTCGAAGTGGTCGTGGCCTTCGGTGAAGCGCTCGCTGCGGCGCCGGTAGTCGGGATCGTCGCCGTCGTAGGACGCGGAGGCGGGGCGCAGGTCGATGAGGGAGCGCAGGCGCACCCGGGGATCGAAGGTGAGGGCGGGCTCCTGGCGGGAGCGGCGCAGGCTGACGACCTCCACCTCGTGCCGCTCGGCCAGCGCACCGGACAGGTTCACCGTCGATCGGATCGTCCCGCCGATTCCGTAGGCGTTGTCCAGCAGGAACACGATCTTCATCGCGGCCTCTCCCTCGTTCGGTCGCTCTCTCGGCGCACATGCGTCCGGTATCACCCGGATTACTCCGCTTCGTCCACGGACTATTTGAGAGGCGGAAGGGGAGGGGATGCGTTCTTAACACTCGTATGTCCCTCATTCGGACCCGGCGGCGGCATGCCGCACCGGCAGGGGGACAAACCGCCCCTACTGTCTGATCAATGGCCTCGCAGATCATCGCCCCAGTCGGACCGGCCGGCCGCACCAGCGGCCGGCCGGCCGCCGGCCGTGCGCACCAGGCGGTGCGCACGGCGGCGCACCCGGTGGCGTACCCGGCGGCGCGCCTGTGGAGGTGTCCGAGGGGGTGCGGACGGGGGTGCCAGCGGGGGTGCGGGGCGGGGAGTGCGCCGGGGCGAGGGGCGGAGTGCGCGGGGCGTGCGGGGCGCGCGAAAGGGCGTGGAGCCGTGCTCCTGCCGGGAGATGCATCCGGACGCCCGGCGGTTCGCCCGTCACGGCACTTGCCAGGGCGACTGCCGGTGCGATCACCGGGGTGCGGGGCGGGGGGCCTGTCCGGTTGCGTGACGGGGAGCGCGGCGGGTTGTGCGGCGGCGCGGCCGAGGAGGGGCGGCCGACGGGGGCCTGTCCGGCGAGAGACCGACCGGACGGTATGTGAACGGCATGGGTGCGAGCGCGCGGGGGGCCGTCCCCCGGGGCCGGGCGGGGCCGGCCGGGACGGACGGGCCCGCCCGGTCGAGGGAGTCCAGCGGGCTGAACGGGCCCGGTGGAGCGAGGGAGTCCAGCGGGGTGAGCGACCCCGCTGGACCGAGTGAGCCGAGTGAGCCGAACGAGCCGAGGACGGCGTGATGGCCTGGGATCCTTTCACCGACACCTTCACCACACACGGGACGGCGCACGATTCCGCGACGTCCGGGGGTGCTGACGGGCGGAGAGCCCCCGCGGGGGCGACGACGCGCTCCACCGCGGCGCCGGAGCCGTCCCCGCTGTTCCCCTGGGAGACCTCCGAGGAGTGGTCCGCGCCCCCCGCCCGGCCCTTCCCCGCACCGTCCGACGGCGCCCCCGCCGGACGGGCCGCGCCCGGCCCCTCCCTGCCCGCCCCCTCTCCCTCCTCGGCCCCGCGCCCGGCACCCGGCACCCGGGCTCCCCGCGACACCGGCGACCCGCGGCACGACCGAGGCCGGGGAGCCCCGGGGGACCAGGGCGGACGGGGAGTCCCGGGGGACCGATGGGGAGGCCGGGAAGGCCCACCGAACCCGACGGGCCCGGGTGGCCTGTCGGGCCCCTCGGGCCCCTCGGGGTTGGTGGGCCCGGCGGACCCGGGTGGCCGGGACGACCGGAGGCACCCGGGCCTTCCGGGAACCGTGCGCGGCCCCGGCCGACGGGGCCGTCCGGAGGGTCCGGCGGGGCGGCCCGGCCCGCTCGTTCCGCCCGGGTTCCCTCCGGAAGGGGCGAGGGGCCTGCCGGAACCGGCAGCCCCGGCGGACCCGGCGGTCACCGAGGACCCGGGCGACGTCTGGGTGGCCGCGGGAGTGCTGTCGGACGCCGGGGTGCGGGGCGGCGACGAGACGCGGGACGGCGGGCCGCAGACACGCGGCGGAGCGGAGACGCATGGCGGGGCGCGCGAAGAGGGGCGCGCGCGGGGGCGGCGGCTCGACGGAGCCTCCGCGTCCGGGCGGCAGGGGGGACGCGACCCGTTCCTCGACAACGCGCGGTTCCTGCTGGTCGTTCTCGTCGTCATCGGCCACAACTGGGCGCCCGTCGTGGACGCCATGCCCGGCGTCAAGGCCGCCTACCTGCTCCTGTACGCCTTCCACCTGCCCGCCCTCGCGCTGCTGTGCGGCTACTGCTCGCGCCACTTCACCGGGCGGCCCGATCAGGTGCGCCGTCTGCTCAGCCATGTGCTCGTGCCCTACCTGGTGTTCGAGGCGGCGTACGCGGCGGTGGACACCCTGGTGTGGGAGCGGCCGTTCGCCGTCACACCGACCCGCCCCGCGTTCGTGTGCTGGTTCCTGGCCGCGCTCTTCGTCTGGCGGCTGACCGCCCCGCTGTGGCGCGCGGTGCGGTGGCCCGTCGTCCTCGCCGCGCTGGTCTCCCTCGCCGCCGGGTTCACCGACCTGGGCGGGGAACCGGCGCTGCCGCGCCTGCTCATGCTCTGGCCCTGGTTCGTGCTCGGGCTGCGGCTGCGTCCCGAACACCTGCGCCCCCTGCGGCACCGGGCGGCACGGCGGTGGGCGCTGCCGGTGATGGCCGCCGCCGCGGTCGGTGCCTGGTGGGCGGCACCCCGGTACAGCACCGACTGGGTCCTCATGGCGGCCGGACGGGCCGAACTGGGCGCCGACCCGCTCCTCTACCTGGAGGTACGGCTCGTCCTCTTCGCCGCCGGAGCCGTCCTCGTCGCCGCGTTCCTCGCGCTGGTGCCGGCGCACCGCACCGGGCTCACCGCGCTGGGCGCCTGCGCGCTGTACCCGTTCCTGCTGCACGGACCGATCGTGGCGGCCGTCGAACGCACCGGCGGCTACGAGGCCGTGGTCACGGGCGGCCTGCTGGCCGTGGTGGGCACCACCGTCCTGGCGGCCGGACTCGCCGTCCTGCTGGGCGTACCGCATGTGCGTCGCGTGCTGTGGCCGCTCGTCGAACCGCCGTTCCCCGCATGGCTGCGGGGAAGAGGGGACCGCGCGGCGACGACGGGCGGCAAGGACGCGGGCACGGCCGCGGGCGTCGTCGCGGCGACCGGTGACGGTTCCGGTACCGGCCCCGGCCCCGTTCCCGGACCCGGTACCGGTGCTGGTCCCGGTGCCGTGGCGCCCACCGGTGGAGAGGCCGCCGCCGCCGGGACGGTCTCGGGCACCGGGACAGGGTTCGCCACAGGGACCGGGTTCGCCGCCGGGGCCGGGGCCGGGTTCCGGACCGGGACCTGGAACGGAGTCGAGGCCGAGACCCGGAACGGGAACGGCTTCCCAACCGGGACCGGGACCGGGGCCAAGGCCAGGGCCGGGAACGGCTTCCAGGCCGGGAACGGGTTCCGGGCCGGGACCGGAACGGCACCGGGTTCGGTGGCCGCGCGGTAACCGGTGCCGGGGCGGGCCGGGTGCGGGGTGGTCCGTGGGCGGTGGGGCGGTGGGGCGGTGGTTCCGGCGCCGGCCGGAACGGCCGCTGAACTTCGGGTGGCTGACGGACGGCGGCCCGCCGAAGCTCTGCCGATCCGCCCCACGGGGGCGTGCGCCCGCTCCCCTCGGGCCCCTATACAGGGCCCCGGCCCCCTCGAACGCTTCCGTCCGCAGAGGAGACCCACCCCTCATGGCCACCACAGCGACGTCCGGACAGTCCGCCCCCCACCCGGCCCCGCCCGAGCGGACACTGCCCGAACCGCGCACCTTCCAGGAGGTACCCGGCTGGTTCTACCACACCGATCTCATCCTCTTCGACTGGTTCCTCACCCGGCAGCGGGAGCTGGGGCACCGCGGCGACCTGCTGGAGATGGGCGCCTACATGGGCAAGAGCGCCGTCATGATGCGGGCGTACCTGGACGCCCCCGAGGAGCGGTTCACCGTCTGCGACCTGTTCGACTCCGAGGCGCCGGACGAGGCCAACGGGCGGGAGATGCGAGGCTCGTACGCGACCCTCACCCGGCGTGCCTTCGAGGCCACCTACCTCTCCTTCTGGGACGAGCTGCCGCGCATCCTCCAGGCCCCCACGAGTGTGGTGCCCGAGGAGGTGGCGGGCGGCAGCTGCCGGTTCGTCCACGTCGACGCCTCGCACCTGTACGCGCACGTACGGGGGGACATCGCGGCGGCGCGCGAGGCGCTCACCCCGGACGGGATCGTCGTCCTGGACGACTACCGCTCCGACCACACGCCCGGCGTCGCCTGTGCGACCTGGCAGGCCGTACTGGAGAGCGGGCTGCGGCCGGTCTGCGTCTCCAGCCACAAGTTCTACGGCACCTGGGGCGACGCGCGGCCCTGGCAGGACGCGCTCCACGCGGCTCTGCGGGCGCGGGGCAAGTGCTGGTTGCAAGTGGCAGGAGGTGGCGGGGGCGCGGTTGCTGCTGGTCGGGGCGCGGAAGGCGGCGCCGCCGCCGCTGCCCCTCTCGCGGCACGCCGCGCGGGAGGGCGTCGACACGGCGCGGGCGCCGCGTGCCGTCGCCGCCCGGCGCCTCGCGGTGGACCTCCTGCCCCCGGTGCTGACCCGCGCCCTCGTCCGCGCCCGCGCCACCCGCCGCCCGGGCTGAACGGGCCGGACCGGCGCTGTCCAACGGCCGCCGGTGGACGCGGAGGCGCGGGCCCGCTGTCGCGGCGAGGGACGTGACGCCTCAGCACAGGCGCTTTTCGGCCTCCACCGGGTCGGCGGGGACGCGGAGCCGGGTGCGGTCCCAGGAGCCGGTGAGGTTGGACCAGAAGCGGCCGGGCGTCATCGGCGCGCGGGCGGAGGCCAGCAGCCCGGGGAGGGGACCGCAGGTCAGGGCGTGCCGGGCCGCCCGTACGCGGTGCGGGTCCACACCGGGGACGCGGGTGCCCGGCGCCGTCACGTCCGCGACGATCCACGCGCGGTCCAGCGGCTTCTCGTGCCCCGCCTTCCTGCGGCTCACCGGTTCGGTGTGGGCGCCGAGCGGGTTGCCCAGTCCGAGGATGTCGACGACGAACCCGTCCAGCGGGAGGACGGCACCGGCGTGACCGAGCCGGGCCTCCGCCGCGGCGACGGGCGCCCGCACGTGCGGGGCGAGCGGCACGACGGGATACCCGGCGTCGTGGGGCAGCCGCAGTACGAGCGCGTGTGCCCCCTCGCGCAGGGTGCGCCGCGCCGCGGTGGTGAAGGCGCGCGGGCGGTCGGTGTGGGCCCGCTGGCCCACCGGGTGCCGCTCGTCGAGGATGCGCTGGTAGACGGTGTGGGAGTCGAACACGATCCGCGGGTCGCCGGGGCTCTCGAAGGGCGGCCTCAGCGCGAGGCCGCACACGAGTCCCCACACCCCCACGCCGCCCGCCAGCACCGCCGCCGCGCGCCCGTACGGCAGCAGGAACACCGGGAGCAGCAGGAGGAAGAGGGCGGGCAGCACCATCCTGCCGTGCATGAAGTCGCCGCCGATCTTCACAACGAAGAACGCCGACAGCAGCCCCGCGAGGACCGGTGCGCCCACGAGCGCCGCGTCGGGGGCCCGCAGCAGGCCCGGCCCCGCCCCGGCCCCCGCCCACCGTCCGGGCGCGGGTCGTGCCGTCCCGCGTCCGGTGGAGGCGGTGGCCCCGGTGCGCCGGGCGAGGGCGGCGTACCTCGTGAAACCTGTGCACCCCGCGAACCTTGTGGACCCCGCAAACCTTGTGGACCCCGCGAACCCCGCGAACCTTGTGAACACCGCGTACGCCGCATATCCCCCGTACCCCGCGAAGAGGGCCAGCGGCACCCACAGCAGGTACGGGTCGAGGGTGTTGCGCAGATAGTCCCAGCCGAACTGCCACTGGGTGCCGGAGGCTTCCTTGGCGATGGCCGGGAGCGGGACGAGGACGCCGTAGTAGCCCGCGCGGAAGACCTCGTAGGCCAGGGGCAGCGCACCGGCGGCCACTGCCCAGCCGAGCGTCGTACGGAGCGGGGGCCGCCACATCAGCCACAGCGCGAGCAGGAAGACCCCGCCCACCAGCGCCAGGTCCGGCCGGACCAGCGGACCGAGTCCGAGGCCGAACGCCGTCGCGAGCAGAGTCCACCCGCGCCGGGCCCCTGTCCCCCCGGCCTCCGCGAGGGCCGTCCGGGCGCGGACGAGGAGCCACCAGCCGCCGCCCAGGTAGGCGAAGGAGAGTCCCGTCTCCAGGCCGGAGGTCGCGTAGTCCCAGGTGGCGCAGAGCGGCAGCAGCACCAGGACCCCGGCGGGGAGCAGCGCTCCGGCGGGGCGGCGGAGGCGGATCATCCGGCGGGTGCCGTCCAGGGCGAGGAGGTAGCCGGCGACGGTCAGCAGCAGTCCGAGCGCCACGGCGAGGCGCAGCGGGTCGTCCACCCCGGGGAGGGCGCTCCCGGCGGCGAGCAGCCACTGCCACAGTGTCCCGGTCGAGGTCTCCGCGCGTTCCCCGACGTTGAAGACGGGGCCGTTGCCCGCGAGGATCTGGCGTACGGCGCGGGTGTAGATCAGCGCGTCGTCGTTGGTCCAGCGGTGCCGGTAGCCCAGGACGAGGACCGTGGCACCGCAGGCGGCGACGGCGAGCGCGTTCCAGCGCTGGGCGAGGGTGCCGGGCAGGCCGAAAGCCCGTGGTTCCTCGGCGGGTTGGGCGACGGGAAGCTCATCGGATCGGGACATACCGCCCACCCTCCCCCCGGCCCGGCCGCCCCTCTCGCCCACGGCACGCCGCCCGTACCGGGCTCACCCGGTCGGCCCACGGGGACCCCGGTCGGCGGACGGACCGCCGCGGGCGGCCGGGGGGTACCCGGCGCGGGCGGCGCGCCGGTCGCCGTACACGCCGACGGGGACGGTCATTCTCGGCCGAGGGGGACGGCCGTTCCCGGGCCGCACTCCCCTCCCCGTCCCCTTTCCGGCCCCCACCCCCGTTCCCCGTCTGCCACCTGCCGTCTGCCCTCTACCCCGCACAGGAAGCGAGTCAGCCATGAGCACCATCGACGCGACCGCCACGCCGGCCTCCGACCCGGAGCCCTCGCGGCCTCAGCGGCAACAGCGGCCACAGCGGCCTCCGCACCGTACGTTCCGTGCCGTTCCGGGGGCACAGGTGTCCGACGAGGCGGAGGTGGGGGACGGGACCACCGTGTGGGAACTCGCGCAGGTGCGCGAGGGGGCCGTGGTGGGGGAGGAGTGCGTCATCGGCCGCGGCGCCTACGTCGGCGCGGGCGTCCGCATCGGGGCGCGCTGCAAGCTCCAGAACCACGCCCTGGTCTACGAGCCGGCCGAACTCGGCGACGGCGTCTTCGTCGGTCCCGCCGTCGTGCTCACCAACGACCGCGCCCCGCGCGCGGTCGATCCGGACGGTGCGCTCAAGCGGGCGGGGGACTGGGAGGCCGTCGGGGTCACCGTCGCGGACGGGGCCTCGCTGGGGGCGCGCGCCGTGTGTGTGGCGCCGGTCCGGATCGGGCGGTGGGCGATGGTCGCGGCGGGCGCGGTGGTCACGGCCGATGTGCCGGACTTCGGGCTGGTCGCGGGGGTGCCGGCGCGCCGTCTCGGCTGGGTCGGCAAGGCGGGCGTCCGGCTGTGTGAGGTGCCGGGGCGTACGGGGGTGTGGGAGTGCCCGGTGACGGCCGAGCGGTACGCGGAGTGCGCGGGCGCCGGGCCCGGTGCGGTGACGCTCCGTGAGACCGGTCCCGAAGAGTGATCCCCGCAGGTGCGGGCCCCTCCGTCGCCCGCGCGGACACCTTCCGGGGAGGAGCGCGTGAGAAGTGCGTGTAGGCAGACCGAGTGATTTGTAGTCATATATGGCAATAGGAATGCCGGAACCGGGTCCACATAAGGACGAATCTGCCGGGGACCCGGAGGGGCACATCCGCCATGCAAGGGCTGCGAAGAGACATGAATCAGGCCGCCGGGCCCGCGGCGTCGGCCGCCGGGGCCACGACACCT
>NZ_VJOK01000001.1:2818886-2822020 GCF_013302895.1 Streptomyces albus subsp. chlorinus | reverse complement strand
GACACCGTCCGGACCACCCGCGCCCGGCGGCGTCGAGGCCGGACCCACGGCTGAGGCCGGGTCCACGGCTGAGGCCGCGCCCGCAACCGGGGCCGGGCCCGCAACCGGGGCCGGACCCGCCGTCGGGGCCGCGCCCGGCGCCCCGGCCGCGTCCCCCGGTGTGGCCGGTGGCGTCGCACGGCCGGTGATCCCGGCGGCGAAGCCGGTGATCGGGGACGACGAGGTCGCCGCCGCCGTGCGGGTGCTGCGCGACGGCCGGGTGGTGCAGGGGCCCGAGGTGGCGGCGTTCGAGGAAGAGTTCGCCGCGCTGGTCGCGGGCCGCCCGTGCGTCGCCGTGAACTCGGGCACCTCGGCGCTGCATCTGGCGCTGCTGGCGCTGGGCATCGGGCCGGGGGACGAGGTGGTCGTCCCGTCGTTCTCGTTCGCCGCCACCGCCAACGCGGTGCGGCTGGCGGGCGCGGAGCCGGTCTTCGCGGAGATCGACCCGGTCACCTTCTGCCTCGACCCGGATGCCGCCGCCGAGGCGGTCGGTCCGCGCACCGCCGCGCTGATGCCCGTCCACCTGTACGGCCATCCCGCGCCGATGGGCCGCCTCACGCAGCTGGCGCAGCGGCACGGGCTCGCCGTGGTCGAGGACGCGTGCCAGGCGCACGCGGCGGCGCTGCACGGCCATCCCGTCGGGACGTTCGGGGACGCGGCGTGCTTCAGCTTCTATCCGACCAAGAACATGCACACCCTGGAGGGCGGCATCGTCGTCGTCCCGGACGAGGAACGTGCGCGCACGCTGCGTCTGCTGCGCAACCAGGGCATGGAGCAGCGGTACGAGAACGAGATCGTCGGCGCCAACATGCGGATGACCGACGTGTCCGCCGCCATCGGCCGCGTCCAGCTCGAACGCCTCGCCGAGTGGACGCGGCGGCGCCGTGAGAACGCCAGGGTGCTGGACACGGGGCTGGCCGCGCCGCTGGTGACCCCGGGTGTGGCCGACGGCGCCCGGCACGTCTACCACCAGTACACGGTGCGGGTGCCCGGTGGCGCCGCCGTACGGGACGCGGTGCAGCGGCGGCTGCAGGCGGAGGGCATCGGCTGCGCCGTCTACTACCCGACGCCGATCCACCGGCTGAGGCCCTACGCGCATCTGGGCGCCGACCTGCCTGTCACCGATCGGGCGGCGGCCGAGGTGCTGTCCCTGCCCGTGCACCCCTCCCTCACCCCGGGCGACCTCGAAGTGATCGTTGCGGCCGCCAACGAGGCGGCCCGCAAGGCGGGAGTGACGCGATGACGGCGACGCGCAGAACGAAGGCGATCAGCGGAAGGGCACCGTCCGGCGGAAGGGCCTCGTCCGGCGGAAGGTCGTCCGGCGGAGTGGCCCCGTCCGGCGGAATGGGAGCGTCCGGAGGGACGACGACGCCGGCCGGAACGCGACCGTCCGGTGTGACACGACCGTCCGGTGTGACGCGAGCGGCTGATGTGACGCGAGCGATTGGCGCGACGCGGGCCGCCGGCGGGGCGGGAGCGGCCGGAAGAGGGAAGGTGGCCGGAAGGGGAGAGGCGGCGGCCGGACGGGGGAAGGCGGGCCGGAAGGCGTCCGGCGGTACGACGAGGCCGGGCCGGGGGCAGTCCGTGGGCTCCGTGGGCCGGGCCGCGTCGGCGGCCAGGACGGTCAAGCCGCCGACCACGGCACCGACCGCGAGCGCGCCCAAGACGGCCGACGCACCGGCGCCGTCCGGTGCCGCCCCCGTCACCGGTCCCGTCACCACCCCCGGCACCGCCTCGGTGCCGGCCCGGCCGCCGGGGCTCCACCGGCCCCCGGGGACACTGCGGGCCGGGCTCGTCGGGCTGGGTGCGATGGGGCGCAACCACGCGCGCATCCTCGCCTCGCTCGACGGCGTGGAGTTCGTCGGCGCCGTGGACCCGGCGGGCGACCCGCACGGCAGCCTGCACGCCCTGCCGGGCGTGCCGGTGCTGCACGAGGTGGCCGACCTGCTGGCGCTGGGCGTCGACTACGTGGTGGTCGCCTGCCCGACCGCGCTGCACGAGGAGGTCGGCCTCCAACTGGCGGCGCACGGCGTGTGCGCGCTCATCGAGAAGCCGCTGGCGCACTCGGCCGAGGCGGCGCGGCGGCTGGTGCGGGCCTTCGAGGAGCGGGGGCTCGTCGCGGGGGTCGGCCATGTCGAGCGCTTCAACCCGGCGCTCCAGCAGCTCCGCGCGCGGCTGGAGGCGGGCGAACTGGGGGAGGTCTTCCAGGTCGTCACCCGCCGCCAGGGGCCCTTCCCGCACCGCATCGCCGATGTCGGCGTAGTCAAGGACCTGGCCACCCACGACATCGACCTGACCGGGTGGATCACCGGCCAGGAGTACGCGACGCTGGCGGCGCGCACCGTCTCCAAGAGCGGGCGCCCGCACGAGGACATGGTCGCCGTCGTCGGCTCGCTGGCCGACGGGACGATGGTCAGCCACCTGGTGAACTGGCTCAGCCCGCTCAAGGAGCGGTTCACCGCCGTGACCGGCGAGCGGGGGTGCTTCGTCGCGGACACCCTCACCGCCGACCTGACCTTCCACGCCAACGGTGCCGTGGCCACCGAGTGGGAGGCCCTGCGGGCGTTCCGCGGGGTGGCGGAGGGCGACACCGTCCGCTACGCCTTCCCCAAACGGGAGCCGCTGGTCGTCGAGCACGAGCGGTTCCGCGACGCGGTGCGGGACGGGGTCCGCCGCGGGGAGACGGGCGGCATCGTCACCGTCCGCGAGGGGCTGCGGACGGTGGAGGTCTCTGCCGCCGTACTGGAATCGGCCCGCGACACGGGCACCCTCGCCTTGGCGACGGCTCCCGCACCCCCTGTGACACCTGTGACCTCTGAAGCCCCTGTGACGACTGCGGCGGTTGCGGCGGCGAACGCGGTGCCTGAGACGTCCGCGGCTGCCACACCAACCACACCACCCGCGACCACCCCGGCCGTTCCGCCCGTATCGGAGCAGCCCGCATGAGGCGGCCGGAGAGGAAGGTGCGGCCGGAGGGGAAGGTGCGGCCGGAGGGGAAAGTGCGGCCGGGGAGGATGGTGTGGCGTCGGGCGGTGCGCGGGGGCGGGGCCGGGCCCGAGGCGCCGCGCGCGGCAGAGGCGCGGCTCGGTGAGGGG
>NZ_VJOK01000001.1:2815578-2818725 GCF_013302895.1 Streptomyces albus subsp. chlorinus | reverse complement strand
TGCGGGCAGCGCGGGCGGTGCCGGGAACCGGGAGCGGCGACCGGGCCGGCCGCGGCTCGCCGTGGTCGTGGGCAACACCGTCGCGGGTGACTCCCGGGTCCAGAAGACCGCGATCGCGGCGGCCCGCGCGGGCTGGGACGTGACGCTGGTGGGGCGGAGCCCCTCCAAGCGCCGGGAGGAGTCGGTGCTCGGGCCCGTCCGGGTCGTCAAGGTGCCGGTCGCCGCGCACATGCGGGCCGTGGTGGGTGCCGAGCGGCGCCGTCCGCATCTGCGCAGCCATCTCACGCAGTTCGGTCTGCCCGACGACGGCGCCTGGGTGCGGGCGCGTGCCGCGCACGCCGCGTGGGTGCGGGAGCGGACGGCCAGGGTGGGCCGGCTCGCGGACGTGCCGGGCGGGGTGCGTACGGCGGTGGCACGGGAGGCGCTCAAGGGCTGGGTGCGGCTGCGCCGGTACGCGCACAAGGGGCGGGGCCGCCTCTACCAGTGGGAGCGGCGGCGTGCCGCGGGCCCCGTGCGGCCGACGGGGGACTGGCGCCGGGACTGGCCGGAACTCCTCGACCTGGACCTGGCGTTCGGCCCGGTCATCGAGGAGCTGGAACCGGACGTCATCCACGCCAACGACGTCACGATGATCGCGGTGGGCGCACGCAGTGCCGCCCGGCTGCGGGCGCGAGGGCTGCGCACCGCGTGGCTGTACGACGCCCACGAGTACGTGCGCGGTGTCGAGTGGCCGGACGCGGTGCGGGCCTCCGCGTTCCCCGGGGTGGAGCGGGAGCACATCGGGTGTGCGGACGCGGTGGTCACCGTCTCCGGTGAGCTGGCGGGCATCCTGCGCGAGGCCTACGGCCTGCCGGCCGAGCCGCTGGTGGTGGCCAACGCGCCGGTGCGCGAGGCGGTGCGGGCGGGCGCGGGCGAGTGCGCCTCCGTACGGGACGCCTGCGGGCTGGGCCCCGATGTGCCGCTGCTCGTCTACGCCGGGTGGATCGGGCCCGAACGCGGCCTGGACACCGCTGTGGAGGGCCTGGCCGAACTGCCGCACGCGCACCTGGCGCTGGTCGCCGCGGCCAAGCCGAACGCGACCCTGCAGAAGCTGCTCGCGCGGGCCGAGGAGCTGGGGGTGCGCGAGCGGGTGCACGTGGTGCCGTACGTGCCGCAGGAGCAGGTGCCCGACTACCTCTCCTCGGCCGACCTGGGACTGATCTGCTTCCGGCACGTGCCCAACTGCGAGATCTCGCTGCCCACCAAGGCCGCCGAGTACCTGCACGCCGGGCTGCCGCTGGTCACCAGCGGGGTGCGCACCCTGCGCAACTTCGTCGAACGCACCGGTGTGGGCGAGGTGTTCACCGCCGAGGACGTGCCCTCCTTCGTCGCCGCCGTGCAGCGCGGGCTGGCGCGGCGCGGCGAGCTGGCGGCGCGGATCACCGAGCCGCTGCTGGCCGAACTGTCGTGGGAGCAGCAGTCGGCCGCTCTGCTGGAGCTGTACGAGCGGCTGGCGGGCCCCGAGACCGCCGCCCGGCTGGCGCCCCGCACGGTGTCCTGGTCGGCGACCGAGCAGCCGGGGGTGAGCAAACCGGACAAGCCGCGTCCCTCGCAGCCCGCGGCCACGGACGGGGCGCCGCCCGCCTGGCGGGCGCTGGGCAGCACCCCGGTGCGGCTGGGCCTGGGCTGCGCCAACTCGGCGGGGCAGCTCGCGGGCTTCGCGCGGGCCCTGTGCGAGCGGCGTCAGGACCTGTCGGCCGAGGTGGTGATGCACACCCACGACAAGAGCGTCATCTACCCGGCCGACCTGTACGCGATCGGTGAGCGCACCGGGGACCTGGGCTTCCAGCTGGAGCGGGCCAAGCGGGTGCTCGGCTCGTACACGCACTACCTGTCCGACTCCTTCACCCCCGCGCTCGGCCGGCTCAACGGCGGCCACATCAGCGACGACCTGCCCTCCCTGTCGGCGGCGGGGATCAAGGTGGCGCTGCTGGCGCACGGCAGCGACGTACGGGACCCCGAGCGGCACATGAACCGCTACGAGCACTCCCTCTTCCACGCCGCCGACGAGCGGATCCTCCAAGTGCTGGCGCGCAAGAGCGCCCGCAACCGGCGGATGGCCGCCCAGAGCGGACTGCCGCAGTTCGTGACGACGCCCGACCTGCTGGACGAGCTGCCCGGCGCGCGCTGGGCGCCGCTGGTGGTGGACGTGGACGGGTGGGCGGCCGAGCGGCCCGCGATGGAACGCGCCCGGCCCGTGGTGGTGCACGCGCCCTCCAAGCGCTGGACCAAGGGCACCGCGAAGGTGGTGCCGGTGCTGGAGGAGCTGGACCGGCGCGGGGTGATCGAGTTCCGCATGGTGACGGGCGTGCCGTGGCTCCAGGTGCGGGAGCTGGTCAAGGAGGCGGACATCGTCGTGGACCAGTTCGCGGTCGGCACCTACGGCACGTTCGCCTGCGAGGGGATGGCGGCGGGCAGGCCCGTCATCGCGTTCCTGGACGAGCGGCTGCACCGGTCGGTGGGCATCCGCCCGCCCATCGTCAGCGCCACCCCCGAAACGCTGGGCACCGCGCTCGCCTCCCTCCTGGATGACCGGGACCTCGCCAGGCGCACGGCGCAGGAGTCCGTGGAGTACGTGCGCACCTACCACGACGGCGGTTACACCGCCGACGTGCTGGACGGCTTCCTGCGCTGAGCACCCGCCGGCACGGCAGGCGGTCCGACGAAGGAGAGGAGGAGACCCGTGGAGTCCGACAGCGGTACCGAGGGGCCCACCCCGCCGGCGGGCCCGGCACCCGGGACGCCCGGGACACCCACGACGCCCGGGACACCTGGGCCACCCGGGACGTCAGGGGCACCCAACGCTTCCGGGGCGCCCATGGCTTCCGGGACATCCGGGACGCCCGGGGCGCCGGGGGGTACGCGCGGCCGTGTCGTGATGCTGGTGTGCAACGGGGTGACCGGCGACTCCCGGGTGCAGAAGACCGCGCGCTCGGCCGCCGAGGCCGGGTGGGAGGTGACCCTGCTGGGCCGCTCCCCCGACGGGCGGGCCGCCTCCTGGTGGATCGGCGGGGCACAGGTGCGGCTGCTGCCCGTCCCCACCCCGCTGGAGCGCCCGCCGCGCACCGCCCGCCGCCCGCTGCTGAGCGGACCGCTGGCCTACCGTCC
>NZ_VJOK01000001.1:2804213-2815558 GCF_013302895.1 Streptomyces albus subsp. chlorinus | reverse complement strand
CGCGCCGCGGGCACCCTCGCGGACCGCGCCGCCGTCGTCCTGTGGCAGCGCGTGCTGCGGGAACGCTGCTGGCGCGGACTCTGGCCTGGCCTCTACGACTTCGAGCTGGCCTACGGCCGGGTCGTGGACGAGCTGCGGCCCGACCTCATCCACGCCCACGACTTCCGGATGCTGGGCGTCGGCGCCCGCGCCAAGATCCGGGCCGCGGCCGAGGGCAGGGCGGTGAAACTGGTGTGGGACGCCCACGAGTTCCTGCCCGGCGTCCGCCCCTGGCACAACGACGTGCGCTGGCTGCCCGCGCACCTGGCGCACGAGGCCGAGTACGCGCCGTACGCCGACGCCGCCGTCACCGTCTCCGCGGGGCTGGCCGCGCTGCTGCGCCGCCGGCACGGGCTGCGCGCCGACCCCGTCGTCGTCCTCAACGCGCCCGAGGCCCGCGCCACCCGCGGCGACCCGGACGAGAAGGTGCCCGGCCTGCGCGCCCTGTGCGGCATCGGCCCCGATGTCCCGCTGGTCGTCTACAGCGGTGCCGCGGCGCCGCAGCGCGGCCTGGGCACCATGGTCGAGGCGCTGCCCCGGCTGCCCGGGGTGCACACCGCGCTGGTGGTGCCCAAGCCCGCGGCCGGGTATCCGAAGCAGCTGCGGGAGCGTGCCGCCCGGCTGGGGGTGGCCGAGCGGCTGCACATCCTGCCGTACGTGCCCTACCAGCAGGTCGTGCCCTTCCTCGCGGAGGCGGACGCCGGGGCGATTCCGTTGCACCACTGGCCCAACCACGAGATCGCGCTGATCACCAAGTTCTTCGAGTACGCGCACGCCCGGCTGCCGCTGGTGGTCAGCGACGTGGAGACGATGGCCGCCACCACCCGCGAGACCGGCCAGGGCGAGGTCTTCCGCGCCGAGGACACCGCCGACTACGTCCGCGCGGTACGGGCCGTCCTCGCCGACCCGGAGCGCTACCGCGCGGCCTACGCGCGCCCCGGGCTGCTGGAGCGGTGGACCTGGGAGGCCCAGGCACACACCCTCGACGCGCTCTACACCGGGCTGCTGCACGACCGGCCGGACCGGCCGGACAGACCGGACCGCTCGGCCCGGCCGGCCCGTGCGGGCCGTGCGCAGGAACCGGACCGGACCGACCAGCCAGAAGGAGACGGCAATGCGGATCTGTGTGGTGGCGCTCGGGAAGATCGGGCTGCCACTGGCCGTGCAGTGCGCGGCCAGGGGGCACCGGGTGACGGGCGCGGACACCGACGCGCGCGTGGTCGCGAGCGTCAACGAGGGCCGGGAACCGTTCCCGGGTGAGGAGGGCCTGGCCGAACGGCTGGCCGAGGCGGTCGCGGCGGGCAGACTGACCGCCACCACCGACACCGCGGCCGCCGTCGCCGAGTCGGAGGCCGTCCTGATCGTCGTCCCCCTCTTCGTGGACGAGCGGGGCACCCCCGACTTCCGGGCGATGGACGCCGCGACCCGGGCCGTCGCGGCGGGTCTGCGTCCCGGCACGCTCGTCAGCTACGAGACGACCCTGCCCGTCGGCACCACCCGGGACCGCTGGGCGCCGCTGCTCAAGGAGGGCTCGGGACTGCTGCCCGAGCGGGACTTCTCCCTCGTCTTCTCGCCCGAACGGGTCTTCACCGGACGGGTCTTCGCCGATCTGCGCCGCTACCCCAAACTGGTCGGCGGCATCGGCCCGGCCTCCACCAAGGACGGGGTGCGCTTCTACGAGTCCGTTCTCGACTTCGACCCGCGCACCGACCTGCCCCGTCCCAACGGGGTGTGGGACCTGGGCTCGGCCGAGGCCGCGGAGCTGGCGAAGCTGGCCGAGACGACCTACCGGGACGTCAACATCGCGCTCGCCAACCAGTTCGCGCGCTTCGCCGACCGGGCCGGTGTCGACATCGAGGCCGTCATCGACGCCTGCAACACCCAGCCCTACAGCCACCTCCACCGCCCCGGCATCGCGGTGGGCGGGCACTGCATCCCCGTCTACCCGCGCATGTACCTGTGGAACGACCCCGAGGCGGCCGTCGTCCGCGCGGCCCGCGAGACCAACGAGGCCATGCCCGCCCACGTCGTCGGCCTCCTCGCCGACGCCTACGGCGACCTGGCCGGCGCCGAGGTGCTGGTGCTGGGCGCCGCCTACCGGGGCGGGGTGAAGGAGACCGCGTTCTCCGGCGTCTTCCCCACCGTCGCGGCCCTGCGCGAGCGCGGCGCCCGCCCCTATGTCTCCGACCCCCTGTTCACGCCGCACGAGCTGGCCGACATGGGGCTGCGGCCCTGGACCGGGCAGCCGGTGACCGCCGCCGTCGTCCAGTCCGACCACGCCGCCTACCGCGAACTGTCCGCCGACCAGCTGCCCGGGGTGCGGGTCCTGGTGGACGGCCGCCGCGTCACCGACCCGGCGCTGTGGGCCGGAGTGCGGCGGGTGGTCGTCGGGGACGGGGCGGGGCGCGGCGCGGGTCGCGGGGCGCGGCGCGGTGCGGGGCGGGTGACGGGGCGCGGGGCCGGACGCGGGGCGGTGCGCACATGACCACCGGAGCGGGTGCGGGGGTGTGCGAGGCTCCGGACGTCAGCGTCGTCGTCGCCGTCTACAACACGATGCCCTACCTCACCAGGTGCCTCGACTCGCTCGTCGAGCAGACCATCGGACAGCGCCGGATGGAGGTGCTGCTCGTCGACGACGGCTCCACCGACGGCTCCACCGAGGAGATCCAGCGGTACGCCGCCCGCCACCCCGGCCTCTTCACCACCCTGCGGCAGCCCAACTCCGGCGGACCCGCCGCACCCAGCAACCGGGGCCTGGAGGTGGCCGGCGGGCGGTACGTCTTCTTCCTCGGCGCCGACGACCACCTCGCCCCCGAGGCGCTGGAGCGCATGGTGACCATGGCTGACAACTGCGGCTCGGACGTGCTGCTGTGCAAGATGGTGCCCGTGGGCGACCGCACCGTCCCCACCGGGGTCTTCACCCGTACCGCCCCGGCGATCCGGCTGGTCGGCGACGGGCTGCCGTGGGCGCTGTCCAACACCAAGCTGTTCCGGCGCTCCCTGATCGAGGAGCACGGCATCCGCTACGACGAGACCATGCCGGCCTTCAGCGACCAGCCGTTCGTCCTGGAGGCGTGCGTGCGGGCCTCCCGCATCTCCGTCCTGGCCGACCAGCCGCACTACTTCGCGGTACGCCGCGCCGACTCCAGCAACATCACCTACCGGGCCGGGCCCCTGACCCGGCTGCGCTGCACCGAACGGCTCTTCGAGGCCACCTGCCGCCTGCTGGCGCCGGGCCCGCTGCGCGACGCCTTCCACCGGCGGCACTTCCACGTCGAGGTCTGCCAGCTGTTCGGCCCCGACTTCGCCGCCCTCCCGCCCGAGGAACGGCAGGCCGTCTGCACCGGCGCGGCGCGGCTGATCAGCGCGTACGGCGACGGCGTACTGGAACGCCTCGACCCGCCCCGCCGCCGCACCCTGGAACTCGCCCGGCGCGGCGAGGCCGAGGCCCTGGCCGGCCGCCCCGCCGAGGCCGGCCCGCTGAGGACCCTGCGCCACTCGGCCCTGGCCCGCTGGCTCCGCACCCCGGTCCGCCCCCTCCCCCGCCACCCGGACACGGACCCCCTCGACCCCCGCGGAACGCACCCCGTCAGAGGCGCGGACGCCGTCGGGGGCTGACCCGTTCCCTGCCTGATGGTGAGCCCCCTGCGCTGCTTGCGCTCACCGGGCGTCGTCACTCAGGGGGGAACTCGTACTGCAACTCGTAGAGGTGGCCGGCCTTTGCCATGACGGTTGCCTCGATGGGCCGCTCACGATCGCTGTACACGACGCGCAGGGTGCGCAGTACGGGAAGGCTGCCGGGAAGTTGCAGAGCGCTGTATTCCTCTTGCGTGGGGACTCGTGCGGAGACCCGGTCCACGCTGAGTCGCGGTGGATGTCCGAGTTCCGCGAGGAGGGTGGGTGTGCCGCCTTTGATCTTGCGGCGCTCCATCATCGCCGTGCCTCGGGCGAGCTCCAGCGGGTAGTAGGACTTGACGAGTTCCACCGGTTCGTCGTCGATCGTGAGTAGTTGGCAGCGCAGAAGGGCGGTACCGCCCTCGGGGAGTCCGAACGCCAGGCGGGCGTCCGCCGGGGGCGTGGCTTCTCGCACGTCCAGCAGTTTGCTGCGCGCTCGCCCGAGCTTCGCGGTCTCGGTGAGCCAGCGGTAGGGCTGTCCCGTCGCCGCCGGTGCCATGTACGTGGCTGGTCGTATGGTCCGTTGCCGATGCTCGCGCACGGTGACGGCAGCTCCCGGCCGCCCGACGACCAGACGTTCGTCCTTGAGGAGTTGCAGCGCCTTTTGAACGGTCGCGCTCGAGGACTTGAACCTGGACTTGAGCTGCGCTGTTGACGGCAACTTGGCACCTGGGGCGAGGTCCCCGCTCATGATCTCGTCGCGCAGGTCGGCGGCAATCCGCTCGTGGAGCGAACGGCGGTCGAGAGCGTGCGGTTCAGGCTTGGGCACGGTCATTCGATCCTTAGTTCGTAACGGAGGCGCTGGCGCTTCGATGGCATCGCCATCACGTCGACTTGAATGGGCCGGTCCTCATCGTCCAGCGTGAGCCGTGTCAGCTGCAGAACCGGCTCTTGGGCGCCGATCTGCAATGCTTCCTGTTCTCGCTCGCTCGGCAACCGGGCGATGACATCCTCGCGGACTCGCACGCCCTTGTGTCCGAGTGCGGCGAGCAACGTAACCGCCCCGCCGGGGATCTTGGCCGCCTCTGCCAGAGGGGTTCCGCGGCCGATGTCCGCGGGATAATACGTGTCGGTCAACTCGCAGGGCTGGTCGTCGAGAAGCATGAGCCTTCGGCGTACGACGACCTCTTGCGCCTCGGAAACTCCGAACGCCTCCGCCACCTCGGGCGGTGCCATCACCATTCCGGCGCGGAGAATGCGCTGACTGCCCCGGCGACCTGCGGCCGCGGTCTCGGCACCCCAGGTGTCGCGCTGTCCTTTCCGGCGCGGCGTCAAGTACGAGGTCGAGGCGCTGACCCAAGCTCTGTCACTCACGGCATCCTCCAGAAGAGCCGATGTCCCGGCCTTGCCGCTTTACACGGTAAGCGACTCGGTCATGGTGTCCACCCTCAGCAACCTTGCTGCTTTATGCGAATAGCAGTATCGTCTCGGTGCAAGCCAGGAAGAGGGCGGTGACCACCTGTGTCCTTGTCACGGCAACGGAGTTTCCCCCGACGGCGCGTCTCCGTCGGTGCTGCTCGCGACTTCGCCACCAAGACCCTCGCGGAGTGGGGCCTCGACGAGCTGCAGGAGGACTTACGGCTGTGCGTCTCCGAGCTCGCCACCAACGCTCTGCTCCATGGAGTGCCGCCGGGGCGGGAGTTCTGCGTACGGCTCGCCATGGATGGCGCATCGGTGCGGCTCGAGGTTCGGGACAGCGGTGAAGGATGCCCAAAGGTCCGGTCTTCCGGTGCGGATGAGGTCACTGGTCGCGGACTGCGCCTGGTGAGGGCACTGGCGGACGACTGGGGTGTGACCGAACACGTCGTAGGCAAGACCGTTTGGCTGCGCTTCACACTCAAGCCTGAGCTGGAAGGAACCGGGTGAATGGAAATCTTCGAACGTGCACGCTTGGACGCCTACTTCAGCAGGATCGCCGCACGCTTCACGCCGGAGGCACGTCCGGAATCGTTCCTGATCACGCACTTGCTGCCGGAACGTCCGGCGTTTGTGCGGGGCGTCGCGAGCGTGACCGACCTGCGTGCCGTACTGCCCAAGCCGAAATCCGTACATGCCGAGGCGCGGCGCCGGATCGAGGCCGACGGGCACACGTGCGACAGGCTCACGCGCGAGATGTTCTCCGACGTGGATTGCGCCACGCGGTACATCGAGGCGCGTGCCGCAGGCCGGTCGATCGTACTGCTGGACGTCGGCGGGTATTTCGCTCCGGCCATCGAGGGGCTGTGTGACCGGTTCTCGGGACGCATTCTGGGAGTCGTCGAAGACACCGAGAACGGGCACAGAAGGTATGCCGGACTCGACAAGCTTCCCTGCCCGGTCGTCTCTGTGGCCCGCTCCCCGCTCAAGGACCCCGAAGATTTTCTCGTCGGGCAGTCGGTCGTCTTCTCCACCGAGGCTTTGATGCGCAGCCGCGCCGACATCCTGCACGGCCGCACGGCACTGGTGATCGGCTTCGGCAAGCTGGGCAGTTCCATCGCCCGTCTCCTGCATGCCAAGGGGGTCCGGGTAACTGTCTACGACACCGACCCCGTGCGCCACACGCAAGCCCTCTCACAAGGCTTCACCGTAGCCCGCGACCGCGCAAGCGGCCTTGTGGATGCCGAGCTCGTGCTGTGCGCGACAGGCTCGCTTTCGCTGCGTTGCGACGACTTCCAGTGGCTGCGCAACGGTACTTACGTGGCGACCGTGACAAGCAGTGAGGACGAGTTGGAGCTCGATGGATTACCGGAGGTCTACGAGCGTACGCGGATCGGTGCGCACGTCACCCGGTACCTGACGACCGGCCATTACTTCTACCTGCTCAACGGAGGCAACGCCGTCAACTTCGTGCACGGCGCCGGCGTGGGACCATTCATCTTTCTTGTACAGGCCGAGATCCTGGCAGCTTCTGCCATGCTCGCCCGCGGTGGGCTGGGGCCAGGCATGCATGAAGTCGGCCCGGCCGACCGGGCTGCCATCGCCGTGACGTGGCTCGACCATTTCAACCGCTAGGAGAACCATGCCGATCACCGCCGAGCACATCCGCGAGACCATTGACGACTACGTCACCACCTACCCCGAGGAAATGGGGCGGCTCGCGCCCGTAATGGCGCTCCTCGACGCCGGGGCCGACCTCACATCGAGGAAAGAAATTCGTGGACATGCCACAGCCGGGGCGATCCTCGTCGACCCTGCCGGCCGGGTGCTCCACATTCGGCATCTGGCCCTCGACCGCTGGCTGCTGCCCGGCGGCCACCTGGAGGGAGACGATGCCCGTCTCGTCGATGCGGCCCGGCGCGAGCTGGTCGAGGAGACCGGCATTTCTGCCTCCGCCATCGTCCCGGCCGGGCCGGGCCCGCTTCACATCGACGTGCACCCCATCCCCGCCAACGACGACAAAGGCGAGCCGGAGCACCAGCACATCGACTTCCGGTTCCTCTTCCGGACCGCGGCTGATGTCGGCGAGCTCCAGACCGAGGAGGTCACCGCCGCGGTATGGCGCGACGCCGAGACCATCCTGGACGAGACACTGCGTGACCGGATCGTGCAAGCCTCGCGCTGACCAGCGAGCTGCCCGGCGCTGCGACCCCCTGGGCACGCCGGTCCTCCTTTGCGCGCCATCAGGTCAGCCGAGCGATTTCGGGGCGGGGCCCAGGTGCCCCGGAACGGGGGCTGTTGCCACCGTGGGCGACGCTGACAGGGATGCGGACTCGGCCTCCTGCGGGGTGGGGGCCCGGTGGCGGGTGGTGAGGGGGGTCGCCGGGGGGAGGTCCGACAGGGGCTGGCCCAGGAAGGCGTGGCGGACCACGCGTTCGGCGGCGTGGCCGTCGTCCCAGGGGCAGAACCGTTCGCGGAAGGCGGCCCGCAGGGCGCGGGCCTCGGGGCCGCGCCAGGTGCCGCTGCGGAAGACGGCGATCAGCTCGTCCTCGGTGCGGGTGACGGGGCCGGGGGTGTCGCCGGGGCGGCCGGAGAGCAGGTCGAAGTAGACCCCGCGCGCGTCGCGGTAGCTCTCCCAGTCGGGGGCGTGGACGACGAGGGGCCGGTCGAGGTTGGCGTAGTCGAACACCAGGGACGAGTAGTCGGTGACGAGCGCGTCCGCCGCCAGGCACAGGTCCTCGGTGCACGGGTGGCGGGAGACGTCCCGTACCAGTCCGCGGTCGTGCAGGTCGCGCAGCGCGCCGTCGCGCCCGTAGAAGTAGTGGGTGCGCACCAGCAGGACGTAGTCCTCGCCCAGCCCGGCGCTCAGCCGCTCCAGGTCGAGCCGGGGGAGGTAGCCCTTGCGGTAGTCGCGCGCCGTGGGCGCGTACAGGACGGCGGTCCGTCCGGGCGGGACGCCCAGCCGGGCGCGCAGGGTGCGGATCTCCTCGGCGGTGGCCGTCGCGTAGCGGTCGTTGCGCGGGTACCCGGCGGGCAGGTCCGCGAAGCCGCACGGGTAGGCGCGGTCCCACACCTCGGCCGAGTGCGGGTTCGAGGTGACGCTGAGGTCCCAGCGGTCCGCGCGGCGCAGCAGCTTGCCGAAGTCCATCCGGGCCGCGGCCGGATAGGGCTGCTGGTCGAGGCCCATGTGCTTGAGGGGGGTGCCGTGGTGGGTCATCACGTGCACCTGGCCGGGCCGCTTGACCAGGTGGTCGGGGAAGTTGACGTTGTTGACGAAGTACCGTGCGCGGGCCAGCACCCGCCAGTAGGCCCGGGTGCCGGGCAGCACGTGGTCGGTGCCGGGCGGCAGCGAGGCGACGGCGTCGGGGCGCACGATCCACACGCTCCTCAGGTGCGGGGCCAGCCGGCGGGCCGCCGCCTCGATCGCCTGCGGGTTGCAGGCGACGCCCCGGTACCAGTAGGCGGCGTAGACGGCCAGGTCCCGCTGGAGCGGCAGTCTGCGCTGGAGGGCGTAGTAGAGCCGGTGGTATCGCGCGACGAGCCGCCCGCGTGCCGCGCGGACGCCCCGCCGGGCCAGCCCGCCGCCGCGGCGCACCATTTCGCGGGCGGCGAAGAGGGGGTAGACGCCCGGTACGGTGCCCGCCCCCAGCAGCCGGAAGTCGCGGGCGGCGTGCCGGGGCGGGGTGAAGCCCGGCGGCTGGTGGGCGCGGTAGTGCCGGGCGGCCTGCCGGAAGTAGGCGCGTCGGTCGGCGGGCCGTATCCGCTCCTTGCGGCGCAGGCAGAAGACGAGGTGGGCGGCCATCCGCTCGAACAGCAGCGCGCGGTGCGCGTCCAGTCGGGGCCGGCGGTCCAGGAAGGCGAACATCGAGGCGTACTGCCGGAAGATGTCGAAGTGCTGGCGCCCGGGGGAGCGGGTGATGGCACCCCGGTACCGCTGCCGGTAGTCGACGCACACGCGCGGCAGGCAGCCGATGGTGGCCGCGCACACCATCGCCTCGTGGGACAGCGGCGCGTCCTCGTACAGACCCGGCTGGAAGCTGAGCTGTTCGCGCAGGTAGAACGCCCGGCGGTACGCCTTGTTCCAGGCGACGTGGAAGAGCTGGAGCAGCTCGGGGTGCTCGGCCACCGAGAACGTCTGGGTGCCGGTGGCGGCCAGCCGGTCACCGAACGAGCTGGCCTCGGCGTACCCGTCCCACCAGGACCGCTGGTGGTCGAAGACCAGCAGGTCCGGCTCGCCGCACGCGGTCAGCTGGGCGTCGATGGCCGCCAGCGCGCCCGGGAGGTAGCTGTCGTCGCTGTCGAGGAAGAGCAGGTAGTCGCCGCGGGCGTGCTCCACCCCGGCGTTGCGGGCCCGCCCCAGGCCGACGTTCCGCTCCAGGTGCAGCACCCGCACGCGCGGGTCGCGGGCCGCGTAGCTGTCGAGGATCGCCCCGCAGTGGTCGGGGGAGCGGTCGTCGACGGCTATGAGTTCGAGGTCGGTGAAGGACTGGCCGAGTACCGAGTCGAGGCACTCGCGCAGGTAGCCCTGGACCTTGAACACCGGTACGACGACGCTGAAGCGGGGCATGACCACCAGTCCTTCGCTGCGAGGGGGGCGGGGGCGGGGGGCGCGGGCGTTGCGGGGCCCGGGGCGGTGCCCGGGTCGGGGCCCGGGTCTGGGGTGGGGCCCGGGGTGGGGCCCGTATCGGGAGCGGCGCCTGGGGCGGGGCCCGTCTCGGGGGCGGGGCCCGGTGCGGGTGCGGGCCGGCGTTCGGCGAGCGGCACCACGGGCGGGACGAGCGGGGGCACGACCCCGCGCCGGCTCGGGCCCCGGCCCCGGCCCCGGCTTCGGCTCCGGGACTGGTCCCGGTCCTGGCTCCGGCTCCGGTCCTGGCCTCGGCTCCGGTCCTGGTCCGGGGCCTCGCCGAGGAAGACGTGCCGCACCACGCGCTCGGCGGCGTGCCCGTCGTCCCAGGGGCAGAACCGTTCCCGGAAGGCGGCGCGCAGCCGACGGGAGTGCTCGGTGGCCCAGGCGCCGGTGGCCAGCAGGTCGATCAGCTCGTCCTCGCCGCGCGCCACGGGGCCGGGCGCCATGGCCGTGATGTCGAAGTAGGTGCCGCGGGCGTCGCGGTAGGTCTCCCAGTCGGGGGCGTGGACGACGAGGGGCCGGTCGAGGTTGGCGTAGTCGAACATCAGGGACGAGTAGTCGGTGACCAGCACGTCGGAGGCCAGGCACAGCTCCTCGACCGAGGGGTGCCCGGAGACGTCGATCAGGCCGCCGGGCGGCAGGCAGTCCAGCCGCCGGCCGGCGTGGAAGTAGTGGGCGCGGACCAGCACCACGAAGCGTGGCCCCAGTTCGGCCACCAGCCGCGCCAGGTCGAGCCACGGCTGCCCACCGCGCCGGTAGTCGCGGTGGGTGGGCGCGTAGAGCACGGCCGTGGCGCCCGCGGGGATACCCAGCTCGGCGCGGACGCGCGCCACGTCGTCGGCGGTCGCGGTCTGGAAGACGTCGTTGCGCGGGTAGCCGAACTCCAGCGTCGTGTACGGCGACGGGAAGGCGCGCTCCCACACCCGCGTCGAGTGCGGGTTGGCGGAGAGGCTGTAGTCCCAGCGGTCGCTGTGCTCCAGCAGACGGCCGAAGTCCATGCCGTCGGCCGCCGCCGGGTAGGGCAGCAGATCGAGGCCCATGTGCTTGAGCGGGGTGCCGTGGTGGGTCATCAGGAGGGTCTGCCCGGCGCGTTTCACGTACCGGTGGGGGAGGTTGACGTTGCTCACCAGGAAGCGGGCGCGGGCCAGCGCCGTGAAGTGGGCGGCCGACCCGGGCGATATGCGCCGCACACCGGGCGGCAGGGTGTGCGCGTACGCGGGCCCGCACACCCACGCGGTCCGCAGACCGGGCATCAGCTCGCGCGCCTTCGCCTCGATCGCCGCCGGATTGCAGGAGTAACCCCGGTTCCAGTACGCGGAGAAGACGGCCAGGCGGTCGTCGAGGGGGCGGCGGCGCTGGAGGGCGTAGTGCGCGTACAGGGCGGCCCGGCGCAGCAGGGCGCGCAGGCCGCGGAACCGGGCGCCGAGCGCGGCGCGGGCCCGCTCGGCGCGCCACAGCAGCTCCAGTACCCGGTGCGCACCGGCCGCGACTAGGGCGTGTCGCAACCGGCCACGCGGGGACAGGCGTGCCTCGCACGGCCGGGGGCGGCGCGGCTGCGGCTCGTGTGGCTGCGGGTCACCCTGGGGCGGCCCGCCCGGCCGGGCGGGCGCGGAGCGCCGGCGGCGGCAGCGCGTGCGGGCCTCCTCCG
>NZ_VJOK01000001.1:2801380-2804033 GCF_013302895.1 Streptomyces albus subsp. chlorinus | reverse complement strand
CCGGCCAGGCGCCGTCCGGGCGGGCCGTGACCGGCCGGGGTGGCGGGGTGCGGTGGTGGTGGTAGTGCTTGCGGGCCTGGCGTAGGAAGCGGGCGCGTGCGGGGCGCGGGAGGCGGCCGGGGTCGCGGTGGATGACGGTGAAGTGGTCGGTCATCCGCCGGTGGAGGGCGGGTCGCCAGCGCTCCAGTTCGGGCCGGGCGGCCAGGAAGGCGAAGAGGCGGTCGTACTGTGCGAAGACGTCGAAGTGTGCCTCTCCCCGGGTCGACAGGATGCTGCCGCCGCGCCGCTGCCGGTAGCGCACGCAGACCCGGTCCAGCGTGGCCAGCGTCCGCGCGGTCATCAGCACGGGGAAGGTCCAGGGGGTGTCCTCGTAGGTGCCGGGCGGGAAGGTGAGCCCCTCGCGGATGAGGAAGTCGCGGCGGTACGCCTTGCTCCAGGCGAAGGCGGGCAGCCGCAGCAGTCCGGGACGGTCCGCGAGCGTGCCCACGGCGGGTCCGGCGCCGGGTGCCAGGATGCCGGAGCCGGCGGGGGCGGTCGTGCTCCCGTCCCAGTGCTCCAGCACGTAGTCGAACACCAGCACCTCGGGGTCGCCGGTCTCCGACAGCCGCTGGGCGAGGGCGCGCAGGGCGCCGGGTGCCAGGGTGTCGTCGCTGTCGAGGTAGAGGACGTAGTCGCCGCGGGCGCGTGCGGTTCCGGTGTTGCGGGCGGGGCCCAGGCCGCCGTTCCGCTTCAGGTGGAGGACGGTCACGCGCGGGTCGGCGGCGGCGTAGGCGTCGAGGATCTCGCCGCTGGCGTCGGGGGAGTGGTCGTCCACGGCTATGAGTTCGAAGTCGTCGAAGCACTGGCCGAGCACGGAGTCGAGGCACTCGTGCAGATACGCCTGCACCTGGTGGACGGGGACGATCACACTGAATCGAGGCACGGCGGGTTCCCCGGGTCGTGACGGCTGGGACGACGGACGCGACCCAATTGCGCGAACTATCTGATTTATCCCATACCCTGCCGCGCGTCACATCCCGGGACCGTCCCGTCGCGCCGGGTGGTGCTCCGGCCGGGGTGACGGGGCGGCCCCGCCGTGCCGGAAGGCGCTTCCCGGGTGTTCCGCCGTGCCGGGGAGGCGAGCCCCGGGCGTCCCGCCGTGCCCGAAGGCGCCCGCCGGGTGCCCCGCCGTGCACGGGACGTGCTTCTCCAGGCGCTCCTCCAGGCGTCCCGCCGTACCCGGCGCCTCAGCCCGGCAGCCGCCGGAAGAGCGGGCGCGGCAGGTGCCGCAGCACGCTCATCACCGGGCCCAGCGCGGGCGGCGCCCACACCGTCCGCGCCCGGCGCCGCACCCCGTGTTCGAGGGCCACGGCCACGGCCTGCGGCGTGGTGGACAGCGGCGCGGGCTGCCGGCCGGCCGTCATCCGGGTGTGCACGAAACCGGGGCGGACCACCATCACGTGCACCCCCGTGCCGTGCAGCGCGTCCCCGAGGCCTTGGGCGAAGGCGTCGAGCCCCGCCTTGCTGGAGCCGTAGATGAAGTTGGCGCGCCGGGCCCGCTCCCCGGCGACCGAGGAGAGCACCACCAGGGAGCCGTGTCCCTGGGTGCGCAGCGCCTGGGCGCACACCAGCCCGGAGGAGACGGCGCCGACGTAGTTCGTCCGGGTGACGCGGACGGCGGCCATCGGGTCGTGCTCGTCGGCGTACTGGTCGCCCAGCACCCCGAAGGCCAGCAGGACGAGGTCGATGTCGCCCTCCGCGAAGACCTTCTGGAGGACCTCCTCGTGCGTCTCGGGGGCGAGCGCGTCGAACGCGACGGTACGGACGGTCACCTGGGCGCCGTGCGCCGCCGCCACCTCGCGCAGCCCGGCCGCCGCCGCGTCCAGCCCCGGCCCGGCCGGCCCGCCAGCCACACGGTGCGGGCACGGCGGGCCATGAAGCGGCGGACGGCGGCGAGCGCGATCTCCGACGTACCGCCCAGGACCAGCAGGGACTGCGGGGAACCGAAGGCGTCCTTCATGGGTGCTCCTCGAATACCGAGTATGGAATACCGAACAGCGAATCCGGAGTGCGGAGTACGGGGACGAGCCCACGAGCCCACGAGCCCACGTGCCCCCTCTAGAGGGCCAGCCGGCGGGCCAGGTCCGAGGTGAAGACCCCGCGGGGGTCCAGCTCGGCGCGCAGCGCGCGGAAGTCGTCCAGGCGCGGGTACATCGCCCGCAGCAGCTCCGGCCGCATCCGCGCGTCCTTGGCCAGGTAGAGCCGTCCCCCCGCCAGGACGACCTCCTCGTCCAGCAGGTCGAGGAACTCGCCCAGCCCCGGCAGGGCGGCCGGGATGTCCAGCGCCAGCGTCCACCCCTCGGCGGGGAAGGAGAGCCAGCCCGGGTCCCCGGGGCCGAAGCGTTTGAGGACGGCGAGGAAGGAGGGGCAGGAGCGGCGCGAGAGGAGCCGCACCACGCGCCGCAGCGCGTCGTCCCTCTCGTGCGGCACCACGCACTGCCACTGCACGAACCCGGCGCTGCCGTAGACGCGGTTCCAGTGCGGTACCCCGTCCAGCGGGTGGAAGAAGGCGGCCAGCCGCTGGAGTTCGCCCCTCCGCCGCCGGGGCGCCTTGTGGTACCAGAACGTGTTGAACGCGCCGACGGTGCTGCCGCGCAGCAGCCCGCCCGGTACG
>NZ_VJOK01000001.1:2790667-2801277 GCF_013302895.1 Streptomyces albus subsp. chlorinus | reverse complement strand
TCACGAGCCCGGCGGTCACCACGGCCAGGTCGACGACCAGGATGTGCTTGAGCAGCAGGCAGTAGGCGATCTGCATGGCGACGTAGCCGGCCAGCAGGGCGGCGGTGCCGCGGGCCAGCAGGTCGATCCAGGCCACCGAGTAGCGGTAGCGGTGGTCGGTGGCCGTCAGGGTGGCCAGCAGCGAGTCCAGGTCGGGCAGCCGTTCGGTGTCCACGCTCATCAGCGACGTCTCCACCGGCAGCAGGTCGAAGGTGGCGCTCAGCACCAGTCCGGTCAGGCCCATGCCGCCCGCGGTCGCGTCGAACAGGTCGCTGCCGGGGGTGACGGTGCGCACCTCGCCGTCGGCCGTCAGCAGGTCCATGGCCCGCACGTGCCGGGTGAAGGAGCCGGAGACGTGGTGGTTCTTGCCGTGGATGTCCGCGCCGATCGCCCCGCCGACCGTCACATAGCGGGTGCCGGGCGTCACCGGGACGAACCAGCCCAGCGGCAGCAGCACCGTCATCAGCCGGTGCAGGCTCACCCCCGCCTCGCTGGTCACCGTCCCGGCCCGGGCGTCGAGGGCCAGCACCCGGTCCAGGCCGGTGGTCTCCAGCACGGTGCCGCCCGCGTTCTGTGCCGCGTCCCCGTAGGCGCGCCCCAGCCCGCGCGCGATCCCGCCGCGCGCCCCGCAGGCGCGGACGGCCTCCACCGCCTCCTCGCGGGTGCCCGGTCGCAGCACCCGTGCGCCGGTGGGCGCGGTGCCGCCCCAGCCGGTCAGCAGTCGTGCGGTACGGGGCGCCGTGCGGGAGGGCGGTGCGGTCGCGGCGCGCTGGATGTGCTGAGCGGGCATGCACGAGACCGTACGGCCACCGAAATGCCCTGGAGGGGAGGCGGTGCCGCTCGTGTCGCTGAAAGGGTGAAGGCCCGAGTGTCGGATCGTATGGTCACCGGGTGTGTGCCGCGCGCGCGGGAGAGTCGGAGCGTGGCAGCGAGAACGGCACGACGACTGAGCCGGTGGGAGCGGCGGCTGCTGGAGGCGCTCAGTGGCTGCGCCGCCGACGCCCGGGTGGCGGGCGCGGCCCGCACGCTGTCCTGGTGCGGGGAGCACGCCGCCGTCTGGCTGCTGGCCGGATGCGCCGGAGCGGCCACCGACCGTACGCAGCGGGAGCGCTGGCTCAGGGCCACGGCCCTGGTGGGCACCGCTCACCTGGCCAGCATGGGGCTCAAGCGGGTCGTGCGCCGCCCGCGCCCCCGCCTGGCGGGCCGCGCCCCGCTCGTACGGACCGCGGGGAGGCACTCCTTCCCCAGCTCGCACGCGGCCTCCGCGGGCGCGGCGGCGCTCGCGCTCGGCGGACTCCGCCACCGGACACCGCTGGGCGCGCTGGCCGCGCTGATGTGCGTCTCACGGCTGGTCGCCGGTGTCCACTACCCCTCGGACGTGCTGGCGGGCGCGGCACTGGGCGCCTTGACCGTACGACTCGGCACCAGGCGGGAGCCCGCCCATGAGTGAGCACTCCACCCTGACCGGCGCGCCCCCGCCGGCCGGGGGCGACCTCGTCACCGGCCCGCGGCCGGTCGCCCCCGTACGCCCCGACGGCTTCGCCGGCACCCTCGCGGGCGGGCTGCTGCTGACCGTACGGCCCCGGCAGTGGGTCAAGAACCTGCTGGTCGTCGCCGCACCGGCCGCCGCCGGACGGCTCGCCTCCCCGCACACGGCGGCCGAACTCGTCCTCGTCTTCGCCCTGTTCACCACCGCCGCCTCCGCCGTCTACCTGCTCAACGACGCGCGCGACGCCGAGGCCGACCGGGCCCACCCCGACAAGTGCCGCCGCCCCGTCGCCGCCGGCACCGTCCCCGTCCCGCTCGCCTACACCCTCGGCGCCCTCCTCGCCCTGACGGCCACGGCACTGGCCGCCCTGCTGTGCAACACCGCGACCGCCGCCCTGCTGGCCGGCTACGTCGCCATGCAGATCGCCTACTGCCTGCTGCTCAAGCACATCCTGGTCGTCGACCTGGCCGTGGTGACCGCCGGGTTCGTGATGCGGGCGATGTCCGGCGGACTGGCGCTCGGTATCCCCCTCTCCCGCTGGTTCCTGATCACCGCCGGATTCGGCGCCCTGTTCATGGTCGCGGGCAAGCGCTACTCCGAGGCCGTCCTCATGGGGGAGGGCGAGGGCGGGACCCGCGCCCTGCTGCGCGAGTACACCGTGAGCTACCTGCGCTTCGTCTGGCAGCTCGCCGCCGGGGTCGCCGTCCTGGCCTACTGCCTGTGGGCCCTGGAGACCGACGGGGCCGCGGGCGGCTCCCTGTGGCGGCAGCTGTCGATGGTGCCGCTGATCCTCGCCGTGCTCCGGTACGCCGTCTTCACCGACCGCGCCGCCGCCGGGTCCCCCGAGGACGTCCTCCTCCGCGACCGCCCCCTGGCCGTCACCGCCCTGATCTGGGCCCTCCTCTACGGACTCTCGGTCACGACCCTGTAACCCCCATGCCCCCCACACCCCACCCTCTCCCCGAGCCCCACCTTTTTCCCGCCGCAGCCCACCCTTTTCCCGCCGCGACGGCGAGCAACCACAGGACCGCAGCCCGGCGGTCCCAACCCGACAGCAAGCCGCCCACCCACCACAACCAGCCGAACAACGACCCCGGCCGGATGGCAGGCTCCAACCCGGGCCGGGTGGCAGGCCCCACCCCGGGCCGGGCAGGCCACCCCACCAGCGAGGCGCAACGATGAGGGGCGGCCCAGGAAGACGGGCCCCGGCCCGGTTGCCCGCGCGCAAGCGCGCCCTCCTCACCGAGGCCGCCGGCTTCGCCACCGTCGGCCTCGTCGCCTTCGGCGCCGATCTCGGCGCCTTCCTGTGGCTGCGCGGTCCCGCCGGTCTGGACCCGATGGCCGCGAAGGCCCTCTCCTTCCTCGCCGGTGTCGCCATCGCCTACACCGGCAACGCGCTGGGCCCCTACCGGCTGGGGGCGCGGCGCCTGGCCGGCGGCTGGCGGCGGTTCGCCGTCTTTCTCGTCGTCAACGCGGCGGGCGGTGCTGTCCAGTTGGCCTGTCTGGGGGTTTCCCGCCATGTGCTGGGCCTGACGTCCGCACTGGCGGACACCGTCTCCGGCGCGGGCGTCGGCATGGTGCTCGGCACGGCGGTGCGCTTCTGGGGGACGCGCACACTGGTGTTCTCCCGTCCGGCCGCCCTCGAACGGGCCCTCGCCCAGGAACGTACGCCCGCCCCCCAACAGCCCGCCCGGGGACACGCGTCCGCCTCGGAACACGCGCCCGCCCCGGGACACGCGCCGGCCCCGGAACACGCGTCCGCCCCGGAAAATGCGTCCGCCCCCGCCCCGGACGCGGAGTCGGGGCGGGGGCGGGCACCGGAAGGCGTCATCCGGGGCGCCGGCGGTGCCGGCGGAGTTGGGGGCGCTACTTCACGGCACCGGCCATGACGCCGGAGACGAACTGCCGCTGGAAGGCGAAGAAGACCGCCAGCGGCACCAGCATCGAGATGAAGGCGCCGGGCGCCAGCACGTCGATGTTGTTGCCGAACTGCCGCATCTGCTGCTGGAGCGCCACCGTGATCGGCGGGTTGGTCGAGTCGGCGAAGATCAGCGCGACCAGCATGTCGTTCCACACCCACAGGAACTGGAAGATGCCCAGCGAGGCGATGGCGGGTCCGCCCAGCGGGAGGATCACGCGGGTGAAGAGCCGCAGTTCACCGGCGCCGTCCAGCCGCGCGGCCTCCAGCAGCTCGCGGGGGATCTCCGCGAAGAAGTTGCGCAGCAGGAAGATGGCGAACGGCAGACCGAACGCGGTGTGGAAGAGGACCACGCCCGCGGTCGTCTCGAAGATCCCGAGGGCGTTGAACAGCTTGGCGACCGGCACCAGCGCGACCTGCACCGGCACCACCAGCAGCCCCACCACGAGGAGGAACCACCAGTCGCGGCCGGGGAAGTCCATCCAGGCGAAGGCGTACCCGGCCAGCGCCCCGATGACCACCACCAGGACGGTCGCCGGGACGGTGATCAGCACGGTGGTCCACAGGGACCCCATCACCTGGTCGTTGGCGAACAGCGCGTCGTAGTTGGACCAGGTCAGCTGGTCGGCGTCGAGGATCCAGGGGAAGCTGCCGTTCAGGTCGAAGACGTTCCACCAGCCGGAGATGGAGATGTCCGCCGGGTCGCGCAGCGAGGAGCTGAGCAGGCCGGCCGTGGGCATCAGCCAGAACAGTCCGATCACGACCAGTGCGAAGCGCACGGCCCAGTGGCCGGTCAGCGCGGCCACCCGGGAGGCGGCCGAGGACGTGGGCCGGGCGGCTTCCGGTGCCTCAGCCGCCGGCTTGGAGGACTCGCCCTTGGCGGTGAGCGTGGTCATCGGCGGGACTCCCTGCGCAGACGGCGGATGTTGAGGATCATGACCGGGACGACGAGCAGCAGCAGGATCACCGCGATCGCGCTGCCCGCCCCCTGGTCGGGGTTGCCACCGAAGGACTTCAGATAGAGCTGGAGCGCGAGGACGTTGGCCTCCCGCTGGGTGGCGCCGGGCGAGATGATGTAGACGAGGTCGAAGATCTTGAGGACGTTGATCATCAGGGTGACGGTGACGACGCCGAGTACCGGGGCCAGCAGCGGCACCGTGACCTTGCGGAAGACCTTCCACTCGTTGCAGCCGTCCACCCGGGCCTGCTCCAGCAGTTCCCGGGGGACGCCGGCCAGGCCCGCGGCGATCAGCACCATCGCGAAGCCCGCCCACATCCACACGTAGGAGCCGATGATGGCCGGGGTCACCAGGGTGGGACCGAGCCAGTCGACGCCGTTGTAGGGCTCGGCGAAGTTGGAGGCGGGCAGCCGCAGTGTGGCGCCGTCGGCGGCGGCCGGGAGGGTGAAGGTGCCGTCGTCGGCCGTGGTGGCCTCGGCGACCTTGCGGCCGTCCTTGACGGCCTCCACCGTGATGCCGGAGAGGGCCTTCTCCTGCTGGTCGATGACGTTGTGCTCGCTGCGTCCGCCCTTGACGAAGTCCAGCCACACCGTGCCGGTGACCTTGCCGCCGCCGGCCTTGCCGGCCTTCTTGGCGGGGGCGGCGTCGCTCGCCTTCTTCGGCGGGATGCCGACCAGCGGGAGGGAGACGGGGCTCGCCGCGTGCACCGTCTCACGCGTGGTGTACGCGCCGCCCTTCTGGACGGCCAGCGGGGCGTCGGGGCGGGGCCGCGCGTCGGGCCAGGGCGAGGTGTCGACGAACGTGTCGTGCACGGTCGTCCACATGGCGTTGGCGACACCGCGCTCCGGGTCCTGCTCGTACACCAGCCGGAAGATGATGCCCGAGGCCAGCATGGAGATGGCCATCGGCATGAAGACCAGCAGCTTGAACGCCGTTCCCCAGCGCACCTTCTCGGTGAGCACCGCGAAGATCAGGCCCAGCGCCGTGCAGACGGCGGGCGCGACGATGACCCAGACGAGGTTGTTGCGGAAGGCGATCAGCGTGCCGTCGTCGGTGAAGACCTCCTTGAAGTTGCTCAGCCCCACGAAGCTGGAGCCGTCGGCGTCCATGAGGCTGCGGTAGAGCGAGTAGACGATCGGGTAGACGACCAGCGCGCCCAGGATCACCAGCGCGGGCAGCAGGAAGACCGCGGCGATCCAGGGCCTGCGGCGCAGCGCCGAGGCTTTCGCGGCGGCCTTGCCCGAGGGGCGGCCCGAGGGCGAGCTGCCGGCGGGCGCCCCCGCGGCGCCCGCCGTGCTGCTGGTGGTGCTCGTGCTGCCGGTGGTGCTGGTGGTCGTGGTGCTGGTACTCGTGGTGGAGGAGCCGGCGGTGGCGCCGGTCGCGGCACCGGTGACCGGCGCGTCCGGTGCGCCGGTCGCGTCCGGTATGCCTCCGGCCGCGTCGCTCGGTGAATTGCTCGGGGTCGGCATGAGGGTGTCTCCCCTGTCCTGTTCCGTCGGTGAGGCGTGGGGGTCGCGGCCCGCCGGATACGGGTACGGATCCGGGTTCGGATACGGCACGCGCTGACGGCACGTGGCGGTACCCGCGGCGGCGCGACGGGGCTGTCACACGGCGCGGTTCACTTCTCGTACGCCTTGGCGGCGGCCTTCTCCAGCGCCTGCTGGGTGCCCTTGATGTCCTTGGGGTTCGCCAGGAAGTCCTGGAGGGCCTTCCACTCGCCCTCACCCTTGGTGCCGCCGAAGGAGGCGGGCGCCTGGTCGGACATGTCGAAACGGAAGTCGTCGCCCGCGTCGATCAGCGCCTTGGCGATCTCCCGCTGCGGCTGGTTGGGGTAGGCGGCGAGGTCCAGCTCCTTGTTGGGGGAGATGAAACCGCCCTCCGCCGCCCAGATGCCCGCCGCGTCCTGGGAGGCCAGGAACGTGGCCAGCGCCTGCGCGCCCTTGGTGTTCTTGAGCACGGCCGCGGCGTCGCCACCGGTCACCACCGGCGGCTTGGCGCCGACCTTCGGGAACGGGTAGACCTGCGCGTCCTTGCCGATGCGGGCCTTGGTGTCACCCTCGATGTTGACGCCGACGAAGTCCGCCTCGAAGACGAGCGCGGCCTCGGGCGAGGCGAGGTCGCCGTAGGTCTGGGTCACCGACTTGGGGAAGTCCGTCTGGAGGGCGCCCTTGTTGCCGCCCGCCAGCAGATGGCGCTGCCCCCACAGTTCGGCCAGCGTCTTGAGCGCCTTGGTGACCGACGGGTCCTTCCACGTGATCTCGTGGGTGGCCAGCTTGTCGTACATCTCCGGGCCCGCCTGGGAGAGGTAGACGTTCTCGAACCAGTCGGTGAGCGTCCAGCCGTCCGCGCCACCGACCGACACCGGGTCGACACCCGAGTCGGAGAGGGTCTGGGCGTCCTTCACGAACGCCTTCCAGTCCTGCGCCTCACCCACGCCGGCGTCCTTGTACGCCTGCGCGTTGTACCAGATCAGGGACTTGTTCGCGGCCTTGAAGTAGACGCCGTACTGCTTGCCGTCGTAACTGCCCAGATCGCGCCAGCCCTTGCTGAAGTTCTTCTTCGACTCGGCCAGGGCCTCCTTGCCGAGTGGTTTGAGCCACCCCTTCTTGGCGAACTGCCGCAGGACACCGACCTGCGGCATCATCGCCACGTCCGGCGGCGAACCGCCCTCGATCTTGGAACCTATGTAGGTGGCCACGTTGTCGCCCGTGGGCACGAACTCGACCTTCGCGCCGGTGCGCTTCTCGAACTCGTCCAGGACCTTGCGGAAGTTCTCTTCCTCCTGGCCGGTCCACACGGCCGCCACCTGGAGCTTCTGGCCCTTGAGGTCGGGGAGGTCGACGGTCGGCTTGTGCGAAGCCGCCCACTCGCTCCCTTCGTCCTCCTTGGCGCAGCCGGCGGCGGCGAGTGTCAGGGCGACGACGGAGGCGAGCGCGAGAGCCGTGCGCGGAGCGCGCGAGTAACGCATGGTTCAGGCCGTCCCTTTCCCCCATGAAGCTCCCGTCACCGCGTCGGTGGAACGGGAGTCGAGCATGGCGCGGGCCAGCCTTCGCCGGGGCACCACGCCGTACCTTTCTGTGCGGAAGTTTGTACGCCCGGACCAGCATCCGTGGCAACACTGTACGGGTCGCCTCCGGCATCTTGATCAGTCCGTGACCTGTCGCTCCGCTTCTTTGCGTCACGTACTGCGAACTCCTGCGGTGGCTGGGGCAGTTGAGCCCTCGCTGAAGGGGCTCCCACCATCACCGGAAGCGCCCCCTCCGCCGGGCGTACGAGTCCCCTCGCAAGCCCCGCGCCACCCCCCGCCCGCCCCCTTCGCGCCGGCCCCGAATTCCCCGTCGCGAACTCTTCCGCCCTCCCTCCGTCGCGACTCCCGCCGTCCCTTCGTCACCCCTTCCGTCGCCCCTCCGTCGTGACTCCCGCCGCCCCTCCTGCCGCGACGGATCAGCCGCGACGGGAGGGGCGGCGGCACGGCGGGCCGACAGCGCCGGAACCGCCACCTGTCGGGGGTCGCGTACAACATCCCGTCGACCGGAACGGCCGGCCCGGGGCGCCCCCGAAGGCTTCCGGACACCCCCGAAAACCTCCGCACACCCCGAACGGCCCGAACGACCCGAAGCGCCCCGACGATTCGGCCCCCGGGCAACCCCCGCGATCACGCGGAGGTTGCCCGGGGGCCGTTGCCCGGGGGCCGTGGCCCGGGGGCCGGGGGCCTCGGGTCCTGGGGGCCTCCTGCGAGGGGTTACGAGGACGAGGAGGACGAGGAGGACGAGGAGGACGAGGACTGGGGCGAGCGGGCGGCCTGTTGGGCGGCGCGGTCCATGGCGCTGGCGAGCAGCGCCAGGTCCGTCGGCCCGTTGCCCAGCTCCCGCACCTGCCGCCGCGCGGGCGGATCCCCGGCCCGCGCCCAGTCCAGCGGCACCACAGTGGGCCGCACGGTCGCCGTGCGCGGGATGCGTCCCGTCACCTTCCCGGCCTGGAAGGCGACCCGCGTCCCGCCGCCACCCTCCCGCTGACGGAACGTCAGGATGCCGCGTCCGGGCGGCGGCGTGCCGCCCGCGTCGGGTTCGCGGACGCCCAACTCGGCGTGCAGTGCCGCCGTCCGCGCCAGCAGGGTGGCGTCCGTGCGGTCGGCCCGGCCGGTCGCCGCGATGACGTGCACCCCCAGCCGGGCACCGGACCGCGCCACGGCCTCCAGCGCACGGACGACCGAACCGGCGGCGGGCCGCCCGGGGTTGCCCAGGGCGGGGTCCACCAGCGTGTCGAAGTCGTCCACGAGCACGACGAGCCGGGGCGGTACCCCGGTGGGACCGAGGGGCGAGGGGAACGCGAGGGCCGAGGAGGAGGGGGCGGAGGGGGCGGAGGAGGCACCTCCGGAGGCCCCGGCGTGGCTTGCGGGGCCTGCGTGGCTTGCGTGGCTTGCGGGACCTGTGGGGGCGCCCTCTTCCGCCGCCGTCCCGGACCGTTCGCCGCCCACCTGGCGCAGCCGCAGCGTCCGCTGGGTCGGGTCGGGCCCGTCCCCGGCGTCCCCGGCCCCGCCACCCGGCCCCCCGGGAACGGACCCCGCGTCGGACGAGCCGCCGCCAACCTGATCGGGCAGCGTCTCGGGCCCACCGCGCCCGACGCCCGCATCGCCGCCGGCACCGGCACCGACCTCGCCACGACCGCTCTCACCACCGGCACGGGCACCAAAGCCGGCGCCACGCCCGGTGTCGCCGCCGACGGCCCCGCTGCCGGGTCCACGGCCGGAACCGGCCCCGCTTCCGGCCCCGCCGCCGCGATTGCCGTCGCCCGCGTCGCCACCAGTACCGGCGCGGCCGCCGACCCCGCTGTCCCCGGTGCCGAAGGGGGCGCCGCCGTCCCGGTCGGTGCCACCGCTGGTGGTACCGACTCCCTCGTCGGTACCACTGCCACCGGCGAGGGTGCCCCGGGTGTCGGTCCGGTAGCGCGGGCTCTGTCCGGCGCCGACCGTGGTGCGTTCGCCGGTGAGGGCATCGGGTGCGGGGGAGGGCGCCGGGACCTGGACGGTGCCCCCCTCGGCGGGGGACGCCGCCGCCTGGGCGCGCTCGGGTGCCTGGCGTGGTGCCACCACGCGTCCGCCGGGGCGGGCCGCCAGCCGGACGTACTCCTCGTAGCTGCCGTCCTCCCCGACCAGTTCGGCGCGCCGTTTCACCTCGGCGCTCAGGGCCTGCGCGAACTGCCGCATGCGCACCGGGTCCCCGGCGACGAGGTGCGCGGTGACGTGCGGCAGCTCCTGGCACGCGCGCAGTCCCTCCCCGGCGTCGGCACCCGCGCCGTCCACCAGGACGAGGGCCAGCCGGTCCGGGCGTTCCCCGGCGGCGAGCGAGGCCGCCAGGGACCGCAGCAACTCCGTCTTCCCGGCCCCGGGTCCACCGCTGATCAGGACGTGCCCCGCCGGCAGTTCGGCGAGGTCGGCCTCCAGGGGGCCGTGGGGGCCGGCTCCGAACACCAGCGGTGCGCGGCCCGCCGGGGCCGCCAGCCGCTCCGACCAGCGGGCGAGCAGCGCGGCGGGCGTGGCGCGGGCGAGGCCCAGTTCGTCGAGGAGGCGGCACTGGTCCGGCAGGGTCACCGTGGGGCGGGCGAGACCCGCGCGGGCCGCCGCGTCGTCGCTCTCCCGCAGGGGCGCGAGGGCGCGCGCGAACCGCTCGGCCCAGGCGGCCGAGACGGCGTCGACGGTGGCGACGGGACCGGGCGGCGCGGTGAAGGCGGCGGGGCACCACCCCGGCGCCCCCCCTCGCTCCCGCGGACTCCGCCGCTCCCGCAGCGCCCCTCGCTCCGATGGCGTCCCTCGCTCCGGTGACGCCTCCCACTCCGGTGGCAGCCGCAGGGCCGCCGCTTCCGTGCCCGTCCGCCGGGGGTGTTCCCTCTGCCCGGGGCGTTCCGTCCGTCCGGAGTGCCCCGGCGGAGCCGGGTGACGCCTCGCCGCGTGCGGACGTTCCCGGGTGGGCGGGCTCCCGGTGGAGTACGCGTACGGCCGTGGCGACGTCGCCGCTGAGCAGCGCGAGGGTGCCGCACTCGGGGAAGACCGGGCACGCGTCGTTCGCGGCCTCCACGGTGGCGGCGACGGGCGACGACGGGCTGGCGGACGGCGTCTCGGCGAGGCACAGCAGGTGGATGCCCGCTGCCGCCCCTCCCGCGCCAGCCGGGTCACGCTCGCCCGCAGCGCGGCCGATCCGGGGTCGCC
>NZ_VJOK01000001.1:2784791-2788738 GCF_013302895.1 Streptomyces albus subsp. chlorinus | reverse complement strand
CCAGGGCGCCCGTCACGGCGGCGAGGACCGTCCCGGCGGGCGCTGTGACCAGCACGTTCGCGTACCCGACCGGGTGGGACGGCGGCGTGCCCGTACCGCCGCCCTCACCCGCGTCCACCGCGCTGCGTGCGCCGCGCGGCGCCAGGGCGACAGTCAGCCGGATCTGCATCTGCCCTCCAGGTCCCGTCCGCATCTCTGCGGTCCGTCCGCATTCCTGCGGCCTGATCCGCGTGCCGGGCGCGGTCCGTCCGCGTCCGGCCGCGTGCTGTTCGCGGTCCGTCCGCGGTCTGTCCGCGACCTGTCCGCGATGTCTCCGCGTCCGGCGCGCTCCGCGCGCGCCGTGCCCGGAGGGTGCCCCGTCGTGCCCGGACGGTGTCCGCCGGGGTCCGGCGGTGCTCCGCCGTGCCCCGGCAGTGTCCCGCCGTGGCCGGGCGGCATGCCGCCCGGCCACGGCGGTCCGCCGGCGGTCCGCCCGCCGACCGGGCTCGCGCACCGGTTCCGCGTCCGTTCCGCCGGCACGCTTTCCGTACCGTTGCATGCATACTCGCACCCGGGACCGACAACGGAGCCCGTCCTGGCCACCTTCACGATCTTGCCGCCGGAATGATCTTGTTCGGTCGATCTTGTCCGGGCGGCGGCGCCGCCGCAACCATCCCCACCGGGTGTGCGTCTTCCGGGGGAGCCGTCCGGACACCGGGTGTCCGGAGCCGGCCGCCCGGTCGCAGGCGAGGCGGGCGTGCCCGGCGGCGCGTGCGCGGGCCCGGGGCCGCTTGCGTGGCGGCACTATTGTGGGCGGGATAGCAGGACGAGACCAGGGAGCGCATGACGTGCGGCCGGTAGGCAGCAAGTATCTGCTCGAAGAGCCGCTGGGGCGCGGCGCCACGGGCACTGTCTGGCGGGCCCGCCAGCGGGAGACGGCGGGCTCGGAGGCGGCGGTGGCCGGGCAGCCCGGCGAGACCGTCGCCATCAAGGTCCTCAAGGAGGAGCTGGCGAGCGATCCCGATGTGGTGATGCGGTTCCTGCGGGAGCGCTCCGTGCTCCTGCGGCTGACCCACCACAACATCGTCAGGACCCGTGACCTGGTGGTCGAGGGCGATCTCCTGGCGCTCGTGATGGACCTCATCGACGGTCCCGACCTGCACCGCTACCTGCGCGAGAACGGTCCGTTCTCGCCGATCGCCGCGTGTCTGGTGACCGCGCAGGTGGCCGACGCGCTGGCCGCCAGCCACGCCGACGGCATCGTGCACCGGGACCTGAAGCCGGCGAACGTCCTGCTCACCGAGGACGAGAGCGGCATGCGCCCGATGCTCACCGACTTCGGTATCGCGCGGCTGGCCGACTCGCCGGGGCTCACCCGCACCCAGGAGTTCGTCGGCACCCCGGCGTATGTGGCGCCGGAGTCGGCGGAGGGCCGGCCGCAGACCTCCGCCGTGGACATCTACGGCGCGGGCATCGTGCTGTACGAGCTGGTCACCGGGCGTCCGCCGTTCAGCGGCGAGAACGCGCTGGCGGTGCTGCACCAGCACCTGGCGCAGGACCCGGAGCGCCCCGCGAACATCCCCGACCCGCTGTGGACGGTCATCGAGCGCTGCCTGCGCAAGAACCCCGACGAGCGGCCCAGTGCCGTCAACCTCGCGCGTGCGCTGCGTACCGTCGCCGACGGCATCGGCGCGCAGGCGACCCCGCAGGCGGCCGGTGCGGCGCTGGGGGTGGGGGCGCTGCTGGCGCCGGACCCGACGCCCGCCCCGGTCCCGGAGACCGGCGCGGGCGCCGGGAGCGCCCCGGGCTCAGGCGCGGGCGACGCCGAGCCGACGCAGGTCCTGCCGCACGGCGCGGCGGGCGCGGCGGCTGCCGGTGCGGCGGGTGCGGCCGGGGGCTACGACCCGTCGGCCGAGACGAACGTGCTGCCGCAGACGGGCAACCGGGGCGGGCCGCCGCAGTACGACCCGTCGGCGCAGACCGACGTGATGCCGCAGACCGGCGGCCCCCATGGTCAGGGCGGTTACGGCCAGGGCGGGCCGGGCGGCAACGCCGATCCCACCCAGGTCATGCCGCCCGTCCCGCCGGGCCAGCAGGGGGCCCCGCAGCAGGACGGTCCGCATCCGTGGGAGAGCCAGATGCGGGCGGCGCGGGACCGCAACGAGCAGACGCAGTTCCAGCCGCTCGACCCGAGCCAGGACCCGCTGCGCCGCCGTCCGCAGCGCCGCGCCGCGGCCCCGCCGCAGCACCCCCGCCAGGACCCGTACGGGCAGCAGGGGTATGGCCAGCAGGGCTACGGACAGCCTGCGCAGCAGTACGGCGGGCAGCGTCCCCCGGCCCAGCAGCCGCCGCCGCAGCGCTACGAGCCGCAGCCGCCGCGCCGCCGGGAGCCGAGGCCCCAGCGGGAGCCGCAGCCGCCGCGTGAGCCGAGGCAGCGGCGTGAGCCGCGGCAGCGCACGCCGATGCGGATTCCGGGGCTGGGCTGCCTCAAGGGCTGTCTGTTCATGGTCCTGATACTGGTCGTGGCCGTGGTGCTGGTGTGGAACTTCACGCCGGTGCCGGAGTGGTGGGCCGAGGGCAAGAGCTTCTGGCAGTCCACCAAGGACGTGGTCGGCCAGATCGGGGACTTCCTCGGGAAGTTCACCAATTGACCCGACGCTGCCGACCTTGGTGATTTGTCGACTTCCAAAGGGGGATTTACCCCGCAGAAGTGACAGTTGACGGCATCCGGGGCTCCCAACCCCGGCCCCGCCGCGTAGTTTTGTCGCCATGGCACGGAAGATCGGCAGTCGCTACACGGCACACCGGATCCTCGGGCGCGGCAGCGCCGGAACGGTGTGGCTCGGCGACGGACCCGAGGGTCCCGTCGCCATCAAACTGCTGCGCGAGGACCTGGCCGCGGACCAGGACCTGGTCGAGCGGTTCGTCCAGGAGCGCAGCGCCCTCCTCCACCTCGACCACCCCCGGGTCGTCGGCGTCCGCGACCTGGTGGTGGACGGCAACGAACTGGCCCTGGTCATGGACCTGGTGCGGGGCACCGATCTGCGCACCCGGCTGGAGCGGGACCGCCGGCTCGCCCCGGCGGCGGCCGTCGCCATCGCGGCGGACGTCGCCGACGCGCTGGCCGCCGCGCACGCCGCGGGGCTGGTGCACCGGGATGTGAAGCCGGAGAACGTGCTGCTGGACGCCCTGTCGATGGAGGGGCCCGGCGGGGCGCCGCCCGCGCTGCTGACCGACTTCGGGGTCGCCAAGCTCATCGACTCGCCCAGCCGCACCCGGGCCACCTCGATCATCGGCACCCCGGACTATCTGGCGCCGGAGATCGTCGAGGGGCTGCCGCCGCGGGCCGCCGTGGACATCTACGCGCTGGCCACCGTGCTCTACGAACTGCTCTCCGGCTTCACCCCGTTCGGCGGCGGCCACCCCGGCGCGGTGCTGCGCCGCCACGTGACGGAGTCCGTCGCGCCGCTGCCCGGCATCCCGGACGAGCTGTGGCAGCTCATCCACCAGTGCCTCGCCAAGGCCCCGGCCTCCCGGCTGCGCGCCGTCGAACTGGCGTCCAGGCTGCGCGAGCTGCTGCCCGCGCTGGAGGGGCTGCCGCCGCTCGACATCGACGAGCACTCCGAGGACGGCTACGAGGGCTACGGGGACCACGAGGGCGAGGGCGCTCAGGCCGAGCGGGCGCCCGCCGGCCCGGAGGCGCAGGCCGTGCCCGCCACCGGGGGTGCCGTGCCGCTGGTCCACTCGCGGGTCGGTCCCGACGCCAACCGCGACACCCACACGAGCATGCGCGTCCCCGGCGCGGACGAGCTGGCCGGCGGGGCGCACGGGACGGCTCGCGCGCCCCGCGCGGCGGGGGAGGCGCGGGCCGGGTCGGCACGGCACCGGGCGGCCGAACGCCGCCGCCGGATCACGCTGGGCGTCGTCGCGGCGCTGGTGGCCGCGGCCCTGGCCGTGGGCGGCTGGCT
>NZ_VJOK01000001.1:2743586-2784231 GCF_013302895.1 Streptomyces albus subsp. chlorinus | reverse complement strand
GCTGGCGGCGAGGGCAGCGACGGCCGACCCGTACGGCGAGGACCTGCACCTGGCGCTCTACGTGCTCTACGAGCTGCACTACCGGGGCTTCGCTCACGTGCCCGAGGAGAGAGAGTGGGACCCCGGCCTGCTGCGGGTGCGCCGCGCACTGGAGGACCGGTTCCTGGCGGCGCTCCGCAGGGACGTACCGGGGGGTCGGACCGTGGCGGAGGTCTTCGGCGAACTGCTGGCCGAACCCGTCGAGCCCGCCGCCGGGGAGGGCGGGGTCGCCCACCACCTCCAGCACCACGGGGAGCGCTGGCAGCTGCGCGAGTACGCGGCCCTGCGCTCCCTCTACCACCTGAAGGAGGCCGACCCGCACGCCTGGGTGATCCCCCGGCTGACGGGCCGCGCGAAGGCCGCCATGGTGGCCGTCGAGTACGACGAGTTCGGTGCCGGACGGGCCGAGGACGTGCACGCCCGGCTCTTCGCCGGCCTGATGCGCGACCTGGACCTGGAGACCGCCTACGGCCGCTATCTGGACGCCGCCCCGGCACCGGCCCTCGCCGTGGTCAACCTGATGTCGCTGTTCGGGCTGCACCGGTCGCTGCGCGGCGCCCTGGTGGGCCACTTCGCCTGCGTGGAGGTCACCTCCTCGCCCGGCTCCCGCCGCCTGGCCGCCGCGATGCGCCGGCTGGAGGCCGGGGCGGCGGCGGAGCGCTTCTACGACGAGCACGTGGAGGCCGACGCGGTGCACGAGCAGGTGGTGCGCCGGGAGGTGGTCGGCGGTCTGCTGGAGAGCGAGCCCGCGCTGGAGGCGCAGATCGCGTTCGGTGCCGACGCGACGGTCCACCTGGAGGACCGGCTCGGCGCGGAGCTGCTGGCGGCGTGGCGGGCCGGCGCCTCGGCGCTGCGTACCCCGCTCCAGCCCGCGCCCGCCCCCGAGACCGCCGCCTCGGCCGCCGAGAGCCCGGATGCGGACCCGGCGGGCGCATAGGAGGATTGCCGTATGGAGGACATAGCGGGCGTTCAGACGGTGAAGAGCGCCGGTGAGGTCGCCGAGGCCCGCCAGGCGCTGCTCTCCCGGCGGACCCACCTGATGGAACCGGCCGTCGTCTCGCGGTGCGTGGGGGCCGGCGAGGAGGACTGGCGGCGCTTCGCCTCCCACTGGGAGGACCTGGAGCCGGACGGCTACGCGGCCCGGCAGGGTACGCGCAGACTGCGCCGCTACGGTCACTTCACGCTGCACCGCACCGGCTCCCTGCGGCCGATGCCGCACCTGGCGTTCGTGCAGCCCGAGGAGACCAATCCGCTGCACGTCGGTGAGGACCGCCACTTCGCGCCGCTGACCGACGCCTTCGTGGCCGACCCGCTCTTCAAGGCGCTGACCAGGATGCTCGGCCGGATCGCCACCTGTCTGCACGACGCCGACGAGTGGAGCGTGAAGGTGCACCCCTTCCGCGTCGTCGCCTCGGCCGACAGCGACGGGCAGCCCACCCCCGAGGGCCGCCACCGCGACGGCGTCACCCTGGTGACCTCGTTGATGCTCGGCCGGGACAACGCGGTGGGCGGCCGGAGCACGGTCTGGGAGCCGGACGGTTCCGGGGCGGGGGACACACCCGTCCTGGCCACCACGCTGCACGAGCGGGGCACCCTCCTGCTCGGCGACGACCGCGCCACGCTCCACGAGGTGGAGCCGATCCGCCCCGCCGACGCCACCCGGCCGGCCCGCCGGGACGTCCTGGTGACCACGCTGACCGCACACCGCGGCGCGGAGCGTGACGCCCAAGTGGGCTAGGGCCCCGGGTGGCGGCTTGCGGTTAGGGTGGGGAGCGTGGCAGTCGTCGATGTATCCGAAGAGCTGAAGGCCCTCTCCTCCACCATGGAGTCGATCGAGGCCGTCCTTGACCTGGACAAGATGCGGTCCGACATCGCCGCGCTTGAGGAGCAGGCGGCGGCCCCGGACCTGTGGGACGACGTGGATCGCGCGCAGCAGGTGACCAGCCGGCTGTCCTACCTGCAGGGGCAGCTGCGCAAGGTCGAGGAGCTGCGCGGGCGGATCGACGACGTCGGCGTGCTCTTCGAACTGGCGGAGAGCGAGAGCGACGCGGACGCCCGCGCGGAGGCGGAGAACGAGCTGGCCTCCGTCCGCAAGACGGTGGACGAGCTGGAGGTCCGCACGCTGCTGTCGGGCGAGTACGACCCGCGCGAGGCGGTCGTCAGCGTCCGGGCCGAGGCCGGCGGTGTGGACGCGGCCGACTTCGCCGAGCAGCTGATGCGCATGTACCTGCGCTGGGCCGAGCGGCGCGGCTACCCCACCGAGGTGTTCGACATCTCCTACGCGGAGGAGGCGGGCATCAAGTCCGCGACCTTCACCGTGAAGGCCCCCTACGCCTACGGCACGCTCTCGGTCGAGCAGGGCACGCACCGGATGGTGCGCATCTCCCCGTTCGACAACCAGGGCCGCCGCCAGACCTCGTTCGCCGGGGTCGAGGTGCTGCCCGTCGTCGAGCAGGTCGACCACATCGACATCCCCGAGAACGAGCTGCGGATCGACGTCTTCCGCTCCTCGGGCCCGGGCGGCCAGTCGGTCAACACCACGGACTCCGCGGTCCGGATGACGCACCTGCCCACCGGCATCGTCGTCTCCTGCCAGAACGAGAAGTCGCAGATCCAGAACCGCGCCGCCGCCATGCGCGTCATGCAGGCCAGGCTGCTGGCGCACCGCCGTCAGGAGGAGCAGGCCAAGATGGACGCCCTCAAGGGCGACGGCGGCAACTCCTGGGGCAGCCAGATGCGTTCGTACGTGCTGCACCCGTACCAGATGGTCAAGGACCTGCGCACCGAGCACGAGGTCGGCAACCCCCAGGGCGTTCTCGACGGTGACATCGACGGCTTCCTGGAGGCCGGTATCCGCTGGCGCAAGCAGCAGGAGCAGGCCGAGGGCTGACGCCTCGTCACCCGGTTCACCCGGTCTTCGCTTGACGTGCGTGTGAGGGCTGGTAAATGCTGTTCGCTCGGCATGCCTGTGTCAGGGGCGCACGTACGGGGCGGAGAGTGCGCCCCGGTCAGCAAACGGCGGCAGCCCGGGGTGGGGACAACAGTTCGCCTCGATGGACGCCCGGTGTGCGAGGTCGCGCTCCGCGCGCAGCTGCCCCATGGACGAGTACAGCTACTGGGGGTAGTTGGAACATGAGCAAATCGAAGACGCGGCTCAGGGTCGCGCGGATAGCCGCGGCGGCGGTGTTCGCGGCCGGCGCCTCGCTGACCGCCGCGGGCGCCGCCCAGGCCGCCGGTGTGGGTGACGGCCCCGGTGGTTCGGGCGGCGGTGACAACGGCGGCATCATCGGCGGTGTCATCGGCGGCCTCATCGGCGGCGGCGACTCCGGCGGTGACTCCGGTGGCGACGGCGGTATCGGCGGCGGCGACGACGGCGGTATCGGTGGCACGGTCACCGGTGGCGACGACGGCGGTCCGGGCAACAACGGCGGCAACAACGGCGGGCCCGGCAACAACGGTGGCCACAACGGCGGTCCGGGCAACAACGGCGGTAACAACGGCGGCCCCGGCAACAACGGTGGCCACAACGGCGGTCCCGGTAACAACGGCGGCAACAACGGCGGCCCCGGTGACAACGGCGGCTCCGGCAACAACGGTGGCAATGGGAACGGCGGCAACGGCGGCAACGGTGGCGGCGGCGAGGAGCCGGCGACCATCGGCGGTTCCGGCGGTGGCGACGACGACACCTGCGAGCTGAACGGCGACAACGTCAACTGCCAGGGCGGCGGGGCCAACCCCGACAGCGCGGGCAGCCAGCCGGTGCAGGACAGCAAGCCGGCCCAGCCGGCCGGTGACAAGAAGGAGCTGGCCGAGACCGGTTCGTCCGAGACCACCTTCCTGCTGGTGGGCGCCGCGACGATGATCGCCGGTGGTATCGGCTTCCGGCTGATGCCGCGCCTGGCCACGCGCCGTACGGCGGCGTAAGAGCAGGGTCACGGCCGCGCGCCGGGTCCCGGTGGTCCTCGGACCGCCGGGCCCGGCGCGTCGTGCTGTCCGGTGTGCTGTCTGTCGTGCTGGCCCGTGCCGACCCGTGCGGTCCGGGTTACGCCGTCGCTACGCGCTGTGCCACCAGCGCCACCGCTATCAGCGTCGCCAGCAGGGCGATCAGCGCGGTGGGGGACAGGTGCGCGAGCGGGGCCTCCCGGTGCAGGCGCTCCCGGTGGGCGCGGCACACGGAGCAGCGGCCCTCACTCACGGGCCCCGCGCAGTTGGCACACACCAGTCGGTCGCATGTCATGCGAACTCCTCCTCAGTCGCGCCAACGCCACCCGTGAGTGATTCGTTCCCCATGGGTGCTCTCCTCCACTCTGCCAGGTGAGGGGGGCTTCCGCAGAAACCGGCAGGTGGAGCGCGCGCACAGCGCGGGCAGCGGCAGCGTGCGCCGGTGACGTGCGCGCCGGTGCAGCGTGCGCGGCACGCCACGCTTCGCGTATGGTCGCCCACACCGCACCCCCGGCTGACGCCGGAGGTGCCCCAGGGGGCCGCACCGCGGCTTCCGTTGCCCCTACCCAGGTCGACGTGGTGTATCCGTGATCCGATTCGACAGCGTCTCCAAGTCCTATCCCAAGCAGAACCGCCCGGCGCTCCGCGACGTCTCGCTGGAGATCGAGCGCGGCGAGTTCGTCTTCCTGGTGGGCTCCTCCGGTTCCGGCAAGTCCACCTTCCTGCGGCTGATCCTGCGCGAGGAGCGCGCCAGCTCCGGTCAGGTGCACGTGCTCGGCAAGGACCTGGCCCGGTTGTCGAACTGGAAGGTGCCGCACATGCGGCGGCAGCTCGGCACCGTCTTCCAGGACTTCCGGCTGCTGACCAACAAGACCGTCGCCGAGAACGTGGCGTTCGCGCTGGAGGTCATCGGCAAGTCGCGGGGCCAGATCCGCAAGACGGTGCCCGAGGTCCTCGACCTCGTCGGGCTGGGCGGCAAGGAGAACCGGATGCCCGGCGAGCTGTCGGGCGGTGAGCAGCAGCGCGTGGCCATCGCGCGGGCCTTCGCCAACCGGCCCATGCTGCTGATCGCCGACGAGCCGACCGGCAACCTGGACCCGCAGACTTCCGTCGGCATCATGAAGTTGCTCGACCGCATCAACCGCACGGGCACCACGGTCGTGATGGCCACCCACGACCAGCAGATCGTCGACCAGATGCGCAAGCGCGTGGTCGAACTGGAAATGGGCCGCCTGGTGCGTGACCAGTCGCGCGGCGTCTACGGATACCAGCACTGAGGAAAGGACGCCATGCGCGCCCAGTTCGTCCTGTCGGAGATCAGCGTCGGTCTCCGTCGCAATCTCACGATGACCTTCGCGGTGATCGTCTCCGTCGCCCTGTCGCTCGCGCTCGCCGGCGGCTCGCTGCTCGCGCGCGAGCAGGTGAGCACCATGAAGGGCTTCTGGTACGACAAGGTGCAGGTGTCGATCTACCTGTGCAACAAGAACGACGCCTCCTCGGACCCCAACTGCGACAAGGGCGCGGTCACCGCCCAGCAGAAGAGCGAGATCAAGCGCGACCTGGAGAAGCTCGACGTCGTCGAGAAGATCTACCACGAGTCCGCCGACGAGGCGTACAAGCACTACAAGGAGGACTTCAAGGACTCGCCGCTGGCCGACTCGCTGACGCCGGACCAGATGCAGGAGTCCTACCGGGTCAAGCTCAAGGACCCGACCAAGTACCAGGTCCTCCAGACCGCGTTCTCCGGCAGGCAGGGCGTGCAGGAGGTGCAGGACCAGCGCAGTCTGCTGGAGAACCTCTTCAACCTGCTGAACGGCATGAACATCGCGGCGCTGTGCGTGATGGCGCTGATGCTGGTCGTCGCGCTGCTGCTGATCGTCAACACCGTGCGGGTCTCGGCGTTCAGCAGGCGGCGGGAGACCGGGATCATGCGGCTGGTGGGTGCCTCCAGCTTCTACATCCAGATGCCGTTCATCCTGGAGGCCGCCATCGCGGGCCTGATCGGCGCCGGGTTGGCCTGTGTGCTGCTGGTCCTCGGCAAGTACTTCCTGATCAACAACTGGCTCCAGCAGAAGATCGTCCTGATCAACTTCATCGGCTGGGACGCGGTGATCAAGGTGCTGCCGTTCATCGTCGCCGTGGGGGTGCTGATGCCCGCGGCAGCAGCGTTCATCACGTTGCGCAAGTACCTGAAGGTGTGACGCAGGACGCGGGGTGCCGTCGGTCCAACCGACCGTACGGCGCCCCGCGCTGCCCTACACTCCGGACCATGCCAGGCTCGTGGTTCCCCGACACGCGCCCGCGCCGGTCGCGGCGCGGGGCCCTGACATTGGTCTTCGCAGGCGTACTGGCGACCGGCGCCGCCACCGGGGCCTTCGGCGACGAGCTGACCGCGTTCGGTTCCGCCGCCCCCGACGCCTCCGCCCACCGGCCGCAGGACGCCGCTCTCGGCACCGGCCGCGGCGATGACGCCAAGGGCGCCCGGCCCGACCCGCGCGGGGCCCGCGGCCGGGGGGCCGGCGGCGCCGACGCCGACCTGGTCGTCAGCCGCAGCGGCGACCGCTGGTCCACGGCGTACACGGCCCGCGAGTACGAGGGGCTGCGCCAAGCGCTGGACGGCAGCTATGTGGGCGTCGGCCTCTCCGTGCGGCAGGGCCCGGCCCACGGCGGCGGGCACCAGGGTGCGCGGGGCGGGCGCGGTGCGGCCATCGAGGTGGACCGGGTGCAGCCCGGCAGCCCCGCAGCGCGGGCCGGACTCCGCTCCGGTGACCGGCTGCGCTCGGTCGCCGGCCGGAGGGTGACCGGCAGACCGGTGACCGCCGTCGTCGCCCTGCTGCGCGGCTCCGACCCCCGCTCCCCGGCCGGCGCCGCCGAACCCGGCACCCGCGTCACGCTGCGCCTCACCCGCGGCGGGACGGAGCTGACCCGCACCCTGCGCCGTGAGCGGCTGTCCACCGAGTCCGTGGCCGTCGACCGGCTGGGGGACGACGTCACCCGCATCAAGGTCGGCTCCTTCACCCGGGGTTCGGGCGAACGGGTGCGCGAGGCGGTCCGCGAGGAGGTGCCAGCGGGGGCGGGCGTGCTGCTCGATCTGCGGGGCAACTCCGGCGGCCTGGTCGGCGAGGCGGTCACCGCCGCCTCCGCCTTCCTCGACGGCGGCCTCGTCGCCACCTACGACGACCACGGCACCCAGCGCGCCCTCTACGCCGACGACGACCGTCCCGGCGGCCTCGACGTGGGGCGGCACCCCGTCGTCGTCCTCGTCGACGGCGGCACCATGAGCGCCGCCGAACTGCTGACCGGCGCCCTCCAGGACCGGGGGCGCGCCGTCGTCGTCGGGTCCCGCACCTTCGGCAAGGGCTCGGTGCAGCTGCCGCAGCCCCAGTCGGACGGTTCCGTCGCCGAACTGACGGTCGGTCACTACACGACTCCGGCCGGTCGCGACGTGGAGGGGCACGGCATCGCCCCCGACCTCCCGGTGAGGGGCGCCCGCGCCTCCGTGGAGCGGGCCCGCACAGTATTGAGTGGCCTGGAGGCCCGGTCGTAGTGGGAGAATGACGGGGCTATGGCGAAGATGAAGACGACACGGGCCAAGGCGAAGGCCAAGGACGACCGGGACGCCCCGAAGCTGGTCGCGCAGAACAAGAAGGCGCGGCACGACTACCAGGTGCTCGACACCTACGAGTGCGGTATCGCGCTGACGGGGACCGAGGTCAAGTCGCTGCGTCAGGGCCGCGCCTCCCTCGTCGACGGCTTCGCCCAGATCGACGGCGGCGAGGTCTGGCTGCACAACGTGCACATCCCCGAGTACGCGCAGGGCACGTGGACCAACCACGCCGCCCGCCGCAAGCGGAAGCTGCTGCTGCACCGCTCGGAGATCGACAAGCTGACCGGCAAGCTCCAGGAGACGGGCCTCACCCTCGTCCCGCTGCGGCTGTACTTCCTCCGTGGCCGGGCGAAGGTGGAGATCGCGCTCGCCCGGGGCAAGAAGGACTACGACAAGCGGCAGACGCTCCGCGAGAAGCAGGACCGGCGCGAGGCGGAGCGCGCCGTCTCCGCGGTCCGCCGCCGCCAGCGCCTGGCGGGCTGAGGCCGCGCCTCCCGCCCCGCCGGGGGAACGGGAACCCGTCCGGGGAACAGGAACCCGCCCGGGGAACAGGAAGGCGCCGTAAAGCGTTGGCACAGGTGCGACCGGGTCACGTATCATGGTCGGCAGACGCCGCCCGCGAGGGTGAGCAGCTTGTCAATTCAACACGGGGATGATCGGTTTCGACAGCGAACGTCGAAGCAGGGGAAGCGAGCCGAGGAACGCGGCAATGATCTCGTAAACCATGTGCCGCAAAAAAATAATCGCCAACACCAAGCGCGATTCCTTCGCCCTCGCTGCCTGAGCAGCGACCTGCGAAGTGTCAGCCCGGGGTAGTTCCCGCCCCGGTTCCTGGCATCAGCTAAGGGAACTCACCGCGTAGGTCCGGTCACGGGACCTACCGGGACATCACACAGTGACTGGGCCCGTCGGAGACTTGTCCGCGTGATCTCCGGGGCCGAGAAAATCGCAGCGGACTGCGCTCGGAGAAGCCCTGTTTCCACTTCGTTGGACGCGGGTTCGATTCCCGCCATCTCCACGGAAGAGCCTCTCCCTCAGGTGGGAGGCACCGAAGGCGGGGCCGCCACGCACACAGCGTGACGGCCCCGCCTTCGTCGTTCCGTCACCCCGCGTCTCCGTGCTGTGGACCGCGCGCTCCCTTGTTCGAGGCCCGCGCGCCGGGGGAGGAGACACGGGGGAGCCCCAGGAGCGGGGAGCGCGGAGGAGTGCGGCCCGAGGGCCGGAGGGGAGCGTCGTATGGTCCCGGACGAGGCGGCAGGCCGCGGCCGTCCGCGTGGTGTCCCGGAGCCGGAGCCCCTGGGGCCGGACTCGCTGACATGGAAGTACTTCGGGGACTGGCGCGGAGTGCTGCTGGCTCCCTGGGCGGGGGCCATGCAGAACATGCATCCGAAGCTGGGCGCGGGGGTGGCCGAGCACTCGCGGTTCTTCGAGGAGCGCTGGCAGCGGCTCTTCCGTTCGCTCTACCCGATCGGCGGCGTGGTCTACGACGGCCCGCGCGCGGCCCGGACGGCGCGGCAGGTGCGCGGCTACCACGCCACGGTCCGGGGCACCGACCGGCACGGCCGCCCGTACCATGCGCTGGAGCCGGACACGTTCTACTGGGCGCACGCCACGTTCTTCATGCTCACCTCCCTGGTCGCCGACCGGCTCGGCCCGGGGCTGTCCGAGGCGCAGCGGCGGCAGCTGTTCGAGGAGCATGTGCGGTGGTGGCGGCTGTACGGCATGAGCATGCGTCCCGTACCGGCGAGTTGGGAGGACTTCCAGGCGTACTGGGAGCACATGGCCGCCGAGGTGCTGGAGGACAACCGGCCCACCCGGGACGTGCTCGATCTGACGCTGCTGGCCAGGCCGCCGGCGCCGCGGTGGCTGCCGGACGCGGGCTGGCGGCTGGTGCGGGGGCCGGTGGCGCGGGCGTCGGTGTGGTTCACGGTCGGCTTCTTCCCGCCCGCCGTACGGCGCCGCCTGGGCTACGCGTGGACGGCACGGGACGAGCGCAGGCTGCGCCGTCTGGGGCGGCTGGTGCATCTGGGCTGGAAGCTGGTCCCTCCCGCGCGGCGCTACCACCCCAGGGCGCGAGCGGGCTGGGAGCGGGCGCGGGGGCGCAGGCCCCAGGACGCGCCCTCGGTGGAGACGCCGGCCCGCAATCTGCCGCCCGAGCGGGAGCGGAACAGCCCGCGGCACTATGTGCCCCCTTCGGCGTTGTGAGCGGGCGCCCGGTTCGCTTACCGTCCAGCGGTGCCTTGTCATCCCTCCCCGCGGCTGCTGCGGGCTTTCGTCGCCGTCGCCGAGGAGCTGCACTTCACACGGGCGGCCGGGCGGCTGTACGTGGCGCAGCAGGCGCTCAGCCGGGATGTGCGGGCGCTGGAGCGGGAGGTGGGGGCGGCGCTGTTCGTGCGCAGCACCCGTCGGGTGGCGCTGACGGAGGAGGGCGAGCGGCTGCTGCCCCACGCACGGCGGGTGCTGGCCGCGTACGAGGAGCTGGCCACCGCTCTCGACGGGGCCGGTGCCGCGGAGGTGCGGCCGCTGGTCGTCGATGTGGCGGCGCCCGTCTCGACGGGGCAGCGGGTGCTGGAGGCGGCGCGCGAGGCGGCGCCGGACATCGAGTTCGTGGCCCGCTACTACAGCGGTCTGACGGCCGCCGCCGCCGATCTCCTCGGGCCCGCGCCGCCCGCCGACGGCGTGCCGGGCGGCGCGGGCGTCCCCGTCGGCGGCCTGGACGTCTCCTTCGGCCGGGTGGCCGGGCTGCCCCCGCACCTGCTGGCCGGGCTGGAGCACCGGCTGGTGCGCTACGAGCGGGTGGCGGTCCTGCTGCCCGAGGAGCACCGGCTGGCGGGGCTCACCGAGGTGCCGCCCGCCGCGCTGGCGGGGGAGACGCTGTACGCGGGCGCGGGGAATCCCGGCACCGCCGAGTGGACCTCGTACGCGCGTACCCTCTTCGCCCGGTACGGGATCGAACTGGCGGCGTCCTTCCCGAAGATCGAGGGGGAGCGCGAGTTCGCCCGGGTGGTGCGGGGGCGGGGCTGGTCGGTGCTGGCGACCGTGGAGTTCATCGGCGTGCCGGGCATGGTGCTGCGCCCGCTGGGAGCACCCGTGCCGCTGTCGCCCGTCTCGGTGGTGTGGCGCCGGGGGCTGCGCCATCCGGGCCTCGCCGCGCTGGGTGAGGCGGCCTGCCGGCTGGGGGCCGCCGAGGGCTGGCGGGAGCGGCCTCGGGGAGCCTGGCTCCCGGAGGAGGACGAGACGCTGATGGTCGGTTGAGGCCGCCCGCCGGATCCTCGGCCGTCAGACGTTGGTGCCCGCGTCCAGGGTGAAGGCCGCGCCCGTGATGCCGCCCGCGTCGGGGCCCGCCAGGTGGGCCACCATGGCGGCGATGTCCTCGGGCGCGTTGAAGCGGCCCAGGGCGCTCGCGGCGCGGTGCGCGTCGGCGTGTGCGCCGTCGGCGGGGTTCATCTCGGTGTCGGTGGGGCCGGGCTGGACGAGGTTGGCGGTGATGCCGAGGTCGCCCAGGTCGCGGGCGAGGCCCTTGGTGAGGCCGAGGAGCGCGGACTTGGAGGCGGAGTAGAGGGTGACGCCGGGGCGCCCGGGGCGTTCGGCGAGGTTGCTGCCGATGGTGACGACCCGTCCGCCGGCCGACATGTGCCCGGCGGCGGCCTGGGCGGCGAGCAGGACGGCGCGGACGTGGACGGCCAGGGTGCGGTCGATCTCCTCCACCGCGAGGTCGGCCAGCGGGCCGTGGGGGAAGACCCCCGCGTTGTTGACGAGGATGTCGAGGCGGCCGAACTCGCGGGCCGCGCGGTGCACGGCCTCGGCCGGTTCGGTGGCCGAGGCGCTGTCCGCGCGCAGCGTCAGGGCGCGGCGCCCGGTGGCGCGGATGTCCTCGGCGACCTCCTTGGCCCGGCCCTCCGCGCTGACGTAGGTCAGCGCCACGTCGGCGCCGTCGGCGGCGAGCCGCCGCGCGATGGCGGCGCCGATGCCCCGGCTGCCGCCCGTGACCAGTGCCGCCTTGCCGTCCAGGGGGAGGTGGCGGGAGGGGCGGGCTGTCGTGGCCGCTGTCGCTGTCATGGCTGTCCTTCCAGGGTGGTTCATGGCTGTCGTGGCTGTCGGCGGGCGCCACGCCGATTTCTGTAGCGACCGCTTAATAATTAAGGCAGCGAGTATCCTCGGTCGTCAAGGGCTTTCAGTAACGGACGCTACAGAAAGGTGGGCCGGTGATGGCGGGACGCGGACGGCCGCGCACCTTCGACCGGGACGCCGCACTGGAAGCGGCGATGCGCGTCTTCTGGGAGCGGGGCTACGAGGCGACGTCGCTGGCCGAACTGACCGAGGCCATGGGCATCAGACCGCCCAGCCTCTACGCCGCGTTCGGCTCCAAGGAGCAACTCTTCCGCGAGGCAGTCGAGTTGTACGAGCGCACCGAGGGCAGCGCCACCTCCCAGGCCCTCGACGAGGCCGCCACCGCGCGCGAGGGCGTCCACGAGGCGCTGCGCCGCAACGCCTGCCGCTACACCGAACCCGGCAAGCCCTCCGGCTGCATGGTCGTGCTGGCCGGCACCAACTGCACCCCGGAGAACGAGCCCGTCCGCGAACTGCTGGCCAAGGACCGCCGCACCACCGAGGAGTACCTCCGCGCGCGGGCCGACCGGGGCGTGGCCGAGGGAGATGTGCCGCCCGGCACCGACACCGCCACCCTCGCCGCGTACTACGCCACCGTCCTGTTCGGCCTCTCCCTCCGCGCCCGGGACGGCGCCCCCCGCACCGACCTCCTCGCCGTCGCGGACGCGGCCATGACCGCCTGGGACGGCCTGACGGCGACACCTGGGACGGCCTGACGGCGACACCTGGGACGGCCTGACGGCGACACCTGGGACGGCCTGACGGCGACGGAACCGTGAGGCCGTCCGCCGTCCGCCGTCCGCGGTACCGCTGCACGCGGGGTACCGCGGGGGACTTGGGCGCGCCCCCCGCGTGCGCCGCCTGCGCTCTCGCGGGGCGGGGCGTCGTCGAGGCACCAACCGCACCCGGAGAACGAGCCCCGCCTCGCCCGGCCGCCTCTCCGACGGCCGGGCCGTCCGCCCGCCTCTCCGTCCGCCGGGCCGTCTGCCCGTCTTTCCGTCCGCCGGGCCGTCCGCCCGCCTCTCCGTCCGCCGGGCCGTCTGCCCGGCCGGCCAGTCGTCTGCCCGGTTATCCCCTCGCCGGGTGCGCGCGGGCCGTGGCACGATGCGTGCATGACCGCAACGCTCCTCTGCCGAAGGGCCGATGCCGCGTAGGCGTCCCGGTGCCCTGCGCGCCCTTCCGCGTCCCGTGCCCCGTCGCGCCTGGCGGCTGCCGCCGCCGAGCCGGCAGCCGGGGCTGTCCCTGCGGGCGACGCTCGCTCTCCACGAGGTGGAGCAGCGCCACGACAGCGGCCCCTCCTCCGCTTCTGGCGGACGCTAGCTGCACCCCTGCCCCGGTTGTCGCGCGCGGAGTCGTCCCGCTCAGGCGTGGCGGGAAGCCCGCGCGGCGGGACCACGGATGGGTGATCCAGAAGAAGGGCCCTACGCGCGGTGTGCGGCGTACGCCGTGAACGCCGCCCAGGCGGTGGGGGAGAGCGCGAGGGTGGGGCCGGTGGGGTTCTTGGAGTCCCGGACGTGGATGGCGTGGGGGCAGGATGAGACTTCGAGGCAGGCGCCGCCCTCGCTGCCGCTGTGGCTGGACTTGTACCAGCTGTAGGCGACTTCGAGGCAGTTGCCGCCTTCCTCGCCGCTGTGGCTGGATTTTTGCCAGTTGTAGGCGACTTCGAGGCAGGCGCCGCCCTGTTCGCTGCTGTGGCTGGACTTGAACCACGCCAGGCTTGCGGGCCTGGGGCTGTTTGCTGCGCTGACCATGACTCTCCTCACAGGCGGTCGGGCGGGTCCCGCATCTCTTCGGGTACAGGGCCTGCGTTCACGGCATCACGTACGCGCGCGCCAGACGGACGCTCCTTCTGGCTTACTGAGTGTTCCAGAATGAGGAACGAGTTGTCCCACTGCGACCAGCCGGCCATCTCCCCTTTCCGTGGTACGGCGTCCGCCACGAGGAGTCGAGATGGAGTTGCGACTAGGCCAAAAAGGTTCATCCTGGAAAAAAGGGGGTGGTCGGGAGACAGGAGTGTGTCATGCCATCGGACGTCTATCGGATAGCCAGCGGTGCGCTCTTCATGGCGAGTGGCGAGGACACGTGGTGGCGCTGGCAGTGGCCCAACGACCAGAGCGCCGGATTCTGGGTGCGCATGTCTGTCAGCCAGAACCCGCTGAGCGACCGGACCGCAACCCTGTACTACCTGGGAGAGGCTGCCACTTGGGATAACGGCCAGGGCATTCCGCAAGCGCGCTGGGTCCATCTGAGTGCGGTCAACGCCTCCAGCTTCAATATGAGCATGATCACCGTGACCTAGCCAGGACTAGCCTAGGAGTGGTCTCTATGCGTGTGTATGCGGCGTTCGACGCGAGTGGGCGCATCACGGCTCTTTCCGAGATCGTCGAGGACGGCGAACGCGTGACGTGCAAGCCGCTCCCTCCGGGTGTCGGCCCCGGGGACGAGCGGCGTGAGGGAGCAGGCGGAGCGGGAGTGGTCGAACTGGAAGTCCCCGAAGGGTTCGAGAAGAGGCCGTTCAAGGAACTGGCGGAGGCATTCCGGGTGGACACCGGATCCGGTGAGGCACGGTTCACGGCTAACTGATCGTTCCAGAACGCCGCCCGGAATCGTCGGACGCAGATGATGCCGCAGGCGAGTTCGAGCAGGCTTTGGTGAACTGGTGGGCGCGGCCAGGCGAACGCGCGCTCGACCACCCAACGCACCGTGCCCAGCCTGGAGCCGTCGGCGACGCCGCGTCGGGCGATCAGCGGTGTGATGTCGCGCTTTCGCAGCAGGCGGCGGTACTTGTCTCCCCTGAGCGCCCGGACGTACGAGCCGTCCACGGCGCAGTCGTCCACAGGTCCAGCAGGCCGGCCCGGCGCAGCTCGGGTCACTCCGCATCCCAGTGGCCAGGAGCGTTTACGGGATGTCCCCGGCGGCGTCCGCTGCTTGAGCTTCGTCTGCACCGTTCGAGACGTCCTTGTTGCCGTGGGCGCCTGACCCAACGCAGGGACCCCTCCACGTCAGGAGGGGTCCCTTGGTCCCTGGGCACCTGGGTACCTGCGTCGCGAGACGGCCTCGTCCGCTACGCGCGGTGTGCGGCGTACGCCGTGAACGCCGCCCAGGCGGTGGGGGAGAGCGCGAGGGTGGGGCCGGTGGGGTTCTTGGAGTCCCGCACGTGGACGGCGTGCGGGCAGGAGGAGACTTCGAGGCAGGCCCCGCCCTCGTCGCCGCTGTAGCTGGACTTGTGCCAGGTGTACGCGACTTCGAGGCAGGCGCCGCCTTCTTCGCTGCTGTAGCTGGATTTAAACCACGCCAGGTCGCCGTTGCCGGGGGCGGGCTGTGTGTTGTTCATGCCTCTCCTAGCAGTCGATCCAGCAGGCTTCGCGACTCCTCCGAGTTGAGAGCCTGAGTCCGCAGCATTGCATACTTTCGCGCGAGGATGCTGACCTCATTGGCTTCAGAGACAAGCATGCTCCCGCGCTGCGTCTCCACGTACGCCAGGTGTTCGTGGTCCGGGGTTTCCAGCAGGATGAAAGGGCCGGAAAGCGCGGCGTGCGTCTCCCGTCCGAGCGGCATGATCTGGAGGGACAGCCCCGGCAGTTCGGCATCCCGCCGCAGGCGCCGCAACTGCTCCCGCCGTACGGCGTCGCCGCCGAGGCGATCCAGCAGGACGGCCTCGGAGATGACGAAGCTCGCCGAAGGCGGGCACTTCCGCTGGAGGATGTCCTGCCGGTCCAGTCGCGCCGCGACCTGGATGTCCAGATCGTCCGCGTCCAGCGGTGGTTCCTTGCTGCGGAAGACCGCTCGGGCGTAGTCCTCGGTCTGCAACAGTCCGGGCAGCACCTGGTTCTCGAACCAGTCGATCGAAACGGCCTCTTTCTCCCTGTCGATGAACTCCTCCGCCCACAGCGGATACTTGTCGTACTCCGGGAGGTTGGCGACGGCGACGGCCAGGGAGCCCTTGGTGTCGAGGACTTCGTCCAGTTGCTCGGCGAGGTCGCTCTTGAGGGGGCGGCGGCCCTGTTCGATGGAGGCGATGGTCTCCTCGTCGAGGCACAGGGTCGTGGCGAGGCTCTGCTGGGTGTAGCCCGCCGCACGGCGGTAGTTGGCCAGCAGTTGGCCGACCATCTTCAGTGCGGACGCGTTCTTGTGGCGCTTCTTCGGAGGCATAACCATGTCTCTCCCCCAACCGTCCCGTGGACGACCGGTATTGAGGCCGTACAACTTTTTCGTACGGCCCGTACCAGTGTTGAGGCTAGCCGCGGGGCGTCACGGTTTTCCTATGAACCGTGAGACTCATCTTCCCCATTTCCGTGAGCACTTCTACCGCAGGGAGCGGCGTTCCGTCCCGCGTTCTCGCGCATTTGTGCGGGACGCGCTCGCGGCGTGGGGAGTGCCGGGGCGGCGTGGTGACGACGTGGTGCTGTGCGTCAGCGAGATGGCGACGAACGCGCTGCTGCACGGGGTGCCGCCGGGGCGCGGCTTCCGCGTCATGCTGTGGCTGGAGCACGACGGTGTGCTGCGGGTGGAGGTGCACGACAGCGGGGACGGCGCCCCGCGTGTGCGGCCGGCGGACGAGAACGCCGAATCGGGCCGGGGCCTGCTCCTCGTCGAGGCGTTGGCGGACAAGTGGGGGGTGGGGCCGCGGAATCCCGGGAAGGTGGTGTGGGCGGAATTCTCGGGCTGTTGTGCGACCGGTGTGCGGTGAATTCGGAGTCGCCGCGTTGTTATCGCGGTTGTGTGAGAGGGGGAGGGAATGCCGGCCTGCCTCGCCAGGGGGCCTGCCTCGCCGCGGGCCCGCCTCGCCGGAGGCCGGCGGACCTCGCGTCGGCCCTCAGGGAGGCGGGCCCGGCATTCGCGCTTCCTTGCGGATCGCTGCCGTGCGGTCGCGTCCGGGCGGGTGTTCAGCGTTTGTCGACGGCTATTTCGCCGTTGAGGACCACCACGCCGAGGTCCCGGAGGTTGCCGATGTCCGCGGTGGGGTCGGCGTTCAGCACGAGCAGGTCGGCGCGTTTGCCGGGCGCGACCGTGCCGAGGTCGGGCCGGACGCACTGCCGCGCGGCGCCGCTGGTGGCCGCGGTCAGCACCTGGGTGGGGGTCATCCCGGCGCCGGCCATGAGTTCGGCCTCTTCGAGGGTGTTGGCTCCGAAGAGGCCCCGCCCGCTGAAGGTGTCGCTGCCCAGCGCGATGCGCACGCCGGCCCCGGCGACCTTCTTCAGGTTGCCACGGGCGTCCGGATGGGCGTCGATCCAGAGTGTGGGGGTGTAGGTGGTGCCGTGTTCGAGCATCAGGTCGATGAGCGCGTGGTCGGTGAGGGGCTCGACGGTCACCCCGTGCTCCAGCCCGTCAGCCCCCGCCTCGATCGCCTCGCGGGCCGCGGCCTGCTGGGTGGTGTGGACGGTGACCCGAAGGCCCCTCTCGTGCCCGGTCTCGATTCCCGCCCGGAGCAGCTCGCGGGGAAGTCGCTCCAGTTCGACGCCGTCGGGGAAGGCGGGGTTCCGCCACAGGTACGCCGGTCCGCCGGAGTGCGCGCACGCGCCTTCGGACAGGAGTTTTATCGCGTCCACCTTGCGGTCGGCCAGGTGGTGCACCAGGTCCCGCATCTCCCGCACGCCGCCGACCTCCGCGGCGAAACGCTCACGTGCCCAGGGGTTGCCGCTGAAGACGGTGGCGGCGGGATGCCCGTCGCGCCCGGTGATACCGCACCCGGTCGCCAGCAGCCGCGGGCCCCGCAGCGCGCCCGCCGCGAGCGCGTCCCGCGTCTTGAGGATGCCGTCCGTGGGATCGCCCACCGACTTGATGGTGGTGATCCCGTGGTCGAGGAACAGCCCCAGCCTTCCGGGAAGCTCCTCCTCCTCGAAGGCCCGCATCGACTGCGGGTCGCGGACCGCGTGCACGTCGTAGAAGTGGATGTGCGTGTCGATCAGACCCGGCACCACCCATCCCCCGGCCGCGTCCACCACCTGCCTGCCGCGGAGCGGCTCGGCCGAGACGGACACGATCTGCCCGCCGTCGACGGCGACGTCGTGCGGGCCGGCCAGCGCCCGGCGGCCGTCGAAGACGTGCGCACGGCTGATGACGAGGTCGAACGTCGCAGAGGCGCGGGCCTCGCCGCTCGCGACCGCTTCGGAATCCTGGGGCATCGCTCTCACTCCTGTTACGTCCCTGCTCCTGATATGTGCCGCGTGCGTGCTGCGTACGTGCCGCGTACGTCCCGCGCGGGTGTCCGGGCCGTGGTGCTCGCGGTGTGCGCGAACTGCCACCCACGTGGTTACAGTTAGGTCGTGCGTAACCATGGCGCACGACCTGCGTCATGACGCTGACGCGGGCCCGCGCGCGTCACCGTACGGCCGGTGGCTCCCTTGGCCGGTGGTCTCCTCGGTCAGCGGTCTCCCGGCGCGTTGCCGGCGGCGAGAATCCGCTGCAGCAGTGCGGCGATCGTCGTCCTGCCGAGCCGCTCCTCCAGGGCTCGCTCCGCACTCTGGAACTCGACGTCGAGCAGGTCGCCGATGGTGCGCCCGACCTCGCACGCCGTGCTGGGCGGATGGGTGTGCCGCGAGAAGATCTGCCCCTTCTCGACGGCGGCGTACGCGTCGTAGAGCGTGATGTCCCGGGCGGCGCGGGCAAGGGACCAGCCGCCGCCCCGGCCCTCGGTGGAGCACACCAGGCCGGCGTCCCGCAGGCGGCCGAGGATGCGCCGCACGAGGACCGGATTGCTCTCTAGGCTGTCCGCGATCTTCGCGGACGTCAACGAGCCCCCGCGCCGGTGCGCCAGCATCGCGAGCGCGTGGATCGCGACCGCGCTCCTGCTGCTGAGCCCTGCCATCTCCCGCTCCGCCTCGCTCTCCCCGCCGTCACCGATAAACTGCAACCAGCCTAGTTTCAGTTATGTTGGCGGTCAACCGACCCGACGGGCACGCCGTCGTCCGGGGCCGGGGAAGCGGGCGACGGGCGACGGGGGGCGGGCGCCACGGGAAGCGCGCCGACCGGCGCGCCGAGGTGCCCCCTGGCCCCGGCCCGCGCCACCGGCGGGCACCTCCGTAGAATCACCGCCCGATCTTCGAACGGCTACGGCGACAGGGGGACAACTCGGTGGCGCGGTACGGGGGTTACGGGTCTGCGGGGCACGCGGGGTCCGGGGCCCGGGGGGCGCGGGGGTCGTCCAGGCCACACGGGAACCAGGGGTACCAAGGGCACCCGGGAGGCCAGGGGAACCCGGGGCACCGGGGGAACCAGGCGCACCGGGGGAATCCGGGGCCGGAGGGGGCCCGGGGCGGGGGGCGGCGGCGCGGACTGCTGCGGCCCACGGTGGCGGCGTGGCGGGCCTTCCACCCGCCGTGGATCCCCGAGCCCGTAGACCCCCTGGTCGAACGGCTCAAACAGCTCCGCGTGGCGGCCGGACTGGTGACGGCGCTCGGCGTCTACACCGTCGTGGCGGGTGGCTTCTCCCTCGACGAGGCCCTGGAGAATCTGGTGACCGCCTCCCTCGTGCTGCTCGTCATGACACCGCTGAGCGTGTGCGTACTGCTGCTGGTGTGGCGGCGCCAGGCCTCCGTACGGCAGTTGCGGCGCCCGCTGTGGCGGTGCCTCGTCCTGCTGCTCCGGTTCGTCGGCTGCGTGCTGCTGGCCTACGGCCTCGTCAGCGTGTCCGGCTCCGCCGGGATGCTCGTCCTGGTGCTCGGCCCGGTGACGCTGTGGACGGTCGCCTTCCTGTGCTGTGCGGCCGTACGACTGAACGCCAACTTCTTCGGCACCGCCGCCGTGCACCGCGGACTGCCCCCGCTGCTCGCCTCCGTCACGGCCTGGCTCACCGCCGTTCCCGACCTGGTCACCGGCGATCTGCACGGCCTCGGGCTCACCATGGGCATCGTCTTCGTCCTCGGCGCGCCCGTGACCGTCAGCGCCCTCGGCCTGCTGGAAACCCGCCGCCTGCGCCGCCACCACGGCATCCGACTGCGTACCCACCCGGGAGTGCCCGGCGGGTGAACGCGGGCGCGGGGGGCGTCAGTACGTGCGCGCGGCCCACACCGTAGGCCGCGTCGCGCCGGGCCGGACAGGGGCGCCGGTGCCAGGTTTCCCCGGGATTCCGCCACCCCGGCGGCGGGCTCCGGCGGGACGGACCTGCCCGGCGGGACCACCCCGCGCGGGCGCTACGTTCGGGTCATGCACACGGTCGCCGTCCTCGCCCTCCGCGAAGTGATCCCGTTCGACATGTCCACCCCCATCGAGACCTTCAGCCGGGCGCGACTGCCCGGAGGTGAGACCCCGTACCGGATACGGGTCTGCGGTGAGGAACCGGAGATCGACGCCGGCGCCTTCACCCTCCGTGCGCCGTGGGGCCTGGAAGGGCTCCGGGGAGCGGACACCGTGATCGTGCCGGGCACCGCCCGGCCCACCGCGCCGCTCGCCCCCGCCGTGGGCGCGGCCCTGCGGCAGGCCGCCGCCGACGGGGCACGCGTCGCCTCCATCTGCACGGGCACGTTCCCGCTGGCCGCCAGCGGACTCCTGTCGGGCCTGCGCGCCACCACCCACTGGATCGTCGCCGACCGGCTCGCCGCCCTCCACCCCGACATCGACGTCGACCCCGACGTGCTGTACGTCGACAACGGGCAGATCCTCACCTCCGCCGGAGCCGCGGCCGGACTCGACATGTGCCTGCACATGATCCGCCGCGACCACGGCTCGGCCGTCGCCGCGACCGCCGCGCGGCTGTCCGTGGTGCCGCTGGAACGCGAGGGCGGCCAGGCCCAGTTCATCGACCACGACCACATCCCCCTCCCCGCGGGCTCCACCCTGGAACCGGTCCTCGACTGGCTGCGGGACAACCTCTCCCGCCCCCTCACCCTCGACGACGTCGCCGCCCACGCGGGCGTCAGCACCCGCACCCTGATCCGCCGCTTCCGGGACCAGACCGGCACCACACCGCTGCAATGGCTCCACCACGCCCGCATCCGCCGCGCCCAGCACCTGCTGGAGGCCACCGAGGAGCCCGTCGAACACATTGCCCACAAGGTCGGCTTCGGCTCCCCCACGGCCTTCCGCGACCGCTTCAAACGCACCACAGGAGTAACCCCCAGGGCCTACCGCCGCAGCTTCTCCTGACCCACCGCGCGCACACCGGCGGGCGCGGCGGAAGTCCAGCGCGCTCCGGAGGGGGGAATCGCGTACGGTTGACGGCTGCCCTAAGGAACGCAGAAGGGGGCCGCCGCGTTGAACGCGCAGGACAGAGCGCCGTACACCCCGCAGGACGGAGCGGAGAGCACGGTGGAGCCGGTGACGGTCCGTGACCGTGAGATCCGTGCGGAGCAGGACCATCTCGACCGGGTGTACCGGCGGCTGGCGGAGAAGATCGACGAGGCCGAGTTCCTCATGGACGACGCCTCCAAGCGCGCCCAGGTCGGCACGCCGGGCGCGCTGGCCGAGCGCGACGCGCAGGTCTTCCGCGCCGGTCTCCACCTCAACCGCCTCAACAGCGAGTTCGAGGACTTCCTCTTCGGCCGGATCGACCTGCTGGAGGGCAAGACCGGCGAGCGCGGCCCCGACGGCGCCTACACCTCCCTGGAGCCCGCCGACGGCGCCGTGCGCGAGGACGCGGACGGCGGCACGTACGCCGACATCGCCGAGACGCTGCACATCGGCCGCCTCGGCGTCCTCGACGCCGACTACACGCCGCTGGTCATCGACTGGCGGGCCCCCGCAGCCGCCCCCTTCTACCGCGCCACCCCCGTGGCACCGGGCCGCGTCGTACGGCGCCGCGTCATCCGCAGCAAGGGCCGCCGGGTGCTCGGCGTCGAGGACGACCTGCTGCGCCCCGAGGTGACGGCGCGGCTGGACGGCGAGGAGCTGGCCGTCGTCGGGGACGGGGCGCTGATGGCCGCCCTCGGCCAGGCGCGCGGGCACACCATGCGCGACATCGTCGCCTCCATCCAGGCCGAACAGGACGAGGTGATCCGCGCGCCCGCCGCCTCCGTCACCGAGGTCGAGGGCGGGCCCGGCACCGGCAAGACCGCCGTCGCCCTGCACCGCGCCGCCTACCTGCTCTACCAGGACCGGCGCCGCTACGCGGGCGGCATCCTCATCGTCTCGCCCACCCCGCTGCTCGTCTCCTACACCGAGGGCGTCCTGCCCTCCCTCGGCGAGGAGGGCCAGGTCGCCATCCGCGCGCTGGGCGCGCTGGCCGAGGAGACGGCGGGCGCGTCGGCCACCATCTACGACGAGCAGCGCGTCGCCCGTATCAAGGGCTCGGCGCGCATGGTGAAGGTGCTGCGCAAGGCCGCCCGGGGGGCGCTGGACCTGGGGCTGCGCACGCCGCTGCCCGAGCGGCTGCGGGTGGTCGCCTCCGGGGCGCGCATCGAGTTGGACGCCGCCGAGCTGGCCGCCGTACGCCGGCAGGTCCTCGCCGGTACCGCGCCCGTCAACCTGATGCGGCCCCGCGCCCGCAAGCTGCTGCTGGACGCGCTGTGGGAGAAGTCCGGCGGGCGCCGCCGCCACGACGACCCGGAGCTGGCCGCCGAGGCCCGGCAGGGCTTCGACGAGGACGTCTCCACCGAGGACGACTTCCTCGCCTTCCTCGACGCCTGGTGGCCGGAGCTGAGCCCCCGCGAGGTGCTGGGCGCCATGGCGGACGAGAGCCGGCTCGGCCGGTGGGCGCGGCGCGTGCTGCGCCCGCAGGAGGTGCGCACCCTGGCGCGCGCCCTCGCCGCGCGCCTGGGCCCCGCGGGGGAGGGCGAGCTGTCCGTGCACGACATCGCGCTCCTGGACGAGCTGCGCACCCTCCTGGGCGCCCCCGCACGCCCCAAGAAGCGCGAGGTGGATCCGCTGGACCAGCTCACCGGCCTGGAGGAGCTGACCACCGCCGCCGACCGCGACGCGGCGGGACGGCGCGGGAGCGCGGAGCGGGCCGAGCGGGAACGCACCGAGTACGCGCACGTCATCGTCGACGAGGCGCAGGACCTCACCCCCATGCAGTGGCGGATGGTGGGCCGCCGCGGCCGGCACGCCACCTGGACGATCGTCGGTGACCCGGCGCAGTCCTCCTGGACCGACCCGGACGAGGCCGCCGCCGCCCGCGACGAGGCCCTCGGCAAGCGCCCCCGGCGCCGCTTCGAGCTGACCGTCAACTACCGCAACCCCGCCGAGCTGGCCGTCCTCGCGGACCGCGTGCTCGCCCTGGCCATGCCCGGCACCGCGCCGCCCCGCGCGGTCCGCTCCACCGGCGTCCGGCCCGGCTTCAGCGTCGCCGGCGACGACCTGGGCGCCTCCGTGCGCGGGGCCGCCGAGCGGCTGCTCGCCGAGGTCGAGGGGACCGTCGGTGTCGTCGTCGCCATGTCCCGGCGCGAGGAGGCCCGCCGGTGGCTGGCGGGGCTGGGGGACCGGGTCGTCGCCCTCGGCAGCCTGGAGGCCAAGGGCCTGGAGTACGACGCCACCCTCGTCGTCTCCCCGGCCCAGATCGCCGACGAGTCCCCCGCCGGGCTGCGGACCCTGTACGTGGCGCTCACCCGCGCCACCCAGCGCCTGGAGGTCCTCGGCACCGCCGCCGACCTGCCCGACGAGGAGGGGGTGCCCGACCTTCTCCGCCCCTGAGACGGCTCCTGGGACCGCCCCTGCGACCTGAGACCGCCCCTGAGAGGCGGGCCCGCGCACGGGGGAATGCCGTACGGGGGTGGTTTGTTAGCCTGGGTGTGGCACCGGCCCGATCCATGCCCCCGGGCCCAACCATAGGCGCTTCGAGCGCCCACTTGCCGCGAGGCGAGCTGGCGGGTCGGTGCCACTTCGAACCGCACGGGAGGGCTCCCGCCGTACGACGAACGGCGGGAGCCCTCCCGTCTGCGTACCGTCCGGTCGGTCAGCCGACCACACGGACCGCGTCGGCCTGGGGCCCCTTGCGGCCCTGGGCGATCTCGAACTCGACGCGCTGGGCGTCCTCCAAGCTGCGGTACCCCTCACTGTCGATCGAGCTGTAGTGCACGAAGACGTCCGGTCCGCCGCCCTCCTGAGCGATGAAGCCGTAGCCCTTCTCGGCGTTGAACCACTTGACCGTGCCCTGAGCCATGTTGCGGGTCTCCCAGTTCGTGCAATGAAGCAGTGTGCGGGCTGATCTTAGGTCGGATTCAGTCCGTTTCAGGGAGATTGATGGCGGTTTTCCTGCGAAGGAGTGGGGGGTTGCGCACGGATGACATCCTCTCGGATGGTGGAATACGCTTTCCGAAGCCAGGGACGCGTTACCGCGTACCGGGGGGTAGGTGGGACGATCTGTTGACGTGCCGCGCCGCTGGCCGTAAAAAGCACGGCCGCGCGGGCGGACACGTGCACCACGTGACAAGGGAAAGCAGAGGGAAGTCGGCAATGGCGCCAAGCGTCTCCTACTCGATGACGGTCCGCCTGGAGGTCCCCGCGGGCGGGACGGCGGTCAGTCAGCTCACCACGGTCGTGGAGTCGTCCGGCGGCTCGGTCACCGGCCTCGACGTCACCGCGTCCGGCCACGAGCGGCTCCGGATCGACGTGACGATCGCCGCCAGCTCGACCGCCCACGCCGACGAGATCGTGGACGAACTGCGCTCCATCGAGGGCGTCACCATCGGCAAGGTCTCGGACCGCACCTTCCTGATGCACCTCGGCGGCAAGATCGAGATGTCGTCCAAGCACCCCATTCGCAACCGCGACGACCTCTCGATGATCTACACCCCCGGCGTCGCGCGCGTCTGCACGCAGATCGCCGAACACCCCGAGGACGCCCGCCGCCTGACGATCAAGCGCAACAGCGTCGCCGTCGTCACCGACGGCTCCGCCGTCCTGGGCCTGGGCAACATCGGCCCCAAGGCCGCCCTGCCCGTCATGGAGGGCAAGGCCGCCCTCTTCAAGCGCTTCGCCGGCATCGACGCCTGGCCCATCTGCCTGGACACCCAGGACACCGACGCCATCGTCGAGATCGTCAAGGCCCTGGCCCCCGGCTTCGCCGGCATCAACCTGGAGGACATCTCCGCACCCCGCTGCTTCGAGATCGAGGCACGGCTGCGCGAGGCCGTGGACATCCCCGTCTTCCACGACGACCAGCACGGCACCGCCATCGTGGTGCTCGCCGCGCTCTACAACGCGCTGCGCGTCGTCGACAAGCGGATCGAGGACATCCGCGTCGTGATGTCGGGCGCCGGCGCCGCCGGCACCGCCATCCTCAAACTCCTGCTGGAGGCCGGCGTCAAGCACGCCGTCGTCGCCGACATCCACGGCGTCGTCCACTCCGGCCGCAAGGACGTCGCGGACGCCGACGAGAACTCGCCGATGCGGTGGGTCGCCGACAACACCAACCCCGAGGGCCACACCGGCACCCTCAAGGAGGTCGTCGTCGGCGCCGACGTCTTCATCGGCGTCTCCGCCCCCAACGTGCTGGAGGGCAGCGACGTCGCCAAGATGGCCGACGGCGCCATCGTCTTCGCGCTCGCCAACCCCGACCCCGAGGTCGACCCGGCGGCGGCCCGCGAGACCGCGGCCGTCGTGGCGACCGGCCGCTCCGACTTCCCGAACCAGATCAACAACGTGCTGGTCTTCCCCGGCGTCTTCCGCGGCCTGCTGGACGCGCAGTCCGTCACGGTGGACGACGCGATGATGCTGGCCGCGGCGCGGGCCCTCGCCGACGTCGTCGGCGAGGACGAGCTGAACCCGAACTACATCATTCCCAGCGTCTTCAACGAGAAGGTCTCCGGCGCGGTGGCCGGCGCCGTACGCGACGCCGTCCAGGCCACCGGCAAGAGCGCCCTGCACGGCGCCCCCGCCCCGGAAACAGAACCGACCCACCCCTGAGACCCGCGACCCTGGATTGCCGCAGGGCACCCCGGACTGCCGCCACGGCACTCTCCTGGTCCGCCGCCACGGCGCGCGGCCCGACGGTGAGGGTCCGGCAGCATCGCCGGGGAGTCACAGGGGGGAGCGGAGACCCTGGAAGGGTCCGGCAGCCCGCCGGGTACGCCGCGAGGACCGGGGCCGCGCCCCAGGGCGAGGCCCCGGCAGCGCTGCCGGACACCCGGGGGCGTACAGGACGCCCCCGGGAGGGGCTCGGCGCGTCGGGGGAGGGTTCACCCGTGCGGGCCTCTAGTGTGGCGGGCAGCCAGCGGCCACGGCGCGGATTGGCTTTCCCGCCGCAGGTAGGGGCAGGATGCATCCCCAGGACTTCGTCCGAGGGGGCAACCCCGTCGAGGACCTTGTCCAGGGGGTTACCCCACGGGGCGCGCGGGCGCGAAGGCGGACCCGGGTCCGGGGACTGTCGTAGGGCCCTGGCAGCATCGGCTTCGCTCTGACTGATATGCGGCTTTGCCGCGTGGCACGCCTCATCGGCAAGAAGAACACGGGAGTACGAATTATGAACCGCAGTGAGCTGGTGGCCGCTCTGTCCGAGCGGGCCGAGGTGACCCGTAAGGACGCCGACGCGATCCTGTCGGCGTTCGCCGAGACCGTCGGCGAGGTCGTCGCCAAGGGCGACGAGAAGGTCACCATCCCCGGCTTCCTCACCTTCGAGCGCACCCACCGGGCCGCGCGCACCGCCCGCAACCCGCAGACCGGCGACCCCATCCAGATCCCGGCCGGGTACAGCGTCAAGGTTTCGGCGGGCTCCAAGCTCAAGGAAGCCGCGAAGGGCAAGTAAGCCTCGGCATCACCGACGCCAAGGGCGGTCCCTCTGCGAGGGGCCGCCCTTTCGCGTGCCGTGCGGGCACCGCCGGTCGGCCCCGGTCCTGGCCGCCGCCCGGCCCTGGCGCCCCGGCTCAGGGGCCCGGACCTGGGGCCCCGGGTCCTGGGGCCCCGGGTCCTGGCGTCCCGGCTAGGGGAGGGGCGGTGCGAAGGGGAGCCGGGTCAGGTCGACGTCCGCCAGGGAGGGCACGAGGCGGGTGTCCGGGCCCTCGGGGATGCCGGGGACGGTGGGGACGGCGACGAGGCGGCAGCCCGCCGCGAGGGCCGAGGCGGCGCCGGTGGGAGTGTCCTCCAGGGCCAGACAGGCCCCTGCGGGCACCTCCAGCAGGCGTGCGGCGGCGAGGTAGGGGTCCGGGTGGGGTTTGCCGCGCGGGGTCTCCCCGTGGGCCACGGAGCAGGCGAAGCGGTGCGGCCCCAAGGTGTCGAGCACCAGATCGGCCACGACGCGCTCGGACGCCGTGACAAGCGCCACAGGGATACCCAGTTCCCGGGCGGCCTCCAGCAACGGGAGCGCACCGGGCTGCACCGTCACACCGGCCCGTACCCGCGCGAGGAACCTCTCGCCCAGCAGGGCAGCGGCCTCGTCAGCCGGGAGTCCGGTGCGCTCGGCGACCAGTGCGGCCGCCCGGTCCAGCGGAAGCCCCGCGAGGGGCTCCAGCGCGGCGGCGCCGGCGGCGGCCCCGTGGGCGGCCAGCAGCTCCGCGAGAGTGGCCAGCCAGTCGCGTTCCGTGTCGACGAGGGTGCCGTCCATGTCGCACAGCAGGGCGGCGGGCCGAAAGGTGGTGGGCAATGCGGACTCGCTCTTCTCGGGGGTGGGGGAGGAGGAGGGTTCGGATGAGCACGGTGTCGGACGGGGGACGGGCAGGAGACGGGCGCCGGGCGGGTCCGGGTCGGGTCCGGGTCGGCCCGGGTCGGGCTCCCGGCCGCGGGGTGCCTCGCGGCCAGGCCGCAGCGAGCCCTGCGGCCTGGCCGCAATGAGTCGCGCAGCTCGGCCACGGCAGCCTCGCGGCCTGGCTGCGATGCGCCGCTCTGATTCGGCCGCAACGAGCCCCGCGGCCCGGCGGCAACGAGTCGCGCGGCCCGGCCACGGCGGCCTCGCGGCCCGGCTGCGACGGAGCTCGTGGCGCCGGCTCCACGAGCCCGTGGCGCCGGCTCCACGACGCCGCCAGTGGCCCGCCCGCAGCCCCCTTTTCCGGCCCCGCCGGGGACCGGGGGGCCGGGGGCCGGAAAAGGGGGGCAGGCCCCCGGCCCCGGCGTGACCGGGAAGGGGGGACAGGCCCCGGTGTGGCGGTTCAGGTGGCGGTCCGGGTGCGGGCCAGCGGATTGGTCTGGGTCGAATTGCGGACGGTGAAGACGACCGAGCCGGGGCGGTAGCGGTCGTCGGAGGTCTCCACGGGGCGGCCGTCGGCGGTCGTCGTCGTACGGCGGACGCGCAGCAGCGGGCTGCCCCGGCGCAGTCGCAGGTGTTCCGCGTCGGCGGTGCCGGCGGCCACCGCGTCGATGTGGTGCTCGCCGTGCGCGAAGACGAGCCCGGTGTCGTCGTAGAGCCGCTGGGTGACCGACTCGCAGTCGTCGGGCAGCGCCTCGACTGCGGGCCCGATCCACTCCGGGTAGACCGTGCGCTCCAGCAGCACCGGTTCCCCGTCGAGGGTGCGCAGCCGCAGCACCCGCAGCACGGGGGCGCCGCGCCGCACCTGGAGCAGCCCGGCCTCGTCCGTGTGCGCCACGTCCCAGGAGGAGGACAGGACGAGTCCCCCCGCCGAGCGCCCGCCCGCCCGCGCCCACTGGGCGAAGCTGCGCAGCTCGGTGAAGCTCTGGCTGGGGGTTGTGGACAGGACGACCCGGCGGGCGCCCTGCCGGGAGCCGATGAGGCCCTCGGCCAGCAGCGCGGAGACGGCCTGCCGCACGGTGCCGCGGGAGGCGCCGTGCGCGGCGGCGAGTTCGGCCTCGGAGGGGAGTGTCGCCCCGACCGGGTAGCGCCCGTCGGCGATGGCGCGCCGCAGCTCGTCGGCGATCCGCTCATGACGCCGGGGCTCGGGCATGGGGGCGGCTCCTCGGTGTTCGGCTGCGGCGGGGGCTCGGTCCGATCATGCCATCTGTGCGCAGTGGCGTGCACATCGGCAACCGGCGTCAGAGGGCGCAACCAGGGCCAGCAGCGCTGGCCCTGTTCGCAAGTAGCGCTTCTAGCTGGAGGCTTGAGCGGCTCGTGGACCGGACCCTGCTCCACAGGGTGGGTGCTGTCGGCTCGCCTGCGTTCACTGGGGCCGAGCTTGTCCATACAGGTGGCGAGCGGTGAACCCCAGGAGTGACAACGCGAAGGCAGAGTGAAGGCAGGCCGTCGCCGCCGTAGGAGCTGCCACAGCGGCAGCCGCCCCCCGTCACCGCCTGCCGGCCGCTTCGAGAAGAAGCACGGCGTCGAGGTGCACAACGAGGACCCCGGCGGCAGCAGCCAGGGCGCTTTCCACACCGCCGCCGAGCGCAAGCCGGGACCGCGCCGTCCAAGCCCTCGACTTGGGCACGTCCGGTTGCGGCAGGACCACCGCGCCGCGTCTCGTCGCCGGATTCGGGGCCGCCGACTTCGGGGAACTCCTCATGGACGGCGAGGACGTCACCGCGATCCCCGCCAAGCGGCGCGACATCGGCAGGGCCGTCTTCCAGGTCTACTCGTCGAGGATGCGGCGCTCGCCCTCGGGCAGGACGCGTCCGGCGCGGGGGTCGATCATCACAGCCGTCATGAACGGGCTGCCGGGTGTCGTCACCGACGATGCCACGGGGGAGGGGGCGACGGTACGGGTCGCGACGTTCTTCGGGGGCTCGCCCGGCCGCAGTCGGTGTGCGGCTCCGGGGTCGAGCTGAAGGCGGACCGGCCCCGCTGGGAGGGCCGCGGGGCCTCGGGGGCGGGCGCCCGCTGCGGGGCTGCTCCGCCAGGGGGTTCGGTGCCGGTGGCGCCGGCGTCGTCATCCTGGGGCCGGCCGCTCGCCCGCCCACCCGTGGGGGAGCCGGCACGGGTGGGCGGGCGGGGGAGGGCCACCGCAACGGTCAGCGGCGGGACAGCCGAAGGGCCTCGCCCTCGCTGGGGCCCGCTGGGGCCCGAAGGGGTGGGTGGGGTGAAGACGAGACAGAGCCCCGCGTCAGGGCCGCTCCACCTTGGCCCCCAGATCCGCCAGCTTCTGCTGGAAGTTCTCGTACCCCCGGTTGATGAGGTCGATCCCGTGCACCCGCGACGTCCCCTGCGCGGCCAACGCGGCGATCAGGTACGAGAAGCCGCCCCGCAGGTCGGGGATGACCAGGTCGGTGCCCTGGAGCCGGGTGGGCCCGGAAACCACCGCCGAGTGGAGGAAGTTGCGCTGCCCGAAGCGGCAGGGCATCCCTCCCAGGCACTCGCGGTAGAGCTGGATGTGCGCCCCCATCTTGTTGAGCGCGGAGGTGAATCCGAGGCGCGACTCGTACACGGTCTCGTGCACGATCGACAGCCCCGACGCCTGCGTCAGCGCGACGACCAGCGGCTGCTGCCAGTCGGTCTGGAAGCCGGGGTGGACGTCCGTCTCCAGGGCGATGGCGTCGAGCGGCCCGCCCGGGTGCCAGAAGCGGATGCCCTCGTCGCCGATCTCGAAGGCGCCGCCGACCTTGCGGTAGGTGTTGAGGAACGTGATCATCGAGCGCTGCTCGGCGCCGCGTACGAACACGCTGCCCTCGGTGGCCAGCGCCGCGCTCGCCCAGGACGCCGCCTCCAGCCGGTCCGGCAGCGCGCGGTGGGTGTAGCCGCCGAGCTTGTCCACACCGGTGATGCGGATCGTCCGGTCGGTGTCCATCGAGATGATCGCGCCCATCTTCTGGAGCACGCAGATCAGGTCCTCGATCTCCGGCTCGACAGCGGCGTTCGACAGCTCGGTGACACCGTCCGCGAGCACGGCGGTCAGCAGCACCTGCTCGGTGGAACCGACCGACGGGTAGGGCAGCCGGATCTTGGTGCCGCGCAGCCGCTGCGGCGCCTCGAGGTACTGCCCGTCGGCCCGCTTCTCGATCGTCGCGCCGAACTTGCGCAGCACGTCGAAGTGGAAGTCCACCGGTCGTCCGCCGATGTCGCAGCCGCCCAGGCCGGGGATGAAGGCGTGGCCGAGGCGGTGCAGCAGCGGGCCGCAGAAGAGGATGGGGATCCTGGAGGAGCCCGCGTGCGCGTCGATGTCCGCGACGTTGGCGCTCTCCACGTGGGACGGATCGAGCACCAGCTCGCCGGACTCGTCCCCCGAGCGCACCGTGACACCGTGCAGCTGGAGCAGGCCGCGGACGACGCGTACGTCACGGATGTCCGGCACGTTGCGCAGTCGGCTCGGCTCGCTGCCCAGCAGCGCGGCGACCATGGCCTTGGGAACGAGGTTCTTCGCACCCCGCACACGGATCTCGCCCTCGATCGGGGCGCCACCGTGGACGAGGAGTACGTCGGCTGGGCTGTCGGTCATGGATCTCCGCGATTCCGCGAGACGGGATGGGACAACAGGCAAGCGTAATGGCCCCGTCCGGTGCTGACCCAAGCGCGAGGGGGGCCTGCGACTGTCACAGGTAGGCAATAACACGGTGGGTGAGATGTCCATTGCGTACCGTGTTGTGGCGCGAGTCCTGGCCCCGGATCTGCCTATTGGGTCCCCGCGGACGCCGATGGTGCGGGATCATTGGCGTATGACCGAGGTGTCCTCGCTCACCGGGCGACTTCTCGTCGCCACGCCGGTGCTGGCCGACCCGAACTTCGACCGCGCTGTGGTGCTCCTCCTCGACCACGACGAGGCGGGCTCACTGGGCGTGGTCCTCAACCGTCCCACCCCGGTGAACGTGGGGGACATCCTGGAGCCGTGGGCCGCGCTCGCGGGCGAACCCGGCGTCGTCTTCCAGGGCGGGCCCGTCTCGCTGGACGCCGCCCTGGGCGTCGCCGTGGTGCCCTCGGGCAGAGGCGACCGCACCGACGGCGGCACCCCGGGCCCCGCCGCCGCGAGCGGCATCCCCGGCTCTGCCGGTACGACCCGCCCGGCCGGTAAGTACGGCCCCGTTGGTAAGAACGGCCCTGCTGGTACGAACGACCCTGCTGGTGAGGCCGGCGCCACCGGCACGCCCGGTGGCGCCCCCGGTACCGGCGCCGCCGATGCCTCCCGTGCCGCCGACGCGTCCGCCGCTGCCGACGGGTCGTCCGTCGGCGGCGATGGGGTACCTGGGAAGGACGGGGCAACAGGGAAGGACGGGGCAACCGGGGAAGGCGGGGCATCCGGGAAGAACGCGGGCAAGGCCGCCGATGCGGCCTCCGGCCGGTCCGCAGGGCAGGCGTCCGGTGGCACCGGAGCGGCCGGGGACGAGGGCATCGGAGCGGCCGGCGACGAGACGGCGGAGACAGCGGAGGCATCGGCCGGCACATCGGCCGAGCGGGCCGAGGCGTCGTCGGCCGCCGACGAGGCCGCTGAGCTGGGCACCGTGCTGGACGCCGACGGTCCACTCGGCTGGCGCCGGGTGCACGGCGCCATCGGCCTGGTGGACCTGGAGGCCCCGCCCGAGCTGCTCGCCGCCGAGCTGGGATCCCTGCGGATCTTCGCCGGGTACGCCGGCTGGGGGCCGGGGCAGCTGGAGAAGGAGCTGTCGCAGGGCGCGTGGTACGTGGTCGAATCGGAACCCGGCGACGTGTCGTCCCCGGCGCCCGAGCGCCTGTGGCGGTCCGTGCTGCGGAGGCAGCGCAGCGAGTTGGCACTGGTCGCGACCTACCCCGACGACCCCTCCCTGAACTGAGAACCGGGTCCGGCGGAGCACCCCGAAGGGGTGACGCGGGTCACCGCCCATGACTGACGCGTCCCCGCCGCATGAGTACCCTTGGACCGCATGAGCACTCTTGAGCCCGAGCGCGGGGCGGGCACCGGCACACTCGTCGAACCGACCCCGCAGACGTCGCACGGTGACGGCGACCACGAGCGGTTCGCCCACTATGTCCAGAAGGACAAGATCATGGCGAGCGCGATGGACGGGACGCCCGTCGTCGCGCTCTGCGGGAAGGTGTGGGTCCCGGGTCGCGACCCGAAGAAGTACCCGGTCTGCCCGATGTGCAAGGAGATCTACGAGACCATGGGTCCCGGCGGGGACAACGGCAAGGGTGGCAAGGACGGCAAGGGCGGCGGCAAGAAGTAGCCCGCGCCTCCCGCTTCCTCGCGCGACGGAACGGCCAGGATCCAACGGTCAGGACCGAACGGTCAGGACCGAACGGTAAGGACCGAACGGTCAGCTCGGTCAGCTCACCCGGGTCGCCGGGTCCCCACGCGGGCCCGGCGACCCGCGCGCCCCACGCGAGCACAGAGATGCCCCACGCCGGGAGCCATCGAGCCCCACCGGGCCGGCGCGGTCCGCGATTCAGGGGCCGCCCCGCCGGCCGAAGTGCCGTCCGCGGCCCAGGGAGCCGCCGGCCACGAGCGCCCTCCGCGGCTCAGGGGAGCCGCCGGCCGAAGCACCAGGAGTTCTCCCGCCCCGCATAGGCGCCGAAGTTCGGTATGCGCGCGTACCCGCACCGGGTGTAGAAGCGGACCGCGTCCGGCTGCGCGTCGCCCGTCTCCAGCCGCAGCTCGGTCCAGCCGCGCCCGGCGGCCCACTCCTCCAGCGTCCGCAGCAGCCGCGTCGCCGCGCCCGTGCCGCGCCAGGCCGGCTCGACGTACATCCGCTTGATCTCGCCGGCCCCCGACCCGAGGTGGCGGAGCCCCGCGCACCCCACCGCCGGTCCGCGCGCCGCGCTGCTCGCCGTGCCGTCCTCCTCGTCCCCCTCGTCCCCCTCGTCGGCCTGATCCGCGCCGTACGCCACGAAGAACGCGGCGATGTCGTCCGCCGACGGCGGCACGCCCGGCTCGCTGTCCGGTCGGCCGTACCGCGCGGCGATCTCCGCCCGCTGCCGGGCCCGCAACGCGACGGCGTCCGGATGTTCCCAGGCGACCCGCTCGACCTTCACGGACGCGGCCCCGGTCGTCACGAGCCCACCCGCCACGTCCTCACCCGTCACGGGCCCACCCGTCGCGCGCCCATTCCTCACCTGCTCACTCGTCTTCCTCACCTGCTCACTTCTCACATCCGGAGTGTGCCGGGACGGTGTTTCGGCGGGCCGGCCCGTGGGTTTCCTCGCGGTGACGCGGCCCAGCCCCCCAGCCCTCCCAGCCCCCTGGGCCCTGGGCAACCGGCCGCCTCCCGCCTCCCCCTCAGCAGCACTGCCAGGTAAACCGCGCTCGCTCGAAGCGGTTCTCCGCTAGGTCCTCGGGGCGTATCAGCCAGTACAGGACGCCGCAGTCGCCCCAGCACATCCCCGCGTCCTCGTCGCTGTCGAACCGCGCCAGCAGCGTCCAGCGCTCCGCCTCCGGGACGAGACGCGGATCGAACTACGCCGTATGCGGCAGCAACCGTCCCACTCCCCGTACTTCGGCGAGGACTTCCTCTGGACAGCCCTGTTCCGGAAGGCGGCGTAGGGCGGAACCCCTTCGCGACGGTACGCGTTGTCGAAGTCACCCGGCGCGACAGGGTACGCGCTGCTACCGTCAGGTTCACGACAGTCACCTGACGCTCAGGGAGCCCGCAGTGCAACTGACCCGCCCCGCCGTCTCGTTGGCCGCCGCCACAGCCGCCACAGCCGCCACCGCGCTGCTGCTCGCCGGATGCGGCGGAGGCGAGGACGGCCCCTCGAAATCCGGCAACATCGAGGGCGCGGACTCCCCCAAGAGCACGTCCCCCAGCGCGGACAAGAGCGAGGAGGCGGAGCCGAAGACGGGCGACTTCCGCACCTCGGACATCAAGCTCCCCGACGACGTCAAACTCGTCTTCGACTGGAAACAGCCCTCCGACCCCGACAAGGCCGCCGCGTTGGATGGAGCGGCGGATTACATGAGGGCCCTCATGCACGGCACGGTGAAGCAGGACCCGAAGGACCCGGTGCTGGCTCGGCACGTTGTGCCGTTGCAGACAGCGGAGGAGTACGCGACGACGCTCGTCAAGGCACATGTGGAACGCGAAGCCACGGTGACTGGGACGGATCGCTACTACCGTGAGAATGTCGGAGACGTTGTAAGCGGGAAACTGGCCGAAGTCTCCTTCTGTGTGGATCAGTCCAAGTTCTACAGCAAGAAGATCAAAAGCGGAAAGATCAAGCGCACGGAAAAGAGCGCTTCCAGTTACATGCGGTACACGCTGGTCATGGAGAAGCCTAAAAGAGCTGCATCGCCTTGGCGGGCGCGGTCCTTTGAATACGAGGCGAAGGCGGTGAAGCAATGCGGAGACTGACTTTCATTGGCGCACTGGTACCTAGTCTGTGCGCTGCAATGCTTGCATCGATCACGACCGAGGCGTGGGCTGACGACGATCTTCGTGACGCGGAGAAGTTCCAGAAGGGGAACTTCACCAACGGCGAGGCCACAGCCGCTGCCGGTGGTGGTAGTCGTGAGGTCGCCTACTCCGGCGAAGGCACCGCCGCTCCCAAAGGCGGGGGTGGCAATCTCTCTGTGCCGGCGGGGGATTGGGCGCCGCCGCCGTGTTGGTACGCGCCCACGTACTCGCCCAAGGAGTTGAAGGAGAAGGTCGATGACTCGCCGTACTCCCTGACGGGGCGGCTGCCGAACAACGGGCCTCATAAGCAAGAGGTCGACGGGGACATCCGGTACAGGTACAAGGAGGGGGAGTACAAGGACTTCAATCTCAAGAAGCAGGGGAAGGGCATGTTCTGGGCGGCGGTGCCCAACCCGGCGGAGCCGGACGCGGCGAAGCGTGAGTCGTGCACGAGGCTGCCGTTCTGGGTGCCGAACGGCGAGCGGCCGAAGGTGGAGAACGCGATCAGCCCGAAGATCCTCTCCGCGCTGGCGTACGCGAAGGTCACCGTGCCGGACACGGAGGTCGAGCTGAATCCGAAGGCGCGGCAGACGGTGAATCTGCCGACGTGGGTGTGGCTGGACAAGGGCACCTACAAGCCGTTGTCGGTGAGGGCTTCGGTGGATCTCGGGGGCGGCGAGGAGATCTGGGCGAGGACGACGGTGAAGCCCGCCTCCCTGAAGCTGTCCGCCGGGACGGAGGACGCCGAGGTGCATCCGTCCTCGGGGGAGTGCCCCGTCGAGGCGGACGGCGGGATCGGCGCCCCGTACAAGAAGGGCGGCGGGAAGAGGACGCCGCCGTGCGGGGTGACGTATCTGCGGGCCACCCAGGGCGACGCGGCCTACCCGCTGGAGGCGACCCTCACCTGGGACGCCTCGTGGGAGGGCAGTGACGGGCAGGGGGACGACGACCTGCCGGACGGTGAGTTCGGCGGTACCCGGAACGTCACCGTCCGGGAGATCCAGGCCATCAACTGACGGTCCCGCGCACCCCGCACGCCGGTGTGCCGCCGGGCAGGCGGTGGCGGTTGGCGGCGACGACGCGGTAGACGACGTCCGCGATCCGCCGCAGGAGCGGCAGCCGCAGCAGGGTCCCGGCCACCGACCAGGCGCCGCCGGCGCTCAGCAGGGCCGCGGCGACGGCCTGGGCGCCGCCGCGTACCGTTCCGTCCGGCGTGACCCACAGCACCTCGCGCTCGGCGCGCTCCCGGGTGACGCCGAGCGTGACCAGGTCGGCTTCCTGCCACGGCACCGTCCGGCACCGGGGCCGGACGCGGCGTTCAGCGAAGCGCACCGCGGTGGTGCAGAAACCGCAGTCTCCGTCGTAGACGAGGAGCGCCGGTTCGCGGTGTGTCCTCATGAGGCCATTGTCGCCGCGGGCCGGCCGTGCCGCCCCGGGCCCTCGCGGGACCCCGTCCCCGTCCGTGCCGTCGCCCCGCCCCTGCCGTCCCGGCCGTGGGATGGCCGTCGGCCGACGGGTCTCAGCCCGACGGGTCTCAGCCCGACGGGTCTCAGTCCGTCGGGCTTCCGTCCGTCGGATCTCAGTTCGTGCGGTCGGCCCAGCCGGCGGGGAGCGCGTCCGGGGCGACGGAGATGACGTCCTCGTCGTCGGTGCCGACGTGCTCGAACAGGGTGATCCGTGCGAACTCCGGGACGATGTGGACGGGGTAGGTGGGGCCCTGGTCGCGGTAGGCGCGCATCCGCTCCAGGTGGTCGTTCTGGAAGCAGACCGTGCGTTCGCCGTGCTCCTCCACCCAGCGAGGGAAGAAGATCACGCCGTGCAGGCGGCGCTTGCCGGGCATGACGTTGACGACGACGGAGGTTCCGGTGGGCTCGTTCCAGGAGACCTTGTAGCTGTCCTCGTCGAGCTGGACGAGGTCCACCCGCTGGTCCTTGACCCAGCGTCCGCCGACCATGCCGGAGTGTATGCGGTAGTCGATGGTGCGGGCGTTCTTCACGTACATCTCGTACTGCCAGCCGTTGGCGTAGGTGTAGATGAAGCGGTGGCCCACGATGCCGGACAGGTCCTGCGCGGGGACGGGCCCGGCGTGCGGGGAGGCGCCGGCGTCCGGGGTGGGGTCGGTCACCGTGTTCATGGCCGTGGTCATACGGCAGCTCCTCCTTCTGGCGCGTCCATGTTGCTGTTGCTGTTGCTGTTGCTGTCGCTGTCGCTGTCGCTGTCGCTGTCGCTGTCGCTGTCGCTTGCTGTTGCTGTCGCTGTCGCTGTTTGCCGTGGCGTCCCCGGGCCGCGCCGGGCTCCTCAGGGACCCCACATTCGATTTTGCAGCAAAATAGTTTTGAGTCAAAACGCGTGCGTCATACTGGGACCATGGACACCGCGACCCGGATCGGCCGGCTCATCGGCCCCCTGCGCCGCGCAGTGCTGCGCACCCGCCGCTTCGACGAGGCACTCCCCGACCTTCCCGAGGCCCAGATCGAGCTCCTGCGCACCCTGGCCGAGGACGGCCCCGCCACACCGCGCGAGGTCGCCGGGCGCCTGCGGATCGCGCCCTCGACGGTGAGCAACCTCGTCCGGGCCATGACGGCGTCCGGGCTGGTGGAGCGGACCCCCTCCGCGACCGATCTGCGCACCGTGCGGCTCGCCGCCACCCCTCGGGCGCTGGACCTGCTCGGCCGCTACGACCGGGTGAGCACCGGCGCCCTCCGCCAGGCCCTGGACGACCTCGCCCCCGAGAGCCGCGAGGCGCTGGAGCGCGCCCTCCCGGTGTTCGCCGAACTGCTCACCGCGCTGGAGGCGCGGACACTCGGACCGGCCCCCGAATCCGGGCGAACCGGCACGCGGGCGCCGCGTCTGCTGGGAGACTCGGTGGCGGAGTAACCGGAGTAACCGGAGTAACCGGAGTAACCGGAGTAATCGGAGTGGCCGGAGTGGCCGGTGGGGCGGGCGGTTCAGGAAGGGGACCGGTCGGCACGCCGGAGCACCGGTTGGGGCGCCGGAGCACCGGCCGGTTCGCCGGGGCCGGACCAAGGAGGGGTGAGGGCGGCATGAAGGTGTACATCAGCGCCGACATGGAGGGCGTGACCGGGCTCGTCGGGGCCGACGACGTCCAGATGGGCGGGCGCGACTACGAGCGCGGACGCGTGATGATGACCGAGGACGTGAACGCCGCGGTGCGCGGCGCCCTGGGGGGCGGGGCACGCGAGATCGTCGTCAACGACACGCACAGCACGATGCGGAACCTGCTGGTCGAGGACCTGCACCCGGCCGCGTCGCTGGTGCGCGGCAAGCCCAAGCCGATGGGCATGCTCCAGGACCTGGACGCCTCGTTCGACGCCGTCGTCTGCGTCGGCTACCACGCGCGGGCGGGGAGACTGGGCGTTCTCAGCCACAGCTTCATGGGGCACGAGATCGAGGACATGTGGCTGGACGACGACCGCGCCATGGGGGAGATCGGCTTCGCGTACGCGACCGCCACGGCGCTCGGCGTTCCCGTGGTGGCGCTCTCGGGCTGCGACGTGGCCTGCGCCGAGGTGGCGGAGTGGGACTCCGCCGTCCGTACCGCCCCCGTGAAGTACGCCCGCGACCGGTTCACCGCCCGCCTGCGCCCCGCGGACGAGGCGCGGAGCGCCATCCAGGAGGCGGCGGAGGCCGGCGTGCGGGACGCGGCGTCCCACCCCCGCGCGGCGCCCGACACCGGCGACCACACCCTCGCCGTACGCTGGCAGTCCGCGTCCGTCGCCCAGCAGTTGGAGGGCGTCCCCGGGGTGTCCCGTACGGACGACCGCACCGTTCGCGTTCGGGGTGAGCTTCCGGCGCTCTTCCGCCTCTTCGGGGTCTTCATGGGGGTGGCGTACTCCCTGACGGGGCAGCCGCCGTACTGCTGACGGGTCGTGCGGGAAGATCACAGTTCGATCTCGTGTGCGGTGGCCTGTGAACTCGCGGGGCGGTGCCGGCGTCTCACTCCGGCGTAACGGAAAGGAGGGGCCTCCCCCGCCCCTTCGCCAGTAAGAGGTGCGTGTTCCGCACCCTTGAGGAGACTTGCATGCGCAAGAAGTTCACCAAGGCGGCAGTCGTTCTGGCCGGAGTGGCGGCCTTCGCCGGTCTCGGCACCACCGCGGCCACCGCGGCGTCGCAGGCGACCGCCTCGTCCGTGACGACGCAGGCGGCCAACGACAACTACGACACCTACAAGGTCGGCACCCTCGAGATGTGCCAGAAGATCGGCGGCGCCATCTCCGGTCCGGGCAAGGAGTACGCCGGCTACTCCTGCTGGCTGGACGAGAACGACCAGTGGTGGATCGACCTGAAGAGGTGACGGCGCAGCGGCCGTGCGGCCACGTGACCGGGCGGCCACGTGACCGCGCAGCCATATGGCCGTGCGGCCGTGCGGCCGTGCGGCCACGCGAAGAGGAGGGGGCCGGCCCGACGTACTCCGTCGGGCCGGCCCCTTCGTCGTGGAGAGGAGCCGGGACCTTCTCCCGCTGGTTTGTCACAGCCACGTCACACGAGGACCCGGGCGTGAACCCCCGCATCGGCATCGGCATCAGATCTTGCGGCAACGACAGAAAGGATGCCCGAGGATGCTTCGCTCACGCTCACGCTGGATCGCCGCGCCGCTCGCCGCGGCCGCCCTCACCCTGACCGCCGCCGGTTACGCCGGTGCGGTCACCTCCCCGGCGGCCGGTGCGCACACCGCCGGCAAGCACGCCGCCGCGTCGGCCCCGTGCCTGGCCGACGCGACCACCCTGCTCGGTGACCTGGACGGCGACGGCCGCCCGGACAAGATCAGCAACCCGGGCCACACCGGCACCAAGATGACGATCCAGTGGGGCACCAAGTCCGGCTCGTTCGGCAGCAAGCACACCGTCAGGAGCCTGGTCGGCGCGAAGAAGGGCGAGGACGTCAGCGCCGCTGTCGCCGACTTCGACAACGACGGCACCCTGGACCTGGTCGTCAACGTGGTCAAGCCGTCCGGCGGCGACGACCCCTCGACGGCACGCCTGGCCGAGTACCGGCCCGGCCCGCTCGCCCGTACGAACCTGAAGTCGCCCGGCGCCGTCCACTCCGACATCGGGGACATGGGCGAGGTCCGGCAGCTGAGCGTCGCTCGCTACAACGACGACGCGTACCCTGACCTGGCCGTCCTCAACAACGCCGGTGACGGGCAGATGGACCGGGACGTGCGCCTGTCCAAGCCGGGCGGCGGCCTGGCCGGCTACGACCGTGAGGCCAAGCTGAAGTACGGCGAGTACGGTACGTGGGCCGAGCCGCCGGCCATGCCCACCGACGGCTGGAGCCAGTTCTACAAGACCTGCTCCTGATATCCGCCGGGCGCCGCCATGGTTCCCGTGGCCCCGGCGGCGCCCGGTCATTCATCGCCTTGCACATTCCCCCGTTATCCGAGATCCACCCAGCCCGCCCACCGCCGGTGGGCCCCCTTTGAGGAGAGAAACATGCTTGCCCGGAAGAAGAAGGTCTCCGTTTTCGCCCTTGTCGCGGTGGCCGCCAGCCTGTCGCTCACGGCCTGCGACAACACCGGGGGCGACAACGCCTCCTCCAGCTCGAAGGCGTCCGCCTCCGCGAGTGCCTCGCACAAGACGGCGTCGCACACTCCCAAGAAGTCCGGTGGGAAGTGCACGGACCAGAAGAACTACGCGGGTGACCCGCGGTCGAATGCCGAGATCAACGGTATTGGTGAGGAGACGGGGACGTGCCCGGCGCCGCAGAAGGCCGGTTCTTCCTCGGGCGGGTCCAAGGGTTCGGGTGCCAAGTGCACGGACCAGAAGAACTACGCGGGTGACCCGCGGTCGAACGCTGAGATCAACGGTATCGGTGAGGAGGACGGGGACGTGCCCGGCGCCGCAGAAGGCCGGTTCTTCCTCGGGCGGGTCCAAGGGTTCGGGTGCCAAGTGCACGGACCAGAAGAACTACGCGGGTGACCCGCGGTCGAACGCCGAGATCAAC
>NZ_VJOK01000001.1:2716835-2743566 GCF_013302895.1 Streptomyces albus subsp. chlorinus | reverse complement strand
CAAGTGCACGGACCAGAAGAACTACGCGGGTGACCCGCGGTCGAACGCTGAGATCAACGGTATCGGTGAGGAGACGGGGACGTGCCCGGCGCCGCAGAAGGCCGGTTCTTCCTCGGGCGGGTCCAAGGGTTCGGGTGCCAAGTGCACGGACCAGAAGAACTACGCGGGTGACCCGCGGTCGAACGCCGAGATCAACGGTATCGGTGAGGAGACGGGGACGTGCCCGGCGCCGCAGAAGGCCGGTTCTTCCTCGGGCGGGTCGGAGGGCTCCGGTGCCAAGTGCACGGACCAGAAGAACTACGCGGGTGACCCGCGGTCGAACGCCGAGATCAACGGCATCGGTGAGGAGACCGGCACCTGCCCGCCCGTCCAGCACCAGTGAGTTCCCGAGCCGGTCATCCGAGGCGGGCGGCGCAATGATTCCCCGCCCGGGTGGCCGAGCGCGCAATGATCGTCCGGCAACACGCAACGGTCGCGCATTACGGCCGTGAGCTGCTCACTCATAGGCTCGTGCCCCGTGTCAGGAGTGGCGGTGACCGCCGGCTGGGCCACCGCTCGGTGCCTTGTCGCCGGTTCGCACGCCGACCCGGAGCGACAAGGAGCCCGAGATGCTGGAACACGGAGCGGCACCACCCTCGTCCGAGCCGCCCACCGCTCCCGACCCGGTCCCGTCCCCGGGGTTCGTGGGCCGGCTGGCACGGCGCAAGCCCGTCGAACTGCTGGTCGCGGAGAGCGGCAGGGGTGAGGGCGGGGCAGCCCTCCGCCGCACCCTGACCATGTGGCAGCTGACGACGATCAGCATCGGCGCCACCCTCGGCACCGGCATCTTCGTCGTCCTGGGAGAAGCCACCCCGCTGGCCGGACCCGCCGTCGCCGTCTCCTTCGTCCTCGCCGGACTGACCGCACTCTTCTCCGCGCTCTCCTACGCGGAACTGGCCGGCTCCATCCCCGTCTCCGGGTCGTCCTACTCGTACGCGTACGCGACCATGGGCGAACTCGTGGCCTGGATCTGCGGCTGGTGCCTGGTGCTGGAGTACGGCATCTCCGTGGCGGCCGTCGCGGTCGGCTGGGGCGAGTATCTCGACGAACTCCTCCACGGGACCTTCGGGGTGACCCTCCCCGGCGCCGTCTCCGCACCGCTGGGCGAGGGCGGCTACGTCAACCTGCCCGCCCTCGCGGTCATCGTCCTCGCGATGGTGTTCCTGATGGGCGGCGCCAAGGAGAGCGCCCGCATCAACACCGCCATGGTCGCCATCAAGATCATGACGCTGCTGCTGTTCTGCGGCATCGGGTTCTTCGGCATCCAGGCGGGCAACTACGCGCCGCTCGCCCCGCTCGGTGCCGGCGGTGTCAGCGCCGCCGCGGCCACCCTCTTCTTCTCCTACATCGGGTTCGACGCCGCCTCCACCGCGGGTGAGGAGGCCCGGAACCCGCAACGGGACCTGCCCCGGGCGATCATGCTGTCCCTGCTGATCGTCACCGTGCTCTACTGCGTCGTCGCGCTGGTCGCCGTCGGAGCGATGCCCTGGCGGGACTTCGCGGGCACCGATGCCGCCCTCGCCCGCATCATGGAGGACGTCACCGGGCTGGGACTGTGGAGCGTGGTGCTGGCCGCCGGCGCCGTCGTCGCCATCGCGAGCGTCGTCTTCGCCGTCCTGTACGGGCAGACCCGGATCCTGTTCGCCATGTCCCGGGACGGGCTCGTACCGCCCGTCTTCGCCAAGGTGAACGAGCGGACCGGGACGCCCCGCGCCAACACCGTGCTCGTCGCCGCCTTCTGCGGCCTCCTCGCCGCCACCGTCCCGCTCGGCGAACTCGCCAACGCCACCAGCATCGGCACCCTGTTCGCCTTCGCGCTCGTCAACGTCGCCGTCGTCCTGCTGCGGTACACCCGCCCCGGGATGAACCGCACCTTCCGGGTACGGTTCTTCCCCCTCACCCCCCTGCTCGGCTTCGGCTTCTGCCTGTGGATGATGGCCAGCCTGCCCGCCGTCACCTGGGCCGTCTTCAGCGCCTGGATGGCCGCCGGCCTCGCGCTCTACTTCCTCTACGGCGTCCGGCACTCACGGCTGGCGGTGGCGGTGGCGGTGGCGGGGCGGGACTGAGGGGGCCCCGGGGGACTCACTGGGGCCAGGGAACATCCCGGGGCCGGGAGCCCCCGGGGCCCGGGGGCCGGGGAGTCTACGGGGTGGCGCCGGGAGACTCCCGGTGGATGCGGCGGCCGGCCGTCCCCTCCGGGGCTCAGTCGTCCCCCGGCCGGAAGGGGATGGTCAGCCAGGGGCTCTCCGGATCGGTCGTCAGGATCCGGTGCGAGGTCAGCGTCTCCTCGTACCAGGGACCGAACTCCTCGTCGTCGAAGTGGAGGCAGCGGCCGAGCGCGTACCCCGCGGAGAAGTCCTCCCAGGAGCGGTAGGCGACGGCGCTGACCCGCCCCGCGCGCAGCACGGCCGCCTCCGCCTCCTCCAGAGTGCAGAAACGCGCGGCGAGGCCGAAACGTGCCATGTTGGAGCCCCGCCCGTAGTCCCAGGCCGCGACGGAGCGGACGAACCGGCCCTCCGGCAGCAGCCCGTCGGCACGGAACCGCGCCTCGTACCGGGTGATCCGCCCGATGAGCCGCTTGACCCCCTCGATCTGCGCCTCCCTCTCCTCCTCGGAGGGGCCCTCGGTGCGGGTGACACCGTCCGGGGTCAGCTCCACGCGGGCGGTCGGCACCCGGCTGCGCAGTACGCGCTCGGCGGCCTGGCGCCAGTGGACCGTCTCCACCTGCCCGCCGAAGTCCTGCGCCAGGCTGTGCCGCACGCCCAGCACGAACTCCCACACCGGGCTGCTCATCTCGCCCGTCAGCAGCTCCTCCTGGTAGCGCTGCCACTTCTCGCGCGTCGTGACGCCCCACCAGCGGTCCAGCAGCCGCCGCTCGTCGGTGTAACCGTGGCCGTGGCCCAGGGCGTTCCAGTAGGTACCGTTCTTCACACACATCAGCGCCCCGCAGGCCAGACCGCGCGCGACATCCCCCGTGCGCGGGCCGCCGATCCACAGCGTGCGCAGCGTCTGGTGGGCGTGCGAGCAGGAGTTGTCGGCCCGGTCCGCGTGCTGCTGCCACAGCGCCCGGTACCCGGGGCCCGCCGGGAAGTACGCCTCGCACGGCGACCCCGGATTGACCGCCAGCCACGGCGGGTCCGTCGCCTCCCACCTTCGGGCGTACCAGTCCAGGCTCTGCGAGAAGAAGACAGGGGTGTCGAGGGGGACCGGAAGCATCGCCTCCGTGTAGACGGGGATGCACCACGACTGGATCTCCGGACGCCACACCGGGGTGAGCGTCACGCTCCCCGGATGCGCGTCGAGCCAGTCGCGCGGGGCCGCGTGGTACAGCGACTCACCGGCCAGGACATCCATGTAAGCGGCCCAGTCCATCCGGGACTTCGCCTCGAACAGCCGCCGCTCCACGTCGCTGGGCACCTCGCGCCACACGGGCGCCGCCGCCGCGCCGTCGCCTGCCGCCGTTGCCGTCGGCGCCGCCTCCGCCGGTGCGGCGACCTGCCCGGCCGCCCCCCGCTTCCACATTCGATGACCTCGCAGTCCAGCTCCGCCGCTACCAGTGACCCCGGGACGGACGCCTCACAGCAGCCGGCTCACCAGTGGGAGGACGACGTAGAAGAACGCCAGATAACCGGCCAGCGCCCCGACGATGATCCGCTTCTTCCCCACGGCCCGGCGCCGCGCCTCCACCACCCCCGGCGGCGGCGCCCACCCCGCCCCCGGATGCGCCCCGTACGGATTCACCGGCGGCGACGGAAGCCGCGGCTGCCGCTTGGCCATGGGGCGAAGACCTCCGGGGGACGAGCAGGGGAGTCCGGTACGGTGTGCCACCGCGTGACGTCTGACCCTCCGTGACACTCGGGTCAACGCACGGTGGCCACCCAGGATAGCGCCCCCCGACCGGGCCCCGCCCCCGGGGCAGGGGCGAGGGAGGTCAGAGGCGGGGAAGTTGGCCGGCTTGGCGCTGCCGGGGCGAACGGATCATTCCGTTTGAGCGGCACCGGCACGGGCGTTCAGCAGTTGGACCCACGTATTCGTCGCGTTGCCGCGATAGCGGGCGTCCCGTGCATGCGGTGCCGTCTCGATCAGATGGAGGAGGGTCCAGGAGAGTCCGTAGCAATCGTCCGGTCCGAAAGCAGCGGTGAGCGCTTGTGCTTCTTCGTCGGAGACCGGCGGGGTGATCCGGTCCAAGAGATGTTGCGCCTGTGCGATCTCTTCCTCTGTGGCTTCTTCCGAAGGCAGGGGGCCGGACCGCACCAATTCCTCAACTTCGAGGCGGATCGACATATTTCTCCTTTCACAGCCACCCGATGCTTCGATAATAGGCGAGTAGATCCATGATTCCCTTGTTGTAGTAACCGGGATCCCCGTACTGTTTTTCGCCTATCCTTCTCATGTCCCAGAGATCCTTGGCGACCACTGTCCGGAAGGGCAGGCCCGCGTCGGCAGCTTTGGTTGCCCGGCCGTGCGGGCCGTAGGTGCGGGTCAGTTCGTGATCGGCCTGTTTCATGACTATGGCGCCGCCCTCGTTTCTGGGGAGAAAGCCCAGGGCGACCTGCGGGATGTGGTGGGGTGTGAGGCCGTCACCAGGCTGTCCGGGGTTCATATCGCCGAACCGTCCCGCCTGGTTCTCCACCACTGTTTTGCACGGGAGAAGGCCGAGCGGATCGGCCTCTTCCCAGGGGTTCGGGACATACGTCACCGGATTCGGGGCGGGGGTCAGGCCCAGGGGATCCGGGGACAGGTATCGGGCTGTTTCGGGGTCGTAGTGGCGGAAGTAGTTGTAGTGGAGGCCGGTTTCGGGGTCGTAATACTGGCCGGGGAAGCGGAGTGGGGTGTACGCGGTGGCGTCGGTGTTCCAGGTGGTGGTGCCCCACAGGGTGCGGCGGCTGTGCCACGCTGTGGCGCCGTCCTCGGTGACCAGGGCGGTGGGGGTGCCGATGAGGTCGGTGACGACGGCGAAGAAGCGGGCGTCTATCTCCCGTTGACTCGTTTCCTCGGTGATGCGCTCCGTCTGGGAGACGGGGTGGAGGCCCTGGTGGTTCCAGGTGAGGGTGACCGGGTGCGGGGTGGGTCCGGTGGTGGTCTGTTCCACGAGGGTGGGGCCGTCCCAGGTGAAGGCCACGCGTTCGCGGCACGAGCGTTTCGTGAGACGGCGGCCCAGGGGGTCGTACGTGTAGTGCCACACGGTGCCGTCCGGTGTGGTGACCCGGGTCAGGCGGTCCTCCGGGTCCCACTCGTAGTGCCAGGTCTCCGGCTTGCGGGAGAGGTGTTTCTTCCGCCGGTGCACGACGCGGCCCGCCGCGTCGTGCTCGTAGCGCACGCGGCCCGCCGCCCGGACGCGGGTGCCGGTGTAGGCGCGGGGGCCCCGGGCTTCCGGGGCGGCGTGGTCCGCCGGCCAGTGCGCCGCCGTCTGGTTGCCGGCCTCGTCGTAGGCGTAGGTCTCCGTCCAGGCGCGGGCGTCCACCCGGGTCACGCGGCCTGCCGCGTCGAGCCCGAAGCGGCTGGTGCCGTCCCGTGAGTCGTCCACCGCGATGAGGTGGCCGTCCGGTCGGTAGGTGTAGGAGCGGTGCCGGTCGGCGTCGGCCGCCGGGCCGGTGAGGGCTTGGTCGGTGAGGCGGCCCGCGGGGTCCCACGCCCAGGTGAGGGACGCCCGCCCGTCGATCGCGCGTGCGAGTTCGCGGCCCGCGGCGTCGTACGACGACGTCAGTGTGTGGCCGTCGGCCGTGAGCGTCGTGCGGTTGCCCGCCGCGTCGTACCCGTAGCGGGTCACCGAACCGGTGGGGGTCGTACGGCGCACGGGACGGCCCCGCGCGTCGTACGCGAAGGTGAGGGCTCGCCCGTTCACGACCTCCGTCTTCAGCCGGCCCGCGCGGTCGTACTGCCGGAGCAGTTCCGCGTCCGGGCCGCGCGCTTCGACCAGGCGGCCCGCCGCGTCGTACGCGTAGGTGGTGACGGTCCCGGCCACGTCCTTGGCCGTCAGGCGGCCGAGGACGTCGCGCGCGTAACCGATCCGGTCGCCGAGCGCAGTGGTACGGGCCACCAACTGGCCGGCCGCGTCGAGTTCGTAGCGCTGGGTGTGGCCGTCGAAGTCCGTCTCCGCGACCAGCCGGTCGGCCCCGTCCCAGTCGTAGGTCCACGTCAGGCCCTGCGGGCCGGTGACCCGCGTCAGGCGCAGGCGGGAGTCGTGGTCGAAGGTGTACCGCACGCCGTCCGGGCCGGTGCGGGCCGTGAGCAGGTCGAAGTGCGTGTAGGCGTAGGTCGTCTCGCCGCCTGCCGCGTCCACGTGCCGGGTGCAGTTCCCCTCGCCGTCCCATTCCCAGGTCTCGGTGGCGCCGTCCGGGCCGGTGCGGCGGGTGAGACGGCCCTCGACGGTCCAGGCCAGGTGGGTGGTGTCGCCGAGCGGGCCGACCACGGCGACCGGGCGGCCGAACGCGTCGCGGCGGTAGGTGGTCACCGCGCCGGACGGGTCGGTGATCTCCAGCGGGAGTCCCGCCGCGTCGCACCGTACCCGGGTCCTGTGCCCCAGCGCGTCTGTCACGCTCGTCAGGCGGCCCGCCGCGTCGTACGTGCAGCGGGTGGTCGCTCCCGCCGGGTCGGTGACGGCGGTGCGGTTGCCGCGTTCGTCGTACGCGTACCGCCACACCGCTCCGTCCGGCTCCACCCTCTCGACCGGCAGGCCGAGCGCGTTGTAGGACACCGTCACGGCACCGCCGTCGGGACGCACGGCCCGTACGACGCGGCCGGCACCGTCCCGCTCCAGCCGCACGGTGCGGCCCAGCGGGTCGGTGCGGGACAGGACGCGGTGGTGGGCGTCCCGCTCGATGCGGCTGGTGGCGCCCGTGGGGTCCGTGACCGCGACGACCTGGTTGCGGATGTTCACCAGGTAGTACGTGGTGTGTCCGAGCGAGTTGGTGACCTTGGTGACGCGGTGGCCCGTCGCCGGGTCCGGCGCGCTGTACGCGAAGGTGGCCTGCATATGGCCTGCGGCGCCGGACTGCCACACGCAGCGGTCGTGCTCGTCGTAGGCGTACGTGTAGTGGGAGCCGTTGGTGTCGGTCCACGAGGTGATCCGGCCCAGGGAGTCGTAGCCGAAGCGCAGCGGGCGACCGCACGAGCCGGTCACCTCGGTGAGGTTGCCGTGCGTGTCGTAGCCGAAGCGGACGATCTCCTGCCCTCCGCGGTCCGGTTGCCGGCCACCCTGCCCTCCGCGGTCCTCGCCTCCGCGGCCCTGCGCCCCGCGGTCCGCCTCCACGTCGCCCGCTCCGTCGTCGGCCAGCCGCAGCGCCGTCACCCGCCGCAGCTCCGCGTCGGTCTCCACGTGGAGGTGGTAGCCGCCGGAGTGGACCAGGGCGAGCGGTGTGCCGTCCTCGTCGTACTCGCATGTGATCCGGTTGCCGTTGCGGTCACGGATCTCGGCGAGCAGGGCGACGCCTGCCCGGTCGGCCAGGTCGACCGGTGGCGCGAACCAGCTGGTCCAGCCGGTTTCGGGGTCGGTCAGGACGTAGTCGCCGTCCGTCCGCCGCTCCAGGGGCCGTTGCGGCCCCCGCTGCGGGAGCACCGGCTCGCCACCCGGCTCCGGGTGCGGGTACGCGACCAGCAGACTGTGCTCACCATGGAGGACGACACCCGCCGCGTCGACTTCCAGACGCTGGTCGAGGGTGCTCGACCAGGCGGGCCCGAACCAGCGGCCGGCCCGGTACGACGACTCGAACTGGCGGCGGAAGACGAGGGGCAGGACACCGGGCAGCGTCAGATCCGTCTGCGGCAGCAGCATGCGGCCCGTCGCGAAGTCGACAGGGTCCTCGCCGCAGGGTTTCTGGTCCTCGGGCCGATTGGCGTTGTCGGGTTCCTGGTCGAGGGATTCCCGCCCGGGATTGCCGGGCTCGTGGGCCGGCTCCGGCGGGTGCGCGGGCCCCGCGGGCTGCCGGCGGGCGCCCGTGGCGTGCTCCGCCGCGCGTGCGGCGCGGCCGGCCCCGGCCATTGTGCTCGCGCCCTTTCCGGCCCCTCCGGTGAGGGCGTCGAACGCCATCCCGCCGAAGAACTCCTCCGGGTCGTCCAGGAAGCTCCGGTAGGCCTGTTCGAGAGCGGCGTCCGGGTGCGTCGCCAGGGATTTCGCCCCCGCGGCGGTGCTGTTGAGGTTGGTCCGGTAGTCGTCCGGGTTGAGGATGTTGTGGGCGTTGACGGGACTGACGCCCCGGGCGAAGTCGAGGGCTCCCGTCCCCGTGTTCGTGAAGCCGCCGGTCCGGTGCTCCATCGCCAGCAGGCCGCCCTTGAGCCCGCTGCGCGCCTGGGCGAGATACGAGGGCTTGGGCGGTGCGGCATCGCGCGCCGCCTCCATCAGCGTGTTGGCGGCGCGGGCCGCCTCGTCCCGCTGGCGGCGCGCCTCCCTCAGCTTCTCCCGGGCCTCGTCCATCCGGGCCTCGCCCGGGTCCTCGGCCGGCGGCTTGTCCGGGAGGGAGCCGGGCGCCCGGTCCTTCTCGGGTGTCTCCTTGTACGCCGTGAGCGCGTCCTCGTAGAAGGAGACCTTCGCCTTGTGCCGCTGGGAGGCCGCCTTGCCCTTGTTGTAGAGCTTGATGGCCTCCCGGGCCTCCTGCTGGGCCCAGCGCACGGTTCTGGCGAAGTCGTTGAGGGCGCTCTGCGCCTTCTCGCAGGCGTCGGCCGCCTTGAACCAGCGGCCGGGCTGGACCTCGACCGTCCGGCGGAAGGCGTCGGCGGCCTCGCCCTTGAGGTGCTGGGAGTCCAGCCCGCGCATGCCGCGGCCCACGCGGTCGAATGCCTTGTGGAAGTCCCGCAGGTGGCGGGCGGTCGCCTCCAGTTTGGACGGTGAGCCGTGGATGAGCTTGTTCGCCTCCTCCGTCTCGCCCAGGTCCCGTTCCCGGACGTCACCGCCGGTCTTGTCGGCGACGACGTCCCCCGCGTCGCGGACGAACTTCGCGCCGGGTTTCCAGCCCATACCGTCCAGCCGGTCGGCGAGCAGGTCCGCGCCCTTGCCGACGGCTTCGCCGCCCTTCTCGACGGCGCCTTCGACCGTGTCCTTGACCTGGTCGGGGACGAAGTCGCGGTAGGCGTCCTTGCCCGCGTCGGTGGCCGCGTCGACGAGATCCCCCAGCCCCATCAGCCGGCCTCCTCACCGGTGTGGCCCGGTTCCCCCTCGACCTGGCCGGTGAACAGGTCCCGGTAGCCGGCGTCGGCGAGACCGTCCTCGGTGGCGTACGGGTTGCCGTAGGGGTTGACGGTGTTGGCGACGCCCTTGAGCGCCACCGAGCGGTAGCGGTCCTCCTCCCACGTCATCCCCGCGGACAGCCCCAGGTTCTCGGCGATCGCGTCCGCGTCGGTCATCAGGCCGCGCACGCCCCATTCCCACCGTTCGCAGAAGCCCTCGAACGACTGGGAGAGCGTGTCGTCGCCGACCTCCATCGTGGACAGCTTCATCTCCTCGAAGCCGCTGCCCTGGGCGGCGTCCACGTCCGTGCCGATCTCCCGGAGTTCGTCGAGGGCGTCCTTGATGCCCTTGGTCAGCTGCGTGACCGTGGATTCGGGGACTTTCAGCTCGCCTTGCTGCTCGTGGTACGCGAGTTCCGCCTGGAGCCTGTCTCCCGGCAGCAGCGGTCGTCCGCCCTCTCCCATCTCTGCCCCCCTGTACGGTGCTCGGCCAGTCGAACACCGTATCTGTAAGCGACTGTTCGAGCGCAAGGAGTATCCGGCGCTCGGGCCGCCGGTGACGCGCGTGGTCCCAGGGTGAGGTCATGAGGTCCCGGAGTCGGTCAGGCCCCCGGGGTGAGGTCCTCGTCCATGCGGAAGCGGTCAGTTGGTTCAGACCTATTGCCCCCGTCGGTGTGTCCCTCGTAGCCTCACGCCGCACGCGTAGTTGTGGCATACGAAACATTCGTTGCAGTCTGCGCAACGCCAACGCTTCGTGCTGGGGGGTCTCGTCGTGAAGGTCGTCAACAGCGCAACGGGAACGAAGAGGGCGGTGGGGCGGGTCGGGGCCGTGCTGCTGGCCGGTGCGATGGCCGCCGGCCTGGCCGGGTGCGCCCCGTCCACCTCGGACGGCGGCGGCAGCGGAAAGGACGAGAGAAGCGGGACCGTCCGGGTCTGGCTCTTCCGGGAGGTCGGCAACGGGCCGAAGGAGGCGGTCGTCCGGAAGGTGGTCGACCGGTTCGAGAAGCGGCACAGGGACGTCGAGGTCGATGTGCGCTACATCCCCGTCGACAGCCGGGCCGAGAAGACCAAGGGGGCGTTCAACGACCCCGACTCGGCTCCCGACGTCATCGAGTACGGCAACACCGACACCGCCGGGTACGTCGCCGACGGCGGACTGGCCGACATCAGCGCCGAGTTCCACGACTGGGGCCCGGCCCGCGACCTGGACGCGACGGCCAGGAAATCGGTCACCGTGCGGGGCAAGCAGTACGGGCTGCCGCTCTTCGTCGGCGTCCGGGCGCTCTACTACCGCACGGACCTCTTCGACGAACTGGACCTGAAGCCGCCCCGCACGCTGAGGGAGGTGGCCCGCGCCGCCGAGAAGGTCCGCGCCGCGCACAAGGACATGTACGGCCTGGCCGTCGGCGGGGCCTACACCTACGGAGCCATGCCGTTCATCTGGGCCCACGGCGGCGAGCTGGCCGAGGAGAACGGCGCGGGGAAGTTCACCTCCACCCTCGACAGCGCGGCGGCGAAAAAGGGCATCAGGGCCTACACCTCCCTCTTCGGCGACGCCAACTGCCCCGCGCGCACCTGCGCGAGGATGGGCGGCAACGACACGGTCGAAGCCTTCGCCGGCGGCAAGGCGGGCATGGCCATCGGCGGCGACTTCAACCGGCAGGCCATGGAGGACGGCGAGGCCAAGGGCAGGTACGCGGTCGTACCGCTGCCCGGTGTCGAGAAGGGGCGGATCGCCCCGGCCTTCGCGGGCGGCAACAACATCGGCGTGCTCAAGAGCACCGACCACCGCACCCTCGCCGTCCAGTTGGCCAAGGAACTGGCGGGCAAGCGCACCCAGAAGCAGCTGTTCGACGCGATGGGCTTCCTGCCGACCTTCCGCGACATCCGCGCCCGGGTCGCCGCACGGGAGCCGTTCGTCGAGCCGTTCGTCGAGACGCTGGAGGCGGGGGCCAAGTTCGTGCCGGTCAGTCCCGCCTGGGGGCAGATCGACGCGTCGCTGATCCTGCCCGGCATGTTCCAGCGGATCGTCAGCGGCAAGCAGGGTGTGGACGGCGCGGCCGAGGAGGCCGCGCGGAAGATGGACGAGGCGTTCGACCGGTGAGCCCCCGGCACCGTCCCCGCCCGGGTTCCGACCCCGGCCCTGGCTCCGGCACCGGTCCCGGCCCCCGTCCTGGCTCCCGTCCCGGCCCCGGCCCCCGTCCCGGCCGCGCCAAGGCGGTGGCGCCGGGGCACGGCGGCTGGACGCCCTGGCTCTACCTGGCGCCCGCGCTCCTCGTCCTGGCCACCCTCCTCGTCTACCCGGTCTACCAGCTCGGGCTGATCTCCTTCCTGGAGTACACCCAGGCCCAGGTCAGCGGTGGGCAGCCGACCAGCTTCCAGGGGCTGGGCAACTACGCCGAACTGTTCGGCGACGCCCGCTTCTGGGACGTCCTGCTGGCGACCGTGGTGTTCGCCGCGGCCTGCGTGCGGTGCACGGTGGCCGTCGGCTGCGCGCTGGCGGTGCTGCTGACCCGGGTGCGGGCGCTGCCGAGGCTGCTGCTGATGCTGGCCGCGCTCGGCGCCTGGGCGACGCCCGCGATCACCGGCTCCACCGTGTGGGTCTTCCTCTTCGACCCGGACTTCGGCCCCGTCAACAGGGTGCTGGGGCTCGGGGACTTCTCCTGGACCTACGGGAGGTTCAGCGCGTTCGCGCTGGTGCTCCTAGAGGTCGTGTGGTGCTCGTTCCCGCTGGTGATGGTGGTGATCTACGCCGGTATCCGCGCCGTGCCCGCCGAGGTGCTGGAGGCCGCCGCGCTGGACGGCGCGAACACATGGCGCACCTGGCGCAGCGTGCTGACGCCGATGCTGCGGCCCCTGCTGATCGTGGTCACCATCCAGTCCGTCATCTGGGACTTCAAGGTGTTCACGCAGATCTATGTGATGACGGGCGGCGGCGGTATCGCCGGACAGAACCTGGTGCTGAACGTCTACGCCTATCAGAAGGCGTTCGCGTCCTCCCAGTACAGCCTCGGCGCGGCCATCGGCGTCGTCATGCTGCTGATTCTGCTGGCGGTCACGCTGCTGTATCTGAAACTGCTCCGCAGGAACGGGGAGGAGATATGAGCGCCGCGACCACCGCACCGCCCCGGCGGCGGATACGGAAACCCTGGCGACTGGCCGCCGAGTGCGCCGCCGTGCTCCTCGCGGCACTCGTCGCCTTTCCGCTCTACTGGATGGTGCTCTCCGCTTTCAAACCGGCGGGCGAGATCCGTTCCGACCGGCCGCTGCCCTGGACCCTGGCGCCCACCCTGGACGCGTTCCGGCGCGTCTTCACCCAGCAGGACTTCGGCCGCTACTTCCTCAACAGCCTGCTGGTGGCCGGCGCCGTCGTGGCCGCCTCCGCGCTGATCGCGTTCCTGGCGGCGACGGCCGTCACCCGCTTCCGCTTCCGGCTGCGCACGACGCTGCTCGTCCTCTTCCTCGTCGCCCAGATGGTGCCGGTGGAAGCGCTCACCATTCCGATGTTCTTCCTCATGCGGGACCTCGGGGTGCTCAACTCCCTCCTCTCCCTCGTTCTCCCGCACCTGGCCTTCTCTCTCCCGTTCGCGATCTGGATGCTGCGCGGATTCGTCAAAGCGGTCCCCGAAGCGCTGGAGGAGCAGGCGTACATCGACGGTGCGAGCCGCACCCGTTTTCTGTGGCAGATCCTCTTTCCGCTCGTCCTCCCCGGCCTCATCGCCACGAGCGTCTTCTCCTTCATCTCCACCTGGAACGATTTCCTCTTCGCCAAGTCGTTCCTCATCTCCGCCACGGAGAACTCCACTCTCCCGCTGGCGCTCCTCGTCTTCTACGACACCGAAACCCCCGACTGGGGCGGGGTGATGGCCGCCTCGACGGTCATGACGCTGCCCGTGCTCGTCTTCTTCGTCCTTGTCCACCGGCGCCTGGTCTCCGGACTCGGCGGCGCGGTGAAGTGAAGCGAAGCGAAGTAAGGAGAACCGGTTATGTCCGCCACCGGCTGGTCGGGGCTCGTGCCGCAGCCCCGCGACGTACAAGAGGGGCAGGGGCCGCCCTTCGTCTGGGGGAGCCGCACCGCGCTCGTCGCCGAACCCGGGGCGCGCGGGGTCGCCCGCTGGCTGCGCGGCCTGTCCGTACTGCCCTTCCACGAGGGCGAGGAGAGGCCGGACAACACCCTCGAACTGCGCCTCGACACCCGCCTGCGCACCGCGCTCGGTGCCGAGTCCTACCGGCTGGACGTCACCGCCGAGCGTGCCGTGCTGACCGGCGGGGACGCGGCCGGTCTCTTCCGGGGCGCGCAGACGCTGCGGCAGGCGCTGCCGCCGGACGCGTTCCGGCGCGCGGGTACGACGCGGGAGTGGCGGGTGCCGCCGTGCCGGATCGAGGACGCGCCGTGCTTCGCCTGGCGCGGGATGATGCTCGACGTCGCCCGGCACTTCATGCCCAAGGACGGCGTGCTGCGCGTCCTCGACCTGCTCGCCGCGCACAAGCTCAACGTCTTCCACTTCCACCTGACGGACGACCAGGGCTGGCGCATGGAGATCCACCGCTACCCCCGGCTGACCGGGGTCGGCGCCTGGCGCCCCCGCAGCCGCGTGGGCCACCGCGCCTCGCCGCTGTGGGACGAACGCCCGCACGGCGGCTACTACACCCAGGACGACCTGCGCGAGATCGTCGCGTACGCGGCCGAACGCCACATCACCGTCGTCCCCGAGATCGAACTGCCCGGCCACTCCCAGGCCGCCATCGCCGCCTACCCCGAACTCGGCACCACCGACGCCGTGGACACCTCCGCGCTCGGCGTCTGGACCGACTGGGGCGTCAGCCCGCACCTGCTCGCCCCCACCGACGACGTCCTCCGCTTCTACGAGCACGTGCTGGAAGAGGTGCTCGACGTCTTCCCCTCCCCCTACATCCACATCGGCGGCGACGAGACCCCCAAGGAGCAGTGGCGGGCCTCGGCCGTCGCCCAGGCCCGCATCGCGTCGCTGGGACTGCGCGACGAGGACGCCCTCCAGTCGTGGATGGTGCGGCACTTCGACCGGTGGCTCGCCGAGCGCGGACGCCGCATGACCGGCTGGGACGAGATCCTCGAAGGCGGCACCCTGGAGGGCCCAGGGCTCACCCCCGGCGCGGTCGTCTCCTCCTGGCGGGGGAAGGACGGCGGCATCGCCGCCGCCGAGGCGGGCCACGATGTGGTGATGTGCCCGGAGCACGAGCTGTACCTCGACCGCAGGCAGGCCCCCGGCGACGCGGAACCCACCCCCTTGGGGTACGTCGCCTCCCTGGCCGACGTGTACGGGTTCGAACCCGTACCCGCCCAGCTCGTCCGGCACGGACGCGCCGAGCGGGTGCTCGGTATCCAGGCGAACATGTGGACGGAGTGCGCCGAGAACGCGCAGCGCGTCGACTACCAGGTCTTCCCCCGGCTCGCCGCCGTCGCCGAGGTCGCCTGGTCCGGACCCGGCAAGCCCTACGCGCCCTTCGCCGAACGGCTGGAGAGGGCACACCTGCCCCGGCTCGACGCCCTCGGCGTCGCCTACCGCCCCCTCGACGGCCCCCGGCCCTGGCAGCAGCGCCCCGGCATCCCCGGGAGGCCGCTGGAATGAGCGGCGCCGGCCGCTCCTCGCCGGGCGGCGAGGAGCGGCGTGCCGGGCCGAACGGCCCCTCGTGCCCTCGTGTTCAGATCTTGTTCAGAGTTTCCCGGCCCTGACCCCGTCCACGAAGGTGGTGAAGGCGTCGGTGGGGAAGGTGAGGATGGGTCCGTGGGGCTTTTTGCTGTCGCGGACGGGGACGGTGCCTGTCGTGGTGGCGGTGGTGGGTGACCATTCCAGGCAGTTGCCGCCGTCCTGGTTGCTGTAGCTGGACTTGACCCAGGCGGTGGCGGGGAGGGGCGGGGTCATGGGGCCTCCCTAGTGGGGCGCCTTGAGGGATGTGACGAAGGTGGTGAAGGCGTCGGTGGGGAAGGTGAGGATGGGTCCGTGGGGCTTTTTGCTGTCGCGGACGGGGACGGTGCCTGTGGTGGTGGCGGTGACAGGTGACCATTCCAGGCAGTCGCCGCCGTCCTGGCTGCTGTAGCTGGACTTGACCCAGGCGGTGGCGGGGAGGGGCGGGATCATGGGGCCTCCATAAGCGTTTTGATCAACCGGGCAGAGGTGTCGGGCGAGAGGGCGGAAGCCGTCAGCACATCGTAGAACCGGGACAAGTTTCGTACCTGGGCTGGCTCTTCGATGATCGTGCCTGATCGGATGCCTTCCGTGTAGACCACCGTCTCCTCTGCGGTGGTCAGGATGGACATGGACCCGTCCATCAGGCCGTGCGTTCCGGCGTCCAGCGGCAGCACCTGGAGCATCGTGGTGGGGCGCTCGCCGTGTTGCAGAAGTGCCGCGAGCTGCTGCCGCATCACCTCCTGGGTCCCCACCCTTCGGCGAAGCACCGACTCGCAGACGATGGCCGAGAAGTCCGGCGGCGAACACCCCCGCAGAATTGTCTGCCTGGCCATGCGGTCCCGCACCTTGGCTGACAGCTCCGCCTCGCTCGCCCGCGGGTTGCCCTCACGGAAGAGCGCCCGCGCGTACTCAGGGGTCTGAAGGAGACCAGGTACCACGGTGGGCGACCAGGCGGCGATCTGGCTCGCCCTGGGCTCCAGTTCGATCCGGCGCCGCGAATGAGCCGGGAACGACTGGGACGTTATCTCCTCATACAGCCGCTTGAAGAGGCCGTCCGTCTCGAAGACCTCGTCCAGGAGGGCCGGGAGGTCCGGGGGGATGGGGCCCTGGCAGGTCTCCACCCGGGAAATGGTGCTCTTGGAGGTCCGCGTCAGCCGGGCGAGGTCCGTCTGGGACAGGGGGGCGGGGTCGTACAACTCCCGCCTGCTGCGGCACTCCTCCGCGAAGACGCGGCGGGGGTCCGGGGGAGCGCCGTCCCCGTCCTCCCGCCCCGGGTACGTGTCGGCTGGCTGGTCCCTCACTGTGTCGTGCCCACCTCTCTGGTCGCCGCCCCCGTGGCCGTGTTCCGCGCGGCCAGCAGCGCTCTGCATATGCGGCGTTGACCAACCCGCAGGTCGGGCGCTGAAACGCGCGCCAGGGTCGGCAGTTGTGCCGCAGCCTTGTGACTGGCCCAGCACAAAGAGTGACAGAAATGAGGGTCCCCATGGGCGCGCATGCCTCGAAAAAGCCGCCGTACATCCGGTGCACCTGGCCGACGTCTTCGTCCCCCTGCGCGGGGGAGCCGGTGCCCGTGCCCGGCTGCGATGTCTGCGAACTGCTGGCCCGCGACCGGGAGCGGGCCCGCCGGCACGGCCATCTGCTGATCGTCCGCAGCTGCAACGCCGTCATGGCGGGCCACCCGCACCGGAGGGAGGGGACGGAGCGGTGAGGGATGGAACGGTGGGGGACGGAGTGGTGAGGCGTGCCGCCTGTCCGAGGTGCCGGATGCTGGAACGGTGGCTGGCCGAGGCGGAGGCGGCCCGTGACGCGTCCCGGGCGGTGGACTGCCGGGTCCTGCTGCGCCGCCACCCGGACCACGACGGCCCGCCGCGCCGCGCGGGAGGACGTACGGGCGGACGTACGGGAGAAGCCGCCGAAGAGGGGGCGGAGCAGGCCGCCGGGCCGCGCGGGACGCGGGGCGGCGCCGCCCGGTGACCGTCAACCTCCGCGCCCGCCGGTCGCACCCGGGTGCCCGGGGTGTTCGCCGCGGGATCGGGCGAACACCCGCCCAAGACCGCCCTTACTCCGCGAAAGGGCCCATCCCCGGCCCTCGTGTCGGCCCCCCGCCGAGATATGCCACAGTTGCCTCGTCCGGGCTGTGAGCACGTACCGTACGGCAGTGCAGCCGGAAGCCCGGTAGGTCGGGGAAGGGGCAGCAGGTTGAGCACGCACGTACGGCATGCACCAGACGGCGGACAGGCCGCGCGGACTGTGCCACCTGCCGTCATGCTGCCGACGACGCTGGACGAGGCCGTCTCCGCGCTCTCCGCCGTCCCGGCCGCGGTCCCCGTGGCCGGCGGCACGGACCTGATGTGCGACGTCAACTCCGGGCAGCTCCGCCCCGCCGCGCTCGTCGGCCTCGGCCGCATCAGCGAGATCCGCGGCTGGTCGTACCAGGACGGGCACGCCGTCCTCGGCGCGGGCCTCACCCACGCGCGCATGGGACGCCCCGACTTCGCGGCGCTCATCCCCGCCCTGGCCGCCGCGGCCCGCGCGGCCGGCCCCCCGCAGATCCGCAACGCGGGCACCCTGGGCGGCAACATCGTCAGCGCGTCCCCCACCGGCGACGCGCTGCCCGTGCTGGCGGCGCTGGAGGCCACGCTCTCCATCGCGGGCCCCGAGGGCGCACGCCGCGAGCTGCCCGTCAGCCATCTGCTCGCGGGCATGGACATGCTCCAGCCCAGCGAGGTCGTCGGATACGTCAAGGTGCCGCTGCTGCACGCCCCGCAGACCTTCCTCAAGGCCACCAGCCGTACCGGGCCGAGCCGCGCGCTCGCCTCCGTCGCCGTCGTGCTCGACCCGATGCGGCGCGGGGTGCGCTGCGCCGTCGGCGCCGTCGCGCCGATGCCGCTGCGCCCGCTGGAGGCGGAGAACTGGATCGCCTCCCTCATCGACTGGGACGGCCGGCGCGCACTGGCCCCCGAGGTGCTGACCGCCTTCGGGGAGTACGTCGCGATGGCGTGCATCCCCGACCCGCCGCCGGAGGAGGGCGCCGACGGTACGCCCGGCACCTCCGGCACCCCTGGCCAGGTATCCCAGCTTCCGCCCGCGGCGCTGCACTTGCGGCGTACGGTGGCGACACTGGCCCGCCGAGGACTCGGGAGGGCTCTCGCATGAGCGGCACACCACGGAACAACGGGAACGGGGGCGCGGGCCCGCACTCGGGTGCGGACCCGCACGGACACGTGAACGCGCACACGGACGAGTACGGAAACGGCGGCGAGGGCACCGCCGAGCCCTACGGCGACGACGCGTCGTACGCCGCATACGACCCGTATGCCCAGGAGGTCCCGTACGGGCAGCACGTGCCACGGAGTTGGGGCGGCGGCGAGTACGACGCCGACGCCACCGCCTTCGTGCAGCTGCCGCCCGGCGGCTTCCAGGACGACGTGCCGCTGGCCGCGCCCGGTACCGGCCAGGGCGGCTACACCCCGCCGCCCATCGACCCCGCGCAGGCCGCGGCCGGTACGGCCGCCCCCGGCTCCGCACCGCTGCCCCCCGCCGAGACCGACCCCGCCTCCGCGGGGCACTGGGTCATGCCGTTCGCCCCGCAGCCCGGCACCCCCGGGGACCAGCACGGCACGGGTACGGGCACGGGCACGGGCCCGTACGGCGCGGGCGGTCAGGGTTCGCACGGGGTGGGCGAGCAGGGCCCGCACGGTGGGGGCGGCTACGGCCGGGGGCGGGGACCCGGCGAGGGGCAGGGTCCCGGGCACGGCCAGGCACACGACCAGGGCCAAGACCCCGGACCCGGCCAGGGCCTCGGGCACGGCCAGGCACACGATCACGGCCAAGGCCCCGGATCCGGTCAGGGGCCCGGGCACGGGCACGGGTACGACCACGCACCGGAGGCCGGACCCGGCCAGGGCGCCGGGAACGGGCACGGCCAAGGGCACGGCCCTGGCCAAGGGCACGGCCCCGGACAAGGGCACGCAACGCAGGGTTCCGGCCCGGCCGGTGGGCCGGGGCAGGACCCGGCGCAGGGACACGGCACCGGGCACGGCCACGGACCCGGTACCGGGCTCGGCCAGGGCGCCGCCGCCGCGCTCGCCGGTTCGCACGAGGCGCGCGGCGGGCGCCGCCCCCTCGGTACCGGGGTGGCCCGTGACACGGCCTCCGGCGACCCGTCCGCGCCCTCCACGCCGGGTGCGTCGCCCTCCACGCCGGGTGCGTCCGGCTCCGCCCCCACCGACGGCGGGCCGCACGCCTGGGCGCCCTCCTCGCCCGCCTCCGCCCCGCACTGGGGCGAGCACGGCCCAAAGAGCGGCGCCCCCGCCGCGCGCCCGTCCACGACGGATCCCGGTGCGGGCGCGGCACACCCGGGCACGGACCCGGCGGCCGGGAACCCTGTCGCGGGCGCACCGGGCGCCGGGAACCCCGCCGATGGGGACCACCCCGCCGCCGCGGACCCCGCCGCCGCGGACCCCGCGGCGGCGGCCGGCAGTGCCGGGCCCGGACCGCTGCCACCGCAGGAACCCACTGCCCCCGGCTGGCCGTTCGAGGGCGAGTTCGAGGGCGGGCAGGTGCCCCGCCCCACCACCTCGTACGCCTTCCCCAGCGCACCGTCCACCGGACACGGCGGCTCCACGGCCACCCCGGAGGCGCCGGCTCCCGGCCAAGAGGGGCCGATCCCCGGGCAGTCCGGGCCGGCCGCCGGGATCGTCGCCCACCAGCCGCCCGTCCCGCCCGCCGGGCCGGAGAGCCGGACGGACGCCGAGGTGACCACGCTGGCCGAGGCGGAGTCCGCGTCCCAGGGCGCGGTCCCCGCGGACCCCGGGGCGGACGGTCCGGACGGGGCAGCGGCGGGCGAGGCCCACAGCGAAGGCCACGGCGGCGACACGTCGGCCCCGGCCCCCGGCGCCGACGGTACGAAGGCCACCGGGACAGCCGAACAGGCCGGGACAGTCGAACAGACCGGGGCAGCCGGTCCGGGCGAGGCGGCAGCAGCCGGCGAAGCAGCGGAATCCGCCGAGGCCCACGGGGCCGCCCGGCCCGCCGAGGGCACCGGGCCCGAGCAGGGCCCCGGCGCACACCAGGGCCGGACCACGGCGCCCGAGGAGGAGGCGGAACCCGGAACGGCCGCCGGTGAGCCCCGAACCGGCGCCCGGACCGGGGACGGGAGCGGCCCGGAGCCGTCCGGTGCCCGGCCCTCCGAGACGGGACTGCCCGAGACCGGACTGCCCCAGGCCGGACTGCCCGAGTCCGGGGCGTCCGGCGCCGACGCGGCGGAGCCCGGCCGGGGCGGCGCGCAGAGCGCGCGGTCCACGGACGCGGAGGCAGCCGCGGCCACGGACGCGGCCGAGAGCACGGACGCCGCCACCGACGCTGCCACCGCCACCGACGCTGCCGACGAAGCCGGCACCGCCGGTGAGACGTCCTCCGTGCCCGAGGCCGTCGAGACGGAGGACGAACACCCGCACGTCTCCTACGTGTTGCACGTCAACGGCGTGGACCGGCCGGTGGCCAGCGCCTGGATCGGGGAGTCCCTGCTGTACGTGCTGCGCGAGCGGCTGGGGCTGGCCGGTGCCAAGGACGGCTGCTCGCAAGGCGAGTGCGGCGCCTGCTCGGTGCAGGTGGACGGACGGCTGGTGGCCGCGTGCCTGGTGCCCGCCGCGACCGCCGCGGGCAGCGAGGTGCTCACCGTCGAGGGGCTGTCGGCCGACGGGAGGCCCTCCGACGTGCAGTGCGCGCTCGCCGAGAGCGGCTCGGTGCAGTGCGGCTTCTGCGTCCCGGGGCTCGCGATGACGGTGCACGACCTGCTGGAGGGCAACCACGCGCCCAGCGAGCTGGAGACCCGCAAGGCGATCAGCGGCAACCTGTGCCGGTGCTCGGGCTACCGCGGGGTGCTGGACGCGGTCCGTACGGTGGTGGAGCAGCGCGCCGCCAGGGCCGAGCGCGAGGCCGCCGGGGCGGAGGCCCACGCGGCGGCCCGCGAGGAGACCGGCCACGGCCAGGACCCGTACCAGCGGGGGCAGTACGACCAGGCGCAGCCGCACTACGAGCACCCGCAGACACCGGCGCACCCGCACCCGCATCCGCAGCCGCACCCGCAGTACGAGCACTACGGCCAGACCCCGGTCGGCCCGGCCGGCCCGGTCGAGCAGTTGGGCGAGCGGACGGGCGGGCAGCCGCCGTACGACGCCGGTGCCTACGACACCGGCACGTACGGCGGTCCGGGCGCGTACGAGCCGCCGCAGCAGCAGTCCGGGGCCCACCCGGCGGACACGTACGCTTCCGGGGCGTACGGTGACGGCGCCGCCTACGGGTACGACGCCTACGGCGCGCCGCAGGAGGCCGGTTACGGCTACGATCCGGCGTCCGGCGGCGACGCGGCCCACGGCGGGCACGAGGGCGTACCCGGTGCGGCGCACATCCCGCACCAGAGCCGCCACCCCGAGCACTTCGAGAACGGCGGCGAGGCGTGAGACGAGGGTCCCGCAGGGACGGAAAGGGCAGGGAAGGGCGGCGGCATGACGGAATCGGCTGACGGTCACACCGGCGCCGGGCAGGGCGCGGGCGCCGGTGCCGGGACGGCGACGCCCCCGGAAGGCACCCCGTTGACCCTGAACGCGCCCTTCGAACCCGAGCCGCACGGACTGGGCGCCTCCGTGCTGCCCACCGACTCCTACGCCAAGGCGCAGGGCACCTTCCCCTACGCGGCCGACCTGTGGGCCGAGGGGCTGCTGTGGGCCGCGGTGCACCGCTCGCCGCACCCGTACGCGCGGATCGTGTCCATCGACACCGAGGAAGCGGCGAAGATGCCCGGCGTCCGGGCGGTCATCACCCACGCCGACGTGCCCGGCGACGCCGCCCACGGGCGGAAGATCGCCGACCAGCCGGCGTTCGCACGGGACGTGGTGCGCTACCACGGCGAGCCGATCGCCGCCGTGGCCGCCGACCACCCGGACACGGCGCGGCTGGCCGCCGCCGCCATCGCCGTCGAGTACGAGGTGCTGGAGCCGGTCACCGACCCGGAGAAGGCGTTCGAGGCCGAGCCGCTGCACCCGGACGGCAACCTGCTGCGGCACATCCCGCTGCGCTACGGCGACCCCGACGTGGTCGGCGACGTGGTCGTGGAAGGGCTCTACCGCATCGGGCGGCAGGACCCGGCGCCCATCGGGGCCGAGGCCGCGCTGGCCGTGCCGCGCCCCGACGGCGGCGTGGAGATCTACACCGCCTCCACCGACCCGCACACCGACCGCGACCTGGCGGCGGCCTGCTTCGGACTGCCGCCCGAGCAGGTCAAGATCGTGGTGACCGGTGTGCCAGGCGCCATGGGCGACCGCGAGGACGCCGCGCTCCAGGTCCCGCTGGGGCTGCTGGCCATGCGCACCGGCTGCCCCGTCAAGATCGCCCTGACCCGCGAGGAGTCCTTCCTCGGCCACGCCCACCGCCACCCCACCCTGCTGCGCTACCGCCACCACGCGGACGGCGAGGGCAAGCTCGTCAAGGTCGAGGCGCAGATCCTGCTGGACGGCGGCGCGTACGCGGACACCTCGTCCGACGCGCTGGCCGCCGCCGTCTCCTTCGCCTGCGGGCCCTACGTGGTGCCGCACGCCGTGATCGACGGCTGGGTCGTCCGCACCAACAACCCGCCCTCCGGGCACGTGCGCGGCGAGGGCGCCATGCAGGTGTGCGCCGCCTACGAGGGTCAGATGGACAAGCTCGCCGAACGGCTCGGGCTCGACCCGGTCGAGGTGCGGGCGCGCAACGTGATGGCCACCGGCGATCTGCTGCCCACCGGGCAGACGGTGACCTGCCCCGCGCCGGTGGCCGAACTCCTCGAAGCCGTCCAGGAGGCGCCGCTGCCCCCGCTCCCCAAGGACGCCCCCGAGGAGGACTGGCTGCTGCCCGGCGGCCCCGAGGGCGCCGGCGACCCGGCGGCGGTGCGCCGGGGTGTCGGCTACGCGCTCGGCATGATCCACATGCTCGGCGCGGAGGGGACGGACGAGGTCTCCACGGCGACCGTGAAGGTCAACGGGCCGGCCGCGACGGTGATGTGCGCGGCCGTCGAGTCCGGGCAGGGCTTCGACACCCTGGCCCGGCAGATCGTGCAGGAGACCCTCGGCATCGAGGAGGTGCACGTCGCCTCCGTCGACACCGACCAGCCGCCGTCGGGTGCCAGCGGGCGCGGCCGGCACACCTGGGTGTCGGGCGGGGCGGTGGAGCGCGCCGCCAAGATGGTGCGCACCCAGCTGCTCCAGCCGCTCGCGGCCAAGTTCGGGATGTCCACCGAGCTGCTCACCATCGCCGACGGGAAGATCACCTCCTACGACGGGGTGCTCTCCACCACCGTTGCCGAGGCGCTGGAGGGCAAGGAGCTGTGGGCCACCGCGCAGTGCCGCCCCCACCCCACCGAGCCCCTGGACGAGTGGGGGCAGGGCGACGCGTTCGTCGGCCTCGCCTTCGCCGCCGTACGGGCGGTCGTCGACGTCGACATCGAACTGGGGTCCGTGCGGGTCGTCGAGGTCGCGCTCGCCCAGGACGTCGGCAACATCCTCAACCCCCGCCAGCTGCGGGCCCGGCTTGAGGCCGGAGTCACCCAGGGCATCGGCACCGCCCTCACCGAGCACCTCCGCGTCGCCAAGGGCGTGGTACGCCACCCGGACTTCACGGCCTACGCCCTGCCCACCGCGTTGGACGCCCCCGACATCCGGGTGGTGAAACTGGTGGAGGAACGCGACGTCGTCGCCCCCTTCGGCGCGAAGGCGGCCTCCTCGGTACCGGTCGTGACCACCCCGGCAGCGGTCGCCGCCGCCGTCCGAGCCGCCACCGGCCGCCCCGTCAACCGCCTCCCGATCCGGCCCCCGAGCGTGGTGACGACGGGCGACTCCCGCTCCTGAGGGGGCGGGAGTCGCCGCGCGGCCGAGGCGGGAAGGCCGGCGCTCGGCTCCGGGACGGCTTCACCAGTCGGCTCATCGGGACGTGACCCCGTGAGGCGGCGGGTCACGTCGTCAGTAGTACGCCCCCGTACGCCGCCGCGGCGATGACGAGCCAGGAGCACAGGCCGAGGGCGGCGACGCGGGCGCCGGTGCGGGACAGGGCGGGGAGGTGGACGGCGCTGCCGAGGCCGAAGAGGGCGGCGGCGAGGAGGACTTCCTGGAGGCGGGCGGCGCCGTCGAGGACGCCGTCGGGCAGGGTGCCGGTCGTGCGGAGCGCGGACATGGTGAGGAAGCCGAGGATGAACAGCGGCACCAGGGGCGGGCGTGTGCCGGTGGCGGGGGCGGCGCGCCGGCGCCGTACCGAGACCACCATGACGGCGACGAGCGGGGCCAGCATCATCACGCGGAGCAGCTTGACGAGGACGGCCTGGCCGAGGGCTTCGGGCCCGGCGGTCTGGGCGGTGGCGACGACCTGGCCCACGTCGTGCACGCCGGCGCCGACCCAGCGGCCGAACTGCCCGGCGTCCAGCCCCAGGGGCGCCTGGAGGAGGGGCAGGACGGCGATGGCGAGGGTGCCGCACAGGGTGACGAGGGCGACGGAGGTGGCGACGTCCTCCTCGTCGCTGCCCCGCACCTCGCTGACCGCGCCGATGGCGGACGCCCCGCAGATGGAGTAGCCGGTGGCGACGAGCACCGGCTGGTCGCCGCGCAGGCCCAGTCTGCGGCCGAGCCAGACGGTGCCGAGGAAGGTGGCGGTGACGACGCCGAGGACCATCGCCACGGTCGCCCAGCCCAGGCCGAGGATGTCGCCGAGGCCGAGCTTGAGACCGAGCAGGACGATGCCGAGCCGCATCAGCCGCTTGCCGGCGAGGGTGAGGCCGGGGCGGGCGATGCCGCGTACCGGGCCGCGGAGGCCGGGGAGGTGGGCGGTGGCGATCCCGAGGACGACGGCCGCGGTCAGCGTCGGCACGGCGGGCACCAGGAGGTGGACGCAGGAGGCCGCGACGACGCCCAGCGCCGCCAGCGCCAGCCCGGGCACCCGGCTGGGTTCGCGGGGTGCGCGGGCCGCGCCGGTGGGGGAGGGGGAGCGGTCGCGGGCGGACAGCAGCGCCATCAGGCGTCGGCCGGCAGGTCGTAGACGCGGCGGACGCTGCTGCCGAGGCGGGAGATGTCGGCGCCGTAGACGTGCAGCGAGACGGCCAGTCCGTCCTCGCCCTCGCAGCCGTTCCACACCCGGTGGATGTCGCCGGGTGGCGCGAAACCGCACACCGAGCCTTGCGGGTTGACCACGTCCTCGGTGGCGACGAGGCGGGCGCTGCCGCCCGGCGCCTCGGCGGGCAGCAGCCGGTAGCGGCGCTCGTGCTCCTCGCCCCGGTGGACGCCGGTGACGCACCAGGAGACGTGGTCGTGGACGGCGGTGCCCTGGCCGGGCAGCCAGACGAGGGCGACGATCGAGAAGCTGCCGTCGCTCTCGGCGTGCAGCAGGTGCTGGCGGTAGTGGTCCGGGTCGGGTGCGCACTGCGCGTCGGTCAGCAGCCCCTCCGCGCCCAGGTGCGGCGCCAGCTTCTCGCCGACCAGGTACGCGGTCACGTCCGGCGGCAGCCCCCGGCCGACGGCCTCGCGCACATCCGCGACGAGGGTGCGCAGGCGGTCCGTCGTGGGGGCGGCGGTGGCGGCGGGTGTCCGGGTCGTCGCTGTCATACGGGCAGCGTCGCGCCGGGCACCTATGACGTCCAACGACGGTTCGTTGGGGTTTCCCTCAACCGCGCTTATGGGTCCCGGGGCCGCCGGGGCGCCGTCCTCAGCAGCCCACGCGGCGCTCCGCCGCCTCGCGCAGCGCCTCCAGGACCCGCGCGGTCGCCGGGACGCGCAGGTGCTCGCGCAGCACGTACGCCGAGACCTGGCGGCGGGAGGCGGGGTCCAGGGCGCGGCCCGTCACCTTCCGGTGGACGAGGAAGGAGAGCACCAGGCCGGGCACCATGGCGATGCCGAGGCCCTCGGCGACCAGGCTCTGGACCACCAGGTTGTCGTCGGTGGTGAACGCGATCTCGGGGGCGAAGCCCAGCTCGGCGCACTCGTGGAGGAAGTTGGCCCGGCAGCGCAGGCAGCCCGCGATCCAGCGCTCGCCGGCGAGTTCGTCCAGCTTGACGGCGCGGCGCCGGGCCATGGGATGTCCGGTCGGCAGCAGGACGGTGAGCTGGTCCTCCAGCAGCGGGATCTCCACCAGCTCCTCGGGCACCTGTTCGCGCAGGCCGGGGTAGGTGAAGGCGAGGGTGATGTCGCACTCGCCGCGCACCACCCGCCGCAGCGATTCGGGCGGTTCGTCCTCCTGGAGCCCGACCCGTATCCCGGGGTGCTCGGCGGCCAGCCCGGCCAGCGCCTCGGGGACGAGGGTGGCACCGGCGCTGGGGAAGGCGCAGACGGAGACCTTCCCGGCCTGGAGCCTGGTGAGCGACTCCATCTGCTGCTGGGCGGTGCTGATGCTCTCCAGGATCACCGCGGAGTGCCGCGCCAGCGCCTCGCCCGCCTCGGTGAGCCGCATCCGGCGGCCCACCCGGATGAACAGCGGGGTGCCCACGGACCGCTCCAGCGCCTTCATCTGCTGGGTGATCGCGGGCTGCGTGTAGCCCAGCGCGCGGGCCGCCGCGGAGTAGGAGCCCGCGCGCACCACTTCGTGGAAGGTCTTGATGTGCCGCGAGTCGAACATGCGAGAACCATAAGCGGAATTTGGGGGAGCGGCTTCGTTCCCGTCCCGATGCTTTTCGGTCAGCCGATGCTGCGGACGGCGTTCTTCGGGCAGAGGGCTTCGGACGGGTGTCCATGGTGGGGCGCCCCCGGTGGCCCCCGCGACCGGGTCAGTCCGCCGGGGCCGCCGTCCCGGAGACCTCGCCCGCGGTGGCGGGCTTCTCCGGTACGGGGGGTGCGGGGTCCTGCCCGGCG
>NZ_VJOK01000001.1:2694750-2716815 GCF_013302895.1 Streptomyces albus subsp. chlorinus | reverse complement strand
CGGTGTTCTCCTCCGCGCCCGCGCCCGCGCCCGTGTCCGCGCTCGCGCCCGCGCTCTCGTCGGCGGGGCGGAGGCGCCCGGCCACCCAGACGCCGGCCAGCGCGACGGTGGCCGCCACCGCGTAGACGGCGGCGAAGGCGGCGGGCCGGTCGGCCAGGGCGCCGCCCGCGCCGCCGCCGTGCGGCTCGTCCGCCGGACCGACGGTGACGGAGCCGCCGCCGAGGGCGGCGAAGGCGGCGCCGGTGAGGGCGAGCAGCAGCACGTTGGACAGGCCGTCGGACAGTTGCAGGGCGGCGGAGTTGCGGCCCGCCTCCTCGGGGGCCGACAGCCGCAGCAGCAGCACGCTGAGGGAGGAGATGGTCAGCCCCATGCCGAAGCAGCCGACGCCCATGGCGACGGCGAGGGTCCACACGGGCACCGACGGCACCAGGACCAGGGGCGCGCAGCCGATGGAGAGGGTGACCAGTGCCATGCCGCAGCGCACCAGTCGTTCCCGGTGGCGTTCCATGGCCGGGCGGGACTGGGTGAAGGAGCCCAGCGCCCACAGTGCGCCGCCGGCGGCGAGGGTGAGCCCGGCCATGGTGACGGACAGCCCGCGCTGGGTGACCAGCATCAGGGGGACGAAGCTCTCGGCGACGACGTAGGAGCCGGCGGCCATGCCGCGCAGCAGGACGACGGCCGGCAGCCCGCGCGCGGCGCGTACCGTGCCGTGCGGCAGCAGGACGCGCAGGGAGGGCGCCAGCAGGGCGAGTCCCGCCGCGGCGGGCAGCAGGGCGGTCCAGCGCAGGTCCTGGCTGGCGTACTGGAGGAGTCCGGCGCCCAGCGCGACGGCGACGGCGAGCCGGATGCGGCGGCGGTCCGGGGGGCCGGGCGGCGCGGCGCCCCCGGGCGGGCCGGAGGCCCGCTTCCTGAGCGGCGGCAGCATCACCAGCAGCGGCACCGCGACCAGGGCGGGGATGCCGAGGAAGACCCAGCGCCAGCCCAGGTGTTCGGTGACGGTGCCGGACAGCAGCGGTCCGACGACGGAGGGCACCACCCAGGAGGCGGCGAACGCGGCCATGACGGGGGGCCGCAGGTGTTCGGGGTAGGCGCGGCTGACGGTGACGTAGAGCGCGACGATCACCAGTCCGCCGCCGACGCCCTGCACGGCGCGGCCCAGCACGAAGACCCACATGCCGACGGCGGTGCCGGACAGTACCAGGCCCCCGGCGAACAGCATGATGCCGCAGGCCAGCGGGGGCAGGGGGCCGCGCCGGTCACACCACTGGCCGGAGGCGACCATGCCCACGACGGAGGTGGTGAAGAACGCGGAGAACGCGTACGGGTACAGGGAGATGCCGTCCAGTTCGTCGGCCGCCAGCGGCATGGCCGTGCCCACCGCTGTCGCCTCGAAGGCGATGAGCAGGACGACGGAGACGATGCCGAGCGTCAGCGGCCGGTGGGCGGCGCCGAGTACGGATTCCCTGGGGCTGCTGACGTCGTTCGGGGGCATGCGCACCACGGTAAGTGCCGCCCGGCAATGGCGACACCTACCGTGGTGGGGAAACGCTCGGCCGTGGGACCTAGGCCATATCCGGCGTCCGGGCGCCCCGCACCGGCCCGGGCAGCCCCCGGACCCCGGGGCGGGACGGTCGCACGGCTCCTAGTAGGCCAGTTCCCCGATGCCGCCGTCGACGCGCAGCACGGTGCCGGCGGTGTAGGCGGACTCGTCCGAGGCGAGGTAGACGGCCGCCTTCGCCATCTCGGTGGCGGAGCCCAGACGGTGGAGGGGCACGGTCCGCCGGAGTTCCTCGTAGACGGCGGCTTGCCGCTCCTCACCCAGCGCCTTGAACGCGTTGGTGACAGTCGGCCCCGGGCTCAGTCCGTTGACGCGCACGCCCCGGCCCTTCAACTCGTGGGTCAGCCCGCGGGCATAGGACAGCAGGCCCGCCTTGGCCGCGCCGTAGACCGTCGCGTTCTCGTGCCCGATGAAGGCGGAGACCGAGCCGACGAGAATCACCGAGGACTGCCGGGAGAAGAGCGGCAGCAGCGCCTTGACCAGGAAGAAAGGCGCCTTGAGATTGACCGCCAACAGCCTGTCGAACGCCTCCTCGGTCCACTCCTCGATCGGCAGGTGGGTGGTGTCGGCGGCGTTGCTCATCACGATGTCGAGCCTCGGCCACTCCGCCTGTAGCCGCGCCGCGAGTGCCGACTGGCCGGGCACGTCACCGGCGTCGCTGACGAGGGTCAGCAGCGGTCCGTCCAACTGCCGGGCGGCCTCGTCCAGTCTCTCCCGCGAGCGGCCGGTGATCGCGACGGAGGCTCCTTCGGCGAGGAACTCGCGGGCGGTCTCCAGCCCGATGCCGCTCGTCCCCCCTGTGATCAGTGCGTACTTCCCCTTGAGACGATCCATGGTTCCTTCCCTTCTCTCGGCGCCGTGGCGCTCTCTCGGCGCCGTGGCGCGCGCATCGGCAACGACGACGGGCTGTCCCGGCCGGCACCGGCCGTCCCCGTCGGCAGGGCACCGGCCGGCGGCCGGGTCCGTCAGATCGCGGTGCGGCCGCCGTCGGCGGCCACGACCGCGCCGGTCATGTAACTGGCCCGGTCGCCGGCGAGGAAGGCGACCACCTGCGCCACCTCGGCCGGGTCGCAGGTGCGCTTGAGCGCGGTGGTCAGGCCCATGCCGCCCATGTCCGGGCCCATCGCCGCGACCACCTTCGCGGTGCGCATCGGGCCGGGCGCTACGGCGTTGACCCGCACGTTCGAGGCGGCGAACTCCGCCGCCCAGGTGCGGGTCAGCGATTCGACCGCCGCCTTGGTGGCGCCGTACACGGCCATTCCCGGCATGCCGAGACCGGCCGCGGTGGAGCTGATGTTGACGACGCTGCCCCCGCCGCGTGCGGCCATCCTCGGCGCCAGCAGCGAGGTGAGCAGGAAGGGCGCGCGCACATTCACGGCGAAGGCGGCGTCGTGGCCCGCGAGGTCCTGCTCGGTGGTCGGGCCGAACGTCATGAGGCTCGCGTTGTTGACGAGTATGTCGATGTCCCCGGCCTCCTCGGCCAGCCGCCGCACGGCGTCCGGGTCTCTCAGATCGGCCGTGACGAAGCGCGCCGGCGCGGTGGACCCGCCGCCGGCCGCGCGCAGGCTCTCCACGACCTGGGCGCCCCGGTCCGGATCGGTGCCGGTGAGGATCAGGCCGGCTCCCTGCGCTGCCAGCACCTCGGCCGTCGCGTGCCCGAGTCCGCCGATCGCACCGGACCCGGTGACGAGTGCTGTCTTCCCCGCGAATTCCACTGCTCCGCCCTTCGCGCCGGCAGATGGCCGACGACTTCTATGCAGCCGTTCAAAAAGTACTGCGAGGAACCTACGACTTCTTGAACGCCTCGTCAAGAAGTTGTAGTGTCGGACAGGTGGCACGCACCGGACGACCCCGCGGGTTCGACAAGGACCAGACGCTGACGCGGGCACTCGAACTGTTCTGGTCCCGGGGGTACGGGGCGACGTCGGTCCAGGACCTGGTCGACGCGCTGGCCGTCGAACGCGGCAGCCTCTACGGAACGTTCGGGGACAAGCGCCGCTTCTACCTCGACGCCGTCCGGCTCTACTGGGAGGTGTACGAGCGGCACCTGACCGCCGCGCTCGACACCACCCCGCTGCTGCCCGCGCTGCGCGAGATCCTGACCCACCCGGCGCGCCTCGACGAGCTGATCTCCGACGTGGGCGTACCGCAGGGCTGCCTGGTCGGCAACACCACCGCGGAACTCGTCCCCCACGACAGCGAGGCCACGGACGTCGTCACCCGCTCCTACCGCCGCTTCACCGACATCCTCACCGACGCGCTGCGCCGCGCACAGGCCGCCGGCGAAGTCACCGACACCGCCCGTCCCGAGGCCCAGGCCCAACTGCTCCTCTACGTCGTCCAGGGGCTCTCGCTCGTATCGCGGGCGGGGCTCGACAAGACCGCGGCCCTGGACGCGATCGACACCGCGATCGACGCGTTGCGCGCCTGAGCGCGACCGCCTCGTCGCGCGCCCGGTCAGGCGCGCGACGCGTCGATCGCGCTCAGGCGTCCCCGCCCGCGACCGCCTCGCCTCCCGGCGCGGCGGTCAGCGGGCGGGCCGGTTGGAGCGGTCCAGGTAGGCCGCGACCCGGCTCCTGGTCCGCGGGTCGTCGAGGCCGCCGCCGTGGCCGACCTTCTCGGTGCGCACCGCGACGGCCTTGCCTCCCAGCTGGCGGGCCACGCCGTCGGCCCAGGCGGACGGTGTGGCCGGGTCGGCCGTGTTGCTCAGCAGCATGGTGGGGTGGGCACTGCGTGACGTCACGGGCTTGCCGGAGCCCTCGGCGGGGTGCGGGCCGCCGAGGCAGATCGACGTGTAGTTGCTGCTGTTCGTCGAGAAGCCCAGGACCGGGGCCGCCGCGCGGGTGGCCGCCAGATCGCGCCGGGCCCGGCCGGCGCTACCGACGGACAGGTCGAAGTCGGAGCAGACGACCGGATCCGCGTACGGCGTGGTCTTCGGCGTCCCGCCCTGGCCCGGCTCCTGGCCTCCCTGGCCCGGCTCCTGGCCGCCCTGGCCCGCCCTCTCGCCGCCGCCCATCGGGTTCTCGCCCCGCGACAGCTTCGCGAGGCCGTCGGCGGTCTCCTTGAAGCTCCGCGGGGCCATCAGCTCGAAGTACCGGGTGACCGTCACGGACGACCAGGGCGTCGTCATCAGCGAGCCGGGGACGCGTCCGGCGTCGGCGGTCCGCTGGGCCTTCCTGAACACGGACGCCACGTCCTTGCCGTGCAGCGCGCACGCCTGCTTCTCGGCGCACCACTCGCGGAACCGGTCGAAGACCGCCTCCATCCCGCGCGCCGCGGTGGTGACGAACTCCCGCCGCGACTGGGCCGGGTTCATCACCCCTTCGAGGACGGAACCGCCCACGTGGTCCCCGTACAGGCCGAGGTAGCGCTCGGCGGTCAGGGTGCCGTAGGAGAACCCGTACAGGTTGATCCTCTCCAGACGCAGGGCCTTGCGAAGGGCTTCGGCGTCCCTTGCGTTGCTGGAGGCGTCCAGATGGTTCTTCAGGCCCGCCGGGGTGGTGGTGCACGTCTTCCAGAACGCGCGCTGGTTCTTCTCCAGCGCGCGGAACCGCCGGCCGTCCGTCGGGGGGACGTACGGGATCTTCAGGATCTTGTCGGTCGCGCAGGACAGCCGTCCGCTCTGCCCCACGCCGCGGGGATCGAGCGCGATCAGGTCGTAGCCGGGCAGGTGCTTGCGCAGCGAGGCGAACGCGAGGTCGCCCGTCTCCCCGGGCCCGGAGGGGAAGTTGAGGATCGTGCCCTTCTTCTTCGCGGGGTCGGCCGCCTTGAAGCGGTAGGCCCGCAGGGCGACCGTCCCGGACCGCGGCTCGGACCAGTCGACGGGAACGCGGAGGGTGCCGCACTGGACGCCTTTCTGGACCGGCATGTCGGGCCGGTCGCAGCTGCCCCAGGTGAGGGTGCCCCGTGGGCTGTCCGGTGTCGGGTGTGCCGCCGGGCGGGCCGCTGTCAGGTCGGCGGACGCGACGGCCGGCAGGGCGGTGGCACAGGCGGCCGCCGCGAGAGTCGCCAGGACGATCGTACGGGGGCGCAGGCCCCGCCCGCGGGCGCTCATCGGGCCTCCCCGACGGTGACCAGGGCGGACAGGATGAGGCACAGGCCGGCGAGCGCCGCCACGACGACTTCGAGAACGGTGAGGATCTGCATGCCCTCGACGATGCGGCCGCGGCCCCCCGCCCGTCCTCGGCCGCCGGGCCCATCCTGGGGGCCGGTTATCGGCCTGGGGGCCGATTCGCCCGTCGTCCGCGCGTCCGTACCCTGTCCGGCGTGGAATCCAATGCTCCGCTCTCCCCGGTGACCCGACGGCTGACCACGGTCCTGCTCTGCGCGGGCCTGGCCCTGCTGTGGCTGCTCGACCTGGCAGCCTTCTACGACCCGCACGGGAGGTGGACGAACTGGCTGCCCCTCGTCTCCGGCCCGCTCGTCGCCACCGCGCTGCTGTTCCCCACCCGCCGGCCGGGTCCCGCGTGGCGGGTCGGCGTCGTCGCGACAAGCTCCCTGGTCCTCACCGTGGCGCTCTGGACGTACGCCCCCCTCGACGGCGGCACCTGGAGTGCCCTGGAGACGGTCACCCTGCTCGTGCTGCTCACCCGGACCGCGCGCCGGGTGGGGCGTCCGGCCACCGCCGTGACGCTGGCGGCGGCACTGGGCCTCGCGGTGATCCTCCTGCCGCTGCGCGTGCGGCTGGGCTCGGGCTACGACACCCTCATGTACTCCAACCTGCTCACCTTCGCCGTCGGCGGCGCCGTGGGCCTGGGCTGCTACCTGCGGGTGCTGGACGGGCGGCGGGCCCGGGCCATGGCCGCCGTACGGCAGAACGAGCGCCTGGAACTCGCCCGCGACCTGCACGACTTCGTCGCCCACCACGTCACGGGCATCATCGTGCACGCCAACGCCGGCATCATGATCCAGGAGAGCGCGCCGGAGCAGATCAAGCCGCTGCTGGAGGGCATCTCGCGGGCCGGGTCGGAGACGCTGGACTCCATGCGGCGGCTGGTGCGGGTGCTGCGGGAGGACGAGCACGAGGCAGCCCGCCCGGGCGAGCTGCTGACCGAACTGGAGCGCCTGGTCGGCGCGTTCGCCGGGAACGGCACCGAGGCGACGCTGGAGCTGGGACCCGAGGTGCGCGCGGCGCGGCTGGCGCCCGAGGTGGAGACCTCCGTCCACCGCGTGGTGCAGGAGGCGCTGACGAACGTACGCCGCCACGCCCACGGCGCCGACGTCGTCGTCCGCCTCGGCCTGGACGGCGACCGGCTGCGGGTGGAGGTCCGCAACACGGCGCCGGGGGCGCGTGCCACCGTGCCCACGGGCGGCCGCGGCGGCTTCGGCCTGGTGGGGCTGCGCGAACGCGTGGAGGCCGTGGAGGGCTCCCTGGACGGAGGCCGTACACCGGACGGCGGCTGGTGTGTGACCGCCTCCTTCCCGCTCCTGGCCGCTGTGGCAGGATCGCCGGCATGAACGGGGCCGGTGGTACGGGCGGGACGGGCGGGGACCGCACCCGCGTGCTGATCGCGGACGACCAGGAGATGGTCCGCACCGGCTTCCGGCTGATCCTGGACACCCAGCCCGGCCTGGAGGTCGTCGGCGAGGCCGCCGACGGCGCCGAATGCGTCGCGCTGGCCCGCCGGCTGCGTCCCGACGTGTGCCTCGTCGACATCCGCATGCCCAGGCTGGACGGCCTGGAGGTCACCCGCGCCCTGGCCGGTCCCGGCGTCACCGACCCGCTGCGTGTCGTCGTCGTGACCACCTTCGACCAGGACGACTACGCCTACACCGCCCTGCGCAACGGCGCGTGCGGCTTCCTCCTCAAGGACGCCGCCTCCAACCTGCTGATCGAGGCCGTACGGTCCGCCGCGCGCGGTGACGCCCTGGTCTCCCCGGCGGTGACCGTCCGGCTGCTCAAGCACCTGGCCGGGCCGCACCCGGCCGCGCCCGCACCGCCGCACCCGCTCTCCGAGCGGGAACTCGACGTCGTACGCCTGCTGGCGGTCGGGCGCACCAACCAGGAGATCTGCGAGGAACTGCACCTGTCCCTGGGCACCGTCAAGACCCACCTGGGCAACATCAAGGACAAGCTGGACGTCCGCAACCGCGTCGAGATCGCGGCCTGGGCCTGGGACACCGGGCTCGTGCGCGAACGCCAGGGCCCGTCCGCCTGACGGCCTCTCAGCCCTTCACCAGTCGCATGTACGTGTCCCAGTCCCAGTGCTTGCCCGGGTCCGTGTGGTCGTTGCCGGGCGCCTCGCTGTGGCCGATGATGTGCTCGCGGTCCAGCGGGATGCCGTGCTTGTCGGCCAGGTGGCGGGTGAGCCTGGCCGAGGAGCGGTACATGGCGTCGGTGAACCAGGACGGGTCGTCCACGTAGCCCTCGTGCTCGATGCCGAGCGAGGAGGGGTTGGCGCTCCTGGCGTGATAGGCGGTGTCCGCGTCGCGCACCATCTGGGTGGCCTCGCCGTCCGAGGAGCGCACCACGTAGTGGGAGCTGACCTTGGCGTCGGGGTTCTGGAACCAGCTGATGGTGCCGGCGTACGAGCCCTGGGTCACATGGATGATGATCGTGTCGAGCTTCCCGGTGCGGCCCTCGCGGTAGTTGGCGGGGTCGGCCGGGACCCACTTGGCGTCCGGGTAGTCCGGGCTCTGGGCGCGGGGCGGCGCGGCCGGGGCCGCGTCCTTGTCCGGGTGCACCTCGCGGCCGTCCACGGTGACGCGCTCACCGTCGGGCGCCGTGCCGCTGATGCCCTTGGCCAGCAGTTCGTAGACGGTGTCGGCGTACAACCGTGCGGCCACGCCCGTGGCGCCGCTGTAGCGCGCGATCGCCGGGTACCACTCGTCCACGTCCCGGCGCTCCGCGGCGTCGAGCCCGAGCTTGTCGGCGTAGGCGCGCAGCACGGCCGCGCCGCCGTGGATGTTGGCGTCGGTGTCGCGGCGCAGCTCGGCGACGGGCTCGCCGGTCAGTTCGGCGGCCTGCTCCAGCGTGTGCCGGGAGGGGTTGCTGACCAGGTGCATCACGCCGTAACCGCCCGCCTGGCTGGGCTCGCCGCGGTGGCCGTCGAAGTGGGTCTCGCCGTAGCCGACGGCGGCCAGGACGTCGCGCGGGACGCCGTACTCCGCGGCGGCGGAGGCGAAGGAGGCGTTCATGGAGGGGGCCGGGCCGTCGGCGCCGGGTTCGGCGGTGGCCGACGGGCCGACGCCGGTGACGAGGAGCGCCGCCGCGGCGGCGAGGGACAGCGCGGCGGCACTCAGGCGGCCGCGCCTGCGGGCATGGGTGTGCGGGGACATGGCTGCTCCTGTTGTGGGGGAGGGAGCTGAGGCGCCTGAAGTCCGCCACACAGTACCGACGTGGTTAGGACATGACAACGACTTCCACGCGCGTCGCCCGGGCGTCACCCGCTTGACGACCCCGCCTCAGCATCCCGTCGTCCCGGGCCAGTTGAGACACGAAGCCGCCGGTTCCCGGCCTCGACGAGGACCGGGGAACCGGCGGCGGGACCCGGTCCGGACGGGGCGGAAGCACCCCGTCCGGACCGCGCCGCGGCCTCAGTGGCCTCAGTTGCCTCAGTGGGCGAAGCTGCTGCCCAGGCCGGCGTTCTTCTCGGGCGCGCCGAGGGCCTTGGGGCCGTAGGAGACGACACCGTCGGTCGTCGTGCCGCCGGCGTCGCCGCGCAGCACCCACACCGCGCCCGCGTCGGTCGCCGAGGCGTCGCCGTCCTCGCCCGGGGCGCCGATCGCCAGGTCGTCGCGGCCGTCCTTGTCGGTGTCGCCCAGCGCCACCGCCGACCCGAACAGGTCCTCGGCCTCGACGGCACCGGGCACACCCGCGACGCCCTGGTCCCAGTTCTTGGCGCCGGTGCCGGACAGCCCGCCCTTGCCGCCCAGCAGCTGGACGACGGCACCGGAGTTCTTGCCCGCGGCGCCGCTGCCGATGTCCTCGCCGGGCACCCCGACGGCGATGTCGGCGTAGCCGTCGCCGTTGACGTCACCGGCGGCCAGCGCCTTGCCGAACTCGTCGCCGTCCTCGTTGGCGCCGGGCACCCCGGCGCTGTTCTGGGTGAGGGTGGTGGTCCTGCCCGTGTCGGGGCCCTGCGCCGAGCCGTAGAGGACCTTGACCGTGCCGTGGTCGTAGGGCAGGTCCTCCACCACGCCGCCGGGCACGGTGCGGATCACCAGGTCGCCGTAGCCGTCCTTGTCCACATCGGCGATCACACCGCTGGCGGCGGCGTCCACGCCCTTGGTGGGCTCGGCGGGCAGGCCCTCCTTGGAGCCCTTGAAGAACTTGCTGCCCCGCGCCATCTCCTCGAACGAGTGCCGGGTGACCAGGTCGTCGATGCCGTCGCCGGTGATGTCGCCGGCGACCAGCCCGTCGAGCGAGGCCCCGTCCTCACCGGTGGGCTGGAGCGTCTGGCGCTGCGCGGGCTTGCCGTCCTTGCCGAACGCGCCGTACAGGACGCGGACATCGCCGCTGACCCCGTTCACCGCCAGGTCGGCCTTGCCGTCGCCGTTGAAGTCGCCGGCGGCGAGGGTGTGGGCGCTCTCGGTGTCCGCGACGGCCGACCCCGTGGTCAGCCCCTTGTCCTTGGCGCCCCACAGGATGGTCACACCCGAGTGGGAGGCGACGGCGAGGTCGGTGGTGCCATCGCCGTCGAAGTCGCGGGCGGCGGTCTCGCGGCCGAAGTACTCCCCTTCGCCGGGCTCGCCCGGGACGCCCGCGCTGTTGGCGCTGAACAGCTGCCGGTGCGTGGTGCTGGCGCCCTTCGCCGAGCCGTAGGAGATGGTCAGGTAGCCGGCCTTCGCCTTGCCGGCGACGGTGGCGGTGGGCGCGCCGCTGACCGTGTCCGCGTAGCCGTCCCCGTTGAAGTCGGCCTTGGGCGCCGCCGCGGCGTGGGTCTTGGCGGCCGGCGCGGCCGGTGCGGCGCTCGCCTGCGCGGCCGTGGCCGCGGATCCGGCCAGCAGCACCGCCGTCACTCCGATGACGCGGGCGACGGTGGCGGCTGCGGTGGTGGTGTTTCGGTGGAGCACTCGTCCTCCTGTGGTCGGTCGCTGCCGAACCCCGGTGCAGCCAGCGGAGATTGGTGCTGCGGGGACGGATCGGGGCCGGAGCGGTGGTCGTTCGTCGGTGAGACCCGTGAGGTGACGTGAGGGTTGCGCCCGGGCACCGAATCGGTACAGAAATCGCACAGAACCGCACGGAGCCGAACCGGCGGGCCGGGCCGCCGACGCGTCGGTCCCGCCCGCGGATCGGGCCCGTACGGGTCCGGCCGCTGGTCGCCGGCGCCCTGCCCGGACCGCTGCCCGGCCAGTACGCGGCGCGGCGCCGGTGGGCCGGGCTCGCGCTGGGGCCGCCGGGGTCCTCCTCGTCACCGTCGCCGAGGCCGCCGCCGCCGAGGCCACCGTGGCCGGCGGCGGGCCCGGCGCCCGGTGGTGGGCTCCCCCGTCCCGTCCCTCGGCATGCCGGCGCGGGTGGCGGCCACCCTCCTGGAGGGCCGCTCCCGGACCCGGGTCCGGCCCGAGGTGTCGCTCACCGTGCCCTGCGCGTCGGCGCCGCCGTCTTCACCGGGCTCGCCCTGTGGACGGGCGGCGCGGCCACCGGAGCGGTGCCCGGCCGGCACCGGTGCCCTCCGGTGGCCGGCGGGCACCGGTGGGCGGGCGGGCCGCGAGGCGCCCCCGGTAGGGTTGCGACGGCCGTGACCGACCGGCCGCCGTACCTGTCCTCGTCGTACCGGAGACCGTGACTACCACGCCCACCACCCCCAGCAGCAACCACCATCTGTCCCCCGCCTTCCCCGGCCGCGCCCCCTGGGGCACCGCCAGCAAGCTGCGGGCCTGGCAGCAGGCGGCGATGGACGCGTACCTGGCCAAGCAGCCCCGCGACTTCCTCGCGGTGGCGACGCCGGGTGCGGGAAAGACGACCTTCGCCCTCACGCTCGCCTCGTGGCTGCTGCACCACCACGTGGTGCAGCAGGTCACCGTCGTGGCGCCCACCGAGCACCTGAAGAAGCAGTGGGCCGAGGCCGCGGCGCGCGTGGGCATCAAGCTGGACCCGGAGTACAGCGCCGGGCCGCTGAGCAAGGAGTACCACGGCGTCGCCCTCACCTACGCGGGCGTGGGCGTGCGTCCCATGCTGCACCGCAACCGCGTCGAGCAGCGCAAGACGCTCGTCATCCTGGACGAGATCCACCACGCCGGTGACAGCCGCTCCTGGGGCGAGGCGTGCCTGGAGGCGTTCGAGCCCGCCACCCGGCGCCTCGCGCTGACCGGCACGCCCTTCCGGTCGGACACCAACCCGATCCCGTTCGTGGAGTACGCGGAGGACGCCGACGGGGTGCGGCGGTCGGTGGCCGACTACACCTACGGCTACGGGGACGCGCTCGCCAACGGCGTCGTGCGGCCCGTCATCTTCCTCTCCTACAGCGGCAACATGCGCTGGCGCACCAAGGCCGGGGACGAGATCGAGGCGCGGCTCGGCGAGCCGATGACCAAGGACGCGATCTCCCAGGCGTGGCGCACCGCGCTGGACCCGCGCGGGGAGTGGATGCCCGCCGTGCTGCGGGCCGCCGACCACCGGCTGAGCGAGGTGCGCAAGTCGGTGCCGGACGCGGGCGGCCTCGTCATCGCCTCCGACCAGGAGCAGGCCCGCGCCTACGCCAAGCTGATCCGCGAGATCTCCGGTACCAGGCCCACCGTGGTGCTGTCCGACGACGCGGGCGCCTCGCAGCGCATCGAGGACTTCCGCCTCTCCGAGAACCCCGACGACCGCTGGATGGTCGCCGTCCGCATGGTCTCGGAGGGCGTGGACGTGCCGCGGCTGGCGGTCGGCGTGTACGCGACGACCGTCTCGACGCCGCTGTTCTTCGCCCAGGCCGTCGGCCGCTTCGTCCGCTCGCGGCGGCGCGGCGAGACCGCCTCCGTCTTCCTGCCCACCATCCCCACGCTGCTGACCTTCGCCAACGAGATGGAGGTCGAGCGCGACCACGTCCTCGACAAGCCGAAGAGGGACGGCGACGAGGACCCGTACGCGGAAGAGGCCGGCCTGCTCAAGGAGGCGGAGCGGGAGAAGGACGAGGAAACCGGCGAGCAGGACCAACTGTCCTTCGAGGCGCTGGAGTCGGACGCCGTCTTCGACCGGGTGATGTACGACGGCGCCGAGTTCGGCATGCAGGCCCACCCGGGCAGCGAGGAGGAGCAGGACTACCTGGGCATTCCGGGACTGCTGGAGCCCGACCAGGTGCAACTGCTGCTCCAGAAGCGGCAGGCGCGGCAGATCGCGCACAGCCGGAAGAAACCGGACAGCGAGGCGGACCTGCTGGAGGTGCCCGCCGAGAAGCGTCCCGTCGTCACGCACAAGGAGCTGCTGGAGAAGCGCAAGCAGCTCAACACCCTGGTCGGCGCCTATGTGCACCAGAGCGGCAAGCCGCACGGGGTGATCCACAACGAGCTGCGCCGGGTGTGCGGCGGGCCGCCCGCGGCGGAGGCGACGGCGGGCCAGATCGAGGCCCGGATCGCCAAGGTCCGTGAGTGGGCCACGCGGATGAAGTAGCCCCGTACGGACCGCACTCGGGCCGCCGGCGGGCCCCGGCCGGGCATCCTTCGGGGCGCCTCGGGCGGGGCCGCGGCGGTTTCGGGATGTTTGCGGCGAACACGGTCAGCCTCCGCCCGGATTCTGGACAGACTCTTCCGGTCAGCGGTGCTGCTCGCTAAGTTTCCCGCACACACGACCCGTGGCGATCCCGCCACGGGTGGCCGGTGCCCGCGTCCGCGGCTGCCGTCACTCACCCGAGGGAGGGGGGCGTCGTGACCGCGGAGACCTCTCAGACGCTCGACCGGGGACTGCGCGTCCTGACATTACTGGCCGACACCGATCACGGCCTCACCGTCACCGAGCTGTCCAACAAGCTCGGCGTCAACCGCACCGTGGTCTACCGCCTGCTGGCCACCCTGGAGCAGCACGCCCTGGTCCGCCGCGACCTGGGCGGCCGGGCCCGGGTCGGGCTCGGCGTGCTGCGCCTGGGGCGGCAGGTCCACCCCCTGGTGCGGGAGGCCGCGCTGCCCGCGCTCCGCTCGCTGGCCGAGGACATCGGCGCCACCGCGCACCTCACCCTGGTGGACGGCACCGAGGCGCTGGCCGTCGCGGTGGTCGAACCGAGCTGGACGGACTACCACGTCGCCTACCGTACGGGGTTCCGCCACCCGCTCGACCGGGGGGCAGCGGGCCGCGCCATACTCGCCGGCCGGCTGCCCGACGAGGAGCGCGGCCCCGGCTACGTGCTCACGCACGGCGAACTGGAGGCGGGCGCGAGCGGGGCCGCGGCGCCGGTGCTGGGGGTGAGCGGGATCGAGGGCAGCGTGGGTGTGGTGATGCTCGCGGAGACGGTGCCCGAACACGTCGGCCACCGGGTGGTCCGCGCCGCCAACCAGGTCGCCGACGCGCTGCGGTGAGCCGGTGGTGAGCCGGTGGTGGCCCGGGGCCCGTACGGGGATTCGTTCGGCCGTGCGGGCAGTCGGTAGATTGCGGGGGTGTCCGAAACCCGCAGCACCCCCGCCCCGGCCACCGGCGGGCCGCGTCCGCGCCTGACGCGCGGCCGCACGCTCGCCCTGTGCGCGCTGCCCGTCGTCCTGCTGTTCGTGGTGGCGCTGTGCGCCCCGCTGCCGTACTCGCTCGCGCAGCCCGGCGAGACCGCCAACGTCCTGGGCAAGCACGGCGGCAAACCCGTGATCTCCGTCGAGGGCGTGTCCGAGCGGGGCGGGGACAAGGGCCGGCTGCTGTCGGTCACCATCGCCGCCACCCAGCCCGAGGCCACGGTGCGGCTGCCGGACGTGGCGCGCGCCTGGTTCCGCGACGACCGGGCCGTCATGCCCCGGGAGGCCGTCTACCCCGGCGGCGGCGACACCGAGGACGCCGAACGGCACATCTCCCAGGAGATGAAGGAGTCGCAGGACAAGGCCGTCACCGCGGCGCTGCGCCACCTCCACAGGTCCCCGGACGATGTCCACGTCAAGCTGCGGCTCGGCGACGTGGGCGGCCCCAGCGCCGGGCTCTTCTTCACCCTGGGCATCATCGACAAGCTGGACGGGAACGGCACCGGCGCGGGCGGGCTCACCGGCGGCCACACCGTCGCCGGGACGGGCACCATCGACGCCTCGGGGAAGGTCGGCGCCGTCGGCGGTGTGCCGCTCAAGACGCAGGCCGCCCGGCGGGACGGCGCCACCTACTTCCTCGTGCCGAGGTCCCAGTGCGGCGAGGCCCGCGCGCAACTGCCCTCCGGGCTGCGGCTGGTGCCCGTCAGCACGCTGAAGGGCGCGCTGGACGCGCTGGGGGAGATCCGCACGGACGGCGACGTCCCGCACTGCTGAGCAGCGCGCCGGCAGCGGGACGCCGGGCTCACCGGCGGTGCTCGCCGTCCTCGGCGGCCTGCCGCACCAGGGGCACGATACGCAGCCGTACCGGGTTCTCCATGACGATGGCCGTCGAGGCGCGGACGATGCCCTCGATGCCCACGACCCGGTCGATCACGCGCTGGAGGTCGGCGTTCGAGCGGGCGACGAGGCGGCACAGCATGTCGCCGCTGCCCGTCGTCGTGTGCAGCTCCAGCACCTCCGGGACCGTCGCCAGGTGGGCGCGCACCTGGGTGCCCTGGCCCTGTCGGATCTCCAGCGTCGCGAACGCGGTGACGGGATAGCCGAGCGCCGCCGGGTCCACCTCGGGGCCGAAGCCGCGGATGACGCCGCGTGAGGAGAGCCGGTCCAGCCGCGCCTGGGCCGTGCCGCGTGCCACCCCGAGCCGCCGGGACAGCTCCAGCACCCCGATCCGGGGCTCCTCGGCGAGCAGCTCCAGCAGCCGCGCGTCCAGCCGGTCGATGCCCATGGGGTCCTCCACCTCGCGGGAACGGCCCGGCACGGAGCGTAGGGTGCACAGATTGCGCACATCGTCCGGCCGAGCCCTGGTCTCGCTGTACAGAATGCCCAGGAAAAACGCAAACTATTGCGCACCTTGTGGGGCGGCGAGACCCTTCCGGCATGACTACCGCACCGGGAAAACCCCACGCCACAGCCCCGCGCACCGCCCGGCAGGCCGACCCCTTCCCGGTCAAGGGGATGGACGCCGTCGTCTTCGCCGTCGGCAACGCCAAGCAGGCGGCCCACTACTACTCCACGGCCTTCGGCATGCGGACCGTCGCCTACTCCGGCCCGGAGAACGGCAGCCGGGAGACGGCCAGTTACGTCCTCGAGTCGGGCTCCGCCCGGTTCGTGTTCACCTCCGTCATCCGCCCCACCACCGACTGGGGCCGCTTCCTCGCCGACCACGTCGCCGCCCACGGTGACGGCGTCATCGACCTGGCCATCGAGGTCCCGGACGCGCGCGCCGCCTACGCGTACGCCGTCGAGCACGGCGCCCGCGGGATCGACGAGCCGTACGAGACCAAGGACGAGCACGGCACCGTCGTCCGGGCCGCGATCGCCACCTACGGCGAGACCCGCCACACCCTCGTCGAGCGCACCGGCTACGACGGGCCCTACCTGCCCGGGTTCGTCCCCATGGACCCGATGGTCGCGCCGCCCGAAAAGAGGGTCTTCCAGGCCATCGACCACTGCGTCGGCAACGTCGAGCTGGGCCGGATGAACGAGTGGGTCGCGTTCTACAACAAGGTCATGGGCTTCACGAACATGAAGGAGTTCGTCGGCGACGACATCGCCACCGAGTACTCCGCGCTCATGTCGAAGGTCGTCGCCGACGGCTCGCGCAAGGTGAAGTTCCCCATCAACGAGCCGGCCGTCGCCAGGAAGAAGTCCCAGATCGACGAGTACCTGGAGTTCTACGGCGGCGCCGGCGTCCAGCACATCGCGCTGGCCACCAACGACATCGTCTCCTCGGTGCGGGCGATGCGCGCCGCGGGGGTCCAGTTCCTGGACACCCCCGACGCCTACTACGACACCCTGGGGGAGTGGGCCGGGGAGACCCGGGTGCCGGTGGAGACCCTGCGCGAGCTGAAGATCCTCGTCGACCGGGACGAGGACGGGTACCTGCTCCAGATCTTCACCAAGCCGGTCCAGGACCGGCCGACCGTCTTCTTCGAGATGATCGAGCGGCACGGGTCCATGGGCTTCGGCAAGGGCAACTTCAAGGCCCTCTTCGAGGCCATCGAGCGGGAGCAGGAGCGGCGCGGCAACCTGTAGGGCCCCGCGCCCGGCGCCCGTGGAGCCGCCGGTGGTGGTCCGGCCGGTCCCGTCACCGGACACCACCGGCCGGGCCCGGCCCGTGTCACCGGACGTGGAAGGCGGTGGTCGCCTCCAGGGCGGCGCGCTCGGTGGTGACGTGGTTGACCGGCGCGCTCTCGTCGGCGTAGCCGAAGGAGATGCCTACGAGCAACTTCCCCTCGGTGACACCGAGTTCGTCGCGGACGGTGTCGGCGTAGAAGCTGAGCAGGCCCTGCGGGCAGCTGTCCACGCCGTACGCGGCCATGGCCAGCAGGAGCGTCTGCATGTAGGCGCCGACGTCGGCGGCCAGGCGCGGACCGCCGTCGCCGGTGACGAACAGGAACGCGGCGTGCGGCGCCCCGTAGAAGCCCAGGCTCTCCGCGTCGTAGGCGGCGCGGGCCGCGTGGTCGTCGGGGCCGATGCCCAGCGCCCCGTACAGGCCGGCGCCGAACGCGGCCCGCCGCTCCTGGTGGACGGGGGTGTACATGTCCTCGGAATAGGGGAAGTCGACCGAGGTGCGCTCGTCGGCGTGGGCCGCCCGCAGGGCGCCGGCCAGGCGGTCGCGGCGCGCGCCGCTGGCCACCTCCACCCGCCAGGGCTGTGCGTTGGAGTTGGACGGCGCGGCGCCGGCCAGGGAGAAGACCGCGCGCATGGTGTCCTCGGGCACGGCCTCGGGCCGGAACGCGCGGGTCGCGTGGCGGCCGCGTATCAGCTTCTCGGCGTAGTCGCTCAGCTCGGTGACAAGCCCGCTCATGGAACCCTCCTCAGGGGTGGTCGCTCAAGTAAACGTTGGCGTTTACCTGGGAGTCACTGTAACCAACCGCCCCCCGAGAAGTAAACGCGGACGTATACTTCCCCCATGAGTACGGTGACGACGGCCCCCCGGCGGCAGGGGCGCGGCGGGCGCGAGCGCATCCTGGCCGCCGCCGCCCACCTGTTCGCGACCCAGGGCATCAACGCGACCGGCATGGAACAGGTCGCGGAACGCGCTCCGGTCTCCAAACGCACCCTCTACGCGCACTTCCGGACCAAGAGCGACCTGGTCGTCGCCCACCTCCAGGACCTCGCCTCGACGGGCCATACCCTCGAAAGCGTGCTGACGCGCGAGGACATCCCGGCCAGAGAGCGGATCCTCGCCCTGTTCGCCCTGCCCCCGGCGGACACGGCCCCCGTGCGCGGATGCCCGTTCATCGACGCCGCCGCGGAGTTCCCCGACCCCGACAGCGCCGTCCACTCCTACGCCCGCGAACAGAAACTGCTGATGGTGCGGCTGGTGACCGCACTGGTGACGGAACTGGGCTGCCGCGAGCCGGCCGCGCTCGCCGAACAGCTCGTCACCCTCGCGGACGGGGCCGCCAGCCGCGCCATGGTGCTGGGCGACGCGGACTACCCGCGCCACGCGCGGGCGGCGGCGGAGGTCCTCCTGGCGAACGCCCTGCCGGGCACGGACTGACGGGACGTCCTGCCGGGGGCGGTCTCCGGTCTCCGCAGGGTCCGAGGGGGCGCGGGGCACTCGCGCAGGCAGGCCCGGCCGGGGGCGGAGGGCACTCACCGGGGCTTCCCGGGAGGGCGGCGCGCTGCGACGCTGGCCCCATGAGCGAGCTGATCGAACGGCTGTCAGCGGGGCTGCCCGCGGAGGCCGTGCTGACCGACCCCGACGTCCTCGCGTCGTACGCGCACGACATGGCCGGCTTCTGCCCGGCCGGCACCCCCGCGGCCGTGGCCGTGCCGCGCACCGTCGAGCAGGTGCGGCACGTCATGCGCACGGCCGACGCGTTGCGCGTCCCCGTGGTCCCGCAGGGCGCCCGCACCGGGCTGTCGGGGGCGGCGAACGCCGTCGAGGGCTGCGTCCTGCTCTCCCTCCTGCGGATGGACCGCATCCTGGAGATCGACCCGGTCGAGAGGATCGCCGTCGTGGAGCCGGGCGTCGTCAACGCCACGCTCTCCCGCGCCGTGGCCGAACACGGCCTCTTCTACCCGCCCGACCCCTCCAGTTGGGAGATGTGCACCATCGGGGGCAACATCGGCACCGGCTCCGGCGGGCTGTGCTGCGTGAAGTACGGCGTGACCGCCGAGTACGTGCTCGGCCTCGACGTCGTCCTCGCCGACGGACGGCTGCTGTCGACCGGCCGCCGCACCGCCAAGGGGGTCGCCGGGTACGACCTGACGCGGCTGATCGTCGGCTCCGAGGGCAGCCTCGGCATCGTCGTGGGCGCCACCCTGGCGCTCCGGGCTGAGCCGCCCCAGCAGCTGGCGCTCGCCGCCGAGTTCCCCTCCACGGACGCGGCCTGCGAGGCGGTGTGCCGGATCATGGAGGCGGGGCACACACCCTCCCTGCTGGAGCTGATGGACCGCACCACGCTCCGGGCCGTCAACGACATGACGAAGATGGGCCTGCCCGAGACCACCGAGGCCCTGCTGCTGGCCGCGTTCGACACGCCGGACCCGGCACCGCGGTTGCACGCCGTGGGCGAGCTGTGCACGGCCGCGGGCGCCACCGAGGTGGTGCCCGCCGAGGACCCCGCCGAGTCCGAACTCCTCCTCAAGGCCCGGCGCGCGGCGCTGACCGCCCTCGACGCGGTCAAGGGCACCTCGATGATCGACGACGTCTGCGTGCCGCGCGGCCGGCTCGCGGCACTGCTGAAGGGGACCGCCGAGATCGCCGAACGGCACGGGCTGACCATCGGCGTCTGCGCCCACGCGGGGGACGGCAACACCCACCCCACGGTCTGCTTCGACGCCGCCGACGAGGACGAGGCCCGCCGGGCCCGCGCCTCCTTCGACGAGATCATGGAACTGGGCCTGCGACTGGGCGGCACCATCACCGGCGAGCACGGGGTGGGAACGCTGAAGAAGAGCTGGCTGGCCGAGGAGCTGGGCCCGGTCAGCCTGGAACTGCACCGGGGCATCAAGCGCGCCTTCGACCCGCACGGCATCCTCAACCCGGGCAAGGTCTTCTGAGCCCCGGCACTTGGAAAGACCCGGCACTTCGACGGCGGCCCCGGTGCCTGGCGGCGGCCCCCGGCATGCGGGCCGCCGCCCCCGTTCCTGGACGACAGGGTGACGTGATCCGACGTCCATTACCGTTGGTGCGGTGCGATCCGACACCGCCGACGGCAGAGCCTCCTCCCCGCCGCCCCTGGACGACCTCGACCGGCAGCTCGGACACGCCCTCCAGCTCGACGGGCGGGCCGCGTTCTCCCGTATCGCGGAGGTCCTGGGCGTCTCCGACCAGACGATCGCCCGGCGCTGGGCCAAGCTGCGCGGCAGCGGGAGCATGCGGGTTCTCGGCCTGACCGAACCCACCGTGCTGGGGGAGACCGTCTGGCTCATCCGCGTCTTGACGACGACCGACGCGGCCGTGCCGCTCGCGGAGGCGCTCGCGCGGCGCACGGAAACCTCGTGGGTGGGGCTGATGGCGGGGGGCACGGAGATCAGCGTGGTCGCCCGCGCCGCCGGCGACTGGGCGCGGGAGGGCGGCGGTGAGGCGCTGCTGCTGCGTGAGCTGCCGCGCACCCCCCGGGTCCTCTCGGTACGTGCCTACTGCCAGCTGCACCAGTTCTTCGGCGGCGCCGAGGGGCTCATCCTCAAGTCCGGCATGCTCTCCCCGCAGCAGGTGGCGCGGCTCTCCCCGCCCCCGCCCAGGCCGCCGGACGAACCGGTCCGGCTGACCGCCGACGACCACAAGCTGCTCACCCGGCTCGCGCACGACGGCCGCGCCCCCGTGCCCGAACTCGCCGCCGCGACGGGCTGGTCCCCCTCCACGGTGCGGCGGCGGATGGCCGAGCTGCGGGCGAACGGCACGCTCTACTTCGACGTCGAGTACGCGCCGCGCGTCTTCGACATGGGGGTGCGGGCCGCCGTGCTGGCGTCCGTGCCGCCCGCGCGGCTGCACGCCGTCGGGCAGGCGGTGGCCACGCATCCGGAAGTGGCCTTCGCCTGCGCCACCACGGGGCCCACGAACCTCTTCCTGACGGTCGTGTGCAAGGACATGGCGGCGCTGTACGCGTACCTGACCGGCCCCCTCGCCCGGCTGCCGGACGTGCGCGAGCTGGAGACGTATCCGCTGGTGCGCTACATCAAGGGCCCCGGCCCCTTCCGGTAGAACCCCGCGGGGCCCGCGCCGAACGCCCACGAGCACCCCGGACGGGTGGCCGGAAGCGCAACCGCGCCTCCCCGTACGGGTGGTCCCGCAGCGGGCTGTTGCGCAGCGGGCGGTCCCGTACGGGAGGTGGTGCCCGTACGGGACGCCGTGCGGTCCCGTGCGGCCCTCCCGTCCGAGTGAGGAGGGCCGCACGGGCCTGCCCGCGCCCGGAAGGCGCCGGGCACGGGGAAGCACAGCGGCGCGGGTCCCGGTCAGGGACGCAGCAGCTCGCTCAACTGCTCGTCCAGGCCCAAGGAGTCCTGCTCACTGCCGGACGGCACCACGCGCAGCGTCCTGTCCAGCCAGGCCGCCAGCACCGGGGAGGGGGCCTCCAGCAGCGCGTCCCCGTGCGGCGAACTGAGGGCCAGGCACACCACCTCCCGCTCTCCCACGCGCGTCGGCCACACCCGCACATCGCCGTCACCACTGGGCTGGTCCACCCCCTCCAGCAGCAGCTCGCGGGCGAACGTCCAGTGGACGGGGGTCTCGGAGTGGATGTGGAAGACCACATGGACGGCATACGGGTCGTTGGTGCGGTAACTCAGCCGCGCCGGCACGGCCACGCTGCGCTCCGGCGCGAGGACGAGCCTCATTTCCAACTCGCGTTCGACGACGGTGTGCATACCCTGCGCCCTTTCCTCTGTCGCTGGGCGGGCCGCTGCGAGAGGCCCGCACACGGAAGAGGGCGCGGCGCGCGGTTGCTTACACGGGTTCGCGGAAATTTTTTCCACCGGGCGTCCGGCCGGCCCGGCGCCTTGAGGAGAGCGGGTCCACACCGCGTCCGCGCGTCGCCCGAAGGCGGGCTTCGGACCCGTCTGCTTCCTCGCCGCGCGGTCTTCTTCGTTACTGTCCTCCTTGAACAGGCGGAGGTTCCCGCCGCGCCGCCCGTGGCGGCCCGCTGGGCGGCGCCGCCAGGCACAGGTCACGAGTCTCGTACGTGAGGGGAGTTGGAGGCAGTGGGGCCCTCCGGTACTCATGGTGAGGTACCCCGTGCGGGGTACTATCCGGATCCGTCCATCCCCGGGTACATCCGCTACTGGAACGGTTCGTCCTGGGTGCCCGGCACCAGCCGGCCGGAGCCGCGCGAGGGCGAACCCATGCCCGCGCCGCCGCCGGTGGCGTCCTCGCCCGCCACCGCTCCCACACCGCCGGCCACCGCCCAGCAGGACGGCCC
>NZ_VJOK01000001.1:2690262-2693671 GCF_013302895.1 Streptomyces albus subsp. chlorinus | reverse complement strand
GCGCGGCCGGCGGCGCTGGGCAGGCGCTTCGGCGCGCGGCTCGTCGATCTGGTCCTCACCCTGGCGGTGGGCGCGGGTGCCGCGTTCCCGTTCGTGGGCAAGGCGGTCGACCACATCGAGGCCAAGGTGGATGCCGTCGAACAGGCGGGCGTCACCCAGCGGGTGTGGCTCATCGACGGCACCACGGGCGTCTATCTCGCGGTGGTCCTCGGCGTGCTGCTCGCCTTCGGCCTGCTGTACGAGGTGCTGCCGACGGCCCGCTGGGGGCGGACGCTCGGCAAGAAGCTGTTCGGGCTCTCGGTGGCCAACATCGAGGGACACGACAGGCCGGGCTTCGGCAAGTCCTGCCTGCGCTGGCTGGTCCACGGCGTGCTCGGGGTGCTCGTGGTCGGGCTGGTCAACGTCGCGTGGTGTCTGTTCGACCGGCCCTGGCGCCAGTGCTTGCACGACAAGGTGGCCGGGACGTTCGTCGCCAAGGGCGGCACGGGCGACAGCCGCATCAGGCTGTAGCGGCACGGCACGGCACGGCACGGCACGGCAGGGAAGGGACAGGCACGGCAAGAGTGCGGACTCTTACGGACGTGACCGGCACGGCCGGATACGGACTCTTACGAACGTGACCGGGCACGGCCGGATACGGAGCCTCACGAACGGGACCGGCACGGCACGGCAGGGCAGGGACCGGCGGGGACGGGACCGGCACCACGCCACGGCACGGGCCGGTTCCCGCCCGCCCACCCGTCAGGCACGGCACCGTGCCGGACGGGCCCGCGGTGCCGGGTCCCCCGAACGCCCCGCCCCGGATGCGGCGGGCCCCGCGGGGCTGTGCACTCGGGCCATGAGCACGGAACAGCCGGAGAACGACCCGTTCCGGAAGCCGCAGCAGCCCGGTGGGCCCCCGCCCCACTCCCAGGGGCCGTCCGGCCAGGAGCCGTCCGGGCCCCCGCCCCCGCCCGGTCACGGCTCGCCGTACGGCAACCCGCCTCCGCCTCCCGGTGGGGGCGGCTACGGCGGGAGCGGCTACGGCACGGAGGGCCAGGGCGGAGGCGGGAGTCCGTACGACAACCCGTACGGCGGCGCGGCGGGCGCGACCGACCCGCTGGCGGGAATGCCCCCGCTGGCCTCGCGCGGCAAGCGGCTGCTGGCGCGCATCATCGACGCGCTGCTCATCGGTATCCCGATCGGCATCATCACCGCGCTCGTGGAGGGCGGTTACTCCTACGACAACGGGTACGACGGGTACACCTACTGGCCCCAGTTGGCGTACACCGTCGTCTACCTCGTGTACGAGGGGCTGATGCTGACCTCGTCCGGACAGACGGTCGGCAAGAAGCTGATGCACATCCGGGTCGCCATGCTGCAGAACGGCGCCGTTCCGGCGGGTTCGGCGGGCTGGCTGCGGGCGGCCGTCTACCAGATCCCGCCGCTGGTGCCCTGCATCGGCTCGCTGTTCTGGCTGGTGAACGTGCTCTTCTGCACGTGGGACAAGCCCTACCAGCAGTGTCTGCACGACAAGACGGTCCGCACGGTGGTGGTCGCGGCGGACTGACCTTGGGGGGCGGGGAGTTGGGGGCGGGCCGTCAGCGGCGGGCTCCCATGCCCGCGGGTGTCGCGGACGCGGACGCGGAGGCCGCCGGGCGCTGTGCCGCGACCGGGTCGGGCAGCGCGGCGGAGGGTGCCGTCACCCGTCCGACGGCCCCGCGCTGCCTGAGCGTCGCGTGGACCGGGGGGACGGCCAGCGCCACCAGCAGGCCAAGTGCGAGCGCCGCGACCGCGATCACGGCGATCCAGGCGCCTGAACGGGCCTGGGAGAGCAGCAGCATGGCGAGGGTGGAGCAGACGACGGTGGCCGAGCCGTAGGCGAGTTGGGCGGCGTTCGGACGCGGCATGGCGGATCCGTCCTCGGGGGGAGTGGGCACGGTCTGGACGTGAACGGGTCGTTGCGCGCTACTGGTTGCCTCGGGACAAACGGGGCGCCATCGAACGACTCTACGGTCCGGGATGCCCTGGTGGAATGCGCCGCAAGCGTGACCTCACCCACGCCTTGGTTGCACGGGGGGCGCACGGACGCACTTCCTCATGGCCGTCCCAACTGGCGGACGCGGTGCGGCTTTTGCGGCCCGCGCGCGGGGCGCGGGGACGGCTGCGGCGCGGGGTGGCGCACGCGCCGCGCGTCGGCTGCGACCGCCCGTTTGCTGTCCGGTCGGCCGCCCATCGGCCGTTTCCCGCACCGGTGTTCGCAGCCGCTATCTGACGGGGGCTCGGGTGTTCCGCTTCCGTGCGGGAGTGGGGAGGTGCGGGGTGGCGTCAGTGGTCCGACCAATGGCAGCCCGAAGATCGTCGTGCGTTCAATCACCGGGGGTGAAACGTTCAAGAGGGGGCAAAAGGGGTACTTTGACTGGGTGACTACCCTGCGTGAAGAGTTTGTGAAGATCCACAACGTAGATCTCAGGAACTGGTGATCGACGACCATGCAACCCAGGAATGAATTTGTTTGCATCGTTGCAGGTCAAAACATGATCATCCGTTACCCCCTGGCGGTCGGCGCTCGATCGCGTTTAGATGCGTCGTGGGGTCACCTCCCGGCGACCCCCGAAGGACCAACCCGAAACGAGTCTCACGGGGGAGATGGTGATCATGACTGGAGGCGGATTCGTCAGGCTGCCGGACGGCAGCGTGATCGTCGCGCTGACACTTCCGGTGCCACGCGAGCCGCACAGCGCGGCGGCCGGTGCCGCCGCTCCCGCCGCCCGGAGCACGGGCGGCGGCCCCACCGCCGCCCGGCGCTCCGCGCTGCTGCCGGGCCCGCGCCGCTGGTCGGCGTGGGCCGACGAACCGCACACGGTGCGTGAGGCGACCCCACGCAGACCCGGGGAGGAGCAACGGGTCCGGGTGCTGGTGCACGCGGGCAACCGGGCCCGTGCCCTGACCCGCCTGCGCAATCTCGGCCTGCGGGCCGTCTACCTGCGGGGCAACGCGGAGCCGCCGACCGCGGACGAGGTCACGGCGGTGCTGCACCACCCGGAGGGCCTGGTCTGGCGGGCCGTCCCCGACGACGCCCACCACTCCTGGCGCCCCATCGCCGCCCTCCTCCGAGCCACCCCGGCCTGACCCCCGGGCCACCCGGTGTGACCCCCGTGCCACCCCGGCCTGACCGCCGGGCGGGCCACCCGGTGTGATCGCCGTACCACTCGGCCTGACCCCTGGGCCACCCGGTCTGACCGCCGGGCCACCCGGTTTGCGCCGGGGCACCCGGTCTGCTTCCGAGCCACTCCGGTCCGGCGCCCGGGCTACCTCGGCCTGGGCCTCCAGGCTACTCCGGCCCGGGCGTCCTGGCCTCCGGCCGCCCGCCTCGCCGGGGCGCCGTCTCCGCGTCGCCGTGACGGCGGCAAGCCCCACGCCGGGGCCC
>NZ_VJOK01000001.1:2669545-2690242 GCF_013302895.1 Streptomyces albus subsp. chlorinus | reverse complement strand
CGTCGCCGTGCACGGCGGCAAGCCCCACGCCGGGGCCCCGCGAGGACACCGGGCGCTGGCGGCAGGGCACCGAGGCCACCGAGGCGGCTCCCCCTCCGGGGGACTCCCGGGGCCTCAGACCCGGGAGCTTCCGGGGACGGCCCGGTACCGCCCGAAGGCGACCCGGCCCCGGCGAGCCGTCCCGGGCGTGCGGCCGGGCCCCGGCGTGCGGCGAGCCGTCGCCGGTGGCCGGGTTGTCGACAAGGGCACGCTCCCACGTGCTCCGGCCCGGGGTGCCGGGTGGGGCGCCTCTGCTTCAGGGCGCCGCCCCAGGAAGCCGACCCACCCCCTGAGAAGCGGACCCGGCCCCCTGAGAAGCGGACCCGGCCCCAGGAAGCCGACTCGGTCCCCGGGAGCGGGGCCGGGTGGGGGTCACGCGGGGGCGACCACCGGTTTGCCGGTGAGTTCGACCCCGGCGTCGCGCAGTTCGTCCAGGGCGCGCTGGACGGTCTCTTCGGCGACGCCGGCCGTCAGATCGAGCAGCACATGGGTGCGGAAGCCCTCGCGGGCGGCGTCCAGCGCCGTCTCGCGTACGCAGTGGTCGGTGGCGATGCCGACGACGTCCACCTCGGTGACGTTCCGCTCGCGGAGCCAGTCGGCCAGGTGGACGCCGTTCTCGTCGACCCCTTCGAAGCCGCTGTAGGCGGCGGTGTGCGCGCCCTTGTCGAAGACGGCTTCGATGGAGCCGGAGGCGACGGCGGGGCTGAAGTTGGGGTGGAAGCCCACGCCTTCGGTGCCGGCGACGCAGTGGGGCGGCCAGGAGCGGACGAAGTCGGGGGTGTCGGAGAAGTGGTCGCCCGGGTCGATGTGCGTGTCCCGGGTGGCGACCACGTGGCGGTAGCCGGCGGAGGCGTCCCCGACCAGGTCGGTGATGGCGGCCGCGACGTCGGCGCCGCCCGTGACGGCGAGGCTGCCGCCTTCGCAGAAGTCGTTCTGCACGTCAACGACGATCAGTGCCCGGTGCATGGTGCACACCTTTCGGCTGGTGGGTGAGGTGGAGGGGTAACGGGCCGAGGGTGGCGGTCGAGGGTGGTCACTGGGCACTCCCGGGCGTTCGGTGGGGCTTCGCGATGCCGCTGCCCGTCAGTTCCGAGACTAGACACTGACGGGGCCGGGCGGCAGTGCGTGGGCACCCCGTGGCCGCACCGCCCGGGCGGGGCACGGCGGAGGCCCGGTGGGGAGCCGCCCCGGCCCCGTGCGGGTCGTTCGTCCCCGCGGTCCTCAGCGGTGTTCCACCGGCAGCACGGGTTCCCCGCGGGAGAGCTGCATGGCGGACATGGGGAGCCGGGAGAGGGCGGCCCGGTGCCGTTCGCGGGCCGCTTCGAGGGGTTCCCGGCCGACGACGGTGCCCTGGTCGACGAGCTTGACCTGGAGGAGGTGGCCGGCCAGTTCCCCGGGCACCGGCCCGCTGCCCACCACCTCGGCCTCGGCGACGCCCTCGGCGTCCAGCGGCCGGGCGGCCCACTTCGCGCCGCCGATGGAGGTCTTGCCGCCCAGGGAGCGCTTGGCCACGGGCCGCAGCGGGGCGTCGGGGGCGTCGGAGTCGGCGCGGGCGACCAGCTTGTAGACCATGGAGGCGGTGGGGTGGCCGCTGCCGGTCACCAGCTGGGTGCCGACGCCGTACGCGTCCACGGGGGCGGCGGCCAGCGAGGCGATGGCGTACTCGTCCAGGTCGCTGGTGACCACGATCTTCGTCCCGGTGGCGCCCAGCTCGTCCAGTTGCTGGCGCACCCGGTGCGCGACCAGCAGCAGGTCGCCGGAGTCGATGCGGACGGCGCCCAGTTCCGGGCCGGCCACCTCGACGGCGGTGCGGACGGCCTCGGCGACGTCGTAGGTGTCCACCAGCAGGGTCGTCCCGCTGCCGAGGGAGTCCACCTGGGCGCGGAAGGCGTCGCGCTCGGTGTCGTGCAGCAGGGTGAAGGCGTGGGCGCTGGTGCCGACGGTGGGGATGCCGTAGCGGAACCCGGCGGCCAGGTCGGAGGTGGTGTCGAAGCCGCCCACGTACGCGGCGCGGGAGGCGGCGACGGCGCCCAGCTCGTGGGTGCGCCGGGCGCCCATCTCGATCAGCGGGCGCCCGCCGGCGGCCACCGCCATCCGGGAGGCCGCGGCGGCCACGGCGGAGTCGTGGTTGAGGATGGAGAGGATCACCGTCTCCAGCAGGACGCACTCGGCGAAGGTGCCCTCGACCCGCAGCAGCGGGGAGCCGGGGAAGTAGACCTCGCCCTCGGGGTAGCCGAGGAGGTCGCCCCGGAAGCGGTAGCCGGCCAGCCACTTCAGCGTCGGCTCGTCCACCACACGGGTCTCGCGCAGGAAGTCGAGCAGTTGGTCGTCGAAGCGGAAGTTCTCCACGGCGTCGAGCACCCGGCCAGTGCCGGCCACGACGCCGTAGCGCCGGCCCTCGGGCAGCCGCCGGGTGAAGACCTCGAAGACGGAGCGCCGCTCGGCCGTCCCGGCGCGCAGTGCCGCCTGGAGCATGGTGAGCTCGTACTGGTCGGTGAAGAGCGCGGTCGAGGGCACGGACACCGGCAGCCCCGTCTCCATGCGCCGGGCGTGTTCCTGCCGGGCCTGCCGGGAGTCGTGCGGGGGCTGTCCCCCGGGGGATTCCAGCACTGCTGCCTCACCTCGTGTGTTCGGGTCCGTCTCCGCGAGCGTACCCTGGATCTCGTCAGCTTGACGATATACCAGGCGGAACCTCTGTTTGGGCGGGTGGGGGTGCCGGGTGGCAGCATGGGAGTGTGAGTGTCGCCACCCCGACGGAGATCGAGCGCCCGGAAACCACCGAGGAACCCGTGGAGGTTCCCGAGCCGGACGTGCCCTGGGTGACCGTCGTGCACAACGACCCGGTCAACCTGATGAGCTATGTGACCTACGTTTTCCAGGCGTACTTCGGCTATTCGAAGGAGAAGGCGAAGAAGTTGATGCTCGACGTCCACCACAAGGGGCGGGCCATCGTCTCCAGCGGGACCCGCGAGGAGATGGAGCGCGACGTGCAGGCCATGCACAGCTACGGACTGTGGGCCACGCTCACCCAGGACCGCTGATGGCGGGGTACTTCGAGCCGGCCGAGGGCGGCGGCGCGGCGATCGCTCTGGACGAGGTGGAGGTCTCGATCCTCCGCAGCCTGATGGCGCAGCTGCTGGAGCTGATCGGTCCGGGCGACGGGCCCGCCGACCGGCCGCAGCGCCCCGAGGGCGGGGGCAGCGTGGAGGAGGAGCTGGCCGGTATCGAGGCCGTCTCCTGGCCGCCGTACGCCGAGGGGCCCAGCGAGCCGCCCGCCGATCCGGTGCTGGCGCGGCTCTTCCCGGACGCCTACGGCCCCGGGCCCGGCGAGCGCGGTGGGGGCGGTGAGGGCGGCGCGGCCGAGGAGGCGCGGGCCAAGGAGGAGCGTGCGGCGTCCGCGGAGTTCCGCCGCTACACCGAGAACGATCTGCGGGCCAGGAAGCGCGAGGACGGGCTGGCCGTGGTGCGGGCGCTGGACTCGCTGACCCCCGGGGAGCGGGGCGCGGTGCTCACGCTCGGTCCTCAGGAGTCCCAGCACTGGCTGGGCGCCCTCAACGACCTGCGGCTGGCGCTGGGCACCCGGCTGGAGGTGTCCGAGGACGACGACGAGCTGTACGCGCTGCCGGACTCGGACGAGCGCAAGCCGCTGGTGATGGCGTACCTGTGGCTGGGCGGTCTCCAGGAGACCCTCATCGAGACGCTGACCCCTTGATCCCTCCGGGTTCGTCCCCTTTTCCGTTCGCTAAAAGGAAAGTAAAGACCGTTTAACGAACGGATCACGACAGGCGCCTTTTCGTGGTGTGATGTCCGTCTCTGCCCCTTCTATCTGTGGTCCGTGCCACTCGTCGTGGACAGCCCTCCGTGGTACACCTGCACGATCCTCTGTCTTACGGGCACCACCCCTGCCCGGACAGCGGCGCACCGCCGGCCGATCGCCGGCACGCACAACTCCATCCGGGGGGTTCGGAACCCGGTCCGGGCAGGCCGGACCGGTATGGAGAAAGGCGCACCACATGACCTCCGAGGTCGAAGACCACGGTCCGGCTCCGGACCGCGTTCCCGGCGCAAGGGGAGAGAACGGCGAGGCGGGTGCCTACGGCGCAGTCCAGGGCGAGACCTCGTCCGAGGGCTATCAGCGGGGACTCGGTGGCCGTCAGATCCAGATGATCGCCATCGGCGGTGCCATCGGGACGGGGCTCTTCCTCGGCGCGGGCAAGTCCATCTACAAGGCCGGCCCCAGCATCATCCTGGCGTACCTCGTCGCGGGCGCCGTCATCTACCTGATCATGCGGGCCCTGGGCGAGCTGCTGATGTACCGCCCCGTCTCGGGTTCGTTCTCCGAGTACGCGCGCGAGCTGCTCGGCCCGTACTGGGGCTTCGTGACGGGCTGGACGTACTGGCTCTTCTGGGTCGTCACCGGCATCACCGAGGTGACCGCGGCGGCGCAGTACGTGACCTACTGGTGGGACATCGAGCCGTGGATCTCCGCGCTGGTGTTCACCGTCGCCCTGTACTTCATCAACCTGATCTCCGTGAAGCTCTTCGGCGAGCTGGAGTTCTGGTTCTCGATGATCAAGGTCACCGCGATCATCGGCATGATCCTGATCGGCCTCGGTGTGATCACGCTCGGCTTCTCGCAGGCCGGTGACACCGCGTCGTTCTCCAACCTCTACCAGCACGACGGGATCTTCCCGAAGGGCCTCGGCGGCACGCTGATGACCCTCCAGATCGTGATGTTCTCCTTCCTGGCCGTCGAACTGGTCGGCGTCACGGCGGGCGAGGCCAGCAACCCGGCCAAGGCCCTGCCGCGGGCGATCAAGACGGTGCCGTGGCGTATCGCGCTCTTCTACGTCGGCTCGCTGATCGTCATCCTGTCCGTCGTCTCCTGGACCGCGTTCGAGCCGGGCACCAGCCCGTTCGTCGCCGCCTTCCAGAAGATCGGACTGCCGGCGGGCGCGGCCATCGTCAACTTCGTGGTGCTGACCGCGGCGCTCTCCTCCTGCAACTCCGGCATGTACTCCACCGGCCGGATGCTGCGCGACCTGGCGCTCAACGGGCAGGGGCCGAAGTTCTTCACCAGGCTGTCCAAGACCGGCCTGCCGTTCACCGGCACCACGGTCTCGGCGGCGCTGATGATGGTCGGTGTGTGGATCAACTACGAGTGGCCCTCGAAGGCGTTCGACTATGTCGTCTCCTTCGCGACCATCTCCGGCATGTGGGCCTGGATCATGATCCTCTTCTCCCAGCTCCGCTACCGCGCCAAGGCGGACCGGGGCGAGCTGCCCCGCTCCACGTTCCGGATGCCGGGCGCGCCGTACACCGGCATCGTCGCCCTGGCGTTCATCTTCATGGTCATCGTGCTGATGGGCGTGGACAAGGACGCCCGCATCTCGCTGTACGTGGCTCCGATCTGGGCGGTCGTGCTGACCGTCGCCTACTTCGTGATCAAGTCGCGTACCCCGGACGTCTTCGACCGGCGGACCCCGGTGGCCCCGGTGGAGCCGAGCGGGAGCTGACCCGGCCGGGCCACGGCGCCACCCCGCACGACCTCGCACGCGTCCCGCGGCAGCCCTCACCAGGGGCCGTCGCGGGACGCGTGCTTATCCTTGCCCCCATGCTGACCATCACCCAGGAGCTGCACGACCGGATCGTCGCCCACGCCCGGGCCGACCACCCCGACGAGGCGTGCGGCGTGATCGCGGGGCCGGCCGGCCAGGGCCGCCCCGAGCGGTTCGTCCCGATGCTGAACGCGGCCCGCTCGCCCACGTTCTACGAGTTCGACTCGACGGATCTGCTCAAGCTCTACCGCGAGATGGACGACCGCGACGAGGAACCCGTGGTGATCTACCACTCGCACACCGCCACCGAGGCGTACCCCTCCCGAACGGACATCTCCTACGCCAACGAGCCCGGTGCCCACTACGTCCTCGTCTCCACCGCCGAGTGCGGCAACGACGAGGGCCCCGTCTCCTTCCGCTCGTTCCGGATCGTGGACGGCGAGGTGACCGAGGAGGAGGTGGAGATCGTCGAGAGCTACTGAGAGCTGCTCGCCGCACCCTCACCCGGGTTCCGTGAGACGGATCGGTCCGCATCATGAAACGCGCATCCGATTCCGGGCCCGGGAATCGTTACGATGAGCCCATGGTTGTCCACGACGTGAGCGCTTTCGGCAAGACCCCGGGCATGCTGCTCGTGGCGCGCCTGCACGTCGACCTGTGCCGTCTCGCCAGCGCGATCTGTCGGCCGGCCTGACGCGGCGCCGCCGCCGGGCGCCTCCGGCCGGCGGCCGGGGAAGCCCGCCCCCCCAGCCAACGCTGGGAGGTGCCCCCAGCCCCGCACCCGCCCCGCGCCGCGGGGCCTCCGCGTGCCCGCCTGCCCGCGGCACAGCCCAGCCCCACCCTTCCTCTCCGACGGGAGCACTCTCATGGCCATCGAGGTCCGCATTCCGACCATCCTCCGCACCTACACCGACGGCCAGAAGGCGGTCGAGGGCACGGGCGCCACCATCGGTGAGCTGTTCGCCGACCTGGAGAGCAGGCACGCCGGGATCCAGGAGAGGCTGGTGGACGGCGGCGAGCTGCGCCGCTTCGTGAACGTCTACCTCAACGACGAGGACGTCCGCTTCCTGGACGGCATCTCCACCAAGGTCGGCGACGGCGACAGCGTGACGATCCTGCCCGCGGTAGCGGGGGGAGCCCTGCACGCCGGCCGGATGCGCTGATGCGCTACGACTCCCCGCTCGACGCCGTCGGCAACACCCCGCTGGTACGGCTGCCGAGGCTCTCGCCCTCCGAGGACGTGCGGATCTGGGCGAAGCTGGAGGACCGCAACCCGACCGGTTCCATCAAGGACCGCCCTGCCCTCCACATGGTCGAACAGGCCGAGAAGGACGGGCGGTTGCGGCCGGGCTGCACCATCCTGGAGCCGACCTCCGGCAACACCGGCATCTCGCTGGCCATGGCGGCCAGGCTCAAGGGCTACCGCATCGTCTGCGTCATGCCGGAGAACACCAGCGAGGAGCGCCGCCGGCTGCTGGCGATGTGGGGCGCCGAGATCATCTCGTCCCCCGCTGCGGGCGGTTCCAACACCGCGGTGCGGGTGGCCAAGGAGCTGGCGGCCGAGCACCCGGACTGGGTGATGCTCTACCAGTACGGCAACCCGGACAACGCGGGCGCCCACTACGCCACCACGGGCCCCGAGATCCTCGCCGACCTGCCGTCGGTCACCCACTTCGTCGCGGGCCTGGGCACCACGGGCACGCTGATGGGCGCGGGCCGCTATCTGCGCGAGCACCGGCCGGGCATCCGGATCGTCGCCGCCGAGCCGCGCTACGACGACCTGGTGTACGGGCTGCGCAACCTGGACGAGGGCTTCGTGCCCGAGCTGTACGACGAGTCGGTGCTCACCACCCGCTTCTCCGTCGGCTCCGAGGACGCGGTCACCCGCACCCGGGAACTCCTGGCCCAGGAAGGGATCTTCGCGGGCGTCTCCACCGGCGCCGCGCTGCACGCCGCGATCGGCGTGGGCCGCAAGGCGCAGCGCGCGGGCGAGAGCGCCGACATCGTCTTCGTCGTCGCCGACGGCGGCTGGAAGTACCTGTCGACCGGCCTCTACACGGCCGCCACCGACGACGAGGCGGTCGCCACCGTGCAGGGCCAGCTGTGGGCCTGACGGCAGGGCCACCCGTGGGCCCGACGGCTGCGGACCCGGCGGTTGCGGGCCCGGCGGCCGGCTGATCGTTCGCGCCGCGAGCCCGGCCTCCGCCGCCGCGGCCGGCGGTTCACCCGGCCAGGTGGCGGACCCGCTCCCAGACCTCCGGGGCCACCTCGCCGTGCCGGGAGGTCAGCCGGGCGAGGCCGGCCTCGGCCACCGACTCCGGCTCCAGGTAGGCGGGGCCCCCGGGCGCCCCGTCCGGGAGCACGCACAGGGGGACGGCTCCCGCGTCAGCCGCGCGAGCCGGACGCCGTCGGTCCGCGCGGCCAGGACGAGGACGAGCCGCTCGGCACCGTCCCGCGGTCCGGCGTGCCAGATCTCGCCCGGCCGGGGGAGGACGGCCGCGTCCCGCGCCGCGGGGTCCCGGCGGGTGGCCTTCCGTCGCCGGCGGGCCGGGCGGGTCCGGGCGATGCCGTCCACCAGCGCCGCTACGAGGGCGAGCAGCGCGACGCCGCCGAGCGCCGGCCACCACGAGGTGTCCATCGCCTTCCGCCTCCGTGCCGTTGCCGCGATCCTTGGGGTTTATGCCGTGAGCGGCCGGGGAACGACGCTACCCCGCGCTGGTGATTCCGCCCACACCCACGCCTCGGCGAGGACCCACCGGGACCCGTGCGGCTTACGCTCGGAAGCCCCGTTCGGCACAGCGCCCACGACACGGGGACTTCTCCCGCAGGCCGCCGTCAACGGAGGTTCCCTCTTCATGAAGCTCACCGTCGTCGGCTGTTCCGGCTCGTTTCCGTCCACGGAATCGGCCTGTTCGAGCTACCTGGTCGAGGCCGACGGCTTCCGGCTCCTGCTGGACATGGGCAACGGCGCGCTCGGTGAGCTGCAGCGCCACTGCGGGCTCTACGACCTCGACGCCATCGCGCTCAGCCATCTGCACGCCGACCACTGCATCGACATGTGCGGGTACTTCGTGGCCCGCTACTACCGCCACGACGGCGGCCGTTGCGCCCCGATCCCGGTGTACGGGCCGTCCGGCACCGAGCAGCGCCTCACCACCGCCTACGCGGACACCCCCTCCGACTCGTCGATGAGCGAGGTGTTCGCCTTCCACCGGCTGCGCGCCGAGGGCGGCTTCGAGGCGGGACCGTTCCGGGTGCGCACCGAACTGGTCGACCACCCGGTCGAGGCGTACGCGTTCCGCGTCGAGCACAAGGAGAGCGGCAAGGTCCTCACCTACTCCGGCGACACCGGCGCCTGCCCGAATCTGGAGCGGGCCGCGCGCGGCGCCGACCTCTTCCTGTGCGAGGCGTCCTTCACCGACGGGAAGGAGCAGATCCCCGGTCTCCACCTCAACGGGAGGGAGGCCGGGGAGGTCGCCGCGCGGGCCGGTGTCTCCCGGCTGGTGCTCACCCACGTGCCGCCGTGGACGGACCCGCAGATCAACCTGCGCGACGCCAAGGGCGCCTTCGACGGACCGGTGGAGATGGCCCGGCCGGGGGCGGTCTACGAGCTGTGAGCCCGCCGCCCGCCACCGGCCGCGGTCCGGTCAGCGGGTGAGGTCCTCGACCTCCTCCTCGGGTTCCCGGCCCGGGGTCTTGATGTCCAGCTTCACGATGAGGAAGCGGAACAGCGTGTAGTAGACCGCCGCGAAGCACAGTCCGAGCGGGACGATCAGCCACGGCTTCTCGGCGAGGCTCCAGTTGATGGCGTAGTCGATGAAGCCGGCGGAGAAGCTGAAGCCGTGGTGCACCCCGAGCATCCAGGTCACCGCCATGGAGACGGCCGTCAGGATCGCGTGCACGACATACAGCACGGGTGCGACGAACATGAAGGTGAACTCGATCGGTTCGGTGATGCCCGTCACGAACGAGGTCAGCGCCAGCGAGACCATCATGCCCGTCACGGCCTTGCGGCGGTGCGGCCTGGCGCAGTGCGCGATGGCCAGGGCGGCGGCCGGCAGACCGAACATCATGATCGGGAAGAAGCCGGACATGAACTGCCCGGCGGACGGGTCGCCCGCGAAGAACCGCGCGATGTCGCCGTGGACGACGTCCCCCGAGGCGTTCTTGAAATCGCCGATCTGGAACCAGGCGACGGTGTTGAGGAACTGGTGCATGCCGACGGGTATCAGCGCGCGGTTGATCAGTCCGAAGATGCCCGCGCCGGTGGCGCCCAGGCCCGTCATCCACTCGCCGAACGCGGTGATCGCGTCGCCGACCGGGCCCCACACCAGGGTGAAGAGGACGCCGACCAGCAGCCCGAGGAAGGCCATGAGGATGGGCACCAGGCGGCGGCCGTTGAAGAACCCGAGCCAGTCCACCAGCTTCGTCTTGTGGAAGCGCTGCCAGACGAGTGCGGAGAGCAGTCCCATCAGCACGCCGCCGAGCACGCCCGGGTCGTTGTAGACGGCGGGGGTGTCCTCGCCCGCCTTGATCACCGCCTCGTGGACGGGGAAGGCCTCGAGCACGTTCTTGTAGACGAGGAAGCCCACGAGCGCGGCCAGCGCGGTGGAGCCGTCGGACTTCTTGGCGAAACCGATGGCGACGCCGATGCAGAACAGCAGCGGGAGGTTGTCGAAGATGGCACCGCCCGCGCCGGCGAACGCGGCGGCCACGTCGTGCCACCCCAGGCCCTTGTCGCCGAAGACGTCGGGCTGGCCGAGCCGGTTGAGGATGCCTGCGGCGGGCAGGACGGCGATGGGCAGCTGCAGGCTGCGGCCGACCTTCTGCAGTCCTTGGAACAGGCCGGAGCCCCGCTTCTTCGCGGGCGCAGCGGTGTCCGTGCTCATGGGGGTCTCTTCCTCCTGGTGAAGCGGGCGCCGCACGAGGGAGGAGGCGAGGGGCCCGCTTGGTGGTCCAGTCCACAGCAGTGGTGTAGACCATTAGTAGCACGGGCGTACAGGTGTGCGGAATGGGCAACTCCGCTTGATCTGGGCCACAGTGCCGGCCCCGGGCGCGCCCGGGCTCAGGCCCGGGTGTTGTCCTGCTCGATCTCCTCCGCGACCTCCTCGGGCTCCCGGCCCGGGGTCTTCAGGTCGAACCGGGAGATCAGGAAGCGGAAGAGCGCGTAGTAGACGGCGGCGAAACCCAGCCCGATCGGGATGATCAGCCAGGGTCTTCTCGCCAGCGACCAGTTGATGACGTAGTCGATCAGCCCGGCCGAGAAGCTGAAGCCGTCGTGCACCCCCAGCGCCCAGGTCAGCGCCATCGAGACACCGGTCAGCAGGACGTGGAGGACGTACAGCGCCGGGGCGACGAACAGGAACGAGAACTCGATCGGCTCGGTCACACCGGTGACGAACGACGTCAGCGCCGTGGAGAGCATCAGCCCGCCGACCACCTTGCGCCGCTCGGGGCGGGCCGCGTGCGTGATGGCCAGCGCGGCGGCGGGCAGCGCGAACATCATGATCGGGAAGAAGCCCGACGTGAACTGGCCGGCCGTCGGGTCGCCCGCCAGGAACCGGTTGATGTCGCCGTGCACGATCTCGCCGTCCGGCTTCGTGAAGCTGCCGAACTGGAACCACATGAAGGTGTTGAGGAACTGGTGCATCCCGATGGGGATCAGCGCCCGGTTGGCCACGCCGAAGATGCCCGCGCCCCAGGCGCCCAGGTCCGTCATCCACTCCGAGAAGGAGGTGAGCCCGTCCCCGATCGGCGGCCACACCCACTGGCACAGCACCGCGAAGACCAGCGCGACGAACGCCATGATGATCGGCACCAGGCGGCGGCCGTTGAAGAAGCCGAGCCAGTCCACCAGTCTGACGCGGTGGAAGCGCTGCCAGAACCAGGCCGTCAGCAGGCCGACGACGATGCCGCCGAAGACGCCCGGGTTCTGGTAGGTCGCGGCGCCGAGGGCCTTGCCGCCCTTGCCCAGGCAGGCGCCCATCGCGCTGTCGAACGTGGAGCCGGCCGGGCAGGTGGGGAACTGCTGGAGGATGTTGTAGTAGACGAGGAAGCCGGCGACGGCCGCCAGCGCGGTGGAGCCGTCGGCCTTCTTCGCCATGCCGATGGCCACACCCACGCAGAACAGCAGCGGCAGCCCGAGCGCCGAGTCCAGCAGGGCGCTGCCGGCGCCGAGGAAGACCTTGGCGACGTCCGTCCAGCCCAGCCCCTCGTCGCCGAAGATGTCCGGCTGGCCGAGCCGGTTGAGGATGCCCGCGGCCGGCAGTACCGCGATGGGCAGCTGGAGGCTCCGGCCCATCTTCTGCAGGCCCTGGAAGAAGGCGGTCGTCCACCTCTTCCTCCGCGGCCCGGCTGCGGCGTCGGCGCTCACGAGCCTCCTCCTGACTGGCCGCCCCCCGTCCGCCGGACCGGTGGCTGACGCATACTGGTGTAGACCACTAATGTTGGCGGGGTTCCGGCATCGCCCAGCGGTACGACGAGGGGCGGTGCGCGGTGCCGACAATCGCCATCATTCGCCAGGAAGCGGACAGATGCCCGCGAAGGTGGGCTGATCGTGGACTACCGTGACCAGCACGCCGCCCCGCGCCCACCAGGCAGCACCACAGGAGTACGACATGGCCACCAAGGCTGAGAAGATCATCGCCGGACTCGGCGGGCTCGACAACATCGAGGAGGTCGAGGGCTGCATCACCCGGCTGCGCACCGAGGTGGGCGACCCCTCCCTCGTCGACGAGGCCGCCCTCAAGGCCGCGGGCGCGCACGGCGTCGTCAGGATGGGCTCGGCGATCCAGGTCGTCATCGGCACCGACGCCGACCCCGTCGCCGAGGAGATCAACGACCTGATGTGAGCCCTTCCCCGGCCGGTGACCGTCCCGCCCGACGTCTCGGCCCCGCGCCGGGGATACGCTCGCCTGCATGTCACGTATCGACGGCCGTACGGCCGAAGAGCTGCGTCCCGTCACCATCGAACGCGGCTGGAGCAAGCACGCGGAGGGCTCCGTCCTCATCGCCTTCGGCGACACCAGGGTGCTGTGCACCGCCAGCCTGACCGAGGGCGTGCCCCGCTGGCGCAAGGGCAGCGGCGAGGGCTGGGTCACCGCCGAGTACGCCATGCTGCCGCGCTCCACCAACACCCGTGGCGACCGCGAGTCCGTCCGCGGCAAGATCGGTGGCCGCACCCACGAGATCTCCCGCCTCATCGGGCGCTCCCTGCGCGCCGTGGTGGACACCAAGGCGCTGGGCGAGAACACCATCGTGCTCGACTGCGACGTCCTCCAGGCCGACGGCGGCACCCGCACCGCGGCGATCACCGGCGCGTATGTGGCGCTCGCCGACGCGGTGGCGTGGGCGCAGGACCGCAAGCTGATCAAGCCCAGGGCCCAGCCGCTGACCGGCACCGTCTCCGCGGTCAGCGTCGGCATCATCGACGGCGTCCCCATGCTCGACCTGCGCTACGAGGAGGACGTGCGCGCCGAGACCGACATGAACGTCGTGTGCACGGGCGACGGCCGCTTCGTCGAGGTGCAGGGCACGGCCGAGGGCGCGCCCTTCAGCCGCAGCGAACTGGACGGCCTGCTCGACCTGGCCGTCGCCGGCTGCGCCCAGCTCGACGGCGCGCAGCGCACCGCGCTGGGGCGCTGAGACTCCTTCCGCCGGGCGGGAACTTTGCCGCCCCTTTACGCGTCTGACTGGATGCGGGCCGCACGTGTCGAACCGTGCGGCCCGACCAGTCTCGGGGAGGGGACAAGAAGGTGCTCCGGAAGAACGTCGTGGCCGCTGCGGCGGCCCTCGCCCTGGCCGTGCCCGTCATCGCCGGCTGCTCGGCCGTGGACCGCGCGCTGGACTGCGCCAACACCGCGTCCACCATCGCCCGCTCCGTGGACGACCTCCAGCAGGCGGTGTCCGACGCAGGCGAGGACCCCACCCAGGCCGACAAGTCGCTGGACGCCATAGACAAGAACCTCTCCAAGATCGACGACGAGACGGACGAGGGCGACGTCGGCAAGGCCGTCTCCAGGCTGCGCGAGGCCGTGGACAGCGTCCGCGCGGACGTCGAGGCGGGCCGCACCCCCCAGACGAAGCCGGTCACCGACGCCGCCGACGAGCTGACCCAGGTCTGCACCCCGGGCTGAGCGCACGGGCCCCCGCGCGATACTTGGTACCCATGAGCACCAAGCGCCTGATCCTGGCCACCCGCAACGCCCACAAGGTCACCGAGCTGAAGGCGATCCTCGCCGACGCGGGCCTCGAGACGGACCTGGTCGGCGCCGACGCCTACCCCCAGATCCCGGACGTCAAGGAGACGGGGGTGACGTTCGCGGAGAACGCCCTCCTCAAGGCGCACGCCCTGGCGCAGGCCACCTCGCTGCCGGCCATCGCCGACGACTCGGGCCTGTGCGTGGACGTGCTCGGCGGGGCGCCCGGCATCTTCTCCGCACGCTGGGCCGGCCGGCACGGTGACGACCGCGCCAACCTGGACCTGCTGCTCGCCCAGCTCTCCGACATCGACACCCCGCACCGGGCCGCCCACTTCGAGTGCGCCGCTGCCCTCGCCCTGCCCGACGGCACCGAACGGGTCGTCAACGGACAACTGCGCGGCACCCTGCGGCACGCCCCCTCCGGCAGCGGCGGCTTCGGCTACGACCCGATCCTCCAGCCCGACGGGGAGTCCAGGACGTGCGCGGAGCTGTCCCCGGAGGAGAAGAACGCGATCAGCCACCGCGGCAAGGCGTTCCGCGCCCTCGTCCCCGTCGTCCGGGAGGCGCTGGGGCTGGGCTGAGCCGACCGTCCGACGCTCCACCGCTCACCGGCGGATGGCCGAGTCCGTCACGAGGGGACGCCCCTCACAGGCTGCGGGCGGTGATGCCGCCCGGGGCCGTCCCCGTACGCGGTGCGCGAGGGGGGACTCGAACCCCCACGTCCGAAGACACCGGCACCTAAAGCCGTCCCGTCTACCCATTCCGGCACTCGCGCGCGGACGTATCGTACTGCGCGCCCTCCGCGGCCGGCCGGGCCGGGGCGTGGGACAGGGCCGCACCGCGGGCGGTGCGGACCCTCGGCTGCCCGGACGGCCGCCGGCCGGGAGGCGGCCGTCAAAGAGCGCTCGGAACCGGAGAGCGCTCAGAAGGTGGGCTCGTTGGTCTCAGCCCGCGCCAGCGCGCGGGCCTCCTCATGGGTGCTGACCGCCGGCGGCGAGCCCTCCAGCGGCTTGCGGGCCGTCTCCTTCATGCAGGCCACGGCGACGATCCCGAGGAGGGCCGCGCCGGAGGCGTAGTAGGCCGGGGCGAGGTTGTCGCCCGTGGAGTCGACCAGGTACGTCATCACGCCCGGCGCCGTACCGCCGAAGACCGCGGTGGCCACGTTGTAGCCGATGGACAGCGACCCGTAGCGCACATCCGTGGGGAAGAGCGCCGGCAGCGTCGCCGACATCGTGCCCAGCAGGCACACCAGGCAGGCCCCCAGCGCCAGCAGCCCGATCAGCACCGCGACGAAGCTGCCCTGCTGGAAGAGGGCGAAGGCGGGGATCGTCAGCACCAGGAAGCCCACCATGCCCGCCATCAGCACCGGCTTGCGCCCGAAGCGGTCGTTGAGGTGCCCGACCCGCTGGATGACCGCCGCCATGGCCACCATGGCGATGATCGCCGCGACCAGCTCCATCGAGTTCTCGTACCCGAGGGCGTCGGTCAGATAGGCGGGCATGTACGACAGCAGCATGTAGTCGGTGACGTTGTAGGCGGCCACCAGGCCGACGCACAGCAGCAGCGTCCGCCACTGCTCGGCGAAGATCGTCTTGAGTTCCTTCTGCGGCACGTTCTCCGACAGCCTGGGCTCGTTCCCCTCCGAGGCGCCGGCGTCGGGGGCGTGCGACTGCCGCGCGGCCTGCTTCTGGAAGGCCGGGGTCTCATCCAGCTTCAGCCGCAGATACAGACCCACGACGCCGATCGGCCCGCCGACCAGGAACGGGATGCGCCAGCCCCACTGGAGCATCGCGTCGTCGCCCAGCACCGTGTTGAGCACCAGCACCAGCGAGGCCGCCCCGGTGTAGCCGGTGAGCGTGCCCAGCTCCAGGAAGCTGCCGAAGAAACCGCGCCGCTTGTCCGGCGCGTACTCGGCGATGAAGGTCGCCGCACCGCCGTACTCACCGCCCGTGGAGAAGCCCTGCACCAGGCGGCACACCAGCAGCAGCACCGGCGAGGCGATCCCGATCGACTCGTAGGAGGGGATCAGACCGATGAAGAATGTGCCGGCCGCCATCAGCACCATCGTCAGCCCGAGGACCTTCTTGCGTCCGATGCGATCGCCGAGCGGCCCGAAGAACAGACCGCCCAGCGGCCGCACCAGGAAGGAGGCGGCGAAAGCGGTGAACGACGCCAGCAGCTGGGTGCTGCCGCCGGGGAAGAAGACCTTGCCGATGGTGACCGCGAGATACGCGTAGATCCCGAAGTCGAACCATTCCATGGCGTTACCGACAGCGGCGGCCTTGGTGGCACGCTTGACCGTGGCCTCGTCCGTCACGGTGATGTCGCTACGGCGGACCTTCGGGTCGCGTCTGCGCCGCACGGCGCGGAAGAGGTGCCGGTGCCGCTTGAGGGCAGCCGGGTCCTGGGGCTGTTCCTCGTGCTTCATCCCTCATGGGTACCACCTGCCCCACCTCGGCACTCACACCCCCTCGGCTCCTCGCGCGCTCACCCCGCGGCCAGCCCGAGATCCTTGATCAGCTTGGCGACGTGCCCGGTGGCCTTCACGTTGTAGAGGGCGCGCTCGACCTTGCCCTCCTCGTCCACGACCACCGTGGAGCGGATCACCCCGGTGACCGTCTTGCCGTACAGCTTCTTCTCGCCGAAGGCGCCGTAGGCCTGCATCGTCTCCTTGCCCGGGTCGCCGACGAGCGTGACCTTCAGTGACTCCTTCTCCCGGAACTTCGCCAGCTTCTCCGGCTTGTCCGGGGAGACGCCGATCACGTCGTACCCCTGGCCGGCCAGCAGCTCGAGGTTGTCCGTGAAATCGCACGCCTGCTTGGTGCAGCCCGGGGTCATGGCCGCCGGGTAGAAGTAGACGATCACCTTGCGGCCCCGGTACCCGGCCAGGGAGACGTCCTTGCCGTCGGCGTCGGGCAGCGTGAAGTCGGGGGCGGTGTCGCCGGGCTCGAGGCGCTGGCTCATCAAGGCTCCTCACTCGTGTGCGCCGGCCCCGCCCGGGAGCAGCCAGGGGCGGCTGATCGGGGGTGCCATGGGGCATCGGGACCGGCGAGCTGACAGGATGTCTGCCAACACGGTAGGACGCAGGACTGACAGCGACGGAGGCAGCTCGGTGCCGGAAGCCAGGACCCCCGCGGACATCGAGGCGGACATCGTCCGCAGGCGGCAGGATCTCGCCGCGGCGCTCGACGAGATCGCCGTACGCGTTCACCCGAAGACGATCATCGGCGACGCCAGGGCGAAGGCCGCCGCGGCGGTCGACCGCACGGCGGGGCGCGCCTACGTCGTGGCCAACCGCGCGGTCACCGACGTGCGCGCGCAGTTCGTCACCGAGGACGGGGCGCCCCGGCTGGAGCGGGTCGTGCCCGTCGCCGTGCTGGTCCTCGCCCTGGCCGGCGGCGCCTTCGCCCTCTCCTCCCGCCGCGGGTCCTCCCGTGGGCGGACTCGCCGCCGACGCCGGTGAGCGCCTGAGATACGGTCTTCCGGTGAGCCCAAAGACCCCTGCATCCGCACACGATGAGAAGTTGCCGATCCGCATGCTGCACGACCGCGTGCTCGTGCGGGCCGACACCGGCGAGGGCGAGCGCCGCTCCTCCGGCGGCATCGTGATCCCCGCGACGGCGGCCGTGGGACGCAAGCTGGACTGGGCCGAGGTCGTCGCCGTCGGCCAGAACGTCCGGACGGTCGAGCCCGGGGACCGCGTGCTGTACGACCCGGAGGACCGGGCCGAGGTCGAGGTGAGGGGGGTCGCGTACGTCCTGATGCGCGAGCGCGACCTCCACGCCGTCGCCGCCGAACGCCTCCAGGACACCGACGACTCGACGGGCCTTTACCTGTGACCCGCGCCCCGCGCCCCGCAAGGGGCGCGGGGAACTGCGCGCTCAGCCACACTGCACCCGCAGCCGGCGACGAACAGCCACCCCCAGCCGGTGCGGCCCCCGCAGGGGTCAGTGACCGGAGGTCATTTTCAGACCGACGACCGACACCAACAACAGCGCGATGAAGAAGATCCGCCCCGCGGTCGCCGGCTCCCCCAGCGCGAGCATGCCCACCACCGCGGCGCCCGCGGCACCGATGCCGACCCACACGCCGTAAGCGGTCCCGATGGGCAGGCTCTTCGCCGCGAGGGACAGCAGCACCATGCTGGTGGCGAACCCGGCCACGGTGAAGACGCTGGGCCACAGCCGGGTGAAGCCCTCGGTGAACTTGAGACCGATCGCCCAGGTGACCTCGACGAGACCGGCGACGACAAGCATGATCCAGGCCATGACGGCACCTCCGTGAACACGACTGCGGGGGTGCGTCGTCTTTGCGGTCCCGGTACGGCGCGTCTCGTCGGGACCGGCCCCGCGCCGTGACGGCGTGGTGGGAGGCCGGTCCCTGGACCGTAGCAAACGGTGGCCGCGCGGGTGGTGGCTCAGGTCACCACGAGGCCATTACCAGGTCACCGCCAGGACCCAACCAGGCCCCACCGGGTCCCACCAGGGCCCCACCGGGGCCCCACCGGGACCACCCCGGTGGGGTCACCAGCGGCGTACCCCGGGCGCGCCGCCGCCCCAGCCGTTACCGGGGTCGCCGTCCGCCACGCCCCCGCCGGGGGCGCCGCCGGGCGTGCCGCCGTCCCCGCTGTCGCCCGGACCGCCGCCCGGGTCACCTCCGTCGACACCGCCGATCGCCGGGTCGCCCGGCGACTGCGACGGCGGCGGCTCGGTCGGCGGCTTCTGCGAGGTCGGCGGCTCCTGGCTCGGCTGCTCGGACCGGCTCGGCTCGTCGCTGGGCTGCTCCGAGGCCGGCGGCTGCGACGTCGGCTGGTCGGAGGAGGGCGGCCGGGTGCCGGGCACCTTGCCGCTCCCGGTCGTGTCCAGGTCGAAGTTCTTGACCGGACGGCCCTCCAGCGCCTTCTTCGTGTACGCCCCCCAGATCTGCGCCGGGAAGCCGCCGCCGTTGACGCGGGCCTGGCCGCCGGCCCCGTACAGCGGCTTCTGGGCGCCGTCCTTGGGGTCCTTGCCCATCACGCCGATGACGGTGGACAGGTCCGGCGTGTAGCCCGCGAACCAGGCGGCCTTGTCCTCCTCGGCGGTGCCGGTCTTGCCCGCCGCCGGGCGCCCGGCCGACTGCGCGGCCATACCGGTGCCGCCCGCGACGACGCTGCGCAGCGCCGCCGTGGTGGTGTCGGCGGCGGCACGGGGCACGGCCTGCTCCGGGTCGTGGTCGGGAAGGTTCACGACCTCGCCGCTGCGCGTGATCTTGTTGACCATGCTGTAGTGCCCGTGCTTGCCGTGGTTGGCGAGCGTGGCGTACGCCTCGGCCATGTCCAGCGGCGACGCCGTGGCGACACCGAGCGCGCTGGAGCCGTCCTCGGTCAGGTTGGGCGTGTCCTTGGGGAGGCCCAGGGCGATGGCGGTCTTCTTGACCCGCTTGGGACCGACATCGATGCCCATCTGGGCGAAGACGCTGTTGACCGACTTGTCCATCGCCGTGGTGACGGGGATCTGGCCGTAGGAGCGCTGGTCCTCGTTGGCCGGCGCGTAGCCGGTGCCCCGGCCGTTGTTGACGACCTCGCGGCGGTTCCTGCCGTCGTAGACCGTGCCCAGCTTGATCGGCCGGCCGTCCTGCGTGGTGGCCTTGTGCTCGACGGCCGAGGTGAAGACGAACGGCTTGAAGGTGGAACCGACCTGGTACTCGCGCGAGGTGGCCGCGTTGGTGTACTGCTCGGTGAAGCCGATGCCGCCGTACATGGCCACGACCTTGCCGGTCTTCGGGTCCACCGAGGCGCCGCCGGCCCGGACGTACTTGTCCACCTTCCGGTTCTTCTTGTCCAGCTGCGACATCAGCTTGCCGTTGACGGCGTCCCGCATGGCCTTCTGCTTCCTGGGCTGGAAGGTGGTGGTGATGCGGAAGCCGCCGGCCCGCAGCCGCTGCTCGTCGATGATGTGGTTGCTGGTGAGGTAGTTCTTGACCGCCTCCACCAGGTATCCGCGCTCACCGGACATGTTCCGCGGCGGCTTGGGCTCCTCGGGCTCGGGGAACTCGAGCCCGGCCCGGTCGCTCTTCTTCAGCCACCCCTCCTTGACCATGCCGTCCAGCACGTAGTTCCAGCGCGCCACCGCCCGCTTCTTGTTCTCCGGGTGGGCGCGGGTGTCGTAGGCGTTGGGGGAGTTGACCAGGGCGGCCAGGTACGCGCCCTCCGCCGTGCTGAGCTCCCCCACGTCCTTGCCGAAGTAGGCGTGCGCCGCCGACTGGATGCCGTAGGCGTTGCGGCCGAAGTAGCTGGTGTTCAGATAGCCGGCCAGGATCTCGTTCTTGCTGACCTCGTTGTCCAGCTTCAGCGCGATGAAGAACTCCTTCGCCTTGCGCGTGACCGTCTGGTCCTGGCTCAGGTAGTAGTTCTTCACGTACTGCTGGGTGATCGTCGAACCGGACTGGCGCTCCCCGCCGGTGAGCATGTTCCAGCCGGCCCGGAGCATCGCCTGCGGGTCGACCGCCGACTCGTTGTAGAAGTCGCGGTCCTCGGCGGCCAGCACCGCGTGCTGCACCTTCTTGGGAACCTGGGCGAGCGGCACCTTCTCGCGGTTTATGTCCCCGTCGCGGGCGATCTGGCTGCCGTCCGCGTACAGATAGATGTTGGTCTGCGCGGCGGCCGCCTTGTTCGGGGCCGGGATGCTCACCAGCAGATAGCCGGCGACCAGAGCGCCGGAGACGAGCAGCACGATCAACAGGATGCCGCCCAGCACCATCCGCCACGTGGGCAGCAGACGGCGCCAGCCGGTGCGGCGCCGCTTCGCCTTCTTCTCCGCTTTCCTGGCCGCCTTGGCCGCCTCCCTCTCGGCTTTCTGCTCCTTCTTGCCGCCCCCCGCCGGCGGCGTCCGCTCGGCCCCCGGGCCACCGGACACCTTGCC
>NZ_VJOK01000001.1:2655740-2669140 GCF_013302895.1 Streptomyces albus subsp. chlorinus | reverse complement strand
CGGCCCTGCCGGTGCCCTTGGCCGCGGCGGGGGTGCTCGGGGTGGTGGGGATGCGGCTCTTGCCGGGTGTGCTGGGGGTGGTGGGGATGCGGCTCACGCTGGGCGCGTCGTCCCCGGGGCCGCTGCCCGCACCGGCGGGGGAGTCCTTGCCGGGCGTGCCTCTGCCGGGCGCGCCCTTACCGGCACCATCGACCTTCGCGGGGGCGCCGTCCTTCCCGGGAACGCCGCCCTCACCGGTGGCCGCCGCCGCTTCGGTGGTGCTGTCCGCGTCGGGTGCGCTCCCACCGGGTGCGGCGCCATCGGGGGTGCCGCCTGCGCCCGGGGCGGACGGGGCGCCCGGGGTGGCGGGGGTACCGTCCTGGGTGCCGTTCCGGCCCCTGGCGGTCCGCTTGGGGGCGGGGTTCGACGCGGGGCCGGCCGCCCTGCCGGGCTGCGCCCGCTCTGCCGGGGTGTCCCGCTCGGGCGGGCTGTTGTCTGGCGGGCCGTCCGACTCCGGCTCTCGGCCTTCGGCGTCGCGGTTCGGCTCGTCACTCATGTCTGCAGGGACTCCTCGTCCAATGGCGGGCGATTCGTGGTACGCCCCGTAGAACACTCTCGCACCCTCCGTACCGCAGAACGAGCCCGGCCCGCGTCGGGACCGGTGGAAAACCGGTGGCAGTCCACGTATCCCGCGCACTACGCTCATGCGCTTCGCCCGCGCTCGGTTCTCGCACGGAAGTGCTACTTGAAAGACGGTGGAGGAGCTCGAAAGGATGCATCTGCTCCGTCTCAATCTCGCCGTGGCCGCGAGCGGCTTCCGGCGGTACGCCACCTACCGCGTCGCCACGGCGGCCGGCGTGTTCACCAACACCGTCTTCGGCTTCATTCTCGCCTATACGTTCCTCGCTCTGTGGCACGAGCGCCCCCACCTCGGCGGTTACGACCAGTCACAGGCGCTGACCTTCGTGTGGACCGGGCAGGCGCTGCTGGCCGCCGTCGCGCTGCTGGGCGGCGGGTTCCAGGACGAGTTCCACGAGCGCATACGCAACGGCGACGTCGCCATCGATCTGTACCGGCCCGTCGACCTCCAGCTGTGGTGGCTCGCCCACGACCTGGGCCGGGCCGCCTTCCAGCTGGTGGGCCGGGGGGTGGCCCCCATGGCGGCCGGGGCCCTCGTGTTCGACCTGGCGCTGCCGTCCTCCCCGGCCGTCTGGCTGCTGTTCCTGCTCTCCGCCCTGCTGGCGATCGTCGTCAGCTTCGCGCTGCGCTATCTGTGGGCGCTGTGCGGCTTCTGGCTGCTGGACGCGACCGGGCTGAGCGCCCTGTCCACCCTGATGAGCCTCTTCTTCTCCGGGATGCTGCTGCCGCTGACGGTCTTCCCCGGCGGGTTCGGGGACGCGGTGCGCTGGCTGCCGTGGGCCGCCACCCTCCAGGTGCCCGCCGACGTGCTGCTGGGGGCCCACCCCGGCGGGAGCCTGCCGGGCCTCGCCTTCCAGCTGGTGTGGGCGGTGGTGCTGCTGGCCGCGGGGCGGCTGCTCCAGTTCGTCGCGACCCGCAAGGTGGTGGTCCAGGGTGGCTGAGACCCTGTCGGGCGCGTGCGCCCGCGCGGTGCTGGGCCGCGCCGTGTGGGGACTGCGCGCGTACGGCTTCATCGCGGCCATGTGGATCCGTTCCTCGTGGGCGTACCGCGCCTCGTTCGCGATCATGCTCGCCGCGAACTTCGCCAGCACCGCCCTCGACTTCGCCGCGATCACGCTGATGTTCGCCCAGGTGGACGCGCTCGGCGGCTTCACGCTGCCCGAGGTCGCCTTCCTCTACGGCACCTCCTGCGTCGCCTTCGGCCTGGCCGACCTGCTGCTGGGGACGGCCGAGCGGGTCGGCCGCCGGGTGCGGGACGGCACCATGGACATCCTGCTCACCCGCCCGGTGCCCGTCCTCAGCCAGGTCGCCGCCGACCGCTTCGCGCTGAACCGGCTCGGCCGCATCCTCCAGGCCGGGCTGGTGCTGGGCTGGTCGCTGACGCGGCTGGAGCTGGACTGGACGGCGGGCCGCATGGCGCTGCTGGTCTCGATGGTGCTGTGCGGAGCCGTCATCTTCGGATGCGTCTTCGTCCTCGGCGGTGCCTTCCAGTTCTGGGCGCAGGACGCCTCCGAGGTGCAGAACGCCTTCACCTACGGCGGCATCACCCTGCTCCAGTACCCGCCCACGGTCTTCGGCAAGGAGCTGGTGCGCGGGGTGACGTTCGTGGTGCCGCTCGCCTTCGTCAACTGGCTGCCCGCGCTGCGCGTGCTCGGCCGCGACGACCCGCTGGGCCTGCCGGGCTGGATGGACTTCGCCGCGCCGGCCGTGGCACTGCTGTGCTGCGCGGGTGCGGGGGCGCTGTGGCGGGCGGGGCTGCGGGCGTACCGCAGTACCGGAAACTGAGAGCTGGAGAGGACACCGGAGCCGTGAGCGACGCGGACGACGACGCGTTCATCGCCGTCACCGACCTGACCAAGACCTTCCGGGTACGCCGCAGAAGCGGCCTGCTGCGCCGTACGACCAGCGAGGTGCGCGCGGTCGACGGCATCTCCTTCACGCTGCGGCGCGGCGAGATGACCGGTTTCATCGGGCCCAACGGCGCCGGCAAGTCCACCACCGTCAAGATGCTCACCGGCATCCTCACCCCGAGCGGCGGGCGGCTGCGGGTCGCCGGGGTGGATCCCTGGAAGGAGCGGACCCGGCTGGTGCGGCGCATCGGGGTCGTCTTCGGGCAGCGCACCACCTTGTGGTGGGACCTTCCGCTGCGCGACTCGTTCGGCCTCGTGCGGCGGATGTACCGCATCCCGCGGGACCGCTTCGAGGAGAACCTGGCCCGCTGCGTGGAACTGCTGGAGCTGGACGGGCTGCTGGATGTGCCCGTGCGGCAGCTGTCGCTGGGGCAGCGGATGCGCGGCGACATCACGGCCGCGCTGCTGCACGACCCCGACGTGCTCTACCTGGACGAGCCGACGATCGGGCTCGATGTCATCAGCAAGGCGCGGGTGCGCCGGTTCCTGGCGCGGCTGAACGCCGAGCGGGGCACCACGGTGCTGCTGACCACCCATGACCTCAGCGACATCGAGCAGCTGTGCGAGCGGGTGGTGGTCATCGACCACGGCCGCCTCATGTACGACGGCGCGCTCTCCGGGCTGCACGAGGTCGGCCAGGGCGAGCGCACCCTCGTGGTGGACCTGGAGCGCGAACTGCCGCCGGTCGAGGGCATCACCGGCGCCCGGACGGTCCGCACCGAGGGCCCCCGCCAGTGGCTGGCCTTCCCCGCCTCGGCGAGTGCGGCCCCGTTGGTCTCCCAGCTGGTCGCGGCGTATCCCGTGGTGGACCTGTCCCTCCGGGAGCCGGACATCGAGGACGTGATCGCACGCATGTACGAGGGGTCCGAGGGGCGAAGCCCCTCCACCGACTCCGGCCGCCCCGGTGTGCAACCACAACGGTGAGGGCCCGGCCGCATCGACGACGGCCCCACCCCCTGCACGGCAAGCCCCCAACCCGCAAGCCCCGGCCCCGCCGGGTCACAGCTCGGCGCGGGGTCACAGCTTGGCGGGCCGTGCCCCCTTCAGCGTCTTCACGTTCAGCGCCTGGGCCATGGCCCGGTACCCGTTGTCACTCGGGTGCAGATGGTCCCCCGAGTCGTACGCCGCGCGCAGCCGCTCAGGATGCGCGGGGTCCCGCAGGGCGGCGTCGAAGTCCACCACGTCGTCGAAGACCTTGCCGGAGCGGATCTGCTCGTTGACCGCCTGGCGGACGGCGTCCATCCGGGGCGTGTACCCGCGGTGCCCGCCGAACGGCGTCAACGTGCCGCCCACCACGCGCAGCCCACGGGTGTGCGCCTGCCGCACCAGGTCCCGCAGGCCGTTGACGATCTTCCGCGGGTCGCGCTGCCGCGGCGGCTTGATGATGTCGTTGAGACCCATCTCCACGACGACGACCTTCACACCCGTGCGCGAGAGCACGTCGCGGCTGATCCGGGTCAGCCCGCTCGGCCCGTTGTTGGGCGAGAACTTGCTGCCGTCCACCAGGACGCGGTTCCCGCTGATGCCCGCGTTCAGCACGCTCAGCCGGGGCGCGTCGCGCTCGGTGCGCAGCCGCTCGGCCAGGAAGTCGGTCCAGCGGCGGTTCGCGCCGGGGCTGGAGGTGATGCCGTCGGTGATCGAGTCCCCGATCACGGCGACGGCCCCGTCGGTCTCGGCGCTCCACACATCGACCGCCGACAGATACCGCCAGTACGGGCTCTGCTGGTTGAAGGCGGTGCCCGAGGTGTCCTCGGTGCGGTCGCCCGCGGCGACGTAGCTGGTCTGCCGCGCGTACGGGTGGTAGGTCACCGGGCCCGAGGGGGTCGGCGAGTACGTGGTGACCAGCAGGTCGGCGGCGTGCGGCACGTTCAGCCGCACCGGGTCGCTGGTGACCTCGCCGCCGGCCGGGATGGTGACCGACGGCTTGTTGCCGAAGCCGAGCCGGCGCATGCTGCCCGCCGCGGCCGTGGGGTTGCTGGGGGCCGCGGCGAGGGCGATCGTCGCATGGGTGATCGTCAGCGGGCGGTTGCCGAACAGGTTGGAGAGCTGGATGCGGGCCTGCGTGCCGCCCACCGAGGTGTGCACCACGTTCCGTATCGACATGTGCGCGAACCCGTCGCGGCTGTTCGGCTCGGCCGCCGCCGGGGCGGCCGACCAGGTGCCGACCCAGTTCCCCGAGGAGGCGGGTGCCGCCGAGTTGCGGGACTGGGGCGAGTCACCGCCCGGTCCGCCGCCGTTGCCGCCCGCTCCGATGAATATCGCGGTCGAGACGAGGACCACGATCGCCGCAAGTCCGGCGAGCAGGGCATAGCCCATGTTCCTGGTCACGCGCGATGGTTCTCCTCGGCTGATCGGAGCCCCCCGGCTCCGCACGGTCTGCGGTGCCATGATCCCACGAAAGGGGCACAGCGCCCGTCGGGGGCCGTGCGCCGTGGGGGTGGCCGGCGGGTCGTCCGCCCTGGCACCGGGTTCCTCGCTGATGTTGTCTCAGTGCTGTCGATCAAACAGACGCGGAAGAGGCCCCATGCGTTCCCTCTCCCTTCTCTCTCCCTTCCCCCGCTCCTCCCCTCGCCGTTCCCCGCGCTGGTGGCCGGGGGAGAATGGCAGGGCCCGGCCCTCCGGCGGAGCTGTCCGGTGTACGGAGGCGGGAGCGAGTCCAGGGCGTCCACGGGGACGGGGAGGGGAGCGGATGGAACGGACGAATGAGGGCGAGCGGCTCCCCGCCGGGCCCGCCCACGTGAGAGCTGTCACACCCGGCCGTCCCGCCCCCGGGGGACCGGCGGGGCCCGGCCGTCCGGACGGTCCCGGCGCGCTGACCCCCGCCGACGAGGAGCGGCGGCGGGGCGTACGGCGGATGAAGGCCATCGCGACCGGTGCCCTGCTGCTGATGGCCACCGTCTTCGCGCTCGCCACCTGGGCGGAGCACGCGGGCGCCGGCGCGTGGACCGGATACGTCGCGGCGGCGGCCGAGGCCGGGATGGTGGGCGCGCTCGCCGACTGGTTCGCCGTCACCGCCCTCTTCCGGCACCCGATGGGGCTGCCCATCCCGCACACCGCCATCATCCCCACCAAGAAGGACCAACTCGGCCGGAGCCTCGGCGACTTCGTCGGGGAGAACTTCCTCTCCTCCGACGTGGTGCGCGCCCGGCTGCGCGGCGTCGGGATCGGCGCCCGGCTGGGGGAGTGGCTCGGCCGGCCGGAGAACGCCGACCGGGTGACGGCCGAACTGTCCACGGCGCTGCGCGGCGCGCTCACCGTGCTGCGGGACGCGGACGTGCAGGCCGTCGTCAGCGAGGCGATCACCCGCCGCGCCACCGCCAGGGAGGTGGCGCCCGGCCTCGGCACCATGCTGGAGAAGATCGTCGCGGACGGCGGCCACCGCCGCGTCGTCGACCTGGTGTGCGCCCGGGCCGCCGAGTGGCTGGGCGAGCACGGCGACTCGGTCATGGACGCGGTCGCGGGCGGCGCGCCCGGCTGGACGCCGCGGTTCGTGGACCGCAAGGTCGGCGAGCGCGTCTACCGGGAACTGCTGCGCTTCGTCACCGAGATGCGCGACATGCCCGACCACCCCGCCCGGGGCGCCGTGGACCGGTTCCTCACCGACTTCGCCGCCGACCTGCGGTCCGACCCCGACACCCGGGCCCGCGTCGAGAGGCTCAAGAACGAGACGCTGGCCCGGCACGAGGTGCAGGACCTCATCGCCTCCGTGTGGGGCGCCGTGCGGTCCATGCTGGTGGCCGCCGCCGAGGACGAGCACAGCGAACTGCGGGTCCGCGCCCGCACGGCGCTGCTCTCCCTGGGGAAGCGGCTGGCGGCCGACGGGCGGCTGCGCGGCAAGGTGGACGGCTGGGTCGAGGGCGCCGCCGTCCACCTGGTGACGACCTACCGGGACGAGATCACCTCCCTCATCTCCGAGACGGTCGCCGGCTGGGACGCCGAGCACACCTCCCGCAAGATCGAGGCCCACATCGGCCGCGACCTCCAGTTCATCCGTATCAACGGCACCGTCGTCGGCTCGCTGGCCGGTCTCGCCATCCACACGGTGGCCCGGCTGCTGGGGGCCTGACCGGCCACGGTGCGACCACGGCGCCGCATGGCCCGGCCACGGCCCGACTACGGTCCAGTACGTGAACGCGGTCTTGTGGTTCTGAACACCCTCTTGGAGGATCGGCTGATTCCTGGGAGGGAGAGCGACGTGAAACTGCTGCGCGTCGGAACAGCGGGAGCCGAGCGCCCCGCGCTGCTGGACGAGCACGGCACCTTGCGCGACCTGTCGGGGATCGTGCCCGACATCGACTCCGGCCTGCTCGCCGACCGTGCCGCGTGCGCGCGGGTACGTGAGGCGGCAGCCGCCGGAAGACTGCCCGAACTCGCGGGCGGCAACGACCCCGGCGGGCTGCGGACCGGGCCGCCGCTGACCGGCATCGGCAAGATCGTGTGCATCGGGCTGAACTTCCACGACCACGCCGAGGAGACCGGCGCGGCGATCCCCGAGGAACCCATCGTCTTCATGAAGGCGCCCGACACCGTCGTCGGCCCCGAGGACCCGGTGCTGATCCCGCGCGGCAGCACCAAGACCGACTGGGAGGTCGAGCTGGCCGTCGTCCTCGGCCGTACCGCGCGCTACCTGGACACGCACGAGGAGGCGCTGGCCTGCGTCGCCGGATACGCCGTCGCCAACGACGTGTCCGAGCGCGCCTTCCAGACCGAGCGCGGCGGCCAGTGGGACAAGGGCAAGAACTGCGAGACGTTCAACCCGCTCGGCCCCTGGCTGGTGACCGCCGACGAGGTGCCCGACCCGCAGGCGCTCGCCATGCGCCTGTGGGTCAACGGCGAGCTGCGGCAGGACGGCACCACCGCCGACCAGATCTTCCCCGTCGCCGAAGTGGTGCGCTACCTCAGCCACTTCATGACGCTCCGCCCCGGCGACGTCGTCTCCACCGGCACCCCCGCCGGCGTCGCCATGGGACAGCCCGAGCCCAAGCCCTATCTGCGCGAGGGCGATGTCGTCGAGCTGGAGATCGAGGGACTGGGCCGCCAGCGGCAGGTCATGAAGTCCGCCTGAACCGGCCGCCCGGCAGCCCGCCCGGCAGCCCGCCCGGCCGGGCCTCACAGGGTGCGGGCGCGGGTGAACGCGCGTGCCGTCTCCAGCACCTGGAGGGCCGCCGCCGCCTCGTGGGCCGTCACGGGCGGCGGCGTCCCCTCGCGCAGGGCGGCGGCGACCGCCTCGTAGAACGCCGGGTAGTCGCCGTCCAGCGTCGGCACCGTGCGCACCTCCGCCAGGGCGCCCAGCGTGCCCCACGCCGACTCGGGCTCCACGCCCCACGGCTCGCCCTGGGCCGGGCGGGCGCCCTCGCGCAGCGCGTTCTCCTGCGGATCGAGGCCGTACTTCACATACGCGGCCCTGCTGCCCAGCACCCGGAAACGCGGGCCCGGCTGGGCGGCGGTGGCGCTCATCCACAAATGGGAGCGGACACCGCTCTCATGGGTGAGGGCGATGAAGGTGTCGTCGTCCGCCTCGGCGCCCTGACGGCGTACGTCGGACTCCGCGTAGACGGAGGCGGCGGGCCCGAAGAGGGTCAGCGCCTGGTCGACCAGGTGACTGCCCAGGTCGTAGAGGAGTCCGCCTACCTCCATCGGGTCGCCCGACTCGCGCCAGCCGCCCTTCGGCCGGGGCCGCCAGCGCTCGAACCGGGACTCGAAACGGTGCACCTCGCCCAGCGCGTCCTCCGCGAGCAGCGAACGCAGCGTGAGGAAGTCGTTGTCCCAGCGGCGGTTCTGGAACGGGGCCAGCAGCAGCCCCCTGGCCTCCGCCTTCGCCGCCAGCTCGCGGGCCTCGGCCGCCGTGGGCGCCAGCGGCTTGTCCACCACCACCGGCAGCCCCGCGTCCAGCGCGCGGTGCGCCAGCTCCACATGGGTGCGGTTCGGGGTGGCCACCACCACCAGATCCAGCCGGTCCGCGTCCGCGAACAGCTCGTCGGCCGACGCGAGGGTCCGCACCTCGGACCCCGGCGCGCCCGCCCGGCGGGCTCGCTCCTGGCGCTCGGGGTCGGAGGTGACGACGGTGTCCAGGGCGAGCCCCGGCGTGGTCGCGATCAGCGGGGCGTGGAAGACCGAGCCGGCCAGGCCGAAACCGAGCAGGCCGACGCGGAGCGGTGCGGAAGTGGTGTCCATGCGGTTCATGCTTCCACCCTGGCAAAGCCGCCGCGCCCCGGCGGGTTGGCCCCGTCCACCGGGTCGGCCCCCGTCTGCTCGGGCCCCCGCACGGGCAGGGCGAGTTGCGGGCGAAGGCAGGCCATACGGGCGGGCCTGCGAGGACGCCGAGGTGGCTACCTCGCGTGGAAGCTCTGTCCCGTACGAGATCCCGGCCGGCGGAGCGGCACCCGTACGTGCCGGCACCCCCGAGCACGGACGCGTCCCCAACAGACGGACGCGTCCCCACCAGAAGGCCACCGGAAGCTGACCCTGCACGGCGGCCGGGCGGCCGCGCCGGTGGAACATCCGGTGACGGGCGGGCGACGCCGTCCGCCTCGGCTGACCCGCACCGGCCGCTGCCGTTACGCTGAGGGCGGCGGCCGGTTTCCGTACACGGCGGTACGGTCCCCGCCGGCCGGACCACCACGACCTGGCAGGAGTCCATCCGTGGCAGAGCGCAAGCCCATCGAGTCCTGGCTCACCGACATGGACGGTGTGCTGATGCACGAGGGGATCCCCGTCCCCGGCGCCGACTCCTTCATCAAGCGGCTCAAGGAGTCGGGGCGGCCGTTCCTGGTGCTCACGAACAACTCGATGTACACCCCCCGGGACCTGCACGCCCGCCTCGCGCGGATCGGCCTCGACGTGCCCACGGAGAACATCTGGACCTCGGCCCTGGCCACCGCCCAGTTCCTGGACGACCAGCGGCCCGGCGGCACCGCCTATGTGATAGGAGAGGCCGGGCTGACCACCGCCCTGCACGACATCGGGTACGTGCTCTCGGACGCCGACCCCGACTACGTCGTCCTCGGTGAGACCCGCACCTACAGCTTCGAGGCCCTGACCCGGGCCATCCGGCTCATCAACGACGGCGCCCGCTTCATCGCCACCAACCCGGACGAGACCGGCCCCTCCGCCGAGGGGGCGCTGCCGGCCACCGGCTCGGTCGCCGCCCTCATCACCAAGGCCACCGGCCAGCACCCCTACTTCGTCGGCAAGCCCAACCCGCTGATGATGCGCGCCGGCCTCAACGCGATCGGCGCCCACTCCGAGACCAGCGCCATGATCGGGGACCGGATGGACACGGACGTCCGCGCCGGTATGGAGGCCGGGCTGGAGACCTTCCTCGTGCTGACCGGGCTGACCCGTCCCGACGAGATCGAGCGGTACCCCTACCGCCCCTCCAGCGTCGTCGACTCGATCGCGGACCTGGTCGACCGCGTCTGAGCACCCCGGGGCGCCCCCGCGCACGGTCCCCTACGTCGCAGCCCCCCGGCGGGAACCGGCCGTGTGACACGATGGTGCGACGATCTGTGCCGGCTCCGGACTTCTCCCGGAGCGTGGCGAGTACACCCGAGGGGGCGTGGATGTACGGCAGTCACGGCCGGTCGTCGCACACGGCGCGGGCCCGCACCACCGGGCGCGCGGCGGCGGTGGCCGCCGCCGTGGCGGCCACCCTGCTGGCGGCCGGCTGCTCCTCCCCCGACGGCGGCTCCGGCGGCGGGGGCGAGCCGTCCGGCCCCGCCGTCCGGCAGCGCCCCAAGGCCGTGGCCCCCTACTGGGTGAACCCCCGCGGCAACGCCGCCCGCCAGGCCGCCGCCTACGCGAAGGCCGGCGAGGCGGACCGCGCCGCGCAGCTGAGGAAGATCGCCGACCAGCCCGTGGCCGAGTGGATCGGCACCGAGGACCCGCGCGGCACCACCGAGCGCGTCACCAAGGCCGCCGCGGCGGCGGAACGCCGTGCGCTGCTCGTCCTCTACAACGTGCCGCACCGGGACTGCGGGCAGTACAGCAAGGGCGGTGCCGAGGACGCGGCGGCCTACCGGCGCTGGCTGGCCGAGGTCACCAAGGGCATCGGCGGCCGGGCCGCCACGGTCGTCGTGGAGCCCGACGCCGTCCCCCACCTGCTGGCCCGGGGCTGCACCCCTCAGGAGTTCCACGACGAGCGCTACCGGCTCCTCGACGAGGCCGTCACCGCCCTCGGCCGGCTGCCGCGCACCAAGGTGTACCTGGACGCGGGCAACCCCGACTGGATCCGCGACCCCGGCGCCCTGGTCGAGCCGCTGCAACGGGCGGGCATCGCCAAGGCCGACGGGTTCTCGCTGAACGTCTCCAACTACCAGACCACCGCCTCCAACATCGCCTACGGCAAGAAGCTCTCCCCGATGGTCGGGGGCAAGCCGTTCGTCATCGACACCAGCCGCAACGGCAACGGCCCCGCCTCCGGCGGCGGCGAGGAGACCTGGTGCAACCCGCCCGGCCGGGCGCTGGGCGAGGCGCCCACGGTCAGGACCGGGGACCGGCTGGTGGACGCCTACCTGTGGATCAAGCGGCCCGGGGAGTCCGACGGGGAGTGCAAGGGCGGGCCCGCGGCCGGCCGCTGGTGGCCCCGGTACGCGCTGTCCCTCGCCCGCAACACCAAGGACTGAGCGGCACCGGGGCGCGGCACGCGCCCGCCGCGTCCGCCCCCGCGGGACCCTCCCTACCGCGGGTCGCCCGCCGTCACCGGAGGGTGGGCGGCGCCGGGGTCGACCTCGACCTTGAGCCAACGGGCCTTGGAGGGGATGCCGTCGTCGTCGACGGCGAAGACCATCCACCAGCCGGGCGTCACCAGCGAGGGGTCGTCGGGAACGGTGGCCGTCACCGTCCCGTCCGCGCCCTTGCGCATTGACAGCGCGACGGACGACTGCTCCACGTTCGTCACATGCGTGAACGAACCGGGCCGCACCAGCCGCAGCTTGCGCAGCGAGGCCGCGTCGTCGCTGCGGAAGGTGACCCGGTCGCCCGGGGAGACGGTCTTGCGGGCGGTGCCCACGTCCCGCAGGTCGGGCTGCTTCTCGCCCTTGTTCAGATAGGGAGGCGTGTAGATCTCGATGCGCTGGTCGAATACGCCCGGCTTGGTGTTGGCCTTGTCGGCGTAGAGCGAGTCCGAGCCGAACGTCATCACGCGCCCGTCGGGCAGCAGCAGCCCGCCGGAATGGTAGTTGCGGCCGACCAGCGGGGCGGCGGCCTCCTCGAAGGTGTTGCTCTTCGGGTGGTAGATCCCGGCCTTCAGCACGTTGCTGTCGCTCTTGCCGCGGTACTGGCCCGAGCCGTTGGTGGTCAGCACGGTGTCGTCGGGCAGGATCACACTGCTGGGGTAGCGGACCTTGTCGTAGAGCGCGGGGCCGTCGTGGAAGCGCGGCCGGTCCTCCTTGAGGTCCACGACGCGGGTCTTGTCGGTGGACTTGGAGGACTCACCGACACCGCCCCCGCCCTGCACCATGAACCTCCGCGACTGGGTGGGCGGCAGCGGCACCGACATCGCGGTCTCCAGCACGTCCGGGTCGCTCATACCGGGGATCGGGGTGAACCGGTTGGTCTCCAGGTTCCAGACGCCCGGCCTGCGGCCCTTGTCGGCGGGCCCGTACCCGGCCGTCGTACCGCTGTAGAAGAGCCGGTTCTCACCTATCAGATGGAGACCGGGGTAGGTGGGGAAGAAGCGCTTGCCGGACAGGTAGCGCCACTTCTTCGTCTTCGGGTCGAAGATCTCGTTCTTGCCGGGGACGACCTGGCCGATGTCGTCGAGGCCGGAGACGGTGAGGACGCGGCCGTCCTGGAGGGTGACCTGCGTGGGGTACCAGCGGGCCTCGTGCATCGGGTCCACGGTCAGATAGCGCTCCGCCACCGGGTCGAACTCGTAGGCGTCCTTGATCCCCTGGAAGTCCTTCTTGTCGAACGACATCTTCTGCGCGATGCCGTAGATGTTGCGCTTCTCCTCCCCGCGCAGGCCGCTGACCGTGTACTTGTCCTGCGTACCGGTCTGGTACCGGCGGCCCTCCTTCGCGGCCTCCGCGTAGACGCGGGTGACACTGTGGACGGTGGTGACCTCACCGGTGCGCCGGTTCTTCACCTTCTTCGCGGGCGGCAGGTTGACGGCCTGCTGGGCGACGAACGTCCTGCCGTTCCGCCGCCCGGTGAAGCGGGTCCCCTTTCTGATCATCTTGGCCCGGTCGGGGCTCTCGTTGTAGAGGAGCATCAGCCCCCCGGCCTTCTTCACATCGCCCTTGAGCGTCTCGTACCGCTGGGTGCCGCCCGCGACCAGCAGCTTGCCGTCCGGCAGTTGGTTGTGGCCCGAGCAGAACAGGTCGTTGGGGGTCGGGATGTTCTTGAAGGTGTTCTTCGCCGGGTCCCACAGCACGGTGCGGAAGCTCTTGGCGTCGAAGTTCTTCGCGTTGTTGCCCGAGCCGGCCACCAGCAGCACCTTGCCGGTGTGCAGGAGCGCCGCGTGGATGGTGTTGATGCGGTACCGCTCCGGCACGTCCACGATCTGCCAGTGGCCCCTGGCCGCCTTGTACTCGGGCCGGTTGATCTCGTACGTGTGGTACTTCTCCGAGGCGAAACCGTACAGCGCGGGGCCGTTGAATCCGGCGATGGCGACGACGACCGCCGTCCCGATCGCGACGCGCTTGACGCGACGGTGCTTGCTGCGTCTGGCCCGCCGACGGCTCGGTCGGGATGTCATCGTTCGTCCTCCCCCAGGGTGAGATCCGGTTGGTCACACCGTTGTCCGGTGCTGGTGCTGGTGCTGGTGCTGGTGCTGATGTGGGTGTGGGTGTGGGTGGCGGGCGGGTGTGCGGGCCCGTCCGCTGGTGGCGCCCCGGGCGCGGGGCGGTTCCGGGGCCGGGCCTCTCAGGG
>NZ_VJOK01000001.1:2630140-2655197 GCF_013302895.1 Streptomyces albus subsp. chlorinus | reverse complement strand
GTCACCGCCGTACGCGGGGCCGGGGGAGCCGCCGTGTACGGGGCCGGTCCCGTGGGCGTCGCCGGGTGCGGGGGTGGCGGCCCGGGGGCGGCGGACGGCGGTGTCCCGGGCCGCTCGGCGGGCGCGCCGCCGGCTCCTGCGGCGCTTCTTCTCCGCCCGGACGGTGACGCGCCAGCCGATGATCGGCGCCGCCGTGATCAGCAGGGCGAGCGCGGCCCAGGTGAGCATGGCCGGGTGGTCGTGGCCCAGGAACAGCGAGCCGACGAGGGAGCCGCCGAAGACGGCGATGAAGAACAGGTGCACCCGGAAGGTGCCGAAGAGGGTGTCGGGGCTGGCGGAGTCGCCCTTGGGCGTGACGACGAACTTGCTCTTGCGCCGCAGCACGGTGTCGAAGAGGGAGCGCGCGTAGATCGGTGCGGACAGCGCCGACATCAGCATGCCCGCCAGCCCGCCGGACCCCTCCGGCTCGTGCGGGGAGACGTTGTGCCGCCGGTTCCAGATGTACAGCCCGATCTGGAGGGCGGTGGCGTTGCCGTACAGCGCCATCCACACCGCGGGGTCGATCTGCACGCCGGAGGCGCCCATGCCGAGGAAGAGGGCGCAGGAGAGCGCGGCGAGGATCCAGTTGAGTGCCGAGATCGGATAGAAGATCATCAGCATCGTGTAGTTGAAGAGCTTGCCGAGCGGCATGGTGCCGAAGCCGCGCCAGTACTGGCCGAGGATCGTCTCGTAGGTGCCGCGTGACCAGCGCAGTTGCTGGGTGAAGAAGTCGGTCCAGGCGGCCGGCCCCTCGCCGACGGCGAGCACGTCGGGGGTGTAGACGGAGCGCCACTTGTTGCCGGTGGCCGGGTTGCGGTGGCGGTGCATCTCGAAACCGGTGGCCATGTCCTCCGTGATGGAGTCGTAGAGGCCGCCGATGGACTTCAGCGCCGTGATGCGCACGGCGTTGCTGGTGCCGACGAACATGGGCGCGTCGTAGCGGTTGCCGGCGCGCTGGATGAGGGCGTGGAAGAGGAACTGCTGGCTCTCGGCGGCCTTGGTGACGAAGTTGTCGTAGTTGCCGTAGACCTGCGGGCCGATGACGAAGCCGACGTCCGGGTCGCGGAAGTAACCGAGCATCCGCTCCAGGTAGTTGGGGAGGGGGACGTGGTCGGTGTCGACGCCGGCGAAGAAGTCGTAGTCGTCGCCGTGGGCGTCCAGCCAGGCGTTGTAGTTGCCGTGCTTGGTCCTGGCGCGGAAGGCGCCCTTGTCGGTGTTCCACCTGGCGACGCCCTTGCGGGAGAAGTGGCGCACCCCCAGGCGGTGGCAGACCTGCTTGACCTCGGGGTCGTCGCCCTCGTCGAGCAGCCAGACGTGCAGGGTGCCGCGGTGCCGTACCCGGACGGCCGCCTCCAGGGTCCTGGTGACCATCTCGATCGGCTCCTTGCCGGGCACGAACGAGGTGAGGAAGGCGACGCGGGTGCCGGCCTCGGGCACCACGGGTATCGGGTCGCGGGCCACCAGGGTGGCGTGCGCGTTGGATATGACGTTCAGGGTGCGGAACAGCTCGATCAGCCCGATGGAGACCAGCATGACGACGTCGAGCTTGAGCACCAGGCCGGAGACCTCGCCCGCGTCGCGCCGGGTCCAGTGGGCGGGCTGCATCAGCCACACCAGCAGCCCGGCGGACAGCAGCGGGGCCAGGCACAGCAGGAAGCCGGCCCGGAACCGGTGCGGCTCGTCGGCCAGCAGGCTGCGGTACCGCACGCGGTAGGGCCTGCCCGGCTCCGGCTGGGTGAGGGGTCCGGCCAGGCGGCTGTAGTGCTCGTAGTCGTAGCGGGGCGCCGCCCGTTCCCAGGGGTGCGGGGAGGGGGTCCTGGGGGGTCTGGGTATGCGCAGCCTCGCCGTCTGCGTCGGGTCCTGGCTCTCGAACGGAGCCGACCGCGGCTGCCGGGAACCCGTCGGCGGCGTCGTCATGAGACCTTCCCCCCGCACGCAGCGCGCTGCGTGCCCTTGTGCTGGTCCGCGTCCTTCGTCCCCCGTGCGTCCGGGCGCGGCATGCTGCGGCCGTCGGGTGCGGAATGACGGTGACGGCCGGTTCGCTGGTGCGCGGTGGCCGCCCGATCCGGCGTTCCCCTCGCTGCCGCGTTCCCCCACGCGGCACGGCCGATCGGTGACCGCACGTCAGGTTGTCGGACTTGTCACATGAACGCAAGACCGATAGGGGCGGTTTAGCGCTGTTGTGGCGTTATGGACGCGGCAGATGTGATGGATGAGTCATCAAAACGTGGCTGCCGCGTGGTGCTCTCGGGGGCCGTCGAACGGAGTCGTTCACGGATGTTCCCGAAGTGGTCGCGAACGGCCTCTTCCGCGCGTCGGACATCGCCGGACCGGACGGCCGCCAGGATCTCCGCGTGCTGCCGCCAGGTCACCCTCGGGTCGACGCGCAATTCGGCCAGATCCGTGCGCACCCGGTGGAAGGCGTCCCAGAACGCGTCCAGCACCTCGCTCAACAGCCCGTTGCCCAGGCCCGCGTAGAGCGCCGAGTGGAAGGCGCGGTCCGTCTCGGCGCGGACCTCGCCGGCCTCCGCCTCCGCGCGCATCCGCTCGACCAGCGCCTCCAGTTCGGCCAGCCGGTCCGCCCCCGTGCCCTCCCGCGGGCCGTCACCCTCCCGCGCGCCGTCGTCGTGCTCCGGCGCCCGACGGCTGCCGTGCTCGGCCACCAGCCGGGCCATCAGCCCCGTCTCCACCGCCTCGCGCAGCTCCAGCAGTTGGCGCAGGCTGTCCTCGCCGCGGTAGTGCCCCGCGACGGTGCGGAAGGAGAGGCCCTCGGTCATGGGCGCCATGGACATCGAGCCGACGTAGGTGCCGAAGCCGTGCCGGATCTCCACGATCCCCATGGCCTGGAGCGCCTTGAGCGCCTCCCGCACCGAGTTGCGGCTCACCTCCAGCCGCTCCATCAGCTCCGTCTCCGTCGGCATCGGGGCACCGGGCGCCAGCCGTTCCTCGATGATGAGCTTCTTGATCCGGTCCTGGATCCGTCCGAGCCTGCCCCGGCTGTGCACCTCAACGGCCTCCTTCGCCCGCCTCCCGGCCGTTCAGCCTACGCGGGCCCGGCCGGACGCGGCGCGGTGACGGTGACCTCGCGCGGGCCGGGGCGCCCGTCCGTCGCGAAGGCCAGCAGGCGCTCGCCCTCCTCGGTCAGGGCCCGCTCCGCCTCGTCGTCCAGTTCCTCGAACGGGGTCAGCGCCAGCGTCGCCGCCCGGCCGCCGGTCCGCACCTTCCAGACGCCGCGCACCCGGCCGTCCACCAGGAACGTGCCGGGCACCTGCCCGTTCCTGGTGGCCAGCGCGCGGCGGACGGGCTCGTCCATGAGGCGGGAGCGGTCGGCGTGCGAGAGGACCACGCTGTCGTACTCGGCCAGGAACCGGACGGGCGCCGGGAGGCCGGGATCGGGGCGGGGCGCCTCGGGCAGGTCGAACAGTTCGCGGCCCGCCTCGTCGGTGAAGACCCGCAGTTGGGGCCGGAGCCGCTCCAGCACCTCGGCCAGCCGCGTGAGCCCGGACCAGGTCTGCGCGTCCCGTACGGAGGCCGGGCCGAAGGCGCCCAGGTACCGCAGCACCACCGTCTCCACGCACGGCTCGGCCGCCACCGGCCGCCCCAGCCACCGCTCGACGGTGTCCACCACCGGCTGCCCCGAGCGCCCCCACAGCCCGCGCGGCGGCAGCTGCACCAGCGCCAGCAGGTAGCGCGCCGTCATCGCCAGGGCGCGCGGCTCCAGGCCAGGCCACCGCTCCTGGAGGCGCTCACCGAGCTGCGCGGTGGTCAGCGGCTCGGCGGCGAGCAGGTCCCGCGCGGCCTCGGCCACCCGCCACGGGTCCTCGCCGCCCAGCTTCTTGGCGTACGAGCCGCGCAGCGCGCCGACGTGCAGCGGCTGGGTCAGCGCGCGCAACTGGAGGGCGTCGGCCGCGCCGACCAGGTGCACCGTGCCCCGCATCACGCTGAGCCGCACCAGCTCGCGGCTCTCCAGCAGCCGGGACAGCTCGGCCGGGTCGAAGTCGGCGATCCGGCTCCACAGCGCGAAGTACGGCGGCCTGGGCGCCTGGGCCTGGAGGCCGACCAGGTGCTCGACCGCCGCCGCCACCGGCATCCGGGCGCGTTCGAGGAGGAATTGACGGGCGAGCAGGGCGCGGTTGAGCGCCGGACGCGTCAGGAGTGCGGGCATGTGCACGAGTCTCGTACACCCGGGGGCGCGCCGCCACGCGACGACGCACCACGGCGCGCCCGGGATCCCAACAGTGGGGGATGAACCGGGCGATGCGGTATGGATGGGGAAATCACCGCCAGGGATACCCCTCACGGACACCCTCAAGGGAATTGGGCCCATGCACAACTCCACCTCGCCGGCCGGAGCCCGCGCCGCGCTCACCCCCGGCACCCTCGCGCTCGTCGTCGGTGTCCTGCTCGTCCAACTCGGCTTCCTGCTCTCCTACATCGGCTCCTTCCACAACCCGGACCCGCAGGGCATCCCGGTGGCCGTCGTCGCGCCGCGGCAGGCCGCCGACCGGATCGACGCGCTGCCCGGACACCCGGTCGCGCCCACCGTGGTGAAGAGCGAGCGGGAGGCGCGCGAGCGCATCCAGCAGCGGAAGGCCGAGGGCGCGTACCTGATGAACCCCCGCGGCGACCGGGACACGCTGCTGACGGCGTCCGCCGCGGGCGGCCCGCAGGCCCAGGCGCTGCGCCGGGTCGGGGAGCAGGTGGCCGCCGCGCAGGACAGGCGGCTGAAGGTGGTGGACGTGACCTCCTCGGGGCAGCAGGACTACGAGAGCCTGACCGCCTTCTACCTGATCGTCGGCTGGCTGGTGGGCGGCTATCTGCTGGCCTCGCTGCTGGGCGTGGTCGCCGGCACCCGCCCCGCCCGGCTCTCCCAGGGGGCGCTGCGGCTGGCGGGGGTGGCGGTCTACTCGGTGCTGTCCGGGCTGGGCGGCGCGATCATCGTCGACCCGGTGCTGCACGCGCTGCGGGGCCACTTCGTCGAGCTGTGGTGGCTGGGCGCGCTGCTGGTCTTCGGGACGGCCGCGTGCACGATGGCACTGGAGGCGTTCTTCGGGATCGTCGGCATCGGGATCGCCGTCGTGATCTTCGTCGTGCTGGGCAACCCCAGCGCCGGCGGCGCCTTCCAGAAGCATCTGATCCCCTCGTTCTGGCGGGCCATCGGCGACTGGATCCCCACCGGCGCGGGCACCACGGCGGTACGCAACATCGTCTACTTCTCCGGCAACGGCCTCGGCGTGCCGCTGCTCGTGCTGGCCCTGTGGGCCGTGGCGGGCGCCGCGCTGCTCATGCTCGGCTCCTTCCGGCGCCGGGAGCCGAGCATGAGCCTTCCGCTGTGAGAGACCCCTCCGGGAAGCCCCTCCCGGAGGCCCCTCCCAGGGGCCTCCCTGACCGAGCGTGCGACCCTGCTCACCCACCGCGCCGCCGCCCCCGGATGGTCACGAGCACCCCCGCGGAGGGGGTAGTATTTCTGTCGTCGGCCGGGAGATCCGGCGGACGGGGCGCCGCTAGCTCAGTTGGTTAGAGCAGCTGACTCTTAATCAGCGGGTCCGGGGTTCGAGTCCCTGGCGGCGTACCTCACAGGCTGCGGCCCCCTTGGTCACCAAGGGGGCCGCAGCTTTTCGCCGTATCCGCCCGGCTCCGCGCCGGTTCCCCCCTTCCCGGGGTGGGACGTCTCACAGCGCCAGCGACAGCATCACCGGCGCCGCCCGTTCGCTCAGCATCTCGGCCGCTCTGCGCAGCCGGTACGCCTCGGCGACGGGCAGCGAGAGCGCGAGGCAGCTCACCGCGGAGCCCGCCGTGACCGGGACGGCCGCGCAGACCGTGCCCACGGCGTACTCCTGGAGGTCCAGCACCGGGACCGTCGCCGGCTGGCGGTCGAGGGAGTCGAGGAGCAGCCGCTTGTCGGTGATCGTCCGCGAGGTGAGGCGCGGCGTCTTGTGCCGGGTGAGGTGGTCCAGGCGCTTGTCGTGGTCGAGCTGGCTGAGCAGGCACTTGCCGAGCGCGGTCGCGTGCGCGGCCGAGCGGAAGTCCACCCACTGGTTGATGGCCGGGGTGGTGGGGCCGTCGGCGACCTGCGGGTTCTCCAGCTCCCCGTCCCGGTAGCGGCCGAAGTAGACGGCGGCACCCACCGCGTCCCGCAGCTCGCCCAGGGTGTGCTGCAACCGCTCGCGCAGCGCCTTGGCCCGCTCCACGCCCGAGCCCATCAGGACGAGCGCGTCCCCGACGACGTACGTGTCGTCCTCCAGGCGGGCCAGATAGCCCTCGCGGCAGAGCATCCGCAGCAGGTGGTCCAGGTGGATGCGCGGCAGCTCCGCCTCGCGGGAGAGCGTCTCCTCGCGGACGCCGTCCCGGTGCCGGGCGGCGGACTCCAGCACCCGCAGTGCGTACCGTACGGAGCCGAAGGGCGTGACGGGCTCCCGTCCGGACTCCTCGGGCGGGCCGTCGGATGGTTGGAGTAGCGCCACGGTGTCCCCCCTGGGGTTGTGACCGTTTGCACCGCCTCCGCTCCGTGCGGTCACGGTGATACGTCCACGATAGCGGTCGGCCCCGTCCGAGGACGGGGCTGTTGCTGCTATCGGCATATGCCACCGGGCTGAATGCGCCCCTCGGTGCGCCCTTCGACGCGCCCCCTGCGCGCCCAGGGCGCACAGGGGGCGGGGGCCCGCCGGCCCCTCACAGCACGGCGCTGAGGAACTCCCTGGTCCGCTCGTGCTCCGGGTCGGTGAAGATCTTCTCCGGCGAACCGGACTCGATGACCCGCCCGGCGTCGAACATCAGCACGTCGTCGGAGATGTCGCGCGCGAAGTTCATCTCGTGCGTGACGCACAGCATGGTGATGTCCGTGGAGTGGGCGATGTCCCGCAGCACGTCCAGCACACCGGCCACCAGCTCCGGGTCCAGCGCCGAGGTCACCTCGTCCAGCAGCAGCACCTGGGGGCGCATCGCCAGCGCCCGCGCGATGGCCACCCGCTGCTGCTGGCCGCCGGACAGCTGGCTGGGGTACTTGTCCAGGTGGTCGGTCAGCCCGACCAGCTCCAGCAGATCGCGGGCGCGCTGCTCCGCCTCGTCCTTGGACAGCCCCAGCACGTGCACCGGCGCCTCGGTGATGTTGCGCAGCACCTTCATGTTGGGGAAGAGGTTGAACTGCTGGAAGACCATGCCGATCTTCTTGCGCACCTCGCGCGAGTGCTTCTCGCCCGCGCGCACCAGCTTGCCGTTCCTCTCCTCGTGGGACAGGTACTCGCCCGCCACCTTGATGGTGCCCTCGTCGGGGGTCACCAGCGTCATCAGCAGCCGCAGGATCGTCGTCTTGCCCGACCCCGAGGGGCCGATGAGCGTGACGTGCTTGCCGGACGCCACGTCGAAGCAGAGGTTGTCCAGCACCACGTTGCTGCCGTAGCGCTTGGTGACGTTGTCGAATCTGATCAGCTCGCTGCCGTCGACGGCCGGGTTCCCGGCCTCCTTGGCGGCGGTGCTCGGTGTGTTCTCAACGGACAAGACGACGCTCCAGGGCTCGCGTAAGCAGGGATGCCGGGTAGGCGATGAGGATGAAGGCGATGCCGATGACCGTGATCGGCTCGGTCGGCTGGAAGCTGGTCGCGGTGAACTGCCGCGCCTGGCCGAGCATCTCCAGCGCCCCGATCGTGGCGATCATCGGCGAGTCCTTCAGCATCGCGATCACGTAGTTGCCCAGCGCGGGCACCACGCGGCGGATCGCCTGCGGCAGGATGACCGCCCCCCAGGTGCGGGTACGCGGCAGGCTCAGCGCGGTCGCCGCCTCCCACTGGCCGGCGGGCACCGCCTCGATACCGGCGCGGTAGACCTCGGCGGTGTACGTCGAGTAGTGCAGGCCGAGCCCGATGACGCCGGTGGTCAGCGCGGAGAGCGTGACGCCCCACTCCGGCAGCACGTAGAAGAGGAAGAACAGCTGCACCAGCAGCGGGGTGTTGCGGACGAACTCGGTGACGGCCGTGACCGGCCAGCGCACCGCCTTCAGGCCGGAGCGCTGCGCCATGGCCCACAGCAGGCCCAGCGCGAAGGCGATCAGCGAGCCGAGCGCCAGCGCCTCCAGGGTGACGACGACGCCGTCCCAGAAGCGCGGCATGAAGTCACCGACAGCGGACCAGTCCCATTCCATCAGGCACCTCCCGCTCTTGAGAAGTCGCGAGAGATCTCCGTCTGCTGCCTGATGGTGAGCTTGCGCAGCACGCCCCCGCCCTTCTCAGGTGCCTGGCCGATCCCCGCCTTGGCCTTGCGCTCCACCGCGCGCATCACCCGCGTCAGCAGGAAGGCCAGGACGAAGTACATGACCAGGATGATCGTGTAGACCGGGGCGCTCTCGCCGAGCGCGTTGCGCACCAGCGCGGCCCCGAAGGTGATGTCGCCGACGCCCAGCACGGACACCAGCGCGGTGCCCTTGAGCAGCTCGATCAGCAGGTTGTTGGCGGGCGGGATCATCTCCGGCCACGCCTGCGGCAGCTTGATCTTGACGAGCCGCTGCCAGGGCGAGAAGCCCAGCGCGATACCGGCCTCCTGCTGGGCCGGGGCGACGGCGGCCAGCGCGCCGCGCACGATCTCCGAGCCGTACGCGCCGTAGGAGAGGCCGAGGGCGAGCACCGCGGCCCACATCGGCACCAGTTGCCAGCCGAACGCGACCGGCAGCACGAAGAACATCCAGAACATCAGCACCAGTGCCGAGGTGCCCCGGAATATCTCCATGTAGAGGCCGGAGAGGAAGCGGACGATCCAGAGCCTGTTGGTCCGGGCCACCCCCACCACGAAAGCCACCGCGGCGCCCAGCGCGGCACTGAAGACGGTCAGCTGGACGGTGACCCAGAGGCCCTTGAAGAGCAGCTCCCACAATCCCGCGGTAAGGTTCGTCATTTGCAACGCTCCTTGGCGGTCATCGTCGTCATCTCCTCGGCCAGGAAGCCGAACGGCTTCATGACGCGGAGCAGTTCGCCGCTCTTCTTCATCTTCTGGAGTTCGCGGTTGAAGGCGTCGCGCAGCGTGGTCTCGGTCTTCCGGAACGCGAACGCGCCGGTGCCCAGATCGGGCTTTCCGTCCAGCTTCGGAGTGAATGCCTCCGTGTACTCCGCCTTTCGGCTCTTCGTCTGCCTGACGACGTTGCGCACGGTTACCGCCGTACCGGCGAAAACGTCGCACCGGCCCTGTTCGACGGCCAGCAGTCCGGCCAGCTGGTCCGGCAGCAGCAGAATTTCCGACTCCTTGATGCCGGCCTCAGCGGCGTACGCGATTTCCGCGTAGCCGGTCCCGGTCGCCATCTTCGCGCCGGCCTTCTTGATGTCGGTGTAGCTGCGCAGGTTCTTCGGGTTGCCCTTGCGCACGATGAAGGCGTCCCGCATCTCGTACTCCGGGTCCGCGAACAGCACCTGCTCGCAGCGCTCGGGCGTGATGTACATCCCGGCCGCGACCACGTCGAACTGCTGCGAGTTGAGGCCCGGGATCAGCGAGTTGAACTCGGTCGGGAAGGGCTGGACGTCCCCGACGCCGAGCCGTTCGAAGATGATCCGGGCGATCGCGGGGGAACTCCCGGTCAGTTCGCCGTCCTTGTCGATGTAGCTGTAGGGCTGTTCACCGGCGAGGCCGAGCTTCACCGTGCCCTGGGCCTTCAGCCGTTCCAGCAGATCTCCCCCGTTCCCGGTGTCCGCGCTGGACACCCGACTGCACGCGGTCGTCGCCCCGAGCGCACTCACCGCACCCAAGGACGCCGCTCCGGCGAGCAGCGACCGACGGCTCAAACGTCTCCCGGCACGAGTGGTGTTGTTCCTCTGTGGTGGAGCCATGGGCGCGCGGCTACCCAGACAAGCTGAAGATATGCAGATCATTTTCAGCCCGTGATGGGGTCGCGACAAGGCCGTGTTCTGCGCCACCATTGGCGTGTAATTGCGCAACACGCTCACCTGGTGCGGAGGCACGATGGCCGATCGCTTCATTGAAGTCTCGTTGGACAAGCGCGGAGTCAGCTGCACGGCAAAGCTGCTCGACGACCGTGCTCCGCTCACCTGCGCCGCCGTGTGGAACGCGCTGCCGCTGGGCGGCGACGTCTACCACGCGAAGTACGCGCGCAACGAGATCTACGCCCTCATTCCGCCCTTCGCACCGGAGGAACCGCCACTGGAAAATCCCACCATTACCCCCATCCCCGGTGACCTCTGCTATTTCACCTTCACCCAGACACAGCTGGCGACCTCGTCCTACGGGTACGAGGCCGCGGCCGAACAGCAGGGGGCGCAGGCCGCGCACGCGGGCCGCACCACCGTCGTGGACCTCGCGCTCTTCTACGAGCGCAACAACCTGCTGATCAACGGGGACGCCGGATGGGTGCCCGGCATCGTGTGGGGGCAGGTCGTCGACGGACTCGACCGCATGGCGGAGGCGTGCCAGGACCTGTGGCGCGCCGGTGCGCTGGGGGAGACCCTCAACTTCCGCCGCGCGTAAGCGCACAGCCGCACAGCGCGCCGCACAGGCCGGACCCCGGTGCCCGGCCTGTGCGGCGCCCGTGTACGGGCCGCGACCCGGCCCCGCGGCGACCCGGCCCGCGCCCGCGCGGACGGTCCGGGCTCAGCCCAGCGCGGAGGGCACCCGCGCGGCGATGCCCGCCTCGTACAGGGCGTGCGCCGCGCTCAGCACGAGCGCGTCCGCGTGCCGGGGCCCGACCAGTTGCAGCCCCACCGGCAGCCCCGCGCCGTCCGCCCCGCACGGGACGGACGCGGCGGGCTGCTGCGTCATGTTGAACGGGTAGGAGAAGGGCGTCCACCCGGTCCACCGCGTCAGCGACGACCCGCGGGGCACCTCCACCCCCGCCTCGAAGGCGGTGAGCGGCATGGCGGGCGTCACCAGCAGGTCGTACCGCTCGTGGAAGGCGCCCATCAGCTTGCCCAGCGCCATGCGCTCGTCCACGGCCGCCAGGTAGTCCAGGGCGCTGCGCGCGGCACCCTCCTCGCAGATCTCCCGCAGCCCGGGATCCAGGCTCTCGCGCTGCTCCGGGGTGAAGTCCTGGGTCACCCGCGCCGCCCCGCTGAACCACAGGGTGTGGAAGGACTCGACGGGATCGGCGAAGCCGGGGTCCGCCTCCTCCACGACGGCGCCCAGCTCCTCCAGCAGCGAGACCCCCTCGCGCACCGCGGCGGCGACTCCGGGCTCCACGGCGACCCGGCCGCCGAAGTCGGGGCAGTAGGCGACGCGCAGCCCCCGCACCCCCTCGGCGCCGGCCGCGAGCGCGCCCCGGAAGCTGTGCGGCACCGGCCCCAGATGGGACCAGTCGCGCGGGTCGGGCGCGCTGATCACGTCCATGAGCAGCGCCGCGTCCTCCGCGTCCCGCGTCATGGGGCCCACGTGGGCGAGCGTCCCGAAGGCGCTCGCCGGATAGATCGGCACCCGCCCGTAGGTGGGCTTCAGCGCGAAGATGCCGCAGAAAGCGGCGGGGATGCGCACGGAGCCGCCGCCGTCCGTGCCCAGCGACAGCGGACCGGCGCCCGCCGCGACGGCCGCGGCGCTGCCGCCGCTGGACCCGCCCGCGGTGCGGTCCGGCGCGTGCGGGTTGCCGGTCACCCCGTGCCGGGGGCTGTCGGTGACGCCCTTCCACCCGAACTCGGGGGTGGTGGTCTTGCCGAGGAACACCGCGCCGCTCTCCCGCAGGCGGGCCACCGACGGCGCGTCCTCGTCCCACGGCCCCTCGGCGGACACGGCCCACGAGCCCTTGAGAGTGGGGCCGCCGCGCTGAAGCAGGATGTCCTTCACGGTCACCGGCACCCCGTCCACGGGGCCGGCCGGCTCCCCGCGCCGCCACCGCCCGGTCGCCTCCTCGGCCTGCCGCAGCGCTGTCTCCCGGTCGATGCGCGTGAAGGCGTTGAGCCGCTCCTGCGCCGCCGCCGCGCGCTCCAGCGCCGCACGGGTGACCTCCACGGGCGTGAAGTCCCCCGCTTCGTAACCCGCCACGAGCTGGGTGGCGGTCAGGGCGGTGAGATCGGACATGACGAAACCTCCCGAGAGACCGGGCGGCCCGGACGGGGCCGCCCCGAACGAAGGACCCGGGCCGGCCGCGGCCCCGGCCCGGATGCGGCCCCAGGGCCGTACGCGGGTGCCCCGGTGTCAGCCGGTGGCGCCCGTGGAGGGTGCCGGTCCCGCGGCGGGCGCCGCGGGCGTGGTGGGAACGTAGCCCAGCCGCTTGTCGACGACGTTGAGCAGCGGCTCGCCGGCCTCCCAGCGGTCGAAGTTGTCCAGGAACTGTGCGGCCAGGTCGTCACGCCAGCCGACCGTGTCGCCGGACATGTGCGGTGAGATCAGCAGGCCGGGGACGTCCCACAGCCGGCTGTCGGCGGGGAGGGGCTCCTCGGCGAAGACGTCCAGCGCCGCGCCCCTGATGCGGTGGGTGAGCAGCGCGTCCACCAGGTCGTCCTCGACCACGTGCTGGCCGCGGCCGACGTTCACGAAGTGCGCTTCGGGCTTCATGCGCGCAAACAGCGCGGCGTCGAACATCCCGGTGGACTGCCGCGTCAGCGGCGCCACGCACACGACCCAGTCCGCGTCGCCCACCAGGTCGGGCAGGGAGCCGGTGCCGTGGACACGCCCGAATTCGGGGTCGGTGTCCCGGGCCGTCCGCCCGACGAGGTCCACTCCGACACCGAGTGCCAGCAGGGCGCGCCCGATTTCCCGGCCGATCGGTCCCGAACCGACGACCGTCGCCCGAGTTCCGGCGACCCGGAATGTCTCCCGGTGCCGCCAGCGCCGCTGCCGTTGCAATTCCCAGCTGCCACGAAAATCCTTGGCCATGGCCAGCACGAGCCCCAGCACGTATTCGGCAATGGGGCGGTCGAAGACGCCCCGGGCATTCGTGATGACCGTGTCGCGCCCGTCGGCCAGTTCCGGGAGCAGCCGGTCCACTCCGGCGCTGGGAGTGTGCACCCAGCGCGGTCGCGGCCCCTCACCCGGCCACGCCTCGCGGACCGCGTCGGAGAGAAAGTCCCAGACCAACAGCACGTCGGCGGTGGGGAGTTGTTCGGCGAGCGTCTTCTCGTCGGCGTGGACGACACGCGCTCGCCCCGCCAGCCGGTCGAGCCGCGGCAGCGGCTCGGCGTCGAGGACAAGGAGGCAGGTTTCGGACATAGGCAGGAAACCGTTTCGAAACGCAGGGACGGTTGGCTGGGGAGGTGAGCCGATGCGGGACGGGAACCAGCCTCAATGGCGGGATTGACCACGGTAGGGAGCGGAAACTACCTTCGTCAACAAAGACCTCTGCCCCGGCGTCCCGGCTTCTGACCGGCTTTGCTTTTCCTCTGACTTCCCTTGACTCAGGGGCCTTCTGGCCATGAGCCTTCCCCTCCGTTCTTTGGGGTACGAAAATGGACGTCTCCTTCCTCGGCGGACCGCTGCCGCAGCGCGGCGTGGGAATCGTCGCTCCCTTCGACTTCGCACTGGACCGCGAACTCTGGCGCTGGGTGCCGGACGACGTGTCCTTGCATCTGACCCGCACCCCCTTCGTCCCCGTCGAGGTCAGCCTCGACCTGGCCCGCCTGGTCAGCGAGCACGAGACGCTTCGCGAGGCGGTACGGGCACTGAGCGCGGTGGCCCCCGAAGTGGTGGCCTACGCGTGCACGTCCGGCAGTTTCGTGGGAGGCACGGCGGGCGAACGCGCCATGACGGCGGCCATGGAGGACGCCGGTGACGTGCCGGCGCTCACCACCTCCGGCGCCCTCCTGGACGCCCTGCGGGAGATCGGCGCACGGCGCATCGCCCTCGTCACGCCCTACACCAAGTCGGTGACCGACTCCCTGGAGGAGTACCTGGACGAGGCCGGCATCGGCATCACAGGGCGCTGCTACCTCGGCCTGACCCGGCACATCTGGCGGGTGCCCTACCGGGACGTGGTCGACATGGCCCGCGAGGCGGTGGTGGACGCGCCCGACGCGCTGTTCATCTCCTGCACCAACCTCCCGACCTACGACGTGATTCCGCAGTTGGAGGCGGAGCTGCGGATGCCGGTGCTCTCGGCCAACCAGGTCACCATGTGGGCGGCGCTGCGCGCGCTCGGCAAACAGGCCGTCGGCCCCTACCAGGCGCTGCTCGACCCGGTGGCCCGGCGCGGCCCGGCCGCCATGACGTCCTCCCCGGGCACCTCCCTGACCCAGCCGCTCGCCCACGAGACGGACGGGCTGGTCGAGCCCGGCGAGCAGCCGGTCGACCACGAGCCGGAGGCGGCGCTCGCGGGCGCCGGCACGGAGTCGGGGGAGCCGCTGGAGGGCTCCCCCGACCTGGGATACGGCCAGCCCGCGCACCCCGAGGAACGGGGCGGCGGCGCCCAGCCCCCCGCCTGACCCCCGCCGGGCGGCCCCTTCCGTCGGGCGGCCGACGTTGCCGGGCGGCCGGTCGGCGTCCGGTGGCCGGCCCGTCCCGTCGGGTGGCCGGTGCCCTTCGCGGGGCCGGTCCCGTCGCGCGGTCGGTCCGCGTTCGGGGGCCGTCCCGTCGGGGCGGCCGTCCGGGCGGTGCGGTCGGTCCTCGTCCGGGCGGTGCGTTCCGCCCTGCGCCCTGCCCGGCACCCGTCCGGACCCCGTGCCCCCCAACGCGTACGTCCCTCGCACGCCCTCATCCGCACGTCCCCACCCCGCACACACCCCCACCCCGCACACCCCCACACGCACAGGAGGCGTAGATGGCACAGGAGGCACCGGCGGTCGGTTTTCTCTACCCCGGCTACTCGGCCGAGGACGACTACCCCAGGCTGGAGCGGATCCTCGCCGAGGCGGGCGCCGAGGTGCGGCTGCCGCTGGTGCACACCGACATCGGCGAGGACGCCCACCGGGTCGACGCCCTGCTGGAGATGGGGTCGGCGCACCGCCTCGCGGCCAAGGTGGAGGAGGTCAAGGGCCACGGCATCCAGGCGGTCGTGTGGGCCTGCACCAGCGCCAGCTTCGTCTTCGGCTGGGACGGCGCGCACCGGCAGGTCCGGGAGCTGGCGGAGACGGCGGGCCTGCCCGCCTCCAGCACCTCCTTCGCCTTCGCCCACGCGGTACGCGACCTGGGCGTCGAGCGGGTCAGCATCGCCGCGACCTACCCGGAGGACGTCGCGGAGCTGTTCACGGGTTTCCTCAAGGCCGCGGGCACCGAGGTCGTCGCCATGCGCGGCAGCGGCATCATCACCGCCGCCGAGGTGGGCACCTGGGGCGAGGAGGAGGTCCTCGCCCTGGCCCGCGGCGGCGACCACCCCGAGGCACAGGCGGTGCTCCTCCCGGACACGGCCCTGCACACCGCCGCCTGGATCCCCGCCCTGGAGGCGGAGCTGGGCAAGCCCGTGCTGACGGCGAACCAGGTCACGGCCAAGGAGGGGCTGCGGCTGCTGGACGTCAAGGTCCGCTGCCCCGCACTGGGCACCCTCTTCGCCTGACGACGGTCCGGCGACGGGCCAGACGGGCCTGACCGACCGGACGGTACGGCGGTGCGGTGATCCTGCTCACCGGCCGCCGTGCCGCCCGGCGCCCACCACCGCCCCTCCCGACGCCGGCCCGGTCCGCGTCCGTCCGTCGTCCGGCCGGCCGGGAAGACGGCGGCGCCCCGGCGTGTTGTACCGACCCGTGGGCCGTGCACCCGGTTGCCGGGGCGGCGGCCCGCGGATCCGTACGGACGAGGAAGGCGGGCCATCGTGAGCCAGGCAGGCGAGGACGCACAGGGCAGCGGACACCGGGGTGCCGGAATCCGGGGCGAGGCGCGGGGCGGGGCCCCCGTACCCCTCTCCGTGCTCGACCTGGTCAACGTGGGCAGGGGGTACACGGCGGGCGACGCGCTGGCCGCCTCGACCAGGATGGCCGCCCGTGCGGACGCCCGCGGCTTCACCCGCTACTGGGTGGCCGAGCACCACTCCATGCCCGGTGTCGCCAGCTCCTCGCCGGCCGTCATCCTGGCGCACCTGGCCGCGCACACCCGCCGGATCCGGCTCGGCTCCGGCGGTGTGATGCTGCCCAACCACGCGCCCCTGGTGATCGCCGAGCAGTTCGGCACGCTGGAGGCGCTGGCGCCGGGCCGCGTCGATCTGGGGCTGGGCCGCGCGCCGGGCACCGACGGGGCGACGGCCGCCGCGCTGCGCCGCACCGAGCGGCTGCGCGAGGGCGCCGAGGACTTCCCGCAACAGCTCGCGGAGCTGATCCGGTTCCTGGACGACGACTTCCCCGACGGCCACCGCTACGCCCGCATCCACGCCGTCCCCGGTCCCGTACAGGCCGAGGGGAGCGAGGCGCGGGCCGCGGCGCACCGGCCGCCGGTCTGGCTGCTGGGCTCCTCCGGGTTCAGCGCGCAGCTGGCGGGGCAGCTCGGGCTCCCGTTCGCGTTCGCGCACCACTTCTCGGCCGCCAACACGCTGCCGGCCCTGGAGCTGTACCGCGAGACCTTCCGCCCCTCGGCGGTGCTGGACGAGCCGTACGCGCTGATCGGCGCCGCCGCGCTGGCCGCCGAGGACGAGAAGGAGGCGTACCGCCAGGTGCTGACCGGTGCGCTGTCGATGGTGCGGCTGCGCACCGGGCGCCCGGGGCTGATCCCCACGCCCGAGGAGGCGGAGAGCCACCCCTACAGCCCCGTGGAGCGCGACTTCGTGGACAGCTGGCTGGCCAATGTCACCTACGGCACGCCCGACGCCGTACGGGAGGGGCTGGACGCCCTGGTGAAGCGGACCGGCGCCGACGAGCTGATGCTCACCGCGAACGCGCACACGCCTCACGCCCGGGTCCGCTCCCTGGAACTGATCGCCGACGCCTACGCGCTGCCCGCCGCCGAGGAGGCCGAAGACGCCGAGGACGCCGGCGGCGGGGCCGGGGGCGCCTCGGGGACCGCCGGCGCGGCGGGCATCTGAGACACCGAGGACCAGGCCAGCAGCTCGGCGATACGGTCCGCCTCCATCGGCTTGGCGTAGTGCCAGCCCTGGCCCGTGTCGCACCCGATCCGGCGCAGCCGCTCGGCCTGCGCCGGACCCTCCACGCACTCGGCCGTGACGGTCAGGCCCAGCTTGTGCGCGAGCTGGACCAGCGCCGTCACGATCGTCTCGTCCGCCGGGTTCTGGTGGCGGGCGGTGCGGAAGCCGCGCACGAAGGTGCCGTCCAGCTTGAGGGCGCGCACCGGGAGGCGGCTCAGATAGGCCAGGTTCGAGTAGCCGGTGCCGAAGTCGTCGATGGCGATGCGCACGCCCATTTCCGAGAGCGCCTGGAGCGCCTGGAGGGGGCGGCCGGCCGAGCCCATGACCGCCGACTCGGTCAGCTCCAGCTGGAGCAGATGAGGGGGCAGCCCGGTCTCCTCCAGGATGTCGGCGACGTCGCGCACCAGGTCGGAGTCCCACACCTGGCGCACCGCCACGTTCACGCTCACGTACAGCGGCGGCCCCGGGTGCTCCCGCATCCAGCGCCGGGCCTGGCGGCAGGACTCCTGGAGCACCCAGCGGCCCAGCGGCACGATGGCGCCGTTCTCCTCGGCCAGCCCGATGAACCGGTCCGGGCCGAGCGTCCCGAACTGCGGGTGGTGCCAGCGCACCAGCGCCTCCACCCCGCGCAGCAGGTCGTCGGCGAAGCCGACGATCGGCTGGTACTCCAGCACGAACTCGCCGCGCTCCACCGCGCGGCGCAGCGTGGAGGAGAGGGCCTGCCGGGTCATCCGGTGGGCGTTGCGCTCGGGGTCGAACAGCGTCCAGCGCGCCTTGCCGTCGGCCTTGGCCCAGTACAGCGTGGTGTCGGCCGCCTGCATCAGCTCGGTGGGCGTGGTGCCCGCCGTCTCGCGTTCGACGACGCCGATGCTGGCCGAGACGGCCAGCCGCTGCCCGGCCAGGTCGAACGGCCGCTGGAGCGCGGCGAGCACCGACTGGGCGAGCTGGGTGAGCTGCTCGGTGCCGGTGGACGACTCGACCAGCAGCGCGAACTCGTCGCCGCCCAGCCGCGCCACCAGATGCCCGCCGTCGTCCGCGCTGCCCGCCTCGGCGCACTGGGTGAGCCGCTGGGCGACCGCGTCCAGCAGGCTGTCGCCGACGCGGTGCCCGAGGGTGTCGTTGACGGCCTTGAAGCCGTCCAGGTCCAGATAGCACAGGCCGGTCCGGCCGGTGGCCGAGTCGGCCAGCGCCCCGGCCAGTCGTTCGAAGAACAGGGTGCGGTTGGGCAGCCGGGTGACCGGGTCGTGCATCTGGAGGTGACGCAGCCGCTCCTGGAGGTCGCGCCTCTCGCTGATGTCCGCGATCGAGAGCAGGGCCTCGCCGCCCTGCGCGGTCGGGGTCACGGTGATCTCGGCCCAGAGCGTGTGCCCGTCGGCGTGCTTGAGCCTGCGGGTGCACGACATCCGGTCCGCGCGGCCCTGGAGGGCCTCGTGGTAGGCGCTGCGCACCCGCCCGTCCAGCCCCAGGCCCGCCAGTTCGGCGATGGGGCGCGCGGTCAGCCGGCGCGGATCGGCGCCGAGCAGGGCGCCCAGCGCGCGGTTGGCCGTCAGGACGCGGCCGTGGGGGTCGACGATGGCCATCGGCAGCTGCGCCGCGTGGAAGGCGGCCCGGAAGTCGCTCTCGTTGTGCCCGTGGTGTGCGCGCCGTCGCCAGCGCTTGTGGCTACTTTCCGTGATGGTCTGGGGTTGCGTTACGAGGGCTTCGCCGGAGTCTTTGCCCGGTCCTTCGAGGGGTCCGTTCACCGATCGCTCCGCGGGGGGCTCGTCTCGTGCGGATCGGTCGGCCGGCTGCCCGTAGGCCGCCCAGGGGAGGATCCGCGCTGGAAATGTGCCGATCATAGAGGTTGGCGCCGGAGCGGAGCCAGTGTCTCCGCTGCCGCTGCCGGTCGTCGGAGCGGCCCGGGAGGGGGTGTGCGCGCGAGGCTGACCGTTTCTGCCCCGGTGCTGGCAGAGCCCTGACCGCTAACGACCGAGCGTTACGTACCGTAGTCATATAGGTGTGACACGTCCGGCCTAGCGAAACGGGGCACAGCCGGACATATGCCAGGAGGGTGGGGAGGGAACGGTTGTCCTCTTCCGGTGAGGTCTCCACGTGGCGCCTGCGTCGGTACCCGGGGGTGTCAACGAAGCTGCCCCGGGCCTCCCGGGAGGCGGCGGAAGACGGCTGGTCCCGGGCACCCGGCACCGGGTCGGAGCGGTCTTCATGGCACTGACGGCCTTCATGGTCGTCGGGCTCGTCGCCGGCCCCGCGTCTTCCGTTGCGGCGGCCACTGCATGCGCTCTGCCGCGCACCGACGCGCACCACTCACTGGGTTTGGACACCTGGAACGCCTCCTATCCGCGTCCCGAGGGGACGCTCGACGCCGCCCTTCTCTTTCTCTCTTTCCCCGATGCGGCCCCGATGGCCACCCCTCGAGAGCTTGTGAACGACCATTTCCCTGCGACATCGGACTTCTTCGCGCGCGCGAGTTACGGAAAGTTCCGGCTGCGACCGCGCCCGGTGGACCGCTGGATCGAGATGCCCAAGCCCGCCACGGCCTACGACATACGCCGTGACTGGGACGCTGACCTGCGCAATTCCTATCTGCGCGATGCGGTGGCCGCCGCCGACCGCTACCTCGACTACAGCCGCTACGACGTCATCTATCTCGTCGCGGACCCCGATGCTCCCGGCGTGGACTCGGATGCGACAAAAGTGGTCAACCTCGATGATCCGATCACCGCAGACGGCACCGCACTCGGCCGCCTCGTCACCGTGTTCGAGCAGAGTCCACCCGACCGCAACGTCCTCGCCCACGAGACCGGCCACCTCTTCGACCTGCCCGACCTCTACCAGCGCCCCGGCGACGGCAAGGCCGACTGGGACACCCGCGTCGGTGACTGGGACCTCATGGGCAGCCAGTTCGGACTCGCCCCCGAGCCGTTCGGCTGGCACAAGTGGAAGCTCGGCTGGCTCACCCGGGCCAACGTCGCCTGCGTACCCGCCGGCGGCGACGCGCCGCCGCGCTCCCGCCACACCCTGCGGCCGCTGGCCGCCCCGGCGCGAGCAGCCCCCGGGCGCGGCGCCGGGCGCCCCGACGGGGTGCGGCTCGTGGTGCTCAGGACCGGCGAGTACCGCGCCCTGGTGATGGAGGTCCGCGAGCGCACGGGCAACGACCGGGGCGCGTGCGCCGAGGGCCTGCTGCTCTACCGCGTCAGCAGCGACACGGCCTCCACCCACGGGCCGGTCGAGGTGGCCGACGGCCACCCCGCGACCTCCCGCTGCCGGGAGACCTCCGTCCACAGCCGGCTCGCCGACGCTCCCCTCGGCGTGGGGGAGAGCTGGTCCGACGCCCGCGACCGCGTCCGTGTCCAGGTCACGGGCCGCACGGCGGACGGCGACTGGGAGGTGGAGCTCACCCGCGGCTGACCCTCCGCCGAGGGCCGGAGAACGCCGGAGGCCCCTCGCTTCCGCGAGGGGCCTCCGGTTGTCTGTGCGCCGCCAGGGACTCGAACCCCGGACCCGCTGATTAAGAGTCAGCTGCTCTAACCAACTGAGCTAGCGGCGCCTGCTGACGTCGTAGACCTTAACACCACGATCCGGTGAACCGGAAATCGATATTCCCGGCGCCAATCGCCGCCCCACCTGCGCGGGACCCCACCTGCGCGGGACCCGCCCGCCAGGCCCCCGCGGGCGGGCACGCTCCCGGCGCGCCGCGCGGCCGCCCGCCCCGCAAGGCCGACCGCCCCGCAAGGCCGACCGGCCTCACTCCCGGCCCGGCGGACGCGTGCCCGGCACGCGGTCCTTCAGCAGGTCCTTGCCGAACTCGATCATCTTGCGGGCGTACTCCTCGCTCCAGCCGCCGCGGTCCGCGATCGCCGCGTCCGGCAGCTTGTCGAAGCGCTTGGGGTCGGCGAGCTGGGCCGCCGCCGCTGCCTGGTACTCCTGCGCCCGGTCGGCGGCGGCCCGGAAGGCGTGCACCAGCTCCGTGGAGCGGTCCAGCAGCTCCTGGGGGTCGGTGAGCGATTCGAGCCCGAAGAAGTGCTCGTCGTCGGGTGCCGCCTCGGACGGCTCGAACAGCAGCGGTGCGGGACGGCGGTGACGCGGGGCACCGCCGCCGCTCCCCGCGCCGGAGGAGTGCGAGGGGTCGGGAGCCGGGTGCGGCTCAGCCATGTGGGGATACCTCCAAGGTCGTGGGCCGCCCCCCATTGTGCGCCCGGTACCCCCGCCACCGCACCGGTCACACGGAGCCCCGCCGGGCGGGGCGGCCGGGGCTCAGCCCGCCGGGACGCGGTGCTCCGCGAGGTGGGCGAGCACCGCCTGGTGCGCCTCCCAGCCGTCGGGCGCGGGGGTGGCGGCGCCCAGCTGGACGGGCTCGGTCGCCGGGTGCTCGTCCAGCAGCTCGGCGACGCCCGCCCGGCACACCACCACGCAGGCGTGCCGGTGCCGGGAGGCCAGGACGCACAGCCGTCCGGTCTCCAGGTGGAAGGCGGTCGCGTCGGGCCGCCCGGAGAGCGGGTGGAGCACGACGGTCACATCGAACTCGCGGCCCTGGAGCCGGTTGGCCGTATCGACGGTGACCCGCGCGGCGGCGCCCCCGCCCGCCGCTCCCTCGCCCGCCGTTCCCCCGGCCGGGGCGAGATCGGCCAGCGCTGCCCGGACCGCCGCCGCCTGGTCCCGGTGGGCCGTACCCACCGCGATCCGGTCGGGGCCCAGCGGCGTGCCCGCCCCGCCGGGGGCGTCCCGCTCGCCGCGGGTGGTGCCCGCGCGCTCCCGCATCCGGTGCACCAGACGGGCCACCGCCGCTACCGCCTCGGGGTCGGTGCGCGGCGTACGGGCCGCGGGCAGCTCCAGCAGGCCCCAGCCGGAGGCCGCCGCCTCGTCGAGGACGGCGTCCACGGGCGAGCCGTCGGCGGGGGCCGCGAAGGTGAGGCGGCGCTCGCCCGGGCCGGTGCCGCTGCGGAACGGTGTGTAGGGGTAGAACGCCCGGGAGACCAGCTCCGCCGCCGAGTACGGCAGCCGCCAGGAGACCGGCAGCCGGTGCTGGGGCAGCCCGGGATTGTGCGCCAGCAGCGTGCTGACGGCGCTGGCCGAGGGGTCGTGGGCCTGGCCCGCCCACTGGTCGGCGCCGACCTGGCTGAACGGGTCCAGCTGCCCCGGGTCGCCGACGAACAGCGCCCGCTCGAACAGCCCCGCGACGGCCAGCAGCGCGTCCGAGCGCATCTGGTACGCCTCGTCGACGATGGCGTGCCGCCAGGGCTCCTCGGTGCTGACCCACGCCCACTTGGCCGCCGTGGAGACCACCACGTCCATTCCGGCCAGATCGGCCGGCTTCGCCGAGGTCCGCACCGCCGGGTGCCGCTCCAGCACCGGGTCGTAGGGCCTGGGCTCGCTGCTGTGCAGCCGCCCCACGGGCAGCTCGGGGTCGGCCGTCGCCAGCCGGTCCACCAGGTCGTCCACCTGCGCGTTCGTCTGCGCGATGACCATCAGCGGATGCCCCGCGGCGGCCAGCTCGCGGGCGGCGCGCACCACGAGGGTGGACTTGCCCGCGCCGGGCGGCGAGTCGACGACCACGCCCCGGTGCGTGCCCTCCAGCGCGTCGGCCAGGATCGCCTCGGTGGCCGCCGCGGCCGCCCGGGCGGGGGCCGCGGCCCCGGCCGCCCCTCCCGTGGACGCCTTGCCGTCCGCCGCCTCGCCCAGGGCCCGCACGCTCGCTGTCACAGTACGTCCTCCGAGGTCACCGGGTCGGGCAGCTCCGCGCCGGGTTCACCGGGCGGGCCGCCGTGTGTCCAGGGGGTCTCCTCCGGTTCGGGCAGCCCGGGGCCGCCGCGCGGGGCGTGCTCGAAGAGCGTCCAGCACACCAGGTCGCCCTTCTCCGGCACCGTCCCGGGCGCGGGCTCCCTGCCCCGCCCCATCCCGTTCACCAGCCGCAGCACGTACTCGCCCGGGCCGGCCATCTCCGCCAGCTCGGCGCGCTGCTGCCCGCCCTCGGGCAGCCGCCGGTGCAGCTTGTCCCCGTCGGACAGCAGCGGCACGTCCTGGGTGTGCACCGTCACCAGCGGGCGGGGGGAGGGGCGCTTGCCCTCCGCGTACGCCATCTCCACCTCCAGCACCTCGGCCAGGAACGCCTCGCCCGCCAGCCGCCGCACGGCCATCACCAGCGGGTCGTCCAGCGCCTCCTGCGCGTCCAGCTCGGCCTGGCGCTGCTCGCGCATGGCGAGCTTGCGGGCCGCCGTCACCGCGTCGTCCCGGCGCGGCTGGGGCGGCTCGGCGGCGCGCAGCCGGTCCCGGTGGTGGGTGTAGGACTGGCGGTCGCGCCGCCACCGGTCGGGCACGTGCGCCGCCTCGGGCAGGGCCCGCAGCAGCTCGACCCCCTGCCACATGGCCTCCCAGGTGGGACGCAGCTGGGAGGCGACCAGCTCGCGCACGGCCTCCTCGGCGCCCGGCTCGCCGCGGTCGTAGCGGGCGATGGCGGGGGCGAGCAGCTGGTTGTCGAACGCGGGGTCGGTCGCCGGCCCGGCCGGGGGCACCAGCAGCTGGCCCCTCTCGTCCCGGCCGAGTTCCGCGCGCAGCGCCGCCTCGGCCCCGCTCATCCCCTCCGGCGGCGCCAGCCACGCCAGCAGCGCCCCCAGGTGCTGGTCCTCCAGCTGGCTCTGCCCGGTCGCCCAGTGCCGGGTCAGCAGCCCGGTCATGGACATCAGGAGGGAGGAGCCCGGCACCCGGGCGCGCTCCCCGTAATGGGTCAGCCAGCGGCCCAGCAGCGGCACCCGGGGCGGTGCCGGGTGCTCCGCGTCCGGGTCCTCCTCGGCGGTGCGGCGGAAGCGCATCGAGCGCCCGAGCAGCCGTACGAAGTCGGCGCCGGGCCCGGTGGGCACCAGCAGCTGCGGCGCGTCGGTGCACAGCTCGGCCTCGACGGTGACGCGCTTGCCGGTCTCCGGGTCGGTCTCCTTGCGCTCGACCAGCTCCACCTCGTCCTGGCAGGACTCCAGGTGCGGCAGCAGCGCCTCGGCGAGCCGCCCGAGGAACGCGAACCGCAGGTCGCGGTCGCGCGGCTGGGGGACGGTGAGGGTCACGGGCGCGGCCGGGTCGGTGCCCAGCATCACGCCCAGCGGCGCGCCGTTCTCGCCCGCCGTGGTCAACGGGACGAGGACGAGCGGGTGTTCTGCCAGGTGCCGGTGGCGTACGGTCGCCACCGGGCGTGCGCGCCCGCAGGCGGCGGCCTCCATCCGCGCCAGCGCGTGCAGGAGCGACATCAGTCCCCCTCCCCGCGCGCGGCGGCGGTCTCCAGCGCCTCCGCGCGCAGGGTGGCCGCCCTGCGCAGTGCCGCCGCGGCCGGGTCCTGGGCCACCGCGCTGTCCGGGTCGCCACAGGCCGCCGCGAGGACGTCCCCGACGGTGGCCAGCCCGCCCAGCTCGCCCCGCACGGAGCGGCCCAGCGCCACCACGGAGCCCGCCGCACGGGCCCGGTCGCGGCAGTGGAAGGCCAGCTCGCAGGTGGACAGGCACTCCGGCGCGTAGGCGGCGGGCACCGACTCGACGGCCGACAGCAGCGCGGCGGGCTCCTGCGTGGGGGCGAAGTGCACCCCCTCCGGCAGCTCGGCGGCGATCTCCTCCACCCGGGTCAGCCGCCGCAGCTGGCGCTCGGTGGCGGCGACCTGCTTGCGCAGCGGGAGCAGCCCGGCGGTGGGCAGGTTGGAGAAGTCCTTCGGGCACACCAGCAGCGCGTTCTCCCGCACGGTGCGGCCGCCGCGCAGGGCCAGCGCGTAGACCGCCGCCTGCCGGGCCGCCGCACCGGCCTTCACCGGGTCGGCCGTGCCGTCCAGGATCGGGAAGGACTTGATCTCGATGACGCTGACCGAGCCGTCCGGGTGGACCGCCAGCGCGTCCGGCTCCAGGTACGCCGTCGAGCCCGCCACCTGGAGCGTCAGCAGCGGGTGGTCGAGCAGGGCCCAGCCCTCGCCGGCCTGCTCCAGCGCCAGCCGGGTGCGGGTGGCGCGTCCGGCCGGGCCGTCGGCGGTCAGGTCGGGGACGGCGACCTCGCCCGGCTCGGGAGGGGCCTCGCCCAGCTGCTCGCACAGCAGCGCGAGCAGCACCTCGCCGCCGTCCGCCTTCACCCGCGCCT
>NZ_VJOK01000001.1:2625869-2630120 GCF_013302895.1 Streptomyces albus subsp. chlorinus | reverse complement strand
AGGGCGAACTGCGACTGGCCGAACGGCGCGGGCGAGCCCAGCGCCTGCGCCACCGCGCCCTTGTCGACACCCGCGCCGTCCAGCAGCGCGCGGCGCCGGCAGCCCGGGTTCGCGGCGAGGGCGGCCAGCGCCCGCGCGTCCAGCGGGCGCTGCGGCACCTCGGTACCGCCGCGCAGCTCGGCGAGCCGCCGCGGCGAGGCGTGCGCCCGCTGTGGGGCCTGCGGCCGGTCCGGCGGGTCCGGCGGGGTCTGCTTCGGCAGCGAGGAGCGTGTCATCGGATGTGGCCTCGGTGGAGGGTGCGGTTCCCGTCCGGAAGTCTCGCATCCCCCGCTGACAACGCGCCCGCATCTGACGGAACCGTTGCACGGAACCGCCCCGGCACGGCCCCGGAACCGCCCCGGGAACGCCCCCGGGCCGCCCGCCCGCCCCCGCCAGGAAGGCCCGCCGGGGGCTGCGCGAAGATGGAGGGAGCGGTTCCGGACAGACCGGAGCAGCCGAAGTCGTCACGTCCGAGAGGTCCTCATGGCAGCGCGCATCCTCCTCGTCCGGCACGGTCAGACGGAGTGGTCGGTGACCGGCCAGCACACCGGCAGGACGGACCTCCCGCTGCTGGACGAGGGCCGCCGGACGGCGAAGCTGCTGGGGGAGCGGCTGCACCGCGCCCCCTGGATGGGGCTGACCGGCGTCGAGGTGCGCACCAGCCCCCTCTCGCGGGCCCGGGAGACGTGCGAGCTGGCGGGCTTCGGCGGCGCCCCGCGGTGGGACGCGCTCATGGAGTGGGACTACGGCGACTACGAGGGACTGACCTCTCCGCAGATCCGCGAGCGCGCCGGGGACGACTGGTTCATCTGGCGGGACGGCGTCACCGGCGGCGAGAGTCTGGCCGAGGTCGGCGAGCGGGCCGACGAGGTGGTGCGGTGGGCCCGCTCGGCCGACCGCGACGTGCTGGTCTTCGCCCACGGCCACATCCTGCGCGTCCTGGGCGCCCGCTGGCTCGGCTACGAGCCGTCGTTCGCGGCCCGCCTGAAGCTGGACCCCGCCTCGCTGTCCGTCCTCGGCTGGGCCTACGGCGCCCCCGCCGTCGAACGCTGGAACGACACCGGCCACCTGGACTGAGGCCCGGTCCGCTCCGCCGGAACCGGCGGGGCCGCTGCCGGGTGCCGCCGCGCCATGAGACGGCGGGACACAGCGCGGGCACGGTCCGCCGGTACCGGCGGACCGCCCGGTACATCGGTGCGGTCAGCTCCCGGCCCGCCGGTACCGGCGCCGCGCCCGGTACGGTCGGTGCCCGGTACGCCGGTACGGTCCGCACCAGTCACCGGCAGCCGTCACGGGCAAACTCGACACCGGCGGCACTCGTCACCGGTGCCCGCACCGGCCGCGGCGGGCGGTCAGGCCGTGGCCCTCGCCTGCCGGTGCAGGAAGTCCGCCACCGCGGGCTCCGCGCGGTAGGCTCGCAGCCGCCCGGCCAGGGCTCCCAGCATCGTGCTGATCCGGGTGGACTGGACGGGGCCGAGGAACTCCAGGGCCCGCGTTCCGGCCGCCGCCGCGCCCTCGGCCTCGCCGCGCGCGGCCAGGTCGCCCGCGAGTTCGGCGGTGAACAGCGCGCGGTTGCGGGTGAAGTGGGGCCGCTGGAGCCGTACGGCGCGTTCGGCGTGCTCGGCGGCGCGCTCCCAGTCGCCCAGCGCCGACCAGCACTGCGCCTCCAGGCCCTCCAGTTCGGCCTCGCCGAAGAAGGTCATCCACTCCGGGTCGTCGTCGGTGGTGCCCCGCGCGAAGAGCCGCTGGGCGCGGGCGAGGGCCTGCCGGCAGCCGGAGCGGTCCCCGAGCCCGGCCCAGCCGCCCGCCTCGCGCAGCGCGAGCAGCGACAGCAGGTGGTAGGAGCCCAGTTCCCTGGCCGCCTGCTGGCCGGCCTGCGCGGCGCGTACGGCCTCGCGGGGGCGGCCCGCGTCCCGGGCGAGGAAGGCGGTGTTGCAGAAGGCGTGCGCCTCCAGCGCCGCGTCCTGGGCGACGCGTGCGGTGGCCAGCGCTTCGGCGTAGTGGGAGCGGGCGTCGCCGTAGCGGCCCGAGTCGTGGGCCAGCCAGCCGACGGAGATGGCCAGTTCGCCCGCGCCGGCGTGCAGCCGGTCGGCCACCGACGCGCTGCGGGCGCCCGCGTCCAGCAGTTCGTAGGCGGCGCGCAGCGAGGCGCCGGCCTGGTGGTAGAGGCCGGCGCCGCCGTGCCGGTCGTCGAGCAGCCGGATCCGCCGTACGGCCTCCTCGACGGCTGCGGCCTCGGTGTCTCCCGCGCGGGTGGGCGGGGCGGGGCGCGCCGGCGGTCCGGCGGCCAGGGCGCCGGGGGCGGCGCCCAGTGAGGCGGTGGCCAGTGCGGCGGGTCCGCCTGTCATGAAAGCGCGACGTAGCACGTCGCTCTCCTCGTGGTGCTCGGGACAGTCGGGGAACGCGATGAGTCCGGTGCTGTCGGGGTGGTCGGTGGGTGGGGGGAGTGGGCCGAGCGGGGGTTCGACGCAGCGCACGGTGGTCTGGCGGGGCGCTTCCCGCCCGCCCCGCGCCCCGTGAGAGCGCGCCGCGCGACCGCGGACCGACTCCCGGGGCGCGAAGCCCATGTCCATGAGCGAGTAGCCCGGAAACATGTGCAGAAACACCCGCTCGTAGGCGTAGTTGGGGCACCGGATCTCGCCCGCCTCGACGCGGCCGATGTACCGCGCGTCGCACGAGACCTGTTCACCGATCTCACGTGCCGCGCGCCGTACGTTCGCCGCGAACTCTCCGGGCGAGAGGTGTCCCCTCAGCGCCCTGAACGCGGTGTTGGGGGCGTGCTGCGGCCGGGGTGACGCTGGGGGTGACGTAGGTGACGACGCCATGGCGGAAACGTACCGGCTGTGACGGGCCCCACACCGAGGGTTTGGCTACAAACGGGATATCTCACCCTGCTTCTGCCATGAAGTGCCATCCAATGCGCTGGTTCGCCGCCGTAGCTGTTGACGAAGACAGCCGTTGGACCCGGTACAGCGACCGCGAGGAGGCGTCTGAGTTGTTGGACAGTGGCGTAGGCGGCGGCACCGACGGCACTCCTGCCGGGCCGGGGCCCGATTCCGGGCCGGCCCCCTGCGACCTGGTGACCGTGCCGACGCGGCACGGACTGGAGGCCGCCGACATCCTCAGGCTGCGGGACGGCATGGGGCCCGTCCTCCATGACCGCTCGGGCGACACCCTCGGCTTCCTGGTGCCGCCGGGCACCGCCGACGGCTGGGACCTGCCGGGCAGCGCCTGTACGCAGACCTGCGGCCCCGGGACGCGTGCCGCCGCGAACGAGCCGCCCGTGGCCGGCACCGGCTGGCTGGTGCCGCCCTCCGTGGCGGAGGCGCGTGCGACGGAACCGGCCGAACTGCGGGCGGCGCTCGGTGAGGCGGCCCGCACGCTGGAGGCCGCCCGGCGGGTGTGACCGCCGGCGCCGGGCGCGGAACCCTCGCGCCCGGCGCCGCCCGAACGCGCCGCGGGCCCGTGCCGGATACTGGGGGTATGGCGCGGGGAAGCAGGCGGCGCGGACGGGAAGCCGTCGTCGCGGAAGTCGGCCAAGGGACGGCCTCGTTGGTGCCGGACCCGGAACGGCCCCGGGGCTGGTCGCTCCTCCTGGACGAGGCGCCGCAGTCGTACGTGGACCTGGACGACCCGACCCACCTCGGCTTCGAGTACCAGCACCGGCTGGGCCACGTCGTGGACCTGCTCGCCCCGCCCGGCCGCCCCGTGCGGGCCGTGCACCTGGGCGGCGGCGCCCTCACGCTGGCCCGCTACGTGGCCGCCACCCGGCCGCGCTCCACCCAGCAGGTCGTCGAGGTGGACACCGAGCTGACCCGGCTGGTGCGCACGCACCTGCCGCTGGAGGGCCCGTGGCGCATCCGGGTGCGCGGCGGTGACGCGCGCGAGGTGCTGGAGAGGCTGCCGCAGGGGTGGGCCGACCTGGTCATCGGCGACGCGTTCGGCGGCGCCCGGACGCCCGCCCACCTCACCAGCGTGGAGTTCCTGCACGAGGTGCGCCGCGTGCTGCGCCCGGCCGGCTGGTACGCGGCCAACATCGCCGACGGCGCGCCCCCGGACCACCTGCGCGCCCAAGTGGCCACGGCCGCCGCCGTCTTCACCACCCGCTGCCTGCTCACCGACCCCGCGGTGCTGCGCGGGCGGCGGTTCGGCAACAGCGTGCTGCTGGCGGCCGACGGCCCCCTGCCGGTCGCCGAGCTGACCCCGGCTGAC
>NZ_VJOK01000001.1:2619516-2624848 GCF_013302895.1 Streptomyces albus subsp. chlorinus | reverse complement strand
GGGGGAGGCGGGGTGCGGTCCGGGACGGTGCGTGGAGGAGGCCCGAGGCGCGGCGCCCGTGTCCGGTCCGTGGGAGACCGGCAGCGCGCGCGGCGGGTCGTAGGAGCTGTCGTCCAGCACGGTGTGCACGCCGAACCAGGAGAGTGTGGTGGCGGCGCCGGTGGCGAGTGTCCACGCGACGGCGTGCACTCCCCGCGGTCTCGGAAGTCGTCTGGGGCGCTGCATCCCCGTCACCCTAGGGCCCGCCGGGATGCCGTACGGTTCCGCCCATGGCACGTGTGCTCGTGGTCGAGGACGACCAGTTCGTACGCTCCGCCCTCATCCGGCACCTGACCGAAGCCGCCCACACCGTCCGCAGCGTGGGCACGGCGCTGGAGGCCCTGCGCGAGGTGGCGCAGGCCGGCTCCGGCGGCTCTGGCGGTTTCGATGTCGTCATCCTCGATCTGGGGCTGCCGGACCTCGACGGCGCGGAGGCGCTGAAGATGCTGCGCGGCGTCACCGACGTGCCGGTGATCATCGCGACCGCGCGGGACGACGAGTCCGAGATCGTCCGCCTGCTCAACGCGGGCGCGGACGACTACCTGGTCAAGCCGTTCTCCGTCGCCCATCTGTCGGCCAGGATCGCGGCGGTGCTGCGCCGTGCGCGGACGGCGGAGCACGGCGACGGCCTGGAGGACGCGGTGCTGCGGGTGGGCGGGCTGGCCATCGATCCGCTGCGCCGCAGTGCCGTGCTGGACGGGACGCCGCTCGACCTGACCCGCCGGGAGTTCGACCTGCTCGCCTTCCTGGCCCGGCGCCCCGGAGTCGTCGTCCCGCGCCGCGAACTGCTGGCCGAGGTGTGGCAGCTCTCCTACGGGGACGACCAGACCATCGACGTCCACTTGTCATGGCTGCGGCGGAAGTTGGGGGAGAGCGCCGCCCGGCCCCGCTATCTGCACACGCTGCGCGGCGTCGGCGTCAAACTGGAGCCGCCACCGGCCGAGGGCGGCCCCGCGTGAGATGGGCCCTGGTGAAGGTCTGCCTCGCCGTGACGGTGATGGTGGTGGTGGCCTTCGCCGTTCCGCTGGCACTGGTCGTCAAGGAGACCGCGCGCGAGCGGGCGTTCTCCGGCGCCGAGCGGCAGGCGTCCGCCCTCGGCCCCGCCCTGGCCATCACCCGCGACCGCCGCGAACTCCAGCGCGCCGTCGCCATCACCCAGGCGGGCGCGGCAGGGCGGATCGCCGTCCACGTGCCCCCGGCGGCGGGAAGGCACGGCGGCGGGCACGGCGCCCTGCGCGTGGGGCACAGCCGCGCGCCCCGCGAACGGCTGGCGGCGGCCCGGCGCCAGGGGCGGGCCACCACGGCCGAGGTCCGGGGCGGGTACGCGCTGCTGCGGCCCACCGCCGTGGCGGGCGGCATCGCCGTCGTCGAGGTCTTCGTGCCCGACGAGGAGGTCACCCACGGCGTCGCCACCTCCTGGATGGTGCTCGCCGGGGTCGGCCTCGCGCTCGTCGTCGGCTCGGTGGCGGTCGCCGACCGGCTCGGCACCCGCATGGTGCGGCCCGCCGAGCGGCTCGCGGACGCCGCGCACGACCTGGGCGAGGGCGACCTCGGCGTGCGGGTGCCCGAGGAGGGGCCGACCGAGCTGCGGTCGGCCGCCACCGCCTTCAACTCCATGGCCGACCAGGTCGTGCGGCTGCTGGCCAACGAACGGGAGCTGGCCGCCGACCTCTCCCACCGGCTGCGCACCCCGCTGACCGTGCTGCGGCTGAACGCCGCCTCGCTGGGCGAGGGCGACACCGCCGAGCAGACCCGGGCCGCCGTCGCCCAGCTGGAGGGGGAGGTGGACGCCCTCATCCGTACGGCACGGGAGCACAAGGCCAGGGCCCAGGGCGGCGCGGGCGGCGCCGTGTGCGACGCGGCCGAGGTGATCAGGGAGCGGATGGCGTTCTGGTCGGCGCTGGCCGAGGACGAGGGCCGCGAGGCGCGCGTGGCCGGGGCGGACGAGCCGGTACGGGTACCGGTCGCACGGGCCGAACTGGTGGCCGCCGTCGACGCGATGCTCGGCAACGTCTTCCGCCACACCCCCGAAGGCACCGCCTTCTCCGTCGATCTGCACAGCGGCGGCCCGGGCAACGACGCCGTCATCGTGCTGGTGTCCGACGCGGGCGGGGGCATCGCCGACCCGGACGCGGCGCTGCGCCGCGGCCACGGTGACGGCGGGCCCGGCTCCACCGGCCTGGGCCTGGACATCGTGCGCCGCGTCGCGGAGTCGACCGGCGGTGACGTACGGCTGGGCCGCTCGGTGCTGGGCGGCACCGAGGTGCGGATGTGGCTGGCGCTGCGCGACGGCTCCGCGCGCACGAGCCCCCGCCGCGTCCGCCACCGGATGCGCGGCGGCGTCCGCCACTGGCCGTCCCGCCCCGCCCACCGGCCCCGCCGGGGCTGAGAGCACCCGCGAGGGAGGCGGCTCGCCGGGGGTGCCTCGCCGGGGGCGCCTCGCCCGGTGTGACGGCGCTCCGCCCGGCGGAGGGCGGGGGCGCGCGCCCCCGAGGCGGCTTCGCTCCCCGCCGCCGGGCGTGGAAACGCCGCCGGGTCCGGTCCGTGGGACGGACCGGACCCGGCGGCGCTGTGCGGAACGCTGGTCGCGCCGGGCCTTACTTGTTGACGCAGGTGTTGCCCGAGGCCGGGTTCAGCAGCGCGATGATGTCGATGGTGTTGCCGCACACGTTCACCGGGACGTGCACGGGGACCTGGACGACGTTGCCGCTGATGACCCCCGGCGAGTTGGCGGCGCCGCCCTGAGCACCGGCGTCGGCGGACGCGGCGGAGGCGCCACCCAGGACGAGGGCGGCGGCGAAGGCGGCCGTGGTCACGTGACGAAGCATGGTGTTCTTCCTTCAGGAGACAGACAACTTGTGCTCCATCCACGCACAGGGCCTCCGCCCCGTCGTTGTGACTTTCCGACCGTCGCCCGCCCGTCACCCGTGGGAGTGGCCGCGGTGTGCGGTGACCGGAGCAACGCCCCCTCCCCTCCACCCCGACCGGGCCCCGCACGGGGGCCGGCGGGGGTCGCTCCTGAGGAGGTCCTTTCGGCTTCCTTAAGCGCGCCCTAAGGACTCCGCCCGGAGTCCGCAACACGGCATTCGCCCGATTCACCGCCCGTAGCGTGCTGCCCGTTCCCGTCCCCCCACAGAACGAGGCACCGACCCGATGACACGTACGACGAACCCGGCGCACCCGGCCGGCGCGCGGAGCGCGGCGGGCCACCGCCGCCGCACCAGCCGCCGGACCACGCTCCTCACCGGCACCGCGGTGGCGGCGCTGGTGGCGGGTGGCGGCTTCCTGCTCGCGGGCAACGCGACGGCCGGCGAGGAGCCGGCGACGGCCGCCGGCCCCGCCGGCGGCACCCCCTTCGCGCCCTACGTCGACACCTCGCTCCAGCCCTCCTACGACCTGCTGGAGAGCGCCGGGAAGACCGGCGTCAAGGAGTACAACCTGGCCTTCGTCACCAGCGGGGGCGGCCAGTGCGTCCCCAAGTGGGGCGGCGGCCAGGACCTGGCGGACAACCCGGTCGCCGGGCAGATACCCCGGCTGCGGGCCAAGGGCGGCGACGTCCGCGTCTCCTTCGGCGGCGCCAACGGCTCCGAACTCGGCCTGGCCTGCGACTCGGTGGACGAGCTGGCCGCGGCGTACGGCAAGGTCGTCGACACCTTCGGCCTGAAGAAGATCGACCTCGACATCGAGGGCGCGGCCCTCCCCGACACCCGGGCCAACGAGCGCCGCGCCAAGGCCCTGGCCGCCCTCCAGAAGAGCCACAAGGGCCTCGACGTCTCCTTCACCCTCCCCGTGATGCCCGGGGGACTCACCCGCCCCGGCGTCGCCCTTCTGGAGAACGCGAGGGCCAACGGCGTGGAGGTGTCGGCCGTCAACCTCATGGCCATGGACTACGGCCCCTCCTACGGCGGCGACATGGGCGACTACGCCACCAAGGCCGCCACCGCCTCCCACCGGCAGATCGCCGCGGCGCTCGGCCTCGACGACGCGCGGGCGTGGAAGACCCTGGCCGTCACCCCGATGATCGGCGTCAACGACGTCGCCGGCGAGGTCTTCCGGCCCCAGGACGCCGCGCGGGTGCGGAAGTTCGCCGACCAGCACGGCATGGCCTGGCTCTCCATGTGGTCGGCCACCCGCGACAAGCCCTGCCCCGGCGGCCCCGAGGACCAGGCGGACCCGACCTGTTCCGGCGTCGCGCAGGACGCCCACGCCTTCACCGAGGCGTTCGCGGGCTGACCTCCCGGCCGGGCCCCGCCCCCCACCGGGGCCCGGCCGGCGGGGCGCGACGGAACCCACCCCCCACTCCCCGCCGCGCCGTCCGCCACCGCTCCCGGCCGCGCACGGGCGGCGCCTCCCCGGCCGGGGGTGTAGTTGAATGACCCCCGTCGCCCCGGCCCCGGGCGGGCGGGGGCTCACGGCGCGGGGAGGGCACCATGGCAGCAGCGCGCGGCGCACGGCCCGGCGGGGCCGCACGGGGCCGGCCGACGCTGGAGGAGGTCGCACGCCGCGCGGGGGTGGGCCGGGGCACGGTCTCCCGCGTCATCAACGGCTCGCCCCGGGTCAGCGACCGCACCCGGGCCGCCGTGGAGGCGGCCGTCGCCGAACTGGGGTACGTCCCCAACCGGGCGGCCCGCGCCCTGGCGGCGGGCAGCGCGGACGCCGTGGCGCTGGTCGTCCCCGAACCCGAGTCGCGGTTCTTCACCGAGCCCTGGTTCTCCGGCATCGTCCGCGGCATCAGCGAGGAACTCTCCCGCACCGACCTGCAGTTGCTCCTCACCCTGCTCAGCGGCCGGCAGGAGCGGGAGCGCTTCGCGCAGTACGCGGCGGCGCACCGCGTGGACGGCGTCCTCCTCGTCTCCGTGCACGCCGACCACACCCTGCCCGACCTGCTCGCCGACGCCCGGATACCCGCCGTGCTCGGCGGTCGCCGGCACGCAGGCGAAACGGCGCCGTACGTCGACTGCGACAACACCGGCGGCGCCCACCGGGCCGTCACCCACCTGCTCGGCCGGGGCCGCCGGTCGATCGCCACCATCACCGGGTCCCTGGACGTGTACGCGGCCCGGTGCCGCGCCGACGGCTACCGCGCCGCGCTGCGCGACGCCGGCCTCCCCGTCGACGAGGACCTGCTCGTGTGCGGCGACTTCACCGAGGACGGCGGCGCCCGTGCCATGCGCGGGCTGCTGGAGCGCGCTCCCGGCCTCGACGCCGTCTTCTGCGCCTCCGACGTGATGGCCGCGGGCGCCCGGCTCGCGCTGCGCCGGGCGGGCCGCGCGGTCCCCGACGACGTCGCCCT
>NZ_VJOK01000001.1:2587183-2619033 GCF_013302895.1 Streptomyces albus subsp. chlorinus | reverse complement strand
GGTGGGGGAGAGGTGGGTGGGGCCCGTCGCGGTGCGGGGGGTGCGGATCTCGCAGCCGTACGGCGTCAAGGGCGACTGGGCCGCGGGGCACCACACCGGGGTGGACCTGGCCGTCCCGGAGGGCACCCCGGTGCGCTCGGTGGGGCCGGGCACGGTGGTGTTCGCCGGCTGGTCCGGCGACTACGGGAAGACCGTCGTGATCCGGATGAGCGACGGCGCCCACACCCTCTACGCCCACCTGTCGCACCTCTCCGTCGCCGCGGACACCGCGGTCGGGGCCGGCACCTGGATCGGGGAGTCGGGCAACACCGGCCGCTCCACCGGCCCCCACCTGCACTTCGAGGTACGGGCCCAGCGCGAGTACGGCACCGACATCGACCCCGTCCGCTACCTCGCCGCGCACGGCGTCCAGCTGGAGTGACCGGGGACGGCGGGAGCGACGACTCAGTTGTTCCACTCAGATGGTCCCGACGACTCGGCAACGCAGCAGGACCGGAACATCCCAAGACCGGGGCGCCCGGGAGGCCACGGAAGACCCGGAAGACCTGAAAGATCTTGAAGACCCGGACAACCCGCATGAGGAGGGCACCGATGACGCGGCGCTTCCGACGGCTCGCCCGCACCCCGCTCCTGGTACCGGTGCTGGCCGCCCTCACCCTCGCGGCGGCGGCACCCTCGCCGCCCCAGTCCCAGGAGACCCGCCCCCTCGGACGGTTCCGGCTCAGCCTGCACGAGGGGCCGTCCCCGTCGGGCCGGGTGCTGGCGCGGGCGGTGCTCAACTGCTTCCCGTCCGACGGCAGCACCCACCCGCACCCGGCCCAGGCGTGCGAGGTCCTCTCCCGGGCGCGCGGCGACTTCGCCGCGCTGCGCCCCCACAACCGGCCCTGCCCGATGGTCTCGCGCCCGGTCACGGCCGTGGCCGAGGGGACCTGGCGCGGTGAGCCGCGCGGTTTCGCCCACACCTATGCGAACCGGTGCGCGGCCGAGACCGGGACGGCCCGTGTCTTCGCCCTCGCGCCCTCGCGGGGCAGGGGCGCCGGATGAGTGGGCGGGGCCGGGCGGGTCAGCCGCCGGGCCCGCGTACCGGCAGGGCGCGGTCCGGGCGGCACACGTCGCACACCCGGGCCTCCCCGGTGTCCGCGAGGAGCGCGACCGCCTCCCGCGAGGTGACGCGCCGCGTGAGCCATCCGTCGCGGGCCTGCCAGCAGTCGCGGCGGTGCACGCACCACCACGGACCCTCGCTCCCGACGCCGCGCACCCGTACGGCGACCCACTGGCGGCCCGCCACCGCGCCCGTGGTCGGGACCGCTGCGTAGCTCTCGCCGGGGAGGGGGGCGATGCTCTCGGCCGCGACGCTGATCGCGGTCGGGGCGCTGCCCGGCTCGGTGCGTCCGTCGGGGTGCTGGTAGCGGCTCGGCAGCACCGCCTCGCACTCGTACCACCAGCGCCCGTCGGGGGTGCGGGAGCGGCCGGTGACGATGACGTCCAGCTCCTGCCCGTCCGGCATACGGGCCCGTGCCCAGGGTCCCGCACGATCGCGCCACTCATTCACGTGCCGAATATTAGTTCGAATCCGGAAGAGGTAAGCCGTCCGGGTTCTTTCCGAGCGGGCGTTTTCGTGTTGTACCAAAAAGGGACACTTCGGCCGCCATCGTGGTGCTTCGTCCAACCAACCCTTGGAGGTTCACATGCGTATGCGTACGCTCGCGCGTTCCGTCGCCGTCGGCTTCGCCGTGCTCGGCCTGGCCGGTGCGGGCGCGGGTTCCGCCGCCGCCTGGCCGAAGGGGCACCCGTACAACTGGGTGCACACGTCGGTCGAGAAGCAGGTCAAGGTCGTCAACGTCTCCGACGACGACCGGATCATCAGCGACTCCGTGATCTTCGTGTTCGGCCCGATGCAGAACGACTGAGCCGAGCGCTCCGAAGTGGCAGGCGCCTAGCTCTGCCCGCCCGTCAGCACCGCGTTCCCGCCCCTGGGAGGGGCCGGGAACGCAGTGTTTTTCCGGCGCTCCCGCCGCCGCGGGGTCCCCGGCGGGGGAGCGCCGGGGCGCGGCAGGGCCCATGGGGCGCCGCGCACACACGATCGAGGCCCCACCGGCTGCGCCGGTGGGGCCTCGATGATGAGGGTGATCGACGGGACTTGAACCCGCGACATCCTGGACCACAACCAGGTGCTCTACCAACTGAGCTACGACCACCACGTCCGGTGCGGGGAGAGAAGATCTTTTCCCTGACCGGCCGCTACGAGTGTACAGGGTCCCAGGGCGTGCTCGCGCACGGGTTTTCGCCGCCGGCCGCCGCGGGCCGGGCCGGCTCAGCCCGCGGGCGGCAGCACGTGCCGGGCCGCGAGCTTCTTCGCCGTCTCCGAGTCGGGCCCGGGCTGGGGGACGAACACCGCCTCGCGGTAGTAGCGCAGTTCCGCGATCGACTCGCGGATGTCCGCCAGCGCGCGGTGGTTGCCGTTCTTCTCCGGGCTGTTGTAGTAGGCGCGCGGATACCAGCGGCGCGCCAGCTCCTTGACCGAGGAGACGTCCACGATGCGGTAGTGCAGGTGGCTCTCCAGCGCGGGCATGTCCCGGGCGAGGAAGCCCCGGTCGGTGCCGACGGAGTTGCCGCACAGCGGCGCCCTGCCCGCCTCGGGAACCCACTCGCGCAGATACGCGAGCACCTGCGCCTCCGCGTCGGCCAGGGTGGTGCCGCCCTCCAGCTCCGCCAGCAGGCCGGAGGTGGTGTGCATCTGGCGCACCACCTCCGGCATCGCCTCCAGTGCGGAGGCCGGCGGGCGGATCACGATGTCCACGCCGTCGCCGAGTACGTTCAGCTCCGAGTCGGTCACCAGCGCGGCCACCTCGATGAGCGCGTCATCGGACAGCGAGAGGCCGGTCATCTCGCAGTCGATCCACACCATGCGATCGTTCATGCGCTTCACACTACGTGACCCGCAGCGCTCAGCCCGCCCCCCGACCGCGCTGGCCCGGGACCCGCGGGGCGAACGCGTCCGAGACGGGTTTGCCCTGCTCGGCACGGTTCTCCCGGGCGTTCCGGTACTCCCTCAGCTCCTGTCTGGTCCCGCGCCCGGCCCCCTGGCCGCCGGGCGCCCCCGGCTCCTGACCCGGCTCGTGCCCCTGCCCGTTGCCCGTGCCGCCTCCTCCCGGAGGCCCGCCGTGTCCCACGCCGGGATGGCCCAGGGGGTGGTGGCCGGCACCGGGGTGGCCCGCGCCCGGGGCGTGGTGTCCCGGCTGGGCCTGCGAGGGCGGCTGGTGCGGTACGCGGTACGCGCCGTCGGAGCCCTCACCGCCGTTGCCGCCCGGGACACCCGCCGGACCGGCCGGCCCCGGGGAACCGCCAGGGCCGCCGCCCTGCTCCCCGTCCAGCCGCCGCGCCCGGTACGCGGCCCGGTACGCGGCCGGGGAGGCGCCGAGCTGGCGGCGGAAGTGGCCGCGCAGCGCGACGGGCGAACGGAAGCCGCACCGCCCCGCCACCTCGTCCACCGAGTAGTCCGACGTCTCCAGCAGACGCTGTGCCTGGAGTACGCGCTGGGTGATCAGCCACTGCAGTGGAGCGCTCCCAGTAAGAGACCGGAAGCGCCGGTCGAAGGTGCGGCGGCTCATGTACGCGCGCGCGGCGAGCGTCTCCACGTCGAACTGCTCGTGGAGGTGTTCCAGCGCCCAGGCGACGACCTCGGCGAGCGGGTCGGCGCCGATCTCCTCTGGTAAGGAGCGGTCCAGGTGACGGGGGTGGCCGCCCGTCTCCTGGCCGCTGCCGCGGCGGGGCGGGATGACCAGCCGCCGGGCCAGCGCCCCGGCCGCCTCCGCCCCGTGGTCGGTGCGCACCACGTGCAGGCACAGGTCGATGCCCGCCGCGGTGCCGGCCGAGGTGAGGATGTCGCCGTCGTCCACGAAGAGTTCGCGCGGATCGACGTGGACGGCCGGGTAGCGCTTGGCCAGCGTCGGCGCGTACATCCAGTGCGTGGTGGCCGGACGGCCGTCGAGCAGACCCGCGGCGGCGAGGACGAACGCGCCGGTGCACAGCCCGATGACCCGGGCTCCCTCCTCGTGCGCACGGCGCAGCGCGTCCAGCGCCGCCGGGGGTGGTGGCTGGGTGATGGAGCGCCAGGCGGGGACGACGACCGTCCCGGCACGGGAGATCGCCTCCAGCCCGTACGGCGCGCTCAGTTGGAGCCCACCGGTGGTGCGCAGCGGCCCGTCCTCGCCCGCGCAGACCAGCAGTCGGTAGCGCGGAACTCCGGCGTCCTGGCGGTCGATTCCGAAGACGGAGAGCGGGATGGAACTCTCGAAGATGGGACCACCGCTGAAGAGCAACACCGCCACGATCTCGCGCCGGCGGCGCGCGGCCAGCTTGCGGGTCTCAACTGGGCCGTTCGTGGAGTCCTGGCTCATTGGAACTAAGCCCCCCTCAATCGTTGTGTTCCTCTCGGTCCATGCAGATCTCCCCCGCTCTCCCCCGCAGCCAAAGCCAAGATCGAATCTACTGCGTCGGATGAGGTAGGCGGTGCAAGTTCGGCATCCGGCGCTATGTCGACATGGCAACTTGGCGTGAAGCATTCGATCACGAAGCGTTTCACTCAACGGCTCTGCAGGGAAGTACGCATGCCCTCTCTGCCCCGTCAACGTAGGGTGCACACCCGCGCGACGCTCCTTTCGCCGCTGGTGGCGGGGGGTGCGGGCGGGGGCGGCGCGGGGGTTGGGGAGCGGTTCCAAGTTGGCTGAAAAACGCGGGGTTCTGATGTGCGATCCGGTCACCCCGGGGCGTACGCCGGGGGCGCGGGAAACCGGGAGGGACGGGCGCCGCGCCTGGTCACCGCCCCGCGCACGGAGCACGAGACGGCGCGTGACCTCTTGTGACTCCGTGTGTGCCGGAGTGCGCCCGGAGGCGCGGTCCCGCACCATCGCAACGATTGCGTCAGGCCGTGCCCCGGGCGTCCTGGGCACCCCGCACCGCCCGTCTTCGCCATCCGCCGCGCGGCGGCCCCGGAAGCCCGGCCTCCGTACGGCCTGTGACCAGGGCGGCACACGGGGTGTGCGGGACGGCGGACCCGTGCGGCGCGGCTCCTGTTCCGGCCATGAGGACGCCGCGCGCCTGTCAAGGAGGCGCGTAAGGGGCGTAACGCGGCATTGCGCTGCGAGCCGCGCTCAGGCATGCTCCGGGGTCAACCGTCACGGCGGCCGTCCCTGCGTACCTGGGCAAGAGGGGAGTGCCGCCGTACCCTTTGGGTAAGGGACTTGGGAAGACGATTCCCGGTCTTCATCCAGCTACATCAGCCTTCATCGAGCAGGCCCACCGGCCCCGAGCAGATCGAGAGAGCGCCAGCCGTCCGTCGTCCCTCTGCACAGAGGACTCACTTCGCCGAGACAACTCATGGCAGGACACGAGATCCCTGACCCAGCAGACCGCAGGCAGATCGCCGACTCCGCGGCGATCCCCGAAGCGGCGGACGAGTCGCGTCACTCCTGCGACCCGGCCTTCCAGCACGGCGTCGTCGTCGGTTTCGACGGCTCGCTCTCCAGCGAGCGTGCGCTGGCCTACGCCATCGGCATGGCCCATCGCACCGGTTCCGGCCTGATCATCGTCCACGTCGCCAACCGGCTGCCGACCACCGTGTGGGCGGGATGCGAACCGCCCGTCTTCGTCGACGTGCCCGACCACCGCACCGAGGTCCTCGGGCTCGAACTCGCCTGCGCCGACCACCTCGCCGAGGTCCCCTGGATCCTCGTCGAGCGCGGCGGCGACATCTGCCACGAACTGGAGGAGGTCGGCAGCGAGTACGCGGCCGACGCCATCGTGGTGGGCTCGACCCACGGCCTGGTGGGACGGCTGTTCGGCTCGGTGGCCGGGCGGCTCGCGCGGCGGGCGCAGCGTCCGGTCGTCGTCGTCCCGTGACGCCCCGCGGCACTGCGCCGTGCCGGGGTCCGCGGCGGGGTCCGCGGCGGGGCGTGTGCCCCGCCGCGGGCGTCTCTCCCGGCCACCCGCGTCCTCTCCCAGCCACCCGCGTCGCCGCACCGGTGGCGACGAACGTCCGGTCTTCTGTGGTGTGGCGAACGTCCGGCCTCCCGTGGTGTGACGCGCCCGTGCCGGGTGCGGGGTGTCCTGGTGCCCGGGGGTGTGCGGGGGCGTTCGCGGCCGGGGCCGCGCGCTGCCGCGCCGCGTCCCGCCGCGCCGCCCGATTCCCGCGCGGTCCACGCTCCTTCACTTCAGGACATCGATAAATCTACCCACCCGTAGAGGTGGGTTGTGCGCTTGTGACGGGCATACAGACAACACACGGGTGACCGTGGCCTGAGGGCGCGCCGCCGAATGGGAGGTGACGGTCCCGCACGGTGGCCCACCCGCCGGCGTAATGGGCGACGCCGGCACAGGGGAGGCGGAATCCCGCGCGGTTGGTGGCCCGCGCGGGATTCCGCCCATTCCCTGCCCCGCCGTCGTCACTCCACGGTGACGGACTTGGCCAGGTTGCGCGGCTTGTCGATGTCCCGGCCCAGGGCCAGCGCCGTGTGGTAGGCCAGCAGCTGGAGCGGGATGCCCATCAGGATCGGGTCCAGCTCGTCCTCGTTCTTGGGGACGATGATCGTGTGGTCGGCCTTCTCCTGCTCCTGGTGCGCCACGGCCAGGATGCGGCCGCTGCGGGCCTTGATCTCCTCCATCGCCGCGCGGTTCTTCTCCAGCAGGTCGTCCTCCGGCACGATCGCGACCGTCGGCATCGCCGGCTCGATCAGCGCCAGCGGCCCGTGCTTCAGCTCGGAGGCCGGGTACGCCTCGGCATGGATGTAGGAGACCTCCTTGAGCTTGAGGGACGCCTCCAGTGCGACCGGGTAGCCGCGCACCCGGCCGATGAACAGCATCGAACGCGCGTCCGCGTAGCTCTGCGCCAGCTTCTCGATCTCCGGCTCCGCCTTGAGGATCTCGGCGATCTGGCCGGGCAGCCGGCGCAGCCCCTCGATGATGCGCTTGCCGTCCTTGACGGACAGGTCGCGGATGCGGCCCAGATGGAGGGCGAGCAGGGCGAAGGCCACCACGGTGTTGGTGAAGCACTTGGTGGAGACGACGCACACCTCCGGCCCGGCGTGCACGTACACCCCGCCGTCCGCCTCCCGCGCGATGGCCGAGCCCACCACGTTGATGACGCCCAGCACGCGGGCGCCCTTGCGCTTCAGCTCCTGCACGGCGGCCAGCGCGTCGTAGGTCTCACCCGACTGCGAGACGGCGATGTAGAGGGTGTCCGGGTCGACCACGGCGTTGCGGTACCGGAACTCGCTGGCCGGCTCCGCGTCGGCGGGGATACGGGCCAGCTCCTCGATCATCTGGGCGCCGATGAGACCCGCGTGGTACGAGGTGCCGCAGCCCAGGATCTTCACCCGGCGCACGGCACGCGCCTCGCGCGGGTCGAGATTGAGCCCGCCCAGGTGCACGGTCGCGAACCGGTCGTCGATGCGCCCGGCCAGCACCCGGTCCACCGCGTCGGCCTGCTCGGCGATCTCCTTGTGCATGTAGGTGTCGTGACCGCCCAGGTCGTACGACTCGGCGGCGAACTCCACCGTCTCGGGCGAGGAGGAGGTGCGGGAGCCCTCGGTGGTGTAGGTGCGGTAGTCCCCGGCCTTGATGGTGGCCATCTCGCCGTCGTCCAGGGTGACAACCTGACGGGTGTGGGAGACCAGCGCGGCGACGTCCGAGGCCACGAACATCTCGTTCTCGCCGATGCCCAGCACGACCGGCGAACCGTTGCGGGCCACCACGATGCGGTCGGGGAAGTCGGCGTGCAGCACGGCGATGCCGTAGGTGCCCTCGATGTGGCGCAGCGCCTCCTGGACGCGGGCCTCCAGCCGGTCCGACTGGGCGCGGGCGATCAGATGCGTGAGGACCTCGGTGTCCGTGTCGGAGGCGAAGACGACACCGTCGGCGGTCAGCTTGGCGCGCAGTTCGGCGGCGTTGTCGATGATGCCGTTGTGGACGACGGCGACCTTCTCGTCCGGGTCCAGGTGCGGGTGGGCGTTGACGTCGTTGGGGACGCCGTGGGTGGCCCAGCGGGTGTGGGCGATACCGGACGTGCCGGAGAACCGCTTGGGAACGCGCTCCTCCAGATCACGGACCCGGCCCTTGGTCTTGGCCGTCTTCAGGGCGCCCGGTTTGCCGCCCGTACCTCCCGTCTGGATGGCGATGCCCGCGGAGTCGTAGCCGCGGTACTCCAGCCGCTGGAGGCCCTCCAGAAGGAGCGGGGCGGTGTCACGCTTACCGATATATCCCACAATTCCGCACATAGTGCTGATGCCCTGCCTCTCTGTGGTGCTTCCGTCGTGCTGTATCGCTGTATCGCTGTGGTGCCGTGCCGCTGTGGTGCCGTGTCGCTGTGGTGCCGTGCCGCCGGGTGCGCCGGGTTCAGCCGTAGACGATGCGGCGGAGCTGTCTGAGGGACAGCTGGGGCGGCGCCACCGCGCGGTGCGGCAGCTCGGCCTCGATGCGTTCGAAGATCTCCGGGTTCGTCAGCCCCTTGGCCTGGAGCTCGCGGTGCCGGCGACGGACGAACTCGGGGGCCGTCTCGTCGAAGTACGACAGGACGTCCAGCACCACCCGGGCCGCCTCGCCGCGCTGGAGCGGCGTGGTGCGGACCAGATGGTCGATGAGGTCGTCGTGGACTGGCGTCGGGGCGTCGAGCACTCGTCGATACTGCGGTTTCCGCGCCGCGATCGCAAGAAATCTGCCCGATAGCGGGCACGGCGTGGCGAAAACGGGGCGGAGGGAGACGTGGGGAAGGGGGGAAGAGGGGTGGGGTGGGGGAGGGCAGGGGAAGCGGCGGGAAAGGGGAGAGGGGAGAGGGGGGTGCGAGGGGCGTGCTCGGGGGGCGGAAGTGGGCTCGTCGATGTCTTCCCAGCCCGCATCGGCGCCGTCATCATGACGAAGCGTCCTGGAAACCGGCTTTCGTTGAGAGTGCGCCACCCGGTGAACAACCGTTCGATCGCATCCTGAACGGCTCTCGGAGGGATCACTGAATGGGACGACGACTCGGACCGCTTCTTGTCCTGTGCGCCGCGCTCCTCGCCGCCACCGCGCTGCCCGCCGGGCCCGCCACCGCCACCGCCCGCGACCGGGCCGGCCAGGACCCGGCCGCCGCGCGCTCCCCACGACCACTCGACCAGGTGATACCGGCCCCCGCCTCCGTACGGGCGCACGGCAAGCCGTACACGCTCACTCCCAGGACGGTGATCCGCGTCAGCGGCGGAAGCGGCCACGGCGCGCGGCACCGGGTGCCCGAGGACATCCGGCGGGTGGCCGGACAACTGGCCGACCTGCTGCGGCCCGCCACCGGCTACCGGCTCCCCGTCACCACGCGGCCCGGCCGCGACGGCATCCACCTGCGGCTCGCGGCCGAGCGAGGTCTCGGCCGCGAGGGGTACCGGCTCCAGGTGAGCGAACGCGCCGCCGTCCTCACCGCCGGGGAGGCCGCCGGCCTCTTCCACGGCGTCCAGACGCTGCGCCAGCTGCTGCCCGCCGCCATCGAGGCCCGCACCCCGCAACCCGGCCCCTGGCGGATCGCCGGCGGAACCCTCACAGACCGGCCGCGCTACGCCTACCGGGGCGCGATGCTGGATGTGGCCCGCCACTTCTTCCCCGTCGACGCGGTGAAGCGCTACATCGACCAGCTCGCCCTCTACAAGATCAACACCCTGCACCTCCACCTCTCCGACGACCAGGGCTGGCGCATCGCCGTCGACTCCTGGCCACGGCTGGCCACCCACGGCGGCAGCACCCAGGTCGGCGGCGGCCCCGGCGGCCACTACACCAAGGACGACTACCGGGAGATCGTCCGCTACGCCGCCGCCCGGCACCTGACCGTGGTGCCGGAGATCGACATGCCCGGCCACACCAACGCCGCCCTCGCCTCCTACGCCGAACTCAACTGCGACGGCAAGGCGCCACCCCTCTACACCGGCACCGAGGTCGGCTTCAGCTCCCTGTGCGTACCGCTGGAGCGGACGTACGACTTCGTCGACGACGTGATCCGCGAACTCGCGGCCCTCACCCCCGGCCCCTACCTCCACATCGGCGGCGACGAGGCCCACTCCACCAGCCACGACGACTACGTCGCCTTTATGAAGCGCGTCCAGCCCGTCGTCGCCGAGTACGGCAAGACGGCGATCGGCTGGCACCAGATCACGGCCGCGCCGCGCCGGGGCACCATCGCCCAGTACTGGGGCTACGACCGGACCGGCGCCGAGGAGAGGGCCCAGGTGGCCGCCGCCGCCAGAAACGGCACCAAACTGGTGCTCTCACCCGCCGACCGCTCCTACCTCGACATGAAATACGACAAGGACACACCGCTGGGCCTCTCCTGGGCCGGCTATGTGTCCACCCAGCGCTCCTACGACTGGAACCCGGCGACCTATCTGGAAGGGGTGCCCGAGGAAGCCGTGCTCGGCGTCGAGGCCCCGCTGTGGACCGAGACCCTCGCCACCAGCGCCCAGCTCCAGTACATGGCGCTCCCTCGGCTGCCCGGTATCGCCGAGCTGGGCTGGTCGCCGGCCGCCACCCACGACTGGGACCGCTACCGCCACCGGCTGGCCCAACAGGCCCCCCGCTGGGACGCACTGGGCCTCGACTACTACCGCTCCCCCCAGGTCCCCTGGCCGCGCTGATGTCCGGCTGAGAGGGTGACTGGCCAGTGGCGGTTGGCCGGGCTGGCGGTTGGCTGGGCTGCCGGTTGGCCGGGCTGATGGCTGGCTGGGCTGGTGGCTGGCGGGGTTAGCAGTTGGCTGGGCTGAGGGTTGGCTGGGCTGGCGGTTGGTCGTGCTGGCGGTTGGTCGGGTTCGCGCGTGGTCGCGCTGGTGTCTGGCTGGGTTGGCGTCTGGCTGAGGTGGTGGCTGGCCGGGCTGGTGCTGCTGAGGTGGCGTCGGGCCGGGGTGATGGTTGGTCGCGCCGGCGTCTGGCCGGGCTGGCGGTTGGCTGGGTCAGCGGTTGGCCGGGGTGAGGGGTGGAGGGGCTGGCGCGTGGTCGCGCATACGCCAGACCGCGCCGACGTCTGGCCGGGCTGATACCCGGCCGAGTTGGCGGGCCGGCACGGCGTGACTCATCCCGTCGGCGGGCGGGTTCCGCTCTGCCCGGACCGACCGGCGGGCACCCCAGGAGGGCGAGCCGGGCCGATCGGCCGGCCCCCCGGGAGGGCGAGTGCTTTCGGCGGGGCCGGCCGGTTCCGCCGGGTCAGCGTGGGGTGCCCACCCCCAACTCGCGGGCCACCAGCATGCGCTGGACCTCGCTCGTGCCCTCGCCGATCTCCAGGATCTTCGCGTCGCGCCACATGCGGGCCACCGGGTACTCGTTCATGAAGCCGTAGCCGCCGTGCACCTGGGTGGCCTCGCGGGCGTTGGTGACGGCGACCTCGGAGGAGTACAGCTTGGCGAGTGCGGCCTGCTTCTTGAACGGTTCGCCGGCCACCAGCCGGGCGGCCGCGTCGCGCCAGGTGACGCGTGCGGTGTGGGCGCGCATCTCCATGTCGGCGATCTTGAACTGGATCGCCTGGTTGGCGCCGATCGGCTTGCCGAAGGCGGTACGGGTGTTGGCGTAGCGCACCGACTCGTCCACACAGCCCTGGGCGAGCCCGGTGGCCAGCGCGGAGATCGCGATCCGGCCCTCGTCCAGGATCCGCAGGAACTGGGCGTAGCCGCGGCCCTCCTCGCCCAGCAGATTGGCCCGGGGCACCCGGACGTCGGTGAAGGACAGCTCGTGCGTGTCCGAGGCGTTCCAGCCGACCTTGGAGTAGGCGGGCGCCACCGTGAAGCCGGGGGTGCCGGAGGGGACGATGATCGTGGAGATGCGCGGCGCCCCGTCGTCCTTGCGCCCCGTGACGGCGGTGACCGTGACCAGGCCCGTTATCGCGGTACCGGAGTTGGTGATGAACGACTTGGTGCCGTTGATCACCCACTCGTCCGCGTCCTCGTCGAGCACGGCGGTGGTGCGGGTGCCGCCCGCGTCCGAACCGCACTCCGGCTCCGTCAGCCCGAAGGCGCCCAGGATCTCGCCAGCGCACAGCTTCGGCAGCCAGGTGCGCTTCTGCTCCTCGGTGCCGAACAGATAGACGGGCATCGCCCCCAGGGAGACGCCCGCCTCCAGCGTGATGGCGACGGACGAGTCGACCCGGGCCAGCTCCTCCAGGGCGAGGCAGAGCGCGAGGTAGTCGCCCCCCATGCCGCCGTACTCCTCGGGGAAGGGCAGGCCGAACAGGCCCATGGTTCCCATCTGCCGGACGATCTCGTAGGGGAACTCGTGCCGCTCGTAGAACTCGCCGATCTTCGGGGCCACCACGTCGTGGGCGAACTCCTCTACGGTGCGGCGCAGTTCCTCGTGCTCGGGCGTCAGACGGTGGTCGAGAGCCATGTCACTGCTCCTTGGGGTCCGGGGAGTCCGCGGAATCCCGGGTCTCCTGGTGGGAGGGGGCGGGGCACGGGCCGGTGAGGGCGCGAACCGTGCGGGAGGGGCTGGGGCGGCCCAGGCGTTCGGCCATCCAGACGCTTGTGGCGCTGAGCTGGTCGAGGTCGACACCCGTCTCGATGCCGAGGCCGTGCAGCATCCAGACCAGGTCCTCGGTGGCGAGGTTCCCGGTGGCGCTCTTGGCGTACGGGCAGCCGCCCAGCCCGCCGGCCGAGGCGTCCACGGTCGTGACGCCGTGCTGGAGCGCGGCCAGGGTGTTGGAGAGGGCCTGGCCGTAGGTGTCGTGGAAGTGGACGGCCAGCCGTGGCGACTCTCCGCCCAGGCCCGCTTCACCGAGCGCCGTGAGGAGGGCGCGCACATGGCCCGGCGTGGCGACGCCGATGGTGTCGCCCAGGCTCAGCTCGTCGCAGCCCATCCGCGCCAGCGCCCGGCACACCCGCACCACCTGGGTGACGGGCACCGGTCCCTCCCAGGGGTCGCCGAAGCACATCGACAGATAGCCGCGCACCGCCAGCCCCTCCCGCTTGGCCCGGGAGACCACCGGCTCGAACATCTCCAGCGCGCCGTCCACCGTGCGGTTGAGGTTGGCCTTGGCGAACGACTCGGTCGCACTGGCGAACACCGCGACCTCGCGCGCCCCCAGCGCCAGCGCCCGCTCCAGGCCCCGCGCGTTGGGCACCAGCACCGGCAGCCGCACCCCGTCCAGCTCCTGTCCGGTCAGCCGGGGATACAGCTCTTCGGCGTCCGCGAGCTGTGGCACCCACTTGGGGTGCACGAAGCTGGTGGCCTCGATGGTCCGCAGCCCGGCGGCGGCCAGCCGCCGGATGAACTCGGCCTTCACCGCGACGGGGACGACCGTCTTCTCGTTCTGCAGCCCGTCCCTGGGGCCGACCTCGTGGATCCGCACCCGCGCGGGCAGGCCCTCCAGGGGGAGGACCATGGGAAGTCCCGGGGTCCTGTCGGTGTCCGTCATCCCGCCGCCTCCATCGCACTGTCCGAGCCCGTCGCGCCGGCCGGGCCCGTCGCGCCGGCCGGGCCGGGCTCGCCGTCCTCGTACGGGTCGACCACGGCCAGCACCTGGTCCATGGCGACGGTGCTGCCCGCCGTCACATCGAGTGCCGTCACCCGGCCGGCGTGCGGGGCCGTGATGACGTGCTCCATCTTCATGGCCTCCACCACCAGCAGGCTCTGTCCGGCCGCCACCTCGTCGCCCACCGCGGCCTTGACCAGCGTCACGGTGCCGGGCATGGGCGCGGTCAGCGCGTCGGCGCCCTGGCCGGCCCCGGCCCGCTGGAGGGCCGCCGCCACCGGGTCGTGCCCGCGCACCTGCCAGGCCTCGCCGTCCCTGCCCAGCCACACGCCCGGCACGTCGCCGTCCAGGCTCAGGGCCCGGGTGAAGGTCCGGCTCATGCCGTCCCAGTCGAGGCGGACGGTGGTCTCTCCGCCCGCGCCCCCCGGCCGGCCGTCGGCAGCCGGCCCCGGCGCCAGGCGGGCGCGGACCGGGGGAGCCCCGTCGACACTGACCTCCATCTCGCCAGGTGCCACCGGCACTTCGGGGCGCCTGCCGTCGGGGGCGGCCGGCCGGACGCGGACCGCCACCGGGTCGTGGCCCGGCACCCGCAGATGGTGCACCGTCCACGCCCGCCCGCCGCCGAGCCGCCAGCCGGACGGCTCGGAGAACGGGCTCACCCAGCCCCGCGCCTCCCCGGCGGGCGAGGAGGGGTCCGGGCTGCCCGGGGCGAGCGCGGCCTGACGCAGCAGTGCGGCGGCGCCGTACACCTCGTCGGGCACGCCGTCCGGCAGCAGCGCGGGCGCCGCCCGGTCCACCAGGCCGGTGTCCAGATCGCCGGAGACCACCTCCGGATGGGCGAGGAGCCCGCGCAGGAAAGCGGTGTTGGTGTCGACGCCCAGTACCGTCGTCCGGGCGAGGGCCGCCCGTAGTCCGCGCAGGGCCGCCGGCCGGTCCGGGCCCCAGGCGATGACCTTGGCGAGCATCGGGTCGTACGTCGTGCCCACCTCCGTGCCGGGGGTGAGCCCGGAGTCGGTGCGGACACCCTCGCCGTGCGGCTCCTCCAGCAGCAGCACCCGCCCGGCCGAGGGCAGGAAGTCCACCCGGTCCCCGGAGGGCGCCAGGCGCGCGGTCTCCGCGCAGATCCGGGCCTCCATCGCGTGTCCGTTCAGCTGGATATCCTCCTGTGCGAAGGGCAGCGGCTCCCCGGCGGCCACGCGCAGCTGCCACTCCACCAGGTCGAGCCCGCAGATCAGCTCGGTGACGGGGTGCTCCACCTGGAGGCGGGTGTTCATCTCCATGAAGTAGTACGACCCCAGGCCGTCGCCCGGCACGATGAACTCGACCGTGCCCGCGCCCCGGTAGCCGCACGAGCGGGCCGCGTCCGCCGCCGCCTCGCCCATCGCGGCGCGGGTCGCCGCGTCCAGCAGCGGGCTGGGCGCCTCCTCGACGATCTTCTGGTGACGGCGCTGGAGGGAGCACTCGCGCTCCCCGAGGTGCAGCACCCGGCCGTGGCCGTCCGCCAGCACCTGGATCTCGATGTGCCGGGGGCGGTCGATCCACCGCTCCACCAGCAGCCCGTCGTCCCCGAACGCGCCCCGGGCCTCGCGGCGCGCCGCAGCGATCTCGTCGGGCAGCGTCGCCTCGTCCCGCACCAGCCGCATGCCCTTGCCGCCGCCGCCCGCCGACGGCTTGAGCAGCACCGGGAGCCCCGTCTCGCGGGCGGCCTCGGCCAGTTCGCCGTCGGACAGCCCGCTGCCCGAGGAGCCCGGAACCACCGGGACGCCCGCCGCGCGCACCGTCTCCTTGGCGCGGATCTTGTCGCCCATCAGCTCGATGGCCTCGGCGGGCGGGCCGACGAAGACCAGGCCCGCCGCCGCGCAGCGCCGGGCGAACTCCGCGTTCTCCGCGAGGAAGCCGTAGCCCGGGTGGACGGCCTGGGCGCCGCTGCGGTGCGCCGCCTCCAGCAGCCGGTCGATGTCCAGATAGCTCCGGGCCGCCGCCGCGGGACCGATCCGCACCGCGGTGTCGGCCTCGCGCACATGGCGGGCGTCGGCGTCCGCGTCGCTGTAGACCGCGACCGCGCGCACCCCCAGCCCGCGCAGCGTACGGATCACCCGCACCGCGATCTCGCCGCGGTTGGCCACCAGCACCGTGTCGAACATCGACCCTCTCCTCGCGCTCGCGCCGCCCCCGGACCGCTCCGCAGGGGCCGCCGCCCTCGTCCCCTCGCCCGGGCCTCCCGTCAGCTGTGCCACGGCCGCCCCCTCACATCCGGAAGACGCCGAAGCGGGGCGCCTCCGGATCGCGGTGCGGCAGCGGGGCGTTGGCGCAGGCCGTCAGGGCCAGGCCCAGCACCTGCCGGGTCTCCAGCGGGTCGATCACGCCGTCGTCCCACAGCCGGGCCGTGGCGTAGTAGGCGTTGCCCTGGCTCTCGTACTGCGCGCGGATGGGTGCGCGGAACTCCTCCTCGGCCTCGGCGCTCCACTCCTCGCCCCGCGCCTCCAACTGGTCGCGTTTGACGGTGGCCAGCACCGACGCCGCCTGCTCACCGCCCATCACCGAGATCTTGGCGTTGGGCCACATCCACAGGAAGCGGGGGCTGTAGGCGCGCCCGCACATCGAGTAGTTGCCGGCGCCGTAGGAGCCGCCGATCACCACCGTCAGCTTCGGCACCCGGGCGCAGGCCACCGCGGTGACCATCTTGGCGCCGTGCTTGGCGATACCGCCCGCCTCGTAGTCCTTGCCGACCATGAAGCCCGAGATGTTCTGCAGGAAGAGCAGCGGGATGCCGCGCTGGTCGCACAGCTCGATGAAGTGGGCGCCCTTCTGGGCGGACTCGGAGAAGAGGATGCCGTTGTTGGCCACCACGCCCACCGGGTGGCCGTGGATGTGGGCGAACCCGGTGACCAGCGTGGTGCCGTACTCGGACTTGAACTCCTGGAAGCGGGAGCCGTCCACCACGCGGGCGATCACCTCGCGCACGTCGTAGGGGGTGCGCGAGTCGACGGGGACGGCGTCGTAGAGCCCCGCGGGGTCCACCGCCGGCTCCTCCACCGGGCGCACCGGCCAGGGGAGGGCGCCCGGCCCGGGCGGGGCGGGCAGCGTGGAGACGATGTGGCGGACGATCCGCAGCGCGTGCGCGTCGTCCTCGGCCAGGTGGTCGGTCACACCGGAGATCCGCGCGTGCGTCTCCCCGCCGCCCAGCTCCTCGGCGGTGACCACCTCGCCCGTCGCGGCCTTCACCAGCGGCGGGCCGCCCAGGAAGATCGTGCCCTGCTCGCGCACGATCACCGCCTCGTCGCTCATCGCCGGGACGTAGGCGCCGCCCGCCGTGCAGGAGCCCAGGACGGCGGCGATCTGCGGGATGCCGGCTGCGGACATCCGCGCCTGGTTGTAGAAGATGCGCCCGAAGTGCTCCCGGTCGGGGAAGACCTCGTCCTGAAGGGGGAGGAAGGCGCCGCCGGAGTCGACCAGGTAGAGGCACGGCAGCCGGTTCTCCAGCGCCACCTCCTGGGCGCGCAGATGCTTCTTGACCGTCATCGGGTAGTAGGTGCCGCCCTTGACGGTGGCGTCGTTGGCGACGATCACCGCCTCGCGGCCCGAGACCCGGCCGATGCCGGCGATCACGCCCGCCGCGGGCGCCGCGTCCTCGTACATCCCGTCCGCCGCCAGGGGCGACAGCTCCAGGAAGGGGGAGCCCGGGTCGAGCAGCGTGTCCACCCGGTCCCGCGGCAGCAGTTTGCCGCGGGCCGTGTGCCGCTCGCGGGCCCGGGCGCCGCCGCCCAGCCGGGCGCGCGCCAGCTTCTCGCGGAGCCGGCCCGCCAGCTCGCGGTGCGCCCTGCGGTTCTCCGCCGCCGCCTCCGAGTCCGGATCGACGGCGCTCACCAGGCGGGGCGCGGCGGGGCCGTACCCGCTCACGTCCCGCACCGTCTGCTCGTCCATTCCGGCCAGCCCCCTCGCTCGCACGAACTCCACGCTCCACCCGCTTCCGCCACCGCGCCACCGGCCGGGCGGCGCCGGCGCCCGGCGCTCGTGTTAGTGGTCGTTAACCGGTCTCCTCCAGGTTAACGCCGACTAACCCGGGCTGTCTAGAATGGTCCGCATGAGCACGAGGACGGCAGGCGCGGCCACCCCGAGCCGACGGGAGCAGATCCTGCGGGAGGCCGCGCGGCTCTTCGCCGAGCGGGGCTTCCACGGCGTGGGGGTCGACGAGATAGGAGCCGCCGTCGGCATCAGCGGCCCCGGCCTCTACCGCCACTTCGCGGGCAAGGACGCGATGCTGGCCGAGTTGCTGGTCGGCATCAGCGAGCGGCTCTACGAGGGCGGGCGGCGCAGGTCCCAGGAGTCCCGGGAGGCGGGGCTCGCGCCGGAGGCCGCGCTGGACGCGCTGATCGAGGGGCACATCGACTTCGCCCTCGACGACCGCGAGCTGATCACCCTGCACGACCGGGAGCTGGACAGGCTCCCGGAGGCCGACCGCAAGCAGGTGCGCAAGCTCCAGCGGCAGTACGTCGAGCTGTGGGTCTCCACCGTCCGCGCGGTCTACCCCCGGCTGACCGAGCTGGAGGCCCGCGTCGCCGTGCACACGGTCTTCGGGCTGCTCAACTCGACGCCGCATCTGAGTGGCCCCTCCGCGCTGCCGGACCGGGAGACGACGGCGGCCCTGCTGCACCGCCTCGCCCGCGGCGCCTTCTCCGCGGCGTCCCCCGCGCATGCGACGCCCCCCGTGCCAGCGGTGAACCCGGCGCAAGCGGCGGACCCCGCGCAAGGCGCGTCCCCCGCGCGGGAAACGGCCGAGACGGCCCCGCGCGAGGGGTGACAGCGGGCACGGCGCGGGAGCGGAAGGGGCGGGCCGGGTGCGGCCGTCCCGCCTGGCCGGCCGGGAGTGTGCGGGCGTCCGCTCTGGACAGGCAGGTGACCCCTCGGTAGCTTTGACCCCGGAAGGCTGAGCAAGCGCTTAGCCACGTCCGGGCCCAGGCTGCTGCCGCGATGACGAGGAGGCGTGCTGTGCGCCGCACGGTGTTCAACGAGGACCACGAAGCGTTCCGCCGGACGATCCGCGACTTCATCGCGGCCGAGGTCGTGCCGTACTACCCCCAGTGGGCCGAACAGGGCTATGTGCCGCGTGAGCTGTACAAGAAGCTGGGCGAGCTGGGCGTCTTCGGCATCGAGGTGCCCGAGGAGTACGGCGGCGCGGGGGAGACGAGCTTCAAGTACAACGCCGTCATCACCGAGGAGTGCGCCCGCGCGGGTGTCAGTTTCGGGGGCTCCAGCGTGCACACCGCGCTCTGCCTCCCCTACCTCCTCAAGTACGCCAACGAGGAGCAGAAGCGGCGCTGGCTGCCGTCCTTCGTCTCCGGCGAGATGATGACCGCCATCGCCATGACCGAGCCCGGCACCGGCTCGGACCTGGCCGGGATGAAGACCACGGCCAAGCTCTCCGAGGATGGCACCCACTACGTCCTCAACGGCGCCAAGACGTTCATCACCGGCGGCGTCCAGGCCGACCGCGTGCTGGTGTGCGCCCGCACCGCGCCTCCCACCCCCGAGGACCGGCGCGGCGGCATCTCCATCCTGGTGGTGGACACCAGGAGCGAGGGCTACGCGGTCGGGCGGAAGCTGGACAAGCTCGGGCTGCGGGCCTCGGACACCGCCGAGCTGTCCTTCGCCGATGTGAAGGTGCCGGTGGAGGACCTGCTGGGCGAGGAGGGCAAGGCGTTCTCCTACCTCACCCACAACCTGCCGCAGGAGCGGCTCGGCATCGCCATCGGCGCCTACGCGCAGTCCGCCGCCGCCGTGCGCTTCGCGCACAGTTACGTCAAGGAGCGCACGGTCTTCGGCAAGGAGGTCGCCTCCTTCCAGAACACCAAGTTCGTGCTCGCCGACTGCAAGTCCGACGTGGACGCCATGCAGGCGGTCTGCGACCGCGCCCTGGAGGCGCTGGACGCGGGTGAGCTGACCCCCGCCGACGCCGCCTCCGCCAAGCTGTTCACCACCGAACTGGCGGCCCGCGTGATCGACAAGTGCCTCCAGTTGCACGGCGGTTACGGCTACATGCTGGAGTACCCCATCGCGAGCCTGTACGCGGACACCCGGGTCTCGCGGATCTACGGAGGCACCAGCGAGGTCATGCGTTCCATCGTCGCGAAGTCGATGGGGCTGTGATCCGCGCCGTAACGCCGTCCGGCCGGTCCTCGGCACAATCACCCGCATGAGCGAAGAACTGACGTCACTGCTCGATCTGCTCGACCTGGAGCGGATCGAGCAGGACATCTTCCGCGGCAGCAGCCGGGCCTCCCTCGTCCCCCGGGTCTTCGGCGGCCAGGTCGCGGCGCAGGCGCTGGTCGCCGCCTGCCGTACCGTCCCCGAGGGGAGGCTGCCGCACTCCCTGCACTCGTACTTCCTGCGGCCCGGCGACCCGGGGGCGTCCATCGTCTACACGGTCGACCGGATCCGCGACGGGCGCTCCTTCACCACCCGCCGGGTGGTGGCCGTGCAGCACGGGCAGCCGGTCTTCCACCTGTCGGCCTCCTTCCAGGTGCACGAGGAGGGGCTGGAGCACCAGGAGCCGATGCCGCGGGCGCCCGACCCGGAGACGCTGCCGACGGCGGAGGAGATCCTGCCGCGCTACCGCTCCCTGTTCACCGACCCGAAGGTGCCCGAGCGGCTGCTGCGGGCGCGCGCCGCGGTCGACCTGCGGTACGTCGAGGAGCCGCCCTTCGGCAGGGTGGGCCGCCCGGGAGAACCCCGCTCCCAGGTGTGGTTCCGCACCAACGGGAAGCTGGACGGCGAGCTGGACGACCCGACGCTGCACATCTGTCTGGCCACCTACGTCTCCGACATGACGCTGCTGGACTCGGTGCTGCTCGCGCACGGCCGGGGCGGCTGGGCGGTCGGTGACGTGGTGGGGGCCAGCCTGGACCACGCCATGTGGTTCCACCGTCCCTTCCGCGCGGACGAGTGGCTGCTCTACGACCAGTCCTCACCCACGGCCCAGGGCGGCAGGGGCCTGGCCAAGGGGCGGATCTTCACCCGGGACGGCCGGCTGGTCGTCTCCGTCATCCAGGAGGGCGTCGTCCGGGTGCCGCGCCGGGAGGGCGGGGCGGCCGGCGGGGGAGGGCCGGATCAGCCCGTCAGTCCGGCGGCTGCCAGCAGGTAGGCGGTCATCGGCTCGTAGAAGCGCGGGTCGACCACGTGGTCGTCCAGCGGCACGGTGACCTCCAGGGTGCCCTCCGCCTCGCCGAGGAAGAGCGCGGGGTCGTTGCAGTCCGCGAAGCCCACCGTGGTCAGCCCGTGCTGGGCCGCGCGCCCGGCCCAGCCGTGGTCGGCCACCACCAGGTCGGGCAGCGGCTCCCCGGCCTGCTCCAGTCCGTGCAGGACGCCTGCCATGGGTTCGGGGGAGTGGGTGTGCCACAGGGAGGCGCCCCGCTCGTAGACGGCGACGCCCTGGAACTGCACGATGACGCCCTCGTCGGCGAAGACCCGCAGCGGGGAGCGGACGATCTCGCACCCCACCGCGCGCAGTGCGGTCGCCAGGGCGCCGTGCAGGTCGAGCAGCGCGCCCGGGTGCCCGGTCGCGAACAGCACCCGGCCCCGGGCCTCGGCGGCCTTGCGCAGCTCGGCCGCCGCCCGGTCCAGGGCGCCGACGGTCAGCTCCGGGTCGATGGTGTCCTGGCCGGTGCGGTAGTCCGGGTCGTCGTTGACGCCGCAGCGCTCCGCCATGACCGCCAGCACGTCCTGTTCGTCCGCCCAGCGCTCGCCCAGCTCCAGGCCGAGCCAGTAGTGGCGGTCGCCGTTGGCGAGCTTGCGGTAGTGGGAGAGGTTGTTCTCCCGCGGTGTGGCGACCTCGCCCGCGATCCGGGTGCGCACCAGGTGGCTGATCAGCTCGTCGCGGGTGGGCGCCTCGGGCAGCGGGAGGGGGAGCGACACGGGCAAGAGAGGCTGTGGCATGGAGCCATTGTGTCTCGTACGGAAGCGCGATGGACGGAGTGTCCAAAACGCGGCGTACGCTCCGCACATCCGGCCAACGGCCCGGCGGCGGGTTCCGCCTAGGCTCGACGTCATGACCAGCAGCGACATATCTGAGACGCCCTCTGCCGCCGCGCGGACGCCGCGGGGTCCGGTCGACTCCTCCCGCGTGCCCCGCTACGCCGGGCCCGCCACCTTCGCACGGCTGCCCCGGATCGACGAGACGGACGGCCGCGCGGACGTGGCGGTGGTGGGCGTCCCGTTCGACACCGGGGTCTCCTACCGCCCGGGAGCCCGCTTCGGCGGTAACGCCATCCGCGAGGCGTCCCGGCTGCTGCGGCCCTACAACCCGGCGCAGGACGCGGCCCCCTTCGCGCTGGCGCAGGTCGCGGACGCGGGGGACGTCGCCGTCAACCCGTTCGACATCAACGAGGCCATGGAGACGGTCGAGCAGGCGGCCGGCGAGCTGCTCGGGGCGGGCTCGCGGCTGATGACGCTCGGCGGCGACCACACCATCGCGCTGCCCCTGCTGCGCGCGATGGCCCGCGAGCACGGCCCTGTCGCCCTGCTGCACTTCGACGCGCACCTGGACACCTGGGACACCTACTTCGGCGCTCCCTACACGCACGGCACCCCCTTCCGGCGCGCCGTGGAGGAGGGCCTGCTCGACACCTCCGCGCTCTCCCACGTGGGCACCCGCGGCCCGCTGTACGGCAAGCGCGACCTGGACGACGACGCCAAGATGGGCTTCGGCATCGTCACGTCCGCCGATGTGATGCGGCGCGGCGTGGACGAGGTCGTCGACCAGCTGCGGCAGCGCATCGGTTCCCGTCCGCTGTACGTCTCGGTGGACATCGACGTCCTCGACCCCGCCCACGCGCCCGGTACGGGCACCCCGGAGGCGGGCGGGCTCACCTCGCGGGAGCTGCTGGAGGTCCTGCGCGGACTGTCCGACTGCAACCTGATCTCGGCCGATCTGGTGGAGGTCGCGCCCGCCTACGACCACGCGGAGATCACCTCTGTCGCCGCCTCGCACACGGCGTACGAGCTGACGACCCTGATGACGCGGCAGATCGCGGCCGGGCGCGACGCCTGAGCCGGGGGTGAAGCAGCGGGTTTTGGCCGTGTTCGGGGCCGGGCGCTTCCGCGCGTCCGTACGCATTTGCGCGGGGAACCGGATGCGGCGGGGCGAACCACGCAGGTCGGCGTGGACTTGACGAACAGCCCCGATCTGTCCGGTCGGTCACGGAACGCCACTGATTTAATACGGGACGTTACCTAATTTGATCGGTCGATGTGCATTCCGTGGAAGTTCTCGTCAGACTGCAGGAGCGATCCCGCGCGGGATGGCGGCGCGGCGCGCTGGCAGAGTCGGCCTCGTGGGGGGTGCCGGCCTGAGCGCACCCAGGGACGCGCCGCCGGTGACCGGGGCGGCACGGGAGGAGCGGAAGCTCTCCCCGGCCGTCACCGGTCACCACTGCTCTCCCGGGCACGCATGCGCGGGCCGCGGCCCCGAGGGCGTCGATTCTTATACCGGTTTCCGTGCCGCGGCGGTTACCATCACGGCATGGTTCGGACCCCTCTCACGCCGCTGGAACACGAACGCGGCCGCTATCTGGGTGCGCTCCTCCGCGAGGCGCGGGGCGAGCGCAGCATGACGGAGGTCGCCGCGGCGGCCGGTGTCTCCGCCGAGACGCTCCGCAAGATCGAGACGGGTCGCGCGCCCACCCCCGCCTTCTTCACCATCGCGGCCGTGGCGAGCGCGCTCGGCCTGGAACTCGACGAGATCGCGGAGCGGTGCGCGGCCGTCACCGCCGTGCCGGACACCAGGAGCGAGGAACCCGAACAGGCCGCGGTCGCCTAGCGCCCCGCTCCGGGTGCCCGGCGGCGGGCCGCTGCCGGGCACCGTCGCCGGGCGTCGTCGCCGGCTGCCGTCGGCGGTGGGCGCGCGGCCGGGCGGCGTCAGTCCAGGCAGAACTCGTTGCCCTCCGGGTCGGCCAGCACGAGGAAGCCGGCACTCAGCGGGGGAGCGGGCTCGTGGCGGCTCACCCGCGAGGCACCCAGCGCGACGAGCCGCGCGCACGCCGCCTCCAGCGCCGCCATCCGTTCCTCCCCCTCCAGCCCGGGGGCCGCGCGGACGTCGAGGTGCACCCGGTTCTTGGCGACCTTGTCCTCCGGCACCTGCTGGAAGAACAGGCGCGGACCGTGGCCCTCCGGGTCCTCGAGAGCCGCCTTCGCGGTGCGCTGCTCTGCCGGTACGCCGACGCGCGCCAGGAACTCGTCCCAGGCGGCGAAGACCTCCTCCGCGACCGGGGCCCGGTCGGCGCTCCCGGGCAGGTCCGTCCCGGGCGGGCCGGGGTGGACGTAGCCCAGGGCCTCGGCCCAGAAGACCGACAGCGCCCGCGGATCGTGGGCGTCGAAGGTGATCTGGAGGTGACGGCTCATCGGGTGCTCCGTTCGACGTGTGCGGTGTGCGGTGTGCGGTGTGCGGTGTGCGGTGTGCGGTGTCTGCGATGCGGGCGGCATGCGCCACATATGCGGTGTGTGCGGGTGCTCATGCGCGGGAGAGGCGGAGTGCGCGAGGAGAGGCGGAGGCCGGACTGCCGGCGCCCCTCTGCCCATGGAGTCACCGTGACACCCCTCGCGGCCAGGTCCTGTCCTCGACGACGAGGCGCGCCGGCCCCTGTTCCGCCCTCCGTCGTTCCCCCACCACCCCCGGTTCACCGGACGCGCCCTAAGGTGCCGTCCGCACCACGCCGTACCGCCGTAGGGCGTCACCGCCGTACCGCCGTAGGGCGTCACCGCCGTACCGCATCACCGTGCCGGCCGTCGTGCCGCCGTCCACCGGGAAGAGGTCCCCATGCGTGTCCGTGTCCCGCTCGCTGTGCTGACCGCTGCCGCCGCCCTGGCCGGCTGTGTCACCGCCCAGACGGCCGCCGCGCGGTCCGCTCCCGGGCACAAGCCGCCCCAGGGGCATGCCTGTTCGCCCTCCGTCGCGCTCAACGGCTACTCCGACGCGCTCGACAAGACGCGCTTCCACGGTCTGCCCGTGGCGGGGATCTCCGCGCTCGCACCCGACGGGGACGGGCACGTCGCCGCCCTCTCCGACCGCTCCGCGCTCTTCACCCTTCAGGTGTCCGGGCACCGGTCCGCGCCGCACGCGCGGACGGTCGGCGGGGTGTCACTCGCGGACGGGGCCGGGGCGCCGCTGGACGCGGAGGGGCTGGTCGTCGAACGGGGCGGCACCCGGCTGGTGACCTCCGAGACGGAGCCGTCGATCGGACGGTACGAGGCGGACGGCACCTTCACCGGGGAGCGGCTGCCGGTGCCGGGGGAACTGCGGGTGGAGCCCGCGGGACGCGCCCGGTCCAACCAGACGTTCGAAGGGCTGACGGCCTCGCACGGCGGGCGGACCGTGACGGCCTCCATGGAGGGGCCGCTGGACGGCGACGGCACGGACCGCGCGGGGCGGCCACTGGTGCGGTTCCAGAACTGGCGGCTGGGCCGGGACGCCGTCCCCGCCGCCCAGTGGGCCTACCCCCTCGACCCCCGGCTCGGTGTGGCCGAGATCGCCGCCACCGGAGAAGGCCGCCTCCTCGTCCTCGAACGCGGTTACGACGCGGCCACGCGGGCCAACACCATCCGCCTGTACCTCGCCGACCCGCGGCACGCGAGCGACGTCAGCGGCGTCGAGAGGCTCTCCACCGGCCCCGGCGGCGTACGGCCGCTGCGCAAGACCCTGCTGGCCGATCTCGGTGACTGCCCCGACCTGGGCGCCCCCAGCCCGTCGCCGCAGCCCAACCCGCTGCTGGACAACATCGAGGCCCTCGCGGTGACCGGCCGCGCGCCCGGCCGGCTGCGGCTCCTGCTGGCCAGCGACGACAACGAGAGCCCCCATCAGCTCACCCGCCTCTACCGCCTCACCGCCCGCCTTCCGCGCTCCTGACCCGGCCGAAACGCACCGGCTCCGCGAGGGGCCCGCGACGGCCGGAACGGTGCGCTGCCGGGATGAAAACCTGATCCTGTGATGTTGGGCTTTCCGCAGGGAGAGCCGCGGCGAAGGGACAGGGACCATCGTGACCAAGGACAGCGCGGGAGCGCCGGACACCCCGGAGGCTCCGGGCGGACCGGGGTGGGCCCGGCGGCTGGCCGGGTACTGCTGGCGGTACAAGCGGGCCGTGGTGCTCGCGCTGGGCGCCTCGCTCGGCGGCATGGCGGTCATGGCCCTGGTCCCGCTGCTGACCAAGATCATCATTGATGACGTGGTGGTCGGCGGCCGGGGCAGCCTGTGGACGTGGATCGGGCTGCTGATCGCCGCCGCCGTCGCCGTCTACGTCCTCACCTACGCCCGCCGCTACTACGGCGGGCGGCTCGCGCTCGACGTCCAGCACGACCTGCGGACCGAGATGTACCGCTCCCTGGTGCGGCTGGACGGCCGCAGCCAGGACGAGCTGTCCACCGGCCAGGTCGTCGGGCGCGGCACCAGCGACCTCCAGCTCGTGCAGAGCCTGCTGTTCATGCTGCCCATGATGATCGGCAACGTGCTGCTGTTCCTGCTGGCGCTGATCGTGATGTTCGTCCTCTCGCCGCTGCTGACCGTCGTGTCGCTGGCCGTCTTCCCGCTGCTGTGGTGGGTCGCCGACCTCAGCCGCAAGCGCCTCTTCCCCGCGACCTGGTACGCGCAGCAGCAGGCCGGTGCGGTCGCCTCCGTGGTGGACGGCGCGGTCGGCGGCGTGCGGGTGGTCAAGGGCTTCGGTCAGGAGGCGCAGGAGACCGGCAAGCTGCGGGCGGCCGGCCGCAGGCTGTTCGCCGGGCGGCTGCGCACCGTACGCCTCAACGCCCGCTACACCCCCGTCCTCCAGGCCGTGCCCTCGCTCGGCCAGGTCGCCATGCTGGCGCTCGGCGGCTGGATGGCCACCCGGGGGCAGATCACCCTGGGCACGTTCGTCGCGTTCTCCACCTACCTCGCACAACTGGTCGGCCCGGTGCGGATGCTCGCGATGATGCTCACCGTCGGACAGCAGGCGCGCGCCGGCGTCGAGAGGGTCTACGACCTGATCGACACCGAGCCGCAGATGGCCGAGAGCCCCCACGCGCGCGCCCTGCCGAAGACGGCCGAGGCCTCCGTGGAGTTCGAGGACGTCACCTTCGGCTACACGCCGGGCAACCCCGTGCTGGACGGCTTCAGCCTGCGCGTCGAACCCGGCGAGACCGTCGCCCTGGTGGGCGCCAGCGGCAGCGGAAAGTCCACCGTCTCGATGCTGCTGCCCCGCTACTACGACGTGACGGGCGGCGCCGTGCGCGTGGGCGGGCACGACGTGCGCGAGCTGACACTGGACTCGCTGCGCGGCGCCATCGGCCTCGTCCCGGAGAACCCCTTCCTGTTCTCCTCCACCATCCGCGAGAACATCGCCTACGGCGCCCCCGACGCCACCGACGCGCAGATCCGCGCCGCCGCCGAGGCCGCCCAGGCCGACCGCTTCATCGCGGAGCTGCCCGACGGCTACGAGACCGCCGTCGGCGAGCAGGGGCTGACGCTCTCCGGCGGGCAGCGCCAGCGCATAGCCCTCGCCCGCGCCCTGCTCACCGACCCGCGTCTGCTGCTGCTCGACGACGCGACCTCCGCGGTCGACGCCCGGGTCGAGCACGAGATCCACGAGGCCCTGCGCGAGGTGATGGCGGGCCGCACCACGCTGCTGATCGCCCACCGGCAGTCCACCCTCGCGCTGGCCGACCGCATCGCCGTCCTCGACGGGGGACGGCTCGCCGACATCGGCACCCACGAGGAGCTGACCGAGCGCTGCGCCCTCTACCGCCGGCTGCTGACCGACCCCGACGAGCTGGGCGAGGTGGAGCGCGACCCGGCCGGGATGGCGGCGCGGCACGCCCACCGGACCGTCGGCGGGATCACCCCCGAACTGTGGGTGCGCGAGGAGGAGCCGGGGGACGAGGCCGCCACCGGCGGCACCGGCGCCGCCGCGGGGGTGACCGCCGCGCAGGCGGGGCGCCCCGGCGCCTTCGCCGGGGAGCTGGCCGGGCTGCCCGGCAGCCCCGAACTGCTCGCCAGGGTGGCGGCGCTGCCGCCCGCCGACGACACCCCCGACGTGGACGAGGACCAGGCCGAACGCGCCGAGGAGAGCTACGGGCTGCGGCGCCTGCTGCGCGGTTTCGGCGCGGCCCTGGCGGTCGCGCTCGTCTTCGCGGCCCTGGACGCCGGGTTCGGGCTGCTGCTGCCGGTGCTGATCCGGCACGGCATCGACAACGGGGTCGAGAAGGGCGCGCTGGGCGCCGTCTGGGTCGCCTCCGGGCTGGCGCTGGCCGTGGTCGTCGCCCAGTGGGGCGCGCAGGTCGGCTCCCTGCTGCTGACCGGGCGCACCGGCGAGCGGGTGCTGTACGCCCTGCGGGTGAAGATCTTCGCGCAGCTCCAGCGCCTCGGACTCGACTACTACGAACGGCACCAGGCCGGCGCGGTGATGACGCGCATGACCACCGACGTGGACGCGCTCTCCACCTTCCTGCAGACCGGACTGGTCACCGCCGTCGTCTCGCTCTTCACCTTCCTGGGCATCATGGGCGCCCTGCTGCTCATCGACCTCCAGCTCGCCCTGGTCGTCTTCGCGACGCTGCCGCTGCTGATCGTCGGCACGGTCTTCTTCCGGCGGCAGAGCGTCAAGGCGTACGAACTGGCCCGCGAACGGGTCAGCGTGGTCAACGCCGACCTCCAGGAGTCGGTGGCCGGGCTGCGGATGGTGCAGGCGTTCCGCGGCGAGGAGCGCGGCGCCGACCGGTTCGAGCGGCGCAGCGACGGATACCGCCGGGCACGGGTGCGCGGGCAGTGGCTGATCTCCGTCTACTTCCCCTTCGTGCAGCTCCTCGCCTCCCTGGCGACCGCCTCCGTCCTGGTGGTCGGCGCCGGGCGGATCGAGAACGGCACCCTGACCGCGGGCGCGCTGGTGGCGTACCTGCTCTACATCGAGCTGTTCTTCGCCCCCGTGCAGCAGCTCTCGCAGGTCTTCGACGGCTACCAGCAGGCGGCCGTCTCGCTGCGCCGCATCCAGGAGCTGCTGCGCGAGAAGAGCAGCACCCCCCTGGCCGACCCGCCGCGCGACCCGGAGGCGGTCCGGGGCGAGATCACCTTCCGGGACGTGTACTTCCGCTACACCTCGGCGGACCCGGCCGGTGCGGCCGAGGGGGCGGCCGGCGAGGAGCAGGCGCTGTCCGGCGTCGACCTGACCATCCCGGCCGGGCAGACCGTGGCCTTCGTCGGCGAGACCGGAGCGGGCAAGTCCACCCTGGTCAAGCTCGTCCCCCGGTTCTACGACCCGAGCCGCGGCGCCGTCCTGGTGGACGGCCGCGACCTGCGCGAACTCGACCTGACGGCCTACCGGCACCGCCTCGGGGTGGTCCCCCAGGAGCCGTACCTGTTCCCCGGCACCGTCCGCGACGCCATCGCCTACGGAAGGATGGACGCGACGGACGCCGAGGTGGAGGCCGCCGCGCGGGCCGTGGGCGCGCACGACATGATCGCCTCGCTGCCGGGCGGCTACCTGCACGAGGTGGACGAGCGCGGCCGCAACCTGTCCGCGGGGCAGCGCCAGTTGATCGCGCTCGCCCGCGCCGAACTGGTCGACCCGGCGATCCTGCTGCTGGACGAGGCGACCGCCGCGCTGGACCTGGCCACCGAGTCGCTCGTCAACCAGGCCACCGACCGGCTGGCCGGCTCCCGCACCACCCTGGTGGTCGCGCACCGGCTGACCACCGCGGCGCGCGCCGACCGCGTCGTCGTCCTCGACCACGGGAGGGTCGTGGAGGACGGGACGCACGAGGAACTGGTGGCCCGCGGCGGGCGCTACGCCGCGCTGTGGCGCACCTTCGCCGGCCAGAGCGCCAAGGGCGACTCGGAGCACGCGGTGGTGTGAGCCGGCCGCCCGGGGCGGCGCCTCAGCCCTCGCACAGGCCCACCACGTACTCGTCCACCGTCTGCACCTCGCCGTAGGGCAGCGGTTCGTCGCCGGTGCGCCAGTGGAGGGCGGAGATCTCCTCGGTGGGGGTGAAGGGGAGCACCTCGGTCAGCTCCCCGGTGAAGACGGCGCCGGACAGGACGCGCTGCTTCGGCCCCAGCGCCGTCCTGGTGAAGCCCACGAAGCGCAGCGCGGCCGGGTCCACCACCTGCCCGGTCTCCTCGCGCAGTTCGCGCACCGCCGCCCGGCGCGGGGTCTCGCCCTCCTCGATGCCGCCGCCGGGCAGCTCCCAGCAGGCGCGGTCGCGCACGTGGACCATCAGCACGCGGCCCGCGTGCCTGACCACCAGCAGTACGTAGCGGACGGGTGCCTCGGGGAAGTCGGCGTCCTCGTCGGCGCGGTGGAAGGACAGCAGCCGCATCCCGCGGGGGCCGGTGGCCAGCGGGGCGGGCGTGGGCTCAGTGGTGGGATCGGTCATGGGCGCAGCGTAAACCCCCGCTGCCGAAGGGGGTTTCGGTACCGCTCAGCGGTGCGCGCTCTCCCTTATGCGTACAGGTGGCGGCGTCCGGGGTCTGGCGGTGCGGCACGGACGCCGATAGGTTCACGACGACTTCTGGCGAGGTATGGGGAGGGTGCATGCGTAGAACGCTCAGATGGTTGCTGTCGTTGACCGTGCTCATAGGCACCGTCGGCGCCGGCACCGCGTCGGCGGGAGCCGTCACCGCACAGCCGGCCGGCCACACGGCGGGCAGCAGGACCGCCGGCTCGGCCGACATCAAGGACCGCATCCTCGCGGTGCCCGGGATGAGCCTCATCGAGGAGAAGCCGGTCGACGGATACCGCTTCTTCCTGCTCGACTACGAACAGCCGGTGGACCACCGGCACCCGGGCAAGGGCACGTTCAAGCAGCGCATCTCCATCCTGCACCGGGACACCGACCGCCCGACCGTCTTCTTCACCGGCGGCTACAACCTCAGCACCAACCCCAGCCGCAGCGAGCCGACGCAGCTGACGGACGGCAACCAGGTCTCCATGGAGTACCGGTTCTTCTCCCCCTCGCGGCCCGAGCCCGCCGACTGGTCGAAGCTGACCATCTGGCAGGCGGCCAGCGACCAGCACCGCATCTACACGGCGCTCAAGAAGATCTACGGCAAGAACTGGATCGCGACCGGCGGCAGCAAGGGCGGGATGACGGCCACCTACTACCGCCGCTTCTACCCGCGGGACATGGACGGCACCGTCCCCTACGTCGCCCCCAACGACGTGCGCAACGACGAGGACTCCGCCTACTACGACTTCTTCGCGAACGTCGGCTCCAAGCAGTGCCGCGACCGGCTCAACAGCGTGCAGCACGAGATCTTCGAGCGGCGCGGCGAGATGGTGCCCCGGATCAGGAAGTGGGCCGAGGAGAACGACTACACCTTCGAACTCGCGGGCAGCGCCGACAAGGCCTTCGAACTGGTCGCCCAGGACCTGGTGTGGGGCTACTGGCAATACCACCTGGAGAGCGCGTGCGACCAGGTGCCCGGCACCGACGCCTCCACGGACACGCTCTACAAGTGGGCCGACGAGATCGGCGGCTGGTCGGCCGGCACCGACCAGGGCATGCTGCCCTACACCCCGTACTACTACCAGGCCGGCACCCAGATGGGCTCCCCCGACTACGAGGAGCCGCTCCTGGACGACGTGCGCAGGTACCCGGGGCTGAACGTACCGCGCACCTATGTGCCGCGTGACATCCCGATGCGCTTCAACAAGCACGACAAGGCGATGCGCGACATCGACCGCTGGGTGCGCCACGACTCCTCGCAGATGCTCTACATCTACGGCGAGAACGACCCCTGGGGCGCCGAGCCGTTCCGCCCCGGACGGCACACCAAGGACACGGCGGTCTTCTGGGCGCCGGGGCAGAACCACGGCGCGAAGATCGCCCACCTGAAGGAGGACGACCGGGCCGAGGCCACCCGCATGCTGATGAGGTTCGCGGGCCTCAAGACCGGCCCGGACGCCGCGCCGAAGCGGCTGACGGCCTACGACAAGAAGCTGGACAGGCCGCAGAAGGACGAGATGCGGCTGCGCCCCTGACGCTTCCCGGGGCGGCGCGGCATGCTCAGGCCGCGTCGGCCAGCAGCTCCAGCAGATGGGCGCGGACACCGGGCAGCAGCTGAGGCAGCTCGCGCACACCGGGGTACCAGCGCTTCTCGTACTCCCAGCACAGCCACTCGACGCCCGTCCCCTCGCCGGGGGCGGGCGTCAGCGCGTCCGCGGCCCTGGTGAGCACCTCCACCACCTGGGCCAGCGGCAGGATTCCCTCACCGGGCGGCAGCGGTGTGGTGTCCTCGCGCGAGGCGATGTCCTTGACCTGGACGTAGCCCAGGTGGGGGGCGAGCGCCGCGTGGGTCGTCATGGGGTCCTCGCCGCCGCGCCAGGTGTGCATCACGTCCCACAGGGCGCCGGCGGCCGGGTGGCCGACC
>NZ_VJOK01000001.1:2548970-2586857 GCF_013302895.1 Streptomyces albus subsp. chlorinus | reverse complement strand
CGTGCGAGTCGTGCGTCTCCAGCAGCACCCGCACGCCCAGGTCGCCGGCCATCGCGGCGGCCCGCTCCAGCCGCCGCACGGCCGTCGCGTCGGCCTCGGCACCGCCGCCGTCGCCGCCGGGGAAGACCCGCGCGTACGGCGCGCCCAGGCCGGCGGCCAGCTCCAGCAGGTCACGCACCTCGGCGAGGACGGGGGCGTCGTCGCCCGTGGCGGCCATTCTCGGGTAGCCGGCCACGCACAGCGGCGCGAGGCCCGCGTCCGCGAACCGCTCGGCCACCTCACGCCGTGCGCGCCGCTCCAGGCCGGGGTGGACGGGCTCCTCCGGGTGGGCGCGCAGCTCGATCCCGTGGAAGCCCGCCCGGCCGGCCAGGTCCAGGACGTCGGGGAGGGGCATGCCGGGAACGCCGAGGGTGGAGAAGGCGAGTCGCATGGGCCCAGCCGACCAGACGCCCTCCCGCCCGGCAAGGCCCGGACCCCACGTGTCGGGCGGGAGGGCGGCCCGCGGGGGTGAATATCCCCGCCGGAAAAAATTCACGCCGGGCGGTGCAACCGTTCCACCAGGCCGCGTGTCTTGGTCTGTGTCGGCACTCCCGAGGGGGGAAGCGGGAGCCGAGGGGGGAGAGGAAGGGCCCGGTCCGGTGGACCGGGCCCTTCGAAGTCCTCAGCCGCGGGCGGTGCGCACCGGTGTGCGCGTCCTCAGAACGGCACCCCGCACCGCAGCACCACGTTCGCGTACGGCCTGGCCTCGCCCGTGCGCACCACCAGCCGGGCCCGGCCGGTGAGCGCCTTCAGCTCCTCGTGCGGCACCAGTTCGAGACCGGGGAGGCGGTCCGCCAGCAGCGCACCGCACTCCGGGTTGGCCGCTTGGACCTCTCTCGCGGCGACCGCGCCCTCGACCTCCAGCTCGTCGAGGAGGCCCGCCAGCACCTCGGCGAAGGAGGGCACGCCCGCGCGGAACGCCAGGTCCACGACCGCGGGTCCCTCGGGGATCGGCAGCCCCGCGTCGCACACCACGACCAGGTCGGTGTGGCCCAGCCGGGCCAGCGCGCCGCTCAGATGGCGGTTGAGTATCCCGGACTTCTTCACTGGGCGCTCTCCTGTTCCCCGCGCTCCGCCTCGATCTCGGCCGCGCCGGGGTAGGACTCCTGCGCACCGGCCCGGGTGACCGCGAAGGCGCCCACGCGCACCGCGTACCGCACGGCCTGCTCCAGGCCGTCGCCCCGGCCCAGCCGCCAGCCGAGCGCCCCGGTGAACGCGTCTCCGGCGCCGGTGGTGTCCACGGCCCGCACCCGGGGGCTGGGCACCCGCACCATGCCGATGCCGTCCGTGGGACCGTCGCCCACGCCGGGCCCGGCCACCAGCGCGCCCTCCGCCCCGAGCGTGATGACGACACTGCGCGGGCCGAGCCCCAGCAGCGCGGTGGCCCACTCCCGCGGATCGTCGCCCAGCGACCGCCCGGTATCCAGCAGCAGCCGGGCCTCGTGCTCGTTGAGGACCAGCGGATCGCACAGCGCCAGCACGTCCTCGGGCAGCCGTGCGGGCGGAGAGGGGTTGAGCACGAGTCGCGCGTCGTGCTCGGCCGCGGCCCGTGCCGCCGCGGCTACCGTCTCCAGCGGGATCTCCAGCTGGAGGGAGACGACGGCGGCGGCTTCGAACAGCGCGCGTGCGGCCGCCACGTCGTCGGGGGAGAGCCGGGCGTTGGCACCGGGGGAGACGACGATGCTGTTGTCCCCCGCGGCGTCCACGGTGATGAGGGCGACGCCGGTGGGGGCGCCCTTGCCCTCGGCGCCACCCGTGGCGCCGCCCTCGCCGGGCTCCTTGATGCCTTCCTTGCCCACCGTGCCCGGAGTGTCCGTCGGGCCCACGAGGAGTCCCGCCAACGCCGCACCCGCGTCGCGCTGCGCCTCGGCCAGCATCCGGCCGTACGCGTCGTCGCCGACGCGCGCCAGCAGCGTGGTGCGGGCGCCGAGCCGGGCGGCTGCCGCCGCCTGGTTCGCGCCCTTGCCGCCCGGGTGGATCACCAGGTCCGACCCGAGCACCGTCTCGCCCGCGGCGGGGCGGCGTTCGAGGCCGATGACCAGGTCGGCGTTGGCGGACCCTACGACCAGCAGGTCGTACTCGTGCATCCGGTGTGCTCCTTCTGACCCCGCGCGGACCTCGCCCGCCGCGGGCCGTTCAGCCTGCTGCCCGTCCGGCTCCCGTCGGGGAACCGGGCGCCGCTCAGGAGAACCGGTCGACGTTCTTCTTGGTGACGATCTTCACCGGCACCTTGATCTGCTTGTCGACGGTGGTGCCGTCGACGACGCGCATGGCGTTGCGGACCGCCATCTTGCCCAGTTCGGAGGGCTGCTGCGCGACGGTCGCGTTCATGGTGCCCTTCTTGATGGCCTTCATCGCGTCGGGGGTGCCGTCGAAGCCGACGACCTTGACGCTCTTGCCGGCCTTGGCGCCCAGCGCCTTGATGGCGCCCAGCGCCATCTCGTCGTTCTCCGCGAAGACCGCGTCGATGTCCGGGTGGGACTGCAGCGCGTTGGTGGTCACGTCCAGGCCCTTGGCGCGCTGGAAGTCCGCCGGCTGCTTGGTGACGACCTTGATGCCGGGGTACTTCTTGAGGCCCTCGGCGAAGCCCTTGCCGCGCTCGCGCGAGGCGGAGGTGCCGGTCTGGCCCTGGAGGACGAGGATCTCGCCCTTGCCGCCGAGCAGCTCGTCGATCTGCTTGGCGGCCTGCTTGCCGCCCGCCACGTTGTCGGAGGCGACGGTGGTCTTGACCTCCGCCTTGTTCACGCTGCGGTCGGCGGCGACGACCGGGATGTTCGCGTTGTTCGCGGCCTTGACGGCGGGGGCCGCCGCGTCGGAGTCGACGGGGTTGATGATGATCGACTTCACCTGCTGCGAGGTGAAGTTCTGCATCTGGTTGGCTTGCTGGGAGGCGTCGTCGGAGGCGTTCTGGACGCTCAGCTGGGCGCCCTGCGCCTTGGCCTCCGCCTCGGCGCCCTCCTTCATCTGGACCATGAAGGGCTGGTTCAGCGCCGATATGGCGAAGCCGATCTTGGGCTTCTCCTTACCGCCCTTCGCATCGTCGCCGGAACCACAGGCCGAAGCCGTCAGGGCGACTGCCGTGGCCAGAACGACGGCAGACGTGTTCTTTCTCTTGCTCATTGCTGCATTCCTTGCAGTCGGCAGATGGACGAACTACGCGAACTCCCCCGTCGCACAAAGATCACGTGCGACGACGCAGTGTATCGAGTAGCACGGCGAGCGCGATGACTACCCCAATGACGACCTGCTGCCAGAAAGCGGAAACGTCGAGAAGGTTGAGTCCGTTGCGCAGAACAGCCAGTATGAGCGCACCGATAAGCGTTCCGGAAGCCTTTCCGACGCCTCCGGCGAGACTTGCGCCGCCGATCACGACGGCTGCGATCGCGTCCAGTTCGTAACCTGTGGCGGCGTTCGGCTGGGCGGAGGCGAGCCGGGAGGCAAGGACGATTCCGGCCACTGCGGCGAAGGTGCCCACCAGGGTGTAGATCACCAGCTTCTGGCGGCGGACCCGGATTCCGGACAGATGGGCGGCCTCCTCGTTGCCCCCGATCGCGTACATCGCGCGCCCGCTGTAGGTGCGGGCGAGCACCAGCGCGGCCACCAGGCCCATCACGAGCATCACGATGACCGGCACCGGCAGCCACTCGCCGATCGTCTTGCCGATCCAGGCCAGGGAGTCGGGCAGCAGCACCGGGTTGCCCTCGGAGACCACCTGCGCCAGACCGCGCGCCGCCGAGAGCATCGCCAGGGTCGCGATGAACGGCGGGAGCTTGCCGTAGGAGATCAGCACGCCATTGAGCAGGCCGCAGGCGGTGCCGGTGAGGATGGCCAGCACCACGCCCAGGAAGACCGGCATGCCCTGGGTGGTGGTGAACCAGCCGAGCATCACCCCGGAGAAGGCGGCCACCGAGCCGACCGACAGGTCGATCCCGCCGGAGACGATGGCGAAGGTGACGCCGAACGCGAGGATCGCGGTCACGGCCGCCTGCACACCCACGTTGAGCAGGTTCGTCGTGGTGAGGAAGTCACCGGACATGATCGCCAGGACGACGACCAGCACGACGAGCGCGCTCAGCGCGCCGTTGTCCAGCAGGATGCGCCGTACGACCTCCGGTGCCCCGCTGCCGCCGGGGCGCTTGCCGCCGGGGCGCTTGTCCAGGCGGTGACCCGGTTGCGTGTCAATGGCCACGGGGAGAGTCCTCCATCTCGCTCGTTCCTGGCGCGGAGGTGCCGACGGCCAGGGCCATGACGGCGTCCTGGGTGGCCTCCCGCGCGGTCAGTTCGCCGGCGATCCGGCCCTGGGACATCACCAGGACCCGGTCGCTCATGCCCAGCACCTCGGGGAGGTCGCTGGAGATCATCAGTACCGCGTGGCCGGAGGCCGTCAGCTCGTTGATGAGCTGGTAGATCTCGACCTTGGCGCCCACGTCGATACCGCGGGTGGGTTCGTCCAGGATCAGCACGCGGCTGTTGGCGAGCAGCCACTTGCCGATCACGACCTTCTGCTGGTTGCCGCCCGAGAGGGTGCGCACGTGCTGGTCGAGCCCGGCCATCCGCACACCGAGCCGGTCGGCGATGCGGGCGGCCTCCTTGCGCAGCCCGCCGCGGTCCACCAGCCCGCCCCGACTCGCCTCGCGCATCGTCACCAGCGCGAGGTTGTCGGCCACCGACGCGTCCGGCAGCAGGCCCTGCCCCTTGCGGTCCTCGGGCACCAGCCCGAGCCCCGCCGTGTGGGAGGCCCACACATCGCCGCCCGGCAGCCGCTTGCCCGCCACCTCGACGCGGCCCGCGTCGTAGCCGTCGGCCCCGAAGACCGCGCGGACGACCTCGGTACGGCCCGCGCCCACCAGCCCGGCGATGCCGACGACCTCGCCGGCGCGCACCTCGAAGCTGATGTCCTCGAAGACGCCCTGCTTGCGCAGCCCCGTCACCCGCAGCAGCGGCGCCGCCGAGGCCGCGGCCTGCTGCGCCTTCACCGTCTCGCGGGGGTACTGCTGCTCGATGCTGCGGCCCACCATCAGCCGCACCAGCTCCTCCTGCGGGGTGTCGGCCGGGACCTGGCCGACGCTGCGGCCGTCGCGCAGCACGGTGACCCGGTCGCCGATGGCGGGGATCTCCTCCAGGTGGTGGGTGATGAAGACGATGCCCACGCCCTCGGCGCGCAGCCTGCGGACGATCGCGAAGAGCCGGGTGACCTCCTCGGAGGTGAGCACGGCGGTCGGCTCGTCCATGATCAGTACACGGGTGCGCAGGCTGAGCGCCTTGGCGATCTCGACCATCTGGCGGCCGGCGATGCCCAGCTTCCCGACGGGGGTGCGCGGGTGCGCGGTCACACCGACCCGCTCCAGCAGCACCCTGGCGTCGGCCTCCATCTTCTTGCGGTCCACCAGCCCCAGACGGCGCGGCTGGCGGCCCAGGAAGATGTTCTCCGCGATGGACAGCTGCGGCACCAGGTTGAACTCCTGGTGGATGGTGGCGATGCCGAGCTTCTCCGCCGCCTCCGCGTCCGAGATGCGCACCTGCCGGCCCTCGCGCAGCACCCGTCCCGCGTCGGCGCGGTACGCACCGGAGAGCACCTTGATCAGCGTGCTCTTGCCGGCGCCGTTCTCGCCCAGCAGGACGTGCACTTCGCCCGCGCGCAGGTCGAAGTCGACACCGTCCAGGGCGACCACGCCGGGAAAGGTCTTGCGGATGCCCTCCGTGCGCAGCAACTCCCGTGCCGGGGGCGGGTCTGGGGTGGTCAACGGCGCGTCCTTTCGTCTTCGCCGCAGGAGCGGCGCGCTATGAGGTGGGCGGAGAGGGTGACGGAACCGGCGCTCCGTCCCTCCACCAGATCGGTCAGTGCGGCGACCGCGCGGTGGCCCAGCTCCTGGGTGGGCTGGGCGATCGCGGTGATGGGCGGATCGGTGTGCAGGAACCAGGGGATGTCGTCGAAGGCGGCCAGCGACACGTCGTGGGGCACCCGCAGCCCCAGCCTGCGCAGCTGTTCCATGACGCCCAGGGCCATCAGGTTGTCCGTCGCGAAGACGGCGTCGGGCGGCTCGGGCAGTGCGAAGAAGCCCTCCGTCACCCGGCGCCCGCTGGCCGTCTGGAAGTCGCCCTGGCCGATGTAGCCGCCGGGCAGCGGGAGGCCGAACTCCTCCAGCGCCGAACGGAACGCCTCCAGCCGCTCGTTGCTGGTGGTGCTCGCCACCGGCCCGGTGATGATGGCCAGCCTGCGGTGCCCGAGGGCGTGCAGGTGGGCGACCAGCTCCCGTACGGCCTCCCGGCCATCTGCCCGCACCAGCGGCACGTCCAGGCCCTCGATCCACCGGTCGACGAAGACCATGGGGATGCCGGCGAGGGCCGCCTCGCGCAGCGCGACGGAGTCGCCGTCGGCGGGGGAGACGAGCAGCCCGTCGATCCGGCGGTCCAGCAGGGTGCGCACGTGGTGGTCCTGGAGGGCGAGCTGCTCGTCGGCGTTGCCGATGATGACGCTGTAGCCCCGGCCGCGCGCCTCGTCCTCGACGGCGCGGGCCAGTTCGGTGAAGAAGGGGTTCAGCACGTCCCCGATCACCAGTCCGAGGGTGCGCGTCTGGTCGGTGCGCAGCGAGCGGGCCAGGGTGTTGGGGCGGTAGCTCAGCTCCGAGACGGCCGTCAGGACGCGGGCACGGGTCTCCTCACGGACGCCGCTGTGGTCGTTGAGCACGCGCGAGACCGTGGCCACGGAGACGCCGGCGCGTTTCGCCACGTCCTTGATGCCTGCCATAGCCGTGCCGGAGTCCAGGGTGGGAGAGAACGGGGAAGAGGGAGAGAACCGCCTCCGCGCGCAGGCCGCCGGGAGGCGCCGCGCCGCGCATGGAAACGATTACATCGGTCATGGAAAGTGATGTGCGCATGCTGACGCAAGTTGCTGACGTGGCCGATGCGAGATCGTGATGATGCGCGTGCACACGCAACTGCGGCCGTTACGCGGACGGTTCCCAGAGGTTGCGCACGGTTGTCCACAGGGCTGCCGGGGTGTCGGTATCCGGCGCTACGGTCTGGACATGACGTTCCAGCCTGCCGTGCTCGAAGGGGTCCTAGAGCGCATCACCTACGCCAACGAGGACAACGGGTACACGGTGGCCCGGGTGGACACCGGCCGCGGCCAGGGAGAACTGCTCACGGTCGTGGGCGCGTTGCTCGGCGCCCAGGCGGGGGAGTCGCTGCGCATGGAGGGCCGCTGGGCCTCCCACCCGCAGTACGGACGCCAGTTCCATGTGGACAACTACGTCACGGTGCTGCCCGCCACCATCCAGGGCATCCGCCGCTATCTGGGCTCCGGCCTGGTCAAGGGCGTCGGCCCGCGCATCGCCGACCGCATCGTGAGCCACTTCGGCGTCCGCACGCTGGAGGTCATCGAGGAGGACCCGGCCAAGCTCGCCGAGGTCCCCGGGCTCGGCCCCAAGCGCACCAAGCTGATCACCGCCGCCTGGGAGGAGCAGAAGGCCATCAAGGAGGTGATGGTCTTCCTCCAGGGCGTGGGCGTCTCCACCTCCATCGCCGTGCGCATCTACAAGCAGTACGGCGACGCCGCGATCCCGGTGGTGCGCGAGAACCCCTACCGGCTGGCGGCCGACGTGTGGGGCATCGGCTTCCTGACCGCCGACCGGATCGCCCAGGCCGTCGGCATCCCGCACGACAGCCCGGAGCGCGTCAAGGCCGGCCTGCGGCACGCGCTGTCGCAGTCCTCCGACCAGGGGCACTGCTACCTGCCCGAGGAGCGGCTCATCTCCGAGGCGGTCAAACTGCTCCAGGTCGACACCGGCCTGGTGATCGACTGCCTCGCCGAACTGGCGGACGACGAGGAGGAGGGCGGCGTCGTCCGCGAGCCGGTGCCCGACCCGGAGCACCCGGCCGAGACGCTGACGGCCGTCTACCTCGTGCCCTTCCACCGCGCTGAGGTGGCCCTGGCGGCGCAGCTGAAGCGGCTGCTGCGCGCGGGGGAGGACCGCCTGCCCTGGTTCCAGGACGTCGGCTGGGACAGGGCGCTGGGCTGGCTCGCGGCGCGTACGGGCGCGCGGCTGGCGCCCGAGCAGCGGGAGGCGGTGCGGCTGGCGCTCACCAGCAGGGTGGCGGTGCTGACGGGCGGGCCGGGCTGCGGCAAGTCGTTCACGGTGCGCTCCGTGGTGGAGCTGGCCCGCGCCAAGGGGGCCCGCGTGGTGCTGGCGGCGCCCACCGGCCGCGCCGCCAAACGGCTGTCGGAGCTGACCGGGGCCGAGGCGTCCACCGTCCACCGGCTGCTGGAGCTGAAGCCGGGCGGTGCCGCGGCCTACGACAGGGAGCGTCCGCTGGAGGCCGACCTGGTGGTGGTGGACGAGGCGTCCATGCTCGACCTGCTGCTGGCCAACAAACTCATCAAGGCGGTCCCGCCCGGCGCCCATCTGCTGCTGGTCGGCGATGTGGACCAACTGCCCTCGGTGGGCGCGGGCGAGGTGCTGCGGGATCTGCTCGCCGAGGGCGGCCCGGTGCCGGCCGTCCGGCTCCAGCGCGTCTTCCGGCAGGCGCAGCAGTCGGGCGTGGTGACCAACGCGCACCGCATCAACTCCGGGGCGCAGCCGCTCACCCAGGGCATGGAGGACTTCTTCCTCTTCGTGGAGGAGGACACCGAGGCGGCCGGGGCGCTGACGGTGGACGTGGCGGCGCGCCGCATCCCCGCGAAGTTCGGGCTCGACCCGCGGCGCGACGTACAGGTGCTCGCTCCCATGCACCGCGGCCCGGCGGGGGCCGGCGCCCTGAACGGGCTGCTCCAGCAGGCGGTCACCCCGGCCCGCCCGGGGCTGCCCGAGAAGCGGTTCGGCGGCCGGGTCTTCCGGGTGGGCGACAAGGTCACGCAGATCAGGAACAACTACGAGAAGGGGGCGAACGGCGTCTTCAACGGCACCGTCGGGGTGGTCACCGCGCTGGAGGCGGAGGAGCAGCGGCTGACGGTGCTCACGGACGAGGACGAGGAGATCGGCTACGACTTCGACGAGCTGGACGAGCTGTCGCACGCCTACGCCGTCACGATCCACCGCTCGCAGGGCAGCGAGTACCCGGCCGTGGTGATCCCGGTCACCACGGGTGCCTGGATGATGCTCCAGCGCAATCTGCTGTATACGGCGGTCACCCGGGCCAAGCGTCTGGTGGTTCTGGTCGGGTCGCGCAGGGCACTCGGTCAGGCGGTCCGCACGGTCTCGGCCGGAAGACGCTGCACGGCGCTGGCCCACCGGCTGCGCGGGGCGTGAGGCGGCTCGCTCGGCGGACGTCCCGGGAGGCGGGAAGCGTTCCGGGGGGTGACCATGACGCCCAGAAGGGTGCAGGATAGCTAGTTGGGCGGCACTGCGTGCCACCATGGAGCCCTCTGGCTGACCCCCAGTGCACCGCACGGCGCTGGATAAGGGAGAGTGGAAGAAGTCAGGGCACCTCGAAGAAGAGGCACTACGTCGGTGAGGGATGACGTGAGCGAGAACCGCGACAGCGAGAAATCCGTAGTAGTCCGCTACGGGGACGGCGAGTACAGCTACCCGGTCGTCGACAGCACGGTGGGCGACCGTGGCGTGGACATCGGCAAGCTGCGTGCCCAGACCGGTCTGGTGACCCTGGACTCGGGGTACGGCAACACCGCCGCCTACAAGTCCGCCATCACCTATCTCGACGGTGAGCAGGGCATCCTGCGCTACCGCGGCTACCCGATCGAGCAGCTCGCCGAGCGCGGCACCTTCCTGGAGACCGCGTACCTGCTCATCAACGGCGAGCTGCCCACCGTCGACGAGCTGAGCGCGTTCAAGAACGAGATCACGCAGCACACCCTGCTGCACGAGGACGTCAAACGGTTCTACGACGGCTTCCCGCGCGACGCCCACCCGATGGCGATGCTGTCCTCCGTGGTCAGCGCGCTGTCGACTTTCTACCAGGACAGCCACAACCCCTTCGACGAGGAGCAGCGGCACCTCTCGACCATAAGGCTGCTGGCCAAGCTGCCCACCATCGCCGCCTACGCCTACAAGAAGGCGATCGGCCACCCGGTGGTCTACCCGAGCAACGACCTCGGCTACGTCGAGAACTTCCTGCGGATGACCTTCTCGGTCCCGGCGCAGGAGTACGACCTGGACCCGGTCGTGGTCAACGCCCTCGACAAGCTGCTGATCCTGCACGCCGACCACGAGCAGAACTGTTCGACCTCCACGGTCCGCCTCGTCGGCTCCTCGCAGGCCAACATGTTCGCCTCGATCTCGGCGGGCATCAACGCGCTGTGGGGCCCGCTGCACGGTGGCGCCAACCAGAGCGTGCTGGAGATGCTCCAGAGCATCCAGGCCTCGGGCGGCGACGTCGACTCCTTCATCCGCAAGGTGAAGAACAAGGAGGACGGCGTCAAGCTCATGGGCTTCGGCCACCGCGTCTACAAGAACTTCGACCCCCGGGCGAAGATCATCAAGGCGGCGGCCCACGATGTGCTCTCGGCCCTGGGCAAGAGCGACGAGCTGCTGGACATCGCGCTGCGTCTGGAGGAGCACGCGCTGTCCGACGACTACTTCGTCGAGCGCAAGCTCTACCCGAACGTGGACTTCTACACCGGTCTGATCTACCGGGCGATGGGCTTCCCGACCAGCATGTTCACCGTGCTGTTCGCGCTCGGCCGGCTGCCGGGCTGGATCGCCCAGTGGCACGAGATGATCAAGGAGCCGAACTCGCGCATCGGCCGTCCGCGGCAGATCTACACCGGCGTGGTCGAGCGCGACTATGTCCCGGTGGAGGCCCGCTGAGGACACCGGAGGCCCGCCGGGCGCGGACCCCGTAAGCGGAAGACCCCCGTCCATCCGGATGGGGGTCTTCCGTTTGTAACCCTTCAGAAGAGACGTAGGTCACAGAAATTGGGGGGTAACCATCGGTGGGGTTCGCGGGTCTAACCGGGTGGCGTCGGCCTCCCGGCGGAGTCGTCGCCCGGCTTCGCGTCCGTCTTGGGGGACGGATACGAGGTGAAGGAACGGTGAACGTGCACGGGGAGCTTTGAGCGGCCCTCCCGCCCGCACGGTCACCCAGGAAGCGCCCGGCCAGGATCCCGTGGGGGGAATCCATGACCGGGAAAAGGAAGCGCCCCGTCGTCGGGCCCGTGGGGGGACTCGTACGACGGGGCGCTTCCGCTGTCCGGGGGCGGCGGCGCGGAGCCGTCCGGCCGTCTCGGTGCTCCGGCGCGCGGCCGGCCTGCTCAGGCGCGGCCCACCAGTTCGTAGCCGGCCTCGTCCACCGCCTCGCGCACGGCGGCCTCGTCCAGCTCGCCGGAGGAGGTGACGGCCACCTCGCCGGAGGCGGCCACGGCCTTCACCGCGGAGACGCCCTCGATCTTGGAGATCTCCTCCGACACCGCGCCCTCGCAGTGTCCGCAGGTCATTCCGGAGACCTTGTAAGTGGTCGTGACGGTGCTCATGGCCCCTCCTTCAGTTGCCGGTTCGGACGCGCCACACTATACCCCCTGCGGGTATACGCCAAGTCCGCCCCCTCTCCTCAGCGGCCCCCGCGGTGTCCCGGTCTGCGGGTGACCCAGTCGCGGACGGTGTCCGCGAACCAGTAGGGCCGCCCCCTCTCCACGAGGTCCGGCGCCGGTAGGAGACCGTGCTTCTTGTAGGAGCGCACCGTGTCCGGCTTGACGCCGATGTGCGCGGCGATCTCCCGGTACGACCACAGCTGTCGGTCGGCCATCTCCACCTCTCAGGTCGGCTGGCGAGCACTGGGCTGTGCCGGGTGAACGACGCAGAGTGATCCTTGGCGGGGGGCTGTGGACGGGCTGTGACAGCGGACCGGTGGAACCGTGACATTGGCGACAGGGTGCGCGCCTTGGGGCTGCCGGGGTCGCGTCACGTCAATATGTAAGGACAAAGTATTGACAGGGGTCTTCGGCCCGACGGACGATGAGCCGGGCCGCCACCCGTGAGGGCCGCCACCCTCGCGGGCCGCCGCTCGCGGAGGTCGCCATCCGCAGGGGCCGCCGCCCGCGCGGACCGGCGGGCCCGGCAGCGGAGGACGGCCGGGAAGGACGGGCCGGGCACGCCGGCAGGAGAGGGGACGGGAGCCATGACCGAGCCGCACGACGTGGTCACCATGGGCCGCATCGGAGTGGACATCTACCCCCTCCAGGCGGGCGTGCCGCTCCAGCACGTCGAGAGCTTCGGCAAGTTCCTGGGCGGCTCCGCCACCAACGTGGCCGTCGCCGCCTCCCGGCTCGGCCGCTCCACCGCGGTGGTGACCCGCACCGGCGACGACCCGTTCGGCCTCTACTGCCATGAGGCGCTGCGCGGCTTCGGCGTGGACGACCGGTGGGTGACGCCCGTGCGGCGGTACCCGACCCCGGTGACGTTCTGCGAGATCTTCCCGCCCGACGACTTCCCGCTCTACTTCTACCGGCAGCCCAAGGCCCCCGACCTGGAGATCCACGAAGGCGAGCTGGATCTCGACGGCATCGCCGCCGCCCGGATCTTCTGGATGACCGGCACCGGGCTGTGCGAGGAGCCCAGCCGCGGCGCCACCCTCGCCGCGCTCGCCGCCCGCGGCACGGGCGGGGGGAGCCGCGCGGACGCGGGAAGCGGCGCGGGAGAGGCCGAGGCGGCCTCCGCGCCCGGGGCGGCCTCGGCCTCCGCCTCCGGGGCGGCGACCGTCTCCGGAGGGACGGCCGCACCCGGGGCGGCGACCGCCTCCGGTGCGGCGACCGGATCCGGGACGGTGGCCGCCACCGGGACGGTGACCGCACCCCGGGCGGCGACCGCCACCGTCTTCGACCTCGACTGGCGGCCCGCCTTCTGGGGCGCGGGCCGCGACGGGGACCGCACCGCGGCCGAGGCCGCCGAGGCCGCCCGCCCCCACTACCGCGCCGCCCTCGCGCACGCCACCGTCGCCGTCGGCAACCTGGAGGAGTGCGAGGTCGCCACCGGGGAGCGCGAGCCTGGCGCCTGCGCCGAGGCGTTGCTGGCGGCCGGCGTCGAACTGGCCGTCGTCAAACAGGGCCCCGAAGGCGTGCTCGCGATGCACGAGGACGGCGGCGTCGCGGAGGTGCCGCCGCACCCGGTGCGGGTCGTCAACGGGCTGGGCGCGGGCGACGCGTTCGGCGGTGCCCTGTGCCACGGGCTGCTGGCCGGATGGGAACTGGAGTACGTGATGCGGTACGCCAACGCGGCCGGGGCGCTGGTCGCCTCGCGGCTCGCCTGCTCCTCCGCCATGCCGACCGCGCCCGAGGTCGAGGACCTGCTGCGCTCCTGACCGCGCGGCGGCCCCGCCCGGCGGCCCGTCCAGCGTCCACGCGCAGCCGCCGCCCGGGGCTCCACGCCACCCCCCGACGTTCCGAAAGCGAGCCCGCCTTGACCACCCGCAGTGTCAGCATCTCCGAGCTGGCGTCCGTGCGCACCCGGCATCCGGAGGCCATCGCCGAGGCCGCCGCGCGCCGCGCGCGCCGACCGCTGGTGGACGACAGCGAGCGGCTGATGATCGTGGCCGCCGACCATCCGGCGCGCGGCGCGCTGGCCGTCGGCGGCGACCGGCTCGCCATGGCCAACCGGGCGGAACTCCTGGAACGCCTCGTGCTGGCCCTCTCCCGGCCCGGGGTGGACGGGGTGCTGGCCACCGCCGACGTCCTGGAGGACCTGCTGCTGCTCGGCGCGCTCGAGGGCAAGGTGGCGCTCGGCTCCATGAACCGGGGCGGGCTGGCCGGTGCCTCCTTCGAACTGGACGACCGCTTCACCGGGCACCGCGCCGAGGACATCGAGCGGCTGCGGTTCGACGGGGGCAAGCTGCTGCTGCGCATCGACTACGACGACCCCGGCTCGCTGCGCACCCTGCACGCCACCGCGCGCGCCATCGACGAGATGGCCGCCCGCCGGCTGCCCGTCTTCGTCGAACCGTTCCTCACCAGCCGGGTGGAGGGCAGGGTGACCACCGACCTGAGCGGGCCCGCCGTCGCCCGCTCCGTCGCCATCGCCTCCGGGCTCGGCGGCACCTCCGCCTACACCTGGCTCAAACTGCCGGTGACCACCGACCCCGACGACATGGCATGGGTGTGCGAGACCTCCTCGCTGCCCGTCGTGCTGCTCGGCGGCGAGGTGCACGGCGACCAGGAGGGCACCTACGAGAAGTGGCGCAAGGCGCTGAGCCTGCCGACCGTGCGCGGACTCGTCGTCGGGCGCTCGCTGCTCTATCCGGCCGACGGCGACGTGAGCGCGGCCGTGGACACCGCCGTCGGCCTGCTCTGAGGCCGGCCGAGAAGGGGCTGCACATGACGAACACCACCGACCGCTTCCACCTGCGGGCGGGCCGTGCCGCATCCGGCCCGTACGCCCTCGACATCCGCCCCGAGAGCGCGGGCTGGGACCACTCCTCGCTGCGCGTGCTGGAGCTTCCCCCCGGCGGCTCGCACACGATGGCGACCGGCGGGAGCGAGTGGATCGTGCTGCCCCTGTCCGGGGGCTGCACGGTCGAGGCCGAGGGCACCCGGCTGCGCCTGCACGGCAGGGAGAGCGTCTTCACCGCCGTCAGCGACTTCGCCTATGTGCCGCGCGACGCGGAGTTGAGGCTCTCCAGCGCGGCGGGCGGCCGGTTCGCGCTGACGGGCGCGCGCTGCACCCGGAGGCTGCCGGTCCGCTACGGCGCTGCCGAGGACGTCCCCGTCGAACTGCGCGGCAGCGGGCAGTGCTCGCGGCAGGTCAACAACTTCGCCGCCGCCGGGGTGTTCGAGGCGGACAAGCTCATCGCCGTCGAGGTCCTCACCCCCGGCGGCAACTGGTCCTCCTACCCGCCGCACAAGCACGACGAGCACCGCGAGGGGGCGGAGAGCGAACTGGAGGAGATCTACTACTACGAGATCGCCCCGCACGGCACCACCGAGGGCGTCGGCTATCAGCGGGTGACGCCCAGCGGCCACGGCGGCGGCACCGATGTGCTCGCCGAGGTGCGCGGCGGCGACGCCGTGCTGATCCCCGACGGCTGGCACGGCCCCTCCATGGCCGCGCCCGGGCACGACATGTACTACCTCAACGTGATGGCCGGACCGGGGGTGGATCGCGCGTGGCTTATCTGCGACCATCCAGACCACGCGTGGATTCGTGGCACGTGGGCCGATACACCTGTGGATCCAAGGCTTCCGCTGTACGAGGCGAAGGAATCCGCAAAGTCCGCACAGGCGCGAGGGGGCTCGCAGGAAGGGCAGGGTGAGCGATGAGCACCATCAGGCTGACCGTCGCGCAGGCGCTCGTGCGCTTCCTCGCCGCCCAGTACACCGAGCGCGACGGGGTGCGGCACCGGCTGATCGACGCCTGCTGGGGCATCTTCGGCCACGGCAACGTCGCCGGGCTCGGCCAGGCCCTCGTCGAGAGCGGACAGGGGCCCGGCGCCCCGCTCCCCTTCCACCAGGGCCGCAACGAACAGGCCATGGTGCACGCCGCAGTCGGCTTCGCCCGGCAGCGGGGCAGGCTCTCGGCGCAGGCCGTCACCACCTCCATCGGGCCGGGCGCCACCAACCTGGTCACCGGCGCCGCGCTGGCCACCGTCAACCGGCTGCCCGTCCTGCTGCTGCCCGGCGACATCTTCGCCACCCGCGTTCCCGACCCGGTCCTCCAGCAGCTGGAGGTGCCGTACGCGGGTGACATCTCCGTCAACGACGCGCTGCGCCCGGTCTCCCGCTACTTCGACCGGGTGGCGCGCCCCGAGGCGCTGGTCCCCGCCGCGCTCGGCGCGATGCGGGTGCTCACCGACCCGGCCGAGACCGGCGCCGTCACCCTGGCCCTGCCGCAGGACGTGCAGACCGAGGCGCACGAGTGGCCCGAGGAGTTCTTCGCCGACCGGATCTGGCGCATCGGCCGCCCCGCGCCCGAACCCGAGGTGCTGGCGCGGGCCGCCGAGGCGGTACGGGCCGCGCGCCGGCCGCTGCTGGTCGCGGGCGGCGGCGTCCACCACAGCGAGGCCGAGGACGCGCTGCGCGCCCTCGCGGACGCCACCGGCATCCCCGTCGCCTCCACCCAGGCGGGCAAGGGCTCGCTCCGCCACGACCACCCCTGCGACGTCGGCGGCCTCGGCCACACCGGCACCGCCGCCGCCGGTGAACTGGCCCGCGACGCCGACCTGCTGATCGGCGTCGGCACCCGCTGGAGCGACTTCACCACTGCCTCCGGCACCCTCTTCGCGCCCACCGCCCGCTTCGTCAACCTCAACATCACCGCCTCGGACAGCCACAAGATGGGCGCGCTCGCCGTCGTCGCCGACGCGCGGGCCGGGCTGGCGGCGCTGACCGGGGCGCTGCGCGGGCACCGCGTCTCCCCCGACTACGAGGCGGCCCGCGCCCGCGGCAAGGAGGCGTGGGAGCGCACCGTCGCCGAGGCGTTCGCACCGCACCCGCTGGAGGAGAAGGCCCGCCCCTCCCAGACCCAGGTGCTCGGCGCGCTCGACTCCGTCGTCGGCGACGAGGACGTCATCGTCAACGCCGCCGGATCGATGCCCGGCGACCTGCACAAGCTCTGGCGCGCCCGCTCGCCGCGCCAGTACCACGTCGAGTACGGCTACTCGTGCATGGGCTACGAGATCCCGGCCGCCATCGGCGTGCGGATGGCCGCCCCCGACCGCCCCGTGTGGGCGCTGGTGGGCGACGGCACCTACCTGATGCTGCCCACCGAGATCGTCACCGCCGTCCAGGAGGGCGTCAACATCAACGTGGTGCTCGTCCAGAACCACGGCTACGCCTCCATCGGCGCCCTCTCCGAGCAGACCGGCGCCGAACGCTTCGGCACCGCCTACCGGTTCCGCGACGCCGACGGCGGCTACACCGGCGCCCCGCTCCCCGTCGACCTGGCCGCCAACGCCGCCTCGCTCGGCATGGAGGTGCACCGGGCCGCCACCTTCGACCAGCTCCGCGAGGCGCTGGCCGCCGCCCGCGCCTCGGACCGGCCCACCTGCGTGTACGTCGAGACCGACACCGACCCGGCCGTCCCCGCGCCCGGTGCCGCGGCCTGGTGGGACGTGGCCGTCGCCGAGACCTCGCGGCGCCCGGCCGCCCGCGCGGCCCGCGCGGAGTACGAACGGCACCGTGCCCACCAGCGGCGGTACCTGTGACCCCCGCGGCACCCCTCGCGACTCCTCCGGCGCCCCGCGTGACCCCGCAGCGGACTCTGTGAGCGAGCACCACCCCGTCCCAAGAAAGGTCCCCTCCCCATGAAGACCCTCGGCCACTGGATCGGCAACAAGCCGGTCGAGTCCACCTCCGGCTCCTTCGGGCCCGTCTACAACCCGGCCACCGGCGCCCAGCCCACCCGGGTCGCCCTCGCCTCGGTGGAGGAGGTGGACGCGGCGGTGGCCGCCGCCCGGGCCGCCTACCGCGAGTGGTCCGGCACCTCACTGGCCCGGCGCACCGCGTTCCTCTTCAGGTACCGCGAACTGCTGGACGCGCACCGCGACGAGATCGCCGCGCTCATCACCGCCGAGCACGGCAAGGTGCACTCCGACGCGCTCGGCGAGGTCGCGCGGGGCATGGAGATCGTGGAACTGGCCTGCGGCATCCCCGAGAAGCTCAAGGGCGAGCTGTCCACCCAGGTCTCCACCCGGGTGGACGTGGCCGCCATCCGGCAGCCGGTCGGCGTGGTCGCGGGCATCTCCCCGTTCAACTTCCCCGCCATGGTGCCGATGTGGATGTTCCCGCTGGCCATCGCCTGCGGCAACACCTTCGTGCTCAAGCCCAGCGAGAAGGACCCCTCGGCCGCCTACCGGCTGGCGGAGCTGGCCGCCGAGGCGGGGCTGCCCGAGGGCGTCCTCAACGTCGTCAACGGCGACAAGGAGGCCGTCGACCGGCTGCTGTCCCACCCGGACGTGGCGGCCGTCTCCTTCGTGGGCTCCACCCCCATCGCCCAGTACGTCCAGGCCGAGGCCACCGCCCACGGCAAGCGCGTCCAGGCGCTCGGCGGCGCGAAGAACCACATGATGGTGCTGCCCGACGCCGACCTCGACCACGCCGCGGACAACGCCATCAACGCCGCCTACGGTTCCGCGGGCGAGCGCTGCATGGCCGTCTCCGTCGTGGTGGCCGTCGGCGACACCGGTGACGAACTGGTCGCCAAGATCGCGGAGCGGGCCCGCGCGCTGCGGATCGGGCCGGGTGACGACCCGGCGAGCGAGATGGGGCCGCTCATCACGCGGGAGCACCGCGACAAGGTCGCCTCCTACGTGGCCGGCGCCGCCGCGCAGGGTGCCGAGGTCGTCGTGGACGGCACGGGCTTCACCGTGCCCGGCCATGAGGACGGCTTCTTCCTCGGCGTCTCCCTCCTCGACAAGGTCAAGCCGGGCATGGCCGCCTACGACGACGAGATCTTCGGGCCCGTGCTGTGCGTGGTGCGGGCCGGGACGTACGACGAGGGCCTCGCCCTCATCAACTCCAGCAAGTGGGGCAACGGCACCGCCGTCTTCACCCGCGACGGCGGCGCGGCCCGCCGCTTCCAACTGGAGGTCGAGGCGGGCATGGTCGGCGTCAACGTGCCGATCCCCGTGCCCGTGGGCTACCACTCCTTCGGCGGCTGGAAGCAGAGCCTCTTCGGGGACCTGCACATCTACGGCAACGACGGGGTGCGGTTCTACACCCGCGGCAAGGTCATCACCACCCGCTGGCCCGACCCCGCCGACAGCGCCGGCATCAACCTCGGCTTCCCCAGCAACCACTGAGACGGTTCCCCCTCCGGGGACCCCGAAGGGGCGCCCCTGGTCCCGTTTCCGCCGCCGTGGCGGACCGCCGCCGTTGCTGACCGCCGCTGCGGCGGGCAGGAAAAGCGCCCCTCACCAGGACGTTCGGGCCAGGCGCCAGCCGGTAACCTCGGCGGCATGTTCGGAAATGTGAAGGCCGCCCCCGTGCGCTGGCTGCGGGCGCTCAAGGAGACCGCCCGCAGCGGGCTGACCGTGGAGCGTGCGTCGCTGACGCCGCTGCTGGCGGTGCGCGGCGCGTGCGGCCTGGCGGTCGTGGTCGGGCTGGCGCTGTGGATCGGCACGCCGCAACTCGCCGTCTCCAGTGCGTTCGGCGCCTTCGCCTCCGGCATCGCCACCTTCCAGCGCAGCTGGCGGCCCCGTCCGGTGCTGGCGCTGGCCGCCTCCACGGGGCTGGCGCTGTCCACCTTCCTCGGCTACCTGCTGGTCGCCTGGCCGTGGGCGTTCGTGCTGCTGCTGGCGCTGTGGGCGTTCCTGGCGGGGATGGCGTGGGGGATAGGGCCCACCTCGGGGGTGGTGGCCGCGTTCAACATCTCCGTCATGCTCATCACCGTCCACCTGCCCACCTCCACGCTGGGCGCGCTCAGCCACGCCGCGCTGATCGCCCTGGGCGGGGTGGTGCAGGCCGGGCTGATCGTGCTCTTCCCCATCAGACCGTGGGGCGAGCGGCGTGAGGCGCTCGCGGACGCGCTCGCCGGGGTCGCGGACTACGCCCGCCGGCTGCGGCACGACCCGATGGCGCCCTTCGACCCCGAACCGCTGATCGAGGCCCGCAGCGCCGCCGCCGTCACCCCCCGTCAGGCTCGGCGCCGGCCCCGCCAGTTGCACGGCTACCGCGCGCTGGCCGAACGGTTCCGGCCGGTGCTCGCCTCCCTCGCCGACCCGGTGGTCGGCGGCGCGCCCATGGTCGGGCCCGAACGCGACCGGGTCCGCGAACTGCTGGCCGCCGCGGCCACCGTGCTGGACGCCACCGCGCGCGCCATCCGCCGCGGTGAACGCGTCCGTCTGCCCGACCAGGCGCTGGACGTGCTCCAGGTGCCCAAGAGCGGGCCCGTGCTGACCGGTCCCGCACGGCGCGCGGGGCTGCGGCTGATCGCGCTCACCGACGACGCCGTCGAGGCCGCGCAGGAGCCGGTGGAGGTCACCCGTGGAGGGCTGTGGGGCCGGGTGACCTGGCACGTGGCCGACCGCGAGGGCCGCCGGCCCGGCCACCCCGACCGGCCGCGCACGGTGGACGCCAGCCTCGACGGGCCCTACGGCCCCGACCCCGAGGACCTCGCCGCCGAGGAGGCGGAGGCCGCCCGCCTCCAGCAGGGCAGGGCCGCGGGCGGCAAGCACACCCCCGCGGCGGGGCACGCGCTGGCCCGCGAACGGCATCTGCACATGCCCACCCTCATCGGACTGGTGCCGGTGGCCGCCCGCGCCTTCCGCCGCGAACTCCACTGGACGTCGCCCATCCTGCGGCACGCCCTGCGGGTGAGCGGGGTGGCCTCGGTCGGCTACCTGATCGGCGAGGCGCTGCCGCCCGCGCACGGCTACTGGGTGCCGCTGACCGCCGCGATGGTGCTGCGGCCCGACTTCTCCCGCACCTACGAGAGGGGCGTGGGGCGGTTCGTCGGCACGCTGCTGGGCGTCGCCGTCGCCGGGACGGTGATGGCACTGGCGAGCCCCGGCCCGTATCTGAGCGCCGCGCTGGCCGTGGTGAGCGTCGGCTGCCAGTACCTGCTGATGAGCACCGGGTACGCCATCGCCTCCCTGTGCACCGGCGCGTACGTGGTCTTCCTGCTCGGCATCCTGGGCGCCGACTGGTACCAGACCGCCTACGAACGGGTCGGGCTGACCGCCCTGGGCGGGGTGCTGGCCATGCTCAGCTACGCGCTCTTCCCCGCCTGGGAGACACCGCTGCTGCGCGACCGGCTCGCCGACTGGCTGGCGGCCACCGGACGGTACGCCATCGCCGTCATGGACGCCTTCGCGCAGCCCGCCGAACGCGCCGCCCCCCGCCAGGTCCGCGAGGCCCTGCTGGACACCCGCGCCGCCCGCCAGAACTGGGAGCAGAGCGTCAGCCGCGCCGAGGCCGAGCCCGTACGCCACCACGGCGGCCTCTCCCCGCTCTCCCGGCGGGCCGCGGGGGACGCCCAGTCGGCACTGGTCACCCTGGGGCGGGCCACCATGCTGCTGGAGGCGCACCTGCCCGACCGCGACGCCGCGCCCGACACCGGCGCGGCCGACTTCTCCGCGGCCCTGGCCCCCGCGGTCTCGGCCGCCGCCACCGCCATCCGCGAGAGCGAACCGGTCGACTTCAGCGGCGTGCACGAGGCCCTGACCCGCTGGTGGGACCAGGCCGACCACCCCCCGCCCGTCGCCCTGCGCACCGCGGAACTCCTCACCGACGCCCTGGACGACCTCGCCCAGGCCGTCGTCCCCAAGCGGGGGAGGACGGGGAGCTGACGCCCGGGGCCGGGCGGACCTCGCGCAACTGGTGCCCGTAGCGGTAGATCATGATCGGCGGCCCGCCGTCGTGCGCCGCGACCATGACGCGGTAGATGAACGGCGGCGGGCCCGTCACCTGGACGACCGTCCCGGCCTTGCCCGACTTCTCGTCCCGCACCCGGTCACCCTCGGACCACACCGTCACGCCCTTCGCCGCGCGGCGCGTTCGGCGTCGCTGTGAGCGCGGCGCAGATGCGCGCCGAAGAGCGCCTCCAGATCGGCGCGGACCCTCGGATACTTCGCCGCACCCTCGATCTGAGCGCGGTACCACGTGCAGTCCTTGCACGGACGAACTTCCACAGCTGCCTCTTGTCTTGCTGAGTTGCCCATTCGGTCCGTCCAGACTGCGTGACTGGTCGTAGTCTCACCAGCGCATCAGGGTGTACCAATCGGGAAGTAATGGCTGGGGGCGCGTGTGATCAGCAGCCAGGTGAAGCCACCGCAGACGAAGGCCGCACTGTTCGGTGTACGGCTGAGGACGTTGCGGAAGCAGCGCGGATGGAGCCAGAAGGAGCTGGCCGAGAGGGTCTATGTCACCCAGTCGCGCATCGCTCAACTGGAGCGCGGATACGGTGCGCGGCCCTCGGCCGAGCTGACGCATGCGCTGGAGACGGTGCTTGAGGCGGATGGACAGCTCGCCGAGCTGTGGCCGTATGTCTACGACGGCTCGCCGCGCTGGTCGCGCCGCTTCTTCGACCTGGCCGCCAAAGCAGTCGCCATTCGGGAGTACGTTTCGCACACGGTGCCCGGTCTCCTCCAGACGGAGGCGTACGCCCGAGCGGTGCTGGGTGTCGGGCTGGAACATCCGGACCTGCTCCACGAACGTGTCAGTCTCCGCCTGGCACGGCAGGCCCGGTTGGAAAAGCCTGACGCCCCGAAGCTCTGTCTGATCCTGGACCAAGCTGTGCTGCTGCACACCGTGGGTGGGGAGGACGCGATGCGCGAGCAGTTGTTGGCTCTGAGGGCGGCGTGCGACCGGCACTCCCTCCGCGTGCTTCCCTTCGGCTCGCGGGAACACGCGATGCTGGGCGGTTCCGTGGTCATCCTGACCATGTCTGATGGGACCGAAGTGGTGTACAGCGAAGGGGCAGACCACGGGCGGTTGCTCGAGGACCCCGCGTTGGTTGCCGCCTACACCGGAGCCTTCGAGCAGCTGCACGCCAGATCGTACGGTGAAGCGCGGTCCGCCCGGCTCATCACTGAAGCAGCGGCACGCTTCACACGTACGCGGTCCCGGCGACGTGCCGTGACGCGCACACAGTCACGACAACGTGCCGGACGGCACGTTCGGCGTCGTCCCGGTGCGTGACAGCAAGGACCCGTCCCTCACGCCGCTGGTGTTTTCAACAGCGGCGTGGGCCGCGTTCGTCACGCAGGTGCGCAACCGCGATCACCGCCCACAATTCGTCACTGATCTCCCACGGCTTTGACCGGGCCACCCTCACCCGCGAGGAACGAGATCGCCTGCCCTCCCACGGTGCCACACGAAGGTCCTGCTGCAAGAATTCCTATACGACTGACAAGCAGCCTTACTATGCGATGGTGTGGAATGCGTTTGCATTCGCAGGTGGTGGAGGGAACTCTACGTGTGCATTCGCGAGATAGCTGCGTCCGTTGCACTGGCCGTACTGATGACCGTAGGTGCCGCGGTTCCAGCGCAAGCGCACGCACAGGGGGGAGCTGCGGACCCTGGTCTTGATGCCGCAGGTGTTCACGAGGTGAGCACTGGCGACGTACGGACGGAGACCTATGCTGCCGGAGCTGGGCGTTTCGGAACCTACGGTGACCGCGTCCATATCTCGAGAACCGCGCCCAGGACCGCGTCAGCTCACGGGTGGTGGAAGAAGTTCAGCGGTCCCGGCAGCAAGGCCAAGGTGACAATCTGGCTGCAGGTGAGGGCGAAGAAGGGGAAGAAATGGCACACGGTTGCCAAGGGGGTGAAGAAGGTCAAGCCTGCCAACCCTGGCAGCAGCAAGCCACGTGCCACAGCGCGGAGGAAATGCAGCAGCAAAAAGACGCGTCAGTGGCGCAGCCTGATCGACGTCGACATCATTGGCGTTGCTGATTCGCCGGAAAAGGCGTATACCAAGCCGGTGAAGAGGCGTTGTGCTGTCTGAGGCAGGTGGTGGAGATTCCACCGGGGAGTTGGCTATGCACTGCGGAATGACTGTTGAGATCCATGGGAGTTTCAAGCCGTATCCGTGGCTTGAACGCGCCGGTGAGGAAGAGTTCCGCGATTCTGTACTGGACCTCGCGATGCAGCGAGCTGATGCCTACGGCTGGCACGCTCCCTACGGATGGCGGTCGTCAAGCGGCAGGAAATTCTTCCAGGTTCCGGATCGCTGGGCCGACTGTGACAGGGGAGGCGACTGGTCCGGCAGAACGGGAATTCGTGCTCTCGCTTGGCTGCGTGCGGACATTCCTGACGACGTTCTTCTCCCGCGTCTGCCGGTCCTGCCCATGGCTCGTGTCCTGACCGATGCCTTGGAGCGGGCAGGTGAGCCGACAGTCACCGCGCTGCGGACATACTTGCCTCTGCAGATCACCGCTGGGGACGCCGAGGGCGATTGGGAGGACATGCGCGACTGGTTCGGGCTGGCTGATCCCTCCCTGTCCGTCGACGTGCTTGTGACGGTCTCCGCTGCTCCGTCTTCTGCATGGGGCCCGCAGGAGGCTTCCCGTGTCCGTCGAGCCGTGCAGGACCATTTTGGCACAGCCGCCGAAGTAGCCGCCGCACCGCAGGACGTGACCGCGTACCTTGCCGCGACGGGGGAAGGACAGCCGCTCATCGAAGGCGCACGGCCGGCAGTGCGGCTCTTGTGCCGTGTGCGCGAGTGGTCACCTGATGTGGCGGTGTGGCTGGTGGAAGTGACAGGCGATGCGTTGAAGGCGGCGGGGCACACAATCCCCGTCATCGTCACAGCATCCCGAGCACAGTTGCCCGCCGCTGTGCCCCGCGCGCTCGGCTGAGAAATCCGAATTGCGGACCGAGACGTATGTGCGTTGGAGCGCCCTCCAGCTCGTAGCTTCCCAGGCATGCGATACACCCAAGCTCGGAATAACCGGGCTGGAAGTCTCCGCCATCGCCCTCGGCTGTATGAGCTTCGGCGAGCCGGACCGGGGCGGCGAGCCGTGGTCGCTGGGCGGGGAGGCCAGCCGGGAGTTCATCAAGCAGGCGCTTGAGGCCGGCGTTGACTTTCTCGACACGGCCAATGGGTACAGCGCCGGAAGCAGTGAGGAGATCGTCGCCCAGGCGGTCGAGGACTTCGCCCGGCGCGAGGAGGTCGTTCTCTCCACCAAGGTCTGGATGCGGATGCGCCCCGGCCCGAACGGCGCCTGGCTGTCACCTGTACCAGATCCACCGCTGGGACTACGACACCCCGATCGAGGAAACCCTTGAGGCGCTGCACGACGCGGTCAAGTCCGGGAAGGTCCGCTACATCGGAGCCTCTTCCACGTACGGCTGGCAGTTCGCCAAGGCCCTGTACCTGGCTGACCTGAACGGCCGGACCCGGTTCGTGTCGATGCAGGACCACTACAACCTCATTCACCGGGAAGCGGAGCGGGAGATGTTCCCGCTCCGCGCCGACCAGGGTATCGGCGCGATCCCGTGGAGCCCGCTGGCGCGGGGCAGGCTGACGCGGGCCCGGGACGCCGCGACAGCGCGTGCCGGGACCGACGCGGGCGACAAGATCCTCTACCGCGACGAGGACCAGGCGGTGGCCGAGCGCGTCCACGAGATCGCGGGCAAGCGGGGTCTGTCCCGGCCCAGGTCGCCCTGGCCCGGGTCATGCGCAACCCGGTGGTGACCTCGCCCATCGTCGGGGTCACCAAGCCGGCCCAGCTGGCCGACGCGGTCGCCGCGTTGTACGTCGAACTCGACGAGGACGAGGCCGCCTACCTGGAGGAGCCCTACCAGCCGCACGAGGCCGCCTACCTGGAGGAGTCCTTCTACAAGCGGCAGCCTGTTGGCGGGCTCCCGGTAGTCCGGGCCACCGCCGGGCCTTCGGCGAGTCCTCGGCCCCGGCCCTGAGTCCGGGCATCTCAGCCCGCGGCTCCCCGGAAGGACGTGGTGCCATCCGGCGGGAGGCCGCTCGGTGCCGTCGAGCCCGTCGAGGCAGCCCTCATCGCCGGGCGCCGCCCGTCACGTCCAGGGTGACGCCCGTCAGGTAGCCGGCCGCCTCCGAGGCGAGGAACACGGCGGCGGAGGCGACGTCCGACGGTTCGCCGAGGCGGCGCAGGGGATGGCGGAGGGCCAGTTTGTGCTGGGTCTCCTTGGAGAGGGACTCCCTCACCTTCTCGGTGCGGACCACGGTGGGGGCCAGGCAGTTGACGCGGATGCCGCGGGGGCCCAGCTCGGTGGCGAGCTGCTGGGTGAGGGCGACAAGGCCCGCGTTGGCGACGGTGTGGGCGAGGTTGCCCTGCGGTGCCCGGCCGCGCGCGGCGGAGAGCGTGAGGATGCTACCGGTCAAGCGTTCCCTCATGCCGGGCAGGAACGTGCGGACGGTCAGGTACGTGGCGGTCAGCTCCGTGTCGAGTGTCTGGCGCCAGCGATCCTCGGTGAGGTCGGCCGCCGGCACGGGGGCGGGGGTTCCGCCCGCGAAGGCGGCCAGGATGTCGACCGGTCCCAGTTCCTCGGCGACCCGGTCGGCCACCCGGCGCAGTGCGGCGGCGTCCGTCACGTCCGCGACGGCCCCGATCGCGGTGCCGCCCCGTTTGCCGATGTCCTCCGCGACCTGGAAGAGGGCGGTGCGGTCGCGGCCCACCAGGCAGACGGCCACGCCTTGTTCGACCAGCGCCCGCGCCGTCCCGGCCCCGATGCCCCGCGAACCGCCCGTCACCACGGCGACCTTGCCCGCCAGGTCGGGGTAGACGGGACGGGAGGGAACGGCTTCCTCGGGGGAGCCGTCCTCGTGGTCGGCGGTTGTCATCGGCGGTTCCCTTCCCTCGTGTCGTCGCTCGGGACGGCCCTCGTGGCCAGCCCCGGTGCGACCCGCTTCCACAGCTCGCCCGGAGGCCGGTTCCCCGAGGCCGGTTCGGCGCGCAGGAGGGCCTCGCCGGCCAAGGGCGCGTCGCCCACGCCCCCCTCGCGGCCTCCCGCGCCTCCGCCACCGTCCCGGCCGCCCCCGCTCCGGGTCCCGGTTCCGTTCCCGGCCCCGCGCCCGTGCTGCTGGGCCGTCCTCGCCATCGTTCGTGCCCCCGTGCGTCAACCGCTGCCGTGCGCAGCACTCTAGGCGGTGGTACGTACCGACAGCGTCCGGGGGAGGGCCGCAGGCCGCGCACCACGTACCGTGCGCCCACCGCGCGGGCCGCACACCCCGGACCGCGTGCGCGCACCGTGTTGAGCGATGAGGCCCTCTCACGCGGGCCGGTTTTGTCTCCCGGGTGCGTACGCAGGGCGCGCTGCGGCGCCTAGCCTGGGCCCGATGCTGCGTCACTGGCCGGTCGGTAGCGGGCGGGAACAGGTGGGGCTCGGAGTGCTGGCCGCACTCGGGCTGCTCGCCGTGCTGCTGTTGGTGCCCGGCTCCGGGGAAGAGGGGGCGGAGGGGGCCGGAGCACGCGGCTGTGCGGGGGCGCGCGTCACCGGCTGGCGCACCGATCCGGGCATGACCGACGCCCTGGCGCGGTACGGCGACGACAACACGCGGCCGGACGACTGGACCGGCGGCGACGGCACCCGCTCGGTACGGCTGCCGGACGGCCGCACGCTGTGGCTGTCCGCCGACACCTTCCTGGACGAGGTGCACGGCCGCGGCCGCCGGCCCGGCCCGGTCTGGGTGCGCAACTCGGCGCTGGTCATGTCGTCCGACGGCCGCTTCACCCGGACCCTGCTCGGCGGCACCCCCACCCGCCCCGCCGCGCTCTTCCCCGGCACCGCGACCCCGGACGGGCGGGAGGTGTGGCGCTGGCCCGTGCAGGCGGTGGTCGAGCCGCGGCGCCCCGGCTCCGCCGAGCGGGTGCTGCGCGTGCTGCTGTGGCAGCGGGAGGCGGGCCGGGCACCCTGGATCTACGGGGTGCCCCGGGCGACCGAGGTGGCCACCCTCTCGCTGCCCGGCCTGCGGCTGGAGGGGATCGCCCCGCTCCACCGGCCGGGCGGGACGCACGTCGAACGCCGGGTGCTCTACGGCACGTCGGCCGTCACGCACGGCGGGTGGACGTACGTCTTCGGCGCCGACGAGGGCAGCGTCGGCGGCAAGGCGTCGCGCGCGCACGTGGCCCGCGCGCCCCGGGGCCGCCTCGACGAGCCGGGCGCGTGGCAGTACTGGGGCGGGGCGCGGCACCCGGGTACCGAGGGGCCGGGCTGGCAGGACGACCCCGCCAGGTCGAGGCCGATACTCGTCGGCCGCACCGTGCAGCGGGGCGCCACCGGCACCTACTCCGTCGTACGGCACGGCGGCACCTGGCTGCTGCTGACCATGGACGCCGGGGCGCCGGAAGGGAAGGGGATCACCGACATCGTCTCGTACTGGTCCTGCGGGCCGACCGGCCCCTGGCACGGACCCGGCCGGGTGGCGCGGCCCCCGCTGCCGGAGGGCGCCGCGCAGGCCGGTGCCGTCCCCTACAACCCGCAGGCCCACCCGGAGTTCACCCGCCCCGGCACGGGGGACGGCCTGCTGCTCAGCTACGACGTCAACATCCTGGGGCCGGCCGGGGCCATCCACCGGGACGTCGCCTTCTACCGGCCGCGCTTCCTGCGGCTGGAGATCGGCCCGCCGCCGCGCCGGTGAGCCCTCAGCCCCTGGACGCCAGCACGGACGCCATGAGTTCGGCGTCGAGCAGCGCTGGGTCCGCCAGCCGGGTGGCGGCGGCGTAGGAGTTGAGCAGGGACTTGGTGACCCGCAGGGCCGCGGGGGAGCGGCGGACGATCGGCCGCACCCACTCCTCGACGGCGGCGTCCAGTTCGGCCTCGGGCACCACCCGGTGCAGCACGGCCAGCCGCTCCGCCTCCACCGCGCCGAACGCCCGGCAGGTCAGGATGAGTTCGCGGGCCCTGGCGGCGCCCACCTCGTTCAGCAGCCTGGGGAGCGCGCCGCCCCACGCGAGCGGCATACCGAGTGCCAGTTCCGGCAGCCGGAAGCGGCAGTTCTCCGCGCCCACCCGCAGATCGCAGTGGAGCACGAGGGCCAGACCCGCCCCGATGACCTGCCCCCGCACCTGCGCGATGGTGACGGCACCGGTGGTGGACAGCGCCTCGCAGACCCGGCGTGCCTTGTCGCTCGAGACACGGACACCGGCCCCGGTGGCGTCCTGGGAGAGCATCGTGGCGATCTCCCGCCGGTCGCCGCCGAGGCAGAAGTCGGGCCCCGCGCCCGAGAGGACGACGGCCCTCACCTCGGTGAGGTCGGGCAGCACGGTGAGCACGCCCAGCAGGTCGTCCAGCAGCGCCTCCGTGACGGTGTTCCCCGTCTCCGGGCAGGCCAGTTCCACCGCGAGCACCGGCCCCCGCTGTTCGACCCGGAGGTTCTTGAACGTCCCGATCACATGCTCTCCTGTCGCTCGCTCACTCGTGGACCACCTTCAGCTCCATGAGCCGACGGAACGCTACCCGCGGGGCGAAGACGGGCTCGGCACCGACCCCCAGCCGTGGGAAGCGGCGCAGCAGCCCGGTGAGCAGCGAGGTCGTCTGCAGCCGCCCCAGCGCCGCGCCCAGGCAGTAGTGCGGGCCGACGCCGAAGCTGAGATGGGACGCCTTGCGGTGGATGTCGAAGGTGTCCGGGTCGGGGTACCGGCGGGGGTCGTGGTTGGCGGAGCCGAGCAGGACGTGCACCATCTCGTCCTTCTCCACCGGGACCCCGCCGATGACCGTGGGCTCGGCGGCGACCCGGGTGCTGACGTGGATGGCGGGGTCGTAGCGCAGCACCTCCTCGACGGCGTCCGGTACGTGGGCGGGGTGGGCGCGCAGCCACTGCCACCGGTCGCGGTCGCGGGCCAGCAGCGAGACCATGACGGACAGCGTCGTCGAGGACGTCTCCAGCGACGCGATGGTGAGGAACATGGCCAGGTTGTAGAGGTTCTCGTCGGCGGCCTCGCGGTCGGGCTCGATCTCGTCCCAGGTCCGCATCCAGCGCGACACCGGGTCGTCCCCAGGGTGGCGGCGCCGGTCGCGGACGAAGGCGGTGAAGTAGTCGCGCAGGCCCGTCATGCCGACGGCGGCCGACTCCAGCTCGCTTTTGGTGGGCAGCAGTTCCTGGGCAGGCTCCAGGGCGTGCATCAACTCCCGCAGCAGGGCGTGGTCCCCGGCCGGTATGCCCATCCAGTGCCCGAGCGTGGCGACGGGCAGCTCCTCGCTCACGAGCGGGACGAAGTCGGCCTCACCCTCCTCGCGCAGCCGTTCGGCCAGCGTGTCCAGCAGCCGTTCGACGGTCGCCTCCACGAAGGGCCGCAGCGCGTCGATGGCGCCCCGGCCGAAGACGTTGCCCAGGGAGCGCCGCTGGCGGGTGTGCTCGGGCGCGTTGAGCCAGGCCAGCGTCTTGACCAGGCCCTGTACGGACGGCGCGTTCCAGCGGAAGGAGCCGGCCCCGTTCCGTGCCCGCCACGCGGCGTCGGGTACCAGCCACGTTCTGCCGTTGCGGTGCACCTGCTCGCACACCTCGTACCCGGTGAGGAGATGGGCCCCCCAGGGGGCACGGACCACATCGCCCCTTTCCCGCAACTCGTGGTACAGGGGGAAGGGGTTCGCTTGTCCACTGGGGGAGCGAAGCCGGGCGATGAGGGAGACCAAGGACCGACGGTCGGCGGATATGCCCGCGACGGCAGACTCCACGGAGTGCTCCTTTTGGATGCACGTTGACATACGGATTATGCCGAGGACATACCCCTCTCACCAGATGAACATGTGTACGACGAATTAGAACATTCGTTCACGCAAAGGCGGACATCAGGCCCGCCACCAGGACAAGAAGGAACTCCACCAGCCGGACTTTTCCTGCCCCGCACGCGGTTGTCGAGATTCGGTGGTGTTCTGTGAAGGAATTCCGGAGCCGAATGACGCGGGCGCGGGGCGCTCCACCCGGACCGGGGTGAACTGGGCGGGAAGCGCCCGCAGCGCGCGGTGGAAGGGTCCCGGCCGCCACTGCAGGCTTTCGGCGGGCACCGACAGTTCGATGTCCGGAAGATGGTTGAGCAGCGTCTCGATGGCGGTCACGGACACGAGCCGCGCCGGGTCCTTGGCGGGGCAGGCGTGCGGCCCGGCCCCCCATGCCAGATGCGCCCGCTTGCTGAGTATCTGACGGGAGGTGGACAGCGCCGGGTCGGTGTTCGCGGCAGCGAAGCTGATCAGGACGGGTTCGCCCGCCGGGAGCCGGACGCCGCCCAGCTCCACATCGCGCACCGGGTAGTGCGCCGCGTAGTTGGCCACGGGCGGGCCGTTCCACAGCACCTCGTCGATCGCGTCCTCGACCAGCATGCCGCCCCCGCGCCCCCGGAGTTCTGCTCCTCGGACAGCAGCAGCTTCAGGGCGTTGGCGATCAGGTTCTGCTGCGGCTCGACACCCGCGCCCATGAGGAGGACGAGCTGGTGCAGCAGCTCCTCGTCGCTCAGCTGGACCGGGTGCTGCATCAGCCACGAGGTGATGTCCTCACCGGGCTGCGAGCGCTTGAGCGTGACCAGGTCGACCAGGGCGCCGGTCAGCTCGGCGTTCGCGCGCTCCGCGTCCACGCCGTCGAAGATCCCCGACATCCCGGACACCAGCCGGTCGCCGACGTCGCTCGGGCACCCGAACAGCTCGTTGAACACCAGGAACGGCAGCACCTTGGCGTACTCGCCGATCAGGTCCGCCTGGCCGTGCGCGCTGAACCGCCCGATGAGGTACCCGCCGACCCGCTCCACGTGCCGGCTCAGCTGGTACAGGTCCAGCCGGGCCAGGCTCTCGGTGACGGCCTGCCGCAGCCGCATGTGCTCGGCGCCGTCGGTGAACATGCAGTTGGGCCGGTAGGCCAGCATCGGCAGCACGGGGCTGTCGGCCGGGACCCGCCCCTCGTTGAGGGCCCGCCAGCGGCGCGAGTCCTTCGCGTAGAGGTCGGGGTTCTGCAGCACCTGGAGCGCCGCCGCGTACTCGGTCACGAGCATGGCGTCCACACCCGGCGCCAGCTCCACCGGGCCGGCCGGGCCGAACTGGCGCAGATAGGCGTAGAAACGGTCCGGATCGGCGGCGAACGCCTCCCCGTACAGCGGCGCTTTGCCGGCGCCGCCGCCCTGGTGGGAGACCGGGCAGCCCGACGCGGGGCCGTGGTGCTCTGGCTGGGAGTTCATGGTGAAGTCCTAGGGGTGCCGGTTCAACAGATAGCGGACCAAGGTGATCAGAGCGTTCGCCGATGACTTCCGATCGCGGGCGTCACAGGTCACCACGGGTGTGTGGGGAAGCAAATCCAGGGCCTCGCGCAACTCCTCGGCGGGGTGCTGCCGGTGGTCGTCGAACTGGTTGACGGCGATCGCGTACTCCAGGCCGTACTGCTCGACGAGGTCGATCACCGGGAAGGACTCCTCGAGGCGCTCGGGGTCGACCAGGATCAACGCACCGAGAGCCCCGCGGGACATGTCTTCCCAGACCTGGAGGAAACGCTGCTGGCCCGGTGTTCCGAATATGTAGAGGACCAGTTTCTCACTGAGCGTGAGACGCCCGAAGTCCATGGCCACGGTGGTCGTGGTCTTCCCCCGCACGCCTTTCAGGTCGTCTATGTGCGACCCGGCCTGCGTCATGGTTTCCTCGGTGCGCAGCGGAGCGATCTCCGAAAGCGTCCCGATAAGCGTCGTCTTGCCCACCGCGAAGTGTCCGACGACGAGAATCTTCGCCGCCTTCTGCACATCTTCGGATACGTAGGTGCTGTTATCCGAAGCGAGCTTGGAGCCCATACAACACCTCCTCGAGGATCTCCCTGTCGACCAGTTCGGCGGGCGGCGGCGCGGCCCGGGTGATGAGCCGGCCCTGCTCCGCCAGGTCGGTGAGGAGGACCCGGACGACCCCGACGGGCAACCGCAGGTGCCCCGCGACCTCCGCGACGGACAGGAAGCCGCCCGAGCACAGATCCCACAGCTTGCGCATCTCCGGATCCAGCAGCCTCGGCGGCTCCTCGTCGGAGACCGTCACCAGCGTGATCATCGAGAACCTGTCGTCCTCGGGGGGCTCACGCCCGTTGGTGATGACGTACGGACGCACTAATCCGGTGTCCACCGGTTCCTGCTCTTCGGGCGTGGTCATGCGCGAGAGTCCGCGTTCTCGCGGGGCGGGGTGGTCAGCACCTTGCCGAGCTGGCCGACGAGCTGCTGCATACGGAAGGTGATGTCCGCCATGTCCACGTCCGCCGCGGCCGACAGCGCCAGATAGGCGCCCTCCCCCGCGGCGATCAGGAAGACCCAGCCGCCGTCGAACTCGATCAGCGTCTGCCGCCACTGCAGGCCGGCCTGCGGGTCGCAGAACCCGGAGACGGTCCGGCTCAGCGACTGCATGCCGCTCATCGCCGCGGCGATGGTGTCCGCCTGGTCCCGCTCCACCTCTTTGGAGCGGGCCATGAGCAGACCGTCGGCCGAGACCAGAATGGCGTGACGCGCACCGGGCACCTCAAGGGCGCTGTCGAGCATCCACGACAGATCGTTGTTCACCGCGGTTCATCTCCTTCCCGATTCACGTGTCCTTCCTGGTTCGTCCGTGCCGCGCGGCCCGACTGCGTGCCTCGCTGGAAAGCGCCCATGATCGAGGCGGTCTCCTCGCTCGACCGCGCGGGAGCACTGGGCGGGCCGGACGGTGGCACGATGGCCATGGCACTGTTGCGCCGCCGCTTGGGAAGGCCGCCGGCCGTGGTGGCCCGCGCCTGCTGGGGCTGCGGCTGCGCCGCCTGGACCGGCTGCGGTATCGGCCCCGGGTGCGGGGCGCGGGCGGGCGGCGCGGGCTGCTCCTGCGGAACGTTGGCGGTCCACGCCGCGTGCTGGGGCTGCGGTGCCTGCGCCTGCGGGGCGGGCTGCTGGACGTCCGCGGCCGGCTGCTCCCCGTCGGGGACGCTCGTGGTGAGGAGCTCGTCGGGCAGAAGGACCACCGCGCGCACTCCTCCGTACGGGGACTCCGAGTCGACCGAGACGCTGAATCCGTACCGCGCGGCCAGCACGCCGATCACCGCGAAGCCGAACTGGGGCGGGTTGCCGAGCCCGGTCACACCCGTCGAACGACGGGGCGCCAGCAGCCTGGTGGCCCGGTTCCGCTCCTCCTCCGACATGCCCACGCCCGCGTCGTCGACGATGATGCAGACGCCCTTGGGCACGGTCCGTATGTTGATCTCGACCTGGGTCTCCGGCGCCGAGTAGCTCGTCGCGTTGTCGAGCAGCTCGGCGAGGGCGAGCGCCACCGGCTCCACCGCGCGGCTGACGACCGCCACATTGCTCTGCGAGCGGATCTCGACCCGGGTGAAGTGCCGGATACGGCCCTTGGCGCTGCGGACCACGTCGTAGAGCGAGGCGACGGCACGCTGACGGCCCAGCCACCCGTCGCAGAGCACGGCGATGGCCTGGGCGCGCCGGCCGAACTGGGTGTTGGTGTGGTCGATCTCCAGGAGGTCCTGGAGTATCTGCGAGTCGCCGTACTTCTCCTGGAGCCGGGAGATGACCACCTGCTGCTCGTTGGCCAGGCCCTGCAGGGTCCGCATGGCGGTCTTCAGCGCGGTCTTGGTGGCCTCCTCGGCGCTGTTCTGCGCCTCGGCGACCGCCGCTTGGTGACCGGCCTCCAGGTTGGCGCAGTGGTCCCGCAGACCGCGGTTCTCCGCGCGGAGCCGTGCGTTCGCTCTGCGTCCGCGGTAGATCGCGGCCGCTCCGAGCGGAGCCCCGACGATCAGACCCCAGACCGCCGGGTCTTGTAGGTATTGGGTCATAAGACTCTCTTCAAACGACTGGGCAGGCTGTTCGCCCGGACGGCGCGATGCCGGCCTGGTGCGCGGCAACCGCGTTGCCGACGGCGTGGCACCCCGTACCGCGTCGGCGCGACAGCGCCTCAGCGGGGTGTGAGTCATCGGCGGATCCACCCGTGGGACGTGCCTGACGCCCCGTCAGTGTCGAGGGTAAGTCCGATGATCGTAGCACCATACGGAATTGCAACTTCCTTTTTGGGTACCGCGCTTGCGCGGTCCCGGGAGGTCATGGCAGGGCGCGTTCGTCCGGTCACGGTACGGGGTGTGAGGCGTCGCAGGAGAGTACTAGAGGCCGCGCTCCCGCCGCCGTCTTTCGGCCTCGGTGGGGCGCCTGGCCCAGTCCTCCTCCTGGTCGATGTCCGGTATGTCGTCCCGGTCCTCGTCGCGGGTCTCCTCCTCCCACAGCGCCCGGTACTTCGCGTCGCGCAGCTTGAGCAGCACGCAGGCGACCAGCGCCGAGAAGAGGGAGGCGAGAAGGACGGCGGTCTTTGTGTGCTCGCTCACCGCGGCGTCGGTGAACGCGAGTTCGCACACCAGGAGGGACACCGTGAAGCCGATGCCCGCCAGCATCGCCACCCCGGCGACGTCCGCCCAGGCCAGATCGGAGCCGAGCCGGGCCCGGGTGAAACGGGCCGTCAGGTACGTGCCGCCGAAGACCCCCGCGAACTTGCCCGCGCACAGCCCCAGCGCCACCCCGAGCGCCTCGGGCCGGTGGAAGGTGTCCGCGAGCGCCGGGCCCGAGACGCCGACCCCGGCCGCGAACAGCGCGAAGAGCGGCACCGCGAACCCCGCCGACAGCGGGCGGACCCGGTGTTCGACGCGCTCGGCGGGCGAAAGGCCCTCCGGGTCGTCCGGGTCCTCGGGCGTCACCCGCAGCAGCAGCCCCATCGCCACCCCCGCGATGGTGGCGTGCACCCCGCTGTTGTACATGAGCCCCCAGACGACCAGCCCCAGCGGCACGTACACGTACCAGCCGCGCACCCGCAGGTCCACGTGCAGGACGCGGAAGAGCACCAGCCCGGCCACCGCGCCCGCGAGCGCCGCCCAGTTGAGGGTGGAGGTGTAGAAGACGGCGATGACGAGGATGGCGCCCAGGTCGTCGACGATGGCCAGGGTCAGCAGGAACGCGCGGATGCCGGAGGGCAGATTCGTGCCGATCACGGCGAGCACGCCCAGCGCGAAGGCGATGTCGGTCGCCATCGGGACGGCCCAGCCGTGGGGGTCGCCGCCGCCCGCCGCAGTGACCGCCGCGTAGCACAGGGCGGGCACGGCCATGCCGCAGACGGCCGCCACCACCGGCAGCACGGCTGCGGCCGGACGACGCAGTTCACCCACCGTCAGCTCGCGTTTGAGTTCGATGCCCGCGACGAAGAAGAAGACGGTCAGCACCCCGTCCGAGGCCCAGTGCTCCACGGACAGATCGAGGCCCAGCGCCGGTACGCCGAAGTGGAACGCCCGTACGCTCTCGTACAGGTGCCCGAGCGGGCTGTTGGCCCACACCAGGGCCACCACGGCCGCCACCAGCAGGACCGTCCCGCCGACGGTCTCCGTGCGCAGCGCGTCGGCCAGCAGGCGGCGCTCCCTGGCGGAGGGCCGGGCGAAGAGGGAGACCCGGCCGGAGGCCGAATCCCGGCCGGGGCCGGACTCCTGTCCGGGGCCGGATTCCTGTTCGGACGCGGACTCCCGGTCGTCTCCCGGATCGGCGGCGGGCGGGGTCATGGGCGGCTCCCGGCTCGAAGGCACATGCGCGGAGCGCGGGGGATGACGACCCCGCACCGCCGACCAGACTTCCCGGCACACCCTTGTCGCTGTTGGCGCGATCCTGACGCCTCCCTGACACCGTACTGGTACCGGACCGAACGCGCACACGAGGCACGACCGGCCGTTCCCAAGGGCGCCCGGCGGCAGGGGGGAACCGCCTTGAGGGGGTCGGGGGGTGTTGATACTGTGCCTGGGATTTACCTGGCGTAGTCGCCCGTCGGTACACGGGGGAAAGAACCGGCGCACGGGGCAGTTCTCGGCACGAGACCCACACGAGGTCCAAAAGCCACGGGGGTGGTGAGGTGAAGACCCAGGAGCGAGGCGCCGCGGGAGCGGGACGCGCACCCGCGCTGACCGCTCCGGGCGGTGACCGGCTGCCGTCCGCGCCGCGGGAGCGCAAGCCGGCGCTCGCGGCACTCGCCGTCCTCCTCGTCCTGCTCGGCGCCCTCGGCGCCACCGTCCTCGTGATGCGCGCGGGCGACCGGGTCGAGGCCATCGCCCTCACCGAACGGGTGCCGCGGGGCCAGCCCGTCCCCGACTCCGCCATCAAGTCCGTGATGGTCGCCGAGGACAGCGACATCCAGTACGTGCGCTGGGAGCAGCGCGGCCTGCTCAAGAAGTACCGGGCCGCCGCCGACCTGGTCGACGGGAGCGTACTGGTCGGCAGCATGCTCACCAAGGACAAGGGCATCGAGGCCGGCAAGGCCGTGGTCGGACTCTCGCTCAAGAGCGGGCAGTACCCGCCGCGACTGGAGGAGGGCGACACCGTCTCCGCCTACCGCGTGGGCCGCCAGACGACGTCCGGCGGCTCCGACGAGCCCGGCGACGGCGGCGACGCCGGCGACGGCGGCTCCCGGGGCGGCAACCCGGCCATCGCCGAGGGCGCCAGGGTGCAGTCGGTCAACAAGGGCTCCGACGACTCGGTCGCCTCCAGCGGCAACCTCCCCGTCTCCGTCGTCGTGGACAAGAGCGACGTTCCCGAGCTGACCTCCGCCGCGTCCAACGGGGAAGTGTCGCTCGTGCTCGACTCCGACACGGGAAGCTGACGGCCGGGCGCGGTGGAACCGCCCCCGGCCGCCTCGTCGTGGACAACGGCAGGTGGACAACGGCAGAGGGTCGCCCTCCCGGGCCGGGAGACCGGGCCGGGAGACCCGGGCCGCCGCCCGGGGGAGCGGTTCGCCGGACCGTCCGGCGGGACGGCCCCGGGGCGGGGCGGGCCTGGGACGGGCGGGCCGCGGAAGGTGACGGCCGGCCGCGCGAGGGGGCGGCCGACCACATGAAGTGACACAGAGTCGAGGAAAGGCAAGAGCCGGATGGCGCTGATCGCACTCGCCGCCGACAAGGGGGCACCGGGGGTCACCACGGCCGCCGTCGCCCTCGCGGCGGTGTGGCCGCGCCGGGCCCTGCTGGCCGAGGTGGACACCGCGGGCGGCGACCTCGTCTACCGCAGCCCCGGCCCGGACGGCGGCCCGCTCGACCCCAACACCGGCATGCTCTCCCTGGCCGCCACCGCCCGGCGCGGACTCGCCCCCGAACAGCTGTGGGACCACGCCCAGCGGCTCTCCGGCGGGCTCGACGTCCTCATCGGACTGGGCAACGCCGAACAGTCGGCCGGACTCGCGGGCCAGTGGGACACCCTCGGCCGCGCCTTCGCGGCCCTCGCCGACACCCCGCACCCGCAACTGGCCGCCGACGTCATCGCCGACTGCGGACGCATCGGACCCGAGACCGCCTCCGTCGCCCTGTTCCCGCACGCCGCGCTGGTGCTGCTCGTCGCGCGGGGTGAACCGGAGCAGATCGCTCGGGTGAGGGACCGCGCACTGGCCCTCTCCGCACGGCTGCACGGCGGCCGGCGCGGCATGCAGCTCGCCCAGCCGCTGATCGGGGTCCTGCTGGTCACCGAGGCCCAGGGCGCCGCCAAGGTCGCGGGCCAGGTCAACGACATGCTGGTCGCCTCCCGGGCCGGCGCCCAGATCGTCGGCGTCCT
>NZ_VJOK01000001.1:2541338-2548239 GCF_013302895.1 Streptomyces albus subsp. chlorinus | reverse complement strand
GCTCGCGGAGGGCGGCGCCGGAGCCGACTCCTCCGCTGCCGCTGCCGAGGACCGGTGACGCGCCGCGCGGTGAGGGAGGCGGCTCGTGAGCCCGAGCATGGTCGACCACCAGTTGGTGAAGCGGTTCCGGCAGGAGGCCGGGGACCGCATCGCGGAGCAGCGGCGTATCGACCAGGCGTCCGGGGTGGCGCCCATGACCGCCGAGGACGAGCGGCAGTTCGCGCGGGCGGTGATCGCGCAGATCCTGGAGGAGTACGCCCGCGCGGAGATCACCTCGGGCCGTACCCCGCCGGACGCGCAGTCCGAGGAGGCGTACGCGGCGGCCGTGCACGCGGCGCTGTTCGGCGTGGGCCGGCTCCAGCCGCTGCTGGACGACCCCGAGGTCGAGAACATCGACGTCAACGGCTACGACCAGGTGTTCGTCGGGTACGCCGACGGCCGCGAGGTGCGGGGCGAGCCGGTCGCGGAGTCGGACGAGGAACTCATCGAGCTGATCCAGGTGCTGGGCGCCTACTCGGGGCTGTCCTCGCGCCCCTTCGACTCGGCCAACCCGCAGCTGGACCTGCGGCTGCCGGACGGCTCCCGGCTCTCGGCGGTCATGGACGTGACCAGGCGCCCCGCGCTGTCGATCCGGCGCGCCCGCATGGGCAAGGTCTTCGTCTCCGACCTGGTCGGCAACGGCACGCTCACGCCGGAGCTGGGCAGCTTCCTGACGGCCGCCGTGCGGGCCCGCAAGAACATCATGATCGCGGGGGCCACCAACGCGGGGAAGACGACGCTGCTGCGCGCCCTCGCCAACGAGATACCCCCGCACGAGCGGCTGATCACCGTCGAGCGGGCGCTGGAGCTGGGTCTGGACCAGTTCCCCGAACTGCACCCGAACGTGGTCGCGTTCGAGGAGCGGCTGCCCAACTCCGAGGGCCAGGGCGCCATCAGCATGGCCGAACTGGTGCGCCGCTCGCTGCGCATGAACCCCTCCCGGGTGATCGTCGGCGAGGTGCTCGGCGACGAGATCGTCACCATGCTCAACGCGATGTCCCAGGGCAACGACGGTTCGCTCTCCACGATCCACGCCAACAGCTCCAGCGAGGTGTTCAACCGCATCTCGACCTACGCGCTCCAGGCCGCCGAGCGGCTGCCCATCGAGGCCACCCAGATGCTCATCGCGGGCGCCATCAACTTCGTCGTCTTCATCGAGCGGCGCAACGCGTACGCCGCGGGCGGGAAGCTGTCCCGCTCGGTCACCTCCGTACGCGAGATCAACGGCGTGGACGGACGGGTGCTCTCCAGCGAGGTGTTCGCCGAGGCCCCGGACGGGCGGCTGGTGGCGCACGCGCCCCTCACCTGCGCGCGGGAGCTGGCCTTCCACGGATACAAGCCGACCGGAAACTGGGGGTGAGACCGTGCCTGTCAGCGGCTCCGCGGGGGGCATCTTCTCCCTCGCGACCCTGGCCGCGCTGGCCTGCGGTGTCGCCGTGGGCGGCGGCATCGCGCTGCTGATCGCCGCGCTGCGCGGGCTGCCCGCCAAGCCGGCGGGCGCACAGCGGGACGCGGGCGCCCGCGCCGCCGAGCTGGCCCGCTTCATGAGCCGGCGCGGCTCCCTCGCCGTGTGCGCCGGGCTGCTGGTGCTGCTGCTGACGCGCTGGCCGGTCGCGGCCGTCGCCACCGGCGTCCTCGGCTTCCTGTGGGACCGGCTCTTCGGCGGTGCGGCCGAGGAACGCGCCGCCATGAAGCGGGTGGAGGCGCTGGCGGCGTGGACGGAGTCGCTGCGCGACACCATCGCGGGCGCCGTCGGCCTGGAGCAGGCCATCCCCGCCTCGGCCCGCGCCGCCGCGCCCTCGCTGCGCCCGCACCTGGACGCGCTCATCGACCGGCTGCGGGCCCGCACGCCGCTGCCGGTGGCCCTCCAGCACCTGGCGGACGAACTGGACGACCCGTCCGCCGACATCGTGGTGGCCGCGCTCATCCTCAACTCGCGGCTGCGCGGCCCCGGGCTGCGCGAGGTGCTGGGCGCGCTGGCCAAGTCGGCGCGCGAGGAGGTGGACATGCGGCAGCGGGTGAGGGCGCAGCGCGCCTCCACCCGGCGCAGCGTGCAGATCGTGGTCGGCGTCAGCGTCGCGTTCGTGCTGGGACTGGCCGTCTTCAACCGGGACTTCGTCCAGCCCTACGGCTCCCCGCTGGGGCAGGCCGTCCTCGCTTGTGTGTGCGCCATGTTCGCCTGCGGTTTCTGGTGGCTGCGCAAGCTGTCGCGGATCGAGACGCCCGAACGGTTCCTCGTCCACGGCGGTCAGGAGGCGCAGGTGCCCCGGACGGTTCCGCAGGCCGGTGAGGCCGGGACGGCCGGAACGAACGGACCGACCGGAACGAACGGGCCGAACGGGTCGGTCCGGCCGGCCGCCGGCAGGGAGGTGCCAGGGAGGTGAACCCGTTCACGCTCACCGCGCTCACCGGGGCCCTCATCGGCCTCGGCCTGTTCCTGCTCGTACGCGCCCTGGCCCCCGGCAAGAAGGGGCCCGTCGCCTCCGTGGCCCAGATCGACGCGCTGCGCGCCCGGTCCGGCGGCCACCAGCCGCAGGGCACCGCGGCCGGGCCGGGGCGCGGTTTCGCCGCGGCCCGCGCCCGCCTCGGTACGCGCGTCGCCGACTTCTACCTGCGCCAGGGCTGGGAGCTGCGCTCCCTGCGCTCGGACCTGGAGGTGCTGGAGCGCGGCTGGGAGAACTTCCTGGCCACCAAGGTGCTGCTGGGCGCCGCGGGGCTGTTCTTCGGGCCGTTCCTCTTCTCCCTCGCCTGGCTCATCGGCTTCGGCCGCAGCCCGCTGATCCCGGTGTGGCTGGCGCTGTTCTTCGCCGGGCTGTTCTTCATGCTGCCGGACCTGGAGGTGCGGCGGGACGCCGCCGCCAAACGGCGCGACCTGCGGCGTGTGGTCGGCGCCTACCTCGACCTGGTCGCCATGAACCTGGCGGGGGGCCGCGGTCTGCCCGAGGCGCTGAAGGCGGCCAGCGAGGTCAGCGACGGCTGGGCGCTGCGCCGTATCCGGGACACGCTCGCCGACGCGCGGATCACCGGGCAGAGCCAGTGGGCGGCCCTGGGCGATCTGGGGATCCGGCTCGGTGTGGACGAGCTGAAGGACCTCTCCGCCTCGTTGGCGCTGGTGGCCGACGACGGCGCCAAGGTGCGCGCCTCGCTCTCGGCGCGCGCCGAGACCATGCGGCACCGGGAGCTGGCCGAGATCGAGGGCAGCGCCGGGGAGAAGTCCCAGTCGATGCTGGTGGCCCAGCTGATGCTCTGCGCCGGCTTCCTCGTCTTTCTCATCTATCCGGCGGCCATGCGTGTCTTCCAGATCTGACCTCGCGGCCGCCTCCGCCCCCACGCCTCGCAGAAAGGACTGAGACGATGACGAACAATCCGTTTCGCTCCGTCGGTCATCCCGCCCTCGACCTCCTCGTGACGTTCCTGCGCGGCCGCGTACAGCGGGCCCGCTCGGGACAACTGGACCGCGGCGCCTCCGCCGTCGAGTGGGTGATCATCTCGGCGGTCGTGGTGGCGATCGTCGGCGTGGTCGCGGCGATCATCAACATGGCGCTCAAGAACGGCGCCGACAAGGTGAGCGACTGCATCGACGGCGCCGACCAGGACGGCACCTGCAAGTAGGGGCCAGGGACCAGGGACCGTGGGGAGAGCCGTAGGGGCCGTGGGGAGAGCCGTGGGAGGGGACAGGCGGTCCGTCGCCTTCGTACGCCGCAGGTGGGAGGAGGCCACCCGCCGCGGCGAGAGCGGCATGACCGCGATCGAGTTCGTGCTCCTCACCCCCGTGCTGTTCTTCCTGATCTTCGCCACGGTGCAGTTCGCGCTGTACTTCTTCGCCGACCACGTGGCGCAGGCGGCGGCGCAGGCCGGGGCGCGCAAGGCCCGGCAGGAGGCCGACGCCGACCCGGGCGGCTGGCGGGCCAAGGCCCGGCAGACCTCCGGCGACTACATCGAACAGCTCGGCCCCGAACTGATCCTCGGCCCCGAGGTGACGATGCTCCAGCCCGAGCGGAACACGGTCGGCGTGGAGATCCGCGCCCGGGTGCCCTCGGTCTTCCCCGGCCTGGACATGCGGGTGCACGCCCTGTCCCAGGGGCCGGTGGAGCGGTTCGTTCCGGACGGGGGTGAGTGAGGCGTGGCGGGTAGGACGGGCGCGTACCCCGCGGCCGGTGCGCGCCGGCGGTGCGGTGGGGCGCGGCATCTGTCCCGGGAGGCGGGCCTGTCCACGGACGCGGGCCTGTCCACGATCGAGGTCGTGATCCTCGCCCCGGTGATGATCCTCTTCATCCTCGTACTCGTCGCCTTCGGGCAACTGGTGGACGGACGCGGCGCGGTGGACAGCGCCGCCCGCGACGCCGCGCGCGCGGGCTCGCTCCAGCACGGCAGCCACGGCGCGGCGCTGGCCGCGGCCCAGGACGCGGCGGCGGCCACCCTCAAGGGCACCTGCGCCGGAAACGTGACCGTACGGGACGCGGGCAGCGACTACCGCTCGGGCGGGGACTTCACCGTCGAGGTGAGCTGCCGCGTACGCGGCCTGGGCATCCTGGGCCTGGACATCGCCAAGGACCTCACCGGCCGCTCCAGTTCGCCCATCGATCCGTACCGGAGGACCGGATGAGACACCGGGAGGGATGCCGGGACGAACACCGGGACGGATGCCGGTACGCACAGCGGGACCCGGGACGCGGAGGCGGTGGACGCCGGGACGCGCACCGGGGTCAGGGGCACGGAGGCGGTGGACGCCGGGCCGGGCATTCCGTCCCAGGCCCGGCGGGGCGGGCCGCGCACCTGCTGCGGACCCGGCGCGCGGCCGGTGACGACCGGGGCTCCGGCGCCGCGGCCGTCATCATGTTCGCGCTGCTGTTCATGGTGCTGGCCGCGTTCGTGGTGGACGGCGGGCTGTCCATCTCGCAGCGCGAGCGCGCCGCCGACATCGCCGAGCAGGCCGCCCGGTACGCCGCGCAGGACATCGACGAGGAGGCGCTGCGCGCCAGCCAGGGCCGCAACGCGCCCATCAACTACGAGAACTGCGGCACCCGCGTCCACTACTTCGCCGGGAAGTCCGGGCTCTCGCAGGCCGACGTGAACGCCTCGGGGTGCGTGTCCGCCAGTGCCCAGCAGGTCGAGGTCCGCATCCGGCTCACCTACCGGCCCGTCCTCACCGGGCTGTTCTACAGCCAACCACTCACCGTCCACGGCACGGCGACGGCGGAATCCGTGACCGGCTGAGGGACCCGGCCCGCGCCCCCGGCCGGCGCCCCGGCCCGAGGCGACGGACCGCCACGGCGGACCGCCACGGCGGACCGCGACGACGGACAGTGGGCGACGGCCCGAGGCGACGGGCCGGCCGCCCCCGCACCACCCGACCGACCGCACTTCTCACCACAGGAGCACACGAGATGGCGCGCCGCAGTACGACACCGGCACCGGCCCCGGGCGGGCCCAGGTCCCGCTCGCGCTCGCGCACCCCCGTGCCCGTGCGCACCCGCCGCACGGCGGGCGACGTGCTCAAGGCGTTCTGCGCGTTCGTCGCGCTGGCCGCCCTGGTCCTCGGCGTCCCGCTGGCCCTCGCGTACTTCATCGGCTGGCCGCTGCCGCACGGCATGCCCTCGTGGAACATGCTGCGGGACGAGGTCAGTGCGGGCGTCTTCGTCAAGGTGCTGACGGTCGTCGTCTGGCTGGCGTGGGCGCAGTTCACGGCGTGCGTGCTGGTCGAGACGAAGGCCGCGCTCTCCGGCGTCGGGCTGCCCGCGCGGGTGCCGGGCGCGGGGCCCAGCCAGCTCCTCGCCCGGCAACTGGTCGCCGCGCTCCTGCTGCTGGGGGCGGGCACGGGCAGCTTCGCGCCGGGCCTCTCCCAGCTCGGCCACACGCCCCTCCAGCCGTACCACCCGGACCGGACCGTCGCCGCCGCCCAGCTCACCCCCGGGCAGCAGCAGGCGGTCCCCGGCACCGCGCACGCGGATAGCGCCGGGCTGAGCACCATGGGCGGCAGCGACTCCGGTTCGGACGCCGTCCTCGCCGCCGGCGACACCGGGCGGACGGGTACGGCGGACCGGACGCCGGCGCCCGGGGACACCGCCCGCACCGGACGGAGCGACCAGGCCGGGCGCGAGGCGGGGACGAAGTTCTACCGGATCCAGCCGCCCGAGGGCCGCCACCACGACTCCCTGTGGGAGGTCGCCGAGCGCCACCTGGGCGACGGCCGCCGCTACAAGGAGATCTACCGCCTCAACAAGGACCGGGTGCAGCCGGACGGCTCCCGCCTGTCGGAGGCCAGCCTCATCCGGCCCGGCTGGATCATGGAGATGCCCGCCGACGCGTACGGCGGCGAACTGGTCGAGATGCCCGACGAGGCGGACCGGCTCGACGCCCGCGAGCGCGCCCGGATCGAGCGCTACCAGGCGGGCGGCGGCGACCGGGACGGCGCCGGTCACGACGGCGCTGGTCAGCACGCCGGGGGACAGGACGCCGGGGGACGGGACGGCGTCGGCCGGGATGGCACCGGGCGGGACGGCACGGGCAAGGGTGACGGCGCCCACGGCGACGGCGGCGCCCACGGCGACCGCGACCGGCGGGAGGAGCCCTCGCGGCCGGACGCGTCCGCCGGGGACGAGCCGTCCAGCGACCGGCCGGCCATCCCGGGCGAGTCCGACCCCGGCCCCGACACCTCCGCCCCGGACCGGCCGACCACCCCCGACGGCTCGGACGGCGGCGACCACGGCAGCCCGGGGACCGACGAGGGCGGCGACGTCCCCGAGGAGCGGCCGAGCGTTCCCGAGGAGCAGCCCAGCGTCCCCGACAGCGGACCGGGCGTTCCCGGCAACGACGAGACCGCCCGGCCACCCATGCTCTCCGACCACGACACCGCCGGCGG
>NZ_VJOK01000001.1:2528493-2540788 GCF_013302895.1 Streptomyces albus subsp. chlorinus | reverse complement strand
GACCCGGCGGCCCGCGCCCGGGACGCGCTGCTGGCGGGCGCCGACCCCGACGCGGTCCGCTTCCTCGACCACGCGCTGCGCGGTCTGGCCCAGGACCTGCGCGCGGCCGGCCGTCCGCTGCCCGTCGTCTACGCGGCCTGGCTGACCGGCCAGGACCTGCACCTCCAGCTCGCCGAGGAGACCGAGGAGCCGCCCGCGCCCTGGCGGTACGGGCAGAACCGGAGCTTCTGGACCGTCCAACGCGCCGACCTGCGCGGCGAGGTGGACACCGAGGCGGCTCCGCCCTACCCCGGGCTCGTCTGCCTGGGGCTGCGCGGGGAGGCGCGGCTGCTGCTCAACCTGGAGTCCGTGCCAGGGCTGGTGTCCGTCGCGGGCGACCCGGAGCTGCGGGACGCCGTGCTCGCCTCCGTCGCCGCCGAACTGGCCACCGGCAGCTGGTCGCAGGTCACCGGGATCACCCTCGTCGGCTTCGGCGCTGAGCTGACCGTGCTGGCGCCCGGCCGGATGCGCCATCTGCCGGACGTGGCCACGCTGTTGCGGGAGCGGGAGGCCGCCGGTCGGGGAATTGCCGGGCGGGAGGCCGTCGGGCGGGCGGGAGCGGATACGGAGGGCGCCGGTGCGTGGCGGTCCGCCCCCTCGCAGGTGGTGCTGGTCGGCGCCGAGCCGACCGGCGAGGAGGCGCGCCGGCTCGCCGCGCTCGCCGAGGGCGACGGGCCGGCCGTCGGCTTCGTCGTCGGCGTGTCCGAGGGCCGGCTGCCGATGCCCAGCGTGGTGTGGGAGTTCCGGATCGAGGAGGACGGCACACTCGCCGCCGACCGGATGGGGCTCGCCGTCCGCGCCCAGTTGCTGCCCGCGCCGTTGCGCGCCGCCGTGGTCGAACTGTTCGCCGACACCGACGACGTCCACACCGAGGGCAGCCGGGGTCCCGGCTTCCGCGTCGACCTGAGCGCGGGCGGGCGTCCGGCGGTGTACGCGCGCCTCATGGGCCGCTACGAGGTCGTCGGCGTCGAGCCGCCCGAGGAGTCGCGCAGCGCGGCCCTCCACGAGGCGCTGGCCCTGCTGCTGCTCAACCGGGACGGGGTGCACCCGCGGGTGCTGGCCTCGGCCCTGTGGCCGAAGGGCGTCGGCGACGACGTCCGCGACGCCCTGGTCGCACGCCTGCGCGACTGGCTCGGCACCGACCCCGACGGCACCCACCGCCTCACCACCGGTGAGGACGGCCGTCTCGCCCTGCGGCCCTCCGTCGTCTCCGACTGGGACGTCCTGCGCACCCTCCACCACGGGTGCACCGGGGAGCGCGGCGCCAAGCTGGCGGCGCGGCTGCGCCGGCGGCAGCTGGCCGACGCGCTCGAACTGGCCCGCGGGCCCCTGCTGGCCGACCGCCCCGAGGGCCGCTACGGCTGGCTCGCCCACGACGTCGCCGAGGCGCAGCACCCGCTGCTCGTCGCCGAGGTCGGTCTCGCGCTGGCCGCCGAGCACCTCAGGGCGCAGGACCCGGCCGCGGCGGTCGGTGCCGTGCGGGCCGCGCTGCGCAGCGCCCCCGCGGACGAGCGGCTGTGGGACGAACTGGTGCGGGCCGCGCACGCCACCGGGGACGCGGACACCCTCGACGAGGCCGTCCGCGCGGTGGTGCGGTACGCCGCCGAACTCCACGGGCCCGCCCGCGGTGTTCCCCCGCGCACCCGCGCCCTCCTCGACGAACTGGCCCCCCACTGGGCGCGGCTCGCCGGGGCCTGACCGGGAGCGGCCGGCCCCCCGCCCCGGCCCCCGCCCCTGTTGCCGGATCGTCACGGTTTCGCGACCGGACGGCGGGGTCCGTCCGCGCCGCCGCCACGTCATACCCCCGCACGCACAGGAGCGGGCGACAGCGTGAGGCGTGAGGAGAGACGGATGGCACGGGGACGCGTCGTGGCGGCGGCACTCGCACTGGTGACGGCGGCGGCACTGGCCGGCTGCACGGGCGGGACGCACCCGGAGAACCTGGCCGACGAGGCGAAGGGCGGGGGGTCCGCCGGGTCGCGGCCCGGCCGTGCCGCAGCCGGACGGCATGCGGCCGGGCGGCACCGAAGGACCCGGCGGCACCGAAGGACCCGGCGGCACCGAGGGGCCCGGCGGCACCCGCACGCCGTCCGACTTCCGTTCGACGTTCGCGCTCGACGTCGACACCGCCTCCTACGGCTACGCCCGGCGCACCCTGCGCGACGGCGCCCGCCCGGCCCCGGCGACCGTCCGCACGGAGGAGTTCGTCAACACCTTCCCGCAGGGGTACGAGCGGCCGAAGGGGGACGGCTTCTCCGTCTCGGCGGACGGGGCCCGCACCGGGGAGCCGGGGTGGTCGCTGATGCGCGTCGGGCTGGCGACGCGGAGCAGCGACCCCGACGCGCCCCGGCGGCCCGCCGTGCTCACCTTCGTTCTGGACGTCTCCGGTTCGATGGCCGAGGCGGGCCGCCTCGACCTGGTCAGGGACGCGCTGCGAACGGCGGCGAAGCGGCTGCGCGGCAGCGACTCCGTCTCGCTGGTGACCTTCAGCGACCGGGCCAGGACCGTACTGCCCATGACACGGCTGGACGACGGCGGCCGGGCGAGGTTCCGCAGGGCCGTCGCCGGGCTGGAGCCGCAGGCCAGCACCAACCTGGGTGCCGGAATGAAGGAGGGGTACCGGCAGGCGGCCGGGCACCGGCGCGCCGGAGCCGTCAACCGTGTCGTCCTGATGTCGGACGCGCTGGCCAACAGCGGTGAGACGGACGCCAAGGCGATTCTCCGCGGTGTCGAACGGCACCGCAGGGAGCAGGGCGTCTCCCTCTTCGGCGTCGGGGTCGGCAGCGAGTACGGTGACGCCCTGATGGAGCGCCTCGCCGACAAGGGCGACGGGCACACCGTCTACCTGTCCACCCGGCGGGAGGCGCGCGAGGTCTTCGCCAACCAGCTGCCCCGCAGCATCGAACTGCGGGCCCGCGACGCGAAGGCGCAGGTCGTCTTCGACCGCGCGAGGGTCGAGAACTTCCGGCTGCTCGGTTACGAGAACCGCGCGGTGGCCGACGAGGACTTCCGCGACGACCGGGTGGACGGCGGCGAGATCGGCCCCGGCCACACGGTGACGGCCCTGTACGCGGTGCGGCTGAAGAAGGGCGCCACGGGCAGGGCTGCCACGGCGACGGTGCGCTGGCTGGACCCCGACAGCCGCACCCCCCACGAGAAGTCGCGTGATGTGGAGGCGGCCGCACTGACTGCGGGCCCGCTGTGGCCGTCCGGGGAGGAGAAGCGCGGAACGGTCTCCCCGTACCTGCGGCTGGCCGCGGTGGCCGCCTACTTCGCCGACGCGCTCCGCTCCGGCGGCGGCCGGGAAGGCGGTGACGGCACGGGCGGTCCCGGCGGTGACGGGGAAAGCGGCGGCGGCACGGGCGGTCCCGGCGGCGACCCACGCGTCTCCCGGGCCCCGGACGCGCCCGGCGGCCCGTCACCCTCCCTCGAACCCGCCCGCGAGAACACCACCCCGCCCCTCCCGGCCGCCCCCTCCCTGCCCCAACTCCGCACCGAGGCCACCCTCCTCGCCAAGCTCCCTGGCCTGCGCCCGGCAGCCGGACTGGCGCGGGACATCGGCCGGGCGGAGCGCGTCGGCTGAGGCGGCCGGCGCCGCGGGCGGGACGGAAACCCGGCCGAGGAGGCGCCAGGGCGGAGCGGAGAAAGGGCCATGGCCCGCGTCCTCGGGGGAAGGGGCGCGGGCCATGGCGGTCCTGGGGCCGGTCGGCTTGTGGGGTCAGCCGATCTGGAGCTTCTGGCCCGGGAAGATGAGGTCGGCGTCGTCGCCGATGGTGGACTTGTTGGCCTCGTACAGCTTGTGCCAGTCGGTGCCGTGCGCCTCGGCGATCGTGCTGAGGGTGTCGCCGGACTTGACGGTGTAGTTGCCGTGGCCGGTCTTCGGGGCCTGCTGCTGCGGCTGCGCCGGCTTGGCGGGCTGCGCGGGCTTCGGCTGGGCCGGCTTGGGCTGCGCCTGCTGCTGCCGGGGCTGCGCCTGCTGCTGGGGCCGGGCCTGCTGCTGGGGGGCGCTGCCGCCGTCGGGGTGCACGTCGGCCGCGGGGCCGCCGGAGGTGAGGCCGCCCGCACCCGCGCAGGACCAGGCGCCGGGGCCCTGCAGCTGGAGGAGCTTCTCCGCGACGGCGATCTGCTGGTCCTTGGTGGCCAGGTCGGCGCGGGGGGCGTACTTGGTGCCGCCGGCCGCGGCCCAGCTGGAGTTGTTGAACTGGAGGCCGCCGTAGTAGCCGTTACCGGTGTTGGCGTGCCAGTTGCCGGAGGACTCGCACTGGGCGACCTTCTCCCAGGTGTCCACCGAGGCGGCGTTCGCACCCGTGGCCGACACCAGGGGAAGGGCGACGGCTGCGCCGGCGACGCCGGTCACGGTGGCGATGCGCGTGGCCTTGGAGGGGCGGCGGTGGCGGCCCTTGCCGGAGAACAGCATGGTCTTTCGTTCCTTACGGTCGCGGCTGTTCGCCCAGGAGTTCGAGGCGAACGGGTTGAGCGGGAGCGACAGTAAGCACAGCTGTCCGAGTTGCTCCAGTTGGGTACGGCGAAGATCGTTACGGTGGCTTGACACGCAACGGCGGCATCTGCGCAGGTGATGCGCTTGCGTGGAGTCCGGTGCCGGCGGGTGTGACGTAACCGTGGGAGACAAGCGTCACAGACTCGGGCGTTTCGGGGCGGGTTGGCGCCCGGACGCTGCGAGGTGCGGAAAAACCCCCTGCCGCACCGGTGTTCGGCGCACCCCCTCGTGGCATGTGGGCGCGTCCCCGCGCGGCTTGTGGGCGCGTCCCCCGCGCGGCTTGTGGGCGCGTCCCCGCGCGGCTTGTGGGCGCGCCCCTCGTGGCGTGCGGGACGGGTGGGGCGGGCGGTAATCTGAAGCGAGCGGCGGCCCCGACGGGGCGTGCCGCACGGCGGTGGGGCTCGCCGGACCCGAACCGCGGCACGGTGCCGCCAACGGTCCCTGCTTGTGAGGGTGCGCGCCCATGAGCGCCCGGCGAGTAGGAGACGGATGTGGCAAGGCTTTCCCGGTCGCGGGAGCGGCCAGGCGGGATGGCGGCGGCCCGGCCCGGCACCACCGGCGGAACGTCCGGCGGCAGCGCTGACGGTATGGCTGACGGAACCTCCGGCGGCCGTGCTGACGGTACGGCGGGTGGCACAGCGGGCGCCATGGTCGGCACCACCGCTGACGGCGCTCCACCCTCCCCCGCTCGACCATCCGTTCGATCCCCGGCGCGGTGGTGGCGCGCTCAGGGCCCCGTGCTCGCCGTCGTCGCCCTCGGCGGCGCCCTCGGCGCCTGCGCCCGCTACGGTGCCGCCCTGCTGTGGCCCACCCCGGCCGGCACCTTCCCCTGGACCACCCTGCTCGTGAACGTGACCGGGTGCGCCGTCATCGGCGTGTTCATGGTGACGCTCACCGAGACGTGGTCGCCCCACCGCCTGGTCCGCCCCTTCTTCGGGACGGGCGTGCTGGGCGGGTTCACCACCTTCTCCACCTACGCCGTGGACGCCCAGCGGCTGCTGGACGCCCGCGCACCCGGCCTCGGGCTGGGCTACCTCGTGCTGACACCGGCGGCCGCGGTGTCGGCCGTCTGGCTCGCGGCGGCCCTCACCCGCCGCCTGATCCGCCGGAGGCGGCCATGACGACGACGGACAAGGCCCTGCGGCTGACCGTGCTGCTGGGCGAGAGCGACAGGTGCCACCACAAGCCCGCCTACGCCGAGATCGTGCACCGGGCGCGCGCCGCCGGTCTCGCCGGGGCCAGCGTCTTCCACGGTATCGAGGGCTTCGGCGCCTCCTCCCTGGTGCACACCGCCCGGCTGCTGTCCCTCAGCGAGGACCTGCCGGTCGCCGTCGTCATCGTCGACGCGCCCGAGCGCGTCCGGGCGTTCCTCCCCGAACTGGAGGAGCCGGCCCGGGAGGGCGTGGTGCTGCTGGACGAGGTGGAGGTCGTCCGCTTCCCCGGCCGCGAGGAGGCCGCGAGGTGAACTGGGTCCTCGTCGTCGCCGGGGCCGCCGTCGGGGCGCCGCTGCGCTATCTGACCGACCGGGCCGTCCAGTCCCGGCACGACACGCTCTTCCCCTGGGGCACCTTCCTGGTGAACGTGGCCGCCTCCCTGATCCTGGGCCTGGTCACCGGCGCCGCCCTCGCGGGGGCCGCCTCCCCGCACGTCCAGCTCCTGCTGGGCACCGGCCTGTGCGGGGCGCTCAGCACCTACTCGACGTTCTCCTACGAGACGCTGCGGCTCGCCGAACAGGGCGCCGCGCGCTACGCGCTGGCCAACGTCGCCGCGAGCCTGGCCGTCGGACTGGGCGCCGCCTGGGCGGGCGCGGCGGCGGCGCGGGCCCTGTGGGGCTGACCCGTCCCGGCGAGGCCGCGGCCGTTCGGAGCCGGCCCCGCCCTGGGACCCGGGGGTCGCCGGGACTCGTGGATCACCGGGACCCGGGGGCCGTCACCAGCCCGGGGGCTTCGCCGTTCCCATCGCCCGGGTCACGGTGATCTCGATGACGACCCGCTCGGGGTTGGGCCGCGGCGGCTTGTAGCGGCGGGTGTACCGCTCCTCCGCGTCGGCGACCGACTCCGCGTCGTCCCGCACCACCGCCGTACCCTCCAGCGTGCACCAGCGGCGCCCCTCCGCCTGGCTCACCGCGACCCGCACCCCGGGCCCCGCGGCCAGTACGTTGCGCACCTTCTTGCTGGAGCGGCTGCTGATGACCCGCGCGATACGGGTCGCCGGGTCGTACGTCACCCCGACCGGCACCAGGTGCGGGGTGCCGTCCGGGCGCGGGGTGGTCAGGAAGCAGGTCCGCCGCTCCTCCCAGAAACCGGGACCGCCGTCCGCCCCGGCCGCCTCGGGGGAAGCGCTGTGTGTGCTCATACGCGGAACGCTACCCGCCCTCGTCACGACCCCGGCGGCGTGGTGGGCCAGCCCAGCAGGCGGGCGCCGATCACGGCGGTCTGGAGCATGTAGCGGTGCGCGGGATCGGTGGCGTCCGCCCCGGTCAGCTGCTCGATCCGGGCCAGCCGGTAGGTGAAGGCCCGCACGCTCAGCGAGAGCCTGCGCGCCGCCTCCGCCGCCACGCAGCCCGAGTCGAAGTAGGCCGTGAGCGTCTCCAGCAGCGGGCCGGCCCCGCCCCGCGCGCCGGTCAGCGGCCCGAGCGTCGCCTCCACCAGATCGGCCATCGCCTGCCGGTCGCGGGTCAGCACCGGGTAGACGAGGAGGTCGGCGGCGTACAGCACCGGCTCCTCCAGCCGCAGCCGCTCCGCGAGGTCGAGGACGCCGAGCGCCTCCTCGTACGACTGCACCACCCCTCCGGGCCCCGGCTGGGCGCGGCCGACCGCGACCTGGCCGCCGCCCGTCGCCGCGTACCCGTGCTTGGCGAAGTGGGAGAGCACCTCCGGCTGGTCGCCCGGCGCGACGCACACCAGACGGCCCTCCTTCGTGGTCAGCAGGACGCCCCGGTCCTGGAAGCGGGCGATCAGCGCCCGCTCGACCTGGCGCGCCACCGGATCGCCCTCGTCGTAGGCGACCGGACCGCGCGCGACGGCCACCGCGTGGCTGTGCGAGAGCCGCAGCCCGAACCGCTCGGCGCGCTCCGCGAGCCGCCCCAGGTCGCTGCGGCCGTGCAGCAGGTCGTCGATGAACTCCCGCCGCGCGGCCTCCTCCTGGCGCACCGCCTGCCGCTGCGCGCGCTCGTACCCCTCGGCCACCGCGTCGACGGCCTGGGACAGGCCCGCCAGCAGGCTGTCGGCGTCGCCCGGCAGCGACGGCCACGCCGCCCGGGCCGCCGACAGGTGCGCGCCGACGAGCGCGCGCAGCCCGTACCCCGCGTCGGCCGCGCGCTCGCCCAGCGCCCGCCGCGCCTCCAGTTCGTCCCGCGTCAGGCGGCGGCCGGTGGCGCACACCTCGGCCAGGATGTCGGCGTACCCCTCCAGGTACGCCTCCGGTATGTCCGCCGTCGCCCCGCTCACCCGTACTCCCGCATCTTTGACGTCGCCCTGACGGTTCCTTGACGCCGTCCGGCACGCAGACCCTAGAGAAGACTGCCGGATCCCGGCAATGCGAGCGGGTCCCCGCCGACGGCAGGATGCCTGCCACGGGGGAACGACGGGGGCCCGGGGGACACGGGGGAGAGCCCTCGGTGCCGCGCACCGGCAGGGGGAGCGTTACGGGGGCGGCGCGCGGCACCGGGGCCGGGGCCGGGGGGCGTCACCACGGCGGAGCGGGTGGGAGGTGTTCTCCTCCCACCCGCCCGGGCGCGTGTCCTGAGTCGCGTGCCCTCGGTGGGGCGGCCCCTAGTCGCCGGTGGTGCCGTCGAGCATCTCGCGCAGGATGTCCAGATGGCCGTTGTGGCGGGCCGTCTCCTCGGTGAGGTGGAGGAGTATCCAGCGCAGATCGACGTGGAGTCCGCTCCTCAGCGGGCGCCGGGCCTTGGTGTCCAGGTCGTTCGCGGCGACGAGTTCGCGGTAGCGGGCGCTCTGCGCGGCGTACTCGTCGAGCAGTTGGGGGAGGGGGAAGTCCACGGCGATCCGCATCTCGCGGTCCGGGTCCTCGTCGGTCCACGGGCCCTGGTCCTCCTCGCCGAGGAAGATCACCTGGAACCAGTGGTACTCGACCCAGCGCAGGTGGTTGATCACCCCGCTCAGGGTCATCAGCGGCGAGCCCGGCAGAAGCGACGTGCGGGCGTTCTGAGGGGAGACGCCCTCGCATGTGGCGCGGGCGGTGTCACGGGCGTAGTCGAGGAACGTGGTGAGCTGCGTGCGCTCGTCCCACGCGGGAGGCTTGTCGTCGATACGGGTCACCGCGCGCAGCATTCCCGACCGCGAGGCCGCTGTCCAGGTGGGGGAAGGGGCTTGGGGAGGGGGTGTGTTTCGGAGACCGACTGGTTGGTATGTGGGGCGAGGGGGGCAGGGGGTGGCTCGGCCACGGCATCGTGGAGCGGCTGCTCGGACGCGAACGCGGACCTTCGCCACGCCGAGGCGTTTCCACCCCTTCCTGCGCGGCGGAGTCGGGACCAGGCCCCCGGTCCCGACTCCAGCCGTCTCCTACCGCGCCCCCGCGTGCGCGGTGAAGGCCGCCCACGCGGTGGGGGAGATGGTGAGGGGGTGGAGGTCCGTGTCTTTGGTGTCCCGGATGTGGACCGTCTCCGGCTGCATGGCGACCTCCACGCAGTTGTCACCGTCTGCGCTGCTGTAGCTGCTCTTGTACCAGCTCAGCTCCGTGGTGCTCATAGCTCTCCTCGCAGTCGTTCCAGCAGGCTCACGGTAGCCCGGCAATCGAGAGCCTGGGAACGCAGCTTGCCGAAGCGTTGGAGAAGGACGCTCACGTCGCTGGGAGCGCTGATCAGAGTGCTGGACTGGTGTCCTTCCGTGTAGCCGAACCATTGGTTGTCCTCGGTCTCTGCGAGGTACAGCTGCCCGTTCGTTCCTGCGTGGTCCTCCTGTCGGAGCGGCATCACCTGGATCTCGACGTTGGTGCAACGTCCCACCTCCAGAAGGTGGTCGATCACGCTCATGGTGACGGCCTTACCACCCACGGCCCGTTCGAGAATGCACTGCTCGATGATGAAGCTGAAGGCTGTATTCGGCCGGTCTACGAGGAGCCGTTGCCGTTCCAACCGAGCTGCGACGACCTTGTCGATCTCTGCCTCAGTGTGGGGCGGCATCTGCCGCGCAAGGGACGCTCAGATGTACGTTTCCGGCTGCAACAAGCCAGGGACGGCCCGACATTCGTACGTACACAGGGTGATGGCCTCCTCCTCGATGCCCGCCCATTGCTGGAACCACGAGGCGAGCCCTGGCTTGCGCCGCAAGCTCCACGCGGGGGCGCGGAGGATCTTGCCCGCGAGCGGGCCGAGAACATCCTCCGCCCGCCCGGGCAACTTCTCGGGCGGGAACCGCTTGCCCTGTTCGATCTTGGCGATGTAGTGCTCGGAGTAGCGGACGAGGGGAGCGAACTCTTCCTGGGTGAGGTTCGCTTCGGTCCGCAGCGCTTTGAGGACCGCGCCGTAGGTTTTCAGTCCGTCCGACACTTCGGGGACGGGCTCGCGCTCGCTGGTGGACGGCGCCGGGAATTTCTCGTTCTCCGAGTTCGACGTCATTGCCGAATACCTCTCGTGCTGACAGCCCTTTCCCCGCTCAACCGCCCAAGGATGGGGGGAGGTTGCGCGCCCAGTCCAGAGACGGAACCCGCCCAGACGGAGTTGTACCAGTGGAGTCCCTGTTGCCGGCCTGGGTGCCCGGCAACGCTGGCGGCCATGGAAACAGCCCACCCCCACGTGTCCGCCCGCGCGGACGAGTTCGTACAGAGGTTCTCCGCGACGCGGCGGGGAGCACGCCTGGCCCGCCGTCTGGTGGCGTATCAACTCGACGTGTGGGGCGTCCCCTACGACGCCCCGCTTTCCGAAAAGGCGACGCTGGTCACCGCGGAACTCGCCGCGAATGCGGCCCTGCACGGGCGTATTTCCGGAAGGGATTTCGAATTGCGGCTTTCGCGGTTGTGCGAAACGGGCCGCGTACGGATCGAGGTGTCGGACACCCACCCGGCGTGGCCGGTCCGGCTGGTGCCCACCGCGCTGGAGGACGGCGGGCGAGGGCTCGTCCTCGTCGGCGCGTTGGCCCTTCGCTGGGGTGTGCGGCCCCGGTTGGGGCCGGGGAAGACGGTGTGGGCGGAGGTGGACGGCTAGTACTGGCCCCGTCGCAGACCAATTCCCACTCATTGGCCCTGTCGGTGCAGGCCAATCGGGGCAACACTGCCGTGTACGGCAGCTGTTGGGCGGGCCGCCGTGGACGGAAGGAACGATGCCGACGAGGAGGAGAGCGCGATGGGAGACGGAGAGGACGCCGGACGGCGGTCAGGACGGTCAGAGCGGTCCGGACGGTCCCGACGATCCGGACGGGCGCACAGACCCGACGGGGCCGGCGGGCGGGGCACGTCCGGTGGACCCTCGGACCGGTCCGAGCCGGGGCCGCCCCGGCCGGGCCGGCTCGTCGTCGGCGTGAGCGGGTCGCTCGCCGGCCTGGCGGCGCTGCGGGCCGCCGCGCGCGAGGCCCGCACCGGTGGCCGCGCGCTGGTGGCCGTGCTGGCCTGGGAGCCGCCCGAGGGCGAGGCGGCCTACATGCTGCGGCCCGACCGGGAATGGGCCGCGTACTGGCGGGAGGACGCCCGCGCGCGACTGGGCCGGGCCTTCGACGAGGCGTTCGGCGGAGACCCGCCCGGCGTGGTGGCGGTGGAGCGGCGCCTCGTACGGGACCGCGCCTGGCGGGCTCTGTGCGGCGCGGCGGACCGTCCCGACGACCGCCTGGTCATCGGCGCCCGCGGAGCGCGGTGGGGCCGCCGCTACGGGGCGACCGCGCGCCGGGTGCTCGCCCGGGCGGCGTGCCCGGTGCTCGTCGTCCCGGCGCCCCACCTGCCGCGCCACGACCGGGCCGCCCTGCGCCGGGCCACCCCGGAGGACTTCTTCCTCAGCCCCGCGTAAGCCGCCCCTGGCGAGGGCGGGAGCGGGGGCGGGGGCGGGTCAGGCGAACTCGGTGACCAGGGCCCGGCAGAAGGCCGGGAGGTCCTGGGGGCCGCGGCTGGTGGTGAGGTTGCCGTCCACCACCAGCTCGTCGTCGACGACCTCCGCCCCGGCGTTGCGCAGGTCCGTGCGGACGCTGGGCCAGGACGTGAGGCGCCGGCCGCTGAGCACGCCCGCCTCGGCCAGCGTCCAGGGGCCGTGGCAGATGGCGGCGACAGGCTTGCCGCTCTCCATGAAGTCCCGGACGAAGCGGACCGCCTCGGGCGCGGTGCGCAGTTGGTCGGGGTTCATGGTGCCGCCGGGCAGCAGCAGGGCGTCGTACTCCTCGGCGGAGGTGTCGGTGACCTTGGTGTCGACGGGGAAGGTGCCCGCCGGGTGGAGGTCGGACTGGCGGGCGTTGATCTCGCCGGGGTGCAGGGAGACCAGCTCGGTCCGTGCTCCGGCGGCGTGGAGCGCGCCGCGCGGCTGTTCGACTTCGACGCGCTCGACGCCGTCGGTGGCGAGGATCGCGACCTTCTTGCCGTGCAGTTCGTCGGTCATGGTGGTGGGCTTCCCTCGTGTCGGTCGCTGCGGGCGGTACCCGCGCGGTCTGACCCCACCAGGCTCCCATCCGGCCTCCGAAAGGTGTCAAACGGGGCGAATTGCCGTTGGTGGGGATCCACCGAGCCTCAACCGGTGGGGATCCGCCGAGCCTCAACCGGAGGGGATCCACCGAGCCTCAACCGGAGGGGATCCGCCGAGCCTCAACCGAGGGTGACCGAGCC
>NZ_VJOK01000001.1:2522064-2526378 GCF_013302895.1 Streptomyces albus subsp. chlorinus | reverse complement strand
CTCCTCCGGCAGGGCGCCGTCGGCCAGGGCACGGGCGGCGGTCGCGGCGAAGCAGTCACCGGCGCCGCAGGGGTCGCCGTCGGCCTCCTGGAGCGGCGGGAAGTACAGGGGGGCCTCGTCACCGGGGCGGGCCAGTACGGCGCCGCGCCGCCCCAGGGTCACGGCCACGGCCGCACTGTGCCACGCCGCGGCGAGGGCGGCCCCGCGTCGGCCGTGCCCGTGCAGCCCGTCGGCGTCGGAGTCGGGGCACTGGTCGGAGCACAGGGCCAGCGCCTCGGCGGCGTTCGGCGTCACCAGCCGGGCGCCCGGCACCGGGGGCTCCCCGCGCGGGTGCGGGTCCCACACCACCTGCGTGTGCCCGGCCAGCACCGCCAGTTCGGCCCGCAGCCGGGCCGCCACCCCGCGCCCGTAGTCGGACACGAGGACGGTGTGGGCCGCCGCCAGCGCCGCCCGCACCTCGTCGGTGACCGGGCCGACGGTCCCGCCCCCGCGGTCCACCCGCAGCAGCGGCCGCCCCTCGGCGCACAGCCGGGTCTTGACGGGCACGCTCCCGCGCAGCGGCAGCTCCACCACCCGCACGCGCGGCGCCAGCAGGTCGCGGACCGCCTGGTCGGAACGGCTGCGGCCCAGCGCCGTGATCAGTACGACCTCCGGGCGCGCGGCGGCGTCCCGTACGAGGCCGTCGGGCGGGAAGGCCGCGGCGAGGGTGGCGGCCAGGCCCGCCCCGCCGGGTCTGCTGTGCTCCTCGTCCACGTCGAGCACCGGCGCGGGCGCGTCCGGGGCCAGCCTGCTGGCCCGGCCCTCCACGTCGGTGTCCAGCAGGGTGTCGCCGACGACGACGAGCGGGCGGTTGCGCGGCATGCGCGCCTCCTTCGGGAGGGGGTCGGGGCGGGCCGGGCCCGCCACTCGGGATCACCTCGGGACGGATCCGGGGCCGATCCGGGGTCGCCTCGGTGCCGACTTGGGGTCATCTCGGAACCCGATTCGGAACCCGAATCGGGGTCCGCCTCGGGGTCGAATTCGGGGTCGTCTCGGGTCCGCCTCTGGGCCGGTTCGGGGTCGCCTCGGGTCGGCTCGGGTCCGGCTCGGGATCACCTCGGGGCCGTCTCGGGATCGCCCCGGAGCGCGGTCGGCGTCGTCCGGGGGCGCCGCGACGCCGCGGCGTCACCTCTCCGCCTCCACCGCCGGGAGCGGCGCCGTCGCCGCGACCAGGTCCTCGGCCAGCTCCTGCGCGGCGTCGAACGCCTCGCACAGCAGGTGGACGGCCACCAGGTGGACCTCCTGGACGGTGGCCGTGGTGGCACCGGCCACGCACAGCGCGTCGTCGGCCGCCGCCGCCAGCGGGTTGGGTGCGGGCCCGGTCAGCGCCCACACCCGCAGTCCCGCCTCGCGCCCGGCCAGCGCCGCCTTGCGGAGGTTCTCGCTGCGCCCGGAGGTGGACAGCAGCATCAGCACGTCGCCCACGCGCCCGTGCGCGGTCACCTGGCGGGCGAACAGCTCGGCGAAGCCGTAGTCGTTGCCGATGGCCGTCACGGCGGAGGTGTCGGCGTGCAGGGCGATCGCCGAGTACGGTCTGCGCTCGCCCTGGTAGCGGCCCACCAGCTCGGCCGTCAGATGCTGGGCCTGGGCGGCGCTGCCTCCGTTGCCCGCGGCCAGCAGCCGGCCGCCGTCCCGCAGCGTCCCGGCCAGCTGTTCGCCCCACGCGGTGATGTGGGACGAGGACGTCTCCCGGAAGGCGGCGACCGCCTCTTCGAGTGCCTGGCAGTGTGCGTGTGCGGGGTCGACAGGGAGCATGGCGGCGGCCGTACGGCCGGTCGGGCCGACGGGCCTCCCTCCTTCGCGCTTCGGGGTCGGGGTCGGGGTCGGGGTTCGGATCCGGGTCCGAGGTTCGAGGTTCGCGGTTCGGGGCCAGGGATTCGGGCTTCGGGGCACGGCCGCCGTGGCACGGGCGCCGTGGGACGGCGGCCACCGCGCGGACGTCAGGGCGCGGCCGGTACGGCCGTCCGGTGGGCCGCCGGTGCCGCGTGGGCGGCCAGCACCCGCCGGTAGACCTCCTCCGTCTGGGCCACCACCCGCGTCCAGCTGTAGCGGGACAGCACCCGGCGCCGCCCGGCCGCGCCGTACGCCCGTCCCCGCGCGGGCGTCGCCAGCAGCGTGCGCACGGCCTGGGCGAGGGCGTCCGCGTCGTGCGGCGGCACCAGCAGGCCGGTGCCGCGGTGGGCGACGGTGTCGCGGTGGCCGCCGACGGCCGTGGCCACCACGGGGGTGCCGCAGCTCATGGCCTCCAGCGGGACGATGCCGAACGGCTCGTAGTCGGCGGGGCACAGCACGGCGTCGGCCGCGCGCATCAGCCGCGGCACCTCCGCGCGGTCCAGCCCGCCGGCCAGGTGCACCCGGTCGGCGACGCCCAGCTCGCGGGCGATCCCGCGCAGCCGCACGGCCTCCGGGTCCCGGTCGAGGGCGGGGCCCGCCGGACCGCCGGCGATGACGAGTTCGGCCCCGGGGACGCGGGCCAGCGCGGCGATCGAGAGCGCCGCACCCTTGCGCGGCACCAGCCGCCCCACCTGCACCAGCAGCGGGCGGCGGGCCGGGCGCGGCCACAGCGGTCCCGTCGGGGTGAACACGTCCGGGTCCACGCCGCAGGGCACGACGCTGACCCGGTCGGCCGTCACCCGCATCGCCGCCAGCTCGCTCACCTCGTCCCGGCAGGTGGCGATGATCCGGTCGCAGGCGGCGCCGACCGCCCGCTCGCAGGGGATGCGCTCGCCGGGGCTGGTGTCGGCGTCGCCTTGGTGCCGCTTCTTGACGGTGCCCAGCGCGTGGTACGTGTGCAGGAACGGCAGGGCCCGCTCCTGCGCTGCCTGGAGGGTGGCCAGTCCCGACATCCAGAAGTGCGAGTGGACCACGTCGGGCCGCTCGGCCGCCCACTGGGCGGACAGGAAGGCGCCGAACAGGCCCATGTAGGGCAGCAGTTCGTCCTTGGGTACGGGCTCGGGCGGGCCGGCCGGCACGTGGTGGACGTCCACGCCGTGCCGCAGGGGGAGCCGCTCGGGCAGGTCGGGGGAGTCCCGCCGGGTGTAGACGGTGACGCGGTGCCCCCGGTCGGCCAGCGTCTCGGCGAGCCGCGCCACATGGACGTTCTGCCCGCCCGCGTCGGCGCCGCCCAGCGCGGCCAGCGGACTGGCGTGCTCGGAGACGAGCGCGACGCGCAGCCGGCTCCTGCCCCGGCCCTTCCGCGGCGCCGGGTCCTTTTCCGGTGCCTGGCCCTTTCCCGGCGCCCGGTCCTTTTCCGGCGCCCGGCCCTTTCCCGGTGCCCGGTCCTTCCTGGTGGCCGTCATCAGCGGGTCACCTCCTCCAGCAGCCGCTCCCAGCGGTGCAGGAACGGTTTGAGGCCGTACCGGTTCAGCGCCGCGCGCCGGGCGCGGGCGCCGTCCTCGGCGGCGGCCTCGGGCTCGTTCAGATAGCGGCGCGCCGCCCCGGCCAGCACCTCGGGGCGGGTGGAGAGCACTCCGGCGCCCTCGGGCACGGCCTCCACCGCCTCGGTGGTGGCCAGCGCGACCACCGGCATGCCCAGGTGCATGGCCTCCAGCAGCGACAGGCCCAGCGACGTCCAGCGCACCGGGTGCAGGTAGCAGCGGCGCCGGGCCATGGCGGCGTGCAGCCGCTCCTGCGGCAGGTCCTGGGCGCGGCAGCGCTCCGGGCCCAGGCCCAGGTGCGCGGCGAGTCCCGCGGTGCGCATGCCGAAGACGTCCAGCGGGGCGGCCTCGCTGAGCGCGGGCAGCAGGTCCGTACCGACGAACCGGCCGCGCCGCACCGGGTCGTTGACCACCACGGCGGCCCGCGCCAGCTCCCCGGTCCACTGGTGGCCGGGGTCGACGATGCCGTGCTCGATGACGGTGGTGGGGGTGCTGCCGCAGTCCCAGAAGAGCCGGTTGAAGTGGGTGACGTGCACCAGCGTCATCCCGGGCCGGTCCGCGCACGGGTGACGGGTGTTCGGCACGTCGCCGTCGGGCGCGTTGTGCTCCAGGTAGACGGCCGGGATGTCGCGGCCGGGGCGGCGTCCGCCCAGCCAGCGGGCCGCCAGCTCCTCCTCGTGCGGACGTTGCAGCACGACGGCGTCCACGTCCTCCCCGGCCAGCTGCTGAGGCGTCACCTCGCGTACCGAGTCGGGCCAGGAGAACGTCCGGGCGCGGCCGAGCCCGTCGGGGCCGCGGTCGGGCAGCACCGGCACCAGGTAGGTGTGCGGGCCCTGGACGAACGCCGTCGTCCACGAGCCGTGCACGTGCCAGATCAGGATCCTCATGCACCGGCCTC
>NZ_VJOK01000001.1:2488127-2520567 GCF_013302895.1 Streptomyces albus subsp. chlorinus | reverse complement strand
GAACTCGCCGGTACCCAGCAGCCACAGGCCGCCCAGCACGGCCGCCGTGCGGGGCCGTCCGGCGGCCAGCCCGCCGAGCGCGGCCCCGGCGGCGGCGGTGACGGCCAGATGCCGGGGCAGTCGGCCGCGCGCGGCGCCCGCCCGCTGCCACCAGTCGGGGCCGTGCAGGCGGTTCATCAGGACGTCGTCGGCGTTGCCGCGCTGGGCGCGCACCGACACCCACCGGTCGGCGGCCCGCACCGGGTGGACGGTGTGGCGTTCGCCCTCCGTCAGCCGCCACCCGGCGGCCTCCAGCCGCAGCGCGAGGTCGGCGTCCTCCCGGAAGGCGCGGCGGAACCGCTCGTCGAAGCCGCCGACCGCCTCCAGCGCGGTGCGCCGGTAGGCCATGTCGGCGGTGATCCAGCGCGCCGTCGCCAGCCCGGCGGTGTTGCGCTCCCAGTCGGTGGGCGGGCGGTGTCCGGGCAGCGGCACGGTGATCCGGCCCTGGGTGCCGGCGATGGCGCCGGGCGCCGCGTCCGCGGCGGCCAGATCGGCGGCGAGCCGCGCCGTCCAGTGCTCGCCGGGGACGACGTCGTCGTCGAGGAAGGCGATCCACTCCTCCTCGGTGGCGCGCCAGCCCACGTTCCGCGCGGCGGCCGGCCCGGCGGCGGCGCCGGGCACCACGGTGACCAGCCCGGCCAGCGCCTCGGGCACCCGCACCGGCAGCGGGTCGCAGTCGGTGGCCGGCCGGTCGTCGACGAGCACGATCCGGCGCGGGAGCGGCGGCCCGGCCTCCGCCAGGGCCTGGAGTGTACGGTTCAGCGACGGTCTGCCCAGGGTGGGGACGACGACGGCGAACCCCGGCCCCCCGGCGTCGGCTCCGCTGCTCACGCGGCCTCCCCTCGCAGGGTGCCGGACACACCGCGCTCGGCACCGGGCAGCCCGCCCGGCAGGCCGCCGGAGAGCCGGCCGGCCGTTCCGCCCGGCAGGCTGCCGGTCCGGTTGTCGGTCCGGTTGCCGGTCCGGGTGTCGGCCAGGCCGTCGGACCGGTGGAAGAAGCCGGCGCGGCGCACCACGTACGGGCCGATGGCCAGCAGGTCGACGGGGGAGGAGCCGAAGCACTCCAGCGCGTCCCGCGGATCGTCCACCATGGGCCGCCCGGCCGTGTTCAGGCTGGTGTTGACGACGACGGGCAGCCCCGTCAGCTGTTCGAACGCGGCCAGCATCCGCGCGACCAGCGGCTCCCGCTCCCGGCTGACGGTCTGGATGCGGGCGGTGCCGTCGGTGTGCACCACGGCGGGGATACGGTCCCGCCAGGCGGGCCGCACGTCGTGCACGAACAGCATGTACGGGCTCGGCAGCGGCCCCTCGAAGATCTCCGGCGCCCGCTCCTGGAGCACCATGGGCGCCACGGGCCGGAACTGCTCGCGGCCCTTGACGTCGTTGAGCCGTTCCAGATTGGCGGCCCGCCCCGGGTGCGCCAGCAGCGAGCGGTGGCCCAGGGCGCGCGGCCCGTACTCGCTGCGGCCCTGGAACCAGGCCACGATCGCGTCGTCGGCGAGCGCCCGCGCCACCGTCTCGGCCACATCCGCCGGCTGCTCGAACGGCACCCCGGCGCCGGTCAGCCACTGCCGCAGCTCCTCGTCGTCCCAGCCGCGCCCCAGGTCGGCGCCCGCCATCGGCACGGTGGCGTCGCCGCCCCGGGAGGCCAGCGCCAGCGCCCCGCCCAGCGCGGTGCCCGCGTCCCCCGCGGCGGGCTGCACCCACACGTGCGAGAAGGGCCCCTCGGCGGCGATCCGCGAGTTGGCCACGCAGTTGAGGGCGACACCGCCCGCCATCGTGAGCACCTCGTCGTGGGTGCGGCCGTGCAGCCACCGCGCCATGTCCAGCAGCGTGTCCTCCAGGCACCGCTGGGCGCTGGCCGCCAGGTCGGCCTGCTCCCGCGTCCAGTTCCGCCCCGGGCGGGCCGCGGGCGCGAAGCTGTCCCAGGGCACGTCCTTGGCCACGAACCCGCCGTCGCCGGTGGAGTGCACATACCGGGCCAGCTCGGCGGCCATCCGCGGCCTGCCGTAGGAGGCCAGCGCCATCACCTTGTACTCGTCGGAGGAGCGCAGGAAGCCCAGGTGCGCGGTGAGTTCCTCGTAGACGAGGCCGAGCGAGTGCGGCAACTGCTGGCTGTGCAGCGGCTCCAGGGCCGTGCCGCGGCGGCGGGCCGCCAGATGGGAGGCGGACTCGCCGCGCCCGTCCACCACCAGCACCGAGGAGCGCTCCGCGTCCGGCGCGGCGAACGCGGAGGAGGCCGCGTGCGCCAGATGGTGCGCCACGAAGTGCACCTTCTCGCGCTCCAGTCCGGGCAGCGCCTCACACAGGAAGGACGGCGCCTCCCTCGCGTACGTCAGCCGCAGCGGGTCCCACGGGTCGTCCAGCCCCATGTCCTGGGCCGGTTTGGCCAGGTCCGGGTCGAAGGAGTAGGCGACCGCGTCCAGGTCCTCAGGGCGCAGCCCGGCCTCGGCCAGACACCAGGCGGCCGCCTTGTACGGCAGCTCCCAGGCGGCGAACGGCACCGGCCGCTTGCCGTGCTTGCGGCGGGAGAACCGCTCCTCCTCCGCGGCGGCGACCGTGTGCCCGTCGACGACGAGCGCCGCGGCCGGATCGTGGAAGAGGGCGTTGATACCGAGTACGCGCATGTCCTGCCGTGCCTTTCGCCAGGAGCCGGGACCAGGGGCCGGTCGCCGGAGTCGGGAACCAGGGTCGGTCGCAAGGGGGCGGGAGCCGGGAACCAGGGCCGGGAACCAGGGCCGGGAACCAGGGCCGGGAACCAGGGCCGGGAGATGGCGGGGCGCCCGGGGGCCGGGTGCCGTGCCGGTCTCAGGACGGCTGCCGGCGGAACCACTCGATGGTCCGCTCCAGCCCGTCCCGGGCCGCCACCACCGGCTCCCACTGGAGCTTTCCGCGGGCCAGGGTGATGTCGGGGCAGCGCACGGCCGGATCGTCGCTGGGCCGCTCGACGAAGCGCAGTCCGGAGGGGGAGCCGGTGAGCCGGATGACCAGCTCGGCCAGTTCCTGCATGGTGATCTCGTCCGGGTTGCCGATGTTGACCGGGCCCAGCAGCTCGGACGCCGCCATCGCCAGCACGCCGCGCACGGTGTCGTCCACGTAGGCGAGCGAACGCGTCTGGCGCCCGTCACCGGTCACCGTCAGGTCCTCGCCCGCCAGCGCCTGCCGGACGAAGGTGGGCACGGCCCGGCCGTCGTAGCCGCGCATGCGCGGACCGTAGGTGTTGAAGAGCCGGACGATGCCCACGTTCCCGCCCCGGGCGCGGGCCTCCGCCGCGGTGAGCGCCTCGCCGAACCGCTTCGCCTCGTCGTAGACGCTGCGCGGTCCCACCGGGTTCACATGCCCCCAGTACCGCTCGCTCTGCGGATGCTCCTGCGGATCGCCGTACGCCTCGGAGGTCGAGGCCTGGATGAACCGGGCGCCGTGCCGGCGGGCCAGGTCCAGCGCGTTGCGGGTGCCCGCGCTGCCCGTCTCCAGCGTGTGCAGCGGCATGCGCAGATAGTCCGCCGGAGAAGCCGGCGAGGCGAAATTCAGCACGAGATCCGGCGGAGAGCCACCGGCGGCTCCGGCGACTTCCGCGTCGAACGGATGGCAGATGTCCGCCTCTATGAGAGTGAATCCCCGGCGGCCTACCAGATGCGCCACATTCTCCCGGCGCCCGGTGCAGAAGTCGTCGACACATGTGACCTCGCAGCCGCTTTCCAGCAGTGCCGTGCACAGATGCGAGCCGAGGAAACCCGCCCCGCCCGTGACAACGGCGTGCCGGAACCGGGGAGGGGAATCGGTGCGCAATTCCATGAAGACTCCTACGAGGGCGCGGAGCTTTCGCGAGACGGTCGGTGTGCTCGCCCTCACCAGCGTGAGGCGCCCCACACGGCGTCGCAACCGAGGAGCTGTCGAGCGCTGCTCACCGTGGCGCTGCGCAGCGTCATCGACCGCTGTACAGCGCGGTCGATTCCGGACGCTCCGTAACCGGTCCCGCTGCGCCCACCGGCTTGTGAGCAAGGCAACGGGATCCCCTTTTTCTCCTGCTCACACGGGGTGGAAATGGTGCGGCGAAGCCCCGTCGGCACAAGGGGCCGACGAGTCGGCGCAAACCGTCTGTGAATATGGCTGAGGGCCTTCGACGGGACCTCGCCACAGAGGTTTCCCACCCGATTCCCGCCCCTCCTTTTCCCTCCCCCTTCCCCACTCCCTCCTGCCTTCCTGCGCGAATTTCTCATGGCTCTTCACCCGACTGCCGCCCCCGCGGCCCCGCGCGAGCGGCCCGGGCCGCCCGCCCGGCTCCGCGACCGCCTCACGGCCCGCGTCCCGCGCCCCCGCGAACGCGGCCGGGAACCCCGTTCCGCCGCGCGCTCCGAGCGCAGCCCGTGGCGCTCCCTGCGGTACCCCAGCATGCGCTGGTGGTCCGCGGCCAACCTCGTCTCCAACGTCGGCACCTGGATGCAGCTGACGGTGCAGAACCTGCTGGTGCTCCAGATCACCGGCTCGGCCGCCACCACCGGCCTGTCCCTGGCCGTGCAGGCCGCCCCCGGCCTGCTGCTCAGCCTCGTCGGCGGCAGCCTCGTCGACTCCTGGCCGCGCAAGCTGACCGCCTCGGTCAGCCAGGCACTGCTGGGACTGGTCGCCTTCGCCACCGCCGCGTTCGTCGCCTTCGGCATGCTCACGGTGCCGCTGCTGATGGTGCTCGCCGCCGTCACCGGCTCCATCGCCACCGTCGACAACCCCGCCTGCTCACTGCTGGGCAACGACCTTGTCAAGCGCAAGGACGTGCCCTCCGCGATCGCGCTGGGCTCCGTCGTGCACAGCGCCGGCCGGCTGCTGGGCACGGCCGCCGCCGGTGCGGCCGTCGCCTGGTTCGGCATGGCCTCCGCCTACGTCGTCAACGGGCTGTCGTTCCTGGCGGTCGCCGCCGTCATCCCCTTCCTGAAGCTGGCTCCCCAGGAGGAGCGTGAGGCGCAGACGGCGCACGAGCGGGCGGGCGCGTCCGCGTCCGCCGCGACGGCGGGTGCTACCGCCGCGCCGGGGGGTGTGTCCCCCGCGAAGGCGGGTGCTTCCGCTTTCGCGGGCGGGGGCGGCCGTCCGGCCGGGGGCGGTGCCGGTGACGGGGCCGGGACCCGTGCCGAGGTCCGTTCCGGGGCTGAGGCCCGTTCCGGGGCCGGGATCCGTTCCGGTGGCAAGTTCGGGCTCGGCGGCAAGTTCGGGTTCGGCGGCAAGGCCGGGCTCAGTGGAAAGGCCGGGTTCGGAGGGACCCGTGAGGGCCTGGTCTACTTCGCGCGCAACCCGCGCCTGGTAGCCCTCGCCGCCATCACCGGCATCTCCGCGATCTTCGGCCGCAACTACCAGCTGACGCTGGCCGTCCTGGTGACCGGCCCGCTGGCCGCCGGCGCCGGCTCCTTCTCCACCGTCTCCACCGTCCTGGCCGTCGGCGGGATGGCCGGCGCCGTGCTCGCCGGCTGCCTGCGCAAGCCGTCCGTGCGGCACGTCGCCCTGCTGGCCGCCGCCGGTGCGCTGCTCCAGGTCGTCGCCGGGTTCTCGCCCTCGCTGGTCTTCCTCGTCCTGCTGGTGGCCCCCATGGCCGTCGTGGAGTCGGTCTCCGACACCGCGGGCACGACCGTGCTCCAGACCGAGCCGCCCGCCCACATGCGCGGCCGGGTCCTGGGCGTGTGGCGCAGCGCCAGCACCGGCTGGGGCCTGGTCGGCCCGCCGCTGCTGGGCGCCCTCATGGAGTTCGGCGGCGCCCGTGGCGGGCTGATCGCCGGCGGCCTGGCCATCGTGCTGGTCACCGGGCTGGCCCAGCTGCTCCAGCGGCGCCCCGTGCGGCTGCCGCGGCCCCGCTCCGCCGCGACCTCGGCCGCGTCCGTGCCCGCTGTGTTGCGGCCCGCACCGGCCGCTTCCACCATGGAGTGAGCAGGAAGGGCAAAGAAGGGTGAACGGGACATCCGGGAATGCGGGTGTCCCTCCCCCAGCACAACGCGGAGGACGCGATGAGCGACGTCAACCCCATCGAGGTCCAGCAGGCCCTCAAGGGAGCCTCCTATCCGACCGACCGCAAGACCCTCACCGACCTCGCCAAGAAGAACAACGCGAGCGACAAGGTCGTCGACAAGCTCTCCCACATGAAGACCGAGCGCATCGAGGGCCCGGACCAGGTCGAGAAGGAGATGTTCCGCGGCTGACGCGGCACCAACCTGCGGGTCCCCGTGGGTCTTGTGGACCTCGCGCGTCTCGTGGGGCTCGCGGGCCTAGGGGGCCTCGCGGGTCTTGTGGGCCTCGCTCGCGGGTCTCGTGGTGTGGTGAACCTTCTGGGCCGTGGGCTGCGGGCCTTGTGAATCTTGTGGGCCGCGGGTCTTGTGGGTCTCGCGGATCCTGCGGGTCCTTGTGGGTCCCGCGGGCCTTGCGGGGCCTGCGGATTCTCCGGGCTCTCGTGGCTCCTTGCGGTCCCTTGCGGTCTCCTGCAGTCGTCTTTCGGGACCCTGCGGTCCTCGCCGATGATGCCGGGCCTGGCGATCCCTTCGGGGCCTGTGGCCCCTGCTGGAGCGTCGCGGATCCCGTGGGCCCCCTGTAGGTCCCGCTTCCTGCGGTCTTCGGCCGGCCCGGCCCTGCGTGCCCTGGCGGTCCCTTCGGGGGCTTGCGGTCCCTTCGGGGGCTCGCGGGAGGTCGGGCCGGAAGCCGAGTCGGGAAGCCGAGCCGACCGAGCCACGTCGGCCAGTTGAACCGGCCGGACCACGTCACCCGGCCGGACCACGTCACCGGCCGGACCACGTCGAAGAGCGAGCCGGCCGAGCCGCGTCAGGAGACCGATCCGACGAGCCGCGCGGAGGACCCGAGCCGACGGGCCGCGGCGGGAGACCGACCCGGCCGGAGGCAGGTCAGGGATCCGAGCCGACGGGCCGCGTCGTGAATCCGACCCGGCCGGAGGCAGGTCGGGAATCCGAGCCGAGAAGCGAGGCGCCATGGAGACAGGCGGCGGCCCCGGTGGGGGTGCCGGTGAGCGGCTCGGCGTCGTCATCGCGACCCGCGACCGCCGCGACACCCTGGCCCGCACGTTGGAGCGGCTGCTGGCCCTCCCGGAGAACCCCCGGATCATGGTGGTGGACAACGCCTCCAGGGACGGGACGGCGGACATGGTGACGCGCGCCTTCCCCGGCGTGGACGTGCTGCGTATGCCGGTCAACCGGGGCGCGCTGGCGCGCAACGCGGGCGTACGCGCCCTGCGTACCCCGTATGTGGCCTTCAGCGACGACGACTCCTGGTGGGAGCCGGGCTCACTCGGCAGAGCGGTCGACATCCTGGCCGCCCACCCCGCCATGGGGCTGCTGGCGGCGGGGATCACGGTCGAACCGGGGCGGTCCGGCGACCCCGAGGGCCGCGACACCCTTGACGCCCTCGATGCCGTCGCGGCCCCCGCGGGGACCGCGGGTCCCACCGGCCCCGAGCGCTCCGAGCAGCCACCGCCGCCCCGCGGCCGGTCCGGCCGCCCCGACCCGCTCAACGGCGTACTGGCCGCCTCCCCGCTGGGCGAGGGGTCCGTCCCCGGCAGCCGGAAGGTCCTCGGCTTCCTCGGCTGCGCCGCCGTCGTCCGCCGGCAGGCGTATCTGGACGTGGGCGGCTACCACCCGCTGCTGTTCTTCGGCGCGGAGGAGACCCTGCTCGCCTACGACCTGGCCGCCGCGGGCTGGGAGGTCGTCCACTGTCCCGACGTGGTCGCCCGCCACTCCCCGGCGGACGTGCCGCGCCCCGGCCGCGAGGCCCTCGTCCGCCGCAACGAACTGCTGATCGCCTGGCTGCGGCGCCCGCTGCCGCTGGCGCTGCGGCGTACGGCGTCCCTGTGCGGGGACGCGGTAGGCGACGCCCAGGCGCGCCGCGCCGCCCGGGGCCTGCTGCCCCGCCTCCCGGCAGCCCTCCGGTTGCGCCGCCCCCTCCCGCCCGCCGTGGAGGAGGCCGCCGCCCTGGTGGAGGCCGTCCAACCGCCCCGCACGACGGAACCCGCCCGCCCCGTAAAGGGAGCCACGGCATGACACCGCACGCGGACCGTCCCCCGGCCGGACCGGGGGACGGAGCCCAAGGACCCGGACCGGGGGACGGAGCCCGAGGACCCGGACCGGGGGACGGAGCCCGAGGACGAAGCGGGGCGCGAGGACAGGGCGCGACCCAAGGGCAGGGCAGGGCCGGGGCACGAGGACGAGGGCAGGCCGGGGACCGAGGGCGACAGGCCGGGGACCGAGGACGACAGGGCGGGGCCCCGGGACAGGGCGGGGCCCCGGCGTGGGAGCCGGGTGCTGCCCGGGAGGAGGGCGGGGGGTGCGAGGGGGAAGCGCGGAGGTCCCGGTCCGTGGGGGTCGGGGACGGAGCGGGGGCGGACCCCCGTGTGACGGTCGTCGTCATCACGCGCGACCGCAGGGACGAACTGCTGCGCACCCTCGGCCGGCTGGCCGGCCTCCCCGAGCGGCCCCGGGTCATCGTCGTCGACAACGCGTCCGGCGACGGCACCGCCGCGGCCGTCCGCGCCGCGCACCCCGCGGTCACGCTGCTGGAACCGGGCCGGAACACCGGGGCGGTCGGCCGCAACCTCGCCGTCCGCCAGGTGACGACCCCGTATGTGGCCTTCTGCGACGACGACTCGTGGTGGGCGCCCGGCGCCCTGCGCGGCGCCGCCGACCGGCTCGACGCGTACCCGGAGCTGGCGGGCGTGGTCGCGCGCATCGTCGTCGAGCCGGAGGGCGTCGAGGACCCGGTGGTCGAGGAGCTGCGCTCGTCCCCGGTGCCGGGCCCCGACCGGCTGCCCGGCCCGGCGCTGGGTTCGTTCCTGGCCGCCGCGACCTGCCTGCGGGTCTCGGCGTTCCGCGCCGCGGGCGGCTTCCACCCGCGGCTGTGGCTGGGCGGCGAGGAGGAACTGCTGGCCACCGACCTGGCGGTGGACGGCTGGTGGCTCGCCTTCGCCGAGCAGCTCACCGTCCACCACGCCCCCTCCCGGGTACGGGACGCCACGGGCCGCCGCGTGGACGGGCTGCGCAACACCCTCTGGTACACCTGGCTGCGCCGTCCGCTGCCCGCCGCGCTGCGCCGCACCTGGTACCTGGCGCGCTCGGTGCCCCGGGACGCCGCCAGTGTCCGCGCCTTCACCCGCGCCCTGGCCGGGCTCCCCTGGGTCCTGGCCGAACGCCGTCCCGTCCCCGCCGGGGTGGAGGCACGCCTCGCCTGCCTGGAAGAGGCCCAGCGGGCATCGACGGCCCGCAGGTACGTCGGCTGAACGAAAGGACGGACGCCCCGCGCCCGGGCCGTGGGGAGGGGGAGCACCCCGGGAGGGGAAGCACCCCGGGAGGGGAGGCATCCCAGGACGGGACGGGGAGGCATCCCGGTAGGGGGATGCTTCCCGAGATGGGGAGGCATCCCGGGATGGGGCTGCAAAACGTCGCTTGTCGGTAAAGATTTCACTTTCCCCGTCCGTCCGTGCAACCTTCCGGACCTCTCGAAGATCTGTTCCCCCGAGTCAACAGACTCCTTCGAAACTCGGGCCCCACCACGAGCAGCCGGCTCGACGGGGTCCCTTCTCCACTGGGGAACACATGCGTATGCGTGCCACTGCCGCCGCCCTGAGCGGCGCCCTGGCCCTGACCGCTTTCGCGCTGCCGGCCGTGCAGGCCGTCGCCGCTCCGTCGAAGCCCGCGCCCGCGGGTGACGCCGCGTCGGCCGCCCGCGCCGCCCACCAGGCCGACCTGCGCAAGGCCACCGCCGCCCACCGCGAGGCCGCGCCGTCCCTCGGCGCCCGTGCCGTGCCGGACGACGGCTCCGGCGACACGGCGGTCTCCGACATCGTCGTCAACGGCGGCAAGGACGTGGTGCTGGGCACCACCAACACCAAGCACGTGACGGTCACCTTCACGGTCACCGACAACTCCGGCGTCGAGTACGCCAACGCCATCCTGTGGCACGGCGGCCCCACGTTCGAGGACGTGGACACCGGCGTCCTCCCGGACGGGGAGCAGGCGGTCTGCACCGAGACGTCCGCCACGACCGCCAACTGCAAGCTCACCTACACGATCGACCCGCGGCAGCACCTGTTCAACGACGCGGCGGGCACCTGGAAGGTGGCGATGACCGCGGTGGGCAACGACGGCGACTTCACCGACCGGGACAACGCGAAGACCTTCGCGATGAAGCGCTACTCCAAGCTCACCGTGAACGCCTCGCCCGAGCCGGTGAAGAAGGGCAAGACCCTCACCATCACCGGAAAGCTCACCCGCGCCAACTGGGACACCTCCAAGTACGCCGGCTACACCAAGCAGCCGGTGAAGCTCCAGTCCCGCCCGGCGAGCGGCGGCAGCTACGCGACGCTGAAGACCTACACCTCCGGCAGCGGTTCGTCCGCCGGCGTGGTCAAGACGACCCGCACGGCGGGCAAGGACACCTGCTGGCGCTACAGCTTCGCCGGCACCTCCACCACCCCGGCGGTGACCTCGACCGGCGACTGCGTCGACGTCCGCTGAGCCCCACCCCGCACCACTGAAACCCACCGCCCCGTGGGACACCCGCACCGGGTGCCCCACGGGGCGCATCCGTGTACGGGGGCACGGGGTGCGTGCGCGGGGCTGCGGGCCCCTCCGTCGTACGGAGCCGCGAGGCGGTCGCCGCCGCGGCGGGCCGGTGCATCGGACGGGCGCCATGAAAACGGCCCCACCCGCGTTCCCGCCGACGAGACAGGGCCTGCGGGCTCACCGGACCGGAGTTCGCCGCTTGAATTCCCGTGGCCGTTACCTCGGACTGCACGGTCGTCCTTAGCTCTCTTCCGTCACTCAGCCGATCCCCCTGCGAGGCGCGCCGGGGGTGACAGCGATCGCTGGTTCAGTGGCGGGCCGGAGCGGAAATGCCGGTCCCGCCTGGGAGGTCGATGCCGAATTGTGCGATGACCGCGTCCAGGTCGAGCGGCGCGAAGGCCGTGCGGGTCACCTCGTCGGTCCTGTCGGCGGGCACCAGCCAGCACACTTCGAACTGCAGTCCGTCCGGGTCGCTGGCGTACAGCGACTTGGTGGTGCCGTGGTCGATCTCATGGGTCAGCCCACCTGCCCGCAGCAGCTTGCCGCGGATCTGCTGGAGCCCGGCCAGGGTGTCCACCTCCCACGCCAGGTGTGCGAGCCCCGGACGGTGGCCCGGGGGCTGTGCGGCAGCTGGGTCTTCGATCCGCATGAGGGCCAGGTCGTGGTCGTTGGCCGACCCCTCGGCTCGTAAGAACGCGGCCTCGGGCACCATGCCGCCGTCGGCGTGGAGGCGGTGATCGACGCGGAAGCCGGCGCCGACGATGGCGAGAGTGGGCACAGTGAGATCCCTTCCGTGTGGTGACCGCCGGGACATGCGGAGAGCGGATGTCCGGCTGGCGTGTGGAACAGGCGGGTGGATCAAGCGTGGTCGGCGGGCTTCACGCGGCCGTCCGGGCCGGAGATCGCCGCGTCGTCGGCATCGAGAACGGTCGGGTGGGTCTCGCCCCGGACCTGGGGCAGGACGCCGAGCAGGGTGTCGGTGTCCTGCGCTCCTGCGAGGGCGTGCCGGCCGCCGCTGACGGTGAAAGGGACCGGCCGCCCAGGGGCGCTGCGCCTGATGTGGGTTCTCCTGTATCCGACGGCGGTAGCGCCCGGTTGGCAAGCGCCTGGCGAGTCTGCTCGCGGTCCAGGCTCATGCCGTCGGCCGAGCGGAGCACGCCGTCGAGCGTGGAGATCGACTCGGTGTTGTCCGAAATAGGTGCGGGAGACCCTGTTCCAGGCTTCACCGTTCTTACCTTCGGTCAAGGCGTGAGCCGGCAACGCGTGGGCCAGGACGGTGTTGGCGACTCGGTTGCCCAGGACCGGGCAGCAGGCCAGGCCCTCGGCGGCGGCCGTGCCTTCGACATCCGGTGGGCCGGCCTTGCCCAGGGGTGACGCCGTGCTCGGCCAGTACGAATGCGCGGACGCCGCGCGTGCGGTCCTCTGGGAGGCCACTGCCGAGACGGAACGGGTGGCGGACCACCTCCACGGGGCCGCCGTACTCGAATCGCTCCACGGTCCGATCCCACCGATGACCGCCCAGACCGCACCAGGCGTGGGCGATCTCAGACCAGATCTCTTCTTCCATGCTCCGGGGTCCTCCAATTCCTACTCTTTGTTCGTAACGCCACTATGAGCCAGTATGGAAGGCGGTACAAAAGGCACATCGATGTGCGCGACGGAGAGGAACGGGCGCTATGCAGGAGAGCGCGGGCATCGGGATGGCGGCTTCGGCCGGGCCGTGCGCGAACATCCCCGTCGATCACATGGACTTCATCCGCCAGGTGCTCGACCGGGTGGGCGACAAATGGAGCATGTTGATCATCGCCGTTCTGGAGGGCGGCCCCATGCGCTACACGGACTTGCAGCGCCAGATCCCGGGCATCTCCCAGCGCATGCTGACCCACACCCTTCACCGGCTCACCGAGGACGGGTTGATCAGCCGTACCGCCTACGCCGAGGTGCCACCGCGCGTCGAGTACGCGCTCACCCCGCTCGGCAGCGGCCTGCACGGCATCGTCAAACAGCTGATCGGTTGGGCGGCCGACCACCACGGCGAGATTCGCGCCAACCGTTCCCGCGCAGATACCGCCACCGCCTCCTCCGCATGATGGCCGCGTGGCGCCCGCGGGGGCACGTGCGTTCCTCGAACGGGGAAGAGCGGTCACGCCTACTCGGCCGTGCCGGCGGGAGGGGGAGTTCGAGTCAGCGCGCCAGATCCTGAAGGGGCCGGACCACGAGTCCTGCCCGGGGCGGGACACGACAGGCAGGACGCCACCAACGTCAGAGGTCAGACAGTCGCGCGGAGTTCGTCCGCCGGCAGTTCGTCCAGAAACCGGGCGTTGCCGTAGGCGGCGTGGGCGTCGTCCTCGGCGCGGGCGCAGGGCGGAGCCACACGGTTGCGGGACACGCCCACGGTCCGGCCCAGGGCCGGTGTACCAGGCCGGCCCGGACCGCCTCCGCGTACGCGGAGAGCACCGGAAGAGCAGTTCGCTCTGTGGACCATCCCCGCGCGCGGGAGCAGACCCCCGATGCTCTGGGTGGGTTCGACGGCCGGGGGCCACCCCCGCGCGCGTGGGGAGCACAGGGCCAAAGGCGGGAGAGGCCGGGTCGGCGAGTGGCCACCCCCGCGCGCGTGGGGAGCACAGACCAGGGGTACCGAAGAGCCCGGCGCGGCCACCGACCCGGCCCGACTGTCCACTCGGGCGCTGGCCCAGGGGGCATCGTCACGCCTGACCTGCCAGGTTTTGTGCGCCCCCGGCAGGACTCGAACCTGCGGCCAAGCGCTTAGAAGGTGTCAGGGGCTGAGCGATGTGCTCACCTGCGTCGTTGCAGGCCGTTCGCGAACGAAATCCGTCGAGGCGCTTGCTGTCACTTCACGCGCTCATTGGCTGGGAACTGCCCGGTCGTCATGGGCCGAGCGGTCACTCATGTGCGGTGCTACCGGTCGTGCAGGATCTCGGGCCGGGTTACGGGCACGATGGTGACCACGTCGTCGAGTCCCTTGAAGTCGTCGGGGTTGGTGGTGAAGAGGGGGAGTTCCTCGGCGGCTGCGGTGGCGGCGATCATCAGGTCGGCCACGCGACGACGGGGTTTGCGGCCTGCGGAGACAACGGCGGCGCAGATTCTGCCGTAGATGCGGGCCGCCTCCACGTCGAAGGGGATCGGGTCGAATTCGTTCTCGGCGCGCTGCAGGACGTCCATGCGGCGGGCCCGCTCGGCGTGTTCGTCGTAGTCGTTCTGCTCGTCGCTGCCGCGTACCTGGTGGGGGCCCGCGGAGAGTTCCGCGAGCGTGATGGCGCTGATGGCCATCTCGGCGGGCAACTCGTCGGCGTCGATCCACTTGCGCAGGATCATGATGTTGGTATCGAGCAGCCCCTGCTCGTGCTCAACGGGCATACGGGTCGTCCAACTCCTGCTCGACGGCGGCGTCCTGGTCGTCGCGGAAGGCGTCCGGCGAGATGTCAGGGGCGGTACGTGACATGGCCGCGAACTCGGCACGGGGAACGAACCGGCGACGGCGGCGAAGCGGGATCAGCTCGCCGAGACGGTGTCCGTCGCGGGTGACGGTGAACGCTTGTCCTCCCTGGACGGCGTCCATGATCTCTTTGGAACGAGTGCGCAGATCGCGCTGAGTGATCTCCGGCTGCGCTGTCATGCCGTCCAGGATAGCGAAGGTGTGCTACCTGGTGCTACATCGTGTTTCGGATGTGGATTCGCCGGCCGGGGGCGTTGTCGCCATGGCGCAGGGTCTGTCTGTGTCCACGATCGCGGACTGCGGAAGGCGCTTGCTCATGGAGCGATGTGCATCCGGACATGAAAGAGCCCCTCACGCGTCTTCGCAGGTGAGGGGCCGTGCGCGCCCCCGGCAGGACTCGAACCTGCGGCCAAGCGCTTAGAAGGCGCCTGCTCTATCCACTGAGCTACGGGGGCCCGTCTCCGTCGCGGTGGGCGGGCTCGCCGCCCCCGGAGTGACCACGGCGGGGTCAAGGATAGGGGGCCGTGCGGCTCGTCCTGCTTGCTCCACGTCCGCGACGCCATGTGGAGGTTCCGTGAAGCGGTCCCGATAATCGCAGGCTGGTGCGATTCACGCAGCGGTTTTGGCGGCGCGCGGGGCGGGTGTTGCGCAGTCGTTATGGGTGCGGCCGGGTGGCAGGTGGGCCATCGGGGGTGAATGGGGCGAAAGGGTCTTCACTCCCCGAAAGCACCTATTTTCCCCGGGACGGGTCGCGGATAGGCTTCAAAAGTGCCGCAAAATTGGGCATTCTGCACATGTGGCGATCTTGGACGTACGGCTCGAACTGCTTGAGGCGCTCACCGCACTGCGCGAGCGGGTCGCCGCCGCGCGCTTCCCCCTCCCCCTGCCGGGTGCCGAGCGTGCCCGGCGCTCCCGCGACGAGCTGCTCGCCCAGCTCGACGACTACCTCATCCCGCGCGTGCGCACCCCTGAGGCACCGCTGCTCGCGGTGATCGGCGGCTCCACCGGCGCGGGCAAGTCCACGCTGGTCAACTCGCTGGTGGGGCGGAGGGTCAGCGAGGCCGGAGTGCTGCGGCCCACCACCCGCACCCCCGTGCTGGTCTGCCATCCCGACGACCGTCCCTGGTTCGTCGGCTCCCGCGTCCTGCCCACCCTGGAGCGGGTGTGGGTCCCGCGGCAGGACGCGCCCGGCTCCGCCCCCGACCGAGGGGGTGCCGCCGGCCGCGCCGCCGACCACGCGGCGGCCGATCGGACGGCCGGTGACCGGGCGGCGGGTGACCGTACCGACCGCCTGGCGGCCGACCGCCCCGACGCCTGGGGCCGGGACCCGGGCAGGGACGGCGACAGGGACCGGAACCGGGACCTGGGCCGGGACCTGGATCTCGGCCGGGACCTGGATCTGGGCCGGGACCTCGGCAGGGAACCGGGCAGGGACAGGGACCGCGACAGGGACCGCGACAGGGACCGGGGCCGGGGCCGGGGCCGGGACGGTGGCTGGGACCCGGACCGGGCCGCCGGCCGGCGCCTGGACCGGCTGTCCGACGGGGAGGAGGACTGGGAGCCCGAGTGGGACGCCGAACGGGACGAGCCCCGTCGCGCTCTGCGGATCGAGACCGACAGCGGCCTGCCGCCCGGCCTCGCGCTCCTCGACGCACCCGACATCGACTCCCTCGTCGCCCACAACCGCGAACTGGCCGCCGAACTGATCTGCGCCGCCGACATCTGGGTCCTCGTCACCACCGCGGCCCGCTACGGCGACGCCGTGCCCTGGCACCTGCTGCGCAGCGCCAGGGAGTACGACGTCACCCTCGCCACCGTCCTCGACCGCGTACCGCACCAGGTGGCCCCGGAGGTCGCGGCGCAGTACGGGCTGCTGCTGGAGCGCGAGGGACTCGGCGGCGTCCCCCGCTTCACCATCCCCGAACTGCCCGAATCGGCGAGCGGCTCCGGGCTGCTGCCCGTCTCCGCCGTCAGCGGCCTGCGCGACTGGCTGGAGACCTGCGCCGCCGACCCCCAGACCCGCCGGTCCGCGGCCGACCGCACCGCCGCCGGCACCCTCGCCTCGCTGCGCCCCCGCATCACCGCCCTCGCCGGCGCCTCCGCCGCCCAGTACGCGGCGGCCATGCGCCTCACCCAGCACATCGAAAGCGCGTACGCGAGCGCCGGGCGGCGGCTGCGGACCCGCATCGCCGACGGCGAGCTGCTGGCCGGGGACGCGGCCGAACACTGGCGCTGCTTCCCCGACGACAGCGACGGCGACGAACTGTTCGACGCCTTCGCCGACGGGCTGGCGGCCCTGCTGTCCGGCGCGGTCGCCGCCGCCGACGAACGCGTCGCCGAGCTGCGCCGCGCCACCCCCGAACTCGAACGCTGCGCCCCGCCCGGCACCGGCGGCGAGTCCGAACGCGGCGAGGCGGAAGGCCGCATCGGCGTGATGGTGCGCCGCTGGCGGCGGTGCGTCGAGGAACTCGCCGACGAGGAGACACGCGCCGCCGGCCGCGCCGCGGGCGACGGCGACACCGAACGCGTGGCCGGACTCCTCGCCGCCTCGCTCCTGGGCGGCCGGCGCGTCGCCGGCGCCGACGACGCCCTCGCCGAGCTGCTCGGCGAGGAGAGCGCCCACGAGTTGCGCGAACAGTGCGCGGAGCTGCTGGACGACTGCGTCGCCCGCGTCCTCCACGGCGAACGCGATCTGCGCCTGGCGCCGCTGGACGAGGTCAACACCGGCCCCGAACCCCAGATGGAACTGATCGCCGCGTTCTCCGTCCTGCACAAGTCCGTCCTGCACAGGCTGCAACGGAACAGAACGGACGCGACCGCACACGAGTTCCCGCCGAAGCGGACCCCGCTCGGCCTGCACGACGGCATGCGCGGCCTGCAGAGCGCGCACAGGGAGAGGTGACCGCAGTGACGTCCACCACCGATGCCACCGCCGGCGGAGCGGGCGAGATGCCCGAACACCGGAACGAGGGACACGGCCGGGACGAGGGACACGGCCGGGACGAGGGACACGGCCGTAACGGTCCGGGCGACCGTCCCGGACCGGGTGACCGGAGCGGTTCGTATGGCCGCGACGGTTCGTACGACCGGCACGGTTCGCACGACAGGTACGGTCCGTATGACCGGCACGGTTCGTACGACCACGACGGGCGCTGGGGCCCGGATCGGGGCGGTAGCCGGGAGGGGGACCGGGGCCTTGACCGGGAGCGTGAGCAGCGCTGGGACCCCTGCCGGGACCGGGATCGGGGCCGTGAGCGGGGGCAGAGCTGGGACCGTGAGCGGGACCTGGACCTGGACCTCGACCGAGGGCGGAGCGGGGGGCGTGACCAGGGCTGGGGTCGGGAAGAGGGGGCGGCTCCGGGGCGGGAGCGTGACGCGCGCCGGGACGGTCGTGGTGACCGTACCGACCGGTCGGACAGGAGTGTTCGGGGCGGGTACGGCGACCGGTCGGACCGGAACGGGCGGTCGGACTGGGGCGGCTGGAGCGATCCGAGCGTCACCGCCCTCAGCGGCCCGGTCGACGGCCAGCTCGAACTGAGCCTGGACGCGGGCGAGGAGACCGGCGTCGCGGAGCGGTCCGCGTCCGGCAAGGACGTCACGGAGGAAGCCGCTCCGGAAACGGCCGCTGCCAAAACCGCGGCTCCGGAGACGGTCGCTCCGGGGACGGCCGCTCCAGGGCCGGCCGAGGACGCCGTCCCCGACCCTGGTCCCGACACTGCGGGGACGCCCCCGCAGCGGGCTCCGCACGTACCCCACCAGCAGACCGAACCGGAACCGGCCCCGGAGCCGATGCCGGGACAGGCACCCTGGCAGGGAGCCGTACCCGAGTTCAGGCGCGAGCCCGACGCCGCGCCGCCCCGGCCGGCCCACGCCCCCGAGCCCCCGCGCAGGCCCGTCCAGGCACCCGAGCCCCCGCGTGAGCCCGCGCGTGAGCCCGTACGCGGGTACGAGCCGGTCCGTGAACCCGTACCCGCGTCCGAGCCCGTACGCGAGTACGAGCAGGCTCGCGAAGCCGTACGGGCCCCTGAGTCCACACGTGAGCAGGTACGCCCGCCCGAGCCCGCTCCCGCACGCGAGCCCGTATACGCGCCCGGACCCGTACACCCGCCCGAGCCCGTGCGCGCTCGCGGACCCGAACCCGAACTCGTGCCCGAACCCACACGCGAGCCGGCTCCCGCGCCCGCGCCCGCACACGGACACCCGCACGGGGCGCCGCACGGGGCGGAGTGCCGGGCAGAGCCGGAGCCCGCGCACGCGGGTGCGGGTGCGGGTGCGAGCGCGGGTGAGTCCGAGCTGGTCTGGGACGACGGTGTCATCGCGCGCCGGGCCCGCGTCGAACGCGGCCACCAGTCCGAATCCGGCGACGGAGGGGAGTGCGCTCCCGAATCCCGGGGCGATGCCCCGGCCGGTGGTCGCACGCCCGCGCCCCGCGGTCATGGCGGTCACACCCCGGCCCCGGGGGACGAGAGCCCGCGTCGGGGCGTGGAACAGCCTGTTCCCGGTCTCGTTCCGCCCTGGCGCAGCGGTGCCTGGCCGGAGCCCCCGTTCGCGGAGGCCGTGCCGGACCCGACCCGCTCCGACGCACCGCGAGAAGCCCCACGCGAGCTCCCTCGCGAGATCCCCCACGAGACCCCTCATGAGACGCCCCGCGAGGCCCCGCACCACGTGCGGCACGCCGACGCCGACACCCGGTGGGACGTCCACCCGGGCGCACGCCAGGAGGCGGGCCCGGAGCCGAGGCGGGATCCCGGCCGGGACAGCCACCCCGAGCCCCGTCACGAGCCCCACTCCGTCTCCCGTCACGAGCCCCACCCCGAGCCCCACTCCGAGCCCCACTCCGTCTCCCGTCACGAGCCCCACCGCGACGTCAGGCACGAGCCCCACTCCGAGCCCGGACGTGAGCCCCATCCTGAGCCCCGCCACGAGTCGCGCCCCGAGCCTCCTCGGGAGTCCCGCCGTGACCACCGGCAGAACAACCGCCACGACAACCGCCACGACGTCGAGGAGCACGTGCTGCGGCAGCGGCTCGGGGCGCTCCGCGAACTCGTGGGGCTCTCCCGTACCCGGCTCCCCGCCGACGTGCTCGCCGAGGCGGGGCGGGTGCTGGACGAGGCGGCGGCCCGCAGGGGACTGCCCCGCGCCTACACGACGGTCGCGGTGGCGGGCGCGACGGGCAGCGGAAAATCCTCCCTGTTCAACGCGCTGGCGGGCGCACGCCTCTCCGAGGTCGGCATGCGCCGCCCCACCACCGCGGCGCCGGTCGCCTGCACCTGGGAGGCGGGACGGGAGGGCGACAGCGGCCCCGACGGCCTGCTCGACAGGCTCGGGATCGCGCAGCACGCCCGGCACCGCACCCGCGACAGCGAACTGCGCGGACTGGTCCTCGTCGACCTGCCCGACCTCGACTCGGTCGCGCCCGGCCACCGCGAGCAGGTGGACCGGCTGCTGGAGCTGGTGGACGCGGTGGTGTGGGTCGTCGACCCGGAGAAGTACGCGGACGCCGTGCTGCACGAGGACTACCTGCGCCGGCTCGCCGGGCACGCCGAGGTCACCTTCGTCGTGCTCAACCAGACCGACCGCCTCACCCGCGATGCCGTCGACGCGGTCCTCCACGACCTGCGCCGGCTGCTGGACGAGGACGGCATGGCACTCGGCGAGCACGGGGAACCCGGCGCCGTCGTCCTGTCCGCGTCCGCGCTCACCCACGAGGGCATCGGCGTGCTGCGCGAGGAGCTGGGCGAGTTCGTCGCGCAGCAGCGCGCCGCCGTGCTGCGGCTGAGCGCCGACCTCGACAGCGCCATGGAACGGCTGCGCCCCGTCTACGCCGATCCCGGTCCCGGTCCGGGGGGCGGCGGGCCGATCGGGCTGACGGAGCGTGCCCGGGAGGATTTCGAGGACCGGCTCGCCGTCGCCGTCGGCGCCGCGGCAGCCGGGCAGGCGGCCGAACGCGCATGGCTGCGGCAGGCCGAACACGCCTCCGGCACCCCCTGGGTGCGCGCCCTGCGCTGGTACGTCTCCCGTCCGGGCAACGACCGCGACGACCCGTCCCCTGACCCGTCCGGCGCCCCGTCGCGCGTTCCGTCACGCGAGGCGGACGGCCCCGGGGCGGCGGACGACCTCGGGGCCCTCGGAACCCTCGGAGAGGACCCCTACGAGGCAGCCGGTGTCGGGCGCCCCGCACGGCGTCCGGCCGTCCGGGACTCCCTCCAGCAGCCGCGCGCCGCCCGCCCCCTGGTGGCGCAGGCCGTACGGGAGCTGGCCGACGCCGCCGCGAGCGGGCTGCCCGGCGCGTGGGCACGCACCGTGCGGGAATCCGCGCGGCGCGGTGCCGCGGGACTGCCGGAGCTGCTGGACGAGGTCATGGAGAGCTGCGCCCGTGAGGCGGAGGGGCTACGTCCGGCCTCGTCCCTCCCCTCCTCCCCTTCCTCCACCCCATCTGCCTCTCCCTCTGCTTCTGCCTCTGCTTCGCCTGCGCCCGAGCCTTCCTCGGCCTTTGAGCCTTCATCGGCCGATGCCGACGCTGCGTCCTCTGTCGCCACCGGCTCTGGTGCAGCTGGTGCATCTGGTGTACCTGGTGCTTCTGCCGCTCCGGCCGCTTCTGGCGCTGTTGCCGTGCGGGCCGGTGCCGCAGCGGACGGGCGGGAGGGTTCGGGCTGCTTTGGGGGTGCGGGTGGTCCGGGGGGCTCGGACGGCGCGCAGGGCTCCGGCGTGCGCGGGGAGCGTACGGTACGGGTGCCGCGCCCGCCCTGGCACACCGCCGCCCTCGCGGGGCAGTGGCTGCTCCTCGGACTCCAGGCGGCGGGCGTCGTCTGGGCGCTGGTGACCGTGGTACTGGTCGGCGGCGTCTCCTCGGCCACGCTCCTGCCGGGCGCCCTGGCGGTGGCGGCCACCTTCGCCGGTCCCCTGCTGGCCTGGGGCTGCCGCAAGGCGGCGCGCGGCCCGGCGAAGACGTACGGGCTGGAAGCGGAACGCCGGCTGAGGCAGCTGGCGGCCCACTGCGGCAGGACCCGGGTGCTGGAGCCGGTGGCGGCCGAGCTGCTGCGGTACCGCGAGGTGCGGGAGCAGTTCGCTGTCGCGTCCGGCGGTGTCGGCGCCGTGCCTTGCACCGATATGGCGGGCCTGGCCGACATGCCGGGCCTGGCCGGCCTGCCGGGTGTGACGGATGCGGCGGTTGTGGCGGGTGCTTCCGGTGGGTTGGGTGCGAGGGATGTGGCCGGGTCGGCGGACCCGGCCGACCTCACCGGCTCGACAGGAACTTCGACCGGAACTTCGACCGGAACTTCGACCGGCACCTCGGTCGGCGGCCCCTACGGCGGTTCGTACGGAGGCCCGTACGGAGGCCCGTACGGCGGTCCGAACGATGCCCCGCATGGCCCCTCGACCAGCGGCCCGGCCGGTGGCGCGACCGGCCGTTGGGGCGGGCCGGCCGACGGGCTGTCCGATGGCGGACTGTCTGGCGGCGGACTCTCCGACGGCAGGCTGTCCGACGGCGGTGTCGGCGAGCCGTGGCCCGAAGCGTCGCCGGAGGAGCGCAGGACGGGCCCGCTGCGCTCGACGGGCCGTGTACCGGGCGCGGCGAGCGAGCCGTCACCCACTCCGGTGACCGACTTGTGCACAACCACCGAGTAATCCACAGATCCGCATCCATTTCCCCATGACCTCGCCCGCGCCCCGATCCTGGATTCAGGAAGTACGGGAAACCGCACGACCCGCGGTCCGCGGTGGCGTTCAGCCGCACCGGCGGGGCAGTGCGCAGGACGAGGCAGCACGGGGGGTTCGCGTGAACGAGACTCAGGTGACGGTGATCGGCAACGTCGCCACCAAGGTGGAGCACTGGATCTCAACGTCCGGAGTGCCAGTCGCCAGGTTCCGGCTCGCCAGCACGGTGCGGCGGTTCGACAAACGGGCGGAGCGCTGGACGGACGTCTCCACCAGCTTCTACACGGTCTGGGCGTGGCGCACCCTGGCCGGCAACGTCGCCTCGTCGGTGAGCTGCGGCGAACCGGTCGTCGTCCGGGGACAGTTGCGGATCGTGGAGGAGGAACGCGAGGGCCGGCGCTATCTGACGGCGGATCTGATGGCCTCCACGGTGGGCCACGACCTCTCGCGCGGCACATCGGCGTTCGTCCGGGGCTCCCGCGCCCACCCGGAGCTGACGCGCGGGCCCGCGCCCACCTGGCCGCCGGAGGACGCGACGGCCCCCGCGCCGTTCGGCCCGTCCGGCTTCGGCGGCGCAGCGGATGAACCGGGTGCCGCACCGGGAATGGGGACGCTGGCGGGGACGGTAACGGCGACGGGCGCGCAGCCCGAGACAGAGGTGGAGAGCGAGACGCACGGGGGCGGGGAGACGCGGGAGACCGGGGAGGCACTGGTGCCAGGAGCCGTGCCGGAGGGGAGTGTCGGTGTCGGTGGCGCACGGGGGTAGGTAGGGCCCTCGCTGGTGGCTGGTGGCGGTCGCGCGTTCACGCCGTGAGAGGGCCCGTCGCGGTGTGCGGGCCGGTGGCCGCCTCCAGATCGGTGGCCGGCGGCTGGCGTTCGGTGGTCGGAGCCCGGCGCGGACGGTGACAGGTGCCGGGGAGGGGCGGGTCCCGTGGGTGGTGGGATCTGGGGTGAGGAACGGGGTTGGTGCCAGGGGCTGTTCCGGGGGAGGCCCCAGGGGCTGTTCCGGAAGAGACCGAGGTCGTGGGTGGGCGTCGTGATCGTCCCGGTCCGCCGGATTCGCTGATAACGATTGCGAGTCGGAATGTGTGCCCCCGGTGAATCAGGGGGATTACGCCGTGTCGATCTTCTTACGATCCCACGCGTACTGACCGGGGGGTACGAGCTTTGCGGCAGGCGTCGGCGCGCGGGTGACGCGGGCCCGCGCGCGCTCTGCCAAGAGGGGAAGACCATGACTTCTGTACGGGCGCGGGCAGCCCGCCGCCTCGCATGCGCCGCTGCGGCCACCGGGCTGTGCGCGGCGGGTGTGGTGACGAGCGCACCACCGGCGGCGGCGCGGGCCTCGACGGGTGCGCCCGGCGCCGGGAGCGCGCTCGCCGGCGGGATGCCCGAGCAGCGGAGCGGGGCGATAGCCACGCTGAACGGGCTGACCACCTATGACCGGGCGGTCATCGAGGCGGACGGCGAGCGGCAGGAGGTCAGCGCCGGCCTCTTCGAGATGGCGGTCGAGGGCGGCGGCACGCTGCAGACCTACGGGGTCGACGCGCTCAACCCCGCCCAGGACCAGACGCGTTACACGGAAGGGGAGTGGAAGTCCTCGCCCCTGGCCGGCAATCGCAACGCGGGCAGGATCCGCTGGATAGTCGAGCACTCCTATCCGCGCAGGAACGACCTCGACGCGCTGGCGAAGGCGGCGGGTGCCAAGCGGCTCACGCCGAGCACGGCAGCCGCGGGCACGCAGGTCGCCATCTGGCGGTTCGCCGAGAACGGGGCACGGGGGGCTGAGGGGGGAGGGGGGAGGGGGGAGGCCCCCCGGAAGCGCCCCGTCATCACCGCCTCCGACCCCGCCGCCCAGAAGCTGGCTTCCTACCTCGTCAAGAAGGCCCGCCCGTTGCGCGAGCCCGGTCCGTCTCTCACCTTCGACCGTGCGGAGGTGTCCGGCCGCAGCGGTGAGCGCACCGGGCCGGTGACCGTCCGGACGAACGCCGCCACCGTGAGTGTGGTGCCCGGCCCGCGCGCCGCGTCCGCCGGGGTGCGGATCGTCGACAAGGGCGGCAAGCCCGTCCGTTCGGCCAAGAACGGTACGAAGCTGTACTTCTCGCTCCCCGAGGACGCGGACCCGGGGACCGCCTCCCTCGCCGCCCAGGCCGCCACGAAGGTTCCGGTGGGCCGGGTCCTCACCGGGGCGGGGGAGCGGGGCAGGAGCCAGAGCCAGGTACTGGCCGGGTCCAGCCAGTCAGCGGTCTCGGCGACCGCCGCCGTCAACTGGGCCGAGCGCGGCCCGGTGCCCGCGACGGTCTCCCGGGAGAACTGCGCCGGGCACGGTGTGGACATCACCGTCGTCAACAGCGGCGACGCCGCCTTTCCGCTGCGCGTCGGCAAGCAGCGCGAGAGGATCGGGCAGGGGGAGACGGGGACGGTGACGGTCCCGGTGGAGGAGGACCAGCCCTACCGCATCCCCGTGCGCGGCCCGCACGGGTACGAGAAGACCTTCAGCGGCGTCCTCGACTGCACGACCTCGGCCGCCATGGGCGGTATCAGCACGCAGAGCGCGCCCGCGACGGCCGAGCGTCCCGCGACCGTCGGCGGGAGCGGGGCCGTGGTGGGGGACGGCGACCTGGCCGAGACGGGTGGCACCGACACCCGGCTGCTCACGGCTCTGGCCATCGGTCTCCTCGCCGTCGGCGTCACCACTCTCCGCATCCTGCGCCGCCGTTCGTGACGGGCCCGGCCCGTGGGACTCATGGGTCCCACGGGTCCCGTGAGACCCGTGGGTCCCGTGGGTCCCGGGAGTCTGGAGACGCGCGGGTGCGGGTGCGGGGCCGACGGCCATGGGGGGCCGACGGCCAGGGGGAGTCGGGCCACGGGATGTCGGAGGTGCGGGGCGTCGGGGTGCGGGGAGGGGGATGTCGTGACCGACCGACTGGTCGGTTCGGCTGGCGACGGTGCCCCGGGGGCCGCCGATGCACTGGCGCCCCGATGTGCTTGCCGCCCCACTGTCCTCGGTGCCGCCTTACCCTCGGCGCCCCTTACCCTCGACGCCGCCATGCCCTCGCGGCCCTTACCCTCGGTGCCGCCATGCCCTCGGCGGCCCATACCCTCGGCGCCCCGTGCCCCCGGCACCCTCATGCCGGTCGCGCCGGTCCGGGCGCCGGTCGCGGGCGGAACCCGTTTCCGGGGTGGGGGGCCGGTGCGGCAAGATGGGGTGCGTATGCCTGACGTGGCACGGCCGCAGCTCACGCACCCGGGAGCAGCGCGGCGCGCTGCCGCATGACGACCCGCGCGGTCGGACCGCGCACGACTACCTACAGATTGCCGGACGGTTCCTCTTGGCTGAGTACATCTACACCATGCGCAAGGCGCGCAAGGCGCACGGCGACAAGGTGATCCTCGACGACGTCACCTTGAGCTTCCTGCCCGGCGCGAAGATCGGTGTCGTGGGCCCCAACGGCGCGGGCAAGTCCACCGTGCTCAAGATCATGGCGGGTCTGGAGCAGCCCTCCAACGGTGACGCCATGCTCTCGCCCGGCTACAGCGTGGGCATCCTCCTCCAGGAGCCGCCGCTGGACGAGTCGAAGACGGTGCTGGAGAACGTCCAGGACGGCGTCGCGGAGACGAAGCAGAAGCTCGACCGGTTCAACGAGATCGCCGAGCAGATGGCGACCGAGTACACCGACGAGCTGATGGAGGAGATGGGCAAGCTCCAGGAGCAGCTCGACCACGCGGGCGCCTGGGACCTGGACGCGCAGCTGGAGCAGGCCATGGACGCGCTGGGCTGCCCGCCCGGCGACTGGCCGGTCACCAACCTCTCCGGTGGCGAGAAGCGCCGGGTGGCGCTGTGCAAGCTGCTGCTGGAGCAGCCGGACCTGCTGCTGCTGGACGAGCCCACCAACCACCTGGACGCCGAGTCGGTGCAGTGGCTGGAGCAGCACCTGGCCAAGTACCCGGGCACCGTGGTGGCCATCACCCACGACCGGTACTTCCTGGACAACGTCGCCGGCTGGATCCTGGAGCTGGACCGGGGCCGGGCCATCGGCTACGAGGGCAACTACTCCACCTACCTGGAGAAGAAGCAGGCCCGCCTGAAGGTCGAGGGCCAGAAGGACGCCAAGCGGGCCAAGCGCCTCAAGGACGAGCTGGAGTGGGTCCGCTCCAACGCCAAGGGCCGGCAGGCCAAGTCGAAGGCGCGTCTGACCCGTTACGAGGAGATGGCCGCCGAGGCGGAGAAGACCCGGAAGCTGGACTTCGAGGAGATCCAGATCCCGCCGGGGCCGCGCCTGGGCAACGTCGTCGTCGAGGTGGAGAACCTCGGCAAGGCGTTCGGCGAGAAGGTGCTCATCGAGGACCTGTCGTTCTCGCTGCCGCGCAACGGCATCGTCGGCGTCATCGGCCCCAACGGCGCGGGCAAGACCACGCTGTTCAAGATGCTCCAGGGGCTGGAGCAGCCGGACTCGGGCTCCATCAAGGTCGGCGAGACGGTGAAGATCTCCTACGTCGACCAGACCCGCGCCAACATCGACCCGGACAAGACGCTGTGGGCGGTCGTCTCCGACGAGCTGGACTACATCAACGTCGGCCAGGTCGAGATGCCTTCGCGCGCGTACGTGTCGGCGTTCGGTTTCAAGGGCCCGGACCAGCAGAAGCCGGCGGGCGTGCTCTCCGGCGGTGAGCGCAACCGGCTGAACCTGGCGCTGACCCTCAAGCAGGGCGGCAACCTGCTGCTGCTCGACGAGCCGACCAACGACCTGGACGTGGAGACGCTCTCCTCGCTGGAGAACGCGCTGCTGGACTTCCCCGGCTGCGCCGTGGTCGTCTCCCACGACCGCTGGTTCCTGGACCGGGTGGCCACGCACATCCTCGCCTACGAGGGCGACAGCAAGTGGTTCTGGTTCGAGGGCAACTTCGAGTCGTACGAGAAGAACAAGATCGAGCGGCTGGGGCCGGACGCGGCGCGTCCGCACCGGGCCACCCACAAGAAGCTGACCCGGAGCTGAGCAGGTGCGGCACTCCTACCGGTGCCCGCTGCGCTGGTCGGACATGGACGCCTTCGGGCACGTCAACAACGTCGTCTACCTCCGCTACCTGGAGGAGGCCAGGATCGACTTCCTGGCCCTGGCACGGCGTGCGGCGGACCCGGAGGCGTTCACCGACGGCACCGTCGTGGCGCGGCACGAGATCGACTACCTGCGGCAACTGGTGCACCAGGCCGACCCGGTGACCGTGGAGCTGTGGGTGGAGACGCTGACGGCCGCCTCGATGACTCTCGCGTACGAGATCACGTCCCCGGACTCCGGCACCCCCGGGGACGGTCCGTTCGTGCGGGCGCGGACGGTCGTGGTGCCGTACAACATCAAGGAGGGCTACCCCCGGCGGCTGTCGCCGGCCGAGCGCTCCTTCCTGGAGGGCTACTTCGATGACAGCCACCGTGGCTGACCGGCTGGTCTTCGCCGACCCCGGGGAGGCGGCGGGCCTGGCCGCCTTCCTGGAGCGGCTGCTGCGCTGGGAGAAGAACGCCGCCGTGCGGATCCAGGCGGGCGGCGGCGTGGCCGGGGTGTTCGCCAAACCGGCCCGCTTCGAGGTGCTGGCGGTACGCACCGGCAGGCTGCTGGAGCCGGTCGAGCTGGATGTCACCGTGGCCGCCGGCGAGCTGCTGGAGCGGGTCGAGGAGGAGCGGGAGTCCGTCGGGGTGCCCAAGGCGGTCACGGGCCCGTCCTGGGCGGGTGTGCTGCCGCCGCGCGGCGGCTGGCGGGAGTTCGCCCGGGTGCCGGTCGACGCGGTCGGCTCGGTGGCGGCGGCCGCCGTGGGAGAGTTCCGCGAGCGGGCCGAGAAGCTGCCGCCCGAGCGGCGCGGCCGGCAGACGCTGGACGCGCTCGCGGAGGAGATCTGGTCCCGGCCGCTGGGCCGCACGGGACTGCCGCTGCGCGCGGCGCACGCGGCGCACGCGCTGGGTTTCCTGCGCGGTGCGGAGCCGGCCGCCCTGCTGGCGTCCGGCCCCTGGCTGCGGCTGCGCACCGCCTACGGCTCGGTCGTGGTACGCCGCCGGCCCGGTGCGGGCACCGGCCCGGCCGGCGGCCTGAGTGTCACCCCGGTGTGACGTCGCCCCCGATGGCCGCCTTGGTGTGACGTCCGCCTGATGGCCACCCCGGTGTGACGGCCACCTGGGCATGGCGGCTGCACGGTGGCCGCCCCTGGCGTGATCCTCAGGCGGCACGTCGGGGCCGGACGGTTGGCCGGTCCCGGTTCGGCGGTTGGCCGGCCCGGGTTCGGCGGTTGGCCAGCCGGTCCGGGCGGACGGCGAGCCGGGGCAAGCGGGGCCGGTGAACGAGGCCCGCGGGCCCCGGCGGCCCCGAGGAGCAGTCAGTGCGCCCGCGCCCGCGCCGCGACCAACCCGGTCAAGCCCCGCCGCCTCCTGTCCCCCTCCGCACGGGCGTGCGTTCCGGCGTGCGTCCGCCGTTGACGCCTGTGACGCCCGTGACGGCTGTGTCACACGTGCCGCCCGGGTGCGGGGTGGTGCGCGCGGAGGGCCGGGGGGCCGGCGGTCGGCTCAGTCCGCGGAGTTGACCATGGACCCGGCCGCGTAAACGAGGTAGTCCCACAGCTGGGTCTCCAGGTGCGCGGGCAGCTCCAGGCTGTCCACTGCCTCCCGCATGTGCCGCAGCCACGCGTCGTGGGCGGCGCGGTCCACCTTGAAGGGCGCGTGCCGCATCCGCAGCCGGGGGTGTCCGCGCTGGTCGCTGTAGGTACGGGGGCCGCCCCAGTACTGCATCAGGAAGAGCGCCAGCCGGTCCTCCGCGGGGCCCAGGTCCTCCTCCGGGTACATCGGCCGCAGCAGGGGGTCCTCGGCGACCCCCTGGTAGAAGCGGTGCACCAGCCGCCGGAACGTCTCCTCGCCGCCGACCTGCTCGTAAAAGGTCCCCGTCGGGACGCTGCCGTGCCCAATCTCCATCACCCGTCCATGGTGGCAGACACCCCGGACGAGGCCCCGCGACCTACGACCCTTCCGGCTCCCCCTACGACCGGACCCGACCGGACCCGACCGGACCCGACCGGACCCGGAGCCGCACCGTCCCGCCCCCGACCCATTCCCCCCCCGACCGCCCCGCCCGGCCCTCGGCAGGGAACCGCCGGCCGTCCACGGGGCGTGGTGACCAGAACACGGGTCCGGACGGGGCGGAATGTTCGGTAGCAATACGAAGAAGATCCCACGCAACCCGCTGTGGCGGCCGCCCGCCGGAGCCATACTGCTGGCCCAGGGACCGCCACCGGATCCGCACGGGAGGGAGCACAGCAGCGCGCCGGCAGCGTGTCCGTCCGCGATCAGGGGGAGGGTTCAGCCGTGACGCAGCCGCCGACCACGCCGCCGGCGGCGCAGCCGTCCCCGCGGCCGTCCGGCGCGGACGGGTCCGCGCCGGACCCGCCGTCCGCCTCGCCCGCCCCGGCGTCATCCGCCCCGGCCGTCCTGGCCGTCCCGGCCGCCTCGTCCGCCCCGGTCTCGCCGGTCGGGGACACGGTGCGCTCCGGCGGCGTCGGCCGCGCGCGGATGGGCGCCGTGGCCGGCAACGGGGAGAGGGGCAGGGCGGGCAGCGGGCTGCTGGAGGACGCGCACGGCCTCGCCGACCGGGCCGGACGCGCCGCGGTGGAGGTCGCGCAGGAGGCCGTCGGGACCTGGCAGGTGCGGCACCGGGCGGCTCGGGCCGAGGACGACGACGGCGACCGGGGACGGCCTCGACGAGATCACCTACCGGACCACCCCGACCGTCCGGCGCAGCGCCGCCGTCGAGAAGGGCGAGGTGGACATGGTGGTGCGCACCATGACGATCGCCTGCGACCGGCTCGGCGAAGTGGCGTTCTCCGCCGCCTGCTTCGAGGCCGGCCAGCACCTGCTGGTCCCCAGGAAACGGGCCCGCGTCAAGGGCTTCGGCTCCGGGACGCGCGGCAAACGCGTGTGCCACGCCTCCGGTTCGACGGTGGAGAAGATGAGGGGACCGGCCCCGTACGCGGCCCTGGGCGCGAAGCCGGTCGTGGTGCCCAACCAGCTCGACTGCCTGGTGCGGTTCCAGCTCGGCGAGGCCGACGCCACGGTGACCGACAGCGCGCCGGCCGCCGGGCCGGCGGCGCAGGACCCCTCCGTCGAACTCGTCGGCACCCCGCGGACGGTGGAGCCGTACGGGGTCGCGCTGAACCTCGGCGACGAGGATCTCGTCCACCGGGTCAACAAGGTGCTGGAGGACTTCCGCGAGGACGGGTGGAAGTCTTCCTACGAGCGCCGGCTCGCCGAGGACATGGTGGGTACGGAAGGGAAGAAGCCCGCACCGCCCGAGCCGCCTACCGTGGCCGAGCCGGGGCCGGTCCCGCGTGGCCGGGGGACCGGTGCGCACCCGGCCCGCGCGGACACGCCGTAACCCGCAAGCTGTAACCCGAAACCCGAAACCCGAAACCCGAAACCCGAAACCCGAAACCCGCACCGTACGAGTCGAACAGCGAGGTGATCGATGGGGCCCGCCGGACCCGCCGGAGAGGTGATGAGCCGGGAGGAGGCCGACCGCGCTCTGGAACGCCTGGAGGCCGAGCACGAGGCCGTCGAGACCTCGCTGCTGGCGCTCCAGGACCACGCCGGGCGCAGGCTGTTGGAGGGCGCGCGGCTCGCCGGGACGACCGCGCACCGCTGGACACGGGCCGAGGCGGCCCTCACCTCGCTGTGGAACGGGTTCGAGATCTACTCGCGCACCCTGGAGCGGGCCCGCGAGCTGCGGGCCCGCCGCCGCTGGCCCAGCCGCGAGGACCTGGCCGAGCTGACCCGCCTGCTGCGCGGCACCCTCACCGTCCCCGGCGGGGCCCTGCCCGGCACCTCGGGGGCCGACCAGGGCGAGGCGCCCCGGCTGGCGGAGGAGATGACGCTCGGCCGGCTCGTCGCGCGGATGAACGAGTGGTACGCGCAGGCCCTCGACGTGGTGGCCGCCGCCGACTCGGTGTGGTCGGCGCTGCCCGCCCGCATCGACCTGCTGGCCGCCGAACTGGGGAGGGTGCGCTCCCTGGCGTACTCGGTCGGCGTGCGCCCCGGCGAGCACCCGGCCGCCGACGACCTGGAGCGCACCACGGCCGAACTCGCCTCCCTGCGCGAGGAGGTGGTGTGCGACCCGCTCGCCTTCTGGATCTCCACCCCGGGCAGCGGGGCGCCGGGCGACGGCCGGCCCGACACCGCCCGCTACGACGCCGCGGCCCGCGCCCTGGAGGACGTGCGCCGCGAGATCGACGCCGTGCTCGCCGTGAGGCAGGACGCCGAACAGCGGCTGATGCGGCTGCGGGACGTCCTCTCCCGCGCGGACCGCACCCTGGCCGAGGCCCGTACGGCGCGCGGCGAGGTCCTCGCGAAGATCGCCGCCTCGGAGGTGCCCGCCGTCAGCGGGCCGCCCACCGTCCTCCAGGAGCAGCTCTCCACGGCCGCCGAGTACCGCAGGCGGGCGCAGTGGCACCGGCTCTCCCCGCTGCTGGAGAGCCTGGAGGAGCGCGCCGAGGAGGAGTTGCAGCGGGCCCGCGCCCAGCTGTCGGCCGTCACCGCGCCGCTCGCCGTCCGGGCGGAACTGCGCGGGCGCCTGGACGCGTACAAGGCGAAGGTGGCACAGAACGGCCTGGCCGAGGACCGCATCCTCATCGAGCGCTACGACATCGCGCGGCGCATGCTCTGGAGCGCGCCCTGCGACCTGCGCGCCGCCGAGGACGCCGTGTTGCGCTACCAGCGGGCGGCGCAGGAGGCGCTGGCGCAGCTGCGGGAGGAGGCCCGGGGCGCCGCGGGCGGAGCGATGAACATGGGGGCGGAGTGAACGGACAGCCGGCCGTCGCGCCGGACAGACCGTGCCAGCGGCCCCGGTGCGAGGGCGTCTACGAGGATGAGGATAGGGGCGGCGGCGAGCTGTACTGCGGCGTGCGCGGGCTCGCCCCCGTCGTGGCGCCCGGCGGCGACCTGGGCCCGGCACCGACCGGGAGGACCGGCCCGCCCCGCACCGGCCACTCCTACGGCACCGCCGCCCCGACGGGCCCCGGCACGGGATCCGCGGGCTCCGGCCCTGCGGGCTCCAGGACTGGACCCGCGGGCTCCGGGACCGGAACCGAGCGGAGCGCGGGACCCACGGAACCGAGCCCCTCCGCCCGCGCCTCCTCCTCCGGCTCCACCTCCTCCACCCTCTCCGGTTCCACCTCCTCCGGTTCCACCTCCCGGCTGCGCGGGCGCTCCCCGTACGAACCCCTGCTGGACGACCTGCGCGCCGCGGCACGCCAGGTGGAGGAGCGGCGGCGGCTGGGACTGGACGCGGGACGCGGCCACGAGCTGACCTGCGAGGTACTCGGCTGCGCGCTCGACTGGCGGTTGTGCCAGGCTGTTCCCTCGCGGGGGCCGGCCCCGGGGCCCGCGCCCGCGGGTGCGCCGGGGAAGCCCCCCGGTGCCGGGGTGCGGCTGCCGGACAGTCCGCTGACGGAGGAGGGGCTGCGCTTCGGCCTGGAGCGCTCCTACCGGCTGCTCGCCCGGCACGCGCAGACCGGAACCGAGAGGATCGAACTGGTGGAACGCGCCAACCGCTTCCGCCCCCGGACGTGGGTGTGACCATGCCTCAGCTCGACCAACTGTCCGCCTGCCCCAGCTGCGCCGAGCCGCTGGAGACGGGTGACCGTTTCTGCGGCGCGTGCGGCGCCGACCTGGAAGCCGCCGCACGCGACGTGGCCGCACGCGACCTGGCTGGACGCGACGTGGCCGCGC
>NZ_VJOK01000001.1:2469582-2488107 GCF_013302895.1 Streptomyces albus subsp. chlorinus | reverse complement strand
CCTGGTGCCGGGCGAGGCGTCCGGCACCGGGGAGGAGTGGGACTCCCTCCCCCCGGCGCCCCCCGGGAAGCCCGCTCCCGACCCCGCGTCCGCGTCCGCCGCCCAATCCCCGTCCGCGTCCGCCGCCCACTCCGCGTCCGCGTCCGCGCCTCACTCCTCGTCCGCGTCCGCGCCCGCCGAAGCGGACTCCGCGCTGTCGCCCGCCCTCGTACACCCCGGGGCGCCGACCGCACACCCCCAGGCGCCCCCCGGACCCGCCGAAGCACCGGCCGCGTCCCCCCAGGCACCGCCCGAGGCGCCGCCCGCGCCCCCCGGGCCCGTTCCGCGTACCGTCTCCGACGCCCCAGGGGAGCAGCCGGCCGCCCCCGCCGTTCCCGTGCGGCCATCGGGCGACGGGGCGGCACACCTGCCGGCGGAGGAGGCTGTGCAACTGTCGGCCGACGACGTCGAGGAGGTCTCCGGCGCCCCCGAGGCGCTCGGCACCACGTGCGTCGCCTGCCAGACCGGCACCATCGACGGCGACGGCTACTGCGAGCACTGCGGCCACAAACAGCCCCGCGACCGCGACCACATGGAGTCCGCGCTCGGCACTGTCGCCGCGGCCAGCGACCGGGGGCTGCGGCACCACCGCAACGAGGACTACTTCGCCATCGCGGAGACCACCACGTCCGAGGGGACGCCCGCGACGGTCGCCGTCATCTGCGACGGGGTCTCCTCCGCGACCCGGCCCGACGACGCGTCGGCCGCCGCCGCACGGGCGGCCAGTGACGCCCTGTGCGAGGCGCTGCCGCGCGGCCGTCACCCGCAGCAGGCGATGCACGACGCGCTGCTGGCCGCCGCGGAAGCCGTCAACGCGCTGGCGGCGCACACCCCGCTCGAACCGTCCAAGAACGCGCCCGCCTGCACCGTCGTCGGCACGGTGCGCGCCGACGGCATCCTGACGGTCGGCTGGATCGGCGACAGCCGCGCCTACTGGGTGCCCGACGACCGTTCGGCGCTGCCCGCCCGGCTGACCGAGGACGACTCGTGGGCCGCGCAGATGGTGGCGGCCGGGCTGATGAACGAGGCGGAGGCGTACGCGGACCCCCGCGCCCACGCCATCACCGGCTGGCTGGGCGCCGACGCGTACGAACTCGACCCCCACACCGCCTCCTTCGAACCCGACCAGGCGGGCGTGGTGGTGGTGTGCACCGACGGGCTGTGGAACTACGCCGAGTCCGCCGAGGAGATGGCCGCCGCCCTCCCGCCCGACGCCGCCTCCCGGCCGCTGCACTGCGCCCGGCACCTGGTCGGATACGCGCTCGACGGCGGCGGCCACGACAACGTGACGGTGGCCGTCGTGCCGTTCCCCGTACCGTCCGGCCGGGCGGAACCGGCCTGACCCCGGCTCACGGCGGGGCCGTCCCGGTGCGGTTCGGCGCTCCCGCCCGCCCTGCCCGGCCTGCCGGTCCCGCCCGCCCTGCCGGTCCCGCTCGCCCTGCCCGTCCCGGGCGTCGCTCGTCCGAGTGCCCTTCGCCCGCTCGCCCTTGACCACCACCGCCGCACACACCGTGGGGGAACAGATGGCCAACCTCGCCAAGTCGCACGCGCCACGCTTCTGCGTGGACGTCTACCAGAACGAGTACCTGCCCGAGGGCGCCCGCGAGGTCAACGCCATCGTCACCGTCACCGCCACCGGCGGCGGCACCACGGGCGGACGGCCCCTCCCGGCGGCCGGCCCGGCGCGCGCCTCGGCGGCCGGCGGCCCCGACGCCGCCGTCGTCCTCATGATCGACTGCTCCGGCTCCATGGACCACCCGCCGGCCAAGCTGCGCAACGCGCGCGACGCCACCGCCGCGGCGATCGACACCCTGCGGGACGGCGTGCGGTTCGCCGTCGTCGCCGGCACCCACAAGGCCAGGGAGATCTTCCCCGGGGGCGGTGCGCTCGCCGTCGCGGACGCCGTCACCCGCGCCGAGGCCAAGGACGCGCTGCGGACCCTGACCGCCTTCGGCGGCACCGCCATCGGCACCTGGCTCCGGCTGGCCGACCAGTTGCTCGGCTCCGCCGACGCGGCCATCCGGCACGGCATCCTCCTCACCGACGGGCGCAACGAGCACGAGGAGCCCGAGGAGTTGCGGGCCGCGCTGGACGCCTGCGCCGGCCGCTTCACCTGCGACGCGCGGGGCGTGGGCACCGACTGGAAGGTCAAGGAGGTCACCGGCATCGCCTCCGCGCTGCTCGGCACCGCCGACATCGTGGCCGACCCCGGGCAACTGGCCGCCGACTTCCGGCAGATGATGGAGAACGCCATGGCCAAGGAGGTCGCTGATGTGGCGCTCCGGGTGTGGGCACCGCAGGGCGCCAGGATCAGGTACGTCAAGCAGGTCGCGCCCACCGTCGAGGACCTGACGGACCGCCGCGTCGAGGCCGGCCCGCGCGCCGGGGACTACCCGACGGGGTCATGGGGCGACGAGTCCCGCGACTACCACGTATGTGTGGAGGTGCCCCCCGCCGGGATCGGGCAGGAGATGCTCGCCGCCCGGGTCTCGCTCGTCCTCCCCGGCCCCGACGGCGGCACCCCGCGGACGCTCGGCCAGGGCCTGGTGCGCGCGGTGTGGACGGACGACATGGCCGCCACCACCTCCCTCAACCCGCAGGTGGCGCACTACACGGGCCAGGCGGAACTGGCCCGCGCGATCCAGAACGGGCTCGACCTCAAGAAGGCCGGGGACGAAACGGGCGCGACGGGCGAACTGGGACGAGCCGTACAGCTGGCCAATGCCTCCGGGAACACGGATACTGCGAAACTGCTTTCGAAGGTGGTCGACGTGGTGGACGCCGCGACGGGTACTGTTCGACTGAAGGCGAAGGTCGCCGAGGCCGATGAGATGACGCTGGAGACCCGGTCCACCAAGACGGTGCGGGTCAAGCGGTAGCCGCACCGGCCGCGGCGGCGACACCCCGTACCGACAGGTACGCGACGAGCAGGAGCACGGAGGGGGAGGCACTCACCATGCCGACTTGCCCGAACGGCCACCAGTCCGCGGCCGACGACTGGTGCGAGGTCTGCGGTCACCGCATGACCGGCACCGGCGCGTCGCCCGCCGGGGCCGTACCGCCGTCCCCTCCGCAGCCCGGCGCCCCCGGCGGTTACGGCTACCCGCCCCCGCCCCCGCCCGCCCCCGGCTACCCCGGCCCCGGCGCGGTCCGCCCGGAACCGTGCCCCCAGTGCGGGACCCCCCGCGAGTCGGAGGCCCCCTTCTGCGAGGAGTGCCGCTACAACTTCCTCACCCACACTCCCACCACGTACGCACCCCCCGCCCCGGGCGCCGGCCGGGACCCGGCCGGCCCCGGCGACGGTCCCGGTCCCGGTGGACCGGGTGGGTTCGGTGGCTCCGGTCCCGGTGGGCCGGGTGAGCCCGGGCGACCCGGTGGTTTCGGTGCTCCGGGTGTTCCGGGTGCTCCGGGTGACGGCGGCCCCGGTGGTCCGGGCGGACCCGGTGGTTTCGGTGGTCCGGGCGGCCCCGGGGGCTCCGTCCCCGGTGGGCCGGGTGAGCCCGGCCGCCCTGGTGGCTTCGGTGGTCCTGGCGCCCCGGGCGAGGGTGGCCCGGGGAGTTTTGGCGGCCCGGGTGGACCCGGCGACGGTGGGCCTGGTGGTCCTGGCGAGGGCCGTGGGTCTGGTGGCCCTGGTGGTCCTGGTGGTCCTGGTGGTCCGGGCAGTTTTGGTGGCCCGGGTGGTGGACCCGGCGACGGTGGGCCTGGCGGTCCTGGCGAGGGCCGTGGGTCTGGTGGCCCTGGTGGTCCGGGCGGCTTCGGTGGCCCGGGTGGACCCGGTGAGGGTGGCCCTCAAGGGGCGGGCGGTCCCGGTTACGGCGGGCCCGGTGAGCCGGGGCGGTCCGATGGTTTCGGTGGCCCGGGTGAGGGGTCTCACAGCCCCGGCGGCTTCGGTGGGCCGGGTGACGGCCCTCACGCCCCGGGCGCTCCCGGCGGCTTCGGCGGCCCCGGCGCTCAAACCCCCGATGGCCCCGGTGGTCACGATGCGGGCAGTCCGTACGGGCCTGGTGGTCACGAGGGCGGTGGCCCGCGCGGGGCGGGGGACGGTGGCCGGGCCGGATGGTTCGGTGCGGACGGCGGGGCCGGGTCGTACGCCGGGGCTCCTGGGCCCGAGGGTGGCCAGCAGGTCCCCGCGCCGCCGCGGGCGCCCGGTGGTCCGGGGTCGCATCAGGGGGCCGAGCAGCATGGTTTCCCCGCGCAGGGGCAGCCGCAGCCGTACCCGGGCGGGGGTCCGGGTGAGGAGTCGTACGGCGGGCAGCCGGCCCAGGGGGACTGGGAGCTGTCTCCGCCCGGGCCCTCCGGACCGCCCGCCGCGCCCGGCGCGGCCCAGGCCCCGCCTCAGGCCCCACCCGCGCCGCCGCATGCCGCACCGGACGGGCCGCACGGTCCGCCGCCTCCGCCCCCGGGTGTCCCGGGCCAGCAGGGGGCGCCGGAGTACGGCCGGCCGGAGGGTGCCGTTCCGCAGGGTGGCGGCGCCTGGACGGCGATGATCGGCCCGGACCGTGACTACTTCGTGGCGATGATGCAGCGCAGCGGCCCGGAGGCGGCGTCGCTCAATCTGCCCGCGTACTCCCCGGAGCAGCAGCTTCCGCTGACCGGGCCGCAGGTCACCATCGGCCGGCGGCGGGCGTCCACGGGAGAGGCCCCGGACATCGATCTGGGCCGTCCGCCGGAGGACCCCGGGGTGTCGCACCAGCACGCGGTGCTGGTGCAGCAGCCGGACGGTTCCTGGTCGGTCGTGGACCAGGATTCGACCAACGGCACCACCATCAACGGTGCCGAGGACCCGATCCAGCCCTTCGTGCCGGTGCCCCTCAAGGAGGGGGACAGGGTGCACGTCGGCGCCTGGACGACGATCACGCTGGTGCGCGGATAACCCGGTCGCGACCCGGGGTGACGGGGGCAACACCGGGGTGACGGGAGGCAACGGGGCCGGGGATCCGGCGAACGGGACCGGGGCCCGGCGCACTTGAGGCGCACGGGGCCGGGGCCCGGCGCACGTGAGGCGCACACGGCCGCACACGAGGGCACGGCCCCGGACCCCGCCCCTGGGCCGCCGCCCCACCGCCCGGCCGGACCCGTCCGCCCGGGCGGACGGGTCCGGCTACTTCTCCAGCGTCACGGGCGCGCGCCCGGCCTCCAGGGCGAGGGAGCGGTCGTCGACGATGCGGATGCCGCGCGCGTCGAGCGCCTTCTTGACGCGCCAGCGCAGCTCGCGCTCGACGCTGAGGTTCTTGTCGGGCATCGTCTTGACGGACACCCGCAGCACCATGGAGTCGAGCGTCACCTCGTCCAGGCCGAGGACCTCGACGGGCTCCCACAGCAGCTCGTCCCACGGGCTGTCCTTGCTCATGTCCTCGCCCGCGGACAGGATGGCCGCGCGGACCTCCTCCAGGTCCTCGTCGGCGCGCACCTGGACGTCGAGGGAGGCCATGGCCCAGCCCTGGCTGAGGTTGCCGATCCGCTTGATCTCCCCGTTGCGGATGTACCAGATCTCTCCGCCGTCGCCGCGCAGCTGCGTGATCCGCAGTCCGATCTCCATGACGACGCCGGAGGCCTCTCCGGCGTCCACGCGGTCGCCGACGCCGTACTGGTCCTCCAGGAGCATGAACATGCCCGCCAGGATGTCCATCACCAGGTTGCGGGCGCCGAAGCCCAGTGCTACGCCCGCGACGCCGGCGCTGGCCAGCAGCGGGGCGAGGTTGATGCCGAGTCCGGACAGGACGGTCAGCGCGGCGGTGCCCAGGATCACGAATGAGGCGACGCTGCGCAGGATGGAGCCGATCGCCTCGGACCGCTGCCGCCGGCGTTCGCCGCTGACCAGCAGTCCGCGCAGCGCGTTGCCGCTGTCGACGATCTCGGCGCGGCGGTTCATGCGTGTGATCAGCTGGGTGATGGCCCGTCGGATCACGTAGCGCAGGATGACGGCGACGACGCAGATGAAGACGATGCGGGCGCCCGAGGCGAGCCAGTCCGACCAGTTCTCCTGTATCCATCCGGCGGCCTCGCCGGCGCTGTCCTGGGCGTCCTCGAGGGAGCGCGGCGGCTGGGGGCCGTCCGGCGGGGGAGAGGCGCTGAGCAGCCAGTACACAGGATCGACCTTCCGTGCGAGTCACATCCGCTCAGGCACACGAACGGGTGCCTCGACCACACTAACGGCGCAAGGGCTTCACATTTGGTGCCACTGAGCAGTATGAGGCCAGGTGTTCGAGGGAGGAGCCAGTTCCGGCGGGGGAGGAATGCGGTGTGGTCCAAAACACGCTCAGTGCGTTACCCGGTCGTGGTGGCGAAGTCGCCAGGGCACGGGACACACTGAGGAGAGATCGTCACGGCGCGAGCCACGCGCCGCCGACGTACAAGGAGGCACCGTGCCGTATGTCCTGGTCCTCAACGCGTCGTACGAGCCGCTCGGCGTCGTACCGCTCCGCCGCGCGCTCGTGCTCGTCCTCAACGAAAAGGCTGTCAGCCTCGAGGACTCCGGCGCCCTGATGCACAGTGCGACCCGCGTCATACCCGCCCCCAGCGTCGTCCGCCTCAAGCGGTTCGTGAGGGTGCCCTTTCGCGGCAGCGTCCCCCTCACCCGCCGCGCCCTCTTCGCCCGGGACGGCGGGCGCTGCGCCTACTGCGGTGGCGTCGCAACCAGCGTCGACCACGTCATCCCGCGCAGCCGGGGCGGGGCGCACGCCTGGGAGAACGTGGTGGCGGCCTGCCGCCGCTGCAACCATGTGAAGGCCGACCGCCATGTCGCCGAGCTGGGCTGGCGGTTGCGCCATCAACCCGCGCCGCCCTCCGGCCTGGCCTGGCGGATCATCGGCACGGGACACAGGGACCCGCGCTGGCTGCCCTACCTCCAGCCATACGGCGCGGACGACGACCTCGCCCGGATCGACGGCAGATCCACTGCCTGAGACCGGGCTTTGTTATGCGCGGGGTGCGGACGGATGCGGGCGGGGCGGGGCCGGGGAGGGGAGAGCAGGGGAGGCGAGGGGCGGGACTGCTGGATTCGGGGGCCGGGGGTACGCGCACGGAAGCCGGCCGTGCGCCCGGCGTTCCCACCCCACTGTCCTGGCCGCGTTCCTACCGCGCGGTCTCACCGTGCCGCTGCCAAGCCTTCCCACCGCGCCGCCGCGCCCACGGTCTCACCGCCGCCGCGAATGTGTTCCCCACCGCGCCGTCCCGCCCGCCTGCCTCTCCGTCGTCCCGACCGCCCTCCCGCCGTTCCGACTGTGCACCTCCCTGTCGTCCCGCCTGCCTGCCTCCCTTCCGTCCTGACTGCCCGCCTCCCTGTCGCCACGCCTGTCGCCACACCTGTCGTCACGACCGTCGGTCCCCGCGCCGTGCGTGCTGGGGGCCGCCGCTTCCGTCCACCCCGTAGACCTCGACCGACCACAGGGAGACGCCGAAGCGCGTAGCCCGCTCGTCGGCGACGACGCGCACGTAGCGGGTGTCGCGCGGGGTGTCCATCCGGACGGACTCCTTGCCGCCCTTGCCGTCGCGCACGGTGGCCGCCGTGCGCCAGCGCTTGCCGTCCGCGGAGACCTGGATCCGGTAGCGCGAGGCGTAGGCGTCCTGCCAGCGCAGCACGACCTGTCCCACCCGCGTCCGCTTCGCCAGTCTCAGCTGCACCCACTCGCCGTCCCGCGCCGGGGAGGACCAGCGCGTGCCGCGCTTGCCGTCGGCCACCGCGGCGGCGGGGAAGTCCTCCGTCTCGTCGGCGGAGGACGTCACCTGCGCCTTGCGGGCCAGGTCGGGTCCACAGGTGCGCGGGAACACCCGCACGGTGAGCGTGGCCCGTTCGTCGCCGAAGGAGACGGGGAGGCGGTAAGTGCCCGCCTTGACCGAGCTGTCGGCACTCACGCGCAGCGGCACGTCCACGATCTCGCCGCGCCGCACGATGGTCCGCGGGGGCGTGCGGACGGTGAAGCCCTCGGGGGCCTCGACGGTGACCCTGCCGCGGACGTCGGTGGGGCGGTGCCCCGTCAGCCGTGCCACCGCGCGGGTGGCGCCGCCGATCGCCGCGTCCACCGTCGGCTCCGGCAGCGACAGCGAGGCGGCGGGCGCGTCCGCGTACCAGGGAGTGATCTCGTGGACGACGGGCGGTTCGGTCTCCTCGCTCCACACCAGCCGTACCGCGTCCGCCTCGCCCCGGTGGCGTGAGCCCGTCTCGAACTGGCTGAAGCCGGTGGGGGAGAGGGCGCCGAGGCGCCGCCAGCCCTCGCCGGCGAGGTGCGCCTCCACGGTGGCGCGGGTGCCCGAGTGGGGGCCGGTGAGCACCGTGACGGCGCGCAGCGGGCGTGCCGTGGGCAGGTGGACGGTCAACGCCTCGCGGTTCCGCTGCTGCCGGGCCGTACCGCCGTGCGCCGGGTGGCGGGCCGCGGACGGCGGCACCAGCAGGGGCGGCGGCTCGGGCGCGAAGGTCCGCGGGGCGGGCGGTGCCGCCGCCCGGTAGGAGGTGCTGGGGTCGCCGTCGGCGGCGGCCGACCGCGGGTGGTGGGCCATGGCGAGCGGGGTGCCGCTCACGCGCGTCCCGCCGCCGTTCTTCGCGTCGTCCCCGGCACGGCGGCCGTCCCCGCCGTGCCGGCCCCCGCTGTCGCCGCCCCGGTCCTGCTCCGGCCCGGACCCGTTCCTTTCGTCCCCGGCCGCGCCGCCCTTGCCGGTCCGGTCGCCGCGGGTGCCGTCCTTCGCGGACTCCTTGGTGCCGTGTCCGGCGCCGTCGGCCCGCTCGTGTCCGGTGCCGTCCGCCGGCTTGTGCTCGGCTCCGCCCGCCCAGCCCTCCGCGATCTTCAGGGCCTCGTCGGCGAAGGAGGGCAGGACGCCCTGGCCGACCGTCGCCTTGCTGCGGGCGGCCTCGGCGCGCAGCCGGCGCACGTCCAACTGCGCCTCCCAGGCGGCCGCTCCGTCGCCGCGCAGCTGTGCCAGGAGCATGTCCACGGACCGCTCTCCCGCCTCGCCGAGCCGGGAGAGCTGGGCCAGCCACGGGCCCACCTCGCCGGCCAGCCGCTCGGGCAGGTGGGAGGGCGCGGTGCGCATCGTGGTGAAGGCGGCGCGCAGTTCGTCGGCGGCGCGGTCGAGTGCGGGGCCCTTGCCCCGCGCGTAGGCGCGCCAGAAGGCGTTCAGCAGCGGGCGCAGATAGCCGGACTCGCGGCTGCCGAGCACCGAGGAGGCGTCGTTGCCCGCCAGCGCGTGCACCGCGGCGCGGGTGCGCCGGGACGCGTTCCGGCCGCCCGCCAGTTCGTCGATGGCCGCGTTCCAGGCGTCCTTGGGGCGGTAGCCGTGCGGGTTCCAGGCGTAGTCGGCCGCCGTGAACAGCGGGATGCGGGAGGCCGTGGGCTGCTTCATGGCGGTGGTCAGCAGCGCGGCGGAGCCGGTGGCGACGGCGGGCTCGCGGCCCTGGTAGGGGCCGAGGAAGACGCGGTCGGCGGCGAAGTCGTTGACCGGGTAGTTGTCCATCGTCACCAGGCGGTGCCCGGGGAAGGCGGCGCGGGCGCGGGCGAGTTCGCCGCCGGTGATGGTGCGCGGCACCACGCCGACGCCGCTCCAGCCGATCTCGACGCCGTCGCCCAGTTCCCTGGCGAGCGCGGCCCGGTAGGCGGTGCGGCCCTTCTGGTAGAACTCGGTCGGCACCACGGACAGCGGCGCGGCGTCCGGGTGCCGCCGTGCCAGATGGCCGGCGACCTCGTTGGCGAGTTCGGCCTGCGCGCGGGCGGCGGCCCCGGGGCCGGTGCCGTAGGCGTCCGCGTCGGCGTCGCAGTGCCACTCGCTGTAGCTGACGTCCTCGAAGCGGAGCTGGAAGGCGCTCACGCCCAGGGCCCGCATGGCGTCCAGCTTGCGCAGCAGTGCCCTGCGGTCGTCCGCTGAGGAGAAGCAGAGGCTCTGGCCGGGTGAGACGGCCCAGCCGAGGGTGACGTGGTTGCGCCTGGCGCGCTCGGCCAGTTCGCGGAAGGCGGTGCGCTGGGCTGCGGGATACGGGTCGCGCCAGTGGGCCGCCGTCCGGTACGGGTCGTCGCCCGGCGCGTACAGGTAGCGGTTCTGCTTGGTGCGGCCGAGGAAGTCGAGCTGGGCCAGCCGCTCCTGGTGGCTCCAGGGCTTGCCGTAGAAGCCCTCGGTGGTGCCGCGTACGGGGGTGGCGGGCCAGTCGCGCACCACAGCGGGGGCGAGGCCGCGGGTTCCGTCCTGTTCCGTGACGAGCTGCCGCAGCGTCTGGGCGGCGTGGAACTCCCCGTCGCCGTCGGCGCCTTCGAGGGCCACCACGCGCTGCCCGTCGGTCCGCCCGGTCGCCAGGCGGTAGCCGCCCGCGGGCAGATCGCCGCGTGCGGGGGCGCGCAGCGCGCGCAGTGCGCTGCTGGATGCTTCGGTGCCGACTCGGACGACGAGGCCGCCGGAGCGCGCCGCCCGGCGCGAGCCGGCGTCGCGGCCCGGACGGACGGTGCGGACGTTGCGCACGCCCGCGTCGCGCAGCGCCTCGCGCACCACGTCGAGGGCGTACCGGTCCGCGTCCTCGTCGACGATCAGCGTGGCCTCGCCGCCCGCGGGCACGAACGAGCCGTGGGCGCGCATCGACCGTGGGCGCGGCCAGACGGAAGGCAGCCCCTCGTGCGCGCTGTCGCCGTCCGGGCTTCCGGCGCTGGGGCCGTCCGGTGCGGGCGGGAGAGCGGCCTGCGCGGCGGGCGCGCCGCCCAGCAGTCCGGAGACGACCGCCGCCGTGAGCGCGGCGGCGCCCATCCGCCCCCAGCCGCCCGGCACGCCGGAGCGCGTACCGGGGAACGGGCCCGTGCTGCTGCCCGCCGACACCTCCGGACCGCCCTCGTCGCGCACTGTCCCCACCGCTTCCTCCCGATGTCCGACCGGAACCCCTCCGCTCAGCCCCCGTGCGCCGTCGTCACGCCGTCCGGCCACGCCGTCCGGCCACGCCGTCCGGCCACGCCGTCCGGCCACGCCGTCCGGCCACGCCGTCCGGCCACGCCGTCCGGTGACGCGCCCGGCCACGCCGGTCATGCGTCCGGTCACGCGTACCGCCGGGCCACGCGGCCGGGCACCGTGCCGTGTCGGCCGTGTCGGCCGTGTCAGCCGCGTCCGATGCGCCCGCGCACTCCGGGACGCCACAAAAATGCCACATCCGACTGACACACACGGGCAGAGCGGGAGAGCCCGGAGGCGGGCGGAGTGCGGGGAGGGGCGGTGCGCCGGGGCCATCCGTACGAAGGCTCGTACGGATGTTCGCGCAGGTGCTGGTGCGGGTGCCCCTCCTGTCGGCGCGGTGCCCCTCGCCCGGCCGCCGGTCCGCACGGTCGGCGCCGATGCGGTCACCGTTCGGGCGTACTCGGAGGCATTCGGGCACACCGAGTGCCTCCCAGAAGTCGCACGGGCGCGCACCGGGTGCCCCATCAAAGGCGTGCGGCCCCCAGGACGGGCGCCCGGCCGGGGAGGGCGGGCGGCCCGGCCCGGGAGGACGGGCGCCCGTCGGAACCCCGGATTCCGGTGCCCCGCGCCACCGCCCAGCCGCCCCGCCCGGCTCCGGAAATTCTGCCGCCTCTGTCCGGTTGATCCCTCGATCGTCCGCTCCGGAATCCGTACGGTCGGTGATTCGTCGCGGGAACCGACGTGAGCTGGGACACGTTCTCGGTCCGGAAACGTCTGCCCGTCCGTGCAGTGGGTAGGGCGGAAACTGTCCGTCTTCTGTCGACGAACGGAGGCCCGTCGTGGCCGCGTCCGCTGAACTCCTGATCTCCGCACTCGCCCCGCTCCCCCAGCAGCGCACACTCTCCAAACGAGGGCACGAGCCGGTAGACCTGTCCGGTGTGTCCGACCCCGACTCCGGACTCGACGGCTCGTGCACCTGCGGCTGTGCCGACGCCCCGCTCACCAGCGAGCCCCCGCTCGCGGACGCCGTCCCGCTCACCAGCGAGCCCCCGCTCGCCGAGGCGCCGCTGACCAGCGAGCCCACCGGGGTCGGCTACGGCACGGAGCCGGCGGAGATCTGATGCCCCTCCCCCAGACTCCGTCCGGGGGGACCTCCATCGCGCGGCTCGCCGCCGCCCACGGTGTCGCCCTCTCCTACGAGCCCGCACCCGGCCAGCGGGTCCGGGTGCCGGAGGAGACGGTGGTCTCGGTGCTCGCGGCCCTGGGTGTCGACGCCTCGACGCCGCGCGCGGTCCGTGCGGCGCTGGAGCGGCACGAGTGGGACGGCCGCAGACTGCTGCCGCCCACCGTCGTGCTGCGCTCCGGCACGCGGCCGGCCCCCTCGCCCGCCCCCGTCTCCGGCTTATCCGCGCTGCCCGACGGCACCGCCCTGCGGGTCGTCACCGAGGACGGGGAGACGCTCGACTGGGGCCCAGGGAACCGGCTGCCCCTGGGCGTCCACACCTTGCGGGCCCACGCGCCCGACGACCGCTCGGCCCACAGCACACTGATCGTGGCGCCCGAGGTGTGCCCCGCGCCGCGCAGCCGTCCGGGCGCCTCGCGCGGTTTCGGGCTCCTCGTCCAGCTCTACTCCCTGCTCTCCAGCCGCTCCTGGGGCATGGGCGACCTCGCCGACCTCGGAGAGCTGGCCGGGTGGGCGGGCCGCGCCCTGGGCGCCGACTTCCTCCAGCTCAACCCGCTGCACTGCGCCGTCCCGGCCGCGCCGGGCGGACGCACGGACCCCTCGCCCTACCGCCCCTCCTCGCGCCGCTTCCCCGACCCGGTGCACCTGCGCGTCGAGGACGTCCCCGAGTACGCCTACCTGGTCCCGGAGGCCCGAAGCCGGGCCGACGCGCTCCTGGCGCGGGCCGCCGCCCTGCGGGAGGCCGTACTGAGCGGAGAGTCGCACATCGACCGCGACGCCGTGTGGCAGCTCAAGCGCGAAGCGCTGGAACTGGTGCGCACCGTCCCGCTGGGCCCCGGGCGCCGAACCGCCTACTGCGACTTCCTGGCCGCGCGCGGCCAGGCCCTGGAGGACCACGCCACCTGGTGCGCCTTCGCGGAGCTGTACGGGCCGGACTGGCGCTCCTGGCCCGCCGGCCTGCACGACCCCCGCTCGGCGCACACGGCACGCGTCCGCGACGAGCACATGGACCGGGTCGACTTCCACACCTGGGCCGTCTGGCTCACCGACCGCCAGCTGGCCGCCGCCCAGCGCGCCGCCCGCGAGGGCGGCATGGCCGTGGGCCTGGTGCACGACCTGGCCGTCGGCGTCCACCCCGGCGGCGCGGACGCCTGGGCGCACCAGGACATCCTCGCCCGGGGCATCACCGTCGGCGCCCCGCCCGACGCGTTCAACGCCCGCGGCCAGGACTGGGGGCTGCCGCCCTGGCGCCCCGACGCGCTCGCCCGCGCCGGGTACGAGCCCTACCGGGAGGTGCTCGCCGGGCTCTTCCGGCACGCCGGTGCCCTGCGGCTGGACCATGTGATGGGCCACTCCCGCCTGTGGTGGATCCCGGAGGGCAGGCCGCCCACCGAGGGCACCTATGTGCGCTACGACACCGAGGCCATGCACGGTGTCCTCGCGCTGGAGGCCCACCGTGCCGGGGCCGCCGTGATCGGTGAGGACCTGGGCACCGTCGAGCCCGGGCTCCGGGAGGAGCTGGCCGCCCGGCGGATGCTCGGCACCTCCGTGCTGTGGTTCGAGCGGGACTGGCGGGAGGGCGCCGGGGCCCAGGCCCCGCCCCTGGAGCCGGCGCGGTGGCGGGCCGACTGCCTGGCGACGGCCACCACGCACGACCTGCCCAGCACCGCCGCGCGGCTCACCGGTGCGCACATCGGCCTGCGGGAGCGGCTCGGGCTGCTGACGCGCGGAGCGGACGAGGAGCGTGTGGCGGAGGGGGCCGAACTGGAGGAGTGGCTGCGTCTGTTCGAGCGGCTCGGGCTGCTGCCCGAGGGGCGGGGTGACGAGGAGGGCGGGATCAAGGCGGTCCACCGCTTCCTCGCCCGGACGCCCGCGCGGCTGGTCGGCGTCTGGCTGCCGGACGCCGTGGGGGACCGCCGGGCGCAGAACGTGCCCGGCACCGTGGCGGAGTACCCCAACTGGTGCCTGCCCGTGGCGGACGCGACGGGACGCCCGGTCTCGTTGGAGGGGTTCACCGCGTCCCCGCGGGCCCGGGAGTTGTTCGCCGCGCTGCGCGAGGCGCTGGCGGACTGAGCCCGCCTCCCTCGCGAGGCGCTGGCGGACTGAGCCCGCTCCCCCCCCGCACGGACCAGCGGCCTGTGCGGGGCCGGGGCGGTCGGCCCGCTGACCGTTCAGGACCTCCACGGCACCGCTGTGCGAAGGGTGCCGCCGTCCCGCTCCCCCCGGCCGTCCGGGAGGACCACCCCGGCGCGCGGGCCGTTCACCCGTCCGATATGTTGGCTGTGTGAGCAACAAGGTCTCCAAGAACGCCCTGCGCGCCGGCACCGTCACCACGGGCGCCGTGCTGATGATGCTCCTGTCGTCCCCCGCCTTCGCGCTCGCCCGCGACGACGGTGACGACCCGGGCCCGGGCCTGAGCGTCGGCGAGACGCTGGGGCTCTACGTCGGCGTCCCGGTCGTGCTCTTCCTGGTGATCGCCGGGCTCGTCGTGCTGGGTGACAAGAGCCGCAAGAGCCGCTGACGGAGCGGGGCCTTATCGGCCCTCGAACTCCCGTGCTTGAGGACGGAGTTGTCCGCGTTCGTCGACAGCTTCGTCACAGCCGGTGGCACCCCGCCCGGCGCGGGGAAGGGCCCCGGCATGACGCACGACGTACCACTGCCGCCCCGTACCGGCCTGCCCACCAGTGAGGAACGGCTGCGTGCCGCGCTCCTGTACGCGCAGAACACCGCCGCCGTACCCCCGGGAGCGGCCGTCGGGCCTCCCCGCGGGGCGATGATCACAGGGCTGGCCGCGCTCGCCCTGCACTGCTTCTCGACCGCCCCGTCCCTGCTGGACCTGGAGCGGATCGACGTCCTGGTCCCCGACCTCGGCGAGCCCGCCCCGGCGGCGGGCCGCCCACCGCTGCCCGCGGCCTGCGCCTACACCTCCGCGCACCTGGTGCGCACCCGCATCCTGCCCGAGCCCGAGGAGATCACCGGGCTGCCCGTGGCCCCGGTACCCCGCGCGCTGGCGGACGCGGTGGCCCAGCTGTCGGACGTGGAGGAGGTGCGCCGGCTGCTGACCGAGGCCGTGCGCGGCGGGTACTGCGAGCCGCAGCCCGTCCTGCGCGAGCTGACCCGGGCCCGGCTGCTGGGACTGCCGCACGTCGCGGACGCCGTGGAGAGCCTGCTGGCCGAGGGCCGCGCCCTGGCGGAGGGCCAGCTGTACGCGATGGTGCTGCTGCACGGCCTGCCCGACCCGTGCTGGAACGTGGAGCTGCGGGTGCCCGGCGGCCTGCACCTGGGGGCCGTCGACGCCTACTGGCCGGATCACGGTGTCGCGCTGGAGATCGACGCGCGCACGCCCCGGGCCGGTGCGGAGGCGGCCTGGGACGCGTACGCCCGCAAGCGCGAGACCCTCGAACAGCTCGGCGTCACCGTCGTCCACGTCACCCCGGACAAGCTCCGGGACGCCCTCGCCCAGCAGGCGACGGTGGTCCGTACGGCCCTGATGACCTCCGGCGAGCGCGAGCCCGCCGCGTATCTGACGGTCCTGCCGCGCTGAGCGGCGGCGCCGTCAGCCGCAGTACTCGGCCTCCACCAGCGCCCGGGTGCCCCCGGACCAGTCGTCGTTGACGTGGAAGGCCGCGGTGTGCGTGCCGTCGGGGGTGGTGAACGCCGCGCTGCGGGAGCCGTGGATGGTGCCCTCGTGGCCCCAGACCCGGACCCCGCACGAGAGGGTGCGCTCGGTCAGGCCCAGCCCGTAGCGGTCCGTGGCGTCGGCCCGGCGCGTGGTCTCCATCTCCGCCAGCTGCCGCGGCGGCAGCAGCCGGCCGGTGATCAGGGCGCGCACGAAGCGCACCAGGTCCCGGCCGGAGGAGATCATTTCCCCGGACGCCCCGGCCAGCGACGGGTCGAGCGAGGTGACGTCGTGCACCTCGGGGCGCGGCCCGCCGGCGAACAGCGTGGAGTACGCGTGCCCGTGGCGGCCCGGGACGCGGGCCGAGGTGCCGGGCAGCGAGGTGTCGCGCAGCCCCAGCGGGCGCAGCACGCGGCGTTCGATCTCCGCCGCGTACGAGCGCCCCGTCACACGTTGGACGACCATGCCGGCCAGCAGGTAGTTCGTGTTGGAGTACGCCCAGCCGCCTCCCGGGCCGAACAGCGGCGGTCGCGCGAGGCTGCGCCGGACCAGCGCTTGCGGCGTGTGCGCGTCCCAGCGGTGTGCCAGGAAGCGCGGGCCGAAGTAGACGGCGCGCAGCCGGGGGTCGGCGGTGTAGTCGGGGATGCCGCTGGTGTGCCCGAGCAGTTGGCGCAGGGTGACGGCGTGCGGGGGACCGCCGAAGGCCGCCCCGTAGCCGCCCAGCCGGGAGGCCGGCAGCCACCGGCCCACCGGATCGTCGAGGCGCAGCTTGCCCTCCGCCTCCAGCTGGAGCAGCACCGTGGCCACGAACGGCTTGGTCAGGCTGCCGATCCGGAACCGCTCGCGGGCCGACCGGGGGCGGCCGGTGGCGCGGTCGGCGGTGCCCACGGCCCCCGCCCATGTCCCGGCGCCGTCCTCCACCCGGGCCAGCACACCGGGCGCGCCCCGCTGGTCCACCGCTGCCCGCATCGCCTCCCTCACGGGCGCGTGCCCCCGGTCGGCGGCGGAGGAGGAACTGACGACCAGTCCGCACACCGTGACGACGGCGATCAGACCGCTCAGAAGGGCACGCGGCAGGGGCATGGGCGGTGACTCTAGTGAGCGTCCCGGCCGGTGTGCCAACGGCGAGGACGAGCGGGGCGCATCCGGCGAACCGGGTCACCGTGGGCCGTTCGGCCAGGAAGACGGCGCCACCAGGAAGACGGCACCAGGGCGCGGCGGCCCCGCCGCGCCCCGCGCCCCGCGCCGCACGTCCCGCGCCGCACGTCCCGCGCCCTGTGCCCGTGCCACGCGGACCGGCGGCCTCCGGTCACCGCCCCGGCCTGGGCAGCAGCAGTTCCGTGTTGCGGTCGCCCGGCTCGCCCTCCAGCCCCCTGCGGGCCCCCGGCGCGTTGAAGGCCAACTCGCGGTAGAGGGCGGCCAGTCCGGTCTGCGACAGGTCGGTGAAGTCCGTACGGTGCGGGGCCGCCGACTCCAGCAGGGTGGTGAACAGCGAGAGGGTGCCGTCCCGGTTGTCCACCAGCTCGATGGTGCGGGCCAGTTGCGGGAAGTCGATGTGCGAGGCCGTGCTGATCTCCCAGAACGTGCCGTGCGGAGTGATCCGGTTGCGGTGGCTGTGCCCGTTGACCCAGGCCACCGCGTGCGGGTGCGCCCGCAGCAGCGCGCGCAGCGCCTCGCCGCCCTCGGGGGTGGTGGTGCTGGTGTGGTGGCTGAAGACGATCGCGTACGCGTCCTCGTGCTCGGCCAGCCGGCGCTCCAGCCAGCGCAGCTGCCGCTCCCCGAGGCGGCCGGCGTAGTGGCCGTCGCGCCGGGTGGTGTCCAGGCTGAAGCCGCGTACGTGCTCGGATATCCGGAAGGTGTGGTAGAGAGTGTCGTCCTCGGCCATCTCCTCGGTGTAGCCGTGCCCGGCCGGGCCGTGGCCCAGCGCGTGGGGGCGGGCGAGGGTGCGCACGAAGGTGTGCGGGCCGACGGGGGCGCGCTCCGGGTCGGGGGTGACGCGGCGCATGTGGCGGCGCTCGGAGCGCAGCATCTCGGTGAAGAGCGTGCCGTCGCGGTCCCGTCCTCCCTCCACGGCCCGCCACAGCCGCGCCCCCCGCTCCCCGGGCAGCCGCATCAGCTTCCGGTCGCCGACCGCGAAGTCGGCGAGGAAGCCGTGCGCGTCGGCGGCGGCGAAGCAGCCGCCGGGCAGCGCGTCGTGGTTGCCGACCGTGGCGTACCAGGGCAGCGCCAGCCCGGGGCTCACCACCTCCTGGACCGCCGCGCGCAGATAGCCGTGCAGGCGGGGGAAGCCGGCGGCCTTGTCGGTGTCGCGCAGGTCGGAGTCCGGCTGCCAGTAGTCGGGCAGCCCCGAGTCCTGCACCCCCTCGTACAGGCGCGGGTCGCCGGTGCTGGGCGTGACGCGGCCCCCGCTCATCACCCGTACGAACCACTCCAGTTCCACGCGGGCGTTGTTGTCCGTGTTGTCGCCCGTGGTCACCACGCAGGAGAGCGAGGCGCCCGTCGCGGGGCCGCCCGCCAGCGCGTTGACGCGCTCCACCAGCGAGACGGCCCCCGCGACGGAGAGGGCTTCCTGGGGGCGCCAGGCGCTCGCGGTCCGCGCCCGCAGGTACTCGTAGCGCAGCGGGTGCTGCACATCCACCAGGTGCAGGTCGGTGAACTGCGCGAAGGCCGCCAGCGGCACGGCCCGCGCGGCCCGGCCCCGGCGCGCCGCGGCCAGGTCCTCGCGGACCACGCGCGGCCAGCCGGGGCCGGTCGCCAGTCGCCGGAACGGGCCGTCGCCCACCGGCGTGGCGACGCCCGTGAGGGTGGTACCGGAGTGCGGCGCCTC
>NZ_VJOK01000001.1:2464787-2469545 GCF_013302895.1 Streptomyces albus subsp. chlorinus | reverse complement strand
GGAGTGGGACTCGGAGCGGCTGCGACGGGACATACGGCCGGACATACGGTCTCCCGGGACAAAGGTCACTCAGGCGGTTAGCCCTCTCCCGTGGTGCATTGGCAGCCCGGATGACCCCCGCTTGAACAGCGCGGGAACGCCCGCCGCCGGGTGTCGCAACCGCGTGGAAGGATGGAGGCGGCACCACAGCGTCGAGATCCGCGAGAGTTTCGCGAGAGTGGGGAGATCACCAAGTGCCTGGCACGAATCTGACGCGCGAAGAGGCCCGCCTGCGGGCACAGCTGCTGACCGTCGACTCGTACGAGATCGAGCTGGACCTCAGCGGCGCGCAGCACGGGGGTACCTCCCGCGCGGGCGAGGCCGGGAGCGGGAACGGGACCTTCCGCTCGGTCACCACGGTCCGCTTCACCGCCAGGGAGGCGGGCGACACCTTCGCCGACCTGGTCGCGCCCACCGTGCACGAGGTCACCCTCGACGGCGCGCCGCTGGACCCGGCGGCCGTCTTCGCCGACTCCCGCATCGCCCTGGCCGGGCTCGCGCCCGGCGCGCACGTGCTGCGGGTCGTCGCCGACTGCGCCTACACCAACACCGGCGAGGGCCTGCACCGCTTCGTGGACCCGGTGGACGACCAGGCCTACCTCTACACCCAGTTCGAGGTGCCGGACGCGCGCCGGGTCTTCACCACCTTCGAGCAGCCCGACCTCAAGGCCACCTTCCAGTTCACGGTGCGCGCCCCCGAGGGCTGGACGGTGATCTCCAACTCCCCGACGCCGGAGCCGACCGAGGACCACGTGTGGCGGTTCGCGCCCACGCCCCGGATCTCCACCTACATCACGGCGATCATCGCGGGCCCGTACCACTCCGTGCACAGCACGTGGGAAGACAAGAGGGGCCTGAGCGAAGCTCAGTCCGCTGGGGGTGGTGGGGGGCGACGGGCGGGCCTGAGCGAAGCTCAGTCCGCTGGGGGTGGTGGGGGGCGACGGGCGGGCGGCAGCGTGCCGCTGGGCATCTACTGCCGCCCCTCGCTGGCCGAGCACCTGGACGCCGAGGCGATCTTCGAGGTCACCCGGCAGGGCTTCGACTGGTTCCAGGAGAAGTTCGACTACCCGTACCCGTTCGAGAAGTACGACCAGCTGTTCGTGCCCGAGTTCAACGCGGGCGCCATGGAGAACGCGGGCGCGGTCACCATCCGCGACCAGTACGTCTTCCGCTCCAAGGTCACCGACGCCGCCTACGAGGGCCGCGCCGAGACGATCCTGCACGAGCTGGCCCACATGTGGTTCGGCGACCTGGTCACCATGGAGTGGTGGAACGACCTGTGGCTGAACGAGTCGTTCGCCACCTACACCTCCATCGCCTGCCAGGCGCACGCCCCCGGCAGCCGCTGGCCGCACGCCTGGACCAGCTTCGCCAACCAGATGAAGACCTGGGCCTACCGCCAGGACCAGCTGCCCTCCACCCACCCGATCATGGCGCCGATCCGCGACCTGGACGACGTCCTGGTCAACTTCGACGGCATCACCTACGCCAAGGGCGCCTCCGTCCTCAAGCAGCTGGTCGCCTACGTCGGCATGGACGAGTTCTTCCAGGGCGTGCGCGCCTACTTCAAGCGCCACGAGTGGGGCAACACCCGCCTGGCCGACCTGCTCGGCGCCCTGGAGGAGACCTCGGGCCGCGATCTGAAGACCTGGTCCAAGGCGTGGCTGGAGACCGCGGGCATCAACGTCCTGCGGCCCGAGCCGGCCACCGGCGAGGACGGCACCCTCACCGCGCTCGCCATCCGCCAGGAGGCACCCGCCCTGCCCGCGGGCGCCACCGGCGAGCCCACCCTGCGCCCGCACCGCCTCGGCGTCGGCTTCTACGACCTGGTCGACGGCAAGCTGGTGCGCACCGACAGCGTCGAGCTGGACGTGGACGGCGAGCTGACCGAGGTGCCGCTGCCCCGCGCCCGCAAGCGCCCCGACGTGCTGCTGCTCAACGACGGCGACTACACCTACGCCAAGGTCCGCCTCGACGCCGACTCGCTGGCCGTCGTCACCCGGCACCTGGGCGACTTCACCGACCCGCTGCCGCGCGCCCTGTGCTGGGCGTCGGCCTGGGACATGACCCGCGACGGCGAGATGCCCGCCCGCGCCTACCTGGACCTGGTCCTGACGGGCATCGGCAAGGAGACCGACATCGGCGTCGTCCAGTCCCTCCAGCGCCAGGTCAAGCTCGCCCTCGACCTGTACGCGGCCCCCGGCTGGCGGGAGACCGGGCTCACCCGCTGGGCCGAGGCCGCCCTGGAGCAGCTGCGCGCGGCCCGCCCCGGCAGCGACCACCAGCTCGCCTGGGCCCGCGCGTTCGCCGCCGCGGCCCGCACCGACGCGCAGCTCGACCTGCTCGCCGGGCTGCTGAACGGCAGCCGGACCGTCGAGGGCCTGGCCGTCGACACCGAGCTGCGCTGGGCGTTCCTGGAGCGGCTGGCGGCCACCGGCCGGGCCGGTGAGGCCGAGATCGCCGACGAGCTGAAGCGGGACGCCACCTCGGCGGGGGAGCGGCACGCCGCCGCGGCCCGCGCGGCCAGGCCCACCCCGGAGGCCAAGGCCGAGGCGTGGCGGGCCGTCGTCGAGAGCGACACCCTGCCCAACGCGGTGCAGGAGGCCGTCATCTCCGGCTTCGTGCAGACCGACCAGCGCGAGCTGCTCGCGCCCTACGCCGAGCGGTACTTCGCCGCCGTCAAGGGCGTGTGGGAGCAGCGCAGCCACGAGATGGCGCAGCAGGTCGCCCTCGGCCTCTACCCCTCCCTCCAGGTCTCCCGGGAGACGCTGGACGCCACCGACGCCTGGCTCGCCTCGGCGGAGCCCGGCGCGGCGCTGCGCCGCCTGGTGACCGAGTCGAGGGCCGGCGTGGAGCGGGCCCTGCGCGCCCAGGCCGCCGACGCGGCAGCTGCCTGACCCGGCGGCGCGCACCGGCCCCCGGCCATGAGGCCGGGGGCCGGTGTGTGGGAGGTGGACGTGCGGTGGCGGGGCCGGCTCAGCGGAAGGCGACCTTCTCGAAGGCGACATCCCTCACGCCGTTGGCCCACAGCTGCTCGACGCGGGAGCGCTCGGCCGCGTTGGGCTTGTCGTTGGTGCAGGACGTGCCGGGGCCGCCGCCCGACATCAGTTCGCTGCACGGCCCGGAGTAGTGGTCCGGAAGCCCCAGCACGTGACCGGTCTCATGCGCGACGACGCGGTTGGAGCTGTACTGCTGGTTCTGCGCGTAGTCGAGGAAGATGTAGCCGCTGCCGTGGCCGTCGGTGTAGGCGTAGGAGCCGCGCGAGTCGTTGCCCTCGCGGTACTCGAAGCTGGCACCGCTGCCCTCGGCGAGCTGCACGTTGCGCACGGCGGAGTTCCACACGCGGGTGCTGTTGGCTATCTGGCTGCGGAAGCTGGGCGCGCGGCTGGTGCTGTACTTGATGGTGACCTGCTGGATGCCGGGCTTCTCGGCCTGCTTCTTGAGCGCTTCCTTGACGATGAACTTGAAGAACTTCTCGTTGTCGCTCTGCTTCTCGCCGGTGAAGCCCTGGGCCTGGCCGGAAGAGGCGGACGGTGGGGTGGCGGGGGTGGCGGGGGCCTGGGAGGCGGCGGCGGGGACCGCGCCGAGGCCCAGGGCGACGGTCGCACCGAGACCGATCGCCGCGGACAGGGCCGGGGTGCGGTGTCTGAGGGATCTCATGGGGGGTCTCCTCGGGTTCCGGGGGACCGGCGCCGCACCGGGATGTCCTGGCGTGGGGGCGCCGCCGGTTCCTGGACGGATTCCAACGGATTCCTTGCGGGGGAGAGTCTGTTCGAGCCGACGGCGGCGCGGAATGATGCCACCTGGCGATAACCCCGGCCAATCCCCCTGCGCCGAGGCCGCGTTCACCCTCCCGTAGCCGCCCCATCACCCTCTGGTGTGACGTACGACACCGCCGTTATGCTCCGCGATGTGGAGCTCGAAGTGAGGCATCTTCGTGCACTGTGTGCGATAGCCGACACGGGCAGCGTGCACAAGGCGGCGCGCCAGCTCGGCATGACACAGCCGTCGCTGACGACCCAGCTGCGCCGCATCGAGCAGGCCGTGGGCGGCCAGCTGTTCACCCGCGAGCGCACCGGCAGCAGGCCGACCCCGCTCGGCCGTACCGTCCTCACCCGCGCCCGCCCCATCGTCGCCCAGATGGCGGAGCTGGTCCGGGAGGCCAAGGACGCGGCCGGCCTCGGCCCCGCCGGACCGGGCACCCGGCTGCGGCTCGGCAGCACGGGCAGCAGGGCCGTCCCCGGCTGGCTGCGCCGCCTCCACGCCCGGCTGCCGGAGACCGACATCACCTTCCAGACCGACGTCTCGGCCAACACCCTGCTGCGCATGGTCGCCGGCAACCAGCTCGACGCGGCCTTCGTGCACGAGGTCGAGGGCTCCCCGCTGCGCGTGCCGGAGACCGTCGAACTCCGCGTCCTGGTGCGGCGCGAGCCCCAGTTCGTCGCGGTACCCGCCGCCCACCCCGCCGCCCGGGGCGGCCGGCCGGTGGCGCTGGCCGAACTCGCCGGTGACACCTGGATGGTGGACCCCAGCGTCGACGGCGACTGGGACGGGCTGCGCCGGGTGTTCGCCGCGGCGGGGATCGATCCGCGCCTCGTCCACGGCGACTACCTGTCCGCCGGCGACCTGGTCGCCGCGGGGGAGGTCGTCACCCCCTGCCAGCCCACCTCCCGGCCCCGCCCCGGCATGGCCATCGTCCCTCTGGAGGGCGATCCCCTC
>NZ_VJOK01000001.1:2415785-2463870 GCF_013302895.1 Streptomyces albus subsp. chlorinus | reverse complement strand
CCGGGGCCGCGTCCGGGTGGCCGGCCAGCCACGCGTCGGTGGCCTCCAGCGTCGCCCGGTCCCCCTGCGCGGCGGGGAAGAGCCCGCGCACGACGGCCATCGCGATCTCGATGGAGCGCGAGGCCCACACCTCTTCCAGCACCTCGAAGTACCGGGCCGTGTAGGGGGCCGTCAGCTCGGCCTGCCCCGGCTGGGCGAACCCGGCGATGGTCGCCTCGACCAGGGCGTTGGACAGCGCGTCGGACTCCACCACCGAGGCCCACGCCTGTGCCTTGACGGCGGCGGACGGCCGCGCCGCCAGGCACCGCACCTGGTGCCGCTTCCCCGAGGCGGTGTCGTCCCTGGCCAGCTCCGCCCTGAGCGTCTCCTCGTCCGCGATCCCCTGGGCGGCCAGCGGTTCCAGGAAGGTCCAGCGCAGCTCCTGGTCCACCTCCAGGCCGTCGATGCGCCCGGTGCCGGCCAGCAGCCCCTCCAGCAGCCGCAGTTCCTGCTCGCCGGAGGCGACCGACGCCAGGAAGCGGGCCCAGGCCAGCTGGTGCCCGCTGCCGGGCGCGGCCTGCCGCAGCTGGGTGACGGCGCCCTCGGACAGCAGCCGGCGGCCCTCGGCCCGCCACGCGGGCGCCGTGTAGTGCTCCAGCGCCAGCCGGGCCTGGGCGTGCAGCATCTGGAGCACCCCGATCTCGGACTCCTGCCCGGCGAACCGCAGCACCAGGCGGAGGAAGTCCCGGGCCGGCATCAGCCCGTCGCGGGTCAGGTTCCACACCGCCGACCAGCACAGGGCGCGGGCGAGGGGGTCCGTGAGGGCGCCGAGGTGGTCGCGGAACGTGGCCAGCGACACCTCGTCGAACCGCACCTTGCAGTAGGTCAGGTCGCCGTCGTTGACGAGCACCAGATCGGGCCGTTCGGCGCCGGCCAGTTCGGGCACCGCCGTCCGCGCCCCGGTCACATCGGTTTCGGCGTGCGCGTACCGCTCCAGCACGCCGCGGGCCGGGTCCCTGCGGTAGAGGCCGACGGCGACCCGGTGGGGCCGCAGCACCGGGTGGGACTCGGCGGCCCCCTGGAGGACGGCCAGCTCGGTGACGCGGCCGGCCGCGTCGTAGGTCAGCTGCGGGGTGAGGGTGTTGACGCCGGCGGTCTGGAGCCACGCCTTGGACCAGGTGGCCATGTCGCGGCCGGAGGTCTCCTCCAGCACGGCCAGGAGGTCCTCCAGCCGGGTGTTGCCCCACTGGTGGCGCTTGAAGTAGCGGCGCGCGCCTTCCAGGAACGCGTCCTTGCCGGCGTAGGCGACCAGCTGCTTGAGGACGGAGGCGCCCTTGGCGTAGGTGATGCCGTCGAAGTTGAGCTTGGCGTCCTCCAGGTCCCGGATGTCGGCGGTGACCGGGTGGGTGGAGGGGAGCTGGTCGGCGCGGTAGGCCCAGGACTTGCGGCGGTTGGCGAAGGTGATCCACCCGTCGCGGAAGCGGGTGGCCTCCACCAGCGAGAAGGCGCCCATGAAGTCGGCGAAGGACTCCTTGAGCCACAGGTCGTCCCACCACTCCATGGTGACCAGGTCGCCGAACCACATGTGCGCCATCTCGTGCAGGATGACGTTGGCGCGGCCCTCGTAGGACGCCTCGGTGACCTTGCCGCGGAAGACGAACTCCTCCCGGAAGGTGACACAGCCGGGGTTCTCCATGGCGCCGATGTTGTACTCGGGCACGAACGCCTGGTCGTACTTGCCGAACGGGTACGGGTAGTCGAAGTGGTCGTGGAAGAAGTCGAGGCCCTGCTTGGTGACGGTGAAGATGTCGTCCGCGTCGAAGTAGGGCGCCAGCCCTTTGCGGCACAGCGCGCCCAGCGGGATCTCCAGCTCGGTGCCGTCCGGGAACCGGCGGCGGTAGGTGTCGGACACGTAGTGGTACGGGCCGGCCACCACCGCGGTGATGTACGTGGAGATCGGCGCGGTGGTGGCGAAGCGCCAGACGGCCGCCGCCCCGTTGTCCACCGGGCGCGGCTCGCCTTCGCGGGCGCCGTTGCTGAGCACCGTCCAGCCGGCCGGTGCGGTGACGGTGAAGTCGAACGGGGCCTTGAGGTCCGGCTGTTCGAAGGTGGCGAAGACGCGGCGCGCGTCGGCCGGTTCGTACTGCGTGTAGAGGTAGACCTCGCCGTCCTCGGGGTCGAGGAAGTGGTGCAGCCCCTCACCGGTGCGGCTGTAGGCGCACTGCGCGTCGATCGTCACTGTGTTCTCGGCGTGCTCGGCGTGCTCGCCGTCGCCGTCCCGCCCGCCGCGCAGTCCGGGCAGGGTGATCCGGCTGCCGTCGAACACGTCGTCCACCGGGAGCGCCTGTCCGTTCAGCGTCACCGAGTGGACGTGCGGGGCCACCAGGTCCACGAACGTCGTGGCGCCCTCCTGGGCGCAGCGGAACCGGATCGTGGTGGTGGACCGGAAGGTGCGCGGCCCCTCGGCCGGCGGCGGCGTGACGGCCGAGCGCAGGTCCAGCGCCACGTCGTACCCGCTGACGGTCAGCAGTGCGGCCCGCTGCCGGGCCTCCGTGCGGGTCAGGTTCTCTCCGGGCACTGCCACGCTCCCTCTCCGTCGTGATCCCTCGTGATCCGTCACGATCCGTCCTGCATGTGTCGTTCCGTTGCCGTACCGCATGGTGGACAACCTGCCCAGCATCGCATGCGCCGCCGACACGCAGTAGCGGGAATGCCGCCGGTGGCTGGGTACGTTGTCCGCGAGCGAGACCACCCATCCGCACTGCCTAGGAGCGCGCATGCCCCAGTCACCGGAGAACCAGTCACCGGAGAAGACCCCCGCCGACTTCTGGTTCGATCCCCTGTGCCCCTGGGCGTGGATGACCTCCCGCTGGATGCTGGAGGTGGAGAAGGTACGGCCGGTGGAGGTCCGCTGGCACGTGATGAGTCTGGCGGTGCTCAACGAGAACAGGCTGGACGACGTGCCCGAGCGCTACCGCGAGATGATGCGGCGCGCCTGGGGCCCGGTCCGCGTGTGCGTCGCCGCCGAGCAGGAGCACGGCAGCGAGGTGCTGGGGCCGCTCTACACCGCCATCGGCACCCGTGTGCACCCGGGCGGCCGGGAACTGGACCGCGAGGTGCTCGTCGAGGCCCTGGAGGAGGCCGGGCTGCCCGCCTCGCTGGCGGACGCCGCCGGCTCCGACGCCTACGACACCGCCCTGCGCGCCTCGCACCAGGAGGGCATCGGGCTGGTCGGCGAGGAGGTCGGCACCCCGGTGATCGCCGTCCCCGGCGCGGACGGGGAGCGGATCGCCTTCTTCGGGCCCGTGGTCACCCCCGCTCCCAAGGGCGAGGCAGCGGCCCGGCTGTGGGACGGCACGCTGATGGTGGCCTCGACCCCGGGCTTCTTCGAGATCAAGCGCACCCGCGACGTGGAGCCGATCTTCGACTGAGCCCCGGGCACGCGCACCGGGCGCGTACGGACACGGCGAAGGGCCCCTGTGCGTCACGTCCGCACAGGGGCCCTTCCTCTTTCCTTCCGTCCGCCGCGAAAGGTGAGAAGACGATCACGAGGACGGAAGCGCGGGCCGCGGCCTTACGGCGCCAGCAGCAGGTTGGTGGCGCGCTCCTTGGCGGCCCTGTAGCGGGCGGCGACGTCCTGCCAGTTGACGACGCGCCACATCGCCTCGACGAAGTCCACCTTCTGGTTGCGGTACTGCAGGTAGAAGGCGTGCTCCCAGGCGTCGAAGACGAGGAGGGGCACCGAGCCCTGGCCGACGTTGCCCTGGTGGTCGTAGACCTGCTCGACGATGAGCCGGCCGGTGACCGGCTCGTAGGCCAGCACGCCCCAGCCGGAGCCCTGGGTGGTGGCCGCGGCCTTCGACAGCTGGGCCTTGAACTTGGCGAAGCTGCCGAAGGACTCCGCGATGGCGTCGGCCAGTTCGCCCGTGCCGTCCTTCTCCAGCGGCTCGCCGCCGCCGTCGCCGGTCATGTTCTGCCAGTAGATGGTGTGCAGGATGTGCCCGGACAGGTGGAAGGCGAGGTTCTTCTCCAGGCCGTTGATGGTGCCCCACTGGTCCTTGTCGCGGGCCTGAGCGAGCTGTTCGAGCGTGTCGTTGGCCCCCTTCACGTACCCGGCGTGGTGCTTGTCGTGGTGCAGCTCGATGATCTCGCCGCTGATGACCGGCTCCAGCGCGGAGTAGTCGTACGGCAGCTCCGGCAAGGTGTATGTCGCCATGCTCTCGCCCTTCGCTCGCTAATGCACATTACTTGCAACTAGAAGTTAGCAGCAACAGTGCACGAAACAGCGGAGCGCCCCCTGCCGTCAGGGGGCGCTCCGCTGTGCGGCGAGCGGTCCGAGAACCCGGGCCGCGCCGACCGGCTGAGTCCGCGTCAGGCGGCGGGACCGGGGAGCCGGCGCCGGCCGGTCAGGCGTCCTCGGGCACCGGGGTGCGCGGACGCAGCCGCTGCCGCAGGTAGCCCACGGCCGCCAGCACCACGGTCAGCCCGGCGGTGAAGCCCAGCTGGGTGCGGGTGTCGCCCTCGCGCAGCATCAGCAGCAGGACGGCGACGATGCCCAGCACGGCCACGATGGTCAGCCCGGGGAACAGCCACATGCGCACCACCAGCTTCTCCGGGGCCTCGCGCTCCATCCGGTAGCGGGTGATCAGCTGCGAGACGGCGATGAAGCCCCACACCACCAGCGTGGCCGCGCCGACCATGTTCAGCAGCCACTGGAAGACCGTCTCCGCCCAGAAGAGGTTCAGCAGCACCGCCACGAAGCCGAAGAAGGACGAGGCGATCACCGCGTAGCGCGGCACGCCCTGGGGGCTCAGCCGGTTCAGGAAGACGGGCCCCTCCCCGCGCTCGACCAGGGAGTAGGACATCCGCGAGGCCCCGTAGATGTTGGCGTTCATCGCCGACAGCAGCGCGATGAGCACCACCACGTTCATCACCTGCGCGGCGGCCGGGATGCCGATGTAGTCCAGTACGGCCGCGTACGGGCCCGACAGCACCGACTTGTCGTTCCACGGGATCAGCGTGACGATCACCAGCATCGAGCCGACGTAGAACAGCGCGATCCGCCACACCGCCGTGCGCACGGCCCTGGCGACCCCCGAGACCGGTTTCTCCGACTCGGCCGCCGCGATCGTCACCGTCTCCAGCCCGCCGAAGGCGAACACGGAGGCGAGCAGCCCGACGATCAGTCCGTCGGCGCCGGTGGGGAAGAAGCCGCCGTCACCCGTCAGATGGGCGGCCCCCGGGGAGTCGGTGCCCGGCAGCACCCCGGCTATCGCGAGCACCCCCAGGACCAGGAAGGCGGTGATGGCGAGCACCTTCAGCGCGGCGAACCAGAACTCGTACTCGCCGAAGTTGCGGACCGCGGCCAGGTTGGTGGCACAGAAGACGAGCATGAACAGGGCGACCCACATCCACTGCTCGGTGTCCGGCAGCCAGCCCGTCATGATCTTCGCCGCCGCCGTGGCCTCGGTGGCGATGGCGACGCACAGCAGGGTCCAGTAGATCCACCCCGAGGTGAAACCCGCCCACGGCCCCAGGGCCCGCTCGGCGTGCACGGAGAAGGAGCCGGAGGCCGGACGGGCCGCCGACATCTCGCCCAGCATCCGCATCACGAGCATCACCAGCGCGCCGGAGGCGGCGTACGCCAGGACGATCGAGGGGCCCGCCGCGGCGATGCCCGCGCCGGAGCCGACGAACAGCCCCGCGCCGATCACGCCGCCGAGGGCGATCATCGAGAGGTGGCGCTGCTTGAGCCCGTGGGCGAGGGAGCGCTCGGGGGCACCGTCCTCGCCGTCGGAACCGGAAGAGCGGGAGGAGCCGGAAGAGGGGGAGGGCTCGCCGGGCGGGGGTGGCGCGTCGGAGGTCTCGGTGCGCGTCATCAGTGGCCGTTTCCTGGGTGTGAGGGGACGAACGGGGTAACGTGAGCGGTTCACGGTGCGTGTGCTGCCCCCGTGGTGGTAGGTGTTCGCCCCCAGTGTTGGTGAGGCAGCCCAGCACATCAATAATCGTGCGGCCCATCCCGCGATACGGACAGGCCCCGGAACGCGCGAAACCGGAGCGAAGGGGCGCCCGGCGGGACCCACTGTCGCCAAGCTCACGCCCCGCTCACGCTCGGCGCTCGAGCGGTTTCGGCTAGCGTCGACGGGCAGACAAAAGGCTGTGGCCGGCTGGTCGCCCCGTGTGAGGGCCGCGGTGTCGCAGGGCGGCGGCCCGCACGGGGACGACCAGCCGAACCCGGCCGCTCCTACCCGCTCGCACCAGACGGAGAGTCCAGATGAGTGCCCTCACATCCGCCGCAGCCACCCCGCGCCCCGGAACCGTGCTCGCGGATCTGCTGCCCGCCTCCAGTGCGACCCGCGCCCGTGTCCGCGACGTCGCCCTGGTGGCCGGCGGCGCCGCCCTGACGGGGATCGCCGCGCAGATAGCAATACCCGTTCCCGGCTCGCCGGTGCCGGTCACCGGGCAGACCTTCGCCGCGCTGCTGGTCGGCGCCGGGCTCGGCGCCGGCCGCGGCTTCCTCGCACTGGCCCTGTACGCGATGGCGGGCATGGCCGGGGTGCCGTGGTTCGCCGAGGCGTCCTCCGGGGTGGGCATACCCACGCTCGGCTACGTCTTCGGCATGATGCTGGCCTCCATCGCCGTGGGCGCGCTGGCCCGCCGCGGCGGCGACCGCGGCGCGCTGCGCACCGCGGGCACCATGGCGGCCGGCCTCGCCCTCGTCTACGCCGTCGGCGTCCCCTACCTGGCGCTGTCCACCGGGATGTCGCTGAGCGAGGCCGTCGCCGCCGGCCTGGTGCCGTTCCTGGTCGGGGACGCCCTCAAGGCCGCCCTGGCGATGGGTGCCCTGCCCACCGCCTGGAAGCTGGCGGGCCGCAAGAGCTGAGGCCCCGGCCCCGGCGGGTCCGGGGAGGGACCGGCGGGTCCGGGGAAGGACCGGACGCGGGAGGGCCCGGCGCCGTGTGGCGCCGGGCCCTCCCGCCTGCCGGCCGGGGCCCGGGTCAGCCCGCGTCGGCGGGGGACGTCACCGGCGCCTGGTCCGGCTCCGCGCCGCCCAGCGGCTCCCGGGCCGCCGCCTGCCCGCGCTGGACGCGGTCCTTGACCAGCGAGGTGACCAGCACCACCGCCGCGACGGCCAGCGAGAGCACCATCTGGGTGCGCCCGTCGTCGTCCGTGAACATGTAGCCGATCACGAAGACGATCAGGCCGATGGTGGCCCACGTCAGATACGGGTACAGCCACATCCGCACCGTCAGCCGCTCGGGGGCCTCCCGCTCGATCCGGTGCCGCATCCGCAGCTGCGAGGCGCAGATGACCAGCCAGACGAAGAGCGCGACCGCGCCCGAGGAGTTGAGCAGGAACTCGAAGACGGTGTCCTTGGCGATGTAGTTGAAGAAGACCGCCACGAACCCGAAGGCCACCGAGGCGAGGATCGCGGCCGTGGGCACGCCCCGCTGGTTGGTGCGGCCGAAGGAGGCCGGGGCGTCCCCGCGCTCGCCCAGCGAGAAGGCCATCCGCGAGGCGGTGTAGAGACCCGAGTTGAGGCAGGAGAGCACCGCCGTCAGCACGACGACGTCCATCACGGTGCCCGCGTAGGGGATGTCCAGCGCGTCGAGGACCGCCACGTACGGGCCGTCGGTGGCGATGGCCTCGGAGTCCCACGGCAGCAGCGAGACGATCACGAACATCGAGCCGAGGTAGAACAGGCCGATGCGCCAGATCACGCTGTTGACGGCCTTGCGCACGGCGGTGACCGGGTTCGGCGACTCGGCGGCGGCCAGCGTGACGATCTCGCTGCCCATGAAGGAGAAGACCACCAGCAGCATGCCGGAGAGGATCGCCCCCGGCCCGTTGGGCAGGAATCCGCCCTGCCCGGTGAGGTTCTCCAGACCGGCGGCGCCGTCGGCGGGCGGCAGCCCGACGAAGGCGATCAGGCCGACGGCGATGAACGCGATGATCGCGACGACCTTGATGCCCGCGAACCAGAACTCGAACTCGCCGTAGGAGCCGACGGAGATCAGGTTCGTCCCCGTCAGCACCAGCATCACCAGCAGGGCCCAGCCCCACTGCGGCACGGACGGGATCCAGCCCTCCAGGATGTCCGCGGCGGCCGTCGCCTCGACGGCCAGCACCACCGACCAGAAGAACCAGTACAGCCAGCCGATGGTGAACCCGGCCCAGCGGCCCAGGGCGCGGTCGGCGTAGGTGGAGAACGACCCGGAGGCCGGATCGGCGGCCGCCATCTCGCCGAGCATGCGCATCACCAGCACGACCAGCAGGCCGGCCAGCGCGTAGGACAGCAGGATGCCGGGGCCCGCGTCGGCGATACCGGCCTTGGAGCCCACGAAGAGGCCCGCACCGATCACCCCGCCGATGGCGATCATGGACAGATGGCGGTTCTTGAGGCCCGCCCGCAGGCCGTCACCGTCCCCGGCGGGAGGCTTCTGCGGCGGCTCCCCCGACGTACGCGGGGTCTGCTGAGAACTCATGGGGCAGCCGGCTCCTTGTGGTGTCGTCTTTAACGAGCGTTCACATGTAAGAGGGCGTGCTGCCCACAACGGAAGAGCCGAATCCGGATTGTTGTCTCCGCAACACCGCGGCGACACCCGCTCGCGGCTCGGCGGCCCTGCGTCCGGCCCGCCGGAGCGGGGATGACACACTCTGCGGTATGCGCGTGTACCTCGGCTCCGACCATGCCGGATACGAACTGAAGAACCACCTCGTCGAGTGGCTGGAGTCCGCGGGCCACGAGCCCGTCGACTGCGGCCCCCACATCTTCGACGCCGACGACGACTACCCTCCGTTCTGCCTCCGTGCCGCCGAGCGCACGGTCGCCGACAGCGGCTCCCTCGGCATCGTCATCGGCGGCTCCGGCAACGGCGAGCAGATGGCCGCCAACAAGGTCCCCGGCGTCCGCTGCGCCCTGGCCTGGAGCCGGGAGACGGCCGAGCTGGCACGCGAGCACAACGACGCCAACCTCCTCAGCGTGGGCGCGCGCATGCACACCACCGAGGAGGCCGTCTCCTTCGTCGAGGCGTTCCTGGCCACCCCCTTCTCCGAGGGCGAGCGGCACAAGCGGCGCATCACCATGCTCGCGGACTACGAGCGCACCGGCGCGCTGCCGCCCGTGCCGGCGCACCACCCCAAGTCCCCCGACCAGCCCTGAGCCCGTGCCCGAGGGTCACACCATCCACCGGCTCGCGCGCGATGCCGCGGACCGGTTCGCCGGGCGCACGCTGGACGTCACCAGCCCGCAGGGCAAGTTCGCCGACGGCGCCGCGCTGCTCAACGGCGCGGCGCTCACGGCGACCGAGGCACACGGCAAGCACCTCTTCCTCGGCTTCGGCCCCCTCGGCTGGGTGCACATACACCTGGGCCTCTACGGCACCTTCCGCTTCGGGGAGGGCCCACCGCCCGCCCCCGTGGGCCAGGTGCGGCTGCGGCTGGCGACCCGGCCCGGCGAGCGGCCGGGGGAGCCTGAGGGGCCGCCGCACTACGCCGACCTGCGCGGACCCACCCGCTGCGAGCTGCTGACCGCGCCCGAGAAGCAGGCCGTCAGCGACCGGCTCGGCCCCGACCCGCTGCGCGCCGCCTCCGATCCCGAGGCCGCCTGGGCAAGGATCTCCCGCAGCCGCACCAGCATCGCCGCCCTGCTCATGGACCAGAAGATCGTCGCCGGGGTCGGCAACGTCTACCGCGCCGAGGTCCTCTTCCGGCACGGCATCGATCCCTACCGCGCCGGACGCGACCTGACCCGCGCGGAGTGGGACGCCCTGTGGGCGGACCTGGTGGAGCTGATGACCGACGGGGTGCGCAAGAACCGCATCGACACCGTGCGGGACGAGCACACCCCCGAGGCCATGGGACGCCCGCCCCGCGTGGACGACCACGGCGGCGAGGTCTACGTTTACCGCCGCGCCGCCCAGCCGTGCCTGATCTGCTCCACCCCCGTGGCCACCGCCGAACTGGCGGCCCGCAACCTGTTCTGGTGCCCCACCTGCCAGCGCCGCTGACCCCGGAGGGCCGGGGCCGGCGGCGCCGGTGGCCGTACCGGGCCGGAAGCCGTGCGGCAGGAACGGGTCAGAAGCCGTGCGGCAGGAACGGCGCGGTCCCACTCGACAACGCCGTCGAGACCGCCCGCAGCACACCGGAGGAGGGGCGCTCCTCGGCCACCAGGCCGGCGTCCGCCAGTGCCCCCAGGGACGTGCCGCCCAGGTAGGCGCTGCCGAGTTCGCGGACGGACAGCGCCAGGTCGGCGGCGTCCCGCGTGGGCTCGCACACCGCTCCTTTCTCGTCGCCCGACAGCCGCCAGTTCCCGGTGTTCCACGGGCAGAAGTCGTCCTCGACCCGCAGCACCGCGTCCACGGGTGCGGCGTAGGTGCGGGCGGCCAGTGCGGCGCCCACGTCCACCGGGCGCAGGTAGAGGGAGTCGGTGTTCAGCCGGGTGGTGCACCGGCGGATGTTCTCCACCAGGTGCTGCCAGGGGTCGTCCAGCGGCCGGTTGTCGGAGACGACCCAGGTCGTCAGGTCGATGTCGAACAGGAACTGCCACAGTGCCGCGTACCCGGCCGGGTCGAGGGCCTCCAGGTCCCGCAGCTGCACCTCGCCGTCGGGCGCGTCCGACTCGGTCCAGCGCGTCCTGACCGCGTAGCGGGCGTACGCCACCGGCTCCCCGTCGCGCAGCGCCACCACGCAGCGCAGGGGCGAGGCCCCTTCGCGCAGGCGCTCGGGATCGAGCAGGGGCTCGCGCTCCCATCCCGGGCGCCTCTCCAGCATTCCCGGGCGCCGGGGCACCGCCCGCGCGTACACCGCCTCGCACTCCGCCACCAGCGACGCCGCCTCGTCCGACTGCCGCAGCCGCAGCTTCGCCGCCTCGGCGGCCAGCGGAGCGGGCAGCCGCAGCCCGGCCCTGCTGGTGTCGATCCGCACCGCCAGCGAACGGACCGCCAGGCCGTACCCGAACCGCCCGTAGATCGGCGCCTCCGACGCCGTCAGCGCCGCCAGCGGCTCGGTGCCCGCCGCCCGCACGTCGTCCAACTGCCGCCGCATGAACGACCGCAGGATGCCCCGCCTGCGGTGGGTGGGCGCCACACTCACCATCGTCACCCCCGCCGTCGGGACGAGCGCGCCGCCGGGCACCGCCATCCGGAAGGAGAACAGCCCCGCGGTGGCCACCGGGCGGCCCTCGTCCCACACCCCCAGACAGCGTTCCGTCTCGGTCAGCGAGCGGCGCAGCTCCCGCTCCTCGGCGCTGTCGGTACTGGCGAAGGCGCTCAGCAGGCTGTCGTACCAGGCGTCCCATTCGGAGTCCTGGAGAACTCGCGGTTCCGTTGTCATACCGCCATCCCTAGCAGCGGATTCGAACGGGAGCGAATGTTTTTGTCCCCGCGCGCACCGCCCCGTTGGCCGGACGGCACCGGGCACCCGACCCCGCCGCCCCGCCGGGAATCGACGGGTCACCGAGCGGGTGGCTAGGCTCCCTGGGCATGGCGGAACGCCGCGCGGGACCCTCCACTGCGACGACCCGGTCGCACCAGGCGCTCAAGGCCTGGCACCGGGTCCGCACCAACCTGCGCAGATCCGCCGTCGACTACTTCCGCGGCGGCGCCTCGGACCGGGTGGCGCTGACCGGACTGCTGCTCACCGTCCCGGCGTTGACCTGCGCCACCGTCGTCACCCCGCTGTGGTGCGCGCCCGAGGCGCTGGTGCTCCCGCTGATCGCCGGCGGGCTGCTGCTGCGCCCCGCCAGCCTGCTCGCCCTCTACGCCGCGGCCGCCGTGGCGCTCATGGTCGAGTCGATGCTGCTGGAGCCCTGGAAGACCGGTGACGAGGCGGGCCGCGTCACACCCGGCACCATCCTGGTGGTCGCGGCGGCCGGGCTCTCCGGCCTCCTCGTCGCGCAGTTCCGCAGCCGCGTCGGGGTGCCCTGGCGGCGCGGCGGCACCATGCTCTTCGACCTGCGCGAACGCATCCGCGTCCAGAGCAAACTGCCGAAACTGCCCGCCGGCTGGCACCACGAGATGGCGCTGCGCCCGGCGGGCGGGCAGTCCTTCTCCGGGGACTTCGTCGTCGCGGCCCGCACCGGCCCCGCCCGGCGCACCCTCGAACTCGTCCTGACCGACGTCTCCGGCAAGGGCATGGACGCCGCCTCCCGCGCCCTGCTGCTGTCCGGCGCGTTCGGCGGGCTGCTCGGCTCGCTGCCGCCGCACGACTTCCTCCCCGCGGCCAACGGCTATCTGCTGCGTCAGTCCTGGGAGGAGGGATTCGCCACCTCCGTCCACCTCGTCCTGGACCTCGACACCGGCGACTTCGAGCTGCTGTCCGCCGGGCACGTCCCCGCGATGCAGCTCCACGCCGGGTCCGGCAAGTGGGAGGAGAAGGCCGCCGAGGGCCCGCTGCTGGGCGTCTACGACGGTGCCGAGTTCGAGCCCGTGCGGGGCACGCTGCGCTCCGGCGACGTCCTGATGCTCTTCACCGACGGGCTCGTGGAGACCGCCGAGCGCGACCTGACCGAGGGCATGGACCGCCTCACCGGCGAGGCCGACCGCTACGTCGCCACCAGCTTCCACGGCGCCGCCTGGCACCTGATCGAGTCGGTGGCCCGCGACGTCAACGACGACCGTGCGCTGCTGCTGATCTGCCGCGACTGACCGCCGCCCGGCGCCGCCCCGCCCCCGCCCTGGAGCCGGCCCGAGGCCCGGTAGGGGGGCTGTCCCCACCCCAGGACGGTGGCAAGCGGGATGGTCCCGCCTCACCCCTGATCCGTACGTTCGAGGTGCCACCCAAAGCGGATCACCCGGACGGAGACCAGCATGCGCGAGAACACCCGGCAGCCGGAGGCGGCACCCGGCCTCAGGGCGTACGGCGCCGTGGAGTTGCGCGCGGTCACCCGCCGCTACGGCCGCACCGTGCACGCCCTGCGCGGCATCGACCTCTCGCTGCCGTACGGCACCTTCACCGCCGTCATGGGGCCCTCCGGCTCCGGCAAATCGACGTTCCTCCAGTGCGCCGCCGGACTCGACCGGCCCACCTCCGGCTCCGTGCACCTGGCCGGGACCGACCTCGGCGCGCTCGGCGAGAACAAGCTCACCGCACTGCGCCGCACCCGGCTCGGCTTCGTCTTCCAGGCGTTCAACCTGCTGCCCTCCCTGACGGTCGAGCAGAACGTGCTGCTCCCGCTGCGACTGGCCGGGCACCGTCCCGAGGGGCACCGCGCCGCCCGGGTGCTGGCCCAGGTCGGCCTGGAGGGGCACGCCCGGCGCCGCCCCGACCAGCTCTCCGGCGGCCAGCAGCAGCGCGTCGCCCTCGCCCGCGCCCTGGTCACCTCACCCGAGGTGATCTTCGCCGACGAGCCCACCGGCGCCCTCGACACCACCACGGCGGCCGAGATCCTCGCCCTCCTGCGCGCCGCCGTGGACACCCCGGCCGACGCCGCGGGCCCCGGCGGCACCGGGGCGACCGTCGTCATGGTCACCCACGACCCGACGGCCGCAGCGCACGCCGACCGCGTGCTCTTCCTGGCCGACGGCCGCCTCGCCGGCAGCCTGGAGCGCCGCCCCGGCGAGAACGTCCCACAGCGGGCCGACCGGATCGCGGCCCGCATGGCCGACCTCACCGCCCGCCGGACGGGTCCCGCCGCGCACCCCGCGCCGCAGGCCGCCCCGGAGCCCGTCGCATGAGCCCGCACACCCCCGGGCCCCGGCGCCGCCGGGTGGCGCCGCGCGTTCCGCTGCCCAACGGGCTGGCCCGCGCCGCCGTCCGCTTCGCCCCCGTCTCCTTCGCCGGCACCTTCGTGGCCCTCGCCATGACGGCCATGCTCACCTCGGCCTGCGGCTTCCTCGCCGACACCGTCGCCCTCGACCGCCTCGTCGCCCGCGGCGCCCGCGTCGGGCTCGGCGACCGGATCGGCATCCGGCTGCCGGACGGCACCGAGGCGCACCCCCGGGTCACCGCCCTCTACACCCGGGGCGCCGGCCTCTCCCCGGTGACCCTCCCGCGCACCGCCCTGGAGGGGCACGTGAGTTCGCCCTACGACACGGAAGTGCTGGTCCGCCGGGAGCGGGGCGCCGACGTCGCCCACGTCTCCCGCGCCCTCAGCGCCGTCGGGGAGGTCGCCGGCAAGGCCGCCTACACCCACGCCGCCGACCGCGACCGGGAGGTCAACCGCTGGGGCAACCGCGTCCTGGCCCTCGTCCTGGGCGGCTTCGCCGCCGTCGCCGCGGTCAACACGCTGGTGATGACCGTCGCCGAACGCCGCCACGAGGTGGCCGCGCTCCGGCTGATCGGCGCCACCCGCGCCCAGGTGCTGCGGATGCTCCGCTGGGAGGCGGCGGTGGTCGCCGCCTCCGCCCTCGCGCTGGGTACGGGGATCGCCCTGCTGACGCTCCACCCCATGATCGACGGCCTCTACGAGGCGCCCCCCTACATCCCCCCGCTCCTCTACACGGCGATAGCCGCCACGGTGACCGCCCTCACCTTCACCGCCACCACCCTCCCCGCGAGAGCGGCCCTACGCCGCTAGAACCCCCGGCCCCCGCCGGGACGGTTCCCCCTGATGGGCCGGTGGAGTCCGGCGGTACCGCCCGACCGCGCGGCCCCGGCGCACTGGCGCCCCGGCGCACTGAGGCGTCGGGGTCTCGCCGTCGCGGCGGGGACGAGGTGCCGTCCCGGCGGGGACGAGGTGCCGCGGAAGGGACAAGGTGGACACGGTGCCATTCCCACGCGAACAAGGTGCCGTCGCCGACAGGAGCCGGGCCTTCCCGGGCGGGAGCCGGGCCGCAACAAGGGCGGGGGTGGGGGAGAGGGTTACCGCTTGCGGTGGGAGGCGGGCCTGCGGGCCGGGTCACCGCCCTCCGCGGAGGAGGACTCCCTCTTGCGGGCGAGAGCCCCAGGATCCCGCTTGAAGAACCAGTCCATCTTCGGCTCGATCATGAACTTGAAGAGCCGGGTGACCCACGGAGTGCACAGCACGGTCATCATCAGGGCGGCCAGCGCGGTGATGGCGACCCGGCTGAGCGGGTGGTCGACCCAGTCCATCTCGTACCAGTCGAACTGCCGCGAGCTCTGGATGAAGAAGATGTGCAGCAGGTACGCGTACAGCGTGCCCGCGCCCAGCGCGGTGAACCACATGTGCCGCCGCGGCACCCAGGACATGAAGCAGGCGGTCATCACCAGGCCGCAGCCGAAGAGCGCGAGGTACATCACGGCGCCCGCCCAGGAGGGGACGCCCATCTCGGCGGCGGACTTGTCGTGCAGGAACCATGCCTTGGACATCCGGGGCACGGCCCAGTAGGCGAACGCGACGGTGCACAGGGTGACCGGCACGGCGAGGTAGCGCGTCTGCTTGCGCTTGACCAGCTGGAAGTGGTGGGGGCGCAGCTGGAGGCCGAGCACGAAGAAGGGCAGGAACTGCGCCACGCGCATCAGGTCGAGGTCGCTGCTCATCGAGGGCGTCACGCTGGCGGCCGCCCCGATCGCCAGCGCGACCGGCACGGGCCAGCGCAGGTTCTTCCACAGGGGCGTCGTCAGGCGCCAGATGAACAGCGCGCACAGGAACCACAGCGCGAACCCGGGCTCCTGGAAGTGGAACTCGCGGTCCGGGTCGTCGTTGGCCCAGCGCATGAAGAAGGTGTAGATGACCTGGATCGCCAGGTAGGGGACGACGACCCCGGTGATCAGCCGCTGGACCTGCTTGGGCTTGCCCTCGAAACTCCGGGACAGATAGCCGGAGATGATGATGAAGGCCGGCATGTGGAAGGTGTAGAGGACGAAGTACAGCGCTTCGGCCGTACGGCTGTCCTCGCGCAGCGGGTCCCACGCGTGGCCGATCCCGACGAGGACGATCGTCAGGTACTTCGCGTTGTCGAAGAAGGGGTCCCGCTGCTTGGCTGCTGGTTTCTTCTGTGCCTTCGGGGGCTGTGCCTTCGCAGGTCGCTCCGGAGACGCCGGTGGCGTCTCGGAGGGGGACTCCTGGCGGACGGGGGGGAGCGGCGCCCGCTCATAACCAGCGTGCAACATCTGCCGCACCATAGCGCTTGGACCTGGGACCCGTAAATTCTCGTCCTGGTCGTTGTTCCCGCGTCCGTACGGGCTAATTCCCCTTGCAGGGGACCGATGCTGACGGACCGTGGCGCGAATGTTCGGTTTGTCGTCCGATGTCCCGCATAAACGGGTCGTATGGGGTCGGTGTCCCGTCCCGCTCTTGTCCGCTTTGGTGCGGCTTCGCACCCCTGTGAGTGAGGCCACAATTCCTGGGCGCCGTCCAGGAATTCGCAGACCGGATGCGGTGCGGCACGCGGTGCCGAGATTATTGCACCAGGTGCACATATGCCGCGCAGCGTATTGATCGCGCCGAATTGATGGCCGAATTGCGGACGTACCCCACCGTGTGCGGGCGGCCTCACGCCCCTCCCGCGCGCGAGGGGCCCCGCAGGCGGGTGAGCGTTCGGCCGCCAACCGGGACGATTCACCCGCTGATGGTCCCGACGAGTGGTCACCCGGCTCCTCTGCGGCTCCAGTTGGTGGCACGATGGGTCCGCGCGGGGGTGTGGCCACGAGGGCAGGCCCCCAGGCCGGGTGAGGCGTTCCGACCATGAGGGTGTGAGCAGTTGTGGCCATCTCGCTGTCCGTCGTCCTGCTGTTGGCAGTCATCCTGGTGGTAATGATCCGGAGCAAGTCCATCAAGCCGGGCCCGGCGATCGTCGCCATACTGTTCGGCTTCTTCCTGGCGTCCACCGGGATGGCGCCGTCGATCAACCGCTTCCTGAACTCGATCGCGCACACGATCAACCAGATCAGCCTCTAGCGGCGCCCGCGGGCGGCAGGGGCCGGCCTCCGGCGGCCCGGACGGCGTCCGGCCCGCGGCCCGGCGCGTACGCGTACCGGCTCCTGTTCCGCGCCGTCTTCCCGCGGGACCGTTCCGCTGGGACTGTTCCGCCGCGGTGTGCCCCTTCTCCTGGGGCCCTGACGCCCCTTCCCCTGGGGCCCTGACACGGAGCGTCCCCCTCCGTCACCGCGCGTCCCCGCACGTCCCCGTACGTCCTCCGTCAGGCGCCCTTTCCGGGCGGCCCGGGACGACGTCCGGAGGCCCGGTCCGCCTCCCGGAAGCCCCGTACGACGAAGGCCCGGCCCCCTTCGAGGGGCCGGGCCTTCGTGCCGCGAGCGGGCGACGGGAATCGAACCCGCGTAGCTGGTTTGGAAGACCAGGGCTCTACCATTGAGCTACGCCCGCGTGACCCGGAACGACTGCCGGATCGGCACAAGCCGCATCCTACGACATGTACTCTACGTGTCGCACCGACGGGGTGTGGCGCAGCTTGGTAGCGCGTCCGCTTTGGGAGCGGAAGGTCGTCGGTTCGAATCCGGCCACCCCGACCACGTACTATGAAAGACGCGCGTGCCTGTGTCGTGTCTGCATGCATACGGGGCGCAGCCAAGTACCAGCAAGACCTCCAATGCCAGCCCCAAGGAGACCGACCGTGAAGAGCGCCGTAGAGACTCTGAACCCCACCCGGGTTCGGCTCACTGTCGAGGTGCCCTTCGAGGAGCTCAAGGACAGCCTCGACGCGGCGTACAAGAAGATCAACCAGCAGGTCAGCGTCCCCGGCTTCCGTAAGGGCAAGATCCCCGCGCGCCTGATCGACCAGCGCTTCGGCCGCGGTGCCGTCCTCGAAGAGGCCGTCAACGACGCGCTGCCGAAGCTCTACCAGTCCGCCGTCGAGGAGGGCGAGCTGAACGTGCTCGGCCAGCCCGAGGTGGACATCACCGAGCTGAAGGACAACGAGCTGCTGGCCTTCACCGCCGAGGTGGACGTCCGCCCCGAGATCGAGATCCCCGACTACTCGGGCATCGAGGTCGAGGTCGACGCCGTCGACGTCTCCGACGAGGACGTGGACAAGGCCGTCGAGCAGCTGCGTGAGCGCTTCGCCTCCACCACGGTGGTCGAGCGCGCCGCCGCCGAGGGCGACGTCGTCAAGGTCGATCTGGAGGCCCGGGTCGACGGCGAGGTCCTCGAGGACGGCGTCGCCAACGGTGTCGACTACACCATCGGCTCCGGTGAGCTGCTGGACGGGATCGACGAGGCCGTCACCGGCCTGGAGGCGGGCGGCTCCGCCACCTTCACCTCCGAGCTGAAGGGCGGCTCCGGCGCCGGCAAGGAGGCCGAGGTCACCGTCACGGTGCAGAGCGTCTCCTCCCGCGAGCTGCCGGAGCTGGACGACGAGTTCGCCCAGCTCGCCAGCGAGTTCGACACCCTGGAGGAGCTGCGGGAGGACAGCCGCAAGCGGCTGGCCGACCAGAAGAAGTACGAGCAGGCGACGCAGGCCCAGGAGAAGGTGCTCGACGCCCTGCTGGAGCTGACCGAGGTGCCGATCCCGGAGAAGCTGCTCGCGGACGAGATCGAGAGCCGCAAGCACAACCTGGTCAACCACCAGCTCGCCCAGCTCGGCCTCGACCTCGGCTCGTACCTGAAGATGCAGGACAAGTCCGAGGAGGAGTTCGACGCCGAGCTCAAGGAGCAGGCGGAGAAGGGCATCCGGACCCAGTTCGTCCTCGACGAGCTGGTCAGCAAGGAGAAGCTCAACGTCAGCCAGGAAGAGCTGACCGAGCACCTGATGCGCCGCGCCCAGTCCTCCGGGATGAGCCCCGACCAGTTCGCGCAGGCGGTCGTCGAGGGCGGCCAGGTGCCGGTCCTCGTCGGTGAGGTCGCCCGCGGCAAGGCCCTGGCCACCGTCGTCGAGGCCGTCACCGTCAAGGACACCAACGGCGAGGTCGTCGACCTGAGCGACGACGAGGCGGACGAGGCCGACGCGACCGACGAGACGGCCGCCACGGAGGAGGCCACCGGGACGGCCGGGGCCGACGCCGAGGGCACCGGGGCCGACGCCGAGAAGGCCGGCGCCGACAAGGCCGAGGGCTGACCCGGCCGGACCAGACCCGCGAACGGGGGGCGCCGGGGCGCGCGAGAGCACGCCCCGGCGCCCCCGTCCGGTTCCCGGGCCCGCTCCGGGCGGGTCCTGGGGGGCACCTGCGCTCACAGCGAAATGCGCTCTGACCGGGATGGCTGCCGCCGGGTGGCGCGTTAGGGTCCCCAGTAGACGAAGACCCCAGTGACGGCCAGCTTCGCGTGGCCGTCCGGACACGAGCAGGTGGACACGTGACGCTTCCGATGCCTTCCGCCGCCGGCGAGCCCAACTTCGGTGGTGGCCTCGGCGACCAGGTCTACAACCGGCTGCTCAACGAGCGCATCATCTTCCTCGGCCAGCCGGTGGACGACGACATCGCCAACAAGATCACCGCCCAGCTCCTTCTCCTGGCCGCCGACCCGGACAAGGACATCTTCCTGTACATCAACAGCCCAGGCGGTTCGGTCCAGGCGGGCATGGCGATCTACGACACCATGCAGTACATCAAGAACGACGTGGTCACCATCGCGATGGGCCTGGCGGCCTCCATGGGCCAGTTCCTGCTGACCGCCGGTACGCGGGGCAAGCGGTTCGCGCTGCCCAACGCCGACATCCTCATCCACCAGCCCTCCGCCGGCCTGGCGGGCTCGGCCACGGACATCAAGATCCACGCCGAGCAGCTGCTGCGCACCAAGAAGAGGCTGGCCGAGCTGTCGGCCGCGCACAGCGGTCAGACCGTCGAGCAGTGGACCCGCGACGCCGACCGGGACCGCTGGTTCACCGCCGAGGAGGCCAAGGAGTACGGCCTCATCGACGAGGTCTACGGCAGCGCCGCCCAGCTCCCGGGTGGCGGCGGAACGGGCGCGTGAGCCCCGCCACAGCGCCGCACGGCACCCGCCCCGACCGCAGCCACCAGCTCATCCCCAGGAGAACCTCCCGATGACCTCATTCCAGACGGGCCCGCGGGCCGAGTTCACCGGCATCGCGCCCGAGTCCCGGTACGTCGTCCCGCGCTTCGTCGAGCGCACCTCGCAGGGCGTACGGGAGTACGACCCGTACGCGAAGCTCTTCGAGGAGCGCGTGATCTTCCTCGGCGTGCAGATCGACGACGCCTCGGCCAACGACGTCATGGCGCAGCTGCTGTGCCTGGAGTCGATGGACCCCGACCGGGACATCTCGGTCTACATCAACTCCCCGGGCGGTTCCTTCACGGCGCTGACCGCGATCTACGACACGATGCAGTTCGTCAAGCCCGACATCCAGACGGTCTGCATGGGCCAGGCGGCCTCCGCCGCGGCCGTGCTGCTCGCCGCCGGCACCCCCGGCAAGCGGATGGCGCTGCCCAACGCCCGCATCCTCATCCACCAGCCCTACAGCGAGACGGGGCGGGGCCAGGTCTCCGACCTGGAGATCGCGGCCAACGAGATCCAGCGGATGCGCGACCAGCTGGAGGACATGCTGGCCAAGCACTCCACCAAGGACCGCGAGACCATCTCCAAGGACATCGAGCGCGACAAGATCCTCACCGCGGAGGAGTCCCTCGAGTACGGGCTGATCGACCAGATCGTCACGACCCGGAAGTCCTCCGTGGGAGTCTGACGGGTACGCACAGGCGACCCGTGACCCCTTGGGACGGCACCGGGCCGGCGCGAGAAGTGTCGGTCGGGTCGTTCCAAGGGGGGCCCATTCCGGCGGCCCGGCAAGGTACCGTCGGAGAGCACGTACCTCGGTCCGTATCCCTGACGGATCCCAGGCGAAGGGGAAGCTCCTCGTGGCACGCATCGGTGATGGCGGCGATCTGCTCAAGTGCTCGTTCTGCGGCAAGAGCCAGAAGCAGGTGAAGAAGCTCATCGCGGGTCCAGGTGTGTACATCTGCGACGAGTGCATCGACCTCTGCAACGAGATCATCGAGGAGGAGCTTGCCGAGTCCTCCGAGGTGCGCTGGGACGAGCTGCCCAAGCCCCGTGAGATCTACGAGTTCCTCGAGGGCTATGTCGTCGGCCAGGAGGCCGCCAAGAAGGCGCTGTCGGTGGCCGTCTACAACCACTACAAGCGCGTGCAGGCCGGTGAGAACGGGCAGGGCCGGGACGACGGCATCGAGCTGTCGAAGTCCAACATTCTGCTGCTGGGCCCCACCGGTTCCGGCAAGACGCTGCTGGCCCAGACGCTCGCCCGGATGCTGAACGTCCCCTTCGCCATCGCCGACGCCACGGCGCTCACCGAGGCGGGCTATGTCGGCGAGGACGTCGAGAACATCCTGCTGAAGCTCATCCAGGCGGCCGACTACGACGTCAAGAAGGCCGAGACCGGCATCATCTACATCGATGAGATCGACAAGGTCGCCCGCAAGAGTGAGAACCCGTCGATCACCCGGGACGTGTCCGGGGAAGGCGTCCAGCAGGCGCTGCTGAAGATCCTGGAGGGCACCACCGCCTCCGTTCCGCCGCAGGGCGGACGCAAGCACCCGCACCAGGAGTTCATCCAGATCGACACGACGAACGTGCTGTTCATCGTGGGCGGCGCCTTCGCGGGGCTGGAGAAGATCATCGAGTCCCGCGCGGGTGCCAAGGGCATCGGCTTCGGCGCGAACATCCGCTCCAAGCGGGAGCTGGAGGCGAGCAACCAGTTCGAGGAGGTCATGCCGGAGGACCTGGTGAAGTTCGGGATGATCCCGGAGTTCATCGGCCGCCTCCCGGTCATCACCTCGGTGCACAACCTCGACCGCGAGGCGCTGCTCCAGATCCTCATGGAGCCGCGGAACGCGCTGGTGAAGCAGTACCAGCGGCTGTTCGAACTCGACGGCGTGGAGCTGGACTTCGACCGCCCCGCGCTGGAGGCCATCGCCGACCAGGCCATCCTGCGCGGCACCGGCGCCCGCGGCCTGCGCGCCATCATGGAGGAGGTCCTCCAGTCGGTGATGTACGAGGTGCCCTCGCGCAAGGACGTCGAGCGCGTCGTGATCACCGAGGAGGTCGTGCACTCCAACGTGAACCCCACGCTGGTCCCGCGCGCCCGCGGCAACGGCGACCAGCAGCGCCACGAGAAGAGCGCCTGAGCGCCCCGGCCCGCAGGACACCACACCACATGCGGAAGGGCCCGCCCCCTCGGGGCGGGCCCTTCCGCATGTGGTGTGGTGTCCTGCGGGGGCCTTCCTGGGCTCCGCTCGCCCCGGGGCCTACTTGGGCACCGTCACCTCGTCCTTGACCCGGGCCGTGACCGCGGCGAACTCCTCCAGATCGATGCTGTCCGGGGACGAGTTGGCGACGCTGACCTCCAGCACCGTCGCCGCCGTCGACTCGTCCGCCCAGGCGCAGGCGGGCGCGTACACCCCGACGCCGCCCTGGGAGAGCCGCGTCAGCTGGCAGGAGATCTCCACGTCACCGGAGCCCGGGGTGAACTCCCGGCGCTCCCCGACGACCTCGCCCGCCTGGCTCTGCCGCATGCCGTCCAGCATGTCGTCGCGCATCTTCGCGGAGGAGACGTCGATGTCGCCGTACGCGCCGGAGATCGCCAGCCCGCCGGCCGTCGGGCTGCCCGACGGATCGGCGGAGTAGGTGGCGACCTTGGCCGTGCCGTCGCCGGGCAACTCGTCCTGGAGCTGCCGCTCCTGCTGCTCGACCTGCGCGTTGCCGTCCATGCGGTGGTACTTGCCGCTCTCCAGCGTGGCGGGGAACGCGATCTTCTCGGTGCCCTGCGGTGTGCCCGACCGGACCAGCGCGGCGATGCCGAACAGCATCCCCGCGACCACGACCAGACTGCCCAGCACGATCGCCGTGACGGCACCCGCGCCCAGCGCGCGGCGGCGCGGCGGCGGTGGTGCGGGCGGCCACGCCCCGTACGGGCCGGGGGCACCGTAACCGGGTCCGGGAGGCGGCCCGTAGGGGCCGCCTCCCGGACCCGGAGGCTGCTGGCCGTACCCGCCCGCGTTGTACGGTCCGGGTGGCTGGCTCATGCTCGGTCAGCTCACTTCTCGACGCGGGCGTCGTTGAAGACCTTCGCGGTGGTCTCGGCGGTGCCGTCGATGTCCTTGTCGCCCTGGAGGACGACCTGGCCGATGGTGCTGCCGTCGGCCCAGACGCACGCGGTCAGGGTCTGGGACATCACCGTGTAGGACTGGCACTTCATGACGTCGCCGTCGAAGTCGGACGGCGAGACCTCCTGCGGGTCGCCGGCCGTCTTGCCCATGGACTTGAGGTCGTCCTCGGCCTGGTCGAAGACCCAGTCCACGGCCTTCTCCGGGTCGTCGACCGAGCCCGAGGCGCCGATGAACTGCATCTTCTTGGCGCCGGAGAGGTAGTTGGCGCTGACGGCCTCGTCGGCCGACATGCCCGGGATCTTGTCCTCGCTCTTGCCGAAGGCGCCCTTCTTGCCTTCCTCGTGGTTGCCCGAGCCCTGGCGCTTGAAGTCGCCGGCCACCGTCTCGGGAGTCGTCAGCTTGTACTCGGTGCCGCCGATCACCCCGAAGGCGAACAGCCCGCCGATCACGGCGCCGACGACGACCAGGGCACCCACGACGATGCCGATGGTCTTGCCCTTGCCGCCGCCGCCCTGGGGCGGCATCGGCATCCCCGGCTGCTGGCCCGGCTGTCCGTAGGGCGCGCCGCCCTGCGGCGGCTGGCCCTGCTGGGGGTAGCCGTAGCCCGGCTGCTGGGGCTGGCCCTGCTGCGGGTAGCCGTAACCCGGCTGCTGCGGCTGGCCCGGAGCGCCACCGTAGGGGCCGGGCTGACCCGGCTGCTGCGGCTGCTGACCGTACGGCCCCGACTGGCCGTAGGGGCCTGGCTGGTTGTGGCTCATGGTGGCGCTTCCCCTCGTTGACTCGCTTTCACGCGCTCGGACATCTTGACGGATGCACGACGAGAACGCCGCACCGGGCGCCGAATCGGAGCCCGGTGGGAACACAATCGTGAAGAACCCCCGCTGAGTTGTCCGGTTGCGTCCGGAAGGTCCCCGCCGCACGGCCGGGCCGCACGGCGGGGAACAGCGGGGGAGGGGTCACACGCCAGGTGGCGGCGGGGTCACGCGAGCGGCACGCGCACGTCCTTGCGGACCTTGGCCGTGGTCTCGCCGGCCTGGGAGACCGGGGTGCCCTTGCCGCTGAGGATGTCACCGGGGGAGGCGGTGATCACGAAGCCGATGGTGCTGTGGTCGCCCCACATGCAGAACGGCATGGTGAAGCCGTCGATGCCGGAGGAGTTGCCGGGAGGCGCGGTGAACTTCACCTTCTGGCACTTCATCACGGCGTCGTCGCCCAGACCGGCGGGGTGGACCTCCTGCGGTTCGCCGTCGAGTTCGGCCTTGCCGCCGCCGGAGGTGTCCGGGTCCTCCTTGGCCTCCTTGGCCACCATCAGCAAAGCGGCGTTGACGACCGCCTCCGGGTTCTCGATCTCGCCGTAGACGCCGCCGAAGTTCAGCTCCTTCGCGTTGACCCCGGTGCCGCTGTCCTTGTAGCTGGCGGACACGTTCTTCGGGTCCTTGACGCCGAACTGCTCGAACTTCTGCTTGTCGGACTCGCTGAACCCGGTGGAGGAGTTGTTCTCCGATCCCGGCTTCTTCTCGAACTCCGTGGCGACCGTCTGCGGGGTGATCAGCTTGTACTTCTTGCCGTCGTCGGCGACCGAGGAGCCGCCGCCCCCGCCCTTGCCGTCCTTGTCGTCGTCGCCGCCGGTGAAGACGAGGACGCCGCCTATCACCGCGCCCACCAGGACCAGTGCGCCGACGATGATGCCGATGGTCTTGCCCTTGCCGCCGCCGCCCTGGGGCGGCACCGGCATCCCCGGCTGGCCGGGCTGGCCGTAAGGACCGGGCTGGGCGTAAGGGCCGGGCTGCCCATAGGGACCGGGCTGTCCTGGCCCGCCCGGCTGCTGCCCGCCGGGCTGCTGCTGGGGGAAGCCGTAGCCCTGCTGGGGCGGCGGCCCGGGGGGCTGCTGCGGGGCGCCCGGCTGCTGCGGGTAGCCGTAACCGGGCTGATTGGGGGCGCCGCCGTAGGGGTTGGCGCCGCCCGGCTGCTGGGGCTGCTGTCCGTACGGACCCGGCTGCTGACCGTAGGGCCCCGGCTGCCCGCCGTACGGGCCGGGCTGGTTGTCACTCATGGCGGCGCTTCCCCTCCGTGAACATGTAGTCGAATGCGCTCCGCTCATAGTGACGGATGGCGCCGGAAGGCGCTGCACCGGTCCTCAAACCGATTCGAGACCGGGACATGGGCGCCCGTACACTGGCGGTCGTGACCGACAACACTCAGCAGAGCCCGGAAGCGAACGGGCCGCACAGCGCCACCCCCGCAGATCTGCCGACCCAGTACACGCCGGCCGACGTAGAGGGGAAGCTGTACGAGCGCTGGGTAGAGCGGGGCTACTTCGAGGCGGACGCCAAGAGCGAGAAGCCGCCGTACACCATCGTCATCCCGCCCCCGAACGTCACCGGCTCCCTCCACCTCGGCCACGCGTTCCAGCACACCCTCATGGACGCCCTCACCCGCCGCAAGCGGATGCAGGGTTACGAGGCGCTGTGGCTGCCCGGCATGGACCACGCGGGCATCGCCACCCAGAACAAGGTCGAGCAGCAGCTCGGCGAGGAGGGCAGGTCCCGCCAGGACCTCGGCCGTGAGGCGTTCGTCGAGCGCGTGTGGCGGTGGAAGGAGGAGTACGGCGGCAAGATCCTCGGCCAGATGCGGCGCCTGGGCGACGGCGTCGACTGGAGCCGCGAGCGCTTCACGATGGACGAGGGCCTCTCGCGCGCCGTCCAGACCGTCTTCAAGAAGATGTACGACGACGGTCTGATCTACCGCGCCGAGCGGATCATCAACTGGTGCCCGCGCTGTCTGACCGCCATCTCCGACATCGAGGTGGAGTACCAGGAGGACGACGGCGAGCTGGTCCAGCTCAAGTACGGCGAGGACGGCGACGGGGCGGGGACGGTCGTCGTCGCCACCACGCGCGCCGAGACGATGCTCGGTGACACCGCGGTGGCCGTCCACCCCGACGACGAGCGCTACCGGCACCTGATCGGCAAGCGGATCAAGCTGCCGCTGACCGACCGCACCATCCCCGTCGTGGCCGACTCCCACGTGGACCCCGGGTTCGGCACCGGCTGCGTCAAGGTGACCCCGGCGCACGACCCGAACGACTTCGAGATCGGCCGCCGCCACGACCTGCCCCTGCTGACGGTCATGGACGAGCGCGGCGTCATCACCGCGCACGGCCCCTTCCAGGGCCTGGACCGCTTCGAGGCACGCTCCGCGATCGTGGCCGCGCTCCGCGAGCAGGGCCGCGTCCTGGAGGAGAAGCGCCCCTACGTGCACAGCGTCGGTCACTGCTCCCGCTGCGGGACGACGATCGAGCCGCGGCTGTCCATGCAGTGGTGGGTCAAGGTCACCCCGCTCGCCGAGGCCGCCGGCGACGCGGTCCGCGACGGCCGTGTGAAGATCCACCCGGCCGAGATGTCCTCCCGGTACTTCGACTGGGTCGACAACATGCACGACTGGACGATCTCCCGCCAGTTGTGGTGGGGCCACCGCATCCCGGTCTGGTACGGCCCCGAGGGCGAGGTCGTGTGCGTCGGCCCCGACGAGGAGCCTCCGGCCGGCGAGGGCTGGCGCCAGGACCCGGACGTCCTGGACACCTGGTTCTCCTCAGGACTGTGGCCCTTCTCCACCCTGGGGTGGCCGGACCGCACGCCGGACCTGGAGAAGTTCTACGCCACCGACGTCCTGGTCACCGGTTACGACATCATCTTCTTCTGGGTCGCGCGGATGATGATGTTCGGCATGTACGTGATGGAGGAGCCGCCCTTCCACACCATCGCGCTGACCGGCCTGGTGCGCGACGAGCACGGCAAGAAGATGTCCAAGTCCTTCGGCAACGTGGTCGACCCGCTGGACTGGATGGACGCCTACGGCTCCGACGCGCTGCGCTTCACCCTGGCCTCCGGCGCCAACCCCGGCACCGACGTGCCGATCGGCGAGGACTGGGTCAAGGCGTCCCGCAACTTCGCCAACAAGGTCTGGAACGCCACCCGCTTCGCGCTGATGAACGGCGCCACGGTGGCGGGCCCGCTGCCGGATCCGGCCGAGATGGCCGCCACCGACCGCTGGATCCTCTCCCGGCTGAACGAGGTCGTGGCCGAGGTCGACGGCTACTACGAGGACTACCAGTTCGCCAAGCTCTCCGACGCCCTGCGGCACTTCGCCTGGGACGAGGTTTTCGACTGGTACGTCGAGCTGTCCAAGACCACCTTCGCCAAGGGCGGCAGGCCCGCGGAGGTCACCCGCCGCGTCCTGGGCGAGGTGCTGGACGTGACGCTCCGGCTGCTGCACCCGGTCGTCCCGTTCGTCACCGAGGAGCTGTGGACGACGCTGACGGGCGGCGAGTCCGTCGTCGTCGCCGGCTGGCCGGCGGACTCCGGCTTCCGCGACGCGGACGCCGAACGGGAGATCGCCACCGTCCAGCAGGCGGTCACCGAGGTCCGCCGCTTCCGCGCCGACCAGGGCCTCCAGCCCGGCCAGAAGGTCCCCGCCGACCTCGACCTGGCCGGTACGGCGCTGATGGCCCACGAGGACGCCATCCGGCAGCTGCTGCGCCTCCAGCCGGCGGGGGAGGGCTTCCAGGCCACCGCGTCGCTGCCGGTCGCCGGCGCGACCGTCAGCCTCGACCTGTCCGGGGCCATCGACGTGGAGGCCGAACGCAAGCGCCTGACCAAGGACCTGGCCGCCGCCGAGAAGGAGCTCGCCCAGACCGGGGCCAAGCTCACCAACGAGGCGTTCCTCGCCAAGGCGCCCGAGCACGTGGTGGAGAAGATCCGCGGCCGCAAGGCCGCCGCGGAGGCCGACATCGCCCGGCTGCAGCAGCAGTTGGAGCGGCTCGGCTGACACCCCGTCGCCGGGGGAGCCTCACGGTCGCGATGCGGCGCGCGGCGAGCGCCGGGTGGCCCTCGGGCCCGGCTGCCGGTTCGTCGCCGGCCGCCCGGGTCTCGACGGCCACCCGGACCCCGTCGCCGCCGTGCCGGCCACCAGCCGCAGGGTGAGCGAGGCGGCACGTTCGGGGGCGCCCTCCCGCTGGCGAGGGCGAGGGCGCGGGCGCTGGAGAGGGGGCCGGGGGCCCGGCGACCGGCATGCCAGCAGGTTATGCCGCCATGGCGCGGCCTGCCCTCACACGGCGCTCTTCCGGAAGGCGGGCCTCAGCGGGCCGCGGCCGCGCGGCCCGGTGCGGCCGCGCGGCGGTGGCGTCCGTTGTCCACAGGGGGGCCGGGGGCGGTCGTGCTCTTCCGTAGACTTGTCCGCGTGAGCGACGAGCCCCAGCAGCCCCACGAACCCGATCCCTCGTCCGAGTCGTCCGACCCCGCCGAGTCGCCCGACGCCTTCGAGGCGATCGTCGGCGAAGAGACCGACCGCGATCCGGACCTCGCGGTGATCGAGGCGGGCAGCCGCACCCTGCGGGCCCAGGCCGGACCCCCGCAGCCGGACGTGGTGCCGGGCCGGCCCGAGGACCCGGAGCTGGACCGGGCGCTGCGCGAGGTGGAGGAGGAACTGGCCACCCGCTGGGGCGAGACGAAGCTGGACCCCTCGGTCAAGCGCATCGCCGCGCTGGTGGACGTGCTGGGCGAGCCGCAGCGCTCCTACCCCTCCATCCACATCACCGGCACCAACGGCAAGACGACCACGGCCCGCATGATCGAGGCCCTGCTCGGCGCCTTCGAGCTGCGCACCGGCCGCTACAGCTCCCCGCACGTGCAGTCGGTCACCGAGCGCATCAGCATCGACGGCGCCCCGGTCTCCGCCGAGCGCTTCATCGAGACCTACCGCGACATCAAGCCGTATGTGGAACTGGTCGACGCCCAGCAGGACTACCGGCTCTCCTTCTTCGAGGTGCTGACCGGCATGGCGTACGCGGCCTTCGCCGACGCGCCCGTGGACGTGGCCGTCGTCGAGGTCGGCATGGGCGGCACCTGGGACGCCACCAATGTGATCGACGCGAGCGTCGCCGTCATCACCCCCATCTCGCTGGACCACACCGACCGGCTCGGCGACACGCCCGAGGCGATCGCGGTGGAGAAGTCCGGCATCATCAAGCCCGACGCCACCGTCGTGCTGGCCCAGCAGCCCGTCGAGGCCGCCTCGGTGGTGCTGAAGAAGGCCGTCGAGGTGGACGCCACCGTCGCCCGCGAGGGCATGGAGTTCGGCGTCGTCTCCCGCCAGGTGGCCGTCGGCGGCCAGCAGCTGACGCTGCGCGGGCTGGGCGGCGAGTACCCCGACATCTTCCTTCCGCTGCACGGCGCCCACATGGCGCACAACGCCAGCGTGGCCCTGGCCGCGGTCGAGGCGTTCTTCGGAATCGGCCAGCAGCACGCCCGCACCCTCGACATCGACGTGGTGCGCCAGGCGTTCGCCTCCGTCTCCTCGCCCGGCCGCCTGGAGCTGGTGCGCACCAGCCCCTCGGTGGTGCTTGACGCCGCGCACAACCCGGGCGGGGCGCGCGCCACCGCCGAGGCCGTCAGCGAGGCGTTCGGCTTCAGCCGGCTGGTCGGCGTCGTCGCACCCACCGCGGGCAAGGACGTGCGCGGCCTGCTGGAGGCGTTCGAGCCCGTCTTCGCGGAGGTCGTCGTCACCCGCAACTCCAGCCACCGCGCCATGGACGTGGACGAGGTGGCCGCCCTCGCTGTCGAGGTCTTCGGCGAGGAGCGGGTCCAGGTGGAGCCGCGGCTGGACGCGGCGCTGGAGGAGGCGGTCACCCTCGCCGAGGAGGCGGGCGAGTACGCGGGGGCCGGCGTGCTGGTCACCGGCTCCGTCATCACGGTCGGCGAGGCCCGGCTGCTGCTGCGAGGGAGGCGCTAGATGCGAACGCTGTGTGCGTCCACGCTGATCGGGGAGTTCTTCGTCATCGGTTTCGCCGGATTGGTCGCGATGCGAACGAGTGACCTTTCGACCGCCACGGTCTGGACGGTCAGCGGCATCGCGATGGTGCTGTGCGTGCTGCTGTGCGGCGTGCTCACCCGTCCGGGTGGCGTACAGCTCGGCTGGGTGCTCCAGATCGCCCTGATCGCGAGCGGTTTCGTCGTTCCGGTGATGTTCTTCCTCGGTGCCTGTTTCGCGGGGCTGTGGTGGGCTTCGGTGCACTTCGGGCAGAAGATCGACGAGGCCAAGGCCCGGTTCGCCGCGCAGTCGGCTGCCGAGGGTGCCCCTGAGCCGGACGCTGTGTGAAAGGCGCCCCGCTCACCCATGTAGCCTCTTGAGACCGCCGGGCTTCGAATCCGCGTCGGAGCGCTCGGCCTGGCGGCCTCTGCCCTCCCCCGGGGGTGCCTCCCAGTGGTCGTGGGGGGACTTCGGCCGGGAGGTGCCGCAGCTGTCTGCCGACCAGCCAAGGAGCACCGCACCATGAGCCAGCGCACCCTCGTCATCCTCAAGCCGGACGCGGTCCGCCGCGGACTTGTGGGCGAGATCATCGGCCGTATCGAGCGCAAGGCGGGCTGGTCCGTCACGGCCATGGAGCTGCGGACGCTGGACCGGGCCACGCTGGAGCAGCACTACGCCGAGCACGAGGGGCGCCCCTTCTACGAGCCGCTGATGGAGTTCATGGCCTCCGGCCCCTCCGTGGTCATGCTGGTCGAGGGCGAACGCGTGATCGAGGGCATCCGGGCGCTGGCGGGGCCGACCGACCCGATCGGGGCCCCTCCCGGCTCGGTGCGCGGCGACTTCGGCACCATCGTGCGGGAGAACCTCATTCACGCCTCGGACTCGGAGGAGTCCGCCGAGCGCGAGCGGAAGATTTTTTTCCCGAGCTTTGCCTGAGGCGGAGTCGACCACCTGGGACGGAAGAGGCGGCAAGGCCGCCGGATGAACGCCCTCAAGGGCGGTCTCCGACACGACGTCACCATTACGGTGGCCCATCCCACTTCCGCCGACAATGGCGGAGGAACCGTCTCCACGTGTTCGAGCAAGCGCGTCTACGATGGAACCCGCGCGCTTTGAGCATGCCGGCGCGTACCCACATCCTTCCGTAGCCGCACACCACATCGCCCCACTTGGAAGGCCAGACGCATCCATGGGAACCAACATGTCGTTCATCGGCCGTGATATGGCTGTCGACCTCGGGACCGCCAACACGCTGGTGTACGTCAGGGGTCGCGGGATCGTCCTCAACGAGCCGTCCGTCGTCGCGATCAACACCAACACAGGCGGAATTCTCGCGGTCGGCGCCGAAGCGAAGAAGATGATCGGCCGCACCCCTGGCAACATCGTCGCCGTCCGGCCCTTGAAGGACGGCGTCATCGCCGACTTCGAGATCACCGAGCGGATGCTCCGCTACTTCATTCTGAAGATCCACAAGCGGCGTTATCTCGCCCGGCCCCGGGTCGTGGTGTGTGTGCCCTCCGGCATCACGGGGGTCGAGCGCCGCGCCGTCATCGAGGCGTCCACCCAGGCGGGTGCCCGCCAGGTGCACATCATCGAGGAGCCGATGGCCGCGGCGATCGGCTCGGGCCTGCCCGTCCACGAGGCCACCGGCAACATGGTGGTCGACATCGGCGGCGGCACCACCGAGGTCGCCGTGATCTCGCTGGGCGGCATCGTCACCGCCCAGTCCATCCGGGTGGCCGGCGACGAGCTGGACAACGCGATCATCCAGCACATCAAGAAGGAGTACAGCCTTCTGCTCGGTGAGCGCACCGCCGAGAGCATCAAGATCACCATCGGTTCGGCCTACGACCTGGAGAAGGACGAGCACACCGAGATCCGGGGCCGCGACCTGGTCAGCGGGCTGCCCAAGACCGTGGTGATCTCGGCGGCCGAGGTCCGCAAGGCCATCGAGGAGCCGGTCAACGCGATCGTCGACGCGGTCAAGACCACCCTCGACAAGTGCCCGCCCGAGCTGTCCGGTGACGTGATGGACCGCGGCATCGTGCTCACCGGCGGCGGCGCCCTGCTGCGCGGCCTGGACGAGCGGCTCCGCCGCGAGACCGGTATGCCCATCCACATCGCCGAGGACCCGCTGGACTCGGTGGCGCTGGGTTCGGGCAAGTGCGTCGAGGAGTTCGAGGCCCTCCAGCAGGTGCTCGACGCGCAGCCACGCCGCTGACCGCCATTCCGCCGGGATGGCACCCGGCCGCAGTGCCCCAGCTTCCGCTGGGCCGTGGTCCCGAGGGAGCGCACGGCCCACCTGTTCGCAATAACTGACCGTTCACGCGGCGGGTCGTACGAGCGCAGTGGCGGCCGCCGCCTCGCACCCCGCCCAGGCGGGGCTGCCCCACCAGAAAGGCACGGCCGCCGCACGTGAGGGACACACGAGAAAGCCGGCTGCTGCTCGTCCTGCTGATCGCCATCGCGTTCGCACTGATCACGGTGGACCTCAGAGGGGGCGAGCGGTCTCCGCTCGACGGCGCGCGGCGGTCAGCCGCCTCCGTCCTGGGCCCGGTCGAGAACGGCGTGGCCTTGGCGGTCGATCCCGTCGGCAACGCGATCGCCGCCGTCCGCGACTCGGGGGACCGCCACGACCGCATCAGCCGGCTGGAGCAGGAGAACGCGGCGCTCAAGCAGAAGCTCGGCTCCACGGACCGCAACCGGGCCCGTGCCCGGGAACTCGACAAGCTCCTCAGGACCGCCGGCGCCGGCGGCTACGGCGTCAAGGGCGCCCAGGTCATCGGGATCGGCGCGGCGCAGGGCTTCTCGTGGACGGTCACCATCGACGCGGGCCGCGAGGACGGGCTGCGCCGCGACATGACGGTCCTCAACGGCGACGGCCTGGTCGGCCGGGTCACCACCGTGGGCCCCTCCACCTCCACCGTCCTGCTCGCCAACGACCCGGACTTCACCGTCGGCACCCGCCTGGAGAAGAGCAACGAGCTGGGATTCGCCACCGGGCGCGGCGGCAACGCGCTCAACGTCCAGCTCCTCAACGGCAGGGCGCGGGTCGAGACGGGCGACCGCCTGGTGACCTTCGGTTCCAGCGGCGACAAGCCGTTCGTGCCCGGCGTCCCCGTCGGCCGGGTCACCAAGGTCGAGCGGCACAAGGGCGACCTCACCCGGACGGTGCGGGTGCGGCCCTACGTCGGGTTCACCCGGCTCGACGTGGTCGGCGTCGTCGTCCAGCCCCCGCGTGAGGACCCGCGCGACGAGGTCCTCAAGTCCAAGAAGCCGGCCAAGCCCCGGCCCACCCCCACGGTGACCGTCACCGCCACCCCCAGCGGCACGCCCTCCTCGCCCAGGAGCTGACCCCAAGTGCTCTACCTCAACCGGATGCTGCTCACGGCCGCCCTCGTGGTCGTCGCCCTCATCGTCCAGGTCACCGTGCTGGCCAGACTCCAGCTCCCCGGCGCCGTCCCCGACCTCCTGCTGCTCGTCGTCCTCGGTCTCGCGCTGGTCCACGGCCACACCGCGGGCGCTCTCGTCGGCTTCTTCGCCGGGCTGCTCGCCGACGTCGCCCCGCCCGCCGACCACGCGGTGGGCCGCTACGCGCTGGTGCTCTGCCTGATCGGCTACGCCGCGGGCCTGACCAAACCGGAGGGCGGGCAGCACCGCTCGGCGACGGTGCCCATGCTCGTGGTCGCCTCCGCCGCCATCTGCTCCACCCTGCTGTACGCCGGGGTCGGCGCGCTGGTGGGGGACACGGCCGCCCGGCAGGTCGGGCTCACCGGCCTGCTGATCACCGCCACGGTCTACGACCTGCTGCTCGCGCCGTTCGTCGTCCCGCTGATCATGTCGCTGGCGCGGCGCGGCGAGAAGGACCCGCTGGGCACCGAGCCCGGCGGGGGCAGCGCGGGCGGCGGGATGCGCGCCTACGGCTGGCTCGCCTCGGGCGCCAGCCTCAGCCCCTCCGGCAGCGGCAAGGCCGGCAAGGCCCCCAAGGTCGGCAAGGCGGCCAAGCTCAAGGGGGTCAAGCGGCTGTGACCAACATTCCTGAGACCGGCCGCTCCTCCCGCGTCACCATCCGGCTGATCGCCATCCAGATCCTGGTGGTCTCGCTGCTGCTGACGCTCGGCGGGCGGCTGTGGTACCTCCAGATCCGCAACGGGGACGAGTACCAGAAGGAGGCCAGGGGCAACCACGTCCAGCAGGTCGTCGAGCCCGCCGTGCGCGGCTCCATCCTGGACGCCCGCGGCATGCCGCTGGCCGACAACGAGACCCGGCTGGTGGTCTCCGCCTCCCGGACCGAGCTGATGAAGCAGGACGACGAGGGCAGGGCCGTCCTCGAACGGCTCGCCAAGGTGCTGGGCATGAAGCCCGAGACCGTCCGGCAGAAGGTCCGGCTCTGCGACGCGAAGACCCCCCAGCCCTGCTGGAACGGCTCGCCCTACCAGCCGATCCCCGTCACCGACGACGCCAAGCCGCAGCAGGCCCTGCAGATCCGCGAGCGCTCCGAGGACTTCCCCGGCATCACCGCCGAGCCGGAGGCCGTCCGCCGCTACCCGGCGCCGTACGGGGCCAACACCGCGCAGGCGCTCGGCTACCTCTCGCCCGTCACCGACGAGGAGATCGAGAAGGCCAAGGACACCGACTCCCCCTTCCTGCCCTCCGACGAGATCGGCCGCTCCGGGCTGGAGCGCACCTACGACAGCAAGCTGCGCGGCAGCTCCGGCGTCACCCGCTACGAGGTGGACAACCTCGGCCGCGTCATGGGCGAGGCGGAGAGCGAGAAGGCGCGGCCCGGCTCCAACCTGGTCACCTCCCTCGACGCCCGCGTCCAGGCGGTCGCCGAGAAGGAGCTGGACCAGGCGATGAAGAAGGCGCGCACGGAGTTCGACAAGAACACCGGCCGCAACTACAAGGCCGACGCGGGCGCCGTCGTCGTGATGGAGAACAGGACCGGCCGCGTCGTGGCCATGGCCTCCAACCCGGAGTACGACCCCAACGCCTGGGTCGGCGGCATCTCCGGCAAGGAGTACGCCAAGCTGACCGGCAAGAAGTCCAACTATCCGCTGCTCAACCGCTCCATCCAGGGGCTGGCGGCGCCCGGCTCCATCTTCAAGGTCATCTCCACCAGCGCCGCCGTCAAGGCGGGCTACCCCTTCGACGGCAACTACGACTGCTCCTCCAGCTACGAGGTGGGCGGGCAGGTCTTCAAGAACTTCGAGTCCAAGGGGTACGGGAACATCGACCTCGGCCGCGCCCTGGAGGTCTCCTGCGACACCGTCTTCTACGACCTGGCCTACAAGGAGTGGAAGAAGGACGGCGGGAACATGCCGAAGAAGGGCGCCAAGGACTGGTTCTACAAGACCGCCCACCAGTTCGGCCTCGGCAAGAAGACCGGCGTCGACCTGCCCAACGAGGTCTCCGGCCGCGTCCCGGACCGCCGGTGGAAGAAGAACTACTGGGAGGCCAACAAGGACGCCTGGTGCAAGCAGGCCAAGAACGGCGGCGGCGCTCCCAGCTACGCCGAGAGGATCGCCAAGGAGAACTGCGTCTCCGGCATGAAAATGCGGGCCGGTGACAGCATCAACTACTCCATCGGCCAGGGCGACACCCTCGTCACACCGGTCCAGATGGCGGCCGTCTACGCGGCGCTCGGCAACGGCGGCACCCTCTACGACCCCACCATCGGCAAGGCGGTCGTCAGCCCCGACGGCAAGTCCGTCGACGAGATCGCGCCCCACCCGCACGGCAAACTGCCGCTGAGCCGCAAGACCCTCGGCCAGATGGACAAGGCCCTCCAGGGCGTGGCCACCCGGGGGTCGGCGGCCTGGCGGTTCGGCGAGGCGGGCTGGCCCCAGGACAAGATCAAGCTGCGGGCCAAGACGGGTACCGCGGAGGTCGCCGGCAAGCAGACCACCTCGTGGCTGGCCACCTACACCGACGACTTCACCGTCGTCATGACCATCTCCCAGGGCGGCACCGGCTCCGGCGCCTCGGGTCCGGCCGTGCGCAACATCTACAACGCGATGTACGGCGTCGGCAAGGACGGCGGCATCGACCGGAAGAAGGCCCTGCTGCCCAAGCCGCACACCGAGCTGCCGAAGATCTCCAAGGACGGCACCATCGTGGCCCCGCGCGACAAGCGTCCCGCCGACGACGGCACCAAGCGCCGGGTCGCCGAACCCCCGGCCGAGACGCCCGACACCCGGCGCGAGGCCCAGGCCGCGCGCAACGAGGGCGAACGACAACAGCGGCAGCGCGACTCGGCCCGGCAGGCACACGACGTGCGCCTGCTGGCGGGAGGTGAGCGCCCGTGAGCACCCGCGCCTTCTCCCTCGGCGGCTACGGGCCCCGCCACCGCTCGCTGTGGGACCGGCTGACCGCCCGCGACTCCCTCGTCTGGCGGATGGACTGGATCATGCTGCTGTCCGGCGCCGCGCTCGCGGTGATCGGCTCGCTGCTGGTCTACTCCGCCACCCGCAACCGCACCGAGCTGAACCAGGGCGACCCGCAGTACTTCCTGGTGCGGCACGTCATCAGCCTGATCATCGGGATCGCGCTGATGTCCGGCACCGTCTGGCTCGGCCACCGCAGACTGCGCACCGCCGTGCCCGTGCTCTACGCCGTCACCGTCCTGCTCGCCGTCTGCGTGCTCACCCCGCTCGGCGCCACCATCAACGGCTCCCGCGCCTGGCTCAACCTGGGCGGCGGCTTCACCGTGCAGCCCGCGGAGTTCATCAAGATCACGGTGATCCTGGGCATGGCGACGCTGCTCGCCGCCAAGGTCGACGCCGGCGACCAGGAGCACCCCGACCACCGCACCGTCCTGCACGCCCTCGGCCTGGCGGCCCTGCCGATCGCGGTCATCCTGCTGATGCCCGACCTCGGCTCGGTGATGGTGCTGGTCATGATCGTCCTCGCGGTCCTGCTGTCCTCCGGGGCCTCCAACCGCTGGATCATCGGCCTGTGCCTGGCCGGGGCGCTGGGCGCGGTGCTGGTGTGGGCGCTGGGGCTGCTCGACGAGTACCAGATCAACCGCTTCGCCGCCTTCGCCAACCCCGCCCTCGACCCCTCCGGTGTCGGCTACAACACCAACCAGGCCCGCATCGCCATCGGCTCCGGCGGCCTCACCGGCAAGGGACTCTTCCAGGGCACCCAGACCACCGGGCAGTTCGTCCCCGAGCAGCAGACGGACTTCGTCTTCACCGTCGCGGGGGAGGAGCTCGGCTTCGTCGGGGGCGGGCTGATCCTCGTCCTGCTCGGCGTCCTCATCTGGCGGGCCTGCCGGATCGCACGCGAGTCCACGGAGCTGTACAGCACCGTCGTGGCGGCGGGTGTCATCGCCTGGTTCGCCTTCCAGGCGTTCGAGAACATCGGCATGACGCTGGGCATCATGCCGGTCGCCGGCCTGCCGCTGCCCTTCGTCTCGTACGGCGGCACGTCCATGTTCGCCGTCTGGATCGCGGTGGGGCTGCTGCAGTCGATCCGCACCCAGAAACCGATAGCGGCCTAGGCGCCGCGGGCGGGGGCCGGGCGAGGGGCGAGGGGTTGGGGCCGCACCGGTTACTCTGGACGACCGGCCCCTGTCCTCCCCCAGCCTGCGGCCGGGGGCAACCCCGAACGAAAGCGCGCCTGGAGATATGCCCGTCGAGTCGGTCTTCCCCCAGCTAGAGGCCCTCCTCCCGCACGTCCAGAAGCCGATCCAGTACGTCGGCGGCGAGCTGAATTCCGTGGTGAAACCATGGGACGAGACGGATGTGCGCTGGGCGCTGATGTACCCGGACGCCTATGAGGTCGGGCTGCCCAACCAGGGCGTCATGATCCTCTACGAGGTGCTCAACGAGCGCGAGGGCGTCCTGGCCGAGCGCACCTACAGCGTCTGGCCGGACCTGGAGAAGCTGATGCGCCGGCACGGAGTCCCGCAGTTCACCGTGGACGCGCACCGCCCGGTCGGCGCCTTCGACGTGCTGGGCGTCTCCTTCGCCACCGAGCTGGGCTACACCAACCTGCTCACCGCCCTGGACCTGTCCGGCATCCCGCTGGAGGCGGGGGACCGCACCGAGGACCACCCGATCGTGATGGCCGGCGGCCACGCGGCCTTCAACCCGGAGCCGATCGCGGACTTCATCGACGTGGCGGTGATCGGTGACGGCGAGCAGGCCGTCCTGGAGGTCACCGAGATCATCCGGGCCTGGAAGCGTGAGGGCCGCCCCGGCGGCCGGGACGAGCTGCTGCTGCGCCTGGCCAAGACCGGCGGCGTGTACGTGCCGCGCTTCTACGACGTGGAGTATCTGCCCGACGGCCGGATCGCCCGCGTCGTGCCCAACCGCTCCGGCGTCCCGTGGCGGGTGAGCAAGCACACCGTCATGGATCTGGACGAGTGGCCCTACCCCAAGCAGCCGCTGGTCCCGCTCGCGGAGACGGTGCACGAGCGGATGTCGGTGGAGATCTTCCGCGGCTGCACCCGCGGCTGCCGCTTCTGCCAGGCGGGCATGATCACCCGCCCGGTGCGGGAGCGCTCGATCACCGGCATCGGAGAGATGGTCGACAAGGGCCTGAAGAACACCGGGTTCGAAGAGGTGGGCCTGCTCTCCCTCTCATCCGCCGACCACAGCGAGATCGGCGACATCGCCAAGGGCCTGGCCGACCGCTACGAGGAGGACAAGGTCGGCCTCTCTCTGCCCTCCACGCGTGTGGACGCCTTCAACATCGACCTGGCCAACGAGCTGACCCGCAACGGGCGCCGCTCCGGCCTCACCTTCGCCCCCGAGGGCGGCAGCGAGCGCATCCGCAAGGTCATCAACAAGATGGTCTCCGAGGACGACCTGATCCGCACGGTCGCCACCGCCTACGGCAACGGCTGGCGGCAGGTGAAGCTCTACTTCATGTGCGGGCTGCCCACCGAGACCGACGAGGACGTCCTCCAGATCGCCGACATGGCCACCCGTGTCATCGCCAAGGGCCGCGAGGTGGCGAAGTCCAACGACATCCGCTGCACCGTCTCCATCGGCGGCTTCGTCCCCAAGCCGCACACCCCGTTCCAGTGGGCGCCGCAGCTGTCGGCGGAGGAGACGGACGCGCGGCTGGGCAAGCTGCGGGACAAGATCCGCGGTGACAAGAAGTACGGCCGCTCCATCGGTTTCCGCTACCACGACGGCAAGCCCGGCATCGTCGAGGGCCTGCTCTCGCGCGGTGACCGCCGGATCGGCGCGGTCATCCGCGAGGTGTACGAGCGCGGCGGGCGCTTCGACGGCTGGCGTGAGTACTTCTCCTACGACCTGTGGATGGAGTCCGCCGCCAAGGCGCTGGACGGCACGGGCGTGGACGTCGACTGGTACACCACCCGCGAGCGCTCCTACGAGGAGGTGCTCCCCTGGGACCACCTCGACTCCGGCCTCGACAAGGACTGGCTGTGGGAGGACTGGCAGGACGCCCTCGACGAGACCGAGGTCCCCGACTGCCGCTGGGACCCCTGCTTCGACTGCGGGGTGTGCCCGCAGATGGATACGGCTATACAAATCGGCCCCACCGGCAAGAAGCTGCTCCCGCTCACGGTCAAGAAGTAGCCGTGACCAGCGGCGATGCCATCCAGCGGATGGCTGAGGCGCTTGCCGAGTTACCCGAGGCGGACCGCATCGAAGCCCTCCGAGGGCTCGGCGCGACGGAGCGCGAGCAGGCTCCCCGCCGTGAGCGGCGCACGCCGCTTCCCGCCCCTCGGCGTGACCCGGGCATCGTCTCGGCGGTCGAGTGGGTGTAGACGAAGAGAGGCGTTCGGACGATCTGGTCCGGGCGCCTCTCGGCGTTCGTGGGGTCCTGTTTATGCGACAACGTGCATGAGTCACGTCTGTGCATGGACGGCCGCGAGCGGCCCCCGTACGGTCCTCTCAGGCGGCCCGCCCGGGCCGACAAGTCAAGGGGGTTCCGCATGGCACGCGAAGAACTGACTCGGCTGACTGGCAACGGCAACGGCACGTGTGGAGAGGACGACTGCCCGAACGTCTACCGCACCGCTTCCGGCTCCATCGTGGTTCAGGGCGACGTGTCCGACGCCTTCACTCCCCCGCAGGGGGAAGGGCTCGTGGAGATCCCCGAAAGCGTTCTTCAGGAGGCCGTTCGTGCTCTTGGATGGTGACGAGTGGCGGGCGATGCTCCGGGGCTTCCAGTCCGAAGCGTGGCGGCTGGAGACCCTGCCCCAGTACCTCGTGCCGCAGGAGGCGGAAGAGCTCGAAGCCTTCCGGGCAGGCAAGCGCGTCGACCCGCACGCCTACTCGTCCGCGTACACGGAAGACCTGAAGCGGTTGCGCGGCGAGGGCAAGAGCAAGGGGCGAGTGCACGTCCTGACTCGACCGCTCTCCGAGTACCTGCGCTTCGAGTTCTCCCGGTATTACGCCCCGCACGTGCTCGCTGGGGAGGACATCCGCATCCTTGACGTGACCGAGCGAGAGAACCCGTTGCCGGAAGTCGGGGACTTCTGGATGTTCGACCGCTCGACGGTCGTCCTGATGCACTACGAGGGCGACGGCACGCAGATCAGCCGGGAGCTGTACGAGGGTGACCCTGCGCCTTTCATCGAGTGGCAGCGCATCGCCGTTGCCGAGTCGGTTCCCTTCCTGGAGTACGCGGAGCGCGTGACGGAGTGACGTTCGAAGCTGAGCAGCTTGGCGAGTCTGGTTCCGAACTCGCCTCTCTGCTTCGGGACTTGCGAAAGCGAGCCGGCCTCTCAGGGGACCGGCTCGCAGCGCGCTGCAACATGTCCCAGTCGAAGGTGTCTCGCATCGAGAACGGCCGGACACGGCCGTCCCTGGTCGACGTCGAGCAGATCTTGCGAGCGCTGGACGCTCCGCCGGAACTGGTCGCCGAGGTCTCTGCCCTTGCCAGGATGGCGAACACCGAGTGGCGGAACCTCCGAGAGCTTCGGCGCAAGGGGCTCGGTACGAGGCAGGCTGAGCTGAAGTCACTCGAAGCGTCCTCTACGCAGATGCGCTATTTCCTGCTCTCGATGGTTACCGGGCTGCTCGCAACACCGGAGTACGTACGGGCGAGCCTTGCTCACTCGACGGCCGACACGAGCAAGGCCGTAGCGGGGAAGCTGGGACGGCAAGCCGTCCTCTACGACGCCTCGAAGCGGTTCACGTTCGTTCTGACCGAGCAGGCGGTTCGCTGGCCGGTCGTCGCCCCGCTGGCACTGGCCGAGCAGATGGACCGGCTGGCGTCCCTGTCCTACCTCCCGAACGTTCAGATCGGGGTGATCCCCGTAGGAGCACCGACGCCCCGAACCCCTCTGAGTACGTTCACCATCTACGACGCCGCGTTGGTCACCATCGAGACGACGGCGGGAAGTCTCGTACTCCGCGACGGCCGAGATGTTCAGGCGTACCTGAAGGAGTTCGCCGGGTACGAGGAGTACGCCCTCTTCGGCGAAGACCTGAGGGCACGGCTCACCGAGTGGTCCGCCGCTTGCCGTGCATGACTTCAGTCGACTACGCGACTGAAGCGCCATCCCGTGCGCTCCCCGGGGGATCATCCTTCGGCAGGCGAACAGTCGGGAGGTCGCACGGATGAGCACGCCCAAGACGACGATGGCAGGGCCAGTGAACCTGACCCTTCCGGAGGGAGACCCGAACCCTGTCGCGGGATGTCGGCAGTGCCTCGGCGTCGCCGTGACCCGAGCCAACGCCCGATCGGTCGGCGACTACTCGAAGGCGACGGACGCGAACGTCGTGCTCCGCACGCACCTCCGGGAAGACCACGGGGCCGAGTGATGTCGCGCGCGGTCCTGCGGTTCGTGACGCACCGAATCACGCAGCATCCGGACACGGACGTGACTTTCGAGGCGGAGTGCCTGCACTGCAAGTGGAAGGCGGAGCCGTCGACGGACAGTGCGGCGGTCGATGCCGAGTGCATGAGTCACACCGGCCTGAGTAACCACCGTGGATTCCGGCGGGTCTGTACGTCGTTCGCCATGGTCGTGCGGGCCGAGCAAGACAGACCCCCGGCGCGCTGAGGGACGGCAAGCACCACAGACCAGAGGTGCGCTGGAAGGGGTGCAGCGTGAGCGACATGCGCCCCTGTGCTGGCCCCTGTCGACTTTCCCCGTGGTCGGCAGGGGCCAGCATCGTTGCAGCCGTCAGACAACGTTGTATGTCCTTGCACGACAACGGCCCCCGGTGTAGAACCGAGGGCCTGTCTGAACTGCTGTGCGCCTGCCTCAGGCGCTCTTTCCCAGGTGCCGGTACAGCGTGGCTCGGGAGACTCCGAGGGCCTTGGCGATGGTGCTGACGCTCTCGCCCTTGGCCTTCCTGGCGCGGGCTACGGTGAGTATGTCCTCGTCCACCACGGACGGCCGGCCGCCGGTACGGCCCTGCGCCTTGGCCGCTTCCAGCCCGGCCCGCGTGCGGTCCTTGATAAGTGCCCGTTCGAACTCCGCCATGGCGGCGATGATCTGGAAGAACAGGCGGCCGTCGGCCGACGTGGTGTCGACAGAGGAGAGCGCACCATCGAGCACGCGGAACCCTATGCCGCGCTCGCGCAGGCCATCGACGATGGACACAAGGTCGATGAGCGACCGGCCGAGTCGGTCAAGCTTCCACACGCACAGGACGTCGCCCGGTCGGGCGTAGTCCAGTACAGCAGCGAGCTGTGGCCGGTCGGTGTTCTTGCCACTGGCCTTGTCCTCGAAGATGCGGGCGCACCCCGCGCCCGTCAGCGCGTCGCGCTGCAACTGCGCTTCTTGGTCGTCGGTGGAGACGCGGGCGTAACCGATGAACTGGCCGGTGGTGGTGTTCGTCGTCATGTCGCGGGCTGTCTCAGAACTCGTCTCAAAAGATCAAGTCCGAGGCGGGGGTTCCGAGACGGGTTTTGAACAGGGCTGCACCCCTGTGAGGGGCGCTCGGTCTCTCGTCTCACAAACCTCCCTTCTGGAACAGGTGGGAAGGAAGGACGAGGCAGGCGGCCCCGGAACGGGGCGACACAAGGTCCAGTTCCTTGGCGCGGGCCACCGCGTTGCGGGTGCTCTGGTCGGACAGTGGCTTGCCGTTCTTGCCCAGCAGGGTGGCCAGCCGGCCGGGCTCGAAGCCTGCGTGTCCCTGCCTGTCCGCCCATCCGATGGCGGCGAAGTGCACGCGGTAGGCGAGAGTGTGGCCTGGGTTCTGCGCCATGCGCCGGTACTCGTGCTGGGAGACTGCGCCCCACGAGCGGTCATGGCCGAAGCTGATAGCCACCGGTCGCACCCCCTTCCTGCGGGGCACGGCCGCAGTCGTGCGTCTCTCCCTCGACGAGGGGTGAGGCGCAGACCTCACAAGTCCAGACGACTTCGATCGTGATGTTCAAGGGCTGGCGACTCCTGGCGCTGGCCGAGGGCAGCACGGAGCCGCGCCTCAGCGTTGGGTGGAAGTCGCGCAGTACCGTCCTGCGCTTCGGGATGTCCTCGACGTCCCTGCGAGCCCCTCGGGATCGCGGCCCCTCACGGAGTGGCCAGCTCTACCGCCGCTGAACGGCGGGAGCTACGGTGTCCGCTCCCAGAAGGAGCGGGAGAGTCTTCTTATCCGGAGCCCGCACCGGCCGTCAAGCCGGAACACCTCCGGGTCTGGCTGACCGAGCCGCCCGGAGATGGCTGTCCCTGCTCCCTCGTCAGAGCCTTGCGGCGAAGTCGTCACCCTTGATGACCAGTCGTTCGCGGACGTCGCGCGGGATCTTGAGCCGCAGGTGTACGGACGGGGCGCGCACCCCCTTGACCTTCGTGCGAGTCACCTCGCACGTGACGCCCACGCGGCGAAGGTCCTCGGCCATGGCCTCCATGCCGCCCGCTTCCCACATCTCCCGGAAGGTCTTGCCGTTGTGCACGAGGACCCAACGGTCTTGCGTGGTCTCGGGATCGATGGCGTTCAGCTCTTCCGTGAGCTTGTCGAGCGTCTTCTCCGCTCGCTCGCGAGTGAACCGTGTCTTCGAGAAGCGGCCCTCTGGTTCGAGCTCCGCCATGTAGTAGGAGATGGCATCTTCGAGCCGTTTCACTTCCGCGCGTGCCTCGGCTCCCTTCGCGTACTCCCGGACCTGGACGGGGAAGTCGCCGAGGACGCGGAGCACGTCGCCCACGAGGACGTCGTACACGTCCTGCGGGTTGGGTGCTCCGAGGCCGCCGCCCTTGCACTTGCCGCAGCGCAGGTAGGTGTAGCTCCGGCCGTTGCTCATGTTCTTCTGCACGGTCATGTTGGTCGAGCAGTCGACACAGATCAGGACTCCCAGGAACTGTGTCGCTCCGCCCGTCTGCCGGGTGGGCTGGTTCTTGCCCCGGCGGTCGAGTGCCGCTTGAAGGGTCTCGAACTCCTCCGTGGTGAAAATCGGAGGGCCGACTCGTATCGGCTTCCCGTCGTTGCCGAGCACGAGTCTGCTCCGTCGCTTCCCGCCCTGCTTGTTCTCCTCGACCCGGTACCCCATGAGTGCGGGGTTACGAAGGCGGCGGAGGAGAGTCGACGTGGTGAGTCCTGCCGACATGAGGCCGGAGCGGACGAGACAGAGGGCCATGCGGCGGGCGGAGACGCCCCGGAGTGCCATGCGCCGGGCCCAGTGCAGTGCCTTGTGTGCGCTCGGCTCGATGGCGAGTGCCGGCTTGCCGTCCGCCTTCGTCGTGACGTAGCCGTAGGTCGGCTTGCCGACGAGCCATGAGTCCTGCGTGCGTGCGTAGTCCCACAACGACGTCACGCGGGTCGACGTGTTCGCCGCCTCGATCTCCGCGATGCCGCCGATGAGCGTGACCATGATCCGGCCCACGGTCGTGCTGAGGTCGATCGCGTCGTTCTTCGACACGAGGTTCTTCCCGTACCGCTCGCACCACTCGATCATCGTGGACAGGTCCGTCATGCGACGGATGAAGCGGTCGAGCTTCCAGAAGAGCAGAGCATCGAACTCCGGGGCCCGGTTGTTGAGCCACTCTCCGAGCTCCTTCCGCTTCCACGGCGGAACCTTCGTCGCCGACACGTTGAGATCGGAGGCGACGCCGACGACGCGGTACCCCTTCTCTCTGGCCAGGAGACGCAGGTCGAGTTCCTGCCGCACCGGCGATGTCGTGTCCTCCGTAAGTACGGACAGGCGGACGGAGAGGAGTGCGCGCGGGGCGTCCTCGGGGAGCAGTGCCTCCGCCCGCTTCAGGTCCTCCAGGAGGGCCAGGTCCGAGGTGGTCCACTCGCTCTCGATGTCGTACGTCTTCATGGTCGCGGAGCGTACAGGCTGGATGTTGAGCTGTCTCGCTATAGTCGCAGATGGACACCGAGATCCAGATCGGGCCCACCGGCAGGAAGCTGCTGCCGCTGTCGGTCGTCGGCAAGTGACGACGGCGGGGGCCGTGGCGCCGAGCGCCACGGCCCCCGCTTGGCGTTCCGAGGTCAGCCCTCGTTCTGGTCCTGCTCCGAGCCCTCGATCTCGAAGGGGGCGCTCGCGCCCTTGCCCTTCGCGATGTTCTTCACGTGGCCCGTGCGGATCGCCTCGTTCTGAGTGGCCAGGCGGATCTTCTTCGCGTGGTGGATCCAGTTCGCCGCCAGGTTGCCGGGACCGAACTCGTTGGCGAACTGGGCGTCACCGGTGCCGACGTAGACGTTGATGGCCTGCGAAGCCTGCGACGGCTTGGCGTGGTGGTGGCCCTTCGGGGTCGCGGCGGCGGCCGAGGCGGCCGGGGCGACGGAGACGGCCAGGCCGACGGCGGCGACGACGGTCGCGGCGTTGCGGACGAGATTCCTCATCGGTTACTCAACTCTCCTCGTGACGGATCGGTGCTCTCCCTGGCGGGAAGCATGATGATCCTTTCCGCCTATGGCAGGACTGTCCGACTATCGACGCCCGTGATCACCTGATCCGGCGCAGAACCGGGTCCGAACGGCCGCCTGCCGCGACCTGAACGCCGTACGCGGCTGTCGCCCGTCCGCCCCGCCGCCGCCCCGCCCCCCGCCGCGCGGCTGCACGGGATCTTCACCGCCCCTCTCGTGACCAGGCGAAACCGTCCGCCCGCCCGGTCGCGTCCCCTCCCGCATGAGCCCCCACGAGCCCCGGCACGGTCCCGTCCAGCTCACGAAGAGCGATCCGGGCCACGGCGTCGAACCGGCGCGGCCCGAGGGCTGCCTGGTCGCCGCCGTCCGGATGCCCGTGCGCGTCCTGACGCTGGTCCTCGTCCTGCCCCTCCGGCTGCTGTGGGACCTGTGCGCCGCCGCCGGCCGCCTCCTGCACCGGGTCCTGCTGCGCCCGGCGGGCCGCGCGCTGGCCTGGCTAGGGCGCACCCTGGTCGTCCTGCCCGCCCGGTGGCTGTGGCGGTACATGCTCCGCCCGCTCCTGTACGCGCTACTGGTGTGGCCACCGGTCGCCCTGTGGCGGTACGTGCTCCTCCCGCTGGGACGCGGTGCCGCCTGGCTCGGGCGCAGCCTCGTCGTCCTGCCGCTCGCCTGGCTCTTCCGGCACCTGCTCGCCCCCCTCGGGCGCGGCCTGCTCACGGCACTCCGCCTGCTGGGCCACCACCTGCTGGTGGTCCCGGCCGCCGCGATCGGCAGAGCCCTGGCCTGGCTGGGCCGGTACCTGCTCGTCGTCCCCGCCGTCGCCCTGTACCGCTGGGTGCTGGCACCCGTGGGACGCGGCATCGCGCTGGTCGTACGGGAGATCGCGGACGCGTTCGCGGTGGCCTGGCGGGTGGCGGGCCGGGTGACGGCGGTGCTCGTCCGGTTCCTGGGACGCGTCCTGTACGTGCTGCTGGTGGCGCCGTTCGTCCAGTTGTGGCGGTACGTGCTCGCTCCGGTGGGGCGGGTGCTGCGCGACCGGGTGTGGCGGCCGGTCGCCTCGGGGTTGCGGGCGGCGGGGCGTGCGGTGCGGTCGGCTCTGCGGACCGCCCGGGCATCGGTGCGCGCGACCCGGGCAGAGATACGGCGTGCCCTCTTCGGGGCGCCCCGTTCACGGGAGCGGGAGCCGCTGCCGTAGGGCAGCCGCGTACCCTGGGCAGAAGGATCACCGCACAAACGCACAACGCGCCCGTCCGGGCGGCCCGGCAGACCGGGTACGGCCCGACGGACGGACGCGCACCGCGTACGGCCCCGGGCCGGACGTCCCGCCCCCGGGGCGTGGGCCGGGCCGGTGCGGACTTCCGCCTTCGTATCGTCCTGTCAGACAGAGGCGGCCGTCCCGCGAGCCGCCCGGCACATAGGAGAGAACCACTGGGCAAGCGACAGCCCGAAGGCCCGCCGCCCGCACCTGCCGTGCAGCGCGTCCGCCTGCGCTACACCAAGCGGGGCCGCCTTCGGTTCACCAGCCACCGCGACTTCCAGCGCGCCTTCGAGAGGGCGCTGCGCCGGGCCGAGGTGCCCATGGCGTACTCCGCAGGGTTCACCCCGCACCCCAAGGTCAGCTACGCCAACGCCGCGCCCACCGGCACCGGCAGCGAGGCCGAGTACCTGGAGATCGCCCTGGTCCAGCGGCGCGACCCCGAGCAGTTGCGCGCACAACTCGACGCCTGCCTGCCCGACGGGCTCGACGTCGTCGACGCGGTCGAGGCCCACGGCTCCGACTTCAGCGACCGGCTGGAGGCATCCGAATGGGAGCTGCGGCTCGACGGCGTCTCCCCGCGGCGGGCCCGCGACGCGGTCGGGGCGTTCCTGGCCGCCGAGTCCGTCGAGGTGGAGCGGCAGACCAAGAAGGGCATCCGCACCTTCGACGCCCGCGCCGCCGTCCTGACGCTCACCGTCGCCGAGGCGCCGGGGCAGCACCCCTCCCCGGCCGCCGCACACCGGTCGCCGGGCGCCGATGGGCCGGAAGAGGGCGCCTGTGCGATACTGCGCCTGGTAGTACGACACGTGACACCTGCCGTACGACCCGACGACGTCCTGTCCGGCCTCCGCGCTGCGGCCGACCTGGCGCCGCCGGTTCCCGCAGCGGTGACCAGGCTGGCGCAGGGGCCGCTCGATGAGGAGACCGGCACGGTGACCGACCCGTTCGCACCCGACCGTGCCGCGGTCCTGGAGCCCACCGGCTCAGGGGTATCCAGCGCCGCGACGGTGCCGGGCGACACCGCGTAGGAGCGCCGCCGAAGCCGCGCGCCGCCGCCGACGCACGCCAGGGAGCCACCCGGGCCGCTGTGCGGCAGGCGAACGCACCGACCAGCAGACTTTCGCCGTAGCCGGGCCGTACAGGGCCGGAACCGGCGAGTGAGACAACAGCTCCCGTGCGGCGCCCGCGCCCCGGAGAGCGCACCGCCCCCGGGCGGGCGCCCCGGACCGAACGAGCGCGGCGCCCGGGAGCGTGACGGGAGAACCGCCCGCATGCTCGAACCAACTGAATCCCACGAGGCAGAGGCAGCCACCGCGGGTGGCGCCACCGACGGATCCGCCGTCTCCGGCGTCTCCTCGGG
>NZ_VJOK01000001.1:2411633-2414395 GCF_013302895.1 Streptomyces albus subsp. chlorinus | reverse complement strand
ACCCGCACAGCAGGACGAGGCGGCCGAGCCCGCCCCCAAGCGCCGGGCCGGCCGGTCCGCTGCCGCCGGGGGCGAGGAGTCCCGGGCGCAGCAGGAGCAGGCGGAGGAGTCCCAGGAGGAGCGGAAGCGGAAGCCGTCCTCCAAGGCGCAGAAGGCGGAGCGTGCCGCCAAGCGGCGGGTCGCCAGGGGGTTCGAGGCGCCCGGCACCCCCGAGGCAGCGGGGCCGGCCGAGACTTCCGGCGCCGCCGGGTCCGCCGGGAGGGACGAGCCGGCCCAGGAGGGCCGGGCGGCCGGCGGTCGCCGCAAGCGGCCCATGCCGCCCATGGCGGTCTTCCAGGCGCCCGTCTTCACCGAGCCCGCCTTCCAGACCCCGCAGAGCGCCGCCGCGGCGGCCGAGGCGGAGCGCAGGGCCGAGGCGGGGGAAGAGGACGAGGAGGAGACCGGGTTCGAGGCCGGCGCCGAGGCGGAGACCGAGGCCGCACCGCGCCGCCGTCGCCGTCGCCGCGCCGACCAGGCCGAGCAGGCCGGGGCCCGGGACGAGTCCCAGGACGCGCGTGCGGACCGCGAGACCGACCGGGAGGCGGAGGCCGGGAGCGAAGCCGGGGCCGAGGCCGGGACCGGTGCCGACGAGCAGGAGACCGCGCAGGACGAGCGTCCCGCGCGCCGTCGCCGCAGGGGCGGCCGCCGCCGTCGCCGTGGCGAGGGCGGTGAGGGCGCCGAGCAGCCCGAGGGCGCCGAGGACGAGGAGCCGGAGGCGCGCGCCGAGGGCGCCGAGGAAGCCGGTGAGGGCGAGTACGGCCGGGAGGAGTCCGCCGAGGCGGGCGAGGAGTCCGCCGCTGCCGCCTCCACCAGCAGCTCGCGCCGTCGCCGCCGTCGCCGCCGCCGGTCCGGAGAGGCCGAGGCACCGGCCGCCGAGGCCGTCACCACGGACGACCCCGAGCGCACCGTCGTCAAGGTCCGCGAGCCGCGCAAGAAGAAGGACGAGCCCACCGACGAGGTGCAGGCCATCAAGGGCTCCACGCGGCTGGAGGCCAAGAAGCAGCGCCGCCGCGAGGGCCGTGAGCAGGGCCGCCGCCGGGTGCCGATCATCACCGAGGCGGAGTTCCTCGCCCGCCGCGAGGCCGTCAAGCGGGAGATGATCGTGCGGCAGAGCGGTGAGCGCACCCAGATCGCCGTCCTTGAGGACGACGTGCTGGTCGAGCACTTCGTCAACAAGGAGCAGTCGACCAGCTACGTCGGCAATGTCTACCTCGGCAAGGTGCAGAACGTCCTGCCGTCGATGGAGGCCGCCTTCGTCGACATCGGCAAGGGCCGCAACGCCGTGCTGTACGCGGGCGAGGTCAACTTCGAGGCGCTCGGCATGGCGGGCGGGCCGCGCCGTATCGAGACCGCGCTCAAGTCGGGCCAGCCGGTGCTGGTGCAGGTCACCAAGGACCCGATCGGCCACAAGGGCGCCCGGCTGACCAGCCAGGTCTCGCTGCCGGGCCGCTACCTCGTCTACGTGCCCGAGGGTTCGATGACGGGCATCAGCCGCAAGCTGCCGGACACCGAGCGCTCGCGGCTCAAGCAGATCCTCAAGCGGGTCGTCCCCGAGAACGCGGGCGTGATCGTCCGCACCGCCGCCGAGGGCGCCAGCGAGGAGGAGCTGCGCCGGGACGTCGAGCGGCTCCAGGCCCAGTGGGAGGACATCCAGAAGAAGGCGCAGAAGGGCAACGCGCCCACGCTGCTGTACGGCGAGCCGGACATGACGGTCCGCGTCGTGCGGGACATCTTCAACGAGGACTTCTCCAAGGTCATCGTCAGCGGCGACGAGGCGTGGGACACCATTCACGGCTACGTCTCGCACGTGGCGCCCGACCTGGGCGACCGGCTCCAGAAGTGGACCTCGGACGTCGATGTCTTCGCCACCTACCGGATCGACGAGCAGCTGGCCAAGGCGCTGGACCGCAAGGTGTGGCTGCCCAGCGGCGGCTCGCTGGTCATCGACCGCACCGAGGCGATGGTCGTGGTCGACGTCAACACCGGCAAGTTCACCGGCCAGGGCGGCAACCTGGAGGAGACGGTCACCAGGAACAACCTGGAGGCGGCCGAGGAGATCGTGCGCCAGCTGCGGCTGCGCGACCTCGGCGGCATCATCGTGATCGACTTCATCGACATGGTCCTGGAGTCCAACCGCGACCTGGTGCTGCGCCGCCTGCTGGAGTGCCTGGGCCGGGACCGTACGAAGCACCAGGTGGCGGAGGTCACCTCGCTGGGCCTGGTGCAGATGACCCGCAAGCGGGTCGGCCAGGGGCTGCTGGAGGCGTTCTCCGAGCCGTGCGTGCACTGCAACGGGCGCGGCGTCATCGTGCACCTGGACCAGGCGACCGCCGCGGCCGGGGGCCAGGGCGGCGGCAAGAAGGGCAAGAAGGGCAAGGGCAAGGCCGAGACCAAGGCGGAGGCCAGGGCCGAGGCGAAGTCCGGTAAGCCGGAGGGCCCGGACCGAGGGCGACCAGGGCGGAGCGGCCGAGGGCAGGGGCGGCCGGCCCGCCGCGGCCGAGGAGCAGCGACCAGGGGCCGGTCCCGCGCCGGAGGCCGAGCCCTCGCCCGCGACCGCGCCGGCGGCAGCCGCCGTCGAGCCCGCGGAGACCGTGGCCGAGGCCGCCGGGCTGTCGGCGCAGCCGGCCGCGCCGGTGGAGTTCGTCCCGGACGAGGAGCTGTTCAACAGCGCGGCCGAGGCGGAGGCCGCGGCCACCGCCTCGCGGGGCCGGATGCGGCGCCGG
>NZ_VJOK01000001.1:2325328-2409734 GCF_013302895.1 Streptomyces albus subsp. chlorinus | reverse complement strand
GTACCCGTCCGGCCGCGCCGGAGGGTGACCCGTACGGTCACCTCCACGGCTCCCGCCGAGGAGGCGGAGACGACGGCCGCCGCGGGGACCACGGCCGCTGCGGAGGCCGGGACCGAGGCGGAGGCCGGTGCCAAGAAGGCCCCGGCCAAGAAGGCGGCCAGGAAGACCGCGGCCAAGTCCACCGCCAAGACGGCCGCGAAGACCGCGGCCAAGACCGCCAAGACCGCCAAGACCGCGGCCAAGAAGACCGCGAAGAAGGCCACGGCGAAGAAGACGACGGCCAAGGAGGCGACGAAGAAGAGCGCCGCCAAGAAGACGGCCGCCGCCGGGCAGGAGGGCACGCAGTCGGTGTCGGCTCCGGCCTCCTCGGACTCCGGGGACTGAGCCCGTCACGCCCGGGTACGTCCGTCGCGACGCCGGGGGCGCCCTGTGCGGGGCGCCCCCGGGACGGGCGGTCCGGGGCCGGGGCAGGGGGGGCAGGCCGGATGGGGTACCCTTGACGTTCGGCGTGTCGTTTGTATGGCGCGCTGCTCCTGAGCAACTCCCTCCCGCTCCGGCGGGAGAGGCCGCTCAGTCCTTCGGATCAGGTCCGCGCCCGGCGCGGATGTGGGCGGCTGGCGTCAGGGGCTCCGATGTTCGAGCGAGAGAGAGTTCCGCGTGTACGCGATCGTGCGCACTGGCGGGCGCCAGCAGAAGGTCTCTGTGGGCGACGTCATCGAGGTAGACCGTATTTCTGACAGCAAGGTCGGCGACACCGTCGAGCTCTCGACCCTGCTCGTCGTCGACGGTGACGCGGTCACCAGCGACCCGTGGGTCCTGGCGGGCGTGAAGGTCCAGGCCGAGGTGGTGGATCACCACAAGGGCGACAAGATCCGGATCCAGAAGTACAAGAACAAGACCGGATACAAGAAGCGCATCGGCCACCGGCAGCTCCACACCGCGCTGAAGGTCACCGAGATCCCGGCCCCGGCCAAGAAGTAAGGACTGAGGAGAGATGGCACACAAGAAGGGCGCATCGTCCACCCGGAACGGTCGCGACTCCAACCCGCAGTACCTCGGCGTGAAGCGCTTCGGCGGTCAGGTCGTCAACGCGGGTGAGATCCTGGTCCGCCAGCGCGGCACCCACTTCCACCCGGGCAAGGGCGTCGGCCGTGGCGGCGACGACACCCTGTTCGCGCTGGACGCGGGTGCGGTGCAGTTCGGCACCCACCGCGGCCGCAAGGTCGTGAACATCGTCCCGGCCGCCGAGTAAGCAGCCGGGGACGACCCACGCAGCACCCCGAGGGCGGACCTCCTCTCCTTGTCGTGCACACCACCAGGTGCGTACGCCGGGAAGCGGGTCCGCCCTTGGTGCGTTCAATCAGCGAACAGCACATCGCAAACAGCACACGGCAAACAGCACGCGGCACACAGCGCCCAGCAGCACCGCGAAGAGCGGACAGCGGCGCCTCGCCGCGCACACAGCAGTACGCAGCAGCATCACCAGCACGCCTTGGAGGCACATCCCTATGACCACCTTCGTGGACCGCGTCGAGCTGCACGTCGCCGCGGGTAACGGTGGGCACGGCTGCGCCTCCGTGCACCGTGAGAAGTTCAAGCCGCTCGGCGGACCCGACGGCGGCAACGGCGGGCGCGGCGGCGACGTCGTCTTCGTCGTCGACCCGGACGTGACGACGCTGCTCGACTACCACCACAGCCCGCACCGCAAGGCCACCAACGGCCGGCCCGGCGAGGGCGGCCACCGCTCCGGTCAGGACGGCAAGGACCTGGTGCTGCCGGTGCCCGACGGCACCGTCGTCCTCGACCGGCACGGCGAGGTGCTGGCCGACATGGTCGGCGCGGGCACCACCTTCGTCGCCGGCCGCGGCGGCCGGGGCGGGCTGGGCAACGCGGCCCTGGCCTCCGCGCGGCGCAAGGCGCCCGGTTTCGCGCTGCTCGGGGAGCCCGGCGAGACGCGGGACGTGGTGCTGGAGCTGAAGACCGTCGCGGACGTGGCGCTCGTCGGCTACCCGAGCGCGGGCAAGTCCTCGCTGATCTCGGTGCTGTCCGCGGCCAAGCCGAAGATCGCCGACTACCCGTTCACCACCCTGGTGCCGAACCTCGGCGTCGTCACCGCGGGCTCCACCGTCTACACCATCGCGGACGTGCCCGGACTGATCCCCGGCGCCAGCGAGGGCAGGGGCCTGGGTCTGGAGTTCCTCCGGCACGTGGAGCGCTGCGCCGTGCTGGTCCACGTCCTGGACTGCGCGGCCCTGGAGACCGACCGCGACCCCGTCACCGACCTGGACGTGATCGAGGCGGAGCTGTCCCGCTACGGCGGCCTGGACGAGCGGCCCCGTGTCGTCGTCCTCAACAAGACGGACATCCCCGAGGGCAAGGATCTGGCCGACATCGTCCGGCCGGATCTGGAGGCGCGCGGCCTGCCCGTCCTGGAGGTCTCCGCCGTCTCCCGCCAGGGCCTCAAGGAGCTGTCCTACGCGCTCGCCCGCCTCGTGGACGAGGCCCGCGCGGCACGCCCCGCACAGGAGTCCACCCGCGTGGTGATCCGCCCCAAGGCCGTGGACGACGCGGGCTTCACCGTGACCCGCGGCGGCGACGGGCTCTTCCGGGTGCGCGGCGAGAAGCCGGAGCGCTGGGTGCGCCAGACCGACTTCAGCAACGACGAGGCCGTCGGCTACCTCGCCGACCGGCTCGCCCGCCTCGGGGTCGAGGAGGAGCTGTTCAAGGCGGGCGCCCGCGAGGGCGACGGTGTCGCCATCGGCGACGAGGAGAACGCCGTCGTCTTCGACTGGGAGCCCACCATGGTCACCGGTGCCGAGATGCTCGGCCGCCGCGGCGAGGACCACCGCTTCGACGGCCTCCGCCCCGCCGCCCAGCGCCGCCGCGACCGCGAGGCGGAACGGGCGGAGAACGACGCACTGGGCGAGTACGAGAACTTCGACCCGTTCGAGGGCTGACACCTTCGCGTTCCGGCCCTCAGCCCAGGACCCTCCGGGCGCCTCCCGGGGGGCCGCCCTGAGCTGTTTCCTCCACGAGCGGACGTCCATGCGTGAAGGGAAGGTTATCCTCACGGCATGAGCGTCGAGCCGCTTCCCGACTGGGTGATCCCGCCTCCCGGCGGCTTCACCGCCGAGGCGTTCCTGCGGCTGACCGGTCTTCCTCCGCACACCGAGCTCATCGACGGGAGCCTGGTTTTCGTGAGCCCGCGGGAGAAGTGGCACAGCCGCGTCATCAACCTCCTGCTCGGCGAGCTGGACGCGCAGGCGCCGTCCGGTCTGCGCGCCGACCGGGAGATGGCCGTACGGCTTGCCAAACGGCAGGTTCCGGAGCCGGACGTGGTGGTCGTCATGGCTGAGGCGTACGACCGCGAGTCGCCCTCCACGCACTACCTGGCCGGGGACGTGGTGCTGGCGGTGGAGGCGGTGTCGCCCGACTCGGAGGACCGGGACAGGGACACCAAGCCCCGCAAGTACGCCGCCGCGGGCATCCCGCACTACTGGCGCGTCGAGCACCGCGACGGCGTCACCACCGCCTACCTCTACGAGCGCGACCCGGCGACCGGCGCCTACGCCCTGACCGGTATCCATCACGACCGGCTGAAGACGGCCGTGCCGTTCACCCTGGACATCGATCTCACCGCGGTCGGCCGCCGCCCGCCGGTCCGCTGAGCCGGGCCGGCGTCAGTTCTCGGGCTGTTCCTGGACGCCCTTGCAGCGCGGGGTGTCGTCGGCCGCGCCGGGCAGTGCCGCGGCGCGGGTGCGGCGGAACTGTGCGACATAGGCGTCGTGGACGGCGGCGCTGCCGGCCTTCAGCAGGGTCTCGTCGTTCCGGGTGAGTGCGGGGCCCGAGTAGTTGTGGCTGCCGGTCCACACGAGCTTGCGGGTGGCCTTGGCGTAACGGCCGGAGATCATCAGGGTCTTGGAGTGGATGACCTGGGCCGAGGTCTTGGTGTTGCCGTCGTCGTCGTAGTGCAGGCAGCGCATGGTGGGGCCGTCCGGCGCGTGGAGGGTCTCCCAGGTGCCGGGGGAGCCGGAGCTGTCCTCGCTGTCGGTCTGGGCGTAGACGATGTCCACGGCGCAGCCCTGGCGTCGCAGGGAGGCGAGCTTGTCGGCGACGGACTGGCGGGTGAGCTTGAACATGGCCAGCCGCACGCTGGTGCGGTGGTTTCCGCGTGCGTCCTTCCACCGGCAGGTGACGTTGTCGAGGATGCCGTTCACCGTGTCGCCGCCGCCCGGACGCGGGAAGAAGTAGCTCGTATAGGGGGAGGCGGTGGCGCGCGTGTAGCGCCAGGCGCTCCAGTCGGCGGCGGCGATCTTGTCGAAGTACCGGCTGTAGGCGTCGTAGGTGCCCGCCTGGGAGACGACCAGCGCGTCGTTCCAGAACTTGGTGTAGCTGCCGGGCGACAGGTTCGAGGACGTCTGCACCACGACGTTCCGTAAACCGCCGGAGCGGGAGAAGAGCCAGAACTTGTTGTGCGCGATGGAGGCGCCCGCGCCGGGGTCCCCCAGGCAGGACTTGTTCTTGGGGCACAGCCCGACGAAGGACCGTTTCTTCCGGTCGGTGCCGAGCGCCTTGCGCAAGATGGCGTACGAGCTGGAAGAGGGCATCGCGCTGACGCTGGACTCGTCCAGCATCACCCGCACCTCGACGCGGCGCTTCTTCGAGGTGTGCGCCGTGGCGAGCGCCCGGGCCACCTCCGCGTCCCAGAAGTGGTAGAGGGCCACCTTGATCGTGGAACGCGGCGCGGCGGCCTTGATACGGGCCAGCAGATCGCTGCGGATGGCGCGCTGCTGGGCGGCGCTGCCGTTGGGCTGGTTGAAGACCGGGCCGGTGCCGGGCGGGGCCGCCGCGGCGGGCGCGGGCGCGGTGAGGGAGAGTCCCGCGGTGAGCAGCAGGACCAGTGGTGGGGCGGCGACGCTCGGACGTGTCACGTGTGTCCCTTTCGGGCGGGCGGGGCGGGCGGGGTCGCCAGTGAGCGTAGGGACGGGGGAGCGGGGCTCCCAGACCGCCTCGCCCACATCTGGGACCCCTGGGGCTGGTGTGTCTCAGGCATACGAAAGAGTCCCGGGAGGCGAAGCCTCCCGGGACCCCAACGCCGCTGCGTGCGCCCCTGCGCCGGTTTCCGTCCCGCGCGCCGTCCGAAGGAGCGACCCGCCCGGCACCGGCCGCCGGCTGCCCGTGCCGACCGGCCGCGCCGACCGTCGCGCTGTCTGTCCCGGCGCCGGTGACGGCCGGCCGCGCCTCAGGTCGTGACCGCGTCCTCCGGGTCGCCGCTCGGGGCCTCCATCTCGGCCTCCTCGGCGGCCTCCTCCGTCTCGCGCTGCCCGGGGATCTCGGCCGTGCGCCGCGCCACGCGCGCGTTGCGGGCCTCCGCCTCGGCGGCCAGCTCCAGCGCGGCGGCGTTGAAGCGGGCCAGCGACGGCGGGTCGGAGGGGCCCAGCAGATGCGCCTTCAGCTCCTGGCGCGCCCGCACCAGCCCGTCCTTGGCCGGGTCGCGCACCGACTCCAGGAGCGCCGGGAGCTGCCGCGCGTCGGGGGTCAGCACCGTGCCGGCCCGCACGGTCGGGAAGGTGCCGCGGAACTCCTCCTCGGTCATCCCGCTGGTGTTGGCCACCGCGTACGGCTTCTCGCTGCTGAGGTAGTCCGAGACGACGGAGGAGACGTCCGAGATCAGCAGGTCGGCCTGGTTGAAGCAGGTGAAGATCGCCGGGCGCGGGCCGGTGACGATCTGGTGCTCGCCCTCCGGGAAGGACGCCCAGTAGGCGGCCTCCCACGCCTCGGTCGCGGCCCGCACCCGCTCCGCGTTGCCCTCCTCGGGGGTGCCCTGGATCTTCATCCGCTCCATCTCGTCCGCGCTGGGACGGAACGCGGTGGTGGTGACCTCGTCCAGGGCCGCCGTGCGGCGCTCCAGCTCGGCGACGGCCTGCGGGTCGCGCCGCTGGATGCCGCGCTCGGCGTTCGCCTGGGTGATCATGGCGCGGATGCGCTGGTCGGCGGCGCCCGCGCGCGGGTCCACCGAGCCGGTCATCGGGTGCGGCTTGTAGAGCAGCCGCACCTTCGGGTCGGCCAGCAGGTGCCGGACGATGTTCTCGCCGGCCAGCACCACCGAGGTGTTGCCGGGGTTGCCGTCCCAGCCCTCCCAGGTGGGGGCGTACAGCACGGTCGTGTAGCCGCCCGCGGGCACCGCCGCGCGCTCGCTGATGTGCTGGATGGGGCTCAGCTGGGGGCGGCCGACCTCCACCACGTCCCTGTCGTCCACCCCGACCTCGGCGAGCGCGTACCGCTCGCGCGCCGCCTCACCGGCGACCCACACCTGGTCGTATGCCTTGGCGTACGGGTTGCAGGAGGAGAGCTTGTCGGACTCGCCGTGGTTGATGAAGGCGTGCTTGATAGTGGGGATGCGCAGCACCTGCGAGGTCTTGCCGGAGTTCGCCGGGTGCACCAGGACCCTGAGCGTGGAGTGCTCCAGGCGCATGAGGTGGGCGACCTTGGGGATGCAGACGATCGGGATGTCGGTGGCGTCGATCTTCTGCACCATGAACCGCTCGCGGAGCACGATCAGCGGGCGCCCGTCCAGCTGGGCCAGGGTGCTCAGCCACATGTTCGCCTGGTAGGCGCTGGTGGTGCCGCCGGAGAAGTACATGCCCACGGTCGGCTTGTAGTCGGCCAGCCACTTGTCCAGCCAAGCCAGCACCTCCTGCTCGCTCCGGGAGCGCTTCCTGGGCAGCATCCAGGTGCCCAGGTAGACCGCGCTGCCCAGCGAGAGCAGGAAGGAGCAGCTCACACCGACGAGGCCCCACTCCTGCACGTTGGAGCCCGCGGTGAGCATGAGCCCGACGGTGCCGGGGACCGAGAAGCGCAGCAGCCGGCGGCTGGGCTGCCGGGCCAGCAGCCGGGAGGGCGCGTTGGACAGGTTGAGCGCGGAGGCGTCGATGTTGCGGGTGACGACCGGGAGGGTGCGGCTGCGCCGCACCAGCTGGGCGACCGCCTGGCACAGGAAGTGCGCGGCGTAGGCGATCAGGAGCAGCAGGGTGAGCGGACGCTCGATGTCCGGCGGGACGTCGGGGATCCGCACCAGCCCGATGACGATCAGCATGTCGCGCAGCAGCTGCCGCGTGGTGACGTCGAAGCGGACCTTCCCCAGCAGCGCCAGCAGTCCTGGCTGCTTGTGTGTGAGGTACAGGTCGAGAGCGAGGCCCGCCAGGGAGGCGGTGACGAAGACGGGCACGTTCGGCAGCAGGGCGCCCGCGAGCTGCGCGGTGTAGAACACCGCCAGTGCGAGCAGCGCCGCGAGCTGCACGGCGCGTCGGGTGGAGAGTCCGGCAGAGGGCACGGGCTGGGCTCCTGGAAGGGAGATCGAGGGTCTGTACGAGATGGATGGCCGGTGGCGGTGGCCAGAGTCGGTCCCTGACGGTATGACGCCCGCGGGTCAAGTGACAATCTTCGGCGGACCCGGATACGTGCTTACGTGGTCAAAGGTAACCATCTCCCCGCGTCCATTGCGCGGAACGGATGAGCGTCCCGGACCAGGGCTGACGTAGATTGCGCTCGAAGAGACCCACGGCGGGCCCCGGCCCCGGGCGCACACGGGCGCCCGGGGCCGCCGCCGCGGCAGCGCGAGGGGTACGTACGGGCGTGACTGGAGACACCGGGGCGGGAGAGACCGGGACCACCGGGAAGGGGCGCGTGGCGGGCGCCGCGAGCGGCGGCGCGCTCGCGGAGAGTGGCGGACCTCCGCGGCGGGCGGTGGCCGAGGCCCGCCGTGTCGTCGTCAAGGTCGGCTCCTCGTCCCTGACCACCGCGGCGGGCGGACTGGACGCCGACCGGGTGGACGCCCTCGTCGACGTACTGGCCCAGCACGCCGACCGGCCCGACCGCGAGATAGTGCTGGTCTCCTCCGGCGCCATCGCCGCCGGGCTGGCGCCGCTGGGCCTGGCCAAGCGCCCCCGCGACCTGGCCCGCCAGCAGGCGGCGGCCAGCGTCGGCCAGGGCCTGCTGGTGGCCCGGTACACGGCCTCCTTCGCGCGCTACGGGCGCCGCGTCGGCCAGGTGCTGCTGACCTCCGACGACACCAGCCGCCGCGCGCACTACCGCAACGCCTACCGCACCCTCGACCAGCTGCTGGCCATGGGCGCCGTGCCCGTCGTCAACGAGAACGACACGGTGGCCACCGACGAGATCCGCTTCGGGGACAACGACCGGCTCGCCGCGCTCGTCGCCCACCTGGTCCGCGCCGACCTGCTGGTGCTCCTCTCCGACGTGGACGGCCTCTACGACGGCAACCCGGCCACCCCGGGCACCCGCCGCATCCCCGAGGTGCGGGGCCCGGCCCAGCTGGAGGGCATCGACATCGGCAGCGCGGGCAGCGCGGGCGTCGGCACGGGCGGCATGGTCACCAAGGTGGAGGCGGCGGGCATCGCGGCCGGCGCGGGGGTGCCCGTCGTGCTGACCTCCGCCGTGCACGCGGCGGACGCGCTGGCCGGCCGCGAGACGGGCACCTACTTCCATCCGACCGGGCGCCGCGCGGCGGGCAGGCTGCTGTGGCTCGCGCACGCCTCCGCGCCCACCGGGGCGCTCACCCTGGACGAGGGCGCCGTGCGGGCCGTCGTGGAGCGCCGCACCTCGCTGCTGCCCGCGGGGATCGCCGGGGTGGAGGGTGACTTCTCGGCCGGCGATCCGGTGGAGCTGCGCGACACCGGGGGGCGGCCGGTGGCGCGGGGGCTGGTGAACTTCGACGCCAGGGAGCTGCCCAGGCTGCTCGGCCGCTCCACGCGTGAGCTGGCCCAAGAGCTGGGTCCGGCCTACGAGCGGGAGGTCGTCCACCGGGACGACCTGGTCGTGCTGCGGCCCTGAGCGGCCCCGGCCGGCGCCGGTGTTCCGTACGGCTGAGCGAGGCCGCACCCGGAGGGGTCGGGAAAAAGTCCAGCCTTTCCACGGACACCTTCCGCAAAACGGCCCCGCGGGGGGCTGCGGACTGGTCAACTTTGACTCGGGCGGTGCGCGGCACGTGCACCCGCACGTGCACGCGCCCTCCTCGCCGCGAACACCAGCACCACTCCAGGAGGCCACCGGTGAGGCGACTGGCCAGCGTCGACATGACACTTTCCCCGTCTGTTCCCCCGCCCGAGGAACGGGTCCGCTCCCGGCTCTGGCACATCACCCTGAGCGTCGCCGGGCGTCAGGCGCCGCTGGCCGAGGTGCGGCGTGCCCTCGAACAGCTCGCCCACGACCACCCGTTCCTCCTGACCAGCCGCTACGCCAACGACCACGCCGAGATCCGCTACTGGGAGGAGGCCCGCGACCTGCACGACGCGGCGGCCGTGGCGCTGCGGCTGTGGGGCGAGCACCGCTCCTCGGCCAAGCTGCCGCCCTGGGAGATCGTCGGGCTGGAGGTGATCGGCCGTGAGACCTATCACCAGCGCGTCGCCGAGGGGTACGGCCCGCCGCCGGCCAGCCCGGTGGGGGTGCACCCGTTCTGAGCCACGGGGCGGGCCCACGCGAGGCCGGGCGCCGGGGCGGGTCCCGCTCCGGGCGGGCCCACCCGAGGCCGGGTCCCCGCTCCGAGGCCGGGTCCCCGCTCCGAGACGCCGGGGCGGCCCGGCGCGGGTGACGGTTACCATGCGCGCCATGAGCGCATCCCAGACCACGGACACCCCCGTCCTGGCGACGGCCCGCCGCGCGCGGACGGCGGCCGCGGCCCTCGCCCCGGCCCCCCGGACCGTCCGCGACGCCGCCCTGGCCGCCCTCGCCGACGCGCTCACCGCGCGCACCGGCGAGATCGTGACCGCCAACGCCGAGGACGTCGCCAGGGCGCGTGCCGAGGGCACCCCCGAGTCCGTCGTCGACCGGCTCACGCTCACCCCCGAGCGGGTCGCGGCCATCGCCTCCGACGTGCGCGACGTGATCGCCCTGCCCGACCCGGTGGGCGAGGTGCGGCGCGGCTCGACGCTGCCCAACGGGCTGGAGCTGCGCCAGGTCCGTGTGCCCCTCGGGGTCGTCGGCATCATCTACGAGGCCCGCCCCAACGTCACCGTGGACGCGGCCGCCCTCTGCCTCAAGTCCGGCAACGCCGTCCTGCTGCGCGGCTCCTCCTCCGCGCACGCCTCCAACACCGCGCTGGTGACCGTCCTGCGCGACGCCGTGGCCGGTGCCGGGCTCCCCGCCGACGCCGTGCAGCTGGTGCCGGGCCTCAGCCGGGAGAGCGTCACCGAGCTGATGCGCGCCCGCGGCCTGGTGGACGTCCTCATCCCGCGCGGCGGCGCCTCGCTCATCAAGACCGTGGTCGAGCAGTCCACCGTGCCGGTCATCGAGACCGGCACCGGCAACTGCCACGTCTACGTCGACGAGCACGCCGACCTGGAGACCGCGCTGGCCATCCTCGTCAACTCCAAGGCCCAGCGCCCCAGCGTCTGCAACGCGGCCGAGACCGTGCTGGTGCACGCCGGGATCGCCGACGCCTTCCTGCCGCGCGCCCTGGAGGCCCTCGCGGAGGCCGGCGTGACCGTGCACGGCGACGCCGACTGGCAGAAGGCGGGGCAGACCGCGGGCCGGACCGTGGTGCCCGCCACCGACGACGACTGGGAGATGGAGTACCTCTCCCACGACATCGCCGCGGCCGTCGTCCCCTCGCTCGACGCCGCCGTCGAGCACATCCGCGCCTACAGCTCCGGGCACACGGAGGCGATCGTCACCGCGGACACCGCCGCAGCGCGCCGCTTCACCGCGCTGGTGGACTCGGCGGCCGTGATGGTGAACGCCTCCACCCGCTTCACCGACGGCGCCCAGTTCGGCTTCGGCGCCGAGATCGGCATCTCCACCCAGAAGCTGCACGCCCGCGGCCCCATGGGGCTGCCCGAGCTGACCTCCACGAAGTACGTGGTCACCGGTGACGGCCACGTGAGGCGGTGACGGCCGTCCGCCGCCGGCGAGGTCCCGGGGCGGGGCCGGCGAATCCTCTCCGGCCCTGCCCAAATTGACCGCATAGGTCTACGCTGGAGCGCGTGCCGGACGACGTGGGGGGCAGGCCGTTCCCGGACGGCGAGGAGCCCGACGACCGCGACCACGGGGCAGCGGACGACGAGTTCGCGTCCGTGGTGCTCGACGAGGATTTCGTGCGCGCCGCGCGGATCCACGAGCCGAGCGCCGCCGAGCGGATACCGGCCTCCGCGCAGTCCCACGCCGAACTCCCGGAGACCGAGAATCCGCGCCTCCTGGACGACGGCTTCGCCTACGGCCCCGGCACGGCCGGGTTCCCCCACGACGACGCCGAGGACGAGCTGTACGCCCCCGAGGGGGACGAGGCGGACGAGGACGACGAGGGCCGCTGGGACCGCTCCGACTACCGCGCGGGGTACGGCGGCCCCGGCCACCTGCCCGCCCGCTTCCCCCCGGACCTCGACGCCGACTACGAGCACGGCGCCGACTTCGGCTACCGGGCCTTCGGCCCCGCCGCGGACCACGGCGGACCGCGCCCCTACCGCGGCCACCGCAGCTGGCAGCGCCCGGTCGCCTGGGTGCTCGCGGTCGTGATGGGCATCGGCATGGTGGCGCTCGCCTTCTCGGCCGTCTACCGAGGCACCTCCGGCCAGCGCCAGGAGCCCGCACCGCCACCCGCCACCACCGGCGTGGACCCGACCGCGCCGGGCGCCCTGCCCACCGTCACCGCCGAGCCGCCGGGCGGCTGAGGCCGCGGCCACGGGCGGGGCGCCGCGGCGAGGGGACGCGAGACGACGACGGCGCGCGAGGCGTGAGGGGGCGCGCGGCGTGCGGGAGTGCGAGGCGTGAGGGGGCGTGAGCCGCGCGCGCAAGTTGTCCGGGACCGCCCAGTCCGCTTCCCCCGCACGGACCTACCCTGGTGGTATGGCCGGGCGAGTGGATCCTCCTGACGGGATGCCCGACGGGGCTTCCGGCGGCGACGACGAATACCGATCACTGGTGTTCGACGAGTCGTTCATCAAGGCTGCGCGGCTCCAGGAGTTCTCCGCCCAGGAGCGGCTGGAGGACGAGGAGCACGCCGCCGTCCGCCCCCGGCCGGAGGCCGAACGCCACGGCCGCACGGCCCTGGGCTTCTCCCGCCAGGGCCTCGTCCTGGTGCTGCTGATCGCCCTCGCCTTCGGCACCGCCATCTACATGGGCATCCGCAACCCCTACCGGACACCCACCCGGCCCGGCGCCGAGCCCATGCGCAGCGAGCTGATGCCGCTCGCCCCGCTCGACCCGGTACCGGGCGCCACCCCCGCCGATCTGTTCGAGCACAGCCCGGCCGCGCACTTCGGGAAGGGCGCCGACGGAGTGACCCTGCCCCCCGTTCGGAGCAGCGCGCACTTCTCGGAGAGTCAGGTGCTGGCCGCGCTCGCCGGCGCCAAGGACTACATCGTGGCCAGCTCCCTCGACCCGAAGGTGCTCGCCGGTGGCGCGGTGCGGCCCGTACGGGTGCTGCTGGACCCGTGGCAGCAGCGGCAGTTCGACCGGAGCGTGGAGAGCCCGCGCAACGACTCACGCCACGCGGCCACCGCCTGGATGGTGCGCTTCGACCCGGCCAAGGCCGCGCTGGCCAGCGACGAGGTGCGGGTGAGGGGGACGCTGGCCGTCCAGGAGGCCGGCGCCAACGCGCTGGAGGTCACCGCGGACCACGTCTTCGTGTACGCCGTGCGGCCCACCGACGCCGGCGACGGCAAGGAGGCCAGGAAGCAGGCGTCCCTCTTCTCCGTACGCCGTGAGGTGCGCTTCCACTTCGAACGGGGCGACCTGCGCGACCACCAGGTGTCCCTGCGCCAGGTCTCGATGCGGGCCGGGCCGATGAACTGCGCCGAGGACCCCTCCGACACCCTGACGCCGCTCCTGGCGGGCGAGCGCTCGAAGGACGTCGGCAGGGCGGGGACCGACCCGTTCGCACGGGGCCGGTCCACCGCCTCGATGTGCGGGCTGCTGGCCGACGACGCGCAGCCGAGCCCGGAGCATCCTTTCCGGCCGGACCGCTAGACGTCTCGGTCCGGACCTCTCGGTCCGGACTTCTCGGTCCAGACGTCTCCGTCCAGACCCCTCCGTTTCCGGTCCTTCCGTCTCAGGTCCTTTCCGGCCGGACGCCGGATCCCTGCCGCCGGAGGCCGCCCGTCAGCTCTGCCGGGCCCGCCGGTTCCGGCGGCGGACGGCTCCGCCCTGCCGGGCCGTCAGGCGCCGTCGGAGCCGTTGGCGCGGCCGTCGCCCTGCGTGCCGTTCCCGCCGCCCTGGCCGCCGCCCGAGCCCCGGCCCGTGAAGGTGTCGCGCAGCTTGCCGCCGACGTCCCCGACGCCGCCCGCGATGTCACGGAAGATGCCCATCAGCGGGTCCTTGCTGGTGCGCACCGACTCCGAGTAGTGGTCCGCCGACTCGCGGAAGGAGTCCCGTATGGAGGTGTCCTTGTCCTCGTGGCGCTTGGGGTAGTGGCCGTCCATGATCCGCTGGTAGTCGCGGCTGGTGGCCCACTTCTTCAGCTCCGCCGCCCGCACGGTGGTGAACGGGTGGGAGCGCGGCAGCACGTTCATGATCTTCAGGACGGAGTCGCGGACGTCGCCGCCCGCCTCGTACTCCTCCGCCTGCTTCAAGAAGGCGTCGACGTTCATCTCGTGCAGGTGGTTGCCGCCCGCCAGCTTCATCAGGCCGCGCATCGAGGCCTGGAGGTCCTGGCCGACCAGCAGGCCGGCACGGTCGGCCGACAGCTCCGACTTCCTGAACCACTCGCGCAGCCCCACCATCAGGGCCCGGACGGCGACACTGCCCAGCGGGATCCAGGCGATGTTCATCGCGAGGTTGGACAGGAACAGCAGTATCGTCCGGTAGACGGCGTGGCCGGAGAGCGCGTGCCCGACCTCGTGGCCGACGACCGCGCGCATCTCCTCCTCGTCGAGCAGCTCGACCAGGCCGGTGGTGACCACGATGATCGGCTCGTCCATGCCCACGCACATCGCGTTGGGCTTCGGGTCCTGCGTCACGTACATCGGCGGGACCTTCTCCAGGTCCAGGATGTAACAGGCGTCCCGCAGCATCGCGTTGAGGTGCGCGAACTGCTGGTCGCTGACCCGTACCGAGTCGGAGAGGAACAGCAGCCGCATGCTGCGCTCGGGCAGCAGCCCGCTCAGCGCCTTGACCGCCGTGTCGAAGCCGGTCAGCTTGCGTGCCGCGACCAGCGCCGAGCGGTCGGTCGGGTGTTCGTACGCCCGGGACGAGATCCCCGGGAAGCGCCGCCTCTCGCGGCCCGGCAGGCGCTCCGTACCGCCAGTGCCGTCTGTCATGGTGTTTCCCCCTCCTCGACTGGGCTGTCCACACTAGAGGGTGGGACGCGGAGCCGGGCCCTCCCGTTGCGTCCGGGCCCCGTGGGCTGAGTCGGAGTGAGGCGCCGGGGGGCCGCCGCTTACGATGTGGCTGCGCAGCTTCGCGCCGCACGCCCTGTGCGGCACGGGGACGCGCGGTACGCCAACTGTCCGCGCCTCACGGGATAGGTCCTGCCGACGATGACTCTGCCCAGCACCGCACACGACGCCCTGCTGACCCTCGCCTCCGGGGGCGAGCACGGCGAAGGCGGTCAGCACGAGAGCCTCAGCCCGTACCTGACCGGCGGGGGCGCGCTCGTCGCGCTCTTCCTGCTGCTGTGGATCACCACCCGCTTCAACCGGGACCGCTGAGCCGCCCTCCGGGGCGCCGGGCGACCGGACGCGGCAGGACGGGACGGACAGGGATAGAGTCGCGCCGCATGAAAGAGGACATAGTGCCCGGCACCGGTAAGCGGCGGCTCGGGGTGATGGGCGGCACCTTCGACCCCGTCCACCACGGTCACCTGGTGGCCGCCAGCGAGGTGGCCGCGCGCTTCGAGCTGGACGAGGTCGTCTTCGTACCGGCGGGGCAGCCGTGGCAGAAGAGCCACAAGCAGGTCTCGCCCGCCGAGGACCGCTATCTGATGACGGTCATCGCGACGGCGTCGAACCCGCAGTTCTCCGTCAGCCGGATCGACATCGACCGCGGCGGCAAGACCTACACCATCGACACGCTGCGCGAGCTGGCCGACGCCAACCCGGACACCGACCTGTTCTTCATCACCGGCGCCGACGCCCTCTCGCAGATCCTCAGCTGGCGCAACACCGAGGAACTCTTCTCGCTGGCCCACTTCATCGGCGTCACCCGGCCGGGGCACGCGCTGGCCGACCCCGGGCTGCCGCAGGGCGGCGTCTCCCTGGTCGAGGTCCCGGCGCTCGCCATCTCCTCCACCGACTGTCGCGCCCGGGTGGAACGCGGGGATCCGGTCTGGTATCTGGTCCCCGACGGTGTGGTGCGGTACATCAACAAGCGCGCGCTGTACCGGGGGGACCCAGAGGAGGAGTCGCGAGCGTGAGCGACGGCTACGGATACGACCCGTACGGCCGGCAGCCCGAGATCATCGGCTACGACGAGTACGGCAGGCCCGTATACCGCACCCAGGACGCGCAGCACAGCGACCCGTACGCCTCCCAGGACCCCTACGGCCTGTCCTACGCCACCGGTGACGACGCGGCCGGCACCGGTTACGGCACCGGCTACGCTGCGGCCGGTACCGCCTACGACGCGTACGGCCAGCAGGCGGACGCGGCCCAGCGGACGCGGCGGCCCTGGCTCCCCGGACAGAGCGGCCCCCCGCCGCAGGAGCACTACGACCAGCCCCAATACGAGCCCCGGCACGAGCTCCGATACGAACCGCAGTACGAGCAGCCGCGGTACGAGCAGGGCGGGCAGCCGCAGTACCAGGCCCCGCCGTACCAGGACCCGCGGCATCAGGCCCCGCCGTACGAGGCCCCGCCTTACGAGGAGGCGGGGCCGGGCGGGGCCCGGAGCGGTGAGGCGCGGGGCGCCGAGGCGTCGCACAGCGGCGAGGCCCCGAATGGTTCGGCCACGGAGGGTGACTACCGCACGGAGCAGTTCTCCTTCGTCGAGGAGGCGGCCGACGAGTCCGAGGACGTCATCGACTGGCTCAAGTTCACCGAGTCCCGGACCGAGCGCCGGGAGGAGGCCAGGCGCAGGGGCCGCAACCGCGTCGTCGCGCTGGTCGTCGCGCTCGCGCTGGTGCTGGCGGGCGGCGTGGGCTACCTCTGGTATGCGGGCATGCTGCCCGGCACGGGCGGTGACGAGGACAGGGCCGGGACGGCGGCAGGCGCGCAGCGGGACGTCATCGTGGTGCACCTGCGCGAGCGCGGCGGTGCCAGTTCCACCGCGCTGCTCGTGGACAACGAGAGCGCCGCCCGGGGCACCACCGTGCTGCTGCCGAACTCCCTGGCCGTCACCACGGAGGACGGGACCACCACCACGCTCGGCAGGTCGGTCGACGACCAGGGCGCGGGACCCACCCGTGACGCGCTCAACACGCTGCTCGGCTCCGACATCAAGGGCACCTGGCGGCTGGACACCCCGTTCCTGGAGAACCTCGTCGAACTGGTGGGCGGCATCGTGCTGGACACCGACGTGACCGTACCCGGCGTGAAGAAGGACTCCGCACCGCTGGTCGAACGGGGGAGCGCGCAGGACCTGGACGGGCGCGCCGCCGTCGCCTACTCCACCTACCGCGCCCCCGGTGAGACGCAGGACAAGCAGCTCCACCGCTTCGGCCAGGTCATGCAGGCGGTGCTCAAGAAGCTCTCCAGCGACCCGCAGGCGGCCACCAGAACCGTCGAGTCGCTCGGCCAGATCCCCGACCCCTCGCTCTCCGAGGGCCAGCTCGGCACCTCGCTCGCCAAGCTCGCCGCGCACGCCAAGAAGGGCGCCTACCGCACCCAGGTGCTGCCCGTCCAGGCGAACGGCACCCTCAGCGAGCGGGTCAGCGCCCAGGTCGTCAAGAAGGTGCTCGGCGGGACCGTCAAGAACTCCGACCCCGACGCCGCGCCCCGGGTCAGCCTGAAGAACGCCACGGGCAAGCGCACGCTCGACTCTGCCGCGTCCGTCGCGCTGGTCAACGGCGGCTACACCGTCGTCAAGGGCGGCACGGGTGCCGCCCGCGCCCGGTCGCTGGTCACCTACGCCGGTGCCCGGCAGAAGGCCGAGGCCGAGCAGGTCGCCAAGACGCTGGGACTGCCTGCCACCGCGGTCCGCGAGGCCGCCGGCGCCGCCAACGCGGACGTCACGGTCCTGCTGGGCGCCGACTACAAGGGCTGAGCCCCGCCCCCGGGCCCCGGCCCGGACGGATCCGCCGTCCCTCCCCGGGGCGGGAGGGAGGGCGGATATGGGGCTGAAGGCCCCCGCGCGGCCGTGAGACCCTGGAATACGACATGCTTCCGATCCGAAAGCCTTGCCTGTGACCGCCACGGACCGTTCCCTCGAGCTGATCGACGTCGCCGCCCAGGCCGCGGCGGACAAGCTCGCGCACGACATCGTCGCCTACGACGTCAGCGACGTGCTCGCCATCACCGACGCCTTCCTCCTCGCCTCCGCCCCCAACGACCGGCAGGTCAAGGGCATCGTCGACGCGATCGAGGAGCAGCTCCTCAAGAAGCTGGGTGCCAAGCCCGCCCGCCGGGAGGGCGAGCGGGAGGGCCGCTGGGTGCTGCTGGACTACGTCGACGTCGTCGTCCACGTCCAGCACAGCGAGGAGCGCGTCTTCTACGCCCTGGAGCGGCTCTGGAAGGACTGCCCCGAGCTGGAGCTGCCCGAGGACGCCAAGGCGACCCGCGGCAAGGCCGCCGAGCACGCGAACGCCACCGGCGCCGGGGAGGCCGCGACCCCCGGCGGACCGGCCGCAACCGGACGGGCGGGCGCACTGGACGGAGAGCTGCGCTGAACGGCACGGGCGCGGTCAGGAACCGCAAGATCGTTCTGTGGCGGCACGGCCAGACCGCCTGGAACCTGGAACGGCGCTTCCAGGGCACGACCGACATCCCGCTCACCGAGGTGGGGCTCGACCAGGCCCGGCGCGCGGCACGCCTGCTGGCGGCGCTGCGCCCCGACGCCATCGTCTCCTCCGACCTGCGGCGGACCGTGGCCACCGCCGCCGAGCTGGCGGCGCTCACCGGGCTCGATGTCACCTACGACGAGGGCCTGCGGGAGACCTACGCGGGCGACTGGCAGGGCCTCACCCACGAGGAGATCGTCGCCCGCTACGGCGAGCAGTACGCCGCCTGGAAGCGCGGCGAGCCCGTGCGGCGGGGCGGCGGTGAGCTGGAGACGGAGGTCGCCGACCGGGCGGCGCCCGTCGTGGAGCGCGGTGCCGAGAAGCTGCCGGACGGCGGCACCCTCGTCGTCGTCAGCCACGGCGGCACCATCCGCACCACCATCGGCCGGCTCATCGGGCTGCCGCCGGGCACCTGGGAGGCACTGGGCGGGCTCTCCAACTGCAGCTGGTCCGTCCTGGGCGAGACGGTGCGGGGCTGGCGGCTCCTCGAACACAACGCGGGCAGCCTGCCGGAGCCGGTGCTCGGCGACGACGACTGAGGCCGCCGTGCCGGGCCCGCCGGAGCCGATTTCTCATTCGGCCCGGCCACCCGCTAAGCTGCATCTCGTTCGCGGCGCTCCGGTGCCGGGGCCCGGGGCTATAGCTCAGTTGGTAGAGCGCTTGCATGGCATGCAAGAGGTCAGGAGTTCGATTCTCCTTAGCTCCACTCGACGCGGTTCCTCACATCCCGTCCTCCTCGGAGGGCGGGATTTTCGTCATGACGGTCTCCAAGCCTCCCTCGGCCCGCCCGGTCGGCCCGCAGCAGCCGCTCCCGTACCCGGGACGGCGGCTGGACGTGCACCGGGCAGCCGATCAGCGGGCCCGCTGTCGAGCGCGGCCGCTCCAGCCGCTGCCCGGTCTCCTCGTCGTACGGCACACGGCACAGAGGCCACCACACGGGTCTCGCCCGCGCCGCCGAGCTGCAACGAGGTGGAGCTGAGCCGCAGCTCGCCGACGGAGACGTGCCGCACCGGCTTGATCCACGCGCCGGACGGTGACACGTCGCCGCCCCACCGCCAGGCGTGCCCGCCCCACCGCGAGGCGTTCTCGTCCCGCCTCGTGCCGCGGTCCGGTGCTCTGGTCCCGCCGTCCTGTGCTCTCGTCCCGCCGCTCGGCATCCGCGCCCGGACCTCCGGGAGGCCGGGCCCGCACTCCGGTTGGCTCATCCCCCTCTTCGCGCGGTACTCGTCCCCTCTTCGCGCGGTATGAGGTACCGCTGTCCCGGCGCGGCGGCAGGACGCTGGTCTCACCGCTCGTCCTGCGGGCACCCGGCATCGTGCCGCCCTCGTGCGGATCTTGGCCATGATCGCGGTCAACTGCGGTTCTCATGCTCGTGCTTGATGCCCCATCTGCAAAGCGGACTCCAGATCTGCAAAGCTGACTCCGGATTCGGCAGAGCGGATTCCGGGTCTGCGTCGTGGTGCTGGGGGGCCGGACTGTCGTGCGCCTGCAACCCCGTGCTGGTGCGGCCCTCTCGGGCGTGCGTCCTGGTGAAGCGGCGGACGCCGGCGGGCTGTTGGCGCCGGCGGCCCGGCTGGGACTGGTGTGCGGGGGTGGCGGTGTTCGGTGCCGTCTTCTTCGAAAACCTCTCCGGGAACGTGGAACGGCGGCCTCCGCGGACGCGCCGACGGTCACCTGTGGCGCGCCGGCCGCCGGGATGCTTGTCGGCGCGCTGGCAGGCGTGTTGCAGTCGTGTGCGCGCCGGGTAAGGAACCGGGCGGGGGATCGCTGACCGCCCCTTAGGTCGAGCGGCGGAACGTGGCAGAATCGTGACGGCTGGGAGGGGGAAGCCAAGGGGAGGGACGAGTGCGATGTCCGCGACGGTCCTCGGCGAGGACGGCACCGCGTCCGCGCCCGGATGGCCCCCGCCCCGGCAGGAGCGCCCCTGTGGCGCCCCGGACAACCTGCAGTGCCCGTCCTGTGGTTCGGCGAACGTCGCCCAAGTGCTCGGCGACAATGGAGGAGTGTCCTACGTGTGCACGGCTTGCGGCCACATCTGGAGCTGAGTGAGCGATGGGGGCCCACAGCAGGAAGTGCGACTGGTGCGGCAGCGGCACCCCGATCGTGCGCGACATGGAACCGGTCAACCCGTCGTACCAGTACTGGTGCGAGGACTGCGCGCGGGCGCTGATCATAAAGGGCGACCCGATCGAGACCTACCGCGAGCTGGACGGGGAACCGATCTACGGGCGCCTGTTGGACGCCCACTGCACCCTGAAGCGGTTCTACTCCTTCGCGACGGCCTGAGAGACGTCCGCGGCGTTTCCGGAGGCGTCCACGGCGGCCCCGGAGGCATGCGCGACGGTCCCCGGGGCCTGCGCCCGTGGCCGGCTCGCCGTGGGCCGGTCCGCCAGGGGGCGCGGGGACGGTGCGTCAGCCGACGGCCTGATCCGTCCGGCTGTGCGCGCGCCACGCCCCTCCCGCCGGTTTCCAGTTCCCCGCCGGTCCCGCAGTGCGCCGCGCAGTGCCACCGTCGCCGTCAGGACCAGGAACGCCGTCCCGACGAGGGGATAGCAGGCCGACAGGAGCATCTGTGCGCCGTTCTGACGCAGTTCGAGGGCGCGGGGCGCGTCCGGGTCGTGCGGCACCCACCACAGCGCGTACGAGCCGAAGACCAGCGCCGTCAGCGCGAAGGCGACCGGCGGGAGCCCGCCCGCGCGCCGCCGTGCCTCCGTGCCGAGCAGCAGCACCAGCGGCACGCACCACACCCAGTGGTGCGACCAGGAGATCGGGCTGATCAGCAGGGCCGTGACAGCGCAGGCGACGGCTCCCCAGGCATGCCCGCAGGGGAGCCGCCGCTGTCCCGCGAGGGTGGCGGCCACGGCGGCGCCCAGCCCGAGCACGGCCGTCAGCACCGCCGCCGCGGCCCACGGCACACCGGGCTCCCCGGTGTGCAGCAGGCGCGCCGCCACACCGCTCAGCGCCTGGTTGTCGGTGATCTCCGTACGGCCCACCCGGCCGGAGTCGAAGAGGGTGCCGCCCCAGAAGCGCCGCGAGTCGTACGGCAGCACCAGCGCGGACAGCAGCGCGGTGCCCAGGAACGTCACCGTCGCGACGGCGGCCTGGCGCAGCCACGGGTTCCACAGCGCCTCGGCGCGGCCCGTACGGCGCAGCCGCCGCCAGCCGTGGACCAGGCCGCACAGGGCGAGGAAGACGGCGAACAGCGCGGGCGTCAGCTTGATGCCGGCCGCGACACCGATACCGACCCCCGCCCAGCGGTGCCCCGAGCGCCGGGTCAGGTCCCACAGCACCAGTGCGGCCAGCAGCAGATTGATCTGTCCGTAGCGCAGCGTCGTCCACACCGGCTCGCACCACACGGCCACGGCCGCGATCCCCAGGGCGGCGGCGGGACGGGGTGCCTCCAGCGGGCGGCCCAGCAGCCGCAGGGACAGATGGACGAGCACCACCAGCAGACCGAGGTTGACGAAGGTCGCCACGCTCCGCATGTCGTCGACGTCCAGCAGCGTCAGCGGCAGGAAGAGCAGCGCGGCGAAGGGCGGGTAGGTGGTGGGCAGGTCCGCGTAGGTGGCGCGCATCGCGTACAGGTCGTAGCCGTTGCGTACGGCCCAGCCCTCGGCCCGGTAGACCATCAGATCGATCATCGAGACGTCGGCGGCCCGCTGGGCCGCCCAGAAGGCGGCGAAGGAGACCGTGCACAGGGCCGCCGCCAGCGTCACCGGGCGGCGCAGCAGATACGTTTTGAGCGCCAGTGACCATTTGCTTTCGGCGGCCTGTTGCAACGTGCTCACGGGGCGACAGTACCGGCCGGTCGGTGGCCGGAGCGGAGGGCGGGGCCGCCCGGCCCGGATGCCCCGGGAAACCGATTTGGCAGAACGCGGTGCACGCCGTGTAAGCTGGCGGAGCCGCCGCGGGGAAGACCCCGGCGGACCACCCCTCGGGGCTATAGCTCAGTTGGTAGAGCGCTTGCATGGCATGCAAGAGGTCAGGAGTTCGATTCTCCTTAGCTCCACGTCAGCAAGAGGCGAGGTGTGCCTGCGGAAAGCGCAGGCCATCTCGCTTCCTTTGTTTTTGCGCGGTTTCGCCGCGCGATGTGGGGGCTTCGCCACCCACACCCCCTCGCATGGGGCTCCCTCACGTGGGCAGGCGGGGTGCTCCCTCTCGTTCTCCCTCGCGGGGTCGTTCTCTCTCGTGGGGCTCTTCCGGGGCGGTCGCCTCCTGGGGGAGGGGGTCGGGGCGTGCGGTACCCTGTGCCGTATGCGTGCCGTACGCCTTCTGCTGAGCGAGCCGCGCTGAACCACCACCGGTCCCTTTCCCGCGGACCGGAACCGGCGCGGCTCCCCCTCCTGTGCGAGGGGTTTTTTCGTTTCAGGAGGGCTGGGCAGTCACGACCGATGGAGCTTTGAGGACGATGAGCGAGACGACCCCCGCCGCCGGGACCGCGGCCCCTTATCGCTACACGGCGGCGCTGGCCGCCGACATCGAGGCACGCTGGCAGGACTTCTGGGAGAAGGAGGGCACCTACGAGGCGCCCAATCCCGGTGAGGGCCCGCTGGGCGGCGAGCCCGCCGCGACGGCCAGGCCCAAGAAGTTCATCATGGACATGTTCCCGTACCCCTCGGGTGCGGGCCTGCACGTCGGTCACCCGCTGGGCTACATCGCCACCGATGTCTACGCCCGCTACGCGCGCATGACCGGGCACAACGTCCTGCACACCCTGGGCTTCGACGCCTTCGGGCTGCCCGCCGAGCAGTACGCCGTCCAGACCGGCACCCACCCGCGCACCTCCACCGAGGCCAACATGGTCCGGATGAAGGCGCAGCTGCGCCGCCTGGGCCTGGGCCACGACCAGCGCAGGTCGTTCGCGACGATCGACCCGGAGTACTACCGCTGGACCCAGTGGATCTTCCTGCAGATCTTCAACTCCTGGTACGACCCCGAGGCCCGCAAGGCGCGCCCCATCGCGGAGCTGGTCGAGCAGTTCGTCTCCGGCAGCCGTGAGACCCCCGAGGGCTGGGGGCCGTGGAGCGAGCTGAGCGAGCGCGAGCGGGCCGACCTGCTGGGCGAGTACCGGCTGGCCTACGCCTCCGACGCCCCCGTCAACTGGAGCCCCGGCCTGGGCACCGTGCTGGCCAACGAGGAGGTCACCGCGGACGGCCGTTCCGAGCGCGGCAACTTCCCCGTCTTCAAGGCGAAGCTGCGCCAGTGGAACATGCGCATCACCGCCTACGCGGACCGGCTGCTGGAGGACCTGGACGAGCTGGACTGGCCCGAGGCCATCAAGCTGCAACAGCGCAACTGGATCGGCCGAAGCGAGGGCGCCAGGATCGCCTTCCCGCTGGGCGAGGAGCACATCGAGGTCTTCACCACCCGGCAGGACACCCTGTTCGGCGCCACCTACATGGTGCTGGCCCCCGAGCACCCGCTGGTCGAGTCCGTCGTCCCCGCCGTGTGGCCCGAGGGCACCCACGAGGTGTGGACCGGCGGCCACGCGACCCCCGCGGAGGCCGTGGCCGCCTACCGCGCGCAGGCGGAGGCCAAGTCGGACGTGGAGCGCCAGGCGGAGGCCAAGGAGAAGACCGGCGTCTTCACCGGCGCCTTCGCCCTCAACCCGGTCAGCAAGGAGCGCGTCCCGGTCTTCATCGCCGACTACGTGCTGATGGGCTACGGCACCGGCGCGATCATGGCCGTTCCCGCGCACGACCAGCGTGACTTCGAGTTCGCGCGCGCCTTCGAGCTGCCGATGCGCTGCGTCGTCGAGCCCACCGACGGACGCGGACCGGACCCGGCCACCTGGCAGGACGCGTTCTCCTCGTACGACGCGGCCATCGTCAACTCGTCCAACGACGACATCAGCCTGGACGGCCTGGGCGTGGCCGAGGCCAAGGAGCGGATGCGGCGCTGGCTGGAGGAGCGCGGACTGGGCGAGGGCACGGTCAACTACCGGCTGCGCGACTGGCTGTTCAGCCGTCAGCGGTACTGGGGCGAGCCGTTCCCGATCGTCTACGACGAGGACGGCATCGCCCACGCGCTGCCCGAGTCGATGCTGCCGCTGGAACTGCCCGAGGTCGAGGACTACTCCCCGCGCACCTTCGACCCGGACGACGCCGACACCTCCCCGGAGACGCCGCTGTCCCGGAACGAGGAGTGGGTCGATGTCACGCTGGACCTGGGCGACGGCAAGGGGCCCCGGCGCTTCCGCCGTGAGACCAACACGATGCCCAACTGGGCCGGCTCGTGCTGGTACGAACTGCGCTACCTGGACCCGCACAACGACGAGAGGCTGGTCGACCCGGAGGTCGAGCGCTACTGGATGGGTCCGCGCGAGGGCATGCCGCACGGCGGTGTGGACCTGTACGTGGGCGGCCAGGAGCACGCCGTGCTGCACCTGCTGTACGCCCGCTTCTGGTCGAAGGTGCTGTACGACCTGGGGCACATCTCCTCGTCCGAGCCGTTCCACAAGCTGTACAACCAGGGCATGATCCAGGCGTACGTCTACCGTGACGCACGCGGTATCGCCGTACCGGCCGCCGAGGTGGAGGAGCGCGACGGCGCGTACTACTACCAGGGCGAGAGGGTCAGCCGCCTGCTGGGCAAGATGGGCAAGTCCCTGAAGAACGCCGTCACCCCGGATGAGATCTGTTCGGAGTACGGCGCCGACACCCTGCGCCTGTACGAGATGGCCATGGGCCCGCTGGACGTCTCGCGGCCCTGGGACACCCGGGCGGTCGTCGGCCAGTTCCGGCTGCTGCAGCGGCTGTGGCGCAACGTGGTGGACGAGGCGACGGGCGAGGCCGCGGTCGCCGACAGCGAGCCGGACGAGGCGACGCTGCGCGCTCTGCACAAGGCGATCGACGGCGTCACCCAGGACATGGCCGCACTGCGCTTCAACACCGCCATCGCCAAGATCACGGAGCTGAACAACCACGTCACCAAGCTGCGCGAGGTCCCGCGCTCGGTGGCCGAGAAGATGGTCCTGCTGATCGCTCCGCTGGCCCCGCACACCGCCGAGGAGCTGTGGCGCAAGCTGGGCCACGAGGAGACGGTCGTCCACCAGGACTTCCCCGTCGCCGACCCGGCCTACCTGGTGGACGAGACGGTGACCTGCGTCGTTCAGGTCAAGGGCAAGGTCAAGGCCCGGCTGGAGGTCCCGCCCTCCGTCTCCGAGGCGGACCTGGAGGCCCTGGCCCTGGCCGAGCCGGTGATCGTCAAGACGCTGGGCGGGGCCGAGGTGCGGAAGGTGATCGTCCGCGCGCCGAAGCTGGTCAACATCGTCCCGGCCTGAGGCATCCCGGCCCGGCCGGGCCGGCCCCTACGGGAGGTTTCGGGGGCGGCTGGGGGTTCTGGAGGAACCCTCGGCCGCCCCCGCCCGTTTAGGCTGAACGGAGACGGTGCGGAGGACGGACCAAGGAGCGACCTGTGGACGTGGGAGTCTTCATCGGGCTGGTGCTCTTGCTGGCCTTCCTCGCCTTCGGCGCGATCGTCACGGTCCGGGCCGTCCGGGCCGTCAAACGCGGCGTGGAGCGCACCGGAGCCCAGGTGCGGCGCACGGTGGAGGAGACCACCCTCAAGGCCCGTACGGCACAGCCCGGCCCGGTCGGTGAAGCCGCCCGGCTCCGCCTGGAGCTGCGCTCCTCCATCGACGGCACGCGGGCCGCGCTGGAGGCGGGCGCCCGCCAGGACCCGGGCCTGTCCGAGGCCCTCGGCCTGCTCGACCAGCTCCACGAGCACGCCCGCCAGCTCGACGGGGAGCTTCGTCTGCTGATGGAGCGCGAGCCGGACCGCGCGCGGATCTCGGCCCGGCTCCCCGAGGCACGGGAGCGGGTCAGACACATCAAGGAGTCCGCGGACTCGCTGCGTTTCGCGGCCCAGGACCGTGCGAGCCGGTTCGACAGCGAGGGCTTGTCCGCCCTGCGCGACAGGATCGACGTGGAGGCCGGCGCGCTGCGCCACTGGGACTCCGGGCCGATGGTGGCCGGACCGGAGGCGGACGGCGCGGTATCCGGCGGCGCCGGTGAGCGCCCGGCGGGCGGAACGCGCCCCGGCGAGCGGACCTCCCAGGCGGAGCAGCCTGCCGACCGGTCCCGCCCCCGCGAGCTGGGCCCGTCCGCCCAGGGGCTGAACGGGCTCGACCCCTCGCTGACCGACCCGGCTGCCGACCGCGAGCGGACGGAACCGGCCCCGGCGTTCCGCAAGCGCCCCCCGCGGAGCGCCTCCTGAGCGGCCCCGTTCACCCGCCCGATAGCCTCCGTTCCATGCACGGCCCTCTCGCGATCATCACCGATTCCACCGCCTATCTGCCCTCGGAGGCGCTGCGCCGGCACGGGATCACGGCCGTGCCGCTGACCGTCGTCCTCGGCGACGAGGCTCTGGAGGAGGGCACCGAGATCTCCGCCCGCTCGCTGGCGATCGCCCTGCGCGAGCGGCGCCCGGTGACCACGTCCCGTCCCAGCCCCGACACCTTCGCGAGCGCCTACCGCACCGCTGCCGAGGCGGGGGCGGAGGGAATCGTTTCGCTGCACCTGTCGGCCGAGTTCTCGGGCACGTACGACGCCGCCTGTCTGGCCGCCAAGGACGCGCCCGTCCCGGTCCGGGTCGTGGACACCGGGGTCGTCGCGATGGCGCTGGGCTTCTGCGCCCTGGCCGCTGCCGACGCGGCCGAGGCGGGCGGATCCCTGGACGATGCCGTCACGGCCGCGCGGAAGCGCGCCGAGGCCACCTCGGCGGTCTTCTACGTCGACACACTGGACTATCTGCGCCGGGGCGGCCGGATCGGCGCCGCACAGGCCCTGCTGGGCTCCGCACTCGCGGTCAAGCCGCTGCTGGAGGTCGAGGACGGCCGGATCGGCATGCTGGAGAAGGTCAGGACCGCCTCGCGGGCCATGGCCAGGCTCGAGGAGATCGTGGTCGAGCGGGCCGGGGACGCCCGGGTGGACATCGCCGTGCACCACCTCGCCGCAGCCGAGCGCGCCCACCACCTCGCGGAGCGCTTCCGGAACAGGGTGCCGGGCTTGCGGGAACTCCATGTGAGCGAGGTCGGCGCCGTCATCGGCGCCCACACTGGACCGGGGCTCCTGGGGGCTGTGCTCTCCCTCAGATGAGTGAGCGAGTTGTCCACAACTCGCGGCTTGTCCACAGAAAACGAGCAAGATCACCAACCCGGGCCCAGGCTGCCTACCGTCGCTGCCCATGAGCGAACGAGCGGGACAACGAGCGGAAACCCGGCGGGCCGGGGCGGGCCGCGGTGCGGCGGGGGATGTGGGCGGTGCTGCCACGGGCGCGGGTGGTGCGGCTGGGGGCGTGGGCGGTGCTGCCATGAGTACGGGCGGTGCGGCCGGGGGCGCCGGTGGCGGGGCCTGGGCCAGGGCCGGTGCGGGGGTGGGGCATCCGCGTGGTGGGGCCGAAGGGTGGTCCGGGGGCGTGGTCGGTGGGGGTGTTTCCGGTGGCGGTGCGGTCGGTGATGTGGCCCGTGGGGGTGCGGCCGGCGGAGGCGCGGCCGACGGCGGTGAGGTGCGGGCCGGGGGCGCGGGCAGCTGGGGCGGTGTGCCGGGATGGGCCGAGGGGATGACCGGCGGAGCCCGCGTGCCGGAGTTGGCCGATGCTCCGGGGTGCGCCGATGCGCCGGGGTGGGGCCATGTGTCGGAGAGGGCTCACGAGCTGGAGAGGGCCCACGAGCCGGGGAGGGCTCGCGCGGAGAGCGGAGCTGCCCTCGCCTCGGAACCGGCCCAGGCCGCCGGCACCCGTACCGAGGTGCGGGGCAGGCGCCCGGCCCGTCGACGCCCGCCGCGAGGCCCCCGGACCAATCCCGGCACCGGGCCCGGCCGACGGGGAGCGCACCGGCTCCGGCTCAGCTCACGAAGGACGACACCCGAGCCGGGTACGGCGGCCACGCGTGCCCGGTCACTTCTCGCGGAGCCACCACCTGGTGGAGCGGACGCGGCTGCGCCGCCACCTGCCGGGCCCCGATCCCTTGTCGAAGACCCGGCCCTGGACCCGGACTTCCCGGTCATGCCCCGCGAAGAGGCCCTGGCCGCGGCACGGGAGGCGGTACGCCGGAGCCGGGAGCGCGCGCGGGAAGGGCACCCGGGTGCGGGTTCCCGGCCCGGGGACCGGCGCCGGATGGAGCTCTCGGCACGGTGGGAGCCACCGATGCGCACGGATCCTCCGGCAGGGGAGAGGCGAGGGGAGGAGGACGACGAGCCCGGTCCCGGGGACGGCTCCGAGCCGGGGCGGTTGGGAGCGGGATTCTTCGAGACGGAGGCTGAGGCCGAAGCGCAGACGGCACGGAGCGGGCGCGGATGGCGGGGGAGGGGCAAGGAGGACGAGCGCGGGGAACGCGGCCGGCACGGCAACCCCGGCGACCTTGCCGGCCCGGACGACCTCGCCACCTTCGATGACGCCCACAGCGGCGATCACGACGCCTCCGGCGATCGGGGCGCCCCCGGTGATCGCGGGGCCCTGAGCATTGGTGCCCGCACCCATCCCGGCGACCGTCGCAACCCCCGAAACCCCTGCGACCGTCGCAACCCCCGAAACCCCTGCGACGCCGGCGATCGCGGCGACCGGGCGGGGCGCGGTAACCGGGAGGGACATGGTGGCTGTGAGGGGCCCGACGACAGCGAAGCGCAAGGTGCCCCAGGCGGATGCAGCGGGCTGAGGGGCCGGGACGAACAAGGCGACCGTGGCGAGCAGGACGGCCGCGGTGAGGAAGACGGCCGCGATGAGCACGGTGGTCGCGGCGAGCAAAGCGGGCGTCACCGGCGTGAGTTCCGTGGGGAGCGCGACTCCGGCCGGGAGCGCGGTGGACCTGAGCGGTGGGGCGGGCGCGGGGAGGGCGAGGAGTTCGTGGAACCGGATGAGCGGGAGGAGCGGTCCGGGCTGTCGCTCCGGGAGCGCTGGGGGCTCGCGCTGGAGGACCGGCTGCCGATGTGGCTGCGGGTGCGCTGCGGGGTGGAGCCGAAGACGCTGGTGGCGCTCGCTCTGGTGCTGCTCGTCGCCGTCGGCTTCGCGGCGTACCACTTCTGGACAGCGCGCCCCCAGGGGGTGGCCGTGCCGAGTGCCCAGGGTGCGACCGAGGGCGCCTCCGCGCGCCCTCGGGAAGGCAGCGGTGCCCCTGCCGTGGCCGGTGGCGTTCCCGCGGCCTCCCCCGGCGCCTCCTCGGGCAAGCGTCTGGTGGTGGACGTCTCCGGAAAGGTGCGCGATCCAGGGGTGCACCACCTGCCCGCGGGTTCGCGGGTGGCCGACGCGCTCGACGCGGCGGGCGGGCTCCGCAAGGGCGCGGACACGAGCGAACTGAACCAGGCGAGGCTGCTCGTGGACGGTGAGCAGATCGTCGTCGGAGAGCCGGGCAAGGGTGGGGCCGCCGCGGCACCCCCACCGGGTGCCGCTTCGGCCGGAGGAGCCGCTGCCGGTGGTGCGGGCGGCGCTTCCGGGGCCCCGGTCAGCCTCAGCTCCGCAACCCCGGAGCAGTTGGAGACCCTGCCTGGCGTCGGCCCGGTGCTGGCCCAGCACATCGTGGATTACCGCACGGAGCACGGTGGCTTCACCTCGGTGGACCAGCTCAAGGAAGTGAACGGCATCGGGGAGAAGCGGTTCGCGGACATCCAGCCGCAGGTGACCCCATGAGCCACCGTGCTCCGCCGGTCCTGCCGGTCCCGCCCCACCCGGCTGCCGCCTCCGCTCCCTCTGCTGCGCCTTCCCCCTCTGCTTCACCCGGCCATCCGGTGGCCGCAGCGGAGGAGCGGCAGGACCTGCGGCTGGTCGGTCCCGCGCTGGCGGCCTGGGCAGCCGCGGCGATGGCCCTGGAAATCTCCGGGACGAAGGCGGCGATAGGCGCCGTCGTTTGCGCCCTCGCCGGCCTGGCCCTGCTGGTGCCGGTGCTCCGGGAACGGGGGCGTTCGGGGCGGCGCCGAGCCGGGCTCCGAGGGTCCGGAGGAGGGTCCGGGGGAGCGCGGTCGGAGCCGCGGCAAGGGGCGAGGTGGGGCGTGCGGGGCGGAGGCCGCACGCTGTGGGCCGGTGCGGCGGCGTGTCTGCTGTGCGCGGCGGCGGCCGGCGGGAGTGCCGCGCTGCACGCGGCCGACCTGCACAGAGGGCCGCTGCCGCGGCTGGCCGGGACCGGAGCCGAGGTGACGGTCGAGGTCACTCTCACGAAGGACCCACGGGCGACCCGGCCGCAGGTACGAGGAGCGCGGCAGTCGGCCGGAGTGGTGGTGGCCAAGGCGGAGGCGGTCACGCTCCTCGCCGAGGACGGTTCCCGCACCGAGCTGCGCACGCCGGTGCTGCTGATGGTCAGGCCGGAGCACGACGAGGAAGCGAGGGAAGACGAGGCAGAACAAGCGGCAAAAGATGCGGAACAAGCGAACAAAGGAGAAGAGACAGGGGAATCGGCACAGGGCGAGGTGGCCGGACCGGCATCCTCCGCAGGTGGCACGCGGGCCGCGTGGCTGCGGCTGCTGCCCTCCACACGGCTCACGGTGCGCGCCGAGGTGGTGCGGCCCGCAGCGGACCGGCGCGGAGGCCAGGATGTCGCCGTGGTCCTGCGGACCGGGCCGGGCCCGCCGAAGGTCAAGGCGGGCCCGACACAGCTGCAACGGGCCGCGGGGCAACTGCGGGAGGGGCTGCGGGACGCGACCGACGGCCTCGGCGTGGACGCGCGGGGTCTGCTGCCAGGGCTCGTGGTCGGCGACACCTCGCGACTCAGCCCGCAGTTGGACGAGGCCTTCCACGCCACCGATATGACGCACCTTCTCGCGGTGAGCGGGGCGAGTTTGTCGATTTTGTTGGTGCTGTTCATCGGTCCGCCGGGCATCGCGCACCGGGCGGAGCGCCGGGGGCTCGCGCCGCGGCTCGGCCTTCCACTGCGCACCACGGCGGTGGTCGCCGGGCTGCTGACGCTCGGCTTTGTGGTGGTGTGCCGTCCGGAGCCGAGCGTGCTGCGGGCAGCGGCCTGCGGTCTGATCGCGGTATGGGCGATCGGCACCGGGCGGCGACGGTCGCTGCTGCCCGCGCTCGCGGCCGCCGTCCTCGTGCTGCTCTTCTACGATCCGTGGCTCGCACGGCAGTTCGGCTTCCTGCTCTCCGTCCTGGCGACCGCTTCTCTGCTGACGATCGCACCCCGCTGGGCCGCGGCACTGCGGCGCAGAGGCTGTCCGGCCAGGCTCGCTGAGGCCCTGGCGGCTGCCGCGGCGGCGCAGGTGGCGTGCGCGCCGGTGGTCACGGTGACGGCGGCGCATGTGAGCCTGGTCGCTGTGCCGTGCAACCTGCTGGCGGAGTTCGCGGTCGCGCCCGCCACGGTGCTGGGCTTCGCGGCGCTGGTGACGGCACCGATGGCGATGCCGGTGGCCGAGGGCCTCGCGTGGCTGGCGAGCTGGCCGGTGGAGGCCATCGCGGGCATCGCCCGGACGGGAGCCGGGCTGCCCGGCGCGGAGATCGCCTGGTCCGGCTCCTGGACGGGGGCGCTGGTGCTCGCAGCCGTACTGGGCGGGCTGGCGTTGGTGGCGGTGCGGCTGCGAGTGCCGTACCGGCCGTGGCTGTGTGCCGCGTGCGGCCTGGTGCTGCTGGTGGCGGTGCTCCGACCGGCGCCGCTGGTGCGTCCGTTCACGGGGTGGCCGCCGACGGGGTGGCGGATGGTGGCCTGCGATGTGGGGCAGGGGGACGCGTTGGTGCTGGCCGTCGACGGGGAGCGCGGTGGCGGGGGCGGCGCCGTGGTGGTGGACGCGGGACCCGAACCCCGCGCGGTGGACCGATGCCTGCGCGAGCTGGGTGTCACGTCGGTCCCACTGGTGGTGCTCACCCACTTCCACGCCGACCACGTGGCGGGGCTGCCGGGGCTGCTGCGGGGACGGAAGATCGGGGCGATCCAGACGACGGGGCTGGCGGAGCCGCCGGGGCAGGCGGAGTTCGTCCGCAGGACGGCCCGGCAGGCGGGGGTGCCGGTGCTCCCCGCGCACGCGGGCGAGCGAAGGCATACCGGGGACCTGCGTTGGGAGGTCGTATGGCCACCGTCACCAACACCGTCCCCGCCGTCGCCGCCATACCCGCCACCGCCCCCGTCACCGGCGGCCGGTGACGGGGGCCCCTCCGGCGGGAGCGGCAACGCCGCCGTCGGCACGGCACACACCGACGCAGCCCGCACCGGCACACCACACCTCAGCACGGCCCGCCCCGGCACGGCCCGCCCCGGCACGGCCCGCCCCGGCACTGCCGGTACCGCCACTGCCGGGACCGAGAGGGCCGCAGGAACCGGCAGGGCCGGAATGGCCCCCGCAGCCGGGCGGAGCGGCACGGACGGAGGCGGTACCGATGGGAGCCGTACGGAGGAGGGCGGAGGCGGCGCCAATGACGCGAGCGTCACCCTGCTCGTCCGGACGGCGGGGCTCCGGGTGTTCCTGCCCGGGGATCTCGAACCGGCCGCGCAGCGGGCCCTGTTGGCACTGCGTCCCGACCTGCCGCAGGCAGAGGTGCTGAAGGTGGCACACCACGGTTCACGCTTCCAGGATCCGGTGCTGCTGAGCCGGTTGCGGCCCAGGGTGGCCCTCGTCTCGGCGGGGCGGGAGAACCCGTACGGGCACCCGGCCCCCGAGACGCTGCGCGCGTTGACCGCCACCGGGGCGCTGGTCGCGCGGACGGACCGGCACGGCTCACTGGCCCTCGTACGACGTCCCGACGGCACCCCCGCCGTGGTGACCCGACGAGGCAGCCCGGGTACGGGAACAGGTGCGGGCGCCGAAACGGATCCGGGGACGGAAACAGGTTCGGAGGAGGAAACAGCTCCGGGCCGGGAAACAGGCCCGGGCACGTGGACAGCTCCGGGCGCGGGGAGAGGGGAAGGGCCGGCGTCCCACGTCGTGGGTGGGCGTCTCAGTCGCGCTCCAGCCAGCCGTCGTGCTCGGCGGCGAGGGAGTCCAGCACGGCGGGGTCGTGTTCGGCACGCGGGTCTTCGAGGACCACGAGCCACTGGGCGTCCTCGGCGTCGTCCTCGCCCGCCAGGGCCTCGCGGACCAGTTCGGGTTCCTCGGCGAGCCCCAGGCGCAGTTCCAGCTGCGCGGCCACCTCCTCGGCGGCGTCCCTGTCGGGCAGCACCAGCACATGTCGTACATCGCTCACCAGGGCATTGTCCCAGTGCGGCCGCAGCGCTGCCGCGGCTGGTTCCGGGGAGCAGTGGGGTCCGGTGTCGGTGCGGCGTGGGATGCTGGGCGGGATGGCTGGTACGCGTAAGAAGACCTCGGACGATCCGCTCGCCCCCGTGACCGTGGCGGTGGGCCAGGAGGAGCTGCTCATCGAGCGGGCCGTGCGGGTGGTGATCGACGCGGCACGCGCCGCAGACCCGGACACCGACGTGCGCGACCTCGCGCCGGGGGACCTCCAGCCGGGCACGCTCGCGGAGCTGACCAGCCCATCGCTGTTCGCGGAGCGGAAGGTCGTCGTCGTCCGGGCGGCGCAGGACCTGGCGGCGGACACGGTCAAGGACGTGAAGGCGTATCTGTCCGCGCCGGCGGAGGAGATCACGCTGGTGCTCGTCCACGCGGGCGGGGCCAAGGGCAAGGGGCTGCTGGACGCGGCCCGCAAGGCGGGTGCGCGCGAGGTCGAGTGCCCGAAGATGACCAAGCCCGCCGACCGGCTCGCGTTCGTGCGCGGTGAGTTCCGGACGTCGGGGCGTGCGGCGACGGCGGAGGCGTGCCAGGCGCTGGTCGACGCGGTCGGCAGCGACCTGCGCGAGCTGGCCTCGGCGTGCGGGCAGCTGACCGCCGACGTCGAGGGCACGATCGACGAGGCCGTCGTGGGCCGCTACTACACGGGCAGGGCGGAGGCGTCCAGTTTCACCGTCGCCGACCGGGCGGTCGAGGGGAAGGCCGCCGAGGCGCTGGAGACGCTGCGCTGGGCGGTGGCCACGGGCGTCGCACCGGTGCTGATCACCAGCGCCCTGGCGCAGGGCGTACGGGCCATCGGCAAGCTGGCCGGGGCACCCCGTGGGGCGCGGCCCGGCGATCTGGCCCGCGAGCTGGGCATGCCCCCCTGGAAGATCGACCGGGTACGGCAGCAGATGCGCGGCTGGACTCCGGACGGGGTCGCCGCGGCGCTCCGTGCCGTCGCCGAGGCCGACGCGGCGGTCAAGGGTGCGGGCAGCGATCCGGAGTACGCGCTGGAGAAGGCGGTCGTCACCATCGCCACTGCCGCCCGCTCCCGCTGAGCCCCCACCACTGGGACCCACCACCGGTCCTCCACCGACTCCTCCCCCGGGATCTCCACCACTGAGCCCTCCACCACTGGGCCCCCACCACCGGGGACCCCTATGGCCGAGCCCCGCCGAGGCCCGAGTGAGTCCCTCCCGCGTACTCAGGTGCCCTGTCCACTGGGACCCCACCTGGCGCTCATCCGCCTCCTTCGCCCGACAGGGCAAGGTCCTCGGTTCGGTCCTTGCCCGCGTTCTCAGCCCGCGCCCCCGCACCGTCCGTCCCCCGGCACCGTCCCCCCCGGGGGGCCCACGCCCGGCCGGGTATGCGAAAGACCCCGGCCGGCCCTGGGGAAGGGGACGGACGGGGTCTGACGCGTCGTGCTGTGTGGTGCGCCGCACCCGCGTGGCGAACGCAGGCCGCGTGCGGCGCTTTCTCAAGCGGTGGCTCGGACGTACGGCGGATGAGAGAGGGCCCGCCTCACGACGCCGGAGCCGGTCGAGGACCGTGCACCGTCGGGCTGGAGGACCAGCACGCCGGAGCGTTGGAGAAAGAGGTCAGCCCTGGAGGGAGGCGACGTGCTTGGCGAGCGCGGCCTTCTTGTTGGCGGCGTTGTTCTTGTGCAGCACGCCCTTGCTGACGGCCTTGTCCAGCTTGCGGGCGGCGGAGCGCTGGGCCTCCACGGCCTTGGCGGCGTCACCGGCGGCGACGGCCTCGCGGGTGCGACGGATCGCGGTCTTCAGCTCGGACTTGACGGCCTTGTTGCGCTGCCGTGCCTTCTCGTTGGTCTTGATCCGCTTGATCTGGGACTTGATGTTCGCCACGAAAGAGCCTTTGCGGTTCGGAGTTTCACACCTCGGTGCCGACGGGCACCGCATCAGTGCCATAAGGCACAGTCGCCCAGGCTACCAGCAGGGTCCTGACCCTCCCAATCCGGTCCTGCGCCGCGCGCATGGGACCATGGTGTGGGACACATCCTCCCGCGGGGGCGCCGCAGGCGCTCCAGCCGAACCAGCCCGGAGCATGCCAGCCCGGAGCTGACCAGCCCAGCCCGACCCCCAATCCCCAGCCCCCGATACCCAGACCCCCAGTACGACCCCCAGTACCCAGACCCGACAGGCCAGACCCGACAGGACACTGCGTGCCCGCGACCCCAACGAACGCGCCGGAGCCGAGCCGTACCGACCCGGCGCTGATCCGTAACTTCTGCATCATCGCGCACATCGATCACGGCAAGTCCACGCTTGCCGACCGGATGCTCCAGCTGACCGGCGTCGTGGACAAGAGGCAGATGCGCGCGCAGTACCTCGACCGCATGGACATCGAGCGCGAGCGGGGCATCACGATCAAGTCCCAGGCCGTGCGGATGCCCTGGGCGCCCACGGACGATCCGGACACCCCGCATGTCCTCAACATGATCGACACCCCTGGCCACGTGGACTTCACCTATGAGGTCTCGCGGTCGCTGGCCGCCTGTGAGGGGTGCATCCTGCTGGTCGACGCCGCGCAGGGCATCGAGGCGCAGACCCTCGCCAACCTCTATCTGGCGATGGAGCACGACCTGACGATCATCCCCGTGCTCAACAAGATCGATCTGCCCGCCGCCCAGCCCGACAAGTTCGCGGCCGAGCTGGCGCATCTGATCGGCTGCGAGCCGGAGGACGTGCTGCGTGTCTCCGCGAAGACCGGCGAGGGCGTCCAGGAGCTGCTGGACGAGGTCGTACGCCAGGTCACCCCGCCGACGGGTGTCGCGGACGCGCCGGCCCGCGCGATGATCTTCGACTCGGTCTACGACGCGTACCGGGGTGTGGTCACCTACATCAAGGTCGTGGACGGCAGGCTCGGCAAGCGCGAGCGCATCCGCATGATGTCGACGGGCGCGACCCACGAGCTGCTGGAGATCGGCGCCAACTCTCCGGAGATGACGCCGGCCGACGGGCTGAGCGTCGGCGAGGTCGGCTATCTGATCACCGGTGTGAAGGACGTGCGCCAGTCGAAGGTGGGTGACACGGTCACCCAGCAGTCCGCGGGGGCGACCGATCCGCTGCCGGGCTACAAGGACCCGAAGCCGATGGTGTTCTCGGGGCTGTATCCGCTGGACGGCTCCGACTACCCCGAGCTGCGGGACGCGCTGGACAAGCTGCTGCTCAACGACGCGGCCCTCACCTACGAGCCGGAGACCTCGGCGGCGCTCGGCTTCGGCTTCCGGGTGGGCTTCCTCGGGCTGCTGCACCTGGAGGTGATCCGGGAGCGGCTGGAGCGCGAGTTCGGCCTCGATCTGATCGCCACGGCGCCCAACGTGGTCTACCGCGTGGAGATGGAGGACGGCACCGAGCACGTGGTGACCAACCCCAGCGAGTTCCCCACCGGGAAGATCGCCACGGTGCACGAGCCGGTGGTGCGGGCCACACTCATCGCGCCCAGCGAGTTCATCGGCGCGATCATGGAGCTGTGCCAGTCGCGGCGCGGCAGCCTCCAGGGCATGGACTACCTGTCCGAGGACCGGGTCGAGCTGCGCTACACGCTGCCGCTGGCGGAGATCGTCTTCGACTTCTTCGACGCGCTGAAGTCCCGTACCCGCGGTTACGCCTCCCTCGACTACGAGCCGACAGGTGAGCAGGCGGCCGACCTGGTCAAGGTGGACATCCTCCTCCAGGGCGACAAGGTGGACGCGTTCTCCGCGATCGTCCACAAGGACAAGGCGTACTCCTACGGCACCCGGATGGCGAACAAGCTGCGCGAGCTGATCCCGCGGCAGCAGTTCGAGGTGCCCATCCAGGCGGCCGTCGGCGCCCGTGTCATCGCGCGCGAGACCATCCGCGCCATCCGCAAGGACGTGCTCGCCAAGTGCTACGGCGGTGACATCTCCCGGAAGCGGAAGCTGCTGGAGAAGCAGAAGGAGGGCAAGAAGCGGATGAAGGTCGTCGGCCGGGTGGAGGTGCCGCAGGAGGCGTTCATCGCGGCGCTGTCGACCGACGACAGCGGTGGCGGCGAGGCGAAGACGAAGAAGTAGCCCGCCCGGCCGTCCCCCGGCGCCCCCGCGGGTCCGGTCGCCCGTCACGCACGGTTTCCGGCACGATCCGCACAGCAGCCCCCTTACGTAAGGGGGCTGCTGCCTTTAGTCTGATCACTGCTCAGTAGTTACTCGTGAGTCATAAGTGCGAGCGACAGGCAGGCGCAGGCGAGGCAGGAACGCAGGCGTCGCACCACGCGACGAGACAGCGACGAGACAGCGACGCGAGATAGCGACGAGAGAACGCGACGACGCAAGGACGCAAGGACGCGGGCCCGGAGGATGGCGTGAGCGACACACAGTCACTGATCGAGAACCGGCCGCCTTCCGTGGCGACCCTCTTCCTGGAGCGGGTCGAGACCACCCCCGACGCGGAGGCCTACCGCTACCCGGTCATCCGCCCCGCGGGCCAGGACCAGGGGCCGGACGAGTGGCGCTCCTACAGCTGGCGGGAGGCCGCCGAGCGGGTCTTCTCCATCGCGGCCGGGCTCATGGACCTGGGCGTCCGCCCCGAGGAGCGGGTCGCCATCGCCTCCAGCACCCGGATCGAGTGGATCCTCTCCGATCTGGCGATCCTGTGCGCGGGCGCGGCCACGACCACCGTCTACCCGAGCACCAACGCGTCCGAGACGGCCTACATCCTCGCCGACTCCGACAGCCGTGTGCTGATCGCCGAGGACGCCGCGCAGCTGGCGAAGGTCCGCGCCCACCGGGACAAGCTGCCGGACCTGGCGCACGTGGTCCTGCTCGACGGGGAGCCCGGCGACGAGGATGCCGAGGATGCCGAGGACGGCTGGGTGATCGGTTTCGCCGAGCTGGAGCGGCGCGGCGCCGCCTACCGCAAGGAGCACCCCGACGCGATCACCGAGACGGTGGGAGCGCTGCGCGCCGACCAACTGGCCACCCTCATCTACACCTCCGGTACGACCGGCAGGCCGAAGGGTGTCCGGCTGGTGCAGGACTCCTGGTCGTACATGGCCCGCGCGGTGCCGCAGACGGGGCTGCTGAACAAGGACGATGTGCAGTACCTGTGGCTGCCCCTGGCGCATGTCTTCGGGAAGATGCTGATCTCCGTGCAGATCGACTCCGGCCATGTCATCGCGGTGGACGGCCGGGTCGACAAGATCATCGACAATCTGCCGGTCGTGCAGCCGACGAAGATGTGCGCGGTGCCGCGGATCTTCGAGAAGGTCTACAACGGCGTGGCGCAGAAGGCGCGGGCGGGTGGCGCGGCCAAGTACAAGATCTTCCAGTGGGCGGCGGAGGTCGCCCGCGAGTACGCGCGCACGGTCCAGGACAACCAGCGCCGCACCGGGGTCGCGGACGCGCCCACCGGGCTCAAGGTCAAGCACGCCGTCGCCGACCGGCTCGTCTACAGCAAGCTGCGGGAGGCGTTCGGCGGCCGCATGGTCGGCTGCGTGTCCGGTTCTGCCGCGCTCGCCCCCGACCTGGGCTACTTCTTCGCCGGAGCGGGCATCCCCGTCCTGGAGGGCTACGGGCTCACCGAGTCCGCGGCGGCCAGCTTCTGCAACCGGACCGAGAACTTCCGTACCGGCACCGTCGGCAAGCCGATGCCGGGCACCGAGGTGCGGATCGCGGACGACGGCGAGATCCTGCTGCGCGGCCCCGGCATCATGCAGGGCTACCACGGGCTGCCGGAGCAGACGGCCGAGGTGCTGGAGGAGGACGGCTGGTTCCACACCGGTGACATCGGTGAGCTGTCCGCCGACGGCTACCTGCGGATCACCGACCGCAAGAAGGACCTGATCAAGACCTCGGGCGGCAAGTACATCGCGCCCGCCGAGGTGGAGGGCCGGTTCAAGGCGATCTGCCCGTACGTCTCCAACATCCTGGTGCACGGCGCGGGCCGCAACTTCTGCACCGCGCTCATCGCGCTGGACGAGCCCGCCGTCATGGGCTGGGCCGCGGAGCAGGAGGACCTCAAGGGCAAGCCGTACGCGGAGGTCGTCGGCTCCGAACAGGTGCGCGCCCTGGTGGACGGCTACATCGAGGAGCTGAACAAGGGGCTCCAGCGCTGGCAGACGATCAAGAAGTTCCGCATCCTTCCGCGCGACCTCGACATCGAGCACGGCGAGCTGACGCCCAGCCTCAAGATGAAACGCCCGGTCGTGGAGAGCCAGTTCCAGGACCTGATCGAGGAGATGTACGAGGGCGCCCGCGAGCGCTGAGCCCCCCGCGGCACGGGGGTGCCGAACTCCCGCGCCTCTCCGGCATCCCGCCACGTCTCGCGACGCCACACGGTGCCGTGCTGCGACCGCTTCGGGCCACACCGCGTCGTGCCACACAGTGCCGTGCCGCGGAGCGTCGCGCCACACAGTGCCGTGCTACGACCGTGCCGTGCCACACCGCGCCGCGTCACATCGCGTCGCGGCGTCGCGCCGGAAGGGGCCCCGGCCCCGGCGGTCGTGGCCGGTTCTCAGACGCCGCGCAGCCCGTCCAGCGCGTCGGCCAGCGCGGCCACGTCGCGGGCGAGCCGCGCGGTGTCGGGGCCGGTGTCCTCGGCCAGCCGGCTCTCCACGGCCTCCAGGCGGCGCGCGAAGTCGTCCAGCCGGTACCGCTCCTCCTCCACCAGCTGGCGCAGTCTGCGGCTCTTGCGGTGCAGATCGAGGAAGACGGCCACCTTCGTGCGGAGCACCCACGGGTCGAACGGTTTGGACAGGAAGTCCACGGCACCGGTCGCGTAGCCGCGGAACGTGAAGCCGGTGTCGGCCGCCGACTGCGCGCCCGTCAGAAAGATGACCGGAATGTCCCTGGTCCGCTCGTGCTGTTTGATGCGATGGGCCGTCTCGAAGCCGTCCATCCCCGGCATCGCCACGTCGAGGAGGACGAGCGCCACCTCCCGCTCCTCCAGCACCGCCACCGCCTCCTGGCCGGAGCCCGCCCGCACCAGGGGGACGTGGAGCGTGGAGAGCACCGCCTCCAGGGCGAGCAGGTTGTCCTCCAGGTCGTCGACGAGCAGGATGCCGGCGTCGTCCGCCGCGGCGCCGGAGCGCCCTGTCGGTTCCGTGCTCATCACTGCCCCGTCGGCTTCCGCTGGATCGTCGATGCTGGTCGGCGGTACTGGGTCATCGGTGTCGGGCAGTCCATCGGTGCTGGTCGTCGGTGCTCCACGGGCGGTGCGGGGCCGGCGGCGCGGGGGCGCCGGGCCAAGTCGTTGATTTTCGAAGTACTCATGTACGAGAAAGCGAGCACGGTACCCGGCGGCCGCCGGGTGTCAACCACCGGGGCCCTCCAGGCGGTTGGTGTCGCCGCGCCGGAGCCGGTGGCATGTTTCCAGCCACTATTTTTGTGACTCGGCGCGTATGACCCGGCCCTGTCTGTCACCCTGTGCTCTACCGCCGCTCGACCGCGTCGAACCGAGCGGTGAGAGAAGACCGCCTGGGGAGGCGGGGGGAGGGGTGCGATGCACGACGTGGACGAGGCGGACACCACGCAGCCGGGAGGGCTGCCGCACGTGGTCCGTACCGAACTGCCGGGGAACGCGCTCGCGGCCGGGGCCGCCCGGGGGTTCGCGCGGGCGGCCCTGGACGAGTGGGGTACCGCCGGTCCGGCCGCCGAGGACGCGGTGCTGCTGATCAGCGAACTGGTCACCAACGCGGTCGTCCACGCGGGCACGGCGGTGGAGCTGGAGTGCCGCTGCGGCACCGATGTCGTCTACGCGGAGGTGGCCGACCGCCACCCCGCGCGCAAGGTCGCCGCGGGTGGCGTGGACGGCGCCGGGTACGGATTACGGCTCCTGGGCGCGCTCGCCAAGGAGTGGGGCATCAGCTACCGCCGGGACCGGAAGGCCGTCTGGTTCCAACTGGGCCCCGCCCCCAGCGACCTCCCCGCGGCACCGGAGACACCGGCGGTACCGGAGACACGAGCGACACCGGAGACACGGGCGATACCGGAGACACCGGCGGCACCGGCGGCACCGGAGACACCGGCGGCCCCCGTGGCACCGTCGGCTCCGGTACCACGGGCGGTACCGACCGATCCACCGGTCCCGTCCGCCCCCGCCGCCGCTCCCGTCCTCTCCCGCGCCCCCGCTCCCGCCGACGCCACTCCATCCGCCCCGGCGCCCGGTCCCGCACACCCAGCGCACTCCGCGCCCGCACTCCCCCCGCCCGCGCACTCCGCGCCCTCCTCCGCCCCCGCCCCGGCATCAGCGACGCCCGCGCCCGCCTCCGGCGCCGTCCGGTCCGCCGCCGGTAGCCGGCCCGCCGCCGGGCGCGGGTGGACGAGCCACGGGGCGCTGTCCTTCCTCGCGGAGGCGTCCGACCTGCTGGCCGGGCACACCGACGAGGACAAGGTCGCCTCGCTCGCCGGCCAGCTGATGGTGCCGCGCTTCGCGGACTGGTGCGCCGTATGGCTGCGGGACGACGACCGCTCGCGGCTGCCCCGGCTCGCCCGCGTCTGGCACGCGCATGAGAGCCGTATCGAGGAGCTGCGGGCCCGGCTGGCCACCCGGTCGCCGGGGGCGGCCCCGACGGTGCCCGGCCAGGCGGCCCCCTGGCACTGGCCCGCCGGCGCGGCGGAGGAGGAGGACCGGGGCGCCTCGGTGCGGTGCGACCTGGTCGTCGGCGGCCGTTCGGTGGGCACGCTGGTGATCGGGCGCGCGGGACTGGCGCGGATACCGGACGAGATCCTGGGACTGGTCGAGGACTTCGCACGCCGCGTGGCCCTGGCCGTGCTCTCCGCGCGCCGCTACACCCTCCAGGCGAACATCAGCCGCATCCTCCAGCGCGGTCTGCTGCCCAGCGAGGACGTGCACGTCCCCGGCCTCGACACCGCCCTCGTCTACGAGCCCGCCGGCGAGGGGGCCTGGGCGGGGGGTGACTTCTACGACCTGCTGCGGCTGCCCGACGGCCGCTGGCGCTTCGCCCTCGGCGACGTGTGCGGCAACGGCCCGGAGGCCGCCGTCGTCACCGGGCTGGCCCGCCCGGTGCTGCGGCTGCTGGCCAAGGAGGGCTACTCGGTCACCGAGACGCTCGACCGGCTCAACCGCGAGGTGGGCGAGCAGGCCCGCTTCCTCTCCGTCGTCTACGGCGAACTCACCTTCCGCGGCGACCTGGTGGACTGCACCCTCGCCTGCGCCGGGCACCCGCTGCCGCTGGTGCGGGACGCGGCCGGAGCCGTACGCACCGCCGCGCTGCCGCAGTTGCTGCTCGGCATCGCCCACGACGTCTCCTACGACAGCCAGTCCTTGACGCTGCTCCCCGGCGACACCCTGCTCTGCGTCACCGACGGAGTCACCGAACGCCGCTGCGGCCGCCGCCTGTTCGACGACGGCGACGGTCTCGCCACGCTCTTCGCGGAGTGCGCGGGGCTGGACGCGGGCGCCACGGCGGAGCGCCTGCGGCGCGCGGTCCACGCCTTCGCGCCGGACCTGCCCTCCGACGACCTGGCCATGCTGGTGCTGCGCTCCCCCCACCGCGCGGAGCGGGCGGCCACGGCCTGACCGCCGGCCCCGCGCACCGGGCCCAGGGCCGCCGGGGTCCCACCGGACGGCCGGCTCAGTCCACCAGATCCCGCACCACGGCGTCGGCCAGCAGCCGGCCGCGCAGCGTGAGAACGGCCCGGCCCTCCTCGTACGCACCCGGCTCCAGCAGCCCGTCGTCGCGGGCCCGCTCGGCGGCGCGGGCGCCCTCGGGCGCCAGCAGCGGGAGCGGGCAGCCCTGCCGCAGCCGCAGCTCCAGCAGGATGCGCTCGACGCGCCGGTCCTCCGGCGTGAGCAGCTCCCGGCCCGCCCCCGGCGACCTGCCCTCGGCCAGGGCTCGCGCATAGGCGGCCGGGTGCTTGACGTTCCACCAGCGCACCCCGCCGACATGGCTGTGGGCGCCCGGCCCCGCGCCCCACCAGTCGGCGCCGGTCCAGTACAGCTCGTTGTGCCGGCACCGGGCCGCCGCCTCGCCCCGGGTGGCCCAGTTGGAGACCTCGTACCACTCCATGCCGGCCGCCGACAGCCGCTCCTCCGCGCTCAGATAGCGGTCGGCGTGCACGTCGTCGTCCGTCATGGGCACCTCGCCGCGCCGGATCCGCCGTGCCAGCCGCGTCCCCTCCTCGACGATCAGCGCGTACGCCGAGATGTGGTCGGGGCCCGCCGCCAGGGCCGCGTCCAGGGAGGCCCGCCAGTCGTCGTCGGTCTCGCCCGGCGTGCCGTAGATCAGGTCGAGGTTGACGTGCCGGAACCCCGCCGCGCGGGCCAGCGCCACGCACTCCTCGGGGCGGCCCGGGGTGTGCGTACGGTCCAGTACCCGCAGCACGTGCGCGCGGGCGCTCTGCATGCCGAACGAGATCCGGGTGAAACCCGCCTCCCGCAGCCCGGCGAGGGAGGCCGCGTCCACCGACTCCGGGTTCGCCTCGGTCGTCACCTCGGCGTCCTCGGCCAGCCCGAACTCCTCCCGGACGGCACTCAGCATCCGGCCCAGGTCCTCCGGGGGCAGCAGCGTCGGCGTACCGCCCCCCACGAACACCGTCTCCACGCTCCGCGGGTCGTCCCCGAGCACCTTGCGGGCGAGACGGATCTCCTCCACGACCTGCTCCGCGTACCGCTCGCGGGAGGACCCGCCCAGCTCGGAGGCGGTGTAGGTGTTGAAGTCGCAGTAGCCGCAGCGGGTGGCGCAGTACGGCACGTGCAGGTAGAAACCGAGCGGGCGGTCGGCGGCGCCGTCGAGCGCCGCCGCGGGCAGCGCGCCGTCTGCGGGCACGGGCTCACCATCGGGAAGTGCGGAGGGCATACCGTCCATTGTCCCGCCCGCCGGAGGGTCGGCGGGCGTCGGCGGCGTGCGCGTTGTCACACCCGGCGGCTACGCTGAGTACGTACGTGAACGCAGCGGCCGCAAGGGGGCTGGAATGACCATCACGCTGGAACGGATGGATACCCGCATGACGGACTCCCGCGCCATAGAGGCCTTCGAGGAACTGGAGGTACCGGAGGGCTTCAAGGCCGAGCTGCTGTGGGGGGAAATCGTGATGATGGCGGGGCCGGATCTGGTCCACAACCGGATCGTGACAAAGGTGATGGACCAGCTGTCCCCGGACAAATGGGAGCGAGTTCAGAATCAGGACGTCGCGATCCTCGCCGAGACCAGCGAACCGGTACCCGATCTGGTGGTCATGGCGCTCGAGGACGCGCCGGAGTCCGGGCGACTCATGCCGTCCGAGCAGGTCAGGCTGGCCGTGGAAGTCGTCTCCAAGACCAGCGTGCACCGCGACCATGTCACCAAGCGCGCGCTTTACGCCGCGGGCCGGATTCCGGCGTACCTGATCATCGACCCGCTGCGCGGAGAGTGCGTTCTGCTCACTGAGCCGACCGGCAAGGGTGAGCAGGCCGATTACCGGGTGGAGCGCAAGGCGTGGTTCGGCGACACCATGCCGGTGGATCCGCTGGGAGTGAAGCTGGACACCAGTGGTTTCCAGACCCTCCCCGTCAGCCCCCCGGAGCAGTGACGAAGTCGATCAGTTCCTCCACCCTCCCCAGCAGGGCGGGCTCCAGGTCCTTGTAGGTCCGGACGCGGCCGAGGATGTGCTGCCAGGCGGCGCCGGTGTTCTCCGGCCAGCCCAGCGCGCGGCACACGCCCGTCTTCCAGTCCTGGCCGTGCGGCACGCGCGGCCAGGACCGGATGCCCACGGAGGCGGGCTTCACGGCCTCCCAGATGTCGATATAGGGGTGGCCGACGACCAGCACGTGGTCGCCGCCCACCTCGGCCGCGATACGGGACTCCTTCGAGCCGGGGACCAGGTGGTCCACCAGGACGCCGAGCCGCGCGCCCGGGTGCGGGCCGAACGCCTCGACGAGGGCGGGCAGGTCGTCGACGCCCTCCAGGTACTCCACGACGACCCCCTCGATACGCAGGTCGTCGCCCCAGACCTTCTCCACCAGCTCGGCGTCGTGCCGCCCCTCGACGTAGATGCGCCCCGCACGGGCCACCCGCGCCCGCGCGCCCGGTACGGCCACCGAGCCGGAGGCCGTCAGCCGGGGCGCCGCCGGCGCGGTGGCGGCCCCGGTCGCGGCGCGGGTGGGCCGCACCAGCGTCACGGTGCGGCCCTCCAGCAGGAAGCCGCGCGGCGTCATGGGGAAGACCCGGTGCTTGCCGAAGCGGTCCTCCAGGGTGACCGTCGGCCCCTCGGCGGTCTTCTCGCACCTGACCACCGCCCCGCAGAACCCGGTGGTGGCCTCCTCCACCACCAGGTCCCGTTCGGCCGCCACCTCGGGCACGGTCTGCTTCCGCTTCCAGGGCGGGGTGAGGTCCGGGTTGTCGTATCGGCTGCGCATGCCGGTCATTGTGCCGTGAAGCGCCCTGCCAGCCGGTCCCGTTGGGCGCGGACGAAGGCGGCGTCCACGACGGCGCCGTGTCCTGGGACGTACAGCGCGTCCTCGCCGCCCAGGGCGAGCAGCCGGTCGAGGGCGGCGGGCCAGCGGCCGGGGTGGGCGTCGGGTCCGGCCTGGGGCTCGCCGGACTCCTCCACCAGGTCGCCGCAGAAGACGACATCGGGGGAGCCGGGTACCAGGACGGCCAGGTCGTGCCCGGTGTGGGCGGGGCCGGCGTTGAGGAGGACCGCCTCGCGGCCGCCCAGGCCGAGGGTCAGCTGCCCGCTGACCGGATGGTGGGGGCGCACCAGGACGTCGGCGGCCTCCGCGGCCTCGTCCTCGGGCAGGCCGTGCGCCACGGCGTCGTCCCGCAGCGCCTCGGCGCCGCGTGCGAGGTGCTCGGCCACGCCCACGGCCGCGTACACCTGGGCGCCGGAGAAGACGGCCGTGCCGAGGACGTGGTCGAAGTGCGGGTGGGTGAGGGCGACCCGCGTCACCGGGCGGCCCAGCAGGGCGGTGACCTCGGCGCGGATCCCGGCGCCCTCCCGCAGCGAGGACCCGGTGTCGATCACCAGCACCTCCTCGTCCCCGCCGACCGCCCCCACCGTCGCGTCCCACTCCGGGAGCCTGCGCCGCAGCACCCCGGGCGCCAGGCGCTCCCAGCGGGCGGCGCCGGCCGGCGGCTGTCCGTGCCGTGTGTCTTCCCCATGCGCCTGCATGGGACGACGCTAACGGCAGCACAGGAGGGGCGCTCCGCGGGCTGCCGCACGGTACGGTCGGGGCAAGCGATCAGGCGGCCCTTGCCCTGGCCGTGGTGACCGGCCGTACACTGGCTCAGGGACTTGGCACTCAGGCACGAAGAGTGCCAGAGACCGCCAGGGAACGGGGCTCCAGACCAGCGGCCGGACGGGAGGTGTGCGCCATGCTCAGCGAGCGTCGACTTGAGGTGCTCCGCGCCATCGTCCAGGACTACGTGGGCACCGAGGAGCCGGTGGGCTCCAAGGCGCTCACCGAGCGGCACAACCTGAAGGTGTCGCCCGCCACCGTCCGCAACGACATGGCGGCGCTGGAGGAGGAGGGCTACATCGCGCAGCCCCACACCAGCGCGGGCCGTATCCCCACGGACAAGGGGTACCGGCTCTTCGTCGACAAGCTCGCCGGTGTCAAGCCGCTGTCGCCGCCGGAGCGGCGCGCCATCCAGAACTTCCTGGAGGGCGCCGTCGATCTCGACGACGTGGTGGGGCGCACGGTGCGGCTGCTGGCGCAGCTCACCCGGCAGGTGGCCGTCGTGCAGTATCCGTCGCTGACGCGTTCGACGGTGCGGCACGTGGAGCTGCTGGGGCTGGCGCCCGCGCGGCTGATGCTGGTGCTGATCACCGACACCGGCCGCGTCGAGCAGCGGATGATCGACTGCCCGGCGCCGATCGGCGAGACGGTGCTGGCGGACCTGCGCGCCCGCCTCAACAGCCGCGTCGTCGGTGAGCGTTTCACCGAGGTCCCCTCCCTGGTGCAGGACCTGCCCGAGGCGTTCGACGTGGACGACCGAGGGACCATCCAGGCCGTGCTGGCCACCTTGCTGGAGACCCTGGTCGAGGAGACCGAGGAGCGGTTGATGATCGGCGGCACCGCCAACCTCACCCGCTTCGCGCACGACTTCCCGCTGACCATCCGGCCGGTCCTGGAGGCACTGGAGGAGCAGGTCGTCCTCCTCAAACTCCTCGGCGAGGCCAAGGACCCGGGTATGACCGTACGCATCGGGCATGAGAACCAGCACGAGGGACTGAGTTCCACATCGGTCGTCTCGGTCGGCTACGGTTCGGGCGACGAAGCAGTCGCCAAACTCGGCGTGGTCGGACCGACCCGCATGGACTACCCCGGAACGATGGGAGCTGTACGCGCAGTGGCACGGTACGTCGGACAGATCCTGGCGGAGTCATAAGTGGCGACGGACTACTACGCGGTCCTCGGTGTGCAGCGCGACGCCTCGCAGGACGAGATCAAGAAGGCGTTCCGCCGGCTCGCGCGCGAGTTGCACCCGGACGTCAATCCGGACCCGAAGACCCAGGAGCGGTTCAAGGAGATCAACACCGCTTACGAGGTGCTCTCCGACCCGCAGAAGAAGCAGGTCTACGACCTGGGCGGGGATCCCGCCTCGGGCGCGGCGGGTGCCGGCGCCGGCGGCTTCGGGGGCTTCGGCAACTTCAGCGACATCATGGACGCGTTCTTCGGCACGGCGGCCCAGCGCGGCCCCCGCTCGCGCACCCGCCGCGGCCAGGACGCCATGATCCGCCTGGACATCGACCTGGAGGAGGCCGCGTTCGGCACCACCAAGGACATCCAGGTCGACACCGCCATCGTCTGCAACACCTGCAACGGGGAGGGCGCCGCGCCCGGCACCTCGGCGCAGACCTGTGACATGTGCCGCGGTCGCGGCGAGGTCTCCCAGGTCACCCGCTCCTTCCTGGGCCAGGTCATGACGTCCCGCCCCTGCCCCCAGTGCCAGGGCTTCGGCACCGTGGTGCCCACGCCCTGCCCGGAGTGCGCGGGCGACGGCCGTGTGCGCTCGCGGCGCAGCCTGACGGTGAAGATCCCCGCGGGCGTCGACAACGGCACCCGCATCCAGCTCGCCGGCGAGGGCGAGGTCGGTCCGGGCGGCGGCCCGGCGGGCGACCTGTACGTGGAGATCCACGAGAACGCGCACCCGGTCTTCCAGCGCCGCGGCGACGACCTGCACTGCACGGTGACCATCCCGATGACGGCCGCGGCCCTCGGCACCAAGGTGCCGCTGGAGACGCTGGACGGCATGGAAGAGGTGGACATCCGCCCCGGCACCCAGTCCGGGCAGTCGATCCCGCTCCACGAGCGCGGCATCACCCACCTGCGCGGGGGCGGACGCGGCCAGCTGATCGTCCACGTCGAGGTGACGACCCCCACCAAGCTGGAGCCGGAGCAGGAGGAACTCCTGCGACGCCTCGCCAAACTCCGCGGCGAGGAACGCCCCACCGGCCAGTTCCAACCGGGGCAGCAGGGCCTGTTCTCCCGCCTGAAGGACGCGTTCAACGGGCGTTGAGGCCGGGCGGCCGATGCGGCCTGGGTGCTCGCCACTTGTGGGCACCCACGCACCGGCCGTACCCAGGACAGCGCGGAACCCGTGCGGGGGCCGCGTGACAGGATGTGGCCATGTCCACCTCGTCGTCTTCGGTCTTCGAGCCGACCGCGTTGCTCACGCACCCCGTCATCCAGGCACCGATGGCCGGCGGGGCCTCCTGTCCTGGGCTGGCCGCGGCCGTGAGCGAGGCGGGCGGCCTGGGCTTCCTGGCCGCCGGCTACAAGACGCCGGAGGCGATGTACGAGGAGGTCAGGCAGGTGCGGCGGCTCACCGGCCGCCCGTTCGGGGTCAACCTCTTCATGCCGCAGCCCGGCACCGCGGACCCGGCCGCGATTGACGTCTACCGCGAACGGCTCGCGGACGAGGCCACCAGGTACGGGACACAGCTGGGTGAGACCGGGGGCACCACGGACGACGCGTACGAGGCGAAGCTCGCGATCCTCTACGACGACCCGGTGCCGATGGTCTCCTTCACCTTCGGCTGCCCTGCGGGGGAGGTGCTGGAGCGGTTCGCGAGGCTGGGCACCCGCACGGTCGTCACGGCGACGTCCGTGGCGGAGGCGCGGGCCGCGCAGGAGGCGGGTGCCGGTGCGGTGTGCCTCCAGGGCGTCGAGGCCGGCGGCCACCAAGGCACGCATCGCGACGACCCGCGGGACGAACCGGGCAGCGCCGGCGTCGGGCTGCTGACGCTCATCGCCCAGGTGAGGGAGGCCGTGCGGCTGCCGCTCATCGCGTCGGGCGGGCTGATGCGCGGCGGACAGATCGCCGCGGTGCTGGCGGCGGGCGCGGTGGCCGCGCAACTGGGCACCGCCTTCCTGGTGACGCCCGAGTCGGGCGCACACCCGCTGCACAAGCGGGCCATGACCGATCCGCTGTTCACCCGTACGGAGTTGACCCGCGCTTTTTCCGGCCGTCCGGCGCGCGGCCTGGTCAACCGCTTCCTGCGCGAGCACGGCCCGTACGCGCCCGCCGCCTACCCCCAGGTCCACCAGTTGACGGCCGGGCTCCGCAGGGCCGCGGCCGAGGCGGGTGATCCGCAGGCGATGGCGCTGTGGGCGGGGCAGGGGCACCGGCTGGCCCGCGAGCTGCCCGCGGGGGAGCTGGTGGAGACCCTGGCGGCGGAGCTGACCGCCGCCCGGGAGGCCCTCTCATGAGCGCGCCCGTCTTCCTCGCCGGCCCGGAACTGCTGCGGACCGGCACGGTAGTGCTGGACGGGCCCGAGGGGCGGCACGCCGTCTCGGTGCGGCGGCTGCGGCCCGGGGAGGAGGTCGTCCTGACCGACGGCGCGGGCACCGGCGCCTTCGGGAGCGTGACCGCCGTCGAGGGCAAGGACCGGCTGGAGGTCGCCGTCGGAGAGGTCCGCACCGAGCCGGAGCCGCAGCCGAGGATCACCGTCGTCCAGGCTCTACCCAAGGGCGACCGGGGGGAGTTGGCGGTCGAGACGATGACCGAGACGGGAGTGGACGTCATCGTGCCGTGGGCCGCGTCGCGGGCCGTCACCCGGTGGAAGGGCGAGCGCGGTGCCAAGTCGCTCGCCAAGTGGCGGAGTACGGCGCGTCAGGCCGGGAAGCAGGCGCGGCGGCTGCGGTTCCCCCAGGTGGCGGACCTCGCGTCGTCGCGTCGGGTCGCGGCCCTGCTGGAGTCCGCCGACTTCGCCGGGGTGCTGCACGAGGAGGGCGGTTCGCCGCTCGCGGCGGCCGGGTTGCCGGCGGAGGGGGAGATCGTGCTGGTGGTCGGGCCCGAGGGCGGGGTCGCGCCGGAGGAGCTGGAGCTGTTCGGGGGCGCCGGGGCGCGGCCGTTGCGGCTGGGGCCGAGCGTGCTGCGGACCTCCACGGCCGGGACGGCGGCGGCGGCCGTGGTGCTGGCCCGGTGCGGGCGCTGGGGATGATTCGGGCCCTGCCGCCGGCAGGGGCTCGGGTACCATCCCGGCATGGCTTCCAACGGTGAACCGGAGCAGGACTGCCTGTTCTGCAAGATCGTCGCGGGTGAGGTGCCCGCGACGCTGGTGCGGGAGACCGGGACGACGGTCGCCTTCCGCGACATCAACCCGCAGGCTCCCACCCACGTCCTGGTGATCCCGAAGGCGCACTACCCCGACGCGGCGACCCTGGCCGCCGCCGAGCCGCAGCTGATCGCGGATGTGATCCGCGAGGCGGGCGAGGTGGCCGCGGAGGAGAAGATCGCGGCGGCCCACGGCGGCCCCGGCACCGGCTACCGGGTGGTCTTCAACACCGGCGCGGGGGCCGGGCAGACGGTGTTCCACGCGCACGCGCACGTCCTCGGGGGCCGCGGCCTCGAATGGCCGCCCGGGTGACGCGGGTTGTCCGTGCGGGAACTGGTCGTGCTGGGCACGGCCAGCCAGGTGCCCACCCGGGAGCGCAACCACAACGGGTACGTCCTGCTGTGGGACGGCGAGGGCATCCTGTTCGACCCGGGTGAGGGCACCCAGCGGCAGATGCTGCACACCTCCATCGCCGCGCACGACCTCACCCGGATCTGCCTGACGCACTTCCACGGCGACCACACGCTGGGGCTGCCCGGCGTCATCCAGCACCTGAGCCTCGACGGGGTGCCGCACGAGGTGCCGGTGCACTTCCCGGCGAGCGGGCGCCACTACTTCGAGCGGCTGCGGCACGCCACCCCCTTCCACGACACGGTGGCGCTGCGCGAGGCGCCCGTGACCGGGCCGGGCGTGATCGGCGGCGGCGCGGAGGAGCCCGGACTGCCGTTCACCCTGGAGGCCCGGCAACTCTCCCACCGCGTCGAGGCGTTCGGCTACCGGCTGGTGGAGCCGGACGCCCGCCGGATGCTGCCCGAGCGGCTGGCGGCGGCCGGGATCGCCGGTCCCGACGTGGGGCGTCTCCAGCGGGAGGGGGAGCTGCGCGGGGTGCGGCTGGAGGAGGTCAGCGAGCCGCGGCCCGGTCAGCGGTTCGCCTTCGTGATGGACACCCGGCTGTGCGACGGGGTGTACGAGCTGGCCGAGGGCTGCGACATGCTCGTCATCGAGTCCACGTTCCTGCGGGCGGACACGGAACTGGCCGAGATCTCCGGACACCTGACGGCGTATCAGGCGGGCCGGGTCGCCGCCGAGTCGGGGGTGCGGCACCTGGTGCTGACCCACTTCTCGCAGCGCTACCAGGACACGGAGCTGTTCGCGGCCGAGGCCCGCTCCGCCGGGTTCGAGGGCGGGCTGACGGCGGCGCGGGACCTGACGCGGGTGCCGGTGCCCAAGCGGCGCTGAGACCGCGCGGCCGCCCCAGCCGCCCGGTCAGCCGCCCATCACCTCGATGAACCGCTCCAGGCCGATGTTGCCGCCGGAGACGATGACGCCCACCCGCGGGGGGAGGGGCTCGACGCGGTCCGCGAGCAGCGCGGCCAGGCCGCAGGCGCCGGCGGGCTCGGTCAGCAGCTTGAGCCGCTCCAGGGCGAACCGCATGGCCGTGCGCAGCTCGTCGTCGCCGACCAGTACCACGCCCTCCACCAGCCGCCGGTTGACCTCGAAGGTGAGCGCGCCGGGCACCGTGGCGGTCTGCGCGTCCGCGACGGTGTGCGGCACCTCGATCGTCACCCGCCGCCCGGCCGCGAGGGAGCGTGCCGTGTCGTCGCCCGCCTCCGGTTCGACGCCGATCACCCTGAGGTCCGGGTACAGGCCCCTGGCCGCCGTGGCGCATCCGGCGATCAGCCCGCCGCCGCCCACCGGGACCAGCAGCGCGTCCAGCTCGCCGGTCTCCTCCAGCAGCTCCAGCGCGGCCGTGCCCTGCCCGGCCATGGTGCGCGGGTGGTCGTAGGGCGGGATGAGGGTGAGGCCGCGCTCGGCGGCGATCTTCTCGCCGATCGCCTCCCGGCTCTCGGTGTAGCGGTCGTAGGTGACGACCTCGGCGCCGTACCCGGCCGTCGCGTCCAGCTTGGCGGCCGGCGCGTCCGCGGGCATGACGATGACCGCCGAGGTGCCGAACTCGCGGGCCGCGAGCGCGACCGCCTGCGCGTGGTTGCCGGACGAGTAGGCGACGACACCGCGCCGCCGCTCCTCGGCGGTCAGCTGCGCCATCCAGTTGTAGGCGCCGCGGAACTTGAAGGCGCCGACCCGCTGGAGGTTCTCGCACTTGAGGAAGACCTCGGCGCCGACCAGCCGGTCGAGCGTCCGGGAGCGGACGACCGGCGTGCGGTGGACCGCGCCCTCGATACGGGCGGCGGCCGCACGCACGTCGTCGAGCGTGAGCACGGGCTGGGTGGTCTCGTCGGTCATGCCGTGAACGTATCCCAGGCCGCCGTCACCCGGCGAGGGGAGGCGGCCGGGCGGCGACGCCCGGCCGCCGGCTCAGAAACCCAGCCTGCGCAGCTGCTTGGGGTCGCGCTGCCAGTCCTTGGCGACCTTCACGTGCAGGTCGAGGAAGACGGGCGTCCCCAGCAGCGCCTCGATGTGGCGGCGCGAGGTGCTGCCGACCTCCTTGAGGCGCTTGCCCTTGGGACCGATCACGATGCCCTTCTGGCTGGGGCGCTCGATGTAGATGTTGGCGTGGACGTCCAGCAGCGGACGGTCCGCGGGGCGGTTCTCGCGGGGCACCATCTCCTCGACGACCACCGCGATCGAGTGCGGCAGCTCGTCCCGTACGCCCTCCAGCGCGGCCTCGCGGATCAGCTCGGCGACCATGACCTGCTCGGGCTCGTCCGTCAGGTCGCCGTCCGGGTACAGCGGCGGGCCCTCGGGCAGCAGCGGCACCAGCAGGTCGGCCAGCAGCTCCACCTGGGTGCCCTCGGTGGCCGAGACCGGGACGATCTGAGCCCACTCGATGCCCAGCTCCCTGCCGAGCCGGTCCACGGCCATCAGCTGCCGGGCCAGCTCGTCGGCGCCCACCAGATCGGTCTTGGTGACGACCGCGATCTTCGGGGTCCGCTTCTTCAGCCCGGCCAGCTCGCCCGCGATGAACCGGTCACCCGGGCCGATCTTCTGGTCGGCCGGCACGCAGAAGCCGATGACGTCGACCTCGGCCCATGTGGTGCGCACCACGTCGTTGAGGCGCTCGCCCAGCAGGGTGCGCGGCTTGTGCAGCCCGGGGGTGTCCACCAGCACGAGCTGCGCGTCGGGGCGGTGGACGATGCCGCGCACCGTGTGCCGGGTGGTCTGCGGCCGGGTGGAGGTGATCGCGACCTTCGTGCCCACCAGCGCGTTGGTCAGCGTCGACTTGCCCGCGTTGGGGCGGCCGACGAAGCAGGCGAAGCCCGACCGGTGCGGTCGGTCCTCGTGGGGCTTGCCACCTTCGGTGGTGCCGGCGGGGGCGGAAGAAGCGTTCATGACGACCATTGTCCCTGACGTGGTGGCGGGGCCGGGGCGAGCGGGGTGCGGCGCCGCCCGGGCGCGAGTGCTCCCCGGGTGCCCCTCCCGGCCTCTCCGGCCGCGGGACCCCTCCCGGCGGTTCGTCGCGCGGTTCCCCGCCCTCTGCGGGGTGCGTCCCCTCCCCGCTCAGCCCGCGGTCACCGTCAGGTGCACCTCGCCGTCCGGGCCCGCGAGCAGCACCGGGGTGGCGGGGCCGCCCAGGTCCCGTACCGTCGCCAGGTCTTCCGCGGGCACCTGCCCGGACTCGGAGACGACGGCCGCCGCCTCCAGCGACCTGGCGCCCGAGGCCACCGCCATGGCCACCGCCGTGCGCAGTGCCGAGAGCCGCAGCGAGGGCAGCGCGACCGAGCCCGCCACGTACGTACGCCCGGTCTCGTCCCGCACGGCCGCGCCCTCGGGGACGGCGTTGCGGGCGCGGGCGCTGCGCGCCAGTGTCACGATCTTGCGGTCTTCCGGGTCCAGTCCGCCCGTGCTCTGGTCACTCATGACGGTGAGCATATGCGGTGCCCGCAGGCCGGCCGCCGCCGGTCACCCCGCCACCTGGTGCATCCCGGCCCGGCGCACCTCCGGCTCCGTGAGCCGCTGGAGCTTCTCGGCCGTGCCGGTTCCAGGGAGCGGGTTGTGCAGGATGAGCTTGAGGTCGGGGCGCGTGGGAACCTGGAGCGTCGTCGACTCGAAGTGCAGGGCGCCGACGACCGGATGGTCCAGCTCCTTGCGCCGCTGGCCCGCGCTGCACACGTTGCCCTGCTCCCACAGTTCCCGGAACTCCGCGCTGTTGGCCAGCAGCTCCTCCAGCAGCAGCTGGAAGCCCTCGTCCTCGGGCCACTCGGCCAGCGAGGCCCGCAGTTCCCCCACCACGCTGGGCGCGTTCTCCTCCCAGCTGACGGCGCGCGCACGGTAGCGGTCGTCGCAGAAGAAGTTGATGATGCAGTTCTCCTGGAGTTCGATCCCCATCACCAGCCGGGCGGCCTCGTTCATCCCGACGGCGCTGTAGTACGGGTCCATGATGTGCGCCGGGTAGGGCATCCAGCTGTCGATCAGCCGCTGCATCCCGTCGCACAGGTAGGTGCGGTCGTACTCCGACTCGGGCAGCGGCGGGTTGAGGCCGGCGAGCACGTACAGGTGCCGGCGCTCCGCCGGGCTCATCCGCAGCACCCGCGCGACCGCGTCCAGCACCTGCGGCGAGACGGTGATGTCGCGGCCCTGCTCCAGCCACTGGTACCAGGAGGCGCCCACCCCGGCGAGCACGGCCACCTCCTCGCGGCGCAGCCCCGGCGTCCTGCGCCGGGGGCCGCCGTCGGGCAGCCCCGCCTCGGCGGGTGAGACCCGGGCCCGGCGTGAGCGCAGGAACGTGCGCAGCTCCTGGCTCCGACGGGTCCTGTCCGGCCGGCTCCTCGCGGCAGTCGCCACCTGATCCCCTCCCTGGCTGGTGGTGCGGGCACCACCATAAACAGCAGCTCCCCACGGTCTGTTCCGCACCAGCAGGCTGACCGGTATGCCAACCACCGCTTCCGTACCGGAGACCACCGGCCCCGCCCCGGTCTCCCAGCCCGACCGTCCCGCACCGGCGTCCGGCCAACAGCCGCCCGCCTCCCACCGGTTCACCCCGCGTGAGATCCTCGTCCTGGTGACGCTGTGCGCCTCCCAGTTCCTGGTCGCGCTCGACTTCTCCGTCCTCAACGTCGCCCTCCCCGTCCTCGGCCCCGACCTGGGGCTGGGTGAGGCCGGACTGCAGTGGGCGGTGACCGCGTTCGCCCTGCCCACCGGCAGCTTCCTGCTGCTCTTCGGCCGCCTCGGCGACCAGCTCGGCCGCCGCCGCACCTTCCTGACGGGCCTGGCCGTCTTCACCGCCGCCTCCGTCCTGGCCGCCGTGGCGCCCAACGCGCCCCTCTTCCTGGGCGGCCGCGCCCTCCAGGGCCTGGGCGCCGCCGCACTGGTGCCTACCGGCATGGCGCTGATCACCACCTCGTTCCCCGAGGGGCCCAAGCGCACCAAGGCGCTGAGCATCAACGGCTCCCTGATGGCGCTCGGCTTCACCGTCGGCATGGTCGTCGGCGGCGTCCTGACCGACACCCTCGGCTGGCGCTCCACCATGGGTCTGCTCGGCGTCGGCGGTGGCCTCGTGCTGATCCTGGCGCCCCGGCTGCTGACCGAGAGCAGGGGCGCGCGCACCCGGCTCGACGTGCCCGGCGCGCTGACGGTCACCGGCGGCCTGTTCGGCATTGTCTACGCGTTGTCCACCGCGGCCGAGGAGGGCTTCACCCGGCCGGACGTCGTGGCCGCGCTCGTGGCCGGGCTGGTGCTGCTCGGCGTCTTCGTCCGCGTGGAGGCCCGCAGCGCCGAGCCGCTGCTGCCGCTGTGGATGCTGCGCCGCCCCACCGTCGCCTTCGGCAACCTGGGCGGACTGGCCACCGTCTCCATGATGACCGCCGTCGTCTTCCTGATGACCCTCTACCTCCAGGATCTGCTGGGCGTCTCCGCGCTGGTCTCCGGGCTCGTCTTCGGCGTGCAGGGCCTCGCCTCCATCGCGGGCGGCGCCCTCGCCCCCCGGCTGGCCCGCCGCATCGGCGCGCCCCGCACCCTCGCCCTCGCCCTGGTCGGACAGGGCGTGCTGACCGCCGGACTGCTGGGCCTGGGCACCCGCTCCGGGCTGTGGCTGGTCGTGGTCGCCGTCTCGCTGGCCAGCGCCCTGCACCTGGTCGCGGTCGTCACCTACGGGGTGACCGCCACCTCCGGCCTCGACGACGCCGAGCAGGGCCGCGCCACCTCGCTGGTCACCAGCGCGATGCAGCTGGGCCTGGCACTGGGCATCCCGCTGCTGAGCGCCCTGTCCGTCGGCTGGGCCGGTGCCCTGCGCGCCGACGGCACCTCGCCGGCGGCGGCCACCCTGGGCGGCATCAAGCTGGGCATCGGCGCGGACGCCCTCGCCCTGCTGGCCGTCGGCGCCCTGGTGGCGCTCACCGTGGGACGCCGGCCGGCCGCCTCCCGGGGACGGGCGTCCTGAAGGCCCGCCGCCCCGGACCGGCCGGCTCGGCGGGGGCGCCGGGGCCGGCCGGCCGCCGGACGCGAGGCGCTAGCGGTGTCCGCCGCCCTGGTCGCCCTGGTCGTCCTGCTCCGGCGGCACTGTCGGAGCGGGCGTCCGCCCGGCGGCAACCGCCTTGAGGCGGTCGGCCGCCGCCTTCGCGGCACCGGCTGTCAAGCGCGTGTCCCCCTGGCCGGCGGACAGCAGGGCCAGCCCGGTCGTGGACTGCTTCACCCGGGAGAGGACCAGGTCGAGCGTCAGCCGCTTCCCGTCCGCCGGGCCGCCCCGGGCCGTGCCCCGCAACCGGGCGCCCTCGGCGTCGGCGCCGGTCCCGGTCTTCAGCGGGGAGACGGTCCACTCGACGGTGACGGCGTTGTTGTGCGTCGTGACCCTCCGGCAGCTCTCCCGGACGCTGACGAAGGTGCTCAGCGCGCGGGTGGCGCCGTCGCCGTCGGCGCTGTCGTAGGAGGCGATCTCGCTGGACAGGTACGGGCCGCCCGCCGCCTTGCGGTAGTCCCGGGAGGCGTCGGTCCGCGCCTCGTGCCGGTCCACGTCGCCGCCGAGGGCGTCGAAGAGCTGTTTGCAGTTGCGGTCCTTGGTACTCAGATCGTCGGGCGCGTCCCCCGCGGCCGTGGTGTCGTCCAGGTCCGCGTGCCTCCACCCGGCGGGCAGGTTCCCCTCGACCAGCAGTGCCGCCCGCGCCTGCTGCTCGCTGAGCGGGCCCTGCGGCTTCGAGGGCGAACCGGTGGGCGTGGCCCCGGTCTTGGAGGGCGGCGGGGAGGGGGAGGGGCCGCCCGCGTCACCCCCGTCGTCACCGCAGCCCGCCAGGGCCAGCAGCGCCGCGACCGCCACGGCGGCGGTCAGGCCGGCCAGGCCGGTCGGGCCGGGACGGGAGGGGGAGCCGGGACGGAACATGGCGCCGCCTTTCGGGGAGTCGTGCCCCTCCACCGCACCAAGCCCCGCGGACCGCCGCAACCTCGCGCGGCCCGCGCGGGTGAAGCCTTCGCCCCTCTCACGGCCTGCTCCTGTCGCGGTCCTGCCCTCTCGCGGTCCTGCCCCACCCGTGGCCCTGCCCACACCAGCAGCACTGCCCACACCAGCGGCCCTGCCCCACCCGCGGCGGACGTGCCGGTCAGCCCGCGCCCAGCCGCAGCCGCTCCCAGCGGGGCAGCCCGGCCACCACCAGGTCGTAGGAGTCCTCGATCATCTCCCGCACCAGGCGGTCCGGCAGGCTGCCGTCGAGCGTGACGGTGTTCCAGTGCCGCTTGTTGAGGTGCCAGCCGGGGCGTACGGCGGGGTGGGCCTCCCGGAGCCGCACCGCGATCTCCGGCTCGCACTTGAGGCTGATCCGCAGCGGGGCCTCGTCCAGCGAACAGAGGGCGAAGATCTTCCCCGCGACCTTGAAGGCGGACAGCCCGGGGTGCGAGGGGAAGGGGAAGTCCTCCCACGCCCCGTTCTGTTCCAGACAGCGGGTCCTCAGCTCCTCCGGCGTCATGGCCCCAGCGTAGGCGCCGGGTAGGACACCGGACGGGCCTCAGCCCTCGCGGACGGCGGTGCTCTCCTCGCCGTCGGTCACCACGGGTTCCCGGACCGCTTCCACGAGCACCGTCACGATCTTGTTGCGGCGGCCGGCGGGGGACTCCGCGGTGAGGCGGAGGCCGGTCAGGGTGGGGTCGGAGTGGTCCTCGGTGACATCGACGACAGTGGTGGCGCCCGCGATCGGGACGCGGCCCAGGTGCTTGGCCAGCAGACCGCCGACCGTCTCGACGTCCTCGTCGTCCCATCCGGTCAGCCCGTACAGCTCGCCGAGGTCGGCGATGTCCAGGCGCGCGGTGACGCGGTAGCGGCCCTCGCCCAGGTCCTCGACGGGCGGCAGCTCGCGGTCGTACTCGTCCGCGATCTCGCCGACGATCTCCTCCAGGATGTCCTCGATGGTGACGATCCCGGCCGTGCTGCCGTACTCGTCGATCACCACCGAGACGTGGATGCGGTCCTTCTGCATCTCCCGCAGCAGATCGCCCGCGTTCTTGGTGTCCGGGACGAAGGTGGCCGGGCGCATCGCGGTGGAGACCAGCTCGGATTCCGCGTCCCGGCTGATGTGCACCTTCCGCGCCAGATCCTTGAGGTAGACGATGCCGACGACGTCGTCCTCGTTCTCCCCGACCACGGGAATCCGCGAGAAACCCGAGCGCAGCGCCAGCGTCAGCCCCTGCCGGATCGTCTTGAACCGCTCGATGGTGATCAGGTCGGTGCGCGGCACCATCACCTCGCGGACCAGCCGGTCCCCGAGCTGGAAGACGGAGTGCACCATCTTCCGCTCCTCCGCCTCGATCAGCGACTCCCGCTCCGCGAGGTCGACCATCGCGCGCAGCTCCGCCTCGCTGGCGAACGGTCCCTTGCGGAAGCCCTTCCCCGGGGTGAGCGCGTTGCCGAGCAGGATCAGCAGCTGCGGCACCGGGCCCAGGATGCGGGCCAGCGGCACCAGCACATAGGCGGTGGCCGTCGCGGTGTTGAGCGGGTGCTGGCGGCCGATGGTGCGGGGCGAGACACCGATGGCGACATAGGAGACGAAGACCATCACCCCTATGGCGACGGCCAGCGCCTGCCAGGTGCCCTCGACGGCGCGCAGGCAGGCGTACGTCACCAGCGAACCGGCCGCCACCTCGCAGGCCACCCGCAGCAGCAGGGCCAGGTTGAGATAGCGCGTCGGATCGGCGGCCACGGCCGCCAGTTTGGCGCTGCCGCGCCGCCCCTGGCGCACCGCTTCCTCGGCGCGGTAGCTGGTCGTGCGCGCCAGGCCGGCCTCCGCGCAGGCGGCCAGCCAGGCCACGACGACCAGCAGGACGACGGCGGCGACAAGGGGCGTGCTCACGAGGTCGTGGTGGGCGCGGGGGACGGCCCGGTCAGGCCGCGCTCGGCGCGCCAGCCGTCGACGATCGCGGCCTGCAGACCGAACATCTCGGTCCGCTCACCCGGCTCCTCGTGGTCGTAGCCCAGCAGGTGCAGCACCCCGTGGACGGTGAGCAGTTGCAGCTCCTCGTCCATGGAGTGCCCGGTCGGCGCCTGCTCGCCCTGCTTGGCGGCCACCTCGGGGCACAGCACGATGTCCCCCAGCAGCCCCTGCGGGGGCTCCTCCTCGTCCCGGGAGGGCGGGCGCAGCTCGTCCATCGGGAAGGACATCACATCGGTGGGCCCCGGCAGGTCCATCCACTGCTTGTGGAGCTGCTCGATGGTCTGGGCGTCGACGCAGATCACCGACAGCTCCGAGAGCGGGTGGATGCGCATCCGGGCCAGGGCGTAGCGGGCGATGTCGAGCAGCGCCTGCTCGTCCACCTGGTGACCGGACTCGTTGTTGACGTCGATCGACATGGTGCGGGCGGCTACTTCCTCTTGCCGGGGGTGCGCGCGTTCCTCGGGGCGGCCTCGCCGTCGGCCTCGCGCGCACTGTCGTAGCGGTCGTAGGCGTCGACGATACGGCCCACCAGCTTGTGCCGCACCACGTCGGTGCTGGTCAGCTGCGCGAAGTGGACGTCCTCGACGTCCTGGAGGATCTCCCGCACCTGGCGCAGCCCGCTCTTCGTCCCGCCCGGCAGATCCACCTGGGTCACATCACCCGTGATCACGATCTTCGAGTCGAAGCCGAGCCGGGTGAGGAACATCTTCATCTGCTCGGGGTTCGTGTTCTGCGCCTCGTCCAGAATGATGAACGCGTCGTTGAGCGTACGCCCCCGCATGTAGGCCAGCGGCGCGACCTCGATCGTGCCCGCCGCCATCAGCCGGGGGATCGAGTCGGGGTCGAGCATGTCGTGCAGCGCGTCGTACAGCGGACGCAGGTACGGGTCGATCTTCTCGTAGAGCGTGCCGGGCAGGTAGCCGAGCCGCTCGCCCGCCTCCACGGCGGGCCGGGTCAGGATGATCCGGGTGACCTGCTTGGCCTGGAGGGCCTGCACCGCCTTGGCCATGGCGAGATACGTCTTGCCCGTGCCGGCCGGGCCGATGCCGAAGACCACCGTGTGCTTGTCGATCGCGTCCACATAGCGCTTCTGGTTGAGCGTCTTGGGGCGGATCGTGCGGCCGCGGTTGGAGAGGATGTTCTGGGTGAGTACCTCAGCGGGCGTCTCGTCGGCGGCGCCCGTGCCGTTCTCCTGTGCGCGCAGCATGGAGATCGAGCGCTCCACCGCGTCCTCCGTCATCGGCTGGCCGGTGCGCAGCACCAGCATCATCTCGTCGAAAAGGCGCTGGACCAGCGCCACCTCCGCCGGATCACCGGTCGCGCTGATCTCGTTCCCCCGGACATGGATGTCCGTGGCGGGGAAGGCGTTCTCGATCACCCGCAGCAGAGAGTCTCCGGAACCCAGCACCGTGACCATGGGGTGCTTGGGCGGCACGGTGAAGCGGGCTGTTTCGGGCCCGGGTCCGGCCTGGGATGGGGTTGTCTGCGTCATGGGCGGCCTCTGGGGCCTGCTCATCTCCCTCTGCGCCGTCGTTCTCTACGGGTCCCAGGGTACGACGCGGGCCTGACACCGCTCACCGGGTTTCCGCACCGGGCGGGCACCGGCGCCCGCACCACCGCAGCGGAGCGTGACCACCCGGGTGCCGCGGCGAACGCGCACCTCACCGGCCGGCCGCGCCTCTGTTGCGGTGAATTCACCGTCGCCATTCGCGTGCGAGCGCGCTGACGTGCCGTGCGGCCGGCCGGCCGCGGCGCGCGGCGGCGGCATCGTGGCACCGGGGCCGCCGCCCGCAGGGCTCCCGGCCCGCTCCCGCACAGCCCCCGTAGGACACCCACCCGGGCAGGACATCGCCCCCGGGCAGGACACCGACCCCGGCGGGACATCCACTCCGGTACGAAAGGCAGGCCGCCCATGTCCGTTCCCCCGCGCAGGAGACCGCACCGATGGAAGGTCCTGGCCGCCGTGCTCGCGGTCGCCGGACTGTGCGGGACGACGCCGCCGCAGGCGTCGGCCTCCGCCCGGCTCGACCCCGACAGGGCCACCGCGACCGTCGTCGCCCTCGTCAACCGGCACCGCGCCATGGCCGGCTGCCCGGAACTGCGCCCGCACCCCGCGCTCGAACGGGCGGCCCAACGGCACAGCGCCTACATGGCCCGCACCCGCACCCTCACCCACTCCGGCCCCGGGGAGCGGAGGCGTCCCACCACCCGCGCCGCCGCGCTGGGTTACCGGGGCGGACTCGTCGCCGAGAACATCGCGCGCGGCCACCGCACGGCCCGTGCCGTGGTGGCGAGGTGGATGGCCAGCCCCGGGCACCGCCGGAACATCCTCGACTGCTCCTACCGCGAGACGGGCATCGGCGTGGTCGCCGGCCGCGGCGGCCCCTGGTGGACGGAGGTCCTGGGCACCCGGCGGCGGGCGGCCGCCTCTCACCCCGGCCGGTCCGGCTGGTAGGCGGCGGCAGCGGCGTGCTCAGAGGGAGGCGGGCTGCGCGGGGCGCGAGTGGTGCCTGCTGATGTTCTTCTCCAGCAGTTCGGTGGCGGCCCGGACGCCGACCGCCCCGGGGGCGCCGGCGTCGGGCAGCCGGCCGTCGGAGGCCTTCAGTTCGCGCAGCGCGGCCTCGATGGCGCTGTGCGCCGCGAACAGGCAGGGTGTGCTGTAGATCGCCACCTGGCAGGTGAGGTCCCGCAGTTCGCTCAGCGACAGCCGCGGCGACCTGCCGCCCGCGATCTGGTTGAACAGCAGGGGCTTGTCGCCGATGACCTTCCGGATGCGGGAGATCCACTCGGCGCTGCGCACCCCGTCGACGAGGACGATGTCCGCGTCCGTCTCGGCCAGCGCCCGCGCCCGGCGCAGGATCTCCGCCTCCTCGGTGGCGTCGGTGCGTGCCACGACCACCAGGTCCCGCCTGGTGTCGAGGACCAGTTGCAGCTTCTCCAGGTACTCCTCCAGCGGGAGCACCAGCTTGCCCTCGGCGTGGCCGCACCGGCGCGGGCGCTTCTGGTCCTCCAGGACGACCCCCGAGGCCCCGGACAGCTCCAGCCGCCGCACGACATGGCAGGCGACCTCGGGGTCCACGTAGCCGTCGTCGATGTCGACCAGCAGGTGGTGGGAGGGGAAGGCCAGCCGCAGCCGCTCCGCGAACGCCACCATGTCCGGCCAGGCGATGAAGCCGATGTCGGGGAGCCCGTAGTACGAGGCGGCGAAGCCGAACCCGGAGACGAAGAAGCCGTCGTAGTGCCGGGCGGCCAGGGACGCCGAGTACATGTCGTAGATCCCGATGAGCGGAGTGGTGCCGGGGGAGCGCACCTCTTCCCGCAGCGCGTGTCCGTAGCGCATGACGCGTCCCTTCGAGGAAACAGGCGGAGCACAGCGAGACGGGCCCGCCGCGGGTCCATGGGGCCCGCGGTCGCACACATCTCTCTACAGAAAGTTACCGCCCGATGACTCTCCGATGTGGCGCTGTCCGCCCGCCGGGACCTGCCCGCCGCACTCCGCCCGCCGCATTCCGCCGCCGGGACCGCCCGGCAGCCGCCCTCGCGGACGTCAGCCCTCGGGCGGGCGGAAGCCCAGCGTGGGCACCGCCCTTCGCGCAGGCACCGAGGACGCGCAGTCCGTGAGGATGCGCCGCAGGAAGGCGTACCGGGCGTAGCCGGGGTCCTGGGAGCCGGTCGTGCGCCACCAGGCGGCGATCTCGGGCCAGCCGGGTGCGGAGAGGGAGCCGCCGAACTCCTGGACGGACAGGGCGGCGGTCAGCCCCGCGAAGGCGAGGCGGTCGGGGAGGGGCCACCCGGCCAGGCTGCCGGTGACGAACCCGGCGACGAAGACGTCACCCGCGCCGGTGGTGTCCAGCGCCTCGACGGCGATACCGGGCACGTCGGCCGTCTCCCCGGTGCGCGCGTCCACGGCGTACGCCCCCTCCGCTCCCAGGGTGACCACCGCCAGCGGCACGTGCTCGGCGAGGGCGTGCGCCGCGGTGCGGGGGCAGTCGGTGCGGGTGTAGCGCATGGCCTCGACGGCGTTGGGGAGGAACGCCTCGCAGTGCGGCAGTTCGGCCAGCGCCGCCAGGTCCCAGCGGCCCGTCTCGTCCCAGCCGACGTCGGCGAAGACGCGGCTGCCGCGCCCGGCGGCCGTCGCGATCCACTCCTGGGGCCGTCCGGGCACCAGCGAGGAGACGCACGCGGTGGCGGGCGGCGGGCACTCGGGCGCGTCGGGGTCGAAGGCCGCGTCGGCGGCCTCGCCGGCGCCGCCCGGCGCGCCGGGGCCGGCGGTACCGCCTGCGGCCGTACCGCCGGGGGCAGACCGCGCCTTGGGCGGCGCCTCGTGGCCGTGGGAGATCATCGTCCGCTCGCCCTCGTACGCCATCGAGACCGTGACCGGCGAGTGCCAGCCGGGGACGGTGTGGGAGAGGGACAGGTCGATGCCCTCGCCCGCCTCCAGCTCCTCGCGGCAGTAGTCGCCGTACATGTCGTCGCCGAAGGCCGCCGCGAGCGAGGTGCGCAGCCCCAGGCGGGCCAGCGCGGTGGCCATGTTGGCGATGCCGCCGGGGGAGGAGCCCATGCCGCGGGCCCAGGACTCGGTGCCGCGCACGGGGGCGGAGTCGAGGCCGGTGAAGATGATGTCGAGGAAGACGGTCCCGGTCAGATACACGTCGTAGCGGGGGCCGCCCGGTTCCCGTACGGCGGCGAGCGGGTCGAAGAGGGGGCGTGAGAGGGCGGCGCGCGGTGTCTGGAGCGCGTGCGGGCGGGGGGCGGGGTGCGCCGCCGGGTGGGTGTGGCCTGGGCCGCGCCCCGACTGGCCGGGCATCGGCGGCCGGCCGGGCGTGGGCGGACCGGACTGGGGGCTCCTGCGCGTGCTCACCGTGCTGACCGTGCCTTCCCCGTCGACGTGCCTGTCCCCGGCCTTCCCGTGCCGGGTTCCCCGGTGCGGTGCCACCGACCATAGTCCCTGCGGCCGGGGCGCCGGTGCCCCGTGACGTCCGGTTTCTCCCTCCCCCGGGCGACCCCGCGGTGTCCGGCGGCCGGGGCGGCCGGTGGGACGGGCGGGCAGGGGGCTGTCGGGGCCGGCCGCCCCTGGGGTCCGGTGGCCGCCGGGGGGCGTACGGGGGTGATCCGGGCGCCCCCGGCGGGGGTTCGGGGACGGGTTTTTGCCCATCGTTGAATCTCCGCGCGTAGATCGGGGGCCTGGCGCACTGCTACCTTCCCGGGGATCTTCCCCCGCCGTGTCCCCACGAGGAGCCGCGTATGTCCCGCCGTCCTGTGCGTTCCGCCCTGTCCCTGGCCGCCGTCGCCGCCGTCGCGGGCGCGGCCCTCTTCGGGGTCGGCCAGGCCACCGCCGAGCACGCGGTGCCCAGGAGCGACAAGGAGATCCCCAACCTCGACCAGGTGAAGACGAAGATCGAGGCCTACTACGGCGACATCGAGACCGAGGACGGCGAGCACTACGCCTCCCCGCACAGCAACTACGCCAAGCAGACGCGCGGCATCGCGGCCAAGGCCCGCAAGGACCTGGAGCGGGACCTGGACGCCCGCCGCCACGGCCGGAGCGCGGGCCGCGACCGCGACAGGCCCGCCATCGTGCTGGACGTGGACGACACCACGCTGCTCACCTACAACTTCGAGCGGCGCGTGGGCTACCACTTCACCCCGCAGGCCCAGGACGCGTACCTGCGCACCGAGAACATGGACCCCGTCTTCGGCATGCGCAAGCTGGTCAACTGGGCGCACGGGAAGGGCGTCACGGTCTTCCTGGTGACGGGCCGCAAGGAGTACCAGCGCGACTGGAGCGTGCGGAACCTCAAGAAGGCCGGCTACGACATCCCCGTCGACAAGAAGCACTTCTTCCTGAAGGACGAGAAGAACCCGCCCGCCTACCTCGACTGCGGCGGCGACTGCACCACGGTCGAGTACAAGTCGGGCACGCGGGCGCACATCGAGGACCAGGGGTACGACATCCTCGCCAACTTCGGCGACCAGTACAGCGACCTTTCGGGCGGCCACGCCGCCCGCAAGGTCAAACTGCCGAACCCGATGTACTACCTGCCCTGAGACCCCGCCGGCTCAACGGCCGCGGGCTCACGCGCCTTCCTTGAGGACCTTTCTGACCACCTCCGACTGGGCCTCGGTCAGCTTGGGGTCGGCGAAGTGGGCGGTCCGCGTGGGGCCGTCCTGGACACGCAGCTCGTAGTGGAACCCGTCGGGCACGCCCATCGGCGCCTCGCTCAGCCCCTCGCGCAGCGCGCGGTCGGCGAGCTGCGCGAGGTGCCCGGCGTCGGGCCGCCCGGCGGTCTCCAGGGTGGCCCGGCGGGTCAGTCCGCCGAAGCCACCCGTGCGGATGACGGTGATACGCATACCTCCATCTTCCCGGCTCTCCGGCCGTACGTTAAGTACCGCTCGGGTGGCTTCGGGGGACGGGGGTCAGCCGCGCGTCACCCGGACGTCACGCCCACCTCGGACCAGCACTTGCGTACCGCCTCGTGCTCGGTGCTGCCGTCGCCGTAGCGGGACTTGGCGGCCTCGACGGTCGCCGCGGCGAAGCCGGCGAAGTCGGCTTCGGGCGTCAGGCCGCCCCCGGTGAGGGTGTCGTACCAGATCTGGCCCGCGCGCTCCCAGGCGTTGCCGCCCAGGTCCACGGCCAGCTTGTAGAAGGCGTGGTTGGGGATGCCGGAGTTGATGTGGACGCCGCCGTTGTCGGTGCCCGTCTGGACGTACGCGTCCATGGTCGCCGGCTGCGGGTCCTTCCCGAGCACGTCGTCGTCGTAGGCGGTGCCGGGGGCCTTCATGGAGCGCAGGGCCTCGCCCTCCACCCGGTCGGTGAACAGCCCGGCGCCGATCAGCCAGTCGGCCTCCTCGGCGCTCTGCCCCAGGCTGTGCTGCTTGATCAGGGAGCCGAAGACGTCGGAGACCGACTCGTTGAGCGCGCCGGACTGGCCGAAGTACTCCAGGTTGGCGGTGTACTGCGTCACCCCGTGGGTCAGCTCGTGGCCGATGACCTCCACGGGAAGCGTGAAGTCCCGGAAGATTTCCCCGTCGCCGTCGCCGAAGACCATGCGCTCGCCGTCCCAGAAGGCGTTGCCGTAGTCGTCGCCGTAGTGCACGGTCGCGTCCAGCGGGAGTCCGGCGCCGTCGATGGAGTAGCGGTCGTAGACGTCCAGGTACAGCTCGAACGTGGCGCCCAGACCGGCGTAGGCGCGGTTGACCGAGGCGTCCTGGGAGGGCTCGCCGCTCTCCTCGCGGACCTTCTTGCCGGGGAGGTCCTCCTTGTTCCCGGCGTCGTAGATGGTGCGCCGCGGCTTCCGCTCGGCGGGGTCGATGTCGGGTACCGCGGGCGCCGCCGCGAGGACGCCATAACGCACCGTAGTGATGCGGCGGCGGGTGCGCTGGGTCGCGTCCCGCTCCAGAGTGCGCCGGGCGGGCCGGGAGAGGATGTCGTCACCGTGCCTCGATACCTGGTCGAGGAGGTGAGGGGGCACGATGGTGCAGAAGACGGGGTGGGTCTGCGATGAGTGCCTGGGATGTGCGTTCATACTGAGCAATGTGGCACTGAGTCACCGACCTGTCACCGGTCGCTGCGAGGATTCCCGCAAAACGGTGGTGAACGCGGCAGGGAAAACTCCCCTTTCGCCGGGTTTGACCGTCTGACGGCACCTGCCCGCCGCATCCCGCATGGTGATACGCCACTCCCGGCCCGGCAGCCCTCCGTTATGCTGCGGGCATCATGCGTTTCGGGCTGCTTCTTCTTAGCTGCCGCGGCGAGGGTCTGTAGCCACCAGAGGCCGACCCCCTCCCCGCGGAGTCCGGTGCTGTCGTCGGCCCTTTGAGCAGCCATCCCACAGGAGCCCTGAACGTCATGACGTCCCAGCCCGCGCACGGCCCCGTCGGCCGCGCCACCCCCCTGACCGCCGCCACCGTCCGCCAGCGCCCCTCGGGCATGCCGGTCCACAAGTACGGCCGGTACGAGGCCGTGCACCTGCCCGACCGCACCTGGCCCGACAAGCGCATCACCAAGGCGCCCCGCTGGCTGTCCACCGATCTGCGGGACGGCAACCAGGCGCTGATCGACCCGATGTCCCCCGCCCGCAAGCGCGAGATGTTCGACCTGCTGGTGCGCATGGGCTACAAGGAGATCGAGGTCGGCTTCCCCTCCTCCGGGCAGACGGACTTCGACTTCGTCCGCTCCATCATCGAGGAGGACGCGATCCCCGAGGACGTGACCATCTCCGTCCTCACCCAGGCCCGCGAGGAACTGATCGAGCGGACCGTCGAGTCGCTCAAGGGCGCCCACCACGCCACCGTCCACCTGTACAACGCGACCGCGCCGGTCTTCCGTGAGGTGGTCTTCCGCGGCACCCGCGAGCAGGTCAAGCAGATCGCGGTGGACGGCACCCGGCTGGTGATGGAGTACGCCGAGAAGCTGCTGGACGAGCGCACCGTCTTCGGCTACCAGTACAGCCCGGAGATCTTCACCGACACCGAGCTGGACTTCGCGCTGGAGGTCTGCGAGGGCGTCATGGACGTGTGGCAGCCCGAGGACGGCCGCGAGATCATCCTCAACCTGCCCGCCACCGTCGAGCGGTCCACCCCCAGCACCCACGCCGACCGCTTCGAGTGGATGGGCCGCCACCTGTCCCGCCGCGAGCACGTATGCCTCTCGGTGCACCCGCACAACGACCGGGGCACCGCGGTGGCCGCCGCCGAGCTGGCCGTGATGGCCGGTGCCGACCGCGTCGAGGGATGCCTGTTCGGCCAGGGCGAGCGCACCGGCAACGTGGACCTGGTCACCCTGGGCATGAACCTGTTCAGCCAGGGCGTCGACCCGATGATCGACTTCTCGCAGATCGACGAGATCCGCCGCACCTACGAGTACTGCAACCAGATGGAGGTCCACCCCCGCCACCCGTACGCGGGCGACCTCGTCTACACCGCCTTCTCCGGCTCCCACCAGGACGCCATCAAGAAGGGCTTCGAGGCCATGGAGGCCCGCGCCGGGAAGGCGGGCAGGAGCGTGGACGAGATCGAGTGGGCGGTGCCCTACCTGCCGATCGACCCCAAGGACGTCGGCCGCTCCTACGAGGCCGTCATCCGCGTCAACTCCCAGTCCGGCAAGGGCGGCATCGCCTACGTCCTCAAGGGCGAGCACCACCTGGACCTGCCGCGCCGGATGCAGGTGGAGTTCTCCAGGATCATCCAGGAGAAGACCGACACCGAGGGCGGCGAGGTCACCCCCGCCGACATCTGGGCCGTCTTCCAGGACGAGTACCTGCCCACCCCGGACAAGAGCTGGGGCCGCATCGCGCTGCGCGGGGCGCAGACCTCCACCACGAGCGACGGCGCCGACGCGCTCACCGTCGAGGCCGTGGTGGACGGCGAGCCCGTGACCCTCAGCGGCACCGGCAACGGCCCGCTGGCCGCGTTCTTCGACGCCCTGCACACCATCGACGTGGACGTGCGGCTGCTCGACTACGTGGAGCACACCATGAGCGAGGGCGTCGGCGCCCAGGCCGCCGCCTACATCGAATGCGCCATCGGCGGCCAGGTCCTGTGGGGCGTGGGCATCGACGCCAACATCGTGCGCGCCTCCATCAAGGCGGCCGTCTCGGCCGTCAACCGCGCCTACCGCTGACGCGTCGGCGGGCACCCCGCCGCGCGGTGTGCCGGAGATGTCCCCGGCCCCCGGAGGCCGAAAACGGCTCCGGGGGCTGTCTCCCGCACGCCGCTGTGGTTAATATCACGTCCACCCGGCGACGTTGCCGAATCGTGATGGAGGTGCGAGGTCATGCGCCAACGACCCTTCCGTGTACGTCTCGCAGGGGTCCGCACGAGCTGGCGCACCCTCGACGACGGCGACTTCTTCTGCCCCGGCTGCGGCGGGGACCGCCGCTACCGCAGGCGTACGGGGCGGCGGCGCTTCGTGGTCCTGGGCGTCCCGCTGGTCCCGCGCGGCACCGCCGGCCCCGTCGTCGAATGCGTCGCCTGCCGCGGGCACTTCACCGCCGACACGCTCGACCACCCCACCACCGGACGGCTCGCCGCGATGCTGCGCGAGGCGGTGCACAGCGTGGCGCTCGCCGTGCTGGCGGCCGGCGGCGCCGACGCGCGGGCCGCACGCGAGACCGCCGCCGAGACGGTGCGGGCCGCCGGCTTCCCCGGCTGCACCGAGGAGGAACTGACCGCGCTGCTGGCCGCGGTCACCGCCGAGAGCAGGCAGCACGGCCGCACCCACGTCTCCATGGAGATCGAACTGCACGAGGTGCTCGCCCCCCTCGCCCCGCACCTTGCCGTGCCCGGCCGCGAGAGCCTGCTGCTCCAGGGGGCGCGGATCGCGCTCGCCGACGGGGTGTACTGCGCCGCCGAGCGCGAGGTGCTGGCCACCGTCGGGCGCGCGCTGGAGATCGGCGCGGACGACGTGGACCGCCTCCTGGCCCAGGCCCGTACCCCTTCCTGACCGGCGCGGCGCGGCCGGACGGCACGCTTCCCCACCGGTGGGGAAGCGTGCCGTCCGTGCCGGAGGAGGCGCGCCGACGCCGTTGTTACGCACGGGTATTGACTCCGGTGCGGGCCGCTGATGGGCTCCGGACATGACGAGCCCCCAGCCGCTGCCCGCCTTCCCCGACGGCTTCCTGTGGGGGGTGTCCACCTCCGCCTTCCAGATCGAGGGAGCCGTGGAGGAGGACGGGCGCGGCCCCTCGTCCTGGGACGCCTTCTCCCGCACACCCGGGCGGATCAGGGACGGAACGGACGCGACCGTCGCCACCGGCCACTACCACCGCTGGCGCGAGGACGTGGCCCTGCTGCGCGAACTGGGCGTGGGCGCCTACCGGTTCTCCGTCTCCTGGCCGCGGGTCCGGCCCGCGGGCGGCGGCGAGGTCAACCCCGCCGGGCTCGACTTCTACGACCGGCTCGTGGACGCGCTGCGCGAGGCCGGGATCGAGCCGGTGCCCACCCTCTTCCACTGGGACACCCCGCTGCCGCTGGAGGAGCGCGGCGGCTGGCTGGAGCGGGACACCGCGCGGCGGTTCGCCGACTACGCCGAGGTGGTCGCCGCCCGCCTCGGTGACCGCGTCACCCACTGGATCACCCTCAACGAACCCGCCGAGCTGACCCTGCTCGGCTACGGCCTCGGCGAACACGCGCCCGGCAGACGGCTGCTGTTCGACGCGCTGCCCGCCGCCCACCACCAGCTGCTCGGCCACGGGCTCGCCGCCGCGGCGCTGCGGGCGCGCGGCGCGCGCTCGATCGGCGTCGCCAACTCCCACGGACCCGTCTGGCCGCTGTCCGGCCGCGAGGAGGACACGGGCGCCGCGGGCTTCTACGACGTCGTCACCAATCGGCTGTTCGCCGACCCGCTGCTGCTGGGCCGCTACCCCGACGAGGGGCTGGCCGCCCTGCTGCCCGGGCCCGTCACCGACGACCTGAAGGTGATCGGCGGCTCGCTCGACTGGTACGGCGTCAACTACTACCAGCCCACTCTCGTCGGCGCCCCCGACCCGCGAGCACAGGCGAACGCCTTCGCGGGCATCGGGCTGCCCGCCGAACTCCCCTTCGGCATCCGGGAGATACCCGGCCGCGAGCGCACCGGCTTCGGCTGGGCCGTCGTCCCCGAGGGCCTGTCGGAGACCCTGCGCACGCTGCGCGACAGATACGGCGACCGGCTGCCGCCCGTCATGATCACCGAGAACGGCTGCGCCTACCCGGACCCCGTGCACGACACCCGCCGCATCGCCTTCCTCGACGCCCACCTGCGCGAGCTGCACACGACCCTCGGCGACGGCGTGGACGTGCGCGGCTACTTCGTCTGGTCGCTGCTGGACAACTTCGAGTGGGCGGAGGGGCACGCGCAGCGCTTCGGACTCGTGCACGTGGACTACGCGACGCTGGAGCGCACCCCGAAGGACTCCTACCGCTGGCTGCGGGACGCGCTGCGCGCGCAGCGCGACGGGGACGGCGGGTGACCGGGCCGGTCCCCGAGGGGGAGTCGACGCCGCCCCGGCAGGCCACCGGCCCCCTCCCCGGCACCGGCCCCGATCTCGATCTGGCCCCCTACGCCGAGCCCACCGTGCCCGTCACCGGCCGGTGGACGGCCGCCCTGTCCCTGGCCAACGCCTCGGTGTGGGTGGGCTGGTACGGGCCGCTCCAGGTGCTGCTGGCCCTGCAGGCCGCCGAACTGGCCCCCGGCGGCCGGAGCAAGGAGTCCGTCCTGGCCTGGGTCACCGGCATCGGCGCGGCCGTCTCGCTGGTCGCCAACCCGCTCTTCGGCGCCGTCTCCGACCGCACCACCTCCCGCTGGGGCCGCCGCACACCGTGGATCGCGGCCGGTGCCGTCGGTGGCGCGGCCGGACTGGCCGTCCTCGCCCTCGCGCCCAGCACCACGGCGATGGTGCTGGGCTGGTGCCTGGTGCAGCTCGCGCTGAACGCCACCTTCGCCGCGCTGGTCGCGGCCGTGCCCGACCGGGTGCCCGGCCCGCAGCGCGGCACCGTCGGCGGCTGGCTGGGTGTCTCCCAGACCCTCGGTGTCGTCCTGGGCACCGGCCTGGCCCTGGCGGCCGGCGGCATCACCGCCGGATACCTGGCATGCGCCCTGTTCACGGTGCTCGCCGTGGTGCCCTACCTGCTGCTGCGGCAGGACGCGGCCCTGCCGCGCACCCTGCGGCCCGCGTTCACCTGGCGCGGCTTCTGGATCAGCCCCCGCGCCCACCCCGACTTCGGCTGGGCCTGGCTGACCCGCTTCCTGGTCAACCTCGGCAACTCCCTCGTGCTGCTCTACCTGCTGTACTACCTGCGCGACGTCCTGGAGCTGGCCGAACCCGAGGACGGCGTCCTCGTGCTGACCGCCCTGAACGCCGTACTGCTGCTGGCGACCGTGCTGGCCGGCGGCGTCTGGTCCGACCGGGTGGGCCGGCGCAAGCCCTTCGTCCTGGGAGCCGGCGCCGTGATGGCCGCCGCCGCCGCGCTGATGGCCCTCTGGCAGACGTGGACCGGAGCCCTGACCGCCGCCGCGCTGCTCGGCATCGGCTTCGGCGTCTTCACCTCCGTCGACTTCGCCCTCATGGCCGATGTGCTGCCCGCCGCCCGCGACCGCGGCAAGGACCTGGGCGTCATCAACATCGCCAACTCCCTTCCCCAGGTGGCCGCCCCCGCCCTGGCCGCGCTCCTGGTGACCCGCGCCGGCGGCTACCCCGCCCTCTACCTCGCCTCGGCCGCCATCGGCCTCCTCGGCGCGGTCCTGGTCCTCCGCATCCGCACGGTCCGCTGACCGGGGGCCGGTCCACTGACCGGCCCCCGGCCCTCCTGCCGCGGGCGGCCCCGCACGGCGGCTTCGCGCGGCGGTTCCGCGCGCAACCGGTCATCACGGCGTACGAGACCGGCCTGGTCACCCCGGGTGGGGGGACGTGAGCCTTCCGTAAGGGGCGCGCCCGTAAGGGGCCCGGGGACTGCGCGAGCGGCCACAGCTCACCCGCACCCGGCAGCGGACCACCACCCTCGCGGCGGGAGGCAGCCCGCCCCTCGCGGGGCGCCGTGACAGTTGCGTACGGGAGAATGCCCCCATGTCCCTGTTCCGCGACGACGGCATCGTGCTGCGTACCCAGAAGCTCGGTGAGGCCGACCGCATCATGCTGTGTTCTCCCGGGGGGCGACCCCCGTACCCCCGGCCGGGGCGCGGGGCGGTGGGCGCGTGAGCTTGTTCCGCGATGACGGCATCGTGCTGCGTACCCAGAAGCTGGGAGAGGCCGACCGCATCATCACGTTGCTCACGCGTGGGCACGGGAGGGTGCGGGCGGTGGCCCGGGGGGTGCGGCGGACCAAGTCGAAGTTCGGGGCGCGGCTGGAGCCCTTCAGCCATGTGGACGTGCAGTTCTTCGCGCGGGGCAGCGAGCTGGTGGGGCGGGGGCTCCCGCTCTGCACGCAGACGGAGACGATCGCCCCGTACGGCCGGGGCATCGTGGGGGACTACGACCGCTACACCGCCGGGACGGCCATGCTGGAGACGGCCGAGCGGTTCACCGACCACGAGGGCGAGCCGAACGTGCAGCAGTACCTGCTGCTGGTCGGCGGTCTGCGTACCCTCGCCTCGGGCGAGCACAGCGCGAACCTGGTGCTGGACGCCTTCCTGCTGCGCTCCTTGGCGATGGGCGGTTACGCCCCCAGTTTCGCGGACTGCGCCAAGTGCGGGCTGCCGGGCCCGAACCGGTTCTTCTCCGTGGCCTCGGGCGGCGTGGTGTGCGGCGACTGCCGGGTGCCGGGCAGTGTGGTGCCCTCGCCGGAGGCGCTGCGGCTGCTGGGGGCCCTGCTGGCCGGGGACTGGGAGACGGCGGACGCCGCCGAGCCCCGGCACTGCCGGGAGGGCTCCGGCCTGGTCTCCGCGTATCTGCACTGGCATCTGGAGCGGGGGCTGCGTTCCCTGCGGTACGTGCGGCAGGCATCGAGCGGTTAGGCTCGGCGGGGTCAGTCCACTCCCCTGTTCCCTCTCACATGTCCGCTGGAGTTGAGTACCGAATGGCACGCCGCGGGATGCTGTCCTGGTCGCAGCAGCGCGAGTACGCGACGCCCGAGCCGCACCCCTCGGGGGCCCGGCCGCCCAAGATCCCGGGCGAGCTGGTGCCGAACCATGTGGCGGTCGTCATGGACGGCAACGGCCGGTGGGCCAAGCAGCGGGGGCTGCCGCGCACGGAGGGGCACAAGGTCGGTGAGGGCGTCGTCATGGACGTCCTCAAGGGCTGCCTGGAGATGGGCGTGAAGAACCTGTCGCTCTACGCCTTCTCCACGGAGAACTGGAAGCGCTCGCCCGAAGAGGTCCGCTTCCTGATGAACTTCAACCGCGATGTGATCCGCCGCCGCCGTGACGAGATGGACGAGCTGGGCATCCGTATCCGCTGGGTGGGCCGGATGCCGAAGCTGTGGAAGTCGGTCGTCCAGGAACTCCAGGTCGCCCAGGAGCAGACCAGGGGCAACGACGCGATGACGCTGTACTTCTGCGTCAACTACGGGGGGCGCGCGGAGATCGCGGACGCGGCGCGCGGTATCGCCGAGGACGTCGCGGCGGGACGGCTGGACCCGGCGAAGGTCAACGAGAAGACCTTCGCGAAGTACCTGTACTACCCGGACATGCCGGATGTGGACCTCTTCCTGCGTCCGTCGGGCGAGCAGCGCACGTCCAACTATCTGATCTGGCAGAGCGCCTACGCGGAGATGGTGTACCAGGACGTGCTGTGGCCGGACTTCGACCGGCGCGACTTGTGGGCGGCCTGCCTGGAGTACGCCAAGCGCGACCGCCGCTTCGGCGGCGCCCGGCCCGACGGGCCGGAGAAGGGCGCCGCGCAGGGCCAGGAGAAGGGCGCCGCGCAGGACTCGCAGGACTCGTAGGGGCGGCCGGCCCCGCGCTGCTGCCAGGGAGCTCCGCGGTGCTGCTAGGCGAAGCTCCAGGAGACCGTGCCGTTCGCGGTCACCAGGACGGCCAGCACGATCAGGTCGGCGACGCCGAGGGCCGCGCCCAGCAGGGCGCGCCCGCGGCGGGTGGTGTCGCGGGAGAGGGCCAGGGCGCCCAGGACGACGGCGCACGGGCCCAGCACGATGTTGAAGACCAGCAGCCCGACCAGGCCCATCACGAACGAGGCCACGGCCATGTCGTTCGCGTCTCCCCGCCGGGTGCGGCCCTTGGGGAGGGTGCGCGCTGTGTCGGCCGTGCTCATGTCAGCTCTCCTTCCGGTGGCGGCGGGTGCGCTCGCGGACGGTGAAGACGAGCAGCCAGACGGCGATGACCGCGGCTGCGGTGAGGCTCACGGCGGGCGGCAGCTGGGCCGGTGGGCCCACCAGCACGCCCAGCAGGAGGAACGCGGCGACGAGGAAGATCATGTCGCTCTCCCAACTCGGTGCGTGTCGGCGGTCGTCGGTGTGTCCCGGTCTTTCGGTGAACAACTGTCGTGACAACTGTTCACTGAGTTGAGAGTACCCCATTGCGGGGCTCGGCACACAACTGTTTACTGAGCCCATGAGCACCACCCAGTCGCAGCGGGACCTCCAGAAGGCCCGGACGCGCCGCGCCCTGCTGGACGCGGGCCTGGCGCTGCTGGAGGAGCAGAGCCTCAGCAGCATCGGCCTGCGCGAGATCACCCGTGCCGTGGGGATCTCCCCGGCGGCCTTCTACCGGCACTTCCGGGACGTCGCAGACCTGGGTGTCGCCCTGGTGGAGGAGTCCCTCGGCAGCCTGCACGAAGTGATACGGGAGGGACTGACCGAGCGCAGCGAGGACGGCGAGCGCATCGACCACCTCGTCGAGGCCATCGCCGCGTACGTGCGCCGGCACCCCGAGCACATCCGCTTCGTGGCCCGCGAGCGGCACGGCGGCGTGGCCGCCGTGCGCACGGCCATCGGCGCCCAGCTCGACCGCTTCGCCGAGGAGGTGGCCCGACTGCTGGCCCGCGACGAGGTCTCCCGCGGCTGGAGCGCGGAGGACCTGCGCATGCTGGGCGAGACGTACGTCGACCACATGGTGATGACGGCCTTCGCCTTCCTGGCGGCGGCCCAGGGCGAGGGCCCGCCCGAGGACGCCGTCGCCCACACGGCCCGCCGCCAGCTCCGCCTCATCAGCCTGGGCCGCCGCCACTGGACCTCGCAGCAGGCGCCCCCCGCTCCGTGACTCCGGCCCCGTGACCCCCCGCACGGGCCGGTGTCAGGCCGTGCGGCGTCGGAACAGGAGTGCGCACAGGGGCAGGGTCACCGCCAGCAGGCCCAGGCACCAGGCGGTGGCGAGCCAGGGGCTGTCGCCCGCGGGCCGGTCGAGCAGGAGGGCGCGCAGGGACTCGATGACCGGGGTGACCGGCTGGTTGTCGGCGAAGCCGTGCAGCCAGCCGGGCATGGTGTCGATGGGCACGAACGCGCTGCTGGGGTAGGGCAGGAAGAGCATCACGAAGGTGAAGCCGCCCGCCGCCTCGGGTGTTCTGGCCAGCAGGCCCGCCGCCGCGCCCAGCCAGGAGAGCGTGGTGATGTACAGCAGCAGGATGCCGCTCGCCGCCAGCCATCCGGCCGCCCCCGCGTGCGGCCTGAAGCCGATCGCGAAGGCGGCACCGAGCACGGCCGCCGTCGCCGCCGCGTTGCGGACCACGCTCGCCACGACATGGCCCGTCAGCACGGCGGTGCCGCTGGTGTCCATGGAGCGGAAGCGGTCGATGATGCCGTTCGTCATGTCGTGGGAGACGGTGGTCGCCGTCATCGACGCGCCGTACCCGGCGCACAGGATCAGCACGCCCGGCGCCACATAGGTCACGTACCGCTCCGCGCCGGTCTCGATGGCACCGCCGAAGAAGTAGACGAAGACCAGCATCAGCAGCACCGGCAGCACCAGTGCCGTGATCACCGCGTCCGGGTTGCGCCGGGTCAGCCGGACGGACCTGCCCGCGAGAACCGTGAAGGCCGTGGCATCACTCATGGGTCAGCTCCAGGAAGACGTCGTCGAGGGTGGCGCTGTGCAGGGCGAACCGCGCGACCTCGGTCCGGGCCGGGTCCAACTCGTCCAGCAGCGCCCGCACATGGGCCGCGCTGCCGTCGGTCGCCACCCCCAGCAGCAGGTCCTCCGGCTCCCGGTGCAGCACCCGGCCGGTCAGGCGCGCGGCCATCTCCTCGTACGCCCCGCGGTGGGTCAGGGTGAGGTCGAGGCGCTGTGCGGCGACCGTCTTCTTCAGCTCCTCCGGGGTGCCCTGGGCGACGATCCGGCCTTTGTCGAGCACGGCGACCTGGTCGGCCAACTGGTCGGCCTCCTCCAGGTACTGGGTGGTGAGGAAGACGGTGACGCCCGCGCGGGCCAGCTCCTGGACGGCCTGCCACATCGTGCGGCGGCTGCGCGGGTCCAGTCCCGTCGTGGGCTCGTCCAGGAACACCACCTCCGGGTCGCCCACCAGTCCCGCCGCGATGTCCAGCCGGCGCCGCATGCCGCCCGAGTAGGTGCCCACCCGCCGGTCCGCCGCCTCGGTGAGCGCGAACCGTGCCAGCAGTTCGTCGGTCCGGCGGCGGGCGCCCGCCCGCGAGTGGCCGCGCAGCCGCGCCATCATCCGCAGGTTCTCCCGCCCTGACTGCTCCTCGTCGAGCGCCGCGTACTGCCCGGTGAGGCTCAGGGTCCGGCGCACCCGGGACCGCTCGGTGGCCACGTCGTGGCCCGCGACGCTCGCCCGCCCGCTGTCCGCGCGGGTGAGCGTCGCCAGGATGCGGACGGTGGTCGTCTTGCCGGCACCGTTCGGTCCGAGCAGCGCGAAGACACTGCCGCGCCTCACGCGCAGATCGAGTCCCGAGAGCACCGGTACGGAGCCGTACGCCTTGCCCAGCCCCTGTGCCTCGATTGCCCAACTCTCCCGTGGGGATGGATCCATGGCACGTTCCCCCTCTTCTGTGTATGCCATACGCGGAACTGCGTATGCCGTAAACGTTACTGCGTATGCTATACACATGCCAAGCGGTGCTCGGCAGATCCGGGAGAGGGAGCGGCCACGATGGCGAAGAAGGAGCAGCAGCCGAGGGGCGGTCTTCCCGTCGGAGTGGCGACCGCCTGGGGGCTGCGGGAGCGGCCGGGCAGGGGACCGGCCCGCGGGCTCGACGTGCCCCGCATCGTCGCGGCGGCCACCAGGATCGCCGACGCCGAGGGGCTCGGGGCGCTCTCCATGAGCAGGGTGGCCGGCGAGGTCGGCGTCTCCACGATGGCGCTCTACCGCTATGTCTCGGGCAAGGACGACCTGTTGATCCTCATGGAGGACGCGGCGATCGGCACCCCGCCGCCCGCCCCCGCGCCCGAGGAGGGCTGGCGCACCGGAATGGAGCGCTGGGCCCGCGCCTACCACGCCGTCCTGATGCGGCACCTGTGGATCGTCCGCATCCCCATCGCGACGCCGCCGCTGTCCCCGCACAACGTCGAGTGGATGGAACAGGCCCTCGCCCACCTGCGCGGCACCGGGCTGGACGGCGAGGAGAAGCTGGGCGCGATGATCACCCTCAGCGGATACGTACGCAGCAACGTCGCGCTGATGGCGGACATCGCGGAGGCGAGCGCGGCGGCCGGCGCGGAGTGGAAGAACACCGAGTCCCGCTATTGGAGCCTGCTGGCGGAACTCACCGCCTCCGGCGACTTCCCCGCCGTCAGGGAACTTCTCGCCTCCGGGGAGGTGGAGACGGACGAGGCGGAGCAGGGGGACGGCTCCGCCGACTTCGCGTTCGGCCTCCGCCTGGTCCTGGACGGCATCGAGGCGCTGATCGCCTCACGCACCGGTTCCGGGAGCCGGTAGGCGCGGCCGGCCCCGAGAGGGCCGGTGGGCGGGGCCCGCCCCGGGGCCGTGGGCGCGCGCCGTCTCCCCGCAGCGGCGGTGCTCCCCCAACGGGGGCGTCAGCCGGCATCTGCCCGCGCGGGCGTCAGCCGGCGGCCCTGGCGCAGTCCCCGCACGTACCGAAGATCTCCACGGTGTGGCCGACGTCCACGAAGCCGTGTTCGGCGGCGACGGAGGCGGCCCACTTCTCCACCACCGGGCCCTCGACCTCGACGGCCTTGCCGCAGGAGCGGCAGACCAGGTGATGGTGGTGGTCGTCGCTCTGGCAGCGCCGGTAGACGGCCTCGCCGTCGTCCGTGCGCAGCACGTCCACCTCGCCGGCGTCCGCGAGGGACTGGAGCGTGCGGTACACCGTGGTCAGTCCGACCGAGTCGCCGCGGTGCTTGAGCATGTCGTGCAGCTCCTGCGCGCTGCGGAACTCCTCCACCTCGGCGAGGGCGGCGGAGACGGCTGCGCGCTGCCGGGTCGACCGGCCGCGTACGGGGGGACCTGCGGTGGTCACGCTCTGGCTCCTTACGTTCGTCGGCTCCGGGGAGCCGCCGGGCGGCTCCGGGTCGGCGCGGCGTTCGCGACGACCCATTGTGCCAGGCGCTCCCGGAGCGCGGGTATTACACCCTGGACGGGCGCTCACCCCCGCCCGCCGTACCGGCGGCGCTGTCGCTCCCCTCCGCTACCAGGGTGCCTGCCGGCTCCCCCTCGGCGACAGTCCCCTCCCGGCCCCGCCTCCCGCCGTCGAACCGGCGCCGGGCCAGTGGCGCGGCCACCGCCGTGACGAGGCCGAAGAGGACGATGGCCAGGACGACGATGCTGGCGCCCGGCGGGACGTCCGCGTAGTACGAGGTCACCGTGCCGGAGAGGGTGACGACGACGCCGAAGCCGATCGAGAGGGCGAGGGAGGCGGCGAAGCCGCGCGTGGCCTGCTGGGCGGCGGCCACCGGGATCACCATCAGCGCGCTCACCAGCAGCAGCCCCACCACCCGCATCGCCACGGTGACCGTCACCGCGGCCGTCACCGCCAGCAGCAGGTTGAGCAGCCGCACCGGCAGCCCCGTCACCCGTGCGAACTCCTCGTCCTGGCACACCGCGAACAGCTGCCGCCGCAGTCCGAGCGAGACGAGGAGCGCGAAGACGGAGAGGCCGACGATGGCGGTGATGTCCTCGGGCGAGACGGTGGTGATGGAGCCGAAGAGATAGGTGGTGAGGTTGGCGTTCGACCCGTTCGGCGCCAGGTTGATGATCATGACGCCGCCCGCCATGCCGCCGTAGAACAGCATGGCCAGCGCGATGTCGCCACGCGCCTTGCCGTACCAGCGGATCAGCTCCATGGCGATCGCGCCCAGCGAGGAGACCAGCACGGCCATCCACACCGGGTTGGTGCTCAGCAGGAAGCCCAGCGCGACACCGGTCAGCGCGACGTGGCCGATACCGTCCCCCATGATCGCCTGGCGCCGCTGCACCAGGTAGATGCCCACGACGGGTGCGGCGACGCCCACGAGCAGCGCGGCGAGCAGTGCCCGCTGCATGAACGCGTAGTCGAGCATCTCGGTCATGTGAGCAGTCCCGTCTCGATCGTCGGCGCCGCCTCGGTGGGCACGGCCCCGTGCGGGTGGCAGGCCAGGTCGTGCAGCCGGTCCGGGTTCTCCACCCGCTCCACCCGCCCGTCGCGCAGCACCACCGCCCGGTCGATCAGCGGGGCGAGCGGGCCCAGTTCGTGCAGCACGAGCAGGACGGAGGTGCCCTGCTCGACCTGCCGGCGCAGGGTGTCGGCCAGGGCCTCCTGGTTGCCGACGTCCACGCCCGCCAGCGGCTCGTCCATGATCAGCAGTTCGGGTTCGGCGGCCAGCGCGCGGGCGATGAGCACCCGCTGGTGCTGGCCCCCCGAGAGCGCGTCGACGGGGTCCTTGATCCGGTCGGCCATGCCCACCTGGTCCAGGGCGGTGCGGATGGCGGTCTTGTCCTCGCGGCCCAGCGGGCGGAAGCGGCGCCGGGCCAGCCGGCCGGCCGCCACGACCTCGCGGACGGTCGCAGGGACCCCGGCCGCGGCGGTGGAGCGCTGCGGGACGTACCCCAGCCGCCGCCACTGGCGGAAGCGGGCGAGCGGCGTGCCGAACAGCTCCAGCTCACCGCCGGTGAGCGGCACCTGCCCCAGGACGGCGCGGATGGTGGTGGACTTTCCCGAGCCGTTGGCCCCCAGCAGCGCGACCGTCTCGCCGCGCGCCACCGTCAGATCCACCCCGCGCAGCACGGGCCGCCCGCCCAGCGAGGCGGTGGCCCCGCGCAGCGCGACGGCGGGCGGGTGCCCGGTTATGGCGTCCTCGCCCGGTGCCGCTGTCGTCCTCGTCATGCCTCACATCCTCACTGCGCGCCGAGCGCGGTCTTGAGCGCGGTCAGGTTCTGGTGCATCACCGAGAAGTAGTCCTGCTTCTTCGGGTCCTTGACGCTCTCCAGGGGGCTGAGCACGGAGGTCTTCAGCCGCAGGTCGCCGGCGAGGGTCCTGGCGGTCTTGTCGCTGGCGTTGTCCTCGAAGAAGACGGTGTCCACGTCGTCCTTCTCCGCGACCTTGTGCAGTTCCTTCATCCGGGCCGCGCTGGGCTCCGACTCCGGGTCGATGCCGGAGACGGCCTCCTCGTGCAGGCCGTACCGCTCGGCCAGATACCCGAAGGCCGCGTGGGTGGTGATGAAGGTGTCGGACTTCTTGGGCTTGAGGCCGTCCCGGAACTCCTTGTCCAGCTTGTGGAGACGCTGGACGAGCGCCTTGGTGTTCTTGGCGTACTCGTCCTTGTGGTCCGGGTCCGCCTTCCGGAGCTGCTTGCCGACGCCCTCGGCGATCTCGGCGTAGCGCACCGGGTCGAGCCAGACGTGCGGGTCGCCCGCGGCGCCCTCGCCGTGGTCGTGCCCTTCGTGCCCGTGCTCGTCGCCGCCGTGCTCGTCGCCGCCGTGCTCGTCGCCGCCGTGCTCGTGCTCGCCGTGGTCGTGGCCGCCGTGGTCGTGGCCGCCGTGCTCGTGGCCCTCCTCGCCGTGCACGTCGGTGCCGTGCTTCTCCAGGGTGGTGAAGGAGGTGGCCTCCGCGACGTGCTCGACACCGGACTGCTCGACGGCCTCGTCCACCGCGGGCTGGAGCCCCTTGAGGTAGACGATCAGGTCCGCCTCGCTGAGCCGGCCCGTCTGCTTGGGGCTCAGCTCCAGGTCGTGGGGCTCGGTGCCGGGCTGGGTGAGGTTCTGGACCTCGACGTGGTCCCCGCCGATCTGCTGGGCGAGGTAGGCCATCGGGTAGAAGGAGGCGGCCACCCGCACCTTGCCGTCGTCACCGGCACCGCTGCCGCAGGCGGCGAGGGTGAGGGAGCCGACACCGAGAGCGGTCAGAGCGGCGCTGGTACGTATGAGGCGACGGGTGCGGGAACGGTTGTTCATGACAGTCATTTTCACGGGAAATGGAAACGATTGTCAACTAGAGCTTTGCGCTACGTAATCATCACGGAGGGCGACGCGAGGGGGCCGAGAGGGCCCCGTGAAGGCGGCGGGAAAGGGGACAACCGATTTGCTGAGCACCCCTCCCGTCGTGGGGCCGAACCGATTTGCTGAGCACCCCTCGGCGCCCAGTGCTGTGTCCTTCCGGGGGCGACCCCCGTACCCCCGGCCGGGTCCCGTGGTTGGGCCGAACCGATTTGCTGAGCACCCCTCGGCGCCCAGTAATCTGAGGTATTCCGTCTCGTCGTCAACGAAGAGAGCACCGTGGCCGCCGACAAGATCGACACAATTGTCAGCCTCAGCAAGCGCCGTGGCTTCGTCTACCCGTGCAGTGAGATCTACGGCGGCCAGCGTGCCGCCTGGGACTACGGACCGCTGGGTGTGGAGCTGAAGGAGAACATCAAGCGCCAGTGGTGGCGCTCCATGGTCACCTCGCGCGACGACGTGGTGGGCATCGACTCGTCGGTGATCCTGGCTCCCGAGGTGTGGGAGGCGTCCGGCCATGTCTCCACCTTCACCGATCCGCTCACCGAGTGCACCTCGTGCCACAAGCGGTTCCGTGCCGACCACCTGATCGAGGCGTACGAGGCCAAGCATGGCCGCGAGCCGGAGAACGGGCTCGCCGACATCAACTGCCCGCACTGCGGCAACAAGGGCGGCTTCACCGAGCCCAAGCAGTTCTCCGGGCTGCTGTCCACCCACCTGGGCCCGACCCAGGACACGGGCTCGATGACCTACCTGCGCCCCGAGACCGCGCAGGGCATCTTCACCAACTTCGCCGCCGTCCAGCAGACCTCGCGCAAGAAGCCGCCGTTCGGCATCGCGCAGATGGGCAAGTCGTTCCGGAACGAGATCACGCCGGGCAACTTCATCTTCCGTACCCGCGAGTTCGAGCAGATGGAGATGGAGTTCTTCGTCAAGCCGGGCGAGGACGAGCAGTGGCACGAGTACTGGATGGAGCAGCGCTGGGCCTGGTACCGCGACCTGGGCCTGCGTGAGGAGAACATCCGCTGGTACGAGCACCCGAAGGAGAAGCTCTCCCACTACTCGAAGCGCACCGCCGACATCGAGTACCGCTTCAACTTCGGCGGCAGCGAGTTCTCCGAGCTGGAGGGTGTCGCGAACCGTACCGACTTCGACCTGACCGCGCACTCCAAGGCGTCGGGCCACGACCTGTCGTACTTCGACCAGGAGGCCGGCGAGCGCTGGACGCCGTACGTCATCGAGCCGGCGGCCGGCGTGAACCGGGCGATGCTCGCCTTCATGCTCGACGCCTACGTCGAGGACGAGGCGCCCAACGCCAAGGGCAAGATGGAGAAGCGCACCGTGATGCGCCTCGACCCGCGGCTGGCCCCGGTCAAGGTCGCCGTGCTGCCGCTGTCCCGCAACGAGCAGCTCTCCCCGAAGGCCCGCGGCCTGTCGGCGACGCTGCGCAAGCACTGGAACATCGAGTTCGACGACGCGGGCGCCATCGGCCGCCGCTACCGCCGCCAGGACGAGATCGGTACGCCGTTCTGCGTCACGGTCGACTTCGACACCCTCGACGACAACGCCGTCACGGTGCGTGAGCGCGACACGATGAAGCAGGAGCGGGTCTCCCTCGACCAGATCGAGGGCTACCTGGCCGGCCGCCTCATCGGCTGCTGACCTGCCGTCTCCCGGAACCTGTGAGGGCCCGGCTCCCCGTCCTGTGGGGGCCGGGCCCTGTCGCGTGCGCGGAGGCGTCGGGCCTTGCGTGGGGGCGTCGGGCCTCGCCTGGAGGCGTCGTGTCCTGCGCGGAGGTGCCGTGCGCTAAGCGGAGATGCCGTGTCCTGCGCGGAGGCGACGCGTTCTAA
>NZ_VJOK01000001.1:2281858-2323671 GCF_013302895.1 Streptomyces albus subsp. chlorinus | reverse complement strand
CGGAGGGGCGCAGCAGCAGGCAGACGAATCCGAAGCTGTCCCGGTAACCGTGCAGCCACTCGTTCCGGTGCGCGGCCGCGGCCCGGAGCGCCTCCGCGCTGTCGGGGTGGTCCCGGTTGTCGAGTGCCCACCGGGCGAGCGAGCCGGTCCAGCTCCACTCGTAGTCGTCCAGCTCGTGGCGGGTGGACTGGTGCGCGTACACGGGCGTCCAGCCGTCGGCGGTCACGCGGTCGACCGTTCCCGCCAGACTGTCGTACTCGCCCAGCACCTCCCGTGCCCACGAGGACGGTTCCTGTCGCCAGTACGCCTCTCCGACCAGGACGGCGCCGCCGGGGGCCAGCCGGCGGCGGGCGGCGTCCAGGGTGGGCCGCAGCCCGCCGAACGCGTGGGTGGCGCCCACACTCAGCACCAGGTCGAAGGGGCGCGCGGAGGTGAACGTCGCGACGTCGCCGCAGTGCAGCGTCAGCCGCTTGTCGGTCCCCGACTCCTCGGCGTTCCGTCGCGCGCGCTCCAGCGCCTCCTCGGAGGTGTCCACCCCCACCGCCGTCACGCCGGGATGGTGGCGCAGGGCGCGCAGCAGCCAGGCCCCCTGTCCGCAGCCGAGGTCGAGTACGCGCTCGTCACCGCGCGGCAGCGCACGGGCGAGCAGCCGGTCCACGGAGGAGTCGCTGAGCGGTGACGCGACCGGGTGGTCGGCGTGGGCGAGGAGTGAACGCGTCTGTCGGTCCATCCCCGAACCCTGGCAGACCGACCGCGCCGCTCACCTCCGGTTTGCGGAAACCTGCGACGTGGCGGCCCGCAGGACCGCGCTCAGCAGGCCCGGGAAGCGGGCCTCGAGGTCGGCGCGGCGCAGGCAGTTGATCTTCGCGGTGCCCCGGTAGCACTGGTTGATGACGCCGGCCTCGCGCAGCACCCGGAAGTGGTGGGTGGCGGTCGAGGTGGAGACGGGCAGCTCGATCTGGGAGCAGGTGGCGCCGCTGTCGTCCCCCTCGCCGTAGGCGCTCAGGGTGGTGACGATACGCAGCCGCACCGGATCGGCGAAGGCGTGCAGCACGTTCTCCAGGCGGATCTCCTCCCGCGCGGGGTGGGGGAGTCGGCGTACGGCGGTGGTGGTCGGCACGCGGCCATGGTACGGGAGGCGCCATAATTTGACAGGTCTCGTACTACGGTCGTTACCGTGATTCACGCCGAGACCCCCTGACCGATTGGAGAGCGCCGTGAGCGCACTGTTCGAGCCCCTCACCCTGCGGTCGGTGACCGTGCCCAACCGCGTCTGGATGGCGCCGATGTGCCAGTACTCCGCCGCACCCGAGGGACCCGAGCAGGGCGTACCGACCGACTGGCACCTGACCCACCTCGGCTCGCGCGCCGTCGGCGGCCTGGGCCTCGCCCTCACCGAGGCGACGGCGGTGACCCCGGAGGGCCGGATCAGCCCCTACGACCTGGGCCTGTGGAACGACCGCCAGCAGGAGGCCTTCGCCCGCGTCACCCGCTTCCTGTCCGAGCAGGGCACCGTCCCCGGCATCCAGCTCGCGCACGCCGGCCGCAAGGCGTCCACCGAGCGCACCTGGGTGGAGCGCGGAGGGCCCCTCGCCCCCGGCCGCGACCACGGCTGGCAGCCGGTCGCCCCCAGCCCGGTGCCGTTCGACCAGCGGCACACCACGCCCACCGAGCTGTCCCACGACGACATCGCCGCACTGGTGCGGCAGTTCGCCGACAGCGCCCGCCGCGCACACGCGGCCGGGTTCAAGGTCGTGGAGATCCACGGCGCCCACGGCTACCTGATCAACGAGTTCCTCTCGCCGTTCTCCAACCGCCGCACCGACGCGTACGGCGGCTCCTTCGAGGGCCGTACGCGCTTCGCGCTGGAGGTCGTCGACGCCGTACGCGCGGTGTGGCCCGAGGAACTCCCGCTGTTCTTCCGCATCTCCGCCACCGACTGGCTGACGGAGAACCCCGAGGACGGCCGCGAGGGCTGGACCGGCGACGACACCGTCCGCTTCGCCAAGGAACTGCTGGCGCGCGGCGTCGATCTGCTCGACACCTCCACCGGCGGCAACGCGCCCGACGCCCGCATCGAGGCCGCCCCCGGCTACCAGGTGCCGTTCGCCGAGCGGGTCAAGAAGGAGACCGACATGCGCGTCGGCGCCGTGGGCCTGATCACCGAGCCTCGGCAGGCCGACGAGATCGTCGCCTCCGGACAGGCCGACGCGGTCCTGCTGGGCCGTGAACTGCTGCGCCGCCCGTACTGGGCGAACGAGGCGGCGGCGGAACTGGGCGCCGAACCCCGCCGCCCGATCCAGTACCACCGCTCCTGACGGCACCGCTCCCGACGGCACCGCTTTGACGGCACGGTGCCTTGCGGAAGGGCGCTTGGTGGCGGGGCGCCCGCCGTCAGGCGTCTGACGGCACGGCTCAGTTCAGCTGGTGCACGAACGCGACCGTGAACAGCGCGCCCGCCACGCAGCCCAGCAGCATCACCGGCAGCACCCATCCGGGCCGGCGCTCCCCGCGCAGCGGCGCGGTCGCCCGACGCTGGAGCCCGGCCAGACCGGCCAGCAGCGCCAGCGCGGCGGCGGCGAACGGCACGCTCACCGCGAAGTGCGCGAGCCAGGCACCCGCCCTGGTGGGGCCGCCCCACGAGGTGTCATAGGGGCCGTCGTCCACGAACCCGTACAGCACGCCGCGGGCGACGAACAGCACGAGCAGCCCGGCCGGCAGCACGGCCAGCACCCCCAGGAGCGCCGTCATCGCGGAGTGCGCCACCACGCGCACAGGTCCCGCGGACGGGCTCTGCGGGCCGGCTTCCGCGCGCAGCGCCCGGCGGGCCGCCCCGGTCCGTCCGACGAGCGCGGCGGCACCCGCGTACACCCCCAGGGGCAGCAGGACGAGCCCCGTGCCGACGCGCCGCCCCTGCCGCCGCCAGAAGGCCGGCGCGAACGCGGACCGTCGGCCCGCCGGTGAGGGCGAGGGCGAGGGGGAGGGGGAGGGGGACGTCGTGGGGGCGGAGGTGCGGGTACCGTGCGGAAGGCTCATGCCCGGAACGCTAGGGAGCGACGGCCCGCCGCACGTCACACCACGGAGCCAACTCGCCCCCCTACCGGGGTAGGGGGGCGAGTTGGTGTTGTTCCTCTGCGGGCACGTGCGGCACGTGCGGGACGTGGGGGATGTGTGCGAGAGGAACCGACCGGTCGGTCTGCTGGGGGAGTGGTTACGGGGGGTGCGGTTACAGGGCCTGCGTCCGGTTCAGGTGGGTGAGGAACGCCCGCCACGCCCCCGGCGCGAAGTGCGCCACCCCGCGCCCGGGCTCCTTGCTGTCACGGACGGCCCGCCCTCCGTCCGAGGTGTGGGCCACCTCCACACATTCATTGGCCGTACCCCCGCCGGAGTACGACGACTTGGAGAAGGGGCTGACGATGCTCTTGCTGTTCACGTGGGTTCGCCTTCCTGGGGGATGGTGGTGATGAGCTTCTGGATGAAGTCGCGGGATTGTTCAGGTGTCAGTGCGGCGGACCGCAGGGTGTCGAAGGTGTGTCCGTAGAGAGCTGTGAGGTGGTCGTCCTCCAGGACGACGCTCTCCTGGTGCGTGTCCTGGACGACCGCGGAGGGTGCCCACTCCCCGTCGTAGGACAGCATGACAAACGGTGGCGCGTTCGTTGCCGCCGCCCATTCGTTCAGGGGCAGCACCTGCAAGGTGATCAACGGCTGCTGCTGGAGCCACAGCAGGTCGAGTAGTTGGGCCCGGTGGGTCTTGGGGCTGGACATGGACGAAGTGAGGGCGGGTTCCCAGATCACGGCGGCCAGCCGGGCGCCGGAAGCCAGGAACTGTTTGCGCCGTTCCTGGCGCACCGACACCACGAGGTCCACTTCCGCCTCGTCCTCGATCGCGGGATTCGCGGTGGTCAGCGCTCTGGTGTACTCCGCCGTCTGCAACAGCCCTGGTACCAGCGCCGTCTGCCAGGTGCGGATGAACGTGACGTCGGATTCCAGCGCGAGGTAGTCACCCAGCTTGTCCGGGACAGGCACGGGCTGGTTGACCCACCAGCCGCGCTTGGTCGCGCTGCGGGCCAGTCGTTCGAGCTGGGACCGGGTCGTCCTGTCTTTCACCTCGTAGAGGTCCAGCAGGTAGCGGACTTCCGCGACGCGGGCGCAGTTCGCCCCGGACTCGATGCGGCTTATCTTCGCCGTCGAGCAGCCCAGCGCCTCGGCCGCGTGCTCCTGGTCGAGTTTCGCGGCCAGCCTGTACTGCCGCAGGGCGGAGCCGAGCCGCCTGCCGCGCATGGTGGGCTTCCGGTCCGAGGGCATGTGTCCTCCCCATCTGTGCTTTCCCAAGTCTGCACGGCAACCGGCCGACTGGGACAGGAGTTTGAGACTCAGTGTGACTGGCAAGCTTGCCAATTCGCTCACTTGCCAAGAACCGACATTGCGCCGTAGCGTGAGATCCGTCACGCAGCGCGTGCGGTACGGCACGCAAAGTGAGTCCCATTCCATCGAGCCGCCCCCGGAGGCCCAATGACCGGGCGAACAGCAGTCGTGAGGTTCCGTATCCGTGCGGCGTCCGTGCCGAGAGCGCGGAGGCATGTGGAGCAGGTGCTCAGAGAGTGGAAGCTCGGGCACCTCGCGGAGGAGGCGGCGCTCGTCACCAGTGAGTTGGCGACCAATGTGGTCGCCCACGCCGCGCGGGGGATCGGGGACTACTTCGAGCTGGCACTGCGCCGCCGCGCGGGCGTCCTCGTGCTGGAGGTGTCCGACTCCTTCGAGTGGCGGATGCCGGAACTCCGGAAGCCCGGGCCCGAGGAGACGTCCGGCCGGGGATTACTGCTCGTCGACGCGCTCGCGCAGGCGTGGGGGGTGCGGCCCCGCTCGGGGCCGGGCAAGACGGTGTGGGTCCATCTCGCGGTGAGCGGGGCCGCCGGCAACCAGGAGGAAGGGTCCGCGTCCTCAGTCCGCGGGGCGCGGCATCCGCAGGCCGATGACGGCGAGCAGCAGCAGGCCGCACGCCTGGACGGCCAGGACGGCGGCGAAGGCTTCCCGCATGCCCAGGTGCGGGGTCAGGGCGAGGAAGAGGGAGCCGAGGGTGGCCACGCCCAGGGCGAGACCGGACTGCTGGGCGGTGGCGGCCAGGCCGCTGCCGGCACTGGCCCGGGCGGCGGGGACGCCGGAGAGCAGGACGCGGTAGTAGGTGGGCAGTTGGAGCCCCTGTCCCAGTCCGCACAGCAGCAGGCCCGGGGCGAGGGCGAGCGGTGACAGGCCGGGCCACGCCGCGAGCAGGGCCAGCAGCAGGGTTCCCAGTCCGGCTGTCTGCACCACGGCGCTGAGCGCCAGTACGCGTCCGGTGCCGAGGCGTTCGGTCACCCGGGGCGCGGACATGGAGGCGGCGAACTGTGCCAGGCCCATGGGGACCAGCGTGAGGCCCGCCGTCAACGCGCCGAAACGCAATCCGTGTTGCCACACCAGCGCGCTCTCGAACATGAAGCTGCTGAAGCCCAGGAAGATCGGCGCCCCGGCCAGCAGTCCGCGCCGTACGCCCGGCTCCCGCAGCAGTGAGGGCGGCAGCAGCGGACTGCGGCCGGCCCGTTCCTCGCGGCGTTCGACGGTGAGGAAGGCCCAGGCCAGTACGCACGCGGCGGCCAGCAGGAGCAGCGACCACCAGGGCCAGCCCGCCGCGCGGCCCTCCGTCAGCGGGAGCAGCAGGGCGGTGAGCCCGCAGGCCAGCAGCACCGCTCCGGCCACGTCTCCGCGTGCGGGGGAGGCCGAACGGCTGTCGGGGACGGTGCGCAGTCCGAGTGCCAGGGCGACCACGACGACGGGCACGTTGATCAGGAAGATCATCCGCCATCCGGTGCCCGCCAGGTCGGCGGCGACCAGTACCCCGCCGAGTACCTGGCCGGTGACCATGGAGATGCCGCCGACCGAGCCGAACAGGCCGATGGCGCGGGCCCGGGAGCGCCCCTGGGTGGTGGCGTGGATCGTGGCGAGGACCTGCGGGAACAGCAGTGCGGAGGCGGCGCCCTGGGCGAGCCGGGCGCCGACCAGCCACCACACGCCGGGTGCGGAGCCGCAGGCGAGCGAGGTGAGGCCGAAGGCGGCGACGCCCCACAGGAAGAGCTTGCGCCGTCCGTAGGTGTCGCCGAGCCGTCCGCCGGGGACGAGCAGGGCGGCGTAGGCGACGGCGTAGCTGGCGACGACCATCTCCAGGGCGGCGGGGGAGGCGTCGAGGTCGCTCTCGATGCCCGGGAACGCGACGTTGACGACGAAGAAATCGATCATGGGCAGGGCGGCGCCCAGCAGCAGCGTGAACAGGCCGAGCGGGCGCAGCTCCGTACCGGCCGCGGGAGAGGGCGGCCGCGTGGACCCGGTACCGGGGGAGGAGGCCGCACCCGGCCGGGTGGTGGCGACATCGTGACTCATGGCTACGAGCCTCAGCGACCTGCCAGCCTGGTACCAGACGCTCCTCATCCTGGTATGACGACTACCTGGCACCAGAATGAGCGGTGCTCCATCCTGGTGGCATGACCGTCACCGACCCCTCACCGTCACCGGAGGCCGCCGCTCCGCCGCGGCACAAGCGGGCACCTGAGCCGACGCCCGAGCCCGCGCCCGGCGCCGCCTGGGCCGCCGACAGCGAGCGCCGCGAGGAACTGGCCGCGTTCCTGCGCAGCAGGCGGGAGCGGATCACCCCCGAGCAGGTCGGGCTCCCGCGCGGCCCGCGCCGCCGGACGCCGGGGCTGCGCCGCGAGGAGGTGGCGCACCTGTCGGCGGTCGGCGTCACCTGGTACACGTGGCTGGAGCAGGCCCGCGACATCCAGGTGTCGGCCCAGGTGCTGGACTCCCTCTCCCGGGCGCTGATGCTGGACGCCAGCGAGCGGGCGCACCTGTTCGCGCTCGCGGGCGTCGCCGACCCGACGCCCGCGGCCGAGACGACGGCGCTGCCGCCCGGCGTCCGCCAGATGCTCACCCAGCTGGAGCCGTTCCCGGCCTGTGTGCAGAACGCGCGGTACGACATCCTCGCCCACAACCGCACCTATGGCCGCCTGCTCGGCGATCTGGACGCGGTGCCCGCCGAGGACCGCAACTGCATGTGGCTGGCCTTCACCGACACCGGGTGGAGGACGGCCATGCCCGACCACCAGGAGACCATCCGGCTGATGGTCGCCCGCTTCCGCTCCCGGATGGCCGAGCACTTGGCGGAGCCCGCGTGGAAGGCCCTGCTCGCACGCCTGGAGCAGACCTCGCCGGAGTTCCGCGAGCTGTGGCAGCGGCACGAGGTGGCCCGCGCGGTGGACAAGGGCAAGCGGTTCCTCAACCCCCTGGTGGGGATGCTGTCCTTCACCTACCACGGGCTGTGGCTGAGCCCGGCCGAGGGCGCCCGCATGGGGGTGTACGTACCGCGGGACGAGCAGACGCGGGAGCGGGTGGAGCGGCTGCACCGGCTGGTCACCGAGGGCGCGTAGCCCGCGGGGAGGGGGCACGGGCCGGATGGGTGACAATGGGATGTTGTCCCCGCCCGCCGAGAGCACAGAAGGACGCCGCCGTATGACCCAGCCGCTGCACATCGGACCGCACGTCGTCGACCCGCCCGTCGTGCTGGCACCGATGGCTGGGATCACCAACGCTCCGTTCCGGACCCTGTGCAGGGAGTTCTCCGGGGGCCGCGGACTGTTCGTCAGCGAGATGATCACCACCCGGGCGCTGGTAGAGCGCAACGAGAAGACGATGCAGCTCGTCCACTTCGACGCGAGCGAGAAGCCGCGCTCCATCCAGCTGTACGGCGTGGACCCGGTGACCGTCGGCAAGGCCGCGCGGATGATCGCGGACGAGGACCTGGCCGACCACATCGACCTCAACTTCGGCTGCCCCGTCCCCAAGGTGACCCGCAAGGGCGGCGGCTCCGCACTGCCCTACAAGCGGCCGCTGCTGCGCGCCATCCTGCACGAGGCCGTCAGCAACGCGGGCGGCCTCCCGGTGACGATGAAGATGCGCAAGGGCATCGACGACGACCACCTGACGTATCTGGACGCCGGGCGCATCGCCGTCGAGGAGGGCGTCACCGCCATCGCCCTGCACGGCCGCACCGCCGCGCAGCACTACGGCGGCACCGCCGACTGGGAGGCCATCGCACGCCTCAAGGAGGCCGTCCCCGAGATCCCGGTGCTGGGCAACGGCGACATCTGGTCGGCCGACGACGCGGTGCGCATGATGCGCGAGACCGGCTGCGACGGCGTCGTGGTGGGCCGCGGCTGCCTGGGGCGGCCCTGGCTGTTCGCCGATCTGGTGGCCGCGCTCTCGGGCGAGGGCTCCGGCGCCTACGCCCGGCCCACCCTGCGCGAGGTCGCCGACGTGATGGTGCGGCACGCGCGGCTGCTGGGGGAGTGGCTCGGTGACGAGGCGCGCGGCGTCATCGACTTCCGCAAGCACGTCGCCTGGTACACCAAGGGCTTCTCGGTGGGCTCCGAGATGCGCAAGAGGCTGGCCGTCGCCGGCTCCCTGGCCGAACTGCGCGCACTGCTGGACGAGCTGGACCTGTCCCAGGAGTGGCCCCCCGGCGCCGACGGCCCCCGCGGCCGTACCCACTCCCGCAACAAGGTCGTCCTGCCCGACGGCTGGCTGGAGGACCCGTACGAGTGCTCCGCGGGCATCAGCGCCGACGCCGAACTGGACACCTCGGGAGGTTAGTCCGAACCGGGGCGGCCCTGCCGAGGGGCGGCCCCTCTGTGTGCGTCGCGGTCCCCGGAGGAGCCGCGGCCAGGTGTGCCACTGCCCGTGCCCCTCCGGGGCGCATGGTGCGCGGCCTGCTCCAGCCGGGTCGCGTATCCGTCGAGCAGCTGCCCGGCGAAGGTGTCGGCCTCCCAGTCGTCGGGGCGGACCTGCGCGGGGCTCGTCCAGGTGTAGGACCAGGCCGGCACGGGGGTCCCCGGCCCTGCGGCGGGCCCGGCCGCCGTCCGGGCGGTGAGGCGGCGCAGTGCGTACTCGTCGTCCTCGAACGCGTCCAGTACCCGCCAGGCGCGGGCGTCCAGTCCGGTCAGCAGCAGCCCGTGTGCCGTCCGGCCGGGGGCCGGGACGAGGCCGGGGTAGGGCCTGCCGCGCAGGGCCGCGGTGCGCCAGCCGGTGACGGTCGCGGGCGCGGCGGACGGGACGTGGCCGAGAAGCGCCGTCAGTATGCGGCGGAAGCGGAGGGTCCCGTAGACGAAGAGCGTGTCGGAGGCGGGGTCCACGGGCGCGAGGCGTGCGGCGGGGGTACCGCCGTTCGTCGGGTCGCTCACGCGCGCAATCTACTGCGGCCCGAACGCTGTCCGCATGGTGAGACGGTCACGCGAATGGAGGCGTGATTCGCGCCACCTTGATAAGGGTGACGCTCATATGAGCGCTCAAATGAGGGGTGTATCTCTCCAAGGAGCAGGTGCCGGTTTTACCGGCCCTTGGTTCCGTTGTCGTAGGCGCGGTTCGCTCAGCGTGCGCAAGTGGGTGACCGGCGTGTCTCAGCGTCATCATGCGTTCGGCTTCTGAATGGCACGGCCAATCAGCCGTAACCACGGTGCACTTTCGATCTCTCGGCAGACGGGTGGTTACGGCCGTGTGACATGCCGCTGGACGTACTCGTACGCCTTTGATCTGGGTACGCTCCCCGCCGTCAGGGCAACCGACCACGAGGAGCCGAGTGCGGTGCCGGTTCACGCGAAGAACACAGAGTCCGCGGTAGACGCGCAGCAGCAGAAGTTCGTCTACGACTTCAGCGAGGGCAACAAGGACCTCAAGGACCTCCTCGGCGGGAAGGGCGCCAACCTCGCCGAGATGACCAACCTCGGCCTGCCCGTCCCTCCGGGCTTCACCATCACCACCGAAGCCTGCAAGGCGTACCTCGCCTCCGGCCAGGTGCCCCCGAGGCTCCAGGACGAGGTGAGCCGGCATCTGGCCGCGCTGGAGGAGCGGATGGGCAAGAAGCTCGGCCAGGCCGACGACCCGCTGCTGGTCTCGGTGCGCTCCGGCGCCAAGTTCTCCATGCCCGGCATGATGGACACCGTCCTCAACATCGGCCTCTCCGACGAGTCCGTGCACGGACTGGCCGCCCAGTCCGGTGACGAGCGCTTCGCCTGGGACTCCTACCGGCGCCTCATCCAGATGTTCGGCGACACCGTGCTCGGCATCGACGGCGAGCGCTTCTCCGAGACCCTGGAGGAGGCCAAGAGCGCGCGCGGGGCCGCCACGGATGTGGACCTGACGGCGGACGCCCTCAAGGACCTGGTCCAGAAGTTCAAGAACATCGTCTCCGAGGAGACCGGCCGCGACTTCCCGCAGGACCCGCGCGAGCAGATGGACCTGGCCATCCGCGCGGTCTTCGACTCGTGGAACGGCAGCCGCGCCCGCCTCTACCGCCGCCAGGAGCGCATCCCGCACGACCTGGGCACCGCCGTCAACATCTGCTCGATGGTCTTCGGCAACCTCGGCCCCGACTCCGGCACCGGCGTCGCCTTCACCCGCGACCCCGCCAGCGGCCAGCAGGGCGTCTACGGCGACTACCTGCAGAACGCCCAGGGCGAGGACGTCGTCGCCGGCATCCGCAACACCGTGCCGCTCGCCGACCTCGAACAGCTCGACAAGGCGTCCTACGACCAGCTCATGCGGATCATGGAGACCCTGGAGAACCACTACCGGGATCTGTGCGACATCGAGTTCACCATCGAGCGCGGCAAGCTGTGGATGCTCCAGACCCGGGTGGGCAAGCGCACCGCCGCCGCCGCGTTCCGCATCGCCACCCAGCTGGTGGACCAGGGGCTGATCGACGAGGCCGAGGCGCTGCGCCGGGTCAACGGGAACCAGCTCGCCCAGCTGATGTTCCCCCGCTTCGACTCCAATGGCGGGCTCGAGGGCGCCGACCAGATCGGCTGGGGCATCGCCGCCTCCCCGGGCGCGGCCGTCGGCAAGGCCGTCTTCGACTCCTACACCGCCATCAAGTGGTCCCGCTCCGGCGAGAAGGTCATCCTCGTCCGCCGCGAGACCAACCCCGACGACCTCGACGGCATGATCGCCGCCGAGGGCATCCTCACCTCGCGCGGCGGCAAGACCTCGCACGCCGCCGTCGTCGCCCGCGGCATGGGCAAGACCTGTGTGTGCGGCGCGGAGGAGCTGGAGGTCGACACCAAGCGGCGCTGCCTCAAGACCGCCGACGGGCGGGTTGTGGAGGAGGGCGACGTCCTCTCCATCGACGGCTCCACCGGCAAGGTCTACGCCGGTGAGGTCCCGGTGGTGCCCTCGCCGGTCGTAGAGTACTTCGAGGGGCGGATGCACGCCGGCGCCGACGACGCGGACGAGCTGGTGCGGGCCGTGCACCGGATCATGGCGTACGCGGACCGGGTGCGCAGGCTGCGCGTGCGGGCCAACGCCGACAACGCCGAGGACGCGGCGCGCGCCCGCCGCTTCGGCGCCCAGGGCATCGGCCTGTGCCGCACCGAGCACATGTTCCTCGGTGAGCGGCGCGAGCTGGTCGAGCGGCTCATCCTGGCCGACACCGACACCGAGCGCGACCAGGCACTCGGCGCCCTGCTGCCGCTCCAGAAGGGCGATTTCGTCGAGCTGTTCGAGTCCATGGACGGGCTGCCGGTGACGGTGCGGCTGCTCGACCCGCCGCTGCACGAGTTCCTGCCCGACATCACCGAGCTGTCCGTCCGCGTCGCGCTCGCCGAGTCCCGCAAGGACGCCAACGAGAACGACCTGCGCCTCCTGCAGGCCGTGCACCGGCTGCACGAGCAGAACCCGATGCTGGGCCTGCGCGGCGTCCGCCTCGGCCTGGTCATCCCCGGCCTGTTCACCATGCAGATCCGCGCCATCGCTCAGGCCGCGGCCGAGCGCAGGGCGAGCGGCGGAGACCCGCGCGCCGAGATCATGATCCCGCTGGTGGGCACCGTCCAGGAGCTGGAGATCGTCCGCGAGGAGGCCGAGCAGGTCATCGCGGAGATCGAGCGCGAGCGCGACGTCGAACTGGGGCTCAGCCTCGGCACGATGATCGAGCTGCCGCGGGCCGCGCTCACCGCCGGTCAGATCGCGGAGTGCGCCGACTTCTTCTCCTTCGGCACCAACGACCTCACCCAGACCGTGTGGGCCTTCAGCCGCGACGACGTGGAGGCCAGCTTCTTCACGGCCTACCTGGAGAAGGGCATCTTCGGCGTCTCCCCGTTCGAGACCATCGACAAGGACGGCGTCGGCTCCCTGGTGCGCAGCGCCGCCGAGGCCGGCCGGGCCACCCGGCCCGACCTCAAGCTCGGCGTCTGCGGCGAGCACGGCGGCGACCCCGAGTCGGTGCACTTCTTCCACGAGGTCGGTCTCGACTACGTCTCCTGCTCCCCGTTCCGCATCCCCGTGGCCCGGCTGGAGGCCGGCCGTGCGGCGGCGGCCCAGCAGGAGGCCGCCGGATAGCGGCTCCCTCCCCACCCCCTCCGGGCCGCCTGTCCGCCACCCGAACCCTCACCGCGGACAGGGCCCGGTCCCCAAGGAGGCGGCACCCGTGCGGGGGTGCCGCCTCCTTCACGCCGGTCGCGGCTCCTCCGGACGACGGTCCGCGCGCGGAGGGGGGCACCCGCGGGCCGGGCCGGCTCCCGATCCGCGTCCGGCGCTTCCTCCCGTTGCGCTTCCCGTGCCGTCACCGTGCGCCGCGTCGCTTTCCGCATGAGGCATCGCGTGGCGCCGCGCGTGCCAGGGGCCGACGCCGACGTCAATGCGACGGCCCCGGTCAGGGCACCCGGTGGTAGCGGCGCTCGGGCCGCCCCGTCGTGCCGTACCGCAGCGTCACCCGCGCCGTGCCGGCGGCCACGAAGTGCTCCAGGTAGCGCCGTGCACTCACCCGGGACAGACCGCTGCGCCCGGCGCACTCGGAGGCGGAGACCCCCGTCAGGGCAGAGCTGTCGTCCAGCACCGCCCGCACCAGCGCCGCCGTCTGCTCGGTCAGCCCCTTGGGCAGCGGGGCGGGCCGGTCCGTGGCGAGGGCGCCCACCGGAGCCCGCGGCTCCTGCCGCCCCTGCCGCGTGGGCTGCGGCTGCCGCGCCTCGGGAGCGGCGGCGGGGCCGGGCACGCCCGTCCCGCCAGGGGAGAAGACCCGGTCCAGCTCCTCCTGGCCGGGCGCGGTCAGCGCCTCGAACTCCCGCCGCTGGTGCGCGTACCGCTCCAGCCGCTCCGCCAGCAGCCGCCCCTCGAACGGCTTGACGATGTACTGCACAGCCCCGCCGTGCCGCGCGGCCCGCACGCTCGCCGCGTCCCGCGCCGCCGTGACCACCAGCACGTCGGGACCGCCCCCCGGCGCACCGTCGCCGCGCAGCCCGCGCAGCACCTCCAGCCCGCTCACGTCGGGCAGGTACAGGTCCAGCAGCACCAGGTCGGGGGACAGCTCACGCACCAGGGCCAGCGCCTCGGTGCCGCTGTGCACGACGCCCGCCACCTCGAAGCCGGGCACCCGGGAGACCAGGGTGCTGTGCAGCCGGGCCACCATGAAGTCGTCGTCGACGACCAGCACCCGGATCACGCGGGCGTCCCGTAGCCGACCCCCGTCAGCCGCTCGGAGGCCGCCCACAGCCGTGCGGCGGCCTCGTCGCTGAGGGTCCAGGGCGCCCGCCACGACGGGGCGGGCCCGCCGCGCCAGGACAGGAACCGCGGCCCCGTGAAGGAGTCGGCGCCCACCCCGGGCTCCGTCGCCGCGTACAGCGTCGGCAGCGCACCCGCCTCGGCCGACTGCGCGACGGTCCGGTTGCCCAGCTCGATGACCCGCTCCAGGACCTTCCTGCCCTCCATGCGGGACCTGGCCGTGAGGAGATTGGTGGACGCGTAGCCGGGGTGCGCGGCGGCCGCGACCAGCGGGGTGCCGGCCGTCCGGCGCGCCAGCTCGTGGGTGAAGAGGAGATTGGCGGTCTTGGAGCGCGCGTAGGCGAGCCAGCGGCGGTAGGAGCGCGCGCTGTTGAGGTCGGTGAGGTCGATGTTGGCCAGCGCGTGGAGCTGGCTGGAGACGGTCACCACCCGCGGCTCCCGGGCGGCCAGCAGCCTGTCCAGGAGCAGCCCGGTGAGGGCGAAGTGCCCCAGGTGGTTGACGCCGAACTGGGTCTCGAAACCGTCCGCGGTCCTGCCGTACGGCAGCGCCATCACCCCCGCGTTGTTGACCAGCAGGTCCACCCGGTCGTCGGGCAGCTCCTTGGCGAAGGCGCGCACCGAGGACAGGTCGCCGAGGTCGAGCCGGCGCAGCTCGGTGCGCGGTTTGGCCTCGGGCAGCTCCCGCACCAGCTCGTCCCGGGCCCGCTGCCCGCGCTCCTCGCTGCGGCACGCCAGGACGACCCGCGCGCCGCGCCGCGCCAGCTCCCTGGCCGTCACGAAGCCGATGCCGCTGTTGGCGCCGGTCACGACCGCCGTACGGCCGCTCTGGTCGGGGATGTTCCGCGCTGTCCAGCCCATAGCTCGCCTGCTCCTCGCCTCGTCCGGCGCCTTCGGCGGCCCGTGGCGGCCCGGGCGGTCACGGCGCGCCCTTCCGGCGGCCCGCGACGGCCGGGACGGCCCGCGACGGGCCCCCGCACCGGAGGCTAGCGGCACCTGCGCGGACGGTCGAGGCCGACGCCCCCCCGGTGCTTCCCCGTGGCGGGAACCAGGTGCAGCGGCCCGCGGGGTCCCTGACGGGCGGCTGCCCGTCCACTGCGGTGGGTGATCGGTGAGGGGTGCCTCGGTGGTGGCGCAGGCGCGCGTGAGCGGGTTGCCCCTGACGCCCAGGGCGGGATACGGGGGTCCGGGGCCTGTCTCACGGGAGGACGGCGGTTCTCACAGGAGGATGACGGTGCGCTCGCCCGGCGCGTCCTCATGGGCCCATGCCTTCTCGACGTCGGCGAGCGGGAACGGCCGCGGGCGCACGGCCATGGCGCCTTGGGCGATCGCGGCGACGAGATCGGTGAACTCCCGCCGCATGACGTCCGTGGCGACGGAGCCGAACCCGCTGCCCAGCACGCGGAAGGCGTTGGAGCGCAGGGCGTGCCCGGACAGGGTGACGGCGTCACCGCCCATGCCGCCGATCTGCACCCAGTCCAGGAGGCGGGTGTGCCGGGTGCGGGCGCCGAGGACGGCGCGCATGGCGAGTTCGGTGGGCGGGCCCCATACGTAGTCCAGTACCACGTCGACCTCTGCGGCGGCCTCGGCGAGCGCGGTCGCGGTGGCGTCCTCGTCGGGGGTGAGCTGGACGACGGCGTCGGCGCCCCCGGCCTCGAGGACGTCCAGGCGGCTGCGGTTGCGTCCGGCGGCGACCACCCGGCCGGCGCCGAGGTGCCGGGCGACCTTGACGGCCATCGATCCGGCGTTGCCGGTCGCGCCGTGCACCAGGACCGACTGACCGGCCTGGAACGGTACGCGGGTGCGCAACGCGATCCATGAGGACAGGGCCGGGTTCATGGTGGCGGCCAGGATTGCGGCGTCCGCCCCGTCGGGCACCGGGATCGCGGCGGCCGGGTCGATGACGATGCGCTCGGCCAGGGTGCCGGCGCCCATCACCATGACGTAGGCGAGGCGGCCGTCCGGCCGGCGCACGACGGCGTCGGCGCCGGCCGGTGCGGGCAGGGTTTTGGGGCTGGTGTAGTGCTTGCCGGCGGCGATGCCGCGGGTGGCGGGGTGCACGCCGACCGCGAGGACGTCCACCACTTCCTGGCCGGGCCCGGCCTCGGGCGAGGGGAGGGAGCGGAAGCGCGGTGGCTGGTCGAAGGACTCCACGAGCGCGGCCTTGATCACGGACATGGGGTCTCCTTTCTCTGCGGCCCGGATGAGGTGCCGGCGTCTCTCCCCGGCTTGGGCAGGGCGCGGGCGCCGTGGAGGAGCCGGCCCGGCACGTGGTGACCGCGTCCGCCTCGGCCGCACTCCTAAGATACGACTCCGTATCCAATGATCCCGAGAGTACGGCGCGCAATTAAGAAACGCAAGCGTTTCCAACCGGGTAGAGTGGAAGCGCCGGACCGAGGCGAAGGGGGCACCTATGAGTGGGCAGGACGCAGGGGGAACCGCCACCCGCCGCAGGGGGGCCGCCCTGCGGAACGCCATCTTGCGAGCCGCCTGGGACGTACTGGTCGAGCAGGGCTACAACGGCTTCACCTACGAGGCCGTCGCAGCGCGGGCCGCAACCAGCAAACCCGTCCTCTACCGGCGCTGGCCCCGGCGTGAGGACCTGCTCCTCGCCACACTCGCCCACCACTGGCGCCCGCTCGACCTCCCCGACACCGGCAGCCTGCGCCAGGACGCGCTGACGCTCCTGCGCGCGGTCAACGCCGAGCGCGGTCGCACGGTGATACTCATGCGCATCCAGCTGGCCGACTACTTCCGCGAGACGGGCACCAGCTTCAACGAGCTCCGCGACCGCCTCCTCCCCGCCGGGCAGGTACCCGGTTTCGGACAGATCGTCGCCCGTGCGGTCGAGCGAGGCGAACTCCCCGATGCGCCACGCACCGCACGCCTGGTGAACCTGCCCCTCGACCTGGTGCGTCACGACATGCTGATGAACATGGGGCCGGTACCCGACGAATCGATCGTCGAGATCGTGGACGAGGTGTGGCTTCCCCTGCTCGGCCTGCCACCCCACCGCGCGTAACTCCCCATGCCGAGTACCGCACTTCCCCCATCGGGTACCGAGCCCCGCGAGTCGGGCACCCCGGCCTCGCCGGCCTTGCGCACGCCTCCGCCGCCCGCTGTGGACAACGCTCGTGGTCGAGGGATCTAGGCTGCCCCCATGAACGCGACTTCTCCCTCAGCCGCCTCCCCGGCCCCGCGCGTGCTGCTCCTGCACGGCCCCAATCTCAACCTGCTGGGAGAGCGCGACCGTGACACCTACGGCAGCACCACGCTCAAGGACGTCGAGGAGCGCACCACGGCTCTCGGCGCGGAGCTGGGAGCCCGGGTACGGTGCGCGCAGAGCAACAGCGAGGGCACGCTCGTCGACCTGATCCACGCCACACGCGGCAGCGACGACGGCATCGTCTTCAACCCGGGCGCCTACGCGCACTACAGCTACGCGCTGCGCGACGCGCTGGAGGCCGTGGCGGGACTCGGCATCCCGTGCGTAGAGGTGCACATCTCCAACGTGCACGCCCGCGAGCCCTTCCGGCACACCTCCGTGACGGCCCCCGTGTGCCAGGGCATGGTCTCCGGACACGGCGTCTTCGGATACGAGCTGGCGCTGCGCTCGGTGCTGCACCGGATCGCCGAGTGGGGCGCGCTCAAGCCGCAGCCGGAGTGACCCGCGGAGCCGGGCGGAGGGGTCCGCGGGCCCCGCGGGACGGTGGCGCTGTCCGGTGGCGGCGCTATTCGGTGCCGGTCACCGCGGTGAGGATGAAGACCGCGTCCTCCAGGGCCAGAACACCGTGCCGCAGGTGCGGGACGCGCTGGATCTGCCCCGCCCCGACGTCCTGGTCGGCGGTGCCCTCCGTCAGCCGGATGCTGCCCTGGAGGACGTGGACGCTGGCCGCGGGGGGCGTGTTGTGCTCCTCCAGGGACGAGCCCTCGGTCAGCGCGATGACCGACTGCCGCAGTGGCCCGTCGTGCAGGAAGAGGTACGCGCTGCGGCCGTGCGGGTCCTTCCTCGCCAGCGCCAGGTGCTCGGCTGCCAGTGCGCTCACATCATCCATACGTCCATCGTGCCCCGCACGCCACATGACGCAACCGGGCGACCCGCGCGGAGCGCCGCCGATTCCGCCCGTGCGGGTCAGCCGTTCCAGGCGCGACCGTGCGAGTCAGCCGTTCCAGGCGCCCTCGGCCGCCGCCTCCCGCGCGAAGTCGGTGAAGTCCCGCGGCGGACGGCCCAGCACCTCGCGTACGCCGTCCGAGACCGCCGCGTTGCGCCCGTCCAGCAGCTGCCCGAACAGTCCGCCCAGGAACGCCACCAGATCCGCGGGCAGACCCTGGCCGGCCAGCCATGCGCCGTACTCCTCGGGGCCGAGCGGCAGGTAGCGCACCTGGCGCCCGCTCGCCGCCGCCACCTCGGCCACCGCCTCACCGAAGGTGAGCAGGCGCGGGCCCGTCAGGTCGTGGACGCGGCCGTGGTGCCCGTCCTCGGTGAGCGCGGCGGCGGCGACCTCGGCGATGTCCCCCGCGTCGATGAACGGCTCGCGCACGTCCCCGGCGGGGAAGGGGAGTTCGCCCTCCAGGACCTGCGGCAGGAAGACGCCTTCGCTGAAATTCTGGAAGAACCAGCTGGTGCGCAGGATGGTCCATTCGGTGCCCGCCTCCCGCACCGCCCGCTCCGTGGCCTCGGCAGCGTCCTCACCGCGCGCCGACAGCAGCACCAGGCGCCGCACCCCCTTCTCGGCGGCGCGCCGGGAGAAGGCACGCACCGCCTCGGCGGTCCCCGGTGCCCCCACGTCGGGCTGGCAGACGACGAAGACGGCGCCCACCCCGTCCAGCGCCCCGTCCCAGGTGCCGGGGGACTCCCAGTCGAAGGGCGGCGTCCCCGACCGCGTCCCCACCCGCACCGGGTGGCCCTTCTCGCGCAGCCGCGCGGCGACCCTCCTGCCGTTCTTGCCGGTGCCGCACAGGACGAGGACAGGGGCGTTAGAGGGCTGCGGCGCGCCGGCCCCCCGCGCGGCGGTGCTGTGTGCGCTGCTGCTCTGTGCGGTGGTGCTGTGTGCGGTGCTGCTCAGTGCGGCAGTTTCGTGTGTGGTGGCGCTGTGTGCGGTGGTGCTCTGTTCGGCGGTGTTCTCCGCGGTCCGCTGACTGGTGTGTGTCATGGCTCCAGCCAACGCCCTGAACGCGAGCGGGAACATCGTCTATCGGCTCACCTCCATGTCCCAGCGTCTACGCTGCTGCCGTGACAGGCGTAGGGGAGGAGAACAAGGGCGGCGTCAGCCGTGCGAGCGGCGACGGCGGGGACGCGCTGACCGAGGCGCTCACCGAGGTGCTGGGCGGGGCGCGGGCGCGGGGCGGGCTCTTCCACCGCGCGGTGCTCGCACCGCCCTGGGGCGTACGGGTGCAGGACGGTACGCCGCTGTCGGTGGCCTGCATGATGCGCGGCGAGGGCTGGGTGCGGCACTCCGAGGACCCGGAGCCCGTCCGGATGGTGCCCGGCGACGTGGTGGTGCTGCGCGGGCCCGCGCCCTACGTGCTGGCCGACGACCCCGCGACCGAGCCGGGACTGCTGATCCAGCCGGGCGACTGCTGCACCACACCGGACGGCCAGGACATGTGCGAGGAGCTGGCCCTGGGGGTGCGCACCTGGGGCCGCGACCCGGACGACCCCGTGGTGCTGCTGAGCGGCAACTACCAGCTGCACGGCGACCTGAGCGCACGGCTGCTGGACGTCCTGCCGCCCGTGCTGGTGCTGCGGGAGGGCGAGTGGGACGCGGCGCTGCTGCCGCTGGTCGCCACGGAGATCGTCAAGGACGCGCCGGGCCAGCAGATGGTGCTCGACCGGCTGCTCGACCTGCTGCTGGTGTCGGTGCTGCGGGCCTGGTTCGCGCGCCCGGAGGCATGGGCCCCCGCCTGGTACCGGGCCCAGAGCGACCCGGTCGTCGGAGTGGCGCTGCGGCTGCTGCACGAACAGCCCGGCCACGGCTGGACGGTGGCCGGGCTCGCGGCCAAGGCCGGGGTGTCCCGCGCCGCCCTCGCCCGGCGGTTCACCGAACTGGTCGGTGAGCCGCCCATGGCCTATCTGGCGCGCTGGCGCATCGACCTGGCCGCCCGGCTGCTGCGGGAGCCGGGTGCGACCCTGGGCGCCGTCGCCCGCCGGGTGGGCTACGCCGACGGTTTCGCCCTGAGCACCGCGTTCAAACGGCTGCGCGGGGTGAGCCCCAGCGCCTACCGCGCGCAGCTCGCCCCGGATACGGCCCCCCGGTAGCCGGCCCGCACGCCGCTCCCGGGTAGTCGGCCCGCACGCCGCCCCCGGTAGTCGGCCTGTGCGCCGCCTCCCGGTAGCCGCACCAGTACGTCGCCGCCCGGCAGCCGGTCCGTACGGCGTCGCCGCCCGGCCGCCGGCCCGCCCCGGTGACCGGCTCGTCCCGGTGACCGGCTCGTCCCGGTGACCGGCCCGCCCCGGCTGTCAGAGGGCGGGTGCATGCTGGGGACATGTACGAGGAACGCCCCTCGCGGCTGCCGGGCGCCGTGGCGTGGACCCGTGGTGCCGTCTCCCCCGGCACCACGGGACGGGTGCTGCCCGACGGGTGCATGGACCTGCTGCTGTGGAACGGGGAGCTGGTCGTCGCGGGCCCGGACACCCGCGCGCACATGGCGACCGAGCGCCGCGGCCTGCCGGTGCACGGCCTGCGCCTGCCGCCCGGCACCGGTCCCAGGGTCTTCGGCGTACGGGCCTGGGAGCTGCGCGACCAGCGGGTGCCGCTGGACGCTCTGTGGCCGTCCGGGCAGGTGCGGCGAGTGCGGGAGGGGCTCGCGCAGGCCCGGGACCCTCTCGCCGTCCTGGAGGCGGTCGCGGCGGCGCGGCTGGCCGCCGAGCGGCGCGCGGGCGGCGATCCGCGTGCCGCCGCCCTGACCGAGGCGCTCGTCGCCCGGCTGCGGGCCGGTGCCGGGGTCGCCGAGACCGCCCGGTACGTGGGCCTGAGCGGGCGTCAACTGCACCGCCGGTGCCGGGACTCCTTCGGCTACGGCGCCAAAACGCTGGCCCGCGTGCTGCGGATGCGGCACGCGCTGCGCCTCGCCGCCTCGGGCGTGCCCCTCGCCGAGACGGCCCTGCGGGCGGGGTACGCCGACCAGGCCCACCTGTCGCGCGAGGTCCGCGCCCTGGCGGGCGTTCCGATGAGGGAGCTGGTGCGCGGGACGGGCTAGCTTCCGTGCACCCCGTCGCACCGGGAAGAGCGCGGCGCGACGGGGCGGACGCCGGGGGCGGACGCCGGGAGACGGGCGTACGGAAACGCGGGGTCAGGTGTGGGGTGCGAACAGGTCCACGCCGTTGCCGTCCGGGTCCCGTACGACGGCGTACCGCTGGCCCCAGGGAGCGTCCCACGGGGCGAGGTGTCCCTCGTATCCGGCGTCGGTCAGCTCCCCGTAGAGCCTGTCCACGCCGGCGGGGGAGTCGCACAGGAAGGCGAGCCCGACGCGCCCGCTACCGCGCGGTGGCGCCGCCCAGCCGGGGTCGAACGAGCGGACGGTCTCCTCGGTGTCCCAGGCGATCCGCACGCCGCCCGGCCCGGTGAACTCCACGTGCGGCTGCGTGTCCGCGTCCGCGGGGAGGTCGAGTCCGAGCCGCCGGTAGAAGGCCAGCGAGGCGGCCATGTCGGAGGTGACGAGGCCGACGAGGTCGAATCGAGGTGTCATGCCCCGCACGCTAGGCCCGCTCCCCGGCCGGGTCTTGAACGAATCGGACGCCCCGCGCGGCGGCCGGACGGCGTCCGCACGGAGACCGGATCGCACGCGGACCACACCCGCGCGGCGTCCGCACGGTGACCGAACCGCATCCGCAGGGCACCTGCACGGTGACCGAACCGCACCCGCGCGGCGGACCCGGGAAGTGGGCACCGTTACGGTGGGTGGATGGCCGAGATCCTCACCGTGCTGACCACCACCGGCTCCCAGGAGGACGCCCAGGCGCTGGCCTCGGGCGCCGTCGAGCGGCGTGTGGCGGCGTGCGCGCAGATCGACGGGCCCGTCACCTCCGTGTTCCGTTGGGAGGGCGCCGTGCGGACGGAACCGGAGTGGCGGGTGCTGTTCAAGACGAGCGCGGCGCGGTACGACGCGCTGGAGGCGTACCTGCGCGAGGCGCACCCCTACGACGTGCCGGAGATCATCGCCGCACCCGTCGTGCGGGGCGGTGACGCCTACCTGCGGTGGGTGGAGAAGGAGACGCGGCCCTCCCGGCCGTCCTGAGCCGCCGCCTTTTTGGTTACGGTCGCCCTATGCACGCCATGGACGGCACACCGGCCGCGGAGGGCGGCGGCGCCGCGTACGGGCCCCACCCGGGCGGCACCGCGTACGGGCCCGCCTACGCGCCCTCCGACATCGAGCGCTGGGTGCCGGAGCCGGACAAGCGGCCGGGGCGTACCGCCTTCCAGCGGGACCGGGCCCGCGTCCTGCACTCGGCGGCGCTGCGCCGGCTGGCGGGCAAGACGCAGGTCGTCGCCCCCGACGCGGCGGCCGACTCATGGGACGCGACGCCGCGCACCCGCCTGACCCACTCCCTGGAGTGCGCGCAGGTGGGCCGCGAGCTGGGGGCCGCGCTGGGCTGCGACGCCGATCTGGTGGAGACCGCGTGCCTGGCGCACGACCTGGGCCACCCGCCCTTCGGCCACAACGGCGAGGCGGTGCTCGACGAGATCGCCGCGCCGGTGGGCGGCTTCGAGGGGAACGCCCAGTCGCTGCGGCTGCTGACGCGGCTGGAGCCCAAGCGGTTCTCGGCCGAGCCGGGCGGCCAGGAGCACGTCGGCCTCAACCTCACCCGTGCCGCGCTGGACGCCGCCACCAAGTACCCGTGGCGGCGCGGCGGGCACCCGGCGGACCCGGCCTCGCGCAAGTTCGGCGTCTACGACGAGGACCTGCCCGTCTTCCGCTGGCTGCGCGAGGGCGCGCCCGAGGGCCGTACCTGCTTCGAGGCGCAGGTGATGGACTGGTCGGACGACGTGGCCTACTCGGTGCACGACCTGGAGGACGGCATCAGGGCCGGGCACCTGGACCCGGGGCTGCTGCTGTCCGGGCCGGAGCGGCGCGACATCTTCGCCTGCGCCGCCGCCCGGTACGCGCCGGGCGCCGAGGAGGCGGAGCTGGCCGCCGCGCTCGACCGGCTGCTGGCGCAGGAGTGGTGGCCGCACGGTCACGACGGCTCGGCGCTGGCGCAGGCCCGGCTCAAGGACGCCACCAGCCAGCTGATCGGCCGCTTCTGCATGGCCGCCGAGGCGGCCACCCGTGCCGCCCACGGTTCCGGTCCGCTGACCCGGTACGCGGCCGAGCTGATCGTGCCGGAGCCCTCCCGGCTGGAGTGCGCGGTGCTCAAGGCGGTGGTCGACCGCCATGTGATGCAGCGCCCCGACCTGGAGCGGCTCCGCGGCGAGCAGCGCGTCCTCCTCCAGGAGCTGGCCGAGGCGCTGCTGTCCCGCGCCCCCGAGGGCCTGGACGCGCAGTACGCGGACCTGTACGCGGCGGCGGGCGGGGGCGCCGATGGCGAGGCGGCGCGGCTGCGGGTCGTCGTCGACCAGATCTCGACGCTCACCGACGCCGCGGCGCGCGGCCTGCACCGGGTGATGACGGATCCGGGCCGGGGCGCGGGCAGGGGCCGGGGTGCCGGAGCGGGTGCGGACGGCGCCCGCCGGGTCCGCCGGGGCCGCCGGGGCCGCCGGGGAGGGGGGACCGCCCGATGAGCGGTGGCGGGATCGGGCGGCGGGCCCGCAGGACACCGGGGTGGGCAGCGGGCACCGGGGCGGTACGCCGCGTCACGGAACCCGTCATGGCGCGCACACGTCCCTTCCGCGCCCCCTGCCTCTTCCCGCGCCTGGTGGGATGCGGGACGCTCACGTGTGCACAACGGGGGACAGGCACGTGTGCACGACGGGGGACAGGACGGCCCACAGGGGGCAGCGTCTTCGAGGAGGAGGCTACAAGTGGTCGACGCACACCGTACGTTCGTCATCGTCGGCGGGGGGCTGGCGGGGGCGAAAGCCGCCGAGACCCTGCGCGCGGAGGGTTTCACCGGCCGCGTGATCCTGATCGGTGACGAGCGCGACCATCCCTACGAGCGCCCCCCGCTCTCCAAGGGCTATCTCACCGGTTCGGCCGAGCGCGACAGCGTCTTCGTGCACGAGCCCGCCTGGTACGCGGGCGCCGACATCGAGTTGCACCTGGGGCAGCCGGCCGTCCAGCTCGACCGGGCCGGGAAGTCGGTGCGGCTGGGCGACGGGACCCGCGTCCACTACGACAAGCTGCTGCTGGCCACCGGCGCCGAGCCGCGCCGCCTGGAGATCCCCGGCACCGATCTGGCGGGCGTGCACCACCTGCGCCGTCTCGCGCACGCGGAGCGGCTGCGCGGGGTGCTCACGGCGCTCGGCCAGGAGAACGGCCACCTGGTGATCGCGGGCGCCGGCTGGATCGGGCTGGAGGTGGCCGCCGCCGCGCGCACCTACGGCGCGGAGGTCACCGTCGTCGAGCCGGAGCCCAGCCCGCTGCACTCCGTGCTGGGCCCGGAGCTGGGCGCGCTCTTCGCCGACCTGCACCGCGAGAAGGGCGTCCGCTTCCACTTCGGCGCGCGGCTGACGGAGATCACCGGTACGGACGGCATGGTGCAGAGCGTGCGCACGGACGACGGGGACGAGCACCCCGCGCACGACGTCGTGGCCGCCATCGGCGCGGCGCCGCGCACCGCGCTGGCCGAGGCGGCGGGTCTGGAACTGGCCGGGGCCCCGGTCGGCGGCATCGCCGCGGACGCGTCGCTGCGCACCAGCGATCCGGACATCCATGTCGCCGGGGACGCGGCCGCCGTCATGCATCCGCTGCTGGGCACCCGGCTGCGCGTCGAGCACTGGGCCAACGCGCTCAACGGCGGGCCGGCCGCGGCCCGGGCCATGCTCGGCAAGGAGGTCACCTACGACCGGGTGCCGTACTTCTTCTCCGACCAGTACGACCTGGGCATGGAGTACTCCGGTTACGCCCCGCCCGGTTCGTACGACCAGGTGGTGTGCCGGGGTGATGTGGGCAAGCGGGAGTTCATCGCCTTCTGGCTGCGGGAGGGCCGGGTGCTGGCCGGGATGAACGTCAACGTCTGGGACGTGGCCGGCCCGATCCAGGACCTGATCCGCTCCGGTGCCGCGGTGGACCCGCACGCGCTGGCCGACCCGGGTGTGGCCCTGGAGTCGCTGGGTACCGCGTGATGCCCGGGCGGCGCGTGGGGGTTACGTTCCTGTAGAGGGCCCACGGGAGCGCTCGCCGGAGCGCTCGGTGCCCGGTGCCCCCAGCGCCGCCCGCGCGCGGTGAGCCGACCGACAAGGGACGAGTGAGCGATGGCGAAGCAGACGGTGGCCGAGCAGTTCGTCGACACCCTGGTGCGCTCGGGGGTCGAGCGCCTGTACGGAGTGGTGGGGGACAGTCTCAATCCGGTCGTCGACGCCATCCGGCGCAATCCGGCCATCGACTGGATCCAGGTGCGCCACGAGGAGGCCGCCGCCTTCGCCGCCGGCGCCGAGGCGCAGCTCACCGGGAAACTCGCCGCGTGCGCGGGCTCGTGCGGCCCCGGCAATCTGCACCTGATCAACGGCCTCTTCGACGCGCACCGCTCCATGGCGCCGGTGCTCGCGCTGGCCTCGCACATCCCCAGCAGCGAGATCGGCACCAGCTTCTTCCAGGAGACCCACCCCGAACGTCTGTTCGTGGAGTGCAGCCACTACAGCGAGCTGATCTCCAGCCCCCGGCAGATGCCCCGCGTCCTGCGGACGGCCGTCCAGCACGCCGTCGGACAGCAGGGCGTCAGCGTCGTGGCCCTCCCCGGCGACCTGGCCTCGCAGCCGGCGCCGGAGACCCCCGTCGAGCACGCCCTGGTCACCTCCCGGCCCACGGTGCGGCCCGGTGACGCGGAGATCGACGCGCTGGTGCGCATGATCGACAGCTCGGAGAAGATCACCCTCTTCTGCGGCGCGGGCACGGCGGGCGCCCACGCGGAGGTCATGGAGTTCGCCGAGCGGATCAAGTCGCCGGTCGGGCACGCGCTGCGCGGCAAGGAGTGGATCCAGTACGACAACCCGTACGACGTGGGCATGAGCGGGCTGCTCGGCTACGGCGCCGCCTACGAGGCCACCCACGAGTGCGACCTGCTGATCCTGCTGGGCACCGACTTCCCGTACAACGCGTTCCTGCCGAAGAACTGCAAGATCGTCCAAGTGGACGTGCGGCCCGAGCACCTCGGCCGCCGCACCCAGCTCGACCTGGCCGTCTGGGGCGACGTCCGGGAGACGCTGCGCTGTCTGACCCCGCGGGTGCCGGTCAAGACGAACCGCGCCTTCCTCGACCGGATGCTCAAGAAGCACGCCGACGCGCTGGAGGGCGTCGTGTCCGCCTACACCCGCAAGGTCGACAAGCACGTGCCCATCCACCCCGAGTACGTGGCCTCGATCCTGGACGAGGAGGCCGACGACGACGCGGTCTTCACCGTGGACACGGGCATGTGCAACGTGTGGGCGGCCCGCTACCTCACCCCCAACGGGCGGCGCCGGGTGATCGGCTCGTTCAGCCACGGCTCGATGGCCAACGCGGTGCCGCAGGCCATCGGCGCCCAGTTCCTCGACCGGAACCGCCAGGTCGTCTCCATGTCCGGCGACGGCGGCTTCGCCATGCTGATGGGCGAGTTCCTCACGCTGGTCCAGTACGACCTGCCGGTGAAGGTGGTGCTCTTCAACAACTCCTCGCTCGGCATGGTCGAGCTGGAGATGATGGTGGACGGCATGCCCGCACACGGGACGAGCAACCGCAACCCGGACTTCGCGGCGCTGGCCCGGGCGGCGGGGGCCCACGCCGTCCGCGTCGAGAAGCCCAAGCACCTGCGCGGCGCGCTGCGGGACGTGCTGAAGCACAAGGGCCCGGCCCTGATCGACGTCGTCACCGACCCCCACGCCCTCTCCCTCCCGCCGAAGATCACCCGCGAGCAGGTGAGCGGGTTCGCCCTCTCGGCGGGCAAGACCGTGCTGGACGGCGGCGTCGGGCGCATGATCCAGATGGCACGCTCGAACCTCCGCAACATCCCCCGCCCCTGAACCGCGCCCCCCGCCGCCCCGTCAGGGGCGCGGGGAACGGCGCGCTCAGCCACGGCGCTCACGCGGCCCGCGCCCGGCGGTCAGGGGCACCCCCTCCCCGGAACGAGGGGCGGCCGGGGCGCCCCCGGTACCAATGGGAGGGGGTAACCATGTCAGCGGCGGCCCGTAGACTCGTGGCGTGGCTGGCAGGATCAATGACGAGGACGTGAAGGCGGTCAGGGACGCGGTCCCGATCGACTCCGTCGTCTCCGAGTACCTCCAGCTGCGCAACGCCGGCGGCGGCAACCTGAAGGGGCTGTGCCCTTTCCACGACGAGAAGTCCCCCTCCTTCCACGTCAGCCCCAGCAAGGGCCTCTACCACTGCTTCGGCTGCCAGGAGGGCGGGGACACCCTCGACTTCGTGATGAAGGTCGACCACCTGTCCTTCTCCGAGGCGGTCGAGCGGCTCGCGGCCCGCGCCGGGATCACGCTGCGCTACGAGGAGGGCGGCTACGGCCGCGCCTCGCAGCAGGGCGAGCGCACCCGGCTGGTGGAGGCCCACAGGATCGCCGCCCGGTTCTACGCCGAGCAGTTGGAGGGGCCCGAGGCACAGATCGGGCGGCGCTTCCTGGCCGAGCGGGGTTTCGACCAGCGGGCCGCCGAGCACTTCGGCATCGGGTACGCGCCGGCCGGGTGGGACCACCTGGTCCGCTATCTGCGCGGCCAGGGCTTCACGGACAAGGAGCTGACGCTCTCCGGGCTCGCCCAGGAGGCCCGCAACGGGCGGCCCATCGACCGCTTCCGCGGCCGGCTGATGTGGCCCATCCGCGACATCACCGGCGATGTCGTCGGCTTCGGCGCCCGCAAGCTGCGCGAGGACGACCAGGGGCCGAAGTACCTCAACACCCCCGAGACGCCGATCTACCACAAGTCCCAGGTGCTCTACGGCATCGATCTGGCCAAGCGGGAGATCGCCAAGGCCAACCGCGCCGTTGTCGTCGAGGGGTACACGGACGTGATGGCCTGCCACCTGGCCGGCGTCACCACGGCGATCGCCACCTGCGGCACCGCCTTCGGCGGGGAGCACGTGAAGATCCTGCGCCGGGTGCTGATGGACAACTCCCAGTCCGAGGTGGTCTTCACCTTCGACGGCGACGCGGCGGGCCAGAAGGCGGCGCTGCGCGCCTTCGAGGACGACCAGAAGTTCGCGGCCCGCACCTGGATCGCCATCACGCCTGGCGGCATGGACCCGTGCGACCTGCGGCTGTCCCAGGGGGACGAGGCCGTGGCCAAGGTCGTCGAGGGCCGCACCCCGCTCTTCGACTTCGCCATGCGCTCGATCGTGGACCGGCACAACCTCGACACGGCGGAGGGGCGTTCGGCGGCGCTGGAGGAGGCCGCACCCGTCGTGGTGCAGATCAAGGACCCGTCCATCCGGCGCGGTTACGCGGTCCGGCTCGCGGGGCTGCTGGGCATCGTGGACGAGGAGTTCGTCGTCCGCCGTGTCGCCCAGCTGGCCCGGTGGGCGCGCGAGCGCGGCCAGGCGCCTGCCCGCGCGCCCCAGTCCGCGCGGGTGCGCGAGGCCCCCGCCGTGCGGGCGCCCTTCGTGCCGCGCGGCCCCGATCTGAATCTGCGCAGCCCCGCGCACCGCGTCGAGCGGGAGCTGCTGAAACTGGCCCTGCAGCGCCCGGAGCTGGTCTCGCCGGCGTTCGACGCCTATGGGGCCGACGAGTTCACCGCGCCGCCCTACGCGGTGGTGCGGCAGGCCATCGAGGCGGCGGGCGGCGCCGAGGCGGGCACCGCGGACACCGGCTACCTGGGCCGGGTGCGGGACGCCGCGCCCGACGACACCGTACGGTCGCTGATCACCGAGCTGGCCGTCGAACCGCTGCACAGCGCCCGCAGCCGGGAGGTCGACGAGGCGTACGCGGGCGAGCAGTTGGTCGCCGTGCGGCTCGCCGCGGTGCGCGCCCGCATCACCGAGCTGGAGGGCACGGCCCGCCGCCTGGAGGCCCGCCAGGAGTACGAGCGGTCGGCGGGGGTGCGCCAGCAGATCTGGACGCTCCAGCAGTACGGCACGGCGCTGCGGGAACGGGGAGCCGCCGCGCTCTGAGCCGGACCCGCGCGCGGCGGCGCCACCGTGCTTGCGCCGGCCGTGCTTCCAACGGCCGGGCTCCCGGCGGACGTTCCCGTGCGACCGCTCCCGGGCGGCCGTGCTCCCGCGTGGCCGGCGGTGGTCCTCAGCGGGCGCCGGCCGAGCGGTCCCTCGGTGCGCCGCCGGCGAACGCGTGCCTTCCGGCGGCACGGGAGACCCACCCGCCCCCTCCGCCCCGCTCCCGCGTAGCGGGCCGTGCGCTGAGGGTGACGTTTGGCGGAAAAACTGCGCGCACGCCTCTCGTGGCAGGAGTGTGTCCTGCCCCACACTGGTGAGCGGTGCCTGAGTCCTCGGTGCGGGGCGGTGGTGACCAGGACGGGTCACATTCCCCCGCGGATCCGCACATTTCGTACGGGATGGAGCGCGGCCCGGCCGCAGCCGTCCCCGTCTCGCACGCCGCCCCCGAACCGGCAGCGATCACACTGGAGGTCGCCCCCGTGCAGACCCAGACCCTGAAAGCGGCGCCCCTCGCGGCCCCGGAAGACGCCGGGGTCCCGCCTTCCGTACCGCTCGTCGTGCCCACCGCCGTGCCGCCGGAGGAGATGCCGCCCGGACCCGTGCCACCCGAGGACGCACAGCCCGAGGCCGAGCGCGAGCCCGAGGCCGAACCCGTACCGGACGGCTCCGGTGCTGCCGGAACCGTGCCCGCCCAAGGCGCCGCGTCCGAGGCGGGGCCGGAGCCGGAGCCGCCCGGCCCGCAGCGGGAGCTTGCGGCCTCCGGCCCCTCGGCGGACCTCTTCCGCCAGTACCTGCGCGAGATCGGCCGCATCCCGCTGCTGACCGCGGCCGAGGAGGTGGAGCTTGCCCGGCGTGTGGAGGCGGGGCTGTTCGCCGAGGAGAAGCTCACCGGCACCCCGGAACCGGACAGCCGGCTGGCCTCCGAGCTGGACCAGCTGGTGGTGCTCGGCCGGCTGGCCAAGCGCCGCCTCATCGAGGCGAACCTGCGGCTGGTCGTCTCCGTCGCCAAGCGCTACGTCGGGCGCGGCCTGACCATGCTCGACCTCGTCCAGGAGGGCAACCTCGGGCTGATCCGCGCGGTCGAGAAGTTCGACTACGCGCGCGGCTACAAGTTCTCGACGTACGCCACCTGGTGGATCCGCCAGGCCATGTCCCGGGCGCTGGCCGACCAGGCGCGGACGATCCGGGTGCCGGTGCACGTCGTCGAGCTGATCAACCGCGTGGTGCGGGTGCAGCGCCGCATGCTCCAGGAGCGCGGCTACGAGCCGACCGCCGAGGAGGTGGCGGCCCAGCTCGACCTGACCGAGGAGCGGGTGAGCGAGGTCCTGCGCCTGGCGCAGGAGCCGGTGTCGCTGCACGCGCCCGTCGGGGAGGAGGACGACGTCAACCTGGGCGACCTCATCGAGGACGGCGACGCGCCCTCACCCGTGGAGTCCGCCGCCTTCCTGCTGCTGCGCGAGCACCTGGAGGCCGTGCTCTCCACCCTCGGGGAGCGCGAACGCAAGGTCGTCCAGCTCCGGTACGGCCTGATCGACGGCAGGCCCCGCACCCTGGAGGAGATCGGCAACCTGTTCGGCGTCACCCGGGAACGCATACGGCAGATCGAGTCCAAGACCCTCACGAAGCTGAGGGAACACGCCTTCGCCGATCAGCTGCGGGGGTATCTGGACTGAGGCGCTCTTGTCAGTCCCTTCGGGGCCTCTCCATAATCGCGGCATCGCTTGGCATGCCCGCGACATGCGAGTCCGCGTGCGAGCAACCCCCCACGAGAGGACGCCCGTTGAGGACCACCGGCAAGCACCTCAAGCACCTCAAGCACCTCAAGAGAGTCACCGCCGTCGGCGCCGTCGCGCTCGCCGCCTTCAGCCTCACCCCCTCGGCCGCCTCCGCGCTGCCGGGCGGCGGGGCGGGCGGGGACGGCGACCCCGGCGCGACCGTCGTCGGCGGCACCCCGGCCCGGCAGGGCGAATTCCCCTTCATGGTGCGGCTGTCCATGGGCTGCGGCGGCTCCCTGCTCCGGCAGGACATCGTGCTGACCGCGGCGCACTGCGTGGACGGCAGCGGCCCCGACACCGGCATCACCGCCACCGGCGGCGTCGTCGACCTGGAGGACCCGGCCGCCGAGACGGCCAGGTCCACCGAGGTCGTCCAGGCCCCCGGCTACGACGGCAACGGCAAGGACTGGGCCCTCATCAAGCTGGACAAGCCCCTCGACCAGCCCACCCTGCCCCTCGCCAAGGACGCCGCCTACAATGAGGGCGAGTTCACCATCGCGGGCTGGGGCGCCGACAAGGAGGGCGGCGACCAGCAGCGGTACCTGCTCAAGGCGCAGGTGCCCTTCGTGGACGACGCCACCTGCAAGAGCGCCTACCCGAACCTCGTCGAGGACGAGGAGCTGTGCGCGGGCAAGCTGGACACCGGCGGCGTCGACACCTGCCAGGGCGACTCGGGCGGCCCGATGTTCCGCAAGGACGACGCGGGCCAACTGGTGCAGGTCGGCATCGTCAGCTGGGGCGACGGCTGCGCGAGGCCGGGCAAGCCCGGCGTGTATACCGAGGTCAGCACGTTCGCCGCTGACATACAGGCGGCTGCCGGGAAGCTGGGGTAACTCCTGTCGGCCGGGTTCCGGCCGTGGCCCCCTGGCGTTCTCGCGGGGGTCACGCCCGGAACGGCACCGCCGGACTCGTCCTCGGTGGCTGCTCGCCGTCGCGGCGGACGCGGGTTACTCCACCTCCGCCACCGCCGCCGCGAACTGCGACCTGTACAGCCGCGCGTAGGCACCCCCGGCCGCCAGCAGGCTCTCGTGGTCGCCCTGTTCGACGATCGAGCCGTTCTCCATGACCAGGATGACGTCCGCGTCGCGGATGGTGGACAGGCGGTGGGCGATCACGAAGCTGGTGCGCTCGGCGGCCAGGCGCTCCATCGCCCGCTGGATCAGCACCTCGGTGCGGGTGTCCACCGAACTGGTCGCCTCGTCCAGCACCAGGATCACCGGGTTGGACAAGAAGGCGCGGGCGATGGTGAGGAGCTGCTTCTCGCCGGCGCTGACCGTGTCGCCCTCGTCGTCCAGCACCGTGTCGTAGCCGTCCGGCAGGGTACGGATGAAACGGTCGGCGTGCGCGGCGCGGGCGGCCTCCTCCACCTGCTCGCGGGTGGCGCTCCCGGTGCCGTACGCGATGTTCTCGGCGATGGTGCCTCCGAACAGCCAGGTGTCCTGAAGGACCATGCCGATGCCCGCGCGCAGCTCCTCGCGGGACATGGCGGCGATGTCGGTGCCGTCCAGCAGGATGCGGCCGCCGCCTACCTCGTAGAACCGCAGCAGCAGGTTGACCAGTGTCGTCTTGCCCGCGCCGGTGGGGCCGACGATGGCCACCGTCTGGCCGGGTTCGACGGTGAGCGAGAGGTTCTCGATCAGCGGCCGGTCCTCGGTGTAGCGGAACGAGACGTTCTCCAGCTCCACCCGGCCGCGCGGATCCGCGGGCCGCTGGGCGTGCGCCTCGTCCGGCTCGGGGGACAGCTCCTCGGCGTCGAGCAGCTCGAAGACCCGCTCGGCGGAGGCCACCCCCGACTGGATGAGGTTGGCCATCGAGGCGACCTGGGTCAGCGGCTGGCTGAACTGCCGTGAGTACTGGACGAACGCCTGCACGTCACCGATCGACAGCGTCCCCGAGGCCACCCGCAGCCCGCCGACGACGGCGACGAGCACGTAGGTGAGGTTGCCGACGAACATCATCGCCGGCTGCATGATCCCGCTGATGAACTGCGCCATGAAACCGGCCTTGAAGAGCGCCTCGTTCTGCACGGCGAAGGTCTCGGCCGACTCGCGCTGCCGGCCGAAGACCTTCACCAGCCCGTGGCCGGTGTACATCTCCTCGATGTGCGCGTTGAGCGCGCCCGTGGACTTCCACTGCGCCACGAACTGCGGCTGCGCCCGCTTGCCCACCCGGGTGGCCACCAGCGCCGAGAGCGGCACGGTCACCAGCGCGACCAGCGCCAGCAGGGGCGAGATCCAGAACATCACCCCGAGCACGCCGACGATCGTCAGCAGCGAGGTGGTGAGCTGGCCCATGGTCTGCTGGAGCGTCTGGCCCAGGTTGTCGATGTCGTTGGTCACGCGGGAGAGCACCTCGCCGCGGGACTGCTTGTCGAGGTAGGACAGCGGCAGCCGCGACAGCTTGGCCTCGACCCCCTCGCGCATCCGGAAGACGGTGCGGGTGATGACCCGCGTCGAGATCCGCCCGGCCCACAGCATCAGCAGCCCGGAGGCCGCGTAGACGGCGACGACCGTCAGCAGGACGCCGCCGACGGCGCCGAAGTCGATGCCCTGCCCCGGGGTGAAGTCCAGCCCCGCGAGCATGTCGGCGGCCCCGCTGTCGCCCCGCTCCCGCAGCCCCTCCAGGGCCTGCTCCTTGGTGAGGCCGTCGGGCATCCGGCCGCCGATGAAACCGCCGAAGACCAGGTCGGTCGCGTGCCCGAGGATCTTCGGGCCGATCACGCTGAGCCCGACGCTGGCGACGAGCACCGCCAGCATCAGCAGCAGCCGGCCCCGCTCCGGCCGGAACTGCCCCAGCAGCCGCTTCCCCGACCCCTTGAAGTCCATGGAGCGCCGCGGCGGCGCCCCTCCCATCCCCGGCCCGGACATCAGGCGGCCTCGCTTTCCGTCAGCTGGGAGAGCACGATCTCCCGGTACGTCTCGTTGCTCGCCATCAGCTCCTCGTGCCGGCCCGTCCCCACCACGCGGCCCTCGTCCAGGACGAGGATGCGGTCGGCGTCGCGGATGGTGGCCACGCGCTGGGCGACGATGACGACGGTCGACTGGGCGGTCCGTCTGGCGAGCGCCGCCCGCAGCGCCGCGTCGGTCGCGTAGTCCAGGGCCGAGAAGGAGTCGTCGAACAGGTAGATCTCCGGCCGGTGCACCAGCACGCGGGCGATGGCCAGCCGCTGCCGCTGCCCGCCGGAGACGTTGCTGCCGCCCTGGGAGATCGCCGCCTGGAGGCCGCCCTCCATCCGCTCCACGAAGTCCTTGGCCTGCGCCACCTCCAGGGCCTCCCACAGCTCCTCGTCGGTGGCGTCCGGCCGGCCGTAGCGCAGATTGGAGGCGACGGTGCCGGAGAAGAGGTACGGCCGCTGCGGCACCAGGCCCACTGTGGAGGCCAGCAGCTCGGGGGCGAGGGTGCGCACGTCCTCGCCGTCGACGAGCACCTGACCCTCGGTCGCGTCGAACAGCCGGGGCACCAGCCCCAGCAGCGTCGACTTGCCGCTGCCCGTGGAACCGATGACGGCCGTCGTCTCACCGGGGCGCGCCACCAGGTCGACGCCCTGCAGCACGGGTGCCTCGGCGCCGGGGTAGCCGAACCCGGCGCCGCGCAGCTCCAGATGGCCGTGGCGCCGCAGCCGGCGGACGGGGGAGGCGGGCGGGACGACACTGGAGGAGGTCTCCAGCACCTCCTGGATGCGCTCGGCGCACACCTCGGCGCGGGGCACCATCATGAACATGAAGGTGGCCATCATCACCGACATGACGATCTGCATCAGATAGGCGAGGAAGGCGGTCAGCGAGCCGATCTCCATGGCGCCGTCGTCGATGCGGTGGGCGCCGGCCCACACCACCACGACGCTGGAGAGGTTCACCACGGTCATCACGACGGGGAACATGAGCGCCATCAGCTGGCCGGTGCGCAGCTGCACATCCGTCAGTTCGGTGTTGGCCCGGTGGAAGCGGCGCCGCTCGTAGTCGTCCTTGACGAAGGCGCGGATGACGCGGACGCCGGTGATCTGTTCGCGCAGGATGCGGTTGACGTTGTCCAGCCGCTCCTGCATGGAGCGGAACAGCGGCCGCATACGGCGCACGATCAGCCCGACGGTGACGCCGAGCACGGGCACCACACCCAGCAGCACGCCCGAGAGCGGCACGTCCTGGCCGAGCGCCATGAAGATGCCGCCGAAGCACATGATCGGCGCCGTGACCATCAGCGTGAAGGCCATCAGCGTGACCATCTGCACCTGGAGCACGTCGTTGGTGGTGCGGGTGATCAGCGAGGGCGCCCCGAACCGGCCGACCTCGCGGGCGGAGAAGGACTGGACGCGGTCGAAGACGCCCGCCCGGATGTCCCGGCCGATCGCGGCGGCGGTCCGCGCGCCCAGGTAGACGGCACCGATGTTGCAGACGACCTGCACCACGGAGACGGCCAGCATGAGGCCGCCGTACTCCAGGATGTAGCCCGTGTCCCCGCGGACGACACCGTTGTCGATGATGTCGGCGTTGAGGGTGGGCAGATAGAGGGTGGCGCAGGTCTGTATGAGCTGGAGCAGGACGAGAAGCGCGACCGGCTGCTTGTAAGGGCGCAGCCGGGCGCTCAGTAGGCGGATCAGCACACGGATGTCCTCATGGTCAAGGAGGGTGTTCGGAAGGCGGGGGTCGAAGAGCGTAACTGCGGGCGGCTCTCAGGCGCTCCCATTTTCGGCGTTCTCCGGGTGCCACCGCGCTCAAGGCCGGGCAAAGGACGAGGAACCGGCTACACCCGCAGGGCGCCCGGGTACATCTCCTCGCGCACGGTCGCGTACTGCTGGCGCACGGCCTGCCCGATGGCACGGTCGTCGTCGGCGGCCTCGAACACCTGGCAGGCGGCGGCCGGCCACTGGGGCGGGTAGCCGGAGCCGGACAGGGCCCAGGCGGCCTGGCGGGCGGCACCGAGCGCGGCGTAGTCGGCGGGCTCGGGCACCACGACCTGCGCGTCCAGCAGCGCGGGCGCCGCGGCGCGCACGGCCTCCAGACCCGCGGCCTGTCCCAGCAGGAAGACCCGGCGGACGGACACGCCCCGGGAGCGCAGCACCTCCAGCGCGTCGGCCAGCCCGCACAGCATCCCCTCCACCGCGGCGCGCGCCAGGAATTCGGGCTTCATGCTCTCGCGGCGCAGCCCGTGCAGGGAGCCCGCGGTGTGCGGAAGCTGCGGCGTCTGCTCACCCTCCAGGTACGGCAGCAGCACCAGTCCGGAGGAGCCGGGGGTGGAGGCCAGCGCCAGTTCGGACAGCCCCTCCAGACCGGTGCTCAGCATCCCGGCGGCGCCGCGCAGCACCCGGGTCGCGTTGAGGGTGCGCACCACGGGCAGGTGGATGCCGGTGGCGTCGGCGTAGGAGGCGATGGTGCCGGAGGGGTCGGTGAGCGCCTCGTGGTGGACGGCGCACACCGAGCCGGTGGCGCCCAGCGAGATGACCGCGTCGCCCAGCCCCAGCCCCAGCCCGAAGGCGGCGGCCATCGTCTGCCCCGTACCGGCGGAGATCAGCAGGCCCTCGGGTGTGTACCCGGCGGGCTGCGAGGGGCTGACGACCTCCGGCAGCCGCACCTGGTGGCCGAGGGCCAGCTCGACCAGGTCCGGCCGGTAGGACTCGGCCGCAGCCGACCAGTACCCGGTGCCCGAGGCGTCCCCCCGGTCGGTCACCCGCCGCTCGGGACGGCCCAGCAGCTGCCAGACGAGCCAGTCGTGCGGCTGCATGATCTCGGCCACCCGCCGGGCGGCCCCGGGCTGTTCGCGGGCCAGCCAGCGCAGCTTGGAGACCGGGTGGCCGGCCTGCGGCACCGTGCCCACCGCCTGCGCCCAGGCCGCGCGCCCGCCCAGCGCGTCCACCAGATCGGCCGCGGCCGTCTGCATCCGCTGGTCGTTGCCGAGCAGCGCGGGCCCGACCGGGGTGCCGGCGGCGTCCAGTGCGAGGAGGCCCTGCTGCTGGGCGGAGACGCCGATGGCCTGCACGTCGGTGAGCCGGCCGCCGCCCGCCGCCTCGCCGAGGGAGAGCAGCCAGGACTGCGGGTCGTCGCGCTCCCCGGGGTGCTCGGCGTGACCGTGCCTGAGGACCGCGCCGGTCTCCGCGTCGCAGACGACGATGCTTGTGTACTCGGCTGAGCTGTCCAGTCCGGCGACTATCCCCATGGCCGGAATGATGCCTCATAGCCGCCCGTACCGGCCCTGGTACCCCACCCGCGTGACCCACGCCTCACCTGCCACGTCCGCGCGCCGCTCCCCCTGCCGCTCCTTCCGTCCGTTTCCGTACCGTCGCGCCGGGAGCCCGCGCGGCCTAGCGTGTCAGCAGCCCGTACGGCACCCGACGACCGGAAGGGGAGCCCCTTGCCCACCCTGGAACCGGACGAGCCCGGCACCGCACCCGAGCCCGACCCCCTGTGCCGGCTCACCCTCGCCGACCTGCGCCGCCGCACCAGCATGAAGTGGCGCACCCACGACCCGGACGTGCTGCCCCTGTGGGTGGCCGAGATGGACGTGCCCCTGGCCGAACCGGTCGCCGAGGCGCTCCATGAGGCGGTACGGCTGGGCGACACCGGCTACCCGGCGGGCACCGCCTACGCGGAGGCGCTGGACGACTTCGCACACCGCCGCTGGGGATGGCGCGTCCCGGCCGCGCGGACCGCCCTCGTCCCGGACGTGATGCTCGGCATCGTCGAGGTGCTCAAGCTCATCACCTCGCCCGGCGACACGGTCGTGGTCAATGCACCCGTCTACACGCCCTTTTACCAGTTCGTCACGCACCTGGACCGCCGGGTGGCGGAGGCTCCGCTGGACGCGGCCGGGCGGCTGGACCTCACGACGCTGGAGGCGGCGTTCGCCCGCGCCACCGAGGGCGGGCGCCGCGCCGCCTACCTGCTGTGCAGCCCCCACAACCCCACCGGCACCGTGCACACCGCCGACGAACTCGCCGCCGTCGCCGCCCTCGCCGACGACGCGGGCGTCCGGGTGGTCGCGGACGAGATCCACGCGCCCCTGGTGCTGCCGGGGGCCCGCCACGTGCCCTATCTCTCGGTGCCGGGCAGCGCGACGGGCTTCTCGCTGATGTCCGCCTCCAAGGCGTGGAACCTGGCCGGACTCAAGGCCGCGCTGGCCGTCGCGGGCAGCGGGTCGGCGGACGAACTGGCGGCCATGCCGGAGGAGGTCGGCCACGGTCCCAGCCACCTGGGCGTCCTCGCCCACGTGGCCGCCCTGCGGCACGCCACCGACTGGCTCGACGGCCTGCTGGCGGGGCTCGACCGCAACCGGCGGCTCCTGGGCGAACTGCTCGGACGCCGGCTGCCCGGTGTCCGCTACCGCCCGGGGGAGGGCACCTACCTGGCCTGGCTGGACTGCCGCGACCTCGGCCTGGGTGACGACCCCGCGGCGGTCTTCCTGGAGCGCGGCCGGGTCGCCCTCAACTCCGGGCCCTCCTTCGGCACCGGGGGAGCGGGCCATGTGCGGCTCAACCTGGCGACCTCCCCTCAGATCCTCCAGGAGGCGGTCCATCGGATGGCCTCCGCGCTGTGAGCCCTCGCGTCCCGCGGGCCCTGTGGGACGCGGGCACAAGGCGGACCCGTGACCGCTCCTCGCGGTCACGGGTCCGTGCCCAGGGGGTGGGTGGCGCGTCAGCAGCGCTTGGACGAGTACGCGTAGCTCTGCTTGCTGTCACCCATCGCGCGGACGGCGCCGCGGGCGGCGGTGCAGTGGCGCACGGTGTTCGCCGGGTAGGACCAGAAGGAGGCGGCGGAGGTGCGGTTCCAGACCCGCAGCCCGACCAGCTTCTTGGTGTTGAAGTCGTAGACGGCGATGTTGGTGGCGTAGTTCTTGTGGTTCTGGCGGAAGCTCTTCCACACGTACAGGTAGCCGTAGTTCCGCTTGCAGCGCGGCGAGTAGAACTGCTTGACCGACGCGATGACCTGGCCCTTGCGCTTGATGTGGCCGGTCGAGCCGATCTGGTACGCGTCGTTGCAGGGGAGGGCCCGCAGGGAGTCCTCGTCCATGGAACCGTCCTGGTCCGCCATGGAACCGTCCTGGTCCGCCATGGCGGTGGACATCGCCCCGCGGTCCGCCTCCGGGGCGGGGGCCGGGTTACTGCCGGCCTGGGCGGCGCCGGCGGGCAGCAGGGCCATCGCACAGGCGGCCGTTACGAGAGCGCCCTTGACGGGCGAGAGCGTGCGCATGGGTCTCCTCCTTGAGGGAGAACGGGATCTTCCGGACATAACGGCCGGATTCGGGCATAGAGTAAGAGTCCCCGGTGCCCTCGGAGGGGATTGGCACCCGCTACGGCGGGTCGCGTGGAAAGGGGCCCGGCACCACCAACGTGGTGCCGGGCCCCGGGGATTGGGCCATACGGACCGCCGGTCCCGGCCGTACGGGCGGCCACCGCCCGCACGGCCGGACGGCGACCGGGTCAGCAGCGCTTCTGGGACGCCGCCTGGTAGGCCTGCGGGGTGCCCGCCGGGCGCAGGGAACCGATGCCGGAGGTGCACTGGTCCACCGTCTTGGCACCGTCCGTCCAGAACTCCTGCTGCTTGGTCCCGTTCCACGACGTGGCCGCGTGGACGGTGTCGTCGCTGTAGCTGTAGACCCCCGCGGTGACGTCGTAGGGAGCGGCCGTCTTGTGGAAGCTGTCCCACACCCACACGTAGCCGTAGTTCTCGTCGCACTTCTTCGAGTAGAACTGCTTCACGGAGGCGATGGTCTCCGTCCCCCGCTTGATCAGCCCGCGCTCGCCGATCGGCACGGCGTCGTCGCAGACGCCCGCGGTCCGCGCCAGCCGGCTGGCCGGGTTCCCCTCGGGGGAGGGAGCGGTGGAGCGGGCCGGTTTCTGCGGGTGGGAGGGCGGGGTGGCCGGGCCGCTGCCCGCGTACGCCGCACCGGCCGGCAGCAGCACCAGTGCGGAGGTCGCGGCGACGAGCGCGCCCTTGTTCAGGCGTGTGGAACGCCGAGAGCGTATGGAAAACACGATGACATTTCCCCCTCTGTCGTGAAGATACCCCCAATGCACGGCATTCGAGGTATCAGAGACATCCGAGGCATTCACGTCATGCGGTGGATGCGCCGGATACCCAGTAAGACACATCGGCCCCCCGAGGGGTTGTACGTCGTGCACGGCATCTCCGTGCGGCCAGGGGGTGTTGGCGACCGCGCGGCGCCGCCGGGACCGGGACGTGCCGGCGCCCACGGAGGGCCGGGCTGTTCTCGTCACCGCACGGAGCCGGTCCGTCCCCTTGCTCCGCCCTCCCCGTGTCAGGCGGGGAACTCCCGCAGGTCGCCGAGCACCTGCTCGCGGGCCCGGTCCGGCTCGACGCCCAGCCGGGTGAAGAGCGTCCGGGTGAGGGCGTCGTCGCAGCGCAGCAGCGCGAGCACCACATGGGCCACCCCGATGCACCGGTCCTTGCGTGCCGTCGCCTCGCGCAGCGCCTCCTTCAGGGCCCTCTTGGCCCGCGCGGCGAAGGGAAGGTGCCGGACGGGGGTGTCGGTGCCCGTCCCGCGCCCCCGCCCGCGCCGGACGTCCGCCGCCGGCGGCGGATCCAGCGCACCCTCACCGAAGGTCTCCTCCGTCCGCCGGCGGATCTCCTCCAGGTCGATGCCGAGCGCGCGCAGCGCCTCGGCGTCCAGGGGGCCCAGACCGTCGCGGGTGCCGGCCACCACCCCTGCCACCGCCGTCCGGCACGCGGACGGGGTGACACCGAGCCGGACGAGAGCGGCTGCCCCCGGCTGCTCCGGGTGGTGCAGCACCGCGAGCAGCAGGTGCTCGGTGCCGATCCGGTCGTGCCCGAGCGTGTTGGCCTCGTCCTGCGCGCGGATCACCACGTCCCGCGCCTCCCTGCTGAACCGTTCGAACACCGGCCCTACCTCCCTGTCCGCTTCGCGTGCTTCTTGTGGACGGCCTGCCTGCTGACGCCGAGGGCCGCCCCGATCTCGTCCCAGGACCAGCCCTGCCGACGGGCGCTGTCCACCTGGAGCGCCTCCAGCCGCTCGGTGAGCCGCCGCAGCGCCGCGACGGCCCGCAGTCCGACCGCCGGGTCACCGTTCATGGCGGCCTGCGCGGTGTCCACCGCTTCCTGCGCTTCGGTACCTGCCATGGTGTCAACTTAGGGTGACAAAGAGAGCGTGTCAACCGTTGTTGACGCGACCGGGGGTGGTGCGACGGGAGAAGGGGGGCGATGCGGGGAGAGGGGGGAGGGGAAGAGGGTGGTGGCCGGTTCCGGCCGGGCGGGGCGCACGTTCGCCGGTCGTCCTGGCGAGCCACGAGCCGGCCGTCCGACGCGCAAGGGTGCGGGGCGAGTTGAGGGAGGACGGGCCAGGGCGACGGTGTTCTCGGGAGGGACCGGCGGCACCCCGGACCGCTACGCGCGCTCCGGGAATCCACGGGCCGCGTCCTGCACCGGACCGAGCGCGCCGAACGGCGCACGGAATGTTCCACGGAGGAGAGTGGAGGCGGCCCGTGTCGAAGGCCGCCACGGTCCGCCACGGCCTTCGACCTCCACAGCGGAAAGCGCTCGGTCCGCTGTGCACGGTGGGGCGGGTGGGACTCGAACCCACGGCCGACGGATTATGAGTCCGCTGCTCTAACCGGCTGAGCTACCGCCCCGCAACGGCGCGCCGCGCACATCTGTGCGCGCCGTCTGCCGCAGCATAACCGTTCATAGGATCTGCCGCCCGCGCCGGGGGAGATCTACGCAGGTGAGGACCCCGAACAAGGGGTGATCGGTTCCCGCTCCCGGCCAACTTCCGCGAAGACCGACGACGACGTGCCCTGCGAGGGTTCCCGTCGGGCGGGCGGTGAGGGGGAGAGGACACGGAAAAGGGCCCCGGTGGGGCCCTTTCGAGTGATGCTCCCGCGACTGGACTCGAACCAGTAACCTGCCGGTTAACAGCCGGCTGCTCTGCCGATTGAGCTACACGGGACCGTCTCGTCGGTCGCGCTCCCGGTGGCCGGGGCGCTCCCTTGCGACGGGGAATACATTAGCGCATGCCAGGGGGTGCTCCGAAATCGGTATTGCCGCCGCTCGTGCGCGGTACCCCTTGAGGCGCCCCGACAGCTGCGACGCCGCCGGGGTGCCAGGAGAAGGACCAGTCGCCGAGAGAAGGAGCAAGTCATGCGCTACCGGCTCACGTTCGTGTCCGGACTGGCCGTCGGCTACGTGCTCGGGGCCCGCGCCGGACGCGAGCGCTACGAGCAGCTGAGGAAGGGCGCGCGAAGGATCGCGCAGAACCCCGCGGTGCGCAACGCCGGCGAGGCCGCGGCGCTCAGCGGACGGCAGGTGGCGGCCAAGG
>NZ_VJOK01000001.1:2276511-2281436 GCF_013302895.1 Streptomyces albus subsp. chlorinus | reverse complement strand
GTCCCTGGGTGCGGCTGGCCCCGGGCGACCGGGCTGGTCCGCAGTGCCCGGCCGGCTTCAGGTCTCGGAGTGCCCGGCCGACTTCGGGTCCCGGGCCGGTCCACCCGCGTCGGGCCGGCCTGCCGCACGCGCTGCTTGGTCTGCCCGCATCGGGCTGGTCTGCCTGCGCCAGGACGGTCCGCCGTACCGGCCGGTCCGCCCGCGCCGGGCCGGTTCGCCGCGTGGGTTGGTCTCCCCGCGCCGGGCCGGTTCGCCGTGCGGGCCGGTCCCGGTGTTCTGCCGGTTTCGCGTACTGGGCGGTTCCCGCTACCCGGTCGGTTCCGCGTACCCGGCGGGGTCGCCGCCCCCCCGGACCGGCTCGCCCCTCCTCGGCCGGCCGCCGCCGGGCCCGGCCGCCGGCGGTGCCGTGACCGGTGTGCGGCTTGGCCCGGGACCACGGTGGCACGCTGTCCCGGGCCGCGATGCGCGTTGTCGGGGACCATGGTGGCGGGCTGTCCGGGGGGACCGCGACCGCGCGCGGCCCCGGCCGCCGCGCCCGGCCGCCGGGCCCGCCGTGTTCCTCAGTAGCGCGCCGCGCTACTGAGGAACACGGCCCCGGATGCTCCTCCCCTTGCCGCCCTTGCCGCCCTTGGCACCCTTCGTGCTCTTGTCGTCCTTGCCGGCTCTGCCGGTCGCGCCGTGGTCGTCGGGGTGCAGCAGCGGGGCCAGCAGGTCGCCGTGCTTCTCGAGGCGGGTGGGCAGGTCGGAGGCGAGGAAGACCAGGTCCTCGGGCTTCTTCGCGGCGGCCAGTTCCTCCCAGGTCACCGGGGTGGAGACGGTGGGGCGCCGCTTGGCGCGCAGGGTGTAGGGGGCGGCGGTGGTCTTGGCCTGGTTGTTCTGCGACCAGTCGACGAAGACCTTTCCGCCGCGCAGATCCTTGGCCATCTTGCTGACCGCCTGGTCGGGCAGCTCCGCCTCGGCCTCCTGGGCGAGCTTCTTGGCGTAGGCCGAGACCTTGTCCGAGGGGGTGCGTTCGAGGGGGGCCACCAGGTGCAGGCCCTTGGAGCCGGAGGTCTTGGGCAGCAGCGTGATGCCGTCCTCGGCCGTACGCCGGCGCAGCCAGTCGGCGATGGTGCGGCAGTCGAGGATGTCGGCGCCCTCGCCCGGATCGAGGTCGAAGACGAGGCGGTCGGCCTTGGCCTGGTGGTCGGCCTGCCACTGGGGTGTGTGCAGTTCCAGGGCGGCCAGGTTGGCGGCCCACACCAGGGTCGCCTCGTCCTGGATGAGGACCTGGTGCAGCGGCTCCTTGCTGACGACGCTGATCTTGCGCCGCGTCACCCAGCTGGGGGTGCCCGGCGGCACGTGTTTGGTGAAGAACTTCTCGCCCTCCACACCGTCGGGGAAGCGCAGGAAGGAGAGGGGGCGTCCGTCGAGGTGGGGCAGGACGGCGTCGGCGACCGAGGCGTAGTAGTGGATCGCCTCGCCCTTGGTGAACCCGGTCGCCGGATAGAGCACCTTGTCGAGGTTGCTGAGGGACAGTCGATGGCCCCCGATCTCGGTGTGCGGCATAACCTGAGAGTCCCATAGAAGGGACAAAGTATGCGTTCAATCTGGAAAGGGACCATTTCCTTCGGGCTGGTCTCGATCCCGATCAAGGTGGTGGCCGCCACCGAGAACCACAGCGTCTCCTTCCACCAGGTGCACACGGCCGATGGGGGCCGCATCCGCTACCGCAAGGTGTGCGAGCTGGACGAGGAGGAGGTCCCGCGCGAGGAGATCGGCCGCGGCTTCGAGACGGAGGAGGGCCGCACCATCCTCCTCACCGACGACGACATGGCGGCCCTGCCGCTGCCCACCGCAAAGACGGTGGAGATCCTCGGCTTCGTCCCCGCCGAGGAGATCGACCCGATCCAGCTCGACCGCTCCTACTACCTGGCCGCCGACGGCAAGCGCGCCGACAAGCCGTACGTACTGCTGCGCGAGGCGCTCAAGAGGTCCGGCAAGGTCGCCGTCGCCAAGCTGGCCCTGCGTGCCCGGGAGAGCCTGGGGATGCTGCGCGTGTACGAGGACGCCCTGGCGCTGCACACCATGCTGTGGCCCGACGAGATCCGTGCGGTGGCCGGTGTCGCGCCCGAGGGGGAGGTCGCGGTGCGGGAGGCCGAGCTGGACCTGGCCGACACGTTGATGGAGACGCTGGGCGAGCTGGACTGGGGCGAGCTGCACGACGAGTACCGCGAGGCGCTGGAGGAACTCGTCCGCGCCAAGGCCGAGGGCGCGGAGCCGCCGCCCGAGGAGCTGCGCCGCAGGACGGAGGCCGGCGGCGGCAAGCTGGTGGACCTGATGGCGGTGCTGGAGCGCAGCGTGCAGGAGGCCCGCGGCGGGCGGGAGGAGGGCGCGGAGGGCGAGGCCACCGTCCACGAGCTGTCCGAGCGCCGCACGGGCGGGGCGGGCGGTGCGGGAGGCGGGAAGGCACCGGCGAAGAAGGCCGCCTCCAAGACGGCGGCGAAGTCCTCGAAGGCCGCGTCGAAGACGGCGGCGAAGAAGGCCGGGGCGAAGACGGACGCCGGGGCGAAGACGGACGCCAGGGCGAAGACGGACACCGGGGCGAAGAAGGACGGGGGCAGGGCCGGGGCGAAGAAGGGTGCGGGGAAGAAGACGGCGAAGGCCGGGACCGGCACCAAGGCCGCCGCCCCGAAGAAGGCCGCTCCGAAGAAGACCGCCGCGAAGAAGCCCGCGCGGCCCCGCAAGACGGCGTGAGCCAGGCCGTCAGCCGCGCGGTCCGGGGGCTGCGGGGCCCGGCCGGCGGCCGGCGGGCAGGAACAGCACCGAGTTGACGTAGCGGCGGTGCGGGGCCAGGGAGCGGCGCAGCAGCCCGTGCTCGGCCACGTGGGCGGTGCGCCGCTGGTGCGCGGCCAGGTCGAAGTCGGCCAGCGGCGTCCAGGTGCGGGCGGGCAGGACCCAGCCCGCGTAACCGAGCGAGGACAGCAGCGACAGCACGGGGCCGAGTGGCTGGATGCGCAGCTCCAGTTCGACGAAGAGGGCGGGCCGCTCGCGTGCGAGCGTCGCCGCGGCGCCGTGCAGGACGGCGAGTTCGCCGCCGTCCACGTCGATCTTGAGCAGGGTGACGCCGGTCAGGCCCAGTTCGTCCAGGGGCAGGCAGGGCACGTCCAGCGCGGTCTGGTGCATCTCGCGCCGCACCAGCGAGGAGACTCCGCGGTCCCCGCGCCCGCCGGGCGGCAGCCACAGTGTCGCGGTACCGGAGTGGTCGCTGGCGGCGGCCTGGAGGACCTCCGCGTTGGGCGGGGCGGTCGCGCGCAGCCGGCGGGCGAGGTGGGGGACGGGCTCGATGGTGACGACCCGGTCGGCGCGGCGTGCCAGTCTGCGGGTCCACGGCCCGTACCAGCCGCCGACGTCCACCGCCGTACCGCCGAGCGGGCAGAAGTCGGGCAGGCGGCCCAGCTCCGGCTCGAAGTGCGGGTAGAGCAGGTCGGTGGCGGCGGCCAGCAGCCGCCGGGGCAGGTGCGGGCCGAGGCGCGAGGCGAGGGTCATCAGCCGTGCCCCTCCGGCGTCCCGTGCTCCTCCGGCTTCCCGCGTCCCTCCGGCTCCCCGCGCTCCTGCGGCGCCGCCCCCTTGGGCCGCTCGTCCAGCTCTTCCATGAGGCGTCGGTGCTCCTCCTCGCCGAGCTGTTCGCCGGAGGAGGGGAGCAGTTGCGGGATGCCGTCCACGATGGGGTAGCGGCGGCGCAGCCGGGGGTTGTAGAGGGCTTCCCCGGGGTGCCGGAGGAGGGTGAGCGGGCCCTTGTCCAGCGGGCAGGCGAGGAGCCGCAGGAGGGGATCGTCGGGGGAGAAACCGGTCATGGTCACGGCCTTTCGGGGTCCTGGTGGTGTGCGGAGGGCGGGGTCGGGGCCGGGGGCGGCCGGCGGACGGGAGGGCCCGGGGCGCGGTGTCCTGCGCGTCGGGGGGCGGCTGTCGGGGGCCGGCGGCGCCCTCGTGCCGGGGCAGGACCACCAGGACGCAGACCGCGAGCGCCGCGCCGCCCAGCCGCAGGGCGAGCCGGAGCGGTTCGTCGGGCAGCGGTTCGGCGAAGGCGACGGTGCCGCTGACGGTCGCGTAGAGGAAGTTCACGGTGGTGCACACCGGCACCACCAGGGACGCGCGGCACCGTTGCAGCGCCGTCTGCGACAGGACGAGCCCGGTCGCGCCGGTGAACAGCAGGAGGTACGGGTACGGGGAGGCCAGCACCGCCACCGCGGTGCCGCCGGGGTCGCCGGGGTCGAGCAGCCCGGCGACGCCCTTGACGGCCAGCGAGCTGACCCCGTACAGGAAGCCGACGGCCACCCCGTAGGGCACCCCGGCCGTCGGCATCCGGTGGCGTCGCCGGGAGCGGCGCTCCGCGGACAGGAACAGGGCGAGGCCCAGCGCCAGCGACGGCAGGCAGAGGGCGAGCAGCAGCGGGACGGGCGCGAGCCGGCCGACCGTCTCGGAGGTCCCGTGCAGCGAGAAGACGATCATCAGCAGTGCTGCCAGGACGGCCACCATCCCCTGCCGTTCCCGCCCGCTGGTGCGCTCGCCCAGGAAGAGCGCCGACAGCAGCAGGAGCAGTACCAGGCCGGTGACGAACAGCCCCTGGGCGGCGACCAGGGGCAGCGTGCGGTAGACGGCGAGCTGCGCGGCGAAGCCCAGCAGGAGCGAGGCGGCGCCCGCGATCCACAGCGGGCTGCGCAGCAGGTGCGCCACGAGCCGCGCCGGGCGGGCGGCGGACAGGGGAGGCAGCCGGTCCAGCGCCCGCTTCTCGATCACGAACCCCGCGCTGAAGAGGAGGTTGGCCAGCAGCGCCGCCGCGACGCCCCAGAGCATCAGCTGCCCTCCTCCCCGGGCGGCCCACCGCGCGGCCCGGGCCCACCGCGGGGCCCGGGCCTGCCGTGCGGCCCCGGCCCGGCGTGGGG
>NZ_VJOK01000001.1:2274579-2276152 GCF_013302895.1 Streptomyces albus subsp. chlorinus | reverse complement strand
CCCCTCGGGAGGAGCGCCGCGCGGCACCGCGCGGGCGTGCACCAGCAGGATCGAGGCCAGGGAGGGGGCGTGGCAGGCGGCGCGGTCCAGCGGGCGCAGCGGCCGGGGCACGTCGTGGTAGGGCGCGCCGGTGATCCGTACGACGCGGAAGCCGGCCGCGGGCAGCATCGAGCGGAGCGCCTTGGCGGTGAACAGCCTCAGGTGGCCCACTACCTGAGAGCCGGGGCGGCCGTGGATGCCGCGCAGGGACACCTCGGAGAAGACCGGCTGGGTGCCCATCAGCAGCAGTGCCCGGTTGTACCAGGCGGCCAGGTTCGGGGTGGACAGCAGCAGGTGCCCGCCGGGGCGCAGCACGCGGTGCAGCTCGTCCAGCGCCGCGTCCGGGTCCACCAGGTGCTCGATCACCTCGGAGAAGAGCACCGCGTCCACCGCGCCCGTCGCGAACGGCAGGCCGGACTCGGACAGTTCACCGCGTACGGCCGTCAGGTGCGCGGCGGCCCGGCGCAGCGCGTCCTGCGACCAGTCGACGCCGACGATCCGGTGCCGGGCCAGCAGGCGCGAGGCGGTGGCGGCGGCGCTGCCGTCACCGCAGCCGATGTCCAGCACGGTGGCGGGTGCGCTCCCCAGGGCGCGGGCCAGGATCGCCGCCTGACGGCGTGCCCGGTCGGGACCCGAGGCGACCGGGGTGGCGGGGTCCTCGTACAACTGCTGGAGGCTGCTGGGCCGCTGCGCGGTCCGGGGGGCCGCGCTGCCGCTCCGGGGCGCCGCGCCGTCGCTCATCCGCCCTCCCCTGCCGCCGGGCCGGGTACGTGGGAGGTGGCGGCGAGGGACTCGGCGAACAGCGCGCCGAGCCGCCTCCCCGCGCCGTCGTCCAGCCGCGCGTGCGACCAGCGCAGCGCCAGCTGGAGCCGTCCGGCGGTGGAGACGGTCGTCACCGACAGGCCGCGCGGCATCTTCGCCGGGGCGGAGAACCACACCGCGCGGGCGCGTCCCGCGTCCCCGAAGTCGAGCGGGTAGGGCACCCGGCCGATGTTGGAGAGCAGGGTGGTGGACGCCCACGGTCCGGCCATCCGGCGCAGCGCCCGCACGCCCGCCGCGCGTATCCCGACGGGCACCAGGGGTGTGGTCAGCAGGCCGCCGCCGAAACCCAGTTGGGGGCGGTCGAGGGACTTGAGGGCGCGGGTGCGGGCGGCCGTCGCGCGCAGCAGCCGTTCGACCGCCTGCCGGTCGGGCGGACCGGGAGCCGCCAGTGTGTCGTACAGCTCGCGCTCCTCGGGCCCGAAGGCGACCTCGACCAGCCGGGTGCCGTTGCCGAGGGGCATGTCGGCGGTGCGGGGCCGGTCGTCGACCGGCATGGTGACGCGGACGGGCCGCACCGGCGCGTCATGGGCCCTGTTCCAGCGGGCCGCCATCAGCCAGGTGGCCACCATCAGCTGGTCGTTGACGGTGTACGGGGCGGGCGTGCCCGGCAGGCGCGGGGGACGGGCGGGCACCGGCAGCTCGGCGAGGAGCATGCCGTTGCCCGGCGCCCCCGGGTGCAGGGTGTCCGCGGCGATCCGCGCGGGACGGGTCC
>NZ_VJOK01000001.1:2269394-2274454 GCF_013302895.1 Streptomyces albus subsp. chlorinus | reverse complement strand
CCCGTTCGCGCGCGGGCAGCGTCACCAGGGCGGCGGCCAGTGCCAGCAGTGCCAGCGCCTGCGCCGCGTGGCCGAAGGCGCCCTGTCCGTCGGCCGGTGCCGCCCCGGCGCCGGTGGCGGCGAGCACCCCGGCACCCGCCATGGCCGCCCCCGCCACCGGCACCAGCACCCGCGGCCGGAACCGGGCCAGGGCCGCGAGCGCGGGGACGACGAGGGCGAACGGACCGGCCACGAGCGCCACCACCAGGGTGAGCACCACCGTGCCCAGGACCGGCCCGGGCGGCGGTACCGCGTCCTCCTCGCCCAGCGGTGTGCCGCGCCGCGTCCCGGCGAAGGCGAGGCCCAGCAGCGCGGCGACGCCCAGGCCGCCCGCGACGAGCCCGGCCCGGTACCAGGTGGCGGGCTCGTACTCCAGGGTGACGGTGCCGCTCCGGCCGGCCGGGACGAAGAAGCCCTGCTGCCAGCCGTCGAGCCGCAGCGGGCGCAGCTCCTTGCCGTCCAGCGTGGCCTTCCAGCCGTTGTTGGCGTTCTCGTGCGTGACGAGGTAGGCGGCGGGGCCGTCGGCGACCTCGACGGTGCGCTTGTCGCCCGCCCAGTCGCGGGCCTCGCTCTTGCGGCCGGACGGCTGTCCGGAGGCGGCGGCGGAGCTGCCGTCCGCGTCCTGGGCCGCGCCCGCCTCGCCGGTGCCCAGCGTGACGTCGGTGAGCGCCAGCGGTCCGGCGTCCCCCGCCTCCACGGTGTGCGGGCCCGCGTCGAGTTCGAGGCTGCCGTCCTCGGCCTCGCCCGCGCACAGCCTCACCTCGACCGGCCGCCGCAGCACCAGGTCGCGGACCGTTCCGGACGCCTCGGTGGCGTGCAGGGTGCCGTCCACGGCGAGCATCGGGCCCTTGCCGCAGGGCAGTGCGAACTCCTGGCCGGCGGGGGGCGCGGTGACGCGGTACTCGTCCAGCGCGGGCAGATAGACCTCGTTGAGACCGACGGGCAGCTGGAGCCGCCGGCCGGCGAGCGGGTTGTGGACGGTCAGCTGCCTGGTCCTCGTGACGGTGATCGTCAGCTCGTCGGTCTCGATCGGCTCGAAGCGGGCCTGCCCGTTCTTGTCCACCCCGGCCGTGGCCGCGCCGTCGGGGGAGCTGATCCTGATCTCCTCGGCCGCCGCCGAGATGCCCCCGGCGGGGGCCAGGACGATCTCGTCGATCTCCTTCTTCTCCGGCCATGTGAGCCGGATCGTCGGCTTGTCCCCGGCGATCCACGCCGTGGACAGATTGCCGTCCACCAGGTTGCGGGCACCGAGCGACCTGCCGGTCCGCGCGGTGGAGTCCACGGTGGCCCTGATCCGGTCGCGGGAGCCGGGCGCGGCCTCGTCCAGCAGCCGGTCCAGCGGGCCGCCCGGGACCGGCAGCGCGCGGGCCCGCACGTCGTACTCGCCGCCGGTCCCGGCGGTGAACCGGCGGTGCAGCCCCGCCTCGGAGGAGGCTGGGGACAGCCCGCCCGGGTCGTCGCCCCGGTGCAGCGAGACCACCTCGCCGTCCGCGCCGCCGTCCTCGGCGTCCCGGGGCAGCCGCAGCAGCCGGGTGATGCTGACGCCGGGCACACTGATCTCGGAGAACCCGGCCCCCGAGAGCCCGGGGCGCGGCGTCTGCATGTCGGTGAGGGTCAGCTTCAGCCACCTGGTCGTGCCCCGGGGCGCCTCGGCCTTCTGCCGCTCGCCGGTGGGTCGCAGCATGCTGGAGCGGCTGCCGTGCTCGGTCTCCACCCGCACCCGGGTGGGTGCCGCGCGGGTGGCGTCACCGGGCAGCGGCGTCACCTCGATCGTGGCGGGGACGTCCACCCCGCGCTCGAACTCCGCCTTGATCCACTGCCCTTCGGGCTTTCCCGCCGAGCCCTCGGCCCATGCGGTGTCCGGGTTGCCGTCGAAGGCGCCGACCGGCTCGTACTGCGGCAGGTGGAAGAGCCAGTTGCCGCTGCTGGAGGCGGTCACGGACGTCGCGCCGCGCAGCACCGACGTCGTCTGGTGCTTCGTGCCCTCGGTCGGCAGGATCTGCTTGGGCGGCTCGCCCGGCTGCTGGAGGCTGCCGGGATGGTTCCGCTCGCCGGCCGTGTAGGTGTACGAGGTGTTGGTGTTGACCAGCCCGAAGCGGGTGTCGGCCCGCCGCAGCCCGTCTCCCTTGACCTGGAGGGAGGGGGCGCCGAGCCCGGGATGGGCGTCGCCGGTCAGCACCGCGGGCCGGCCCTTGAGCCGCGGGTCGGCCGCCAGCGGCAGCAGCGACTCGGGGCCGCCGCTGACCTCGGCGGTGGCGGAGACGGGCGCCAGCGCCGCCCGTTCGGGGCGCTCCACCCCGGTCGGACGGTAGATCTCCACGGCCTTCTGGCGCGGGTAGAACCCGGCCACCTGCAGGGGCGTGCCCGCGGGGATGCGCCCTCCCGTCAGCTCGGGCCCGAACGCCGCGGCCTTCTGGTAACCCGACTCCTCCAGCGTGCGCTTGACGGTCTGCGGCGGTACGTAACCGAGCTGGTCGGGGTCCAGGTCGTTGCGTACGACGACGTAGTACAGGCCCGCGCGCGCCAGGTAGTCGGCCAGCCCCGGCACCTCGCCGCCGCTCATCAGCGCCTGCTCCACCGCGTCGGTCGCCCGGCGGTTGCCCGGGGTGCCGAAGGGGACGTAGTCGCGCTGCGCCCAGGGGGACTCGGCGAGCACGTCGAGCGGCTGGTCGATGGGGGAGCCCCAGGTGTAGAGGCCGTGCGCGGTGGCGGGCGTGACATAGGCGCGGGTGTGCGGGGAGTGCTTCTCCAGCCAGTCGGCGGTCTGCTGCCAGTGCTTGGGGAGCTTCTCGAACGCGCCGGGCTGCAGGATGTCCCCGTTGACGTAGGGCAGGCACAGTCCGGGCAGTACGGCCAGCGCCGCCACCCACAGCAGCACCGGGCGGCCGCCCGGCAGCGCGCGGGCGCGCCGGGTGCGGGCGGCGACGGCGGTCAGCTGGGCCAGTCCCAGGCTCAGTGCCAGGGCGAGTCCCGGCTGGAACTTGTAGATGTTGCGGAACGGGCGCAGCCAGCCGTCCAGCCAGTCCTGCACCGTCCCGGAGAACGGCGCCCCCAGCGCGCCCGCGTACCCGGCGAGCACGACGCCCGTCACGGTCAGCACGGTCAGCAGCAGCCAGCGCCGCTCCGGCAGGTCGCGCCGTGCCAGTCCGGCCAGGCCCAGCGCGGCGGCGAAGGCGCCGCCCAGGACGGCGAGAGAGCCGGCGGCGACCGTCCAGCCGGCGGGCAGCCAGGGCTCCCCGAAGTGGAGGTAGGCCGTCCAGTTGCCCGCGCCACGCAGCATCTCCGTGGCCGACATGGTGCCGGTGGTCGTCCGGGCGTCCTCCACGTACGGCATGAAGTCCTCGCCGTACGCGCCCAGCAGGAGCAGCGGCACCCACCACCAGACGGTGGCCAGGACGACACCCGGCAGCCACCAGGCCAGCAGGGTGCGCCGCCGGCGTCCCGTCCTGGTGGCCAGGTACAGCAGGGCGGGCAGCAGCGCCGCCAGCGTGGAGGCCGCGTTGACGCCGCCCATGAAGGGGATCGCCAGCGCGGAGCGGGCCGCCGCCACCCGGGGCGTGGAGGTGGACGACATCAGCGGCAGCAGCACCCACGGCAGGACGGCACCGGGCAGCGCGGCGGCGGAGGTGGAACCGATCACGACGGTGAAGGCGGGCCACAGCGCGTACACCGCGGCGGCCGGCAGCCGGGTGGTGCCCGTTCCCGCGCCGATCCGCTCGGCCAGCCGCAGCGCGCCCCAGAACGCGGCCGAGACGATCAGCGACATCCACAGCCGTTCGGCCAGCCAGGTCGGTACCTGGAGCAGATCGGTCAGCCCGTAGTAGGGCAGCGCGGGGAAGAGGTAGCCGGCGTACTGGTCGGCGATGCCGCCGAACCCGCCCCGCGAGTGCCACAGCTGTCCCAGGTCGCCGAGGAACCGCCAGGGATCGGCGGCCACGCCCAGCTTCGTCTCGAACGTCATCCTCCCCGGCGACGGAGCCAGGAAGGCGACCAGGGCGAGGGCCCAGAAGCCGCACAGCCAGCGGCGGCTCCGGGGCGGTTCCGGGGCGGGAACGGGCCGGGGTGCGGGAGCCGGGGCCCGGGGTGGCGCCTGGACGGTCGTGGTCATGTGGGACACCGCCGGAGGATGAGGAGGAGGTTCCAGGTGGCGAACTCGCGCAGCCCGGGCACCCGGGTCACGGCGCTCGCGAGGAACGGCCAGTAGCGGGAACGGGCGACGACGATCTCCACGTCGTCCCGGGAGCGCACGTGCCGGAGGGTGGGGCCGACATGCACGGCGAACAGGTTCTCGCCCAGTGTGTGCTTGGCCGCACGGCCGGTGCGCCGCCGGTAGCGGGCGCGGGCCCGGGCGGCCCCGAAGTAGTGCCAGGGGGCGGTCTCGTGGCCGCCCCAGGGGGAGTACCAGTTGGTGAAGGCCACGTAGATCAGCCCGCCGGGGCGGGTCACGCGCGCCATCTCGGACAGGAACGTGACCGGGTCGGCCACGTGCTCCAGCACGTTGGAGGAGAAGCACACGTCCGCCGCGCCGTCGGCCAGCGGCAGCAGGTAGCCGTCCGCCAGCACCGCGCCCTCGGGCCGGCGCCCGCCCGCGTGCAGCTCACGCGGATCGGGCTCGAACAGGTAGCAGTGCGCGCCCCGGCGGCGGAACTCCTCGGTGAAGTGCCCGCTGCCGCCCCCGACGTCGACGACGGTACGGCCCGCCAGCGGCGTGTACCGCTCCACCTGCCCCACCGCGTCCCGCGCGAGCAGTCCGTAGCAGTGGTCCGGGTCGGTCTGCTCGCGCAGGAAGGCGCGGAAGAGGGCGACGGAGCGTCTGAGGGAGGGGTCGCGCACGGGCGTCACCGCCCCGCGGGAACGGTGCGGGAGGCAGCGGGCTCCGCGGCGGTGGACTCCATGGCGGCGGGCTCCACGGCGGCGGCGCGGCCCGCCGGACCCGGCCGCCGCCGCGGCGGGGTGCCGGCGGCGCGGGCGTACGCCTCCGCGGCCACCTCGCGGAAGCCGCGCACCGTGTGCGCCCACCG
>NZ_VJOK01000001.1:2265176-2268085 GCF_013302895.1 Streptomyces albus subsp. chlorinus | reverse complement strand
CGCGCCAGCACCCCGGTCACCCCGTCCTCGACCGAGTCGCGCAGCCCGGGGATGTCGAAGCCGAGCGCGGGGGTGCCCCGCGCCGCGGCCTCCGTCACCACCAGGCCCCACCCCTCGACCAGCGAGGGGTGCAGCAGCAGCCAGGCCCGGCACAGCAGCCGGTGCTTCTCGCCCTCGCTGATCCGCCCGGTGAAGGTGACGTCCGGGCCCGCCATCGCCTCCAGCGCCGGCCGCTCCGGACCGTCACCGACGACGACCAGCCGGCCCCCGGTCACCGGCCTCACCCGCTCCCACAGGCGCAGCAGCAGATCGACCCGCTTGTACTCCACCAGCCGCCCCATGGCCAGGAACAGCGGCTCGGGCGCCTCGGGGTGCGGCGGCCCGGGCTCCTCGACACCGTTGTGGACGATGCGGATCTCCTCCTCGGGCACCCCGATCCGCGTCAGCGCCCGCGCCGTCGAACCGGAGACGGCGACCTTGAGGTTGCCCCGGTGGTTGCGGGCCAGCGCCCAGTGTTCGAGCCGCCGTCCCAGCCGCGCCGCGGGCGCCGGATAGCGCATGCCCCACAGGTCGGTGTGCACATGGTTGACGAGGCACAGCGTCGGCCCGCTGTGCCACAGGGGCGCCAGGTACGGCATGCCGTTGCAGACCTCGACCAGCAGGTCGCAGCCGCCGACCTGGCGGGCGAAGGCGCGCGGGGCCCGCAGGAAGTGCGCGGCGTCGCCGCCCGCCGACACGACGCGGTAGTCGCGGTAGGCGGCCGGGCCGCCGCACAGCAGGGTGACCTGGTGGCCGTGGTGGGTGAGCCCCTCGGCGATCCGGTCGATCAGCAGCTCGGAGCCGCCCGCCGCCGGATTGCCCAGGTCGCGCCGCGCCAGGAAGACGATGCGGCGGGGGGACCCTGGCTCGGCCGGACGCCGTCCGCGCGGGGCGGATCCCCCTTCGCCCGTGGGGGAGGGCGCGAGGGCGGCGTGCGAACCGTGTGGGGGGACCAGGGAGGGTCGTACGTGCTGGGGCATCGGTGCTCCAACTCGTCTCGGGGTGCGGGAAGGACGAACCTTGCGCGTGGGTGCCGGGCGGTGCGGCGGGGTGGTGCGAGGGGGTGGTGCCGGTGGTGCGGAGGGTGCGCGGCACGTGCCGCCGGCGGTCGCTGCCGGGGGTGGTGCCCGGGCGGTGCGGTGGGGGAGTTGTGCGTCGGTCGCGGGGGACGGGTGAGGGCTTGCGGAGGCCGTGCGCGGAGGATGTGCGGGGCGGTGCACGTCGGAGGCTCAGTGTTCGCCGCAGCGTTCCCGGGTGGCTACTCACCGAAGTGACAATTTTCCGCGGGAACCGGGTCGGCGGTTCATCACTTCGCGCTCGGCCCGGAGTTCAACCCTCCGCACCGGCCGCGCTCTTGGGCCGGCGCCCCCTGGCGACCAGCACGGCTCCCGCCGCCGCGCACACTCCGCCCGCCGAGACCGCGCCGACGGGTGCCGTGGTGCCGACGGTGCGCAGCCGCGCGTTGTCGTCCTCGGCCAGTGCCACGGCCTCCCGCTGGGTCCTGTCGGTGAACTCCAGCTTGTCGCTCTCCAGCAGCGTCACCTTGTCGGTCTTTCCGCCGGGCGCGCGCAGCACCATCTTCGGGCCGGTGGCCGCGTACAGGATGCGCCCGGTGCGCTGGTCCACGATGAAGTCCAGGCCCGCGTTGGAGTACCACTCCTCCGCGTTGACCTGGCCGCTCCGGGGCCGGTCCACCAGCACCCCTGGCACCTGCCGGGTGCCCGCCCGGGTGGGCGGCACCGTGCCGGAGAAGCGCAGCCCCTCGTGGCCGTGCACCTTCGCCCTGCCCTTGTAGTGCAGCGGGACGGTGGCGCCCAGGCTGGAGTCCCACCAGGAGTAGTCGCGCTTCTCCACGTCGAACGGCCACTTCAGATAGGCCTCGCCCGCGATGTTCCTGGGCCGCGCCGCGCAGCAGTTCACCGGGCGGTTGGTCTTCCGGTCGGTCACCAGGCGTTCGGTGGTCCACTGGAAGGACTTGCGCGGGTCGTCCAGCTTGCGCGTCTTGGGGTTGTCGATGGTCTGCGAGACCTGCCACACGGCGCGTCCGGTCCTCTCACCGGCCGCGACGTCGCCCAGGACGCGCCGGGTGACGGTGAGCTTCTGGCCGCTCTTCTCCTTGAGTTCCTGCTGGTCGAAGTATGTGCCCCGGCCCGTGAACACCGAGGTGATGTTCACGTCGGTCGGGGTGCGCTCGGCCCGTGGTTCGACGTACCAGGCGAGCATCGGGGCGAGCACGAGCAGGAAGACGCCGAGGCCCAGCAGGACGAGGGCGTAGGGCGATGCGGTACGGCGCATGAGGGGGCACTCCGGGGTGGTCTCGACCCGCGCCCGGTGGCGGGGCCTGCGGCAGGTGCGGCGCTACGACGGGAAGTGCACGTGCGGGCCGGTCCGTCCGGCACGGTGAGGGGAGGGCGCACCCCGGAGGAACCGAGGCGCCGGGGAGAGCGGCGGGAACGGGATCTACCGGGATGTCGCCTGGACGGTCCGTATGGGCCGGAAACCGTAGGCCGTCCCTTGACACCGAGTCAATGCCCACCGACACTCAGCAACTCACAGCACTACGCAAGGAGTTGGCTCCAGGGGCGGGGCCGTCGCACCGAGCCGCCACGTGCTCTTGTGGCACGCGGGGCCGGCCCTCACGGCACCGACGAAGAGAGGTTCGCCTCCGCCATGCACAGACTCCTCGCCGCCGCGCTCACCTGCGTGGTCGCCGCCGGCCTCGCCGTCGGCGCGGGATACGGCATCGTCGCGGTACTCGACGCGACCCCCGAGCAGCCCAACGAGCCGCTGGTGCACTTCCACTCGTCCCCCGAGGAGATCCCCGGGCTGGGCTCCTCCGCGCTGCCCTCGCCGTCCTCGGGCGGCCCGGC
>NZ_VJOK01000001.1:2232717-2265156 GCF_013302895.1 Streptomyces albus subsp. chlorinus | reverse complement strand
GGAACTGACCCGTGCCGGCCGCCGCGGCCCGCTCGGCCTGGCAGGACGTCCCGCCGCTGCGCGTGCGGCAGTTCGCCGGGCGGGCGAGGGAGGAGGTGCCCGTCCTGGCGCAGGACATCCTCTCCGCCATCCGGCGCGAGTACCCCGGGCTGCCCCTGGTGCTGGACGAGTCGGGCGAGCCGATGGCCCTCATCGGCATCCGCCGCGCGCTGGAGCACTTCGTGGAGAACCTGGCCACCGGCCTGGAGGCCCCCCACGTGCCGCCGCAGGTCTTCCAGGAGTTCGGCCGGGGCGAGGTCCTCCAGGGGCGCAGCCTCGACTCGCTCCAGGCCGTCTACCGGCTCGGCATCCGGCTGGCCTGGCGCCGGTTCGCCGAGATCGGCACCCAGATGGAGATCCCGCCGCCCGCCATGTACGAGCTGGCCGAGTCCGGCTTCCAGTACCTCGACGGGCTGGTCGCCGAGTCGGTGCGCGGCTACGCGGAGGCGGCGGCGCGGCAGGCCGGCGAGCGGCTGCGCCTCCAGCGCAGACTGCTGGACCTGCTGCTGTCCGAGCACCCGCCGCGCGGAGGGGACCGCGCCGACCTGCTGGCCGACCGCGCCGCGCGGATCGGCTGGCGGGTGCCGCGCACCGTCGCCGTCGCCGTCCTGGTCCGCCCGGCCCGCTCGGCCGTCCCGCCCGCCGTGGGCGACGAGGTGCTGCTCGACATGGAGTGCGAGCAGCCCCGCATGGTCGTGCCCGAGCCGGAGGCCCCCGGCAGGACGGAGCTGCTGCGCCGCTCCACCGCGGGCTGGGCCGGCGCCCTGGGCCCGCCCGTCCCGCTGGCCGACGCCGTCAAGTCGCTGCGCTGGGCGCGGACCGCCGTCACCCTGATGGAGCGCGGCCTGCTGCCGGGCGGTGAGCTGCTCTCGTGCACCGAGCACACCGAGGCGCTCGTCCTGCTGCCGCCCGAGGAACTGATCGCCGGGCTGGCGCGCCGCCGGCTGGCGCCCCTGGACGCCTGCGGCCCGGCCCACAGCCGCCGGCTGGCCGAGACCCTGCTCGCCTGGCTGGAGACCCGCGGCGGTGCCCCGGAGGTGGCGGCGCGGCTGGGCGTCCACCCCCAGACCGTCCGCTACCGCCTGCGGCAGATCCGCGAGCTGTGGGGCTCCGGCATCGACGACCCCGACAGCCGCTTCGAGCTGGAACTCGTCCTGCGCACCATGCGGCTGCGCGGTGAGCTGGGGCCGGCCTGATCCGGCGTCCGGGCCCGGTCAGCCGTCCCCGGCGGCGTCGGGGGACTCGCCCAGCATGCGCCGCAGCAGGTCGCGCAGGAGGGTGCGCTCGGCCGGGGTGAGCCCCTGGAGGGGTTCGCCCGCGAAGTCGAGGTGGCCGCGCAGCCGGGCGGCGGTGGCGCGGCCCTCGTCGGTGGCGGCGGCGACCTTGACCCGGCGGTCGGCGGGGTCGGGCCGCCGCTCGGCGAGGCCGCGCGACTCCAGCCGGTCCACGATGCCCGTCACGTTCGAGGGCTCGCACTTCAGGTGCCGTGCGAGCTGCCGCATGGGGGTGGGCCGGCGCGCCAGCAGGGTGAGCACCCGGGCCTGGGCGCCGGTCAGCGCGTGCGCGGCCGCGGCCAGTTCGTACTCCTGGTGGTAGCGCGCCACCACCGTGCCTATCAGTTCGGCGACCTCGATGGTGAGCGCGTCGGGGGTACGACTGTCTGCTGCCATACGACCAGCTTAGCGCAATGCTTGACAACATGAAATATTCAGATGCATGGTTGTTTCAGTAAGTGAAACAACCAGGAAGGCGTCACCGTGACCTCATCCGAGTCCCCCCGCCCCGGCACCGCGGAGATCCCCGAGACGGGCCGCGCCTGGCACCTGACGGCGCGCCCGCAGGGCTGGCCGACGCCGGACGACTTCGCCCTGCGCGAGGAGCCCGTCACGGCCCCCGCCGACGGTCAGCTCCTGGTGCGCAACATCCACCTGTCCGTCGACCCGTACATGCGCGGCAGGATGAGCAGCGCCAAGTCCTACGTCGAGCCGTACAAGCTGAACGAGCCGATGTACGGCGGCGCTGTCGGCGTCGTCGTCGCCTCCCGTGCCGAGGGCTTCGCCCCCGGTGACCACGTGCTGCACGACCTCGGCTGGCGGGAGTACGCCACGCTCCCGGCCGAGCGCGCCGCCAAGGTCGACCCCGACGCGGCCCCCCTGTCCACCTACCTCGGCGTCCTGGGCATGCCGGGCCTGACCGCCTACGCGGGCCTGGTGCGCGTGGCCGGCTTCCAGCCGGGCGACGCCGTCTTCGTCTCCGGCGCGGCCGGCGCGGTCGGCAGCGAGGTCGGCCAGATCGCCCGGCTCAAGGGCGCCTCGCGGGTCATCGGCTCCGCGGGCTCCGACGAGAAGGTCGAGCTGCTGACGAAGGAGTACGGCTTCGACGCGGCGTTCAACTACAAGAACGGCCCGGTGGCCGAGCAGCTCAAGGAGGCGGCCCCGGACGGCATCGACGTCTACTTCGACAACGTCGGCGGGGAGCACCTCGAGGCGGCCATCTCCGCGATGAACCTCCACGGCCGGATCGCCGTGTGCGGAATGATCTCCCAGTACAACGCCACCGAGCCGACCCCGGCCCCGCGCAACCTGGCGCAGATCATCGCCAAGCGCTTCCGCATGGAGGGGCTGCTGGTGATGGACCACGTGGACATGCGGCCGCAGTTCGTGGAGGAGGTCTCCGCCTGGGTCCGCTCCGGAGAGCTGAAGTACCGGGAGACGGTGGTGGAGGGCGTCGAGAACACCCTGGACGCCTTCCTGGGCCTGCTCCGTGGCGAGAACGTCGGCAAGATGATCGTCACCCTCGGCGCCTGACCACCGGTACCGGCCGGGGCTCCCGGCCCACCGGACCCGCAGGGCGCATACGCTGGTCACCGCACCGACGGGAACACGGGCGCGATTCCCCCGGTGTGCCATCAACAGGAGGTACCCCACATGGCAATCCAGCCCATCGACGTCAAGTACACCGCCGTCGCCACCGCGGAGAACGGCCGTGACGGCCGCGTGGCCAGCGACGACGGCCAGCTCGACGTCGTCGTCAACCCGCCCAGGGCGATGGGCGGCAGCGGCGCGGGCACCAACCCCGAGCAGCTCTTCGCGGCCGGCTACAGCGCCTGCTTCCAGGGCGCGCTCGGTGTCGTGGCCCGCAAGGAGGGCGCCGACATATCCGGCTCGACCGTCACCGCCGAGGTCGGCATCGGCAACACCCCGGAGGGCGGCTTCGGTCTCACCGTCGCGCTGAAGGCCACCATCCCGAACGTGGACGCGGCCACGGCCAAGGACCTGCTGGAGAAGGCCCACCAGGTCTGCCCGTACTCCAACGCCACCCGCGGCAACATCGAGGTGACCCTCCAGGTCGTCTGACGGCCGGCTCGTCCGGTTCCGGGCCGGGGTGCCGCAGCGTGGGCGGCACCGGGCCGGAACCGGTCCGCTGAACGGCGCCCCGCCGGGCTATCCGGCGGGGCGCTCGGCGGTGATCCGGGCGTAGGCGAGCCGGGCGAGGCTGCGCTGGCCCTCCTGGCTGGGGTGGAACCAGTCCCAGTTGCTCAGCTCCGCCGCGGTGAAGCGGTAGTTGAAGACCGCGCCGTTGTCGTACCGGCAGCGCAGGTCCTTGGCGCACTCCTGCCGGAGGACGGTGTTGTAGGCCACGACGCGCTCCTGGACCTGCCGGCGCCGCTCCTGGTCGGCGGGGGCCGTGGACCGGGGGTTCTTGAGCATCGACTGGCAGATGCCCAGCTTCCACACCTGCTGCCCGAACGGGCTCTTCCGGCCCTGCTGCCACAGCCGCTGGAGGTTCGGCACGCTGGAGACGTAGACCTGGGTCCGGGGCGCCCGGGAGCGCAGGGTGTGCAGCGCCTCCCGGAAGCCGGCGCGGAACCCGGCCACGGGCGTCATCCGCGCGACGCTGGGCCGGCAGGCGTCGTTGGCGCCGCTCATGACGGTCACCATGTCGGGCTTCCGGGCGGCGGCCTTGCGCATCTGCGCCGGCAGGTCGCCCATGACGGCGCCGCTGACCGCGTAGTTCCAGCTCTTGCCCGCGGGGTCGCTCACCAGGCGCCGGGCGAGGCTGTTGACGCTGTCCGCCGTTCCGGTGGCCCAGGAGACACGGGTGCAGTCGGCCAGCAGCGAACAGGCGTCGAACCCCCGCGTGATCGAGTCGCCCACGGCGGCCAGCGACTCCGGCGTACGGTCCCAGACGCGGCGCGGCGCGGGCTTCTTGTGGGGGCGCGAGGAGCCGTCGGCGCGCTGCTCACCCGGCCCGTCGCCCCCGTTCGGCCACCCCCCGAGGGTCACGGCGAGCACCAGCCCGGTCACGACGGCGAACACGAAAGCGCAGATGGCGACGGTGCGGGCGCGGGGACGCCGGGACGGACCGGGGGGCTGTGGACGTGTGTTCTGCGCCTCATGGCTGACCGGCATCCGACCCCCTGTTTCGCTGGTGCCCTCCCGACGGTACGTCACCCACCGTGTGCCGCCCGCGCGGTAGCTTGTGCCGTGGCCGGCGGAGCCGGAGCGCCCGCGGGCACGGCGACTGGTAAATATTACCTCGCGTCACATCCTGTCCCTTTCGGGGAGAATTGGGCGCGGTGGTGTTTACTATTCGTAACCTCGGGAGCTGGTAGGGAAGTGACCGGTGGTGCACATTGTCAGGCGCTTTTCCGGCGCGTGACCGATAGGTGATCGAGGCCGCCCGGTGGCGACCCTCGGAGCGCACTGGAGGTCCCGGTGACGACACGTGGAGTTCTGTACGTCCACTCGGCGCCCCGCGCCCTGTGCCCCCACGTCGAGTGGGCCGTCGCGGGCGTGCTGGGTGCCCGCGTCAACCTCGACTGGATCAGACAGCCCGCCTCGCCCGGCACCTGGCGTGCCGAGTTCTCCTGGCAGGGCGATCCGGGCACCGCCTCCAAACTCGCCTCCGCGCTGCGCGGCTGGCACCTGCTCCGCTTCGAGGTGACGGCCGAGCCGTGCCCCACGGCGGAGGGCGAGCGCTACAGCTCCACCCCCGACCTCGGCATCTTCCACGCCGTCACCGGTATGCACGGCGACATCCTCATCCCCGAGGACCGGCTGCGGGCCGCCGTCGCCCGCGCCGGGCGCGGCGAGAGCGAGCTGGAGGCCGAGATCGCCAAGCTGCTCGGCAAGCCCTGGGACGACGAACTGGAACCGTTCCGCTACGCCGGTGAGGGCGCCCCGGTCCGCTGGCTGCACCAGGTCGTCTGACCCGCCGGGCGCCCCGGCCCGCGCGTGCCGCTTGCCTTGGAGCGCACTCGAACCCCTACCGTTCCCGCATGTCTGACGAAACCGCCCCCCTGGGCTCCGTGGCGGTGCTCGGCACCGGCACGATGGGCGCCGCGATGGCCCGCAACCTCGCCGCCGCCGGACTGGACGTCCGCGCCTGGAACCGCACCCGGAGCCGGGCCGAACCGCTGGCCGCCGACGGCGTCACCGTCGCGGACGAGGCCGCCGACGCGGTGCGCGGCGCCGACGCCGTCCTGACCGTCCTGTACGACGGACCCGCCGTGCTCGCGGCCATGCGCGCCGCCGCGCCCGGGCTGGCCGGCGGCACGGTGTGGATGCAGTCCAGCACGGTCGGCCCCGACGGGCTGGTCCCGCTGGCCGGGTTCGCCCAGGAGCGCGGGCTGCGCCTGGTCGACGCGCCGGTACTGGGCACCAGGGCACCCGCCGAGGCGGGGGAGCTGACCGTACTGGCCGCCGGCCCCTCGTCGGTGCGGCCCCGGCTCGCCCCCGTGCTGGACGCAGTCGGCAGCAGGACCCTGTGGCTGGGCGAGGAGCCCGGCGCCGCCAGCCGCCTGAAGCTGGTGGTCAACAACTGGGTGCTCACCCTCGTCAACGGCACGGCGGAGACCCTCGCACTGGCCGAGGGGCTCGGCGTGGCGCCCGACGACTTCCTCGGCGCCGTGGCGGGCGGCCCCCTGGACAGCCCCTACCTCCAGGCGAAGGCCGGGCTGATCCTCCAGGGCGCCCGTGAGGCGAGCTTCCCGCTCTCCGGCGCCCGCAAGGACGCCGAACTCATCGCGCGGGCCGCCCAGGCGGCGGGGGTCCGGCTGGACGCCACCCCGGCGGTCGCCGAGCGGCTGCGGCGTGCCGAGGCGCAGGGGCACGGCGGGGACGACGCGGCGGCCTCGTTCTTCGCCGGTTTCGACGCCAGTGACTACGGCCGGGGCGACGCCCGCGGCGCCTCCTGACGCCGGGCCGCCGGACCCCACGGTAAGAGCCGGACAGCGACCGGGCGGACGCACGGGTAAGGGGCGCCCTCCAAGGGAGGACGCCCCTTACCCAGGAGCGGACCGGGCCGGACCGCGCCCGGCACGCGGCCGGGCGGGCTCAGACCGTGCGGAAGGCCAGCACCACGTTGTGGCCGCCGAAGCCGAAGGAGTTGTTCAACGCGGCGATCCGGCCCTCGGCCGGCAGGGCGCGCGCCGTGTCGCGCACGATGTCGCCGTCGGCCTCCGGGTCCAGGTTGTGGATGTTGATCGTCGGCGGAGCCGTGCGGTGGTGCAGCGCCAGCAGCGTGGCCACCGTCTCGACACCACCGGCGCCGCCCAGCAGATGGCCGGTCATCGACTTGGTCGCCGAGATCCCCATATGGTCCATGTCGTCGCCGAAGACCTTGCGCATCGCCTTCAGTTCCGCCAGGTCGCCCTGCGGCGTGGAGGTCGCGTGCGCGTTGATGTGCACGATCTCGGCCGGGTCCAGGTCGTTCCGCGCCATCAGGTTCTGCAGCGCGTGCGCGATGCCGTTGCCCGAGGGCTCGGGCTGCACGATGTCGTGGCTGTCGGCGGAGATGCCCTGGCCCACCGCCTCGGCGTAGACGCGGGCACCCCGGCGGCGGGCGTGCTCGGCCGACTCCAGGACGATCACACCGGAGCCCTCGCCCAGCACGAACCCGTTGCGGTCCACATCGAAGGGGCGGGAGGCGCCCTGCGGGTCCTCGTTGTTCTTGGACATCGCCATCATGTTGGCGAAAGCGGCCACCGGCAGGGGGTGCAGGGCCGCCTCGGTGCCGCCCGCGACGACGATGTCGGCGCGTCCGGTGCGGATCATCTCGATCGCGTAGCCCACCGCCTCCGAGCCGGAGGCGCAGGCGCTGACCGGGGTGTGCACACCGGCCCGCGCGTTGACCTCCAGGCCGACGTTGGCGGACGGACTGTTGGGCATCAGCATCGGCACCGTGTGCGGCGAGACGCGACGGACACCCTTCTCACGCAGCACGTCGTACTGCTCCAGCAGGGTCGTGACCCCGCCGATGCCGGAGGCCACCACGGCGCCCAGCCGGTCCGGGGCCACCGTCGGGTCCTCACCGGCGCGGGCGCTGAAGCCCGCGTCGGCCCACGCCTCACGGGCGGCGATCAGCGCGAACTGGGCCGAGCGGTCCAGCCTGCGGGCCTGGGGGCGGGGGATGCTCTCGCCCGGCTCGACGGCGGCGCGCGCCGCGATCCGCACCGGCAGGCCCTCGGCCCACTCCTCCTCGAGTGCGACGACGCCGGAGCGCCCCGCCACGAGCCCATCCCAGGTCGATGCGCTGTCGCCACCCAGCGGTGTGGTTGCGCCGATACCGGTGACGACCACGGTGTCATTGGTCGCGTTCACTGGATTTCTCTCCACGGTAGGGGGACTCGTTCGAGCCACCCGGCCGGGTGGCGACAAACGCGTCAACGGTTGTGTCAGCTCTGGTGCTTGAGGATGTAGTCGGTCGCGTCACCGACGGTCTTGAGGTTCTTGACGTCGTCGTCCGGGATCTTGACGCCGAACTTCTCCTCGGCGGCGACGACGACCTCGACCATCGAGAGCGAGTCCACGTCCAGGTCGTCCGTGAAGGACTTCTCCGGCTTGACGTCCTCGGTCGGGATACCGGCGATCTCGTTCACGATCTCGGCGAGGCCCGAGACGATCTCTTCCTGCGTGGCGGCCATGGCGGCGCTCCTTCGTTGTGCGGTGAGTCCGCAGCGCCCGACCCTGTCGTACGGGGCTGCTCGATTGTGACTAGGGGAGGGTAACGACCGTGGCGGCGTAGACGAGACCCGCCCCGAAGCCGATGACCAGAGCGGTGTCCCCGCTCTTCGCCTTCCCCGTCGCCAGCAGCCGCTCCATCGCCAGGGGGATGGAGGCAGCCGAGGTGTTGCCCGTGGTCTCCACGTCGCGGGCGACCGTGACGTGCTCGGGCAGCTTGAGGGTTTTGACCATCGAGTCGATGATCCGCATGTTCGCCTGGTGGGGGATGAAGACGTCCAGGTCCTCGGCCGCGACCCCGGCGGCGTCCAGCGCCTGCTGCGCGACCTTCGCCATCTCGAAGACCGCCCAGCGGAAGACCGTCTGGCCCTCCTGGCGCAGCGCCGGGAACTTCAGCGAACCGTCCTCGCCGAGCGGCAGCTGGGACACGTCGCCCACCCGGTAGCCGCTCCAGGGCACCGTCTGCGTGATGACGTCCCGCTTGTCGCCCTCCGAGCCCCACACCGAGGGCCCGATGCCCGGCTCGTCGGAGGGGCCGACGATGACGGCACCGGCTCCGTCGCCGAACAGGAACGCCGTGGAGCGGTCCGTCAGGTCCGTCAGGTCGGACAGCCGCTCGGCGCCGACCACCAGCACGTACCGCGCGCTGCCCTCGACGATCAGGCCCTTGGCGAGGGTGAGGCCGTAGCCGAAGCCCGCGCAGCCCGCGTTGATGTCGAACGCCGCGGCCTTGCCCGCGCCCATCCGGTCGGCGATCTCGGTGGCGATGGCCGGGGTCTGCTTGAAGTGCGAGACGGTGGAGATGATGACGGCGTCCACCTGGGAAGCGGCGATCCCGGCATTCGCGACGGCCTTGCCCGCCGCCTCCAGGGTCATCTCCGCGACCGTCTCCTCGGGGCCCGCCCAGTGCCGGGTGGCGATGCCCGAACGGGAGCGGATCCACTCGTCGGAGGAGTCGATGTGCTTGAGGATCTCCTCGTTCGGCACCACCCGGGTCGGGCGGTATCCGCCGACGCCGAGAATCCGCGCGTACGGGGAGCCCTGCGCGGGCTTGATCTTCGCGGTCATGCTTCTCGGGACTCCTTGGAGGTCAGGCGGATGTGTGCGCGGCGAACAGCTCCCGGGCCGCGGTGAGGTCGTCGGGCGACGTGAGCGCCAGCCGCTCCACCTGGGGCAGGGCGCGCTTGGCCAGCCCGGTCAGGGTGCCGCCGGGGCACAGCTCGATGAGGGCGGTGACGCCCAGCTCCTGGAAGGTGTCCATGCACAGGTCCCAGCGCACCGGGGCGGAGATCTGCCGCACCAGACGGCGGACGACCTCGGCACCGGAGTCGACGACCTGCCCGTCATAGTTGGACAGGTAGCGGGTGAGCGGGGTACCCGGCGTGACGTCCCGTACGGCCGCCTCCATGGCGGGCAGGGCGGGGGCCATGTGGTCGGTGTGGAAGGCGCCGGCCACCTTCAGCGGCAGGACCCGTGCCTTCTCCGGCTTGTCCGCGGCCAGCGCCGCCAGCTGCTCGGTGGTGCCGGCGGCCACGATCTGGCCGGCGCCGTTCATGTTGGCCGGCGTCAGGCCGAGCTTGGCCAGGTGCGCGGTGACCGCCTCGGGCTCGCCGCCCAGCACGGCCGACATGCCGGTCTCGGTGACGGCGGCGGCCTCGGCCATCGCCTTGCCGCGGGCCCGCACGACGCGCAGCGCCTCCAGCGGGGTGAGCACACCGGTCAGCGCGGCGGCGGTCAGCTCGCCCACGCTGTGCCCGGCGAAGGCGGCGACCTGGGCGGCCTTGCCCGGCGCGTCCTGGGAGGGCTCGCCCTCCAGCAGTTCGAAGGCGGACAGCAGGCTGGTGGCGACCAGCAGGGGCTGGGCCACGGCCGTGTCACGGATCGCGTCGGCGTCGGCCTCGGTTCCGTAGTGCACCAGGTCGAGGTCGATGGCGGCGGACCACTGGGCGAGCCGGTCGGCGACGCCGGGGAGTTCCAGCCAGGGGGTCAGCAGGCCGGGCTTCTGGGAACCCTGGCCGGGAGCGACGAGTACGAGCACCCTTTCACTCTCTCCTGTGGACAGTGGTCTCGGCCGGTGGGGACCGAGACGAAGAACGGGGAGGGGAATTGTGGCTCCCCCACAAAAGACGCCCGTCAGCTTACGGCTGACCGCCCGCGTCGGCGAGACGCCCCAGGATCAGCGCGACACGCAGCGTGAAGGCGGAGCGCACATCGGACGGGGACCAGCCGGTGACGTCCGTCACACGTCGCAGCCGGTAGCGGACGGTGTTGGGGTGCACGAACAGCATCCGCGCGGCCCCCTCCAGGCTACTCGCCTGCTCCAGATAGACGCTGAGCGTCTCCAGCAGCGCCGATCCGGCCTCCTCGAGCGGTCTGTAGATCTCCTCCACCAGCAGCTTCCGCGCCACCGGGTCACCGGCCATCGCGCGCTCCGGCAGCAGATCGTCGGCGAGCACCGGACGGGGGGCGTCGGGCCAGGCCGCGCACGCCTTGAGCCCGGCCATCGCCGCCTGCGCCGAGCGGGTCGCCGCCAGCAGGTCGCCCACCACCGGCCCGGCCACCACGGGGCCCGCGGCGAACGGGCCGATGAGCGACTTGGCGGCCCTGAGCGGGTCGTCGGAGCCGCCCGCGATCACCACCAGCCGACTGCCGAGCACCCCGGTGAGGACCTGGAGCTTGGCCTGCCGGGAGGCGCGCCGGATCGCCTCGACGGTCAGTTCGCTGTCGCCGTCGGGCGCGGTGCCCAGCACGACGGCCACGTGCTCGGGGGAGTTCCAGCCCAGCGCGGCGGCCCGGGAGACGGCGCCCTCGTCGGCCTCCCCGGAGAGCACCGCGTTGACCACCAGCGACTCCAGCCGCGCGTCCCAGGCGCCGCGCGCCTCGGCGGCCTGCGCGTACACCTGCGCGGTGGCGAAGGCGATCTCCCGCGCGTACACCAGCAGCGCCTCGCGCAGCACCGCCTCGTCGCCGGGCGCGGCCACCTCGTCGATGGCGGCCTCGACGACCTCGATCGTGGTGCGCACCATCTCCACGGTCTGCCGCAGGGTGATGGCGCGGGTCAGTTCGCGCGGCGCCGTGCCGAAGACGTCGGTGCTGATGGCCTGCGTGGTCTCCGGGTGCCGGAACCACTCGGTGAAGGCCGCGATGCCCGCCTGCGCGACCAGGCCGATCCACGACCGGTTCTCCGGCGGCATGGCGCGGTACCAGGGAAGCTGCTCGTCCATGCGCGCGATCGCCGCGGCGGCGAGCTTCCCGGAGGACTGCTCCAGCCGGCGCAGGGTGGCCAGATGGGGGTGCTGGGGTGGGTCTGTGGCGTGGGGCACGGAACAAGCCTGCCTTACCGGACTCGGCAGGCGGGCGCGGGGGCGGACCGCGGACGGCGGAGGGGGCGCGGCCGGGACTACCGTGGAGCGCATGGCACAGGTGGTGTGGCGGGCCGGGGACCGGTACCGGGGCGGCGACGCGGAGGCCGGGATCGAGACCCGGCACGCCTTCTCGTTCTCCGGCTTCTACGACCCCGACAACGTCGGCTTCGGACTGCTGGTGGCCTGCAACGAGGAGCGGCTGGCGCCCGGCGCCGGGTTCGCGGAGCACCCGCACCGGGACGTCGAGATCGTCACCTGGGTGATCGAGGGCGAGCTGGCGCACCGGGACTCGGCCGGGCACGAGACGGTGGTGCGCGCCGGGGACGTGCAGCGGCTCGGCGCGGGCAGCGGCGTGCGGCACAGCGAACGCAACGCGGGCACGGGAGAGCTGCGCTTCGTCCAGATGTGGCTGGTCCCCGGCGCGTTCGGCACCGAGCCCTCCTACGAGGTGGTGCGCGGCATCGCCGAGCGCACCCCTTTCGCGCTGCCAGGCACCGAGGCGGTACTGCACGTGAGGCGGCCGGCCGGCGAGGAGCGCGTCGCCGTGCCCGACGCGGCCTTCGTCTACCTCCACGTGGTGCGCGGCCGGGTGCTGCTGGAGGGCACGGCACTGGGCGAGGGCGACGCGGCACGCCTGACCGACACCTCCGGCCTGGTGCTGAGCGCCGCCCAGGACGGTGCCGAGCTGCTGATGTGGGAGATGCACGCCGAGCCCGCCTACGGCTGACGCGGCCGGGCCCGGCCGCCGTCGGGGCGGGGGGCGGGGTCAGCCCCGCAGGTCGGCCAGCACCGCGTCCGTGAACGGGGTCCACGCCTCGATCGCCCACTGCCCGAAGGCGCGGTCGGTGAGCGCCACGCAGGCGGCCCCCGCCTCCGGGTCGACCCACAGGAACGTCCCCGACTGCCCGAAGTGGCCGAACGTGCGCGGCGAGGAGGAGGCACCCGTCCAGTGCGGGGACTTGCCACCGCGGATCTCGAAGCCCAGCCCCCAGTCGTTCGGCTTCTGGTGCCCGTACCCGGGCAGCACCCCGGTCAGGCCGGGGAAGACCACCGAGGTGGCCTCCCGCACCGTCGAGGGGTGCAGCAGGGTGGGGGACTGCAGTTCGGCGGCGAACCGCATCAGGTCCTCGCAGGTGGAGACGGCGTCCTTGGCGGCCGAGCCGGCCAGCTGGGTGGACGCCATTCCCAGCGGATCGAGCACGCCCTCGCGCAGATACTGCGCGAGGGGCATCCCGGTCGCCTCGGCCAGGTGGTCGGCCAGCGTCTCGAACCCCGCGTTGGAGTAGATCCGCCGGGTGCCGGGCGCGGCCATCGCCCGCTGCTCGTCGAAGGCGAGCCCGGAGGTGTGCGCCAGCAGGTGCCGCACCGTCGAGCCCTCGGGTCCGGCGGGCTCGTCCAGCTCGACGGCGCCCTCCTCCAGCGCCATCAGCGCGGCGTACGCGGTCAGCAGCTTGGTGACGGAGGCCAGCGCGAAGCGCTGTGCGGCCGGGCCGTGCGCCCCGGCCACGGTGCCGTCCGCGCGTACGACGGCCGCCGCCGCTGTCGGCACCGGCCAGGTCTCGATCATCCGCAGGCTGTCCATGACGTCGAGCCTAACGGCCGCTCTCCCACGCGGATTTTGACCTCCCTTTGCCCTTGCTTGGAGTGCGCTCCAACTCCGTAGCGTTCACTTGTGACCGTGACCGAGACGACCGCTAACGAGACGACCGCGACCGAGAGCCCGCGCGCCGCGGGCCCCGCACCGCGGCCCGCACCGTGCGCCGAGCCCGGCGGGCGGCACCCGCGGCCGGACGGACAGGACCGCTACACCATCAGCGAGGTGGCCGCGACCACCGGGCTGAGCGCGCACACCCTGCGCTGGTACGAGCGGATCGGCCTGATGCCGCACGTGGACAGGTCCCACACGGGCCAGCGCCGCTTCAGCAACCGCGACCTGGACTGGCTGGACCTGGTCGGCAAGCTGCGGCGTACCGGTATGACCGTCGCGGACATGGTGCGCTACGCCGAACTGGTCCGCGAGGGCGAGAGGACCTTCCCCGAGCGCCAGGCCCTGCTGGAGGAGACGCGGCGGGACGTGCTCGAACGGATCGCGGAGCTGCGCGACACCCTCGAGGTCCTCGACTACAAGATCGACCACTACTCCCGGAAGACCGGCGGCGACCTCCCGTCGGCGGCCCGCGCCGCGGCGGCCCACGCCCCGGCGACCGCGTAGCGGGCCGCACCACGCACGGGGGCGTCAGTTGTTCCCTGGCGCCTCGCCCACCGGGATGTGCGGCTGGGCGGAGTCGACCGGCTGCTCGGTGTCCACGTGCCCCAGCTCGGGGCGGGGCGCCAGCGGGGAGAGGTGGAAGACCGCGCTCGCTTCCGTGGTGCCGGTGTTGACCAGGCGGTGCCGGACCCCGATCGGCACCATCAGGGAGTCGCCCGCCCGCAGCGCCACCTTCTCCCCGTCCAGGCTCATCTCCATGTCTCCCGCGGTGACGTGGAGGAACTCCTCGGAGTACGGGTGGTAGTGCTCGGTGATCACCTCACCGGGCCGGAGCCGGAGGAACCCGCCGAAGCCGGACGTCGATCCGACCGTCCTGGGCCCCAGCGTCAGACGGAGGTCACCGCCGCGCCGGCGGTTCGGTTCGATGTCGGAGGCCGATACCTTCTGCCTCTCTGCGTTCATGTGAGCACCACTCTCCTCGTCTCCGGCCGCCCGTGCCGGCACGGCGGCGTCCAGTGCCTCTCCGGCGCTTCACCTTGCCGGTGGGGGCTTGAGGACGGCTCAATGGACGACCGGCCCTCGGCAGAGCCCGCCGGGGCGGGCGGGGAGACGTCGGCGGTGGTGGGAGAGGGGCGGCTGCCGCACCGCCCGGTATCACTGCTGGGACGGCACCGAGCCCGACTGCCGGTAGGAGGCCAGGCCGCTGATGAAGACGTCGAGGAAGACCTCGAAGCGGGACTCGGGGGAGTCGGCGAACATCGCCGGACCGTGTTCGGAGAGCTTGGGGAACCTCTCCTTGGGCAGCTCCGCGAAGTAGGTGCGGATCTCCTCGTCGGACTCGTCGTCGATGCCCCGCTCGTGCCACATGTCCGTCTCCAGCACGACGCCTTCGACGAGCAGCGACAGCATGTCGCCCGCCTTGGTGGCGATCGGCGCGGGCAGCCCCGCGGCCAGGAACAGCGCGAGCATGCGCTCCAGTTGGACGACCAGGTTGGGTCCCGCCGGGAAGCGCCCCATGGAGATCCGGGCCATGTCGCGGTGCGAGAGCAGCAGCCGGCGCAGCTGCCGGGCCAACTCCCTGACCTGCTCCTGCCAGTTGTCCGGGTCCGGGTCGGGCACGCTGAACCGCGTGTAGACGTGCTCGTACATGACCTGGAGCAGCTCGTCCTTGTCGCGGACGTGCGCGTAGAGAGCGGAGACGGCGACGCCCACCTCGGCGGCCACCTTCCGCATGCTCAGGACTTCGAGCCCTTCCCGGTCCAGCACGGCGAGGGCGCCATCGATGATCGTCTGGAGCGTGAGGGGTTTCCGCTTGGGAGCAGGGCGTTTGGCGAGACGCCGCTGCTCCCAGGGCGGAGTGAGAGAGTCAGCGCCGTCAGCTGCGTTGTCCCGGTGGTCCGTCCTGGCCATGCGCCGAGGATACATGGGAGGACCCCTTGAGCGTCGAACGCTGTTCAGGTACGGTGAGCACTGTACTGTTCAGGTGTTCTTATCTGCTGGAGGTTCAGGGCAGGACCTTGTCGTCCGTCAGGAGTCCCTGGTGTATGCGCTGAAGCTCCACCGACGGGCTTAAACCGATCTCGTCGCTCAGTGTCACCCGTAGTTTCTGGTAGACCTGGAGGGCCTCGTTGCGTCGCCCCATTGCCTGGAGTGCCCGGATGAGCCGGCCGTGGAACCACTCGTTGAGCGGGTTCTCGGCGACGAGGCGCCTGAGTTCTCCGACCAGCTCGCCTTCTCTGCCGAGCTGGAGCTCCGCCTCGATGCGTTGTTGCAGCACCTGGAGGCGCTGCTCCTCCAGTTGCACGGCGTACGCGCTCAGCACGGGGCCGCAGTCGACGTTCCCCAGCGGCGGGCCCGTCCACAGCTTCAGGGCCTGGGCCAGCTTGGCGGCGGCCTGCTCCGGCCGGCCCGCCTTCAGCTCGGCCTGCCCCTCGGCGGCGAGCTTCTCGAAGGACCAGGCGTCGATGGTCTGCGGGTCGAGCTTCAGGAGATAGCCGAACGGCTGGGTCTGGAGAATTTCGTCCCCGTGTTCCGCCACCCCCTCCCGTTCGAGCATTTTTCGGAGGTGGTAGATGTAGGTCTGCGCGGTGGTCATCGCGCTCTTCGGCGGTGAATCACACCAGAGCTCCTCGATGACCGAATCCACGCGAACCAGGCGGCTGGCGCGCAGGAGCAGAAGCGCCAGTACTTGCCGCACTTTTGGAGCCGACGGTGTACAGAAATGGTCACCGTTGATCGCTTCTACAGAGCCGAGAAGTGTGAATCGCATCGTGAATCCCCCTTGTGGATGAGAACCTCTTCTGGAAAAGGGGCGGTCAGCCCCTTCAAGATGTTCGTAGATCACGAGCAATGCTCGGCCGGACGTGACTGGTCCGGCCTTGAGCGGTCACAGCGCTCACGGCGTGGAGGTGGCAGGGCGCACTGCTCCGGCCCGGCACGGCTGCTTCATCGCGCCAGTTGGAAGAGGCGTTCCACGTCGCAATCAGATGTCTTTGCTGGTTTCTTGTCCCGTCGCGGGGGCGACGGGTGCGCGGGGCCTGTGGTCGTGGAGTAATCCGCCACCGCGAGAAACCGGGAGACCCGGGTGGTCTCGGCGAGGGTGTTGCCGGTGGGTTCGGTCGGTGCAGGGGGGAGTGCTCAGTCAATGTGCTGCTCCCGCTTGGCGGGTCGGTGACTGAAATTCATATGTTAGAGCGGGCTGTCCCGGCCTCGGTCGCGGCCGTGAAGGCAACCGCATGCTCTTCTCACCCCGTTCCGCGTCCCCCGACTTAGTGCTTCACGACCCTAAGGTGTGGAGTGGGTCGCTCGCAAGGTTTACGACATCGGTTCGCACGAATCTCGACTGTATTTCGGGTATCGATCGAGCCGCAGGCCGGAGGGGGTGAGAGGGGCAACCGGAGCGATAACCGAGCAACTCGCGGGACTTAAGTGAATTCTTTCACTTGTTCTGGCGATGGCTACTCGTGACGGTTCCGCGGCTGCTGCAAAGGCCGCTCCTGCGCCGCGGCGGGGCCCTCGACGGCGTCCTCTTCGCCCGCGTCCGGGGACGGCCGACGGGCGCCGGAAGCCCGCTTGGCCTCGCCAGAGGGCGGATCGTCGCTGGTGAGAGGCGTGCGGCTGCGGGACGTCCGGTCACGAAACGGTCCTCGGGAACGCGGTCGCGGCCCGGTGCCGGGCACCGGGCCGCCGCGCCCGGAGCGGCCGCCGGCCCAGAGAGCGGGGTGCGGTCGAAGGGGTTCGGACCCGTGCGCGGGACCCGCGTTCGCGGTTCCAGATGAAAAACGCGTGAAAATCTCTATTCCACCCTTAGGTGTACCGCGCGGACGAACTGTCGTCCGTAATCGGTGATCTTGATGAGGGCTCTGCGAGTGCCGGGAAGAATGCGGCGTCTGCATACAACCTCTGAAGAGTCATAGCCCCGAGGAAGGGCCGACAGAGAGGGTTACGAGTCGCCCACCGGTTCGGTTCCCGGCGGACCCGGTCATGCGCCTTGTTGGCCGAACGTTGGCCGAATCCCGTCCCCGCGGCCCGCCTCCCCCTTGCCTCAGCCCGCCATTTAGTGCCGGTCGAGCGACGCTCCGTCAGCGGCTGCGACCGTCCCTTTCGAAGATTCAGTCAGCCGAAGGGGACAGCCGTGCACAGGACACTCATCGTCGCCCGCCTGCAGGACGCCAGGGATACCGCCGGTATCGCCGAGACGTTCGCCCACTCGGACGCCACCGAGCTTCCGCACATGGTGGGAGTGTCGCGGCGGACGCTCTTCGCTTTCCACGACCTGTACTTCCACCTGGTCGAGGCGGACGACGACATCACGCCCGACCTGTACAAGGCACGGCAGCACCCGCTCTATTCGGACGTCAGCACCAAGCTCACCCAGTTCGTGGCGCCCTACGACCCGAATTGGAAGGAGCCGAAGGACGCCATGGCCAACCCGTTCTACATCTGGACCGCCGAAGGCGGGCGGGAACTGTGACCGGGCCCCACGGTTCACCGGGCTGGTGCGTCGCATGAGCCGGCGCGCCGTCATCACCGGCATCGGCGTGGTCGCCCCGGGAGGCGTCGGCCGGGAGAATTTCTGGAACGTCCTGGTCTCGGGACGCAGCATGACCAGACGGATCTCCCTGTTCGACCCGGAGGGATTCCGCTCCCGCATAGCCGCCGAAGTGGACTTCGATCCGCTGGCGGCCGGGCTGGGATATCAGGAGATACGCCGGATGGACCGGGCCGCGCAGTTCGCGGTGGTGTGCGCGTCGGAAGCGGCCGCGGACAGCGGTCTGGACCTCGGCTCCCTCGACCCCGGCGACCTGGGGGTCAGCATCGGCAGCGCCGTGGGCTGCACGATGAGCCTGGAGGAGGAGTACCGCGTGCTGTCCGACGGCGGCAGGCGCTGGCTGGTCGACCACACCTACGGGGTGCCGCACCTGTACGAGCAGATGGTGCCGAGCACGCTCGTCGTGGAGGTCGCCAGACGCGTCGGGGCGGAGGGCCCGGTGTCGCTCACGTCGACCGGCTGCACCTCGGGGCTCGACGCGGTGGGGCACGGCGCCCAGCTCGTCGTGGAGGGCTCCGCCGAGGTGGTCTTCGCGGGGGCGACGGACGCGCCGCTGTCCCCCATCACCTCCGCCTGCTTCGACGCGATCAAGGCGACGTCACCGGACAACGACGATCCCGAGCACGCGTCGAGACCGTTCGACGCGCGGCGCCGGGGCTTCGTCCTCGGTGAGGGAGCCGCCGTCATGGTGATCGAGGAGTACGCCGCGGCCCGGGCCAGGGGCGCGCGCGTCTACGGGGAGATCGCGGGCTTCGCGGGCCGCAGCAACGCCTTCCACATGACCGGACTCAAGGCCGACGGGCGGGAGATGGCCGAGGCCATCCGGGTCTCGCTGGGCAAGGCCCGGATGAACCCCGAGGACATCGACTACATCAACGCGCACGGCTCCGGCACCAAGCAGAACGACCGGCACGAGACCGCCGCGTTCAAGGCGAGCCTGAAACAGCGCGCCTACGAGGTCCCCGTCAGCTCCATCAAGTCGATGGTGGGGCACTCCCTGGGCGCGATCGGCTCCATCGAGGTCGCGGCCTGCGCGCTGGTGCTCGACCGCCAGGTGGTGCCGCCGACCGCCAACCTGTACCACGCCGACCCCGAGTGCGACCTCGACTACGTGCCGCGCCAGGCCCGGGAGCACGCGGTGGACGCCGTGCTCAGCGTCGGCAGCGGGTTCGGCGGCTTCCAGAGCGCCATGGTGATCCGCAAACCGGAGGGAGCCCCGCGATGAACCCTGTGGACACCCAGGCGGGCGCGGCGACGGACATGGTCATCACCGGACTGGGCGTCGTGGCGGCCACCGGCATGAGCGCCGAGGAGCACTGGACGGCGCTGCTCGCGGGAAAGAGCGGGATCGGCCGGATCAGCCGCTTCGACCCCTCCTCCTACCCCGTCACCCTGGGCGGCGAGGTACGGGACTTCACCGCGCGGGAGCAGGTCCCCCGGCGGCTGATACCGCAGACCGACCACTGGACCCACCTCGCCCTCTACGGGGCGGAGAGGGCCCTGGCCGACGCCCGGATCGATCCGGCCGCTCTCCCCGAGTTCGAGATGGCGGTGGTGACCTCCAGCTCCTCCGGCGGCACCGAGTTCGGCCAGCACGAGATGGAGCGGCTCTACGGGCAGGGGCCCGCCTGGGTGGGCGCCTACCAGTCCATCGCCTGGTTCTACGCGGCGACCACCGGGCAGATCTCGATCCGCCACGGCATGCGCGGCCCGTGCGGTGTCATCAGCGCCGAACAGGCCGGCGGGCTGGACGCGATAGGGCAGGCCCGCCGTCTTCTGCGCGGCGAGTCCCGGCTGGTGGTCACCGGCGGTACCGACGCCTCGCTGTGCCCGTACGGACTGGTCGCCCAGCTGTCGACGGGGCTGCTGTCCCGGGTCGCGGAGCCGGAGCGCGCCTACCTGCCCTTCGACCAGCGCGCGAGCGGCTACGTTCCCGGCGAGGGCGGCGCCGTCCTGATCGCCGAGCGGGCCGCGGACGCCCGGCGGAAGGGCCGAGGCTACGGCCGCGTGCTCGGCTACGCCTCCGGCTTCGAACTCCCCGGCCGGCCCACGACGTTGCCGCGCACGCTGCGCAAGGCCCTGGACGACGCGCGGCTGGCGCCCTCCGGCATCGACGTCGTGTTCGCCGACGCGGTGGGCGACCCGCGGCGGGACCGGGTGGAGGCCGACGCGCTCGCCGAGGTGTTCGGCCCCGGCCAAGTGCCGGTCACCGCCCCCAAGGTGCTCAGCGGCCGCCTCTACGGCGGCGGCGCCCCCCTCGACATCGCCACCGCGCTGCTGAGCCTGCGCGACGGCGTGATCCCGCACACGCCCGGCGTCACCCGCCCCGTCGGCGGCATCGATCTCGTCCGGGACACACCCCGCGACGCCGAACTGCGCACGGCCCTCGTCGTCGCCCGGGGTTACGGCGGCTTCAACGCCGCGGTCGTCCTCGGCCGGACCGACACCTGAGCCGGCGCCCGGCGCGCCAACCCACTCACACACGAAGGAGGACACGCATGGCCGCGTTCACGCTCCAGGACCTGCAACGTCTCACGGCGGTGGCCAACGACGAGGACTACCTCAAGGACATCACCGAGGAGGGGCTCGACGTCGAACTGGCCGACCTCGGCTTCGACTCGCTGGCCCTGCTCGACCTGATCGGCCGGGTCCAGCGGGAGTACGAGGTCGATCTGCCCGACGACGCCGTGGGCACCATGAAGACGCCTCGGGACTTCCTGGATTTCGTCAACGACCGGATCAGCGAGAGTGCGGAGGCCTGACCATGTCCGGACACACCGACAACTCCATCGTCATCGACGCCCCGATGGACCTCGTCTGGGAGATGACGAACGATGTGGAGTCCTGGCCGCGGCTGTTCACCGAGTACGCCCGCGCGGAGATCGTCGAGCGGCTCGCCCCGGACACCATCCGCTTCCGGCTGACGCTCCACCCCGACGAGGACGGGAACCAGTGGAGCTGGATCTCCGACCGCACGGTCAACGAGGCGGAGCGCACCACCCACTCCAAGCGGGTCGAGACGGGCCCGTTCAAGTACATGTCGCTGTTCTGGGAGTACACGCAGGAGGACGAGGGCGTCCGGCTGCGCTGGGTCCAGGACTACGAGATGAAGCCCCAGGCGCCGGTGTCCCTGGCCGCCATGACCGAGCGCCTCAACACGAACTCGCGTATCCAGATGCAGCACATCAAGGAGCGGGTCGAGGCGAGGGCCGCCCGGCTCTCCAGCGCGGGCTAGCGGTGCGGCCATGGAAACCGTCGTCCTTCCCTTCGTGCTGCTCGCCAACGGGCTGGGCGCCGGAGTGATGATGAACACGCAGCTGGGGGGCTTCGCCTATCTGAGACAGCTGCCACCGGACCGGTACGTCCACGCCCACGCCTTCTACTCGACGCGCTACGACCCGTTCATGCCCCTGTGCATCGTCGCCACCCTGCTGGGCGCCGGGGCGCTGGCCGTGGCGGAGAACACCCTTCCGCTGCGGCTGCTGCACGGTCTGGCGGCGCTGCTCGCGCTGGCCACCCTCACCGTGTCGGTGGTCAAGAACGTACCGGTCAACAAGTGGGTGCAGTCCCTCGACCCGCAGCGGCTCCCGCCGGACTTCGGCCTGCGGGACCCGCGCAGGTCCTGGGGCGTGTGGAACCAGCTCCGCACCTGGCTGCTGACCGCGGCCCTCGCCGTGAACTGCGTGGCCGTCGGCACGCGGCTGTGACCCGCCGGCCGCCGCGCGCCCGCCGCACCCCCGTCCCCCCTACCTGATACGACCTTGAGGAGGTCCGTTGTGGAGATGAACGTCGAAGGCAAGAAGGCACTGGTCACCGGAGGAACCCGAGGCGTCGGCCGCGGCATCGTCCTGGAACTCGCCCGCGCGGGGATGGACGTGATCACCTGCTACCGGCAGGAGAGCGACCATGTCGAGTCCCTGCGCCGCGAGTTGAAGGAGACCGGCGGCCAGCACCACGTCATCCGCGCCGACCTGTCGGAGCCCGAGGGCCCGGCGACCCTGCTGGCCGAGGCGGAGCGGGCGTACGGGCGGCTCGACCTGGTCGTCAACAACGCGGGCACGATCACCCACGTGCCCTACGAGAAGCTGGAGCCGGCGGACTGGGACCGCATCATCAGCACCAACCTCACCGCCGCCCACCTGGTGATCCAGAAGTCGCTCCCGCTGCTGGGCGACGACGCCTCGGTCATCAGCATCGGCTCGAAGTCGTCCGAGGTCGGCATCCCGCTGCGCTCGCACTACACCGCCACCAAGGCGGCGCTGCGCGGTCTGAGCCGTTCGCTGGCCAAGGAGTTCGGCCACAAGGGCTGGCGGTTCAACGTGCTCGCGCTCGGCGTGATCGAGACCGAGGCCCTGTGGGAGATGCCCGAGGAGCAGCGGGCGACGATGCTCTCCCGCTACGAGCCGAAGACCGCGCTGGGCCGGCTCGGCAAGCCCGAGGAGGTGGCCGGCGCGGTGCTGTGGCTCGCCAGCGACCTGTCCCGGTATGTGACGGGGTCCGTCGTGTACGTGGACGGGGGCATCTCGTGAGCGCCGCGCCCTTCCGCGTCCTGCTGACCATGACGGTGAAGCCCGGTATGGCCGACGACTTCGTCAAGGCCTGGGCCGACAACGCCCCCGCGGTCACGGGACACCCCGCCAACCGGGGGCACTCGCTGGCGCGCAGCACCGAGGAGAGCGACGTCTTCTACATCGTCAGCGAGTGGACGAGCGAGCGGGAGTTCCGCGAGTTCGAGAACAGCCCCGGACACCTGGAGCACCGTCAGCGGCTGCACCCCTTCCGCTCCGGCGGCTCGATCACCTTCCTGGACCTGGTGGCGGAGGCCACCGGCACCGGGGACGTGCGGGTGCTCGCGCACGGGGGGTGAGCGATGAAGGGGGAAGTGAGGGTGCTGCTCTACCACTCCACCGAGGACGAGGCGGGCATCCGGGCCGCCTACCACGAGGTCAGCAGTCGGATGGCGGGAGTGCCGGGACTGCTCGGCAACGAACTGCTGCGCTCCGACCACGACTCCCGGCAGTTCCTGGTGATCAGCCGCTGGGCGAGCCGCGAGGACTTCGACCGCTGGGAGCAGGGTGCCCAGCACAAGGGCCAGACGGCACCGCTCCGCCCCTACCGGGACACCGGGATGGCGCGTCCGTTCGGTGTGTACACGGTCGACGCGGCGTACACGGAGGAATCCACGGCCGACCCACGGAGCGCATGATGACCAAGCCGTCGCACAGAGCACCGCGGCAGGAGCGGGAGGCGGGCGACTTCGTCGCCTGCCCCGGCTGCCGGACACTGATCTACCGCAAACGCTACGACCGTCTCCTGGGGGTCTGCCCGGACTGCGGCGCGCACAGCAGACTCACCGCCGAGGAACGCATCCGCCAGCTGCTGGACGCGGGCTCGGTCCGCCCGGTGCCCGTCGGCCCCACGGTGCACGACCCGCTGCGCTTCACCGACACCCGCCCCTACGCCCAGCGGCTGGAAGAGGCCAGGGCCGCCACCGGACTGCGGGAAGCGGTGCGGGTGGTGTCCGGGACGGTCTGCGGGGAGCGGCTGGTGGCCGCCGTCATGGACTTCCGGTTCCTGGGCGGCAGCCTCGGCACGGCGGCCGGGGAGGCGGTGACGGTGGCGGCCGAGACGGCGCTGGCCCAGCGGGTCCCGCTGCTCCTGGTCACCGCCTCCGGCGGCGCCCGCATGCAGGAGGGCGCCCTCTCGCTGATGCAGATGGCCAAGACCAGCAGCGCGATGGCCGCCCTCGACGAGGCGGGGCTGCTGACCGTGACGTTGGTGACCGACCCCACCTACGGGGGAGTGTCGGCGTCCTTCGCGACGCTCTCGGACGTGATCCTGGCGGAGCCCGGCGCCCGTATGGGCTTCGCGGGCGCGCGGGTCATCGGACAGACGATCAAGGCGGAGCTGCCCAAGGGCTTCCAGACGGCGGAGTTCCTGCTGGAACACGGCCTGGTGGACGCCGTCCGGGGCAGGAAGGAACTGCGCGACACCCTGGGCCGGCTGCTGCGCGTCGCGGCGGCAGCGCGGCGCGGAGCCGGGCGGTCCGGCGACCGCGGCGCGGACGGGGGCGCGCCCGCCGCCGGCACCGACCCGGTGCTGCGGCAGTCCGCGCTGGTGCCCGACCGGCCGGCCGGAGAGGTGGTACGCCTGGCCCGGCACGCGGACCGGCCCACGGCGCTGGAGCACATCGGCCAGTGGACCGACGGCTTCGTCGAACTGCGGGGCGACCGTGCCGGGGAGGAGTGCCCGGCGGTGGTCGGCGGGCTCGCGTTCCTGGACGAGCAGCCGGTCATGCTGCTCGCCCACCAGAAGGGGCACACCACGCCGGAGCTGGTCAGGCGCAACTTCGGGATGCCGACCCCGGCCGGCTACCGCAAGGCGCGGCGGCTGATGCGGCTCGCCGGGAAGCTGGGCGTCCCCGTCGTCACGCTGATCGACACCCCCGGCGCCTACCCCGGACTGGCCGCCGAGGAGCAGGGCCAGTCGAACGCCATCGCGGAGTGCCTGCACACCATGGCGTCCCTGCCGGTGCCCGTGGTCTCGGTCGTCACCGGGGAGGGCGGCAGCGGGGGCGCGCTGGCCCTGGGCGTCGCCAACATCGTGCTGATGTGCGAGAACGCCACGTACTCGGTGATCTCTCCGGAAGGGTGCGCGGCGATCCTCTGGAAGACACCGGACGGCGTGTCCGAGGCCGTCTCGGCGCTGTGCCTCACCGCGAGGCCGCTGCTGGAGAGGGGCGTCGTCGACGGTGTCGTCCCCGAGCCCGAGGGCGGCGCGCACACCGACCCCGTCGCGGCGAGCGCCACCGTGCGCGACGCGGTGCTCGCGGCGCTCGGACGGCTGCGGTCCTGCCCGGACGGTGAGGTGCGAGCCGCCAGGAGGCGGCGCTTCCGTGCTTTCGGCTCGGCGGAGGCCATGGACGGCGCGGCCAACCGGTCAGTGAAGGAGGCAGTGTTGTGACCATTCCTCAGACAGAGCCCCGGGCGGACGCCCCGGCCGGCCCACCCCCGGACCTCGCCCCGGCGGAGACGGAGGCGACCGCGGCGCTGGACGCACTGGTGCGCAGCGTCGCTCAAGTGGCGTCCGCCGCGGGCGTCCGGCCCAGCCGGCTGGCGGTCAGGCTCGGGCAGGCCAGCATCGAGGTCGACTGGAACGCGGCGCCCGTCGGCGCCGTCGCGCAACCGGAGCAGGCCGTGGCACGCGGGGAACCGGAGCCGGCCGGGGAGAAGGAGACCGGGATCACCGTACGGGCTCCGCTCGTCGGCACCTTCTACGCGGCACCCGAACCCGGTGCGCCGCCGTTCGTCGAGGTCGGCGACGAGGTGAAGCCCGGCCAGCAGGTGGCGATCATCGAGGCGATGAAGCTGATGAACCCGGTGGAGGCGCAGGTCTCCGGCCGGGTGGCCGAGGTGCTCGTCGGCAACGGCGGCCCGGTGGAGTACGACCAGCCCCTGCTGGTCCTCGAACCGCTGGAGGACGCGTGATCCCGCCCTTCGACACCGTACTGGTCGCCAACCGGGGCGAGATCGCGCTGCGGGTCGTGCGCACCCTGCGGGAGCTGGGCTGCCGCAGCGTCGTGGTGTACTCCTCCGCCGACCGCGACTCCGCCGCCGTACGCCAGGCCGACGCCGCCGTCCAGGTGGGGCCGGGCCCCGCGAAGAAGAGCTATCTGTACGCGCCCGCGGTGGTGGAGGCGGCCCTGCTCAGCGGTGCCCAGGCCATCCACCCGGGCTACGGATTCCTGTCCGAGGACCCGGACTTCGCGGAGATCTGCGCCAACAACAAGATCACCTTCATCGGCCCCGACCCGGGGATCATGGCCGAGCTGGGCGACAAGGCGCGGGCGCGGAAGCTGATGGCCAACGCGGGGCTGCCGGTACTGCCCGGGACGGTGGACCCGGTCGGCAGCGACGAGGAGATCGTCCAGATCGCCTCCCGGATCGGCTTCCCCCTGATCATCAAGGCGGCTGCGGGCGGCGGCGGACGCGGGATGTCCGTCGTCCGCGGCCAGGAGGAGCTGCTGCCCGCCTTCCGGGCGACGCGGACGACCGCGCAGGCGGTCTTCGGCGACGGGCGGGTCTATGTGGAGCGCTTCTGGGAGAACGCCCGGCACGTCGAGGTGCAGGTCCTGGGCGACACCCACGGCAACATCGTGCACCTGGGCGAGCGCGACTGCTCGGTGCAGCGCCGGCACCAGAAGCTCATCGAGGAGAGCCCCGCCCCCGACCTGCCGCCCGCCGTCCTCGCGGAGCTGGGCAGGCAGACCGTGGCCGGGGCGCGCGCCGTCGGCTACACGGGCGCGGGCACCTTCGAGTACATCGTGAGCGGCGACGAGATCGCCTTCATCGAGGTCAACTGCCGTATCCAGGTCGAGCATCCGGTCACCGAGCAGGTCACCGGCATCGACCTGGTACGCGAGCAGGTCCGGGTCGCCGCCGGGCTGCCCCTCACCGTACGGCAGCGCGACGTGCGGCCGCGGGGGACCGCGATCGAGTGCCGGGTCAACGCGGAGGACCCCGACCGGGGGTTCGCCCCGGCGCCCGGCACCCTCACCGAGTTCGTCCCGCCGGGCGGGCCCTTCGTCCGGGTGGACACCGCGGCGTACCCGGGCTGGCGCATCCCCTCGGAGTACGACTCGCTGATCGCCAAGGTGATCGCGTGGGGCCCGGACCGCACCCAGGCCATCGCCCGGATGGACCGGGCGCTGGCCGAGTTCCGGATCGCGGGGGAGGGGGTGCGGACGACGATCCCGCGGCTGCGCGAAGTCCTGGCCGACCCCGTCTTCCGGCGCGCGGAGCACTCCACCGCCTACATGGACACCCGAGAGCAGCTCGCCGCGGGCTGAGCACGTCGGCAGCGGAAGGAACGAAAGGGAGGGCGGCATGACCGGACCAGGAATCTTCCGAGTGATCCTGCACATGGAGATCGAGCCGGGAACCGGCCCGGACTTCGAACGCCTGTGGCAGGACATCGCCCGGGCCATCTCCACACGGTCGGCGAACCTGGGCCAGTGGCTGTTCAAGGAACACGGCGTCGAGCACTCCTACTACGTGGTGACCGACTGGAGCGACGAGGAGAGCTTCCGGGAGTTCGAACTCAGCGCCCCGCACGTACGCAACCGGGAGCGCCTTGGGCGCTACCGCCGCGGCGGATGGATGACGACCATGCGCATCGTCGGGCAGGCGGAGGCCTCCGGCGCGCAGACGGTCCCCTCCGCGGGCTGAGCCCCACGGGACCCCACCCGCACGTCCGGGGGCGACCCCGCCCGCACAGCCGCCGCCGGAAGCCGCCCGAGGAGGCGGCCCCGGCGGCGGCTCGTCGTCCCCCGCCGGTGCGCCCGGCCATCCGCCGGCGCGCTCGGGCGGGATTCGAGGCGCGCTCCAGCGCCCGTCAACCCGGGCCCGGCACCGTGTGACGGGTGCGGAGGAGCGGGCCGGTCAGCGTTCCCGGTAGGTCCGCAGCCCTGTCGCTGCGGTGATCCTCTGCAGCGCCTTGTCCATGGCCTCCGTCGCGCACGCGGCGAGACCGAACTGCGTCAGGGGGACGAACATACGGAACTTGGCCGCGTGGTTGTAGACGCGGAGGACCAGCCGGGCGCCCTTGGGGTGCGGCTCGGCGGTGAAGATGCCCTTGTACCACCAGTTGCCCATCTCCGCGAAGCTGCCCTTCTCGCGGTCCACCTCGGCCGAACCGTACGGCAGCGAGAAGCGGTTGGGCCCGCCCTTGAGGGTGACCTTGTCACCGGAGGGGTCGTGCAGCAGCACCGCGTTGTGCTTGCCGGCCTCGCCCTCCGAAACGTCGGTGAGCAGCTTGCGCACCGTGTTCACCGACGCCTCGACGACGCCGGTGGACTCGTACATCGGCTTCTCGCGGCTTCCCAGTGAGCGCTTGATGGCGCGCAGTGAGGTCTTCTTGCGCCCCTGTGCGGGGCTCTTCGCGGAGGTCATTTCCGGATCATCCAATCCATCGGGGGATACGAGCGCACTGACATGACGGCCGGCCGCGTACGCCACCGGCTCACCACCCCAGTGAGGAGAAAGCACATGGAAACGAATCTGGACCAGCTGCTGCGCATGGCCAGGGGGTATGCGAGCTCGCAGCTGATCCTGACCGCGGTACAGCTCGACGTCTTCACCACACTGAGCGAGGGCCCGCTGAGCGGGACCGAGATCGAGCGGCGCCTCGGCCTCCATCCGCGCGGGTCGCGCGCCTTCTTCGACGCGCTGGTGAGCCACGGACTGCTGGAGCGGACGGGCGAGATGTACGCCAACACCCCCGTCGCCGCGCTGCACCTGGACAAGAACCGCGGCGAGACGTATCTCGGGGGCTATCTCGGCCTCGCCGACGGGCTGTACCGGCTGTGGCCGAACCTCGCCACCAGTCTGCGGACCGGCCGCCCGTGCACCGGGTTCGCCGGCCAGGAGGCGGCAGCCGGGCCGGGCGCGCAGGGAGCCGGGACGGTGGCGGGCGCCGAAGCGGCCGGCGGCGCCCAGGGCGCGGACCGGGAGGCCCCCATGGAGTGGAGCCCGGACTACATCAACGCCATGGCGTTCTTCGCGCGTGCGGCGGCCCCCGCCCTCGCCCGGTCCGTGGACTGGGCGAGGTACACGTCCTTCGTGGATGTGGGCGGTTCGAACGGCACCCTCGCCTCCGAACTCGTCCGGCTGCGTCCGCATCTTCGTGGCACCTGTCTTGATCTTCCCGCGCTGCGGGAGCAGTTCGAGGCGACCATGGCACGTGCGGGAACGCACGAGAAGGTCGCTTTCCGGGGCGGCGACTTCTTCGAGGAACCGATCCCCGAGACCGACGCCGTCGTCCTCGGCCGCATCCTCCACAACTGGTCCACCGAGGACCGGGTGAAGTTGCTCCGGCGTGCCTGGGACGCGCTGCGGCCGGGTGGCGCGGTGCTGGTCTTCGACCAGCTGCTCGACGAACAGCGGCGGGACGGTATGGACCCGGCGCTCTCCAGCCTCGACCAGTTGCTCTTCTCCGAGGCCGGCTCCGAGTACTCCTTCGCCGAGCTGTGCGAGTGGTTCCACGCGTGCGGGTTCCGGTCCCCGTCCGTACAGCAGATGGACGGGGGACCGGAGATGCTGGCCATCGCCTTCAAACCCAGGTAACGCCTTCACGGGTCCGCGTGCACGGGTCCGCGCCTTACGAGACCACCGTGGCAGCCGCTATGAGGGCCAGCGCGATGACGGCGAGTGAGGCGCGGACCTTGTTCAGGAACCGCCAGCGGGGCCGGGGGTCGTCCCAGTCCTCGGGGAGGTTCTCCGGGTCGAGGACCGCCAGGCGCCGGTTGATGGGCACGTTGCCCAGGTGCGAGACGCACTGACTGGCCAGCAGCGCCAGCCCGCCCGCGGCGAACGGGATGCTGCTCGCGTCACGTTCCACCAGGGCGAGCGCGAACGCGGAGAACATGCCGACGTTGAAGACGATCGGCATGGTGGGATGGAAGCCCTTCCCGAACATCCGGTGCGTCTCCACATAGCGTCCCGGCGGCATGGCGCAGAGCGCGGGGAAGACGCTGATCGCGACCGCGGTGAGCACGCCGGCGCCCACCCCGGCGGCGGTCAGCGCCAGGACCGCCAAAATCTGTGACACCACACTGTCCTCTCCTCAGTGGCGGTGTTCCCCGCCTCACGGGGTGGTCTGCCGGTCCGGCCCCGGCGAGGCGGGAAACCGCCCGTCGCGGTGCGGCGGCTCGGGACTAGTGCCGGCTCTGCCGGCGGGTGTTCTGGAAGGTGGCCAGCTTCCACTCGTCGCCCTGGCGGACGGCGGTGACGGTGATGATGGAGTCCCGGTCCGGGTCGGTCGCCTCCACGTCGTCGATGGAGGTGCCGCCGATCGAGATGACCACCGCCGAGTCCGGGGTCAGGAACCGGATCCTGGGCTCCGCGTGGTGGGCGTCGTTCATCTTGGAGCCCTTGAGCGGCCCGTCGAAGAGCATCTGGTGGATGTCCGCGATGGTCTGGCGGCCCTCGGCCAGCGCCCCGTCGAAGGAGATGTAGGAGGCGTCCTCCAGGAACGGGGCGGCGTACCCGGCGCCGTCACCCGCGTTCCATGCCTTGGCCATGCTCAGCAGGAGTTCCTTGATCGCTGCCTCGTCCTTGCTCTTCTGCGACATGCTTGTGCCTTTCTGGATAGGAGTCGAGCGCCGTTCGGCAGCTCTTCGGACGCGCCTGCGGCCGGCGGGCCGAGGAGCGGTGGGCGGCATCGGGTGCCGGCCGGTTCAGACGACGGTGACGACCTTGTGCATGCCTTCGGCGGCGAACAGGCGCCCCGTCCGGTGGTTGGTGATCCATGTGGCCAGTACGTACGGGCCCGGGGTGAGCGGTGCGCTCACGACCGCCGACCGTCCGTGCGAGAGCGGGACGCTCCCGACCGGCTCGGAGCGGATGAGGTCCGGGACCGGGGGCCGGCGTCCCTCCGTGACGGCGGTGAAGAACGCGTCCACGTCGGCGTCGGTGGCGCCTTCCTTGACCGCCATCAGGACGGCTTCGTTGTACTGGTCGGTCCGGTTGGTGATCCGCACCGGCGCGCCGCTGCGGAGACGGTCCGGCAGGAGGAACCGCGGGCCGTCCGCCGTGTGCTTCTGCACGATGTCGGCAGCGGCCTCGGGAAGGGCCGGGGAGCCGGCGCCCGGCCGCGGCTCGGCGCGGATCGTCAGGGCCGCGGCGTTCCCGTCCTCCTTGATCCTTTTGTAGTCGATGAAGTGGTAGGTGCCCTTGGCAAGCTCCACGGAGAACGTCACGGAGGTCTCCTCCGTGATCGCTGCCCCGCCGAGCATGACGAAATCGCGGTCCACCACCCAGCTCGCCTCGCGGGCCTCGGGGCCGCGGCCGTATGCGCGCCGGAGGTTGTCCAGGTGTTTTTCCAGCGGAATCGAATCCGCCGTTTTCGCGAGTCCCAGCCATGCCCCTCCTGGGCCGGTGGCGCGGACCTGGAAGGTGACCGCACCGGATTCCACCGCGTCCGGTGCCTTGATTCCGCCGGGGCCTGCTTCGATGTCGTAGGACTGCATTGACCTGAATCCTTCCGATGTCCCGGAACGTACCGGGCTGCCGGCCAGCTGCTGCGGAAGATTCTTCTGGCAGCGGCTCAGTGTGCGCTCGATCCCGGCTTGACCAAGCCGGGCCGGCCGGCCCGGGCACCGGACGGCGGCCCCGGGCCGTCAGGCGCCCGGCGCCGACCCGGAATCCCCGGGGAGCTTCGGCACCACTTCGTAGGTCAGTGAGTGGTCCCGGTAGACGAGCCGGTAGACGGCGCTCCACACGACTGTCTGCACCTTTTCGAAGGAGGACATCTCTCCCTCCGATTTCTGCGGAACAAGGCGCGCGTAACCCTCGACCGTCTCGCCGATCGGCTTTCCCCTGCGGGTGCACGGGGCGACCGTGACCTCGGGATTCCTGGCGAGGCGCTTGACTTTCCAGGTCTTCGACCGGGTTTTGAAATACATCCGGTCGCCCTTGAGGATCCGGCCGACGGGGGTGGCGACCGGGTCACCGTTCCTCTTGTAGGTGGTCAGCAGGGCGACACGGGATTTCTTGAGCGGCTCCAGTGCCTTCGCCGCTGGTGATTCGGTGGCCATGAGGCGTTCTTTCCAGGAGAACGGACAGTCAGGACAGTGGCCCGTAGGGGCCGGGTCCCGGCCTGGCGCTCGGGATGCTTCGGAGCCCTGCCCTGCGAGCGAGTTCGTACACTGCTCACTATAGGTGAACAGTATTCAGTGTCAAGAGCACTGTTCATCTCGGATGCGGCGCCGCGCCCCCGCCCGGCGGTTCTCACCGCGGGACGGGACCGGAGGGCCGGCACTCCAGGGCCGCCCAGCGGCCCGCGGCGGGCTCCGACACCAGCGTGAAGCCGCCCGCCTCCAACAGCTCGTGCCACTCGCCGAGTTCCCTCTCCCGGCCGCCGAAACGCAGCATCATGTCGATGTCGAGGAACTTTCCCTGGTCCCAGGTGTCACCCGGTGCCACAACGTGTTCGAGCACCAGCAGCCGGGCACCGGAGTCCGTGCCGATGGCCCGCCTGATGTTGCCGAGGATCCGCACGGCCGCCTCGTCGTCCCAGTCGTGCAGCACCGCCTTGAGCACGTAGGCGTCGTGGCCGCGGGGCAGCTCGCCGAAGAAGTCGCCGCTCACGGCGGCGACCCGGTCGGAGAGTCCCTGCCGCGCGAAGAACGCCGGAACGCCGGCGACGACCTGCGGCTGGTCCACCAGCGTCCCGTGCACGTGCGGGTGCCGTGCCAGCAGCGCGGCGAGGAAGTGCCCCTGCCCGCCGCCGACGTCGGCGACGCTGCGGAAGCGGCCGAAATCGTAGGAGTCCAGCAGCGTCTGCGTGGTGGCGGCGCTCATCCGGGACATCGCCCGGTCGAACAGGCGGCCCGTCTCCGGGTGGGCCCGCAGATAGCCGAAGAAGTCCGTCCCGAAGATCTCGTCGAAGACGGGGCGCCCGGTGCGCAGCGCCGTCGTGATGTCCGCGTAGGGGCGGCTGACCGCCTCGCTGCCGTTGAAGAGGATCATGTCGCGCTGGCTGTCGGGCACGTCGCTGCGCAGCGCCTCGGACATCTCGGTCATGCCGACCGTGCCGTCCTGGCGCAGGGTGAAGACGCCGACCGCCGCGGCGCAGCGCAGCATCCGCCGCAGGGCGCCGGGGTCGGTCGCCGTCTTCTCCGCGAGCTGGTCGACGGTCAGGTCCCCGTCGGCGAGCGCGTCGGCCACCCCCGCCTCCGCCAGCGCGTACACCACCTGGGCCGTGCGCTTACCGTTCGTGAGCAGGAGCAGCCGGGCGTGTGCGGGGATGCCC
>NZ_VJOK01000001.1:2197361-2232646 GCF_013302895.1 Streptomyces albus subsp. chlorinus | reverse complement strand
GCCGGTGGGGTCGTCGGTGTCTTACCGGTGGTGCGTGGCATGCCGAACCCTGCCTTTCCCACGGGAGTCGGAGCGGGTCATGCGGAAGCCGCCGAGGCCGGGCCGGCGGGGTGGGTGTCCACCGACAGCTCGGAGATGCAGCGCATGACCGAGGTGCGGAAGTGAGAGGCGAAACCGTCGACCGTCTGCGTGTCCGTCTCGCGCTGCTCGGCCAGGTACGGGGCGAGCTTCTCCTCCAGGATGTGCACGCCCTTCTGCGCGCCCATGTGCCGCCCGATCCGCTCGAAGTCGCCCTCGTAGTGGATGACGCGGACCAGCACGTCGTCCTTCACGAACACGGCGGTGCCCAGCAGGCGGCCCGCCTCCTTGCCGTCGTCGTCGGTGAACACGGGCGTGCTGACCCGCTGGAAGCCCGCGAAGAGCTTCGCCACCTCCTCCTGGTGCTCCGGCTTGATCCGGTAGCTGATCGCTGCGTAGGGCATCAGATTCCTCCATCGACGTCGAGCGTGATTCCTGAAACGAACGCCGCGCTGTCGCTGCCGAGGAAGAGCGCGGCCGAGGCGACGTCCTCCGGACGGCACAGCCGCCCCAGCGGAGTCATCGCGGTGATCTTCTCGGCGACCGGGCCGCGCGCTTCCACCTCGTCGGCGACCATCCCCGGTGCGATCGTGTTGACGCGGATGCCCTGGGGCCCGAGTTCCTTGCACAGCGCCCGGGTGAAGCCGAGCAGTGCCGCCTTGGCGGCCGAGTAGTGGGCGGCGGCCGGACGGCCGCGCAGTGCGGCGGCCGAACCGATGTTGACGACGGACGCGCCGGGCGCCAGCAGCGGCAGGACGGCCCGGGTGACCCGGTAGGAGGCCGTCGCGTTGCGGTCCATGACCCGGGCCCATTCCTCCTCGTCGAGGCGGGCCAGCGGGGCGCTGCCGTCCGCCCCCGCGTTGTTCACCAGCACGTCCAGCCCGCCCAGACCGTCCCGGACGGCCTCGGCCAGCGCGGCCACCTCCGGCTGCCGCGTCACATCGGCCCGGTGCAGCGCGCCGAGCGCCTGGAGCAGCTCCTCGTCCGGCTCGTGCGCGCCGCGGTGGCAGGCCACCACACGTGCCCCGGCGCGCGAGAAGGCCAGCGCCGTGGCCCGCCCGATGCCCCGCGTACCGCCGGTGACCAGCACGCGTTTGCCTTCCAGCCCCGTCTCCATTCCCCGCTCCCCTTCCCCCCGGCCGCCGCGGCCTGCCGGGCGTCCTGTGTCACGGCGCGAGGGCCGCGTCGGGTGACAGCACCTCGTACAGCTCGTAACAGGGCTTGCGCCGCGGGTCCTGGTACGGGCGCAGCGGTGTCTTGCGCCGCTGGTGCGCCGGGCCCTGGCGCCACGCCTCGTAGGCGTCCGCCCCCTGCCAGTCGGTGACCACGGCGTACGCCAGCGGATCCCCCGCCAGCCGCAACAATTGCACCCGGAGCACCCCGGGCGTGGTGCGGAACTCGGGCTCGAAGAGCGCGTAGGCGCGCTCGACCGCGCCCGGGTCCTGGGCGGGCGCCCGGTGGTGGACCACGAGCCGGGCGGTCACCGTCACGCCACCGGCATACGCTGCTGGCTGACGCAGCGCATGGTGTTCGAGCGGAACTGCTGGAGGAACTGCTCCGGCGTCTCGACGTGCCGCTCCTCCGCCATGTAGGGGGCGAGCTTCTGCTCCATGCCAGGACGCCCGCCGCGCTTGGCCATGTACCGGGCCACGTCGTCCAGTTCGCCGTCGAACATCACGACGCGGATCATGTTGTCGTCGTGCACGAACAGCCCCACGCCGAGGATGACGCCGGTCTCCTGGCCCTGCTCGCCCCGCAGGGTGGGCCGTGCCTCGGCCTGCACCTGGGCGAACACCTCGCGGATGTCCTCCGCGTGGCCCGGCTTGACCCGGTAGCGCAGCGCGGCCAGACCGGCGGGCCGGTCCTCGATGAAGCGGGACTGCACGCACAGCATCGGGGCCGGGCCGGTTCCCTCCCGCAGGTACGGGGCGAGGCGCTCCTCGTCGAGCTTGTTGACGCGGCGGATCTCCTCGTCGGCGTCCTCGTGGTGGTGGAAGACCCGCACCACGGTGTCGCCCTGCGCGAACAGCGCCGTGGCGGTCAGCGGGTCGAGCCGTGCCGGGTCGTCGGCGAGCCGGTCGGCGACCTCCTGCTCGGCGGCTGGTTTCACCTTGTAGGCGATGGCGGAAAGAGTCATGCGGCGCTCCTGTGACCGGTGGGACGCTGAGTCGCCACGAGTGTCGGCTGCCGTGCTCAAGCCCCGTTCGGGCGTCCTTGGAATGTCCCCTGAGACGCGAACGCCCCTCGAAGTGCCTTCCGGCCGTCCCCTGGATGCTCGCACCCCACCCTGAACCGCTCAGGGCCGCAGAAGGAGGCACTCGATGTTCGAACGGGACCCCTCGGTGGACGTGCTGGTCGTCGGCGCCGGACCAGCCGGGCTCGCCCTCGCCGCCGATCTGGCCAGGTACGGCGTGCGCTGCCGGGTGGTCGAGAGCCGTCCGGAACCCCGCCCCGGCGCCCGCTGTCCCAACATGTGGCGGCGCACCCTGTACGCGCTGGGCCGGCTGGGCCTGCCGTCGCACACACTGCGGGCCCAGGGCGTCCCCATGCGCTCCAAGGTCTTCCACGTGGCCGGCCGGACGGCGCACATCTCGCTGCTGGAGGACCCCGACGACCCGCAGTGGCCGCTCCCGCTGCTGATCCGCCAGGACCACCAGGAGAAGCTCCTCTCGCTGCTGGCGGCGCGCAACGGCTGCCGGGTGCAGCGGGGCGTGACGGCACGCGTCGTCGCGCGGGAGGAGGACTGCGTCAGGGTGGAGCTGCGGGCACGGGACGGCGGCACCGAACAGCTGCGGGCCGCGTGGCTGGTGGCGGCGGACGGCGGTGACAGCTCCTTACGGGAGGCGGCCGGCTTCGACTGGCGGGTGCGGCGCCACGAGGGGATCTCCTGGTGGCAGGTGGACACCGGGTTCGAAGGGGTGGAGCTGCCCCCTGAGCGCGAGGACCTCTTCCACGCGCCGTACCGCCACGTCGGCATGGTCCCGCTGGCCGGCGGAGGGCACCGCACCTTCCTCGCGTCGGCCACCGAGGACGGGACCGGGACCCCCGCCTACGCGGATGTGGAGCGTCTGGCCAGGGAGGTGATCGGCGCGGCCACCCGGCTGAGGCATCCGCGCTTCCTGTGGTGGCAGACGCCGCGCGAGGGCCGCGCGGACAGCTGGCGCAGGGGCCGGGTGCTGCTCCTGGGCGACGCGGCCCGCGTCTTCCCCATGCCCGTGCACGGGCTGAACACGGGCGTCCAGGACGCCGCCAACCTCGCGTGGAAGTTGGCCGCGGTGGTGCTGCGGCAGGCCGAAACCGCGCTGCTGGACACCTACGAGACCGAACGGCGGCAGGTCGCCGAGGGGTTGATGACCCGCGGCGAACGGGTGCTGTACGCGGGCGTCTCCCCGGATCCGGAAGAGACGCTCGGCCCGATCCTGGACGAGGGCACACCGCGCGTGCGAACCGAACCCCCCGTGACGTACGACGCGGAACCGCTCACCCTCAGGCCCCGGGGCAGCGGGCAGCACAGCTGCGCGGGCGGTTGGGCCGCCCCCTGCCGCGTGCACACGCCGGACGGGGTGTGCACGGTCGCCGCGCTCCAGACGGGCGGGCAGTGGCTCGTCCTCTCCCCGGCGAAGACGCCGTTGAGCGTCGCGCATCCGCTGAACCCGAGGCTGGTCACGGGCGCCCAGCTGTCGTGCGGGGACCGCCCGACGATCGCCGTCATCCGCCCGGACGGCTATATGGGCGCCGAATTCCCCTACCGCACCGGCAGGCCCGCGGAGCGCGCCGTTCTCGCCTACCTCGACCGTGCCGCGGCGGGCGCGTGAGGCGGAAGGGCGTGGCGCACCGGGTGCCGAGTTTCCCTTGAGCGCACGTTGACCTGAGGTCCGGATACTCCCTCGGGTCACCCAGGAGCAGGACCACCCGAGAGGGAGTGAGCCTATGTGCGGGATCGCCGGAGTGATCGACTGGACACACGACGCCCGCGGCAGACGCGACGCCATCGAGCACATGACCGAGGTCATGCTGTGCCGGGGGCGTGACGAGCAGGACATCTGGTGCGGCGACAGCGTCGCGTTCGGGCACACTCGGACGTCGGTGATCGACCCCGCGGGGGGCCAGCAGCCGATGAGCGTCACGCACGACGGGCGGAACCTCGCGACGATCTGCTACAACGGCGAGATCTACAACTACCGGGAGCTGAGGCAGGAGCTGGCGGGCCGGGGCCACCGTTTCCGTACCAACAGCGACACCGAAGTGCTGTTGCACTCCTACCTGGAGTGGGGCACGGACTGCGTGCACCGGCTGCACGGGATCTTCGCCTTCGCCGTCTGGGACGAGCGCAGTCGGGAACTGCTGCTCATCCGCGACCACGTGGGCGTCAAGCCGCTCTTCTACGCCTCGACGTCGAACGGTCTGCTCTTCGGCTCCGAGCCGAAGGTGATGTTCTGCCACCCCGAACTGGACCCGGCCGTGGACGACGACGGGCTGCGGGAGCTGTTCAGCCAGGCGAAGACCCCCGGAACCTCGATCTACAAGAACGTGCTGGAGGTGCGGCCCGGCAGCATTCTGCGCGTCAAGGACGGGCGGCTGAGCGAGTCGTGCTACTGGAGGCTGACCGCACAGGAGCACCCGCACGACCTGGACGCCACCATCGACGCGGTGCGCACGAGGGTCAGCGACACCATCACCGAACAGCTCGTCGCTGACATCCCCCGGGGCGTCCTGGTGTCGGGCGGTATCGATTCGAGCACCATCGCGGCACTGGCCGCACCACGCCTGCGGGAGGAGGGCGACCCGCCGCTCGCCTTCGGGATGACGTTCACCGGGTACGAGGAGAACTTCCGTCCCGACGAGGTGCGGGCCACCCCGGACATCGCCTACGCGCGGCTGCTGCGGGACCGGATCGGCCTGGAGCTGACCGAGATCGAACTGAGCGCCGAGGACCTGGCCGATCCCCAGCTGCGGGCGGCCCTCGTGGACCGCCAGGACCAGCCCACCGCGCTCGGCGACATGGACGCCTCGCTCTACCTGCTCTTCAACCGGGTCAAGCGGGACATCGGTGTGGCGCTGTCGGGCGACACCGCGGACGAGGTGTTCGCCGGGTTCGTGTGGTCGCACAACCCGGAGCTGATGAACGCCCCCACCTTCCCCTGGGTCGCCGTCGGGCAGCTCCACGGGAGGGCGAGCCGCGGGCTCGGCTGCGGGCTGCTCGACGGGAAGGTGCTGGAGAAGCTGGACCTGTCCGGCTACACCCGCGCCCAGTACGAGGACACGCTGGCGGAGACGTCGCATCTGCCCGGGGAGGACGCGCTCCAGCGCCGCATCCGGGAGATCGACTACATGCACATGACCCGCTGGCTGCCGTCGCTGCTGGACCGCGGGGACCGGCTCGCGATGTCCTGCGGGCTGGAGGTCCGGGTGCCCTTCTGCGACCCGGCCCTGGTCGAGTACGCCTACAACATCCCCTGGTCGATCAAGAGTTTCGACGGCCGCGAGAAGAGCCTCCTGCGGGCGGCGTTCCGCGGCGTGGTGCCGGACGAGATCCTGGACAGGCGCAAGAGCCCCTACCCGGTGACCCAGGACGGCCGGTACGCGGCACTGCTGTGCCGGCAGCTCACGGCCGTCCTGGACGACCGTTCGTCCCCCGTGGCGGACTTCGTCGACGCGCGGGCCGCCCGCGCGGTGGCCGCCGAGCCGGAGCGGCTCGCCTCGGGAGCGGGAGCGTGGGCGGCGCGCTCCGACGTCGAGATGGTGCTCAACCTGGACGTGTGGTTGCGCAGCGGGGTGACCGTCACGTTCTGACGCCCGCCACCGCACGCGCGGCGGCCCGGGACCGGAAGGCCCCGGGCCGCCCCGCGTGCGACCGCCTCGCGCGTGTCAGGCCTTGTGCGCGACGATCAGCGTGTCCACGCCCATCGGCTGGGTGGTCAGCCCGGTGAACCCGGCGGCCTCCACCCACGAACGGCACTGGGACGGCGTGTACTTGCCGCCGTCCGGCACCGTCATCATCATCTGGAGGCTGCCCAGCAGCGGGTTGAGCGCGGTGCGGTCGTCGTCGATCATCACGTCGTAGACCAGGGCGAGCCCGCCGGGCCGCACCGCCTCGTACACGCGGCCGAGCAGGTCCGCGCGCTCCTTCTGCGCGATGTCGTGCAGCACGCCGCCCACCAGGACGACGTCGCCCTCGGGAAGGGGGCCGCCGTCCGCGGCGCGGAAGCTGACCCTGTCGCGGCCGGGGTCGGAGGCGAAGCGCTCCTCGAAGGCCGGGGCGACCTCCGCGCGGTCCACCACGACGCCGGTCAGCGACGGGTGGGCGGCCACCAGCCGGCTCGCCAGCTCGCCCCGCGAGCCGTCCACGTCCACGAACGAGGAGTGGGCGCTCCAGTCGACGGCCTCCAGCAGCTCGTCCGCGATCATCGCGTTCATCGAGTCCATGAAGGCGATGAACGGCCCGGCGAACGCGGGATCGGCATACGGGTCGCCACCCGCCTCCTCGCCGCCCGACGGCTCGGGCGGCTGCCCCGTCCGCAGCAGGTGCACCAGCTCGTCGGCGGTGCCGGCCGCCACGAACTGCCCGATGAACTCCGGGCCGCGCGCGCTCAGATGCCGGCGGGCCGCCGCCGTCGCGCGGTAGCCGTCCGCGCCGCGCACCAGCAGGCCCATGGCGGTCAGCGCGTCCAGGAAGTCCGGCAGCGGCCGGGGGTGCAGTCCGAGCCGCCGCTGGATCTCCGCGGTGCCGGTGGGACCGTCGCCGACGGCGCCGAACACGTCGAGCGCGATCGCCGCGGAGAACACCTGGGAGGCGGTTGAGGCCGCGACCGCGTCCAGCACGGGGACGAGGCCCGCTCCGACGTTGTCCGCGAGACGCCCGTTGAGGAGACGCTCCGTCATCTCGATTCCTTCCCTCCGTCATGGCCGGACTGCATCCGCACTCCTGGGCCTGGGCCTCGCAGAATGCGGAGCCCGGCTCAAGACAGCCATGGGCGCTGCTTGAGGGCCCCTCCGCCGCCGGACCCGGGGGATTCTCGACGGGAATTCGAGCACTCCCTGCGAACGTCAGCGGGTCCTGTCACGACGCCGCGCGACCGGCGGCCGGCATCCGGAAGGTGACCGGAAAGATGACCGAGAAGGAGTACCCATGACGCGCACACCCGCTTCGCGCCCGGGTTCCGGCGCAGAACCGGCCGCACGCCAAGGGGGCGATCTGCGTCATCTTCCCTCGGACCGGGAGGTACTCGATCTGGGGACGTGCGTCAACCGGTACGGGCCGCCGCCCGCCGCCGGCAGGACACTGGCCGGCATCGACCCGGCGGCGCTCCGCGCCCACCCCTACGAGGCGTCCGAACGGTTCACCGCGGCCTACGCGCGGCATTTGGGCGTCCCGGCCGGCGAACTGCTCGCGGGGCGGGGGATCACCGAGTTCCTCACCCTGCTCGCCCAGTGGTGTCCCCCCGAGGACACGGTGGTGATCACCCCGGACTACACCGACACGATCCGCCTCTTCCCCCGCCACGCGGGACCGGAACCCGGCGTGCGGGAGACCGTCGCCTCCCGTACCGAACGCGTGGCGGCGGCCATGCGCGACCACCGCTACGTGGTGCTCTCCAACCCCAACAACCCCCTCGGACTGCACATCCCCTGCGACGACCTGCTGCGGATCTGCGCCTCCCACCCGGCCGCCACACTGATCGTGGACGAGGCGTACGCCGACTTCATGGCGGACCCCGCGCAGTCGATGACCAGGTGCGGCCTGGACAACGTCGTCGTCCTCCAGTCCCCGAACAAGCTGTACGGGACCGCCGGGGTACGCGCGGGCGGCATGTGGACCCACAACGCGGCGCTCCGCAACGGGATACGGCGCCGCATACCCAACTGGCCGCTGTCCTACCTGGACGCCGCCGTGGCCACCGCGGCGCTGGGCGAGCGGGAGTGGGCTGCCACTACCCGGGCCCGGCTGCTCGACGCGGCAAAACGGATGGCGGACCTGCTCTCCGACCACTTCGGTGACGCGGTGGTGCGCGACACCCCCGTCCACTACCGGTTCGTCCACCTCGACGACCCGCACACCCTGTACGAACAGCTCGCCGACGCGGGCGTGGTCGTGCGGATCTTCTCCGGATCCGACCCGGGACGCGTGTCCGGGTTCCGGATCGTCGCCCCGACGGACCCCGAGACGAGCTGGGTCGAGGACGCCTTCTCCCGGCTGACCTCCGCCCCGGGCACCCGCACGTCCCCGGCGCTGCGCGGCTGACCCCGCGCCGCACGGCCCCCGCCCCCGGACGTCCCCCGCCTCCGGACGTCCCCCGTCCCCGGACGTCTCCGGCGCCGCGCGGCCGGCGCCCCTGCCCGCGGGCCCGCACCGCCCCGCACGTGGGCACCCCATCGGAACCGGCGAAGGTGAGGCACCTGCCATGGCTCCATCACACACGGCCGCACCCCGCGGCACCGAGTACACCCCCGTACTGATCGTCGGGGGCGGGCTGGCCGGCCTGTCCCTGTCGCTGTTCCTGTCCCAGCACGGCATCGCGAACCTCCTTCTCGAACGGCACGCCACCACCAGCACCCACCCGCGGGCCCGCGGAGTCAACGTGCGGACCATGGAGATCCTCCGCGCGGCGGGACTGGAGGAGACCGTCCGCGCCACCGAATCCGCCCGCGCCCTGCGCGAGAACCACGGGATCGTCGCCGCGCACGACCTCGCGGGCCGGGAGTTCGGCCGCATGGACGGAGCACACATGGCCGACCCGCGCCCCGAGGCGTGGCGGGACGTCAGCCCCACCCACTGGGCCCTGTGCGACCAGGACGAACTGGAACCGCTGATCGCGGGCCGCGCCCGCGCCCTCGGCTCCCGGCTGCTGTTCGGCCACGAACTGGTCTCCCTGGAGGGCACCGTGGCCACCGTCCGCGACCTGCGCACGGGCGCCGTGTTCCGCACCGACACCACGTATGTGGCCGCGGCCGACGGCGCACGCAGCCCCCTGCGCACCGCGCGGTCGATCCCGATGGAAGGACCCGGCGCGCTCGCCCACTTCGCCAACATCTATTTCCACGCGGACCTGACCGCGCCACTGGGCGACCGCCGGTTCGTGATGTGCTACCTCAGGCAGGACGACTTCCAGGGCGCCCTGCTGCCGATCGACAACCACCGGCGCTGGCTGCTGCACGTGCCCATCGGCCCCGACTGGGAGCGGGAGAAGCTCCGCTTCTCACCCGGCGCGTGCGCCGAACTCGTCCGCAAGGCCACCGGAGTGCCGACCGTGGAACCCGACATCCGCGGGGTGCTCCCCTGGGAGTCGGCCGCCAGGGTGGCCCGCCGCTGGCGGGAGGGCGATGTCTTCCTCGTCGGTGACGCCGCCCATGTGATGCCCCCCACCGGCGCGTTCGGCTCCAACACCGGCATCCAGGACGCGCACAACCTCGCCTGGAAGCTGGCCGCCGTGCTGCGCGGCGAGGCGGGCCCCGCACTGCTGGACACCTACGAGGCCGAGCGCCGCCCGGTCGCCGCCGCCACCGTGGAACAGGCCGTGCTGCGCTCCAGGGACCGGGGCCGCAAGAGCGACGAGGCACAGCCGGGCGAGGCCCTCGCCTCCGACGCCGCGGTCATGCTCGGCTACCGCTACCGGAGCGCCGCGGTCCTCCCCGAGGGCGACGCGTTCCCCGACGGGGCGGCGGCCCCCGCCGGGGGGGCGGAGGCGGCGGAGCCGGGGCGGGAGGGCACCGGGGCAGCACCCGGCGACATCATCCGCCCGGTCGAGGAGATCGCCGGTCTGCCCGGCACCAGGGCACCGCACGTCCCACTCCCCGGCGGCCTGTCCCTGCTCGACCGCTACGGCGCCGAATACGTCCTGGTCACCAGCGACACCCGGTGGCTGCGCGCCGCCTCGGAGGGCAACGGGACCGGAGTACGGCTGCGCGTCTGCCACCTGCCGGCCGACGAGGAGACCGCGAAGGAGTTCCACCTCCGGTACGGGGTGCAGCTCGACGGCGCGGTACTGGTCCGCCCGGACGGGTTCATCGGCTGGCGCAGCACCGTCGCACCGTCCCGCCCCCGGACGGCCCTGTCCGAGGCGCTGGCGCGGCTGTCGGCCGGAGGGCGTCCGGCGGCAAAAGCGCGTCCGGCGGCGGAAGTGCGTCCGGCGGCGGAAGCGCGGCCATCGGCTCCCGGGCAGCCGTCGGCGGAAGGGGGCCGGGCATGACCGGGAAGCAGGCGCCCTCCTCGAGTGGGGCCTTTGCCCCGGCGCCCTCCGCGAGCGATGCCTCCGCACCGGCGTCCTCCCCGGGTGGTGTCTCTGTGTCGGCATCTTCCCCGGGTGGTGTCTCCGCACCGGAGCCTGCGCCGGGGGGTGTCTCGGCACCGGCGCCTGCGCCGGACGGTGCGTCCGCGCCGGCGTCTTCGCCGGGCGGTGCCTCGGGTCCGGCGTCTTCCGCGAACGGTGCCTTTGAGCCGGCACCCGAACTGGCCTTCCCGCTGCCCAGCGCGGACCCCGCCGCCCCGCCGCCCGATCTGGCACGCCTGCGCGGAGAGTGCCCGGTGGCGCCGGTGCGACTGCCCTCCGGCGACCGCGCCTGGCTGGTCACCTCCTACGCCGACAACCTGAAGGTCTTCTCCGACCAGCGCTTCAGCCGGAGGGCCGCCGCACAGGACGGAGCCCCCCGCGCCCGCAACATCCCTCTCGACGCCAACTCCCTCACCACCATGGACCCGCCCGAACACACCCGGCTGCGCAGGGCACTCGGCGGGGCGTTCAGTCCCCGGCGCCTCGATGTGCTGCGAGAGCGCATCGGTGCCGTGACCCGCGCGCTGCTGTCCGAGGCGTCGGGCAGCAGCCCGGCCGACCTCGTCGCGGGGCTCGCCCAGCCGCTGGCTCTCACGGTGATCTGCGACCTCCTGGGGCTGCCGGAACAGGAGCGCGCGCGGTTCCGGGAGTGGACCGAGTCGTATCTCAGCTTCGGCCCGGAACACGCGACCAGGGCGGCCGAGGCGGCCCAGGACCTCGACAGCTATTTCGCCTCGCTCATCGAACGCCGCGAGGAGCAGCCGTCCGAGGACGTGTTCGGCGCGCTCGTCGCCGCGCACGCCGACCAGCGGCTCAGCCACGCGGAACTGCGGACGTTCGCCACGACGCTGCTGGTCGCCGGGTACGAGACCGTCGCCGCGCAGATCGCCGGTTCGCTGCGGGTGCTGCTGGAGGAACCGGCCTCGTGGAGCCGGCTGTGCGACGGCGACCGGCTCCGGGAACCGGTGGTCGAAGAACTGCTCCGCTTCGTGCCCATCGCCATGACGGGGGGCACCATCCGGGTCGCCGTCGAGGACGTCGAACTGTCCGGGACCGTGATCCGCGCGGGCGAGGCCGTCCTTCCCTCCACGACCTCCGCGAACCGCGACGCGAAGGTCTACACGGACCCGGACAGGTTCGATCCGGACAGGTTCGATCCGGCCCGGTCCGGTGCGGGCGGGCCCGGTGCGGACGGGGCCGCGGCCACGCCCCAGATCCTGGGCGACCCGGTCCACCCCGATCGCCCGGCTCCCGCCGCGGCCCCCGCCGCCCGGACGCCCTGGGCGCATCTCGCCTTCGGGCACGGCCCGCACCGCTGCATGGGGGCGCACCTGGCCCGGATGCAGATCGGTATCGCACTCGGCACGCTGCTCAACCGGTATCCGGGAGTCCGCCCGGCCGTGCCTCTCGGGGAACTGGAGTGGAACACCGCCAAGCCCATCAGGTGCCCCAAGAGCCTTCCCGTCACCTGGTGACCCTCTCCGGCGCCCGAAGCGGTACCGGGCGCCCCTGTGACGACCCTGCCGTGACGGCCGCCGCAGGGGGACCCGCGACGGCCGCCGCAGGGTGCGTCACAGGACGGACGCGCGGGTCACACCACGGCCACCGCGTAGAGCGCGAACGCGGCGGCGAGCGCCCCCGCCAGTGCCCGTGCGGCCCGTCCGGTACCGCGCCAGGACGTCTCGAAGCGGCGGGTGACACTGCCGAGAGCCACCAGCACCCCCGCGAACACGGGCAGCCACGCCAGCCGTGCGAGCACCCATCCTGGTGAGTCGGGCGCGCCGATCAGTCCGGCGACGGTACCGCCCGCACGGGAGGCGGGCACGGCCGCGGCCAGCATCGCCGTCTGGTGCCAGCACAGGATCGTCATCGCCGACAGGTTGACGACCACCACGGGCGCCCACAGCGCGGGGCGGCGCAGCACACGCGCGATCCGATCCCGCAGCAGCACGGCGGCACCGCACTGCACGGCGGCCAGCGCCAGCACCAGAAGGGAGGGTGGATGCGCGTTGGTACGGGTCTCACCCGGCACCCCCACCATCGACGCCGGGTAGCCGAAGACGAGCACCAGCACGGCGAACAGGACGGTGCCTCCCGCCAGCAGCACGAGCGCGCCACGGCGGCGCAGCCGGCCCTCCCCCCAGCACACGCCCAGCTGGTAGGCGAACAGCCAGCCCGGCAGCAGGTTGAGCAGCCCGGTCCAGGAGGGCACCTGTTCGGCGTACGGCCCGTACCGCAGGACGTCGACCACGGCGACGGCACCCATCAGCGGCAGCGCCGTCCACGCCCCCCAACGCCGCGCCGCACGCGCGCAGTACGGCGTCAGCGCGGTGACGCACGCGTAGATGCCCACGAACCACAGGGGCTGCACCACGAGCACCGCCGCTGTGCGCAGCGTCGCCCCGGGCACGCCCAGCAGTGCCAGGACGGGCAGCAGCACCGCCCACACCGCCGTGACGCCCAGCACGGGACGGCCCAGCCGCACCAGCCGACCGCGCAGCCACTGCCCGGTCGTACCGCCGCGCTCCTGTGAGCGCCGCAGGGAGAGCACCGAGGAGTAACCGCCCACCAGGAAGAAGATTCCGAGCAGTTGCAGCACCCAGCTCAGCGGAGCCAGGAAGCCGAGCGCGGACAGCGGGCTGGCGTTGTGCAGGGCCCCGCCGCCGCGCACCGTGAAGCCTCCCAGCAGCCAGTGCCCCAGCGGCACGGCGAGCAGCGCCAGGGCCCGCAGCCCGTCCACGGCCCGGTCGCGGTGCTCGGGGGTGTGCTTCTCGATGTGCCGCGCGGCTGTGCGGAACCGGTGCGTGAGGGATTGTGCGGCGGGGCGCGTGACGGTGGTCGCCTCAGCGGGCATCGGCGCACTCCTGTGAGGTCGGCGCGCACCGGACCGAGCCGTAGGCGCGCAGGGTGATGGCGGTGACGTTGTCGAGGGAGCCGGTACCGGGCCGCAGGTAGTCGCCGTGCTCCTGGGCGCCCGGTGTGGCGATGACGCGGGCGCCGAAGCCGTCGCCCACCGGGTCGGCGCCGTGCCCGAGCCCCAGGAACTCCACGTGGGGGACGTGCCGTATCCAGTCCGCGGGGGCGCGGGCCGCCCAGACCGGCACGCGGGTGTGCAGCGCCGCGACCGAGTCGGCACGCATGCCGGGGGAGCCGAGGACCACCAGGTCGGCGGCGTCGCGGCGGTCCAGCCCGGGGGCGGCCTGTCCGCAGACGACCGAGCCGTAGCTGTGGCACAGCACGGTGGGGGCCGCCACGCCGGTCTGCGCGAGCCCGCGCAGGAAACGCACCAGGCGCGGTGCGCCCGCCTCGGCCAGCCGTCCGGTCGCCGCGTCGGGACCGAGGCCGACGGGGGTGGTGTAGCCGGTCCAGGCGACGACCGCGACACGGGTGTGCGGCGCCCGCCGGGCCGCCCTGGTCCGCAGCGCGGCGGCCATTCCGGCGGGCCTGCTATAGCGGTTGGCGCCCGCTTCGTCGTAGTTGCCCAGGTCGATGTCGGAGCCGGGTACCACCACGGCGGTACGCTCGGCGCGCGCGAGGTCGCCGAACACCTCGGCGACCTGCCCCCGGCCCCGCGGGTCGAACGCCAGGATCCGCCGCCCGGGAGCGAGCAGCCGCGCGTACCGCGCGGCCCTCGCCCGCGCCTCCTGGTCGTCCTCCCGCGTCAGCCCCGGATCCCGGACCCGCCCCAACTCCTCACCCCGCGCCCTCTTGAGCGCCACCCGGTTCGCCTGGTACCGGATACGCAAGGGGACCCCATCCAGATTCCCCACCGTCAACGGATGCCGCCGCACCAGCGACCGCCTCTCGTCCCCGTCCAGCCCGGCGAAGAAATCCGCGACTCTTTCGGGGCTCGCCGTCGCGGGGTCCGGCAGTGTGCGCCCCACGGAGTGGTCCGCGCGCCAGGCCGCCGCTCCCGGCGGCGGCCCGGTCACCGGGGTCTGTTCCGTGGCACTGGTGACGCCCGACGTCCCGGCGAAGACCGCCGCGACGAGCGGTGCGGCGAACAGTGCGCGCTTGCTGCGGCGCTTCATACGGGGCTCCTCCCTCCCTGTGCCGCCCGGCCGGTGCTTCCGGCGGGCGGCGCAAGGAGGGTGCGGGTCCGGCTACGGCACCCGCGTCACCCCGCGGAGCCAATCCACGGGTGATACCGGGGTAGGGGGTGGAGGAGAAAGAGCCCTCCCTCGCGCTTCCCGGGGGACACGCACGAAGGCTCGGCGGTACGGCTCTTGTCGCCGCACTTTCCGGACGGGGGCGCGCGCTGCGGACGGGGCGCGCGCTGCGGACGGGCGCGCGCGCCGCGGACGAGGGCACGCGCCGCGCGGTGTGTCGCTCCCTGTGAGCTGTGTCCTGTCTGGCCCGTGCCTTGGGCCTCTGCCGCGCTTGTGTTGTGCCCGTGTGCGTGTGCCCGTGTGTAGGTCCTGTGCGCGTGCTCGCTGTGAGTGCGCCCACTGTGAGTGTCCTGTGTCCTGTGTCCTGTGTGCGCTGTGTCCTGCGTCCTGTGTGCGGCTGTCCGGCAGGGGTGTGCGACTGCCCCGCAGGGGTGTGCCGTTGTCCGGCTGCGGTGGGCCGCTGTCCGGCAGCGTCGTCCTAGGTGCGCCCTCTCATGACATCGGTTCCCGCGGTCAGGCTCGGCGGGCGGAGGAGGCGAGGCGGTCGGCGAGCGCGGTGACGAGGTCGCGCAGTTCATCGGGGCGCTCGATGACGAACGGCCGGTCGAGTGAGGCGAGTACCGGAGGCAACCAGTCGAGCCGCTCCGCGCGCAACTCGACGCGCATCCAGCGCTCGGTCGCCGGGTCCTGGCCGGCCGCGGGGTCGTGCTCCTCCAGGCTCGCGACGCCGGCGGGCAGGTGGGCGCGGATCTGCTCGACTGTCCCGTGGATCCGCAAGGTCACCTCGTGCCGGTACGCGGCCGTGGCGAACGCTGACAGCACGCGCTGTGCCGGACCGGGACCCTCGGGTGCTTCGAATGAGCCGGGCAGGGTCCGCGCGTCCGCGATGCGGTCGAGCCGGAAGGTCCGGTCCTCGCCGATCCGGGCGTCCTCACCCGTGACGTACCACCGGCCGGAGTGGGCGACGATCCCGTACGCGTGCAGTGTGCGTTCGCTGCGCCGTCCGTCGCGGTCGGTGTAGCGGATCGAGACCGGGCGGCGGTGGCGTACCGCGTCGGCGATGGTGAGCAGGACCCCGGAGTCCGGGGTGTCGAGGCCGGAATCTCCGGGCTGTTCGGTGAAGGCGAGGGATTCCAGGAGCGTGTCGAGCCTGCGGGCGATGTGCTTGGGCAGTACCCGCCGGATCTTCGCCGATGCCGTCTCGTTCGCCGTCTGCTGCGCTGTCGTCAGCCCTGCCCGGCGGCCGGCGACCAGGCCGAGCAGTACGGCCAGCGCCTCGTCGTCGCTGAGCATGAGCGGAGGCAAGCGGTACCCGGGGGCGAGCCGGTACCCGCCGTAGCGGCCGCGCACCGATTCCACGGGCACACCGAGGTCGAGCAGCTGGTCCACATAGCGCCGCACGGTGCGCCCTTCGACACCGAGCCGGTCGGCCAGTTCGGCCACCGTCCGGGTGCCGCCCGACTGCAACAGCTCCAGGAGTGTCAGCACACGGGCAGTGGGTCGGGGCATGCCCGCAGCCTACCGCGAATACAGGACCGATCCTGTCCACTATTTCTCCTAGTCTGCGACGTGCACGCTCCCAGCACGGCCAAGGAGATTCCCATGGAGTTCGTCTCGATCCGCATCATCACCGGCGACGTGGCACGCCTCGTCGAGTTCTACGAGCGAGCCACAGGGGCGCGGGCGACATGGGCCACCGAGGACTTCGCCGAACTCAGGACCGCGGGCGCCACCCTCGCGATCGCCGGCACCAGGACCGTCCCGGTGTTCGGCCCCGGCTCTGCCCGCCCGGCGGACAACCACAGCGTGATCACCGAGTTCCTCGTCGACGACGTGGACCGCGTCCACCAGAACCTGACCTGCCTCGTCACCGACTTCGTCAGCGGGCCCACCACGATGCCCTGGGGCAACCGTTCGCTGCTCTTCTGTGACCCCGACGGCAACCTCGTCAACTTCTTCACCCCCGTCACCCCGGCGGCCAAAGAGAAGTTCGCACGCTGAAAGCCCGCACGCTGACGCCACGCACAGCCGCTCACCGGGAGCCCTGAGACCCGGGGCTCCCGGTGAACCGGTGAACGCCGGCGCCGGCTCCATGAGCGCCATCCGCGGGCACGCCGATGCGACGCTCTACCGGCTCTTCGATGGAGCCGTGGTGCGGTCGGTGCTACCAGGTGCGTGCGGTGTGGTGCAGGTCCTCGAAGGCCGCGCGGAGGTGGTGCCCGAGTGTGCCGCGCCGAGGGTCGGCCAGCCAGCGGGCTGCGGCGAGTTGGTGTGCGGCGACGGAGACGGCGGCGGTCAGCGTGGCCGCCGGGTCGGACAGGCCCCGCGCGCGCAGTGCGCAGGCGATCGCCTCACCGAGTGCTGCCGCCTTCGCCCGTTCGCGTTCCCGCAGTTCGGCATGTGCGTCGAGGAGGTTCCTGCGACGCTGTGCCGCCTTCCGGCGTTGGTCGAACCAGTTACTGCCGGCTGTGAACGCCGTGAGGACCGCGTCGAGGGGGGACTGCTTCGGGGGTGCGGCGGTGACCGCTTCGCGGATCTCGGCGATGAACCGGTCCTGACCGGGGAAGAGCACCTCGCGTTTGTCGGCGAAGTGGTTGTAGAAGGTGCGCTCGGTCAGCCCCGCCCGCGTCGCGATCTCGGCGACTGTCGTGCGTTCGTAGCCGCGCTCGGTGAACAACTCGATCGCGGCTTCCTGGAGCCGTTCCTGTGTGCCGCCCGGCCATCGTCCCATGGCACGCAGAGTAGTGATTACAGATTCTGCAATCAACGTGTACCGTGATTGCAGAATCTGTAGTCACTATGGTGCTGCGGGACAGGACTGCGGCCGAGCGGGGCCGCGGCCGAGCGGACGATGCGCCCGTGGACCGGAATCAGGCGGAGGATTTCGTGATGGACGCTGCCGGACAGCGGGTGGGAGTGTTCCTTGGAGGCACGTTCGCGCAGGAACCCGGCATGACCAACCTCGTGGACCGGGCTGTGGAACTCGCCCACGAGGTCGTCGGCGCCGGTGTGCAGACCGTGTGGTTCGGGCAGGCGTCGGACTACGACGCGCCTCAGCTCGCGGCGCTGGTGGGCCGGGCGGAGCCCCGGGTGCACGTCGGCACGTCGGTCGTGCCGATGTACCCCCGCCATCCCCTGCTCCTCGCAGCGGCGGCGAAGACCGCGCAGGCAGCCACCGCCGGACGTTTCCGGCTCGGTGTCGGGCTCGGCGCACGCACCGTGCTCGAGCCGCAGTTCGGCCTGGCGTATCCGCCACAGATCCGGCACCTGCGCGAGTACCTCACCGCGCTGCGCCCGCTGCTGGACGGCGACGACTCCGTCTTCGAGGGGGAGACGCTGGCGTCCCGCCCGGTCGGCTCGACGGCCGTGGCCGGGGCCTCGCCGGCGATTCCCGTTCTGGTGGCGGCGATGGGGCCGCGGGCTCTCGCGGCTGCTGGCGAGCTGGCCGATGGAACGATTCCGTTCCTCGCCGGGCCGCGCACGCTCGCCGAACGGATCGTGCCGGTCATCACCGAGGCCGCCGCCGCGGCCGGGCGGCCGGCCCCGCAGATCGTGGCCGGGGTGCCCGCGGTGGTCACCGACGACGCCGCAGCGGCCCGCGAACGGGTGTCGGCCGCCCTCGGCTTCTACGACAGCATCCCGTCCTACCGGAAGGTCATCGCCACCGAGGGGCTGTCGCGCGCGGCGGACCTGCTGGTCGCCGGCGACGAGGACACCGTCGTCGCCGGTTTGCGCCGTTATCTGGACGCCGGTGCCACCGAGGTCATGCTCACCCACACCGACCTCTTCGACGCGGAGGACCGCGCACGGACCTGGAGCGTCGCCCAGCGCCTGTGAACCGGGACCGGACCGGCCGGACCGCCCGCGGCCCACCCTCCCGTGACCGCGTGCCAGGGCCTGGACGACCCGCTGCCGGACCGTGCACCCGGAAACCGGACCGGGCATCCGGAAACCGGACCGGGCACCCGGAAAGGGACCCGGCGAGCCCTCAGCGGTCGCCGGGGGCGACCAGTCCCGACTCGTACGCGAAGATGACCGCCTGCGCGCGGTCCCGCAGTCCCAACTTGGTGAAGATGCGGCTCACATGGGTCTTCACGGTCTGCTCCGCCAGGACGAGCGAGGCGGCGATCTCCGCGTTCGACTGTCCGCGTGCCACCAACTCCAGCACTTCCGTCTCCCGTTCGGTCAGCTCGGCCAGCCGCAGTTGCGGCGCCGAACCGCGTCCCTTGCGCCTGGTGGCACGGGGACTCTGCCGGGCGAACTCGGCGATCAGCCGCCGGGTCACCGAGGGCGCGAGCAGGGCCTCGCCCTCGGCGACCACGCGTACGGCGGCGATCAGGTCGGCGGGCGGCGCGTCCTTGAGGAGGAATCCGCTGGCGCCCAGCCGCAGCGCCTCGTAGACGTAGTCGTCCACGTCGAACGTGGTCAGCATCAGCACCTTGGGCCGGTGGGTGACCCCCGGCGGCGGATCGAGGAGTTGCTGCGCCGCCTCCAGCCCGTTGAGCTGCGGCATCCGGACGTCCATGAGGACGACGTCCGGATGGATGTTGCGGCACACCTCGATGCCTGTCGCACCATCGGGCGCCTCGCCTACGACGTCGATGTCGCTCTGCGCGGCCAGCAGTGCCGCGAAGCCCGCGCGGACCATCGCCAGGTCGTCGACGATGACCACGCGGATCACCTGGGAGGAGGGGAAGGCGCCGGACGCGCCAGTGCCGTTCATGCGGAGGGTATGTCCTTCGGGTCCGTCGCCTTTGCCGTTCCTGTCGTCGCTGTCGTGCCCGTTGCCGTCTCCGCACCCTCCGCGCCGGCACTGGTACCGCCATCGTCACCGCCACCGGTGGCGGGCGGGCGCAGCGGCAGCCGGGCGGCGACGCGGAACCCGCCCTCCGGCAGCGGACCGACCTCCAGCGTGCCGCCGACCAGCCGCACTCTCTCCCGCATGCCCACCAGACCGTGCCCGGTTCCGGTGGTCTCCAGCGGCACTTCCCGCGGCCCAGGAGAGGGGCCGTTGACGACCAGGACGGTCAGGAAACCGGTGCCCTCGTGCTCCATGGTGGTCACCGAGACGCGCGTGGGCGCCCCAGGGGCGTGCCGCACCACATTGGCGAGCGCCTCCTGGACGATGCGGTACGCCGACAGCGTCACCGCCTGCGCGAGTGCCGGACCGGGGCGACCGGGGCCGGAGCCCGCACCAGTGCCGCTGTCCGCGCCGATCGCCCTGTCCGCGGCATCCCCGCGCTCTGTGCCGTCCCCGCCCTTCGTACCGTCGCCGCCGCCGGACGCGCCGGATGAGGCGTCCCCTTCCGGGGCGTCGTCGGCGGCGCCGAGATCGACGTGCAGCTCGGCGGGCACACCCGCGCGCACAGTGGCCTCCACGAGCTGCTCCAGCCGCTCCAGACCGGGCTGCGGCAGGTGCTCCTTGGGAGTGTTCTCACTGCGCAGTACGCCCAGCAGGCGCCGCATCTCGGACAGCGACTCGCGGGCGGTGGCGGCGATGGTGCCGAACTCCTCGCGGGCCTCCGGGGGAATGCCGGAGATGCGGTAGGGAGCACTGTCGGCCTGGACGGTGATGACGGACATGTGGTGTGCGACGACGTCGTGCAGCTCCCGCGCGATGCGGGTGCGCTCCTCCAGGAGGGTGCGCTGGGCGCGCTCCGCCTCGCTGATGGTCTCCTGCTCGGCCAGCCGCCGCTGGGCCTCGGCCCGCTCGCGCAGGGTGGCGCCGAGCAGCAGGGTCGCGCCGCTGAGCACGATCAGCAGCACGTTCGTGCCCTCGCTGCGTTCCGGCGAGACGAACCCCAGCGCGAGGGAGGTGACGACCGTGACCAGCCAGACGGCCAGCAGTGTGCGGCGGCTCTCGCGCAGTGCCAGTGCCAGGCACAGCACGAGGTAGCCCACGATCATCATGGGCGGCCACGGCCAGGGCCGTCCCGCTGTGTCGTCCGTGCCGAGCAGCGCCAGCGCCCCCAGCACGTCGGCGGTGAAGACGATCCACCAGGCGGGCAGCGGCCGGGTCACGCTCAGCAGCAGGGGCGCGGCCTGGGCGACTCCGAGAGCCCCCGCCAGGCCGCCATGGAGCCCGAACTCATGCGAGAGCGCCTGGGCGGTGACCGGGATCAGGACGATCGTGAAACCGAACGCCACCGCATAGGGCAGCCACCGCACCCACCGGGAGGACGCGTGTTCCAGCAGGGGACGGCGGGAGGCCGCGGGCGTGGCCAGGGCGGTCCCCAGGGCACGCAGCCCGTCGCGTATCCCGGTCCCGTCCCGCGGGCCGGACGAGGTGGTGCGCGGGGTCACAGCTCCGCCAGCAGTTCGGCCTTCTTGGCCGTGAACTCGTCGTCGGTCAGCAGGCCCGCGTCGTGCAGCTCGCCGAGGTGGCGGATGCGCTCCGCCACCTCGGCCGGATCCGAGCGCCGGGGCGGTGCGGCGGCGGGGGCCGCGCACACGCTCTCCAGCGCCATGACGGGGTCGGCAGCCCGTACCGCCTCCAGGACCGAGGCGGCGAACGGCAGCGATTCGTAGACCGGGCCGTAGCCGAGGCCGAACACTACGGAGGCCGGGTCCTGGTCGGCCTCCGCGAGCACTTCGGCCCCGCGTGGGCGCAGCCGCAGATGGCCGCTGAGCCCCTCCGGGGAGCGCCATTCGACGCCCTCCAGCTCTCCCACGGGGAAGAACTGGTCGCCGGCCTTCCACTTGGCGGTCGAGGCGCCCGTCCAGAACCAGCGGAAGGCCACCACCTTGCCGTCGAAGGACGCCTTCCCGTCGTATGCCTTGAAGCTCTGCGGGGCGGGCGGTGCGGCGACCATGTAGTGCTCAGCGGGCTCGGCCGCCTCGTCGGGCAGGGCGGCGCGCAGCTCGGTCGCGTAGTAGTCGGCGAGGGCCTCGCGCTCGGCGGGGAGCACCAGGCGATAGGGGTCGCTGCCCTCCTTGAGCTGTCCGGCGGCGGCCTCCAGCAGGGGGTCGGCGCCGTCGCGCGGCACGGCGCGCAGCACCACTGTGCCGCGCTTGCTGCCCCGGGTCAGCTCCACGGCGCTCAGCGCCTCGTACGGAACACGCCGCTCTGCGAGCACCTGAAAGAGCTTCGGCGTGCGAATCCCCCGTTCGAAGCGGATGAGCACGGAGTCTGAATCGAACTCCCAGGTGGAGTGAATTCCAGCCAGTACGTCACCCATGTGGGCCATCGTATGCGGCGGTAGCTTCCGCGTCCCCCTTCTGTGACCGTCTGCCGCGCTACGCGCGCTGATTCGGTACACGGGACGTCCCGGGTGACTGTGGTGACGTCCTCACGCGCCCCCCGCACGCTCCCGGGCGCCCCGGGGCGGCTCAGCCGGGCTCGGGGACGAGTGAGCACTTCGGGTCGGAGGAGTCGCAGGTCACGTCGTCGTACGAGCCGGTGCCGAGCGCGGCGAAGTTGGCGAGGGAGCGGGTGTGGGGCACGAAGTACCCGGTGTGCCCGACTGCGCCGGCGGCCGACAGGCGCCGGGCGCCGAAGCCCTCCGCCACCGGGTCGGCCCCGTGGCCGAGGCCGCCGACGTCCATGTGGGGTACGTCCGCGATCCAGTCGTCGCGGTCCCGCATGGCCCACACACGGGCGCTGGTGTCCAGCTCGGAGGCGTTGTCCACCCGCATGCCCGGGCTGCCCGCCACGGCGATGTCCGTGACGCGGCGCGGCAGGGCGGGCGCGGCGACCCCGCACACCACCGAGCCGTAGCTGTGGCAGAACAGTGCCACCTTGGGCGAGGCTCCCGCGGAGACGGCGGGCAGGCCGCGCAGGAAGTCGTTCAGCCGCACGGCACCGTCCTGTGCGAGCTGGCCGGAGGCCGCGTCCACACCGAGTCCGACGGGCGTGGTGTAGTCGGCCCAGGCAACCGTCGCGGTACGCGTCCCTGGCGCGTCGGCCCGCTGCTGCCGCTGGAGGGACGCGGCCATGCCCACGGGGGCCGAGTACTGCCGTGCGGACTTCTCGAAGGACAGCAGATCGGTGTCCACGCCGGGCACGACGACGGAGACGCGGCGGGCGTGCTCCAGGTCGCCGAAGACCTCGGCCGCGCGTCCGCGGCCCGTCGGGTCGAACGCGAGGATCTGCCGGCCGGGCTGGAGCATCGAGGCGAAGCGGTGCATACGGCGCCCGGCCTCCTGCCGGCCCTCGTCCGTGAGCCGCCGGTCGGTCATCCGCTCGCGCTCGACCGCCCGCGCCTTGAGGAGCGCCGTGCGGTTGGCGCGGTAGCGCAGCTCGACGGGCGCCCCGGCGAGGTTGCCCACGACGAGGGGATAGCGCTGTGCGAGCGTGCGCTGCTGTGCCGCGTCCAGGCCGGCGAAGTAGCGGGCGATCCGCCCCGCGGGGGCGTTCGGGTCGGGCAGCCGGCGCCCGGCGAAGGAGCCCTTCTCCCACGCGAGCAGTGCCGCGGCGCGGGGCCCGGTGGCCGCGTCGTGCTTGCGCACCGCCGTCCAGCCCGTCGTCGCCAGCAGGACGAAGACGACGGCGAGGGCGAGCAGCGCACGCCAGGCGGCGGTGCCCGGGACTCCCGACGAGGGGAGCCCGGATCCGGACAGCGGGTTGCCTAGTGCGGAGAAGTAAGTCACTGAGGCGACACCCTAGGAGATGCGCGGCGCCGGCCCCGCACACACGGGCCTCGCGTGAGTCATCTCACGTTTCATACCGGGCGTTCGGGTCAGCCCGGCGCATCCGTACGGAGGTGTGATCACCCTGTGTGGTCAGCCCATATCGACCACACAGGAGTGTGCGACAGGGTCGTCAGTTCCGCCGGCCCCAGTCGGCCGTCAGTGCGGGACCCAGCTGCGCCAAGTAGTCACGGGTCACCGTGCGTGCGACCTCCAGGGAGGTGTTCTCGCGCATGCTCCACTCCCGTGCCGCCACGCGCATCACCCCGGAGAAGGCCGCCACCAGCACCCGCGGCCGGGGGTCCGTGGCGGGGTCCACCCCGGTGCGCCGGGCGATCTCCTGGACGAGCTTCTCCTCCATCAGGAGCGAGTGGCGCAGGTGTGCGGCCAGCAGGGCGGGCGAGGTCTCGATGACCTGGCACATCTTCAGGTGCAGAGCGAAGGGGACGATCTCCTCGACGGCTCCCTGGACGTCGTCCCAGATGTCGTCGAGGGTGCGCCGCAGACACTCCAGCGGGGGCTCCCCGGGCGGGCTGGCGCGGATGGCCTCGTAGAAGAACGTCCCGACCATGTCCTGCACGAACAGTGCTACCTCTTCCTTGTTGGAGAAGTAGCGGAAGAAGGTGCGCTGGGAGACGTCGACCGCCTCGGCGATCTGGTCGACGGTCGTGGCGTCGTAACCCTGCGTGACGAACAGCTCGTGAGCCGCCACGATCAGGGCGTCTCTCGTACGCTGTTTCTTCCGTTCGCGCAGACCCGTCAACGCCGCTTCCTCTCCTGTGCCGGAATGCTCGCGGGCTGCTCACGATACGTGAGCACAGATTGACATTTACCGGCTAATAATTCTGTTTGTCAATTGTCAGCGACTGACACTACGCTCGCTGACATGAGCACCCAGACCAGCACCGTCGCGCACGGCGCGCCGGAACCAGCAAGCCCCGAGGGCGGCGGGGGAGGGGGAACCCGCGCTGGGCTGCGCGGGCACCCCTGGCTGACCCTCGTCACCGTCGCCTTCGGCGTCACGATGGTCGCCCTCGACGGGACGATCGTCGCCATCGCCAACCCCGCGATCCAGAAGGACCTCGGCGCCTCCCTCTCCGACGTCCAGTGGATCACCAACGGCTATCTGCTCGCCCTCGCGGTCTCGCTGATCACCGCGGGGAAACTCGGTGACCGCTTCGGCCACCGGCAGACCTTCCTCCTCGGCGTCGTCGGCTTCGCCGCCGCCTCCGCGGCCATCGGCCTGTCCGGCAGCGTCGCCCTGGTGGTCGCCTTCCGCGTGCTCCAGGGCATATTCGGGGCGCTGCTGATGCCGGCGGCCCTAGGACTGCTGCGCGCCTCCTTCCCGGCCGAGCGGCTGAACGCGGCCATCGGCATCTGGGGCGCGGTCATCGGTGCCTCCACGGCCGCCGGACCCATCGTCGGCGGTCTGCTGGTGGAGCACGTCAGCTGGGAGTCGGTCTTCTTCATCAACGTCCCCGTCGGCGTGCTCACGCTGGTGACCGGGATCTTCCTGCTGCTCGACCGGCGCGCCGAGAACGCCCCGCGCTCCTTCGACCTGCCGGGCATCGTGCTGCTGTCCGGCGCGATGTTCTGCCTCGTGTGGGCCATCATCAAGGCGCCCGAGTGGCACTGGGGCGACATCAAGACGCTGGGCTTCCTGGCCGTCTCGCTGGTGGCCTTCGTGGCCTTCGGCTTCTGGGAGACGAAGGCCAAGGAGCCGCTCCTGCCCATGAGCATGTTCCGCTCGGTGCCGCTGACCGCGGGCACCGTCCTGATGGTGCTCATGGCCTTCGGCTTCATGGGCGGCCTCTTCTTCGTCACCTTCTACCTCCAGAACGTCAACGGCCTCTCCCCGGTGGACAGCGGTCTGCGGCTGCTGCCGCTGACGGCCATGATGATCGTCGCCTCGCCGCTGGCTGGCTCGGTCATCACGAAGGTCGGTCCGCGCATACCGCTGGTCGTCGCCATGGTGCTGGCCGCGGTCGCGATGTTCGGCCTCTCCACGCTGGACACCGACAGCGGCATGGCCATCACCTCCCTGTGGTTCGGCGTCCTGGGCCTCGGCCTGGCACCCGTCATGGTCGGCGCCACCGAGGTCATCGTCGGCAACGCGCCGCTGCGGCACGCGGGTGTCGCCGGCGGTCTCCAGCAGGCCGCCATGCAGGTCGGCGGCAGCCTCGGTACCGCCGTGCTCGGCGCTGTGATGGCCTCCCGGGTCGGCAGCGAACTGCCCCACAAGTGGGCCGAGGCCAAGCTGCCCAAGCTGCCCGAGCAGAAGGAGGCGGCCCTGAAGAAGGCCGCCGAGGTCGGCATGGCCCCGCCCGCGCCCAAGGGCACCCCGCCGCGGATGGCCGAGGCGATCGAGCACGTGGTGCACGACTCCTTCATCTCCGGCATGGGTCTGGCCTTCGTCTGCGCCGGCATCGTCTCGGTGCTCGCCGCGGGCGTCGCCGTCTTCACCAGCCGTGGCGCGAACGACGCCGGGCCCTCGGTGCACGTCTGACTAAGCGCGGCCCGGGGGGGGCACGGCCCCGTGACGGCCCCGACAACGGCCCGGTGACACCTGGGACTGTGGATAACCAAGCGGTTGTGGACAACTTGGCCACCTGTCCTGGTGAACCGGGCCGTTTGCTCTTGGCCGCCCGTCCGCGGCGCGGACATGCTGGTCGGGCGCCGGGCGATCAAGCGCCCGGCCCCGAGCGGGGGGAGTGATCAGCATGCGAGGCATGTCCGGACGAGGACCGGTGACGAGGGCCAGGGCGGGGGTTCTGGCGGCGACGGCGCTCGCGGTGGCCGCGCTCGCCGTGGCCGCACAGCCGGTCGGAGCGCAGGCCCGGGCGGAGTCCGGCCGACAGGCCGCCGCCGGGAAGGAGCCGGGCGGCTCCCGGCTGGGCGAGTGCGGAACGGGGGAGCTGTGCCTGTGGGCAAGCCCCCGGTTCAAGGGAAAGCCGCGGGCGTATGAGCTGCGCGGGATCGACATCGAGAGCTGTACGCCGCTGCCCGGCGGGGCTTCGGCCACCTCGGCGGCGAACCGCACCGGCCGCCCGGTCACGCTCTACCAGAGCGAGGAGTGCGCGGAGACGGCGGAGTTCGACACCTATCCGTCGGGCTCCTGGACACCCGAACTGCCCTACCGGGCACGCGCGTTCAAGGTGTGGGAGCACTGAGATGCGCGCCGCTGCCACGCGGGGAGGCGCACCGGCTGCCTCCCCGCGCGCACGAAAAGCCGGGTGCGGCCCCCGAGAGGGCCGCACCCGGCGGCAGTACAGCAAGTGGCCGCGGAAGCGGTCAGGCGTCGCCGCCCGCGGTGCCCGGGTCGGCGGCCGCCACCTCCAGCAACCGGTAGCGGTCGATGGCCTGCTTGAGCGCGGAGCGGTCCACCTTCCCCTCCCGCGCCAGTTCGGTCAGCACCCCCAGCACGATCGACTGCGCGTCGATGTGGAAGAAGCGCCGCGCCGCACCACGGGTGTCGGCGAAGCCGAAACCGTCCGCGCCCAGCGACTGGTAGGTGCCCGGCACCCAGCGCGCGATCTGGTCCGGCACCGCCCGCATCCAGTCCGAGACCGCCACCTTGGGGCCGTCGGCCCCCTGGAGCTTGCGGGTGACGTAGGGGACGCGCTGCTCCTCGTCGGGGTGCAGGAGGTTGTGCTCCTCCACCGCGACGGCCTCGCGCCGCAGCTCGTTCCAGGACGTCGCCGACCACACGTCGGCCTTCACATCCCACTCCTCGGCGAGGATCCGCTGCGCTTCCAGCGCCCACGGCAGCGCCACACCGGAGGCCAGGATCTGCGCGGCGTGCGTGCCGCGGTCGCCCGCCCGATAGCGGTGGAGACCCTTGAGAATCCCCTCCACATCCACGTTCTCCGGCTCGGCCGGCTGGCGGATGGGCTCGTTGTAGACGGTCAGGTAGTAGAAGACGTCCTCACCCCGCGGGTGCTCGGGGCTGGAGCCGTACATCCGGCGGAGCCCGTCCTGCACGATGTGGGCGATCTCGAAGCCGAAGGCCGGGTCGTAGGCGACCACGGCCGGGTTGGTGGAGGCCAGCAACTGCGAGTGCCCGTCGGCGTGCTGGAGGCCCTCCCCGGTGAGCGTGGTGCGCCCGGCGGTGGCCCCCAGGACGAAACCGCGCGCCAGTTGGTCGGCCATCTGCCAGAACTGGTCGCCCGTCCGCTGGAAGCCGAACATCGAGTAGAAGACGTAGATGGGGATCAGCGGTTCGCCGTGGGTGGCGTAGGCGGACCCGGCGGCGATGGCGGCGGCGGTGCAGCCCGCCTCGGAGATGCCGTCGTGCAGCATCTGGCCGGTGGGCGACTCCTTGTAGGCGAGCAGCAGCTCGCGGTCCACCGACTCGTACAGCTGCCCCAGCGGGTTGTAGATCTTCGCCGACGGGAAGAAGGAGTCCATCCCGAAGGTGCGGTACTCGTCGGGCGCGATCGGCACGAAGCGCTTGCCGATCTCCTTGTCCCGCATGAGGTCCTTCAACAGCCGTACGAACGCCATCGTGGTGGCGATCTGCTGCTGCCCGGAGCCCTTCTTCAGCGTGGCGTACGCCGTGTCGTCGGGCAGCTTCAGCGGCTTGGCGCGGTTGACGCGGGTCGGCACGTAACCGCCGCACTCCTTGCGGCGGTCGTGCATGTACTGGATCTCTTCCGAGTCGCGGCCCGGGTGGTAGTAGGGCGGCAGCCCCGACTCCAGCTCCTTGTCGGGGATCGGCAGGTGCAGCCGGTCACGGAAGCGCTTGAGGTCGTCGACCGTCAGCTTCTTCATCTGGTGGGTGGCGTTGCGGCCCTCGAAGTTGGGGCCCAGCGTCCAGCCCTTGATGGTCTGCGCCAGGATGACGGTCGGCTGCCCCTTGTGCTCGGCGGCGGCCTTGTAGGCGGCATAGACCTTGCGGTGGTCGTGGCCGCCGCGCCCCAGGTGCAGGAGCTGGTCGTCGGTCATGTTCTCGACCATCTTGCGCAGCCGCTGGTCGCCGCCGAAGAAGTGCTCACGGATGTAGGCGCCGCTCTCGGTGGCGTAGGTCTGGAACTGGCCGTCGGGCGTGGTGTTGAGCTTGTTGACCAGGACACCGTCCCGGTCCTGCGCCAGCAGCGGGTCCCAGGAGCGGTCCCACACCAGCTTGATCACGTTCCAGCCGGCGCCCCGGAAATAGGACTCCAGCTCCTGGATCACCTTGCCGTTGCCGCGGACGGGCCCGTCCAGCCGCTGGAGGTTGCAGTTGATGACGAAGATGAGGTTGTCCAGCCCCTCCCGGGCCGCCAGGGAGAGCTGCCCCAGGGACTCGGGCTCGTCCATCTCCCCGTCGCCCAGGAAGGCCCACACGCGCGACTTGGAGGTGTCGGCGATGCCCCGGGCCTCCATGTAGCGGTTCATCCGCGCCTGGTGGATCGCGCCGATGGGGCCCAGCCCCATGGAGACGGTGGGGAACTCCCAGAAGTCCGGCATCGAGCGCGGATGCGGATAGCTGGAGAGTCCGTGCGGCGCCTTGCTCTTCTCCTGGCGGAAGCCGTCGAGTTGCGCCTCGGTGAGCCGGTCGAGGAGATAGGCGCGGGCATAGATGCCGGGGGAGGCGTGCCCCTGGAAGAAGATCTGGTCGCCGCCGTGGCCCTCGTCCTTGCCCCGGAAGAAGTGGTTGAAGCCCACATCGTAGAGGGAGGCGGAGGAGGCGAAGGTGGCGATGTGACCGCCCACCCCGATCCCGGGGCGCTGGGCCCGCGAGACCATCACGGCCGCGTTCCAGCGGGTCGCGTTGAGGATCTTCCGCTCGATCTCCTCGTTGCCGGGGAAGAACGGCTCGTCCTTGGTCGCGATGGTGTTGACGTAGTCCGTGCTGCGCATCTCCGGGACGGCCACGCGCTTCTCACGGGCGCGCTCGATGAGCCGGAGCATGAGGTAGCGGGCGCGTTCCCGGCCGCGCTCGTCGACGGCGGCGTCGAGCGAGTCGAGCCATTCCTGGGTCTCTTCCGGATCGAAATCCGGGACCTGGCTGGGAAGGCCGCCAATGATGATCGGGTTGCGATCGGATCCGGAAGCCACGCTGTTCCTTCGCTGTATCGGTCGTGTGGTGCTCTGCGAGCCGGGCGGCGGCGCGCGCTGTGGGACGGGGGCGTCGGGGCTGGTCGCGCGCCGCTTCCATCGTGTACCGCCGCTGCTGTGACGTCATCTATACCGATAGGTAACCCGGCCCGCCTCGAGACGGGCCGGAAGGGTGCTGGTGCGGGGGACGACGAGGGGCGGCGGGGGGACGTCAAGAGGGGCGAACCGAACCTTACGCTCATCTGGGACGCGGGCCCGTTCCCGCTCCGACCACCCCAAACGTCCGTTCGGCCCCCGGTGTACCCCTACGGCTCCCCCGGCTCAGCCTGGGCAAACCTGGCGGATCGCGACGATCGTAATGTGGCCTGAATCACTCTCGATCAGGCATTGTGGGATGAGACGTCAACGTTTGGGCGGGATCGACGGCCGGGTACTTGCGTGATCCGGCCCGCCCGTGTGGACTACGGCTCATGCCTCGCGTACGCGCGAGGCGCAACCCCATATTCGTAAGACATGACTGGAGGCAATCCGTGAGCGCGACCGCGGACCACGCGGAGGAGCGGACCAACCCCGCCGCAAGGCTGGGTTTCCAGCCCGGACAGGTGGTCCAGGAGATCGGCTACGACGACGACGTCGACCAGGAGCTCCGCGAGTCCATTGAGGAGATCACCGGCACGGAGCTGGTCGATGAGGATTACGGCGACGTGGCCGACGCCGTGGTGCTGTGGTTCCGCGATGAGGACGGCGATCTGACGGACGCGCTCGTGGACGCGACCACCATGATCGACGAGGGTGCCCCCGTCTGGCTGCTCACCCCGAAGACGGGGCGCGAGGGCTATGTCGAGCCCAGCGAGATCGGCGAGGCGTCGAAGACCGCGGGCCTTGCCCAGACCAAGAGCTTCAACGCGGCGAAGGACTGGACGGGCAGCCGTCTGGTCACCCCGAAGGGCGCCCCGACCAAGCGCTGAGCTGTGCCGACGGGTGCCGCCCCGGCCACGGGCCGCTCCCGTCGGCGCGGCGGGCCCCCGGGTGCCCGAGCCGCCCACCGGCCCGCCGCAGTCCCAACCCGAGAGTCGCCGCACGGCGGCACCGCCCGCACGGTGGCACCACTCTCACGGCGGCACCGCCCGCACGGCGGTAGCGCTCTCATGGCGGTAGCACTCGCACGGTGGCGGTGCCCTGCGGCGGCGGTGCTCCGCAGCGTCGGCAGGGGTCCCCCGCGCGGCCCCACGGGCGGACCCGGCCGCGCGAAGCCTCTCCGAGCGTCCACCGCGACGGTGGTGTGCGGCCCCTCGAAGGCTGCGGCCTGCCGTACTCCGGCCGACCCCGCGCGGTGCGCCCCGGGCGATCTCGTATGCCCCGTACCCGGGCATGCTGGCCGTTTCCCCGGGCATGCCCGCCCCGCCCACTCGCCCGGCCCGCCCGCGAGGCGGCCGGACCGTCCCCGAGTCCCGACCGTCCCGGAGCCTCGGACGGTCCCGGAGCCCCGGGTGGTCCCGGGGTCGTGGTTGTTGCTTCCGGCGTGTGTGTGACGAGCCCCTGACCGGCCCACGGCCGGCGGGGGCTCGGCGCATAGGGTGGGTGGCGTTCTCAAGCCCGCCCACCGAAGGGAACCGTTATGGCGATCGCGGCAGGTACCAAGGCACCCGACATCGAGCTGAAGGACCAGCACGGCCAGCTCGTGCGGCTCTCGGACTTCAAGGGCAGGAAGAACGTGGTCCTGCTCTTCTACCCCTTCGCGTTCACGGGTGTGTGCACCGGTGAGCTGTGCGCGCTGCGCGACGAGCTGCCGAAGTTCGTCAACGACGACGTGCAGCTGCTGGCCGTCTCCAACGACTCCCCCTTCGCGCTGCGCGTCTTCGCGGAGCAGGAGGGGCTGGAGTACCCGCTGCTGTCCGACTTCTGGCCGCACGGCGCGGCCTCGCGCGCCTACGAGGTCTTCGACGAGGAGAAGGGCTGCGCGGTACGCGGCACCTTCATCATCGACAAGGAGGGCGTGGTGCGCTGGACGGTCGTCAACGGCCTGCCGGACGCCCGGGACCTCAACGACTACGTCAAGGCGCTCGAGACCCTCTGAGCACTTGTGACCACTTCCGTCGCGCAGAGCCCTGGGAGTGCTCCCCCACGCGCCCGGCACTGCCCGGCACGAGCCGGATCCGCTCCGTAAGAAGGCTGTGCCGTGGGGAACCGCTCACTAGGATCGAATCGTTGATCCGACGGCATCCGTAAACGGGGGCACGCAGTGCTCCTCACGAACTACTGACCAGGAGGACTCGTGGGAGTCAGCCTCAGCAAGGGCGGCAACGTCTCGCTGACCAAGGAGGCGCCGAACCTGACCGCGGTCATCGTCGGTCTGGGGTGGGACGCGCGTACGACCACCGGCGCCGACTTCGACCTCGACGCGAGCGCCCTGCTGACGAACGCGGAGGGCAAGGTCGCCAACGACCAGAACTTCGTGTTCTTCAACAACCTCAAGAGCCCCGACGGCTCCGTGGAGCACACCGGTGACAACCTCACCGGTGAGGGAGAAGGCGACGACGAGGTCATCAAGGTGAACCTCGCCGGGGTGCCCGCCGACGTCGAGAAGATCGTCTTCCCTGTCTCGATCTACGAGGCGGAGAGCCGGCAGCAGAGCTTCGGCCAGGTGCGGAACGCCTACATCCGCGTCGTCAACCAGGCCGACAACAACGAGCTGGCGCGCTACGACCTCAGCGAGGACGCGTCGACCGAGACGGCCATGGTCTTCGGCGAGCTGTACCGCCACGGCGCCGAGTGGAAGTTCCGCGCCATCGGCCAGGGCTACGCCTCCGGCCTGCGCGGTATCGCCCAGGACTTCGGAGTGAACGTCTGAGGTCTGGCGGGATTCCGCGCCCCGCGGCCCGCCGAGGGCCGGCGGGGCGCGTCTGCCAGGGTTCGGCAGCAAGGGGCGCCGCAGACTTCCGTAACCGGGAGGTGTGCGGCGCCCGGCGGTACGGACACACTGAAGGCACCGCCGTGCTCCGCACGGCTGCCCGGACCCCGGCTTGTCGCCGGGCCGGGCGGCCCGTGCGGGTGGGGCGGGACGGGAAGCCGGGAGAGCCGGGGACAGTCGCGAACAGCCGGGGACAGGAAAGCCGGGGAGAGGAACAACGAACATGAGCGTGACGCTCGCCAAGGGGGGAAACGTCTCCCTCTCGAAGGCCGCACCGAACCTGACCCAGGTCCAGATCGGCCTGGGCTGGAAGGCCCGCTCCACCACGGGCGCCGACTTCGATCTCGACGCGAGCGCGCTGCTGTGCTCCGGCGGACGCGTCCTCGGCGACGAGTACTTCATCTTCTACAACAACCTCAAGAGCCCCGAGGGATCGGTCGAGCACACCGGCGACGAGCTGGTCGGCGGCACCGGCAGCGGGGACGACGAGACGGTGCTGGTGGACCTCTCCCTGGTCCCCGCCCAGGTCGACAAGGTGGTCTTCCCCGTCTCGATCTACGACGCGGAGAACCGGCACCAGACCTTCGGCCAGGTCACCGATGCCTACATCCGGGTGGTCAACCGCGAGGACGGGGTGGAGCTGGCCCGCTACGACCTGACCGAGGACGCCTCCTCGGAGACCGCGATGATCTTCGGAGAGCTTTACCGCTACAACGGTGAGTGGAAATTCCGTGCAGTCGGGCAGGGGTATGCGTCGGGGCTGCGGGGCATCGCTCTAGACTTCGGCGTCAATGTCGCCTGAGGGCCCCATACGTCACCGGCAGCACAGCCGGCACACCCCTAGCGACACTCTGTGAACATATGTAGCCCGGATACCGGATTGGGAAGCCAGTGCTCCTGAAAACCTTTGGCTGGTCCTTCGGCGTCACCGCCGTCGGTCTTGCCGCAGCGGCGTTCTTCTGGGGGTGGGAGGCGTTCGCCCTCGTGGCGATCCTGTCCATCCTGGAGATCTCGCTGTCGTTCGACAACGCGGTCGTCAACGCCGGCGTACTGAAGAAGATGAACGCCTTCTGGCAGAAGATCTTCCTCACCATCGGCATTCTGATCGCGGTATTCGGCATGCGGCTGGTCTTCCCGGTCATCATCGTCGCCATCAGTGCCAAGGTCGGGCCGATCGAGGCGGTGCAGGTCGCGCTCGACAACCCCGACCGCTACGAGCAGTTGGTCACGGACGCGCATCCGGCCATCGCCGCGTTCGGCGGGATGTTCCTGCTGATGATCTTCCTCGACTTCATCTTCGAGGAGCGCGACCACAAGTGGATCGGCTGGCTGGAGCGCCCGCTCGCGCGGCTCGGCAAGGTCGACGGGCTCTCCCTCTGCATCGCCCTGATCGTGCTGTTGGTGACGGCCACCACCCTGGCCACCGCCGCGCACCAGCACGGCGGCGCACATGCCGACAAGTCCGGCACGGTGCTGCTCTCCGGCATCGCGGGACTGATCACCTACCTGATCGTCGGCGGTCTCTCCGGCCACTTCGAGGACAAGCTGGAGGAGGAAGAGGAACGCGAACAGGAGGAAGAGGAGGCGGCCAAGCGGGCGGGCAAGCAGCCCTCGGCGGTCGGACTGGCCGGCAAGGCCGCGTTCTTCATGTTCCTCTACCTGGAGGTCCTGGACGCCTCGTTCTCCTTCGACGGCGTCATCGGCGCCTTCGCGGTCACCAACCACATCTTCTGGATGGCGCTGGGCCTGGGCATCGGCGCGATGTACGTCCGGTCGCTCACCGTCTACCTGGTGCGCCAGGGCACCCTGGACGACTACGTCTACCTGGAGCACGGTGCGCACTACGCCATCGGCGCCCTGGCGGTCATCCTGCTCGTCACCGTCAAGTACGAGATCCACGAGGTGATCACCGGCTCCATCGGTGTCCTGTTGATCATCGCCTCCTTCTGGTCCTCGGTGCGGCGCAACCGCGCTCTCGCGGCTGCCGGGGCGAAGGACGGCGGCGGGGGCGAGAGTGAGCAATCCGAGGTGACCTCGGGCGTGTGACCGCCCGCTGAACGAGGAACGCTCCCAGCGGGGCGGCTTCGCGGCGTCGCGCGGGCCCACGGGCACGCGCGCCGCCCCGGTGCCGCCCCGCGGTGCTGAGCGGAAGCCAGAGGACGAGTGGGGGTGCGGGATGGTCTCCCTGTGGGAGAACTGGCGGCGCGGTGTGGGCATGTCCCGGCGTGGACCCAAGTTCGACACGGTCGGCGGCCCGTCGACATACGCGGTGGAGCTGACCAAACGGCACTCCGAGCTGTCGCTGACCAAACAGGGCGCCGACTCCGGCAGCCTGCGGGTCAACCTGTCGTGGCGGATGCGCAGTTCGGACCTGGACGGGCGGCCCCGGCGCACCACCTCGCTGCGCCACCCGCTGCGGGCCTTCAAACCGGAGGTGGTGCAGGCGCACACCCAGGGCGTCGTCAACGTGGACCTCGACCTGGCGTGCATGTACGAACTGGTGGACGGCAGCAAGGGCGTCGTCCAGCCGCTCGGCAACTTCCTGGGCGACTGGAACGCGCCGCCCTACGTCAAGCTCACCGGTGACGACCGCTTCGGTTCGCCGTCGGGCGAGACGATCTACATCAACCTGGACCACAAGGACGAGATCAAGCGGCTGCTGATCTTCGTCTACATCTACGACGGCACCCCGGCGTTCGACCGTACGCACGCCATCGTCTCGCTCTTCCCCAGCAGCGGGCCCCGCGTCGAGGTGGGCCTCGACGAGCGGGCCCCGCAGGCGCGCTCGTGTGCGGTGCTGCTGATGGAGAACGTCAAGGGCGAGCTGATCGTGCGCCGAGAGGTGCGCTACGTCTACGGCTTCCAGGCGGAGCTGGACCGGCTCTACGGCTGGGGTCTCCAGTGGGGCCGCGGCTACAAGACGCAGAAGGTCTGAGGGGCCTACGCCGCAGCGAGCCCGTGCGCGAGTGGGGCCCGGCCGCGCCGGCCGGGCCCCACTCGTCCTGAGCCTCGTTGTGAGCTGCGTCCTGCCCTTCGTCTTGTCCTTTGTGCTCTTCGTCCTGTCGTTCGTCGTGTGTGCCGCCGCCCGGTCAGCGGTGGGTGAGGAACTGCGGGCCCTGGGGCGGCAGCGTGAACGCCGGGTCGGGCTGCGGATACCCGTAGGTGGGCTGGGGGTATCCGTAGGCCGGCTGGGTCGTCGGGGGCTGCTGGGGCGGCTGCTGCGGGGGCTGCGGGTAGCCGTAGCCGGGCTGG
>NZ_VJOK01000001.1:2176339-2196738 GCF_013302895.1 Streptomyces albus subsp. chlorinus | reverse complement strand
CCGGCCGGGTCCGGCTGCGGCGCCGGCGGCTCGGGAGCGGGCGGCGGGACCGGTTCCGGCCCGGGAACGGGACCGGGGCCCGGCGTGGGACCCGGCGGCGGGCCCGGCGGCACCGGTCCGGGCGGTCCCGGCGGAACCGGCTCCGGCTGGGGAGAGGGCTCGGGCTGCGGCTCGGGCGGCACGGGGTGCGGCGAGGGCTCCGGGTGGGGCTCGGGCGGTGGTTGGGGCACGGTGCCGGCGGGCGGCCGCAGCCGGAAGTCCTCCGCGCCGGCCGTGTCCGGTCCCGGCACGTGCGCCACCGTGGCGTCCGGGTCGTGATCCCGGCCCCGGCCCCCGTCCCCTCCCTGGTCCCGGCTCCGATCCCGGTTCTGACTCCCGTCCCGGTCCCGGTCCCGGTCCCGGTCCCGGTCCTGGTTCCGGTCCCGATCGCGGTCCGGGGACGTCTCCTCGGCGGTGTCCGCGTCCCGTGCGGAGGTGCGGCGGCCACCTTCCGCCTCGTCGACGGAGATGCCGAACTCGGTGGCGAGGCCGACCAGCCCCGTGTCGTAGCCCTGGCCCAGGGCACGGAACTTCCAGCCGTCGCCGCGCCGGTACAGCTCGCCGCAGACCATGGCGGTCTCCGAGCCGGTCTCCGGCTCGATGTCGAAGCGCGCGAGCAGCTGCCCGCCCTGTCCCGCGCCGGTCGCGCCGTCGGAGGCTCCCGCGGCTCCCGTGGCGCCCGCTCCGGCGGACGCGTCGTGCAGCAGCAGGCGCAGCTCGCGGACGTCGGCGAAGGTGCCGCCGTCGGAGGAGGCGGCCAGCAGGACGCGGTCGACGGAGTCGTCCAGGGCGGAGAGGTCGGCCTCCACGGAGTCGCGCAGTCCCTCGGGCTCACGCCGCTTGGCGAGGTGCCGCACCAGCCCGGAGGGGTGGCGTGGCTGGTTGTAGAAGACGAAGTCGTCGTCCGTTCTGACCTGGCCGTCGGGACCGAGCAGCAGCGCTGAGGCATCGACATCCGGCACACCGGCGCCGGGCGCCCAGCACAGCACGGCCCGCACGGCCGTGGCCTCCAGCTGGATGTTCGACCCCTTCGTCATCGCGTGCGTCATGTCTTCATCCTGCCCCTGTTGCGGTGCCCGCGACAACGCGGGACGTGACGGCGGCGCGCCTGCCACGCCCGTGCCGGGTTCCCCGTCACGGGCCCCGCACCCCTGGGTCACGGTCCCAGAGCCCCTGTGTCACTGGCCAGGAGCCCTGTCGTGCTCCCGGAGCCTCTGTGCCTCGGGCCCGCGCTCCTGTGTCGCCGATCCGGAAGGGCTGGTGTCGCCGGTCCGGAAGGGCGGGTTTCGCGAGTCCGTATGGGCTGGTGTCGCGAGTCCGGAACGGCTGAGCCGCGGGTCCGGCCTCCGTATGTCGTGGACCCGCCATCCCCGCGTCACGGACCCGCCATCCGCGGGTCGCCGGCCGGCTCCGCGCAGGTCGGCGGCTCGTCATCCGGTGGTGCCGTCCGGTGCCGAGCCGGGAGCTGGGGAACTCCTGACCGACCCCCGTACGTACGATGAGCAGCCGTGCGGCCGCCGCGGCGGGTCCGCGGGCGGACCGGACGGCCGGCCGTGCGACGGCCGCCAGATCGCGAGAACGGTGAGACGGGGACTTCCATGCGGCATTTCCGGCAGCTGACGCCTGAGCGCCTTGGTGCGCTCTTCCACCGCCCGCCGGCGGAATTCACGCCGGACGCGCCCGCCAGAACCCTCTCCGTCGCGCTCGGCGCCACGCTCTACAGCCCCGCTACCCGTCCCGCGCTGGCCGAGGATGTGCGCAAGCAGGCCGCCCGCGGAGTGGTGTCGATGGTGCTGTGCCTGGAGGACTCGATCGCCGACGGCGAGGTGGCCGCGGCCGAGGACAACCTCGTGGGCCAGTTCGAGCTGCTCGCGGAGGGCGGGGCGGAGGACGAGCTGCCGCTGCTCTTCGTACGGGTGCGTGCCGCCCGGCAGATCACCTCCCTGGTGCGCAGGCTCGGCCCGGCCGTGCGGCTGCTGACGGGGTTCGTGCTTCCCAAGTTCACCGAGGACCACTCGATGCCGTTCCTGGAGGCGCTCACCGAGGCCGAGTCCGCCTGCGGCCGGCGGCTCTTCGCGATGCCTGTCCTGGAGTCGCCCGAACTGCTCCACCTGGAGACCCGCACCGAGACGCTCGCCGGCATCGTCCGGACGCTCGACAAGTACCGCGAACGGGTCCTCGCGCTGCGGCTGGGGGTCACCGATTTCTGCTCCGCCTACGGGCTGCGCCGCACACCCGACATGACGGCGTACGACGTGCAGATCGTCGCCTCCGTCATCGCGGACGTGGTCAATGTGCTGGGCCGCGCCGACGGCACCGGGTTCACCGTGACCGGACCCGTGTGGGAGTACTTCCGCCCGCCGGAGAGGATGTTCAAACCGCAGCTGCGCGCCAGCCCGTTCCGCAGCGGCCGCGCCGAGGACATCCGCGCCGCGCTGATCGAGCACGACATGGACGGACTCCTGCGCGAGATCGAACTCGACCGCGCCAACGGCCTGCTGGGCAAGACCTGCATCCACCCCTCGCACGTGGCGCCCGTGCACGCGCTGTCGGTCGTCAGCCACGAGGAGTTCTGCGACGCGACGGATGTGCTGCGCCCCGAGCGCGGCGGAGGCGGAGTGGTGCGCTCCGCGTACACGAACAAGATGAACGAGGTGAAACCGCACCGGGCCTGGGCCGAGCGCACGCTGCTGCGCGGCGAGGTCTTCGGGGTGGCCCGTGAGGGCGTGAGCTTCGTGGAACTGCTGGCGGCGGGAGTCAAGTGAGCGGGAACGTACGGCACATGGTCGGCACACGGGACGCGGGCGGCCCGGCCGATGGAGAGAGCCCGGCCGTGGAAGACGGCCCGGTCGTGGGTGAGGGCCTGGCCGTGAAAGACGGCCAGGCCGTGGACGAGGGCCCGGCGGTGGGTGACGGCCCGGCGGTGGGTGACCGCGCGGCGGCCGTGTGGCCGGGGACGTGGGTGGCCGAACGGCTGGGCGTCCAGCTGACCGACCCCGGCATGCGGGATCTGCTCGGGCTCGCGCTGCGGCGCAACCCCAAGCGCGCGCATCTGCTGGTCTCCACCGTCCTGGGCAAGCATGTGCCGCAGCGCCCTTCCGTCGTCCTCGGCGCGGGCCACCGGCTGGGGGAGCGGGTACGCGCGCTGCTCGGCGCGCGGGAGGCGGCGCGCGCCGTCGTGCTGGGGTTCGCCGAGACCGCCACCGGCCTCGGCCTCACCGCCGCGCACGGTATGGGCAGCCGCGCCGGAGCCCTGCACTCGACGCGGCGGCGGGTGGCGGGCGTACGGCCGTTCGGCGGTTTCGAGGAGGAGCACAGCCACGCCACCTCCCACCTGCTGCTCCCCGAGGACCCCGGCATACTGCGCGGGGACGGGCCGCTGGTGCTGGTGGACGACGAACTGTCCACCGGCAGGACCGTCCGCAACACGGTGGCTGCACTGCACGCCGTCCACCCCCGCGACCGGTACGTCGTGGCCGCGCTGGTGGACACGCGGGGTGAGGCGGACGTGGCCGCGCTGGAGAAGTTCGCCGCCGAACTGGGCGCCCGGGTCGACGTCGTGGCCCTGGCCCGCGGCCGGGTCGGCCTCCCGGACGACGTGCTGGAGCGGGGCCGCGCACTGGTCGAGAGGCACGGTGCCGGCACCGGTGCCGCCAGCGCCGGAACCGGAACCGGGACCTGGACCTGGACCGGAACGGAGCCTGGCGCCGGCACTGGAGCGGAGCCCGGCACCTGCGCTGGAGCGGAGCCCGTTGCGGACCGGGAGGGCTCCGGTGCGGTACCGCGGCAGGTGAGCCGCCCCGGCCGGACGGGGCCTCGCGGCGCCATACGGCGCGTCGACCTCTGCTGGCCGGAGGGGCTTCCGGACGGTGCCCGCCACGGTTTCGGCCCCCGCGAGCAGACGCGACTGGAGGCCGCCCTGCCCGGCATGGCCGAGCGCCTGCTCACCGCACTGGGCCCCGAAGCGGGAACGGTCGGCGCCGAAGCGGGAGCGGTCGGCCCCGAAGCGGCAACGGTCGGCGCCGAAGCGGGAACGGACGGAACCGCAATCGGAGCGGACCGCACCGAAGCCGGCACGAAGGAGACCGCACCAGCCGGCGCGAAGGAGGCCGCACCGGACCGGACCGGCGCCGGAACCGGTCGCGCGGGGGCCGGGCGTCCGCCGCGCGTACTCGTCCTCGGCAACGAGGAACTCATGTACGCGCCGCTGCTCCTCGCCCGCGCCCTGGAAGAGCGCACCGAGGGGCGCGCCGAGATCCTCTTCTCCACCACGACCCGCTCGCCGGTCCTCCCGGTCGACGACCCCGGCTACGCGATCCGAACCGCCCTGCGCTTCCCCGCGCACGACGTACCCGAAGCGGACGGTGCGCGGGACGCACGCAACGCTGCCCCCACGCCCAACGCTGCCCCCACGCCCAACGCTGCTCCCGCGGGCGACGCTATCCCCACGGGCGACGCAGCCCCCACGAGCGACGCCCCCGCCGGGCCCGGCGAGCGTTATGCCTACAACGTGGCGGGCCAGGGCTTCGACGCCGTGGTCGCCGTCGTGGACAGCGTCGGCGACACCCCCGCGCTGCACGCCCCCGGCGGACTGCTCGACCAGCTCGCCGGGTGCGTGCCGACGGTGCTGCTCGCCGTCGTCCCGGCGTACGCGCCCGAGCGGGACGCGGGCCGGCCCCGGCCGCCGCAGCCGCTGTACGGTCCCGCCTTCTCCTCGTACCCGCGCGAGGACGTCGCCTGGCTGCTGCGCGACCTGTCCGACGTGGCGCTGGAGGCGCCGACAGAGGAGCGTGAGGAGGCCATCCAGGCGGGCGGCGCGCACTACGCGGAGTCGCTGCCCGTCGAGTACCAGCCCTCGCCGGAGTACCAGCGCCTCTTCCACAGCGCGCTGGACGCCTCCGCCGAGCGGCTGGCCCGCGCGGTCGGCACGGTGACCGAGACGGTGCTGGCCGAGCGCGGACCGCGTCCGGTACTGGTCTCGCTGGCGCGGGCAGGGACCCCCGTCGGCGTCCTGATGCGCCGCTGGGCGCGACAGGCGCACGGTCTGGACCTGCCCCACTACGCCGTCTCCATCGTGCGCGGACGGGGCATCGACACCAACGCGCTGGCCCATCTGGCCGCCCACCACGACCCGGCCGACGTCGTCTTCGTGGACGGCTGGACGGGCAAGGGCGCCATCACCCGCGAACTGGCCGAGGCGCTGGCCGCCCATCCCCGCTTCGTCCCCGAGCTGGCGGTGCTGGCCGATCCCGGCTCCTGCGTGAGCACGTTCGGCACCCGCGAGGACTACCTGATCCCCTCCGCCTGCCTCAACTCGACCGTCTCCGGGCTGATATCCCGCACCGTGCTGCGCGCCGACCTGGTGGGCCCGCACGACTTCCACGGCGCGAAGTTCTACCGCGAACTGGCCGGCAGCGATCTGTCGCGGCACTTCGTGGACACCGTGGCCGGCCACTTCCCGGCCGTCCGTCAGGCCGCGCTCCGCGACGCCGCCGCCCTGGCCACCGCCGACCGCACCCCCACCTGGGCGGGCTGGCGCGCCGTGGAGGAGATCAGCGAGGCGTACGGCATCGGGGACGTCAACCTGATCAAGCCGGGCGTCGGCGAGACGACCCGCGTCCTGCTGCGCCGCGTTCCCTGGCGCGTCCTGGCCCGGCGCGGCGCCGGCGCCGACCTCGACCACGTACGGCTGCTGGCCCGGCAGCGCGGCGTCCCCGTCGAGGAGACCGACGACCTGCCCTACAGCTGCGTCGGCCTCATCCACCCCCGCTACACGCGCGGCGCCACCGGCGCCGACGGAAAGGCCGCCCGGTGACGCCGCCCCCCTCTCCCGAGCCCCCGGCCGCCGGGCCCGCCCTGGTCGCCAGCGATCTGGACCGCACCCTGATCTACTCGGCCGCCGCTCTGGACATGACCATGCCCGACGAACGGGCACCCCGGCTGCTGTGCGTCGAGACGTATGAGCACCGCCCGCTGTCCTTCATGACGGAGGAGGCGGCGGCGCTGCTGGCCCGGCTCGCCGCCCGCACGGTGTTCGTCCCCGCCACCACACGCACCCCCGAGCAGTACCGGCGCGTCCGCCTGCCCGGCCCGCCGCCCCGCTTCGCGGTCTGCGCCAACGGGGGGCATCTGCTCGTGGACGGGGTCAGCGACCCGGAGTGGCGCGAGCGGGTCCGCGAACGGCTGACCGGGTGCGCCCCGCTGGAGGAGGTCCGCGCCCACATGCTGTCCCGGGCCCGGCCCGCATGGCTGCTCAAGGAACGCGTCGCCGACGGCCTGTTCGCCTACCTGGTGGTCGAGCGCGCCCTGCTGCCCGGCACCTGGGTCGAGGAGCTGGCCGACTGGGCGGCCCCGCGGGGCTGGAGCGTCTCCCTCCAGGGCCGCAAGGTCTACGCGGTCCCGCAGCCCCTCACCAAGAGCGCCGCCGTGGCCGAGGTCGCCCGCAGAACGGGGGCCGGCCGCGTCCACGCCGCCGGCGACTCCCTCCTGGACGCCGACCTCCTCCAGGCCGCCGACCTGGCCTGGCGCCCCTCCCACGGCGAACTCGCCGACAGCGGCTGGACGGCGCCCCGGCTGCGGATCCTGCCGGAGCGGGGGGTTCTCGCGGGGGAGCGCATCCTGCGGGAAATGACCACCGAACTGCCCACCGCCACCCCGGCCCCGGCTCAAGACCCGGCCCCGGCCCCGGACCTGCCCCGGCTCCATACTCGGACCCTGCCCCCGGGTCCGGATCCTGCCCCGGCTCCGGACCCGGCCTTGGGTCGGTGAGGCGGGGCCTCTCGCCTGAGGTGCAGCCGCATCCGCATCCGCAGCCCCTCACCCGCGGTGAGGTCGGCGCGGCCGACGGTGCACCTGGTGACCGCTCGCGGCCCGCGACGGCCGACGGCGTCGCCCAGCCGACGGCAGACGTCGGCGCCTAGTCGTCGCGAGAGCCGCCCGGCGTCCCAGGTGCCCGGCCCTCCATGTCCGCGCCGTCCGCCGCGCGGCCGTTGCAGGCCGCCCGGTTCTCGTGGGCCGCACGGTCCCCGTGGGCCGCCCGGTTCTCGTGCGCCGTACTGTCCCCGCGGTCGGCTGTCCCGTGGCCGCCGTACAGGGAGGCGCGGCGGCGGAGTTCCTCGCCGCGTGCCTGGGCCTGCGCCTGCTGTTCGCGCAGGTCGCGGGCGCGGCGGGCGCGTTCCACCTCGTCGGGGTGGCGCTGCTGCCAGTAGGGGTTGTCATGGGGCAGGGCGCTGCCCACCCTCCCGTACATCCCGAAGACGAGCAGCAGCAGTCCGACGGCGAAGCTGAAGAGAACGTTCTGCAACTCGAAGGCCAGGAAGTTCCAATCCCTCTCCAGCAGGGCCAGATTGACGAAACCGCTCAGCAGGAACAGGCACCCGAGGGTGATGTTGAGGCTTGAAGCGAAGTTGCCGCCGCGCACCATGCCGGCGAACAGCAGCAGGCCGACGAGAATGGAGAGGACGCTGAGCGCCCCATTGGTGTTGAGGCCGCCCACCTGGGCGCCGCCGGTGTCGAAGAAGCCGATGTTGTGCGTGAGTCCCAGGACGCCGAAGGCGGTCAGGATCACCCCCACGAGTCCGGCACCCACCCGGTAGATCCGGCTCAGCTTGTGGTGCACCGGCATGTGCTCGTCCAGGACGCGCCGCCCGCGCGGCAGCCGGAGCAGGTGCCGGAGGGTGCGGGGAGGGGACGCGGCCACGGGGGCCTCCTCGGGACGACGGCGGCACTCGGCTCTCCTTCCTCCAGCATCCGCCCGTCACGGCGCCGCCTCAACAGGGCGTCGGCAGCCGACGGGCAGCATCCGCGCACGGAGGCATCCGCTGCACGGCAGCGTCCGCGTACGGGGGTGTCGGCCACGGCGGCATCCGCGCACGGCAGTGTCCGCGTACGGAGGCAGCGGCGCATGGCAGCGTCCGCGCACGGGAGTGTCCCGCACGGCAGTCTCCGAGTACGGCAGCGTCTGCGTACGAGCAGACCGCGCCGGAGCCCCGCACGGCCGCCGCGGGCACCCCGCACGGCCGCGGGCACCCTGAACAGCCGCGGCCTCCCCGCGCGGATGGCGGCCCGGACGGCCGGAGGCCCCGCGGGGGCGGACTGCCATCGGGGTCTGGACGGCCGGAGGCCCCGCGCGGGCGGACCGCCGGGTCGGGCGCTCGCGGTCCTCACGGTGGGGCGCTGACGGCGGGGCGCTCACAACGGGGCGCTCACGGCGGGGTGGTCAGGACGCGCCGGCGCGCTCCTGGCGTATCCGCTCCACCACCTGCTGCACCGTCTCCCGTACCGCGTCCAGCTCGGTGAGCAGGTGCCAGTAGTCGGGGTGGCGGCCGGTCAGTGAGGCGACGGCGCGGTCGACCCGCTCCACCGCGTGGTCCAGGGGCTGCGCGTGCCGCGGGTCGGGGGTGCTGCGCCCGGCCATCGCGAGGCGCTGCGCGTCGCGGATGGCGAACCGGGCGCGGTCGACCTCCGGGGTGGGGTCGAAGGAGACCTCGTTCAGCCGCCGCAGCCGCTCCCCGGCGGCCTTGACCGCCTCGTCGGTGGTGTTCAGCAGTGCCCGGACGGTGGACAGCAGCGCGATGGCGTCCGGCCAGCGCTGCTCGTCGCGTGCCGCGCGGGCCTCCCGCAGCTTCTCGCCGGCCTGCTTCGCCGTCCGTTCGGCCTGCCGGGGGACGTCCTGGAGGTCCTGCCAGCACGCGATGCTGAAACGGCGCCGCAGCTCGCTGAGGACCGGCTCGACCTGCCCGGCGCGGGTCTGCAGCGCCTCGGTGCGGGTCCGCAGCGAGGCCAGCCGCTTGTCTATGTCCGCGGCCTTCTGCGGCAGCCCCTCCGCCTCGGCGCGGACGGCCTCGGCCTCCCGTACGACACGGTCGGCGCGCCGCAGGGTGTCCTGCACCCCGTGGGTGCCGGCGCCCTCGTTGAGCTTGGTCAGCTCGGGGGAGAGCGCGGCCAGCCGCGCCGCGAGGTCGTCGGCCTTGAGGCCCTGGGCCCGCACCGCGTCGAGTGCGCCGGTGGCGGCCAGCAGGGACTGCCGGGCCCGTTCCACGGCGGGTGCCAGGCGGGCCAGCTCGTTCTCCGCGCGGGTCAGCAGCGGGCCGAGGCTCCGCGCGAACCGGTCCAGCTCCCCCTTGACCCGCTCCAGCTCCTGCCGCGCCCGGTCCAGCTCGGCGCGGGCCCGGGAGGCCGCGGCGCCGTCGAGGTCGTCGCGGTCGAGGTCGTGGGCGTCGACGGTGGTGATGTAGTCGTGGCTGACGGCGTCGATGCGGCTGCCGAAGTCCGCGAAGTCCGCCGCGGCCTTCCGGCCCGCCGGGGTGGAGTCGACCGCGGTGATCGTCTCGATGGAGATGCGCAGGTCCCGCTGGGCGGTGTCCAGCTCATAGAAGGCGGCTGCCGCGGCGTCCTTCGCGGCCTGCGCGTCGGCCCGCAGGTGCTCCGCACGGCCACCGCCCCAGCCCCAGCGGCGAGCGCCGCCGTTCATCGCCGCCACGAAACCTCTCCCCGTATGTGCCTGTCGCTCATCGACCGATGGTCATTCTCCCACCTGAGGTCAACGAACACACGAGCCGGAACGTTCGCACCCCGCCCCTTCAGCCCCCGTGTTTGCACCCCCCGGCGCCGGTCGGGGTACGCTGTCGTCTCATCACTTTCCGGGGCGCATAGCTCAGCGGTAGAGCGCCTGCCTTACAAGCAGGATGTCACTGGTTCGATCCCAGTTGTGCCCACACCGTAAACGCAGATCAGGGCCCCTCCGAAACGATCTCGGAGGGGCCCTGACGCGTGGTGCGTGACTATGTGCGTGACTACCGGTCCAGGAGAGGCCCCGGACAGTAGCCGAAGCAGCTCAGCGGGCGTATGCCCAGACCAGCCCGATGACGACCACCAATGCGATGAACCACAGCGGAGTCCCTGTTTTGGTGAAGCGACCCCTGCTGTCCCTCGGTGGCAGCCTTCTCGCCATGTCCACCCCCTCTGTTCGCAGTGGTTCGAGAGTGGACGCGGCGCGGGGGCGGCAACAAGACTGCATATCAGCCGATGTCGGGCAGGTTAGCTGACCTTGGTCTTTGTCTGAAAATCTCATCCATAGCCATGGCGCCACTCTGGATTACCGGCCGGATCTGCTTCCGATAAACGATCTCTGTAACGGTTGTGCTGCGGTGCCCGACCAGCCGGGAGATCTCCTCCAGCGGTACGCCGCTGTCAGAGAGCAGCGAGACGAAGCTGTGCCGTAGCTCTCGGGGCGTCCATTCCGAGGGATCAAGACCGGGGACATCACGCAGGACGGTTCGAAAAGCGCGACGCACATTGCGGGCCTGTAGCTCCGTCCCTACACGTGAAGCGAAGACGAGTCCGTGCTCCTGCCACTTTGCGCCTGCCCTCTTACGCTGCTGCTCTTGCCACTCCCGGTGAAGTGTCAGGGCTTCCACGCACCGCGCTGGTAGCGCCAGGGTGCGCCTTGACTTCCGGGTCTTCGTGTCGGCTCCGGCGCGCACGGAACGCCACACTGCGATGTATGGCGGTACAGACGGCTCCGCATCCGGCATGCCTTGCAGGTCGACGTGATCCCAGGTAAGAGACCGCATCTCCTCTGTTCTTGCACCAGTGAGGAGTGAGACAACCACGTAGGCATGCAAGGACCTGCCCTCTGCTGCGTCCAGCACTGCATGCGCCTGCGCGAGCGTGAGAGCCTTGGACGGACGGCCCGGCCGCCCTGTCGGCACGCTGCACAGCTCCACCACGTTGCGCTTCACCTTGTCGCGAGCCATGGCGCGTTTCACCGAGCGGTTCAGACACGAGTGCAGGATACGAAGGGTGCGGGTACTCAACGAGGTTGATTTGGCGGCAAGCCACCGGTCAACGTCATCAGCGCTCAGCTCCCGTACTTTCTTGGCGCCTAGCTCCGGGATCACGTGGTTTCGGCAAAACCCGGTGTAGTCCTCCACCGTTTTGGCGTCGCGCCCCGAAAGCCCGTAGGCCAACCAATCGTTCACCACGTCAGCCACGGTGATGTCACCAGGACCTATCGCCAGTCCATCCTCGTGATCGCGCAACACCTCCTTGAGTTTGTCTTTCGCCTCAGTCTTGGTGCGTCCGCTGCCGCGCTTGACGATGCGTTTACCTGAGCCGTCGTAGCCGAGACTCGCCGTCGCGATCCAACGTTGGCGCTTGTCGTCCCAATGGAGGCCCCCGTCGCCCCGGCTTCGCCGCTTCGTCATCAGGCCACCTCCCCCACGTTCATTCGCGACATGAGATAGGCCCGCACCGCCTGAGCTGGGATTCGTCGGCTGCGGCCGATCGTCAACGAGGGCAACTCCTTGGTACGGATCAGGTCGTAAACCTTGGTACGGCCGAGCTTGAGAATGGCCGTGACTTCGCGAACGGTCAGGAGCTCGTCAGTCATCCCAGCCCTCCAAGTCGTCAAGGTCCGTCAGGGCTTCACGGGCGATCTCGCGGTTCAGTCGGATGTCCTTTGCGATCGATGCGGCGAGCCAGGATTCGCCAGGGGTGTGGCCGTGGCCGGCGTAGGTCCAGTGGGCGAGGGTGAGCGTGGTCGTCTCTTCGGTCGCGTCGTCGGGGTCGGGGAGGCCGAGGGCTTCGCGTTGCTGGGCGGCGCGGTAGTTGGCGCGGGTCTGGCGCAGGGCGCCGAGGGTGGTGGAGTAGCGGCGGGACTTGGTGGAGAAGTGACCACGGAAGCCCAGCATGTGTGCCCAGTCGCGCAGTCGGCGGTCCGGGTAGACCTGGTGCAGGTTGAGGCATGTGGCGATCAGTCGGGCGGTGTGCTCGGGGATGTCGAGCAGGGCCAGGGCTTCTTTGTTGCCGATGCGGCGGTCCACGGTGCCGGTGGTCTCGGCGGCCTTGGTGGCGTACTTGGCCACGTAGGAGGCGACCGCTTGTTCGGTGAGGTCTTCGCCGTTGCCGAACGCGCCGATGGGTTGGATGTCGATCTGCTCTCCCCAGCGCAGGGAGCGGGCCGGCTGGTCGTGTTCGGGGGCGGCGTCGAGGGTGACGACGGCGCGGGCGGCGGCGGCCCGGATCGCTGCGTCGAGGAGTGGCAGGGTGGCCCAGTGCGGGGGCGGGGTATCGGGGCCGTCCGGTCCGTCGAGTCGGATGACGGCGTGGAAGTGGACGGCGCCGCGCTTCTGGTACTCGGCGACCTTGCCGAAGGAGACGCGGCACTGTTCCCGGGCAGCCTTCTGGGTGAGGCCGGCGCGGGCGGCGATCTCACGGCGGAGGTAGATCGTGAAGCGCTGCCACAGGGCGGAGGCGTGGTTGTTCCACAGCACGGCGCCCGCGTAGTCGTAGGTGTCCGGGTCCAGGGGTGTGCCCAGGGCCGGGTCTATTTCGGTGTGGCGGGTGCCGCAGCGGCAGGGCCGGTTGCCGGGCCGGTTGTGGACCGGGCCAAACGACGGAGCGGTGAGCGTGGTGAACACCCGGGGGTGGTCCCGGACGGTTTCGGGGGTGCCTTTGGCGGGATCGCCGGTCAGTCCGGCCCGGATGAGGTGGAAGGTGTCGCCGGCGTAGGTCCAGGCGCAGGCCGGGCAGCGGGAGGCGCGGCGATTGCCGCAGGCGATGCGCAGCCGCCCGCCGGGCTCCGTGTCGGTGCTGTAGGAGTGGAGAATTTCGCCGGTCGCACGGTCGCGGGTGACGGTGCCGCCGGCCAGGTGAATGGGGTCGGCACAGCCGCCGGTGCGGCGGACCTGTTCTTGCCAGCGGTCGAAGCCGGGAGACCCGGCCACCCTCAGCGCGTCGGCGAGGGTAGCCGGGTTCACCGGGGCCGCCGGGGTGACGGAGGCAATCACGTGATCACCCCTTGGCGGCCGAACCGTGTACAGGGCCGTGGTTGGCCTCCCAGCCGGCGACCAGGAGACGTACCTGTTCGTCACCGGTGGCGGTGGCCGAGGCGCCGCAGTGGCAGACAGCGGAACCGGTGGCGGGCTCGTCGGGTGCGGGCTTGCTGACATGCAGGCCCGGGCGGTCCGGGGTGGGGGTGAGATCCGTCAAGGTCGTCACCGCCCGGACCGTGCGGCAGCCGGGGCGGTGGTGTGGGTGCCGGTGCCCCGGCAGGCGGGGCAGGTGACGGGCAGGGTTCGGCGGGTGCCGTCCACGTGGCGGGTACCGGTGTCGATGTGGACGGTCGAAAAGCCGTCGCAGTCTCCGCAGCGGCGTACGCGGGCAGGGGTGGGCTGGGTCATGATGGGTGGTGTCCTTTCGGGTCCGTTGGATCGGGAAGGTCGGTAGGCGTCCGGGGCGGCGGATACTTGGCGGTTGAGGCCGCCCCGGAGGCCGTTTACTTGCGGTAGCGCCGGGCCCTCTTGGCTCGCGGGGGGCGCTTGGCGCGCTGGCGGGATGAGCGGGCGGTGATCTGTCGGCCCTTGCTCTTGCCGGCGCGGTTGAAGGAGTAGCTCAGCCCGCAGGTGGCGGACAGGACCGCGACGATGGACGCGGCAACGACCTGCACCACGTACGCGATCACGAGCAGCACCACGACCGTGCCGACGATGACGGTCAGCGCCAGCAGGATCGGCCCCCGGTAGTTGCGGGGCGCTTCCTGGACGATGACGACCTTCCGCAGGTCGGTGCCGGGCGGCATCTGCCGGTACAGCTCGGTGGGGATGTGCCCGGCGCGGAGTTGCTCCTCGGGCAGGTGCATGACAGATCAACCTCTTTTTAGGGATTGCAGCGGTGGGTGCGAGCGGCGAGTTCGGCGGCCGAGCGGTCGCGGTAGTCGGCGGAGAATCCGCAGCCGGGGGCCGTGCAGGCGGCGGTGTGCTTGGTGCGGCCCCGGCCGTCGTAGTAGGACCCGACCTGGACCGGACCGATGCGGCGCACGTCGAAGAAGCGGTTCGGACGAGCCATTCGCTCAGCCCTCCCTTCGCAAACCGCCGGGGAAGTCCGTGGCGATGCGAGCGTTTTCGGCGGGCGAGTTGGGCAAGTGCTCAGCTTCCTCAGCCAACAGGGAGGCAAGGCCCGGGTTTCCAGCCGCCCTCTCATCGTGCGAGGCAGCCAACAGGTCTGCGCGAGTGATATTCGGCTTGGCCATTGCAGTACTCCTTTCAGTTCAGGCGAGTTGGGCGGCCAAAGCGTTGGCCAGCGGTTCGGGGACACCGAGCCGGGCGCGGAGTGTGGCGGTGTCGATGTCGGTCCCGGTGCGGGTGCGGTGCTCGGTGGCGAGCTTGCGCGCGTGCTCGACCAGCGCCGGCGGAACACCCGGCGGCGGCTCGACCACCTGCTCCGGTTCGGGTGACAGCGGGGGCTCCAGTTCCTTGGACTTCTCGGGCTCGGGCTCGGGCAGGGAAGCTGCGGGGACCGGTGGCGCCGGATCGGGCGCGGGTGCCGGAGCGTCGTCCTCGACCGCTGGCGCCGGTGCGGGCTCGCGCGGTGCGGCCGTGTGGACGAGGAGGGTCCCGCCGAGGAAGGCCAGGGCGGGCCAGCCGGCGACCGTGATGCGCAGCCAGGCGGATACGGCTTCCAGGTCGAGGAGTCCGGCGGTGGCGATGTTCGCGCCGAGTGAGGCGACCAGCGCGACGAGGAACCAGCACCATGCCGCCTTCTTGTCTCCGCCGGCGCGCAGGCGTCGCCAGGCAGCCACCAACAGCAGATCGACCGAGACGGGGTAGGCCCATGCCTTCCACCCGTCCTGTCCCGCAGCGGCGGCCAGGTCATGCAGGTGAGCGAAGGACAACGCCCCGGCAATCACGGCTTGGACGAGTACGGCGTCCACGCGGATGGAGCGGATCATCTCTTCACCTCCTTCCGGTTCTTGGCATGGAGCGGGTAGGGACTCGGCGCGAAGGCGGTCGCGCCGACCGTGGAGCGGGAAGAGGGGATTACTCGGTGACCGGGACGAGTACCGGCGGGGTGTCCTCGTGCGGGCCGGGCTCGGCCGGGGTGACGGGATGGAAGGGGGCGAGGAAGGCCGGTTCCGGGGTCAGGTCGGCGTACTGGCGGCAGACCGCGACGGTTTCGCCGGTGGTCGTGTGCGGGGTGCGGATGCGGGACCAGCCGCCCGAGGTGTCCCCGGCAACAGCCGTTCCGGGCCGGTCCGGCCGGATCTTCGTCACCGCCTGGAGTGCGTCCGGGGCGATGTCCTTGAGCCCCATCTCAGCCGTCTGGAGATCGTTGACGCGGTGGACAACGCGGCCGGTGAGCTGAGCGCGGAGCATGGTCGCGCCCTTGCCCAGCTCGGAGCCGAAGCGCTGCCCGCACACCTCCAGATAGATGCCGACCGCGCGGGCCATCTGCGCCAGTCGCACCAGGTGCTGCACCATCCGATCCCGCCGTTCCTCATCCTTCTTCGCCGAGACGAGGAACAGCTCCGCCACCTCATCGATCAGCACCACCAGCGGGACCGGCCGCACCTCGTCAGGCAGTTCCCACAGGTCCGAGACGCGGTAGGTGCTCAGCAGGTCGAAGCGCTCTTCCATCTCCCCGACCAGCGCCTCCAGCAGTTCGGAGGCGATCTGAGGAGTGGTGGCCAGAGCGGACAGGCGGGGTGCGTAGCGGGACTGTTCGACACCGCGCTTGCAGTCGATGCCCACCAGCCCGACCGGCAGGTGCGCAAGACCCTTGATCAGGTTGCGTTGGTACATCGACTTGCCCGACTGGTTGGCGCCCAGCGTCAGCGCCATGGGCACCTGACGGTAGTCGCGGTAGAAGACCGTGCCGTCCTCCCGCAACGCGACCGGCACCACCAGCGAACCCGGCTCCCGCGCCTTGCGCCGGCGGGGCAGCTTGACCCGGCTCAACACGTCATAGCCGGTCATGCGCAGCTCGACCACGCCGGGACGGGACTCGACCACGGTCACCGACTGCACACCCCAGGCATGCCGCAGCCGCTCGGAAGCCGCCGCCACATCGGCCGGTTCCAGTCCGGCCGGCAACCGCAGCGAAACCCGCAGCCCCGTCGAAGAGGGGCGCACCCGCCGCACCTTCGCCGGAACCGGACGCACCTCCCGACGGGCCATGTTCCGGGTGACGAACGCCCGCATCCCGGAGGGCTGCACCGTCAACCCGCAGACCTCCATCGTGGAACGGTAGGTCCACGCGAAGCGGCCCCAGGTGACCGGCAGACCCACCACCGACCAGTACACGCGCGGGACGCGCGCCTTCGCGTAGCCGAGTCCGCCGACGCCGGCCGCAAGCGATGCCACCTCGGTGACAGTCACCAGGTCCGACATGCTCAGGCTCCGGTGGAGATCGCGATGGCGCGGAAGGCGATGCCGTGCCGCTTCTGGCCGTTGAACTCGTTCTCCCAGTCCCGCGCCTTGAGCCCGGTCACCGAGACCGGCATACCCGGCGCGAGCCCCTCCGGGATACCCGTCTCCGGCACGGTCACCTGGTAGACGTTCGCCTCTCCCTCGTCGGAGACCATCAGGCCGATCGTCGAGAGGCCCGCACCGGTCTCCCGGTCCATCGCCCGCTCACCTGTCTTCTTGTTCGCCATCTTCGGTTCGGGCACCGTCGCGACGAACACCGCAGCGGTCGAAAGGTCGATCTTGAAGGACGGCATGGATGTCTCCTCTCACACGAGGCCGCCCCCTGTGAGCAACCTCTCTAGAGATGACTCCATGGAAGCGTGCCTCTCTAGAGATGTCAACGCATCTCTAGAGATGTTGTGATGAGGGGTCCGCATAGCTGCACAAGAGAGATGTGGGAGGTACCCCCTAAGCTGTCTAGAGAAGAGAGGAGGGGTCGCCATGGCCACCCAGGGCAACGGACGCCAGCCGAAGTACCAGCGCATTGCTGATGCGCTGCGGAACGCGATCCAGGCCGGCGAGTACGGCCCAGGTGATCGGCTGCCAGGAGAGAACGACCTCATGGCCACGTACGACGTGGCTCGGATGACCGCACGGCAAGCACTGGGAGTGCTGCAAACCGAAGGGCTGGCTGAATCCCGCAAAGGGTCGGGTGTCTTCGTCCGTGACTTCAAGCCGCTGCGACGTCGCGGCATTCAGCGCTTGTCCCACGAGCAGTGGGGGACGGGACGTTCCATCTGGTCTGCGGAGACCGAGGGGCGCAACGTCGTCGTTGATCAGATCGAGGTTACGGAAGCCGAGCCGCCGGAGAGGGTGGCGGGCGTCCTGGGCCTTGAGGCAGGTGCGCAGGTGTGCGTGCGAAACCGTCGCTTCGTGCTCGATGAGAAGCCTGTTCTTTTGGCAACCTCTTACCTGCCTCTGGATCTCGTGGCCGGTTCCGCGATCACCCAGAGGGACACCGGTCCCGGCGGCATCTACGCACGTCTCGCGGAGCTGGGGCACAAGCCCGTGCACTTCCGTGAGGAGATCCGATGCCGTATGCCGTCCCAGGACGAGGCGAACCGTTTGAGCCTGTCCATGGGTACGCCCGTCGTCCTGGTCTGCCGTACGGCGTTTGCCGACGAGGGGCACCCGGTCGAGTTCAACGAGATGACCCTCGACTCCGCGTCCTACGTACTCGAATACGACTTCGATGCGTAGCTGACCAGGGCTGTTACAACTTTCCCTACTTCATCAAGGCTCGCTGCGCTCGTGGAGGTGGGAGGAGACCCCTTCGGGGTTCCTTCCCGGGGCACGGCCATGGAGGCGGTTAGATGCCGGCGAAGGGCAGCAACGCGCCGAACCGGACCGAGCCCGTCACGACCATGGAACTCGAACTCTGGCACGGGGGAACCGGTAGGCCTCACCGGTCCTGAGTGATGGGTCTTCCCGGTTCGCGTCCGGGGTGGGGGCTCTTGCCCTGTCGGGCATCCGGCGCCGGCGACCAATCGGCTTTTGCAGCCGCCGCTACGGGCTACACCACGCCGGCCCGTACAACGGGCCGGCGCGGGCTCGGGGCTCGGGGCTCTGCTCCTGCCTTCGGCCCGCGCCGCCCCGGCCCCGGCCCCGCGCCACCCAAGGGGATGCCACGAGGTAGCCCGCTTCACGCTTTGGCACGCCTTGAGAACATCGCGCCGGACCGAGCGCTGAGACACACCCCGACCGCAGCACCAACACCCCACCACGAGCGGACGCGCCCCCCGAGAACCCCGACCCGTCGAGACACCAGGACAACGGAGCAGGAACCGGCCCGGGGAGCGCACCGCCCGCGGGGGCAGGCCACCGAGGCGCGCGGGAAGGTGAAGGGGTGGGAGAGGTGGGTGGTGGGGCGGTCGGCTCCGAGACTTTAAGGTCTGCCGACCTGCGGGGCCCCTCCGAGAGCAAGAAAGGGGGCCGAGTGCCTGCTTCGCACGGTGAGGGCGGTAGCCCTCTCCATTGGAACAAGTGTAATGGCCCCCTTTCATGCTCTCGCCCCACAGATCACCAGACCTCAAACTCTCTCCACCGACCTTACGCTGACACCCGGGCGCGGGTGAGTGACCAACTGCGTGACAACGACTGCGGACGACCGCGAACAACCGCGAACTTCGGGAGACAGTCACAGCAGGTCAGCGCCGCTACTAGCTCTGATCCGAGGCTTTCCGGAACTGCCTTACAAGCAGGATGTCACTGGTTCGATCCCAGTTGTGCCCACCGGCCTAAGTAGCAGGTCAGCCTAGGTAAACGGCCCTCGTCGCGGTATACGACGGGGGCCGTTTCTTGATCGCAGTCCACATAGAGTCCACATCCCCACGGCGTGAACGCCCCACGCAGCGCGATTTGTTGACGCACAACACGTGATCTTGAGGTGGAGAAGTCCTACAGCGGGACGCCAGAGGGGGACCCGGCGCCGCTCCCCACGGCGCACCAGATTCCAGCCCTCGGTTTGGCCGCGGCTGTCCGTCGGGGAGGACGGCGCCGTGGGCGGCCCCCCGCCGTTCAATGCTCGGCGGGGGGCTTGCGGTGCACACTAGGCCGCCCCGCACCCGATCGGATGCGGGGCGGGACGCCATGAACTCGGTTTGACCGAGTCTTGGCGTCTAACGGTCGGCCCTTGGCGGATTCCAGTACACCAGGGCGACCGCTCCCATGCCCCGAGCGGTTCGGCCGTCATTCCTGGCCGCTCGGGGCAGTCTGAGGGCATGTGCCACGGGCAACTATTACCGTGCGCAAACAGTCACAGACGGACAAGTGCTTTAGCAGGAAATCACTCGTTCGATTGAATTCGAACATCGACCCTTTGTTGATCGAAAACTGTCACACCGAGTGGCACTGACACCCGCTCATGATCACATCAGCGTGAGTGGGTGCACGAGAGAGCCGACGCCGAACGCCCCGACTGGCTCACTCAGCAGCGCCTCGATGTTGGCCGGCGCATCCGGGATGCCCGCCTGTGGGCCAACTTCTCGCAGGAGCAGCTGGCGGAGCGGATCGGTGCGGAGCGGCGCACCATCGTGCGCATTGAGCTGGGCATCACGAGCCCGCCGCTGGACCGGCTCTTGCAGATCGCTCACGCTCTCGGCGTTCTCCCGGCCTCTCTGCTCCCGGACGCCTGACAGCGGAGCCGGGCCCTGGCCGCCTGCGATGCGGGAGACACGGGCGGCCAGGGGCGATCACTGGCTAGCCGATGGCAGGCTGGCCGGAGCCGCTACATGTGCGGTTCGTGCCGGTCTCCTGGTGGTTCGGCATTGCCTCTCCTGGGTCTACCGAGGCCACTGCCCCGCACACCGGGCAGGAGCCGAGCCCGCACTCGGCGGGGTCGTACCGTCGTGCGTGTGGTGCTCGCATGGTCACCTCCGACGGATGAAGGCCGCGCGCGGGTCACACCAGCAGCATGTGCACCTTGCTGCCGTCGTGGAATTCCACGCCCAGCCCGGGATTCTGAGACTGCTCGTCGTACGCGTAGGCACGCGACAACTCCTTGTTGCCGGTGCCCGCCAGGACCGCCGCCAGGAAGGCCGCGGTCTGCCGGTCCCGCACACCCGCGGGCGCGGGCCGGGGCTCAACGGGTGCCGACGGCTCGCCCAGCACGGGCTCCTCCGGCTGGTCCAGGTCCTCGCCCATCACGCGCACGCGGGTGATGGCGTGCCGCACGGTGCCGCCCGTGGCGAGCGTCAGCTGGATGCCGTGCGGGCGCCGGGTGCCGTCCGACCATGGCTCTGCGGAGACGATCTCCGGGGCCTGGCGGTAGGCGTCGAGGGCGAAGGTCTGGAATCGGTCGATGCGCATGTTGTGGATCTTCCTCGTGTTTCGGGCGGCGATCTGAGCTTAGGGACGTTGTCGCCTCCTCGATGAGGGGTCGGGGCAATGGCCCGCCCTCCGGCCGTCAAGCCGAACGTGCGGAGGCTGGGGCTGTCAGTCCGTAGCGCCGCGCGTTGTAGGCGTCGGCGCGCGCCTCCAGGCGGCGGATGCACGGCTCACAGGCGTAGATGGGAGCGGTCCCGTGAGCGTGGCTGTGCAGTGGCCCGAGCCACAGCACCCACATGTCCGGGCTGTCGCACATCCAGCAGTCACCGGTGACCCATTGCCGCTCGT
>NZ_VJOK01000001.1:2155146-2175285 GCF_013302895.1 Streptomyces albus subsp. chlorinus | reverse complement strand
GGGATGCGGCCTCACGCTTCTCCAGCGCCTGGACGGCCGCGCGGGCGGTCTCGCCGTAGGGGATGCCGCGGATCTTCCGGGCGCAGTCCAGGCAGGCGGATGCTGCGGCGGGAGGGCCCGAGCCGCGTTCGATGACGTCGATGATCTCGACATCGCCTGCGTGGCCCTGGTGCCACTGGCACCATCCGGCACTCATGAGGCCCTGCCCAGGTGCATGGCGCAGCTGGCGGAGTAGGCGGCGCACGCCCCGTACAGGTCGGCCCCGTCCATCAGGGGTGCGCGGGGCGGCACGATCCAGGAGTGGCCCTGGACGGTGTGCGGAGCGGTGACCACCGGGTGCGGAACCGTGACCGTGGACCCGGCAGGCAGCAAGCTCCCGATCGGAAGGTCCCAGCCGTCAGCGGTGCCGGGAGCGACGAGCCAGCGCACGCCGCGCACGGTGCTGAGGACGGGCCCAACGGGTGCTCCCATGCGGCTGAGGTAGCGCAGCACCGACGTCCAGCCGACACGGGACGGGACGGCGACGACGTCCCAGGCGCGGCCGGCGGGCAGTTCGGCCACGTCGCCGCGGTCCCAAGCGATGAGGACGTGCGCGACGCTGGCGCCGGTATCGGCCACCCACTGGAGCGGGGACCCCCCAGACCGTGGGCGGCGCCGTCAGCGAGCTGTGCGCGACGTAGGCGGTTTCTGGGAGAACGGCTCGGAGGGGCTGATGCGTGAGTCATGGGGTGTCCCGATCGTGGGCGGGAGGGAATTCGAGGAGGCGGTCCAGTTCGGCGCGCAGAGCGGACGCTTCGTCGTGGGTCAGGACGAGGTCGGTCTGGCCGATCGGTATGCCGTCGGAGGCGATGGAGAGAGGCAGCGCGATCCTGCCTGCTGCGGTCAGACGTACCGGGGCGCGACGTGTGGCGCGCAGGCCCTGCGATGGGTTGGCAGTCACGCGGGACGCCCTCCCGGTCCGTCGATGCTGTGTCATCGTCACGTCACGGACCGTAAGAGGAAAAGCAGAAGGCGACCCGGAAGAACCTTCCGGGTCGCCTTGGGTTCCGGGTTGGGGTGTATCCCGAACTATGCGAGCACGCCGATGTGTTCGGCGAGCGCGTGGACATCCTTCCGCATCTGCGGACGCGGACGCTTGAGGAGCCCCTGCACAGCGTCGCGCACCAGTGGGTGGTAGCCCATCTCTTCGGGGGACGCTTCCTTGATCTGCCGCAACATGTGCAGCGTCCCGTAGTCGTCCCCGGTCAGTCGGTGTGCGTGCATGACCTCGACCTGATACCGGGTGGTGCGTTCCAGCGGCAGAATTCCGCCGGGCTCTGGCACTTCGACGTCGTCTGCGAGTCGCAGGGCCTCGTGAGCGTCACCCTCCTCAGCCGCCAGGTGCACGCCGTGCATTTGCACATTGGTCGGGCCAAAGCTGGTGTGGAAGTCGTTGCGGTCCGTGCCGAGTCGGGCAGCAACGCGGCGGGCCTCGTTCAGGAGGTCCCAGGCGGTAGGGGCCTTGCTGTCACGCGCAGCGGCGATGACGGCAGACAGGTGCAGCGCGCCGTAGGCAGACAGGTGTTCCGGGGTCGCGTCGTCGCCGGGACGGACGTGCGCGATGGTGGACCGGGCCAGGTCGAGACTGTCCGCAACCTCGCCTGAGCTGGTCAGGATGCCGCAGACGTTCCAGGCAGCAGCCGCGATGAGTACCGGGTCGCCGGTGTCGTCCGCCAGCTGCATAGCCCGGTCTGCCGCTCGCATCGACAGCTTGCGGGCGCCCACGCGCCGGAGGAACACCTGATGCAGGTGAAGGAGGCTCACCAAGGCGCGCACCGTGTCCGCTTCGTCTTCTCCAGAAACGGTGCGCAGGGTGGCGTAAGCCTCACCTAGCAGGCCCGGCAGCATTTCGCCTACAGGCCCGTAGCGCTCGGTGTGAGTCTCGTAGACCCCCCATGCTTCGTTCACGCGATCGGTGAGTTGCCGCGCGGTCAGCGCGTCCCCGGGAAGTCCATACCCGAGCAGAGAGGGGGGGGTGTTCAGGGCTCGGCGGATTGCAGGGACCGAGGGATGCTCGGCTCCGGCTGTCAGCGACATATCGACGTGCGGGCCGACCAAGTCGGCGATGTTCGTGACGCCAAGTTCACGACCGAGAGCGGTGAGCATGGACAGGCTGTCAATCTGAATGACGCCACGCTCTACCTTGCTGAGCCAGTCCTCGGAGCGGCCGACGAGGCCAGCAACAGCGGCTTGCGTGCGGCCAGCTTTGAGGCGGTAGTACTTGATCCGCTCCCCGGTTGTCATCACTGTCGGGTTGATCATGTGGGTCCCCTAGGTGGGTGAGAGCACTCATCGACCAGAGTACGACCGCCAGTTACTGGGTGACTCCGTCATACTGGTAGTGCAGCCCCTTCGGGGAGCACTCACTGGCCCTCACCTGCAACAGCGGGTGAGGGCCGAATGCCGTTCGAGCATGCGGAAGGGCCCCGCATTCTCAGATGTCTTGCGGGGCCTCCCGTCTACGGCGGCCACTGATAGCCGCGGCTCCGCGCCTGGTGAACGTGGGGCCGCGGCCGTGAGTCAGTCAACAGGCCGCGGAACATGGTCTTCATGAGGTAGTGATAACGCCCGTCATACCGGCCCCGGCCCGGCGTCATCTCTGGTTCACCCGAGCGAGCGGAAAGCTCGCTTCAAACACGCGAATACGCCCCGCCACCCGAAGGTGGCGGGGCGCTGCGGTCTCGGGTCACCAGCGTTTGCGTTCGAGGGCTGCGGACTGCGGTGCCGGTCCGCTGGGGTCGGGCTGGGGCGCTCCGTCGCGGCGGCACACCAGCGCGTCCGGGTCCCAGGCCGGTGCCTGGAGGCTGTAGCCGTCGGGGCAGGCAGGCAGGCCCGGCCGGGCCGCGCTCGCCGGGCGGACCCTGCGCGCCGTCCTTGCCCGGCGCCCCGTCCTTGCCCGGCTGGCCCGGGAGTCCCTTCTCGCCCGGGGCGCCGTCCTTCCCCCTCTCGCCCGGTGCCCCGGGCCGGCCGTCTTCTCCGGGGCGTCCCTCGCTGCCGGTCCGGCCAGGCTTCCCGGGTGGACCGCTCGCCCCTCGAGGGCCTGAGATCGGCACGGGACCCGCGTCCGGTCCGGCAGATCCCGTACCGCCTTCTTCGGATCGGGCACCTTGGGGGTGCCGCCCTTGGCTTTGATCTGGGCACGGAGGACGCGGACGTCGCCGGCGAGGGTGGTGACGGCGTCGCCTCGGCGGTCGGCTTCGGCGGCCAGCTGCTCGGCGCGGCCGGCCTCGCGGTCGATCCGGGCCCAGATGACGACCACGGCCCCGGAGAGGGCCACCAGGACGCAGACCAACAGCACGGGCCGCCAGCGCCGGGCGAGCACGTGCTGGGCGCGGGTCACGTGGGATCACCTCCCAGGGTCGTGATGATGCCACGCAGGCGGGTGATCTCGGCCTGGTCGGCAGCGCGTTGCGCGTGCAGCTCGGTGAGCTGGAGACGCAGGGCGTCCCGCTCCTCCTGCAGGTCGTTGGTCAGCGAGCTGTAGCCGGTGATGACGTTCTCGCCCCGCTTGCCCACGGCCGCCACCACGGCGCTGGCCAGCCCGCCGACTCCGACGAGCAGCGCGCCGAGTGCGGTGGCGTCCAAGGGGCCCTCCTACGCGATGGGGGCGGAGTCGCGCCGGGCAACGGTCTCGGTCGCCCCCGGGCCTTCCCCGCCCGTACCGGAGGTGGCGACGGCCGTGAGGAGCGCGACGACGGCGGCCAGGCCGCCGACGCTCAGGGCCTGTCCCCAGTCCACGTCGAGGAGGCCGAGCCCGTCCCCGCCGAGGAGCGCGAGGACGGCCTGGGCGAAGGTGCGCACCATGCGCTCAACGGCGGCGCGCCAGAAGGCTGCGGTCGTCATGGGTCAGTCCTCCTCGGTGGTGAGTGCGGAGCCGAGCCGGTCGAGGGCGGCCTGCGCCCCGGCCTCGGCGGCAGCCTTGATCTCGGCGGCGGTCAGGCCGCCCCCGGTGCCGATGGCATCCACGAGCATGTCGATCGTGGTCTGCTGCGCGCCGAGTTGGGCGAGGATGCGCGTGCTGTTGTCGGCCGCGACGCGCGACCAGCCGTAGCCGGAGGCGAGCGCCGTCTCCACGTAGATCTCGCCGTCCTGGAGGCCGGTCTCCTTGGGGAAGCGCTTTTTCAGCCAGTCGCCGACCTTGAGCTTGTCCTTGAGCTGCACGTCGTCCTCTCCTTGTGCGGTGCCCGTCGCCCACGCGCGCATAGCCGCGCGGCTGTCGAACCGGGCCAGGTTGGTGTCGATGGGGGTGCTCGTGTACTGGTGGATGAGCCACGGCGCCTGAATGGAGGGATCTCCAGGGCGGCCGTTGTACTGGGCGATCCACAGCCCGTCGCCGGCGAACGAGGTGCGGTCGCGGTTCTTCCAGTAATCGACGTTGCAGTACAGCAGCACCTTGTGGCCGGCGGCCTTCTCCTGCACGTACTTGATCCACGCGTCCTTGTCGGCCGAGGTGACCCGGGGGTCTTCCCAGTCGAGTACCAGGAAGTCCCCGGCCCGGGGTGCACGGCCCGCCGGGCGGCTGTCGGCATCTTCTCTTCCGTATGCAGTCTGTGGCCTGACGACGTACTGGCCGGCCGGTCCGGGATGGGCCGGTTGTGGTCATCAGGTAGGAGGAACGGGTGGGGCGGGTGTGAGGGGGGTGGGGTTTCGGGAGAGGGATGGGTGTATGACGGGGAGCCGCTCGTGGAACCGGGCCCCGCGCCGGCGCGCGGGGCGTCTCGTACGCGTCCTGGTGGTGCCGCTGCTCGCGCTGGCCATGGCGGGCACGGCCTTCCCGGGGGAGGCGGGGGAGGGCCGGGCGGCCGAGGTGCGGGAGCGGGGAGCCGGCCGGGTGTGGGCGCGTCCCGTCGTCGAGCCGTATCTGTCCCTCGGCTGGGGCGACCCGCCCGATCCCGCGGCGCTGCTGCGGGCCACCGGGGTGGACGGCTTCACCTTCGCCTTCGTGCTCAGCGCGGGCGGCTGCGAGCCGCGCTGGGACGGGGAGCGGCCACTGACCGGCGGGGTGGACGAGCGGGCGCTGCGGGCCGTGCGGGTGGCGGGCGGTGAGCCCGTGGTCTCCTTCGGCGGTGGCGCCGGCCGCAAACTGGAGGAGGACTGTCCCGACGCCGCGGCGCTCGCCGGGGCGTACCGGAAGGTGATCGGGGCCTACGGGCTCAACGCGATCGACGTGGACATCGAACTGGACGCGTACGAGAACGGTGCCGTGCGGCGCAGGACCGTCGAGGCGCTGAAGCTGGTCGAGGCGGCCGACCCGGACCTGCGGTTGTCCGTGACGCTGCCCAGCCATCCCACGGGCCCCGACGCCCGGCTGATCGACGCGGCGGCGCGTGCGGGGCTGGAGCCCGACGTCTGGACGATCATGCCGTTCGCCTTCGGTACGCCACCCGTGGACGAGGCCGCCGCGCGGCAGGCGCGCCGGCGGGACATGGCCCGCGCCGCCGTGACCGCCGCGGCGGGCCTGGTCCGGCGGCTCCGGGAGGCGTACGGCTACGACACCGCCACCGCACGCGCGCACAGCGGCGTCTCCACCATGAACGGCATCACGGGGCATCAGGAGGTCATCACCGTGGAGGACTTCCGGACCGTCGCCTGGTACGCCCGTGCGAGCGGGCTGGCCCGGCTGTCCTTCTGGTCGGCCAACCGTGACCGGCCCTGCGGCACGCTGCCCTATCCGGCCGAGGACCGCTGTTCGGGGGTGTCCCAGCGGCCCTGGGAGTTCACGCGGGCGCTGACGTCGCCCGGGCGGCGCTCCTGACCGCCGCGTCCTCCACACCGGCCGTGCCGGGAACGGGAACGGGAACGGGAACGCCGACCACGCGCATCGAGGGCAGCACAGGCGGTGGCAGCACGGGGGACGCCGCGGGGGATGGTGCGGGGGATGGTGCGGGAGAGGGAAGCAGCGCTCCGGCGGCTCCCGGGGCCGTCGGCGCCGCCCCGTCCGCCTGGTCTTCGGGAGCACCCGCGCCCGAGGACGGCACCGCCGCCGTCGCCGTCGTCCCGGCCCGCGGGTGCGCCCCGTCCGCCCGTCGCCGTACCGTCTCGGCCCGCGGGCGCCCCACGTCCACCCTCGCGTCCGCCGTCACCCTCGCGTCCGCCGTCGCCGGGCCGCCCGGTGCGATGCCCGGCGGGGGCGCGGGGGTCTCAGGCTCGCGCCGTATCAGGAACGCGGCGAGCCCTCCGGCCAGGAACAGCGCCAGCAGGGAGACGGCGGTGCCCAGCCAACTGGTGCCCAGCCACTGGCCGCCCAGGTAGCCGAGTCCCACGCTGTAGACGGCCCAGGCCACACCGGCCAGGGCCGACCAGGGCACGAAGTCGCGGGCCCTGCGGTGGGCGGCGCCCGCTGACAGGCTGACGACGGAGCGTCCGGCGGGCGCGAAGCGGGCCAGGACGACGAGGGTGCCGCCGCCCTTGGCGAGCGCGCGGCCGAGCCGTTCCTGCGCGGAGGCGAGTTTGGGGGAGCGGGCGAGGGCGCGGTCGAAGCGGTCGCCGCCCCGCCAGGCGAGGCGCCAGGCGGCCAGGTCGCCGAGGAAGGAGGCGCCGGCCGCGCACAGCGTCAGCAGGAGCACCTCGAACAGGCGGCCGGTCTCGGCCGCCTGGCGTGCGGCGGCGCCGGGCAGGTCGGCGGCGTCGGCCGCGGTGGTACCGGCCGCCGCGGTGGCGGCGGTGATGACGAGGACGCCGCTGGGGAGTACGGGGACGAAGACGTCGAGCAGTACGGAGGCGGCCACGACCGCGTAGATCCATGGGGATCCGGTCACAGACCCCAGGATGTCCGGCACTGCTGTTCCCCGTTTCTCCTGCGCTCCGGCTCTCATCGACCGGCGCGTTACCGCCGTACAGCGTACGCCCGGGTCCCCCACTCAGGGCTGCTGGGTCGCTGTCGTGACACCCGCGCGGCGGCTCTGGTTACAGATGCACTGAATCGGACCATAGGACAACCGCGAAATCAGTGGAGGCGGGCACGATGAGTGCACGAATGCGCAGGGCGGGAGCGGGCGGGGTGACGGCTGTCACCGTGCTGGCCGTGTTGCTGACGGGCAGCGGATCGAGTACGGCGAGCGAGGTACCGGGTGCGGACGACATCGACCGGCCCGCTCGCGCCGTCGAGTTCGGACTGTCCCAGCTCAAGTTCGGACTCTCCCAGCTCAAGGGGGTCAAGGAACTCCAGGGGCTGCCGACGGCGAAGCTCCTGCAAACCCTCAGGGAGGGCAGGGAGCTGCGTCTGGCCGGCGTGCGTCTGTCGGCGCGCGCCGGTCAGCTGGAGCTGACCGGGGGACGGGACCGGATCGAGCGGCTGTTCAGGGCCGCCGACCGCGTGGGCGAGATGGTCAGCCTGGGGGGCCGGCACAGCCGCGTCACCCGCGAGATCCGGGTGACCGACGGCGACGGGCCGGTCCGCGTCTTCCGGCTGTCGGACCTCGCCGACGACTCCTCGGAGGTGAGCCGGCAGTCGGTGCTGGTGCGCTACGACCAGTTCGCCCCGGCCAACGCCTTCGTCCGCCCCCGCGCGGTCACCTACGACCGCGCCAGGGTGCCGGCCGGGGCGGGCATCGCCGTCACCCGCAAGGCCACCGAGAAGAGCACCACCGTCGAACTGGAGGTGCACGGCCTGCCGAAGAACCGCACCTACGGGGCGCACGTGCACACCGAGCCGTGCGGGGCGCGTCCCGACGACTCGGGCCCGCACTACCAGCACGTCAAGGACCCGGTGCAGCCCTCGACCGACCCGCGCTACGCCAACCCCCGCAACGAGGTCTGGCTCGACTTCACCACGGACGCGAAGGGCCGGGGCCGGGCCGCCTCGCACCACGACTGGACGTTCCGCAAGGGCGAGGCCATGTCGGTGGTGCTGCACGAGAGGCGGACCAGCACCGAACCCGGCCACGCGGGGCAGGCCGGAGCCCGGCTGGCCTGTTTCACGGTGCCCATGAACGGCCGCTGAGACCCCGCCGCCACCCTGTCACCGCCGCCACCCCGCCGCCGACACCCTGTCACCGGCACGGCCCCGGCGCCGCCCGGTGACGGGGAGCCGCGGAGCGGCGCGGTGGCGGGGACGGGACAGGGCGGGAAGGGACGGGAAAGGGTGGGACAGGGCGGGGCGGGGCGGCGGTGGATGCGGACACCGCCGCCCCGCCCCGCCCTTTTCGAGCCCCTGCCCCGTCCGCGCCCGGCCCGTCCGTCCCCGTCCCGCCGCGTCCGCCGGAGCCGCCGTCCTCAGCCCTGCCCGGCCGGTGCCGCTTCCGCCCCGCTGAGCTGTCCGCTGAAGACGGGTTCGAGGGCGGAGCGGGGTGTGCCGTCGGGGGCCGAGGTGGCGGGGCTGGCCCGGTCGAGGGTGTAGCCGGCCTCGCGGCCGTGCATCGTCAGCGTCATCAGCATGTTGCCGAACCAGGGGCCGCCGGTGCGGCTCCAGCGGAACGGCGGGGCCTCGGCACGGGCGTGCCGGGGCAGGGCGCGTCCGAGGCGGCGGCCGATCCGGCTCCAGCCGAAGCGGAAGCCGGTGCGCATCACCGCGGGGATGCTGTTGTGGATCGGTGAGCAGGTCAGCTGCACCACCTGGGACCGCTGTCCGCCGCCGGAGACCTTGAGGTCGTCGAAGCGGGGCTCGGTCACGTACGCGTGGTGAACATCGCCGGACAGGACGCTGACCGAGGCGGGCGCCTCCTGGTCGGTGGCCACCCGCTGGATCAGTTCCGTGAGGGCGTGGAAGGAGCGGGGGAAGGCGGCCCAGTGCTCCAGGTCGGCGCGCTGCCGCAGCTTCTCGCCGAACCGGGCCCAGCGCGCGCCCCGCGCTCCAGAGCACAGTGCGGTGTTCCATGTCTCCAGACCGTGCACGGCGGGCGGCAGCAGCCACGGCAGCGAGGTGCCCAGCAGCAGGTGGTCGACGGCGCCGGGCCCGCCGTCCAGGACCTGCTCGTACAGCCAGTCCATCTCGTCGTCGTCGAGGATGCGGCGCTCGCCCTCGGGCAGGACGCGTCCGGCGCGGGTGTCGATCATCACCAGCCGGATGCGGCCGAAGTCCCTGCGGTAGCTCCAGCGGGCCGCGGCCGGTTCCGCGTCGGCGCGTCCGGCGAAGTCGCGCAGCAGGGCCGCTCCGTCGTCCGCGCGCCGTACGGCGGCGAAGAGGGGGTTCTCGGCCAGTTCGGCGGGGGAGAGGTTGCCCAGGTGCTGGTAGACCCAGTAGGAGGTCAGGCCGCCGAGGATCCGCTCGTGCCACCAGGTGGTGGCGCGCATCTCGCGCTGCCATGCCTCGCTGGTGTTCCAGTCGTCGATCACGTCGTGGTCGTCGAAGATCATGCAGCTGGGGACGGTGGACAGCAGCCAGCGCACCTCGGGGTCCAGCCAGGACTCGTAGTACAGCCGGGTGTACTCCTCGAAGTCGGCCACCTGGTCCCAGGGCGGCTCGGACAGGTCGCGGCGCCGGGCCAGCTCGGCGCGGACCGCCTCGGAGGTCTCGTCGGCGTACACCTGGTCGCCGAGCAGGAGGAGCACGTCGGGGCGCCGGCCGCCCGCGATGACCTGGTGCGCCAGCGCGTCCAGCGCGTCGGGTCCCACCGGGTCGTGGCGGGCGCCGGTGGGGCGGGCCGCCCAGCGGCAGGAGCCGAAGGCTATCCGGAACGGCCCGGTCTCCTCGGGTGCCGCCTCGGGCGGGGGCAGGGTGCGGATGGTGCTGGGCGGGTGGGCGGAGTTCTCGGGGGGCCACACCTGGGTGCCGTCGAGCGTGACGCGGTAGGGCGTCTCGGTGCCGGGCTCCAGGCCGACCACCGTGACCAGCGCGTAGTGGTGGCCGAAGACCTGCCAGGTGCGGGCCGAGCCGCCCGCCGTGGAGCCGTCGCAGTGGACCTCGGCCCGGCAGGGGCCCTCGGTCTCCACCCAGACGGTGGCGGTGTCCTGGTCGACGTAGCGCAGCAGCGGGCCCAGTCGGAGGCCGGTCATGCCTTCTCCCTCGCGTCCCTCGGCTCACGGCGAGCTCTTGGCGCCGTACGGTGCGGACCCCAGGCCCGCACCGTACGGAACGAGGGAGCGCTCCGGCCAGTTTCCCGCCTCGGTCAGCAGGTGGCCAGAGCCTTCTTCAAAGCGGCCTTCTCGGGGGCGTCGGCGGTCATGCCGTAGGTGTCCTTGACCCAGATCCACATGCGTGCGTACTGGCAGTGGTAGCCCGCCCGGGACGGCATCCACGCGGCGGGGTCCTTGTCGCCCTTCTCCTGGTTCACGTTGTCCGTGACGGCGATCAGCTGGGCGATCTTGAGGTTGTTGGCCAGTTCCTGGCGCCTGTCCTGGTTCCAGGAGGCGGCGCCGGAGCGCCAGGCCTCGGCGAGCGGGACGACGTGGTCGATGTCGACGTCCGCGGGCTTGGTCCAGGTCGCGCCGTCGTACGGGCTGGTCCACGAGCCCTTGGTGGGGTAGCAGTCGCTGCCCGTCTCGACGCCCTCGCCGTCCCGTTTGAGGACGGCCTCGCGGGTGTTGCAGCCGCCGCCCTGGTCGGTCCAGTGGGGGAATTTCTCCCGCGAGTAGCCGTCCATGGAGCCCTCGGCCTTCTCGGTGAGGCCGGTGAGCATGGTGGCGGCCTCCTCGGCGCTGGGCGGGGCGGGGGGCGGCGGCGGCGGGGGAGGCGCCCAGGGTGAGGGTGACCAGCAGGGCGGAGGCGCCCGCGGCGAGGGCGGCGAGCGGTCCCGGCCGGTGTCGACGCGCGTAGCGGCCAGGGGTGCGGGGGTGCTCTTGCGGCATGCGAACTCCCGGGATGTGGGGGGATGGTGAGCAGTCGTGCCGAAGGGTGGTGCCTGTGGTGCGCCACACAGCCTGACGGTCGTGTGCACGTCACTTCAAGAGCCTGCCCGGGAAAGCCTGCCGGGCCACACGCGATACACCCACGCGACGGACCTCGTAAGGGAGTTGGCCACCCGCGCCGCACCACCCTCCCCTCCCGCCCCACCGGGAACGGCCCGCCGCGGCGGGCGGCCCGTTCCCCCGCGGCGGGCGGCCTTCGCGTCCCGGGGGCGGCATCGCGTAGAGTCGTACGCGTCTGAAGGGGAGTAGCTCTTCGCCGGACCGTCGACACACTGGCCCGCCGCGCGCGGGCCCGGCGCCCGGAGCGAGGCATCCGCCGCCGCGTGGCGGTGCCGCGCCAGCGAGACCTTCGGCCGCAGTGTCCGTGTCCGTGCCCCGCGCACGGGCAGCCCATGACGCTGCCGTGCCGAAGTGTGCCCAGCGCCGGTGCGGCAGCCCCGACCACGGAGGAACCCCGTGCTCAGCCTCACCGTCGCCGCCGTCGTCTTCGGCGTCGTCTTCCTCGCCGAGCTGCCGGACAAGACAGCCCTGGCCGGGCTGATGCTCGGCACCCGCTACCGCGCGTCCTACGTCTTCGCGGGGGTCGCCGCCGCCTTCCTCGTCCACGTCGTCCTCGCCGTCGCGGCCGGCAGCGTCCTCACCCTGCTGCCGCACCGGCTGGTGCAGGGCCTGGTGGGCGTGCTCTTCCTGATCGGCGCGGCCGTGCTGCTGCTCAAGAAGGACGAGGAGGAGGACGAGGAGGTCCGCAAACCGGCCGACCAGTCCTTCTGGAAGGTCGCCGGCAGCGGCTTCACGCTCATCCTGGTGGCCGAGTTCGGCGACCTGACGCAGATCATGACGGCGAACCTCGCCGCCCGCTACGACGACCCGCTCTCGGTGGGCCTGGGCGCCGTCCTCGCCCTGTGGGCGGTGGCCGCGCTGGGCATCCTGGGCGGCCGCACCCTGATGAAGTACGTCCCGCTGCGGCTGGTCACCCGGGTCGCGGCCCTGCTGATGCTGGGACTGGCGGCCTTCAGCCTGTACGAGGCGGTGGCGTAGCCCGGCCGGTGCCGGTGCCCGCGGGCGGCCGGTGCCCGCGGGCACCGGCGCCCCCCGAACGGCCGCCGCCGGCGCGCCGGGACGGTGCCCGGCGCGCATGGTGGGCGTATGAGCGGGGAACACGCGGCGGCACCGGCATCCCCGGGCGCGCGCGGCGTCATGCTGCCGATCGGGGCGCTCCTGCTCGGGCTGCTGCTCGCGGCGCTCGACCAGACGATCGTCGCCACGGCGCTGCCCACGATCGTCAGCGACCTGGGGGGCATGGAGCACCTCTCCTGGGTGGTCACCGCCTATCTGCTGGCCGTCACCGCCGCCACCCCGCTGTGGGGCAAGCTCGGCGACCAGTACGGGCGCAAGCGCCTCTTCCAGGTGGCGATCGTCATCTTCCTGGTGGGGTCCGCGCTGTGCGGCATCGCCCAGAACATGCCGCAGCTCATCGGGTACCGCGCCGTGCAGGGCCTGGGCGGCGGCGGACTGATCACCCTGTCGATGGCCATCGTCGGGGACCTGGTGCCACCCCGCGAGCGCGGCCGCTACCAGGGCTTGTTCGGCGCCGTTTTCGGTACGACCAGCGTGCTGGGGCCGCTGCTGGGCGGCTTCTTCACCGAACACCTGGACTGGCGCTGGGTCTTCTACATCAACCTGCCCATCGGCGCCGTCGCCCTCGTGGTGATCGCCGCCGCCCTGCACCTCCCGGTCAGCAGGCATCCGCACACCATCGACTACCTGGGCACCTTCCTGATCGCGGCCGTCGCCACCTGTGTGGTGCTGGTCACCTCGCTGGGCGGAACCGCCTGGCCGTGGAACTCCGCCCAGGTCTACGGCCTGTCCGTGCTGGCCGCCGTACTGCTGGCGTGCTTCGTCGCGGTCGAGCGGAGGGCCGCCGAACCGGTGCTGCCGCCGAGCGTCTTCGCCGTGCGCAACTTCACCCTGTGCGCGGCCATCAGCTTCGTCGTCGGCTTCGCGATGTTCGGCTGCATGACCTACCTGCCGACCTTCCTCCAGGTCGTGCACGGCATCACCCCGACGCTCTCGGGTGTCCATATGCTCCCGATGGTGCTGGGCGTGCTCCTGTCCTCCACGGTGTCCGGGCAGCTGATCACCCACACCGGGCACTGGAAGGTCTTCCCCGTGGCGGGCACCGCCGTCACCACGGTCGGGCTCGTCCTGCTGCACCGCATGACCCCGGGCAGCTCCGAGTGGGAGATGGGCACCTACTTCGCCGTCTTCGGGCTCGGCCTGGGCCTGGTGCTCCAGGTGCTGGTGCTGGTCGCCCAGAACGCGGTGCGCTACGCCGATCTGGGCGTCGCCACCTCCGGGGTCACCTTCTTCCGCTCGGTGGGCGCCTCGGTCGGCGTGGCCGTCTTCGGCGCGGTCTTCTCCTCCCGGCTCGGCGGCAAGCTCACCGACGCGCTGCGCGGCAGGCCGCTGCCGCGGGGAGTGACGGCGGACTCCCTCAAGCACGACCCCCAGTCCGTCGGCCGGCTCCCCGCCGGCGCCCGCCGCGGCGTACTGGGCGCCTACTCCGAGTCCATCACGGACGTCTTCCTCTACGCCTCCCCGCTGGCCGCGGTGGCGTTCCTGCTGACCTGGCTGCTGCGCGAACAGAAGCTGCGCCGCAGTGTGCAGGTGCCGGACGAGAGCGAGACGCTGGGCGCCTGCCCCGTCGAGCGCAGCTCCGCCGACGAGGTCACCCGCGCCCTCTCCCGGCTCGGCACCATCGAGGGCCGCCGCGACCTGTACGCGCGGATCGCCCGGACGGCCGGGCTGGACCTGCGCCCCGCCGCCACCTGGCTGCTGCTGCGCGTCCACCACGACGGCCCCGTCGAGCCCGCGCTGCTGGAGGACGCCTACGAGGGGGTGATCCCGCGCCGCGTCATCGCGGACGGCGCGCGGCAGCTGGAGGAGCGGCGGCTGGCGGCCCGGCAGGGGCTGGAGCTGGTGGCGACGGAGCGCGGCCAGGAGGCGGCACGCCGGCTGTCGGACGCCCGCCAGGAGCTGCTGGCCGAACTGCTGGGCGACTGGTGGACCCCGGACCGGCCCACCGATCTGACGGAGCTGGTGCGGGAACTCAACGCGGAGACCGGCCGCTCCAGGCCGCCGCGGATGACCTGACCGCCCGCCCGCCCCCCCGGTGCCGTCCCCGCGCCGGACCTGTCCGACCGCTGCGCCCTCCGTGCCTCCGTCCGCGCTTGACCCTGCCCGACCTCGACCGCGTATGGTCCACCACTGGACAGTTGCTGGCGATTCGGGCACCACAGCCGCGAGCCGGACGGTGGCGGTACCAGGGGAGGGATCGGGATGAGGGGGGACGAACGCTGTCCCGCGTGCGGAAACGGCGCCGAGGGGTGCGCGCACGGCACCGGGACGGCCGCGCCGGAGGGCACCCGGGCCGCGCCGGACAGCGCACCGGGCGGGCAGGACGGCACACCGGACAGACCCAGCGGCCGGCCGCACGGGACCGGTGAGCGGCCGGACGGGACAGGTGAGCCACAGGGGGCCGGGGGCGGGGCGCGGACGGAGGATCCCGAGGACCCGCTCCACATACGCCCTTACGTACGCCTGCACGAGGCGTCGTCGCCCGCCCCCGCGTCCGAGGAGTCCGCCGCGGGGGCCGGGGCGGACGGGCACGGGGACGCGCATGTGCCGCTGCCGGATCTGTCACCGTTCGCGGCCCAGGGGACGGACGAGACGGCCGAGTTGCCCGCCGTCGTCTCCAGGGGCGGCGGCGCACGGCCCCGGGCCCGGCGCCGGAGAGCCGCCGCGCCCGCGGCACCGGCCGCCCACCGGCGCGAGGAGGAGCGCCGCAGGCCCAGCACGGCGGTGTTCGCGGGGGTCGGGGTGGCGGCCGTGCTCGGCGCCGGTCTGCTGACGACCCAGATCCTCACCGACCACGGCAGCGGCACCCCGGACGGGCGTGCCCTGCGCCAACTGCCCACCGGCGCCCCGACCCACGCCCTGCCCACCGCCTCGCCCTCCCGCCAGGGGGCCCCGGAGCGGACGGAGCGGCCGGCGCCCCTCCCGTCGCGTACCGGTGTGACGGGAGAGCCCCGGGCCGACCGGGGTGGCGGCGAGCACACCGCGAGCCCGTCCCCCTCCCGGGGCACGGGGGACTCCGCGGAGCGGCCGGACGGCTCCGGCTCCGGCGAGGGGGAGAGGCGGCACGGCCGGCCGCACCCGGTGGAGCCGGACCGTTCCCCGGGACGCACGCTGCGCCCGGGAGACACCGGACCCGAGGTCGCCGAGTTGCAGCGCCGGCTCAAGCAGGCCGGGTTCTACGACCGGGACGCGGAGGAGGACGGCGTCTACTCCTCCCGCGTGCGGGAGAGCGTCTTCCGCTACCAGGCGCGCTACCACCTGTGGGACGACACCCCCGGCGAGTACGGTCCCGCCACCCGGCGCCATCTGGAGGCCCGCACGTCCGGGTGAGGCACTGGCCGCTGCGGTCCCCCGGTTTGTATGATGGAGAAACAAATGGTTCCGCCCGTGCCCTTCACCCGGCCCGTCCCCCTGGCCCCGTGCCCGGAGGGCCGTGCCGGACGGGAAGGGCGTCCCTGACCGGCGGGCGGGCCATCTGTTCCACCGCCGACGACGCCTGATGGCCCGCGCCTAGGGAGCCCGCATGCCGATACCCCCGATCACCGTTCGCGGGCTGCTGCTCGACATGGACGGCACCCTCGTCGACTCCGACGCCGTGGTGGCGCGGGTCTGGCGGGGCTGGGCCGTCGCGAAGGGGCTCGACCCCGACGGGGTTCTGCGCGTCGCGCACGGCCGCCAGGGCCAGATGACGATGGCCGCCCTGCTTCCCGACCGCCCCATGGAGCAGAACATCGCCGAGAACAGCGCCCTCCTCGCCGAGGAGACCGCGGACACCGAGGGCATCGTCCCCGTCCCCGGCGCCCCCGCCTTCCTGGCGGCGCTGGCGGGACTCCCGCACGCGCTGGTGACCTCCGCGCCCCCGCGGCTGGCCGAGGCGCGGATGGCGGCGGCGGGTCTGCGGATGCCGCCGGTGCGGATCACCGCCGACGACGTCAGCGCCGGCAAGCCCGACCCGGAGGGCTTCCTCAAGGGCGCGGCCGAACTGGGGTTCCCGGCGGCGGAGTGCCTCGTCTTCGAGGACTCGGGCGCCGGCATCGCCGCCGGCCTGGCGGCGGGGATGCCGGTCGCCGGCGTCGGCCCACGCGCCGCCGAGTACGGTCCGACCGTGCACGTCCCCGACCTGGAACGGGTCGCTCTCGCATCCCTCCCCGACGGCCGGATCCGCCTCACCTTCGCGGACTGAGCCCCCGAGGGCGTCCGCACTTGCTCCCCGTCCTGGCCGGAACCGCCGTCCCGGCCCCGGCGTCAACCGCCGTACCCGCCGCGCCGCACGTTCCGGTGCGGGCGGACGGGCGACAGATCGTCACGGGCGGACGGCGGGCAGCGGGCGGAGGACAGCGGACGGCGGACCGGCAGCGGGCCTATGGCAGAGGGCGGACGCCGACGCGGCGGGCCGGCCGCTCACTTCTTCGGCGGCGCCTGCTGGACCACCTCGAACGACCACGTCTCGGAGCCGGTCGCGGCGGGCCCGGGGCGCTCGGCGGACCGCGCGGCCTCCCCCGCCGTGTCCCCTTCCATGCCCTCGTCGTCGCCCTTCGCGCGCTGGTGCGCCTCCTTCATCGGCCCGTTCATCCACGCCTGGAAGGACTCCTCGTCACGCCAGCGGGTGTAGACGAGATAGCGGTCGCTGCCCTCCAGCGGGCGGAGCAGCTCGAACCACTCGAAGCCGTCGGCGCTCTCGACGAAGCCCTTGCGGGCGGCGAAGCGCTGCTCCAGCACCTCGCGCTGGTCGGCCGGTACGGTCAGCGCGTTGATCTTGACGATGCTCATGAGGCCATCCTGCCTCACACCGGGAAGCGGCCCGCGCCGGGTGACCGGCCCCCTCCCGCTCCGGCCCACCGACCGGACATGACACTCAGGTAGCGAGTAGGTTTCTCGCGTCTGACGTGAAGGGCCGCCGTGCACGAGGCGGTCCCGGACAGGCACGGGGGACCGGCGGAACGAAGGACCGGCGGACAGGACGGAGACGGCGGGGCGTGGCGGCGGAATCGGTGGCGGACGGGCCCAAGGAGCAGGGCCGGGGCGGGACATGGGTCCCCGACGGGGGCGGTCCCCTGCGGCGGCCGGGCCGGCGGTGGACCAGGGCGGGAGCGCGCTGGGGCATGGCCTCGGCCGGGCTGTGGGCCCTCGCGCTCGCGCTGGCCGCGCGGCAGGCCGCCGCGGTGCTGCGGCTCCCGCAGGACGAGCGGCTGGTCGATCTGAGCGCCTGGCTCGGCCGGGACGGTGTGCTGCGCCTGCACGGCTCCCTCTACGACGGGGAAGAGCCGTTCACCGGGACGCCGTTCGCGGGGCTCGTCCTCAAACCGCTCACCCGCGCCGCCGAAGCGGGGCTGGGCGTGGTCTGGACGGTGGGGACGCTGCTGCTGGTCGCCGCCGTGGGCGTGCTGGCCGCGCGGGCGCTGCCGGGGCCCGTCTCCCGGCGTACGGCACTGTGCGCCGTTCCGGCCGCGCTGAGCCTGCTGGTGCTGTCCGTGCCCGTACGCAACACCTTCCACCTCGGCCAGACCAGTGTGCTGCCGGTGCTGCTCGTCCTGGCCGGCTGGCTGCTGGGCGGCGAGCGCCCGGCACCGGCCGGGACCGCCGCCGGGGCCGCCCCCGGCGGAGGCAGGGCGGCCGAGGCCGGAACCGGCACCGGCAGCGGGCCGGCGCCCGTGACCGGGAAGGCCACCGGGACGGGGGAGGCCACCGAAACCGGACCGGCGGCAGGGACGGCGCACACGGCCGGTGCCATGGGGGCGGCCGGGCTCTTGCGGGGGCGTGCCGCCGCGGTGTTCGGCGTGCGGGGGAGCGGCGCCCTCATCGGCGCGGCCTGCGCGCTCCAGCCGGCCACCGTGCTGTTCTGGCCGCTGCTGTGGCTCACCGGACGCCGCCGGACGGCTGTCTGGAGCACCGGTACGTTCCTGCTGTGCACCCTCGCCGCCTGGTCCGTCATGCCGGACGACTCGTGGGCGTACTGGGTGCACCACGTCGCGGGCGTCGGTCTGGGCGGCCCGGCGGACGCGACCGCCAACCAGTCCCTGCACGGCGCCCTGCTGCGCGCCGGACTGCGCGGCCCCGCCGAAGTGGCCGTGCTGCTGGTGCTGGTGGCCGTCGTCGGCCGGCTGGCACTGCGCCGCGCGGTCCGCTACGCGCGGGACGGCCAGCCGCTGCTGGCCGCCGCGATCGTCGGCTGCGCCGCGGTGGCGGCCTCGCCGGTCGCCTGGCAGCACCAGCAGCTGTGGGTCCTCCTGGCCGTGGCCGGACGGGTGGGCCGGCGCACCGGGGACCGGCTGGTGTGGCCGGTGTTCGTGGTGATGGTGATGACGCTCGACGGCAGCGCGCTGGTGCCCAAGATCGCGGTGTTCGGCGCGTTCGCCGAGAACGCGGTGCTGCTGGCCGCGCTGCTGGCGGCCTGTGCCGTGCCGTTCCTGCGGCGCGACGCCCCCGCCTGGAGCGCCCCCGAACCCATGGGCCTCCTCAGCCGTCCCAACCTGATGCTGGAACTCCTGCTGATCCGGGTGGGGTACTGGGCCTACTCCTACGTCCGGGGCCACGCCCCCGACTCGCGGTCCCTCGCCGAGGGGCACGGCGACCAGATCATGGCCGTCGAGTCGTTCCTCCACCTCGACATCGAACACGGCCTCAACCAGCTCGCGGTGCGCACCCAGTGGCTGCGGGACGCCTGCGACTTCTACTACACGACCTTCCACTTCCTGGTGCCCATCGCGCTGCTGGCCTGGATGTACGCGCGTCGGACGGCCCTGTACCGCTCGGCCCGCACGGCGCTGGGCTGCGCCACCCTGCTGGGGCTGGTCGGCTTCTGGCTCTACCCGCTGGCGCCGCCCCGCCTGATGCCGGGCCTCGGCTTCGTCGATACGGCACACGGCCCGCAGGACCTGTCCAACCCGGACTTCGGGGCGCTCACCTCGCTGTCCAACCAGTACGCCGCGATGCCCTCGCTGCACGTGGGCTGGTCGCTGTGGTCGGCGGTGGTCGTCTTCCTGCTGACGCGGAACGTATGGCTCAGGGCACTGGGCGCGCTCTACCCGCTGCTGACGACGTTCGTGGTGATGGCCACCGCCAACCACTACCTGCTGGACGCGGCCGGCGGGGTCGCCGTCGTGACCGCGGGCTTCTGGGCCCGGCGCGGCCTCGCCCGCCTCCAGGCCCGCCGGGCGTCCGGGGCCCGGCCCCAGGAGGCCGCCGTCCCCGATGAGGTCAGCCGCGCAGCTTCAGCCCCTTCACCGCCCGGTCCACCGGGTTCCGGGGACCGTGGAGTGCCAGCCCGGCGAGAGTGAGCTTGTCCGCCTCGACGGCGCGGACGGCGGCGCGGTTGTCCGCGTCGTTGTCCGTGGCGAACATCTCGTCGGTGTAGACGGCGGTGGCCAGGCCGCGGGAGAGGGCACGGCGGTGCACCGTCGCGAGGCCGTCCGCGTCGGCGGTGAAGCACAGCACCGGCTCGCGGAACAGGGGCAGGTAGCGGTTGTCCGAGCCGTCCAGGTAGGGCTCGCCGGTGATGTCCTCGGTGGCGTGGGCGATACCGCTCGCCAGGAACGCGGTCACGTTCAGCTTCTGCCAGTCCGCGAGGTCGCGGCGGACGATCACGGCGATCTTCGTGTCGAAACGCATGGCCGCAGCCTGCCCGCCCGTCCCGCCCGCCGTCTTGAACGCTGGTGCGCGGCAGGCCCCGCCGCGGTGCCGCAAGGTGCGCGGCACCGGCAGACTGGGGCGTATGAGTCGTACGGGCCAAAGGGGCGGGAGCAGCGGAGCGGGCGGCGGCCGGGACGGTGCGCCGGTGGGCGACTGGGTGCGCTACTGGCGTGCGCCCGACCGGCCCATGGAGGCGATGCGCGCCCACTTCACCGGGCACGTCTTCCACCGGCACAGCCACGACGCCTACTCGTTCGCCGTCACCGAGACCGGCGCCCAGCGCTTCCGCTGCCGGGGCGGTGACCACACCAGCGGCGCGGGCATGGTGATGGCCTTCAACCCGGACGATCCGCACGACGGCGAGGCGGCCGTCCCGGCGGGCTTCACCTACCGCATCGTCCACCTGGGGCCGGATCTCGTGCGGTCCCAGCTCACCGACGCGGCCGGGCGTGCGGCGCCCATGCCGCTGTTCCCGCAGCCGGTGCGCGAGGACCCGGTGCTGCGGCGCGCGCTGCTGCGGCTGCACGCGGCCCTGGCGGGCGGGCCGGC
>NZ_VJOK01000001.1:2129889-2154934 GCF_013302895.1 Streptomyces albus subsp. chlorinus | reverse complement strand
CGGCTGACCGAGGCCGTGGTGGCCATGGTGTGCCGGGGCGCGCGGACGCCGGCGCGGGCAACCGCTCCGCGCGCCGGTTCCGTTGCCGTACGACGGGCCCGGGAGCTGCTGGAGGAGGACTGGGCGCAGGAGATCCCCGCCGACCGGCTGGCGCGGGCGGCCGGGTGCAGCCGGTTCGCCCTCTACCGCGCCTTCCGCGCCGAGCTGGGCATGCCGCCCAGCGACTTCCAGCGGCAGCTGCGGCTGCGCGCGGCCCGGCGGATGCTGGCGGGCGGCGCCACCGCCGCCGGGGCCGCCGCCGCCTGCGGCTTCGCCGACCAGGCCCATCTGCACCGCTGGTTCGTGCGCGCCTACGGCATCACCCCGGGCGCGTACGCCCGGGGCTGAGGGCCCCGGCGGTGCTCACCCGTAGGTGACCCGCAGCTCCTTGATGCCGTTGATCCAGGCGGAGCGGAGCCTGCGGGGTTCGGGCCCGGCCAGGGCGATGCCCGGCACCAGGTCGGCGATCGCGTCGAAGATCAGGTTGATCTCCAGCACGGCGAGGCTCTTGCCCAGGCAGAAGTGCGGGCCTCCGCCGCCGAAGCCGAGGTGGGGGTTGGGGTCCCGGGTGATGTCGAAGACGTGCGGGTCGGTGAAGACCTCCGGGTCGTGGTTGGCGGAGGAGTAGAAGAGCCCGACCCGCTCCCCGGCGCGGATCTTCCGCCCGCCCAGCTCGGTGTCCTGGGTGGCGGTGCGCTGGAAGGAGACCACGGGCGTCGCCCAGCGCACGATCTCCTCGGCGGCCGTGGCCGGGCGCTCGCGGGTGAACAGTTCCCACTGCTCGGGGTGGGTGAGGAAGGCGTGCATGCCGTGGCTGATGGCGTTGCGGGTGGTCTCGTTGCCCGCGACGGCCAGCAGGATGACGAAGAAGCCGAACTCGTCGGCGTTGAGGTTGCCCTCGCCCTCGGCCGCCACCAGCCGGCTGACGATGTCCCCACCGGGCCCGCCGGCACCGGTCGCGCCGCCGGCACCGGCGTACCGGGCGGGGCACTCCTTGCGGTCCTGTGCCATCGTCATCGCGTACGAGATGAGTTCGGCCGCCGACTGTGTGCCGACCTCCTGCGTGATGGCGTACTCGGGGTCGTCATAGGCGACCATCTTGTTGGACCAGTCGAAGATGCGGGAGCGGTCCTCCTGCGGGACGCCGATGAGTTCGGCGATGGCCTGGAGGGGCAGTTCCACGGCGATGTCCGTGACGAAGTCGCCGCTGCCGCGCTCCCTGGCGCTCTCCACGATGCGGACGGCGCGCTCGCGCAGGGCGTCCTCCAGCGCGCGGATCGCCCGGGGGGTGAAGCCGCGCTGCACGATCTGCCGGACCCGGGTGTGCTCGGGCGGGTCCATGTTGAGCATGATCAGCTTCTGGATGTCGATCTGGTCGCGCGTCATGTGCTCGGCGAACCGGATCACCGCGGTGTTCAGATGGGAGGAGTACAGCTCGGGGCGGGTGGAGACCTCCTTGACGTCCGCATGCCGCGTCACCACCCAGTACCCCTCGTCCCCGAAGCCCGCCACACCGCGCGGCTGCCGGTTCCACCACACCGGCGCGGTCTCGCGGAGCAGGGCGAACTCGGGCAGCGGGACGCGCTGTTGGTACACGTCCGGGTCGGTGAAGTCGAACCCGTCGGGCAGCGCGGGGCAGGAGGACATCGCGGCTCCACTGGCTGAGGGGCGGTCTTGCGGTTCGGAGAGGCTCGGAGCGTCCGACGGGTACCTGACGGGCCATCAGAAGCGCCGCCGAAGGTAGTAACGGGTTCTACAAGTGGCAAGGGGCACGGCGCCGGAACTTGCGCAAGAGGCGCACGCGGGACTCATGCACGCCCCTTGCGTGGTGGTGAACGGGCTCCTCACACTGTCCGGAGAACTAGAACGCGTACTAGTTGTGCTGGTGGCGAGCCAGCCGGGCTGGAGAGGACGACTCATGGCCGCCGAACCCGTCATCGTCGAAGCGGTACGCACCCCCATCGGCAAGCGCTCCGGCGCCCTCGCCACCCTGCACCCCGCCTACCTGCTGGGCGAGACCTACCGCGAACTCCTCGGCCGCACCGGCATCCACGCCGACTGCGTCGAACAGATCGTCGGCGGCACCGTCACCCACGCCGGGGAGCAGTCCATGAACCCGGCCCGCAACGCCTGGCTGGCCGTCGGCCTGCCGTACGAGACCGCGGCCACCACCGTCGACTGCCAGTGCGGCTCCTCCCAGCAGGCCAACCACATGGTCGCCACCATGATCGCCGCCGGTGTCATCGACATCGGCATCGGCTGCGGCGTCGAGGCCATGTCCCGGGTACCGCTCGGCAGCGGCTCCAAGCACGGCCCCGGCAAACCCTGGCCCGACGAGTGGCACGTCGACCTGCCCAACCAGTTCGAGGCCGCCGAGCGCATCGCCCGCCACCGCGGCCTGACCCGCGAACGGGTCGACTCCCTCGGGCTCCTCTCCCAGGAGCGCGCCGCCACCGCCTGGGCCGAGGAACGCTTCAAACGCGAGACGTTCGCCGTCCAGGTGCCCACCACCGAGGAGGAGCAGGCCGCGGGCCAGGGCATGTGGCGCTCCGTCGACCGCGACGAGGGGCTGCGCGACACCTCCATGGAGGCGCTCGCCCGGCTCAAGCCCGTGATGCCCGCCGCCGTCCACACCGCGGGCAACTCCTCCCAGATCTCCGACGGCGCCGCCGCGGTGCTGTGGGCCTCCAAACGCATGGCCAGGGCCCTGAAACTGCGGCCCCGCGCCCGGATCGTCGCGCAGGCCCTGGTCGGCGCCGACCCGCACTTCCACCTGGACGGCCCCATCGACGCCACCCGCGCCGTCCTGGGCAAGGCCGGGATGTCCCTCAAGGACATCGACCTGGTCGAGATCAACGAGGCCTTCGCCTCCGTCGTGCTGTCCTGGGCGCAGGTCTTCGAACAGGACCTGGCGAAGGTCAACGTCAACGGCGGAGCCATCGCGCTGGGGCACCCGGTCGGCGCCACGGGCGCCCGGCTGATCACCACCGCCCTCCACGAACTGGAACGCGCCGACAAGGAGTTCGCCCTCGTCACCATGTGCGCGGGCGGCGCGCTGTCCACCGCGACCATCCTCCAGCGCCTCTGAGGCGGCCGTCCCGTCCTCCGGCGCCTCCGCCTCTGAGGCGGCCGGCCTCCAGCACCTTCGACGCGGCCGTTCTCCAGCACCCCTGGAGCGACCGACCGTTCTTCGGCGGCTCCGCGACCGCTCGGCGGACGTGACCCGGGGGGCCGGGGGCCCGGGGAGGGGCCGAGGGCCCGGACGGGTGCCGGTTCAGTCGCGGGCCCCGGGCGCCACCGCCTCGCGCAGCAGCGTCCGCGCGGCCTGGCGGGCGTCCCGGGCGGGGGCGGGCGAGTCGGTGATGGAGGCGTTGCTCATCGCGCCGTCCAGCAGCACGGCCAGCTGGGAGCCCAGCCGGTCGGGGTCGGCGGCGCCCGTCTCGTGGGCGAGGTCCCGCAGATAGCCGCGGACCGCCGCCTTGTGGTCCCGCACCGCGTGGGCGACACCAGCGGAGTCGGCGCCCAGCTCGCCGAAGGCGTTGATGAAGGCGCAGCCGTGGAAATCGGGGCCGTCCACCCAGTCGTGGAGCCAGTCGAAGACGGCCAGCACCCGTTCCTCGGGGTCGGTGTGGCGGGCCACGCGCTCCTCCAGCGCCGTGCGGGCCCACTGGTCCCGGCGGCGCAGATACGCCTCCACCAGGGCGCCCTTGGAGGGGAAGCACTGGTAGATCTTCTTGAGCGAGACCCCGGCGGCGTCGCGGATCCGGTCCATGCCCACGGACTGCACGCCGTGCTCGTAGAAGAGCGCGTCGGCGGCGCCGAGGATGCGGGTTTCGGTGCTGGTCTCGCCGTCCATGGTCCCGCTCTCCCCAAGTATTGAGAACCGTCGTTCTCTACGATACGGTCTTGGCGTCGGCGAGAACGCTCGTTCTCGCACGTCACGGGGGAACGGGGGCCGAAGCATGTCCGAGCAGACGCTGTCGCCGCGGGCATGCTGGGGCGAACCGGCGGGGGCCGGGCTGTGGACAGCCCCGGCCGTCGTCGGCCCACGGCCCGCCCCGGGAGCCGGTCTGCCACCCTTGCGGGCCCGCGCCTGACGGCCTCGCGGTGCCGAACGCACCACCACCGTCGCCACCGCCACCATCGACGTCACCCGACCCGCCGCTCGCTGAGCGCCGAGCGTGCGCTGCTCACCGAGCGCTGTCTGCCGCGCGCCACATACCGGCTCGCGCTCCGCATTGCCGCGCTCCAAGTGCCGCCCGCCGGATGCGGGTCCGGATGCGGTCCGGGTGCGCCGGGCCGGGGAAGCCGCGAGGGACCCGCTGCCGGCGGGGGCCTCGTGCCGGAGCCCGCGTTCCTGCCCGTCGGGGTCGGGCAGGAACGCGGGTGCCTCAGCTCCCGGACTCCTCGGGGGAGTTGGCCGGAGCCTTCGGGGAACCGGGCGGTGTGCGGGAGGAGCCGGGCGGCGCCCCGGAGGGACCGGGCGCGGCGTCCGAGGAACCCGCCGGGTCCGGTGCGGTACCGGGCGGCCGCACGGGTGGCCGCGCGAAGGACGGTGACGCGTCGAAGGCGGCCCGGCGGGTGGCCCGGCGCAGGGCCCGCAGCACCGTGCCGCCCAGCGTGAAGGTGAGCACGACGGTCAGCACCGCCCGGGGCACGTCCCAGCCCAGCGAGGTGGCCAGGACGTAGGCGGCGTAGCGGGCCAGGTTCTCCTGGAGCGGGTCGCCCGGCACGAAGGAGAGCCCCGAGCCGAGCCCGGCAATGTAGGGCCAGCCCTGCATATTCATGACCAGGCCGTAGCAGAGCGCGGAGACCGCTCCGTAGGCGGCCAGGAGCAGCAGTTCCCGCCGGCCCCGCAGCGTGCCGGCCCCCGGCAGCAGTCCCGCCCCCATGGACACCCAGCCCATGGAGAGCATCTGGAACGGCAGCCAGGGCCCCACCCCGCCGGTCAGCAGGGCGCCCGCGAACATCGAGACGGCGCCGAGGACGAAACCGAAGCCGGGCCCCAGCACCCGCCCGGACAGCACCATGAGGAAGAACATCGGTTCCAGTCCCGCGGTGCCCGCGCCCAGCGGTCGCAGCGCGGCGCCCGCCGCGGCCAGTACGCCCAGCATGGCCACGGCCTTGGCGTCCAGCCCCGTCTCGGAGACGGTCGCCACGGCGACGGCCAGCAGCAGGGGGAGCAGGGCGGCGAAGAGCCAGGGGGCGTCCTGGGAGTGCGCCAGCCCGGAGGCTTCTCCGGCCAGCAGCGGCCAGGCGAAGGCGGCCACCCCGGCGGCGCTGGTGAGGGCGAGCGCGGCGACGGACTTCGGCCCCAGCCGGATCGCCGCCACCGCTCTGTTCGGCACCGTGCCGGCCTTCCGTCCCGCCACCGCGTCGGCCGTGTCGGCGCCAACTTTCCGTCCCGTCACCGCACCGACCTTTCGCCCCGTCGCCGCCCGATCCTCCGCCCCGTCACCGCGCGGGCCTTCCGCGCCGTCGCCGCGTCGGGCGCCGTCTCACGTCCTGTCAGTGCGCCGGTTGTCGCCGCGCGGGCCGTCCGCCCCGCCGCCGCGTCGGGCGGCGTCTCGGGTGCCGTCACCGTGCCGGTCCTCCATCCCGTGGTCCGGGCTCGTCTCCGAGGGCCTGACGCACCTGGCCGACCGTGAGCCACGGCTGGGGGGCGAGGATCTTGGCGACCTGGGGGGCGTAGGCGGGGGAGGAGGTCACGACCTCGTGGGTCGGTCCGTCGGCCACCGGTTCGCCCTGGGCCAGGACGACGACCCGGTCGGCCACCTCGGCGACGAGTTCGACGTCGTGCGTGGCCAGCACGATGGCGTGGCCCTGGCCCGCCAGTTCGCGCAGCACCGCGATCAGCCGGGCCTTGGCGGCGTAGTCCAGGCCCCGCGTGGGCTCGTCCAGCAGCAGGAGGGGCGGCCGGGCCGTGAGGACGATCGCCAGCGCGAGGGCCAGCCGCTGGCCCTCCGACAGGTCGCGGGGGTGGGCGGAGTCGGGGATGCCGGGCAGCAGCCGGGAGACGAGTGAGCGGCAGGTGCCCGGCGCGGCGCCCGCGTCGGCGTCCGCCGTCCGGCACTCCCGGGCGACGGTGTCCGCGTAGAGCAGGTCCCGGGGCTCCTGCGGGACGAGCCCGGCGTGCCGCAGCAGCTCGGCGGGCCGGGTGCGGTGGGGGATCCGGCCCGCCACGGTGACCTGGCCCCGGGTGGGACGGTGCATCCCCACGAGCGTGCCCAGCAGGGTCGACTTGCCCGCGCCGTTGCGTCCCATCAGGGCCACGGTCTCTCCCGCCCGCACGGAGAGGCTGACGTCGTGCAGGGCGGTGACCCGGCCCCTCACGAGCGTGAGCCGGGAGACCTCGGCGAGGGGAGCGGCGGAACCGGAGGCGGCGGAACCGGAGGCGGCGGAATTGGGCGTGGCGGTAGCAGGGTTGGCGGAGGGCGGCCCGGCGGCGGGGGAGGGGGCGTGGGGAGCCAGCCGGTCCCGGAGCGGGCCCGCCGCGCGGCGGGCGTCGCGTATGGACAGCGGCAGCGGGTCCCATCCGGCCAGCTCCCCCAGTTCCACCACGGGCGGCCGGACGGGTGAGACGGCCAGCAGCGCTGCCGGGTCACCGAGCCGGGCGCCGCTGTCGGGGGACAGGAGCAGGACCTGGTCGGCGTACTGCACCACCCGCTCCAGACGGTGTTCGGCCATCAGGACGGTGGTGCCCAGGTCGTGCACCAGCCGCTGGATGACGGCCAGCACCTCCTCGGCGGCGGGCGGGTCCAGCGCGGAGGTCGGCTCGTCCAGGACGAGGACCCGGGGGTGCGGGGTGAGGACCGAGCCGATGGCCACACGCTGCTGCTGGCCGCCGGAGAGGGAGGCGATGGGGCGGTCCCGCAGCTCGTTGAGGCCCAGCAGGTCGAGCGTCTCCTCGACGCGGCGCCGCATCGTGGCGGGCGGGAGCCCCAGGGACTCCATGCCGTAGGCGAGTTCGTCCTCGACGGTGTCGGTGACGAAGTGGGCGAGCGGGTCCTGTCCCACGGTGCCGACGAGGTCGGCGAGTTCGCGGGGCTTGTGCGTGCGGGTGTCGCGGCCCGCCACGGTCACCCTGCCGTGCAGGGTGCCGCCGGTGAAGTGCGGGACCAGGCCCGAGACGGTGCCCAGCAGCGTCGACTTGCCCGCGCCGCTCGGGCCGACGAGCAGGCACAGCTCCCCTTCGGGGAGGTGGGCGTCCACCGGGGGCAGGGCCGGGGCGGTGGCACCGTCGTGGACGACGCTGACCTGGTCGAAGATGATCATGAGTGGCTCTTCTCCTCCTTGCCCGTGGGCGGGGCCGGGGCGACGGCGGCGGGGAGCAGTCCGAGGAGGACGGCGGCGGCCGGCCAGCGGGGGAGCGGCGGGGCGTGCAGGGGGACGGCGGGGGGAGTCAGCGCCTCGGGGAAGACCCCGGCCGCGTGGATCATCAGCGCGGCGACGGCCGCCCCGGACGCGGACACCAGCCAGGCCCGTGCGCCCCAGCGGTCCGGGCGGTAGCGGGTGCGGGCGGCGCGTCTGCCGCCCAGCCGCAGTCCGGCCAGCGCGCAGGCCGCACCGGCCACGAGCACGGGCAGCCCGAAGCCGGCGCCCCGCGCGGCCAGCAGGCCGTAGGTGCCGGCGCACACGCCCAGCAGCCCGCCGAGCGTCAGCGCGGTGGTGGTGTGCCGTACGGCGGCCGGTACGCGCGCGGTCCGCCCGTAGCCGCGGGCGTCCATCGCGGCCGCGAGCGCCACCGAGCGCTCCAGTGCGCCTTCCAGCACCGGGAGGCCGACCTGCACCACTCCGCGCAGTCCCCGGTCACCGCGTCCCCGCAGCCTGCGTGCGGCACGCAGCCGCCGTACGTCCGCCACCAGGTGGGGTGCGAACGTCATGGCGACCACGACCGCCACTCCCGCCTCGTACAGGGCGCCCGGCAGGGACTTGAGCAGCCGCGCCGGGTTGGCGAGGGCGTTGGCGGCGCCGACGCAGACCAGCAGCGTCGCCAGCTTCAGCCCGTCGTACAGGGCGAAGGCCATGCCCTCCGCGGTGACCCGCCCGCCGATCCGCACCCCGCGCGCCCACTCCGGGAGGGGCACCTCGGGCAGTTCGGCGAGCACATGGGTGCCGGGGACGGGGGAGCCGAGGAAGAACGCGAAGACGAGGCGGACGACGAGCACCAGGACGCCCAGCTTGAGGAACGCGGCGTAGGAGCGCGCCCAGGGCGCGTCGGTGCGGCGTACCGCCACGACGTAGCCGGCCACCACGATCACCAGGGCGAGCAGCAGGGGGTTGGTGGTGCGGGACGCGGCGGTGGCCAGGCCGAGGGCCCACAGCCACCAGGCGCCCGGGTGCAGGGCGGTGGCGCGGGTGGCCAGCGGTGCTCTCGGCAGGGAGCGGCGCATCGTCAGCGCGTTCGCCGGCGGGCCTGCCACAGCGCCGCGGCGCCCAGGATCGCGACGGCCGCGACGCCCGCCAGGACGCCGAGCCCCGTCTCCAGTCCGTCGTCGCCCTCGCCCTCGCCCTCGCCCGGGTCCCGGGCGTCGTGCTGCCCGCCCTTGCCGTTCTTGCCGTCCTCGGCGTCCGCCCGGCCGTCCTGGCCGCCGTCGCCGCCGTCCGCGCGCGTCGCCTGCTCCCCGCAGCCCTTGGCCGGGTAGTGGTCGATGGCGCACAGCAGGGAGGCGGAGTCGTAGCGGAGCGGCCCGGCGACCTTCGCGAGGACGTCGGCCGCGGTGGCGTTCTCCGGTACCCGAGCGCAGCCTGTGCGGGGGGCGGGCGGGGCCCCGGACTCACCGGCGGGGGCGTCGGCGCGGGTGCCGAAGTCGATGCGGACGGCGACCCGTTTGCCGCCCTTCCCCGGCGCGGTCTTCGCGCAGGCGGCGGCGAACGCGCCGGCACCGCGCGGCTTCGTGGCCCGCCGGGAGTTCTCACTCAGGGCGAAGCGGAAGCCCAGCGTGTCGCCGTCCCCGGGCCGTTGGGTGGCCGGGCCCTCGGTGGCGTACGACCAGGAGCCGCCCTCCTGCCGTATCCAGAACGACCAGTAGCGGTACCCCGTCCCGGCGGCCTGGGCCGGTGCCGCCTGCCCCAGGGCGAGGGCCGGCAGCGCGGCGAGGGCCACCGCCGCTGTCCGGGCCCTCACAGCTGCTGCCTCTTGCGACGGCCGCTCAGCAGGATGCCGAAGCCGGCGCCGACGGCGAGGCCGACGAGGATGAAGGCCCACACGGGGATGGTGGCGCCGTCGTCCTTCTTCTCGGAGGACGCGTCGGAGTCCGGCATCCGGGCCGGTGCGGGGCCGGTGCGGCCGAGGCGGGCGAGCAGGTCGGTGCCGCCGAGCCGGGTGGGGTCGCCGCCGGTGGCGCGGGAGGCCAGCATGAGGGAGCTGAGGGCGGCCGGGTCGTCGTCGGCCTTGTCCCAGTCGTCGAGGTGGGCGGCCAGCCAGCGGAGGGAGGACCGGGCCTCGGTGCGGTGGCCGCCCGCGGCCAGGGCGACGACCGCGTCGGCCGTGTTCGCGTAGTCGGGCTGCGGCTTCTCCTCGCCCGGGGTGACGGTGGTGAAGTGGCCGCCGCCCTTCTTCAGGGTGGCGGCGAGGTAGGCGGCGCCGGCGCCCGCCGCCGCCTTCCGGCCGCCCGGCAGCTCACGCGGCCCGTCCTGCCGCTCGCCGTCCGCAGCGCCGGTGGCGCACTTGAGGGGGGTGACGGGCTTGCTCTTGGCGTCCTTGTCCAGCGGCTCGGCCAGGGCGCCCTTGCCGAGCGCGGCGAGCGTGGCCGCGGCGGTGGCGTCGTTGTTCGGCACCAGCCGGCCCTTCTTGTCCGGCTGGTAGGCGAACGCGCCCTGCTGGCCCGGGGCGTCCTCGATGCCCTTGGCACCGCAGGTGAGCTGGAGGCCCAGCAGCGCGTCGTAGGGGGAGCGGCCGCCCTCGGCGGTGACCTTCCGCGGGTCCTTGCCGGCGGCGTGCAGGGCGCCGATGACGACCGACACCGAGTTGGCGTCCGAGGGCGAGCGGGGCGCCATGCCCCAGCCGCCGTCCTTGTTCTGCACGGAGACCAGCCAGTCCACCGCTTCCCGTACCGCCTCGCTCCGGCCGCCGACCGCCGCGAGCGCCTGCGCCGCCAGAGCGGTGGCGTTGGTGTCGGACGGCGTGGTGTCCGGGTCGCACTTCTTCCCCGGGTCGGCGCGGTAGGCGGTGAACGAGCCGTCCGCGCACTGCTGTTCCGTGAGCCAGTCCACGGCCTTCTTCGCCGGGACCGCACCGGCCCCGTCCAGCGCCAGCAGCGCCATCGACTGCCGCCACACCCCGTCGTAGCTGGGGTCGGCGGTGCCGTAGAGGCCGTCCGGCAGCTTCGGCTTCACCGCCGGGGCGACGGCGGCGGCCGGTGCGCCGGCCGCCGCGGATGCGGCGGTGGCCGCGGATGCCACGGGGGCGGCTGTCGCGCACAGCACGGTGGCGGCGGTGAGGACCGTGGCGCGGCGGCGCGGTGACATGCGAGTGCCTTTCGTGACGGAAGCGGACCGCAGCCGGGCACGGCCGCCCCGCCGGACGGGCCGCGACCACGCGACCCGCACCGCGGTGCACCGGGCTCGGCTCCGTGAACCTCGACGGTGCCGGTGGCCTGGCGGCCACGGGAGCCCACCTCCGCCCGGGTGCTCCGGCTCGCGGTCGGCGGGGCGACCGCTCACGGTTGCGGGTCAGCGCCGGATTCGCACCGGCTTCCCCCGGTCGGAGGCGTTGTTCGTCTGCCGGCCACTGTAGCCGGAGCGTTCCGGGGGCCGGGCCGTCGGCCCCGGGCGGGACGGACCGACCGGTCAGTCGGTCGCACGGTAGGTGACCGGGTCGCTGCCGGGCACCGCCTCCGCGTGACCGAGCCCGACCAGATGGCGCAGGTGGGCCTCCGCCTCGGCCACGGCGATGTTCCGGGAGGCGAAGGGGATCTGCTCCCACGGCCGGTTCCAGCGCATCGCCTCGGCCAGCTGCCAGGGGGTGAGGTCCCGCCGGGCGAGCAGCGCCCGCAGGTCCGCGAGGCGCTCGGCGTGGTGCGCGGTCAGCTCCCCGACCCGGGCCCGGGCGCCCGTGAAGGCGTACTGGTGCGCGGGGAGCACCTCGGCGGGCCGCAGTCCGGCTATCCGCGCGAGGGAGTCGAGGTAGTCGCCCAGCGGATCGGTGCTCCCGTCGCTGTCGGGGTCCTCGTACAGGCCGATGTGCGGGGTGATGGCCGGCAGCAGGTGGTCGCCGGAGAACAGCCGCCCGCCGGGCGAAGCGCCCTGCGCCGGGTGCCGCTCCTCCAGGTGCAGGCACACGTGTCCGGGTGTGTGGCCGGGCGTCCAGATCGCCCGCAGCCGGCGGCCCGGCAGGGCGAGCAGCGCGTCCGGCTCGATGTCCCGGTCGGGCAGCGCGGCCCGCGCACCCGGCAGTGCCCCGCCCCGTCCCCCCTCCAGCGCCGCGCGCAGCGGGGCCGTGTGGTCCTCGGGGGCGCCCGCCGCAGCCAGTTTCCCGACGAGGTAGGCCAGCCACTCGCGCCGGTCCGAGGCGCGGGTGCGGCGCACCACGGCGGCGTCGGCGGCGTGCATGGCGATCCACGCACCGGACTCCTCCCGTACCCGCGCCGAGAGGCCGTGGTGGTCGGGGTGGTGGTGGGTGACCAGTACGCCGTGCAGGTCGCCCACCGAGGTGCCGCAGGCGGCCAGCCCCTCGACGAGCGTCCGCCAGGAGGCGGGGTCGTCCCACCCGGTGTCGACGAGGACGGGGCCGGCGTCCGTCTCGATCACGTACACCAGGGTGTGGCCGAGCGGGTTGTCCGGAATGGGGACGGGAATGCTCCAGATCCCGCCCCCGTGGTCTCGCACCCGGGGCTCCTCGGTGACCTGCGGCGCGTCTGTCATGGGCGGCGGCTCCCCCGGTCCGTACGGCGTGGCCGGCCAAGCTGTCACCGGCTCGGGCATTGTTCCCCAGAAGTAGAACTGGTACTAGTTCTGATGCACTGTCAGGCAGCGGCGGGGCGCCGCGGCCCCGGGCGCCGACGGGCGGGCGGACAGGGAGGGCACAGTCATGACGGACAACCCCAACCCCGGTGGGAGCGGCGTCGCGTACACCGAACACCGGCAGCTCTACATCGGCGGCGCGTTCACCGACCCCGCCGGCGACGAGACGATCGAGGTGGTCTCGCCGCACACCGAGCAGCCCATCGGCCGCGTCCCGCACGCCTCGCGCGCGGACGTGGACCGCGCCGTGCGGGCCGCCCGCGAGGCGTTCGACTCCGGGGTGTGGGCACGGCGCCCACTGGCCGACCGCATCGAGGCCGTCACCCGTATCAAGGACGCGTTCGCGGCGCGCGGCGACGAGTTCGCCAGGCTCATCAGCGCGCAGAACGGCACCCCGTACACCACGGGCGTCATGGTCCAGTCGCTGGCCGCGCTGATGGTGTGGGACGCGGCGCTCAAGGTCGCCGCCGATCACCCGTACGAGGAGCGGCGCGCGGGCGCGCTCGGGCCGCTGCTGGTGCGGCGGGAGCCGGTGGGCGTGGTGGCGGCGGTCGTGCCGTGGAACGTGCCGCAGTTCACCGCGGCGGCCAAACTGGCGCCCGCGCTGCTGGCCGGCTGCTCGGCCGTCCTCAAGGTCTCCCCCGAAACGCCCCTGGACGCCTATCTGCTGGCCGAGATCGCCGACGAGGCCGGACTGCCGCCCGGCGTGCTGTCCATCCTCCCGGCCGACCGGGAGGTCAGCGAGTACCTGGTGGCGCACCCGGGCGTGGACAAGGTGTCCTTCACCGGCTCCGTCGCGGCGGGCAAGCGCGTCATGGAGGTGGCCTCCCGCAATCTGACCAGCGTCACGCTCGAACTGGGCGGCAAGTCGGCCGCCGTCATCCTGCCCGACGCGGACCTGGACGCGGCGGTGGCCGGCATCACCCCCTTCGCCTGGATGATCAACGGCCAGGCGTGCGTGGCCCAGACCCGCATCCTGGCCCCGCGCAGCCGCTACGACGAGATCGCGGAACGCTTCAAGGCCGCCGCCGACGCGCTGACCGTCGGCGACCCCCTCGACCCCGCCACCGAACTGGGCCCCCTGGTGGCCGAGCGCCAGCGGCGGCGCTCCCTCGACTACATCGCCCTCGGCCAGGAGGAGGGCGCCAAGGTCCTGGCGGGCGGCGGCAGGCCCGCGTCCATGCCGACCGGCTGGTACGTCGAGCCCACCCTCTTCGGGGACGTCGACAACTCCATGCGCATCGCCCGGGAGGAGATCTTCGGCCCGGTCATCTGCCTGCTGCCCTACGAGACCGAGGAGGAGGCGGTGCGCATCGCCGACGACTCCGACTACGGCCTCTCCGGCAGCGTGTGGACCGCCGATGTCGAGCACGGCACCGACATCGCCCGCCGCGTGCGCACCGGCACCTACTCCGTCAACACCTTCAGCATCGACATGCTCGGCCCCTTCGGCGGCTGCAAGAACTCCGGCATCGGACGCGAGTTCGGCCCCGAGGGCTACGCGGAATACCTGGAGCACAAGATGATCCACCTGCCCCCGGAGGCGGCATGACAGCCGCCGGCCGCTGGCACGTCGAGGTCGACCACAACCTGTGCATCGGGTCCGGGATGTGCGTCGGAACGGCGCCCGGGGAGTTCCGCCTCGACGCCGCCCGCCGGTCCCGCCCCCTCGCTCCGGACCGCGCGCCCTGCGAGGACGTCCTGGCGGCGGCCGAGAGCTGCCCCGTCGAGGCCATCTCCATCACCCTGGCCGGCACGGGGGAGGCGGTCTTCCCACCGGAGGAGTAGCGGCCCGCCACTGTTCCGTCGCCCCCACCGGCGCGGACCGCCGGGCCACCGGGCCGCGCCGGTGGGGACACCGGGCCACGGGCCGCGCCGAATCCCGTTGCCCGCACCGGCGTTCCGGGATAGGAACGGCCGTATGACGAGTCTCGGTGCGATCTTCCGGCCCCAGGTGGCCCCCGAACGGCTGCGGAGCGTCGCCCGCGCCGCCGACGAGGCGGGACTGGACCAGCTGTGGCTGTGGGAGGACTGCTTCTTCGAGAGCGGCATCGCCACCGCCGCCGCGGCGCTCGCCTGGACCGAGCGGCTCCGGGTGGGGATCGGGCTCCTCCCCGTCCCGCTGCGCAACACCGCGCTCACGGCGATGGAGACCGCCACCCTCCGCCGCCTCTTCCCCGGCCGCTTCGCGGTCGGCCTCGGACACGGGGTGCAGGAGTGGATGGGGCAGGCCGGCGCCCGGGTGGACTCGCCCGTCACCCTGCTGCGCGAACAACTGGAGGCCGTACGCGCGCTGCTGCGCGGCGAACGGGTCACGGTCGAGGGCCGGTACGTGCGGCTGGACGGGGTCGCCCTGGACTGGCCGCCGGCGGGGGACCGGAAGGACGGCGAGTGGGGGGCGGCGGTCTTCGCGGGCGCGCGCGGACCGCGCTCGCTGCGGCTGAGCGGCGAGGCGGCGGACGGCACCGTGCTGGACGCCAACACCGCGCCGGAGGGCATCCGGCGGGCTCGGCGGCTCATCGACGAGGGCAGGGCGGCGGCCGGACGCGGCGCCGACCGCCACGAGATCGTGCACTACCTCAGCTGCGCCACCGGCCCGGACGCCGCCGACCGGCTGCGCGCCGAACGCACCCGCGAGGGCCACGACCCCGACGCCGGGCCCGGGGTGGCGGGCGACGCGGCCACGGTCGCCGCGGCCGTCCGCGAGGTGGCCGCGGCGGGCGCCGACACCGTCGTCCTCCAGCCGACCGCCGACGAACCCGACCCCGAGGGCTTCGTCCGCTTCGCCGCCGAGCAGGTCCGCCCCCTCCTGGCCCGGCCCGCCTGACGCGGGCGTCCCGCCCCCCCGGCCCCTTGGAATCCGCCGGACCGAGGGGCGGGCGCTCCGCATCACCGGGCCGGGGCGGGGCGGGGACAGGCCGTCCGGGTCAGGCCGGTACGTCCTCGCCCAGGGCGAGGGTGGCGAAGGTGGCCAGCCAGTGGTCGGTGGTGAAGTCGCCCGAGGTGGCCGCCGGAAGCGCGGCTCGCAGATTGGCCTCCGCCGCCGCGCGCAGCGCGCCGGCGCGCGGGTCACCGGCCGGCAGGGCCCCGGCGATGCCGCGCAGCGCGGCGGCCCGGCTGAGGCAGAGGCCGAGCAGATGGCCGATCTGCGGGTCGGCCGCGTCCGAGACCCGCGGCGGGGGCAGGAACGCCGTCCCGGTCGCGGCGGCGTCCGCCAGCTCCGGGAGGAACCTCTCCAGCCATCCGGCGAACTCCCCGGCCGGCAGCACCCGGCGCACGGTGTCGGCCTCGCACAGCAGCGGGGAGAGGAAGTCCTGGCCCGAGGGCTCCCAGCGGGTGGCCGCGCCGTGGTCGGGCAGGTACCACTCGCGGACCTTGGCGGCGACCGGTTCCAGCAGACCGGGGACGCCCGCCCGTCCGGCGCTGTCGAGGACGAGTCCCAGGGCGAAGGCGCTGTTGGCGTGCGTGCCGTGCCGCACGGGGTAGGTGGCCTTGGGCAGCCAGGCGAGCACCAGGCCGGCGACGGTCTCGGCGGCGGGGGCGAGGGCGGCCCGCCAGCCGGCACCCCCGTGGCGCCCTTCCGCCGCCAGGGCGGCGCTCTCACTCGTGAGCGCCAGCAGCCACGCCCAGCCGTACGGGCGCTCGAAGGAGGGGTGCTCGCGCAGATAGGCGGCCTCGGCGGCGAGCGTCTCGGGCGTCAGATGGTTCTCCAGCGCCCGCACCACCTCGCCCCGCAGCCGCTCCGTCCGCGCATCCCCGCCCTTCCACGGACGTCGCAGCAGCCGCAGCAGCAGCCAGTGCATGTGGACGGAGGAGTGCCAGTCGTAGGCACCGTAGAAGGCGGGGTGGAAGCGGCGCGGCGGGACCAGTTCGCCGGGCCCGCCCAGCAGGTGGGCGGGGACGTTGGGGTACTCGCGGGTGATGTTGGCGAGGGCGACCTCGGCGAAGTGCGCGGCCCGCTCCTCCAGCGCGGCGCCCGCGCCGGCCGGGCTGCCCGGACCGCTCGCGCCGACCGCGGTGTCCGCGCCGTTCGTACCGTCCACGCCGTTCGTACCGTCCGCCGTGTTCGTACCGTCCGCGGTGTCCGCGCCGTCCGGGGTGCTCCTGGTGTTCCCGGCGTTCCCGGTGCTCAATGTGTCGCCCCTCCCGGTTCGCGGATGTCGGTCGTGGTGCGGGCCGCCGTGCTCAGGACGGCGGACAGGCCGCGTACCGCGTCGGCCACGGACAGCGACGGGGGCGCCGGATGTTTGGCGGCGGCCTGTCGCGGGGTGAACGGCACGTGGACGAAGCCGCCGCGTACGCCCGGGTGTTCGGTGGCCAGCAGGTGGGCCAGCCCGTAGAAGACGTGGTTGCACACGAAGGTGCCCGCGGTCTGGGAGACGGAGGCGGGCACTCCGGCCTCCCGTGCCGCGGCGACGCATGCCTTGACGGGCAGGGTGCTGAAGTAGGCGGCGGGCCCGCCCGGTACCACCGGTTCGTCCACGGGCCGGGCGCCCGCGTTGTCGGGGATGCGCGCGTCGTCGACGTTGAGGGCGACGCGTTCGACGGTCAGGTCGGCGCGACCGCCCGCCTGGCCCAGGCACACCACCAGTTCCAGGCCGGGCCCGGCGGCCTCGACTGCGGCGCGCAGCTCGTCGAGTGCCGTGCCGAAGACGCAGCTCAGCCGGACGGCGCGGACATCCAGTCCGGCCGGCGGGTCGGCGGCGAGGGCTTCGGCGGCCTGCCAGGAGGGGTTGGTCTCCTCCCCGTCGAACGGCGCGAAGCCGGTGACGAGGACCTGGAGGGGGGAGGACGGAGAAGCAGCAGCAGTCATGGGACGGGACACCGCCTAGAACGCGAAGAGGTAGATGATGGCGATGTTGCAGACGAGCATTGCCGCGGCGGTGGGCGCCTGCGCCTTGATCGGCCCGTACTGGTCCTTCAGCTCCAGCAGGGCGGCCGGGACGATGTTGAAGTTGGCCGCCATGGGTGTGCACAGGGTGCCGCAGAACCCGGCGAGCATGCCGACCGCGAGGACGGCGGCGGGGTTGCCGTCCATCTGCTCGATGAGCACAGGCCAGCCGACGGCCGCGGTCATGACGGGGAAGGCCGCGAAGGCGTTGCCCATGATGAGGGTGAAGACGAACATCCCGGCGCAGTACAGCGCCACGGCGGCCAGCTTCTGCCCGTCCGGCAGCACCGACTCGGTGATCTTCCGCACCTGCGTGCCGACCCCGGCGGCCTGGAAGATCGCGCCCAGCACGGCCAGCAGCTGGGGCAGCAGCAGTGCCCAGCCCATCGACTCCAGCAGCCCGCGCCCGGCGTGCACCGGGACGCTCACGCGCCGCTCCCGCAGCACCCACATGCCCACGCCCAGCGCGACGACGGCGCCCAGGCCGAGCCCGAGGATGGTCTCGCTGCCCTCCTCCAGCAGCGGGCTGCCGCCGATCTTCCACTTGGAGACCAGGACGGCGCACACCATCGCGACCACCGGGATGGTCAGCGCGGGGATGAACAGCTTGCCGCCGAAGCGGGCGGCGAGCTTCACGCGTTCGCTCTCGCTCGTGGTGTCGGGCTTCCCCTTGCCGGTGAGGTTGAAGCCGCCGACGCAGATGAGGACGAGGACCGCCACGCCCAGCGGTTCGGCGGGCAGGGACTTCTCGTTGACCCAGGTGCTGTAGAAGAAGCACAGGCCCAGCAGGCCCCAGAAGGCGGCGGTGCCGTGCCGTTTGGGGTTGGTGCGGTCGAAGAACATCTGTGCCGCCATCACCAGGAAGACGGCTCCGACCAGCCAGAAGAACCACTCGGACTTGATCACTTGGCGGCCTCGCCCTTCTCGCTGTCCTCCTGTGCGACGGCCATCGCCGCGTTCGCCGTCACCAGTTCCCGCTCCAGCGTCCGGTCCAGCCGCAGCAGCCGGGCGCCGTGGATGAGGAAGGCGCACACGGCGCTGGGTATCGCCCACAGCGCGAGGTGCAGCGGCTCCAGGTGGGTGTGGTACGTGCTGTTGACCAGCCCGGTGATCAGCAGGATGGAGCCGATGGCGAGGAAGCAGTCCTCGCCGAAGAACAGCCCCACCGTGTCGGTGCCGGCCGCGTGCGAACGCACTTTCTCGCGAACCTTCTCCGGCAGCGGCCGCCCCCCGTTGCGCCGCTCGGTGGCGGCCTCGGCCATGGGCGCGATCATCGGGCGGACGCTCTGCGCGGGCCCGCCGATGGTCTGCAGGCCCACGGCGGCGGTGAGCTGCCGCAGCAGCAGGTACAGGGTGAGGAACCGGCCGGTGGTCAGCTTGGTGCCGAGCTTGCCGATGAGGGTGCGGGCCTGTTGCTGGAGGCCGTTGCGCTCCAGCAGGCCGATGACGGGCAGTGTGATGGCGAAGATCGTCACCGAACGGCTGGACGCGAAGCTCTCCCCGAAGGTCCGCAGGATCTCGACGGGGGAGAGCTTGCCCAGCAGTCCGGTGACGATTCCGGCCACGCCGACGACGAGCAGGGGGTTGCGTCGCGTCGCGAAGCCGAGGACCACCACGAGGACGCCGAGCAGAACGATCATGTCGCCTCCGCCTTCCATGGAGCGACGTCCGCGGAGCGGATATCTGAGCGCGGATGTGTGTGAAGCGAATTCCACGGGAGGCTAGAGGATTGTTGAACGATCCGACAAGAGTGAGGCATGTCACTCCCGGCGCCACCTCGCGTCCGCGCCCGGCGTCACGGCTCCTCGGGGTACGCCTCCAGCAGCTGCCCCAGCGAGTCGTCCAGGTAGGAGGCCAGCAGCCGCTCGGCCTCCGCCGCGTTCCCCCTCCCCAGGGCCCCGGCGATCTCCTGGTTGCGGACCAGGTACGGCTCGTGGAAGCGGCGCAGATCGCCCATGACGTGGAAGGCCAGCCGCAGTTCGGCCAGGACGCCGCGCATCATCTCGTCGGTGCGCGGACTGCCCGCCAGCCCGGCCAGCGCCTGGTGGAAGCGGATGTTGGCGGTCGAGCACTCCTGCCACCGCCCCTCGGCCGCCGCCCGCTCGCCCGCCGAGACCGCCGCCCGCACCTCGGAAACCTCGTAGGGCGGCGCGCCCAGTCCGCGCAGCGCCGCGCACTCGACCAGCCGCCGCACCCGGTAGATGTCCACGATGTCGTCCCCGCCCAGCACCCGCACGAACGTGCCCCGGTTGAGCCGGTGGACCAGCAGCCGCTCGTGGGTCAGCAGCCGGAACGCCTCCCGCAGGGTGTTGCGGGAGACGCCGAGCGCCCCGCGGATGCGCTCCTCCGAGAGCCGGGTGCCGGGCGGGAAGGAACCCTGGGCGATCCGCTGGCGCAGCACGGCCGCCACCCGCTCGGCCGTGCTGGTGCGCCCCAGTAGCGCCCGGTCGGCGACCAGCCCCGCCAGCGCGGCGGCATCCGAGGGGGCGGCGGACGGGTCGGCAGTCATCGTGATCTCCCTCGGCTGCGCCCGTGCGGGCGCGGTCGCCCGGCCGGGACGGGGTGTGCGGTGGCGGGTGCCGGTGGCGCCCGTGGATTCCGGTGGGCGGATTCCGGTGGGCCGGACCCTCTTGCCGGATTGTTCAACAATCGCTTACGTTGCTGGCGATGGACCGGATGATCGACCTTAACGCCGACCTCGCCGAGGGCTTCGGCCGCTGGCGGCTCACCGACGACGAAGCCCTGCTCGCCTCGGTCACCAGCGCCAATGTCGCCTGCGGCTTCCACGCCGGCGACCCCGCCACCATGCGCCGCGTGTGCGAACTGGCCGCCGAGCGCGGCGTCCGCATCGGCGCGCAGGTCTCCTACCGCGACCTGGCCGGCTTCGGCCGCCGCTCGATGGACGTACCGGCGGCCGAACTGGCCGCCGAAGTCGCGTACCAGATCGGCGCGCTGGAGGTCTTCGCGCGCGCCGCCGGCGCGGCCGTCGCCTACGTCAAACCGCACGGCGCGCTCTACAACCGCGCCGTCCACGACGCCGAGCAGGCAGCCGCCGTCGTGGAGGGGGTACGCCTCTCCGGCCCCGCCACCGGCTCCGGGCAGCCGCTGCCGGTCCTCGGCCTGCCCGGCTCCCTGCTGCTGGCCGCCGCCGCCGAGGCCGGACTGCCCACCGTGGAGGAGGCGTTCGCCGACCGCTCCTACCGGCCCGACGGCACCCTGGTGCCGCGCTCGGAGCCGGACGCGGTGCTGCACGACCCGGACCTGGTGGTCAAGCGGTCGGTGCGGCTGGCGCGGGACGGCGAGATCGCCGCCGCCGACGGCAGCGTGCTGCCCACCAGGGCGCGCTCGCTGTGCGTGCACGGCGACACCCCCGCCGCCGCGCGACTGGCCCGCCGCGTCCGCCAGGAACTGAGCCGGGCAGGCGTCACCGTCCGGGCGTTCGCATGACCGCGCCCGCCCGCACCGCGCAGGCGCGGCCCGCCGCGGAGGAGCCCGTACTGCGGCGCGTGGGCCGCCGCGGACTGCTGGTGGAGTACGCCACCGCCGAACGGAGCGAAGCCCTCCACGCGGAACTGCTGCGCCGCCGCGCGGCCGGCACCCTGCCGCCCGTGGAAGAGATCGTGCCGGGTGCCACCACCGTGCTGCTCGACGGGTTCGCCGCACCCGAGGCGGCCCGGCGGCTGGCCGAGGAACTGCCCGGCTGGCACGTGCCGCCGCTGTCGGGCGGCGGCACCGGCGTGGTGGAGATACCGGTTCGCTACGACGGCCCCGACCTCGCCGACGTCGCCGCGCTGTGGGGCGTGTCCGAGGACGAGGTGGCCCGGATCCACGCGGCCACCTCCTTCCGCGTCGCCTTCTGCGGGTTCGCCCCCGGGTTCGGCTACCTGACGGGCCTGGAGGAGCGGTACCACGTGCCGCGGCGCGCCACCCCGCGCACCCGGGTCCCGGTCGGCGCGGTGGGCCTCGCCGGCCCCTACACCGGCGTCTACCCGCGCTCCTCGCCCGGCGGCTGGCAGCTCATCGGCACGGCACCCGAGACGGTCCTGTGGGACCCGGACCGCACCCCGGCGGCCCTGCTGGCCCCCGGAACCCGCGTCCGCTTCGTCCCCCTCGACGCGCACGCCGGGCCGGACGGCGGGCCCAGCGGTAAGCAGTCCGGCGAACCGGACACCGAACCGAGTGCTGTGCGGTCCGGCCGACCGGGCGCGGGGTCCGCCCTGCCGCACACCGGGCCCGACGGCGGGCGGCCGTCCGGCCCGGCGGACCCCGTGCCGGACGGACCCGGGACCCCGAGGGAGCGGCCGTGATGGCTGACGGACTGGAGACCGTACGGGCCGGAGCGCTCACCACCGTGCAGGACCTGGGCCGCGCCGGGTACGCGCACCTGGGCGTGCCCCGTTCCGGCGCGCTCGACCCGGCCGCGCACCGTCTCGCCAACCGCCTGGTGGGCAACCCGGAGACCGCCGCCACCCTGGAGACGACCCTCACCGGCTGCGCGGTACGCGTCCTGCGCCCCGCCGTCGCCGTCGTCACCGGGGCGCCCTGCCCGGTGTCCGTGGACGGGTGTCCCGCCGCCTGGGGGCAGCCGGTCCGGCTCCCGGCCGGCGCCGTGCTGGACGTCGGCACCGCCACGCACGGCGTCCGCTCCTACGTGGCGTTCGCCGGGGGAGTGGACGCGGAGCCGGTGCTCGGCAGCCGCGCCACCGACCTGCTCTCCGGGCTCGGCCCGGCGCCGCTGACCGACGGCAGCGTGCTGCGGCTCGGCGCACCGCACCCGGAAGACCGGCCGCCGACGGCCGACACGGCGCCCTGGGCGGCACCCCCGGACGAACTCGTCCTGCCGGTGGTCCCGGGACCGCGTGACGACTGGTTCGCGCCGGAGGGGCTGCGCACCCTCCGTACCGCCGGCTACCGGGTCTCCGCCGCCAGCAACCGGATCGGCCTGCGGCTGGAGGGCCCGGCGCTCGCACGGGCGCGGGAGGGCGAACTGGCCAGCGAGGGCATGCCCCTGGGTGCGATACAGGTGCCGCCCGAGGGCCGCCCCGTCATCTTCCTGGCCGACCATCCGACGACCGGCGGCTACCCCGTGATCGGCGTCGTCCCGGCCGACGCGCTCGGCGCCGCCGCACAGGCCCCGCCGGGCACCCCGGTCCGCTTCACCCCCGCCGCGCCCTGAGACCCCACCCGTACGGAGACGGCCCGGCCGTTCGCCGGACCGCCTGGCCGTTCGCCGGGCCGACGCGGCGGGTGGCCGGGCCGCCCCTCCGTTTGCCCAGCCGCCTCGCCGGGCCGTACGGCCCGCCCCCCCGGTCGGGCCGTGACGTGAGATGCGGCTAGGGTCGCGGCCATGCCGGCTCCTCCGATACTCCGCGACGTCTTCCACGCCCTGCGGGCCGAATGGGGCCCCGAGGACGACGGCCTCACCTTCGACGAGGGCCCGCCGCCCCTCGAACGCCTCGATGTGATGCTCTACCGGGCCGGCGGCCCGGCGGACGTCACGGCGTTCGCGACGATCGGGATGGCCGCCCACCCGATGCCGTCCCGGGACGGGGCGCCGGGCGGCCGTGCCGAGCTGCGCCTGCTGCGGCGCGGCCCGCTCGGCCCCGGTGACGAGCACGCCCTCGCCGTCAGGCTCGCCAACCTGGCCGCGTATCCCTGGACGAGGGGCGAACCGCTCGGCTGGGGCGAGATGGTGGGCTTCGACGACGACCTGCCCGCCTTCCCCGGCTGTCGCCGCGTCTTCCTGGCCGGTCCCTGGACCCGGGAGCAGCCGGCCACCGTGCCGACCGGGGTGGAGCCGGTGCGCGTCCTGACGGCCGTACCGATCAGCGAGGCCGAAAGGGAAGCCGCCCTGGCTGCTCGACCGGAGGACTTCTTCGCCTCCCTGCTCGACACCCGCGACGTCTGCGCCCCGCCCCCGCGGCACTGAACCCGCGCCCTTGCACCGGGGCATCCACGGTTCTGAACCGGCGGCATCCGCGCCCGGGAACCCACGGCTCTCGCGCCCCTGAAGCGCGGCCCTCGCGGCCCTGGATGGCGGCACCCATGGGCCGCCGGGCTACTCCTCGGGTGCCGTCACTTGGATCAGCCGGCACACCGTCTCGATGTCGATCTTCACCTGGGCGATCGAGGCGCGCCCCGAGAGCCAGGTGATGAGGGCGGAGTGCCAGGTGTGCTCGATGACGCGGACCGCGGAGAGCTGTTCGGGGGTGGGCGGCTCCTCCAGGCCCATGGCGTCCAGGATGATCGCCGTCGTCAGCCGGGAGACGGTGTCCACCTCCGGACTGACCGAGCGGTCGGCGAAGTTGAGCGCGCGCACCATCGCGTCGGCCAGCTGCGGTTCGCGCTGCAGCGCGCGGAAGGCCCGCATCAGGGTCTCGGCGACGCGGGCGGCGGCCTCCGGCTCCTGCGGGGGCCGCTTGTGCAGCGTCTCGTGCATGTGCTGCAACTGGTCCTGCATGGTGGCGACGAGCAGGTGCACCTTGGAGGGGAAGTACCGGTAGAGCGTGCCGAGTGCCACCTGGGACGACTCGGCCACCTCGCGCATCTGCACGGCGTCGAACCCGCCCCGCCGGGCGAGTTGCGCGCACGCCTGGAGGATGCGGCGGCGCCGGGCCTCCTGCCGCTCGGTCAGCGGCGGGTTCCGGTCCGAGGGAGCGGCCGGCTGCCGCGCGGCGGACGCGGACCGCTGCGACGGCGACCGCCGGGGAGACGAGGACGCTGGTCGCCCCGTGGGTGAGGGCTTGGGCTGCGGCGGTGTCGGCATCGCGTTGTTGGTCCCGTTCCGTGGCGTTCTTGAAGCCCTGTGGGAGCCGTGCATTGTTGCAGGCCCCGCAGGGGTGGCGCGAATCACCTGTTCCGGCGGCTCGCCCGAAGTGACTGGCCGGTAAATTCATCAGTCCGGGCACGAGTTCCCGGGTGGTGCCGCCGCCCGGAGCCGTCCCTCCTGAAAGTCGAACCTGAAACTTGTTCTAGGTTAGCGCGAGCGGCTACGCTCCGGCGGAACGCAGTGACGAAGGGGGCCGTGAGTGACCGGTCAGGCCGTAACCGACCGCCCGCTGCGCATCGCGCTGCTGACGTACAAGGGCAACCCCTTCTGCGGCGGCCAGGGCGTCTACGTACGCCACCTCTCGCGGGAACTCGCCCGGCTCGGCCACGATGTCGAGGTGATCGGCGCCCAGCCCTACCCGGTCCTCGACGAGGTCGCGGACGCGCCCGGCCGGCTCACCCTCACCGAACTGCCCAGCCTCGACCTGTACCGCCAGCCCGATCCCTTCCGCACGCCCAGGCGGGAGGAGTACCGCGACTGGATCGACCTGCTGGAGGTCGCCACCATGTGGACCGGCGGCTTCCCCGAGCCGCTGACCTTCTCGCTGCGCGCCCGCCGCCAGCTGGCCGCGCGCCGCGGCGAGTTCGACGTCATCCACGACAACCAGACCCTCGGTTACGGCCTGCTCGGCGGCCCTGCCGCACTCGGCGCCCCCCTGGTGACCACCGTCCACCACCCCGTCACCGTCGACCGGCGGCTGGAGCTGGCGGCGGCGGACGGCTGGCGGCGGCGCACCTCGGTCCGCCGCTGGTACGGCTTCACCCGCATGCAGCGCCGCGTCGCCCGCCGGCTGCCCTCGGTGGTGACCGTCTCCGGCTCCTCCCGGCAGGAGATCGCCGACGACCTGGGCGTGCGCCCGGACCGCATCCACGTGGTGCCCATCGGCGCCGACACCCGCCTCTTCTCGCCCGACCCGGCCGTGCCCGAGGTGGCGGGCCGCATCGTGACCACCTCCAGCGCCGACGTCCCCCTCAAGGGGCTGGTCTTCCTCGTCGAGGCCCTGGCCAAGGCCCGCACCGAACATCCCGGGGCCCACCTGGTCGTCGTCGGCAAGCGCCCGGCCACCGGCCCCGTCGCCGACGCCATCGAGGCGCACGGCCTGGAACGCGCCGTCGAGTTCGTCAAGGGCATCAGCGACGCCGAACTGGCCGACCTCGTCCGCTCCGCGCAGATCGCCTGCGTCCCCTCCCTCTACGAGGGCTTCTCGCTGCCCGCCGCCGAGGCCATGGCCACCGGCACCCCGCTGCTGGCCACCACCGGCGGCGCCATCCCGGAGGTCGCGGGCGCCGACGGCGAGACCTGCCTGGCGGTGCCGCCCGGCG
>NZ_VJOK01000001.1:2106720-2129581 GCF_013302895.1 Streptomyces albus subsp. chlorinus | reverse complement strand
CCGCCGACAGCCGGTGACCTGCCGCCCCCTCCGCCGCCCCCCGGCCCCGAACGAGTGGCCCGCCCGCTCCCCGAACGAGTGGCCCGCCCGCTCCCCGAACGAGTTGCCCCGCCCGAGACGCTGATGTGGAAGGCTGATTCGCCGTGCTGACCGTGGACTTCTCCCGTTTTCCGCTCGCCGCGGGCGACCGCGTGCTCGACCTGGGGTGCGGCGCGGGACGGCACGCCTTCGAGTGCTACCGGCGCGGCGCGCGCGTGGTGGCCCTCGACCGCAACGCCGAGGAGATCCGCGAGGTCGCCGCCTGGTTCGCCGCCATGGCCGAGGCGGGCGAGGCCCCCGAGGGCGCCACCGCGACCGCCATGGAGGGCGACGCGCTGGCCCTGCCCTTCCCCGACGACAGCTTCGACGTCGTCATCATCTCCGAGGTCATGGAGCACATCCCCGACGACAAGGGCGTCCTCGCCGAGATGGTGCGCGTCCTCAGGCCCGGCGGCCGTATCGCCGTCACCGTGCCGCGCTACGGCCCCGAGAAGGTCTGCTGGGCGCTCAGCGACGCCTACCACGAGGTCGAGGGCGGCCACATCCGCATCTACCGCGCCACCGAACTGCTGGCCAAGCTGCGCGAGGCCGGGCTGCGCCCCTACGGCACCCACCACGCGCACGGCCTGCACGCGCCCTACTGGTGGCTCAAGTGCGCGTTCGGGGTGGACAACGACAAGGCTCTGCCGGTGCGCGCCTACCACAAACTGCTGGTGTGGGACATCATGAAGCGCCCGCTGGCCACCCGCCTCGCCGAGCGGGCCCTCGACCCGCTCATCGGCAAGAGCTTCGTCGCCTACGCGACCAAACCGCACCTGCCGCGCCTGCCCGGCCTCGCCGAGGCGGACGGCCGGCCCGGTGAGAGCGCGGCGGCGGCCAAGTGACCAGCCCGGAGCGGACGGAGCGGCTGGTCCTGCCGGGGGTGCTGACGGCAGCGCAGGCCCGGCAGACCGTCGCCGGCATCGCCGCCCAGCAGCGCGGGGACGGGGCCATACCCTGGTTCCGCGGCCACCACCTCGACCCGTGGGACCACGTCGAGGCCGCCATGGCGCTCGACGCGGCGGGCGAGCACGAGCGTGCCGAGGCCGCCTACCGCTGGCTCGCCGCCCACCAACTGCCCGACGGCTCCTGGTACGCCGCCTACGCCGACGGGGACGCGGCCGAGCCCACCGACCGCACCCGCGAGACCAACTTCTGCGCCTACCCGGCCGTCGGCATCTGGCACCACTACCTGTCCACCGGCGACGACGCCTTCCTCGACCGGATGTGGCCCCACGTGATCGCCGCCGTCGAGTTCGTCCTCCAGCTCCAGCAGCCCGGCGGCCAGATCGGGTGGAAGCGCGAGGCCGACGGCACCTCGGCCACCGACGCGCTGCTGACCGGCTCCTGCTCCGTCTACCACGCCCTGCGGTGCGCGCTGGCGCTGGCCGAGCACCGCGAGGAGCCGCAGCCCGACTGGGAGCTGTCCACCGGCCGGCTCGGCCACGCCATCCGCCACCACCCCGAACGGTTCCTCGACAAGAGCCGCTACTCGATGGACTGGTACTACCCCGTCCTCGGCGGTGCCCTGCGCGGCACCGCCGCCAAGGAACGCGTCGAGGAGGGCTGGGACACCTTCGTGGTGCCCGGCCTCGGCTGCCGCTGCGTGACCCCCAACCCCTGGGTCACCGGCGGCGAGAGCGCCGAACTCGCCCTGGCGCTGTGGGCCATGGGCGAGTCCGACCGCGCGCTGGACATCCTCACCTGGATGACCCACCTGCGGGCCGACGACGGCATGTACTGGACCGGCTACGTCTTCGAGGACGACACCGTCTGGCCCGTCGAGCGCACCACCTGGACCGCCGGCGCCCTCCTCCTGGCCGTCGCCGCCCTGGGCGGTGACGAGGCGACGGTACAGGTCTTCCGCGGCGACGACCTGCCCACCGGCCTGGACCCGGACTGCTGCTGAGCCCGGCACCCCGCTGCTCGGGGCCCGGCCGCCCTTCACCCCCGGCCCCCCGGCCGCCCCGCGCCGGACGAGCCCCCCTCGGCCCGCCCGGCGCGCGCCTCCAGCACCTCGACGGCCACCTCGGCGGCCTCGCCGTAGGGCACGCCGGTGATCTTCCTCGCGCACGGCAGGCACGCGGACGCCCCGGCGGCGGGCCCGGAGCCCCGTTCGATGACGGCGATCAACTCGACGTCGAGGGCGTGGCCTCGGTGCCAGAAGCAGAATCCGGCGCTCATCCGGCCGCCCTCCCGTTGTCCTTGCCCTTGTCGATGGAGTGGGTCGCGTCCGTGCCCACGCACCGGCGGCAGCGGGCACCGAGCGAGGTGAGGGCCTTGTCGTCCTCGGCTGCGGTCGCTTCCGCGGTCAGCGGCTGTCCGCAGCGGCGGCAGGTTCCGTACCAGCCCGGCCGGTGGGAGGCGAGACGCAACGGGAACGCATCAGCCACGGCGCTCCTCACCTCCGGGCCGGCAGAGCACGCACCGGCAGCGCGGCCAGCGCCAGTTCGTCTCCGGCCGGTCATCCACGCGGAGGCTGCGCGGGCGCGTCCAGGAGCGGCCGGAGTCGCGGGAGACGCGGATCCTCATGCGGCTCACGAGTACGTCACCCGCGCACGCGTCGCGTTGGTGCCGGGCCGACTCGGACGACTGTCGCTTCTGCTGGGCCGACGTGCGCAAGTCCTCCAGGACGGCCCACCATTGGTAACCGGTGTGCGTGGTCAGCCGCATGGCGCCGTCGGGGCGGACCCATGGCGCCTCAGTCGGCACGGCGCCTTCGGCATAGTTCTCATGTGCCTCATGGGCTCCGCGCTCACCGGAAGGACCAGTACTACGCGATGACAACTTGCTGGTTCTCACAGTAACTCCTTCGTTACGTTTCGTGTTTCCAGGCAACGTAGAGGCAGGGAGAAGGAAGGCGAGCACGCAAAGTGCGTGCCTTACACCGGAGGGCGCCATGGAAACTGGACGCATCGGCCGACGCATCGCCTACTGGCGCGAGCGCCGCGGCTTCACCCAGGGCGACTTCGGCCGCCAGATGGGTAAGTCCCGAAGATGGGTCCAAGACCTCGAAGGCGGGCAGCGGCAGGCCGACCCTCGGCTGTCGGTCCTGGAGCGCGCAGCCGAGATCCTGCGCGTCCCCTTGGAGCAGTTGTTGGCCGAGATCCCTGACGCCTCAGTCCCTACGGAGACCCCCGCCGACGTTCGTGCGGTTCTCGATGCGCTGGACCATCACGACATACTGACCGGGGTCTTCGGGCCCGACCGCGAGCCGCCGCCGCCCACCGCTGTGAGACGTTCCCTGGACTACTGCTGCAACGCATTCCAGGCGTGCCACTACTCGGCCATCGGCCGACAACTGCCGCAGCTTCTGATCGACGCCCACCGTGCAGCGGCCTCCGCTCCGGCAGGCGCCGAGTGCGCGGCACACGCGGTCCTTTCGCGCGTCTACCAGCTCACCGCGTCCTTTTTGCACAAGTTCGGCACGACGACCACGGCGCCGGCCGCCCTCGCAGCTGACCGTGCCCTTGCCGCCGCCGAGCGCTCCGGCGATCCAGTGGCCATCGGTGCGGCCTCCCGGCGCGTGGCCAAAAGCCTGATGTACCAGCAGCGGCCGGAAGCGGCCGTCAGCTTCGCGACGCGGGCGGCAGCTCGACTGTCGGCGGATCTCGGAGCAGCGGGACCGCTGGGTCTGTCCACGCTGGGGATGCTGTACCTGAACGCGGCCGTTGCCGCTTCGGCCCGGCCGCGCACCCCCGGATCCGTCATCGAAGCTTCCGGCCATGTGGACCAGGCCGAAGAGGCGGCCGGCCGCCAGGGTGAGGACCGCAACGAGGACTGGACGATGTTCGGGCCGACCAACGTGCGTCTTCATCGCATTGATGTCCTCGTGCGCTTCGGGGACGGGTGGTCCGCCGTCGAAGCCGCCGAGGGCCTGGACCCGGCGGCGCTCGCGGGCCTCACCCGCGAGCGCCGTGCGCTGCACCTCCTCGCGATGGCACGCGCTTCGGTCCTGACACGGCAGCGGGAGCAGGCCACGCGCGCTCTTCTGGAGGCCGACGCGATGGCACCGGAAGAGGTGCGGGGCCGCCCCTCCGGCGTCCACGTGGTACGCGACGTCGTCGCTGTGACACCTCAACCGTCCCGGGAGTTGCGTGAGCTGGCGGAACGCTGTGGACTCCGGGCATGACCAAGCCGGTGCTCTACCTGATCGCTTGTGCGGCAGGTCCCACTCAGCACATCGACGAAGCGGTCCGCCGGGCCCAGGACGCGGGGTGGGACGTCTGCCTGGTGCTGACCCCTTCGGCCGCCCGTTGGTGGGAGGGGCGGATTCCGAAGCTGGAGACTCTGACCGGGCACACGGTGCGCCGGCAGTACAAGGTGCCGGGCGAGCGTGACGCACTGCCGAAGGCCGACGCCGTCCTGGTGGCGCCGTTGAGCTGCACGAGCCTGAACAAGTGGGGTGCGGGCATCGCCGACACGTTGGCGCTCGGTCTCGCCTCCGAGGCGGTGCACCTGGGCGTACCCGTGGTGGCGATGCCCTTCTTCAACCGGGCCCAGGACGCGCAGCCCGCCGTCGCCCGGAGTGTGGCGGCGCTCCGCGAGCAGGGAGTGACCGTCCTCCACGGGCCGGGCGGCTACACCCCTCATCCACCCGGGCACGGCGATGCTGTCGCCTTCCCGTGGGACGTCGCCCTCCAAGCCCTCGCGGGGCCCACGGCGTGAAGCCCCGCGGGGAGAGGTTCACAAGGTGAGGTCCGCCAGTGCCCGTAAGGTGTCCGGGTCGGGGGCCGTTACCAGGAGGTCCGTGACGGGGCCGGAGCGCCACAACTCCAGTCGTTCCGCGAGGCGTGCGCGGGGGCCCACGAGGGAGATCTCGTCGGCGAAGGCGTCGGGCACGGCGCGTACCGCCTCCTCGCGGCGGCCCTCGGCGAACAGGGCCTGGACACGGGCGGCCTCGTCCGCGTACCCCATGCGTGCCATCAGCTCCGCGTGGAAGTTGCGGCGGGCGTGCCCCATGCCGCCGATGTAGAAGCCGAGCATGGCCTTGACGGGCAGCAGCCCCTCCGCGACGTCGTCGCAGAGCCGGGCCTGCGCCAGGGGGGCGACCAGGAAGCCGGGCGGCGCGTCCGCGAGGGCCGGTGCGTGGACCGGAGCCCGCGTCGGTGACCAGTACAGCGGGAGCCAGCCGTCGGCGATGCGCGCGGTCTGGGCGATGTTCTTGGGGCCTTCGGCCCCGAGCAGCACCGGCAGCCCGGACCGCAGCGGGTGCGTGATGGACTTGAGCGGCTTGCCCATGCCGGTGCCGTCCGGCCCGGCGTAGGGGTGGGTGTGGTAGCGCCCGTCGAGCCGCACGGGCCCCTCGCGGCGCAGCACCTGCCGTACGACGTCCACGTACTCACGCGTCGCGGTGAGCGGGGAGGCGGGGAAGGGGCGGCCGTACCAGCCCTCCACCACCTGCGGCCCGGACAGCCCCAGGCCCAGCATCATCCGGCCGCCGGAGAGGTGGTCGAGGGTGAGGGCGTGCATGGCGGTGGCGGTCGGTGTGCGGGCCGCCATCTGCGCCACGGCCGTGCCCAGGCGGATGCGGGAGGTGTGCGCGGCGATCCAGGTGAGCGGGGTGAAGGCGTCCGAGCCCCAGGACTCGGAGGTCCACACCGAGTGGTAGCCGAGGTCCTCGGCGTGCCGGGCCAGGTCGAGGTGGCGGGGGTCGGGGCCGCGGCCCCAGTAGCCGAGCGCCAGTCCGAGCCGCATTCCCTCTCCCTCCGCCGCACCCGGCCACTTCCGGGCCGCACTCGGCCGCTTCCAGCCGCACCTGCCGCTTCCGGCCGCTCCCGGGCTGGTGCACCAGCGGCCGAACCGCCAGCGGGCTGAAGCACCCGTGAGCCGAAGCACCAAAGAGCTGATGGCCCGGCGGGCTGACGGGCCCGGCGAACTGAGGGAGCGTCAGCCCGGCCGGTGCAGCGTACGGCAGCGGCCCCTCGCCCGAAAAGGGCGAGGCCCCGCCCTGTTCGGGCGAGGCCTTCGCGGGTGCGCGTGCGGGCCGGTGGCGGTCAGCCGCGCTGGATGTTGGAGGTGTCCTGGAGGACGCCGCGGCGCCCGTCCTGCGTCTGGGCCACCAGCGCCTGGCCGCGCTGCTCGACCGCCAGGTACCAGGTGCCCGGCGCCAGTTCGGCGATCGGCTGGGGCGAGCCGTCCTCCGGGAAGAGGGGGCGCGCCATCGGGACGGCGAACCAGAACGGCTGGAAGTTGGGGTCCGGGGCGCCGGCGGCACCCTGCGGACCGCCGTGCGACTGGCCGGGACCGGGCTGGTCCTGCGCCGGCTGGCCGCCGTAGGGACCCGGCTGGCCGGCCTGCGGGGCGCCCGGGTAGCCGTAGCCGCCCTGCTGCGGGCCGCCCGGGTAGCCGTAACCGGCCTGCGGCTGCCCGCCGTACGGGCCCGGACGGGCGCCGCCCGCGGGCATCAGCGGTGCCGCCAGCGCGGGCACGACCGGGGAGACCATCGCGGCGGCGGCGCCGATCAGGGTGGCGATCAGGGCCAGGATGGAGCCGGCACCCATGCTCGCCTCGTCCGGAGCGACGATCATCGACCACACCTGCGACCACAGCGAGACGACCAGCAGGCTCGCACCGAACTGGGGCAGCGTGATGGCGCCGAACTTGCGGCCCTCCGGCAGGAAGCGGCCACCAACCAGCAGCGCGGCGCCGATGATGCCCGTCAGGAAGATCGTGGGCAGGATCAGCTGGAGCTTCTCCGTGTCCCAGGCGTTGGGCATGTCGATCTTGTCGCAGAGCGAGCCGTCGCAGTCTGCGGAGAAGTACTCGAGGAACGAAGCGATGAACAGCAGCACCGCTGCTCCTATCACCGCACCGTCGCCTCGCGTGAGCGAGCGGATGTTCACGTGGGGTCCTTCGTCTGTCTGGTCATGGTCGTCAAGTCTGCCGGGGGTGAGCACCCCATCGTACGGATGACACTACGGGCCGGTCCGGGGGGTTCGCTTCTCGGTTTCACGATTTCCCCTCCTGCGCGGCGAGGAAAGCGGCGATCCCGTCCGCCACCCCGCGCGCGGCCTTTTCGCGCCACTTCGCCGAGGTGAGGTTCGCGGCGTCGCGTGGATCACGCATGTTGCCGCATTCGAGGAAGACCTTGGGTACCTTGCTCAGATTGAGACCGCCCAGATCGTCCCTGGTGTCCAAACCGTTGCCGTCGCCCAGGTAGTTGGCGGGGCGCTCGCCGGTGGCGTCGTGGAAGGCGTCCCGCAGCTCGGTGCCGAGCAGCTCGGAGGGGCGCACGATCTCCCGGGTGTCCGCGGCGCCCGCGTGCACCGGTGCGGGAAGAATCACATGGAAACCGCGGCTTCCGCTGGGGGCGCCGTCCGCGTGGAGCGAAATGGCGGCGTCCGCTTGTGCCTGATTTCCCTTTTCCGCGCGTTCATCCACGCATGGGCCGTACGGTTCGTCCCCGTCGTGGGTCAACTTCACGGTGGCTCCGCGTTCCCGAAGCTGCGCGCGGACCCGGTGCGCGAGATCGAGGGTGAACTCCGCCTCCGGGTAACCGGAATTGGTGGCGGTGCCCGTGGTGTCGCATTCCTTCTTTCCCGTGCCGATATCGACGGGCCGGGAAATCTTGCCGGGCTGGTCGCGGTTGTGCGGATTGTGGCCGGGGTCGACGACGATCACCTTGCCGCGCAGCGGCCGGCCGGGGGTCTTCCGCGCCTTGCCGCCCGCGTCGTCGTCTCCGTCGCCCGCGTGGTCGCCCCCGCGGCCCCTCCCGTCGCCCCCGTCGTCCTTCCCCTTCCCCCCGTGCGGGTCCGGCTCCGTCGCCCTCGCCGCCGGGGAGCGGGTGGAGCGGTCCCTGCCGTCCCCGTCCCCCGTGCCGCCGGACACCCCGCACCCGGCGGCACCCAGGCACACGGCCCCGGCGACCAGTACGGCCGCCACTCGTCGGCCTGTCCGCCGCCGCCTCGCAAAGCATCCATTCGACACGGCCGTAGATGGTAGGCCCTCGGGGTGACACCTCCCGACGGCGGTGGGTGCCCCACGGGCCCGGGCCGCCCGCGGAGCCCGCCGTTCCACCCCGCCGGAGGCCGGAGAGCGGAGACCGGAGACGGGATCAGGGGCGGCGGCGCAGGACGCGCAGCGAGCCGGTGGCCGGGCCGGGAACGTAGTCGCCCGAGGCCAGGGCGCGTTCGTGGATGTGGTGAGGGGCCTGTCCGCCGTCCGCCGGGTCCGGGAAGACGTCGTGGATGACCAGCAGCCCGCCGGGCGCCAGGTGCGGCGTCCAGCCCTCGTAGTCCGCGGTGGCGTGCTCCTCGGTGTGGCCGCCGTCGATGAAGACGAGCCCCAGCGGCGTCCCCCATACCGCGGCGACCTGCGGGGAGCGCCCCACCAGCGCGATCACCTGCTCCTCCAGGCCGGCCGCGTGCAGGGTGCGGCGGAAGGCGGGGAGCGTGTCCATCCTCCCCACCACCGGATCGACGACCTCCGGGTCGTGGTACTCCCACCCCGGCTGCTGCTCCTCGCTGCCCCGGTGGTGGTCGACGGTGAGCGCCGTCACCCCGGTGCGGCGCGCCGCGTCCGCCAGCAGCAGCGTGGAGCGCCCGCAGTAGGTGCCCACCTCCAGCAGGGGCAGCCCGAGTGCCCCCGCCTCGACGGCCGCCGCGTACAGCGCCAGGCCCTCGTCCAGCGGCATGAAGCCCTTCGCCGCCTCGAACGCGGCGCGCGTGTGCGGTCCGGGGACGGGGGCCTGGTTCATCGTGTCTACCTCCGCTGTGGGTGCTGGCCTCACGCGCGCGTCCCGCGCTGTTCACGCCGGGCCGGTGCGGTAGCCGCCATGCTGCCCTACCGGCTTCCTCCGCCCGGGCGGCAGGTACCCTCGCCGGACCACCCGGCCCGGGGGACGCGGGGGACGGCGAGTGACGGGGAGCGAGTCCCCCCATGAACGGCGCCCACCCCACAGGAGAGGACCGGATGCACGAGAAGGCGGAGGGACCCGAGAAGGCGGAGGGGTCCGAGTCCGGGAGGACCGGGGAGCCCGCGCCCGAGAAGGCGGGGGCGCCCGCGTCCGAGAAGGCCGGGGGGACCAGGAATGCTGAGGGGACCACAGGGCGGCCTGGGGGGGGCCGGGGTGTCCGAGGAGCCCGAGGGGTCCCGTCCGGCCGAGGAGGCGGCCTCGGCGAGGGCCGCCCGGGCCGGCGGGGCCGGTGGGCGGCTGGGCCGCCTCGTACGGGGCAGGGCCGGGGCCGGGCTGGCCGGTGCGGTCGTCGGGGCGCTGCTGGCGGCCGGTGTGCTGGTGTGGCGCGCCGGGGAGCTGCCGTTCCTGCCCCGGGACGTGTGCTGGGGCTCCCTCTCGCCCGAGGTGGTGGACGGGATCGGCGGTGGCGGCGACGTACGGGCGAGGCAGCTTCCGCTGGAGCAGGCCGCGACGGCGGACAGCCGCACCACCCAGTGCCGGATCGAGGGCTGGAAGGACGACGAGCGCAGGTGGCAGGTCACCGCGGAGGTCCGCGCACTCGACCGGTTCCGGGGCCGGGACGGGCGGGAGTGGGCGGATGAGTTCCTCTCGCCCCGGATGGCGCCGCTGGGCGGCGAGGTCACCGGTATGGTCTCCGACAGCCGTGCCTGGGCTGCCCTCCCGGCGAGCTGCACCGGCGCCGGGGACGGCCCGCCGACGGTCGTCACGCTCGCGGCCGGGAACGTGGAGGGGAACACGGGGTCCGACCCGGCGAGGACGCGGTCCCACCGGGCGGGCATGGCCCGCGCGGTGGTGGCGCTGGCCAACGGGGTGAAGGCGGAGAAGGGCTGCGAGGGCCGCTACGCGCCGCCGCGGACGGACGCGCTCGCGCCGCTGCCCAGGACCCGGGTCCTGGACGGGAACGGTCCCCGGGAGCTGTGCGGCCTGAAGGGGGCACGGCTGCCGGAGGGGATGCGCGGCAGCGAGCGGTACCCGTACCGGATGCGGGCCGGCACGCACGCCTCGGGCCCCGCGCACTCCTGCGAGGTGGGCCTCGACTTCCCGCTGGACGGGACGCGCTTCACCACCGTCGAGGACCCGCGCCTCGCCCGTGCCGTGGAGCCGCTGGCCCGCAGGAGTTCCGTGCGCTTCAAGGGGGAGCACGGCTACGGCGCGCTCTCCGGAGACCTCGCCGTCTACGCGGCCACCTGCCGGACGGGGCAGGTCGTCTTCATGGCGCGCACGGAGAACTACGACCCGAAGGGCTCGACGCCGCTCGACCTGCTGCCCTCCTATGTGCGGGCGGAGTCGAAGCGCATCGGCTGCGGCGAGGAGACGGTGAGGATGCCGCGCCTTCCGTCCGTGACCGGCTGAGGGCTCGCGGGGCCGGGGGAGCCGGCACCCTCCGGGCCGCCGGATCCGCTCCCATGGATTCCCGCCCATTGGATTCCCTCCCAATGAAACGTGTTCTACCGTGCCCCGCATGGTCGACGGGAGCATCGGCGGCATCGGGATCACGCGGGAACACCGGGAGTTGGCCGATTCCGTGCGGGGCTGGCTGGCACGTGCCGTCCCCGCCGAGGAGCGGCGCGCCGTGCTCGACGCGCCGCCGGGCCGCGACCGGCCCGCGCACTGGGAGGGCCTGGCCCGGCAGGGGCTGTGCGGTCTCCACCTGCCGGAGGAGGCGGGCGGCGGGGGCGGTTCGCTGCTCGATCTGGCCGTCGTGCTGGAGGAGACGGGCCGCGCGGCGCTGCCGGGCCCCTACCTGCCGCACGTCCTGGCCGCCGGGCTGCTGCACGCGGCGGGCGCCGAGGGGGAGTTGGTCCGCGCGCTCGCTACCGGCGAGCGCGTCGGCGCCGTGGCCCTCGGCACAGGCTCTCTCACCGTCACCCACCCCGCCCCTTCCGCCGTTTCCTCCGCCACCCACCCCGCCGCCTCCGCAGCCTCCGCTGGTTCCTCCGCCTCCTCCGCCTCCTCCGCCACGGAACCCGGCGGCGCGCCCGGCGCCACGCCACCCGGCGCCACAGCGCCCGGCGGCACGGCGGACAACGGCACGGCGGACAACGCCCCCGCGGGCGACGTCCTCGTGCTGGACGGCACGGCGCCGCCCGTCCTCGGCGGCGCGCAGGCCGATGTGCTGCTCCTGGCCGCGAGGCGGAGCGCCGCACCCGGCAGCGGCACCGTATGGGTGGCCGTGGACGCCGCGTCGCTCGGCGTGCGTCCGCACGAGAGCACCGATCCGCTCCGCCCCACCGCCGAGGTCACCGCGGCCGGGGTACCGGTCCCCGGCAGCCGCGTGCTCGCCCTGGACGCCGGCCGCGCCGGGGACCTGGCCCGCACGCTGCTGGCCGCCGAGGCGTGCGGGGTCGCCTCCTGGGCGCTGGAGACGGCCTCCGCGCACGCGCGCACCCGTGAGCAGTTCGGGCGGCCCATCGGCCAGTTCCAGGCCGTCAAGCACCTGTGCGCGGAGATGCTGGTGCGCGTCGAGCAGGCGCGGGCGCTCACCTGGGACGCGGCCCGCGCCGCCGGCGAGGAGGAGACCCCCGCTCCCGTCCGCGCCCTGACGGCGTCGCTCGCCGCCTCCGCCGCGCTGGAGGCCGCGTACGGCTGCGCCAAGGACTGCGTCCAGATCCTCGGCGGCATCGGCTTCACCTGGGAGCACGACGCGCACCTGTACCTGCGCCGGGCCGTGGCGGCCCGGCAACTGCTCGGCACCGGTACGGCACACCGGCTGCGGGCCGCGCGGCTCGCGGCCCGGGGCGTGCGCCGTGAGCTGCGCATGCGGCTGCCCGAGGGGGCGGAGGCGTACCGGGCCGCGGCCCGCGAGGTGCTCGCGCCCCTGCGCGGCAAGGACCCGGCCGCCGTACGCCGCGCGCTGGCGCCGACCGGGTACGCGGCCCCGCACCTGCCGGAGCCGTACGGGCTCGGCGCGGGCCCCGTGCAGCAGCTGGCCGTGCGGCGGGAGATGGACGAGGTCGGGGTGCGGGTCGGCGGCCTGGGCATCGCCACCTGGGTCGTCCCCTCGCTGATCGCGTACGGCACCGAGGAGCAGCGCGCCCGCCATCTGCCGCCCGCGCTGAGCGGCGAGGTGCTGTGGTGCCAGCTGTTCTCCGAACCGGGTGCGGGCTCCGACCTGGCCTCCCTGCGCACCCGGGCCGAGCGCATGGAGGACGGCCGCTGGCGTGTCAGCGGGCAGAAGGTGTGGACGTCGGCCGCGCAGTGGGCGCACTGGGGCATCCTGCTGGCCCGCACGGACCCGCGCGCGCCCAAGCACGAGGGGCTGACGTTCTTCCTGGTGGACATGAGGAACACCCCTGGCCTCGACATCCGCCCGCTCAAGGAGATCACCGGGGACTCCCTCTTCAACGAGGTCTGGTTCGACGACGCCGTGCTGCCCGCCGACGCGGTGGTCGGCCGGGTGAACGACGGCTGGCGGGTGGCCCGTCACACCCTGGGCAACGAACGGGTCCACATGGCCGACCAGGTGGCCTTCAGCACCGGCCTGGAGACGCTGTTCGGCCGGCTGGGACCGGGGGAGGGCGCCGAGCGTGCCGTGGGTGACACCGCGGCGGCCGGCCGCACCGCACCGGCCGGGAGCACCCCGGCGGCCGACAACTCCGCGGCGGCCGGTGACCCCCGGGCGGCCGACAACTCTGCGGCGGACAGCGACTCCCCGGCGGCCGGCGGCCCCGCGGCCGTCGACGACACCGTGCGGGAGCGGCTCGGCGCGCTGGCCGCGGAGGCGCACGCGCTCGTGTGCATCGGGCTGCGCACCACGCTCCGGCAGGTCGAGGGCCTCGACCCGGGCGCGGGCGCCAGCGTGCGCAAGCTGGTCCAGACCGCGCACCAGCAGAAGGTCGCCGAACTGGCGCTGGAACTCCTCGGCCCGCACGGCGCGGTGCGCGAGGGCGCGGGCGGGCGCGCCGTGCACGGCTTCCTGATGTCCCGCTGCCTGACCATCGCGGGCGGCACCACCCAGGTCCAGCTCAACGTGGTCGCCGAGCGCCTGCTCGGCCTGCCCCGCGACCCCGAGCCGACCGGCCCGCCGCCGCGGTACACGACCGAGGAGCAGCCATGACAGGAAAGACGTTCGTCATCGGTGTCGGGACGACCCCGTTCGCCAAGCCGGAGACCCGCGCGTGGCAGTACTGGGACATGGCCGAGGAGGCGGGCCAGGCGGCCCTGTCCGACGCCGGGATCGGCTACGACCTGGTCGAGCAGGCCGCCGTCGGCTACTGCTACCAGCCCTCGACCGCCGCCCAGCGCGCCGTCTACGAACTCGGCCTGACCGGCATCCCCGTCTACAACGTCAACAACAACTGCGCCACCGGCTCCACCGCCCTCATGATGGCGCGGCAGTTCGTGGCCGGCGGACTGAGCGACTGCGTCCTGGCGCTCGGCTTCGAGAAGATGAGGAAGGGCGCGCTCGGTGCCGGGGCGGACGGCGGTGACTTCTCGGCCTCCCCGGTCGCCCGGCACTACGGGGTGATGGCGGCCCGGCACGGCTTCGCCGCGACCCCGCCCACCGCCCAGATCTTCGGCAACGCGGCCCGCGAGCACATGGAGCGCCACGGCACCACCCGCGCACAGCTCGCCGCCGTGGCCGAGAAGAACCACCGGCACTCGGTGGGCAATCCGCACGCCCAGTTCCGGGACCTCTACGAGCTGGAGGAGATCCTCGGCTCCAGGGTGGTCCACGACCCGCTGACCAAGCTGCAGTGCTCCCCCACCTCGGACGGCGCCGCGGCGGCCCTCGTCGCCTCCGAACGCTTCGTCGGGGAGCGGGGGCTGGAGCGGCGGGCCGTCGAGATCGCCGGGCAGGCGATGGCCACCGACACGGAGGAGACCTTCGCCTCCGGCTCCTGCATCGACGTCGTGGGCCGTCCCGTCTCCCGCGCGGCGGCGGAGCGCGCCTACGCGGAGAGCGGGCTGGGCGTCGAGGACGTCGACGTGATCGAGCTGCACGACTGCTTCTCGGTGAACGAACTGCTCACCTATGAGGCGCTGGGCATGTGCGCGGAGGGCGCTTCCGGCGACCTGGTGGCCTCCGGTGCGACGACCTACGGCGGCCGCTGGGTCGTCAACCCCTCCGGCGGCCTCATCTCCAAAGGGCACCCCCTCGGTGCCACCGGTATCGCCCAGTGCGCCGAGCTGGTACGGCAGTTGCGGGGCGCCGCCGGGGCACGCCAGGTCGAGGGCGCCCGCGTCGGCCTGGCGCACAACATCGGCCTGGGCGGCGCCGCCGTGGTGACCGTGCTGCGCCGTTGAGCCGGGTGGTGGGGGCGGGCGGCCGGGACGAGCGGTGGGGGACGAGTGGCCGGGACGAGTGGCCGGGACGGGCGGGGACGTACGGCGGCGACGGGCGAGGGAAGAGGGCGGAGGAGGGCCGGTGTCACACTGGCGCCCATGCCCGACACCGCACCCGACTCCGCCGCCGCGCCGTCCCGGGCCCTGCGCCTGTGGGCGGTCGTACTGGCCGCCTGCGCCGGTCAGTTCCTCGTCGTGCTCGATGTCTCCGTCGTGAACGTCGCGCTGCCCTCGATGCGCGACACCCTGGACCTGTCGCCCACGGGACTGCAGTGGGTGGTCAACGCCTACACCCTCACCTTCTCCGGACTGATGCTCCTCGGCGGCAGGGCCGCCGACCTGTTCGGGCGCAAGCGCGTATTCCTCGCGGGCGTCGCCCTGTTCTCGGCGGCGAGCCTGGCCGGCGGCCTGGCGCGGGAGCCGTGGCACCTGCTGGCGGCCCGCGGCATCCAGGGCGTCGGTGCCGCGATCCTGGCACCGGCCACCCTCACGCTGCTGACGACCTCCGTGCCCCCGGGCCCGGCCCGCACCAGGGCCGTCGCCACCTGGTCGGCGGTCGGGGCGGGCGGGGGTGCGGCGGGCGGACTGGTGGGCGGGGTGCTCACCGACGCGCTCTCCTGGCGCTGGGTGCTGCTGATCAACGTCCCCATCGGGGTGCTGGTCCTGGTGGCGGCCGTGCTGTGGCTGACGGAGAGCCGGGGGGAGTCCGTGCGGCGGCTCGACGTCCCCGGGGCGCTGCTCGCCACCCTGGGCCTGGGGGCCGTGGCGTACGGCATCGTCCGTACGGACAGCGCGGGCTGGACCGGCCCGGGCGCACTGGGCCCCCTGCTGGCCGGACTCGCGCTGCTGGGCCTGTTCGTGACGGTGGAGGCCCGCTCGCCCGAGCCGCTGGTGCCGCTGCGGCTCTTCCGCCGCCGGGCGGTCTCCTCCGCGAACCTCGCCATCTTCATCAACGGCCTGGCCATGTTCGCGATGTGGTACTTCCTGTCCCTCTACACGCAGAACGTGCTGCACTACACGCCGCTCCAGGCCGGTTTCGCGCTGGTCCCGCACTCGCTGACCATCGTGCTCGGCTCCAAGACCGCCCCCTTCCTCATGGCCCGGGTGGGCGAGGGCCACCTCGCCGTCCTCGGCTCGGCCATGGCCGGGCTCGGCTACCTGTGGCAGGGCGGCATGGATGCCGGAGGCGGATACGTGACCGCCCTGCTGGGCCCCGGTGTGCTGATGTCGCTGGGCGCGGGCCTGGCCGCGACGCCGCTGGCCACCATCGCCACGGCGACCGGCGCGCCGGGGGAGGCGGGCCTGCTGTCCGGCCTCTTCGGCACCTCCCGCACCATGGGCGGCGCCCTGGGCCTCGCCGTGCTCTCCACCGTCGCCGCGGCCGCCACCGACGGGCGTGCCGACCCGGCCTCGCTGGCCGAGGGGTACGGCGCCGCCTTCCGCGCCGGAGCGGTGACGCTCGCCGTCTGCGTGCTGTTCATGCTGTTCGCCCTGCCGCGGGACCGGCGGCGGCCCGCCGCCGTGCGGGAGGGCACCCAGGAGGGCGCCCCCGAGCTGCCGTAGCCGGAACCGCACGGGGCCGGGCGGGGACATGCGGCCCGTACGGGGCGGCTACAGCCAGCCGTTCCGGCGGGCCGCGCGGACGGCCTCCATCCGGTTGCGGGTGGAGGTCTTGCCGATGGCGGCCGACAGATAGTTGCGCACGGTCGCCCCCGACAGGTGCAGCCGCCCGGCGATGTCCGCGACGGTGGAGCCGTCGGCGGCGGCCGAGAGGACCTCCTGCTCGCGCGGCGTCAGCGGGTTGGGGCCCACGCTCAGCGCGGCGGCGGCCAGCGCCGGGTCGATGACCCGCTCGCCGGCCAGCACCTTGCGGATCGCCCCGGCCAGCTCCTCGACGGGCCCGTCCTTGACGAGGAAACCGCCGGCCCCCGACTCCATGGCGCGGCGCAGATAGCCGGGCCTGCCGAACGTCGTCAGGATGAGCACCGCGCACGAGGGCAGCCGCTCGTGCAGGTCGCCTGCCACCTCCAGCCCGCTGCGGGCGGGCAGCTCGATGTCGAGGAGGGCCACGTCGGGCCGCTCCCTGAGGGCGGCGGGCAGGACCTCGTCGCCGGAGGCGACCTGCGCGACGACCTCCATGTCGTCCTCCAGGCCGAGCAGCAGGGCGAGCGCGCCGCGCATCATGCCCTGGTCCTCCGCCAGCAGCACTCTGGTCACTGTGCCGTCCTCTCCGTGTCCGCGCCCTGTTCCACGTCCCCGGCGCCCTCGGTCCGCGAGGTGTCCACCGGCAGTTCGGCCACCACGCGGAAGCCGCGCCGCCCGTCGGGGCCGCTGTCGAGGGTGCCGCCGGCCGCGGCCAGCCGCTCGGCCAGCCCCGTCAGACCCGTACCGGCCCGCTTCCGGTCACCGGAGCCTACGGGAGGGGTGCGGTCGCCGGTGCCCGCCGGTGGGGTGCGGTCGCCGGTGCCCCGGCCGTCGTCGGTGACGGTCAGCCGCACCCGGTCGTCGTCCGCCCGCACCTCGATCTCGCACCGGCCCGCCCCGCTGTGCCGCACCGTGTTGGTGACGCACTCGCGCACCACCCAGCCCAGCAGCGCCTCGGTCTGCGGCGGCAGGGGCGGGCCCGACCGCCGGACGACGGGGGTGATGGCCGCCGCCTCCAGCACCGAGCCGGCCCGCTCCAGTTCGGTGCCGAGGCCGCCCTCGCGGTAACCGCTGACCGCCTCGCGGATCTCGGTGAGCGCCTGGCGGCCGACGGCCTCGATGTCGGCGGCCTGCGCCAGCGCGGCGTCCAGGTCGCGGGTGCCCAGGCGCCGTACCGCCTCGGCCTTCACCACGATCACCGAGAGGGTGTGCCCCAGCAGGTCGTGCAGGTCGCGGGAGAAGCGCAGCCGCTCCCGCTCCACCGCCGTGCGGGCCAGCTCCTGCCGGGTCGCCTCCAGCTGCCGCACCGTGTCGAAGAGGCCCAGCATCGCGGCCGTCACCATGCCGGAGACGAAGGTGCCGTAGCCGATGCCCGCGGCATCGGACCATGCGCCGTGCCCGTGGTCCCAGCCACTGATGCTGCCGGCCGCGCTGCTCAGGATGATCAGCCACACCGCGAGGGGCTTGCCGCGCAGCGACCGCACCGTCCCGGAGGCGAGGGAGAGCAGTGGGAAGTACATGGTCCAGGCGCCGCCGAGGCCGAGGGCGACGGCGAAGGTGACGACGGTCAGTCCGGCCAGCCCGTACAGCGGGGTGCGCGGGTCGCGGCGGGGGTCGAAGGCGGAGAAGACGACGAGGATGTAGAGGGAGTTGAACGCCAGCAGCGCGGCCCCGCCGAGCCAGGGATCGACGCCCTTGCCCTGGACGGTGTGGGAGAAGGCTCCGAGCCCCATCAGCAGCCACGGCAGGAAGGAGTACTTGCCGGGTCCCCTGGGCCGCGTGGCCGCGTGCCCGTTCGGCCAGTCCGGCTCGTCGCCCGTCGTCTCGTGCCCCGCCGGCGGGGCGCATGCGGCTGTCGTCATGCCTACGACGGTACGGCGTGCGGCCGTGAGCTGGGCAGATGCGAATGTGGTGGGTCGGAGGGGACGAATGTCACGGCCGCCGGTGCCTGAGGGGGCGTCAGGTCTTCCCAAGCGCGGTGCGCTGCGTTATACAGGTAGCCCGATCGGTTAGAACACGTTCTTGTTCCCGTACGTCTCCCATCCCCACTCCCTGGCCCGGCCGACGGTGCGGACGGCCGGGCCAGGGCCCTCACCGGCCCCGGCCCGCGGAAGCGAGGAGCCCAGCACCCCATGCCCATCGACGCAGCGAAGGCCCTCGCGGCCGAACCCCGCAGCACCGAGATCCGCTGGGACCACAAGGACGTCCAGCTCTACCACCTCGGCCTCGGCGCGGGCGTCCCCGCCACCGACCCGGCCGAACTCCGCTACACCCTGGAGAGCAGGCTGCACGTCCTCCCCTCGTTCGCCACCGTGGCGGGCGCGGGCATGGGCGTCGTCGGCGGGCTCTCCGCCCCCGGCATCGAGGTGGACCTGGCGGCCGTGCTGCACGGCGCCCAGGCGGTCACCGTCCACCGCCCCCTCCCCGTCGGCGGACGCGCCACCTCCACCTCCCGCGTCGCCGACGTCTACGACAAGGGCAAGGCCGCGATCCTCGTCCTGCGCACCGACGTCACCGACGACGACGGCCCGCTGTGGAGCAGCGAGGCCCAGCTCTTCGTCCGCGGCGAGGGCGGGTTCGGCGGCAAGCGCGGCCCCTCGGCGCGGCTGGAGGCCCCCGACCGCGCCCCCGACCTGGTCACCGAGTGCGGCACCCGCGAGGACCAGGCCCTGCTCTACCGCCTCTCCGGCGACTGGAACCCCCTGCACGCCGACCCGGAGTTCGCCCGGCTCGCCGGGTTCGGCCGGCCGATCCTGCACGGGCTGTGCTCCTACGGCATGGCCCTCAAGGCGGTCGTGGACCGCGTACTGGACGGCGACGTCACCCGTATCTCCTCCTACGCGGTGCGGTTCGCCGGGGTCGTGTACCCCGGCGAGACCCTGCGGGTCCGCGTCTGGCGCCTCGACGAGGGCCGGCTCCAGCTCACCGCCACGGCGGTGGAGCGGGACGACGCGGTGGTGCTGGGGAACGGCGTGGTGACGCACAGCTGAAGGCCCGGGGCGGTCTGCGGCGGGGGCCGCGGGGTGGGCCGAGCCGCGCCGCACCCGGCACCGCACCGCACTCCCCGCCCACCTCCACCGAAGGGAGCCCAAGTGCGCGCAGCGGTACTGCGAGAGACCGGCCAGGACAAGCTCGAGGTGGTCGGCGACGTCGAACCGGCCGGGTTCGGCCCCGGCAAGGTACGGGTCCGCATGCGGGCCACCGGCCTGTGCCACTCCGACCTCTCCGCGATGAGCGGCGTCCTCCCGCAGCCGGCCCCGTTCGTGCCCGGCCACGAGGGCGCGGGCGAGGTCCTGGAGGTGGGGGAGGGGGTCAGCCATGTCTCCCCCGGCGACCGGGTGCTGGTGTGCTGGCTGCCCGCCTGCAACTCCTGCCCCGCCTGCCGCAGGGGCCAGCGCCACCTGTGCCTGGCCGGCTTCATGAACGCGGGCACCGCCAACTTCCGCACCACGGGCGGCACGGACGTCTTCGGCTTCGCCGGCACCGGCACCTTCGCCGAGGAGGCCGTCCTGGACGGGCCGTGCGCGGTGCCGATACCCGACGACGTGCCCTTCGAGATCGCCGCGCTCATCGGCTGCGGCGTCACCACGGGCCTCGGCGCCGCCTTCAACACCGCGCGGGTGGAGGCCGGTTCCTCGGTCGCGGTCCTCGGCTGCGGCGGCGTGGGCCTCAGCACCGTCCAGGGGGCGCGGGCCTGCGGGGCCGCACAGATCGTCGCTGTCGACCCGGTGGCCTCGCGCCGTGAGGCGGCGCTGCGCTTCGGCGCCACCGAGGCCGTCGCCCCGGACGCACTCGCCGACGCCAGGCGCCGGCTCACCGCCGACGAGGGATTCGACTACGTCTTCGAAGTGGTCGGCAGGTCCGCGACGGCCCGTACCGCGTACGAGGCCACCCGGCGCGGCGGCACGCTCTGCGTGGTCGGCGCGGGCGCCATGGACGACCAGGTGCACTTCACCATGTTCGAGCTGTTCTTCGACGAGAAGCGCATCCTCCCCTCCCTCTACGGCGGCGGCGACGTGCTGCGCGGCTACGACCGGGCCATCGCGCTGTGGCGCGCGGGACGCGTCGACCTGGAGGGGCTGATCACCCACCGGGTGCGGCTCGGCGAGATCAACGAGGCCATCGACCAGATGCGCTCCGGCGAGGCGCTCCGCACCAGCATCTCGCTGTAGCGCCACGCGCCCGGCCCGCCGCGCGCCCCCTCCCCACCGCGGCGCCCCGCGCCGCCGCCCCCGCCGACCAGGAAGGACCCGCATGTTGGAACAGGGCTGTTTGCAGGGCAGGACCGCGATCGTGACCGGTGCGGGGCGCGGTCTGGGCCGGGCCGAGGCACTGGAGCTGGCACGGCTGGGAGCGCGGGTCGTCGTCAACGACTTCGGCCGGCCCGGCAGGGACGGGAGCGGGGACGCGTCCGCCGCGCCCGCCGAGCGGGTCGCCGCCGAGATCCGCGCGGCGGGCGGCGAGGCCGTCGCCGACCAGGGCGACGTGGCCGACTTCGCCCAGGCCGGCGACCTGGTGCGACGAGCCCTGGACACCTACGGTTCGCTGGACGTCCTGGTCAACAACGCGGGCATCCTGCGGGACCGGATGGTCTTCTCGATGACCGAGGACGAGTGGGACTCGGTCGTCCGCGTCCACCTCAAGGGCCACTTCAACACCACCCACTTCGCCGCCGCGCACTGGCGGGCCGCCGCCAAGAAGGCGGGCGGCCCGGTCTACGGACGCATCGTCAACACCTCCTCCGAGGCGTTCGTCGCCGGCTCTGCGGGACAGCCCAACTACGCGGCGGCCAAGGGCGGCATCGTCGGCCTGACGACCTCGACGGCGGGCGCGCTGGCCAAGTACGGGGTGACCACGAACGCCATCTGCCCCCGCGCGCGCACCCGGATGACCGAGGACGTCTTCGCCGGTTTCGAGCCGCCCGCCGAGGGCCCCGACCCACTGGCGCCCGAGCACGTCTCCCCACTGGTGGGCTACCTCGCCTCCCCCGCCGCGTCCCACGTCAACGGCCAGCTTCTGGTGGTGCACGGCGGCATGGTGGCGGTGCTCGAACGGCCCGGGGTGGCGGCCAAGTTCGACACGGCCGGGGACTTCTTCAGCCACGAGGAACTGGACCGGCTGCTGACCCCGTTCTTCGCCGGCCGCTCCCCGCGGGAGACCTTCGCCGCGAGCGAGGTCCTGGGCCTCAGGAAGGGCTGAGGACACCCGCCGTGGCGGCCGGCGGCGCCCGCCGGGAGGGCGCCGCCGGCCGGGCCCGACGACGAAGCCCCGGCCACCGCTGGTCGGGCGGTGGCCGGGGCTGGTCGGCCATGGCCTGCGGACGGTCCGGGCCGGCTCAGGGCTGCTGCGCGGATTCGGGACGGCGGTGCCGCCCCTGCGCGGGCACGGTCTGCTCCTCGTGTGCGGCGGCCGCCCCCCTGTGCTTCCCCCGGTGCGTCCCCTCGCCGGCCGTCTGCTGATTGCTCGGCGTCTCGGTCTGGGTGTCGGACATCGCGATGTCACTCCGTCGCTCTCTTGCTGCCGTCGTACCCGGCGGAGTTTAACGACCATGACCGCGGCCCTTCAGAGCGTTTCGCCCGCTGATCACGCCGTTCCGCTGGTCAGCGGGGACTGCTGGAGCGGCACCGGTTTCCTGGCCGGTTCCCCCACGAGGCCGAACGACCCCGTACCGCCTGCGGAAACGGCCCTCCGGACCATGGAACCCAGCAGTCCGGTAGGCGGTCCTCCGTGATGCGGATGTTGCAGACCCGTGACGTCACCGCTCCCCGCCACACCGGCCCCCCGCGCGGGCGGCGCCACCGGCGCCAGCGGCGTCCACCGGGCAAGAGCCGCCGGCCGCACCGGAACCGCCCCCTCCGGCGCGACCGGCGACGCCGGACCCGGACCCGGACCCCTCGACGGTGCCGGGGCGGCCGGTGCGGACGCGGGTGCGGGTGCGGGTGCGGACGTGGGCACGGACACCGGTGCCGGTGCCTGGTGCGACGGGGACAGCGCGGGTGCCGGGGCGGATGCCGGGCGTGCCGACGCCGCTGCCGGTGCGGGCCGCGACGACGGCAGTGCCGGTGTCCGTGCCGGTGCCGACGCCGCTGCCGGTGCGGGGCGTGACGACGGCAGCGTCGGTGTCGGTGCGGGCGTCCGCAGAGGCGTGGCCGGAGCCGGTGTGCGCCCCTCTGCCGTGCTGCCCCGCGACGCCGTGCCGGCGGTCGCCGCCCCGCTCGACGCCGCGCCTCCCGCCCGCCCGGCCCCGGGGTGCCGCGCCGCGGTGTGCGGCGTCTCCTCGGTGTCGGGCAGCGGGGTCCGCATCCTTGCCAGGCCGCACGGGTTGTGTGCGGTGGAGTAGGGGACGCGCAGTTCGCCCTCGGCCGTCCACAGCCCCTGGCCCGTCAGCCACCCCGGCGGGCTCGCCACGTGCCGCAGCTCCTTGAGGCCGGGCCGCCACACGGCCAGCCAGGTGCCCTGCGCGGTGTCCACCCGCAGCGCGATCCCGCACCGCTCCGGCAGCAGGGTCTGGCCGGGCTGCACGGCGATCGGTGTCAGCCGGGTGCCGTGGGGGTGCAGCACCTCGGGGAAGCGGACGGGGCGGTGGCTGCCCAGTACGCCCCAGCCGAGCCGTTCCTGGCCGGGCGCGTCGGAGCGGACGAGCAGCAGGCCGCTGTCCGGGTCGGCGAGCAGCAGCCGGTCCTCGCTCTCCTCCGTGATCTGGAGCAGCGGCGAGACCGCGCCGCGGGCCAGGTCCACGGTGACCGTCTTGACGGGGCCCCGGCCGCCCGGCCCGGTCGCGTCGACGGCGAGCAGCCGCCCCCTCCGGGTCCAGCCAGGCGCCGCCCGAGCAGCGGCCCTCGATCGGGCGACGCGCTCGGGTGTCCGGGACGCCCCGCCGGCCACGCGCCAGACGCCGGNGGGCGCGTCCGTCCCGCTCGGCGGCGAGCGCGTAGG
>NZ_VJOK01000001.1:2103457-2106281 GCF_013302895.1 Streptomyces albus subsp. chlorinus | reverse complement strand
AGCCGCAGCTGCCGGGTCTCCACGGTGCCCAGCCGTACTTCGCCGGTCTCCGGGCCCGAGGGGTACAGCAGCGCCAGCGACCAGTGCCCCGGCGCCGGGCGGGCGATCAGCACCCGGCCGTCGGCGAGCGGCAGCACCTCGCTGCCGGCGTCCTCGGGCTGGTGCACGGGCAGCGGCACCGCGTACGGTTCGGGGCCGCCGAGCGTCCAGCGCTCCGGGTACCACAGCTCCGTGCCGGGGCGGCTGGTGAGCCGGGCGGCGTAGGAGCCGTCCGCCGCGACCGTGAAGCTCTCGTTCATGACCCTTGCGATACTCGCCGTCATGCCTCGGTCACCTCCAGTGACCGAAAGTAGGCGCCGTCCGCGCGGTCGAAGGGGAGAGACGGAGCGCTTCACGCGGAAGGGTGACCGGTTGCGCGGTTCCCCTGAAACGGCACCCGCGATGTGCCTGCCGGAGCCGGGGCCGCGGTGCGCGGCGACCGGGCCGGGAGTGCCCCGGCGAAGGGCAGGTAGCCTTGCCCCCGTGCCAGCACAGCCCACACTCTCCGACGTCATCGCAGCGCTCGACGCGCTGTGGCCGCGCGACCGTGCCGAGCAGTGGGACGCCGTCGGCACCGTGTGCGGCGAGGTGACCGACCCCGAAGCCCGCGTCGGCCGCGTGCTGTTCGCCGTCGACCCGGTGCGGCAGGTCGCCGACGAGGCCGTGGCCAAGGGCGCCGAACTCCTGGTCACCCACCATCCGCTCTATCTGCGCGGGACGACGACGGTGGCCACCGACACCTTCAAGGGCCGCGTCGTCCACACCCTCATCAGAGGCGGTGTCGCCCTGCACGTCGCCCACACCAACGCCGACACCGCCGACCCCGGCGTCTCCGACGCCCTCGCCGCGGCACTCGGACTGCGCGTGCTGCGCCCCCTGGTGCCCGACCCCACCGACCCGGCAGGGCGCCGCGGCCTCGGCCGGATCTGCGAGACGGAGCGCCCGCTCGCCCTCGGCGACCTCCTCGAACAGGCCGCCGCCTCGCTGCCCGTCACCGCGCAGGGCATCCGGGCCGCCGGTGATCCGGACACGCCCGTGCGGACAGTGGCCGTGTGCGGCGGCTCGGGCGACAGCCTCTTCGACGCCGTACGTGCCGCGGGGGTCGACGCCTACCTCACCGCCGACCTGCGCCACCACCCCGCCTCCGAGGCCCGCGAACACGCGCCGCTCGCCCTGCTGGACGCAGCCCACTTCGCCACCGAGTGGCCCTGGTGCGAGCAGGCGGCGGCCCAGCTCGACGCCATCGCCGAACGGGAGGGCTGGGACCTGCGTACCGAGGTCTCGCGCACCGTCACCGACCCGTGGACCGCGCACGCGCCCTCGCTGCCCCAGGAATCCCCGCTCGCGGGGCCGCCCGGGGCGCTGCGGACCGCCCCTACCGACACCGAACCCACCCCGGGAGCCCCCAACTGAACGCCGCGCCCGCCGACCAGATCCGCCTGCTCGACGTCCAGGCACTCGACATCCGCCTGTCGCAGCTCGCGCACAAGCGCAAGACCCTGCCCGAGCACGAGGAGATCCAGCGGTTGGAGGGCGAACTCGCCCAGCTGCGCGATCTGCTCGTGGCCGCGCAGACCGAGGAGAGCGACACCGCGCGCGAGCAGACCAAGGCCGAGCAGGACGTCGACCAGGTCCGCCAGCGCGCCGCCCGCGACCAGCAGCGGCTCGACTCCGGCGCCGTCACCAACCCCAAGGACCTGGAGAACCTGCAGAGCGAGATCGCCTCGCTGGCCAAGCGCCAGAGCGACCTGGAGGACGTCGTCCTGGAGGTCATGGAGCGCCGCGAGTCCGCCGCCGCGCGCGCCGCCGAACTGGGCGAGCGCGTCGAGGCCGTCTCCGGCCGGGTCCAGGAGGCCACCGCGCGCCGGGACGAGGCGCTGTCCGGGATCGGGACGGAACTGGAGAGCGTCCGCAAGGAGCGCGAGACCCTCGCCGCCGCCGTCCCCGGCGACCTGATGAAGCTCTACGACAAGATCCGCGAGCGCGAGGGCGGCGTCGGCGCCGCCAAGCTCTACCAGCGCCGCTGCGAGGGCTGCCGCCTGGAGCTGAACATCACCGAACTGAACGAGGTGCGCGGGGCACCCGCCGACGCGGTCGTCCGCTGCGAGAACTGCCGCCGCATCCTGGTGCGGACCCCGGAGTCCGGCCTGTGAGTGGCGGGGACCGCCCCCGGCCCCGGGCCGGGGGAGTCCGCCGCACCCTGGTCGTCGAGGCCGACGGCGGCTCCCGCGGCAACCCCGGCCCCGCCGGGTACGGGGCCGTCGTCAAGGACGCCGCCTCGGGCGAGACCCTGCGCGAGACCGCCGAGTTCATCGGCCACGCCACCAACAACGTCGCCGAGTACCGGGGCCTGCTCGCCGGGCTGCGCGCCGCCTGGGAACTTGACGCGGACGCCGCGGTGCTGGTGCGGATGGACTCCAAGCTGGTCGTCGAGCAGATGTCCGGCCGCTGGAAGATCAAGCACCCCGACATGCGCCCCCTCGCCCTGGAGGCCGCCGCCGTCTTCCCGCCGGACGCCGTCACCTACGAGTGGATCCCGCGCGAGAAGAACAAGCACGCCGACCGGCTGGCCAACGAGGCGATGGACGCGGGCAGGGACGGCGGGCAGTGGGAGGCGGGAGCCTCCACGGCCGAGCTTGATGCGGCCGCCTCCACGGCCGAGCCGCACACGGCCGGCACAGCGGCCGAGCCCGGCACGGCCGCCGTGCCCGGACCGGTGACGGCGGCCCCCACCACCCCGGCGGCCCCCACCGCCGGGCCGCGGGCCACCGACCCGGGGCCGACC
>NZ_VJOK01000001.1:2048048-2102983 GCF_013302895.1 Streptomyces albus subsp. chlorinus | reverse complement strand
GCCGAGGCGCTGGCGGCACGCGGCACCGTCCAGGCCGTCGTCGCCTCGCCGCTGCGCCGCTGCCAGGAGACGGCCGCCGCGGTCGCGGGCCGCCTCGGCCTGGACGTCCGCACCGAGGAAGGGCTCCGCGAGACGGACTTCGGCGCCTGGGAGGGCCTCACCTTCGCCGAGGTCCGCGAACGCCACCCGGAGGACCTGGAGACCTGGCTCGGCTCCACCTCCGCCCGGCCCACGGGAGGGGGCGAGTCCTTCGAGGAGGTCACCCGGCGCGTCGTCCGGGCCCGCGACAGGCTGCTGACCCGCCACGCCGGCCGCACCCTCCTGGTCGTCACGCACGTGACGCCGATCAAGACGCTGGTCCGGCTCGCCCTCGGTGCCCCGCCCGAGGCTCTCTTCCGCATGGAACTCGCCGCGGCATCCCTGTCGGCCGTCGCCTACTACGCCGACGGCAACGCGTCCCTGCGCCTCCTGAACGACACCGCCCACCTGCGCTGAACGCGTCCCCAGGCTGGACGCGTCCCCAGGCTGGATGCGTCCCGGTGCTGGACGCGTCCCCGCGCTGAACGCGTCCCCGCGTTGAACCCTTTCCCGTCACCGGACTTTTCCCGCCTCCGAACCCTTTCCCGCCGCGACGGCGAGCGGCCACCACGGCGAGGGTCCGGCGGCATCCCCGACGGGCAGAGCCGGTCGCCGGTTGCCAGGGGTTACCCCGTCGCCCCGTCGCCCGACCGCCGGTCGCCACCGTCGTGGCTCACCACCGCTGCGGCGGCCAGGGGTGCCCGGCGACGCGCGGTCGCCGGAAGAGGTGCCCGCGACACGCAGCCGGCGGCAAGGGGCGCCCGGGGCGCGGGCCTCAGTGCCCGGACGAGGGCAACTGGTCGGCGTAGCCGCCCTCCGTCCACACGAACTCCCTGAACCGCTCGGGGGTCAGCACCCCTTCCCACGGCACGCCGCCGGGACAGAAGACGGCCTCGCATCCGTAGCAGTAGTGCGCGGGGTCCCACACCCGGGACGCCCGCTCCTCGCCGGCGGATTCCGCGTCCCGTTCGCGGCGGTCGCCGCGGACGACGGCGATCGTGCCGGCGAAGCACAGCACCGCGAGGGCGATTCCGCCCACGAGGCAGAGGGGCTTGTCCTGTTGCCGGCCGGTCCAGGCGAGGGCGAGGCCGATTCCGGTGAGGACCATGCCCTCCAGGAAGTGGACGCAGCCGTCACCGCTCTTCTCCGGCCCTTTGGCCAGGCGGGACGACAGGCCCTTGCGCAGGGCGCCCTTGCCGCTCCGCGCTTCGGAGACCGGGCGGGACCCGCTACCGCCGCACGCGGGGCATACCGCCCCGAGTCCCCCGTGCGTCTCATGCGTTGCCATGGAGGCAACCTACCGAGCGGACCGGACCGCCGCCGCCTCGGCCGCCAGTGTGCGCACCCGGTCCCAGTCCTTGGCCGCGAGGGCGTCGGACGGGAGCATCCATGTGCCGCCCACGCAGGCGACGTTGGGCAGGGCCAGGTAGGAGGCGGCGTTGGCGGCGGAGACGCCGCCGGTGGGGCAGAAGCGGGCCTGCGGGAGGGGGGAGGCCAGTGCGGAGAGGTAGGCGGTGCCGCCGGCGGCCTCGGCGGGGAAGAACTTCATCCGCGTCACCCCGCGCTCCAGCAGCGCGACCACCTCCGAGGCGGTGGAGACGCCCGGCAGGAACGGCACCCCCGAGGCACGCATGGCGTCCAGCAGGGTGTCGGTCCAGCCGGGGCTGACGAGGAAGCGGGCGCCCGCCTCCACGGCGGTGTGCACGTGCGCGGGGGTGAGCACGGTGCCCGCGCCGACCACGGCCTGCGGGACCTGGCGGGCGATCGCCCGGATCGCGTCGGGGGCGGCCCCGGTGCGCAGCGTCACCTCGATCGCGGGGAGCCCGCCGTCCACCAGCGCCCGCGCCAGCGGTACGGCGTCCCGGGCGTCGTCCAGGACGACGACCGGGATGACGGGGGCGAGATCGAGAACGGAGGCGGGGGGTGTGGCGGGGCTCATGCCCGTATGCTGCCCGCCCCGCGCACTCTCCGCAACAGGCGTTGCGGAGAGTGCAATAGCGGCCCGCCGCCCTACAGCTCCGTCACCACCACGTCGAGCGCCGTCGCCTTCGGCTTCGCCCCGGCGCCGCTCTCCCGGCCGGCCTCGTCCCCCTCCACGGTGAAGCCGAGGTCCCGCAGCGCCGCGGCCAGTTCCGCCGGGGTCGCCGGGTCGGCGCCCGCCTCCAGCAGTGCCCGGACGAGGCGGCCCTTGGTGGCCTTGTTGAAGTGGCTGACGACGGACCGCTTCTCCACGCCGTCCACCACCGTCGACTGGAGCACCCGCACGGTCACCGTGCGCCGTGCCGGCTCGCCCTTGGGCTTCCACATGGCCGCGTACGCCGACGAGCGCAGGTCCAGCACCAGCCCGTCGCCCGCCGCCCCGGGCAGCGCCGACTCCAGCGGGCCGCGCCAGTAGCGGCCCAGCGGGCCCGTGCCCGGCAGTTTCACCCCGCCGGAGAGCCGGTAGGACGGGATGCGGTCCTCGATCCCGACGGAGCCCCACAGCGCGGAGAAGACCAGCAGCGAGCGGGCGGCGCGGCGCCGGGCGGCGGGAGCGAGGCCGGCCAGGTCCAGGGCGTCGTAGAGCACCCCGGTGTAGATCTCGCCCGCGGGCCGGGCCGGGGCGGTGCGCAGCCCGGCGTTCTTGGCGACCTCGCCGCGCAGCCCCTGGCTGAGCCCCAGCACCTCCCGGGCCTTCTCCTCGTCGGCGCGGCAGAGGGAGACCAGCTCGTCCAGCACCGTCTCCCGCGCGGGTGCCAGCCGCGGCAGCGAGAGCGCCTCCAGGTCCAGCGGGCGGCCCTGCCCGCCCTCGGCCTTTCCCTCGGACGGCGGCAGCAGCACGAGCACGGCTCTTCTCCTTCGGGGGCGCCCCGGCCCGCAGCCGGGGAGGACGGCGATGGTGCGAGGGCCAGGGTACGAGGCCGGGCCGGTCAGACCGCGTGCGGGAAGGCGAAGACGCGGTCGGGGTCGTACACCGCCTTGACCTTGGCCAGCCGCTCGGCGTTGGCGCCGTAGTAGGCGTGCCGCCAGTCGCACAGCGCCGGGTCCGGATAGTTCTGGTAGGCGAAGCCGCTGGCCCACGGGCGCATCGCCGCGTGGGTGGCGTCCAGCCAGCCGCGGTGCCCCGCCACGGTCTGCGCGTCCGCCGCGTGGGGCCAGGAGACGGTGTACTGCGCCAGGAAGCGCGCGTCGCGGTGCACGAACGCGGTGGCGTCGGGCCGGGGCCGGCCGGCCGCACCGCCCAGCGCGTCCAGCGCCACACCGCCGGCCCCGCCGCCGCGCAGGGCGGCCAGCCGCTCCACGCGGGCGAGGAGGGCCTGTATCCCGTTCGCGGGCAGCGAGCGGGTGTAGAAGTCGGTGCGGGCCGCGTACGACTCGCGGGCGACCCTGCCCCGCTTGGTACGGCCCGGCAGGGTGCCCCGCTGGTGGGCCTGGGCCAGGGTCCAGCCGGAGACGCCGCCGAGCACCTTCATCGCGTCCAGGAACGTGTGCTTGCGCACGCTGACGTCCGCCGGGGGCCCGCCGGGCCGCAGGGCGGCGGCGGGCGCGCTGACGCGGCCGGCCAGCCGGTCGAGGTGGTTCTCCAGCTCGCGGCGTGCCCCCAGCGACAGCCCGCCCATCCGCACGCTGCCGGGCCGTCCCCCCGCCGGGGCCGACAGCCGCAGGTGCGCCCAGATCTCCTCGGGCGCCACCGGCGCCCACCGCTGCCACTCCCGCACCACCTCCGCCGCCCGCGACCACGGCCAGGACAGGAAGAACGTCAGGCAGGAGGGGGCCACATGGGTGCGGAAGTCCAGGGAGGTGACGACGCCGAAGTTGCCGCCTCCCGCGCCGCGCAGCGCCCACAGCAGCTCGGCGTCGCCGTCCTCGGCCGCCTCGCGCACCCGGCCGTCGGCGGTGACGACGGTGGCGCCGGTGAGGCTGTCGCAGGTGAGCCCGTAGGCGCGCGCCACCGCCCCGATGCCGCCGCCCAGCGCCAGCCCGGAGACGCCGACCGTGGGCGAGGACCCCGCCGGGATCGTCCGCTTGTAGGCCGCCAACGCGGCGTGGACGTCGATGAGTTTGGCCCCGGCGCCGACCGTGGCGGTGCGCCCCGAGGCCCGGACCGACGCCATCTTCTGCACGTCGATGACGAGCCGGCCCGTGCCGCTCGACCAGCCCGTGGAGGAGTGGCCTCCGCTGCGGACGGCCACGGGGACCCCGTGCCGCCGGGCGAAGGTCAGGCACTCACCCACGTCGCCGGGCCCCGCGCAGTAGGCGACGGCCGCGGGGCGGACCGCGTCGAACCGGGGGCTGAACAGCTTGCGGGCGGTGGTGAAGTCCCGGTCCCCGGGCCGCAGCAGCACCCCGTCCAGCCCCCGGCCGAGCGCGGTCCACGCCCCGCCGAGGGGGTCCGCCGCCGCGCGCGTCCCCGCCCCCCTCATGCCCGCACGTCCCGCCGCCGCGTCCCGTCCGGGCGGGACGGGGACGGGCGGGCGCGGGGGACGCTCCCGCTCCCCGGCCGGCCCCCGTGAAGGGCGGCACGGCACGCGGCGGGACGGACGGAGGGGCGGGCGGCGGGGGAGGGGATCACTCGTGAAGCCAACCAGTAGCTGTGGGCGGGCGCCAGCCGATTGTGGTTACAGTCGGCGGCATGACTGATGTGACCGGTTTTTCCGCACGGGGAGACGTACGGCCGCCGGAGGTGGCGGGCGGTGAGAAGGAGACGCTCACCGCCATCCTGGGGTATCTGCGGGAGGCGGTGATCGCGAAGGCCGCGGGGCTCACCGACGAGGTGGGCAGGACACCGGGCGTTCCGTCGGGCACCAGCCTGCTGGGACTGATCAAGCACCTGACGCGGGTGGAGCACAACTGGTTCGTGTGGGCGTACGCGGGGGACGGCGGCGAGCACCCCCTCGACGACGAGGTGCCCCCCGCGGAGGGGGAGACCGGCGCGTCGCTGATCGCCGCCTATCAGGAGGCGATCCGCCACTCCGACGAAATCATCGCCGGCTGCGAGGACCTCGCCCGCCCCGGTGTCCGCTCCCTGCGCCGGGACGCCACCACCGCGCCGACGATGCGCTGGATCCTCGTCCACATGATCGAGGAGACGGGCCGGCACGCCGGCCACGCCGACATCCTGCGCGAGCAGACCGACGGCGCCACGGGCCGCTGACCGGGGCCGGCGGTCCCGGCGGGGCCGACGTGCGGCCCGGCCGCCGGTCCGGGCGCCGCCCGGCACCGCTCAGAAGGAGCCGAACGTCGCCCGTCCCGCCGGGACGTAGGTCTGCATCATCACGCCGGAAGGGAGGGCGTCGGAGTCGGTGAGGCGCAGCGCCGTGGGAAGCCCGCCCCGCGCGAAAAGCCGGCGGCCCTTGCCCAGTACCACCGGATACACCAGCAGCCGGTACTCGTCGATGAGGTCGTGCGCCATCAGCGACCGGGCCAGTACGCCGCTGCCGTGGATCTGCAGCTCGCCACCGGGCCGCTCCTTCAGCTCGCGCACGGCCTCCGCCACGTCGCCGCCCAGCACCGTGGTGTGCTGCCAGTCGGCGTGCTCCAGCGTCGTGGAGGCGACGTACTTGGGCAGCCCGTTCAGCCGCCCGGCGATCACCGGGTCCGCCTCGTCGCCGACCTCGGGCCAGTACGCCGCGAAGATGTCGTAGGTGTGCCGCCCCAGCAGGAAGGCGCCCGCCCGCTCGAACCACCTGCCGATGTGGTCGCCCATGCCCTTGTCGGCGTAGGGCACCACCCAGCCGCCGAGGTCGAAACCGTCCCGGGTGTCCTCCTCGGGGCCGCCGGGCCCCTGCATCACGCCGTCGAGCGTGAGCATGGTGGTCAGTGTCAGCTTCGCCATGGTCCTCGTCTCCTGTCTCTCCTCGTGCGGAAGGGCTCCGGCCCCTCACAAGGAGAGACCGGAGCCCCCAGGAGAACTCATCGGCGGCCGTCCGCCCTCCTCACGCGACCGGCGCGCCCTCCTCCGCTGGGAGGGTGTCCATGAAGGAGCTGACGGAGAAGACCGCGCGGCCCGCGCCGGCCGGCCCGTACCCGGGCGGCGAGGACAGCCCGTGCCGCTGCATCGCCGAGCGGTAGGCGTCCAGCAGCCGGATGTGGTACTCCAGCGGCGCGCCCTGCGGATTCGTCCTGCCCAGCGGCGTGGTCGGCTCCGGGCACCAGGTGGTGAAGCGCGGCGTGATGCCGTTCGACATGAAGAAGTCCAGGCCCTCGGTGGTGGAGGCGATGGCCTCGTCCACCGAGCCGAATCCGTACGGGGCGGCCATCTCGACGCCCGCGACGAAGTTCGGGATCACGTTGCGCGGCCCGAACACCTCCGCCGAGTCGAGGATGCGGCGGTGCCACTCCTCGCGGCCCACGTACCGCTCCTTGCCGGGGCAGTACAGCTCGAACAGCCGCTTGTCCCACACCTCGAAGTTGGGGTGGTAGATGCTGATGCCGTAGTCGTGGAAGCGCTGGACGTCCTCCTTGGGCAGCGCCTGGGCGACGACCTTGCCCGTCCAGCGGCCGGGGAAGCGCTCCTCGATGGCCTTGGCGTACTGCCCGTAGAAGTCCGCCTCGTCCTTGCCCTGCACCTGCGAGGTGATCGAGCCGCCGGTGAGGGTGTAGGCGTGCGAGGCGCCGAGGGTGTCGTGGTCGGAGATGATCTGGAGCGCCTCCAGCACCTCCTCGACCGGCTTCACCCCCGTGTAGGGGCGCCCGGCGGCCTTGTGCTGGCGCCAGTTGTGGTTGATGTCGCAGTACTGGCACTCCTCCTTGGCGCCGAAGTACTGGCACACCCGGAAGACGGTCAGGTAGATCAGGTAGCCCCACTGGATGGTGGGCGCCACCTCCATCACGGACTTGCCGTTGGCGAGCGTGTGCCGGTAGTAGTCCGGCATCGGCGGCAGCCCGACGTCCGCGATCCGCTTCCCGTCCAGGTAGAGCCCCAGCGCCCCGTCCTCGCCGGCCTGGACGCGGTAGGGCGAGTCGGGGTTCACCCGTACGGAGACAACGGTGCGGCGCAGCTCGTAGGGGCCGCCGGTCAGCACGATCTCCTCGGGCGGGCGGCGCAGCGCGGCCTCGCCCAGCTCGGGGAGGGTGCGGTGGTCGAAGGAGAAGATGAAGTACGACTTCGGCTTGACCTCGCCGGTCGCCTCGTCGGCGGTGTCGCTGAGCGCCGAGTCGTCGAAGGCCATCCCGCCCCGCAGCAGGTCCTCCTTCAGCACGGCCTCCCGCGGGATGTGCTCGAAGCGCTCCATCAGGTCCTCGACCAGCGCGGTCCTGGTGCCGTGCTCGTGGTCGCCCGGCCGGCCTCGGTGGTGCCCCGAGGGCACGGGGGACGGCATCGGCAGGGGAGTCGGCGTCGACGGCATGGTGTGATCAAGCTCCTCACTTCGCGGCCCGGGGGCGTACCCGACGGTACTCCCGCGCCCGAAAGAGCCGCACACCTGCCCTCTTGGTTCGGTACGTCGCACTGCCCGGTGGGGGTCAGTCCCACACGTCGGGGCCGCCGCCGCGCCACTCGATGAGGCAGGGGTCGTCGAGCTGGATGTCGGCGGGGTCGAGTCCGGCGCGGCGCAGGAACTCGACCACGTCCTCGGGTCTGTGCGCGACCCCGAGGCTTTCGGTGTGCGCGGTCACTTTCCGTCCCCCTGCGGGGGACGGGGGGTGCACGACGATGGGTGGGGTCATAGCTCCAGCGTGCAACCGTGGCCAACGGTCCGCACGCGCGGCCCCCTCCGCACCTCCCGCACCCCCGGTACCCCTCGCACCGGCCGGCCCGTACGGGGGACCCGCCCGGCCCGGTCCCCTGTCCGGGAGCCGCTCCGTGCCGCCTCCCGTTCCCGTCCGGGTGACGGAACTTCGAGTGAAGTGCGGATACGTCCTGAATGCCTGGAGCACAACCCGGGCAGGCCCGCTCGTGTCCGGTGCCGCCCGGTCGGACGCGACCGCCGGACGGAACCCGCCGGACGGAGACCCGCCCTCAGGGGTGACACGAGAAAGGCATCACATGCTCAAGCGCACCGCTCTCGCAACCGCCGCACTGACCGCCACCGTGCTCCTGGCCGCCGCCGGCACCGCCGCGGCCTGTCCCGGACCCGAGAACGGTCAGCACGGCAGCACCTCGCACCAGCAGGCGAAGCCGCCGCAGCAGACGAAGCCCCAGAACCAGATGAAGCCCCAGCAGCAGACGAAGCCCCAGGGCCAGACGAAGCCCGAGGGTCAGGCGCGCCCGCAGCAGCAGGTGAGGCCGCAGCAGGGCCACCAGGACCTGGCCCAGGGGCAGGCGCCGGGGCAGGGCCAGGGCCGGATGGACGGGGCGGCCGACTCCACGCGTCCCATGGGCGAACAGGGGGGTCAGGGCAGTCAGGGCGGGCTGCTGAGCCCGCAGAGCTTGGGCCGTATGGGTCTGTGACGCCCGGCCGCCCGTGCGGCGGCCGACACGGACGAAGGGCGCGGCCTACGTGGGAGCCGCGCCCTTCTCGTGCGCCAGGACCGGGGACCGGGGCCGAAATCCGTTGGCGCCCACGGCGGCACCGCTTCTAGAGTGCGCCCCATGTCTGCCTGCTCCTGCGCCTGTGCGGCCTGCGCCTGTGCCGCGTGCGCCGCCATGACGCGGATCCGCCGCCCGTAGCGGCGGCCGCCTCTCCCGCGAGACGCTCCGCCGCCCCCAGCGCGTCAGCGCCGGGCGGCACTCAGCGCTGCCCGGCTTCCCCCTCGAAGCCGCGGAGATCCCGTGCCCAGGCACAGCACCCCAGACACCCCGAACACCCCGGACATCCGGACCCACCACGGCGGCCGTCACGAACTCGGCCAGAACTTCCTCGTCGACCCCGCGACGATCGACCTGTTCGTCTCGCTCGTCGCCCGCACCACAGGCCCCGTCATCGAGATCGGCGGCGGTGACGGCGCGCTGACGCTCCCGCTGGAGCGGCTGGGCAGGCCGCTGACGGTCCTGGAGGCCGACCGCCGCACGGCCGCCCGCCTGGAGCGGCGCACGGCGCCGGCCACCACCGTCGAGCACGCCGACTTCCTGCGCCGGCGGGTGCCCGCCACCCCCCATGTGCTGGTCGGCAACCTCCCGTTCCACCTCACCACCGCCATCCTGCGCCGCATCCTGCACAGCTCCGGCTGGACGGACGCGGTGCTCCTCGTCCAGTGGGAGGTCGCCCGCCGCCGCGCGGGCGTGGGCGGGGCGACGATGATGACGGCACAGTGGTGGCCCTGGTACGACTTCCGCCTGGCCTCACGTGTGCCGGCCGGGGCCTTCCGCCCCCGGCCCGGCGTGGACGGCGGGCTCATGACGGTCACCCGGCGTGCCGAGCCCCTGCTGCCCGCCCGTTCCCGGCAGCGCTACCAGGACCTCGTCCATCGCGTCTTCACCGGGCCCGGCCGCGGTCTGGCCGAGATCCTCCCGCGGGCGGTCCCCGGTCTGCCCCGCGGCCGGTCCCGCTCCTGGCTGAGCCGCCACGGCCTCGGCCCCGGCACCCTGCCCAAGGCGCTGACGGCACCCCAGTGGGCCGACCTCTTCCGCTCGGCCGAGGCCGCCCACCGCCCCCGCCACCCGCACTGAGACCCGCCCCGCCCGCGCCCGGCGACCGCGTCGCGGGCGGGGTTGTCAGTCCCCGGTGCGAGACTCCTCCCATCCGTAACCGACATGCTGGCTGCGTGTGGACGGAAGGCCCCGCCGACAGCGCGGCGGGGCCGCTCCACGGCCGGGTGGGGCGGGGGAGCCGGTCCGGTCCGTCGGGCGGCCGTCAGCTCTCCGTGCCCTGGACGGCCCGTCGCAGCAGGGCGAGGAACCGCGGGCGAGGAACCGGTCCCGCTCCTGGGGCGAGAAGGGCGCCGACGGTTGCTCGCTCACCGCGTCCTTCCGCACCTCGTTCCCGGACGAGGCCCGGCAGCGCGTCCTCGCCAACCGACCGCCTACGGATCGCCGTCCGCCGCCCCGGTCGCCAGGGCGGCGCGGTGAGCCGGGGAGCCCCTGGGGGTGACGTGGTGGGGCGGGGCGGACGAGTCGGCCTGTACGCCGGGTTCTGTGGCCCGGGCGCCTTGCGGCGGCCCGGGTGGCGGCCATCCATCTGGGACCGGTGTTGCCATCGGCCTCGTGCGGTCTACCCGCGGACTCGGGCGGGCCGCCCTCGGTCGTCCGCGCAGAAGCCCCCTCCTTGCGAAGGGGCGCTCCCTCTTGACCTTGCTCCGGATGGGGTTTACCTAGCCGCCCAGGTCACCCTGGGCGCTGGTGGTCTCTTACACCACCGTTTCACCCTTACCGGGCCCGTACACGTACGGCCCCGGCGGTTTGCTTTCTGTGGCACTGTCCCGCGGGTCACCCCGGGTGGGCGTTACCCACCATCCTGCCCTGTGGAGCCCGGACGTTCCTCGGCGAGGGTGCCTCGGCACCCCCGACGCGACCGCCCGGCCGGCTCGTCCGCCGTAGGGCCATCGTACCCGCCTACTTCCCGGGCACCGCCGGCGCCGCTCGGCGCCTACCGCTCACCCGATGCGGGTCGCCGTGCCCGACACGTGGACGCGCGGGTCGCCCGCCCGCAGCTCGACGGTCAGCAGGCCGGGCCGTCCCATGTCCTCGCCCTGGTGCAGCAGGAGCCGGGCCTCCTCGGGGACGATCCCCAGCTCGCGCGCGTAGCCGCCGAACGCCGCTGCCGCCGCGCCGGTCGCCGGGTCCTCACGCACGCCCCCGACGGGGAACGGGTCCCGCACGTGGAAGACGTCCGGCGCCTCGCGCCACACCAGGTGCAGGGTCGTCAGCCCGAGCCGCAGCATCAGCGCCTTGAGCCGCTCGAAGTCGTAGTCCAGCGCCGCCAGCCGCTCGCGGGTGGTGACGGCGAGCACCAGGTGGTCGTTGCCCGCGAAGGCGATCCGCGGCGGAATCCGCGGGTCCAGGTCGTCCTTCGCCCAGTCGAGGGCGGCCAGCGCCTCGGCGAGGTCCGCGTCGTCCACCGGCTTGCTGTGCGGCTCGACGCTGCTGAGCGTCGCCAGCGGGCGGCCCCGGCCGTCCTCGGAGACCAGGACCGGGATGGGCCCGGCCGGGGTCTCGAAGAGCAGCTCGCCGGGGCCGATGCGTTCGCCGAGCGCCACGGCGGTGGCGATCGTCGCATGCCCGCAGAAGGCGACCTCCGCGAGCGGGCTGAAGTAGCGCACCACGAAGGTGCGTTCGCCCTCACCGGGCGCCGCCGTCACGAACGCGGTCTCCGAATACCCGACCTCGGCCGCCACCGCCAGCCGCTCCTCGTCGTCCAGCCCGCTCGCGTCGAGCACCACCCCGGCGGGGTTGCCGCCCCCCGGCTCCCCGGAGAAGGCCGTGTAGCGCAGCACGTCGGAAGGAAGGGACACGGTCTCGTTCGCAGTCATGACAGCTCCAACTCCTCAGGGCACTCCTGCGATTCCCGGCCCTGGTTCCTCACCCTCGCCCGATGTACGGCATCTTCGTGGCCATGACCGTGGCGAACTGGATGTTGGCCTCCAGCGGGAGGGAGGCCATGTGCAGGACGGTGCGGGCCACGTCGGCGGCGTCCATGACGGGCTCGGCGGCCAGGGTGCCGTTGGCCTGGGGGGACACCCCGGGTCATGGCGGCCGTCATCTCGGTGGCGGCGTTGCCGATGTCGATCTGGCCGCAGGCGATGTCGTAGGGGCGGCCGTCCAGGGAGAGGGACTTGGTCAGGCCGGTCACGGCGTGCTTGGTGGCGGTGTAGGCGATGGAGCCGGGGCGCGGGGTGTGGGCGGAGAGGGAGCCGTTGTTGATGATGCGCCCGCCTCGGGGCCGCTGGCTCCTCATCAGGCGGAAGGCGCCCTGGGCGCAGAGGAAGGCGCCGTGGAGGTTGACGTCCACGACGTCCCGCCACTGCGCGAAGGTGAGGTCCTCCAGCGGGACGCCGGGGCCGAAGGCGCCCGCGTTGTTGAACAGCAGGTCGAGCCGGCCGCAGCCGTCCCGTACGGCGTCGAAGAGGGCGGTGACCGCCGCCGGGTCCGTCACGTCGGTGGGGACGCACAGGGTGGCCGCGGCGTCCCCCGCGAGCCGGGCCGTCTCCCGCAGCGCCTCTGGCCGGCGGCCCGCCAGGACGACGTTCCAGCCCGCGCCGGCCAGCGCCAGCGCGACCGCCCGTCCGATCCCGGACCCGGCGCCGGTCACCAGGGCCGTGCGCGGGGCGGCAGCTCCGGTGGCGGACTCCGGACGGGGGTCCGCGCCGGCGGCGCCGGGGCGCGCGGCCGGGCTCCCGGGACGCGCGGGGTCCGGGTGGCTGTCGTGGTTCTCCTGCGTCATACGCGCAGCGTACGCGGGCCGCGCACCGGGCCGCCCGGAGAACAGACGTATGGGCCCGGGCGGGAATCCCTGGGAGAATGTTCGCGCCCGTGACAATCTCCTGGAGAGGTGCATGACCAACCCCGGCCCCGAGCAACCGGCCGCGATACCCGCCGAGTCCCCGCCGCACGAGTCCGCGCCGCAGGAAACCGCGCGGCACCAGCGGCCCGCCCGCCCCGAACAGCACGAGCCCCCACGACCCCCGCACCCATCGCAGCCCTCCCAGGCTCCCACCGCGCCCGCCGCCACCGCGTCCCCCGCACCCGGGATCTCGCGGCGGCGCCGCGCCGGACTGCTGTTCACCCTCATCCTCGGCGGGCTGACCGCCCTCCCGCCCCTCTCCATCGACATGTACCTCCCGGCGCTCCCGGAGGTCGGCGAAGCGCTGCACGTCCCGGCCGCCACCGCGCAGCTCACCCTCACCGCCTGCCTGATCGGACTCGCGGTCGGCCAGCTGGTCGCCGGGCCGATGAGCGACCGCTTCGGGCGGCGCCGGCCGCTGCTGGTGGGCATGGCCTGCTACGTCGTCGCCGGTGCGGCCTGCGCCCTGGCGCCCACGGCGCCGACGCTCACCGTCTTCCGCTTCCTCCAGGGGCTGGCGGGGGCCGCCGGGGTGGTCATCGCGCGGGCCGTCGTCCGCGACCTGTACGACGGGCTGGCGATGGCCCGCTTCTTCTCCACCCTGATGCTGATCTCCGGTGTGGCGCCGATCCTCGCGCCGGTCCTCGGCGGCCAGGTGCTGCGCTTCACCGACTGGCGCGGCGTCTTCGTGATCCTCGCGGCGATCGGGCTGCTGCTCGTGCTGGTCGTCCTGCGCAAGCTGCCCGAGACCCTGCCGGCCGGGCGGCGCCACAAGGGCGGCCTGCCCGACGCGCTGCGCAGCATGCGCGCCCTGCTGGCCGACCGGGTCTTCACCGGCTACCTGCTCACCACCGCCCTCGCCTCCGCCGCGCTGTTCTCCTACGTGTCGGCCTCGCCGTTCGTCGTGCAGGAGATCTACGGGGCCTCGCCGCAGACCTTCAGCCTGCTGTTCATGGTCAACTCGATCGGGATCGTCGCCTTCGGACAGCTCAACGGGAAGGTCCTGGTCGGCCGGGTCTCCCTGGACCGGGTGCTCGGCTTCGGGCTGGGCATGGTGGGCGCCGCCACGGTGGCCCTGCTGGTGATGACGACCGGCGTCCTCGGCCCGGTCGGACTGGCGCCGCTCGCCACCGCCCTGTGCGTGCTGATGTCCGGCATGGGCCTGATCATGCCGAACTCCAACTCCCAGGCCCTGATGCGCACCCCGCACTCCGCCGGGTCGGCGTCCGCGCTCCTGGGCACCTCCCAGTTCCTGGTCGGCGCCGTCGCCTCGCCGCTGGTCGGTGTCGCGGGCGAGCGCACGGCCGTGCCCATGGCACTCGTCCAGTTCAGCGCGGTGACGCTCGCCGCGGCCGCCTTCGTGGGACTCTGCCGTCCATGGCGCGTACGCGACTGAGGAGTGTGGCCTTGCTGGGCGGCGCCGAGGAGCGGCGCCGCTTCCAGGAGAAGGCCGGACTCGACCCGGCACAGCTGGCCGCCCTGGCCGGCGACATCGACGCGCTGCCCGCCACCGGATGGTGCGCGGGCGCCGTCGTGCTCGCGGGCCGCGGCCCCCGCATCGCCGTCGAACACGCCACGGGCTGGGCGCTGCGGTACGCCGCCTGGGACCCGGAGGCGGGGCGGCCCGTCGAGCTGCCGGCCGGCAAGTGGCTGCCGATGCGGCCCGGCACCGTCTTCGACGTGGCGTCCCTCACCAAGCTGTTCACCGCCATAGCCGCCGTCCAGCAGGCCGAGCGCGGCACCCTCGACCTGGACGCCCCCGTCGTACTGCACGCCGACCCGCGCGCCGGACTCGTCACCGACCACGGCATCACCGTGCGGCACCTGCTCACCCACACCTCCGGACTCCGCGCCGAGCTGCCCTTCTACGAGCACAACACCGCCGAGCACCCCGCGCTGCTGTGGGCGGAGAAGCCCCTCACCGAGCCCGGCACCGCCCACCTCTACTCCGACCTCAACCCGCTGCTGCTCGAACAGGTGCTGTACCAGGTGACGGGGCAGCCGCTGGACGTGCTGGTGCGCGAGGGCATCACCAAACCGCTCGGCATGGACCGCACCCGCTTCAACCCGCCCCGCACCTGGCGGGCCCGCATCGCGGCGACCGAGTACCAGCGCAAGCCGTGGGCCAAGCTCAACCGCGGCCTGGTCCACGGGCGCGTCCACGACGAGAACGCCTACGCCATGGGCGGCGTCGCCGGGCACGCCGGTCTCTTCTCCACCGCGCACGACCTGGCCGTGCTGTGCCGCACCCTGCTGGGCGGCGGCGCCTACGGGCCGGCGCGCATCCTGGCGCCGTCCTCGGTGGCGGCCCTGCTGGAGCCGCCCGGCCTCGGCTTCCAGACCGGCGCCGCCTGGTTCATGGGCGAGCTGGCCGGCCCCTGCTCCCGCGCCGCCGGGCACACCGGGTTCACCGGCACCAGCCTGGTGCTCGACCCGGTGACCGACACCTTCCTGGTCCTGCTCGCCAACACCGTGCACCCGGTCCGCGGACCGGCCGACAGCCGCCCGCGCGCCGCCGCGGCGACCCGCCTGGCCCGCGCCGTGCGGTAAGGCCCCACCGGCGGGGCCGTACGGTGCCGGGGCTCCACCGGTGGGCCCGTTCGGCGAGGGCACCGGTGCGGTGCGCCGGGCTCCTACACTGTCGTGGTGATCGAGCAAGAACTGCGCGCGGCACTGGCCGCCCTCGTGGACGGGCTGCCCGCGCGGCAGGCGTCGGCCGCCGTGGAGCGGCTGATCGCCCACTACCGGGGCGAGACCCCCACCGCCGCCCCCGTCCTGCGGGAGAGTGCCGACGCCGTCGCGTACGCCGCCTACCGCATGCCCGCCACCTTCGCCGCGGCCTCCGCCGCGCTGCGCGCGCTCGCCGAGCGGACGCCCGGGTGGACGCCGGCCAGCCATCTGGACGTCGGCGGCGGGACGGGAGCCGCCGTGTGGGCGGCGGCCGAGGTGTGGGACACGGCACGCAGCACCGTCGTCCTGGACTGGGCCGAGCCCGCCCTCGCGCTCGGCCGCCGGCTGGCGGCCGGGGCGGACGCGCTGCCGCCCGCCGAGTGGCGGCGCGGCTCCCTGCGGGGCACCGCGCCCGAGCTGGCGCCCGCCGACCTGGTGACCGTCTCCTATGTGCTGGGGGAGCTGGCCGAGGGGGACCGGCGGGCGGTCGTGGACGCCGCCGCCCGCGCCGCGCGGGGTGCGGTGGTCCTCGTCGAGCCGGGCACCCCGGACGGCTACCTGCGCATCCGCGAGGCCCGTGACGCCCTCCTCGCCGCGGGCCTGCGGGTGCTGGCGCCCTGCCCGCACGACGGGACCTGCCCCCTGCTGGTGGGCGAGGACTGGTGCCACTTCGCCGTACGGGTCGCCCGCTCCTCCCTGCACCGGCGGGTCAAGGGCGGGGAACTCGCCTACGAGGACGAGAAGTACAGCTATGTCGCCGCCGTGCGCGGCGAGGCCGCCGAGGGCCAGGGCCCCGCGGCGGGGCGGATCCTGCGCAAGCCGCGGCTGCGCAAGGGCCAGGTGCTGCTGGATGTGTGCGGACACGACGGCTCGCCGGCCCGGCGGACGGTCACCAAGCGGGACGGCGCCACCTACCGCGCCGCCCGCAAGGCGGAGTGGGGGGACGCCTGGCCGCCCGGGGACGCCCTGTGACGGGGTTCCGGGGACGCCCTGTGACGGGTCCCGGGGACGTGCCCTGTGACGGGTCCCCGGGGACCTGACCCGGCGCCCCTAGGACGCGGGCCGCATCTCCAGGGGCACGCCCAGCCGGTTGAGGGCGTTGATCAGGGCCGCCAGGGCCACCAGGTGCCCGCGTTCGGCCTCGTCGGGGAAGTGCGCGCACACCCGCTCCCACAGGGGGGCGTCCACCCGCACACCGCGGGTGACCGCCTCGGTGTAGGCCAGGGCGGCCCGCTCCCGCGCGCTGAACAGCTCGGACTCCTCCCACACCGGCAGCTGGTCCAGCCGCTCCTGGCGCTCGCCCTGCCGGCGGGCCTGGCGCGTGTGCAGGTCCACGCAGAAGACGCAGCCGTTGAGCTGCGAGGCCCGGATCCGTACCAGTTCGCGTACGGTCGCCTCCAGCGGCCCGGCGTCGACGGCACCGGCCGCCTCGACGATCGCCTTGTACGGTTCCGGTGCCGCGCTGCCCAGATCCATCCGTGCCATGGGTGCTCCTCACCTCGGGTGTCCCGTGTCGTCCGTTCGACAGGGAGACGAGACAGCATCCCTCGGCGTCACGCCGTCGGTGGATGGATTTTCAGATGTGCGCGAGTTCCGACGGCGCGAGCTGCCGCCAGCACGCGACGATCCGGCCGCCGCGCAGCCGCCTCGTGTCCGCGGAGCGCACCGCGCCCTCCCGGCGGTACGGCAGGGCGGGCTCGCCGCCGGCCTCCACCGGCTCCGGCCCCTGGAGCCGGCACCGGGAGCCCACCCGCGGCAGCAGCTCGGCGACGCGCCGCCCGCCCGTGACCGGCTCGCGACCCGCGAGGACCTCGCCGCCGCCGTCGGTGACGCGAATCGGGTCCGGGTCCAGCAGCCGCACCAGCCGCTCAAGGTTCTCCCGTCTGGTACGCCGCGCGGAACTCCCGCAGGACGCGGGCGTGTTCGCCGCGCGCGGCCCCGGTACCCGGGGCCGCACCGTCGCCGTCCGCCGCGTCCCCCGTGCCCGCGCCCCGGCGGCGGCCATTGTGCGCCGGGCCCGGGAGACGAGCCGGTGGACGGCGGCGGGGAGCGGTCCAGCACCTCGGCGATCCGCGCCGCGGGGATGGCGAAGACCTCCCGCGGCACGAAGGCGACCCGCTCGGCGGGCAGGAGCGTCTCCCTAGCCAGCAGCACGGCGGACCGGACGGACTCGTCGGCCAGGCCCCTGCCCGCGCGGACGTCACATGCGCAGCTCCGCCGTGACGCACTTGACGCTGCCGCCGCCCTTGAGCAGTTCGGTGAGGGCGACGGGCACGGGCTCGTACCCGCGTGCCCGCAGCGGGCCGAACAGCCCGGTGGCCGCCTCCGGCAGGAAGACGTGGTGCCCGTCGCTGACGGCGTTGAGACCGAGCGCGCGGGCGTCGTCCGCGCCGGCGAGCAGCGCGTCGGGGAACAGCCGCGCGAGCACGGCCCGGCTGCCGGGCGAGAAGGCGTCGGGGTGGTACATGACGTCCTCCGACTCGGGGTCGAGGACGCACAGCGCCGTGTCCAGGTGGTAGTAGCGCGGGTCCACCAGGTCGAGGCCGATGACGGGGCGGCCGAAGAACTCCTGCGCCTCCCCGTGGGAGAGCGGGCTGCTGCGGAAGCCGCGGCCCGCCAGCAGCCAGGAGGCGGTGACGGCGAAGTCGCCCTCGCCCTCGTTGATGTGGACGGGTTCGGTGACGTCGGCGAAGCCGTGCGCGCGGTACCAGGCGCGGTGCGCCGCAGCCTCCCCGGTGCGCTCGGGGTGGGCGAACCGCGCCCCGAGCACCCGTGAGTTGATGACGGTGGCGCCGTTGGCGGCGTACACCATGTCCGGCAGCCCGGGGACGGGGTCGAGGATCTCGACCGTGTGGCCGGCGGCGCGGTAGCGGTCGCGCAGGGCCTCCCACTGGGCGAGCGCGAGGGGGAGGTCCACCGGTTTGCCGGGGTCCATCCAGGGATTGATGGAGTAGGTGACGCGGAAGTGGGTGGGAGGGCACATCAGATAGCGACGGGTTGCGTACATCCAAGGCTCCTCAGGGAACGACGGTGCGCGGTGCGCCCATGGTCCTCCCCAAGGAGCCTTCCGGGGACGGGTTGCGGCTGGTTTCCCCGCTTGTGGGTGGCTCCCGCCCGGGGCACCGCCTCAGTCGCGCGACTCCCGTAGCCTGCGCAGGAGTTCGCGTTTCTGGGCGGCCGGGTCGGCGTGGCCGCCGGGCCCGTGACCGGGGTGGCCGCCGCCGCCCCGCAGTTGCTTGCGGGACAGGTGGGCGCGTGTTCCGCCGACGCCCAGCATCTTTCCGCTGCGGCCCTTGCTCATGGGGTCCCCTCTCCTCGGTGTGCGGATCTCCTCGGTGCGGATTCATCACCGCACGAGACGTATCGTCTCGATGTGGCTCCTTGAGCATGTGCGAGACGTTCCGTCTTGTCAAGACGGTTCGTCTCGTCTTGGTGGACTGTTAGATTCGGACCATGCCATCCACCACCGCCAAGACCCCCGACGTCTCACGCCGCAGCGAGCGCTCCCGCAAGGCGATCCTGCGGGCCAGCATGGAACTCGTCGGCGAGGTCGGCTACACGAAGCTGACCATCGAGGCCATCGCCGCCCGCGCCGGCGTCGGCAAGCAGACCATCTACCGCTGGTGGCCCTCCAAAGCGGCCGTCCTCCTCGACGCCTTCACCGAGGTCGTCCGCAGCGAGGACTACCAGGCCGGCATCCCCGACACCGGCGACATCGAGGCCGACCTGAAGACCGTGCTGCGGGCCACCGCCGACGAGTTCTCCGACGCCGCCTTCGAGGCGCCCTACCGCGCGCTGGCCGTCGCCTCCGCCGCCGACGCCGAACTGGCCGAGCAGTTCGTCCGCCGGCTCCAGGAACCGGGCCTGGAGGTCTACATCGCCCGGCTGCGCGCCGGGCAGCAGGCCGGACAGATCGACCCCGACCTCGATCTGCGCCTCGCCACCGAGGTGCTGCTCGGCCCCTTCCAGCAGCGCTGGCTCAACCGCTCGGGACCCCTGACCCACGAGTTCGCCGACCGGCTGGTGGAGATGGCCCTGCGCGCCTTCGCCCCGCGCGCCTAGCGGCTCTGCGGGGGCTCTGCGGAAGGGATTCTGCGGGGAGGGGTTCTGCGGGGAGGACTCCGCGGGAACGGCTGCGGGGGGGGAGGACTCCGCGCGGAGGGGCGGAGCGGCTTCGCGGGGAGGGGCTCCGCAGGAGTGGCTCCGCGGGGAGGGGCGGCCGGCTACGGCTCCGGGACGACTCCCGAGAAGGCCAGCCCTCCCGGCTCGTCGGTGACGATGCCCTCGCAGCCCAGCTTCCGCATCCGGTCCCGGGCCGCGCGGCTGTTGACCGTGTGCGACCACACGTACGTGATGCCCGAGCGCACCGCCTTGCGGACGTGCCGGGCCGGGGTGCGGTGGTCGACGCTGAGCATCGTCACGTACCGCTTCCACTCCTCGGGGCGGTCCTCGGCCAGTTGGCGGGCCGAGCGCCACACGGCGGTCAGCAGCCCGCGCGCGTGCGCCCTCTCGGCCACCGCCGGGTCGTTGGACTCCACCAGGACCGACCGCGTCAGGTGCCGTTCGCGGATCATCCGGGCGAGCCGGGGCAGTCCGGCGGGGTCCTTCAGCTCCAGCATGAGCAGGCTCTCCCCGCCGAAGCGGTCCAGGATCTCCCCCACCGCCGGGGGCCGCTCGGGCCGCCAGTGGCCCGGCAGGTCGCGCCGGGGGACGAGGCGGACCTTCTGCCACTGCTTCCAGGTCAGCGAGGCGACCTTGCCCCGCTTGTTCGTGGTGCGGTTGAGCGTCGCGTCGTGCATGGCCACGAGCGTGCCGTCGCGCAGCCGGCGGATGTCGGTGTCCAGCACGCGCGCGTAGCCGCGCTGATGCGTCGCGGCCAGGCCCTGCATGCTGTTCTCCGGCACCTCCTTGGCGCCGCCCCGGTGTGCCGTGACGGTGAACCCCGCCAGCTGCGCCGACCCCGGCGCCCTCTCACGCGCCGCCGTCCCGAGGGCGCCCTCCGGGCCGGTGAGGCCCCCGGCGGCGCCCGGGGGCTGCGGGGACGCCGGGGATGCCGGGGATGCTGGAGACGCCGGGGCGGCGGGGAGCAGGGCGAGGGGCAGCGCGACCAACGGGGCCATGGGGACAAAAAGCGCCTTAGTGACCATGAACCCAAGTTAGGTGGGACCCGGACGATATGCCGGGCGGGACATCCGGCCGGGTGGCTCGCACGAGTGACGCGGGCCACCCCGCGTACCCGATCACGCGGGGGAGAGCGCAGGATAGAGGGGAGTCATCCGTGATCCGTGGATTCCACCTCAGCGCGCCGCAGCGCTGCGTACCCTCGGAATACACGATTCGCCCTGGCAGTCGCAGTCGCAGTCGCGGAGTGAGGCGGTAGATGGAACGCGAGAGCAGGATCGCCCAGTGGTTGCGCCGACGGGCCACCGTCCGGGACGAGACCGCGGGGACCGGCGCCCGGTCCCGGACGCGGCCGGCCCAGGACCGCGAGCCCCGGGGCGCCGCTGGGGCGGGCGGGGCCGCCAGGCCGCCGCGGGGGCCGACGAGGCCGCCGAAGAACGCGAGAACCTCCTGCTCACGGCCGCCGAGGCCGGATTCCCCCTGGCCCCCGCCGCGCACCCCTCCGGATACGGCTGCTCCTGCGTCCGCATCGGCTGTCCCACCCCCGGCCGGCACCCCGTCTCCTTCGCCTGGCAGACGCAGGCCACCACCGACCGCGCCCAGATCGAGCGCTGGCTGCGCGCCGAACCGCAGGCCAACTTCATCACCGCCACGGGCCGCACCCACGACGTGCTGGACGTCCCCGCCGAGGCGGGGTACGCGGCGCTGGCCCGGCTGGAGGAACGGGAGGAGAGGGAGCGGCGGGAGGCGGCCGGCGACCCCGGCGCCGGCCCGGTGCTCGGGCCCGTCGCCCTGCTGGCCGAGGACCGGATGCTGTTCTTCACCAAGACCCGGGGCCGCCCCGAGGACGAGGACGAGTGGTGGCCCTGCGAGCTGGACAGCCACCCCGAGACCATGGAGGAGCATCCCGGGCTGCGCTGGCACTGCCGGGGCAGCTATGTGCTGCTGCCGCCCTCCCGGCTCCCCGACGCCGAGGAGGGGGTCCGCTGGCTGAGGCCGCCCGAGCCGGGCACCGCCCTCCCCGAGCCCCTCTCGCTCCTGGAGACCCTCACCGACGCCTGCGCGGAGTACGCCGTCACGGTGGACGGGATGGAGGACCCGGCTCCCTGGCCGGTGCGCTGAAACGTCCACTCTCCGGCGCCGCGGCGCCGCGGCGCCTCCTGGCGGTGGGGAGGCGGGGCGGCGCCCCCGCCGCGTCCGGGCGCCGGGGTCGGCAGCCGGGTCCGGGTGCCGGTCCGATCGCCGAATCCGGCCGCCGGGTCGGTCCGGCCGCCGGGTCCGGCAGTCGAATCCGGCCCGCCAGGTCGGTCCGGCTGCCGGGTCGGTCCGGGTGCCGGGTCCGGGGCCCGGGGTCAGCTTCCCCGCGCGGCGGTCAGGCCCTCGATGCGGCTGAGGAAGGTGACCTTGCCGTTGGACTTGGCACTCGGGACGGTGACGGCCTGTTCCGACATCCGCTCGAAGATGACCGCGTGCTTGGGCTTCCCGCTCATCAGCGCCTTCACCAGGGGGTTGTCGACCTTCGGCCGGTAGCCGCGCGGCAGCGTCTGCTTGTGGTGGTGGCGGGAGGCGAAGAAGACCAGGGCGCCGCCGTCCCTGGTGCGCAGCGCGAAGGGCGGGTACTGGGGCGGCTGGGCCGGCTGGTCCGCGAACTCGTTGCGCACGCTGGTGCGCTTCATCTCCTTCTTGCGCCGCTCCCGCTGCACCGTGGTGTGCGGCCCCGCCGCGAAGTCGTCGCCCGCGCCCTCCTGGAGGTAGCGGGTGTACCGCTTGCTCAGCTCGTTCGGCGGCACGGTCAGCCCCGCCCCGCCGCCGCCCACCGGGACGGCCCGCACGTGCCCGTGCTCGTCCCGGGCGAACCGGGGGATCTGCCCGGGGTCGATCACCGAGAGGTAGGCGGCGCGCCACGGCCCGTCGGCCCGGTCCCGCTGGAAGACGAACAGCCAGCGGCCCTGCCCCTTGCGGTTGCTCCGGGAGTCGGTGACGAAGAACTTGGGCCAGCCCGCCTGTTCGGGGATCAGGTACCGGGTGTCGGTCAGCTTCAGCGGCGCGTAGTCGGGATTGCCCTTCGGCTGGACCCGTTTGCGCGCCGTCAGCCCGGCCTGGTCGATGGCGCCCAGCGGGCCCGTCTCGATGGAGGAGTTGAGGTCCACGTCGAAGGCGGTGTTGGCGCGGTTGTTCTTCTCCACGAAGGAGGCCAGGACCTTCGCCGCCTCGCCCTTGCTCACCGTGGGGACCACGGCGCTCTCCCCGTGCACGGTGACACAGCCCGTGAGCGAGGCCAGCAGCGCCCCGGCCGTCACGGCCGCCGCGAACGGTATGCGCACCGGCTTACGAGCCCTCGACCCCTTCACCTGTTCCACCCTCCCGTGCTGTCGGCGAACGCACCCTATCCTGCGGCCACCGGCGCCGCGCGTGGTGCCTGGAACAGTATGCGCACCGGGACGAGCGAGGGGGCGCGCGGTGCGGCTCGGCGCGCGGTGCGCCCCGACGGGAGCGAGGACGTACGCGCCGCGCGGCGGCGGGAGTTCGCGACCGGCGCCGCGCTCGCCGGGACGGTGCGCGACGCCGCCGGCTGCCACCCCGGGGGCATCGTCCGGGGCACGGACCGACCGGCCGGTACGCCGCGCGAACTGCTGGCCGCCGACCGCCTGTCCGCACGGGGTCTCCGGCCGCCCCGGCCTCCGCCTGCCCGGTCTCCGGGACGCCGCCGAGCGGGAGGTCCGGGCCCACGGGGACGGCGCCGATGACGATGTACGCGTGGTCGGCACGACCGGCCCGCCGCTGCGCCACCCGGCCCACCGCGCCGGCCTCGTCGGCCACCGGCGCCCACCGCACCGCGCGGGCACCAGCGCGGGAAGCGCGGCGGCGGGTGGTGCAGTACTCACGAGAAGTACGGCCGGCGTCTCGACCTTGACCTTGACGTTGGCGGCAGGGTCCGACGATGCGGGGCATGACCGAGAAGACCTCCCCCTCCGCGCGTCCCGCCGCCGACCCGGGCGCCACCCCGGCTGCCGCGCCCCGCACCGTCGTCGTCACCGGAGCCGGAACCGGAATCGGCCGGGCCACCGCCCGCGCCTTCGCCGCACAGGGCGCGCACGTCATCGCCGTAGGACGGCGCGCGGCCCCGCTGCAGGAGACCGCCGCCGAACCGGGGACCGGCGCGATCACCCCCCTCCCGGCGGACGTCACCGACCCGGACGCGCCCGCGCGGATCGTGACGGCCGCGCTGGAGGCCACCGGCCGGCTCGACGTCCTGGTCAACAACGCGGGCATCGTCACCGGCGAAAGCCTCGGCGGCTACACCCGCGCGGGCGTCGACACCCAGCTCGCCACCAACCTCGTCGCCCCCGTCCTGCTGGCACAGGCGGCACTGCCGGCGCTTGAGAAGGCCCCCGCGGGCGGCGTGATCTGCAACATCAGCACCTCCATCGGCCAACGGGCCTGGCCGGGCAACTCGCTCTACGCCGCGACCAAGTCCGCCCTCGAACTCCTCACCCGCAGCTGGGCCGTCGACCTGGCACCGCACGGCGTCCGTGTCGCGGCCGTCGCCCCCGGCGCCATCGAGACCCCCATCGGTGAGCACCGGGGCCTCACCCCCGAGGAGAGCGCGGCCCTCCGCGACTGGCAGATCGCCCACACACCGCTGCGCCGCAGGGGCACGGCGCAGGAGGTCGCCTGGGCCGTCGTCCAACTGTCCGCGCCCGAGGCCGCGTTCGTCACCGGCGTCGTCCTCCCCGTGGACGGAGGGGCGGTGATCGCCTGACCCGTGGTAGCCCTCACCCGCAACGTGATATCCCTCTCCACGGAACGCGGACACACGGCACGCTTTCCCACGGCACCCCGGACACCCCTGGGTGCCGCGGGAATCACGGGAGGCGGAGGCAGAGGTGCGCATCGGCGAACTGGCGCGGCGGACGGGCACGACGGCACGGGCCCTGCGCCACTACGAACAGGCGGGCCTGCTCACCTCCGAGCGCGCCCCCAACGGTTACCGCGTCTACGACGCGTCCGCCGAGGCGCGCGTCCGCAACATCCGCCACCTCCTCGACGCCGGGCTCACCCTGGAGGACGTCTCCTTCTTCGCCCCCTGCCTCGACGGCGACATCGCCGCGGCCCCGCCGTCCCCGGCGGGGCTGCGGGTCGCCGAGGAGCGCCTCGCCGTGCTGGAAGCCCGCATCGCGGCACAGACCGAGGTCCGCGACCGGCTGCGCGACGCACTGCGCCACGCCTCGGCGACGGTACGCGCGGCGGCCTGACGCGACCGCCCCCGGCCCGGTCCACCCGCCCGAGCAGGCGGACCCTCCCCTCCCCGCCCATCCCCAGGGAACCGCCCGCCCGAGCGGGCGGAACCTGCTCACCGGGCGGAGCACACGGCGCCCGTCCGCCCGGCCACGCACGACGGCTCCGGCTCCTCGGCCGCGCGTCGAGGAATCCGCCCGAGCACGCGGAGGCCGCGCGGCCCGGGCGAACCCGGGACGTCCCTCCGCCGGCCGTAAAGGCGGAACCGCTCAGCCCTTCACGCAGACGACCTGCTTGAGCTTCGCGACGACCTCCACCAGATCCCGCTGCTGGTCGATCACGCGCTCGATCGGCTTGTAGGCGCCGGGGATCTCGTCGACGACCCCCGCGTCCTTGCGGCACTCCACGCCCCGCGTCTGCTCCGCGAGGTCCCGCTCCGTGAAGCGCCGCTTGGCGGCGTTCCGGCTCATGCGCCGGCCCGCGCCGTGCGAGGCGGAGTTGAAGGAGGCCGCGTTCCCCAGGCCCTTGACGATGTACGACCCGGTACCCATGGACCCGGGGATGATCCCGAACTCCCCGCTGCCCGCGCGGATCGCGCCCTTGCGGGTGACGAGCAGGTCCATGCCGTCGTACCGCTCCTCCGCCACGTAGTTGTGGTGGCAGGAGATCGTCTCGTCGAAGAGGGGCCTGGCCTTCTTGAACTCCTTGCGCACCACGTCCTTGAGCAGGCCCATCATCAGCGCCCGGTTGTACTTGGCGTACTCCTGCGCCCAGAACAGGTCGTGCCGGTAGGCGGCCATCTGCGGGGTGTCCGCCACGAAGACGGCCAGGTCGCGGTCGACCAGCCCCTGGTTGTGCGGCAGCTTCCGGGCCTCGCCGATGTGGAAGTCCGCCAGCTCCTTGCCGATGTTCCGCGAACCGGAGTGCAGCATCAGCCACACCTGGTCCTCGGTGTCCAGGCACACCTCGATGAAGTGGTTGCCCCCGCCCAGCGTGCCCATCTGCTGGGTGGCCCGCTCCCGCCGGAACCGCACCGACTCGGCGACGCCCCCGAAACGCGACCAGAAGTCGTCCCACCCGCCGGCCGGCAGCCCGTGCACCTCGCCCGGCTCCACCGGCTCGTCGTGCATCGCCCGGCCGACCGGGATGGCCTGCTCGATCCTCGACCGCAGCCGCGAGAGGTCACCGGGCAGGTCGTTGGCCGTCAGCGACGTGCGCACCGCGGACATGCCGCACCCGATGTCCACCCCCACGGCGGCCGGGCACACGGCCCCGTGCATCGCGATGACGGACCCGACCGTGGCGCCCTTCCCGTAGTGCACGTCGGGCATGACGGCGAGCCCCTTGATCCACGGCAGCGTCGCCACGTTCTGCAGCTGCCGCAGCGCCGCGTCCTCCACGGTCGCCGGATCGGTCCACATCCGGATCGGCACCCGCGCCCCGGGCATCTCGACGTGACTCATGGCAGCTTCCACTCCCCCTGTCCCTGCGAACAACGCTGCGAGAGGCCACCTTTGGCGCCCCTCGGCCCCACCATTGTGGGCACGGGCCACGCCGCTCCCCCAAAGGGTTTTCGGCTCCACCGGGAACCGGACTCCGTCCCGACGCGTGCGGCCCGCCGCGGACTCGGGCGCTCAGGTGCTCAGGTGCTCAAGCGCTCAGGAACCCAGGAACTCAGGCGCTCACGTGCTCAGGCGCTCACGTGGAAGTGGGTGCCCAGTTCCTGGAAGACCGCGGTGTTCAGTGCGAAGGCGCGCTTGCACTCCTCCACGATGCGGTGCTTCTCCAGGTCGTCGCAGGGGAGGGCGTCCAGGAGGGCGCGGTATTCGCGTTTGAAGGCGGCGGGGTTGTCGATGGCGTCGAAGACGTAGAAGCGGACGCCGTCGCCCTTGCGGGCGAAGCCCCAGGTTTTCTCGGCGGTGCCGCGGATGACCTGGCCGCCGGAGAGGTCGCCGAGGTAGCGGGTGTAGTGGTGGGCGACGTAGCCGCCGGGCCACTCATGGGCGAGGCGGGTGACGCGGTCCGCGTAGGCGGCGGTGGCCGGCAGCGGCACCGCCGTCCGCCGCCAGGTGGTGCTGCCGCCGTGCAGATGGGTCAGGTCCCGTTTCAGTGCGGGCAGCCGGAAGAGTTCGGCGCGGACGAAGGGGCCGGCGACGGGGTCGCCGGCCAGGTGGTCCGCGGCGCCTTCCAGGGCGGTGTAGAGGAACCACAGCTGCTCGGTGTAGCGGGTGTACGCCTCCACGCCGAGCCCGCCGCCGAGCATCTCGCTCATGAAGGCGGAGTTCTCGGCCTCGGTGTGCTGCTGGTGGGACGCGGTGCGCAGGAGGGTGGAGAAGTCCGTGGCGGCGGGCGTAGCGGCAGAGTGCACGGCTGGCTCCCGGGGGTGGACGGGGCCGGGCGCGGTTGCCCGGCACGGTGCGATCCTGCTACTTAGGCTTACCTAAGTCAAGCAGTTGCCGACGCCCTGTCGGAAACCCCCCCGGCCCCGCCGGTGAGCTACGGAAGCGTCAGGATGTCGGCCCCCGTCTCCGTCACCACCAGCGTGTGCTCGAACTGGGCGGTCCGCTTCCGGTCCTTGGTGACGACCGTCCAGCCGTCCTCCCACATGTCCCACTCGTGGGTGCCCAGGGTCAGCATCGGCTCGATGGTGAACGTCATGCCGGGCCGCATGACCGTCGTCGCCCGCGGGTCGTCGTAGTGCGGGACGATCAGCCCCGAGTGGAACGAGGTGTTGATGCCGTGCCCGGTGAAGTCGCGGACGACGCCGTAGCCGAACCGCTTGGCGTACGACTCGATGACGCGGCCGATGATGTTGAGCCGGCGGCCGGGCCGGACGGCCTTGATCGCGCGGTTGAGCGCCTCCCGCGTCCGCTCCACCAGCAGCCGCGACTCCTCGTCCACCTCGCCGCACAGATAGGTGGCGTTGTTGTCGCCGTGGACGCCGTCGACGTAGGCCGTCACGTCCAGGTTCACGATGTCGCCGTCGCGCAGCACCGTGGAGTCGGGGATGCCGTGGCAGATCACCTCGTTGACCGAGGTGCACAGGGACTTGGGGAACTGCCGGTAGCCCAGCGTGGAGGGATAGGCGCCGTGGTCGATCATGTACTGGTGCGCCACCTCGTCCAGTTTGTCCGTGGTGACGCCCGGCGCGATGTGCTTGGCCGCCTCTTCCATGGCGCGCGCCGCGATGCGCCCGGCGACCCGCATCTTCTCGATCGTCCCGGCGTCCTGCACCTCCGGACCGTCGTACGGGGTGGGGGCGGGCTTGCCGACGTACTCGGGGCGCGGGATCGACGCCGGTACGGCGCGGGGCGGGGAGATCGTGCCGGGGACGAGGAGTGACTGGCCAGACATGTCTGCGAGTCTAAACGCGGCGGCCGGCCTCCGTTCCTGCCGCGTCCCGCGTGCTACGGGTGCTGCGCTCCGGGACCGGGTGCGGGAGCATGGGGGCATGGCTCTGTTCAAGCGGAAGACCGTCGGTAAACCCGGTGAGTGGTTCTTCAACGTGGAGACCGGCACGGTCGAGGAGGGTCCGCAGTCGCCGGGCAAGAACCGGATGGGCCCCTACCCGAGCCGTGAGGAGGCCGAGCGCGCGCTGGAGACCGCCCGCGAGCGCACCTCCACCTGGGACCAGGACCCCCGCTGGCACGACCGCGGCCCCACCGACGGCTGACAGGGGGTTCCGGGAAGGCGAGGTCCCGGGAGGGCCGGCTCCCGCCGAGACCAGGTTCCGGGGGGACCGGGTCCCGGGGACGCCGGGTCCCGGAAGGGGTACCGTCTCAGTCGTCGGCCTCGCGGGCGCCGGTCCCGCGCGCCTCCCGCACCGCGCGCGCGTGCTCGTCGGTGCGCGCGTCGTACGCGAGCAGCCCCGGCAGGGCCGCGCCCAGCAGCAGGACACCGGCGACGCAGGCCAGCCCGCCCGACCACACCGAGGCGCGTACGGTGGTGAGCGAGGCCACCGCGCCCGAGCGGACCTGGCCCAGTTGCGGCCCGGCCGAGAAGGACAGCAGCTCGATCCCGGCCAGCCGGCCGCGCAGCGCGTCGGGAACGGTCTGGTTCCACATGGTCATCCGGAACATTCCGCTGATCATGTCGAACGCGCCCGACAGCACCAGGAACAGCAGCACCAGCCACACGTTCCCCACCAGCCCCGCCAGCGTCATCGAGGCGCCCCATCCGGCGGCGGCCAGGACCACGGCCAGCCCGTGCCGGTGCACCCGGGCCGCCCAGCCGCTCGTCGCGCTCACCAGCATCGAGCCGAACGGCAGCGCCGCGTACATCAGCCCCAGGGCCCAGACGGCGTCCAACTGGTCGGCAAGGAAGGGGAAGAGCGCGAGGGGGAAGGCGAACAGCATCGCGACGACATCCACCAGATAGGTGCCCAGCAGCTCCTTGCGGCTCCACGCGTACCGTGCGCCCTCCCAGATGCCGCGCAGCGACGGTTTGGCGGCGTCGTGCGCGGGCGGGGAGGCCGCCAGCCGCAGCGCCATCAGGAACGACAGGGCGAACGTCGCCGCGTCGAGGGCGTAGGCCCAGGCCGTGCCCGCGTAGGCGACGAGAAGGCCCGCGAGCGCGGGGCCGGCCACACCGCCGACCTGCCAGCGCAGCGCGTTGAGCGCGGCGGCGGCGCTCAGGTGCTCGTGCGCCACGATACGGGGGACGATCGCGTCCAGCGCCGGGCGCTGGATGCCGGTCAGCGCACTGGTCAGCGCTGCCGCCGCGTACAGGGGCCACACCAGCGGGTGCGGCAGCAGGCCGTTGAGCAGCAGCCCCAGGGCGACCAGACCGAGTGCCGCCTCGCTCGCCAGGATCAGCGTGCGCCGGTCCACGGCGTCGGCGAGGGCACCGCCGTAGAGCCCGAACACGATCAGGGGCACCAGTTCGACGGCGCCCAGCGCCCCGACCGCCGCCGCGGAGCCCGTCAGCTCCTTGAGCTGGAGCGGCAGGGCGACGAAGGTGAGGAAACTGCCGAAGGTGGTGATGAGACCCGCCGCCCACAGGGTGCGGAAATCCCGCGAGTCCCGCCATGGGGAGAGGTCCGGAAGCACGAGGCGGCATCCTGCCCAGCGCCGCACGGAAGGGCAACCGTATTTCCCGCATGGAATTTCCCGCACGGACCCGCACCCGACAGCATTTCCCGGCTCGGACCCGCACCCGACAGCCGAACCCTCCGGGGGAGAGAGCCGTCAGCGCGGGAGCCGTTCCCTGGCCGGACCCGTGACCTCCGTGCGGCTGCGAGCCCGTCGGTGTTCCGGCCGGCCGTCAGGCCAGGAGGTTCCGGTGTTCCGGGCGTACCGCGTGGGCGAACCGTTCGCCCGCTGCCCAGCGGAACACCTCCTGGACCGCCGACTCCGCCAGCCGGTCCAGCTCGTTGCCCTGCGACCCCGCAAGGTGCGGGGTGAGGAGGGCGTTGTCGCACTCCCACAGCGGGTGCCCGGCGGGCAGGACCTCGGGTTCGGTGACGTCGAGCACCGCGTTCAGGCGGCCCCGGCGCACCTGGTCGGTCAGCGCGTCCTGGTCGAGGACGGCGCCCCGCGCGGTGTTGATGAGCGTGGCCCCGTCCCGCAGGAGGGCCAGCAGGTCGCCGCCGACCAGGCCCCTGGTGGCGGGGAGCAGCGGCGTGTGCACGCTCACCACGTCGGAGGCCGCGAACACCTGCGGCAGCCCGGCCTTGACCGCGCCGAGCGCCGCCGCCTGTTCCTCGGTGACGTACGGGTCGTGGAGCAGTACCCGGAGATCGTGGGGCCGCAGCAGTTCCATGACGCGGCGGCCGACCAGGGAGGCGCTCAGGATGCCGACGGTGCGGCGGTAGTTGCCCAGCGTCGGGTCCGCGAGGAGCCACTCCCCGCGCGAGCGGCGCTCGCGGTAGGCGCGGGCCGCCGGCAGGACCCGCTTGTTCGCCAGCAGGATCATGGCGAGCGTGTACTCGGCGACGGGGGCCGCGTTGGCCGCCGCCGCCGTGGAGACCTCGATGCCCCGGGCCCAGCACGCCTGAGTGACGTGCCCCCGCACGCTGCCCGCCGTGTGCACCACCGCCCGCAGCCCGGGGGCGTGGGCGAGGGCCTCGGCGTCCAGTGGCGGACACCCCCAGCCGGTGATCAGGAGCCGGGTCCGGGCGAGGACCGTCCTGGCCTCCGCCGTGGTGAAGTCGGTCAGGACGGTGGGGGAGAGGTCCACGGCCTGGGCGAGGCGGCGCTTGGCGGCGGGTTTCAGGACGGCGTCGGCCGCCTTCTCGTCCATCGCGAGGGCGGCGGCCGGTCGGGTGCCGGGCATGGGGCTCCTGGTGAGTGAGGGCGGAGGGCCGACGGGGGTGGGCGGGGCCGGGCTGCCGGGCGCGGTCACTTCACGCTGCCCGCGGTGAGGCCGGACTTCCAGTGGCGCTGGAGGAGGACGAAGGCGGCGAGGAGGGGGAGGACGGCCAGCAGCGAGCCGGAGATGACCGCGGGGTAGTAGTCGGGTGTCACCACGGCCGAGCTGTTCCAGACGTAGAGCCCCAGGCTGACGGGGAAGAGCGACTGGTCCGAGAGCATCACCATGGGCAGGAAGAAGTTGTTCCAGATCGCGGTGAGCTGGAAGAGGAAGACGGTCACCAGGCCGGGTCCCAGCATCCTGAGGGCCACCCGGAAGTAGGAGGCCAGCTCGCCCGCGCCGTCCATCCGGGCGGCCTCCAGCACCTCGTCGGGCACGTACCCCCGGCTGAAGACGCGGCCCAGGTAGACGCCGAAGGGGTTGAAGAGGACGGGGACGAACACCGACCAGAAGGTGTTGACCACTCCCAGTCCGGACGCCATCAGGTACAGCGGGAGGGCCAGTACCGCCGGCGGCACCATCACCCCGGCCAGGACGAGCGCGAACAGCTTCTCCTTGCCGCGGAAGTGGTACTTGTCGAAGGCGTATCCGCAGGCCACGCTCACCATCGTCCCGAGAGCCGCGCCCCCCACCGCGTACAGCAGGCTGTTGGCGTACCAGCGGCCGTAGACGCCGTCCTCCAGGGAGAAGAGCGCCGCGAGGTTCCCGGCAAGGGAGAAGTCCCTTGGTGACAGCAGGTCGCTCCGGAAGAGGGCGTCCCGTCTCTTGGCGGCGGCCGGCAGCAGCCACAGCACCGGCAGCAGGGTGTAGAGGGCGGACAGGCCGACGACGGCGTTGACGGCGGCCCGCCCCAGCAGCCGGGGGCGTGCCGCGCGCGGCCGGACCGGGGCGCGCCGGGCGCTCACCGGGAACCCTCCCCGACCGGACCGCCGCCCCGGGCCGTGCGGTTGCTCCACCGGCCCAGCCCGTAGGACAGCGCGAGGGTGACGGCGAGCAGCACCACCGAGGCCGCGGCGGCCAGGCCGTGGTTGTCGCGGGTGAAGGCGGCGTCGTAGAGGTACATGGCCGGGGTGTAGCGGTCGCCGACGACCGGGGTGGCCTGGCTCAGCAGCATCGGTTCGGTGAACAGCTGGAGCGACCAGATCAGGGTGAACATCACGACCATCACGACCGCCCCGCGCACCAGCGGCACCTTGACCCGCAGCGCCGTGCGCACCGGACCCGCGCCGTCCACGAGGGCCGCCTCCGTCAGTTCGCGCGGCACGGCCTGGAGGGCGGCGTAGAAGATGACGACGTTGTAGCCGAGACTGCTCCACAGCGCGATGTTGACGACGGAGGGCAGCACGGTGTCCACCCCGAGCGGGTCCACCGTGACGCCGGCGTCGCGGAGGACTTCGACGACGGGGCTCAGCCCCGGCGTGTAGAGGTAGAGCCAGATGACGGCGGCGATGATGCCGGGCACCGCGTGCGGCAGGAACAGCGAGAGCTGCGCGGTGCGCCGCAGCCGCGCCGCGCCCGAGTCGAGCAGCAGCGCCAGCACGAGTGCCAGTACCACGACCAGGGGAATGTGGACCAGACAGTAGAGGGCCGTGGTGCCCATGCCCGTCAGGAACGTCGGGTCGGTCAGCACGGCCTCGTAGTTGCGTGAACCGGCGAAGACGGTGCGCTCCGGGCCGAAGCCGAGTCCGGGCTGGTCGTCGCTGAAGAGGCTCAGCCGGACCGCGGCGCCCACCGGTACGAGGAAGACCAGGACGAGCAGGGCGAAGAACGGTGCCATCAGCATCGTGCACGCCCCCGCCGCGCGCCGCCGCGCCGTGTTGCCGGTGCTTCTCGTCGCGCCCTTCGCCCCGGCCGCACGGCCGGGAAGCACCGTCCGGCCCGTACGGGAGCCGGGCACGGCCCCCGGGGAGGCGGCACCCGGCGACGAGATACCCGGGGAGGCGGCACCCGGCGACGCGGCCGGGCCGGGGGCGGCGGTCACCGCGGCCCCGCACGCACGGAGAGTCCGAGAGATCTGAGATCCGGAAGTGCCGAGCGCTGGGCCTGATCGAGGGCGCCCAGCACGGTGCCCTCCCCGTCGCCGGCCCGGGCCAGCCCCGTCTGCACCGTCTTGAGGGTGGCCGTCATCCGCGGCCCCCATGTCCAGCCCCGCGAGATGTGGGCGGCCTCGCGCCGGAAGAGGGCGTAGATGTCCTGGCCCGCGAAGTAGCGGGTGTCCATGGCCTCGCGTGCCACCGCCACCAGGTCCGTGGCCGCCGGGTACTGGCTGCTGACGCCGCTGGAGAGCCGGGCCCTGAGCGCCTGCGGGCTGGAGACCTGCCACTCGATGAAGTCCATGGCCGCCCGCGGGTGGCGGCTGTCCTTGGTGACGGCGAACGTCGAACCGCCGTGCGTGCCCACCCGGGGGTGCGCGGGGTCCCACCGGGGCAGCGGCGCCACACCCCACCTGCCCCTCTGGCCGGGCTGGGCGGCCATCATCCCGCCCGCGTCCCAGGCGCCGGTCAGCTTGCCGAAGACCTCGCCCCGGCCGATCTGCGCCGAACCCGCCTGGGTGTCCACGGGGTTGAGGAAGACCAGCTCCTCGTCGATCAGCCGCTGCCAGTACGCGGCCACCTTGCGGGTGGGACCGTCCGTCATCGACACGGTCCAGGTGCGGCCGGCGGTGTCGAACCACCGGGCGCCCGCCTGCCAGGCCAGCCCCGCCAGGTGGTGCCCGCCGTCGGTGGGGAAGGTGGCGATGCGCGCGCCGGGCGCCGCCCGCTTGATGCGGCGCGCCGTCTCCTCGAACCGGGCCCAGGTGCGGGGGAGTCGGAGGTGGTGCCTGGCGAACAGGTCGCGGCGGTAGAGGAAGACCATCGGCTCGATGTCCATCGGCACGCTGAAGACGCGCCCCTCGAACGTCGTCAGCGCGAGTGCCCGCGGCAGCAGTTGGTCGCGCAGCCGCTCGCCGACCAGCGGTGTGAGGTCGCGGATCACCCCGTCGATGGCGAAACCGGGTACCTGCGGGTATTCGATCGTGGCGACGTCCGGCGCGTTGCCCGCGCGGGCCGCGTTGCTCAGCTTCGCGTACCCGCCCTGCTGGCCGGAGGGCACCTGCTCGAAGTCCACGTGGACGCGCGCCTGGCCGCGGTTGTAGGCGTCCACGACCTCCTGGCTGCCGCGCAGGGCGGACCAGAAGGTGAGGTGGACGCGGTCGTCGCCCGTCTCCCGGGCGCCGGTGCCGCCTCCGCCGCAGGCGGCGGCCACCAGCAGCGGCAGTACGGCGAGCGCGGCCAGGAGGGCGCGGAGGGTGCGGAGAGCGCGGAAGGCGGGGCGGGGCACGGCGGATGCCTCCTTCGGAAGAGGAGGGAACACCGGCATCCTGATCGCTCGCACGCGAGGGGTCAATGGAGCGATCAGGGGAAAATGAAACGCTCAAACGAGCGTGCGGGCCCAAGGGTTGGCCGAGGCATCGCACGCCTCTCCGCGTTCCCGGGTCACCCCGCCGGTGCCTCCACCGCGGAGCCCCGCACCACGAGCCTGGGCAGCAGTTCGATACGACGTACCGCCTCCGGGGCCGCGTCGCCGGGATGGCGCAGGCGCCGCAGCAGCAGTTCGGCCGCCGCCCGGCCGACCTCCTCCTTCGGCGGGGCGACCGCCGTCAGCGGCGGGCTGCCCAGCGCGGCCACCGCGTCGCCGTAGGCCACCACCGAGCAGTCCTCCGGCACCCGCACCCCGCCCGCGCGCAACTGCTGCACCAGCATGAGCGCGTCCACGTCCGGGTGCAGCACGGCGGCGGTCGCACCGCGCTCGCGCAGCACCGATGCCAGGTTCTCCAGGTCCACCAGGTCCACCAGGCCCGCCGGGCCGCCGCCCGTCTCCGGCGTCCGCGTCGGACCGGGCTCCGGGGCCGCGGAAGGGCCCGCGGTCAGGACGACCGCCCCCTCCTCGATCCGAGGCCGCTCCCGGGCGATCCGCGCGAACGCCGCCCGCAGTGTGCGGGCCGTCGGACTGTCGTCACGGGCCGCCAGTACGATGCGCCGGTGCCCCAGGGAGACCAGGTGGTCGAGCGCCAACCGCGCCCCGTACGCGTGGTCGCCGCACACGGAGTCGTACGCCTGCAGCGGGGACCCGGGCGCCGGCCGGTGCTCCATCAGCACGGCGGGGACGGCGAGCCCGGCCGGCCACTTCTCGTCCAGTGCGGGCGCGCCGGCGGTGCGCCCGCGCGGTGCGACGAGCAGGCCGACGGCGCCCTGCTCCACCGCCTGGCGAGCCGTCTCCCGCTCGGCGCCCGGGTGGTGCCCGGCGATGTGCAGCGCCATGCGCACCCCGGCCGCCTCCAGGACGGTACGGGCGCCGCCCACCGCCTCGAACAGGGAGGAGTGGTGCTCCGGGACGACCAGCCCCACCGAGGGCGCGGAGGCGTCCAGCCCCGGTGTGCGGGGCCGCTCCGCCACCGGGGAGAGGGAGCGCGCCACCCCGTGCCCGCGGCGCAACTCCCCGCGCCGGGCCAGCTCTTCCACGTCGCGGCGCAGGGTGACGACCGACACGCCCAGTTCCCGCGCCAGCGCGGTGACCCGCACCTCCCCCCGCGTACGGACCGCTTCCAGCACCCTCTCCCGCCTGGCGGCGGCCCCCTCGCGCACGGCGGCAACCCTTTCGTTTGAGCGTTTCTGCCTACGATACGGTCACGCTGCGGCGCGGGACCCCTTCCTTTCCGCCGGAGTCCGGCGGCATCGGTGACGCTTCAGACCCGCTCGCCCGGCTCCATCCGCTGACGGCGTACCAGGTGGTGGAAAGGGCCGGTGCGGTCGGCGAGGAGGACCGAGGGCGGGCCTTCCTGGACGATCCGGCCCCGGGACATGACCAGGACGCGGTCCGCGTCCAGCACGGTGGACAGCCGGTGGGCGATCACCACCCGGGTGGCCCGCAACTCCCGGGTGCTGCGGGCCACCACCCGCTGGGTCTCGTTGTCCAGCGCGCTGGTCGCCTCGTCGAAGAAGAGGATCCTCGGGCGCCGCACCAGGGCCTGGGCGATCATCAGCCGCTGGCGCTGTCCGCCGGAGACGGTGCCGCCGCCGTCCGAGAGCATGGTGTGCAGACCCATGGGCATCGCCTTGATGTCGTCGGCGACGCCCGCCATCCGCGCCGCCTCCCACACCTCTTCCAGCGGGTAGGTCTCGGCGCCGCAGATGCACTCCAGGATCGAGCCGGTGAAGGGCTGCGCGTGCTGCAACACCACCCCGCACTGGCGGCGCACCTCCGCCTGGTCGAGGGCCGCGAGGTCCTGCCCGTCGTAGCGGATCTCGCCGGACACGGGCCTCTCGAAGCCGATCAGCAGCCGCAGCAGTGTCGACTTGCCGCAGCCGCTCTCCCCGACGATCGCCACGAACTCCCCGGGCTCGGCGCGGAAGGAGACCCCGTCCAGGACGAGCGGCCCGTCCTCGCCGTAGCGGAACGTCACCTCCCGGGCCTCGACGGCACCCGTGAGGGTGCCGGGCCGCACGCTGCCGTCGCGTACCTCGGGCGGCTCCTCCAGGACCGGCTTGAGCTGCTCGTACAGGGGCAGCACCGCCGCCGCCGAGAGCAGCGAGTTGGTCAGCTGGGTGACGGCCGTGAGCATCATCGTCATGGCCGTGGTGAAGGTGAGGAACCCGCTGGGCGCCAGGGCGCCCCGGGCCGGGCCGGCCAGCAGGACGAACAGCAGCAGCATGGCCAGCGGCAGGTAGACGGCGTTGACGACGGTGCTGAGGTTGCGGATGCGGCCCGCCCGCCGCTGGAGTTCGCGGCTGCGGGCGAAGTCCTTGGCCCAGGCCGCGTACGCGAACGACTCGGCCGCCGCGACCCGCAGCTTCGGCAGCCCGCGCAGCGTCTGGAACGCCTGGTTGCCCAGCTTGTTGTTGAGCGCCACCAGGCGCCGCTGCCAGCGCAGTTGCCACACCCCCAGCGCCGCGAAGACGGTGGCGACGACGGCCAGCACGCCCAGCGCGGCCAGCGCCAGCGGCACGCTGCAGACCAGCAGCAGCACCAGGTTGACCGCCGCCACCGTGCTCGACTGGACGACGACGGAACTGATGCCCGACAGCACGCGGCGGATCGTGCTCACCCCCATCGCCGCGCCGGCCAGCTCCCCGGTGGAGCGCCCCGCGAAGAACCGGGTCGGCAGGCGCAGCAGCCGGTCCCAGACGGCGGGTTGCAGCGCGGCTTCGATCCGGCCCTCCAGCCGCAGCAGCGCGGTGTTCTGCATCAGCCCGAACGCCGCGGCGACGGCCGTGGTGCCCACCAGCGCCGCCGCGGCCTGCGCGATGAGCCCCTGCTCGGCGTTGGGCACGTACACGCCCAGCACCTGGCCGGTGGCGACCGGCACCAGGGCGCCCAGCCCCACGGCGACGAGCCCGCACAGCAGGAGGGTGAGCAGGTCGCCGCGGGCGCCGCGCAGCGCGAAGCGCAGCAGCCCCGGCGCTGACAGCGGTTCGTCGGGCAGCGGCCGGTAGAACATCACGGCGCGGGAGGAGAACGTCGCCGCGTTCCGGGCCCCGACGCGCCAGCGGCTGCCGCTGCCCGGCTGCACCGCCTCGTACCGGCCGCGCCGCCACAGCAGCGCGACGGGCGCGCCGCTCGCCGCCCGGTACCCCACCAGCGGACCGCAGTCGCGCTTCCACCAGGCCCCCGCCAGCTTCACCGGCCGGGTGCGCAGCCGGGAGGCGCGCGCCAGCCGCTCGACGGGGTCCACCCGCTCGTGCGGGTCCGGGCCCTGCGGCGGCACCCGCAAGGTCACGCCGGCCGCCTCGGCGACGGCGCGGCAGACGGCCACCGTGGCGTCGTGCGCGTCCGCGCCGCCTGCCGGGGCCTGCTGCCGCGCACCCGTGCCGAGCGAGGCGAGCAGCGCCTGGTCGGCCTCCTCGCGCACGGCCTGGCCGGCCTCGATGCCCGCCGCCGTACGGTCCTCGTGGGCGCGCTCCAGCCGTTCGATCCAGCGGTCGAGGGTGAACAGCAGCCGCGCGAGCTGGTCCACCATGTGCTGCCACATGGCCCGGTCGAGCAGCAGGGCGCCGCCGGTGCCGTAGCGCACGCCGCCGGGCGCGACGGGCATCCACAGGATGTCCTCGTCGGCGGCCGGGCCCTCCTCCACGGGCTGCCCGGGCCGCCGCGGCCGGCCGTCCAGCGGCGCCTCGAACAGCACCCGCAGGCCGCGGCCGACGCCGCGCGCGAAGGCGTCCTCCAGCGGTCCGGGCACGGTGCCGTGCGCCCCTTGGACCCACTGTCCGGCGTAGGTGTCCCAGCCGTCGTACGCGCCCCAGCCGTCGCCGTACCGCTGCCCCGGCTGCCCCGCGGGCAGCTCCCACAGCGGAATCCGGCGCACCACGCCGCCGCGCACCGGCCGCCCCACCAGCGTGTGCCGCGGCCCCTCGACCGGGCCCAGCAGCAGGGTGCCCGGCTCCAGCCGGCCCAGGAAGTGCCAGCTCCCGGCGCCGGTGGCGTCCACCGCGAACACGTCCATGGCGCCCTCGGCCACCAGCCACAGCACGTGCGGGCCCTCCAGCGACATGCCGGTGCCGGGCGTGTGCGCCACCGCCTCGCCCAGCGCGCCGAGATGGACGGCCACCACATCGCCGGCCGGGGAGACCGTCCGGCCGGTCTGCTGCGCGTATGTCACCTGCGTACCTCAGTGCTCCTTGACGAGTCGCGCGTACGCCCCGCCGGCGGCGAGCAGGTGTTCGTGCCGGCCCCGCTCCACGACGGTGCCCCGGTCCAGCACCACGATCTCGTCGCTGTCCCGTACGGTGCTCAGCCGGTGCGCGATCACCACGCAGGCGCAGCCGCGCCGGCGCAGGTTGTCGATGATGACGGCCTCGGTCTCGGCGTCCAGCGCGCTGGTCACCTCGTCCAGGACGAGGATGCTCGGCTCGCGCACCAGCGCGCGGGCGATCTCCAGGCGCTGCCGCTGGCCCCCGGAGAAGTTGCGGCCGTCCTGCTCGACGCGGCTGTGCGGGCCGCCGGGCCGCCGGGCCACATCCTCGTACACGGCCGCGTCCCGCAGCGCCGCCTCGACGGCCTCGTCGGGGACGGACGGGTCCCACAGCGCCACGTTGTCGCGCACCGTCCCCTCGAAGAGGAACACGTCCTGGTCGACGAAGGAGACGGAGGCGGCCAGCGCCCCGCGCGGCAGGTCCTCCAGCCGCCGCCCGTCGATCCGGATGACGCCCTCCCACGGCGTGTACAGGCCTGCCAGCAGCCGCGAGACGGTGGACTTGCCGCTGCCGGAGCCGCCCACGAGCGCCACCTGCCGGCCCGGCCCCACGGTCAGCGAGAGCCCCGTCAGCAGCGGCGCGTCGAGCGGGTTGTAGCCGAAGGTGACGTTCTCCAGCGTCACGTGCCCGGCCAGCCGCCGGGCGCCCGCGGCCGGTTCGGGGCGGGTGTGCAGCGGGTCGGCGGGGAACGCCTCGACGTCCTTGAGGCGGGTGACGTCCGCGGCGAAGTCCTGGATGCGGCCCGCCACCGAGTTCAGCCGCGTCAGCGGTGCGGTGAAGCTGGTGACCAGCGCCTGGAAGGCGACCAGCAGCCCCGCCGTGATGGCGCCCTCCACCGCGCGCGTCCCGCCGACCAGCAGGATCACCGCGCTGTTGAGCGAGGCCAGCGTCGGCGCGACCACCGCCAGCGCCGCGCTGGGCACCCCGAGCCGCTGCTGCACCTCCAGGGTGGTGGCGTGCTGGCCGGCCCAACGCCGGAAGTAGCCCGCCTCGCCGCCGGTGGCCTTCATCGTCTCGATCAGCTGGAGCCCGCTGTAGGAGGTGTTGGTGAGCCGGGCCCGGTCGGCGCGCAGCCTCTGCGTCCCCGTGGCCCGCAGCCGGATCACCACCCGCATCGCCACCACGTTCAGCAGGGCGATGCCCACCCCGACGAGGGTCAGTTGCGGGTCGTACGTCCACAGCAGCACCGCGTAGGCGACCACGACCACCGCGTCCACGCCCGCCGCCGCCAGGTCCCGGGCCAGGGTCTCGGCGACCGTGTCGTTGGACTGGAGGCGCTGGACGAGGTCGGCCGGGCTGCGCTGCGCGAAGAACGTCACCGGCAGCCGCAGCAGGTGCCCGAGGAAGCGGGCGCTGCTCAGCGTGGAGGAGATGAGCCGCGCCCGCAGCAGATTGCCCTGCTGGAGCGCGGTCAGTACGGCCGTGAGCACCACGGCGGCCCCCATCGCGGCGAACAGCACCCCCAGCAGCGAGTCCCGCGCCCCGAAGACGAAGGTGTCGATGTAGGTGCGGCTCAGCGCGGGCACGGCCGCGCCGACGACCACCAGCAGCACGCTGGCCACCAGTGCCGCCGCCATCGCCCCCGAGGTGCCGCGCAGCCGCGCGGGCAGGGCCGCCAGGACGCCCGGCCTGCGGCCGCCCTCGCGGAAGGTGTCGCCCGGCGCGAAGGTCAGCACCACACCGGTGAACGAGGTGTCGAACTCCTCCATGGGCACGAACCTGCGCCCGCTCGCCGGGTCGTTGATGTGCACCCCGCGGCGGCCGAGGCGGCGGCCCGTCCCCTCGAAGACCACATAGTGGTTGAACTCCCAGAACAGCACGGCCGGTGCCCGCACCCCGGCCAGCGCCTCGGGCTCCATCTGCATGCCCTTGGCCGTCAGCCCGTAGCCCCGCGCCGCCTTCAGCAGGCTGCTGGCCCGCGAGCCGTCCCGCGAGACGCCGCACGCGATGCGCAGCTCCTCCAGCGGCACATGGCGCCCGTAGTGGCCCAGCACCATCGCGAGCGCGGCGGCCCCGCACTCGACGGCCTCCATCTGGAGGACCGTGGGCGTACGGACGGTTCGGGGCCGCCGCCTGCCGGGTTCCGCCGCCGGGGTGCGGGCCCTGCGCCCCGCGGCGGGCGGCCGGGCCCGGTGCTGCCTGCGGCGGTCCTGGCGCGGCCGGGGCGCGGGCGCCGTCACGGCAGCAGCCAGTCGACGGGACGCTGCGCGGCCAGGTGCACGGCACCGCTCACCTGCGTCGCGGAGTCGAGCCGGAAGGGCGGCCCGTCCTCGCGGGACCACGCGTACCCGGACCTGGTCGCCGGGGACCGCTTCAACGACACCAGCACGGCTAGGGGTTTGCCCTGCCGGGTGAACCGCTGCGCCAACGTCCTGTCTCCCAGAAAACCGCTGATCTGCTCCTCGGTGCGCGGGGTGCGGCCGACGGACTCGACCGTGCCGCGCAGCAGCCCGAACCGGTCCGACGGCACGGAGGTGACGCGCAGGTCCACGGCGGCGCCCACCGGGACCGCCGCCCCCTTGTCGGCCGGCACGTAGAGCATCGCCACGAGCGGGTCGCCGGCGCCCTTGACGCGCTCGACGATCGCCACGTCCGCGCCGGTGGTGACGACCGAACCGATCCTGGCCGCCAGCGAGGTGACCCTCCCCCGCGCGACCGTCCGCACGGCCCGCACCCCCTGCCGTGTGCGGACGCTCACCACTGGGGCGTCCGCGCGTACTGACTGACCCTCCCTCACATGGACGGAGGTCACCTGTCCCGCGACCGGGCTCTGCAGCAGGTAGCTGCCGTCCTCGTGTGTGAGGACGCCGGGTGCGGCCAGCTTCGTGGACACCGTCCCGGTGACCGCCCATACGCCGCCCGCCGCCATCACGACGAGCGTCACCACAAGAACCAGCAAACCCTGGGGGCGAGCGAAACGCACCGGAACGTCGAGTTCTTCGGGCGACTGCAACTTCGCGAGCGCCTTTTGCCGGAACTCCACGTCACAAGTCCTTCACTGCATTTTCTGCACCGCCGTCGGGGAACGGCGCATGACCGTAACACATAAGCCCCGGAACGAAGTCCGGGGCTTATGCTCCGCGCTCGCCCTACCGGAAAGGTGAGCGGTTGCGGCAGGGCGCGGAAAAGGTGTCAGTCAATGACACCGATTGTTTCAGGACTGGGCGCCGAGTGCGACGCTGACGCCGGGCAGACCGTCCGTGCTGACACCGTTCACGGTGTTGCCGACCAGGCCCTCGACGCCGTCGACGGTCGAGGTGGCAGCGCCCAGGGCCTCGCTGGCGATGCCGCCGGAAACGGCGTCCAGCTCGGCGTCGGCAAGCTCGGCGGTCTCGATGTGGTGACGCATGAATGCGTTTCCCTTCATTGCTTCTGGGTTTATGAGGGGGAATCGCCCCAGGCGGCACGAAAAACCGATCGGGGCGCTCATCAGTCGGGCCCGGACAGGCCCGGAAAACCGGGCACATCCGGAACCGGTAGCGGTGGTTCCGCGTGACTGCCCGAAGAGCAGAACACGCGACCGCAGCCGCCCGCCACTTGAGGGCCCGGCCGTCCCAAAATCTCCACAGCCCGTTTCCCGAGGTGCAGACACCCCACATACCCCGCCGCTTTGTGCCCCCGTCTTCTCCGCTCTCCCACCACTCCGGGGAGCGCCGCGGGACCGCCCCCGCGGCCCGACGGCCCCCCGGCCGAGGCTCGACGGCCCCCGCTCGGGGCCCGACGGCCCCCGCCTTGACGGGTCCCCCGCACCTGCCTACCGTTCGCCGGACAAGGGACGTCCTACCTCTGGCAGTTGGAGCCGCTCCATGCCGTACGAGAGTTCCGTACCGTTCCGCGCCGGCACCGACGGCTACGCCGGCTTCCGCATCCCCGCCCTCGTCCGCGCGGCTGACGGCACCCTCCTCGCCTTCGCCGAAGGGCGCGTCGACTCCACCGCCGACAGCGGGAACATCGACATCGTCCTCAGACGCTCCCAGGACGGCGGCCGTACCTGGGGACCTGCGGCGGCCGTCGCCACCAACGGCAAGGGCACCGCGGGCAACCCGGCACCCGTCACCCTGGCGGACGGCCGCGTCCTCCTCGTCTTCGTCCGGGCGGCGGCCTTCGCCGCGGAGGACCGCATCCGCCGCGGCGAGATCGCCACCGAGGACGGCCGCCGCGTCTGGGTCCAGCACAGCGACGACCACGGCGTCACCTGGAGCGAGCCGCGCGAGATCACCGGCACCGCCAAGGACCCCGCCTGGCGCTGGTACGCCACCACCCCGGGCCACGCGCTCCAGCTCTCCGTGGACCACGCCCACGGCCCCGGCCGCGTCGTCGTCCCGGCCAACCACTCCACGCCGCCCGTCTTCCCCGGTGACGACGGCACCGAGGGCCGCTACAACGGCGGGCACGTCCTCCTCAGCGACGACGGCGGCACCACCTGGCGCATCGGCTATGTCGACGACAACCCCGACGGCTGGGTGAACGTCAACGAGACCACGGCCACCGAACTGCCCGACGGCACCGTCTACCTCAACACCCGCAACGACTCCGACGCCCCCGCGCACCGCGCCGACGCCCGCTCCGCCGACGGCGCGGAGACCCTCACCGCGCCCTTCGCCCCGCAGGAGCACCTCACCACCCCGGTCGTCCAGGGCAGCGTCCTCCAACTGCGCGACCCCGACGTCCTCCTCTTCTCCGCCCCCTCCCACCCCGAGACCCGGCACCGCATGTCCGTACGGGCCAGCACGGACGGCGGGGCCACCTGGCGCGAGGCCCACGTGGTGGACGAGCGGCGGGCCGCCTACTCCGACCTCGTCCGGGTGGACGAGCACACCGTCGGCCTCCTCTACGAGACCGGCGACGCCAGCGCCTACGAGACGCTCACCTTCCGCCGCGTCCCGGTCGCCGAACTGACGGGTGAGGCCCGGGCGTGAGGGCGCCGGCCGGGCGGGGCGTGAGGGTGCCCCCCGTGTGGGCGCGGGTGCCGGCCGCGCCGGAGAGGTCTCCCGTTCCCCTCCCTCCTCACCCCTCCCCTGTACGGAACGGGGCCGGCACCGCCCGCCGCGGCGTACGGCCCCGCGGCTAGGCTCGGCCGCATGCGCACATTCCAGCGGGTCACCACGCGCAACGCCCGCTTCCAGCAGTGGCAGGCCCTCCTGACGAACCGCACCAAACGGCAGCGGGCCGGCGAGTTCCTCGTCCAGGGCGTCCGGCCCGTCACCCTGGCCGTCGAGAACGGCTGGCCGGTGAGCGCCCTGCTGTACGCGGAGGGCCGCCGGCTCTCGGACTGGGCGCGCGGTCTCCTGGACGCGCCGCACGTGGCCGGTGAGCGCGTCGCCATGGCACCGGAACTCCTCGCGGAGCTGAGCGAACGCGAGGACGGCGACACCGAGTTGCTCGCTGTCGTCCGCCTGCCCGACGACGACCTGTCCCGCATCCCGGTCGGCCCCGCCTTCCTCGGCGTCCTCTTCGACCGCCCCACCAGCCCCGGCAACATCGGCACCCTCATCCGCTCGGCGGACGCCTTCGGCGCCGACGGACTGATCGTCACCGGCCACGCCGCCGACGTGTACGACCCCAAAGCGGTGCGCGCCAGCACCGGCTCGCTCTTCTCCCTCCCCACCGTCCGCACCTCGGCCCCACGCGAGGTCGACGCCTGGCTCGCGGCCCGCACCGCCGAGCACCCCGTCACCGTCGTCGGCACCGACGAGAAGGGCGACACCCTCCTCTTCGACGCGGACCTGACGGGCCCCACCCTCCTCCTGATCGGCAACGAGACGAAGGGCCTCAGCAACGCCTGGCGCGAACGCTGCGACCGCACCGTCCGCATCCCCATGCACGGCACGGCCAGCTCCCTCAACGCCGCCAACGCCGCCACAGCGGTCCTCTACGAAGCGGCCCGCCAACGCCACCGGCACCATCCCGCCTGACGGCGCGGGAGCGGTCTGCACGGTCCCGTCACCGATTGACTCCCCGGAGCGTGACCGCGATAAGCTGCCACATCGTCGCAGTGCGCACATATGCGCGCACTGTGCGCAGTGCGAACGAGCACGGGGGACCAGTTCACCGAACGGCCAGGGGGGAAGCCTTGCCACGCGAGGAACAGCGAGCCCACGCGGCGGAACCGACCCGCACCCGACTCGACGGAGCACCGCACGGTCCCGGAGGGGCGGACCGGAGCGATCTCGCGGTGACACCGGGCGACAAGCGAGCCGTCGCCGCATACATCGAGAAGGACCTGGGCCCGGCGGTGGTGCGCGAAGGCGGACAGGCCGTGATGGCCTCCACGAGCGTCTTCGGCAGCAGCAACACGACCCCGGGGGAGCTGCGCGGCTGGGACACCAGGAAGGGGCTCGACTTCTGCCTGGAGCGATGGGACGAGGCGTGGAAGAAGGCCGCCAACCGGCTGCGGGGCGAGATGCACGCCCTCAACGCGACCAAAACCTCCTTCCAGGGACTCGAGTACGAGCGCGTCCGGGGCTTCGCCAGGCTCTCGTCCCCCTCGGCCGGCAGCCGCCTCGACGACCTGTGAGGGCGGGCGACCGGCATGGGACTGACCTACCACGACATCATGAAAGCCGACTTGTCCGCTCTCACGGAGACGGCCAAGAACTGGCGGGCGATGGCCGAACGCTGCGGCACGCTGCGGGACAACTACCGGGACCACGTCCGGAAGAAGCTCACCGGGTGGAAGGGGGAGTCGGCGGGCGCCTTCTGGAAGTCCTCGGACATCACCCTCCACGAACTGTCCGCGTCGAAACGGCAGGCGACGAAGATCGCCGAAGTACTCGATGACGCGCACGGCCGGCTGGTCAAGGCGAGGGAACACCTGAAGAACGTCCGCGACCAGGCCGTCCACGAAGGCGGCATGAAGGTCGACGAGTACGGCAAATGCAACCTCGACACCAGCGACCTGTCGGACAAGGAAGCGCAGAGCGCCCTGCGCGATCCCGGCCGGGCGGACGCCGAAGCCAAGTGGAACGGCCGCATCCAGAAAGCGGTCCAGCACGTCGAGGACGTGGACCACGAGAACATGCTCGCCCTCAAGGCCGCCGCGACGGACAAGGACGGCAAGGGCGAGTCGGGCGGCTTCAACAGCAAGGCCGTCGGGGACGTCGAGAAGTACGCCGCCCAGCGGTCGGCCGAACTCGCCGCGCGCCTCGACTCCCTGAAGAACGGCGGCGGCCTGACCGCCCGGGAACGCCACGATCTCCAGGTGATGCTGCGGGCGAACGCCGACGACACGTACTTCACCCGCACCATGCTCGACTCCCTGGGACCGGACGGACTGATCGACGCGACGAACCAGCTGAACGCGCTGGCGTACCGCACCGACAAAGGACATCAGGAGCAGTACCTGGGCCTGGAGAAATCACTGGCGACCTCGCTCGCCACGGCGACCAGGGTGCCCGTCTTCCGGGACGGCGACGGCAAGAGGATCCCCCTCAGTTCCGCCGAGTACGGGAAGAAGTACACGGCTTGGCTGCACAGCGGGGACGGCGAGTTCTACGACAAGTGGCGCTCGGGCATGCGGAAAGCAGGAGTCGCGGAGTGGTCCTACAGCCTGCGTCCCGCCACCGGCGTCGGAGACGCCTCCTCCTACGGCCGCGGCTATCAGACCCTCGTCACCCTGATGAAGCACGGGGACGGATACTCCCCGCAGATGCTCCACGACCTGGGCGACGACATCCGGGCGGCCGAGGAGAAAGACCCCGACATCTGGGACCACGCCGGTTTCGGAAAGGGCGTCTCCACAACCAGCGGACTGCCCGAGATGAGGAGCGCCACCTTCGAGAACGACCCGTACGACGGCCTCCTCGCCATCATGTCCAAACACCCGGAAACCGCCGCCGGATACCTGGACCCCGCCTCGGACGCGGACCTCGACAAGGACGGGGTGCAGAAGAACGACCGCATGGAGTACCTGGTCAAGCAACGCGACTGGAAAATCGTCGACGTCGACGTGTACGACACCGACGACAGGCTGGACAAGGACGCCCGGGACGGTTTCGAAGCAGCACTGAAGGCAGGCGCCACGGGCCGCCTGCCCGACACCGTGGCGACCGTCGATTCCCCGAAGCATTCGGCCGCGAATGCGGGGGTGATGGAGGAGGCGGTGCGGGTGTTCGGCTACACGCCCGGCAAGGACGACGTCTCACCGATCGCCAAGGGCGAGGACTTCGCCGGCTTCCGCCGCACCCTCGCGGAGATGATCGCGGACTATCCCGGGGACGTACAACGGGAGACCTACGGCGACGACCGCTTGCCGGTACGCGGCCACCCCGCCAAGTTCGACCCGGGAGCACTCCATGAATACCTGAACCAGGTCGGCCGGGATCCTTATGGGTACGGGGTCGTGAAGGCTTCCCAGCAGATGTACACGGTCGAGCATCTCCAGGATGTGATCCGCGATCTTCCGCCCGGCGCGGACGCGAGTGATGTACGGGATTACGTCGGAGACGCTGTCATCGGAGGGGCTTATGTTTCGGGTGTCCTCAGCGAGGCCAAGGCGGACGCGCTGTACGACGACAAGGTGGCTGAAGCTGAGGACTTCAACAAATCTGCGGACGAAGCCAGTAAATGGGTGAACAGGTTTGTGGGGCTGGGGACCGGAAACCTTGGCAGCGGGCAGGGCGGGGCGTTCCTGTCCACGCCGGTGGGGTGGGCCCAGGAGGATCTCAATACCGCGATCATGGAGCAGATCAAAAGAGACGTTCCCCAAGAGGCCGAGAAGGGCGCGGTGCAGGGCAGGTACGAATTCACGCAATCCCAGGTTGACACGAGGGACTTTTACCGGGACTGGGTCGAAACCCTGGGGAGAGAGGTCGGTTTGCGGGGGCACACCCTGAACGCCATGGTGGCCGGAGCCGGAAGGGACGGACTTTCCGGGTTCCAGGACGGCGCGGGAACGGTCCGGTCCCATGCGGGCCCGACACCGGCGGGGTAGGTGGGTCTTGAGAGCCTGTCGGAGTCTCGCCAAGGTGGTTGTGCTGCTCTGCGTGGGCATGACCGTAGGAGCGTGTGGGGAATCGCCGCAACGGGAATACCGCATCCCCGAAACTCTGTGCGGTCAGCCTTTACCGAAGAGCAGTTACGCGATGCTTTTCGGTCCAGGGCACGAAGTCAAACGGGAGGACCAACTGGATGAGCTCGGAAGCCCGCGGGCTGCCTCGCAAGGGTGCAGGTACTTCGTGGACGGCAAGCCCGCCGTGAGTCTTACCGGAGACTGGGTGAAGCCGGACGACCCGGTGGGCGCCACCACCCCGGCTGAAGCCATCCGGTCCCACAACACGCGGGAAAAACCGCGGAAATACCCGGGGCGCTATGAGGTGGCCACATGGCGGGGTGGCGCCGTCGCGGCGCTGGACTGCCGCCGCTCCTCCAACGCTGTCGACCGTTCGGTCACCAGGTACCTGCTTGATCTGCGCGCCAGCGACACCCCCCTCAACGACAACCCCGACCAGGCCCACAAGGTGTTCGGGAAGCTGGCTCAGGAGGCGATGGCCGAGGTGGCGGGGAAGTTGCCCTGTGTGAACGGGGCGGGTGGGCGGGAGTGATCACCTTCACCGGTGGTCGCGCGAGTGCTCCCTGCAAGGGGATGGCAGGATGCGGCCTATGAATGCTGATTCCTCTTCCGCCGCCGCAGGCAGCACCGCTCCGAAGAAGGACCCCTGGGACCTGCCCGACGTGTCGGGGATGACCGTCGGGGTGCTCGGGGGGACGGGGGACCAGGGACGGGGGCTGGCGTACCGGCTCGCGCGCGGCGGGATGTCCGTGGTCATCGGTTCCCGGGCCGCCGAGCGGGCCCAGCAGGCGGCTGCCGGGATCGGGCACGGGGTCGAGGGCGCGGACAACGCCGAGTGCGCCCGCCGTTCCGACATCGTCATCGTCGCCGTTCCGTGGGAGGGGCACGCCAGGACGATCGAGGCGCTCCGGGAGGAGTTGGCCGGCAAGCTCGTGGTGGACTGCGTCAATCCGCTCGGTTTCGACAAGAAGGGCGCCTACGCGCTCGTCCCCGAGGAGGGCAGCGCGGCCGAGCAGGCCGCCGCCCTGCTGCCCGAGTCGCGGGTGACCGCCGCCTTCCACCACCTGTCCGCCGTCCTGCTCTCCGACCCGGAGGTGGAGGAGATCCCCACGGACGTGATGGTGCTGGGTGAGAAGCGCGCCGACTGCGAGATCGTGCAGGCGCTGGCGGCCCGCATCCCCGGCATGCGGGGCGTCTACGCCGGGCGGCTGCGCAACGCGCACCAGGTGGAGTCGCTGGTCGCCAACCTCATCTCCGTCAACCGCCGCTACAAGGCGCACGCGGGCGTCCGCCTCACCGACATCTGACGGCGTCCGAGCCGACGGGTTCGGGCGGGGGCACCGGTGGCGGGCGCGGGGCGGAGAACGGAAAGCGGAAGACGGAAGATGGGGGAGCGGAAGGTCCCCGGCGGCGGCCTGACGGTCGCCGCCGTGTTCGCGGCTGTGCTCGCGGCCTGTTCCGGGTACGGGGCGCACGGTGGTGACGCCGGACACCGGGGGGAGCGGGCGGCGGCTCCCGCGCCGCGGCTGAGTGTGGCGGCCCTGCGGAAGAAGGCCGCCGCGGCCGGCCGGGAGTGTCCCGTCGCCTACCGTCCCGGCGCCGCGCTGCGGGCGGCCGGCGTCCGCGGCGAGGCCGCGCGTGTCGAGGGGGGCTCGGTGCTGGGCGAGTTGCCCGACGGGCCGGACGAGCCGCTGACCCGGGCCCGCGGCGCCCTCGTCGACTGCGGATACCGCCTCGGCGGGGAGCGGGCCCGCCTCTTCACGGTCGGCGTGCGGAAGGGGTACGCCGTCGCGGTGCTGCTGCCGCAGATCCAGCACGACGCCCGTCTGACGATGGACCAGCTGCGGCGGTTCGCCCGGCAGGCGCGGGACGCCGAGCCGGGCCGACCGCTGCTGGCTCCCGGCGGCAACGTCGCCCGCCGTCCGCCTGCCCGGCGCCGGGGACGGTGATGTCGCCCTGGTCGTCACTCTCGGTGAGGGCCGGACCCGGCTCTCGGGCCGCCAGGTCGCCACCCTGGCCGACCGGCTGGCCGAGCAGGCGCCCGGCGGGGACGCGGCTGGTGCGGCGTCCACCCGCAAGAGCCACCGGTGAGGCACCCCCGCCCGGCCCCTGACGCGGCCAGGGCGCGCGACGCGAGGTGCGGGCAGGTGGCGCTCGGTGCCTGGTGTCCACCGCCTGGCACCTGGTGTCCACCGCCTGGCACCTGGTGTCCGACGCCTGATGCGCGACGTCTCCCGCCCGATGCCCGACGTCTCCCGTTCGATGCCCGACGTCTCCCCTCCGATGCCCGCCGTCTCCCGCCCGATGTCTGACGTCTCCCGCCCGATGCCTGACGCCTGACATCTGACGCCTGACATCCGACGCCTGACGTGGGAGCCGTCCGTGACGGACGACCAGGCCGTCCGGCCCGCATCCGCGTGATGCGGGCCGTTCGTGGCACGCGGGGCGTCCATGGGCCGTGGCCTGCGGGACGCCCGTGGTGCGGGCGTCCATGATGAGGGGACGTCCGTGACGGACGGGCCGCCTGCGGCGGACCAGTCGGCCTCGACGTGTAGGACGCCGGGGACGCGGGCACCCCGCGCCCTTGGACATGCGGGCCGGGAACATCCCGCCCCTCACGGGGCGGTCCGTGACGGCCACAGGGCGCGCCCGTCAGGAGGCACGGATGGGACAGCCCGTACCCGCCACCGGGCGGACCGGGACCACGACCGACGAGTACACCCCCGACCCGCGGCGCTGGAAGGCGCTGTCGGTGTGTCTCCTCGTGGGCTTCATGTCGCTGCTGGACGTCTCGATCGTCAACGTCGCGCTCCCCGCCATCGAGCGGGGCCTCGGCGCCTCGGAGTCCGCGCTCTCCTGGGTCGTCTCCGGCTACGCCCTCACGTTCGGGCTGGTGCTGGTGCCCTCGGGGCGGATCGGTGACGCGCTGGGCCGGCGTACCGCGTTCCTGGCCGGGCTCGTCCTGTTCACCGTCGCCTCCATCGTGTGCGGCTTCGCGCAGGGCGCCGGCTGGCTGGTGGGCGCCCGGCTGGTGCAGGGCGTGGGCGGCGGGCTGGTGATGCCGCAGATCTCCGGCATGATCCAGCAGCTCTTCCGCGGTGCCGAGCGGGGCCGGGCGTTCGGCATGCTCGGCTCCACGATCGGGCTGTCGACGGCGGTCGGCCCGCTGCTGGGCGGGCTGCTGATCCAGGGGTTCGGAGCCGCCGAGGGGTGGCGGTGGGTCTTCTTCGTCAACCTGCCGATCGGTGTCCTCGCCTTCCTCCTCGCCCTGCGCCTGGTGCCGCACGCCTGCGCGGAGCGCGACACCGGGCACCGGGAGTCCCTCGACCCGGTCGGGGTGCTGCTGCTCGGCGCGGGCGTCGTCGCCGTGATGCTGCCCTTGGTGGAGGAGCGGCAGTGGCAGGGCCAGGGCAAGTGGCTGCTGGAGCCGGCCGGGGTGCTGCTGATCGTGCTCTTCGTGTGGTGGGAACGCTCCTTCCGGCGGCACGGCAAGGCGCCCCTGGTCGATCTCGGGCTCTTCCAGGACCGCTCCTATTCGCTGGGGACGCTGCTGGGACTGCTCTACTTCGCCGGGTTCACCACGATCTTCTTCATCTTCACCCTCTTCCTCCAGAACGGGATGCGCTACAGCGCGCTCCAGGCGGGGCTGACGCTGACCCCCTTCGCGGTCGGCTCGGCGATCTCCGCCGCGGTCGGCGGACGTTTCATCACCCGTGTCGGCCGGCCCCTGATCGCCGTCGGCCTGGCTCTGGTGCTGCTCGGGCTCGGGGGCGCGAGCCTGGCCGTGCACGAGGTGCAGAACAGCGCGGTCGGCTGGGCGCTGGCAGCACCGATGCTGTGCGCGGGGCTCGGTTCGGGGCTGGTGATCTCCCCCAACCAGACCCTTGCCCTGCGTTCCGTGCCCGTCGCCCAGGGAGGGGCGGCGGGCGGCGTCATCCAGACGGGGCAGCGGATCGGTTCGGCCGCCGGGATCGCCGCCGTCGGCGCCGTCTTCTTCGCCTGGCTGGCAGGCAGCCACAACTGGGCCACGGCCCTCGACTACGGGCTGATCACCGCGCTGTGCTTCGTGGCCGGCGCCCTGGTGGTGGCCCTCGTGGACGTGGCGTACGGGCGCCGTACGGCCCGGCGGGAGGCCCGTGAGGAGGGGTGAGGGACAATGGCCGGCGCACACCTCACACGCATTGGAGCCCTGACCCATGCCAGCCCCCGCCAGCCGGGCCCCCAGGGGCCTCGCCCTCTACGCGACCGTCATCTGCCTGCTGGCCGCCGTCGCGGCCGTGGTCTCCTTCGTGCACGGCAGTTGGCTCGGCATCGTCTGGGTCCTGCTGGCCGGTCTGACCTCCAACATGGCCTGGTACTACCACCGCCGCCGCCGGGCCACCGCGTAGACCTCCCGCGTCCGGCTCTCCCCGCCGTCCGGGCCCCCGGCGGCTCCCGCCGTCCGGGCCCCCGGCGGCTCCCGCCGTCCGGGCCCCCGGCGGCTCCCGTCGTCCGGACCCGGCGGCTCCCGTCGTCCGGACCCGGCGGCTCCGGCCGGTGCGGTCCTCACGGCAGCAGCACGTTCTGGGGCTCGCCCTGCCAGAAGCGGAAGTACTCGAGGCCGAGGAAGGTCTCGGTCTCGGAGACGCCCATGCCGCGCAGGAGGGTGTCGATGACGTGCCAGAAGACCTCGTTGACCTGGGGGATCCACAGGCAGCCGAAGACGAGGAGCAGGCCGAACGGGGCGAAGGGCTCGGCCTGCTGCCTCACGCGCGGTGTCAGCCACGGCTCGATCACCCCGTAGCCGTCGAGCCCGGGCACGGGCAGCAGGTTCAGCAGGGCGGCCGTCACCTGGAGCAGTGCGAGGAAGGCGAGGGCGCAGCGGAAGGCGACGGGCACGTCGGCCATGCCGTGCAGCCAGAACGGCGCGGTCAGGACGGCCGCGAACAGGGCGTTCGCCAGCGGGCCCGATGCCGAGACGAGGCTGTGCCGCCAGCGGCCCCGGATGCGGCCGCGTTCGATGTAGACGGCGCCGCCGGGCAGCCCGATGCCGCCGAGGACCACGAAGATCACGGGCAGTACGACGCTGAGCACCGCATGGGTGTAGTGCAGCGGGTTGAGGGTCAGATAGCCCTTGGCGCCGACCGAGACGTCCCCCGCGCTGAGCGCGGACCGCGCGTGCGCGTATTCGTGCAGGCACAGGGAGACGACCCACCCGGAGACGACGAAGACGAACACGGCGAAGCCGGTGACCTCCGCCCATCCGTACCAGACGGCCCAGCCGGAGACCGCCATGAGGGCGACGAGTCCGAGGAAGACCGGGCTGATCCGGTGGTGCTCCGGATGGGTGGATGCGCTGGTCATGGAGCCAGACCGTACCGGCAGGAGGCGGAACCCGCGAACCCCGCGCACGGTACGGGATGTTGGCGTCGTTGGCCGGGAGCGCACCTTTGGCCCGTATCGCCGGGTCGGTCGGTCTCCTTCGGCTCGCGGTCTCCTTCGCCCTGCGCGGGTTCCTTCGCCCTGCGGGTTCCTTCGGTTCGCGGCCTCCCTCGGCTCGTGGGTTCCTTCGGCTCGCGGGCGCTCCCGGCCCGCCGTCTCCCTCGGCTCGCGGGCGCTCCCAGCCCGCCGGGCTCCCTCAGCCCGGTGAGCCGGAGCCGGTCAGCACGGAGGAGGTCTCCTCGGGTTCCTGGCCACCCCGCCGGTCCGGTCGGTCCGGTCGGTCCGGCCCCTCCGGCCCCTCCGGCCCCTCCGGCCCCTCTCGCCTCTCCGGCCCCTCGTGCCCCTTCGGTCCTTCCTTCCCCTCCCCGATGGGCGCCGGCCGGCGTCCTCCCGCCAGGGAGACGAGGGTGACGCCGCCGATCAGCAGCGCGGCGGCCAGCCCGTCCACCGCGGTGATGCCCTCGCCCAGGACGAGCGCGGCCGACGTCATGCCGAAGACGGGCACCAGCAGGGAGAAGGGCGCGACCGCGGTGGCGTCGTACTGCCGCAGCAGGAAGCCCCAGGCGCCGAAGCCGAACAAGGTGGTCACCCAGGCGACGTAGCCGAGGGTGGCCAGGCCGCCCGCGTCCAGGGAGCGCAGGGCCGCGAGGTCGGCCGAGGGGCCTTCGAACAGCAGGGAGAGCGCGAACAGCGGCAGGGGCGGGACGAGGCTGACCCACACCATCCAGGAGAGCGCGTCGGGCGGTGCGGCCTTGCGGGTCAGCACGTTGGAGACGCCCCAGGCGACGGCGGCCGCGATGACGGTCAGGAAGGCGCCCAGCGGCCCCGAGGTGCCCTGTTCGACGGCGGCGACGGCGATCCCGGCGAGCGCGACGGCCATGCCCGCCAGCCGTATGCGGCCGAGCCGTTCGCCCAGGGTCGCGGCGGCGAAGACGGCGGTGAAGACGGCCTGCACCTGGAGCACCAGGGAGGAGAGTCCGGCGGGCATGCCCTGTTGCATGCCGATGAACAGCAGTCCGAACTTCGCGACGCCGAGCACCAGTCCCACCGCCACGATCCAGCGGAGGGCGACGCGTGGGCGGCGGACGAGGAAGACGGCGGGGAGGGCCGCGACGAGGAAGCGGAGCGCGGAGAACAGCAGGGGCGGGAAGTGCCGCAGCCCGATCTCGATGACGACGAAGTTGACGCCCCAGACGGCGGCGACCAGAACGGCGAGGGCGAAGTGGAGGGGACGCAGACGCATGGAACGATCGTCGTCGCCCCGACTGTTCAGCACCAGCACGGCTTTGTGCATGATGGGATGCAGCAACACTGAACAGTCGCCGCGCGCGGGAAGCCCCCGGGCTGCCCGCGGGGGCCCGGAGAAGGACGAGGTACGGCACCATGCTCGATCTGTCCCGGCTGCGCGCCCTGCACGCCGTCCACACGCACGGCTCGGTGGGCGGCGCCGCCCAGGCGCTCGGCTACACCCCGTCCGCCGTCTCGCAGCAGATCGCCAAACTGGAGCGGGAGACCGGGACCACGCTGCTGGAGCGCCAGGGGCGCGGCATCGCGCTGACGGACGACGCGCTGATGCTGGCGCGCACGGCGGCCCGGATGCTCGCTCTCGCGGAGCAGGCCGAGGTGGCGCTGGAGGAGCGCCGGGGCCGCCCGGCGGGCAGGCTGCGGCTGGCCGCCTTCCCGAGCGGGGCGCGCGGACTGATGCCCGGCGTCCTGGCCCGCCTCGCCGCCGGGCGTCCGGAGCTGGACCTGCGGATGACGGAGGTCGACCCGCACCTGTCGGTGGGGCTGGTGGCCCGGGGCGAGGTGGACGTGGCCCTGGCGCACGACTGGGACATCGCGCCGATGCCCGCGCCCGACGGGGTGCGCAGGACCGCGCTGGGCGAGGACCACTGCGAGGTGCTGCTGCCCGCCGCCCATCCGCTGGCCGCGCGGGCCTCGCTGGTCGCGGCCGACCTGGCCGGGCAGCGCTGGGTGTGCCAGCCGCCCGGGACCGTC
>NZ_VJOK01000001.1:2046262-2047049 GCF_013302895.1 Streptomyces albus subsp. chlorinus | reverse complement strand
CCTCGCGAGCGGGCATCGGAGAACCTCCATGGGCGGACCGTATGTGCGTCGGCCGGGTGCCCCGCACGGGAGAGAGGGAAACCGGCGCCTGATGACGAAGGCGTCGAATGGGTCGAAATCCAGAGGAATCCAGAGGAATCCAGAGGAAATGAGGCAGAGGGAGTGAGTCAGAAGGAATGAGTCGGGAGGAATGAGTCAGGGGAAAGGGAGAAACGGAATCGATCGGGCCGCTGTGTGTGACCGGTAAGGGGGACCGACGGCCGGCGGCCCGGGCTTCCGGCGAGGTCGGGCACCGGCATGCCCGGTGGCAGTATGTGGGGGTGCGCTACCTCTATCGCATCCTGGGCACCACGCAAGCCCTCCGCGCGGACGGCACCCCCGTGTCCGTGGGCGGGCCGCGGCTGCGCGCGCTGCTGACCGCGCTCGCCCTGGCGGGAGGCCGCGCCGTCCGCACCGGGGAACTGGCCGCCGCGGTGTGGTCCGAGCACGAGGATCCGCCCGCCGACGAGACGGCCGCGCTCCAGGCCCTCGTGGGGCGGCTGCGCAGGTCGCTGGGGCGGAAGGCGGTCGCCTCCGTGGAGGGCGGCTACCGGCTGGTCGTCGAGCGCGACGACATCGACTTCTTCCGCTTCGAGCGCCTGGCCGCCGAGGGCGCGTCGGCGCTGGCCGGCGGTGACCCGGCCACGGCCGCCCGCCTGCTCGACGAGGCGCTCGCGCTGTGGCGCGGCCCCGCGCTGGCCGACCTGCCGGACGGGGGAGGGGCCGCGGGCGTCCGCGCCGCGGCCCG
>NZ_VJOK01000001.1:1995696-2045688 GCF_013302895.1 Streptomyces albus subsp. chlorinus | reverse complement strand
CCGAGGCCGTGCTGCCGACGGTACGGCAGCTGGCCGCCGAGCACCCGCTGGACGAACCGCTCCAGGCCCTGCTGCTGCGCGCCCTGCGGGACGCGGGCCGTGCCGCCGAGGCCCTGGCCGCGTACGAGGACATCCGTGCCCGCCTCGCCGAGCGGCTCGGCACCGACCCCGGCGCCGAGCTCCGCGCCCTGCACACCGAACTGCTGTCCGGGGGCCACCCCGCACCCCCGTCCCCATCCGCACCCTCGACCCCACCCGCTGCCCCCTCCTCCCCGTCCCCCTCCCACCACGCTCCGTCCCCCTCCCACCACGCTCCGGCGCCCTCCCACCACACGCCGACGCCGATGCCGATGCCGGCTCCGGCCCCGACTCCGAAGGCGGCCCAGGCCCCCGCCCCGGCCCCGGCGGACCCCCGGCACCCTGGCGCCCCGAGGGCCGCCGACGCCCCGCGTACTCCGGGTGGTGCGGTGGGCCGGGGAGCCCCGCGCGTCCCGGCGGGTGTGGGCACCCCCGGTGCCCTGCGCGCCCGGCTGACCTCCTTCGTCGGGCGCGAGGAGGAGATCCGCGTGCTGGGGAAGGAGCTGGGTGCCGCGCGGCTGGTGACGCTCACCGGGCCGGGCGGCGCGGGCAAGACGCGGCTGTCCCTGGAGGCCGCCGCCCGGGCGAGCGCCGGGCCCGGGTCCGGGTGGGAGGACGGCGTGTGGGTGGTCGAACTGGCCGCCGTACGCGAGCAGGACGGCCACCGGGCCACGGCCGAGGCCGTCCTCACCGCGCTGGGCGGACGGGAGACCGTGCTGACCGGCTCCACCGCCGAGGGGCTGCGCGCGGCGGCCGACCCGGCCGCCGGCGATCCGCTGGCCCAGCTCGCCGAGTACTGCGCGGCCCGGCGCATGCTGCTGGTGCTGGACAACTGCGAGCACCTCATCGACGCGGCGGCGCGGGTCGTCGAGACGCTGCTGGTGGAGTGCCCCGGCGTCACCGTGCTGGCCACCAGCCGCGAACCCCTGGGCGTGCCCGGCGAGTCGGTGCGGCCCGTCGGGCCGCTGCCCGATCCGGTCGCGCTGCGGCTGCTGGCCGACCGGGGCGCCTCGGCGCGCCCCGGCTTCAGCACGGACGAGGACCCGGAGGCGTGCGCGGAGATCTGCCGGCGCCTCGACGGGCTGCCGCTGGCGATCGAGCTGGCGGCGGCGCGGCTGCGGTCCCTCACGCCCCGCCAGCTCGCCCAGCGGCTCGACCACCGCTTCCGCCTGCTGACCAGCGGCAGCCGCACCGTGCTGCCCCGCCAGCAGACGCTGCGCGCGGTCGTCGACTGGTCGTGGGAGCTGCTGGGTGAGCGGGAGCGGGCCGTGCTGCGGCGGCTGTCGGTCTTCGCGGGCGGCTGCGCGCTGGAGCAGGCCGAGGAGGTCTGCGCGGATCTCGACCCGGCGGGTGAGGAGGCGGGCGGCGGCATCGCCGCGCTGCTGGGTTCCCTTGTCGACAAGTCGCTGGTGACGGCCGTACCCGGTGAGGACACCGGCGGCATGCGCTACCGGCTGCTGGAGACCGTCGCCGAGTACGCCGCCGAGAAGCTGGAGGAGGTCCCCGGCGAGCGGGAGCGGGCCGAGCGCCGCCACCTGGTGGCCTACCGCGAACTGGCCCGCACCGCCGACCCGCTGCTGCGCGGACCGCGGCAGGCGGCGTGGCTGGAGCGGCTGGAGCGCGAGCACGACAACCTCCGTACGGCGCTGCGCCGGGCACTGGCCGCCCGCGACGAGCACGAGGCGCTCTGCATGGTGCTGTCCCTGAACTGGTTCTGGCAGCTGCGCGGCCACCGCGGCGACAGGCAGACCTGGGCCACCGCGTCCCTCGCCCTCGGGCCCGACCCCTTCGCCTCGCCGGTGCGCCCCGCGCCGCCGCTGTACGAGTCGTGCACCCAGTCGCCCCCGCCCATGAGCGAGGAACTGCTGTGGGAGGCCAGACGCGGGGTGCGGCTGATGCTGCTGACGGACGCCGAGGAGGGCATCGAGCAGTTGCGGAGCCCCGAGCGGCAGGCCGAGCTGCGCAACATCACCCGCGTCTACAGCCCCGGCATGCCCCAGGTCTGCCGGCTGCCCGGCTGCATGTGGCTGTTCGCCTGGCTGATGACGGACAGCTTCGACGCGCTGCGACGGCTCGCCGACGCGGCGGTGGAGGGCTGCCGCCGGCTGGGCTACGAGTGGGAGCTGGCCTATGTGCTCCAGCTACGGACCAAGATCACCAGTGACCGTCCCGCCTCCTGGGACCAGGCCGCGGCGGACGCGGCCGAGAGCCTGGAGATCTTCCGCAGGGTCGGGGACGCCTGGGGCGAGGCCGAGGCGCTCTCGGGCCGGGCCGAGGCGCTCACGGCCCGCGGCCGGTTCGCCGAGGCCGCCGAGGACTGCCGGCTGGCCATCGCGCGGGCCGAGCTGCTCGGCGCGCACAGCCAGGTGCCCTACCTCAAGGCGCGGCTCGGCTCCGTCCTGGTGGAGCTGGACGACCCGGAGCAGGCAGCGGAGGGCGAGCGGCTGCTGCGGAAGGCGGCCGAGGAAGCCGAGCGCCTGCCCGGGGACGGCCCCAACTTCGCGGCGATCCAGCTGGCCGTGCACCTGACCCGCACGGGCGAGGCCGCGCGGGCCCGGGAGCTGCTGGAACCGCTGGAGGCGGAGTTCGAGGACCGGGCGCCGCAGCTGTTCGCGGGCATGGTGCAGGGCATCCTGGCGTGGACGTACCTCGTCTCGGGCGAGCCGGCCGAGGCGCTGGCCAAGGTGCGGGTCTCCATCGGCAAGACCCGCGACCTGATGGCGGACGCGATCACCCCGCACCTGACGCTCAGCCAACTGCTGACGGCGGCGCGGGCGCTGGCCGCGCTCGGCCGGGGCGAGGAGGCGGGCAGGCTGCTGGGCGCCTACGACAGCCTCACGGGGCTGCCGCCGGGGTGCTTCCCGCTCCCCGTCGAGCGCGAGTCGCGGCAGGCCGCCGAGCGGGCGGTGCGCGAAGCGCTGCCACAGGAGGCGTTCGCCGCCGCCCACGCCGCGGGCGACGGCCTCCGTCTGGAAGAGGCCGTCGCCCTGGTACGGGAGGCGTGACGGGCCGCGCCTGCGCACCCGGCGTCAGACCTTGCTGCGGAACTTGGCGATGGCGAACGGCGCCGTCACCAGCGTCAGGCCGACGGACCAGATCACCGTCCACATCACCGGGCCGGCGATCCCGCCGTGGCCCAGCATCAGGCCGCGGGCCGCGTCGGCCAGGTGCGTGAGCGGGTTGACGTCGGTGAACGCCTTCAGCCAGCCGGGCATCGTGCCGGGCGGCACGAAGACCGAGGAGCCGAACTGCAGCGGCATCAGCACCAGGAAGGAGACGCCCTGCACCGCCTGCGCGGTGTTCATCGTCAGACCCAGCAGGATGAATATCCACAACAGCGAGGCCCCGAACAGCGCGGTCAGGCCGATGGCGCCGAGCATGCCCAGCCAGTGCCCGTGGATCTCGAAACCGCACAGGAAGCCCACGGTCAGCAGCACGACGATGGCCACCAGCATGCGGCCGACCTCGACCAGGGATTTGGCGATCAGCACCGAGGAGCGGGCGATCGGCATGGACCGGAAGCGGTCCATCACGCCCTTGCGGAAGTCCTCGTTGATGCCCGTGCCGACGGCCATCGCGATGGACATGCCCATCATGCCCATCATGCCGGGGATCAGATACTGCACGTACTGCTGCCGGCCCTGGCCGCCGCCCTGGCCGCCGATGGCGCCGCCGAAGACGTAGACGAACAGCAGCGTGAAGACGATGGGCATCAGCAGCGCGTCCATCATCGACTCGGGGTCCTGCTTGATCTGGAGCGCGTTGCGGCGGACCAGCGCCCCGATGTGCCGCAGGTTGGCCCGCAGCCCGATACGGCCCTCGTCCGCTCCGGGCTTCTGCGGCGCCGGGGTGCGGCCGGGCGGGATCCGGGTCTCCTCGGCGCGGGGCGTCTTGACGGTGGCGGTGCTCACGCCGCGACCTCCTCGAGCTCGTTCTCGTCGTCCTGGTGGGTGGCCTTCTGGCCGGTGAGGGCCAGGAACACCTCGTCCAGGCTGGGCAGATGGGTGGCGATGTCGGCGATGGCGAAGCCGCGCTCGCCCAGCAGGCCCACCACGGCCGTCAGCTGTTCGTCGCTGACGATGGGCACGCTGACCACGCCCGCGTCCTCGCTGGCCGTCGCGCCCGCGATCCCGTCCAGACCCGACTGGGCCAGGGCGCCGACCATCCGGGCCAGCTCGCCCGGGTCGGCCGGCCGGATCTCCAGCGTGCGGCCGCCGACCTTCGCCTTCAGCTCGGGCACCCGCCCCTCGGCGATGACCCGGCCCCGGTCGACGACCGTCAGCTCGCTGGCGAGCTGCTCGGCCTCCTCCATGTACTGCGTGGTGAGCAGCACGGTGTTGCCGTCGGCGACGATGTTCTTCACCTCGTCCCACACCTCGTTGCGGGTGCGCGGGTCGAGGCCGGTGGTGGGCTCGTCCAGGTACAGCACCTTCGGGCGGCCGATCATGGAGGCCGCCAGGTCGAGCCTGCGGCGCATACCGCCGCTGTACTTGCTCGCGGGGCGCCGGGCCGCCTCGGTGAGGGAGAACCGCTCCAGCAGCTCGTCGGCGCGCTTGCGGGCCTCCGAGCGGGGCAGATCGAGCAGGCGCCCGATCATGTAGAGGTTCTCCCAGCCCGACAGCTTCTCGTCGACCGAGGCGTACTGCCCGGTGAGGCCTATCGTGCGGCGGAGCTGGCGGGGCTGGCGCACCACGTCGTAGCCGGCGACCCTCGCCGTGCCCGCGTCGGGCGGCAGCAGGGTGGAGAGCATCCTCACGAGCGTCGTCTTGCCCGCACCGTTGGGACCGAGCACGCCCATCACGGTGCCCTCGCGCACATCGAGGTCGATGCCGTCCACGGCCTTCGTCTCCCCGAAGTGTTTGACCAGTCCGCGGACCTCGACCGCGTTCGTCGTCTTCTCTCGCGTCATGTCCGACAATGTGCCAGACGCCACCGACAGCCGACCGACAGCGAGCCGACAGCCCGCTCGCGGGGGCTGTCGGCCCGCTGTCGGTGCGGGTGCCCGGCTCCTCGGCGGGCCGGGCCCCGGTGGGTGCGCGGGGCCCGGCCCGCCGTCACCGGGGCCCGGTCTTTGTCACTCGAAGGAGTGCTCCGGTGCCGGGAAGGCCCCCGAGGTGACGTCCTCGGCGAAGGCGCGGGCGGCCTCGCCCAGGGCGCCGCGCAGCTCCGCGTACCGCTTCACGAAGCGGGGGAGCCTGCCCGGTGTGAGGCCCGCCATATCGGTCCAGACCAGGACCTGGGCGTCGCAGTCGTGGCCGGCGCCGATTCCGACGGTCGGCACGTGCAGGGCCTGGGTGACCTCGGCGGCGACGGGCGCGGGCACCATCTCCATGACCACGGCGAAGGCCCCCGCGTCCTGGACGGCCTTGGCGTCGCGCAGCAGCTGCTGCGCCGCCTCCTCGCCGCGGCCCTGCACCCGGTAGCCCATCGCGTGCACGGACTGCGGGGTCAGCCCGATGTGGGCCATCACCGGGATGCCGGAGCGCACCAGCAGGTCGATCTGGCCGGCCGAGCGTTCGCCGCCCTCCAGCTTCACGGCCTGGGCCCCGGCCTCCTTGACCAGCCGGGTGGCGCTGCGCAGCGCCTGGACCTCGCCCTCCTGGTACGAGCCGAACGGCAGGTCGGCGACGACGAGGGCGCGGCTGGTGCCCCGTACGACGGCCGCCGTGAGCATGGCGATCTCGTCCATGGTGACGGGTACGGTCGTCTCGTAGCCGAGGTGGCAGTTGCCCATCGAGTCGCCGACGAGCAGCACCGGGATGCCCGCCTCGTCGAAGACGGAGGCGGTCATCGCGTCGTACGCGGTGAGCATGGGCCACCTCTCGCCCCGCTCCTTGGCGAGTGCGAGGTCGCGCACGGTCACACGACGGTTACGGGTTCCCCCGTAAAGGGTCTGTGGCATGACTGGGTCTCCTGGATGTCGTCTCGAAGCGCCCTGACGGCGTCTCCGGAACCGCTGTCCATGCTGGCACGCCCCTCCGGCCACCGGTAGGGGCCCGGCGGCGGCCGGAGCGATATGCGCGTTCTGTCACAACCACTGATCCGCCCTCACCTGCCGGAACCCGACGGCCGCCTCCTCTCGTCCTCCCAGCAGACCCGCACCGGAACACCGGTCTCCGGGCGGCGGGAACGGACTCGGGCGAAACGGCGGTCGGACCGAGAGGTTCACCTTGATGAGAACCGCAATCGCCTATGGTTCATCGGGCACCAGCACAGGCAAGTGAGGACGGCGGATGGCGCGCGCGTACACGTCGGAGGCCAGGTACAGCGAGGACGGCGACTCCAGGACGGGGTTCCTCGCCCGGCTTTCACGGCACACCGACGACCGGGGCCGCGGCGTCCTGAGAGGGTGGTCGGGCCCGGGGAAGTGGCGGCGCGGCTGGATCCTGGCGGCGGTCGCCGTGATCCTGGCGCTCGCGCTCTCCCTGCACGCCGAGATCCCCAACTCCATCGGCAACCTGGGCTCCCTGTGGGAGACGTTCCTGCCGTGGGGCGGGGTGCTGATCGTCGTGCTGCTCGTCCTGGCCCTGCTGCGCCGCTCCACCACCGCGCTGATCGCGCTGGTGCTGCCGACGCTGGTGTGGCTGAACCTGTTCGGCGGGGTGTTCGGGGACAAGACCTCCGGGGCGTCCGGGGACCTCACCGTCGTCACCCACAACGTCAACGCGGACAACCCCGACCCGCGGGGCACCGCCCGGGCGCTGGCGTCCTCCGGCGCCGACGTGGTCGCGCTGGAGGAGGTCTCCTCGGCGCAGGCCGGCGTCTACCGGACGGGGCTGCGCAAGGCGTACCCGTACCACAAGCTCACCGGCACGGTCGGGATCTGGAGCAAGTACCCGCTGAGCGACGCCCGGCCTGTTGACCTCAAGATCGGCTGGCCCCGCGCCATGCGCGCCACCGTCGCGACACCCAAGGGGAAGGTGGCCGTCTACGCCGCGCACCTGCCGTCCGTCCGCGTGCAGTTCCGTGCGGGCTTCACGGCCGGACAGCGGGACGGCAGCGCCGACGCGCTCGGCGCGGCCATCTCCCACGACCCGGCCGGCAAGGTCGTCCTCCTCGGCGACCTCAACGGGACCATGAACGACCGCGCCCTGGCCCCCATCACGGCCCAGCTGCGCTCCGCGCAGGGCGCCGCGGGCAACGGCTTCGGCTTCAGCTGGCCTGCCTCGTTCCCGATGGCGCGGATCGACCAGATCATGGTGAAGGGCGCGGACCCCGTCTCGGCGTGGACGCTGCCCCCCACCGGGAGCGACCACCTGCCCGTCGCGGCCAAAATCGACCTGACGGACTGAGGGGAGCCCGGGTTCGTCCGCGCGTAACGCCGCGTTTTGCACCCTGGAACATCCGGCTGCGAGACTTTGTTGCACGGCAAAACATAAAGGGGTGGCTGCGCGCCGCCCCGAGGCGGGCCGTCACGGCGGCCCGCCTCTCCGTGTCCGCTCAGCAACGTGACCACTCAGCAACGCATCGCAGTCCTTACGCGTCGAAAGGTTCTTTCCGCATGCCTCTGGCTCTGCTCGCACTCGCCGTGGGCGCCTTCGGGATCGGCACCACCGAGTTCGTGATGATGGGCCTGCTGCCGAACGTCGCCGACGATCTCGGCACGTCCGTACCGACCGCGGGGTACCTCGTCTCCGCCTACGCCCTCGGTGTCGTCCTCGGCGCACCCCTGCTGACCGCCGTCGGCGCCCGCGTCCCGCGCAAGCTGATGCTGCTGCTGTTGATGGGACTGTTCACCCTCGGCAACCTCGCCTCCGCCCTCGCCCCCGGCTTCGCCACCCTGCTGGCCGGACGCGTGCTGGCGGGACTGCCGCACGGCGCCTTCTTCGGCGTCGGCGCCGTGGTCGCGGCGCGGCTGGTCAAGGAGGGCCGGGCGGCCCGCGCGGTGGCCACCATGTTCCTCGGGCTGACCGTCGCCAACATCGTCGGCGTCCCCGGCGGCACCGCGCTGGGCCAGCAGCTCGGCTGGCGGGCCACCTTCGTCGTCGTCACCCTCATCGGGCTGGTCGCGATGGTCTCCCTCGCCCTGCTGGTGCCGCGCCTGCCGCTGGAGCACCAGGGCGGCGTCAAGCACGAGCTGCGGGCGCTGGGCAACCGCCAGGTCGTCCTCGGGCTGCTGACCGCCGTCTTCGGCTTCGGCGGGGTCTTCGCCGTCTACAGCTACCTCGCCTCGATGATGACCGAGGTCACCGGCCTCGCGGAGTCCTCCGTGACCTGGGTGCTCGCCCTCTTCGGCATCGGCATGACGCTCGGCACCCTGGTGGCCGGGCCGCTGACCGACCGCGCCCCGCGCCGCACCCTCTACACGGCGCTCGGCCTGATGGCGGCGCTCATGCTCACCTTCCACTTCGCCGCCCCGGTGAAGTGGGCCGCGCTGGTGCTGGTGGGGCTGCTGGGGGCCGTCGGCTTCCTGATCACCACGCCCGTCCAGATGCTGGTGATGCGGGCCGCCTCCGACGCGCCGACGCTGGCCTCGGCCTCCAACCACTCCGCGTTCAACCTCGCCAACGCGGGCGGCGCCTGGCTCGGCGGCGTCGTCATCGCGGCCGGCTGGGGCTGGATGTCCCCGACCCTCGTCGGCGCGGTGCTCGCCCTGGCGGGGCTGGCCATCGCTGTCGTGGCCGGTGCCCTCGCGCGGGGCGAGTCCCGGGTGGTCGCCCGCGCGGGTGAACTCCCCCTGGAAGCGCACTCTTCCCACTAGCCGGTTCCCCGCGCCCCCCACGGGGCGCGGGGAACCGCGCGCCCGGCCGGGTCGGACTCGCGGTCCGCGTCCTACGCGAGGGGCACCCTTTGACCGGCCCGGCCCCGGGCGCACCCGGCCCAGGAGCGGGTGCTGTCAGCGGCGGTCGGGGGTCTGCAGATAGGCCAGGGTCATGTCGCTGAGCTGGTCGGCGTACCAGCTCCAGGAGTCCTGGTCGTCGAGGCCGTCGGGGCGCAGTGCGGCGTGGACGCAGGCTCCGAGCACGGTGCGGGCCACGGCGTCGAGGGCCGCGTGGGGATCAGTGCGCCGGATCTCGTCCAGGTAAGGGGTCGCGGCCTCGTGCAGGAGGCGGCGGACCTCGGCCGCGGTCCGCGCGGCCCGCTCGCTCAGGCCGACCGCCTGGCCGGGCAGCAGGCCGGCGATGAAGCGGCTGCCGGACGCGTAGGAGTACGCCAGAGCGTGGGCGAAGGCGTCCAGCACGCCCGGCAGTGAGGGTTCGCAGTCGTCGAGCCGCGCGGCCAGGTGGGCTTCCAGCCGCTGGAGGGTGCGCTCGCTCAAGGCGGTGAGGAGCTGGTCCTTGCCTTCGAAGCGCCGGTAGATCGATCCGACCGCAACGCCGGCGCGCTGCGCGACCCGCGTCATCGTCAGCTCTTCCACCCCGTCCGTGGTGACCAGGTCCTCGGCTGCCTGCAGTACGCGCTGCAAGGTCTCGCGGCTGCGTGCCTGGCGAGGCTCCCGGTAGTGCTTCCGAGCCTGAGGGTCGTCGATCACACCCGGCATCCTACTGAGCGTTCCCCGCGCGCAGCCCTTGACAGCGGTCATCACCCGCGTATTATGTGAATGTGAATTCGCATTCACGACAGTGGTCCGAAGAGGCGGGATCCGCCCCGCCTGGCCGGTGTGAGCCGCCGGCTCGCGTGCACGGTGGACCGGTTCCTCCCCGGCGGGGACCACGTCATCGCCGCCGCCGTCGCCGACGCACACGCCGGCGACACCGCAGGCCCTCTCACCCACCACTGTCACCGGTTCGGCACCCATGCCGTGGCCAGAGGCCTGACCGCAGGACGAACAACGTCGAACGCATCGCCGGACGCTCCGACAGCGCCGGCGCGCTTCACCGCACCACGAAGGGAACACCATGAACACCAGCACCGATGCGCACATGGACACCGGCACCGGCGCGGATGTCGTGGTACGCGTCATCTACCCGTCCGCCGCCCCGGACTCGACGATCGAGGGGCACTGCGAACACCTGGCGATCGAATTCCGCAGCTGGATCCGCAACGCGGCGGCTGCGCCCCGATGACCGGCCGGCGACCTGTGTTCCTCCGCCCCGAAGACACGCTCACGGAAGACACACCGATGGATTTCAGGGGAAAGAAAGCCCTGGTCACCGGCTCCGGCGCGATCGGTGGGCTGGGGCACGCGGTGGCGAAGGTCCTCGCCGCCGGTGGCGCGGACGTGACGGTCAGCGGACGCGACCCGGAGCGCGGCGCCCGGGTCGTCGAGGACATCGGCGGTCACACCGGCTTCCTGCGGGCCGACCTGAACGAGAGCGAGGAGGTGCGGCGGCTCGCCGACGCGGCCCAAGACGTCGATGTCCTGGTCAACAACGCGGCTGTCCTGCTCGGTGCGACGCGGGATCTCGACGCGTACGACGAGGCATTCGCCGTCAACGTGCGGGCACCGTTCCTGCTCACTACAGCCCTGGCACCACACATGGCCGCACGTGGAGGCGGAAGCATCGTCAACATCTCCTCGACGGCCGCCGGGATCGGCATGCCCGGCATGGCCGTCTACGGTGCGACCAAAGCGGCACTGGAATCCCTGACCCGCGCCTGGGCGGCCGAGTACGCCCCCATGAAGGTGCGCGTCAACGCCGTCTCCCCCGGCCCGATGCGCTCCACGAAGGCAGTCGCCGAGCTGGGCCAGGACGTCGGCGGTTTCGGCGAAACGGTGCCGATGGCTCGCGCGGCCGACCCGGCGGAGGTCGCCGAGGTGGTTGCCTTCGTGGCCAGTCACCGGGCGGGGTTCGTCACCGGCGCGACCGTCGCCGCCGACGGGGGCCGCTCAGCGATCTGACCGCCCGCCGCTGCCTGCCTCACTCACTCTCGCGGTGAGCCGGGCAGCGGCCCACGAGACCAGCTCGCGCCGCCGGGATTGTGGAGCATGGGGCCCGTAAGGGGGCCTCAGTCCTCGCGCCAGGCGTTGGTGATCGGCAGGCGGCGGTCCTTGCCGAAGCCCTTGGGGGAGATCTTGGTGCCCGGCGGGTACTGGCGCCGCTTGTACTCGGCGCGGTCCGTCATCCGCAGCACCCGGCCGACCGTCCCGGCGTCGAAGCCGGCCGCCACGATCGCCGCGGCCCCCTGGTCGCCGTCCACGTACCGCTTCAGGATGCGGTCGAGGACGTCGTAGTCGGGCAGCGAGTCGGTGTCCACCTGGCCCGGGGCCAGCTCGGCGCTCGGCGGCTTGGTGATGGAGCGCTCGGGGATGGGCGGGGTCTCGCCGCGCTCGCGGGCCGCCCGGTTGCGCCACTTCGCCAGCCGGAAGATGTTCGTCTTGTAGACGTCCTTGATCGGTCCGTAGGCGCCCACCGAGTCCCCGTAGAGCGTCGAGTAGCCGACGGCCAGCTCGGACTTGTTGCCCGGCGCGAGCACGATGTGCCCCTCCTGGTTGGAGACGGCCATCAGCAGGGTGCCGCGCAGCCGGGACTGGAGGTTCTCCTCGGCGAGCCCGGTGAGGCCCAGCGCGTCCATGTACGCGGTGAACATCGGCTCGATCTCGACGGTGCGGAAGTTCAGGCCGGTGCGCTCGGCCAGCTCGGCGGCGTCCTCCTTAGAGTGCTCCGAGGAGTAGCGGGAGGGCATGGCGATGCCGTACACGTTCTCCGCGCCCACCGCGTCGCAGGCGATCGCGGCGGTGAGCGCCGAGTCGATGCCGCCGGACAGGCCGATCAGTACGGAGGGGAAGCCGTTCTTGACGGCGTAGGCGCGCAGGCCGACCACCAGCGCGGTGTAGATCTCCTCGTCGTCCTCCATGCGCGGCGCCTCGCTGCCGAAGAAGGCCGGCTCGTAGGCGGGCGGCGGCTCGGCGGAGACGGTCCGGTGCTCGACGCGCAGCCCGTCGTCCACCACGCCCGAGGGCGCCGCGCCGGCCGCGGCGGGCAGCTCCAGGTCCAGGAGCAGGCAGGTCTCCTCGAACTGCGGGGCCCGGGCGATGACCTGCCCGTCCGCGCCGACGACGATCGAGTCGCCGTCGAAGACCAGCTCGTCCTGGCCGCCCGCCATGGCCAGGTAGGCCGTGGTGCAGCCCGCTTCCTGGGCGCGCTTGCGGACCAGCTCCAGGCGGGTGTCGTCCTTGTCGCGCTCGTAGGGCGAGGCGTTGACCGACAGCAGCAGCCCGGCGCCCACGGCGCGCGCCGCCGGGACCCGGCCGCCCTCCTGCCACAGGTCCTCGCAGATGGCGAGCGCCACATCGACGCCGTTGACCCGTACGACGGGCAGGGTGTCGCCCGGCACGAAGTAGCGGAACTCGTCGAAGACGCCGTAGTTGGGCAGGTGGTGCTTGGCGAAGGTCAGCACCACCTCGCCGCGGTGCAGCACCGCCGCAGCGTTCTGCGGGGCGCCGGCGGGCTGGCCGTACCGGGGCTGGGCCTGCTCGCAGCGGTCCAGGTACCCGACGACGACGGGCACCTCGCCCAGCCCCTCGTCGGCCAGCCGCCGGGCGAGGTCGTGCACCGCCGTGCGGCTCGCCTCGACGAAGGAGCGGCGCAGGGCCAGGTCCTCCACCGGGTAGCCGGTCAGCACCATCTCGGGGAACGCGACGAGATGGGCGCCCTGCTCGACGGAGTGCCGGGCCCACCGCAGGACGCGGGAGGCGTTGCCCTCCAGGTCGCCGACGGTGGAGTCGGTCTGATTCAGCGCGAGACGTAGTTGAGCCACGCAGCCGAGTGTAATCGTCGGGATGACGTTATGGGCCGGGGGCCCGGTCGGACCGCGCCGTCCTCGTATGTGCCCCGGGGAGGCGGCGCGCCTGGGGGTACGAGGGCGGTTCTGAAGGGTTCCTGTGTATTTGGCGGGGTGCTGGCGGCGTTCGGTCATTGACGTGAACTCGCCACCGCACTCAGGATGCCCAGCATGTTGGAGGCACTGGATCTCGACCCCGTCCAGCAGCAGGTCTACGAGGCGCTGGTGGACGGCGCCGTCACCGTCGCCGAGCTGCGCGCCGCGGCGGGACTGAGCGCCGGACGGGTGCGCGCGGCGCTGGCCTCCCTGGAGAAGCTCAACCTGGTCGGCCGGTTCTCGGCGGACCGGGGGGAGGAGCGCTATCTGCCGGTGGCCCCCGAGATCGCGTTCGAGTCGCTGCTGCTCGCCCGCGAGGAGGAGATCCACCGCACACGCCGCCACATCCAGCACCTGGCCGCGCGGTTCCGGGCGAACGCGGTGGGCCGCGACCCGCTGGACCTGGTCGAGATCGTCACCGGCCGGGCCGCCGTCATCCGGCAGGTCGACCAGCTCCAGCGCAGCGCACGCAGCCAGATACGGGGCATCGACCGCCCGCCGTACGCCAACAGCGACCCCGACCGGCTCGACCCCAAGACCGGAATGATGCCGGTGCAGGCGCAGATGCTGCGCCGCGGGGTCGGCTACCGCGTCATCTACGACACCGAGGGACTGGCCGCCTCGCACCGTTTCGAGGGTGACATCGGCGCTGCGGCCCAGCTGGGTGAGGACGCACGGGTGATGGCGGACACCCCCACGAAGATGCTGATCGCGGACGACCGGATCGCGCTGATCCCGCTGCGGGCGGCACCGCACGAGCTGGCCAGCAGCGTCGTCGTGCACCCCTCCGGACTGCTGGAGGTGCTGTGCGAGTTCTTCGAGGTGCTGTGGGGCAGGGCGCTGCCCATCTCCGACTACCTGGCGGGCCGGCGGCCGGGCGCGCCGGACGGTCCCAGCCCCGAGGAGGCCCGGCTGCTGGCGCTGCTGACCACGGGGATGACCGACCAGGTGATGGCCCGGCAGCTCGGCATCAGCTACCGCACCTTCCAGCGGCGGCTGCACGGGCTGATGGAACGTCTGGGCGCCACCACCCGTTTCCAGCTGGGCATGCGCGCCGCGAGCCTGGGCTGGGTGCCGCAGACGCCCGGTGGGGCATCGGGTGCCGGCTCGGTCAAGACGCCCCCTGTCCGAGCCGCCAAGAATGCGCCGTAGTTCGGCATTTGGCCGTTCGACCGTCCGTACAGGCCCCCTCTTGTCCCCCTCGAACCGGTGCGCCTAGCGTTCCGAACGCGCCACCCCACAGGCGCCACCCCCCACACGAGGAGGAACCCTCCCCATGGCAGTGACGCGCAAGAAGGTTGCTCTCGGCATAGCGGCGGCCGTGGCCGCCGCGGCCATCGGTACCGTCACGGCGCTCCCCGCGAACGCCGCGCCGGAGGACCGCGCGGAAGGCACCGTCGTCGGTGCCGGCTCGGCCCACGCCGTCAAGGGCAGCTACATCGTCACGATGAAGAAGTCGGCCGTCTCCACCAAGACGGCCGCCGCCAAGGGCAAGTCGGTCATCGCCGGCCACGGCGGCAAGGTCCGCAGAACCTTCACCAAGGCACTCAACGGCTACTCGGCGAAGATGTCCGCGAGCGAGGCCAAGGAGCTGGCCGCCGACCCGGCGGTCGACAAGGTCTACGCGAACCAGAAGCATACGGTCACCGGTGAGCAGGCCAACCCGCCCTCCTGGGGCCTGGACCGCATCGACACCCCCGAGCTGAACCTGGACAAGAAGTACGTCTACCCCGACAGCGCGGGCGAGGGCGTGACCGCCTACATCATCGACACCGGCGTGCGCACCACGCACAAGGACTTCGGCGGCCGTGCCAAGAGCGGCTTCGACGCGGTCGACGGTGACGAGGACGCCAACGACGGCAACGGCCACGGCACGCACGTCGCCAGCACGGTGGCGGGCGAGGCGCACGGCGTCGCCAAGAAGGCGGACATCGTGGCCGTCCGCGTCCTGGACGACCAGGGCTCCGGCACCACCGAGGGCGTCGTCGCGGGCATCGACTGGGTGACCAAGAACGCCAAGGCCCCCTCGGTCGCCAACATGTCGCTCGGCGGCGGCGCCGACGAGGCGCTCGATGAGGCGGTGCAGAACTCCATCAAGGCGGGTGTCACCTTCGCGGTGGCCGCCGGCAACGAGGGCACCGACGCGGGCAACAGCTCGCCCGCCCGCGTGCCGGAGGCGCTCACCGTGGGCGCCACCGACAACAAGGACGCGCAGGCCGACTTCTCCAACTACGGCAAGGCCGTCGACCTGTACGCCCCCGGCGTGGACATCACCGGCGCCTGGAACACCGGTGACGACGCCACCGACACCATCTCCGGCACCTCCATGGCCTCCCCGCACGTCGCGGGTGCCGCGGCGGTCTACCTCTCCGGCCACAAGGACGCCAGCCCGGAGGCCGTCTCCAAGGCCCTCACGGACGGCGCCTCCAAGGACGTCGTCGGCAACCCGGGCCCCGGCTCGCCGAACCTCCTGCTGAACGTGGTCGAGTAACGACCCTCCGAGTGAACCCCCCACCGCCCGCGGCCCGGTGTGTCCCACACACCGGGCCGTGGGTGTGTGTGTGACGCCCGGCGCCCGCGTGCGCGTAGGGGGCCGGGGTCCCTTGTGGGGCATACCGGCTGGTCGGTTTGCGGAAGTCGTGGTGGGTGGGGGGTCATTCGGTCCGGGCTGGTGTGGCAGTGGGTACGTGTCGCAGTTGGTCGCCGTAGCGGTAGATGACGATGGGCGGTTCGCCCTCGTAGAGCTTGACGCGGTAGATGAAGGGTGCGGGTCCCGTGACCTGGATGACCTCGCCTGTCTTCCCGGTCCTCCGGTCCTGGACGACCTCGCCCACCGCCCACATCCCGCTCACCGCAGCGTGTGCTCGTGGCGCAGGTGCGCGCCGAAGAGCGCCTCGAAGTCGGCCCGGGGTACCGGGTCGTTGGCCGCGTCCTTGATCTGCGACCGATACCACGCGCACTTCTCGCACGGGCCTTCTTCGCGGACTTCAGTCGTTTCGGATTGCTGCATCGTCCTCACCTGGTACGTGTTGGTCACTGCCTGTGTTGAGGACAACACGCAGTTGCCTGCGATGGTGCGGGTTGAACAGGAGTGTTCAACCCTGGGAGAACGGGATTTCCCGGCGTGGGAGGGTGGTCGGGCATGTCAGCTCGCCGGATGAGCCAACCTGGCAATGCAAGGTTGAATCGATCGTTGGGCGGAGCCTTGGGAGAGGATGTTCGGCGGTTCCGGGAAGCACGGGGCATGTCGCAGGAGGCACTGGCGCATGCGACCGGGTACAGCAAGAGCTATGTGAGCAAGGTCGAGTCGGGCTCCGTCCTCCCCTCGCAGCGCTTCGCGGAGGGATGCGACAAGGTGTTCAGCACCGGCGGCCTCTTCGCCCGCCAACTGCGCCGCCTCACCGAGGGCGAGCATCCCTCCTGGTTCGCGCCGTTCATCGAGGCGGAGCGCGAAGCGGACGTCATCGAGGACTACTCGACCCTCTTCGTCTTCGGCCTGCTCCAGACCCCCGAGTACGCCCGGGCGGCGTTGGGGGCCGTCACGTCGGGTGCGGACCCCCGGGACCTTGACGCCAAGGTGGCAGGCCGCATGCGTCGCCGCGAGATCATGGAAAGGGAGGAGCCTCCCCAGGTGTGGGTCGTCCTGCACGAGGCATGCCTGCGGGCGAACGTCGGAACGCCGGAGGTGATGGCAGCACAGCTCCGATTCCTGTGTACGGCGGCGACGCGGTACAGGACGCTGACGCTGCAAGTGCTGCCGTTCTCCGAGTCGGCTGCTGCAAGGGCGACTCCGTTCACGCTCCTGGCGTTCGACGAGGGGCCTCCCAGACTGCACGTGGAAGGTCCGCAGAGCGCGCGCTCGTACGATGACAAGGCCGCACTGCGCAACTCGCGACGGATCTTCGATCACTTGCGCGCGTGCTCCTTGAGTCCGCATGCTTCCTTGGACTTCATCGACACCGTGAGGGAAACGCATGAACGCCAGTCACGTATGGATCAGGTCCAGCTACAGCGACGGCGAGGGGGGCAACTGCGTCGAGTGGGCCCCGGGGCTCGTGTCCGTCGAGGGCGGCGTCCCGGTGCGGGACAGTAAGGACACCAGCCGTTGCCCCCTCGCGTTCTCTCCCACCGCCTGGCAGGCGTTCATCGAGGAGGTGAAGCACTCCGCGTAGGGCCGATGCCCGGTCTTACAAGCTTGGGGTGACTGAGTTCAGGGGTGTGCTGGTCCTGGCCGGAGAACTCGTTGGCCAGGCCCCGGTAGCCCTCCTCGACCTCGGTCTTGATCTTGGGGTGCCGGTGGAACTGCTCGGCGACGCCCTCGGTGCGCCCGGCGGTCTGGTCGTGCATGCGGCCCGGCCGGAGCACTCCGACGAACAGGGTGCGACCCTGCACATCCTCCAGTTCGCCCGCACCGTCCGCGGCCGGGAGCTGCCTGACGGGGCCCGTCCCCGGCCTCGCCCGCCTCACCTACTGCCACCCCAAGCCCCCGTCGGCGCCTCAAATAAGAAGGAAGGAGGCGGAACATAAGCCTCCAATTCGAGTGAGTTGTCTGAAACATGACGATCGCTGTTGACCTTCACTCTTCGCTCGCCATAGGTTCACGCACCGTACGTGTACACAAGCGAAGGGGAGCGTTAATGCGTGCACACGTCACTCAGGCGCGTATCGGGGCGGTCGCCGGCATCGCGGCCGCCGCGATTCTGGGGGGATCGCCTGCGGCGTCCGCTGTCACTGCTCCGCCGTCAGAGGAAGGGGCGCAGGTCCAGAACTGGAGCAGCAGTATGTACGACGTCCTGACTGGCTTTCAGTCGAGACGCTGGCACGACGAGGACTACTCCCAGGTGTGGTTCACCAAGTGTCGCGTGTCGGGGGCCACTGGCACGAGCACCCACGTGGATCTGCGGTGGGACCGTACGGCGCAGCCCGACGTCAGCTGGGGCACTAAGAAGTACACACAGTGCTTCGAGGGAAGTTCCGGCAAGAGCAACGGCGAGTGGCACAACCTCAGCTCTGGCAATCACTTCTTCCAGATCAAGCTGATCAACGGTTCCAGCTCGGGGTTGGCACTGAGCGTCAGCAAGGTCACCGTGGACACCTCCAAAGCTGACAGCTGAGCCTGGACAACCGCCCGGATAGAAGGAGGGGCGCGGTCAGCGCTCCTCCTTCTGCACCGCGAAGGACCCTTACCAGTCCGATGAATCTGCCCAAGCAGCTCCGTATCAGCAGTGCGTTGTGGGCATCGCCTGTAGCACTCGGGCTCACGCTGTTCTATTTCTACGTCACCTTCACCGACGATTACCCTAACTCCAGGGGGGAGATTGACTACGCGCCCGAGGTCGTCTCCTTCGCGCTGAATCCCGCTTCAGCGCTTGCCTATGCGGCAGCCGCCGCGCTCGCCGCGTGGGAGAGCGGCAGACTCACAGCCGGCGGGGTCTGGGCAGCAGCCCCGGCCCGCAGCCCCTACCACGTCGCCGCGCAAGCTCTGTTCCCGGTACTGCTCCTTTCCTGGCTGATGCTGCTGATCCCTGTTGTCGGTGGACTGATCAGTGAGGGGGTGAGCCCCACCCTTGCCTGCCTCCCCTTGTTGGGAATGAGCATGTTCGTGACGATTGCTCACTGCGTCATCGGGTTCGCCCTCGGAAGGGCCGTGCCCAGACTGATCGCTGCTCCTGCCTTGGCAATGGCGGTCTTCTACGCCGTCGCAGCCTCTGCCTCGTCCGGAGAGACATTCTGGCCTCGGCATGTGCTGGGGGAATACCACGGTGTGCTCGCCTTCGGGACTACTTTGCCTCTCAAGGCGCTGGCCCCGCACATGATCTTTGCAGGTGGTATCGCTGCCGGAGCCGCTGTCTTGTTGACCAGGCCTCGTAGCTACCGTACGAGGCTGGCTCTGCCTGCCGTAGCTGCTGTGATGGCCGTCGCTGGCCCGACAGCAGCCTACGCCCAGGTGAGCAGCTGGGGCGCGTCCACACCGGTGTCTGTCGGACACGCGCAGATGACCTGTCAAGGAGACAAACCCGAGGTATGTGTCCCCGCGGCTGGTAGTGCCGACCCCGGCCGGGCGCGGGCAGACGTGGTCGCGGTGGTGGCCGACCTTGCCAGGGCCGGCGCTGTGGTGCGCATGCCCACGACTGTCCAGGACAGCATCATCAACGGGAACCAGTCCCGCTCGTCCACAACAAGAACGTGGTTGCTGCCGTTGACTTCCAGCCAGCGGCACGGCACCACACGCTACGAAACCCTGAGCCAGGCTGTCCGCTACCCATGCCCTGAGCCCAAGGAAGAAGTAGCAAGCCGCAGCGTCAAGCTGTGGGCAGCGCAGATCGCGGGAGTCTCCCGGCACTACATGAAACAGCAGCGCGCGGAGATCAACCAGATCGCCAACGGCGACGAGCTTCTGCGGGTGGTTCAAAAGCGCGTGGAAAGAGTCCGCGCGATGCCTGCCGAGCGGCAGGCCGCCTGGTACCGGCACGAGCTGAAGCGTGCGTGTGTCGCACCGCCCGACACAGAAGGGGCCTCTTGATGCGATGGTGGCTCAAAGCACGGAGGATCCACACTACGTTACTGACCTCCTACGCGGTTTTCGTAGCGCTGGTGCTCCTTCTCCAGGATGTGGTTGCCGACCTGCCTTCCTTCCTTACTGGCGGTGACAACCCAGTCGTGGCGATCTTGATGGCTCCCGTACCCCTGTACGCCGCCCTGATGGTGTCTTTGGAATCTCGCCTACCAGCTGCTGAAGACACTGGGACACGCCCGGTACGCCTCATGGATGCCGGGCTTGTGCTGACAGTCATCGCTGCCGCGGCATTGGCAGGGACAGTGATCGGACTCTCCTTCGCTTCCTCCAGCGCACTCGCGGTGGGCCGCAACACGGCCTTCCTCGTGGGACTGACACTCTGTACGCGTCCCCTCATCGGCTCCCCTGCCGTCATGACGCCTGTCGCGTGGCTGCTCGCCGTTATGCTCTTCGGTTTCGATCACGGGCACCCTTACTTCTGGAGCGTCCTGCCGCGAGCCAACGACGACCCCATCGCGCTCACGGCAGCAGCTGTGAGCCTGGCCCTCGGCCTCGTCGGCCAGATGACGCTGCGCCCACGGGCCATCTCCTGAGCATGACGGACCGACGAACAGCCCCTTGGACCGCTGCCAGAACGGAAGAGAAGACGTGACCCTTGCCTTGTCCTCTTGCACATACTCGTACCGCCCCTGGTCACCTCCGGTCCTGAGCCGTCTCAACTACTCCCTGGCTCCCGGACTGACCATCCTTCTCGGGCCTAACGGAGCAGGAAAATCCACCCTCCTGCGCCTCGCAGCCGCAGTGACGTACCCCCGTTCCGGCACCGTCACCTACCAGGGCATCCCCTCGCACAAGAAGGTCTACCGAGCCGCAGTTGCCTGGATGCCACAGCAGATCACCTCGATGAGCGGACTCACCGCCCGAGAACAAGTCGCATACACCGGCTGGTTGAAAGGGATGAACAAGCGAGACGCCTGGGAATCAGCGGCACAAGCGCTCTCGCGCGTGGACCTGCGCGCACAGGCCGACATCAAGACCAAAAGATTGTCGGGGGGCCAACTGCGCCGGGTCGGAGTCGCCTCCGCACTCGTCCACAACGCCCGCGTACTCCTGCTGGACGAACCCACAGCTGGCATGGACCCGAAGCAGCGTCGGATCTTCCGCGACATCCTGGCCACTCTCGCCGACGAAGTGCAAGTACTTCTCTCCACACATGACGTCGCCGATCTGGCAGAGGAATGCGACCAGGTCACCGTTCTGGATGCGGGACGCATTATCTTCACCGGCGACACACGGGCATTCCTCGCCCATGCCCCTGCTGGCACCGCACCCGGCCGCGCTGCCGAGGCTGCCTACTCCGTGCTGAGCGACACGGGCGCACGTCTGTAGCCCTGGCCACCCGGCGACCGCAGAAAGGACCGTCCGGACTGGGCAAGCGTGCCTACTTCGCCGGGCGCTGCGGCCTGGACGGTGGCTGTTTCGCGGACGCCTGCACCCCGATCGCGCCGAGCCGTGTGCCCCGCTGGCGGCAGCAGCGAACGAGGGCGGGTTGAGCTGCCCTGGTCTTGTGGGGGTCCGGTGATTTTGGTTCAGGCGGACTGGGGGATGGCTTTCGGCTTTCTGTTGTCGCCACCACTCGCGTTCGTACTCGGCGAGCGGTACGTAGCCGAGGGTGGAGTTGAGCCTTTCTCCATCGCTTCCGAGGCCGTTGCTTTTCCGCCCGCCGGACGGCCGACTGCTGTGTGGGAAAGGCCACTTCGGGTTCTACCCGGCCGGGAAGCGGTTCCCTTTGTGGCTCCGGGCAGCCCCGTGAGTTTGCCGCCTGCGCTGGTGAACCGGTAGGGGAGGGGGCGCAGCGTCCCTCCGCCGACTCGGCTGGGACGCCTGGAGACAAAGGCAGGAGTGTCCTGGTCGTGGTGCTGGGGGCTGGGCTGCTCGAGCGCGTCACTCCGCTGGTCTCCTCTCTCTGAGGGCTCCGGCCCACTTTGTGGGGCATACCGGCTGGTCGGTTTGCGGAAGTCGTGGTGGGTGGGGGGTCATTCGGTCCGGGCTGGTGTGGCAGTGGGTACGTGTCGCAGTTGGTCGCCGTAGCGGTAGATGACGATGGGCGGTTCGCCCTCGTAGAGCTTGACGCGGTAGATGAAGGGTGCGGGTCCCGTGACCTGGATGACCTCGCCTGTCTTCCCGGTCCTCCGGTCCTGGACGACCTCGCCCACCGCCCACATCCCGCTCACCGCAGCGTGTGCTCGTGGCGCAGGTGCGCGCCGAAGAGCGCCTCGAAGTCGGCCCGGGGTACCGGGTCGTTGGCCGCGTCCTTGATCTGCGACCGATACCACGCACACTTCTCGCACGGGCCTTCTTCTTGTGATTGTGCGGTTTTGGGTTGCTCCATCGTCCTCACCTGGTTCTCTTGGTGACGCCTTGTGATGAGAACAACACGTGCGAGTCTTCGACGGCTCGGTATGAGCGTGATTTCTCATGGCGCAGTGCAGGGCTTGATTGCTGCGGGCGGAAGTTGAGGCAGGTCAGAATGGGTGAGCAACGTAAGCGGCCGAAGGGTATGAGTATCCCGCCGAGTCTCGGTGAAGACGTCCGACGAGTGAGAGAAGCGCGCCGGATCTCCCAGACCGCTTTCGCAGCGGCCACTGGCTATACCCAGAGCTATGTGAGCCGTGTCGAGTCCGGCGAACTCATGCCTTCTGTGAAGTTCGCCGAGGCGTGTGACCGAACCTTCGGCACCGGAGATCTGTTCGCGCGGCAGCGCAGGCGTCTGGTCGACGGGGAGTATCCCGAGTGGTTCGCCCCGTACATCGACGCGGAGCGGACAGCGGTCTCCATCCGGGACTTCTCAACCATCTTCATCATGGGGCTGTTGCAGACCGAAGCGTATGCGCGTGCATCGCTCAGTGGCGGGCGGCCCAGTGTCTCCGAGAGAGACCTCGACGCGAAGGTGGCCAGTCGCCTCCGGCGCCGGGAGGTTCTGGAGAGGCCCGATCCTCCTCGCGTCTGGGTCGTCCTGTGCGAGGCCTCCTTGCGGGCCGAAGTCGGCTCACCGCGAGTAATGGCAGATCAGATGAAGCACCTGTTGGAGCAGCTGCGGCGGCACCAGTCCCTCACGGTTCAGGTGATGCCGTACGCCGCGACGGAAGCTGGGATCGGAACTCCGTACGTTTTGTTGGACATTCCCGGCAGCAAGCCATGTGTCTTCGTCGAAGGGCCCCAGGGTGGGCGGCCGTATGACGGTCCAGAGACTGTCGCCAACGCTGCCCACCTCTACGATCACATCCGGGCAAGTTCGTTGAGTCCGCGTGAATCAGTGGCCTTCATCCGCGCCGTAAGGGACAAGCATGAGCGAAACGCAGTGGGTCAAGAGCAGCTACAGCGACCAGCAAGGGGGCAACTGCGTCGAGTGGGCCCCGGGTCTCCGGTCCGTCGTCGGCGGCGTCCCGGTGCGGGACAGTAAGGACACGGGGCGGGGCCCCCTCGCGTTCTCTCCCACCGCCTGGCAGGCGTTCATCGAGGAGGTGAAGTGTTCCGGGCGCTAGCCCGGCCTCATTCCTCGACCCGCAGGGCGGCCAACTGCTGTTCGAAGGGGATCACTTCGGGCTCTTCCGGCCGGGAGGCCGCCTCCTCGGTGGCCCGGGGAGCGAGCAGTTCCGCGAGTTCGCCGCCCGCGCGGGCGATGCGGCGGGGGAGGGACGGGGCCACCCCGTCGTCGGGGGCGGCCCAGTCGTCCGTCGCCGCGTACACCGCCGTGGGCACCGTCACCGTCCGCAGGTAGGCGAAGAGCGGCCGCATGGCGTGTTCCAGTACCAGGGAGTGGCGGGGTGTGCCACCGGTGGCGCCCAGCAGTACCGGCTTGCCCGCGAGGGCGTCGGGCTCGATCACGTCGAAGAACGACTTGAACAGCCCGCTGTAGGACGCGGAGAAGACGGGCGTGACGGCGATCAGCCCGTCCGCCTCCGTCACGCGCTCGATCCCGTCCCGCAGCGCCCCGCCCGCGAAGCCGGTGGTGAAGTTGTGGGCGATCCCGGTGGCCACGTCCCGCAGTTCGAGCGTCGTCACCTCGGCGTCGGTGTCCTGGTCCGCCAGGGCCACTCGTGTCGCCTCGGCCAGCCGGTCGGCCAGCAGCCGGGTGGACGAGGGCTGCCCCAGCCCGGCCGAGACGACGGCCAGCCCCACACGCTTCCGGGTCGTCATACGGAAACCTCCTCATTCTCCGCGCCAGTGGCCCCAGCGGCACCAGTCGAACCAGCTACCCCAGTCGAACCAGCGGCACCCGCCGCGCCAGCGGCACCCGCCGCCGCGACACGGGCCGCGTGCGTGGGTGCGTCCGCGGTCCCGGCCGGCCGCCCGGCGGCCATCTCCTTCCGCAGGACCGGCACGACCTCCTCACCCAGCATGTCCAGCTGCTCCAGCACGGTCTTGAGCGGCAGTCCCGCGTGGTCCATCAAGAACAGCTGGCGCTGGTAGTCGCCGAAGGACTCGCGGAAGGTCAGCGTCTTCTCGATGACCTCCTGGGGGCTGCCGACGGTCAGCGGCGTCTGGTCGGTGAACTCCTCCAGGCTCGGCCCGTGCCCGTAGACGGGCGCGTTGTCGAAGTACGGGCGGAATTCGCGTACCGCGTCCTGCGAGTTGCGCCGCATGAACACCTGTCCGCCCAGGCCGACCAGCGCCTGCTGCCGCGTTCCGTGCCCGTAGTGCTCGAAGCGGTCGCGGTAGAGGTTGATCAGCCGCTTGAAGTGGTCCTTGGGCCAGAAGATGTTGTTCGCGAAGAAGCCGTCACCGTAGTAGGCGGCCTGCTCGGCGATCTCCGGGCTGCGGATGGAACCGTGCCAGACGAAGGGGGGTACGCCGTCGAGCGGGCGCGGGGTGGAGGTGAAACCCTGGAGGGGGGTGCGGAAGCGGCCCTGCCAGTCCACGACGTCCTCGGTCCACAGCCGGCGCAGCAGCGCGTAGTTCTCGATCGCGAGCGGGATGCCCTGCCGGATGTCCTGCCCGAACCAGGGGTAGACGGGTCCTGTGTTGCCGCGGCCCATCATCACGTCGACGCGGCCGTCGGCGAGGTGCTGGAGCATCGCGAAGTCCTCGGCGATCTTCACCGGGTCGTTGGTGGTGATCAGCGTGGTGGAGGTGGACAGGGTCAGCCGCTCGGTCCTGGCGGCGATCCAGCCGAGCATGGTCGTCGGGGACGACGGGACGAACGGCGGGTTGTGGTGCTCGCCGGTGGCGAAGACGTCGAGTCCGACCTCCTCCGCCTTCAGGGCGATGGCCAGCATCGCCTTGATCCGCTCGTGCTCGGTCGGCGTCCGCCCTGTGGTGGGGTCGGGTGTCACGTCGCCGACGGTGAAGATCCCGAACTGGAGAGGGGTGGTGGCCGTGGCCGTCATGGTGCTCGCCGTCCTTGGTCGGTGCGCTCGGTCGGTGCTTTTCGAGCGGTGCTTCCGATCGATGCTCTCGATCGGCTCGGTCGATCGGCTCGGTCGGTGTGCTCGATCGTACGAAATGGTTGAGGATTCAACTAAGGGAGGAACCGATCCCGCCGTCCGGAAATTCCCGCGTCGGTGATCGCCGGGCGGGCCGGGCGGGTCGCGGGTGCGCTGTGTCACGATCGGATCAGGGCGCGCAATCCCCGCGCAACGCCGCGGTGGGATGCTGAAATGGCCCCGTTGCGCCAGGGGACCCGAGCGAACCCCTCTGACCTGCAAGGATAGGCCCATGGACAAGCAGCAGGAATTCGTCCTCCGCACTCTGGAGGAGCGGGACATCCGCTTCGTCAGGCTCTGGTTCACCGATGTCCTCGGCTTCCTGAAGTCGGTGGCGGTGGCCCCCGCCGAGCTTGAACAGGCGTTCGATGAGGGGATGGGTTTCGACGGCTCGGCCATCGAGGGATTCGCCCGCGTCTACGAGTCCGACATGATCGCCAAGCCCGACCCCGGCACCTTCCAGATACTGCCGTGGCGGGCCGAGGCACCCGGCACCGCGCGGATGTTCTGCGACATCCTCATGCCGGACGGATCGCCCTCGTACGCCGACCCGCGTTACGTCCTCAAGCGTGCGCTGGCCAAGGCCTCCGACCTCGGGTTCACCTTCTACACCCATCCGGAGATCGAGTTCTTCCTGCTCAAGGAGAAGCCGGTGGACGGCACCCGCCCCGTCCCCGCGGACTCCTCCGGCTACTTCGACCACACCCCGCAGAACGTCGGCATGGACTTCCGCCGCCAGGCCATCACCATGCTGGAGTCCATGGGCATCTCCGTGGAGTTCTCCCACCACGAGGGCGCCCCCGGCCAGCAGGAGATCGACCTGCGGTACGCCGACGCGCTGTCCACGGCCGACAACATCATGACGTTCCGCCTGGTCATGAAGCAGGTCGCCCTGGAACAGGGCGTGCAGGCCACCTTCATGCCCAAGCCGTTCTCGGAGTACCCCGGCTCGGGCATGCACACCCACCTCTCCCTCTTCGAGGGCGACCGCAACGCCTTCTACGAGTCCGGCGCCGAGTACCAGCTCTCCAAGGTCGGCCGCAGCTTCATCGCCGGTCTGCTCAACCACGCCGGTGAGATCTCCGCCGTCACCAACCAGTGGGTCAACTCCTACAAGCGCATCTGGGGCGGCGCCAACCGCACCGCGGGGGAGGGCGGCGAGTCCCCGTCCTACATCTGCTGGGGCCACAACAACCGCTCGGCGCTCGTCCGGGTGCCCATGTACAAGCCGGGGAAGACCGGCTCCACCCGCGTCGAGATGCGCTCCCTTGACTCCGGCGCCAACCCCTACCTCGCGTACGCGGTGCTGCTGGCCGCGGGCCTCAAGGGCATCGAGGAGGGGTACGAGCTGCCGGCCGGCGCCGACGACGACGTGTGGGCGCTCTCCGACGCGGAGCGGCGCGCGATGGGCATCGAACCCCTGCCGCAGAACCTGGGCGAGGCCATCAGCCTCATGGAGCGCAGCGAGCTGGTCGCCCAGACGCTGGGGGAGCACGTCTTCGACTTCTTCCTGCGCAACAAGAAGCAGGAGTGGGAGGAGTACCGCAGCGAGGTGACCGCCTTCGAGCTGCGCAAGAGCCTGCCGGTGCTGTAATCGCAGGTCAGAGCCAGAATGCGCGGTTGTGACGCACGGGCGACGGCTCGCCGACCGTCGCCCGTGCGGCTGGCCTTAACCCCCGTGGGCCGTCTGTGGGCCGTCCGACTCGGAATCCACGCGTTCGTAGAGCCGATCCACGGCCTTCCGGGTTCGCCCCTCACTGCTGGGCATCAGGTGCGTGTACGTCCGCAGAGTGAAGCCCGGGTCCTTGTGCCCGAGGTACGCACTCAGGGCCCGGATGCTTTCCCCGGCGTCGAGGAGGACCGACGCGTAGAAGTGCCGTAGGGCGTGCATGCCGTGCTCGCGTACCGGCTCGTACTTGCCGGCGACAGGTGCCGGGATGACACCGACCGCCGCCAGTGCGGGCTTCCACACTCGCGTGTTGAAGTCGTTCCGGCGTACAGCGCCGCCGCCGTCGAGACGGGTGAACAGCAGGCGCTTCGTCACCGGCCGACCGTCCGGCCGAAGCCATGGCAGGGCGACGGCGGTGGGCGGGTGCTGCTCGGTGTGCTCCCGGAGGATCTGAGCGACCCGAGGTGGCAGAGGCACGTCACGCAGCTTGCCCCGCTTGGGCGGTCCGAAGACCAGCTTGCCCTCGGACACCTTGACCTGTAGGACGACGTGCAACCATCCCGTCTCGAAGTCGATGGCGTCGACGGCCAACCCGAAGATTTCGCCCTGCCGCAAGCCGCACCCAGCGCCCAGGTCCACCATGGCTCGGTACTGCGCCGGAAGCGCGGACCGTACGGCGAACGTGCGCTCCGACGACCACGGCACGACTCGGCCGTCACCCCGGGCGGGCGCACGGACGGAGCGGGCGCGGCAAGGGTTCTTTGCTAGGTGACCGTCATCGACCGCGGCAGTGAAGAGACTGGAGACGGTAGAGAAGATCACGCGCCGGTACGACGAAGCGGGCACTGCCTTCTCCAGCTTGCTCAGCCAGTCCCGGATGTGCTCCGGCTGGAACGAACCCAGAGGGCGCGTACCCAGGTAAGGGATCGCGTGCAGCCGTACCTGCGCGCTCACCGGCTCGCGCGTCGTCGCGTCCGTTGTCTGCGTCGCCAGCCAGTTCTCCGCGTACTGCCGGAAGGTGGTGCGTGCCGCCTTCGGGTCCACGTACTGGCCGCTGTCCATGTCGGCCTCGGTCTTGGACAGCCACTTCTCTGCCCGGCGCTTCTGCCCGTCGGGGAAGCTCTTGGACTTCTCGGTGCCGTCCGGGCCGACGTAGCGGGCGCGGTAGCGCATGCCGGTGCCGTGGCGGTCGGTCCTCACGCGTCGAGGCTTGCCGTCATCGTCGGTTTCGGTCTTGTACCAGCGGTCTTGGATGTGGCCAGCCATGGGGGCTGACTCCCTTCTCGGTAGCAGGGCGCGGCGGGCCCAATTGGGCTCGACCGGCCGGATTCGGGGTGTGCTGGGCCAGGCCCGCGGCTTGTACGGGCCTGAGCGTTTGGCGCGCTGAGGTGCTGGGAGAGGCGTTGTCGGCGGCAGTCGCCGGCGTGCCGCTCGGGGAGGTTGAGGGAAGGGCCCGGGAAGCGCTCTGAGGGCGTTCTCAAGGGGCCGCCGGTGCACCTCCCCGCCTCCCCGAGCGGCTGTATGTGCTGGTCAGCCGGGGGAGGTGGGGGTGGGGAGGCGGTTGGGGAGAACTCCCCGCATCCCCGCCGCCTCCCCGGGATCGGGGAGGCGACTTTCCGGGCCTTTTCGTTGCGGGTTTCGTTACGCGGCTTCGTCGAGTGCTGTCTGTTCGGTGACCCACGCTTGGACGGCTGCGGGGTCGTAGCGCACGTGCTTGCCGACGCGGAAGCCGGGCGGGCCGGTGCGGTGCTTGCGCCAGCGGTAGACGGTCTCCAGCGGCACACTCAGCAGGTCGGCTACGTCCTGGGGGGTGAGGTAGCGGTCCGGGAGGCTGGTGCTCATGCGGCGCCCCTCTCCTGCTGCTGCGTGCCGCTGTCGGGTGCGATGCCGAGGTAGGTGGGGGTCTGCTTGCCGTCGGGGCCGCGCGGCTTGCTACGGCGCAGCTGCGGGACGACCGAGAGCAGGTTCCTGCCCAGCATCTGTTTGGTGCCGGGCGGGATGCCGCTGTCGTCGGCCCACTCCTTCCAGACCGCCCACAGTCGGTCCACGGGCACTGCGAAGGAGGCTCCGACGCGGCAGCGTTCGCGGACGAACGCGGAGACCGGTGAGGCGGTGTCCTGCATGGTGGTGACCGCCTCGCGGGAGGAAGCCGGTTCGGTCAGCCTCCCCGTGCTCTCCAGCCGTGACAGGCCGTCCAGAGCCCAGTTGAGAATGCCGGGCATCTCAGCGGTGAGCTTGTCGGTGAGGGTGGTGTCCTCCCGCCCGAGCCAGGAGGCGGTCATGCTCAGGACGACGAACCGGCGCGCGATGACGCCGCTGCTGTCACCGAAGTTGGGCAGCTCGTTGGACAGGATCATCAACCGGGTCGGCAGCTTGCCCGTCCACGGGTCGCGAAACTTGCGGTCGATGTCGATGGTGTCCTCCCCGCTGATGGTCAGCAGGCGTTCGACCACCTGATGCCCGTCCCGGCCGGACAGGCGCGCATCGGAGATGACCGCCAGGGATTTGCCCAGCAACGGGGACAGGCCGAAGTTCGTGCCCAGGCTCGCCAGCGTCGGGCCCGCGAGGTTGCCCGCTCCGACCAGGGAGGCCAGCACCCGGGCGATGGTGCCTTTGCCCGACCTGGTGGGCCCCACGATCAGCAGGATCTTCTGCTGGTCGGTGCGGCCGGAGAGCACGTAGCCGAACCACTCCTGCAACGCGTCGATGGCGTCCGGTTCGTCGGGCCACAGCCGTTGCAGGAAGCTGTGCCAGGTCGGTGCGGTGGCGTGCGGGTCGTAGTCGAAGGGGACCGACACGAGGTTGAACAAGGCGGGGGTGTGGTCCCTCAGCGTCCTGTCGGCCACCGACAGCAGACCATTGGAGCAGGCGACCACCGGCCCCGCGTGGCCCATGCTGCGGGTGCCGCGCCCGAAGGTGTCCGGCTCTCCGGGTACCCAAGCCGGCGGGTCCAGAGCCGGGGGCAGGTGGCAGACAGCCGCCAGGGCGTGCATCAGGTCGGCCACCTTCCGCGAGGTGGGCGCCCACTCCCGCACCTCCGGCTCCCCCTTCTTGTTGACGCTCTCGTAGGTGGCGTGTTCCAGGTGCTTGTAGAGCCAGGCCCTCAGCTCCTGGTCGCCCAGCTCGCGCCAGTGCGAGTAGTCCCAGCACATCCACGTGCCGCGCCAGTGCCTCAGGGTCGGCAGCCCGAAGTAGCGCCAGTGCGGGGACAGGTGCCGGGCGACTGCCATGGGGTTGGTCGGCGCCGGTACCGGTTCGTCGCTGCCCGACTGGTCGGGGGTACCGTCGGCCGACTGGTCCCCCTGACTCCGGCTCGACTCGCCCGCACGGTCGGTCCCTGACCAGTCGGTGTGTCGGGCCGACTGGTCGGCGTTCACCGGGCGCGGGTCGGTGTTCACGGGGCGGGGGTCGGTGTTCACGGGGCGGTCCGTTGCGTTCGCGGCGCCGTCCCACGCGTTCACGGGCTGGGCCGCTCCGTTCACGGGCTGGGTTGCTGCGTTCACGCCGCCTCACCGACCTCAGCGCGGGTGAGCGGTCGGCAGGCCACCGAGTAGCGGCACAGCAGCCACGCCAGCGTCAGCGGCAGGGCGTCGGCCTTCCGCTGGTTGCACGGAACGCAGGCCAGAACGATGTTGCGCGGCTTGTTCATCGGCCACAGGCAGTATGGGATGTAGTGGTCCAGTGTCACCCCTGTCAGGTCCTCCCCGAACGGCGCCCGGCAGTAGTGGCACTGCCTCCCGTCCCGCTCAGCGACGTACTCACGGATCTGGCGGCGGGTGTCACCTCGCAGTACGGGCTTGGCCACTCGCGCCCGGCTCATCGCGCACCCCCGTCCATGACCGCGCAGAGACGGTCCGAGAGCTCCCGTACGAGGTCTTCCAGCGACTCCACCCGCTCGCGCAGCTCCTGCGTCGCTGCCTGGTGCTGGCTCTTGGAGACGGTGACCGCCGGGGCGGCACGGCCGGCGGTGAATCCCAGTTCCTCCGGCGTCGTCCGGTAGACGGCGCACAGCAGGACCTGGTACATCTCGCCGGGGCGCCGCTGCTGGTGCTCCCAGCCGTGCAGCATGACCTTCAGCGAGGTCTCCGCCGCCACCTCCCAGCCCCACTGGTCGGCGGTCAGCACAAGCGCGCGTACGGCCTTGGCCTGCGACCAGCCACGCCGCGCGCGGGCCCGTCCCAGCGGAGTATCCGGGCAACGCAGCGGGACAGAGGACGGCTGATGGGACGGGACGGGGGGAGCGGTCCAACGGCGCTCCGGCGTCACGACGCTCATGCTTCCTCCGCCTCTGCCTCAAACGCGCTGAGGACCGCGCGGAGGGACGCGGACAGGGCCCCGACGTGCATGGCCAGCTCAACCGTGCTCGCGGTGGTCACGTCCACCTTTTCCACCTGCGCCAGCACCTCGCGTGCCGCACAGGCCGACCGAGGAACGGCCGGGGCCGCCTGCGACTGCGGGCTGCGCATCGCGGGCCACAGCTCCCACGGGTCAACACCCAGCACCTGACCAACCGCATAGGCGTGGTGGGCGTAAGGGCGTCGGCCGGGCTCGTACACCCAGCGCTGCACCGTCTTCGGGTCCAGCTTCAGTCGGTCGGCCACCTCCTCATACGTCAATCCCGACTCCACGATCGCGGCGTGCAATCGCGGATTGCCCAGCTTCGGCTTCTGGATGGTTCCAGGCATCATGGAACTACCCCTTCGAGGGTCGGGGAGCGGCGTTTCTGCTTGGCGGTAGAGGGCGCCGCTCCTTGTTTTTCCTGGCTTGACCAGGACTTTTTCAGCGGGGATGTCACCTCTTCCGGGGTGCCGCTTGCTGACTAGCTTGCACTAGTGCGCTGTGATGCACAACCCGTGTGCAGTGGCGTGCACTAGTTCGCTGTGGTGGGTACGCTTCAACGCATGACAGCCACAGGGGGCCCCAAGCCGAAGGCGGCACAGGTCGCAGACGCCCTTCGCGAAGACATCAAGAGGATGAAGCCGGGAGACCGGCTGCCGTCCCAGCGGGAACTCATGGAGCGCTTCGGGTACGCCAGCCAGACCATCCAGAACGGCTTGGCCGCGCTTCGGTCCGAGGGGCTGATCGTGTCGGCCGGCAACCTCGGCAACTTCGTGGGCGACGGCTCCACACCCAGCAGCGACGTGCGAGACGACATCACGGAAATCCGCTCCCAGATTCAGGCGTTGACTGAACGACTCGAAGCGCTGGAACGCTCCGTGTCCGGTGGTGCGTGATCTGCAACCAGAATGCGGGCGGTCAACGGCGTGCGGTAAGTGACACTGAGAGGGCAGCGCCGCGGAAGGGGGACACGTCCCCTGTCACCCCGCCGTCCCCTTCCGTGTCCCCAGGGGACCCAGGGGAGACTCGGAGCCGGTAGCACTCGGAGGTGGACGGATGACCGACGACAGGCCCGCATGGGCACGGCGTATTGCGGCTGAGCGCGCTGCTCGCGACTGGTCGCAGCGGGACGCTGTGAAAGCGCTCCGGGCGCACACTCCGGAAGAGCTCCCGGCCGACGACAGCATGATCCGGCAATGGAAGCGATGGGAAGCGGGCCAAGTCCCGAACGACTTCTACAAGCCCCTTATCGCTGCCGTCTTCGGCACTGTGACTCACGCGCTTTTCCCTGCGCCGGCACGTCGAGACGGTGACCGGGAGATTCTTGCCGCGAGCGGCATGGAGACGCTTGAGATCGTGAGCCGTCTCAACCGCTCCGATGTCGATGCGGCCACGCTCGACGCGCTGCGAATCACCGCCGATCGCCTCTGCTCTGAGTACCCGTTCATGCCGAGTGAACAGCTACTCATCGAGGGGCGGCAGTGGCTGCGCCGCGTGGTGGAACTGCACTCCAAGAGCCTCACGCTTGCGCAACACAGGGAAGTGCTGGCGCTCTCCGGCTGGCTTGCGCTGTTGGTCGGATGCGTCGAGTACGACACGGGTGCGCGCCACGCTGCCGAATCGACGCGGCAGGCTGCTCTCTCCCTCGCAACCGAATCTGACAATGCCGAGATTGCAGGCTGGGCGCATGAGATGCGGGCTTGGTTCGCTCTCACGACTGGCGACTACCGGGGCGTCATTGCGGCCTCTCAAGCTGGGGCAGAGCTTGCCGCCCACCACGGTGTCGCTGTTCAGCTCGCGGGGCAGGAAGCGAAGGCGTGGGCCCGACTCGGGGACCGTCGACAGGTCGAAGTGGCTCTGGACAAGGGGCGGCGGCTACTCGAAGGGATGCCGCGCCCGGAGAACCTGGATAACCACTTTGTGGTGGACCCTGCCAAGTTCGACTTCTACGCGATGGACTGCTATCGCCTGGTGGGCGAGGACCGGCTGGCACGCACGCTTGCGGACGAAGTTCTCCGAGCCGGAACGGACTTCGACGGTACCGAGCGCAGCCCAATGCGCAACGCGGAAGCGCGGGTGACGCTGGGCGTCACGGCTGCTCGTGAGGGCGACCTGGAGCAAGCGCTCATCATGGGGGAGCGGGCGTTGGAAGGCGACCGCCAGTCCGTTCCGTCGCTCATCATGACGAGTCGAGAGCTGGCCGCAGAGATGAAGCGGCGCTATGCGTCCGAGCCAGCAGCCCAGGACTACCTTGCGCACCTGCACGACCTCGGCCAAGCGAACCCCGGCTTCATGCCACGGTAGCCAGTCGGCGTAGGAGCCCAGACGCGTCACGCCTGTGACGCCGTGACGCACGGGGGCGTGACGCCTCTCCTGTGAGCAGTTGAGTCTCATGTAGGCGGTACAACTTCGAATTTGTGCGGCTCAAGCGGCTCAAGCGGCTCACTGCGGCTTTGAACTGCGGTTTTGCTGCGCTCGCGGGCGCGGGTTCGTCCGGCTCAATCGCGGCTCCCGTCCGGCTCAGCCCGGCTCACAGCGGCGTGACGCCCCCGTGACGCCGGGGCGGGCCAGCGTGTGACGCCCGCCTGCTCGGCATCCCACCCGAGACCCAACTCGGTGAGCGGGTCAGCCTGCGCCGGATCGCCCTCCGCACGTCAGGTACGGTCCCGGGCTGCGCGCGGGGTACGTACTCGGCGTGTACCCGCTGCCGAGTACAGCCGTACTCGGCAGCGGGTACGGCTGTACTCCGAGCGAGTACGGCGGGTTGATCGGCGTACTCGCTCGGCCGGTTCCGGGGCCCCGCCATGGGGCACGAACGCCACTTCGGCCGGCGGGGGAGAGAAGACAAGAAGGAGCGGCCTTCGGCCGCGCGTTCTTCGGGCGCCCACGGTCGTCGCATCGGCCCTGAATTGGCGGGTGCGGCCCTCAGCGTGGCTGGGAGGGCCTTCCAAGCGGGTTGGGGCCGGGCGCACGGCGTCCACAGGCAAGAGGAGCACGGCGGGCCGTGGGGTGCTCCTCTTGCCTGGTGACGCACGGGCGTCACTCCCCACAGGAGCCCTAGCGGCTCGTGCTTCCTGCGTGGAGGCGGAATCACGCGCCTGTTGGCTGACGGAGGAATCGCCTGCTAGGTGCTAATTGGCTGGTCAGAGCCTGAATTCCCCGCTAGCGGAGGTGCTAGGTCTAGCACTTGCCGGTGCTAGACCTAGCAGTGGCTTGGCCCATCGCCCCCCTACTAAGAGCCCTGCCGCGCCCGAATGAAGAGACCACCCCGCGCGCGGGCGGGGTGGTCTCTTCACTGCCGCTGGGGCACGGGACTGCGCTCTTAGTAGGGGGGGCGCCCACCTCGGTCGTCACGTGCTGTGTTCGTACTGGCTAGTGACTACTGCCTACTGGCTAGTGGCAAACCCGCTGGTGAAAGCCGCCCTCGGTGGCCTTTGAGGGCCGCCTACTGGCTACTGGCAAGTTGCCGGTAGCCAGTAGGCACTAGCTCTCTGTAATCGTCTGGCGGGTCCCGTGCTGCGGATCGCCGGGCCGCCCCGACTGAAAGTCGTCCCAAAGGCTGGAGGGGAAGAGGAGCACGGTCGGGGGCCGCACCCTTGGGAAGGTCCTCCCAGCCACGCTGAGGGCCGCACCCGCCAATTCAGGGCCGATGCGACGACCGTGGGCGCCCGAAGAACGCGCGGCCGAAGGCCGCTCCTTCTTGTCTTGTCACTTGTCGTTTGTCGTCCACCCCCTCCAACCACCCCTGGCCCTGGGGAACGGGGCTCTGGCCTGGGAGGCGACAAGCGACAAGACAAGACAAGCGACAAGGCACGACAAGCGCCGGCCGGGCCGAGCCGCCCGGGAACGCGCTTCACTGACGCCTCTGGCGCTGAGCCGCGCTGAGCCGGACGTGAGCCGCGCCGAGCCGAACGAATCCGCAACTGAGGATATAGGAAAACCGCAGGTCAAGGACTAGTTGAGCCGCTTGAGCCGCTTGAGCCGGGCAGATTCGGAGTCGTACCCTGAGCGCGTCCTTACGAGGGACGGCGGATCTCTCAGGCCGTCGCCGCTTAGTACGAAGCCGGGGCCGCCTGTGGGCCGTGCGAGGGGGACCAACGACGGCCAACAGCGACCAACGACGACTTCTACGCCGCAGCTCAGAACGCTGGAGTGTGGAGGAGCGCCAGGTGGCATCATGGCGGCACCAGTTCCTGCGCAACAAGAAGCAGGAGTGGGAGGAGTACCGCAGCGAGGTGACCGCCTTCGAGCTGCGCAAGTCCCTCCCCGTGCTGTGAGGGAGCCGGCGCTGTGAGGGAGCCCGTGCGGTGAGGGAGCCGTGCGGTGAGGGAGCCCGTGTGAGGGAGTGGCCACGCACCGTGCACGACCGACAAGGAGTGAGCGTGACACCAGGGGGCAGGGAGTGACCGTGACACCAGGGGGCAGGCGCCACACGCCGTACGCCCGGCTGCTGCGACGCGGCTTCACCGATCCGGAAGCCGCGACCCGCCTCCTGGACAGCCCCCAGCTGTCCGCCGTCCGCGACGACGCCCTCTTCCTCGACGCGCTGGGCGCCACCGCCGACCCGGACCTGGCCCTGCTGGGTCTGCTGCGGCTGGTCGAGGCGCTGGAGGCCGCGGACAAGGACGCGCAGCCCCTCCTCGACACCCTGCTGGGCTCGAAACCGCTGCGCGACCGGCTGCTGGGCGTCCTCGGCGCCTCGGACGCGCTCGCCGACCACCTCGCCCGCCACCCCCACAACTGGGAGTCGCTGGTCACCTACGAGTCGGCCGACCTGCACCCGGGGATCGAGGAGTTCGAGGCGGCCCTCGCGGACGCCACCGACCCCGACACCCTGCGCATCGCCTACCGCCGGGCCCTGCTGGCCATCGCCGCCCGCGACGTGTGCGGCACCATCGAGGTGGCGCAGACAGCCGCGGAGCTGGCGGACCTGGCCACCGCCACCCTCCGCAAGGCCCTCACCCTGGCCGAGGCCGAAGCGCCCGAGGACGCCGCCGCCTGCCGGCTGGCCGTCATCGCGATGGGCAAGGCCGGAGGGCACGAGCTGAACTACGTCTCCGACGTGGACGTGATCTTCGTCGCCGAACCGGCCGGCCCCGCCGAGGAGACCGAGCACGCCGTCCAGGCCGCCACCCGCCTGGCCGCGCACATGATGCGCGTCTGCTCCGACACCACCGCCGAGGGCACCATCTGGCCCGTCGACCCCAACCTGCGCCCCGAGGGCCGCAACGGGCCCCTCGTCCGCACCCTCAGCAGCCATCTGGCCTACTACCAGCGCTGGGCCAAGACGTGGGAGTTCCAGGCGCTGCTCAAGGCCCGGCCGGTGGCGGGCGACGCGCAGCTGGGCTACGAGTACGTGGACGCCGTCGCGCCCCTGGTGTGGCAGGCGGCCGAGCGGGAGAACTTCGTCACCGACGTCCAGCAGATGCGCCGCCGCGTGGTGGCCAGCATCCCGGCCGCCCAGCTGGACCGCGAACTGAAGCTGGGCCCCGGCGGGCTGCGGGACGTCGAGTTCGCCGTCCAGCTCCTCCAGCTGGTGCACGGCCGCAGCGACACCTCGCTGCGCAGCCCCACCACCCTCGAAGCCCTCGACGCGCTGGCCGCCGGCGGCTACGTGGGCCGCCAGGACGCGGCGGCCCTGGACGCCGCCTACCGCTTCCTGCGCACCATGGAGCACCGCATCCAGCTCCACCAGCTGCGCCGCACCCATCTGATGCCCGAGTCGGAGGCCGACCAGCGGCGGCTGGGCCGCTCCCTGGGCTACCGCAGCGAGCCCGTCACCGAGCTGCACAAGGCCTGGCGGCGGCACGCCTCGGCCGTCCGCCGGCTGCACGAGAAGCTCTTCTACCGCCCGCTGCTGGACGCCGTCGCCCAGCTGGAGGCCGGCCACGAGCGGCTCTCCCCGCAGGCGGCCCGCCAGCGCCTGGAGGCCCTCGGCTACGCCGACCCGGCCTCCGCGCTGCGCCACCTGGAGGCGCTCGCCTCCGGGGTGACCCGCAAGGCCGCCATCCAGCGCACCCTGCTGCCGGTGCTGCTGGGCTGGTTCGCCGACTCCGCCGACCCGGACGCCGGACTGCTCGGCTTCCGCAAGGTCTCCGACGCCCTGGGCAAGAGCCCCTGGTATCTGCGGCTGCTGCGCGACGAGGGCGCCGCCGCCGAGAACCTGGCCCGCGTGCTGTCCGCCGGCCGCTTCGCCCCCGACCTGCTGCTGCGCGCCCCCGAGGCCGTCGCGCTGCTCGGCGGCGAGAACGGGCTGCGGCCCCGCTCGCGGGAGGCCCTCGTCCAGGAGACGCTGGCCGCCGTCGGCCGCGCCGAGGGCGCCGAGGCGGCCGTCGCCGCCGCCCGCGGCGTCCGCCGCCGGGAGCTGTTCCGCACCGCCGCCGGGGACCTGATCGGCGCGTACGGCACCGAGGACGTGGCCCAGCAGGAGCCGGGCGAGGCCCTCGACCGGGTCGGGGACGCGCTCACCGACATCAACGCCGCCACCCTGGCCGGCGCCCTGCGTGCCGCCGTCCGCGAGCAGTGGGGCGACGAGCTGCCCACCCGGTTCGCCGTCATCGGCGTCGGCCGCTTCGGCGGCCACGAGATGGGCTACGGCTCCGACGCCGACGTGCTCTTCGTCCACGAGCCGAGGGACGGGGTGAGCGAGCACGAGGCGGGCAAGGCCGCCTTCGCGGTGGCCACCGAGATGCGGCGGCTGCTCCAGCTGCCCACCTCCGACCCGCCGCTGGTGATCGACGCCGATCTGCGGCCCGAGGGCAGGTCGGGGGCGCTGGCCCGCTCCCTGAACTCCTACGCGGCCTACTACGACCGCTGGTCGGTGGTCTGGGAGAGCCAGGCGCTGCTGCGGGCCGAGTACGTGGCCGGGGACGAGGAGCTGGCCGCGCGGTTCCTCGCACTCGTCGACCCGCTGCGCTACCCCCTGGGCGGACTCGGTGAGGACGCGGTGCGGGAGATCCGCCGGCTCAAGGCCCGGATGGAGAGCGAACGCCTCCCGCGCGGCGCCGACCCCACCACCCACGCCAAGCTGGGGCGCGGCGGTCTGACCGACGTCGAGTGGACCGTGCAGCTGATGCAGCTGCGGCACGGCGCCGAGGTCCCGGCACTGCGGACGACCCGCACCCGGACCGCGCTGGCCGCCGCCCGGGAGGCCGGACTGATCGACACCGACGACGCCGAGGTGCTCGACGAGGCGTGGGTGCTGGCCTCACGGGTGCGCAACGCCGTGATGCTGGTGCGCGGCCGGCCGGGCGACACCTTCCCCTCGGAGTCGCGGGAGCTGGCCGCCGTGGGGCGCTACCTCGGGTACGAGCCCGGGCACGTGGGGGAGATGCTGGACGACTACCGCCGGGTGACGCGCCGGGCCCGCGCGGTGGTGGACCGGCTGTTCTACGACGCTGAGTGACCGGAGCGCGCCCCCGCCCCGCGACGGCCGGGCCCCCCTCCTGCCACGGCGCCGCTCAGGCCGGGCGCCGTTCAGACCGGGCGCCGTTCAGACCGGGGCGCCGCTCAGGCCGGGGCGGTGGCCAGCCGGGGGAGGCGGTAGGAGACGCGCCCGTACCAGAAGTAGGAGAGGGTGAAGCCGAAGCCGAGGCAGAGCAGCCCGCCGACGGCGTCGAGCCAGAAGTGGTTGGCGGTGCTGACGATGACCAGCAGGGTGGTGGCCGGGTAGAGGGCGCCGAGGATCTTGGCCCACAGGGGCCGGGCCAGCATCGCGATGGTGATGCCGCACCAGACGGACCACCCTATGTGCATCGAGGGCATGGCCGCGTACTGGTTGGACATCTGCGCCAGGTTGCCGGAGGCCATGGAGCCCCAGGTCTGGTGGACCTGGACGGTGTCGATGAAGTGGCCGCCGCCCATCAGGCGCGGGGGTGCCAGGGGGAAGAGGTAGTAGCCCAGCAGGGCGGTGCCCGTGGTGGCGAAGAGGACCAGCCGGGTGGCGGCGTAGCGGCCCGGGTGGGTGCGGTAGAGCCAGACGAGGACGCCGATGGTCACCACGAAGTGGAGCGTGGCGTAGTAGTAGTTCATGCTGACGATCAGCCACGTCACCGAGCCGATGGCGTGATTGACGGAGGCCTCGACGGCGATGCCGAGCGCATGCTCCGTACGCCAGATCCAGTCGGCGTTGCGCAGCGCCTCGGCCCGCTGCTCCGGCACCGCGTTGCGGATGAGGGAGTAGACCCAGTAGCTGACGGCGATGAGGGCGATCTCGAACCACAGCCGGGGATGCCGGGGGGAGCGCAGCCTGACCAGGGCACCGGCCAGGGAGCGCGCGGAGCGGTCCGCCCCCTCGCGATCCGCGCGTGCGGGCGCCCGGTCCGCCGCGGCCGCCTCGGTGTCGTCCTGCCGGGTGTCGTCTTCTGTCCTCGTGGTCGGTACCCCCATAGGCCGATAGTCTGCCAGACGGGGGCACCCGGCCGATCATCCTGCGGTCGGGTCTTCGCGGCCGGGCCTCGTCCCCTCGGCGGACGCCGCCGGGCCGGGTCTCCTACGGGATGCGGTGGAGCCGCGCACCACCAGTTCGGGCAGGAAGACGAACTCGCTGTGGGGCGCCGGGGTGCCGCCGATCTCCTCCAGCAGGGCGCGGACGGCGGCCTGGCCCATGGCGGTCACCGGCTGCCGGATGGTCGTCAGCGGCGGATCGGTGAAGGCGATCAGGGGCGAGTCGTCGAAGCCGATCACGGAGACGTCGCCGGGCACCGCGAGGCCCCGCTGCCGCGCCGCGCGGATCGCGCCGAGCGCCATCATGTCGCTGGCGCACACGACGGCGGTGCAGTCGCGCTCCAGCAGGGCGGAAGCCGCGGCCTGGCCGCCCTCCAGGGTGTAGAGGGAGTGCTGGATCAGCCGCGCGGCGTCGAAGCGGTCGCCGAAGTGCTCGCGCATCGACCGGGTGAAGCCCTCGATCTTGCGCTGCACGGGGACGAACCGTTCGGGGCCGAGGGCCAGGCCGATGCGCTCGTGCCCCAGGGACACCAGGTGGGTGACCGCGAGCCGCATGGCGGCGCGGTCGTCGGGCGAGACGAAGGGGGCGCGCACCCCCTCGGAGAAGCCGCCCACGAGGACGAAGGGGACGCCCCGCCCGTGCAGCCGCTCGTACCGCCCGGTGTCGGCGGTGGTGTCGGCGTGCAGTCCGGAGACGAAGATGATCCCGGCGACGCCGCGGTCCACCAGCATCTCCGTCAGCTCGTCCTCGGTGGAGCCGCCGGGTGTCTGGGTGGCCAGCACCGGGGTGTAGCCCTGCCGGGTCAGGCCCTGCGCGATGACCTGCGCGAAGGCCGGGAATATGGGGTTCTCCAGCTCGGGGATGATCAGCCCGACCAGGCCCTCGCTGCGGCGGCGCAGCTTGACGGGGCGCTCGTAGCCCAGCACGTCGAGCGCGGCCAGGACGGATTCGCGGGTGGCCGCCGCGACGCCCGGCTTGCCGTTGAGAACCCGGCTGACCGTTGCCTCGCTGACCCCCGCCTGCGCTGCGATGTCAGCTAGCCGTGCGGTCACAGGAGGGGACCTTACCGGCAGTGCCTCACGCTGCCCACCAGGTGCAGGAATTCGCGGGCAGCCGCAGCCGTCCCGGGCCGGCGCCGGCCTCCATCGACTCCCGCGACTCCTCGGGTACCGAGCACAGCAGCAGCTCGCCCGGGGCGGGCATCTCCACCGCCGCCGGGCGGGTGTTGAGCACGCACACCAGACCCGGCCGGGACAGCGCGAGCACGCCCTCGGGCGCCCGGAGCCACTGCATCGCGGTGTCGCCGAGTCCGGGCAGCAGCCGCCGCAGCCGCAGGGCCGTGCGGTACAGCTCCAGGGTGGAGAGCGGGTCGCCGGTCTGGGCCTGGACCGACAGGGTGCCCCAGCCGGGCGGCTGCGGCAGCCAGCTCTCCCCGGGGCCGAAGCCGAAACTGGGCCCGCCGGCGGTCCACGGCATCGGCACCCGGCAGCCGTCGCGCAGCCCCTCCTGGCCGCCGGCCGTCTCCCGGGCGGCGCGGAGGAAGGCGGGGTCCTGGCGCACCTCGTCGGGCAGTTCGGTCACCTCCGGCAGGCCCAGCTCCTCGCCCTGGTAGAGGTAGACGGAGCCGGGCAGCGCCAGCATGAGCAGCGCGGCGGCGCGCGCCCGGGCCAGCGAGCCGAGCCGGGTGCGGTGGCGGACGACGTCGTGGTTGGAGAGCACCCAGGTCGTCGGGGCGCCGACGGTGGTGGCCGCCGCCATCGACTCCTCGATCACCGCCCGCAGCTGCGCCACGTCCCACCCAGCGCGCAGGAAGTGGAAGTTGAACGCCTGGTGGCACTCGTCGGGGCGGACGTAGAGCGCCAGCCGCTCCGGGGTGGGCGCCCACGCCTCGGCGACCCCGATCCGGTCCGGGCCGTAGGACTCCAGCAGGCGGCGCCAGGCACGGTGGATCTCGTGGACGCCGTCCTGGTCGAAGAACGGCAGCTCCTGCGCGCCGACCATGCGGGCCTGCGCGCCGGTGCCGATGTCCGGGAGCCCCTCGGCCTTGACCATGCCGTGCGCCACGTCGATGCGGAACCCGTCCACGCCCAGGTCGAGCCAGAACCGCAGCACCGCGTCGAACTCCTCGTGGACGCGCGGGTTCCGCCAGTTCAGGTCGGGCTGCTGGGGCGCAAACAGATGGAGGTACCACAGCCCGGGTTCGCCGGGCACCCGGCTCCAGGCGGGGCCGCCGAAGACGGACTGCCAGTCGTTGGGGGGCTCCTCGCCGCGCACGCCCTTGCCCCGCGCGAAGTGGTAGCGGTCCCGCGCCCCGGCGTCGCCCGCCAGGGCGCGCTGGAACCAGGGGTGCTGGTGGGAGGTGTGGTTGGGGACGATGTCGAGGATGACGCGCAGGCCGAGCGCGTGCGCCTCGTCCACCAGCGCCTCGGCGTCGGCCAGGTCCCCCAGCCGCGGGTCGACGGCGCGGTAGTCGGCCACGTCGTAGCCGCCGTCGGCCTGGGGCGAGGCGTAGAACGGCGTCAGCCACAGCGCGTCCACGCCGAGTTCGGCCAGGTAGGGCAGCCGCTTGCGTACGCCGGGCAGGTCCCCGACGCCGTCGCCGTCGCTGTCGGCGAACGAGCGGACGTAGACCTGGTAGATGACGGCGTCGCGCCACCAGCCGAGGGAGGGGGTGCGGTGTGCGGGCGCCGGTCCTGGGTCCGCGGCGGTCCGGGGGGCGTCCGCCGGGGCCGTGGCCGGGGTCGTCGGCCGGGGGGTCGCGGGGCGCGGGGTCATGGCGTGCTGGGTCACAGGTCTTCCCCATCGGGCGGGAGCCGGCGGATCGCGCGAGCGCGGGCAATCCGGTGGCAAGGGTGTCGAGGGTGACAACGCGGACAGCGGCCCGGGGTTACGAGCCGCCGGGTGGACCCCGGCTTTCTTGCAGAAATTTACCGCAAGGCCTTTCGCCGCGCCGGGACCGCTGTTACCTTCCTCCGCAGCCGGGCGCCGCCTCAGGCGCACGCTTTCACCTTGCGGAGGGATCGGACATGCGGCGTGGCATAGGCGCCACCGCGCTGATAGCGGGACTGGCTCTTGCGGCAACGGCTTGCGGCGGCGACCCGGAGGGCGGCAACGGCGCCGGCGGCAAGGTCGAGGGAACCGTCACCTACTGGGACACCTCGAACGAGGGCGAGAAGGACACCTACCGGAAGATCGCCGAGGACTTCGAGAGGGAGCACCCGAAGGTGGACGTCAAGTACGTGCACGTCAACTTCGGCGACGCCAACCAGAAGTTCAAGAACGCGGCGGGCGGCAACTCCGGCGCCCCCGACGTGATGCGCACCGAGGTCGCCTGGGTCGCCGACTTCGCCCGCCTCGGCTACCTCGCCCCGCTGGACGGCACCCCCGCCCTCGACACCATGTCCGACCACCTGGCGACCGCGGCCGGCTCCACCAGGTTCGAGGGCAAGACGTACGCCGTCCCCCAGGTCACCGACACCCTCGGCCTCTTCTACAACAAGCGGCTGCTGAAGAAGGCGGGCGTGCGGGTGCCCGAGTCCTTCGCGGAGCTGAAGAAGAACGCGGGGAAGATCAAGGACAGGACCGGCGCCACCGCCCTCTACCTGCGCGGCGACGACCCCTACTGGTTCCTGCCCTACCTCTACGGCGAGGGCGGCGACCTCATCGACGCCAAGCGCAAGAAGGTCACCGTCGACGACGAGCCCGGCGTCCGCGCCCTGGCCACCATGAAGGACCTGGTCGAGAGCAAGGCGGCGGTCACCGACTCCAGCGACGGCCAGGAGAACGGCATCAAGGCCTTCCAGGACGGCAAGGTCGTCATGATCGTGGACGGCCCCTGGGACATCGCCTTCGCCCGCCAGGGCGAGGAGTTCGAGGGCGGGCGGAAGGACAACCTCGGCGTGGCGCCCGTCCCCGCCGGCAGCAGGGCGCAGGGCTCCCCGCAGGGCGGCTGGAACCTGTCCGTGTACGCGGGGTCGAAGAACCTCCGCGCCGCGCAGGAGTTCGCCAAGTACATGAGCAGCGCCGAGGTGCAGGCCCGCACCACGAAGGAGCTGTCGCTGCTCCCGACGCGGAAGTCCGTCTACGAGCGGCCCGCCGTCCGGGACAACGAGATGGTGCGCTTCTTCCGTCCCGCGGTAGGCAAGGCCGTGCAGCGCCCGTGGATCGCCGAGGGCAACTCGCTCTTCGAGCCCATCCGCGTCGGTGTCGACGGCGTCCTGGCCGGCGGCAAGTCCCCAGAGGCCGCCGCCAGGAAGACCGGCGACGAGTTCCGCAAGCTCCTGAAGGACTACGAGTAACAAGGGGACCGCCCCAGGCCCTCGAAAGGCTCCAGCCCTCGAAAGGCTTCATATGAAGCGGATCATCGCCCTGTCGGCGAGACACTGGTACGCGTGGACCATGGTCGCCCCGGTGGCCCTCGTCCTCGGCCTCATCGTCGGCTACCCCCTCGGCCGCGGCGTCTACCTCTCCCTCACCGACGCCGACGAGGCCAACGTGGAACGCCACATCGGCGTCAACCACATCCCGGCCAGCTACGAGTTCGTCGGGCTGGACAACTACCGAAGCATCCTCACCGACGGCGTCTTCTGGGACCGCCTGGGCTGGACGGCCCTGTGGACCGCGGCCTGTGTGGGCCTCACCTTCGCCCTCGGCCTCGGCCTGGCCAACATGCTGAACCGGACGGTGCGGGGCCGGGCCTTCTACCGGGTGGCGATGATCGTGCCCTGGGGCATCCCCGCCTTCGTCTCGGTCTTCGCCTGGAAGATGCTCTTCAACGAGAAGAACGGCCTGCTGAACAAGGTCCTCGACGGCGGCGGCATCGACGGCGTCCCGTGGCTGGGCGACCCCACCTGGGCCAAGGTCGCGGTGGTCGCGGTGAACGTGTGGCTGGGCGTGCCGTTCATGATCGTGGCGATGCTCGGCGCGCTGCAGGCCATACCCGGCGAGCTGTACGAGGCCGCGGAGATGGACGGCGCCGGCCCCTGGCAGCGCTTCCGCCACATCACACTGCCCGGGGTGCGGGCGGTCAGCGGCACGGTGATCCTGCTCAGCACCATCTGGACGTTCAACATGTTCCCGGTGATCTTCCTGCTCACCAGGGGCGGGCCCGAGGACTCCACCGAGATCCTGGTGACGTACGCGTTCCGGCTCTCCTTCGTCAACAGCCCCCGCGACTTCGCCACCTCGGCCGCCTGGGGCGTGCTCATCCTGCTGCTGCTCTCGCTGTTCACAGTCGTCTACCGGCGGGCACTGCGCCGCCAGTCAGAGGCGTGGTGAATCCGATGCGTACCCGGAACCGGAAACCGGCGGCGTCCGTCGCCCTGCACGCGGGACTGCTGCTGGGCACCGTCTGCGCCCTCTTCCCGCCGCTGTGGCTGCTGGTGACCTCCCTCAAGCCCAGCAGCGAGTCGTTCTCGACCGCGCTGGTCAAGGACCTCACCCTCGGCAACTACCGGCACGTGGTGGCCGACACCCACTTCCTCACCTGGTTCGGCAACTCGCTGATCGTCGTCGTCGGCACCACCGCCGTCGGCGTGTTCATCGCGGCCACCACGGGATACGCGCTCAGCCGGTTCCGCTTCCCCGGGACGCGTCCGCTGATGTGGGTCCTGCTGATCACGCAGATGTTCCCGATGGCCGTGCTGATCGTGCCGCTCTACACCACGATGGCGAACCTCGGCCTGCTCAACCAGCCGCTCGGACTGATCCTCACCTACCTCACGGTGGCCGTGCCGTTCTGCGCCTGGATGATGAAGGGCTTCTTCGACACGATCCCCGTCGACATCGACGAGTCGGGACGGGTGGACGGGCTCAACCCGTTCGGCACCTTCTGGCGGCTCGTCCTGCCGCTCGCCAAGCCCGGCATCGCCGTCACCGGCTTCTACACCTTCGTCACCGCCTGGGCCGAGGTCGCCTACGCCACCGCCTTCATGACCGGCGAGGAGAACCTCACCCTGGCGGGCGGACTGCAGACCTTCGTCAACCGCTACGGCGCCGACTGGGGCTCGATGACCGCGGCCGCCGTCATCATCGCCGTCCCGGCCGGACTCGTCTTCGGCTTCGCCCAGCGCCACCTGGTGTCCGGCCTGACGGCCGGCGCGACGAAAGCCTAGCCCTCTCCCGCCCACGCGGCGGGGCAACGATTGGGACCTCGAGGACATGAACCAGTACGACAGCGCGCCCGCGCCGCAGACCCGGACGGCGCCGCGGCACAAGGAAGCACCCGCCCCCACCCGGTGGTGGCGCGACGCGGTGATCTACCAGGTCTACCCGCGCTCGTTCGCCGACGGCAACGGCGACGGCATGGGCGACCTGGCCGGCGCCCGCCGACGGCTGCCCCACCTGGCACAGCTGGGCGTCGACGCCGTCTGGCTCAGCCCCTTCTACGCCTCCCCGCAGGCGGACGCGGGCTACGACGTGGCCGACTACCGCGCCATCGACCCGATGTTCGGCACCCTGGAGGACGCGCGGGCCCTCATCCGGGACGCGCACGCGCTCGGGCTGCGCGTCATCATCGACATCGTCCCCAACCACTCCTCCGACCAGCACGAGTGGTTCCGGCGCGCCCTCGGCGGCGACACCGCCGCCCGCGCGCGCTACCACTTCGTACCCGGCAGGGGCGAGCGCGGCATCGAACCCCCCAACGACTGGGAGTCCGTCTTCGGCGGCCCCGCCTGGAGCCAGGTGCCCGGCGAGCCCGGACTGTGGTACCTGCACCTGTTCGCCCCCGAACAGCCCGACTTCAACTGGGACCACCGCGCCGTGCGCGACGAGTTCCGCTCCGTGCTGCGGTTCTGGCTCGACCTGGGCGTGGACGGCTTCCGCATCGACGTGGCCCACGGGCTCGTCAAGGCGGCCGGCCTCCCCGACATGGGCGCCCCGGGACAGCTGAAGCTGCTGGGCACCGCCGAGCTGCCCTTCTTCGACCAGGACGGGGTGCACGAGATCTACCGCTCGTGGCGCCGGGTGCTCGACGAGTACCCCGAAGAGCGCATCGGGGTCGCGGAAGCCTGGACGCCCAGCGCCGAGCGCACCGCCCTGTACGTCCGCGAGGACGAACTGCACCAGGCGTTCAACTTCCACTACCTCAACACCGGCTGGGACGCCGAGGCGCTCCGCGAGGTCATCGACGCCTCCCTCACCTCCCTCGGCGCCGTCGGCGCGCCCGCCACCTGGGTGCTGTCCAACCACGACGTCGTCCGCCACCGCACCCGGCTGGGCGGCGGCCACGCCCGGGGACGGGCCGCCTCGCTGCTGATGCTCGCCCTGCCCGGTTCCGCCTACGTCTACCAGGGCGAGGAGCTGGGCCTGCCGGAGGTGACCGAACTGCCCGACGAGGCCCGCCAGGACCCCTCGTTCTTCCGCGACAGCGGGCAGGACGGGCTCCGCGACGGCTGCCGGGTGCCGCTCCCCTGGGAGGAGGAGAGGACGGCGGGCGGCGGCGACTCCTACGGCTTCGGCAGCGGTGGCAGCTGGCTGCCTCAGCCGCCCGGCTGGGGCGCCCTCTCCGTCGCCGCCCAGACCGGCGACCCCTCCTCCACGCTGGAGCTGTACCGCACCGCGCTGCGGCTGCGCCGCGAGCGGCCCGAACTGGGCGACGGCGAGCCGCTGGAGTGGCTGCCCGCGCCCGCCGGGGTGCTGGCGTTCCGCCGCGGCGGGTTCGTCTGCGCGGCCAACACCCGCACCGCACCGGTGCGGCTGGAGTCGGTGAGCGGCGAACTGCTGCTGGCCAGCGGACCGTTGCCGGCCGACGGGGCACCCGGCGGGACCGTGCTGCCCGGCGACACGACCGCCTGGTGGGCCCGCGGATGACCGGTGCCCTGACCGCGCGCCTCGCCGACATCGCCGCCCAGGCGAAGGTCAGCGAGGCGACGGCCAGCCGCGTCCTCAACGGCAGGCCGGGCGTGGCCGCGGCCACCCGGCAGCGGGTGCTGGCCGCGGTGGACGTCCTCGGCTACGAGCGCCCGGCCCGCGCCCGGCAGCGCAGCGCCGGCCTGGTCGGGCTGGTCATCCCGGAGCTGACCAACCCCATCTTCCCGGCCTTCGCCCAGGTCATCGAGCAGTGCCTGTCGGGCTACGGCTACACGCCGGTGCTGGGGACGCGGATGCTGGGCGGCGCCACCGAGGACGAACTGGTCGGCCAGCTCGTCGCACGGGACGTGGCCGGCATCGTCTTCCTCTCCGGACTGCACGCCGATCTGACCGCCGACCCGGCGCGCTACGAGCGACTGGCGGCGCGCGGCGTCCCCTTCGTCCTCGTGAACGGCCGCAACCCGCGCATCCGCGCACCCTTCGTCTCCGCCGACGACCGGGCCGCCGCCGCCCTGGCCGTCGGCCACCTGCGCCAGCTGGGGCACCGGCGCATCGGGCTGGCCGTCGGCCCCGAACGGTTCGTGCCCACCCGGCGCAAGGTGGAGGGCTTCGTCCGCGCGACGGGGCAGGAGCGGCCGCACATCCGGCACACCCTCTTCACCGTCGAGGGCGGGCAGGCGGCGGCCGAGGCGCTGCTGGAGGCGGGCTGCACGGGACTGGTGTGCGGCAGCGACCTGATGGCGCTCGGCGCCGTACGGGCCGCGCGCGGGCGGGGGCTGCGGGTACCGGGGCAGGTGTCGGTGGTCGGCTACGACGACTCGGAGCTGAACGCCTTCACCGACCCGCCCCTGACCACCGTCCGCCAGCCGGTGCGGGCCATGGCCAAGGCCGCCGTGGACGCCCTGCTGGAGCCGCTGCGCGGCGGCCCGGTGGCCGAGACGGAGTACGTCTTCCAGCCGGAACTGGTCGTCCGGGGCTCGACCGCCCACGCGCCCCGGACCGCTCAGGAGGGACCAGGGCCGTCCGGGGAGGAGCCGGGCACGAGACCCGCCTCGTAGGCCAGGATCGCTGCCTGCACCCGGTTCCTCATCTCCAGCCGGGCGAGGATCTGGCTGACGTACGTCTTCACCGTGCCCTCGACCACGTGCAGCCGCGCGGCGATGTCGGCGTTGGACAGGCCCGCGCCCACCAGGCCCAGCACCTCCCGCTCGCGCGGGGTGAGCGCCGCCGTGCGGGCCCGCGCGTCCGCGCGGCGGCCCAACTGCCCCGCGGCCATGTGCGTGATCACGTGCCGTGCCACCGCGGGGGAGAGGTAGGCGCCGCCCTCGTGCACGGCCCGCACCCCCGCCAGCAGCTCCCGCGGATCACCGGACTTGAGCACGAAACCGGCGGCGCCCGAGGCGAGAGCCGTGGCGATGTACTCGTCCTCGTTGAAGGTGGTCAGCATCATCACGGCCGTCCCGGGGCAGGTGCGGCGCACCTCGGCCGCCGCGCGCAGGCCGTCCAGGCGCGGCATGCGGATGTCGAGCAGGCACACATCGGGGCGGTGCCGCCGCGCCGACTCGACGGCGGCGCGGCCGTCGCCCGCCTCCGCGACCACCTCGATGTCCCCGGCCGACGCCAGGATGGCCCGCACCCCGGCCCGGATCATCCCCTCGTCGTCCGCCAGCAGTACCCGGATCATCGTCCCTGCGCCCCCGCTCCCGCCCCGTGTGACACCAGCACGCTAACCCAGACGCGGACCTCGCCCGCGCCCTGCGGGGCTGCCCCCCTCCGCGCCGCGCCGTCGCGCACCGCTGCCGCCGCCTGGTGGGGAGCCAGGTGCTGCGCCGCCGCGACGCGTGAGGGACGGCGGACCGGGATCAGCGCGGCGGGCGGGCCCGTGAGCCGTCCGCGCGCTCGCCCGACAGCCGCACCGAGGCGCTCCGGCCCACCGCGCGGACGGCCAGCGTGTTGCCCTCCGCCTCCGCGGGACCGTCCGCCAGGCCCCTGCCGCGGGCCCGCAGGCGCGTCACCTCCCGGTCGCCGGCGGCCAGCAGGTACCAGTGGCCCCGGGTGGACTTCCACAGCAGCCCGGTGAGGACCTTCCGGGAGCGCGGCCCGCACACCCGGGTGTCCTCGGCGCGGGAGGTGACCGCGCCGGGGCGCCCGGGCACGGCAGCGGGCGGCTGGAACTGGGTCATCACCCGGGCGCCGGTGCCCCGCCAGGTCACCGCCCTGGTGCACACCCACGCCGCCATACCGTCCCCCTCGGGCAGCGTCTGGCGGGCGAACTCCCAGGAGTTGAGGGACTTCACCCCGCTGTCGAGCACCGCCGGCAGATGGCAGGCCGTGCGCGCCAGCCGCCGCCGGGCCGCCGCCGAGGTGGCGGGCTCCCGCTCCCGTCCGTCCGTCAGCCGCACCGGGGTGGGCTCGCCCAGGTCCGTGTAGAGCTGGGGCGCCTCGGCCACGTGCGCCGCTGCCGGCCAGCGCCAGTCCCGGCCAGCGGTCGCAGTGGCGGGGCTGGGTGACCGGCAGCGGCACCGGCTCGGTGACCCCGTCGGCGTCCCGGGACAGCGCCCGGCCCGGTTCGTCCTCCGGGTCGAGGAGGTCCACCTCGCTGACGCGCCGGATCCACGGTGCCGTCAGATAGCGGACGTCCTCCTCGCCCCGCCGCACGGCCAGCGCCCCGGCCGCGGCGGCTTCCGCGCCCGCGGTACGGGCCAGTTCCAGCGAGACGCCGTCCCGCGCGGCCCGGGAGCCGCCGTCCGGCTCCCACGGCTCGGCGTACCGCGCCACCCGCAGCCCGTCGTACAGCACGACCACCGCCATACCGTCCAGTCGGTCCGCGTACAGCAGGTGGGGCGGGCCGGGCGGCGCGCCCGCCGGGGTGCCCGGCGTGGCG
>NZ_VJOK01000001.1:1990883-1995676 GCF_013302895.1 Streptomyces albus subsp. chlorinus | reverse complement strand
GTCTGCGGCGCACCGCCGTCAGCGGGTGCGGCACCGGCACCGCGCACAGGGCGCACGGGCCGGGCACCTTCGCCTCCGGCACGGTGTCGGCCGCCGCGAGCGCGGCCTCCGGGTCCCGGACCCGGACCGCGCTCAGCAGGTCCCGGATGTCCGCGTCGGCCATCCCCTCCAGGTGGCGCAGGGCGTGCGCCGCCCGCGCCGGTGCCTCCCGGGGCCGGGGGGAACGCGGCGTCCAGGGGCGCTCCAGCGCCGCCCGCACCACCCGCAACCGCAGCCACACGTACGCCGGGTCCTCGTCCCCCTCCCCGGAGGAGGGCAGGCCCGCCGTGGACGTGCATCGGCGCGGCAGTGCCTGACGGGTCACCTCGTGCGCCCGCAGCGCCCGCCGCCGGCCGCCCCCCAGCACCCCGTACGCGAGCCGCACCAGCCGCCCGTAGTGCTCCACGAGAGCGGCCTCGGCCTGCTCGACGTCCACCGTCGCTGGCCCCTCACTCACACCCACCAGAACGACCCGCACCGGGACAAGTCACTCGCGGCCGTGCCCACCGAACCCCCCCCCGCCCCGCCGCGACGGCGCACGAACGCGACGGCGAGGGCCGGGACCGCAACGGCGAGCGTCGCGAACGCAACGGCGAGCGTCCGGCGGGGTACGCGAGGCGTTCAGCCCAGCGGCTCGGCGGGAACCTCCAGCGTCACCATGGTGGGCCCGCCGACCGGACTGTCGACGGCGAGCACACCGTCGAACTGGGCGAGCCGCCGCTGGACGCCGCGCAGTCCGGACCCCGCCTCCGGACTGGCCCCGCCCTTGCCGTCGTCGGTGACGGAGACCCGGATCGCCGCCCCGCCGGGGGCGTCCCGCGCGTACAGCGCGTCGAGCCACACCCGCGAGGCCGCCGCGTGCTTGGCCGTGTTGGTCAGGATCTCGCTGACGGCGAAGTAGACCGCCGTCTCGACGGGTTCGGGGAAGCGGCCGGGCAGCTCCACCTCGGCCTCGATGGGCACCTGCATCCGCAGGGCCAGCGCCCGCAGCGCGTCCCCGAGGCCGCGTTCGGCCAGTACGGGCGGGTGGATGCCGCGTACCAGGTCCCGCAGTTCGGTCAGCGCCTCGGCACTGTTCTCCCGCGCCTGGGCGATCATCTCCTTGGCCTTGGCCGGATCCCGCTCGACCAGCGCCTCGACGGCGCCCAGACTCATCCCCATCGCCACCAACCGCGCCTGGGCACCATCGTGCAGATCCCGCTCGATACGCCGCAACTCGGCCGCCGAGGAATCCACCGCGTCATGCCGCGACTCATACAGCTCCTCCACCCGCCGGGCGAGCAGCATCTCGCGGGTGGGCTCCAGCATCCGCTTGGTGAGCTGGTGGTTGAGCGGCAGCATCGGCGGCAGCAGCGCGGTGACGAAGCCCGCCGTCATGTCGGCGGGAAGCCAGGCGATGTCCCGCCAGGTCGCCGGGTCCTTGAGCAGGTGCACGCACCGCTCCACCTGGCCGACCACGCCACCGCTCGTCCCGCGCGGCCAGGGGCGGTACGGCTCGGGCACCTCCATACCGCCCCAGGCGCGCACGAGCCGCCGGCGCTGGTTGGCGTACCGGCGCAGGACGTGCTGCACGGGCGGCAGCAGGACGACGCCCACACCGATGGGCAGCAGCGCGACCGCGAGGAGAGACAGGACGAACAGCAGGATGGAGAGCGGCAGGGTGGCGACGGCGAGCGCGGGCCCGCGCACCAGCGCCAGCATCAGCTCGTGCGTCTGCACCGCGGCCCGCGGCCTGTCGTCCGTCACCTTCGCCTGCCCTCCCCGCCCCGCCCTGTGCGTCCCGCCCCGCCCGTGGGCGCGCCTAGCGTGTCTCCCAGTCCGCGAACTCGGCCAGGGCGCGGACCGAGCTGCCGCCGTTGGTCGCCGTCATGAACGCGCCGGCGTCCTGTCTGCCTGACGCGGAGGGGACCTCGACGGTTGCGACGGTACGCCACGTCCTCCCGTCGTCGGTGGACAGCTCACCCGTGAACGCGGTGCCGGAGCGGGACAGCCGCAGGGTGACGGGCGCCTGGACGCCGGTGATCCGCTGGTAGGTGTCCAGGCTCCCGTCGCCGTCGCTGTCGTAGGAGAGGACGACACCGCTGCCCGGGGTGGCCGCCAGGTTCACGAACCCCGGGCCGGACGCCTCCGGGAGCCGGTTGCGCACGATGATGCCCGCGCGCGCCCACGGCCCGCTGTCCTCCTGGGAGACGACCTTCAACGTCACCGAGCCCCTCTCGTCCAGCGCCTCCGGGCGGTAGACGGCGCCGAACTCGGCGGTGGCCTTCCACAGGTCGGCGCCGGCGCCGTCGATGGCCCACCGTCCGTCCAGGTGGCCGAAGACGGCGTCGTTCGTCGTCACGGTGCGCACGCCGTCGGGCAGCGGCCCGGCGCGGAAGACCCGCCCCGACTCGCCGGTGGTGACCCGGTCCTGGTCGGCGGGTCCGGCCTCGACCTCGACGGTGTAGTCCATCGGGTCCAGCGGGCGGGACAGCGCGCCGTCCGGGACCGCCACCCGCCAGCGGACGGCGGCCCGGCCGCCGGGCTCGATCGCACGGTGCGAGGTGGGGCCCTGCGGCTCGGCGCCGTCGATGCCGCGGAACGCCATGTCCACGGTGCCGGTGGGGCACAGCCCGTTCTCGTTGCGGTACTCGGCCCGTACGGTGCTGGACGCGCCCGGCGTGACGGCGCGCGGCTCGGCGACGACCTTGAGCGAGCCCTGGTACGGCGCCTTGACGAGCACGTCGCGCACCCGGGTGGCGGTGGCGTAGGGGTCGCCGACCGGGCGGGTCGGATAGGTGTTCGTCTGCCGGGTCCAGGGCTCCTCCCGCGCGTACCAGTCGAACTTCTTCGGGGCGCGGCCCGCGTCGAGGGCGTCCTGGAGGTCGTCCAGGTACGCCTTCCACTGCGGCAGGTGGAAGTCGCGGATCAGGCCGTGCCAGTCGCGGTTGGCGTAGTTGGCCAGATGGCCGCCGTCGGCCGTGGCCCGGTCCCCCCAGGTGGTGACCAGCACCCGCGCCGTGTGCTCCAGGGCCGCGCTCTCCTGCCCGGAGGAGCCCGCGCCGCGCGCCGCCGCCAGCCACGGGCCCAGCAGGAAGGCCCGGTGGCCGCCGGACATCTCGTCGGCCAGCTCCATCAGCTTCAGCCACAGCGCCGCCAGCTTCCGGAAGCGGGCCGCGTCCTTCTTGCGGTGCGCGTCCTGCAACTGCCCGATCAGCGACCACGAGCGGTTGGCCAGCACCTGGCGTCCCACATCGGTCAGGTCGTAGCGGTAGGCGTCGCTGTCGCGCAGCCGCGCGTCCACCTTCAGCAGCGCGTCGAACGCGGCGTCGAAGGCGGGCAGGTCGAACGCGGGCGTGTGGGTGGCGTAGTAGGCGCCGGAGCGGGCCGAGAGGCTGGGCCGGGCGGCGAAGATGCTGTCGTGCGGCCGTCCGTCCTTGCTGCTGATGCGGTACGCGGTCTCGCGCAGCGCGGCCATCGCCCTGGCGGCCTCGGTGTCCCGGCCGCCGTAGCGCGCCCGCGCCCAGCCCGCGAACCAGCTGCCCCGGTCCACCGCCTTCTCGCGCCACGCCAGCTCGCTGAACAGCTCCAGCGCCGCCGCGTCCCGGTGGGTGGCCTCCGGCATGTAGCAGGTGCCGACCAGCTTGCTGCCCCGCTTGTCGCGCCAGGCGGTGAACCGCTCCGCCCACATGTGGGTCTTGGCGCCCATCGTGGTCCGCCCGCCGAAGTTGGGGATGGTGCCGAACGCGTACGGCACCCCGCCCCAGTCCTTCTCCCGGTCGGTGACCCGCTCCAGGTCGGAGAGGCCGTCGACGATGAGCATCTTGTCCTTGGCCGCCAGCCCCTTCAGCAGGTCGCGGCGCGGGTTCTCCTGCCAGCCGAGAATCACCCAGGTGGCGCCGGGCCGTGCGGTGTGCAGCGCCTTCTCCACCGCCCGCGCCGCCTTGGCCACCGGCACGTCACCGGGGTCGCCGCCCTCGTGCAGCAGGTCCATCTTGACGTGGGTGGCCGTCCCGAACAGCTCCTTCTGGTGCCTGTAGAAGGACGCCGCCACCTTGCGGAAGACCGCCGTACGCGGGTCCAGCCACGCCGGCCGCTGCAACCCGCTCCACTTGCCCTGCGGAATCGTGCGGCCGCCCTTGTTGCGCTTGGCGAAGTCGGTGGGGACGGTGCCGAAGTAGCCCGGCAGCACCGGTGTGATGCCCAGCTCGCGCATCCGGCCCACCACGCGCCGGCCCAGCTCGGTCCGTCTGGCCAGCAGCTCCTTGCTGATCGGGCCGCCGTACTCGGCCATGTTCTGCAGCAGCCACCACGGCTGGTGGCTCGGCGCCGGGATCCAGGCGCGGGCCTCGGCCTCGCTGTAGCCGAACTCCTGGAGCACCCGGTGGTAGACAGCCTCCTGGCCCGCGGTGACCAGCACCTGGTTGAAGCCGTGCAGGGCCAGCACGTCGAGGAAGCGCTCCCAGTGCTCCCAGTCGGCGTAGGGCGCGGTGTAGCCGTCGTGGGTGTCGTTGAGCGCGAACCGGTGGGGGACGGTGGCCTTCTGGGCGTGCTTGGCCCGCGGCGCCGGGAGCGTGGCGGGCAGGTCGAGCCGGCTGCCGGACCAGGAGAGGTGCGCGTCGCAGCTGTACTTGAGGTACCAGTGCACCCCGGTGAGCATCGCGACGGGACCCGTACCGGCGACCCGGACGCGGCCCGCGCTCCCAGTGACCTCGAAACGCTCGGGGCCGCCGATCCGCTGGAGCGTGATCTGGTCGGCGTGCCGGGGCAGCACC
>NZ_VJOK01000001.1:1978383-1990354 GCF_013302895.1 Streptomyces albus subsp. chlorinus | reverse complement strand
CCGGCCGCCCGCGCCGTGTGCCGCCTGGGCGGCGACCGCCTGCCCGCCGCCCAGCGCGAGGCCCGCGCCGAGCGCCCCGGTGGTGCCCAGGACGGCACGCCTGCCGAGGGGAGTGGTGAGGGGCGAGGGGGGAGGGGTGCGTGCCCCGGGGACCGCGGGCTCGCCGGATTGACCGTACTTGTCGTATCTTCTGCGCTCGTCGATCGGCTCGTGCATCGGGGGTGCCTCCACCTGACGGATTCGTGCGGCAGTCTGCCGCTTGTCCGGCCGTATGTGACCAAAGACACGTACGGGGAGGCACGGTAACGAAGCGGTCAGCCCCGGTCGAGGTACGCGAGCACGGCGAGTACCCGCCTGTTGTCGTCGTCCGAGGGCGGCAGGCCGAGCTTTCCGAAGATGTTGGAGGTGTGCTTGGCCACCGCCCGCTCGGTGACGAACAACTGCGCCGCGATGGCCGCGTTGGACCTGCCCTGGGCCATCAGCTCCATCACCTCCCGCTCCCGCGCGGTGAGGTTCCCCATCGGCACGTCCTGCGAGCGCCGCGTCAGCAGCTGCTGGATGACCTGCGGATCCATCGCCGTGCCGCCCTCGGAGACGCGCCGCACGGCGTCCACGAACTGCTCCGCGTCGAACACCCGGTCCTTGAGCAGGTAGCCGACCCCGCCGTTGCCGTCCGCCAGCAGCTCGCGCGCGTACAGCTGTTCCACGTGCTGCGAGAGCACCAGCACCGGCAGCCCGGGCCGCTTGCGGCGGGCCTCCAGCGCGCACTGGAGGCCCTCGTCGGTGAAGGACGGGGGCAGCCGCACGTCCACCACGGCCACGTCCGGCTCCAGCTCCAGCAGGGCCCGGCTCAGCTCCGGCCCGTTGTCGACGGCGGCCGCGATCTCGAAGTCGAACGCTTCCAGCATCCGCACGAGTCCGTCCCTGAGCAGGAACAGGTCCTCAGCGATCACGACACGCACGGAAAGCTCCAAACTCGCTGCGGGGTGCGCCGGACGGCGGCGGGTCGCTCAAGAATCTACCGGTTCCTGCGGGTTGTCATGTCCCGCATGGTGACGGCGACCACCCCGTGCGGCCGTGCGGCCGTGCGGCCCGTGCGGCGATGTGGCTGTGCGGCCATGTGGCCGTGCGGCCATCGACGAGCCGGCCCCTCGTGGCGGGGGCTCCCACCGGACGGGAAGCCCCCGCCCCCTCGCAGGGGTCGGGACGCCCTCGCAAGGCCGCGCGCCCCACAGGGTTCGGGGCGCCCTCGCGGCAGACGGGGGCGCCCCTCGCGGGCAGGAGGGTCAGCCGATGGTGCCGCGTATCCAGCCGCGGTGCTCGGCGACGCTCGGGTAGATGTCGGGCGTCGAGGCGCAGTCGCCGACGGAACGGCTCGTCACGCCGGCCAGCTGCCAGCGCCCGTGCACCTTGCTGAGGGCGGGCGCGCCGGAGTCGCCTCCGCACGTCCCGGCGTTGCCGCCCGGGTTGTCGGTGCAGAAGTCGCCCTCGCGGATGCCCCAGGCGTCCCCGTCCGTCTCGTTGGAGGCGCACTTGGGCGTGTCGGGGGCCAGCACCGGCAGGTCCACCTCGCGGTGCATCACGGGGAGCTGGGAGGGGTCGTTGCCGGTCGCCTTGGTGTAGCCCCAGCCGGTCGCCCGGACGGTCTCGCCCGCCGCGGGGGTCCGGGACGCCAGCGGCGCGGGCTTCTTCGAGACCTTCGAGGACAGCTGGAGCAGGGCGAGGTCGTGCGCGCTGCCCCGGTCGTCGGCGTACGTGTAGCCCGGGTGCACGACGATCTTCTTCACCCCGGCGACCTCACCGCCCCGCGTACGGTCCAGCGAGCCGACCCGCACGTGGTACAGCTTCGGGTCGTTCACCCCGGCCGTGGTGGTCACGCAGTGGCCCGCCGTCAGCACCCAGCCGGCCGAGACGAGGGTGCCCCCGCAGCTGTGGCCGTCCGGGTCGTCGCCGCGCTGCTTCTGCAGGGAGACGACGAACGAGTACTGCTCGGTGGACTCGTGGCCGCCGATGATCTTCGTCTGGTAGCCGGAGTCACCCGAGGTGCCCGAGGCGGGGGCCGCGTGGGCGGCCGTCCCGGTCGTGCCCGCCGCGGCGAGCCCCAGGCAGAGCGCCGAGAGGGACACCGCCCGCGCGGCCCCGCCCCTCCCGCGGCCTGCTCCGCGGCCCGTCCCGCGCGCGGACCGGGGCGTGAGGTTGTCTGAGCTGCTGTTGATGGGAGTTTCCTTTCCGTGGCTCCCGCCGCGCCGGACGCGGCGGGTGGGGGAGTGCCCCCGAACGGCGGGGGCGGTACGGACCGCCACCGCGCGGGGCATGGCGGCGGCGCCGTACGCATCACCACATGACACGAACATCTCCCCGTTACGTGTGACGTGCCCATCTCACATGGTCAACTCCTTTGTGTCCACGCCTTATTGACGACCCCCTCCCACGCACCGGGAGGGGCGGCCCGCAGGCCCGGGGAAGACCGGCGTGCGCCCGCGCGCCCGGCGGGGTACTGTGCGACGGTCGCCGACAGGTGTTCGAGCGACGTCGGGACGACGACCCGGAGCACGACCGGGAGACGGTCCGGACACGACGCGGAGACAAGGAGGTGAGACGCATTTCCGCTGTGGCAGGCAACGCGTTCTCGCCTCGCGCCCGGCGGCCCCTCGCCGGCTGAGGGGCGCCGTGAGCGGCGGGGGCGCTCCGACGTGGAAGGCTCCCATGCAGCACACCGACCCCAACCCCGATCCCAACCCCATCCCCGCCCGCACCCCCACTCCTCCCGGCACCCCGCCCGGCAGCCCCCTGGACGCCGCCTCGCACGCGCCGGAGCTGGTCGCGCGGCTCCGCGCCGCCGGGTGCGTCTTCGCCGAGGACGAGGCCCGGCTGCTGTGCCGGACCGCGCGCGGAGCGGACGAACTGGCGGACATGGCCGCCCGGCGCATCGCCGGCGAACCCCTCGAACACGTCCTGGGCTGGGCCGCGTTCGCCGGGCTTCGGATCGCCGTCGGCCCCGGCGTCTTCGTACCCCGCCCCCGCACGGAGTTCCTGGTGCGCCGGGCCGCCGCGTGCGTACCCGAGGGAGCGGCGCCGCTCGTCGTCGACCTGTGCTGCGGCAGCGGAGCGGTGGGGGCCGCGCTGCTCGCCGCCTGCGGCGGACGCGGCGAACTGCACGCCGTGGACATCGACCCCGCCGCCGTACGCTGCGCACGGCGCAACCTCGCCGGACCCGGCCGGCACGTCCACGAGGGCGACCTGTTCGCACCGCTGCCCACCCGGCTGCGGGGACGGGTGGAGGTGCTGACGGCCAACGTTCCCTACGTCCCGACCGGTGACCTCCCCCTCCTCCCGCCCGAGGCCCGCGACCACGAGCCGCGCCCCGCCCTCGACGGCGGCCCCGACGGACTCGCCCTGCTGCGCCGGGTCGCCGCCCAGGCCCCGGAGTGGCTCGCCCCGGGCGGCACCCTCCTGACGGAGACCAGCTCGGCCCAGGCACCCGAGGCGGCCCGCGTACTGGCGGGGGCGGGCCTTGAGGTCACGGTGACGACGGAGGAGGAACCGCCGGCGACGGTACTGGCGGCCCGCCGCCCCTGATCCCGCCACGGACCGGCCTCCGCGCGGCCGACCCTCGTCGGCGGCCGGCCCTCGCCGACGGCAGGCGGACCACCCGAACGGTGCGGCCACCTGCCGGCGCCGGGGGCCCGGCCGTGCGGACGCGGCCTCAGGCGCCGGACCGGCCGGGCACGCCGGCCCCGGCCAGCTGCTCCTGGGCCGCGTGCAGGACCGAGGTGACGCTCTGGGCGAAGCGCGCTCCGCACGGGTGCTCCTGGCCCGTGCGGACCGCCGTGAGCAGGGCGTCGACGGCGCGGCCGAAGGAGACGGCCGGGGCCTCGTCCCGCACCGGCAGCTCGGCGATGCCCCGCGTGCCCCGCACTTCCGCCGTGACGCCCGCGGCCGAGGGCGCCACCGAGTGGCTGAGCGTGCAGGTGCTGGAGGCCCCGGAGGTGTGCCGCAGGACGAGGTGCACGGTGTCGCCGGCCCCGCCCGGTGCGGCCGTCACCGTCTCGACGGGCCCGAGCAGCGGGAGCAGGACCGACAGCGCGTGCGGTCCCACGTCCCACAGGGCGCCCTTCTCGCGGCGCCAGGGGGAGGCGGCGTACGGCGAGTCGGCGCCGCCGAAGACGGGGGAGAGCCAGTCGGCCCGGCCCACCTGCCAGCCTCCGTCCGGCGGCCGCGGCCGGGAGGCGTCGCCGGGAGGGGCCAGGTCGCGCAGCCACTCCGCGGTCGCGGCGCAGAAGTGCAGCGTGAAGAAGACGACGCAGCCCACACCGTTCCGCTCCACGGCCTCGGTCACCGCGCGGGCGCCCTCGGGCGTGGTGGCGACGGGCTTGTCCAGCAGCAGGTGGCACCCGGCGTCGGCGGCGCGCACCGCGAGCGGCGCCTGGACGTCCGGCGGCAGGGCGACGGCCACCGCGTCGCAGTCGGCGAACAGGGCGTCGATGTCGGCGTAGGGGCGGGTGCCCAGCCGCTGGGCGAGGGCGCCGGTGGGCTCGGGCCTGCGCCCCCACACGCCCACCAGGTCCGCGTCCGGGTGCGCGGCGAGTGCCGGGCCGTGCGTACGGTCCGCCCACGGACCGGTGCCGAGAAGTCCGAACCTCATACCCGGCACCCTAGGAGAAGCACCGCCGGCGGGGGAGACCGCCCCGGTCCCAGGGCTCCTGGCCCACCCCGCGGGCCCCGGCCTCCGTACGGGGGATCACCGCATTGCCCCATCGGTGCCGATTATCGCCCCGGACGCAGCCGCTCCCGGTGCGTCCCGTGGCCGCCGCGCCCGGCCCGCGCCATCGTGCCCCGGTCAGGACCGAGCGAGGGAGACGGGCGCGATGGCTGAGCTGTTCATCGACGGGGAGTGGCGGCAGGCCGCGGCGGGCGGGCGGCGGGAGGTGGTCAATCCGTTCGACGCCTCGGTGATCACCACGGTCGACGAGGCGGACGAGACCGATGTCGACATGGCGGTACGGGCGGCCAAGCGGGCCTTCGAGCGGGAGGACTGGTCGGCGGCCCCCACCCGGCAGCGCGCCGACGTCCTCCACCGCGTCCACGATCTCCTCCTGCGCGACAAGGAGGAGATCGCCCGCACCGAGACCCTCGACACCGGCAAGACCCTGGCCGAGGCCCGGATCGACATCGAGGACGTCGCGAACGCCTTCCGCTACTTCGCGGAGCTGGCCGGGAAGGACGGCGGCCGGATCGTGGACGTCGGCCCCGATGTGCTCAGCCGCGTCGTCTACCACCCCGTCGGCGTCTGCGCCCTGATCGCCCCGTGGAACTACCCCCTCCTCCAGGCGTCCTGGAAGGTGGCGCCGGCGCTCGCCGCGGGCAACACCTTCGTGCTCAAGCCGAGCGAGACGACGCCGCTGTCCACCCTCGCCCTGGTCCGTCTCATCGCGGAGGCGGGCGCGCCGCCCGGGGTCGCCAACCTGGTGCTGGGCTCGGGCGCGACCGTCGGCGCCGCCATGACCACCCACCCCGAGGTGGACCTGGTCTCCTTCACCGGCGGGCTGGCGACCGGGCGGAAGATCATGGAGAGCGTGGCGCCCGGCGTGAAGAACCTCGCCCTGGAGCTGGGCGGGAAGAACCCCAACGTGGTCTTCGACGACGCCGACTTCCCGGCAGCCCTCGACTACGCGCTGGACGCCGCGTTCCTGCACTCGGGCCAGGTGTGCTCCGCCGGGTCGCGGCTGCTGGTCCAGGACGGCGTCCACGACCGGTTCGTGGAGGAGCTGGGCGCCCGGGCCGCCGCCATCCGGCTGGGCAACGGCCTGGAGCCGATGACCGAGTCGGGCCCGCTCTCCTCCGCCGAGCACCGGGAGAAGGTCGAGAGCTACCTCCGGATCGCCCAGGAGGAGGGCGCCCGGCTGGTCACCGGCGGGCGCCGCCCCGACGACCCGGAACTGGCCGACGGCTTCTTCCTGCTGCCGACCGTCTTCGCCGACTGCGACCGCTCCATGCGCGTCGTCCAGGAGGAGGTGTTCGGCCCGGTCGTCACCGTCGAGCGGTTCCGCACCGAGGACGAGGCGGTGGAGCTGGCCAACGACACCAAGTACGGCCTGGCGGGCGGGGTGTGGACCAGCGACGCGGGCCGCGCCCAGCGCGTCGCCAACCGGCTGCGGCACGGCACGGTCTGGATCAACGACTTCCACCCGTATGTGCCGCAGGCCGAGTGGGGCGGCTTCGGGCGCTCCGGGATCGGCCGCGAGCTGGGCCCCACCGGACTGCGCGAGTACCAGGAGGCCAAGCACATCTACCAGAACCTCAACCCGGCCCCCTCCGGCTGGTTCAAGGGCTGAAGGAGCCGGTATGAACGACAGCGCCTTTGACTACGTCATCGTCGGCGGCGGCACCGCAGGATGCGTACTGGCCGACCGGCTGAGCGAGGACGCGGACTGCCGGGTGTGCGTCGTCGAGGGCGGTCCCAGCGACGTCGGTGACGAGAACGTGCTGCGGCTGCGCAACTGGATCAACCTGCTGGAGACCGTGTACGACTACGGCTACACCACCACCGAGCAGCCGCGCGGCAACTCGCACATCGTCCACTCCCGCGCCCGGGTGCTGGGCGGCTGCTCCTCCCACAACACCCTCATCAGCTTCCTGCCCTTCCCCGAGGACCTGGACGAGTGGGTGGCCATGGGCTGCGCCGGCTGGGACCCGGTCACGGTCCTGCCCTACCGCAGGCGGCTGAAGAACCACATCGTGCCCGTCGCCGAGGCCGACCGTAACCCGATCGCCAAGGACTTCGTGACCGCCGCCTCCGAGGCGCTGGGCGTGCCGGTCGTCGAGGACTTCAACCGCGCGCCCTTCCCCGACGGCACCGGCTTCTTCTCCCTCGCCTACGACCCGGCGACGAACAAGCGGTCCTCCGCCTCGGTGGCCTACCTGCACCCCGTCATGGACCGTCCCAACCTGACGCTGAAGCTGGAGACCTGGGCCCACCGGCTGGAGCGGGACGCGGCGGGACGGCTCACCCGCGTACGGGTGCGGTACGCGGACGGGACCGAGGGCACCGTGACAGCCGAGCGCGAACTGCTGCTGTGCGCCGGGGCCGTCGACACCCCGCGCCTGCTGCTGCTCTCCGGCATCGGACCCGCCGACGACCTGCGGGCCCTCGGCATCGACGTCCTCGCCGACCTGCCCGGCGTGGGCGAGAACCTGCTCGACCACCCCGAGTCGGTGATCGTGTGGGAGACCCGCGAACCGCTGCCGCCCAACTCCGCCATGGACTCCGACGCCGGACTCTTCGTGCGGCGCGACACCGGCCAGCCGCGGCCCGACCTGATGTGGCACTTCTACCAGGTGCCGTTCACCGTCAACACCGAACGCCTCGGCTACCGGGTCCCTGCGCACGGGGTGTGCATGACGCCGAACGTGCCGCGGGCCCGTTCGACCGGGCGGCTGTGGCTGCGCAGCGCCGACCCGGCACACCATCCCGCCCTGGACTTCCGCTACTTCACCGACCCCGACGGGCACGACGAGCAGACCATCGTCGACGGACTGCGACTGGCGCGCGAGGTGGCGAGGACGGCGCCGCTGCGCGGCTGGCTCAAGGAGGAGGTGGCACCCGGCCCGCGGGTGAGCACCGACGCCGAACTGTCCGAGTACGGGCGGCGCGTCGCCCACACCGTCTATCACCCCGCCGGCACCTGCCGGATGGGCGCCGCCGACGACCCGGCAGCGGTCGTCGACCCCCTGCTGCGGCTGCGCGGCCAGGAAGGGGTACGGATCGTCGACGCCTCCGTCTTCCCCTCCATGCCCACCATCAACCCCATGGTGACGGTGCTGCTGGTGGCCGAGCGCGCCGCCGACCTGATCCTCGGGCGGCCCGGACCCGCACCCGACGGGAGCGAACGCTGATGGCCGGCACGGCCGACGCTCCCGCCCCCGGAGGCCGCCAGGAGCACGGCTCGGAGTTCCGCAAGGAGATGGGGCCCTGGGCCAACTTCGCCCTCGGCTTCACCTACCTCTCGCCCGTGGTGAGCACCTACACCCTCTTCGGCTCGGCACTCGCCGAGGGCGGCCCGCCGATGATCTGGGCGTTCCTGCTGGCGGGCTGCGGCCAGTTCCTCGTCGCCCTCGTCTTCGGCGAGGTCGTCGCCCAGTACCCCATCGCGGGCGGCGTCTACCCGTGGGCGCGGCGGCTGTGGGGGATGCGCTGGGCCTGGATGACCGGCTGGGTCTACATGTGGGCCCTCCTGGTGACCATCACCAGCGTCGCCTACGGCGCCGGCCCCTACATCGCCATCCTCTTCGGCTTCGACTCCAGCGTGCACACCACGGTCATCTGCACCGTCGTCCTCATCGTCGTCGCCGCCCTGATCAACTACGCCGGGACGAAGGCGCTGTCGCTCGCCGCCATCATCGGCTTCAGCGCCGAGCTGATCGGCGCCCTCATCGTCGGCGTCTACCTGCTGGCCACCCACCGCGCCCACGGCGTCGGCGTCATCCTCGACACCTACGGCACCCAGGGCGAGGGCTCCTACGCCCCGGTGTTCCTGGCCGCGGCCATCATCGGCTTCTACCAGTACTACGGCTTCGAGGCGTGCGGCGACACCGCCGAGGAGGTCGCCCACCCCGGCCGCGTCATCCCCAAGGCGATGCGCCGCACCATCTACGTCGGCGGTGCGGCGGCCACCTTCACCTGCGGGTCGCTGCTGCTGTCGGTCACCGACTACAACGCGGTGATCTCCGGCAGGGACACCGACCCCGTGGTCAACCTCCTCTTCGACGCGCTGGGCGAGGCGGGGGCACGGCTGGTGATGGCCGTCGTCCTCATCTCCTTCCTCTCGTGCACCATCAGCCTCCAGGCCGCCGCCGGGCGCCTCATCTACTCCTACGCCCGCGACCGGATGGTCATCGGCCACCAGCTGCTGCGCCGCTTCTCCCACAAGCGGGCCGTCCCCGAGGTGGCCCTGCTGGTCGCCGCCGTCATCCCCGGCCTGATCGCCTTCGGCTCGCTCATCTCCGCCGACGCCCTCACCAAGATCGTCTCGTTCGCGATCCTGGGCATCTACGGCTCCTTCCAGATGGTCGTCCTCGCGGCGCTGCGGGCCCGGCTGAAGGGATGGCGCGCCACCGGCGAGTTCACGCTGGGCCGGTGGGGCCTGCTGGTCAACGTCGCGGCGCTGGCCTACGGCATCTTCGCCATCGTCAACATCTGCTGGGCCCGCACCCCCGAGGAGCCCTGGTACTCCAACTACATCGTGCTGCTGTGCGGCGGCATCGTCCTGGTGACGGGCCTGCTGTACATGTTCACCACCCACCACTACGGGCGCGGTGACGCCCCGTCCGGTGACGCGGTCCCGGCGAGCCGCTCGTAGGGCACCGCGTCCCACTCGTCCCGCGGCAGCGGGGGAGCGGGCACCGCCCCGTGGTGCTCGCCGTGCTCCAGGCGCGGCAGCCCGCGCAGCCACCGCGGCAGCCCGCGCAGCCACCGCGGCAGGTACCAGTTCCGCTCGCCCAGCAGCATCATCACCGAGGGCAGCAGCACCATCCGTACCAGGGTGGCGTCCAGCAGCACGGCGACGGCCAGACCGACACCCATCTGCTTCATGTCCTGCATCGACAGCGTCGCGAAGACCGCGAAGACGGCGACCATGATGGCGGCCGCTCCGGTCACCGCCCCGGCCGTCGCCCGCACGCCCTCCCGGATGGCCTCCCGGGTGCCCGCGCCCCGGTCGTGCGCCTCACGGATCCGGGACACCACGAAGACGTGGTAGTCCATCGACAGGCCGAACAGGACGACCAGCACGAACAGCGGCATCCACGACTCGACCGCGCCGACGGCCTCCGTACCCACGAGCGAGTCCCCCCAGCCGTGCTGGAAGACCGCCGTCATCACCCCGTAGGCGGCGCCCACCGACAGCAGGTTCAGCACGATCGAGGCCAGCGCGACGGGCACCGAGCGGAAGCAGACGAGCATCAGCAGGAAGGTGACGGCCGTGATGAACACGAACACCGGCACGATGCCGTCCTTCAGCTGGTCGTTGAAGTCCTTCGAACCCGCCAGCTCTCCGGTGACGTAGACCCTTCCCTCGGAAGCGGCCGGCTCCAGCGTCTCGGGCACGATCCGGTGGCGCAGGACGTCGAGGGCCGCCAAGGAGGTGCTGCCGGTGCCGTCACCCGCCAGGGGGACGTCGATGACCGCGACGTCGGCGCCCGCGTGGACCTCGGTCTCCACGCCCCGGCCGAAGTGCTCGCCGTCCGCACGCAGGGCACGGGTGAAATCGGCCAGCGCGGCCCGGGTCCCGGCCGAGCGGACGTCATCGGCCTTCAGCACGACGCGCGCGGGTGCCGGGCCGCCGGGGAAGGTCCCGGCGATCCTCTCGGCGCTCACCCGCAGCTGAGCGCCCTCGGGCATCTGCTTGTCGAGGGAGAGCTGTTCGGTCCTCATCCCCAGCGCCGGCGCGGCCAGCGCGAGCATCACCACGGCGGCCAGCACGGCGAACAGCCCCGGCGCCGCCAGCACGGGACGCAGCAGCGCGCCGGAGACCCGCCCGGCGGACCGGTGCCCACGCGCGCCCCTGCGGCGCCCGAGGAACGGGACCCTGCCCGCGTTGACGCGGTCGCCCAGCCAGGACAGCAGCGCGGGCAGGATCGTCACCGAGCCGAGCATCGCGATGAGGACGACCAGGATCGTCGCGACGGCGAAGCCCTTGAACAGCAGCAGCCCGGACAGGAACATGCCCGCCATCGCCACCATCACCGTCAGGCCCGAGACCAGGACCGCGCGGCCACTGGTCGCGGCGGCGATCCGCAGCGCCGTCTCCGCGTCGTGCCCCGCCGCCCGCTCGTCGCGCTCACGCCGCAGGTAGAACAGGCAGTAGTCGACACCGACGGCCAGCCCCATCAGCAGCATCACGGAGTTGGTCGTCTCGTCGATGTGCAGCCGGCTGGAGACCAGGGCGAGCAGGCCGTTGGCGGCCAGGAACGCGGTGATCGCCAGCGCGACGGGCAGCAGCGCCGCCACCAGCGCCCCGAACGCCACCAGCAGGATGCCCAGCGCCAGCGGCACGGCCGTCCACTCGGCCTTGGCGAAGTCGTCCCCGAGGATCTGGTGCAGCCACTTGCCCGCGCTGGCCTCGCCGTACTGGTGGATCTCCACCCCCGCGTCCCGGTGGGCGTCGCGGACCTTGTCCACGGCGGCGAGCACCTCGGTGACCGGCTTCTCGTCCCTCCCGTCGGGGTCGCCCCGCATCCGGAAGCCGATCAGCGCCGCCCGTCCGTCGCGGGAGGGCAGCGGCTCGCGGACGCTTCGGACCTCGCCGGTCCCCTCGACGGCCCGGACCACCTCGGCGGCGGCCGTCCGCCAGTCCCCCTTCCCCGGGCCGGAGACCATCACCGACTCCGCGGGCGGCTCCTCGATCCCCGCGTCCTGGAGGATCGCGGTCGCGCGCGCCGAATCCCGCACGGACTGCTCGGTGTCGGTCGGCCCGGTCAGTCCGGCCATCCCGCCGAGCGCGGCGGCCAGCACCACGAACAGCAGCCAGCCGAACACCGCCGTCTTGCGGTGCCGGGTGCTCCAGCCGCCCAGCCGCGCGGCGAGCCCCGCGCGGGGCGGCCGGCCGGACTGGACGGAACCGGTCGGTGGTCTGGTCATGGGTGCCCCCGTCTCTCGGTGGGGCCGGCTCTCCGGCCCGTCGCTGACCGGGACACGACGTTAGGAACGGCGGACGGGCCGCCCCAGCCGCCGGGCACCCCTGCCCGGAGAAGCAAAAGGAGAACCCGGGGGTGGTGCTAGGTCCACCCCCGGAACTCCAGCCTGGGCGAGTGCGCGGGCGCCGCCGAGGGGCGAGACTGGGGCAGTGCCCGCACCGGCGGGCACGGCGTACGAGAAGCAGAAGAGGCAGTAGTGGGCACCGCACGCGAGAGTGGGCACAGGGGAGCGACGGAACCCGTGGTGAGCGGTGACCGGGCCGAGGGGACGGGCATG
>NZ_VJOK01000001.1:1975590-1977990 GCF_013302895.1 Streptomyces albus subsp. chlorinus | reverse complement strand
CTCCTCTCCCTCGGCGTCTCCCTGACGCTGTTCCTGCTGACGCTGCTCTCGCTGGTCTTCCTCCTCCTGGGAATCGGCTTCTTCACCACCCCCTGGATCCTCTACGCGGTACGGATGCACGCCAACCAGCGCCGCGGACTGGCCGGGAAATGGGCCGGCCTGTCCGTCCTCGACCCCTACCGGCCGCTGCCGCCCGGCCCGCGCGGGGTCACCGGGCACGTCGAGCGCACCATCCTGATGCTCAAGGACCCCGCCACCTGGCGGGACATCGCCTGGCTGATCGCCGACGCCGCCGCCGGTTTCGTCCTCGCCCTGCTGCCGGTCGCACTGCTCGGCTACGGCCTGGAGGGCTGGGTGATGTTCGCGGGGCTCTGGCGCGCCGTCGCGGGCGACTACTGGTACGGCTTCGTGCACGTCGTCACCTTCGGCGACGCCGCGCAGTGCGCGGCCCTCGGCACCGCCATCCTGGTGCTGGCCCGCTTCGCGAACCCGCAGCTGTTCACCGCCCACTTCCAGCTGGCCCGCGTGCTGCTCGCCCCCACCCGTGGCGCCGTGCTCGCCCAACGGGTCGAGCGGCTGTATGAGTCGCGGCATGACGCGGTGGATTCCTCGGCGGCCGAGTTGCGGCGTATCGAGCGGGATCTGCACGATGGTGCCCAGGCGCGGCTGGTGGCGATGGGGATGAGTCTGGGCGCCGTCGAGGCGCTGGTCGAGCGGGATCCGGCCAAGGCCAAGGAGATGATCGCCCAGGCGCGGGAGAACAGTGCCGAGGCGCTGACCGAACTGCGGGACCTGGTACGCGGCATCCACCCGCCCGTACTGGCCGAACGCGGCCTCGGGGATGCGGCCAAGGCGCTGGCCCTGCGGATGCAGGTGCCGGTCGAGGTCGAGGTGGAGCTGCCCGGCCGCTTCCCCGAACCCGTCGAGACGGCGGTCTACTTCGCCGTCAGCGAGGTGCTGACCAACGCGGCCAAGCACGCCGAGGCCGAGCGGATCTGGCTCGACATCCACCACACCGGGGACGCGGGCGGCATGCTGCGCATAGCCGTGACCGACGACGGCCGCGGCGGCGCCGACGTCGGCAAGGGCTCCGGCCTCGCGGGCGTCGAACGCCGCCTGGGCCAGTTCGACGGCATCATGGCCGTCAGCAGCCCGCCGGGCGGCCCCACCATGGTCACCATGGAACTCCCCTGCCGCCCCGTGACCCCCTGAGCCCGCCCCACACCGGGACCCGTCCTGCGGCGGCCCGCCACGCGGCGGGCCACCCTGAGGCGAGCCGCCATGACCGCACGCCCTGGCCGACCCCGGCCTCTTGTGCAGCGACCCCTCGGCTGATCCGGTCCCTTCAGGCGCTACCGCACAGGGCGCTCCGGCTCCGTCAGCCGTCTGGCCGCCCCAGCGCTCGGGCCGCCTCAGGCGCGCTGGCCGCCCAGGCGCCCCGGCCCCCAAGCGCTCTGGTCGTCCAAGCCCCAGCCCCCTCTGGCGCCCCAGCCCCCAGGCTCTCTGGTAGCCCAAGCCCCGGCCCCCTCTGGCGTCCCGGCCCCCTCCCGGTGGTCCGATGGGGAGCCGGAGCCCGTGGGGCGGCGAGGCGGTGAGCCCCGTCCTTCCGGGAAGGTCCGGAAGGACGGGGCTCACACCAGGGCGGAGACCTTCTCCCGGTACTGCCGCACCGCCGCGGCGTCCCGGTAGGGCTCCAACCGCCGCTCGAAGTCCCGTACGTACTCGTGCGCCCGCACGGACCGCATCTCCGCCGCCTGGTGGGCCGCCTCCGCGGCCAGCTGGCACGCCTGCTCGATCTCGCCGAGCCCCAGCCGGGCCGTCGCCAGCACCACGCGGCAGAACAGCCTGCTGCGAGCGTACCCGGCACCCCGCAGCTGGAGGGAGCGCTCGGCGTGCTGCGCGGCGGCACGGTACTGCTGGAGGTCCCGATGGCAGTGGCCGAACTCGTCGGCGAGCTGCGCCTCGTCGAAGAACCGTGCCCACGCAGGCACGTCCTCGCTGGGCCGGGCCGCCTCCAGCGCCCGCTCCGCGCGGGCCAGCGACGCCGTGCAGGCCCGCACCTCGCCCAGCACCCCGTGCCCGCGCGCCTCCGCCGCGTGCAGCAGCGCCTGGACGGCCGGCGGCACGGAGGTGCCCACCCCCTGCTGCGCGACCCGTGCGAGCTGCACCGCTTCCCGGCCGTGCCCCAGGTAGACGGCCTGTCTGCTCATCGTCACCAGGACGTAGGCGCCGAACGCCCGGTCGCCGGCGGCCTGCGTCAGCCGCAGGGCCTGCACGAAGTAGCGCTGCGCCAGCCCGTGCGCGGCGATGTCGTAGGAGGTCCAGCCCGCCAGCCGGGTCAGGTCGGCGGCGGCGCCGAAGAGGCGCCGGCCGAGCTGCTCGCCGTAGACGCCGCGCAGC
>NZ_VJOK01000001.1:1935420-1975570 GCF_013302895.1 Streptomyces albus subsp. chlorinus | reverse complement strand
TCCGCGTGCCACCCGCTCGTCGGCCCGTCCGATCAGCCAGTCGCGGCTGGGCACCACGAGACCCGCCGGGGTGAAGGCGATCTTCCGCAGCTCCGCGTGGCTGCCCGAGTCCTTGCGCCACAGTCCGCTGACGATGTCCACCGCCTCAGCGGGCGTCGCCGCGAACTCCAGGCCCGCGTAGACCGGGGCGCACGCGTCGAGGCCCAGGTCCTGGGCGGTCAGCCGCCGGCCCAGGCGCCGGGTGAAGACCTCGGCGATCAGTGCCGGTGTCGTCCCCCGGGGCTGCTGGCCGCGCAGCCAGCGGGTCACCGACGTCTTGTCGTAGCGCAGATCAAGACCGTGTTCGAGGCCGAGTTGGTCCACGCGCCTGGCCAGGCCCGCGTTCGAGAAGCCCGCCTCTGCGATCAGCGCGGCGAGCTGGCGGTTGGGGATGCGCTGCTGGGATGGCTGGGTCGTGTCGTTCACCGACTCCCCAGGTCGTTCCATCGTCATCGGGTTAACGGTCTCCTGCCCTCACGGCTTGTGTCAGACGCCGGGGCGCCCTGCGGGAACGGCGCGAATGTAACGGCCCCCCGGGGTGGGATCGCCCCCTTCGTCGCGTATTCATCCGTACGTGTGAGGGGGCGGCCACCTGCGGGGACGGAGCGTGACGGCCGTAGAGTGGCGGAGGGCGCGAGCGAGGCATCCCGCCACCGCGGGCGTGCGCGAGACGTGCGCACCACGTACGGAGGAGAAGAGGCATGGGAGAACCCCGGCTGGAGGGTCCGGCGGACGGCGAACTGCGCTTCGTCCACCTGGGATTCGGTGAGAACGCCGTCGACTACCTCGAGGCGTGGCAGGAGCAGAAGCGGGTGCACGCGCAGCGCTTCGCCGACGAGATCCCCGACACCTGCCTGATGCTGGAGCACCCCCCGGTCTACACCGCCGGGCGGCGCACCGAGGACAGCGAGCGCCCGCTGGACGGCACACCCGTCGTGGACGTCGACCGCGGCGGCAAGATCACCTGGCACGGCCCGGGCCAGCTCGTCGGCTACCCGATCCTCAAGCTGCCCCGCCCCGTGGACGTCGTCGCGCACGTCCGGCGCCTGGAGGAGGCCATGATCCGCGCCTGCGCGGAGCTGGGCCTGGAGACCACCCGGGTCGAGGGCCGCAGCGGGGTGTGGGTGCTGGGCGACCCGGTGGAGCGGCGGCCCTCGGCCGGTCTGTCGCTGGACTTCGACCCGCGGCTGAACCAGGAGGACTACGACCCGCGCCTGATGGGTCCCGAGTACGCCCCCTCCAACGCGGGGCAGCGCGGCGAGGACCGCAAGCTGGCGCAGATCGGCATCCGTGTCGCCAAGGGCGTGACCATGCACGGCTTCTCCCTGAACTGCAACCCCGATACGACCGGTTTCGACCGGATCGTCCCCTGCGGCATCCGCGACGCGGGTGTCACCTCGCTCTCCCAGGAGCTGGGCAGGAATGTTCCGGTCTCCGAGGTGCTTCCCCTCATGGAGAAGCACCTGCGCGAGGTCCTGGAGTCCTCGACCCCGCTGCCGCGCGCCGTCTGACTCCTCCGCCACGGCCCGGTGACCGGTGTCCTGCCGGCTCCGGGCCGTACGAAAGCCGCCCACCGCAGGCGTAGGCTGATGCCCGCCGCTGAATCGAAAGTACGTAGGGAGCCGGACGTGTCCGCTGTCGCACCCGACGGTCGCAAGATGCTCCGCCTGGAGGTCCGCAACAGCCAGACCCCCATCGAACGCAAGCCGGAGTGGATCAAGACCCGGGCGAAAATGGGCCCCGAGTACAACGCTCTGCAGAACCTCGTCAAGAGCGAGGGGCTGCACACGGTCTGCCAGGAGGCGGGCTGTCCCAATATCTTCGAGTGCTGGGAAGACCGCGAGGCGACCTTCCTGATCGGCGGCGAGCAGTGCACCCGCCGCTGCGACTTCTGCCAGATCGACACCGGCAAGCCCGCCGCGCTCGACCGCGACGAGCCCCGCCGCGTCGCCGAGTCCGTCCGCACCATGGGCCTGCGCTACGCCACCATCACCGGTGTCGCCCGCGACGACCTCGAGGACGGCGGCGCCTGGCTCTACGCCGAGACCGTGCGGCAGATCCACACGCTGATGCCCGACACCGGCGTCGAGCTGCTGATCCCGGACTTCAACGCCGACCCCGACCAGCTCGCCGAGGTCTTCTCCTCCCGCCCCGAGGTGCTGGCGCACAACGTCGAGACGGTCCCCCGGATCTTCAAGCGCATCCGCCCCGGCTTCCGCTACGAGCGCTCCCTCGAGGTGCTCACCCGCGCCCGTGAGGCCGGCCTCGTGGTCAAGTCCAACCTCATCCTGGGCCTGGGCGAGACCCGGGAGGAGGTCAGCGAGGCCCTGCGCGACCTGCACGAGGCCGGCACCGAGCTGATCACCATCACCCAGTACCTGCGGCCCACCCCCCGCCACCACCCGGTCGAGCGCTGGGTCAAGCCCCAGGAGTTCGTGGAGCTGAAGCAGGAGGCCGACGAGATCGGCTACGCGGGCGTCATGTCCGGCCCGCTGGTCCGCTCCTCGTACCGCGCCGGGCGCCTCTACCAGCAGGCGATCGAGGCCCGGAAGGGCGGCGCGACCTCGGCCGCCTGAGACGGCGCCTTCCGCGGCGCCGGTTCGACGGATGAGTCGTGTGAGGGCTGTGCGGGCTGTGAGGGCTGTGAGGGCTGTGCGAACTGTGCGGCGAGGCGGAGAGTGAGCTTCGCCGCACAGCCTTTCGGTGACTTTGACCCTCCGGTCATCGGCTGGTAACACCGAGGCGTCACGTTGGGAACACGTACCGCGCACGCGCCGCGGACGTACCGTGCACGCACAGCGGGCGCGGACGGCGCGCGGAACGCGTGGGCGTCGGGTGCGGGCGGGTGCGGACATGGACGTCCGCGGACCGGTGACGGTGACGGGCGGCCGAGGCGGACGGCCTGGACGGGCGGCCTGCACGGACGGCCGTCACGGAGCCTGTCACCGGCTCCCGCCACCGGGTCCCGGCACCGGGACTCGCCACCGGGACCTGGCACCGGCGGACGACGCCGAAGAACGACGCCGAAGAACGATGCCGGCGGATGACGCCGACCGACGGATGACTGACGGCCGACTGACGGAGGGGACAGTGCGGACCACCCTGCGGGCACTGGAGAGTCTGGAGCAGCTTCTGTTCGGCAGCGGGCAGCGGGTGGCCCGCCGCAACGCCTGGGCGGCGGTCCTGGAGGACCGCCGCCGGGCCCGCGCCCGGTACGAGGCCCAGGCCGTTCTCGACGCGGCCACGCCCCGGCCGCCGCTGGCCCCGGCCAAGCCGCTGGCCTCGACCAAGGGGTGAGGGCCGGGGACCGACGGGCCTTCGCCCGGATACCGGAGGGCACCCGGGCGGCCCGTAACCCGGCCGCAGCGCACGGGCCCGGCCCCGCAACGTAAACTTCGGGACATGGCGAGGAAGGACAACACCGAGAACCCTGGGCGTCTCCAGCAGATCGCCCAGACGTACAAGATGACCCGGCGCGTGGACCGGAAGATCGGTTGGATCCTGGCCGGCGTGGGGCTTGTCACCTTCGGTGTACTCCTCGCGATCGGCTTCCTGATCGGTCACCCGGTCTACCTGGGCATCCTGGGCGTGCTCCTGGCGCTGCTCGCGTGCGCGATCGTCTTCGGGCGCCGCGCCGAGCGGGCCGCGTTCGGGCAGATGGAGGGCCAGCCGGGGGCGGCGGCGGCCGTGCTGGAGAACATCGGACGCGGCTGGCAGGTCACCCCGGCGGTGGCGATGAACCGCAACCAGGACATCGTCCACCGGGCGGTCGGCAAGGCGGGCATCGTCCTGGTGGGCGAGGGCAACCCGAACCGGCTGCGCGGGCTGATCGCGTCCGAGAAGAAGAAGATGAACCGCGTCGTGGGCGACGTGCCGGTGCACACGCTGATCGTCGGCACCGGTGAGGACCAGGTCGAGCTGAAGAAGCTCCGCGTGAAGATGATGAAGCTGCCCCGTACGCTCCAGGGGCCGCAGGTCACGCAGATCAACGACCGCCTCCGCGCCCTCGGCGACCTCATGAGCAACATGCCGATCCCGAAGGGGCCGATGCCCAAGGGCATGAAGCTGCCCAAGGGTCCGCAGGGGCGTTGAGCCGCCGGGGCCGTTGAGCCGGGCCCGCTGCCGAGCGGTCCCGGCTGTCGAGCGGTCCCGGCGGCCGAGCCGGCCGGCCGCTGACGTCCTGACGCCGTTTCGCTGAACGATGGCGAGGGGCTGGCGGGCCGAGAGAGGCTTTTGAGGGAGGGCTCGCGCGGGCGCCGGGCACGGCACGCGGGCCCACGAGGGCCACGCGTGAGGGCCACGAGGGCCGGGGCTTACGAGGACTCCGGTGGGAGGACTCCGGTACGAGGGCTGGGTGGGCGACGGAAACCACCGACCCGGCCCTCGTCGCGTGCGGGGCCGGACCAGCCCCTCGCGGGACCGGACCGGGGGGACCGGGGAGCCGACCGCTCCAACCGGAGGGTCGCCTTCAGCCGCGTACTTGCACCGAGCCCGAGAGCCGGTCGTGCAGTCCCCGGTTGTCGCGGTCCCAGACGAGGGCGGGGATGGCCAGGCCGAGCAGCACCGTACGCACCACCGTGCGCCACAGCGGCAGCTTGCCGAGCCCGTCGAGGGAGACGACGCGCAGACCGAGCAGCCGCTTGCCCGGGGTGCAGCCCACCGTGCCGACGGTCAGCACGCTCATGACGAGGAAGACGACCAGCGCCCAGTTGTTGGCGGCCTCCAGGCGGCGCCCGGCCAGGAAGGCGAAGGCGATGAGCGCGCACAGGGCCCAGTCGATGAACAGGGCGCCGACTCTGCGGCCGACCGGCGCGATGGACCCGGGCCCGTCCTCGGGGAGGCCGAGCCGTTTGCCGCGGTGGCCGAAGTCGGCGCCCATCTCCTGTGCCGCGGCGCGCGGTCCTGACAGCCACGACCCGATTGCTTCCCTGTTGTCCACCCGTCAACGGTATCGCGCCGTTTTCCGCGGTCCCGGGCCGCCCGCCCCCGCCCGCCATTCGACTCGGCCCCGGCGACCACGCTCCGCACGGTGACGACTCCAGCGCGCCACCTGGCGATTAACATCGGCGAAACAAATGAGTCATGCTGGAGAAATGGCCCCTGCATAGGGTCGGTGCCAGGTGTGCGGCCCCGTGCCGCGGCCGGAGCCGGAGCAAGCCCGTCCCGACGCGGCGGGACTAGGAGGATGGATGTTCCAGAACGCCGACGAGGCCAAGAAGTACATCGCGGACAACGACGTCAAATTCATCGACGTCCGGTTCTGCGACCTGCCCGGCGTCATGCAGCACTTCGCCGTACCGGCGGAGTCCTTCGACCCGGCCGAGAGCCTGATGTTCGACGGCTCGTCGATCCGCGGCTTCCAGGCCATCCACGAGTCCGACATGGCGCTGGTCCCGGACCTGTCCACCGCACGCCTGGACCCGTTCCGCTCCGAGAAGCACCTCAACATCAACTTCTTCATCCACGACCCGATCACCGGCGAGCAGTACAGCCGTGACCCGCGGAACGTGGCGAAGAAGGCCGAGGCCTACCTCGCCTCCTCCGGTATCGCCGACACCGCGTTCTTCGGCCCGGAGGCGGAGTTCTACGTCTTCGACGACGTCCGCTTCGAGACGAAGGCGAACGCCGGCTACTACCACATCGACTCCGAGGCGGGCGCCTGGAACACCGGCGCCATCGAGGACGGCGGCAACCGCGGCTACAAGGTCCGCTACAAGGGCGGCTACTTCCCGGCCCCGCCGGTCGACCACTTCGCCGACCTGCGCGCCGAGATCTCCCTGGAGCTGTCCCGCGCGGGCCTCCAGGTCGAGCGCCAGCACCACGAGGTGGGCACCGCGGGCCAGGCGGAGATCAACTACAAGTTCAACACGCTGCTGGCCGCGGCCGACGACCTGATGCTGTTCAAGTACATCGTCAAGAACACGGCCTGGCGCAACGGCAAGACCGCCACCTTCATGCCCAAGCCGATCTTCGGCGACAACGGCTCGGGCATGCACGTCCACCAGTCCCTGTGGCAGAGCGGCGAGCCCCTCTTCTACGACGAGCAGGGCTACGCGGGCCTCTCGGACACCGCCCGCTACTACATCGGCGGCATCCTGCGCCACGCCCCCTCCCTGCTGGCCTTCACCAACCCGACGGTGAACTCCTACCACCGCCTGGTCCCCGGCTTCGAGGCCCCGGTCAACCTGGTCTACTCGCAGCGCAACCGCTCCGCCGCGATGCGCATCCCGATCACGGGCTCCAACCCGAAGGCCAAGCGCGTCGAGTTCCGCGCCCCCGACCCGTCCTCCAACCCGTACCTGGCCTTCTCGGCCCTCCTCCTGGCGGGCCTGGACGGCATCAAGAACAAGATCGAGCCGGCCGAGCCGATCGACAAGGACCTCTACGAGCTCGCCCCCGAGGAGCACGCCGACGTCCCCCAGGTCCCCACGTCCCTCCCGGCCGTCCTGGACGCCCTGGAGTCCGATAACGAGTACCTCCAGGCCGGCGGCGTCTTCACCTCCGACCTGATCGAGACCTGGATCGACTACAAGCGCACCTACGAAATCGCCCCGATGCAGCTGCGGCCCCACCCGCACGAGTTCGAGCTGTACTTCGACATCTAAAGGGCCGGTTCGGGCGACCTGGGCCGAGGCTCTGGAAACCTGCTGCGACCTGCGGAAACAGTGCTTTCTGTTTCTCAATGGTCCCGGCTGATTTCCGGGCTCTTGTGCACCGGCCGGTCGATTCTCTGACGCGGCGTCAGGACAGGTGTGAGGGCCGCCATCCCTGCCCGGGATGGCGGCCCTCATCGTCGGCTCGGCCACCGTTGGCCCGCAGACGGACGTCAGGGTCTGTACTCGCCGTGCGGGATGGCGAGGGACCACAGGGCATCGCGGAGTGCAACGGCCTCAGCGATGCGCTCGGGGTCGTCGATGATCTCGTGTCCCGTCACCTGCCCGGCATCGGTGTGGCCGACGGCCAGGAGGCGGTCGTCTATGAGCCACCAGTCCTTCCCGCCGAACGGGAAGTCCAGATCGCCGGGAACGGTGTGGCGGGGCAGCCAGCGGATCTCCTCGCCGGCCTCCAGGTTGCGGGGAGTGGTGCGGTGCTCCCACCGGATGTACGGCGTGTGAGGGTGGGAGACGACGCGGACGCGTCGAACGACCTTCCCCTCGCCCGTCAGCCGCTTGACCATCTGCGTCCACGACTTCATGAACGCGTAGTCCACCGGTTCGTCGCGGAGCCAGCTCTCGAACGGTCCGTCCTCGTCGGGCACCGAGTAGTCGTCCCGCAGTTCCAGGTGGAACGCGTCGTGCTCACAGGTCTCAATGAGCCGGTTGCGTTCGACGCCGGTGATCAGCTCCACGCGGTTCCTCCAGTAGGGCGGTGATCGCGGTCTTGGGGGACCTCGACCACGGTCTCGTAGTCGGGGATCTCCATCTGCTCCAGGGCTTCGGGGCCGACCACCTCCGCCCCTTGGACCGCGTACGTGCCCGTCGGCGTCAGGATCATGAGGGGCTCTTCCAGCCGCTTGAACTCCCCTGCCGGGAGAGCGTCCTCGGCTAGATGCTCGAACAGCCCGGTTGGGATCTCCACCACGCTTGGCGGCAGTCCGGGCTCCCATTCGCATGTCGCCGCTAGCTGGAGCGCCACTTTGCCGCGTCGGTCTTTCCGCCTGTCTGACTCGGGAGGCGACTTTCCTGTCAGTGCCCAGCAGTATGCTGCGGGCCGCAGGGCTACGGGAGGGGACGAGATGGCCAAGAACGATATTGGTCATCGAGCGATCGAGAAGCATGTGAAGGCGATCAACAAGGCGTACGAGCGTGCCTTTGCCAAGTATCCGGTCACTATGCCGCCGGTTCTGGGGAAGGGGTTCACCACTGCTTACGGGATCACGGGTGTGGGGATCGAGCAAGATCCGCAGATGATCCGGTTCCTCATTTGGCTAGGTGAGAAATCCATCGGCTACCGCGGGGATCAGAGCGAATACTCTGAGGAGACCGGAGTGCCGCCGGAAGAGGTCGGCGTTCTCGCCGAAGCCCTGGAACGGGATGGCTTGATCGACATCCTCCGTACCCTTGGTGAGGGCCAGTTCTGCCAGATCAGCTCGGACGGACGGGTCGAACTGAGGCGGCTCGCGCAGTTGCGTGGGGAGCCCGCTGCCCGGCACCGCTATGCCACCGACGCATTCTTGCGCTGGCTCTATGCGACCGCCCATGATCAGCAGCCCGCCGACCCGGCGCCCTTCCTGGAGACTGAGGCGTCCTACTTTGCCGGAGCCACACTGTCAGACACCGAGGTGCGTTACGCCATGGCGCGTCTCGTCCACTCCGGCCTGGTTGAAGAAGCCACCACCGATCCTCGGACTTTCGCCATCACCATCGATGGCATCGACTGCGTCTTGTCAGGAGCAACCGTGAGCGACTATCTCAACCGGACGCGCCCCGGCGACTACTACAGCATCACCGGAACAAACGTGGTCGCCGGGTCGCAGGGCAAGGTTGAACAACACAACCACAACAACATCTTCGACCCCGCCGCCATGCGTGAGTTCGCCGAAATGGTCAAGCAGTTCGCACCCACCTTCGGTATGGAACCCGCACAGCAAGCTGAGCTCATACACGACGCCGAAGTCCTCTGCGATGAAGCTAGCAGCGAGACCCCACAGCCTGGGCGCGTGCGTGCTGCCTTCGACGCCGTCATGAACGGGCTCACACAGATCGGTGCGGCATCTGCTGGCCTCGGCGCCACGATTCAGCATGGGAACCAAGCACTCAACGCCGTTTTCGGAGGCTGAGAAACCGCCCCCTAGTTCGCTATGACGAGACCGTCGCTCCGGTATAGGGGGACTAGCTCCTGTCGCTGAGCTTCCAGCTAATGGGCGATAGCCTCGATGGCTTCGAAGATGTCGGAGTCGGTTTCCTTCTGCCAGTCCGGGAGGTCGGGCCAGTCGGCGACGTAGGCGGGCTTGGGGTCTCCGAAGTGCTTGTACATCTGGGCTGTCCAGCAGGTGGCGACGAAGCGGCCCTTCTGTTCGCGGGTGAGGCGTTTGGCGTTGCCGTCGCTGAGGTCGAGGAAGTGGCGCACCTGCTGGTAGACGGCGCCGGCGGCTTCGCGTTCCCAGTCGGGGGTGTCTTCCCAGGGCGTGACGTAGCTGGCTTTGGGTTCGCCCGGGTAGTGCTTGTTGACTCCCGCGATCCAGGTCTCCCGGAACAGGCGGGCGCCCTCGGTATCCGTCATGCCTACCCTTCTCCTCACGTCGCGTGCAGGCTGCCGATGTCGGCGGCCAGTTCGGCTATGCGGTGATCGTGGCCGTAAGAGCGGAGATCGTCCCGTAGCGTCTGGAGTCTACGGGCGATGTAGCCCGAGCCGGATTGCCGCGCGAGTTGCAGTGCCTCGCGGCCGTGGGTGACGGCCTGTTCCGCGTCGTGGCGTTTGGCGCCGATCAGTGCGAGGTCGACCAAGACGGAGCCTCGGCGGCGGTAGGAGGTCCCCTTGGCCAGCGCGGTGGAGTCGAGGGCGCTCTTGAGGGCCTTCTCCGCGAGGTCGAGTCGCCCGAGCTGGACGAAGCGGGCTCCGCGTTCTTCGGGGAGGCGGGAGCCGTCGAAGCGGAGCCAACCGCCGTTGTGGACGGGGCCGGGGAGGTCGGTGACCTTCTGTGCCTCGTCGAGGGCACGCTGGCAGGCGTCCATGTCGCCGAGGTTCGCGTGGGCCTCGGCCTGGACGGAGGCGACCCAGTAGCGGGTGGACAGGGCCGGGTCGCCGCGCGTGGCGATGGTGCGGGCGACTTCCAGGGTCTCGGTGGCTTCCGTGAACTGCCTCTCGGACATGTCCACGTAGGCGTGGCGTACGAGCGCGCAGGCCCACAGGTCGAAGGCGTGCGCGCTGTCGCTGGCTGAGGCGGCCACAGAGTAGGCCGCGGCGGCGTCCGTGTAGCGGTTGCTGTCGAAGGCCAGCTCGCCGGAGAGCTGGAAGAGGTCTCCGGCGGCTTCGCACATCGCGGCGGCCCGGCTTGATGAGCCTGTCTTCAGGGCGTCGGCGAGCGCGTCGAGCTGGTCCTGGACGACGCCGTGGACGGAGCGCTTGGAGCGGGCCAGTTGGTAGACCTGCCAGAGGTGGTCGTTCATGCGGCGGTAGTCGTCGGCTGAGCCGCGCTCGGCGGCTTCCGCTATGTCGTCGGCTGCCTCGGGCCCCAGGGCGGTCAGGGCTCCGGTCACCGTGAGCAGGCGCAGAAACTTGCGTCGGATCATTTCGTCGGATTCACCTGGACCGTGAACGGGACGGGGTAGGGGCTGTGCTGGTGGCTGCGTGTGGTGAGCTGGTGGTGGATCCAGCATGCGGCCGAGTTCGGTGATGTCCAAGCGCAGAAGTTCGGCCATCTTCGGCCGGTGGACGCATTCGGGCGTGGTCTCACCGCGTTCCCAACGGCCGACCGTTGTGCGGTCGACGCCGAGCGCATGGGCGAATTTCTCCTGACTGTAGCCCATGGCTTTACGTCGTTCGGACAACCGCATGGTGCTCTCCCTCCCCGCCTGACCGGGGCTATACCCGCTGTGCGCCCCGTGCATCAGAGGTGCATCAAGACTGCCGCACAGATGCCGTGGCTCGCAGCGCTCTCCGGCGGTTGGCTGGAGTCCTGAAAGTCGGACCGGCTCCCGCGACCACCCCCCTGCATGAGGGGAGGCCGCTCTGGTCGAGCGACCGATCCCGGAGGGACGACCTGTGACCATGACGGCGGCAAGAGCGACGTCGATCGGCGTGCCCGGATACAGCCAGACGTTTCCGTCCGTGCCGGAGTCCGCGGGCCTCGCCCGCGACCTGGTGGTCACGGCGCTACGCGTATGGCGCCTCGAAGCACTCCTGAACGAGGTCACCTTGGTCGCCACCGAGCTGATCGCGAACGCGGTGCAGCATGGCTCTGGCCGCTACCTGGTCTTCAGCGCCGAACGGCCCTCGCAGTTCCGCGTGCGTATCCGTGTGACCGACCAGTCCCGCGTCGGCCCGTGCTGCGGTGTCCGGACGAGGAGGAGACGAAGGGCAGAGGGCTGCTCCTGGTCTCCGCCCTCGCCGTTGACTGGGGCACCGATGTGCACACGAGCGGCAAGACCGTGTGGGCGGACCTGGCGGACGAGGCGGGTACGTGATGGCTCGCCACCGGCGGCCTCGCCGCTTCGCCCTCGTCGTCCGACACGTTCCGCTGGTGCGCGTCCCCGACAGCCCACCGGTGGAACGACGGACGCCAGGGCAAGCCTGCGATCACGAAGTTCCCGCCTTCGGCGAAGCCGCGGTCGAGGCCACCGACGACGCGACCCTTCGCCGCTTCCTGGAGACGATGCGCCGCTGGCAGGCCGAGGAGCAGGACGAGCCGCTGGCCGTGACGCCCGAGACCGTTCGCCGCACGGTCGAGTACGTGCTCAGCCAGCACTTCGACTGCGCGAACGGGGTCGATCTGCGGCCGACGACCGACACCCTGCACGCCTACCTGGACGCTCTGGCGGACGCTGCCGAAGCCGAGCTGGACACCGGGCGGATCGTGGTCGCGGAGATGGTGGCCAGAGCCAGAGCCAGAGCCGCTGCGGGTGACGGCCCCCAACCGTCGCTGGCCGCAGCGCGGCAGACGGCCCGGACGACGCGGGACCTGCTGTTGCCCCTGGAGCGAGAGGGCTGGCAAGGCACTGGAGTGACGGCCTCATGACCCCGTTCGCAGCGTCCTTCGCACTGGGACCGGGCCGCGTTCCCCGGTACGCGAAGCACCCGCGCACCGGGCGTTCGGTGCGTGTGCCGTACGTGGCCATGTGGGACAGCGAGAGGGCGGTCATCGAGGCGGCGCTGGCCGTCGCACTCACGCCCGAGCCTCCCAGGCTGGTCTACCAGGGGCGGGAGCTTCCTTCCGACCGTGATGGGTTCGGGGTGCTGTGGGCGCGGTGTTCGTACTCACCCGGGGTCGGCCGGCCGGACTTCGCGTCGATGCATCCGGGGCGGCAGTACGAGTGCATGTACGCGATGAGGTGCCAGGTCTGCGGTGGCCCGGCGGACCGTAACAAGGACGGGTGGCTCTTCTTCGACTGGCGCAACGAGCTGGACCCGCCCTCGTGGCCGGAAGGCACGCTGACCGCGATGCCGCCGCTGTGCGCGAAGGACGCGCGGCTGTCGATGGCCGTGTGTCCCAAGAGCGGGGCCTTCACCGCGCTGCGGGTGAGGGCGCCCCGGCTGTGGGGAGTGGGCGGGGTGAGCTACCGCCTCACCCTCGACGGCTGGCGCCTCAACCACGGCGACACCGACATCTGGCTGCCCAAGGACGACCCAGGGCTGCCTTCGATGCTCGCCTCCAAGCTCATCCGCGAACTCCGCAAGGTCACCCCCGTCAACCCGCACGACCTGCGCACCGCGCTCTGAAGGACGAGACCTTGGCTGCTCTCCGGACGCTTCGGCGCACATTGACTCGCTGGTGGAGCCCGAGACGGCAAGCGAGCGTGCCGCGCCCGTTCGTTGTGCCGGTGGAGGACCTGTTGAACGAGTGGCTGCGCGATCCCGCGCTCCTGCCAGACTCCGCTATCCGACCCCGCACGAGAGGAAGTCGGCATCCCATGCACGTCGTCGAGTACGAGGCCAAAGCCCTGGAGATCGACCCCGAGGAGATGGCCGCACGCATCAGGTCCGCAGGCGGCACCTTCCACGGCGAGCGACTGATGCGCCGTTACGTCTACGACCCCATCCCCCGGTCGAGGGCCGCTGGGTGCGGCTGCGCGACGCGGGCGGCGCGGTGACGCTGTGCGTCAAGACGATCAGCTCGGACGCGATCGACGGCACCCAGGAGACCGAGACCACCGTCGGCTCCTTCGAGGACACCCATGCCCTCCTGGAAGCGCCGGGCAATGCCGAAGTTCCGTGAAGAATCGACTGCTGTGCCACGTCCTCCAGTGAGTTGACCAACGGCCTGCCCTTGCCGTAATCCCCGCCCCCACCGCCCATGAGGTGCGGCACCGCGTCGATGCGCTCCCGTACCCCTGCGTGCACGGTGAGCTCGCGGGCTTCACTGACCATGCGCCACAGCGTGAAGCCTGACCGAAAGGTCGTCATGCGGGGACCTTGGAGCTGGACACTGACAAACCGGACTTGAGGCCATCTGGGCGCATCGTGTGACTGCTTGATCAGGCGCCACGCAAGTGCACTCACCCTCGCGATACCGCTGCGATTGGCGCGGGCCTACGCCGTGCACCGCAGAGCAGAGCTGAAGAAGCGAGGCCCCTTCGGGGCCTCTCGGTGGAATGCGGGCGCGAGAGCTGGGTGAGCCCGTGTGCGACGACGTACAGGAGCGCGGTGGGGTGTCGGGGGCCCTTGGAGACATTCCGTCGTTCTGGTTGGCCTGATGGACAGCGACGAGCGACATCGACGAGTCGAAGTCTGTCGCGTTCTTGCCATTGCGTTGCGGGACGCCCGGAGGGGGCCCGGGGCAGACCGGAGCCCCGGCGCCCTGTGGTGTGCACCGGCGGCACGATGCGGTGGGCGTTGGCGCTGGTCACGACGCTTTCGCAGCTGTATTCCGACACCTGAGCCGAGTCCAGGCCCGCTTCGAGGGTCGCTACTTCAGCAGGGGGCCTTCATGCATCTATGCGTATGTCTGCCCGGGACGTACTACAGTGCCGCGTGTTGTACATCACATCATGTCGTGTGCTGAGTGGCTGGGGTGTGGAGTAGCCGCCGATAACCGGCATGCGGGACGCGGGGGGTTTTGTGTACGAGATGGTGAAGGGCTCGAACGTCGCCCTGTCGGCTCTGAGTGCGGACTTGGACTCGGTGATGGTCGGGCTGAGCTGGGTCAGCCCGACCGGCGAAGGCGACGCGGATGTGTCCATCCTGCTGCTGGGCGCGGACGGCAAGGTGCGCGGGGACAGCGACTTCTACTTCTACAACAATCCGGCCGCCGCGGACGGGAGTGTGCAGCTGCTGGGCAAGACTCCGACGGAGAACGGCGACGAGGACCGCATCAGCTTCGACTTGTCCGCGATCCCGGTCGACGTCGACCGGATCGTCGTGGCGGCGAGCCGGTACGGCGGAAGTGGGTTCGGTGAGCTGGAAGAGCTGAAGGTCACGTTGGCCGACGGGGGAGGAGACATCCTCCTGGCGTTCGCCCTCGACGATGCCGGCCCGGTGAGCGCGATCATCTTCGGCGAGCTGTACCGGCGTGCGGAGGAGTGGAAGTTCCGGGCCGTCGGACAGGGGTACGGGACCGGGCTGGCAGGTCTGGCTACGGACTTCGGTGTCGATATCGAGGACGACGCGGAGGTGGAGGAAGCGCTGGACGGCGCGGACGCCGGAGAGAGTGCGGTCGCCGGAGAGGGTGGGGATACCGAGGAGAGCGAGGACGCCGAGGAGAGCGCGGATGCCGGGGAGAGCGCGGATGCCGGGGAGAGCGCGGATGTGAGGGACGGCGCCGCCGTTGCCGGTGAAGGGGCAAGTGCCGCGGGACCGATGCCTGAGGGGGAACCGGGTCCGCGAGCGGCACCGGTTGCTGTTCCGGATCCCCGCCCGTCCGGTGACATGGCCGAGCCGCGGAAGAGGACAGCACGGCCGCGCACTGCGAAGAAGAAGGTCACCCTGCCCAAGGTGGCCAGGAAGACGTTGGCGGAGAACGCTTCCTGGGCTCAGGCCAGGCTCGTTCCGGTCTCCGCGCTCAAGAGCGACCGGGACCGGGAGGTGCGTGCCACCTCGGTGCTGCTGTCGGTCATGGCCCAGGTGCCGGAGTTCGGCCGGAGACTCACCGCGGCCTTCGGCGCCCCCGCAGGCCGTATGGAGACGTTCACAGAGGTCACGCTGCCGCATGGGGACACACCTCGGCGCCCCGACGGTGTGATCCGTGTCGAGCGTGCCGGAAAGCTGTGGACCGCGCTGGTCGAGACCAAGACGAACGGGAGCGCTCTCAGGGCCGACCAGGTGCAGGCGTACATGGACATCGCCGCACGGCGCGGCTACGAAGCCGTGATCGCACTGTCCAACGACGTCGCGTTGGAGGGCAGCCCGCTGGTCGACGTCAAGACGGACGGGCGGCGCAAGCACAAGGTGGCCCTGTGGCACCTGTCGTGGGCCGAAGTCGCCTACCAGGCGCAGATGCTGATCCGGCATGAGGGCGTGGGGGACAAGGCGCACGCCTGGTTGCTCCAGGAACTGCTCCACTATCTGCAGCACGAGAACTCGGGCTGCCACGGCTTCCAGAACATGGGCGCGGGCTGGGTCCCGGTGCGCAACGGCATCAATGACGAGACGCTGTGCACGGGGGATCCGCGCGCTCTGGACGTGGTCGAGAGCTGGGAACGCCTCGTACGCCAGCTCTGCCTCAGCCTCGGTGGGGAACTCGGGCAGAAGGTGCTGCCCGTCCAGCGCGCCAAGCGGGGAGCCGATCCGGGGGCCCGCCGGGACCGGCTGGCCGATCAACTCTGCCTCGACGGAAGGCTGCAGGCGGAAATCCGGATCGAGGGCGCGCCGGGCATCCTGGCGATCAGTGCCGACCTGCGCACCGGCAAGCTCCGCACCTCCATCGAGATCCCCGCGCCGGAGAAGGGCTACCCCCTGAGCTGGAGCAAGCGCCTCATCCGCCGCCTGGCCGAGGCGCCCGCGGACCTCCATATCGAAACCCTGGTCGAAGGGGAGGCGGGAGGCCCCCGGGGCACGCTGGAGCGGCTGCGTCCCGAGCCGGCGGACATGCTCCCGAAGAACACGGACACCCCTGTCACCGGCTTCCGTCTCTCCCTGTTCAAAGGCATGGGAAGCGGCCGGGGGAACGCCGAATCAGGCTTCATCCGCAGCGTCGACGAGGCCGTCCACCGCTTCTACACCACGGTGGTGGTCCATCTCGACCGTCCGGCGGTCCGGCGAGCGCCCGCCAGGGAACCCGCGGGCGTCTGATGATGCCGGGCGACTGAGGCAGAGCCGGGGGGGGCGGCTCGACGGCCGGTTGGCCGGTTGCCGGTCAGCCGGCCGGCTCCCGCCGCGACAGCGTACCGGCCCCTTGTCGCGGCTGGCCGGAGGCGGTGCCCCCTCCGGCTGTCCCGAGGTGGTGCTCCGGGAGGTCCGGGGGCGGGTTAGCATATGAGCGCCGCCTAGCTCGAAAGATAAATCTGTGACTGTCAACGAGGACGTGTTCACCAACTGGAAGCACCGCGAGGAGATCGCGGAGTCGATGATTCCGATCATCGGGAAGCTGCACCGGGAACGGGACGTGACGGTCCTGCTGCACAGCCGCTCCTTGGTGAACAAGTCGGTGGTCAGCATCCTGAAGACCCACCGGTTCGCCCGGCAGATCGCGGGCGAGGAGCTCTCGGTCACCGAGACGCTGCCGTTCCTGCAGGCCCTCACCATGCTCGATCTCGGCCCCTCCCAGATCGACATCGGCATGCTCGCCGCGACCTACCGGGCCGACGGGCAGGGCCTCGGAGTGGAGGAGTTCACCGCGCGGGCCGTCGCGGGCGCCACGGGGGCCAACAAGATCGACCGGCGTGAGCCGCGCGACGTGGTCCTCTACGGGTTCGGCCGTATCGGCCGGCTCCTCGCCCGGCTGCTCATAGAGAAGGCCGGTTCCGGCAACGGCCTGCGGCTGCGGGCCATCGTCGTCCGCGGGAGCGGTGCCGGCCATGACCTCGTCAAGCGTGCCTCGCTGCTGCGCCGCGACTCCATCCACGGCCAGTTCCAGGGCACGATCACCGTGGACGAGGCCAACAGCACCATCGTCGCCAACGGCAACGCGATCCGGGTCATCTACTCCGACGATCCGACGTCGGTGGACTACACGGCGTACGGCATCAAGAACGCCGTCCTCATCGACAACACCGGCAAGTGGCGCGACCGCGAGGGCCTCTCGAAGCATCTGCGCCCCGGTGTCGACAAGGTCGTCCTGACCGCGCCGGGCAAGGGCGACGTGCCCAACATCGTGCACGGTGTCAATCACGACATGCTCAAGCCGGACGAGCAGATCATCTCCTGTGCGTCCTGCACCACCAACGCGATCGTCCCGCCGCTGAAGGCGATGGCGGACGAGTACGGCGTTCTGCGCGGTCACGTGGAGACCGTCCACTCGTTCACCAACGACCAGAACCTGCTGGACAACTACCACAAGTCCGAACGCCGGGGCCGCTCGGCGCCGCTCAACATGGTGATCACCGAGACGGGCGCCGCCTCCGCGGTCGCCAAGGCGCTGCCCGACCTCCAGGCGAAGATCACCGGCAGCTCCATCCGGGTGCCGGTGCCGGACGTCTCGATCGCCATCCTCAACCTGCAGCTCGGACGGGAGACCGACCGCGAGGAGGTCCTCGACTACCTGCGGAACGTCTCCCTGACCTCCCCGCTGAAGCGGCAGATCGACTTCATCAGCGCTCCCGACGCGGTCTCCAGCGACTTCATCGGCTCGCGCCACGCCTCGATCATCGACGCGGGTGCCACCAAGGTCGAGGGCGACAACGCGATCCTCTACCTGTGGTACGACAACGAGTTCGGCTACTCCTGCCAGGTCATCCGCGTCGTGCAGTACGTCTCCGGGGCGGAGTACCCGACCTACCCGGCGCCCGGCCCGGCCGTCTGAGCAGCCGTCTGAGTGGCCGTCCGGGCCGGGACGTGAGCCCCACGCGGTAGTCGGCGACACGTACGGCACAACGGCACGGAGACCGCCGCCCTGAGAGGTCGGTCGCTGTGCTCGCGAGTGCGAACGGTGACGTCGGGGGAGGGGAGGGGTGGTGTCGCATACCGGTCGGTCGGTATGCGGCGGACGGTACCCCCGGCGTCCTCGGCGTCCCGGCGACCCCGCCGATCCCGGCGATCCCTGCGGCTCCGGCGCCCCCCCCGCGACTTGGCCCGGCCCCGAAGGGCCGGAACGTCGTGATCTTTTCTTGTTGGCCCCCCGACCAGCGGAAAGAATGGCCGTATGGCGGAGGAGCGATGCGTACACGGGCTGCTGGCCGGACAGTGCGGGGAATGCAGACCGGCGCCACCGGGGCTGCCGGCCAAGGTGTACGTCACCGACGGGGGAGCCGTCTTCCACCGGAACACCACGTGCCGCGCGCTGCTCGACGGGCAGCGCCGGGCCCGGCGGCTGGGCCGGGACACGCACGATCCCGGACTCGTCCCGCTCACCGAAGCGTTGGCGAAGGGACGCGCGGCCTGCGCGCCGTGCTTTCCCGCCCACTACGCCCGTGTCCAGGCCGGGCCCGGCCTGGACATGTCCACGGCGGCCCGCTGGACGCCCCGCATACCCGGACCCTCGCACACCGCCGCCCCCTCCCGCCGCTCCCCGCTCCCGATCCCGCTCCCGGAGCCCCGGGGGCACCAGCGCGATGTCGTCTTCCTGCGCACCCAGGGGCACTGCGTGGTCCTGGGGACGGCCGGCAGCGGCAAGACGACGATGGCGCTGCACCGCGCCCACTTCCTCGCGCACGCGCCCGGCATCGGCGGTCCGACGCTGCTGGTCACCTTCAACCGCGCGCTGGCGACCTCCTTGCGCACGCTGGTCGGCGACGCCGGGGGAGCGCTGCGGATCGCCACGTACCACCAGTTCGCCCAGTCCTGTCTGCGGGAGAGCACCGGCGGGGCAGCTCCCGCCCCCTTCCGGCACAAGCCGCACCTGGTCGAGGCGGCGCTGGCCCGGGTGCGGGCGGAGCGGCCGGGGGCGGCCGTCCTGGAGCGTCCCGCCGCGTTCTTCGTCGACGAGCTGCGCTGGATGGCGGGGCACGGTGTCACGGACCGCGCCACCTATGTGTCCGGCCGCACGCCCCGCCTCGGCCGCGGCAGGCCGCTCTCCATGCCCGACCGGGAAGCCGCCTTCGACGTGTACGAGACGTACCTGCGGCTGCGGGAGCCGCACGCGCCCTACGACTGGGACGATGTGGCGACCGCCGTCCGGCGCGCGCTGGAGGCGGACGGGGCGCCGCGCCGCTACCGGCACGTCGTCGTCGACGAGGGGCAGGACTTCACCCCCGAGATGATCCGCGGCCTGGCCGCCGCCGTCCCCGACGACGGGTCCCTGACGTTCTTCGCCGACTACGCCCAGCAGGTCTACGGGAGCCGCATGTCGTGGCGCTCCCTCGGGCTCGACGTCCCCGAGGGCCCGGTGCGGTTCGTCGACAACCACCGCAACAGCGCGCCGATAGCCGCGCTCGCGGGCGCCGCGGCCCGGATGCCGCACTTCACCGACGAGGTCGAACTGGTCGAGCCGCGTCCGCCGGTCACGGCAGGGCCGCGTCCCACCGTCTTCCAGGCGCCGGACGAGGCCGGCCAGCTGCGGATGGCCGCCCGTGCGGCGCTCGCCCAGTACGGCGAGCGCCAACGGGTGGCGGTGCTGATGCCCACCCGGGAACACGAGAAGCGGCTGCTGCCCCTGCTGGAGTGCGGGGGAACGGTCACCGTGCGCAGACTGGACGCCGAGCTGAGCGGCTGGACGCCTCACGGGCCGCTGCTGAGCTACGGGACGTACTTCGCCGCCAAGGGCCTGGAGTTCGACTCCGTCGTCCTGCCGCTGTGCGACGCGGAGCGGCTGCCGCACCCGGACGCGGTGGCGGCGCACGGAGAGGCGGAGGCGCGGGCCCGGCAGGCACGGGCGCTGTACGTGGCCCTCACCCGTGCCCGCCGCAGCCTGCTCCTGCTGCACTCCGGGCAGCTCACCGACCTGCTCCCGGACGAGATGTCGGACCTCTTCGTCCGGGTCGCCGCATGAGCCCCGCGCGTCCGGGAGCCCGACCGGCCCCGGAGCCGCCCGTGGCCTGCGGGGCAGCGCATGTGCGGGCCGCTGTCCCCGTGCGCTGCGGCACGGGATATCTTGATATCGAGACGATGTAAACGCGAGACGCGAAGACGCGAAGCGGAGTAGCGGTGACTGACTCGACCATCATCTATACGCACACTGACGAGGCCCCGGCCCTGGCGACGTATTCGTTCCTGCCCGTGGTCGAGGCCTACGCCTCGACCGCCGGTGTCGCCGTCGAGACCCGCGACATTTCCCTGGCCGGCCGGATCATCGCCAGCTTCCCGGAGCGCCTGGAGGAGAACCAGCGCGTCGAGGACGCCCTCGCCCAGCTCGGCGAGCTGGCGAAGACCCCCGAGGCCAACATCATCAAGCTGCCGAACATCTCGGCGTCCATCCCGCAGCTCAAGGCGGCCATCGCCGAGCTGCAGGAGCAGGGCTACGCGCTGCCCGACTACCCGGACGACCCGAAGACCGACGAGGAGCGGGAGATCCGCGCCCGGTACGACAAGGTCAAGGGCAGCGCCGTCAACCCGGTGCTCCGGGAGGGCAACTCCGACCGCCGCGCTCCGGCCTCGGTGAAGAACTACGCCAAGGCCAACCCGCACCGGATGGGCGCGTGGAAGGCCACCTCGAAGACCAACGTCTCCCACATGGAGGGCGACGACTTCCGCTCCACCGAGAAGTCCGTCGTCCTGGCCGAGGACGGCACCCTGCGCATCGAGCTGCACGGCGACGACGGCTCGACCACCGTGCTGCGCGAGTCCGTGCCCGTCCTGGCCGGTGAGGTCGTGGACGCGTCCGTGATGCGGGTGACCGCCCTGCGCGAGTTCCTCAAGCGGCAGGTGGAGCGGGCCAAGGCCGAGGGCGTGCTCTTCTCGGTGCACCTGAAGGCGACGATGATGAAGGTCTCCGACCCGATCATCTTCGGCCACGTCGTCCGCGCGTTCTTCCCGCAGACCTTCGCCGCCTACGGCGACAAGCTGGCCGCCGCCGGCCTGACCCCGAACGACGGCCTGGGCGGCATCTTCAAGGGCCTGGAGTCGCTGCCCGAGGGCGACAAGATCAAGGCGTCGTTCGACGCGGAGCTGGCCCAGGGCCCGGACCTGGCGATGGTCGACTCGCACCGCGGCATCACCAACCTGCACGTGCCCAGCGACGTCATCGTGGACGCCTCCATGCCCGCGATGATCCGCACCTCGGGCCACATGTGGAACAAGGACGACCAGGAGCAGGACACCCTCGCGGTCATCCCCGACAGCAGCTACGCGGGCATCTACCAGGTCGTCATCGACGACTGCAAGGCCAACGGCGCCTTCGACCCGGCCACCATGGGCTCCGTCCCGAACGTCGGCCTGATGGCGCAGAAGGCCGAGGAGTACGGCAGCCACGACAAGACGTTCGAGATCCCGCGCACCGGCACCGTCCGCGTGGTCGACGCCGCGGGCGAGGTCGTGCTGGAGCAGACGGTCGGCGAGGGCGACATCTTCCGGATGTGCCAGACCAAGGACGTGCCGATCCAGGACTGGGTCAAGCTCGCCGTCAGCCGCGCCCGCGCCACCGGCGACCCGGCCGTTTTCTGGCTGGACGAGACCCGCGCCCACGACCGGAACCTCATCGGCAAGGTCCGCGAGTACCTGCCGCTGCACGACACCGAGGGCCTCAGGATCGAGATCATGTCGCCGGCCGACGCGATGAAGTTCTCCCTGGAGCGCATCCGCCGCGGTGAGAACACCATCTCGGTCACCGGCAACGTGCTGCGCGACTACCTCACCGACCTGTTCCCCATCCTGGAGCTGGGCACCAGCGCCAAGATGCTCTCGGTCGTGCCGCTGATCAACGGCGGCGGGCTGTTCGAGACCGGTGCGGGCGGCTCCGCGCCCAAGCACGTGCAGCAGCTCGTCAAGGAGAACTACCTGCGCTGGGACAGCCTGGGCGAGTTCCTCGCACTGGCCGTCAGCTTCGAGCACCTGGCGCAGAAGACGGGCAACGCGCGCGCCCAGATCCTCGCCGACACCCTCGACCGCGCCACGGGCACGTTCCTGAACGAGAACAAGTCCCCGACCCGTCGCGTCGGCGGCATCGACAACCGCGGCAGCCACTTCTACCTGGCCCTGTACTGGGCGCAGGAGCTGGCCCGGCAGACCGAGGACCCGCAGCTGGCCGAGGCGTTCGCGGGCCTCGCCGCGACGCTGTCCGAGCAGGAGAGCACCATCGTCGAGGAGCTGCTGGCCGTCCAGGGCAAGCCGGCCGACATCGGCGGCTACTACCAGCCCTCCCCCGAGAAGGCGGCGGCCGTGATGCGCCCGTCGAAGACCTTCAACGAGGCGCTGGCGACGCTCGGCTGAACCGGAGCCGGAGCCGGGGCCGGTCCCCTCGCGTATGAGAGGGCCCCGGTGGCGGTGTCCGACCGCCGCCGGGGCCCTCCCGCGTACCCGGCCCCCGGGGGCGGCCGGAACCCACTTCGGGGGGGGGGCGGCCGGAAACCGGACCCACACATGGTGGCGGCCGGAAACCGGACCGTCCGCATTCGGGCCTCCCGTGTCAGGCCACCCCCTTCAGGCCACTCCCTGCAGGCTGCCTGGCTCTCAGGCCGCCCGCCCTCAGGTCCTGCGCCAGCGGGCCACCGCGAACGAGTAGACGCCGAAGAACGCCAGCCCCACCGCCACCGCGACCAGCAGCCACGGCCCCGCCGGAGTCTCGGTGAAGGCGCGCAGGGTGTCGTCCAGGCCCTTGGCCCGCCGCGGCTCGTACGTCAGCGCGGCGCGGAGCAGGAAGACGCCCGCCGCCGCGAACACCAGCCCGCGCGCCAGACCGCCCACTACCCCCGTCAGGTCGACGAACCTTCGCTGGCCCGCGGACATCCGCCCGGTCCTCAGCTGCTTGTGGTACTTGCGCAGTGCGGCGCGCACGGCCATCACCACCCCGGCGACCATCACGGCCACGCCCACGACGCCGGCCAGCCACTGCCCGGCGGGCAGGCCCAGCACCTTCGCCGTCACGTCCTGCGACTGCCTGTCGGACGCGCCGCTCCCGCTGCCCTTGTCCCCGACGGCGAAGGCCAGCACCGAGTAGGCGACGAACGCGTAGAAGACGCCGCGCGCCGCCGACAGCAGACGGGCGCGCACCCTGTGCCCGCCCGGTTCGGTGACGCCCCAGGCCGCCTCCGCCAGCCGCCACAGGGCCATCCCGGCCAGCGCCAGCCCGAGCGCCCACAGCACGAGCGCCCCGAACGGCTGCCCGGCGACCTCCTTGAGCGCGCCGCCCCGGTCGGCCTGGCCGCCTCCCTTCCGCCCGTCGGCGAACGCCACCTGGAGGGCGAGGACGCCGATCAGCAGGTAGATGACGCCCCGCGCCAGGAAACCGGCCCGCGCGGCCCCACCGAGGACGGGTCGCGCCTCCTCCCTGGCCCGCGCCGCACCCGGCCCGCGCCGCCACCTTCTCGAACCGGTGCCCCCGCGCCCGCTCCGGGAGCCGCCCCCACGGCTGCCTCTGGGACCGCTCCCGCGACCGCCGCGGAACCACGGCACGGACATCTCCATGGCACCCTCCCTGCCTTCCGCGCTGCCTGGTTCTGCGACAGCGGGTGCCCCGGAGCGGCATGGACACGCCCACAGGCCGCGGCGCCCGGCCGGGAGACCGGTGGCGAACCGATGGCGAACCGGTGGGGAACCGGTGGGGAACGGGTGGGAAACCGGTGGGGCCGTCACCTCGGCTTGTCCGAACTCGTGCGCCGCTCATGCTCGTTGAGGTGACGACCGATGGGTAGGGCATAGAGAGACCACGGAGAACCTGTGTCATATGCCCATGGCATCCGCTGAGGCGTCGGACGGGAGCGGGGGATGAGCGAGGACAGAGAGGAAAGGGAAGAAAGAGAAAGAGGAAGAGAACAAGAAGGAGAAGGGGAAGGGGAAGGACGCGAAGCAGCCCGGCACAACGTCATCTCGGGGGAGGCCGCGCTCACCGGCGTCACGGTGCAGGCGGGCCAGGTGTACGGCGGAATCCACGCACACCTCCCCGCGGCGGCCACGCCGGTCCCCCGCCAACTCCCGCCCGTCTCCCGGCTCTTCACCGACCGGGAGGGCGACCTGCGGGCGCTCGAAGCGGCCCGCGACCGGCGGGCCGGCTCCGCGTCACCCCTGATCGTGGTCACCGGCCCGGCCGGGATCGGCAAGACGACGGTGGCCACCCACTGGTTGAGGCAGTTGACGGACGCCTACCCCGGTGGCCAGTTCTACGTCGACCTCCGCGGGCACACGCTGGACAGCGCGGTCCGCCCCGGCGAGGTACTGGGGCAGTTCCTCCGTGCCATGGGCGCACCCGCCGCGACCGGCCTCGCGGAGCAGGCGGCGCTGTGGCGCTCGATGACGGCACAGCTGCGCATCGCCGTCCTCCTGGACAACGCCTCCACGGCGGCGCAGGTGCGCTCCCTGCTGCCCGGGGGCGAGGGCAGCCTCGTCGTCGTCACCTGCCGTCAGCGGCTGACCGGCCTCGGGATCGAGGGAGCCGACTTCCACGAACTCGGCTCCCTCCCGCCGAAAGCCGCGACCGAACTGCTGTGCAGGGGCGTGGGGGCCGAGCGCATCACCCGGGACGCCGCCGCGGCCAAGAGGGTGGTCGACCTGTGCGCGGGCCTGCCGCTGGCCCTCTGCCTCGTCTCCGCCCGGCTGGCGGCCCGCCCCGGCCAGCCCGTACGGGCCATGGCCGAGGCGCTCTCCAGCGACCGGCGGCGCCTGACGGTGCTCGAAGTGAAAGGGGAACGGGCCGTGCGGGGAGTGCTGGACGAGTCCTACGCCGCCCTGAGCGGTCCGGCGGCCGAGCTGTACCGGGGCCTCGGGCTGCTGCCGGTGCTGACGTTCGACAGGTGGCTGGCCGCCGCCGTCTGCCAGGTCACACCGGCGGAGGCGGAGACGCGGCTGGACGCGCTGGTCGAGGCCAACCTGCTGGAGGACCACGGCGAGGCCGGGTACCGCTTCCACGACCTGGTGCGGCTGCACGCCGGTGAACGCGCGTACGCCGCCCAGAGCCGGGCCGACCGCGCGGCCACCGTGCGCCGGGCCTTCGACGTCCGCCTGGCGGCCGTGGCGGAGGCCGAACGGCTGCTGGTACCGGCGCGGCAGCCGATGGCCCGGGACCACGCGACGCCACTCGCACGCGTGCAGCGTTTCGACGACGCACCGGCCGCGCTGGCCTGGCTGGCCGCCCAGCGGCCCGACCTGATGAGCCTGCTGCGCGAGGCGGCCACCCGGGGCTGGCACGAGGCGGCCTGGCAGCTGACCGACGCCATGTGGCCGCTCTTCCTGCGCCTGCGGCACCACGAGGACTGGATCGCGGCCCACCGCATCGGCCTGGACGCGGCACGCCGCGCGCACGACCGTGCGGCCGAGCGCCAGATGCTCACCTCGGGAGCGGCCGGCCTCAGCAGCGCCGGACAACTGGACGAAGCGGCGGAGTGGTACGACCAGGCCCGGGAGTCGGCCCGCCGCGACGGCGCGCGACGGCCGTACGGTCAGGCGCTGCTCGGCCTGGGAGCGTGCAAGTTCGAGTTGGGGCGGGGCGCCGAAGGCGTGCCCTACCTGCGCGAGGCCATCGAGGTGTGGGAGGGGATCGGATACGTGCGGGGGGCCGCGCTCGCCCGCATCGTCCTCGGCGAGATCGCGCTGGAGCGCTCGGCACCGCAGGAGGCGGTCGGCCACTTCGCGCACGCCCACCGCGCGCTGGGGACCGTACGGGACCCGCACGACGAGACGCGGGCACTGGCCTTCCTCGGCCTCGCGCACTGCCGGGCCGGCGACACGCTCCGCGGCACCGAGGAACTCACGCGGGCACTGGAGACCTTCACCGGCGCCGGCTCCACCCACTGGCAGGGACGCACCCTGGAGATGCTGGGCCTCGCCGCCGAGGCCCAGGACGACCCCGGAACAGCGGCCGAGCACTACCAACGGGCCCGCGCCCTATGGCAACCCATCAGCTCCCGCGACGCGAACCGGATGCGGGAGCGGCTACGCACCCTCCACACCCGTGAACGGGGAACCGCGACGGGGGCAATCGGGACGGATACCGGCGAGACGGTTCCCGCTGGGACGGAGGCGGCTGGGACGGTTCCCGCCGGGACGGAGGCCGCAGGAACGGAGGCCGCCGGGGTGGACCTCTCCGGGATGGACCCCGCCGGAGCCGGTGCCGCCGGGGTGGATTTCCCCGGCGCGGACTCGACCGGTGCGGACCCCACCGGTGCGGACCCCACCGGTGCGGACCCCACCGGAACAGGTCCCACCACGGCGGGTCCCGCCGCGGCGGGAGCCTCCGACGCCGAGGAGGCCGGGGGGCCGCGGACGCCCGAGACGCCGTAGGCACCCCATACGTCCGGGCCTCCGGGGGGGCGGCCGGGCCCGGCGAGGGCGGGAGGGCCCGTGAGGGGGCCCGGCCGCCCCCCACGGGCCCCCGCGCGATCCGTCGGAGGCTTCCGCTCAGGCGGAAGCCTCCGTCCCCTCTTCCGCGTCCTCGCCGTCCAGCGGCGCGGGGGCCGGAAGCCGCCGGGTCTCGGCCGGGTAGGCGGGCTGGCCGAGGCCGAGGTGCCGGTACATCAGGGCCCGCATGTTCCGGCTGAAGCGGCCCGGCTGCGAGCTGATGCGCGCGGCGATGCGTGCGTACTCCTCCAGCCGGTACTCCTCGCGCGCGTAGGCGAGTTGCTCGGTCAGCGGCCGGGAGGGGGTGAACGCGGGGGCGAGACGGGCGAGCGCGGCGGCGGGGGAGTGCGGGTTGATCTCCTCCTGGGGTGTCGCCGCGAGCAGGATCGGCACCCCGGCGAGCGTTCCGTACAGCGTCGCGGAGCCGTGGTCCCCCACGATCCAGTCCGCGCTCAGGACGTACGGACGCCAGTCGGCGGTCGCGGGGACCAGGTGGACGCCCGCCTCGCGGCAGCGGGACAGCCACGCCCGCACCTGCCACGCCCCGTGCCCCGCCCACACGTTGGTGTGGATCAGCACCGCGACCCGGATGCCGCTGCTCCGCGCCTGGGCGGCGAGCCAGGGCAGCAGGGCCTCGAAGCGGGTGAAGAAGGACCGCGGGCCCCAGGTCGTCGTCAGCGCCAGCAGCCGTTCGCCCGGCGCCAGCCCCAGTGCGCGGCGGTAGCGGTCCCGCAGGGGGAGGCTGGCCACCATCCGGTCCCGTACCGGGTCGCCCGCCACCACCGCGCGCGGTACGGCGGCGGAGAACGTACGGGCCAGCTCCCGTGCGTCGGCCCGGTGGGCGAGGACGACCGCGGCCGGCAGCCGCCCGCCCGGCGCCAGATCGTCCCGGCGCAGCCCCGGCACCTGCGAGCCGGCCCGGCCGACCATCCGCTTCAGGAAGTTCGCCCCGTGCGGCACGGTGATGACCGGCGCCCGCACCTCCTGCATGCCGCGCGGCCCGGCGGCCAGCGCGAGGTCGAAGCGCATCCGTACGGCCTTGTGCCACGGCAGCACCGGACCGCCCAGGCCGCGCAGGAACTCCTCCACCCCGTTCCGGAACGCGTGCGGCGGCGCCGTGAACAGCACCTGGACGCGGAAGTCCCCTCCCAGCAGGGGGAAGATGTCGAGCAGCCGCCGTCCGTAGACCACCGTGTGCACGACGACCAGCACGGTCTTCCGATCCGTCATGGTGAGCCACTGGCGCGGCCCGCGTGAAGCGTCGAACGCAGACAAATTGGGATACCCCCGTCTCCGCGATGTCGTTGCTGCTTGTCTTCGCGAAGAGGGGCATGCCCGCGGCCGCTGTCGGAATCCTTGCGGTCTTCTTGACGGCTCCTTGCAGCCCCGGTCCGGTGCCTCGGGGGACTCAGCAGTCGCAGCAGCCGCAGTCGCAATTGCAGTCGCAATTGCAGCACTCACAGCAGTCGCAGCAGTCGCACAGGTCGCGGCAGCTGCCCTCGCGCTTCTTGCGGGACCAGGGGCCCTCGTACTCCTCGGCGCAGCACAGCTGACAGGTGCAGCACAGGCCGGCGAAGGCGGCGCAGCCCGCCCAGAAGCCGCGCGGTGGCTTGCGGCCGGGACGCGGGGACCCGCCGACCGGTCCTTCCGGGCCGCCGGGACCGTCGCTCCCGCCGCCCCAGCCGTCCCAGCCGCCGCCTCCCGGCCCGCCGTCCGGTGGCGGGGTGTGGCCGCCGCCCGCGTACGGCTGCTGGGGACCGTTGAGACCCTGCGGCGCCTGGCCGTACGGAGGCTGCCCGTGCCGGCCGTGCGGCGCCTGCCCGTGCGGCGGCTGGCCGTGCGGGGGCTGGCCGTACGGGGGCAGGCCGTACGGGGATTGTGCGGGGACGCCCTGCTGGTACGGGGCGCCGGGGGCGGGGCCCGGGTGCGGGCCGGGACCCGTGTGGGCGCACCGGACCGTGCCGAACGCGCGGTCCACGGCGCGCGGCAATTCGTGGACCAGCAGGACATGGGCGAGCTTGGGGTCGGCGAAGTCCACCTCGCGCAGCGCCAGCCGGATGCCGTGGAGGGCGTCGTCGCACAGGCGGCGGGCTTCGGTGAGACCCGCGCCGGTGGCGGTCAGCGGGTTCCAGGCACCCTCGGCGGCGTCCTGGGCGCGGTCCTCGACCGCGTCCAGCAGGTGGGCGAGGCGGCCGAAGAGGCGGCCCGCCTCGGCGAGGGGCGCCGCGTTGCCGGGCTTGCCCGCCAGGACGGCGGTGTGGGCGAAGGCCGCGGCCGTGGCGGTCTCGGTCGGCTCGGTGACGGCGGTCAGCGGTGTGCCCGGCCCCGCGGCGCGCTCCACGTGGGTCTGCCGGTCCACGGCGTCGAGCAGGACGGCCGTGTCGAAACCGACGGCGCCGCCCGAGCGGGCGCCGGCCCGGTCCCAGCCGGCCGCGACGCGGCGGGCCGCCGCGGCCACCGGGCGGCGGCGCAGCAGCCCGTTCCGGTCGGCGATGTGGTCCCGTACCTTCGCCGAGGCCAGCACCAGTGAGACCGAGGCGGCCAGCCGGGCGCCCTCGCCCTGGGCGACGGTGGCCGTCCGCATGCCCCGCAGGGGGCAGGGGCCCGCGGTACGGCGGGCGGCGGCGGCCCGCCCGCTCTGCGCGTCGGTGAGGACGGAGACGAGCAACCCGTCGTAGTTGGTCACCAGCCGGGCGAACTGCCCGTGGACGCCCCGCAGCGCGAGACACAGCCCGCACAGATGCGCCATCCATTCGGTCCTGAGACTCTCGGACAGGCGGTGCCGGCATGGCCTGACTATTCCGAACACGAATTCCCCCGTGCTACCCGTTCAGCCGCGGCGGCCACGGCCCTGCTCCGGGCCCGGCCGCAGCCGCGGTGCGGTGATCGTACCCAGGGCCACGCCCGCGGCGTCCAGCCCGGCCGGAGGAGTGTGCGGGAATGCCCCGTTCCGCGTCGTCGCAGGTCACACCGGTGCGGGCCGCGGGTCTCGGTGCTGCCGGCGGGAGCCGCCGCGGCTGTCAGGGCTCCTGGGAGCGGAACCACTCGGCCAGGCGGGCCAGTTCCGCGTCGGTGAGGCCGCTGCCGGGATCGACGCGCAGCGGGAGGGCGGGCCCGCCTGGTCCCGTACCAGGCGGTCGTCGGCCCGCGTGAGGCCGGTGCGGGCCGGGTCGCCCCGCGTCTGCGGGACGGCCGCCGCCCCGCGCCGCTGCCCGTCGGGGAGGCGCTCGCCCGGATCACCGCCCTGGTGCGGGGGCACGGCACCGCGCTGTGGGACGGGGCCTAGGGTGGGCTGCGGGAGAGGGCGGAGAGGGGACGAGGGGGAAGTAGGGGACGGGGGAGAGGGGAAGGGACGTATGACGACGTGGGGCCTGGTCGCGGAGTACACCGTGGGCATGGGCGAGAACAAGCACCTGGTGGCCCATGTGATCGGGCATGTGGAGGGCACCCGCGAGGAGGCCATGGAGGCGTTGCACCGCCGCGCCCGGCACTACCGGCCCGAGCACCCCAGAAGTCCCCGGCGCCGGCGGCTCTTCCGGACCGGCGAGGGCTTCCTGCTGGTCGTGGACGGCTCGTACGAGACCTTCGGCACCCGGTTCCAGGTGGCGGAGCTGCTGGAGGACTCCGAGGCCCCGGCCGAACCCCCCGAACGCCCCGCACCGGCGGAGGAGTCCGTGGAGCCGGACCCGGAGGTGCCGGACGTGGAGCGGTACCCGGACGGGGTGCCGGTCAAGCCCGCGTGGCTGGGCCGCACCGACCTGCCGTGAGGCGCTCCGCGCGGTCCGGGCGCGCTCGGCGTTCCGCGTAGGCGCTCGGTCTCCGGCGTCCCGCCTAGGCGCTCGGTGTGTCCGGCGTCCTGCCTGGGCACTCGGCGTCCGGCGCAGGCGCTCAGCGTGCCGCGTAGGCGCGCAGCCGGTCCGCGCGCGGGGTCAGACAGCAGCTCGCGCAGCGGACCGCCTCGGCGCTGGTGTAGTAGAGGCAGCAGGTGGTGCGGAGGTAGTGGAGGCGGCGGGTTCCGTCGGTGTGGACGACCTCGGCGAGGTCACCGAGAGCCGCCAGCCGGGGCAGGGGCGGGCCGGGAGCCGCCAGCCGGGGCGCGGGTGCGGTGAACTCGGCCCAGCGCCGGGCCAGTTCGGCCGTCTCGCGGGGCGCCGCGGCGCTCAGCGCCGTCGCGCAGCCGTGTGCCACCCCGCCGTGCAGCTGCCGCAGCCCCGCCCGGGTGTCCCGGCGCAGCGCCGCGGCGAGCGGCAGCAGATGGGTGTGCAGCACCGCCTCGTGGAGGGCGGGAAGGGTGGCCGTCCGGTCCTCGGAAGGCGCCGCCAGCAGGCGCGGTACCCGCAGCCGTACACCGGCGATTCCGTGGGTGCCCGGCCGGACCAGGACGTTGTGCGGCCGCACGTCCCACACGCGTCCGTCCAGCACCCAGCCCAGCATCGCCACCGCCGTCACCCGGCCCGCGTACACGGCGATCAGGGTGAGGGCCGCCGCGTGGGCGGTGCGGTGTCCGCTGCCCGCCCACTCGGCCGCCAGCAGCCGTGCCCGCTCGGGGCTGCCCGCCTCCAGCAGGCGGTCGGCGGGCAGCCACGCCTCCGCCTGCTCCGGCGGTGGCTCGCCGGGCAGCACGTGGTAGCGGGTGCCGTGCGCGGAGGCGAGGTCGGTCAGTGCGACGAGCGCTGTCAGCTCGTCCGGCACCAGGGGGTCACCGTGCACGGGGCGCCTCCCGCGGCGGCAGGTACACGACGGTGGGCGCGCCCGTGCCGGGGTGGACGTCGACCTCGGCGCGTACCCCGTACACCCGCGCCAGCAGGTCCGCCGTCAGCACCTCGCGCGGTGTGCCGTCCGCGACCACGCGCCCGGCCTCCAGCACGTACAGCCGGTCGCAGAAGTACGCGGCGAGGTTGAGGTCGTGCAGGGCCAGCAGGCAGGTGGCGGGCAGGTCCCGGACGAGGGCGAGCAGCTCCCACTGGTAGCGCACGTCCAGGTGGTTGGTCGGCTCGTCCAGGACGAGCAGCGCGGGGTCCTGCACCAGCGCGCGGGCCACCAGGACGCGCTGCCGCTCGCCGCCCGACAGCTGGTCGAACGGCCGCCCGGCCAGCGGCGCCGCGCCCGTGTGCTCCAGCGCCCCGGCAACCCGCGCGGTGTCCCGCGCGCTGTCGCCCTCCCAGAACCGCTTGTGCGGGGAGCGGCCCATCGCCACGACCTGGCCGGCTCTCAGCCCGAACCCGCCGCCCGCGTCCTGCGGTACGGCCGCCACCCGGCGGGCCCGCGCCTTGGTGCCCAGCGCGGCGGCGTCCTCCCCGTCGAGCAGGATCCGGCCCCGGGTGGGGCGCAGCGTCCCGTAGACGCACCGCAACAGGGTCGTCTTGCCGCTGCCGTTGGGCCCGACCACGCCCACGGTCTCGCCGGGCCGGGCCTCCAGCGTCACCCCGTCGAGCAGGGCGCGGCCCGAGGCCGCCCGGTAGGAGACCTCCTCGGCGCGCAGCGCGCACGCGGCCGCCCGGCTCATCCCGTCACCCCCTCGGCGTGCTGGGAGCGGCGCAGCAGCCACAGGAAGAACGGGCCGCCCGTCAGTGCCGTCAGGATCCCCACGGGGATCTCCTGCGGGGCGGCGAGGGTCCGCGCCGCCAGGTCGGCCAGCACCAGGAACGCGGCGCCGCCCAGCGCCGCGACCGGCAGCAGCGCGCGGTGTGCGGCGCCGACCGCCATCCGTGCCGCGTGCGGCACCATCAGCCCGACGAAGCCGATCGCGCCGCCGGCCGTCACCAGCACCGCCGTCACCAGCGAGGCCAGCACGAACGCGGCGGCCCGGAAGCGGTTCACGTCGAGTCCCAGCACGGTGGCGCCCTCCTCCCCGGCCAGCAGCAGGTCCAGCGGTCTGGCCAGCGCCAGCAGCAGGACCAGTCCGGCCGAGAGCACCAGCGCGGGCAGCGGCAGGGTGTCCCAGCGGGCCTGGCCGAGCCCGCCGAGCGTCCAGAAGAGGATGGCCCGCAGGTGCTCGTTCTCGGAGGAGGTCACCAGGACCAGGCTCGTCAGCGCGGAGAGCACGTACTGCACCGCGACCCCGGCCAGCACCAGCCGTCCCGTCGTCATGGTGCCGCCGCGCCGGGCCATCGCGTAGACGACGACGAGCGCCGTCATCGCGCCGGCGAACGCCCCCAGGGGCAGGGAGACGGCGCCGATCCCGAAGACCACCACCAGCGCGGCGCCGGTGGAGGCGCCGGAGGAGATGCCCAGCAGGTAGGGGTCGGCCACCGGGTTGCGCACCAGCGCCTGCAGCACGGCGCCCACCAGGGCCAGTCCGGCACCCACCACGGCCGCCAGCAGGACGCGCGGCAGCCGTACGTCCAGCACGATGGTGGTGTACGGCCCCGGTCCGGACCGACCGGTCAGTACGCCCAGCACCTCGCCCACCGGTATCCGCGCCGAGCCCAGGGCCAGCCCGGCGACGGCCCCGGCCACCAGGACGGCGCCCAGCACGCCCGCCACCAGCGTGCGGCGCAGCGGCGAGGCGGCGGAGCCGAGGGCGGCGGGTGGGGTAGCGGGGGAGGCGGCGGAGGTCGTGGGGGTGGAGGCGGAGGTGTGCGGCACGCCGCTCACCCGTCCCCGTGGCCGGCCGCGCGCGGGTGCAGCTGCCGGGCCAGCGACTCGACGGCGTCGGGCACGCGCGGCCCCAGCACCGCCGACGAGAGCGGCAGCACCGCGAACCGCTTGTGCTTCACGGCGGGGACGCCGGCCAGCGCCGGGTCCGTCAGCAGCCGCTTCTTCTTCTGCGCGACGCTCGTGCCGCCGTAGTCGTAGACGACCACGACCTCGGGCTTGCGCTGCACGACCTTCTCCCAGGAGACGTCGGCGAACGCCTTGTCCACGTCCCCGAAGACGTTGCGGGCGCCGGCCCGGCGCAGGATCTCGTTGCCGATGCCCTCGCCGCCGGCCGTGAACGCGGAGGAGTCGCCGCTGTCGTAGACGAAGACGGGCGTCCTCGGCGTGCCCTTCAGCCGCCGCGCGGTGGCCGCCAGCCGCCTGTCCTGCTTCCGGATCAGCGCCTCGGCCCGCCCGGGGACGCCGAAGACGCGGCCCACCTCGCGGATCTCCCTGCGGAGGGTGCCCAGGTCCACGTTCGTCGTGCAGCCCTCCAGATTGAGCCGGGTCCTGATGCCGCTGTCGGCGAGGGCGGCGCGGTCGCGGCCCTCGGACCGGTCGAAGGCGCTGGCGTAACCGCCGTAGACGAAGTCCGGGGCGGCCGCCAGCAGCGTCTCCTTGGACGGGTACTTCCCGGCCAGCACCCTGACCTTCTGGTACGCCTTGGCGTAGCGCGGCGCGATCCGGTCGTCCAGGTAGGCCGTGCCGGCCATCCGGTCCTGGAGGCCGAGCGCCAGCATGATCTCGGTGACGTGCTGGTTCATGGTCACGGCCCGCTTCGGCGGCGCGGTGAAGGTCGTCCTCACCCCGCAGTTGTCGACCGTGTAGGGGAACCCCTCGGGCGAGCCGCCGTCCGCCTTCCCCGAGGCGGCACCGCCCCCGCAGGCCGCCAGCGGCACCAGCAGCAGCGGGACGAGCGCCGCGCGCACCGCGCGGCGCGGGGAACGGCGGGGGCGCAGTGGGGAACGCCCGGCGCAGCGGGTGCACCGGTCGGGGGGAGGGGCGGCGCCCGCCCGCAGGGCGGCACGGGATATCGGGGGCACCCGACGCGTTCGGCGCATGGCCAGCTGTGTCCTTCTCCGTCGTGAGCCCAGTCGCGGGGCCCGGCGTACCACCGCGCCCGGAAGAGCCCCGGAGCGCGGGTGCCAGCAGGTCTTCGGGCTCGGGACTGCCGGGGAGCGCGCCTTCCCGGGGACCTCGTCCCCAGTGGCCTCGTGCACACCCCAGTCCCACACCGCTGCGCGTCAGCTCCGGTCTCCCACCGGATTCCCTGACCCCGTCACGGGGTTCGACTGGCGGCTGCAACGTACCACGGGGGCGGCAGACCGCAGGAAGGGGGGAGAAGTACGGGGGAAGTACGGGAGAAGCGGCAAAAGGGACCCCGGGGCTTTGCCCGGCCCCGGGGTCCTGGGTGCCGTTCGCTCGCACGCCCTGGCGGTTCATGGGCGGATCGTTCGGCGATGCCCTCGCGTGGAGCCACTCCACCACGGCCGCACGTGGAACGGCCGGCCGGGTTCGAACCGGCGTCTCGAGGTCGTCACCGCCCCGGTTGCCGGGCGATGAACGGCGATGCTGAGCTTGGAGCGAGAGGTTGAGCTTGACCGGCCTCCTGTCTCGGCAGGGCGGCCGGGGGTTCACACATCAGCTTCTGACTCAGCTTTGCGCTCCTGGCGCACCCCGGGCCGAGGGCCGCTGAAGCCCTGGCCCGGGGAGTCTTGAGTTGTGTGCGGGGACGAGCCGACCGGGCGCGGTCCCGGCGCGGCTCAGGCGAAGAGGTAGCCGAAGACGGCGTCGCCGACGCGCTGGTCGGTCACCTCGGTCGCGTTGGCCTCCTCGCGGGCGAACTTCACCGCCGCGGACAGCTTCTCCAGCCGCTCCAGCAGCTCGTTGACGCGCCGCGCCGGCAGGGCGCCGGAGTACTTGACCGTGGTCCAGTAGCCGACGGGGACGTCCTCGTAGTAGACCTCGACCTGGGCCGGGTGCTTGTCGGTGGCCTCGGCCTTCACATGGTTGCGCGGCACCTTCTTGGTGCGGACCGTGCGGACCTGCTCGGTCTTCCACCAGTCCGTGGACGGGTCGCGCTCCCACGCCTCCGCGCCGTCCAGCACCGGCAGCCTGCGCAGGAAGGTGCCCAGCTCGCCGAGCTGCTTCTCCAGGAAGAGCAGATAGGAGACCGGCACCTGCGCCAGGACCGTGTGCCCGTCGACGACCACGTCCGCGCGGGCCGTCAGGTTCGCCCAGTCCTTCGTCGCGGTCACATCGAACAGCCGGGTGAGGATCTTTGCCGTTTCCTTCAGCACATCCTCGGCCTTGACCTGGACCCGGGTCGACTCCGGCGGAAGCTGCTCGCCCTCTTCGTCCTTGGGCTGGTATGTACGCGAGATACCGGCCAGCATCTGCGGCTTCCCCAGCCCGTGCTGCGCCTGCGCCAGGTCCTGGGCCACCTTGGACTTGACGCCCTTCTCGACTGCGATGATCTGATTCAGCTTCGCCACGATCGTGAACCTACCAGCCCAACATCCGCGCACGCCAAGCGTTTTGTTCGAGCGGTCCCCGCCATGACATCCCACGTACGGGTGAAAAAGGATGTTCATCGCTTCGCGCGGGGTAGGCCAAGTCCGCACCGGATCCGACGAGCTGGGGGGACCGCGCGGTGTCGCAACCCTTCGAACTGCCCGACTTCTACGTGCCGTATCCCGCCCGCCTCAACCCGCACCTCGACCACGCGCGGGAGCACTCGCGCGCGTGGGCCCGCGAGCTGGGCATGCTGGAGGGCTCCGGCATCTGGGAGACCGCGGATCTGGACGCGCACGACTACGCGCTGCTGTGCGCCTACACGCACCCCGACGCGAGCGCGGACGACCTGGCGCTGGTCACCGACTGGTACGTGTGGGTCTTCTTCTTCGACGACCACTTCCTGGAGGAGTTCAAGCGCACCCAGGACCGCGCGGGCGGCAAGGCGTATCTGGACCGGCTGCCGCTGTTCATGCCGCTGCGGGACCAGGCGCCGGTGCCCGAGCCCACCAACCCCGTCGAGGCGGGCCTGGCCGACCTGTGGGCCAGGACGGTCCCGTCGATGTCGGCCGACTGGCGCGCCCGGTTCGCCGTCAGCACCGAGAACCTGCTCAACGAGTCGCTGTGGGAGCTGTCCAACATCAACATCGGGCGGGTGCCGAACCCGGTCGAGTACATCGAGATGCGGCGCAAGGTCGGCGGCGCGCCCTGGTCCGCGGGCCTGGTCGAGTTCGCCGCGCACGCCGAGGTGCCCGCCGCCGTCGCCTCGTCCCGCCCGCTGTGCGTCCTGCGCGACACCTTCTCCGACGCCGTCCACCTGCGCAACGACCTCTTCTCCTACGAGCGGGAGACGAGGGAGGAGGGCGAGCTGTCCAACGGCGTCCTCGTCCTGGAGACCTTCCTGGACTGCACCACCCAGGAGGCCGCCGACGCCGTCAACGACCTGCTCACCTCCCGCCTCCAGCAGTTCGAGCACACCGCGCTGACGGAGGTGCCGGCGCTCTGTGCCGGCAAGGGGCTGGACGCGGCGGCCTGCGCCGACATCGCCGCCTACACCAAGGGGCTCCAGGACTGGCAGTCCGGCGGCCACGAGTGGCACCTGCGCTCCAGCCGCTACATGAACGGCGGGGGAGCCGCCGCGCGGCCCGCACCGTCCTCGCTCCTGCTGCCGTTCCTGCCCTCGGGGCCGGGCACTTCGGCGGCCGACGCGCCGCACTCCCTGTGGCGGGGCCACGCCCGCGCCCACGCGCGCCGCACCCGCTCCTTCACCCACGTCCCCTACGAGCGGACCGGCCCCTCGGTGCTGCCCGACTTCGAGATGCCTTTCACGGCGAGGCGCAGCCCGCACCTGGCCGGGGCCCGCGAGCGCGTCGTCGTCTGGGCCCGCGCCATGGGCATGCTCGACCCGCAGCCGGACGTGCCCGGCGGCACCGTGTGGGACGAGGAGCTGATCCGCGACCACGACCTGCCGCTGTGCGCCGCGGGCATCCACCCCGACGCGACGCCCGACCAGCTCGACCTGACTTCGGCCTGGCTGGCCTGGGGCACCTGGGGCGACGACTACTACCCGCTCCGCTTCGGCAGCACGCGCGATCTGCCGGGCGCCCGGGTGTGCACCGAGCGGCTGTCGCTGTTCATGCCCGTCGAGGGGGAGCCGGTCCCGCCGCCGGCCGGTCCGCTGGAGCGCTCGCTGGCCGATCTGTGGGCCAGGACGGCGGGCCCGATGAGCGTCGCCAAGCGCCGCCGCTTCCGCGCCGCCGTCGAGACCATGGCGGACAGCTGGCTGTGGGAGCTGGACAACCAGGCGCAGAACCGGATCCCCGACCCCGTCGACTACGTCGAGATGCGGCGCAGGACCTTCGGCTCCGACCTGACCATGAGCCTGTGCCGGCTGGCGCACCCGGACAGCATCCCGGAGGAGGTCTACGCCAGCGGCCCCATGAAGTCGCTGGAGAACGCGGCGGCCGACTACGCCTGCCTGCTCAACGACGTCTTCTCGTACCAGAAGGAGATCGAGTTCGAGGGCGAGATCCACAACGGGCTGCTCGTCGTCCGCGACTTCTTCGACTGCGACTACCCCACGGCGCTGCGCATCGTGGACGACCTGATGACCTCCCGCATGCGGCAGTTCCAGCACGTGGCCGCGCACGAGTTCCCCGTGCTCTACGACGACTTCGCGCTCGACGAGGACGGGCGGGCGGCGCTGGACGGCTATGTGCGGGACCTGGAGAACTGGATGTCCGGCATCCTCGTGTGGCACCGCGGGTGCCGCCGCTACACCGAGGCGGACCTGCGGCGGCACTTCTCGCCTAGCCGGCCGTTCGACCGTCCTGCGGGACTGGGGACGTCGGCCGCGCGGCTGGTGCGGCAGCACTAGCCGGGGGCTCGTGGGGCGGCCGCTCCCCGCGGCTCCGCGACCGGGAGACGGCCACCCCCGCCAGGCACAGCAGGCCGCCCGCCAGGGCGAGCCGGCCGGGCACCTCGTCCAGGAGGAGCCAGGACAGCAGCACGACGAGGAAGGGCACCACATAGGTCGTGGCGCCCATGCGGCCCGCGGTGGTGCGGGAGAGGGCGAAGGCCCAGGTGCTGAAGGCGAGCGCGGTCGGGAACACGCCGAGATAGACGACGTTGAGGGTCGCCGGCAGCGGCGCGTCCCGTACGTCGGAGAGCAGTTGCCCGCTGAACGGCAGGCAGGCCACGAAGCCGATGAGGCAGCCGAAGGTGGTGGTCTGCAGCGGGGAGGCGTGCCGCAGCGCCGGCTTCTGGCTGACCACGCCGATGGCGTAGGTGACGGCGGCGAGCAGGCACAGTGCCACACCCAGCGGCGAGGAGCCGCCGCCGCCCCCGGAGACGGAGAGGCCGACGACGACGGCGCCCGCGAAGGAGACCGCCATTCCGGCCAGCAGCCGGGAGGGGAAGCCCTCCTTCAGCAGCCAGCCGCCCAGCAGGGCCATCAGGAGGGGCCCGACGTTGACGACCATGGCGGCCGTGCCCGCGTCGACCAGGCGCTCGCCCCAGTTGAGGGTGACCGTGTAGGCGCAGAACCACAGCACGCCGGAGAGGACGATGCCGCGCCAGGCGGCCTTGGGCGGCAGCCCCTCGCGCCGCAGCAGCAGCGCCGCGCCCAGGACGAGGGAGCCCACACCGAGCCGCCCGAGCGCCATGGCCCCGGGGGAGTAGTGTGCGCCGGCGCTGCGTATGGACACGAAGGCCGAGGCCCACAGCACGACGGTGACCGCCGCGGCCCCCAGTGCCATGATCTCGGCGCGTGACCTGCTGCCTGTCGCCATCGGGGTGTTCCGCCCTTCGCCGCTGTACGGTCCTGACACGCGCGGACGCACGCGTCAGGACCGTATGGCACCTATGGTGATGACGCCAAGCGGATTTCGGACGCCGTCCTCTCCCGCGACGGGCGCACGGAGGAAGCGCTACCGGGTCACGGCAGCAGCGAGCGGACCAGCCGGCAGGTGGCCGGCGACGGCGGGTGCACGCCGATGCGCTGCGCGGTGGCGTGGATGGTGTGGTCGCACGCCTGCTCGACGGTGTAGACGCCGGTGTCGAGCAGGGCTATGGCGATCCGCATGGCCTTGAGCCGGCGGTTGTGGGTCACGTACCACTCGCGCGGCCGGCCGGCCGGCAGTGGCTTCTTCGGCAGGACGGGCAGGGTGGACATCGTCGGCAGGTGCGGTTGCTGGTGCTGCGGACGCTTCTTGGAGGAGGTGCGGGAGGTGGGGCGGGAGTGCGAACGAGGGGTGCGGGAACGGACAGCAGTCATCGACGGTCTCCTTTGAAACCTCGGTGCGCTTCCTTGCTGACTACCCCTTATCCTACCCGGCCCCACTGACAGAACCCGCTGGTCATCGGGGAGTTCGGGATCTTTGTTCGATTAGTCGGCGGCTAGGCGGCAGCCTCCTGGGCGAGCTGTCCGGGCACCGCCGGACGCCCGAAGTCCCGCAGGATCTGCTCCGTGGCCCGCTCCGCCGACACCAGCGCCCCGCGCGGGGTGCTGGTGTCCCGGTGCTCCCCGCACACGTACAGCCCGGACAGCACCCGCACCGGTCGGCACGGGTCGTGCGGCGCGGGCATCGCGGGCACCGCGTCCGGGTCGTGGTAGGCGGCCAGCAGCTCCCAGCGGTCCGTGGACGTGCCGTAGACGCGGGCCAGTTGACCGCGCGCCGCCTTGTCCAGCGCCGCCGGCGGCTCGGCCGACCGCTCGCCCAGCACCACCGAGGTGACCAGGGTCCGGCCCGGCTCCGCTCGCGACGGGTCCACGGCGGAGGCCACCCAGGTGTGGCTGACCGGGGCGGCGTCCTCGGCGCCGTCCTCGTCGCGCCCGGCGCACACCGTGAACGACGGCTCCGGCGCGCCCAGCGGGACGGGCTCCTCCGCGGCGTGGTGCAGCACGGTCACCGGGTGGAAGTCCGGCACCCGCAGCCCCGGCAGCAGCGCGGCGGCCGAGCGGGCCCCGGTGGCCACCAGGACGGCCTCGCACGGGAAGGTGCCGTGCCGCTCGGTCGCCACGGCGTGGGTGCTCACGGAGGTGGCCCGCACCCCGGTGCGCACCGTGCCGTCCGGCAGTGCCGCCGCCAGCAGTTCGGGAACGGTGGCCTGGCCGCCCGCCGGTACGCACAGCCCGCCGCGTGCGAAGCCGCGCAGCGTCAGATCGGCGACCCGGCTGGAGGTCGTCAGGTCCGGGTCCGACAGCAGCGCGGTGAGCAGCGGCCGCACCAGTGTCCGGGCCGGCCGGGCCGGCAGGCCGCGGGCCGACAGCGCCTGGGCCGCGGGGAGTTCGGGCCGGGTGAGCAGCCCCTGGGGCGGCACCGCGGCGAACCGGCCGAGCGCCGCG
>NZ_VJOK01000001.1:1933449-1934380 GCF_013302895.1 Streptomyces albus subsp. chlorinus | reverse complement strand
GCCGCCGCCAGCCCGGCGAGACCGGCGCCGACGACCACCACGTCGGCGGCCCGTTCCCCGACGACGGCATCGACCTCCTCGCCACTTCTGCTCGCGCTGCTCGTCTGTGCGCTGCTGATCGGCACTTTTCCTCCCGACGTCGACGGCGTGCGGGTTCCGGTTGCCCGGTTGCCTGATGCCCCGGCGCGCGCGGCTCATACCCGTGTTCGAGCGTTGGTGTGTGACTGGTGCCGCGGTACGTCGCGCGAGGGGCGCCCGGATGCATACCCGGGCACCACGCGGCGGAGGGGGAGTGAGCGCGGAGGAGGGGACCGGAGCGCGGAGGTGGGCTAGAACGGGAACAGGTCGAAGGTGAGGTCCACCCGAGGGTCGTGCCAGCGCAGTGCGAAGGACGGGCACGAGGAGGTGCCGCCGTCCCAGTCGGCGAGCAGGGTGACCGAGTGCGGCCTGTGGGAGAGGGAGAAGTCCGTCTTGTCCCGGTAGGAACGCTTTCCCCGCAGTACGCCGGACTCTGCCCGCCTGCCGTCGGCCTCGACCCGCCAGCGCACCGTGCGCCCCTCGCAGCCCTTGGGCACCTGCACCTCCAGCCGCCCCTGCACCCCGCCGACACCGGGCCAAAGGAGCGTGCCCGAGGGGCGGAATGTGGACCTCACCTTCTGTGCGACGTCCCAGGTGTGCGTGTCGAAGCTGTGGTACCGCGACGTGGAGGTGGCGGTGACGGGCTTCCTCCCGCTGTGGAAGACCACCTGCGCGTTCGCGGAGGCGTTGATGGAGGCGACGACCAGGTCCACGACGGCGACCAGAAAGAGGAGGGCCGCGCAGCCCACGCGCAGCCCCTCGCCCGGCGCCCCGGCCGGGGCGGTGCTCCGGGGGCCCGCCGTCCCCGGGCGGTCTCCCCGGGCACCCGGACCGGACGGCGCTCCCTCCTCCC
>NZ_VJOK01000001.1:1922780-1932972 GCF_013302895.1 Streptomyces albus subsp. chlorinus | reverse complement strand
CTCGTGGCGCAGCCGCCGGATCTCGTCCTGGTCACGGACACTGGCCCGGTGCAGCTGGGCCAGCTCCTCCTCCAGGTCGCGGACGTAGGCGCCGGCGTGCTCCAGCTGCCGCTGCTGGGCCGTCTTCGCCGCCTGGAGTTCGTGGCACTCGCGGCCGATGCGCTCCGCGCGCTCCCGCTCCTCGGCGAGCTGCCGCACCAGCGAGGCCAGTCTCCCGGAGAGTTCGGCGGCCTGCCGGGCGCTCTCCTCCCGGTCCTGCGCCGCGTCCTGTTCCGCCGACCGCAGGGAGAGCGCCTCGACGCGGAGGCCCGCGACCTGCTCCCGCAGCCGTTCCACCTCGGCCCGCAGCCGCTCGCCCTCCTCCCGCGCGTGGATCAGCTGGGTCTCGGTGTCCGGGGCGGTGCGCTGGGCCGCGCGGCGCAGGTCGTGCAGGCGGTCCGTCCCGGCTCCCGGGCCCGGCCGCAGCTCCTCGACGAACTCCCGCGGCGCGATCCACGCACCGCTCAGATACCGCTCCACCGCCGCGGAGTCCGCGCTCACACGGCCGGGGTGCGCGGCGTACGCGTCCCGCAGCGCGGCGGCGTAGCGCAGCGCCTCGGGCGTGGGCGCGGGCGTCCAGCGGTTGCGCGCGAAGACGAGCCGGTGCCCCGCGTTGCGGGAGCGCTGTTCGGGCTCGGGACGGTCCTTGGCCCGCAGCTCGCGCCACACCTGGCGGAAGACGGTGTCCAGGTCCAGCAGCCGGGGCCCGTGCGGAACCCCGTCCTCCAGCACCTTCACCAGCTCCCCGGTGAAGGCGGTGTACGGCTCGTCGGCCGGGGCCAGGGCCAGCCGCGTCCTGGCGGTGGCCGTGATCAGGCACGCCCCCTCGATGGCGGCGTGGTCGGCGATCCCGCCGGGCTCGTTGAGGTAGGGGCCCGCGGCGCTTCCGCTGAAGCAGCAGTCCAGGACGACCACGCGGTGCCGGGCCCGGCTCTTCATGATCAGGTGGCGCAGGGGCGCGTACTCGACGGCGAAGAACAGCTCGTCCGCGTGCGAACCCCGCAGCCCCAGATGGAGGGCGTCGGTCCCGTCCGGGGCCAGCAGGCCGTGGCCCGCGTAGTACACCAGCAGCGCGTCCTCGGCCGCCGCGGCGGCGGCGCTGACCGCCTTGAACACCTCCTCGCGCGAGCTGTCCAGCAGCGGCACGCAGTGCTCCTCGGGCAGCATCCAGCCGTCGGGGCCGCGGAGCAGCTCCGCGAGGCGGCGGACGTTGTTGCGCACCGACGGCAGATCGTCCAGGACCTCGTACTCGGCGGCCCCGACGAGCACGGCACGTGACCGGGCGGGGTCGGGCAGCCCGTGCGTGTCTCTCCCCATCCTGCTACTCCCCCTCCGGCCCCTCCCGCGAGCCCTCTTCCGCCACGTCTGCGCCCGCGCCCGCGTCTGCGTCCGCGCCCTCGTGCTCGCCCGTGTCCGCGTCGCCGCCGCCCCCCGGGCCGACCGGGGACAAGGCCCGCACCAGACGGGCCAGTTCCTCCGGGGAGCCGCCCTCGATCCGCAGCGACGTCCCGTCCACCACCACCGTGAGGGGCGGGGCGGCGGGCCGCGCGGACCGCCACGCGGCGTAGGCCAGCGCGAGGTTGGCCGCGCTGAAACCCTGGGTGAGCACCAGCTCGACGACCTCGAACGCGCCCATGGCCGTACCGCCGGTGCCGCCGGAGCCGGGGGCGTCGGCCTCCTGGCGGGTGCCCAGACCCACCACGGCGTGCCGCCGCAGCTGAGGATCGTCCCGCAGCCACCGGTACAGGTCCGCGGTCGCCGCCGCGTCACCCCCGGCCACCGAGATCTCGACTTCCACGGCGCTCCCGCCCCGCCCGTCCGGCACCTCGCCCATACCCGTACGGTACGCACAACTCCCGTGCGCGGGACGGAGTTCGGCCCGAGCGCCCCCTGTCAGGCGTCAGGATGGTGCGGGATCACCGGCGCGGGGTCACAGGGCGGCGCGGATGGCGTCCGCGACGCGGGGGAAGGCGAAGGGGAAGCCCGCGGACAGCAGGCGGCGGGGGAGGACCCGCTGGCTGCCCAGCACGTCCCCGGCGAACTCGCCGAGGACGAGGCGCAGCACGGGTGCGGGCACCGCGAACGGCGTCGGCCTGCGCAGCACCTGCCCCATGGCGGCGGTGACCTCGCGGTTGGTGGCCGGTTCGGGGGCGGTGAGGTTGACGGGGCCCGCCAGCCGCTCCTCCTCCAGCAGGAACCGCAGGGCCGCCACGTGGTCGTGGAGCGCGATGTGGCTCCAGTACTGGCGGCCGTCGCCCAGCCGGCCGCCGAGCCCGGCGCGGAAGAGGGGGAAGAGCCGGCCCCACGCGCCGCCGCCGCGGGCGACGACCAGCCCGGTGCGCGCGAACACCGTGCGGATTCCCGCCTCCTGGGCGGGACCGGCGGCGGCCTCCCAGTCCTGGCACAGCCGGGCGAGGAAGCCCTCACCGGGGCCGGCCGTCTCGTCGACGGCGCGGTCCTGGGTGTCGCCGTAGTAGCCGACGGCCGTGCCGACGACCAGGGTCCGCGGCGGGGTGTCCAGCCCGGCGAGGGCCGTGCACAGGGTGCGGGTGCCCTGGACGCGGCTCTCGTACAGTTCGCGCTTGTAGGCCGAGGTCCAGCGGTGGTCGCCGACGCCCGCGCCCGCGAGGTGGACGACCGCTTCGCAGCCGAGGAGCCCACCGGTGTCCACGCGTCCCTGCCGCGGGTGCCAGGCGACCTCGTCGGCGGCCGCGGCGGGCCGCCGTACCAGCCGCAGGACCTCGTGTCCCTCCGCGCGCAGCGAGCGGGTGAGGGCCGAGCCGATGAGACCGGTGGAACCGGTGACCGCGATGCGCATGCGCCCATCCTGACGCATCCGGGCGGACGGCGCCCCGGGCTCGGGCGCGGGCGTCGCCCCGGGTCCGGGTGCCGCGTACGGCGGCGAGCGTGAAGGGGTCCGCGGGGGCCCGGTCCCATGGGGCCGCCCTTGCCGAACGGGGAGCGGACGACGAAGAGCGTGCCGTGCTCGGCACCAGCGTGGTGGACGGTTGCGGCACGGAATCGGCGGCGCGGACCTCCTGCCGGGCTTCGGTGCCGTCCGTCGGCGCCCGCGGGCGGGAACGTCTCGGCCCTGCGGTGGCCGGGCGTCGTCCGGCAGACGGCCCGTTCGCGGAGGAGGCCGCGTACGGCCTTCCCGAGCGCGGGGCGGCGAGGAGCGCGCCCAGCCGATCGCCCTGCTGGGGCGGCGCGCCGCCTGCCCGGAGTCGGTGCGGCCCGGTGGGCGGGGCGCGGGGCCGGGTCACTCGCCGCGGAACCTCTCCCACAGCCTCGGCAGCCGCTCGGTCACCGCCGCCGGGTCCTCCAGGTCGAGGGGGACGCCCTCCGGCTCGGCCGGCGCCTCGGGCAGCTCCAGCCCGGGCAGCGGGACGCCGGTCAGCTGCTCGTACGCCTCGTCGGCGGCGAAGCCCAGCTCCTCGCCGTCGCCGTCCAGCTCCTGGTCGAAGTCCTCCAGCAGCTCGGCGAGCGCGTCCGCGTCGTGCGCCGCGCCCTCGAACACCTCCCGGCCCTGGCCGATCAGCCAGCAGCGGAACGCGTCGAAGACGTCGTCGCTCGCGCCGTCCAGCAGGATCCAGGCGGCGGCCCACAGGTCCCACTGGCAGGCGCGGTTGTAGCGGGACTCGAAGTGGCGGGCGAAGTCCCGCACGGCCTCGGGGTCGAGCCGGGTGAGCCGCTCGACGAGGAGGTCCGCCTGCTCGTCGGGGTCGCCGTCGGCCTCCCGGCGCGCGGAGTCGATCAGCTCCCAGAACTCCGTCTCGTCCATCACGCCCTCAGCATCCGGCGTCCACGCCCCCCGCGCACGCGGAGTGCGCCCAATGCGGCTGTCCCGTTACCCACCGGACCGGTCGGCTCCGGATGTGACCGGCTACCGCCGCTCCGGGGCGGAGGGTTCCTCGTACAGCGCCGCCGTGCGCCGGGCCGTCCGCGCGAAGCGGGTGCGCAGGGACGGAGGGGCCAGCACCTCGCACTCCGGGCCCAGGGGCAGCAGCTGGAGGTGCGCCACCTCCTCGCTCTCGACCCGGAGGGTGACCGTGGTGCGGCCCCGCTCGTCCACGGTGCCCGCGGCGAGCGCCTCATCGGCCGCCGTCCGGTCGGTGACGTGGCGCAGGCGGCGGGTGCCCGCCTCGGTCAGCCGCAGCGTCACCTCTGTCCGCAGGAGGGAGCGGGCGAAAGCCGCCGCGCGCTCCTCCCAGAACGCGGCCAGGTCGAAACCGTCCGCGCGGACGAACCCCTCGTCCCGCACCGCGACCTCGGTGAACCGGTCCACGCGGTACACCCGCCACGCGTCGTGGTGCTCGCGCTCCTCGCCGGCCAGGACGCGGGCCGCCAGATACCACTGGCCCGCCTTCAGGACCAGGCCGTACGGTTCCAGCTCCCGCTCCACCTCGCCCTTCTTCCCCGCGTAGCGGACCGCGGCGCGCCGGTCGGACCAGACCGCGTCGGCCAGCGCCGGCAGCAGCGGGGGAGTCCGCGGGGCCTGCCACCAGCCCGGCGCGTCGAGATGGAAGCGCTGCGCCGTGCTGCCGTGCACGTCCCGCAGGGAGGGGGCCAGGGCCGCCGAGACCTTCAGCCGCGCGGCGGAGGCCGCGTCGTCCAGCCCCAGGTCGCGCAGCGCCGAGGGAACCCCCGACAGGAACAGGGCCTCCGCCTCGCTGCGGCCCATCCCCGTCAGCCGGGTGCGGTAGCCGCCCACCAGGCGGTATCCGCCCGTCCGGCCCCGGTCCGCGTACACCGGCACGCCCGCCTCGGAGAGGGCGAGCACGTCGCGGGAGACCGTCCGCTCGGAGACCTCCAGTTCCTCGGCGAGTTCCCGGGCGGTCATCTCCCGCCGCGACTGGAGGAGCAGCACCATCTTGATCAACCGGGCGGCACGCATGGGGTGATTGTGCCGCCCGCGTTCCCGGGGCGGGCCGGGGATACGGCCCGCCCCGGGAACGCCCGGGCCAGGCCGTACTTCAGGCCAGGCCGTACTTCTCGGCGGCCCGGCGGACGTCCTCCGCCTTCACCTCGCCCCGGCGGGCCAGCCGCGAGAGGGCGGCCACGACGACCGACTGCGGGTCCACGCCGAAGTGGCGGCGGGCCGCGCCGCGGGTGTCGGAGAGGCCGAAGCCGTCGGTGCCCAGCGAGGACCAGTCCTGCTCGACCCACTGCGCGATCTGGTCGGGCACGGCCCGCATCCAGTCGCTGACGGCCAGGACCGGACCGGGCGCGCCGGTCAGGGCCCGGGTGACGTAGGGCACCCGCTCCTCACCGCGCAGCGCCGCCGCGTCGCACTCCAGCGCGTCCCGGCGCAGCTCGCTCCAGGAGGGCGCTGACCACACGTCGGCGGCCACGCCCCACTCCTCGGCGAGGATGCGCTGGGCCTCGGTGGTCCAGTGGATCGCCGTGCCCGAGGCCAGCAGCTGGATGCGGGGCGCGTCGGCCGGGGCGGGGGAGGTGCCCTCCACCGCGGAGGCGTCGCGGAACTTGTACAGGCCCTTGACGATCTGCTCCTCGGTGACGCCCTGAGGCATGGCGGGCTGCACCTTGGGCTCGTTGTAGACCGTCAGGTAGTAGAAGACGTCCTCCTGCTGGTCGGCCTCGGGGCCGTACATGCGGCGCAGACCGTCCTTGACGACCACGGCGACCTCGTAGGCGAAGGCCGGGTCGTAGATCAGCGCGGCGGGGTTGGTGGAGGCCAGCAGCGGCGAGTGGCCGTCGGCGTGCTGGAGGCCCTCACCCGTCATGGTGGTGCGGCCCGCGGTGGCGCCGATGACGAAGCCGCGGCCCAGCTGGTCGGCGAGCGCCCAGAACTGGTCGCCGGTCCGCTGGAAGCCGAACATCGAGTAGAAGATGTAGAAGGGGATCATCGGCTCGCCGTGCGTCGCGTACGACGTCGCGGCGGCGGTGAAGTCGGCCAGCGAGCCGGCCTCGGTGATGCCCTCGTTGAGGATCTGACCGCTGACGGCCTCCTTGTAGTACAGGAGCTGGTCGCGGTCGACCGGGTCGTAGGTCTGGCCCTTGGGGGAGTAGAGGCCGGCGGAGGGGAAGAGCGACTCCATGCCGAAGGTGCGGGCCTCGTCGGGCACGACCGGAACCCAGCGCCTGCCGGTCTCCTTCTCCCGCATCAGGTCCTTGACCAGGCGGACGAACGCCATGGTGGTGGCGATCTCCTGCGAGCCGGAGCCCTTCTTCAGCGCGTCGAACGGCTTCTCGGCCGGGGCGGGCAGCCCCTTGGGGACGACCTTGCGGGCCGGGGCCAGGCCGCCGAGGGCGCGGCGCCGCTCGTGCAGGTACGCGATCTCCGGCGCGTCGGGGCCCGGGTGACAGTAGGGCACCAGCTCGGCGGCCTCGATGGCGCTGTCCTCGATGGGAAGCTCCAGGGTGTCCCGCATGCCGCGGAACTCCTCCTTGGTGAGCTTCTTCATCTGGTGGTTGGCGTTGCGGGACTCGAAGCCCGGGCCGAGCGACCAGCCCTTGACGGTCTGCGCCAGGATCACCGTCGGGGCGCCCTTGTGCTCGACGGCCGCCTTGTAGGCAGCGAAGACCTTGCGGGGCTCGTGGCCGCCGCGCGAGCGGTGGAAGCACTCGATGATCTGCTCGTCCGACAGCTTCGCGGCGATCTTCCCCAGGGCCTCGGAGGCACCGAAGAAGTGGTCGCGGATGTAGGCGGCGTCGCGGGTGGCGTAGGTCTGGAACTGGGCGTCCGGCACCTCGCGCAGCCGGCGGGCCAGCGCGCCCTCGGTGTCCAGCTTGAACAGCTGGTCCCAGGCCGAGCCCCACAGCACCTTGATGACGTTCCAGCCGGCGCCGCGGAACTGGGCCTCCAGCTCCTGCACGATCTTGAAGTTGGGGCGGACCGGGCCGTCGAGGCGCTGGAGGTTGCAGTTGATGACGAAGGTCAGATTGTCCAGTTCCTCGCGGGCGGCCAGGGCCAGCGCGGCGGTGGACTCGGGCTCGTCCATCTCGCCGTCACCGAGGAAGGCCCACACGTGCGAGTCGGAGGTGTCCTTGATCCCGCGGTGCTCCAGATAGCGGTTGAACCGCGCCTGGTAGATCGCCGAGATCGGGCCCAGGCCCATGGAGACGGTGGGGAACTCCCACAGCCAGGGCAGGCGGCGCGGGTGCGGGTAGGAGGGCAGGCCGTCGCCGCCGGCCTCGCGGCGGAAGCGGTCGAGCTGCTCCTCGGTGAGCCGGCCGTCGAGGAAGGCCCGTGCGTAGATGCCGGGGGAGGCGTGGCCCTGGACGTAGAGCTGGTCGCCGCTGCTCTCCCCGTCCTTGCCCTTGAAGAAGTACTGGAAGCCGATCTCGTACAGCCAGGCCGCGGAGGCGAAGGTCGCGATGTGCCCGCCGAGGCCGTCCTTGCTGCCGCGGGTGACCATCGCGGCGGCGTTCCACCGGTTCCAGGCGGTGATCCGCTGGTCGAGCGCCTCGTTCCCCGGGTACGCCGGCTCGGCGTCGGTCGGGATGGTGTTGACGTACGCGCTCTCCAGCAGCCGCGGCACGTCCAGCCCCGTGTCGTGGGCGTGCTCGACCGTGCGGCGCACCAGGTACGAGGCACGGTCCGCGCCGGCGTGCTCGGTCACGGCGTCGAGGGACTCGCGCCACTCGGCGGTCTCCTGCGGATCCCGGTCCGGGAGCTGGTCGAGCTCGCTCGGGGAATTGTGTACGGCGTCGGGCATGGTGGCCACCTTCCGGACGTGTAGGCCCCTCCAAACGGGGTCGGGAGGGCGGTTGAGCGGGTGGGTGTGAAAGACCCTGAAGGGCAGGACAGGGGTCACCCAACGGAGCGACTCTACGCCTGTGATCGATGATCGATCAAAGGATCCGTCGGTAAAAACCGCCCACGGCGCGAAATTGGCATTCCGTGCCCTGGAATTTGGCACCGAATGCCAGGCGCCGACCCACCAGCGCCGGGGCGGCGCCCCATGGCCCCGACAAGGGCGCGGGGAACGGCGCGATCAGCCACGACACGCCTGCGGCCGCCCACGCGCACAGGCCCCCGCGGCGGGGCCCCGTCCCCGGAGCCGGGATGCATGGTAGCCGCGGAATCCCGCCGCAGGGGACCGGGCCGTCGGCCGGGTGCCCGTGCGCTCCGGCTGAGCGCGCGGTTCCCCGCGCCCCTCCCCGGCGGGGCGCGTCGGTGTGAGGGCTCACCGGGGAGCCGGGGCGCAGCCCAGGACGTGCTCCTTCACGAGGGGGCCGATCCCGGGATCGCGCCGCTCGATGGCGTCGAGCACGGCCGCGTGCTCCTCGGCGTACGACTGCTGCACGGTGCCCAGCCACCGGATCGACAGCGCGGTCCACACCTCGATGCCCAGCCCTTCCCAGGTGTGCAGCAGCACGCTGTTGCCGGCGGCCCGCACCAGTTCGCGGTGGAAGGCGACGGTGTGCCGCACCTGCGCCTCGCCGTCCCCGCGCCGGTCCGCCTCGTACAGCGCCTCCACGTGCGGGCGCAGCGCGCCGACGTCCCCGGCCAGCCGGGGCACCGCCAGCTCGGCGGCGATCTGCTCCAGTCCCGCCCGCACCGGGTAGATCTCCTCCAGGTCCGCCGCCGACAGCTCCCGCACCCGCACACCCTTGTTGGGCGACGACTCGATCAGCCGCAGCGCCTCCAGTTCCCGCAGCGCCTCCCGCACCGGGGTCTGGCTCACCTCCAGCTCGACGGCGATCCGCCGCTCCACGATGCGCTCCCCGGGCTTCCACCGTCCGCTGACGATCCCCTCCACGATGTGCTCGCGGATCTGTTCGCGCAGCGACTGGACGACGGGCGGGGTCATATAGGTGCTCCTCGCAACGAGGTGGTGGGGCCACTAGACGATACGACCTGACCCGGCACCCGGTGCCACTGCGTACGGTGAGGGATCCGTCACCGTAGTCGCCCACGGTGACGGACCCCTCGACGGCCGCGCCTCAGCGCACCCCCTCCTCGCCGGGGAACCGCGGCTTCCCGTTGTAGCGGGGCTTGCGCAGCCGGTCGGGGGTGAGCGGGCTCATGCTCGTCACGTCGCGGGGCGCGATCTGGAAGCCCTGCCAGTGCACCGGCATCGGCGTCTGGTCCTCGTCCCGCGCGATGTGGTGGAAGCCCACGTTGACCCAGGTGATCGGGTGCTTGAGGGCCTCGCCGTTGGTGAACCCGCGCACGTCCTCGGCCCGGTGGCTGCCGAACCGCGCGTTGTCGCTCGCGTACTGCTCGAACTTCTTGTAGCGGGTGAAGTAGACGTCGTACTTGGTGAAGGCGCGCGCCGTGTACTTGGCCTGGTTGCGGTGCACCAGCTCCCAGGAGCGGGCGTGCCCGTCCGCGTTCCGGCCCTTGGGGCTGACGACGCGCCACCAGCGGTACCCGTCCATGCCGCCGTTGCCCGCCGTCTCGGTGGTCAGCCGCTTGCGCGTGGTGCGGTAGGTGGGCGTCTTGTCGGGCCCGCCGCTGCCCGTGCGGCGCGAGTCGAACTGCTCGACCCGCGCGTCACGGGAGCCGTCCGGGGCGAAGTCCAGCCGCCAGAAGATGTTGTGGTGGTGGCTGGTCGCCCGCGCCCTGCTGCCTTTGCCCACCGGCCAGCCCTGCCCGTCCGAGGCGTCGTAGTCGGAGGGGGACAGATTGCCGGTGGCGCCCGCCTTGGGGGTGATGGTGCCGTCGTCGGAGAAGTTCCACTGGTTGATGTAGTGGTAGTAGCCGGCCGAGTTGACCGTGTAGAGCACCAGGTCCTGGCCCTGCTCGGCGTCCTTCCTGCCGGGCTCCTCACCGATGGAGCCGCTGTCGCCGTGGAAGGCGAAGCCCCGCTCCTGGGTGGTCACGCACAGCCCGTCGACCTGCTTGCTCCCGCCGGTGTCCCAGTCCACCCCGGGGATCTTCTTCAGCACCCCGCCGGGGCAGTCCTTGGGACGCAGCGGCTCCGCGCTGGCACCCAGCTGCATCTCGGTGACGTCGTTGTACTCGACCGACCCGTTGTCGTAGGGCACGTGGATCTGGGCCAGCCTCGCGCTCTTGAGGACGGTGATCGGCCGGGCCTCGCCCCGCGGCTGGAAGGAGACGTCCTCCAGCACCAGACCGGCCGTGCTGGAGGTGTGCCAGCACATCCGCCACACCCCGCCGCCGCGCATCTTCTGCCGGAGGGCGGCGCCCGAACCGCAGGCCGCGGCCCCGCCCTTGGCCGCC
>NZ_VJOK01000001.1:1915921-1922760 GCF_013302895.1 Streptomyces albus subsp. chlorinus | reverse complement strand
GCCTGCGCTCGCGGGTGCCAGCGCCGGTATCGCGGGCAGGACGAGCAGGGCCGAGGCCGCCAGTGCCGGGCGGCGCAGTCGTTTCTGGCTGTGCATCGAGGTCCTTCTCCCGTTCGCTGTCCTGGTCACCGGGCGGGCCGTCACCGCGGGCCCAGCCGGTGCACGGTGCGGTCGCTGAGGTTGATCACGAACCGCTGGGTGTCGATCCACGGGCCGCCGCCCGCGACCCGGGTGAAGAGCCGCACGCAGCGCTGCTTGCCGCAGGCGTCCAGCGCGTCGCCCCGCTCGGTGTGCGGCACGTACGTCAGCCCCTGGGTGCCGAGCTGGCCTGCGCGGGTGAGCTTCTTCCCCGCGGCCCTGCGGTAGTCGGCGCGCAGCCCCGCGCCCAGCGGGTCCTTCAGCAGCAGCTCCGCCGCCTCGTGCGCCTCGGCCCAGGCGGGCGGCGGCTGGGAGCCGCGCGAGGTGTCCGTGCCGGTGACCTTGCCGACGTCCAGGTCGACGGTGCGGTGGATGAGCGCGTCGTCCGCGTAGTCGTAGAAGGACACCTCGGCGCGGCGCGGCCGGCCCGCCTCCGCGTCCTCGGACAGATCCGTGGCCAGCAGCTGCGGCGTGCCCTTCTTGCCCGTCACGTCCTCCCGGGCCGTCCTCAGACTCGTCCCGCCGCCCTCGCCGGACAGGGCGATCCGCACCGCGCGGCCGCGCTCGGAGTCGGAGAGCGGGTCTCGTCCAATGCCGCGGCCCGTGACCGGCGGGGCGTCCTCCACCTTCGCGGGCGGGCCCTCGCGCCGCGCCCCGTCCTCGACCGTGCTCGTGTCCCGCTCCCGCGTGTCCCCCGAGGCGCTCAGCGGAAGCGTGACGGAGAGCAGCCCCGCGGTGGCGGCGAGCGCCAGCACGGTGCCGCCGGCCAGCCGCACCATGGCGGAGCGCTGCCCGCCACCCAGCCGCCCGCCGGCCCCCGCCCGGGCACGCGTACGGTTCCCGCGCGGGGCGGCCCCGTTCACGGTGGTGCCGTTTCCGCTCGGGGCGGTGTCGTTCCCGGCGGCTTCGCGCTCGCTCGGGGCGGTCCCGTCCCCGGCGGTCCCATGCTCGCTCCCGGCGGACGGCGCGGGCGCGTCGGTGCGGTCCCCGGTGGGCTCGCCGGCCTTGGCGGGCTCGGTGCCGCCGGTGGCCTCGGCACCCTCGGCGGGCTCGGCACCCTTAGCGGGCTCGCCACTGCCGGTGGGCTCGGGGCCCCTGGCGGACCCGGTGCTCTCGGCCGGCCCGGTGCTCTCGGCTGGGCCGGCGCCCCCGGCGGGCTCGCCGGGCTCGGCTGCCCCGGTGGGCTCGGCCTCCCCCTTGTCGGTCATCAGGCGTCCCCAAGTGTCGCTCGTTCGCGGCGGTCCTCCGCCGCCTGACCACCCGATTCCACGGCCTCGACCAGTTGTTCGGCACCCCCGTCCCACCAGCCCGAACAATCCCGTAGCGTTCTTTTCGTCAGGGGGCGGAAGGGGTGCGAGGTGGGGCGCAAGGAACGGCCGGTCGATCCGGCGGAGGGGCCTGTGCAGCGGTTCGCGTACGAACTGCGCAAGCTCCGCGAGGAGGCCGGCCGGCCCACCTACCGGCAGCTCGCCGCCCGCTGCGCGTACTCCGTCACCACCCTCTCCCAGGCCGCGGCCGGCGACCGGCTGCCCTCCCTGGTCGTCACCCTGGCCTACGCCACCGCCTGTGACGGCGACCCCGGCGAGTGGGAGCGGCGCTGGCGTGCCGCTGCCGCCGAGGAGGCCGAGGAGCGGGCCCGGGCCCGGGACGCCGAGGACGAGGAGGGCGCCCACGAGCCGCCCTACCGGGGCCTCGCCCGCTTCGAACCCGCCGACCACGACCGCTTCTTCGGCCGCGACGAGCTGACCGCCGAACTGCTGGAACTGCTGGCCGACCACCGCTTCGCCGCCGTCTTCGGACCGTCCGGCAGCGGCAAGTCCTCCCTGCTGCGTGCGGGCCTCGTCCCCCGGCTCCGCGGCACCGCCCGCCCCCGCGCCGCCGACGGCACGAAAGCCGCGCCCCGTTCCACGGCCACTGCCGGGGACGCGTCCCGTTCCGCCGCCGCCGACGGCATGCCCCGTCGCGCCGACGACGGCACCCCGGGCGTGCCCCGTCCCGCCGCCGTCCGGATCCTCACCCCCGGCCCGCACCCCGCCCGCACCCACCAGGCGGCGTGCACGGCGGCGCCCGGCGAGGGCGCCACCTGGGTGCTGGTCGACCAGTTCGAGGAAATCTTCACGCTCTGCCGCGACCCGGCCGAACGTGCCCGCTTCCTGCGCATGCTGCTGCGCGCCCGCGACCCCGGCTCCCGGCTGCGCGTCGTCATCGCCGTACGCGCCGACTTCTACGGGCGCTGCGCCGAACACCGCGACCTGACCGAGGCACTGCGCGGCGCCGGACTGCTGGTCGGCCCGATGAGCCCCGCGGAGCTGCGCGCCGCCGTGGTCCGCCCCGCCGCCGCGCACGGACTGATCGTCGAACGGGCGCTGACGGCCCGCCTGCTGCGCGACTCCGAAGGCGAGCCCGGCGCGCTCCCGCTGGTCTCGCACGCGCTGCTGGAGACCTGGCGCCGCCGCAAGGGCCGCACCCTCACCCTGGCGGCATACGAGGCGGCCGGCGGGGTACGAGGCGCCGTCGCACAGACCGCCGAGGACGTCTACACCCGGCTCCCGCCCCACCAGGCGGACCTCGCCCGGCGCATCCTGTCGCGGCTGGTCGCCCCGGGGGAGGGCGCCCAGGACTCCCGCCGCCCCGCGCCCCGCGCCGAACTCGCACCCGCGCCGGGTGCCGGGAGCGGCGCGGCGGACGGGGAGGAGGCCGCCGCCGTCCTCGAACGGCTGGCCGCCGCCCGGCTGCTGACCCTCGACGGCGACACCGTCGACCTCGCCCACGAGGCCCTCATCACCTCCTGGCCCCGGCTGCGCGGCTGGATCGAGGAGGACCGCGAGCGGCTGCGCGCCCACCGCAGACTGACCGAGGCCGCCCACGGCTGGCGGGAGCTGGACCGCGACCCCGGCGCCCTCTACCGGGGCAGCAGGCTCGCCGAGGCCACCGAACTCTTCGGCGGACCGGGCCGCCGCGCGGGGTCCGGCTCCCCGGCGGCCCCGCCGGACGGCGGGCGCACCGGCCAGGATGCCCGGCCCCGGCTCCCGCGGCCCCTGCGGCGCGTACCGCTCCCGGGACCCCCGCGTCTCCTCCGTCGCATACGCCCACCCCGACTACCGCTCGCCCGCCCCCGGCACCGCGAGGAACGTCGTACCGGGCACCAGGAAGGGCACCGGGACGGGGACCGTGCCGCGCACCAGGAAGGGCGCCAGGACAGGAACCGTGCCGGCCACCGGGACGGCGACCTTGCCGGCTCCGGCCCCGGCCACGTCCCCGGCCCCGGCCACGTCCCCAGCTCCAGCCACCGGCACGGCCCCAGCGACGACCCCGTCCACCGCCACGGCCCCATCCACCGCCACGGCCACACGCACCGTGCCCCGCACGACTTCGTACCCGGGCTCACCGGGCTGGAGCGTGAGTTCCTCACCGCCTGCCACGAGGTACGGCGCCGGGAGCGCCGCCGCCGGAACGGCGGTGTGGCCGCCGTGTGTCTGCTGCTCACCCTCGCCCTGCTCGCCGGGGTCGTCGCCTGGCAGCAGACCCGTACCAACGACCGCCGGCACACCGAGGCGGAGGCCCGCAGGATCGCCGCCGTCGCCGAGAGCATGCGCATGTCCGACCCGGTGCGCGCGATGCGGCTCAGCGTGGCCGCCTGGCGCCTCGCCGACACCCCCGAGACCCGCTCCGCGCTGCTCGGCGCCCTCGCCCAGCCGGAGGAGGACGCGCTCACCCTGCCCAGCGGGACACGCGGGTCCGAACGCTTGCTGAGCGCCGACGGGCGGACCCTCGTCAGCGCCGGAGGCGGCCGGCTCGACCGCTGGAGAGTTCCCGCACACCGCCGGGAGCACAGCGGCCCGGGGCCCGGCGCCCGCTCCGCCGGGGACGGCGAACCCGTCGTGGCGGCACTCAGCCCGAACGGCGCCACCCTGGCCGCCTCCGACAACCGGCTCCGCGTCACCCTCCGCCCCACCCGGGGCGGCACGCCCCGGAAGCTGCCGGACGCCGCCCGGGGCTACCCGGAGGACTTCAGCCCCGACGGGAGGCTGCTGCGGATCGAGGCCGGGTCGCCGGAGGGCAACAGGAGCGCCGTCCAGCTGTGGGACGTCCGCACGCGCCGCCTGGTCTTCGAGCGCCGCACCACCCCGACGCGGAGGACGGCGGTCGCCGTCGCACGAGGGGGCGACCGGGTCGCGCTGTGCCCCGAGCGCGGACGGCTGGAGCTGTGGCGGCTGGACGCCACCCGCCCCGGCGGGGACCGCCGGCTCGCCCTCGACCGGTGGCCGCGCCGCGCCCTGCGGGCGGTGTGCCGTGCCGAGCTGCTCACCTTCGCCCCCGGCGACCGCCGCCTGGTGGGCATGGACGAGAAGGGGGTGCGCTCCTGGGACGTGGCCACGGGACGCGGCCGTACGCTGGCCGACCAGCGCGGGCTGACCGACATGCGGCTCAGCGACGACGGCGACCTTCTGGTGGCCACCGACTCGGAGAAGATCCTGCTGTGGCGCCCCGGCGTCTCCCGGCGGCCCGTGCTGCGCTATCCGCTGGTCAGCGAGTACGTGAGCGGGCTCGCCGTCGATCCCGGAGCCGGTGTCGTCCGCTACCTCAGCGGGCTGTCCGGGCAGACCGTACGGACCCTGTCGCTGGCCGGCGCCCATCGCGTCCGCTGGCGGGACCGCCCGCTCGGACAGGCCGCGTTCAGCCCCGACGGCCGCCTGCTGGCCACCGTACGGACCAGCCCGCCGCACGCCCGCTTCGAGCTGCGCGACGCGCGCACCGGCGCCCTCGCCGCCCGGCTGCCCGCAGCAGCCCTGTCCCCGCGACACCTCCCCGGGAGGCGACGGCGAGCTGCTGTGCACCCCCGTGATGGCGTTCGACCGCGAGGGCCGCACCTTCGCCCACGGCACCAGCGGCTGGACCCGCGACGGCGAACCGCGCGACCGCATCGCGCTGTGGAACACCCGGGAGAGGCGCCCCGCGGGCCGCCTCTCCCTGACCCTCACCCGGAGGGACCGCGGCAGCGGGAACGACCTCAACAGCATCGCCTTCACCCGCGACGGCCGCCACCTGCTGGCCTCCCGCATCCCGGAGGCCGAACGCGTCGAGGTCTGGGACATCCGCGCCCGCAGGCAGGTCCGGGTGCTGCGGCACGCGGGCGGCGAGGTGCTCGCCGTTCGGCCCCGGGGCCGGCTGCTGGCCACCAGCCACGGCCAGCTCGCCTCGCCCGCCACCGGCAGGGTCGTCCGGCGGGCCCTGAGCCAGGACGAGACGACCGCGCTCGCCTTCAGCCCCGACGGCCGCGTCCTGGCCGCGGGCGACGACTCCGGCCGCGTCACCCTCTGGGACGGGCACGGCCGCCGCGGCCTCGGGCTGCTGGCCGGCACCTACCGGGAGACCGGCGGCGGCACCGAGCCGGTCGCGGGCCTGGCCTTCTCGCCGGACGGGCGGACGCTCGCGGTCGCGGGCCGGCGGGGCACGGTACGGCTGTGGGACACCGCGGCGCACCGGCCCCTCGGCGGCCCGCTGCCCGCCGTACGCGACAAGGCCGTCGCCCTCGCCTTCTCGCCCGACGGGACACGGCTGTCGGTGGCCGGCGCCCGCACCGCCGTCCGCCACTACACCGTCTCACCCGCGCGCGCGGCCCCCCGCGTGTGCGCCCGCGCCCACGGCGGCCTGTCCCCCGCCCAGTGGCGGCAGACCCTGCACGGCGTGCCCTACCGCCCCACCTGCTGAGGGCGCCCGCAGGGGCCGGCCGCGGACACGACGGTGCCCCCGCCACGGCTCGTGGCGGGGGCACCGTCGGTGGGCGGGAGGGCTTACAGCCCCAGCTCGCCCTCGAACTCACCGGCCTCCAGGCGGGCCTTGACGTCCGCCAGGTAGCGGGCGGCGTCGGCGCCGTCCACCAGCTGGTGGTCGTAGGACAGGGTCAGGTAGACCATGTCGCGGATCGCGATGGTCTCGCCCAGGTCCGGGTGGTTGACGACCATCGGGCGGCGCACGGTGGCACCGATGCCCAGCTCGGCGACCTGCGGGTAGTTCACGATGATGGTGTCGAAGAGCGCACCGCGCGAACCGGTGTTGCTGATGGTGAAGGTGCCGCCGGACATGTCGTCCGGACCCAGGCCGCCCTCGCGGACCTTCTTGGCCAGCTCGGCCGTCTTGCGGGCGATGCCCGCCAGGTTGAGGTTCCCGGCCTCCTTGATGACCGGGACCATCAGGCCCTTCTCCGAGTCCACCGCGATGCCGATGTTCTCGACGTCGTGGTAGGTGATCGTGCCGTCGTCGTTCAGCCGCGCGTTGATGGCCGGGTGGGCCTTCAGCGCCTCGGCCGCCGCCTGCACGAAGAACGGCATCGGCGAGAGCTTGACGCCCTCCCGCGCCTGGAAGGCGTCCTTCGCGCGGGCCCGCAGCCGCATGATGCGGGTGACGTCCACCTCGACGACCGTGGAGAGCTGCGCCTGGCTGTGCAGCGCCTTCATCATGTTGTCGGCGATGAGCTTGCGGATGCGCGGCATCTTCACCGTCTGGCCGCGCAGCGGCGACGGCTCCAGCTTCGGCGACGCCGGGCGGGCGGCGGCGGCCGGGGCGGCGGGGGCCGCCGGGGCCTGCGCCTTCTTCGCCTCGGCCGCCTCGATGACGTCCTGCTTGCGGATACGGCCGCCCACCCCGGTGCCGCGCACCGAGGAGAGGTCCACCCCCTGCTCGGCCGCCAGCTTGCGGAC
>NZ_VJOK01000001.1:1910062-1914117 GCF_013302895.1 Streptomyces albus subsp. chlorinus | reverse complement strand
GGAGCCGTCGTCGATGACGGCCAGCTCGGCGCCGACCTCGACCGTCTCGTCCTCGGCGACCTTGATGGAGGCCAGGGTGCCGGAGGCCGGGGCGGGGATCTCGGTGTCGACCTTGTCGGTGGAGACCTCGAGCAGCGGCTCGTCGGCCTCGATGTGCTCACCCTCGGCCTTCAGCCATCGGGTGACGGTGCCCTCGGTCACGCTCTCGCCGAGCGCCGGCAGGGTTACGGAAACCGCCATGGTTTCTGGTGCTCCTTACAAAACTGTGCGGATGGGTCGCGCCCTGACTGGATGACTCGGCGGTCAGTCGTGGGAGTGCAGCGGCTTGCCGGCCAGCGCGAGGTGCGCCTCGCCGAGCGCCTCCGACTGCGTCGGGTGGGCGTGGATGAGCTGGGCCACCTCGGCGGGCAGCGCCTCCCAGTTGTAGATGAGCTGGGCCTCGGCCACCTGCTCACCCATGCGGTCACCGACCATGTGGACGCCGACCACGGCACCGTCGCGGACCTGGACGAGCTTGACCTCGCCCGACGTCTTGAGGATCTTGCTCTTGCCGTTGCCCGCGAGGTTGTACTTCAGCGTCACGACCTTGTCCGCACCGTACCGCTCCTTGGCCTGCTCCTCGGTGAGGCCGACGGAGGCCACCTCCGGGTTGCAGTAGGTGACGCGCGGCACACCGGCGTAGTCCACCGGCACCGGGTTCAGCCCGGCCAGCCGCTCGGCGACCAGGATGCCCTCGGCGAAGCCGACGTGCGCCAGCTGGAGGGTGGGGATCAGGTCACCGACGGCGGAGATCGTCGGGACGCTGGTGCGGCAGTACTCGTCGACCGTGACGAAGCCGCGGTCCATGGCGACCCCGGCCTCCTCGTAGCCCAGGCCCTCGGAGACCGGGCCGCGGCCGATGGCCACCAGCAGCACCTCGGCCTCGAACTCCTTGCCGTCGGCCAGGGTGACCTTGACCCCGTCGTTCGTGTACTCGGCCTTGTCGAAGAAGGTGCCCAGGTTGAACTTGATGCCCCGCTTGCGGAAGGCCCGCTCCAGCAGCTTGGAGCTGTTCTCGTCCTCGACCGGCACCAGGTGCTTGAGGCCCTCGACGACCGTCACATCCGCACCGAAGGACTTCCACACCGAGGCGAACTCGACGCCGATGACGCCGCCGCCCAGGATGATCGCCGACTTCGGCACCCGGTCCATGACCAGCGCGTCGTCGGAGCTGATGATGCGGTCGTGGTCGATGGTCAGACCCGGCAGCGTCTTGGGCACCGAGCCGGTCGCCAGCAGGATGTGGCGGCCCTCGTAGCGCTGGCCGTTCACATCGACGGAAGTGGGGGAGGACAGCCGGCCCTCGCCCTCCACGTACGTCACCTTGCGGGAGGCGACGAGTCCCTGGAGGCCCTTGTAGAGGCCGGAGATCACGCCGTCCTTGTACTTGTGGACGCCGGCCATGTCGATGCCCTCGAACGAGGTCTTGACACCGAACTCGGCACTTTCACGGGACTGGTCGGCCACCTCGCCGGCGTGCAGCAGCGCCTTGGTCGGGATGCAGCCCCGGTGCAGGCAGGTACCGCCCAGCTTGTCCTTCTCGATGAGGGCGACATCCAGACCGAGCTGCGCGGCGCGAAGGGCAGCGGCATAGCCGCCGCTACCGCCTCCGAGGATCACTAGGTCGAAAACGGTGCTGGCGTCGTTCGCCACGTCACGTCCTCCATGCATGGGTACGCCGTAGCCGGTCTCCTGTGACCGGGCGGCTTCAGGTTCGGCCGCTTTTGTGTGCTCGGCCCTGTATGCGCATTTTCCGCATTTCTGCGGATCGGCTTTTGTCAAGCCGTGCGGGGCCCTGTCCTGCCGGTCACCCATCTTCGCACTTGTTGACGGAAACCGGGACGCGGGGGCCCTCCGGGGGAAGCCGCACGCGGTGGCCGCGGGATCCCCGATTCCGCCGGACCCCCGCCGCGAGGATGCTCCCCCTCGGCAGCGGAGAGGGTGTGAGGGCTCAGCCCCCGCACCCCCTGGGGGAGTGGAGGCGGTCCCTCCACTCCCCGGGGAGGAAACTGAGACTTCGCCCACACCCCACGGAAAGCCGGAGCCCCGCCCCCACGGAAGCCGGAGCCCCCCACGGGAGCCGGAGCCCTGCCCCCCGGAGGCAGGCGGGGCTCCGCCCCGGGACCCGGCCGAGGGCCAGGACTCAGCCGAGGGCCAGGCCGCCCTCGGCCGCCTGCTCCGCGAGCCGGACCAGGGTGCGCACCGCCGAGCCGGTGCCGCCCTTGGGCGTGTAGCCGAACGGCGCGGACTCGTTGAAGGCCGGGCCCGCGATGTCCAGGTGCGCCCAGGGCGTGCCCTCGGGCACGAACTCCTTCAGGAAGAGCCCGGCCACCAGACCGCCGCCCATGCGCTCACCCATATTGGCGATGTCGGCGACCGGGGAGTCCATCCCCTTGCGCAGGTGCGCGGGCATCGGCATCGGCCAGGCGTCCTCGCCGGCCTCCTCGGCCGCCTCGTGCACCGCGCCGCGGAACGCGTCGTCGTTCGCCATGATCCCGAAGGTGCGGTTGCCCAGCGCCAGCACCATCGCGCCGGTCAGCGTCGCCACGTCCACGATCGCGTCCGGCTCCTCCTCACCGGCCCGGGTCAGCGCGTCCGCCAGCACCAGCCGGCCCTCGGCGTCGGTGTTGAGCACCTCCACCGTCTTGCCGCTGTACATGGTCAGCACGTCGCCCGGACGGGTGGCGGAACCGGAGGGCATGTTCTCGGCCAGCGCCAGCCAGCCCGTCACATTCACCTGGAGCCCCAGCCGGGCCGCGGCGACGACGGCGGAGAAGACGGCCGCCGCGCCGCTCATGTCGCACTTCATCGTCTCGTTGTGACCCGCCGGCTTGAGCGAGATGCCGCCCGAGTCGTACGTGATGCCCTTGCCCACCAGCGCCAGCGACGTCTTCGCCTTCGGGTGCGACCAGCCGATCCGCACCAGCCGCGGCGGCTGCGCCGAACCGCTGCCGACGCCCAGGATGCCGCCGTACCCGCCCTTGGCCAGCGCCTTCTCGTCCAGCACCTCGACCGTCAGACCGTGCGCCTTGGCCGCGGCCCGGGCCTCGGCGGCGAACGCCTTCGGGTCCAGCCCGTTGGCCGGGGTGTTGATCAGGTCCCGCGCCCGGTGCACCTCCTCGGCGACCACCAGCGCGCGGTCGGCCGCCGCCTTGTGCGCCTTGTCCCGCGGCTTCGCCCCGACCACGGCGATCTCGGCCAGCGGCGCGCTCTTGGCGTCGGCACCCTTCTTCCCGGCCCCGCCCTTGCCGCTCTCCTTGCCGCGGTACGCGGTGAAGGAGTACGCGCCCAGCAGCGCGCCCTCCGCGACGGCCGCCACCGCCTCGGCGTCCTCGACGGGCAGCGCGAACGCCGCCTTCCTGCTCCCCGCCAGCGCCCGGGCCGCCGCACCCGCGGCACGGCGCAGCACCTCGGTGCCGTACGGCTCCTTCTTCCCCGCCGCCTCACCGAGACCGACGGCCACCACGAGCGGCGCCTTCAGACCGCTCCCCGGCGCCGGGAGCTTGGTGACCTCTCCCTCGCCGCCGCTCGCGCCGAGCGTCTCCAGCGTCGCGGCGAGCTTGCCGCCGTACGCCTTGTCCACGGCCTCGGCGCCCGGCGCCAGGGTGAGTGACGCCTTCTTGCCGGCCGAACCGCTGGCGGCGACGCCGACGACGACAGCGTCCGCGCGCAGTGTCGCCGCGGACGAGGTGCTGAGAGTCAGTGCAGACACGTGGGAGAGACCTTCTTTCTTGAACGGCTCCGGAGCGCGGGGCGCCTCCGGTTTCGGACGCTCCGGGCATCGTATGCCCGCCCCGCGTGTCAAGGCGGGCGGGATCGAAAGCGGGATCAAAAGAGCGTCAGCACCACCAGCACACAGCAGACCGAGGTCTCGGCCACCGCCCCGAACACGTCTCCCGTCACGCCCCCGAACCGGGCCGTGCAGCGCCGCAGCAGCAACTCCCCGGCCACCAGGCCGAGTACGGCGGCGACCGCGAAGCGGGCGACGTGCGCGGGGAGCCCCGCGGCGGCGGCCC
>NZ_VJOK01000001.1:1897022-1910042 GCF_013302895.1 Streptomyces albus subsp. chlorinus | reverse complement strand
ACCGTCCCGGCCACCGCGGCGCCAAGTCCCTCCGGGCGCGCGGCGGGCACACCCTCCCGCGAGGCCAGCGTCAACGCGGCGCGCCCCACCACGGCGGCGACGGCCGCGGCGGCGGCCCCCGCAACCGCCCCCCGGGCGAACAGCTGCGCCAGCGCGGCGATCTGACCCAGCAGCGCGAACAGGAGCGTCACCACGCCGAACGGTCCGATGTCGGACCGCTTCATCACCCGCAGCGCCTCCTCGGCGGGCCGCCCGCAGCCCAGGCCGTCCGCGACGTCCGCGAGCCCGTCCAGGTGCAGGCCCCGCGTCAGCACGGCGGGGGCGGCCACTGCCGCGACGGCCGCGAGCAGTGGTGCGGCGCCGCACCACAGGAGGGCGGCGCCCGTCACCGCGGCGGACAGGCCCACCGCCAGGCCGGCCGCCGGCGCGCACACCATCCCCGCCCGCGCCGCCTCCCTGTCCCACCGGGTGAGCCTGACGGGCAGCACCGTCAACGTCCCGAACGCGAACCTGAGGCCGTGCACCATCTCCATGAAAGCGACGCTACCGGCCCCCACGCCGGGCCTCGCCGCCCCCTACCGGACCGCCCCTTCGACCGGGGCGCGCCAACCCTGGGACCTTCTTCCGCCGTCTCGCGGGTGCGGGTCGCCTTGGCGCCGGGCCGAGGTTCCGCCGCCTCGCGCCTGCGGCCCGCCTTGGCCCACCCTGCCGCCCCTGGCGGCGGCCTGCCCCAAGGCTTTGGGTGTCCGTGCCGGACGTGCCGTGGGGCGGTCATCGCCGTTGGGTCCTGGAACTGCCGCCTGGCGCCTACAAGCCGTCTTGGCCCTCCTCAACCGGCCGGGGCTCCACTGCGCCGTTGGCGGTGGCCATGTCGACAAGCCTTGGGGGAGGCTGCGCCAGGGGCGCAGGGTGGGCCAAGGCGGCCCGCACCCGCGAGACGGCAGTTCGGGGACCCAACGCCAAGGCGGCCCGCACCCGTGGAGCGGCAGGGGGGCGGGACGCAACGCCGGGGCGGCCCGCAGGCGCGAGACGGCGGAACCGGGCACCAAGGGGGCGCCGGGCACCAAGGGGGGCGCGCCCCGTGCGGGGTCAGGTGGCGTCCAGGACGTCCCTGTTGCCGACAGCGGGCGAGGCCCCGCTCCCATCGCTCCCGTCGCTCCCGTCCTCGGCCCCCTCCACGGGCAGCTCCGCCGCCAACGCGGCGGCGGCCCGCACCAGGGGAAGGGCCAGCAGCGCGCCGGTGCCCCCGCCCACGGCGACCCCCTGTTCCAGGAGGGGCTCGGCGGCCAGCCGGTCCAGCGCCTTGGCCTGGGCCGGCTCCTTCCCGGCGTGCCCGGCGAGCCACCAGTCGGGCGCCCGGAAGGCGACCCGCTGGCCGACCAGCGCGCAGGCGGCGGAGACGACCCCGTCGAGCACGACCGGTGTGTGCCGGACCGCGGACTGGAGGAGGAAGCCGGTCATGGCGGTCAGGTCGGCGCCGCCGACGGCGGCCAGCAACTGGAGCTGGTCGCCCAGTACCGGCCGGGCGCGGCGCAGCCCGTCGCGGATGGCGGCGCACTTGCGCATCCACGTCAGGTCGTCGATGCCGCCTCCGCCGCGTCCGGTCACCACGGAGGCGTCGGTGCCGCACAGGGCGGCCACCAGGGTGCCGGCGGCGGTGGTGCCGCCGACGCTCAGGTCGCCGAGCACCACCAGGTCGGTGCCGGCGTCGGCCTCCTCGTCGGCGACGGCCATCCCGGCGCGGAAGGCCGCCTCGGCCTCGTCGGGGGTGAGGGCGTCCTCCTTGTCGAGGCGGCCGGAGGAGCGGCGTACCCGGTGGCGTGTGACCTCGATGGGCAGTTCGCCCGGGTCGCAGTCCAGTGCCATGTCCACGACGCGCAGCGGCACTTCGAAGCGCCTGGCGAGCACGGCGGCGGGGGAGCGGCCGTCCAGGGCCTCGCGTACCAGCTCGACGGCGGTGCCGGCCCGCCGGGCGGAGACGCCGCACGCGGCGATGCCGTGGTCGCCGGCGAAGACGACGAGCCGGGGGTTGGTCACCGGCCGTACCGGTACCCGGGCCTGCGCGGAGCTGAGCCATTCACCGAGGTCGTCCAGGCGTCCCAGCGCCTGGGCGGGCAGTCCGGTCAGCGCCCGGCGTTCCTCGGCCTGCCGGCGCAGTCCGCCGCGCGGCCGTTCGATGAGGTCGGAGAAGTCGTCCAGGTCCAGGCTGCGCTCGCTCATGGTGCGTGAGCGTACGTGAGTCGTTCCTCCGCTTCACCCTCACGTGCGCCCCCGCCGCCCCCTCACGTGCGCCCCCGCCGCGCCCGCGTGCGGGCGACGCTGTTCCCCCGCGGTGTGCCTCCGCCGCACCCTCTTGCGGGCCCACGCGCTCGGGCCCCAACGCCTCCCGCGCCCGAACCACACCGCCCCCCGGCGCGGGCCGGGCCGCGCGCGTCTCCGCTCACCGCAGCGGCAGCGGGACCCCCGCGACGGTCAGCAGGACGTGCTCGCACTCGTGGGCGAACCGCGCGTTCAGCCGCCCCAGTTCGTCGCGGAAGCGGCGCCCGGCGGGTGTCGCGGGCACCACGCCGGAGCCCACCTCGTTGCTGACGGCCACGACCCGGCGCGGCGTGCGCCGTACGGCAGCGACCAGGACCCGCACCCGCCCGGCCAGTTCGGCGGCGCCGCCCCGCGTCCACCGCTCGTCGTCCCACGCCCCGACCTGGTCCATCGTGCGGGTCAGCCAGAGCGACAGGCAGTCGATCAGCAGCGGCGGTCCCTCGCTCTCCAGCAGCGGCACCAGGTCGCAGGTCTCCTCGGTGCGCCAGGAAGCGGGCCGTCGCTCGCGGTGTTCGGCCACGCGCGCGTCCCACTCGGGGTCGTCCTCGCGGCTGCCCCCGGTGGCCACGTAGACGACGGAGGGGAACGCCGCCAGCCGCCGTTCGGCCTCCGCCGACTTGCCCGAACGCGCCCCGCCCAGCACCAGGGTGCGGCGCGGGACGTCCGGGGCGCCGGGGCCGGCCGCGGGGCCGGGGTACGCGCCGACGGTGAGCGTCGTCCCGTCCGGGACGGTACGCGCACCGGCCGCCGCCAGCCGCCGGTGCAGTCCGGACCCCGGCGGTACGTCGTGCCCGATGTGGACGGCCAGCACCTCGGTGGCGGCCCCGACCGCGCCGGCCTGGCGCAGCCGGGCCAGCGCGTCGGGCCGGCCGAGCACGTCGAGCAGCACCATGTCGTAGGCGCCGCCGGAACCCCTGGCGCCGCCGGAACCTCTCGCACCGCCCGCGCCCCCGGCCTGCCCGGTGCCCGCGCCGGTGCCCTCGCCGGTCCCCGTCCCGGCGAGGGCGGCGCCGGGCGGCAGGTACAGCAGCCGCTGGCCGTCCGGGCCGGTCACCCGGTAGCCGGTGCCGGGCGCGTCCAGGGCGAGGGCCCGCACGCGGTGCCCGCTGATGAGCGCCAGTTCCTGCCGGTCGGGCACCCGCACGGGCGCGGGCAGCCCGGCCGGCACCTCCAGGGCCGGGCCGTCGTGCGGGTGGGAGAGCAGGACCTGCCGCACACCGCTGAGCGACCGCCCGGCGCGGGCGGCGGCGAAGGCGGGTCCGGGCGTCAGGTCGAGCAGCAGCGTGCCGTCCACCAGCAGCGCGGTCGCGGCGCGCGCCTCCTCGCCGGTCGCGGCGGCGCAGCGCGCGCAGGGGCAGTCGGGCTCGGGGAGGCCGGCGGGGGAGCCGGTGCCGAGCAGAGTGAGTTCCACCCTCCGATCGTCTCGTGACCTGCCGTCGCGTGCGCACAGGGGACACCGGGAACTAGTCTTCCGGGAGCAACTGCCGATCTCGGGAGGCACTGATGGCGTGGACGTGGCGGTTCGAGAAGGCCGACGGTTCGCAGACGGAACCGGCGGTGCGGCCCGAGGAGTTCCCCACCCAGTCGGATGCCGAGTCCTGGCTCGGCGAGGTCTGGCGCGAGCTGCTGGAGGGCGGCACCGATCAGGTGACCCTCCAGGAGGACGGCACCACGGTCTACGGCCCGATGAGCCTGCACGCCGCCGCGGGCGAGGAGGGGGAGAACCCCGGCGCCGCCGCGGACTGAGCAGGGCGCCGGCCGGCCCGTCGCCGCTGTGCGCGGAGCGCCCGTCGCCGCCGTGCTCGCGGCGGTTACTCCGGGGCGCGGACGGTTACCCGTGGTCCATGAACCTACGTGGCGCGGTATTCGTGGTCCTGCGGGGCCCGGCGGACAAACGTGACGAGACGCTGGCGGCGCTGAAGAAGGCCGGGATCTTCGCCGAGCGGTCCGTGCGGGGCCCCGGGACGATCGAGGCGTTCTTCCACGGCGGTGACGAGCGCCCCAGCCCCCGCTTCATGGACGCCTGCGCGGCACAGGTGGCCAAGGCGGCCGTGGGCACCGATTTCGCGGTGGCGGAGACCGGCACCATCAGCAGCGCCGCCGCCTCCCGCCGCCTCGCCTGCGACCGGCGTACGGGGGAGTGGCTGGGCGCCTTCATCGACACCGAGGCGCCGCCGGAGGCGCGGGCCGAGACGCTGGAGCACCTGGCACGGGAGCGGGGCATCGACGTCGCCGACATAGAGCTGCGCGACTTCCCGGAGTTCCGGATCCCGACCGCCTGACCCAGACTGCCCGATCCGGGCGCCTGGTCCCGCCCGACCGGCTGGTCCCGGGTGGCGGCAGGGGGCAGGGACGGAGCACACGGCGGGCAGGGGATACGCGGACCCGCCGCGCACCCCGTCCCGCCGTGTGCTCCGCCCCCGGCCCGGGGGTAACTCCGCCCCCGGCCCGCCGTGTGCTCCGCTCAGCCGCGCACCCCGAACAGGTGCAGCGACGGGGCGACGGCCCGGTAGGGGTCCGTGCGCCCGGCGCGCTCCTCCACATCGAGGGCCGCCTCGCCGGCCGCCGCCCCGGTGGCCGCGTCCGCCTCGCCGGTGCCGCTCCCCGCTTCTCCGGCCGCCGCGTCGCCGTGCGTCCCGTCCGCGCCGAAGACACCGACGCCGTACCAGCTCTCCAGCGGTACGCCGATCCGCGCCAGGAACGCGGTCAGCGCCTCCAGCCGCAGGAAGCGGTCCCGTTCGGCGGTGTCGGCCACCAGCGCCGCCCGGGCCGTCTGCCAGTCGCCCGCCAGTCCCGGCCGCATGGCGCGGGCCTCGACATTGGGGATCACCAGGGAGAGCAGTCCGCCGGTGTCCAGTACGCGGGCGAGCCCGGCCAGCGTGCTGTCGGGGTCCCGTGCCTGGTCGAGGACGTCGTGGCAGAGCACCACGTCGAAGGTGCCCGGCAGGAAGTGCGCACCTGTGTCTTGGCCGCTGCCCGCCAGCGTGCGGAACCGCTCCCTGATCCCCTCCGGCTCGCTCTCCAGCGCGGACCGGACGGCGGCCAGCCGCCCGGGGTCGGGCTCCAGCCCGGTCACCTGGTGGCCCCAGCGGACCAGCCGCAGCGCCCGCGCGCCGTCGCCGAGCCCGGCGTCCAGCACTCTCAGCCGTCGCCCCACCTCGAAGTGCGCCGCGATCCTCTCCTCGAGCTGCCGGGCGACCAGCTCGTGCCGGATCAGGGCTTCTCGCCGCGTGCGACCTGCGGCTTGGGCAGGCGCATACGGCGCATCTGGAGGGTCCGCATCAGCGCGTAGGCGACGGCACCCCGGCGGTTCTCGTCCGGGTAGCGCTCGCGGATCTTCTTCTTCAGCCGTACGGCGATGCCGATCGAGTCGAGGACGATCAGCAGGATCACCACGAGCCACAGCAGCAGCGAGATGTTCTTCAGCTGCGTGGAGGGCAGCATGCTGAGCACGAGGATGATCACGGCCAGCGGCAGGAAGAACTCGGCCACGCTGTAGCGCGCGTCCACGAAGTCACGTGCCAGCCGCCGCACCGGGCCCTTGTCGCGTGCCGGCAGATAGCGCTCGTCGCCGCTGGCCAGCGCCTCGCGCTGGCGGGCAAGATCGGCCCTGCGGGCCTCGCGCTGGCGCTTGGCCGCCTCCTTGCGGGTCATCGGCCCGGCCGCCGCGGGGCGGCGCGGCCCGCGCGCCTCGTTGCGCTTGGGCGTCGGGCGGCCCTTGGGGGCCTGCGGATCGCGGGGCTTCTTGGGCTCGGCCGTGCTCACCTGGGGCTTCACGGCCTGCCCTTCTTTCGAACGGCTACGGAACACATCTCAAGAGTACGGTGTGCCGCGGTGTGGACCCCAGTGGCAGGGGGAACCCGGAGCACCTCCGGGCCGAGGCGGGGGATATTCCGGGCGCCCGCCCCCGAGAGACGCCTACTCCCTGCGCCGGAGAGAACACGGAGCTGATCGTCCTCCAGGAGGAGCGCATCCGCGCCCGAACGGTGCGGTAATGGAAGAAGGCCCCGTAGGCTGGGGCCCAGCAGATGTGCCGAGGGCTTGAGTCCGTTACGAAGGGGGCGCGCGAGGCCCATGAGCGGTGTCATGAAGCGTATGGGGATGATCTTCCGCGCGAAGGCCAACAAGGCCCTGGACCGGGCTGAGGACCCGCGTGAGACGCTCGACTACTCCTACCAGAAGCAGCTGGAGCTGCTTCAGAAGGTGCGCCGGGGTGTCGCCGACGTCGCGACCTCCCGCAAGCGCCTGGAGTTGCAGATGAACCAGCTGCGGGGCCAGTCCTCGAAGCTGGAGGAGCAGGGCAAGAAGGCGCTCGCCCTCGGCCGCGAGGACCTGGCCCGTGAGGCGCTCTCCCGCAAGGCGGCACTCCAGCAGCAGGTCACCGACCTGGAGGGGCAGCACCAGACCCTCCAGGGCGAGGAGGAGAAGCTGACGCTCGCCGCCCAGCGCCTCCAGGCCAAGGTGGACGCCTTCCGCACCAAGAAGGAGACCATCAAGGCCACCTACACCGCTGCCCAGGCGCAGACCCGGATCGGCGAGGCGTTCTCCGGCATCTCCGAGGAGATGGGCGACGTCGGCATGGCCATCCAGCGGGCCGAGGACAAGACGGCCCAGCTGCAGGCCCGCTCCGGCGCCATCGACGAGCTGCTGGCCTCCGGCGCCCTGGACGACCCCACCGGTATGGCCAAGGACGACATCACCGCCGAGCTGGACCGCCTCTCCGGCGGCGGCGACGTGGAGCTGGAGCTGCAGCGGATGAAGGCCGAGCTGGCCGGCGGCGAGGGCGGCCGGCAGGCCATCGAGGGGGGCCAGGGCGGTCAGGAGAACGCCCAGCAGCAGGACAGGTTCCGCAAGGAGTGAGCCGGGCGTGAGCGGCAGGCCCCGCAGCCTCAGGAGGAGAGCGACATGATCGTGCGGATCATGGGCGAAGGCCAGGTGAAGCTCGACAACAGCCACATGGCCGAGCTGAACAAGCTGGACGACGAGCTGCTCCGGGAGATGGAGAGCGGCGACCAGGCGGGGTTCCGGCGCACGCTCTACGCCCTGCTCGACGCGGTGCGCCGGCTCGGCAGCCCGCTGCCCGACGACGCGCTCGAACCCTCCGAGCTGATCCTGCCGGCGCCGGACGCCACCTTGGAGGAGGTGCGGCGGATGCTGGGTGACGACGGACTCATCCCCGGCTGACCCGCCCCGACGAGGCCGTCCGACCAGGCCGGTCCCCACAAGAACAGACCAGGAGAGCCGGGCCTACGGTGCCTGCCACACTGTGCGAGATCCGCGAACGCCTGCGCGCGCACCCCTACGCGGTCGACGCCCTCATCGCCGCGGGGAGCCTCTGCTGCATCCTCCTCGGTGCCGCGACCGAGCCGCACGGGCCGGGCGGCCAGCCGCGTTTCGCCGAGCGGGACGTCACCGCGACGACCGCCCTGCTGGCCCTGCTCTCCTGCGGGATGCTCACCCTGCGCCGCCGGGCGCCGATGCCGGTGCTGCTGGTGACCAGCCTGGTCTCCGTCATCGCCCTGGTGGCCGGCAGTCCGGGCCCGGCCGCCAGCTCCGACCGGCAGGCCTCGCTGGTGGTGGCCCCGGTCATCGCGCTGTACACGGTCACCAACACCACCGACCGCCGCACCGGCTGGCGGGCCGGGGCGCTCACCGTCGGGGTGCTCACCGCGACGGCCATGGCCTTCGGCGCCCGCCCCTGGTACGCGCAGGAGAACCTCGGCATCCTCGCCTGGACCGCGCTGGCCGCCGCCGTCGGTGAGGCCGTCCGCAACCGGAGGGCGTTCGTCCACGCCATAAAGGAGCGTGCCGAGCGGGCCGAACGCACCCGCGAGGAGGAGGCACGGCGCCGGGTGGCCGAGGAGCGGATGCGGATCGCCCGCGAGCTGCACGACGTGGTCGCGCACCACATCGCCCTGGTCAACGTGCAGGCCGGGGTGGCCTCGCACGTCATGGACCAGCGCCCCGACCAGGCCAAGCAGGCGCTGGCCCACGTCCGGGACGCCAGCAGGCACGCGCTGGCCGAACTGCAGACCACCGTCGGCCTGTTGCGCCAGTCCGGCGAGAGCACGGCGCCCACCGAGCCCGCGCCCGGCCTGGAGGTGCTGGACGAACTCGTGGAGGGCTTCCGGCACGCGGGGCTGTCCGTCACGGTGGCCGCGCCGGGTCCCGGCCAGGAACTTCCGGCGCTCTCCTCGGCGGTGGACCTGACGGCCTACCGCGTCGTCCAGGAAGCCCTCACCAACGTGCAGAAGCACGCGGGCCGCGGCGCCCACGCCGAGGTGTGCATCCGGCGGGACGGGGGCGCGCTGGACATCCGCGTCGTCGACGACGGCGCGGGCACCACCCACGTGTTCGACGACGGGGACGAACGGAGCAACCGGAACGACCGGGGCGACAGGGGCGAGGCCGGTGCCGGGACCGCGGACGGGCTCGGCCCCCGCGAGGGCGAGAGCGGCGGGCACGGCCTGGTCGGCATGCGGGAGCGCGCCGCCGCGCTGCACGGCGTGTGCGAGACCGGACCGCTGCCGGGGGGCGGCTTCCGGGTCCACGTACGGTTGCCGCTGGAGACGACGGCGCCCCGTGAGGAGACCCCCGCATGATCCGAGTCGTACTCGCCGACGACCAGGCCCTGTTGCGCAGCGCGTTCCGCGTACTGGTGGACTCCGAGGCGGACATGGAGGTCGTGGGGGAGGCGGCCGACGGGGACGAGGCCGTGGCGCTGGTGCGGCGGGAAGGCGCCGACGTGGTGCTCATGGACATCCGCATGCCCGGCACCGACGGCCTGGCCGCGACCCGCGCCATCAGCGCCGACCCGGACCTGGCCGACGTCAAGGTCGTCATCCTCACCACGTTCGAGGTGGACGAGTACGTGGTCGGGGCGCTGCGGGCCGGGGCCTCCGGGTTCCTCGGCAAGGGCGCCGAGCCCGGCGAGCTGCTGGCGGCGATCCGGACGGCGGCCAAGGGCGAGGCGCTGCTCTCCCCGGCGGCGACCAAGGGGCTGATCGCGCGGTTCCTGGCGCAGGGCGGGGACGGCGGGGCCGACGGCGGCGGGGAGCGGGGCGGGGACGCCGCGCGGCTGGCGGCGCTCACCGCCCGCGAGCGCGAGGTGCTGACCCGGGTGGCGGCGGGCCTGTCCAACGACGAGATAGCCGAACGGCTCGAAGTGAGCCCGTTGACGATCAAAACCCATGTCAACCGCACCATGGCCAAACTGGGCGCCCGCGACCGGGCGCAGTTGGTGGTCGCCGCGTACGAGAGCGGGCTGGTGCGGCCCTCCGGCGGCGCCTGATCCGGAGGGGCCTGATCCGCGGCGCCCCGGGACAGCGGCGTACTGCGGCCGTGCCGCGGGCGCGTACTGCGCAGGGAGTACGCGCCGGGCGGCAGAAGGGGACCTGCGGGGGAGCTGCGGGCGCCGATCGTGGGTGAGGGTGTAGGCGGCACCAGGTGTCTGGCCGCGCGGCGGCGGCACCAGCTCCACCCCTTACCGAGAGAGAGACCCGGCAACCATGTCCTGGCTGTCCCGCCTCAGCCTCGTCCAGCGTGGCCTGATAGGTCTGATGGCGCTCGTCGCCGTCGCCTTCGGCGCCCTCGCGGTCCCGCAGCTCAAACAGCAGCTGCTGCCCTCCATCGACCTGCCCATGGTCTCGGTCATCGCGCCGTACCAGGGTGCTTCGCCCGACGTGGTCGAGAAGCAGGTCGTCGAGCCCCTGGAGGAGAACATCCAGGGTGTCGACGGCGTCACCGGCGTCACCTCGACGGCCAGCGAGGGCTCGGCCGTCGTCATGGCGCAGTTCGACTACGGGGACGGCTCCAAGCAGACCGTCGCCGATGTCGAGCAGGCCGTCAACCGCGCCCGGGCCAAGCTGCCCGACGGCGTGGACCCGCAGGTCGTCTCCGGCGGCACCGACGACATCCCCACCGTCGTCCTCGCCGCCTCGGCGAAGGGCAAGGACCAGCAGGCCCTCGCGGACGCGCTGGACACCTCGGTGGTGCCGGTCCTCAAGGACATCGACGGCGTCAGCCAGGTGACCGTCGACGGCGTCCGGGACCTCCAGGTGGCCGTCACCCCCCGGCCGACGAAGCTGGCCGCGGCCGGGCTGTCCCCGGCCGACCTGTCCAAGGCCCTGGAGGCGGGCGGGGCCTCGCTGCCCGCCGGGTCGTTCGACGAGGACGGCAGGAGCCGGACCGTCCAGGTCGGCGACGGCTTCCGCTCCCTCGCGCAGATCAAGGACCTCACCCTGCCCGGCAAGGGCGGGCGAGACCCGGTCCGACTCGGTGACGTGGCCACCGTCGAGGAGTCCCCCGAGAAGGCCACCTCCCTCACCCGCACCAACGGCCGCCCCAGCCTGTCGGTGTCCGTCACGATGGACAACGACGGCAGCGCCGTGGACATCTCCGAGGCCGTCGAGGACGAGCTGCCGCGGCTGCGGGCCGGCCTGGGCAAGGGCGCCCAGCTGACCGTGGTGGCCGACCAGGGCCCGCAGGTCTCGGAGTCCATCAGCTCGCTGACCACCGAGGGCATGCTCGGCCTGGTCTTCGCGGTCGTGGTCATCCTGGTCTTCCTGCTGTCGCTGCGCTCCACGCTGGTGACCGCGGTGTCCATCCCGCTGTCCGTCGTGCTGACGCTGATCGTGCTGTGGACGCGGGACCTGTCGCTGAACATGCTCACGCTCGGCGCGCTGACCATCGCCATCGGCCGGGTCGTGGACGACTCCATCGTCGTCCTGGAGAACATCAAGCGGCACCTGGCCTACGGCAAGGACCGCACCGACGCCATCCTCGACGCCGTCAAGGAGGTCGCCGGCGCGATCACCTCCTCCACACTGACGACGGTCGCGGTCTTCCTGCCGATGGCGTTCGTCGGCGGCATGGTCGGTGCCCTCTTCGGCGGCTTCTCGCTCACCATCACCGTCGCGCTGCTCGCCTCGCTGCTGGTGTCGCTGACGGTGGTGCCGGTGCTCTCGTACTGGTTCCTGCGCGCGCCCAAGTCGCTGCGCGGGCTCGACCCGGCCGAGCAGCGCCGCAAGTCCGAGGAGAAGGAGTCGCACAGCCCGCTGCAGAAGCTGTACGTGCCGGTGCTGCGGTTCGCCACCCGGCGCCGCCTCACCAGCCTGCTCATCGCGGTGGTGGTGCTGGTGGCCACGTTCGGCATGGCGCCGCTGCTCAAGACCAACTTCTTCGACCAGGGCGAGACCCAGCAGCTCTCCGTCAAGCAGGAGTTGCCGCCCGGCAGCAGCCTGAGCGCGGCCGACAAGCAGGCCAAGCGCGTCGAGAAGATGCTCTCCGGCATCGACGGCATCGAGGACTACCAGGTCACCGTCGGCTCGGCGGGCCTGATGGCGGCCTTCGGCGGCGGTACGGACGCCAACCAGGCGTCGTACCAGATCAAGCTGAAGGAGTCCGCCGACAGCGCGAAGGTGGAGGACGCCGTCCACGACGGGCTCGACAAGCTGGGCTCCGGCATCGGTGAGACCACCGTCAGCGCCGGTGACGGCTTCGGCAGCCAGGACCTCAGCGTGGTCGTCAAGGCGGGCGACGAGGACGTGCTCGAAAAGGCGTCCGAGCAGGTCCGGGCGAAGGTCGCGGGGCTCGACGACGTCACCGACGTGCAGTCCGACCTCTCCCAGTCCGTGCCCCGCATCCTGGTCGAGGCCAAGCCCGCCGCGGCCCGCTACGGGCTCAGCGACGCGGCGCTCGGGCAGGCCGTCGCCCAGGCGGTCAGCGGCACCAAGTCGGGCAAGGCCGTGCTCGACGACACCGAGCGCGACATCGTGGTGCGCTCCCCGCGGACGGCCGAGACGGTGGCCGAGCTGAAGAAGCTGCCGCTGGGCAGGACCACGCTCGGCAAGGTCGCCGACGTGCGGACGGTGGACGGCCCGGTCCAGCTGACCCGGATCGACGGCGCCCGCGCCGCGACGATCACGGCGAAGCCGACCGGAGACAACACCGGCGCGGTCAGCACCAAGCTCCAGTCCGAGATCAACTCCCTGGACCTGCCCAAGGGCGCCACCGCCGAGATCGGCGGCCTGTCCGAGGACCAGGACAAGGCGTTCGCCTCGCTCGGCCTGGCCATGCTGGCGGCCATCGCGATCGTCTTCATGCTGCTGGTGGCGACCTTCCGGTCGCTGATCCAGCCGCTGATCCTGCTGGTGTCCATCCCGTTCGCGGCCACCGGCGCGCTGGGCCTGCTGGTGGTGACCGGTACGCCGCTGGGCGTCCCCGCGATGATCGGCATGCTGATGCTGATCGGCATCGTGGTCACGAACGCGATCGTGCTGATCGACCTGATCAACCAGTACCGGCGGCAGGGCTACGGCGTCATCGACGCGGTCGTCGAGGGCGGCCGGCACCGGCTGCGGCCCATCCTGATGACCGCCCTGGCCACCATCTGCGCGCTGACCCCGATGGCGCTGGCGGTCACCGGTGACGGCGGCTTCATCTCGCAGCCGCTGGCGGTCGTGGTGATCGGCGGCCTGATCACCTCGACGCTGCTGACGCTGCTGCTGGTGCCCACGCTGTACGCGATGGTGGAGCTGCGCAAGGAGCGCCGCCGCGCCAGGCGGGCCGCCAAGCGGACGGGTACCGGCGCGGGGGAGGAGCCGCCCGCCGCCGGGCAGGAGGAGGCCGAGGCCCCGGCCTCCTCCTGAGCACCGCTGCTGTCGCGGCGGTACCGCCGCATCGCGACCGGGGCCCCGCCCC
>NZ_VJOK01000001.1:1867833-1896812 GCF_013302895.1 Streptomyces albus subsp. chlorinus | reverse complement strand
CCCTGGTCGTCCCCGGGCGGTCCAGGGCCGGTCGACGGGAACGGGCGGCGGAACCGGCCGGCGGGAACGGGCGGCGGGAACGGGCGGGCCGGGGTCAGAGGAAGGCGCCCGAGGGGATGTAGGGCGTCGGGGGCCGCATGCCGCGGAAGCAGACGAAGCCCTCGGCGCGCAGTTCCAGCCCGGCGCGCAGCCCCACGTCGACGGCCCACTGCTGCTCGGCGGTCACGTCCTGGACCTCCACGACGGTGCCCTCCTCGGCTCCCAGGAGCGCGGCGGTCAGCACGCGGGTGGCCAGCCGCCGCGAGGTGGCGCCCAGCAGGGCGACCTTGCCGTCGTCGTCGAGGTAGCAGTATCCGCTTCCGGCGAGGTCGTCGGCGACGACGAGCCGGTGGTGGCGCATGAGGTACGCGTGGTCGGGCCCGTGGGCGCCGCCGCGCAGCCGGCGGTCGATGGAGTCGAGCAGGTCCCTGTCCCGCCGGGTGCCCGCGACCGCCGGGCCGTCCGGGGTGCCGAGCCGGTCCCGGTCGACGGCGCCGCGCATCCGGATGGTGGGGTGCAGTGCGAAGCCGGCCTGCCGGTACACCCGGGCGGCGGCGGGGTGCCGTGAGCAGCAGATGATGCCGCGCAGACAGCCGCGTCCGTACTCCAGGGTGCGCTGGAGCAGGGCGCGGCCGACGCCCTTGCCCTGGGTCCCGGGGAGGACGACAAGGAGCGCGAGGCCCCAGGTGCCCTCCCGGATGTGGGACTGGGCGGCGCCCACCGCCTGTCCCGTGCCGTCCTCGGCCAGCCAGCTGCCGGCCGGGTCGTGCCGCACGATGTGCCGGATCCTCTCCCGGGTGCGCGCGGCGCGGGCGGCGGTGGGAGGGGCCTGCGGGGTGTCGCCCTTGAGGGCGTGCGAGGCCCCGAACGCCGCCTCGGCCAGCTTCCGTACGGTCTCGGCGTCCTCTTCCGTGTCCCTGACAGGTCGCAGCAGCATTCGCCGCAGGCTACGGCAGGGCGAGCATCCGCTCCAGGGCGAGCTTGGCGTACCGCTCGGTCTCGGCGTCGACCTGGATGCGGTTGACCACCGTCCCCCCGGCCAGCGACTCCAGGGCCCACACCAGGTGGGGCAGGTCGATGCGGTTCATCGTCGAGCAGAAGCAGACGGTGCGGTCGAGGAAGACGATCTCCTTGCCGTCCGCGGCGAAGCGGCCGGCAAGACGCTTGACGAGGTTCAGCTCCGTGCCGACGGCCCACTTGGAGCCGGGCGGGGCCGCTTCGAGGGTTTTGATGATGTACTCCGTCGAGCCCACCTGGTCGGCGGCGGAGACCACCTCGTGCTTGCACTCGGGGTGGACCAGCACGGTGACGCCGGGGATGCGCTCGCGCACCTCGTTGACCGAGTCCAGCGAGAAGCGGCCGTGCACCGAGCAGTGGCCGCGCCACAGGATCATCCGCGCGTCGCGGAGCTGCCGCGGGGTCAGGCCGCCGTGCGGCTTGTGCGGGTTGTAGACGACGCAGTCCTCCAGCGTCATGCCCAGGTCCCGTACGGCGGTGTTGCGGCCGAGGTGCTGGTCGGGCAGGAAGAGCACCCGCCGGCCCTCGCCGAAGGCCCACTCCAGGGCCCGCTTGGCGTTGGAGGAGGTGCAGATGGTGCCGCCGTGCCGGCCGGTGAACGCCTTGATGTCGGCGGAGGAGTTCATGTACGAGACGGGGACGGTGCCCTCGGCCGCTCCCGCCTCGGTGAGCACGTCCCAGCACTCGGCGACCTGTTCGGCGGTGGCCATGTCGGCCATGGAGCAGCCGGCGGCCAGGTCGGGGAGGACGACCTGCTGGGCGTCGGAGGTGAGGATGTCGGCCGACTCGGCCATGAAGTGCACGCCGCAGAAGACGATGTACTCCGCGTCCGGGCGGGCCGCGGCCTGACGGGCCAGCTTGAAGGAGTCGCCGGTCACATCGGCGAACTGGATCACCTCGTCGCGCTGGTAGTGGTGACCGAGCACGAAGACCCGGTCGCCGAGCTTCTCCTTGGCGGCGCGGGCGCGGGCCACCAGGTCCGGGTCGGAGGGGGAGGGCAGGTCTCCGGGGCACTCGACCCCGCGTTCGCTCCTCGGGTCGGCCTCGCGGCCGAGCAGCAGCAGGGCGAGCGGGGTCGGCTGGACGTCCAGCGGCTGGGCATTCACGGGACCAGCCCTTTCTGTAGCTCAGTAGCGTCGTCTGGTGCCACTCGGAAGTCGCGCCGGAGAGGCTTTTCGTCTAAGTGACGCTATCTATCATAGCCGCTTCACGTCACTTTGACGATGGGCGCTCGCGTCGATGTGACGCATTCCCGATCGAACCGGGGGTGTGCGAGCATGAAGTGACCACTCCTGGAATGAATCCGGGATGCCGTCGGTTGAGCCGACGGTAAGAGAGCAGTCCGTACAACCCGGGAGAGAAGCAGATGTCCGTTTCGGACGAGACCGCTGTAAGCGAGGGCATCATCCTGTCCGACGCCGCCGCCGCGAAGGTCAAGAGCCTGCTGGAGCAGGAGGGCCGCGACGACCTGGCGTTGCGCGTCGCCGTCCAGCCGGGTGGCTGCTCCGGCCTGCGGTACCAGCTCTTCTTCGACGAGCGCTCGCTCGACGGCGACGTGGTCAAGGAGTTCGACGGCGTCAAGGTCGTCACCGACCGGATGAGCGCCCCCTACCTCGGCGGTGCCTCCATCGACTTCGTCGACACCATCGAGAAGCAGGGCTTCACCATCGACAACCCGAACGCCACCGGCTCCTGCGCCTGCGGCGACTCGTTCAACTGATCCGGCCGGCCGCCCCGGGCGGGCGGCCGGGCAGGGCGTGACGAGGGCGGCGGACTCCCCCCACCAGGAGTCCGCCGCCCTCGTCGTCCCCGGGGCCGCGGCAGCGCCGCGACCGGCTCATGCGCGCGGCAGCTTCTCGCCGTCGCGGGCGTCCACCACCTTGCGGCCGCCCAGCTTCCCGTCGAGCTCCACCTTCGCGGTCTGCCGCTTGGCGATTTTCACGCAGACCTTCTTGTCCTTGTCCTTCGGCTCGGCGTCGACCTTCACCTTCACCCTGGAGCCGGACTCCTCGGCGGTGGCCTGGTACGTGTCGCACACGCCGCCCCAGAACCGCACCGTCAGGGTGCGCCCGTCGACCGTGTACGACTCGATCGCCTGTGCGGTCCCGGGCCCCTTGCCGCCCGTGCCGAGCCGGCCGCCGGACTCCTCGCCCGCGTCCTTGCCGGGCCGCTCCTGCGGGCTCCTGCCGGGCTTCTTCCCCGGCTGACCGGGGTGGTGCCCCGAGGTCGCGGACGGCTTGAGGTACTCCGGGTCGACCGCCGGGTGGGTGACCTCCATGTCACCGCCGCCGGGCCGCTTCACCTCGTAGATCCACGCCGGGACGAGCAGCGGCTCGCCCTGCGAACGCTCCAGCGACAGCCCGAACGTGGCGCCGCCGATGGTGGTCGGCCCGTTCCGGGAGCCGCCCTCACCGCGGCCGCCGCGCGCCTGGCTCGCCTTGTTCAGCTGGTCGAGCGTCGCGGTGGCGCTCAGCACGGGGTACGCCTCACCCTTCCGGGTCTGGTTCCAACTGCCCTGCGCCCGGCTGATCGAGCCCTTCCCGTCCACGACGAAGGTGCTGTCCCAGCCGTGCGTCGGCAGGCCGTCCACCTTCGGGGAGGCGGTCACCGTGCGGGTGCCGCCGACGGACGAACCGGCCTGGAGCGAGGCGTCCTGGAGGCCGAGGGCGCGCAGCACCGGACGGACCGCGTCCTTCGCCTTCTTCTCGGAGAGCGGCTTGCCGCCCGGCGCCGGGTCCGGCTCGGGGCGGGCGTCGGCGTCCAGCGGCACGGTCCCGCCGTTCTGGTACGTCCAGGCGCCGCCGTCGGCACCGCGCTCGGCGGTCAGCCGCGGACCCCGCGCCCCGGGGCCGCCGCCGGCCCGCCAGCGGCCGTCCTCCGCCTGCACCCCGCCCCTGATCCGGAGTGCCTCGGCCAGCTCGGCCGCCTGCTTCCTGCTCACGTCGTGGCCGGTCCTGCGGACGGCGGCCCGGTCGGGGCCGTGCGGCAGGTCGCCCTCGGCGCGGTAGCCGCGCGGGCCCATCGGCTCCCCGGGGGCGATGCCCTCGCCGCTGTCGTGCGCGGACGCCGCGGTGCCGTCCAGTGTCAGCTTCGGCGGCCGGGAGCCGGCGGCCGCGCTGCCCGAGCCGTCCGTGCCGTCCAAAGAGGCGGTGGAAGCCCAGTACGCGCCGCCCCCGCCGGCCGCCAGGACGGCCACGGCCACGGCGACGACGGCCGGCCGCCGTCGCCTGCTCCGGGGCGCCGGCCGGTCCTCGGTCTGGGGGGGCTGGTCTGTACTCACCGAAAACTCCTTTGGCTCCGCGTGTGAGAGGTCTCCCTCTGCCCGCCCCCCGCGTACGGGGGACGTGGGTGGGACGGAGCGGGGGAACGGACGGTTCCCGTGCTCCCGGGCCCGACGGGACCCGGCGGACGGGGCGATTCCTGGCGATTTGGGGTGATTGTGTCCTGTTCGGCTTCGGAGTCCCAGCGGGTAGCGTTACGAGCGCCTTTCCTCCGTGCGCTGGGCGTACGGGGGTACCCGATGTCTCTCAGGAGCAGAATTCGTCGTGCGTATCGCAGTCTGCGGCTCCATCGCAAACGACCACCTGATGACCTTCCCGGGGCGCTTCTCCGACCAACTGGTCGCCGACCAGTTGCACACGGTCTCGCTCTCCTTCCTCGTCGACCGGCTCGACATCCGCCGCGGCGGCGTCGGCGCCAACATCGCCTTCGGCATGGGCCAGCTCGGGGTCCGGCCGATCCTCGTCGGCGCGGCGGGGGAGGACTTCGACGAGTACCGCGCCTGGCTCGAGCGCCACGGGGTGGACACCGAGTCCGTCCGCATCTCCGAGGTCGCGCACACGGCACGATTCGTCTGCACCACCGACGCCGACAACAACCAGATCGGCTCCTTCTACACCGGCGCGATGAGCGAGGCCCGGCTCATCGAACTCCAGCACGTCGCCGACCGGGTCGGCGGCCTCGACCTCGTCCTCATCGGCGCCGACGACCCCGAGGGCATGCTCCGCCACACCGAGGAGTGCCGCACCCGCGGCATCCCCTTCGCCGCCGACTACTCCCAGCAGATCGCGCGCATGGACGGCGAGGGCATCCGGCAGCTGACCGAGGGCGCCACCTACCTCTTCTCGAACGAGTACGAGAAGGAACTCATCGAGAACAAGACCGGCTGGAGCGACGAGGAGGTCCTCCAGAAGGTCGGCACCCGCGTCACGACGCTCGGCAAGAAGGGGGCGCGCATCGACCGCGCGGGGCACGAGCCCATCGTCGTCGGTGTCGCCGAGGAGCGGGAGAAGGCCGACCCCACGGGCGTCGGCGACGCCTTCCGCGCGGGCTTCCTGTCCGGACTGGCCTGGGGCGTCAGCCTGGAGCGGGCGGCGCAGGTCGGGTGCATGCTGGCCACCCTCGTCGTCGAGACGATCGGCACCCAGGAGTACGAACTGCGGCGCGTCCACTTCATGGAGCGCTTCACCAAGGCCTACGGCCACGACGCCGCCACCGAGGTCCAGGCCCACCTGAACTGAGCGTCTCCCCGCCCGTCCGGGCCCCGCACCAGGTGCCCGCGGCCCGGACGGCGGCGGGCACCCCGCGCGACGCGTCAGCCGGCGACCCGGCGCACCCGGAAGACGGTGCCCTCGGCCCCCTCGAACGCGTGCCCCGTCATCTCGCACCAGGCGGGGATGTCGAGGCGGGCGGCCTCGTCGTCGGCGAGCACCCGCACGGTTCCGCCCACGGGCACCTGGTCGATGACCTTGGCCAGCTCGATCACCGGCAGGGGGCACAGCTTGCCCCGCGCGTCCACGGTCAGCTCCGCCTCCTCGCCGCCGCCCTGGACGGGGGCGCCCGGCGCTCCCAGGTGCGCCCGCACCCGCTCCACGACGCCGGGCAGGGCGCCGAGGAAGCGCTCCACGTCCTCCTCGGACGTCCCCGGCGGCAGCGACACCCGTACGTTGCCCTCCGAGAGCACACCCATGGCCCGCAGCACGTGGCTCGGCGTCAGGGTGCTGGAGGTGCACGAGGAGCCGGACGAGACGGAGAAACCGGCGGCGTCCAGCGCGTGCAGCAGCGCCTCGCCGTCCACGTACAGGCAGGAGAACGTCACCAGGTGCGGCAGCCGGTGCACGGGGTCGCCGACGACCTCGGTGTCGGGGACCAGCGCGGGCACCCGCGCCCTGATCGTCTCGACGAGGGCCCGCAGCCGGGCTGCCTCGGCGTCCGCCTCGGCGCGCACCGCCCGCAGGGACGCCGCCGCGGCGACGACGGCCGGGATGTTCTCGAAGCCGGGTGCGTGGCCGGACTCGCGCTCGTCCGCCGGTCCTGGCGGCGCGAACCGCACGCCCGTGCGGACGGCCAGCAGGCCCACCCCCGCGGGACCGCCCCACTTGTGGGCGCTCCCGGTCAGCAGCGCCCACCTGCCCGGCACCGGCCCCCAGGGCAGCGACTGGGCCGCGTCCACCAGCAGCGGGACGTCCGCCCGTGCGCAGTGGTCCGCGGCCTCCTCCACCGGCTGGAGCGTGCCGACCTCGTGGTTGGCGGACTGGAGACAGGCCAGCGCGCAGTCCGTGTCGAGCGCCTCCCCCCACTCCTGTGCGTCCACCCGCCCCGAACGGGCGACACCCACCTCCCGGACGGTCCCGCCCGCCCGTTCGTGCGCCTGGGCCGCGTGCAGGACGGCGGAGTGCTCCACGGCCGAGACCACCAGCCGCCGCCCGGCCCGGCGCCGGCCCGCCAGCGCGCCCGCGATCCCGGTGTGCAGGGCGTGCGTGCCCGACGCGGTGAAGTACAGCTCGTCCGGGCGGCATCCGACGGACTCGGCCGCGCTCTCCCGCGCCGCGTCCAGCAGCATCCGCGCCCGCCTGCCCTCGCGGTGCACCCGCGCGGGATCGGCCCAGCCCTCGTCCAGCGACGCCAGCAGCGCCTGCCGGGCGACGGGGTGGAGCGGAAGCGAGGAGGCGGCATCGAAATAGGACACACTTGTACGCTACCGCCCCGCCCGTAGGGCCCGAACTGCCCTCCGCGGCGCCCCGGCTCCCCGGAAGGAACCGGGCCGCACGGCGTCAGTTCCGGTGCGCCGAGGCGGTATCCGGCCCCATCGGGGTGGTACGCGGCGCGTTGTGCCCCCTCCCCGCGCGGCCCCAAATGGCGTCGGCTAGGGTTTGGTCCGCATAAACATCCAAACCCCTGCCCGCGCCTGGGCCGGCGCCCGACCACGTAAGAGGGCCGCGCCCGACCGACGCGGGCGAGACTCTCGGGAAGGCGCTACGTGAGTCCCAACGGCTCCGACCTCCCCCACGGGCGCCCTTCGGGCGCGGTGGGCGGTACCCCCACCCCGCGGCGCCCGATGCGGCGGAAGCTGCAGCAGGCGCTGGCCGCGGGCCTGGTCCTGGCGACCGCGACCGGTTGCACATCAAAGGACTTCCCCCGCCTCGGAATGCCCACCCCCGTCACGGACGAGGCGCCGCGCGTCCTGTCCCTGTGGCAGGGCTCCTGGGCGGCCGCGCTCGCCGTGGGCGTGCTGGTGTGGGGTCTGATCATCTGGAGCGTCATCTTCCACCGGCGCTCCCGGACCAAGGTGGAGATTCCCGCCCAGACCCGGTACAACATGCCGATCGAGGCGCTGTACACCGTGGTCCCGATCATCATCGTCTCGGTGCTCTTCTACTTCACCGCGCGGGATGAGACCAAGCTTCTGGAGACCTCCAAGAAGCCGGCCCACGTCATCAACGTCGTCGGGTACCAGTGGAGCTGGGGCTTCAACTACGTCGAGGACGTGGACGGCGACCCCAAGACGGACGTCACCACCAAGGACGCCCTCCACAAGGAGCTGAGCGCCATCCCGGACCGGATGACCAAGAGCTTCCCCAAGGGCGCCGAGGGCGTGTACGAGGCCGGCACTCCGGGTGAGCGGAACCCGCAGAACGGCAACCCGGGCCCGACCCTGTGGCTGCCGAAGGGCGAGAAGGTCCAGTTCATCCTGACCTCCCGCGACGTCATCCACGACTTCTGGGTCCTGCCCTTCCTCATGAAGCAGGACGTCATCCCGGGCCATGTCAACCGCTTCGAGGTGACCCCCAACAAGGAGGGCACCTACCGGGGCAAGTGCGCCGAGCTGTGCGGCGTCGACCACTCCCGGATGCTCTTCAACGTGAAGATCGTCTCCCCGGAGCGCTACCAGAAGCACCTGGAGGATCTGGCGAAGAAGGGCCAGACCGGCTACATCCCGGCGGGCACCGCCACCACGGGCGGGGCCAAGAATGCGGAGACGAATAACCCGTGAGCATCCTCAACGAACCCCAGGGTGCCGCCGCCGACACGGAACCGGCGACAACCCCCTCGCGCCGTAAGAGCCGCGGACAGATCGTGGTCTCGTGGCTGACGACCACCGACCACAAGGTGATCGGCAGCCTCTACCTGATCACCTCGTTCGTCTTCTTCATCATCGGCGGCATCATGGCGCTCTTCATGCGCGCCGAACTCGCCCGCCCCGGCATGCAGATCATGTCGAACGAGCAGTTCAACCAGGCGTTCACCATGCATGGCACCGTCATGCTGCTGATGTTCGCCACCCCGCTGTTCAGCGGCTTCGCCAACTGGATCATGCCGCTCCAGATCGGCTCGCCCGATGTGGCCTTCCCGCGGCTGAACATGTTCGCCTACTGGCTCTACCTCTTCGGCTCGCTCATCGCCGTGGGCGGCTTCCTCACCCCGCAGGGCGCGGCCGACTTCGGGTGGTTCGCCTACTCGCCGCTCTCGGACGCGGTCCGCTCGCCGGGCGTCGGCGCCGACATGTGGATCATGGGTCTGGCCCTCTCCGGCTTCGGTACGATCCTCGGCTCGGTCAACTTCATCACCACGATCATCTGCATGCGCGCCCCCGGCATGACGATGTTCCGCATGCCGATCTTCACCTGGAACGTGCTGCTCACCGGCGTGCTGGTGCTGCTCGCCTTCCCGGTGCTGGCCGCCGCGCTGTTCGCCCTGGAGGCGGACCGCAAATTCGGGGCCCACGTCTTCGACGCGGCCAACGGTGGTGCGCTGTTGTGGCAGCACCTGTTCTGGTTCTTCGGCCACCCCGAGGTGTACATCATCGCGCTGCCGTTCTTCGGCATCGTCTCGGAGGTCATCCCGGTCTTCAGCCGTAAGCCGATGTTCGGCTACATCGGCCTGATCGGCGCCACCATCGCCATCGCCGGTCTGTCGGTGACGGTCTGGGCCCACCACATGTACGTGACGGGCGGCGTGCTGCTGCCGTTCTTCTCGTTCATGACGTTCCTGATCGCCGTGCCGACAGGTGTGAAGTTCTTCAACTGGATCGGCACGATGTGGAAGGGCTCGCTGTCCTTCGAGACACCGATGCTGTGGACGATCGGCTTCCTGATCACCTTCACCTTCGGTGGTCTGACGGGCGTCATCCTCGCCTCTCCGCCGATGGACTTCCACGTTTCCGACTCGTACTTCGTCGTCGCGCACTTCCACTACGTCGTCTTCGGCACCGTGGTCTTCGCGATGTTCGCCGGATTCCATTTCTGGTGGCCGAAGTTCACCGGGAAAATGCTGGACGAGCGGCTCGGGAAGATCACCTTCTGGACGCTGTTCATCGGCTTCCACGGCACTTTCCTGGTGCAGCACTGGCTGGGGGCCGAGGGCATGCCGCGCCGGTACGCCGACTACCTGCATGCCGACGGCTTCACCGCGCTGAACACCATCTCCACGATCAGCTCGTTCCTGCTGGGCATGTCGATGCTGCCGTTCTTCTACAACGTCTGGAAGACGCACAAGTACGGCAAGAAGGTCGAGGTCGACGACCCGTGGGGTTACGGCCGCTCGCTCGAATGGGCGACCAGCTGCCCGCCCCCGCGGCACAACTTCCTCACCCTGCCCCGCATCCGCTCCGAATCCCCGGCCTTCGATCTGCACCACCCGGAGATCGCGGCGCTCGACGAGCTGGAGAACGTGGACCGGGACGAGAAGGCGCTCGCCGGCAGCAAGGAGGCCGGGAAGTGAAGATCCAGGGCAAGATGTTCCTGTGGCTGTCGGTCTTCCTGCTGGCGGTCGCCATCACCTACGGGCTCTGGTCGAAGGAGCCGGTGGGCACCACGGGCCTCTTCCTGGCCTTCGGCCTGTCGATCATGATCGGCTACTACCTGGCCTTCACCGCGCGCCGGGTCGACACCGGGGCGCAGGACAGGAAGGACGCCGACGTCGCGGACGACGCCGGTGAGCTGGGCTTCTTCAGTCCCTACAGCTGGCAGCCGCTCGCCCTCGGCCTCGGTGGCGCCTTCGCCTTCCTGGGCGTGGCGCTGGGCTGGTGGCTGGTGTACGTCTCGGCACCGCTGCTGCTGATCGGCCTGTTCGGCTGGGTGTTCGAGTACTACCACGGGCAGAACCGCACCCAGTAGGCGTCGGCCGCCCCGGAGCACGTACACAACCGAAGAGCAAGGACCGGCCCCCCGACACTCCGGGGGGCCGACCCGTTTGTACGCACCCAGCGCGCCCGAATTGACGATTCTTCATATTTTGGGCACATGAGTCACAGGCCGCACACCGCGATTCCGCAGGGGGTCATATCCCCCCGTCTCCTGTCCCGTACGACCAAGCGCCGGGCGGTCAAGAGCTGCGCCCTGCTGCTGGCTCCCCTGACCGTGGGCCTCGCCGCCTGCGGAACGGGCGACAGCGGCGGGGACCGGCTCACCTCCGCCCCCTACGACGCCACCGACGCCGTCTCCGTCAGCACCGGTGCCGACAGCACCGGTGTCGATCCCGAGAAGCCGCTCAAGGTCGCCTCCGAGAACGGCGACACCCTCACCGACGTCTTCGCCACCGACGCCGCGGGCCGCGTGGTCCCCGGCGAGCTGTCCGCGGACGGCAGGACCTGGCGCAGCACCGGCCCCCTGGCAGCCGGCGCCCGCTACACCGTCCAGGTCTCCACGGAGAACGGCGAGGGCGCTCCAGGGCGGCGCACACTGCGTTTCGAGACCAGGTCCGCGTCCGAGCACCTCGACGTCAAGCTGGGCCCGGACAACGGCACCTACGGTGTCGGCATGCCCCTCACGGCGCAGCTGAGCCGCCCCGTCAAGAAGCCCGAGCAGCGCGAGCTGGTCGAGCGGGCCCTGAAGGTGGAGTCCAGGCCCCGCGTGGAGGGCTCCTGGCACTGGGTGGACAGCAAGGAGCTGCACTACCGGCCCCGCACCTACTGGCCCGCGCACGCCACCATCACGCTCCGCTCTTCACTCAAAGGGCTGAAGGTGCGCAAGGGTCTCTACGGCGGGAAGGCGAAACCCGTCCGGATCAGAACCGGTGACCGCATAGTCGCGGTGGCGGACGCCTCCTCGCTCCGCATGACGGTCAGGAAGAACGGCAGGACCATCCACACGATCCCCATCACCACGGGCAAGGCGGGTTACGAGACCCGCAACGGCATCAAGGTGATCCTCACCAAGGAGCCGTACGTGCGGATGACCAGCGCCAGCATCGGCGCCTCCGACTTCTACGACCTCGGCGTCCACTGGGCCACCCGCCTCACCAACAGCGGCGAGTACGTGCACGGAGCCCCTTGGTCGGTGGGCTCCCAGGGCGTTTCGAACACCAGTCACGGCTGTACCGGGATGAGCAGCGCGAACGCCAAGTGGTTCTTCGACACCGTCCACCAGGGCGACATCGTGCAGCACGTCAACACCGCGGGGGAGACCATGGCCCCCTTCGGCAACGGTTTCGGCGACTGGAACCTGGACTGGAAGAAGTGGCGTGCGGGCAGTGCCGTCGAAGGCGGCAGGCCCGAGGGCGGCGGCCCCGCGGACGCCGCGCGCCTGCGCCCCCAGGTGTGACACACAGGACGCGCCCGCCTGTCCCCCAAAAGGAGGACAGGCGGGCGCACGGCATCGTAAGCGGTGGCGGGCCGGACCGGACCTGGAGCGGACCGGCAGCCGGACGGGGCCTGGTTCAGGCCCGCGCGAGGGTTCCCTTGGCCGCCCGCTCCCGCAGCAGGCCGGCCAGCGCGTCGGCCAGCGCCACCGGGTCAACCGGGTGCGAGACGGTCGCCTCGGCCCTGCTCCAGGTGGCCAGCCAGGCGTCCTGCGGCCTGCCGATCAGCAGCAGCACGGGCGGGCAGTCGAAGATCTCGTCCTTGATCTGGCGGCACACACCCATCCCGCCCGCCGGGGCCGTCTCCCCGTCCAGCACGCACACGTCCACGTGCCGCTCCTCCAGCGTGGCCAGGACCGCGGGCAGCGTGGCGCACTCCACATAGCGGACCTCGGGCACGTCGGAGGCGGGCCTGCGCCCGGCCGCGAGCCGCACCTGTTCGCGGGTGGTGGCGTTGTCGCTGTAGACCAGCACCGTGGCGGTCGGCTGCATCGTTCCTCCGCGTCGTGTGTCGGGTGAACCGCTGGGCTCGGATGCTACTCCCTCCGACGCACCGTCAACACCGGTCCGACCGTGCCCGTACCGGGCCGTACGGGGTGGTGTGCGGGCCGCCCCGCGGGCCGTGCGGTGCGCGTCGGCGCAGGGCACGGCGGCGGTCGGCGGTACCAACACACCGAACGGGACCCCCCGAAGTGAGGCCGGGATAAGCGACCGACATAATGTCGGTCGTGGCGACAGCAACAGCAGTAGAAACCGGGCACGCGCACCCGTCGGTCAACCGGCCGAACCTCACCAGTGTCGGAACCATCATTTGGCTGAGTTCCGAGCTGATGTTCTTCGCGGCCCTCTTCGCGATGTACTTCACCCTCCGGTCGGTGACCGGCGCCGACTACTGGAAGGAGCACGCCTCCGAGCTGAACCTTCCGTTCTCGGCGACGAACACCACGATCCTGGTGCTCTCCTCCCTCACCTGTCAGCTCGGCGTCTTCGCTGCCGAGCGGGGGGACGTGAAGAAGCTCCGTGCGTGGTTCATCGTCACCTTCATCATGGGTGCGATCTTTATCGGCGGCCAGGTCTTCGAATACACGGAACTGGTCAAGGAGGGCACCTCGCTCTCCTCGAGTCCGTACGGATCGGTGTTCTACCTGACCACCGGCTTCCACGGGATGCACGTGACAGGCGGCCTCATCGCCTTCTTGTTCGTCCTGGGGCGCACCTATGCGGCCAGGCGGTTCACGCACCACCAGGCCACCGCCGCCATCGTCGTGTCCTACTACTGGCACTTCGTCGATGTCGTCTGGATCGGCCTCTTCGCCACGATCTACCTGATCCGGTAACCGCACGGGCGCGGCACCGCCGCGCTCCGTACCGCGCGGGCGGGCGGACAGACGGACAGACGGACAGACACTGCATCGACGAGAAGATCCTGACACCGGGGTAATCCGTGAAAAAGCTCTCCGCACGACGGCGCCATCCGCTGGCGGCGCTTGTCGTTCTACTCTTCGCGCTGGCGGCCACCGGGGGGCTGTACACCGCGTTCGCTCCCGCGGGTGAGGCCAAGGCCGAGCAGGAGTCGAGTAAGTCCCTCGCCATCGAGGAGGGCAAGAAGCTCTACGCCACCGGGTGCTCCAGTTGCCACGGAACCGGCGGCCAGGGGACCAGCGACGGTCCCAGCCTGGTCGGTGTCGGGGCCGCGGCGGTGGACTTCCAGGTCGGCACCGGCCGCATGCCGGCCCAGCAGCCCGGCGCCCAGGTGCCGCGGAAGAAGAAGATCTACAGCCAGGACGAGATCAACCAGCTCGCCGCGTACGTCGCCTCGCTGGGCTCGGGCCCGACCAAGCCCACCAAGGAGATGTACGACCCGAGCGGTGCCGATGTCGCCCGGGGCGGGGACCTCTTCCGCACCAACTGCTCGCAGTGCCACAACTTCACCGGCGAGGGCGGTGCCCTCACGCACGGCAAGTTCGCGCCCGACCTCGGCGATGTCTCCGAGAAGCACATCTACGAGGCCATGCAGACGGGGCCGCAGAACATGCCGTCCTTCACCGACGGTGCGCTGCCCGAGAAGGACAAGCGGGACATCGTCGGCTATCTGAAGACGGTCAACAGCGACAAGTCCGAGAGCCCCGGCGGGTTCAAGCTCGGCGGCTTCGGCCCCGTGGCCGAGGGCATGTTCGCGTGGATCTTCGGTATCGGCGCGCTGGTGGCCGTGGCCGTCTGGGTCGCCGCTCGGACCGCAAAGGCCAAGAAGTCATGAGTAGCGAGACTGGACCACACGAGAACGTGTCAGACGAGAACCTGCCCGGTGCGCAGGACAAGAGCCACGGCGAGCTGGCGCGCAAGGACGATCCGTTCGCCGACCCGGGGCTGCCGCCCCACGAGCACCGCATCCAGGACATCGACGAGCGGGCCGCCAAGCGCTCCGAGCGCGCCGTGGCCTTCCTCTTCACCCTGTCCATGCTGGCCACGGTCGGCTTCATCGCCTCCTTCGTGGCCTTCCCGATCGACAAGATCATCTATGTCTGGCCGCTCGGGCACGTCAGCGCGCTGAACCTCGCGCTCGGTCTCACCCTCGGCGTGGCCCTCTTCTGCATCGGCGCCGGCGCGGTCCACTGGGCCCGCACGCTGATGTCCGACGAGGAGATGGTCGACGAGCGGCACCCCATCGCGGCCGAGCCCGCGGTCCGCGAGAAGGTCATCGCGGACTTCAAGCAGGGTGCCAAGGAGTCCGCGATCGGGCGCCGGAAGCTGATCCGCAACACGATGTTCGGCGCGGTGGCCCTGGTGCCGCTCTCCGGTGTCGTCCTGCTGCGTGACCTGGGTCCGCTGCCCGAGGACAAGCTGCGGCACACCGCCTGGAAGAAGGGCAAGCTGCTCGTCAACGAGAACACCAACGAGCCGCTCCGCCCCGAGGACATCGCCGTCGGTTCGCTCACCTTCGCCCGTCCCGAGGGCCTGGAGCACCACGACGAGGACTTCCAGAACGAGATCGCCAAGGCGGCCCTGATGCTCGTCCGGCTGGAGCCGGAGGACATCAAGGACAAGCGGGAGCTGGACTGGTCGCACGAGGGCATCGTCGCCTTCTCGAAGATCTGCACGCACGTCGGCTGCCCCGTCAGCCTCTACGAGCAGCAGACCCACCACGTCCTGTGCCCGTGCCACCAGTCGACGTTCGACCTGGCCGACGCCGGGCGCGTGCTCTTCGGGCCGGCCGGCCACCCGCTGCCGCAGCTCAACATCAGCGTCAACAAGGACGGCTACCTCGAGGCGCAGGGCGACTTCGAGGAGCCCGTCGGTCCGGCCTTCTGGGAGCGCGGATGAGTACAGCAAGCGAGACCCAGGGCAGCTCGGCTGCCGAGGGCAAGAAGAAGGCGCCCGCGGGGGAGCGGGTCGCCGACTGGGCCGATGGGCGGCTGGGCATCTACAGCCTCGCCAAGGCCAACATGCGCAAGATCTTCCCGGACCACTGGTCCTTCATGCTGGGTGAGGTCGCGCTCTACAGCTTCATCATCATCATCCTGACGGGTGTCTATCTGACGCTGTTCTTCCACCCGTCGATGAACGAGGTGGAGTACCACGGCTCCTACACGCCGATGCAGGGCGTGCAGATGTCGGAGGCGTTCAAGTCGACGCTGGACATCAGCTTCGACGTGCGCGGCGGTCTGCTGGTGCGGCAGATCCACCACTGGGCGGCGCTGATCTTCCTCGCGGCGATGTTCGTGCACATGATGCGCGTCTTCTTCACGGGGGCGTTCCGCAAGCCGCGCGAGGTCAACTGGGTCTTCGGGTTCCTGCTCTTCGTGCTGGGCATGTTCACCGGCTTCACCGGCTACTCGCTGCCGGACGACCTGCTCTCCGGCACCGGTGTCCGCTTCATGGAGGGCGCGATCCTGTCCGTGCCGATCGTGGGCACGTACCTGTCGATGTTCCTCTTCGGCGGTGAGTTCCCCGGCGACGACTTCGTGGCGCGGTTCTACTCGATCCACATCCTGCTGCTGCCGGGCATCATGCTCGGGCTGCTGGTGGCGCACCTGATCCTGGTCTTCTACCACAAGCACACCCAGTTCGCGGGCCCAGGCCGCAAGAACACCAACGTGGTCGGCATGCCGCTGCTGCCGGTCTACATGGCCAAGGCCGGAGGCTTCTTCTTCCTGGTCTTCGGTGTCATCGCGGCCATCGCGGCGCTGTTCACCATCAACCCGATCTGGGTGCTCGGCCCCTACCGGCCCGACCAGGTCTCCACGAACGCGCAGCCCGACTGGTACATGGGCTTCTCCGAGGGCCTCATCCGGGTGATGCCCGGGTGGGAGGTCGACTTCTGGGGTCACACGCTGGTGCTCGGCGTGGCCATCCCGCTGGTGATCGTCTTCCCGCTGGTGCTCGTCGCGATCGCGGTCTACCCCTTCATCGAGGCGTGGGTCACCGGCGACAAGCGGGAGCACCACATCGCCGACCGGCCGCGCAACGCACCGACCCGTACGGCGTTCGGTGCCGCGTGGATCGCCTGGTACTTCGTGCTCCTGGTGGGCGGCGGCAACGACCTGTGGGCGACGCACTTCCACCTGTCGATCAACGCGATCACCTGGTTCGTGCGGGTGGCGTTCTTCGTCCTGCCGGTCGTGGTCTTCATGATCACCAGGCGTGTCTGCCTGGGCCTCCAGCGCAAGGACAAGCAGAAGGTCCTGCACGGGCGGGAGACCGGCACCATCAAGCGGCTGCCGCACGGTGAGTTCGTGGAGATCCACGAGCCGCTGTCCCAGGAGCAGCTGCACACGCTCACGGCGCACGACCAGTACGCGCCCCTGGAGATCGGGCCCCGCACCGACGAGAACGGGGTCGAGCGGAAGCTCACCCGCGGCCAGAAGCTGCGGGCCCGCCTCTCGAAGGGCTACTACGGCGAATCGGGGCAGATCCCCAAGCCCACGCGCGAGGAGTACCGCGAGATCGAGAGCAGCCACGGGCACCACTGACCGCAGCTGCTGACAGCTGACACCGCCACAGCGGAAGGGGTCCGCGGGCACGTCCCGCGGGCCCCTTCCGCATGGGCGCCCGCGCCCGGCGGGAACGGCGCGCACACCGGCGGTCCCACCCGGTGAACTGGCGGCCGTGGCACCCCGCGGAGTCGATAGGGTGGCGGCACCATTCACGTCGGTCTACTGCCAGGATGTGGTTCCCATGAGCGCTGCTACCCCCGCCGGAGGCGACACCATGGCGGCGCACACCTGGCCCGACGTGCTGAGCGCGCTGCTGGCCGGCGAGGACCTCAGCGAGGACGCCACCGCGTGGGCCATGGACCGCATCATGCGGGGCGAGGCGTCCGACGCGCAGATCGCGGGGTTCGCGGTGGCGCTGCGGGCCAAGGGCGAGACCGTCGAGGAGATCTCCGGCCTCGTCCGGGCGATGTACGGGCACGCGCGGACCATCGAGGTGCCCGGGCCCGCCGTGGACATCGTCGGCACCGGCGGCGACCGGGCCAGGACCGTCAACATCTCGACCATGTCCGCGATCGTGGTCGCCGGCACCGGTGTGAAGGTCGTCAAGCACGGCAACCGGGCCTCCTCCAGCGCCAGCGGCGCCTCCGATGTGCTGGAGAAGCTCGGCGTCGACCTGGAGCTGAGCCCCGAGCGGGTGGCCGAGGTGGCGGCCGAGGCGGGCATCACCTTCTGTTTCGCGGTGCGCTTCCACCCCTCGCTGCGGCATGTGGCCTCGGCCCGCAAGGACCTGGGCATCCCCACCCCCTTCAACTTCCTCGGCCCGCTGACCAACCCCGCCCGCGTCCGCGCCCAGGCGACCGGCGTCGCCGACGCGCGGATGGCGCCGATCATCGCCGGCGTGCTGGCCGCCCGCGGCTCCTCCGCGCTGGTCTTCCGCGGGGACGACGGACTGGACGAGCTGACGACCACGGCGACCTCCACCGTGTGGGTGGTACGGGACGGCACCGTGCGCGAGGAGAGCTTCGACCCGCGCGACGTCGGCGTCGGACTCGTACCCGTCGAGGCCCTGCGCGGCGCCGACGCGGCCTACAACGCGGATGTCGCGCGGCGGCTGCTCGACGGGGAGCGCGGGCCCGTACGGGACGCCGTGCTGCTGAACTCCGCCGCCGCGCTGGTGGCGCTCTCCCCCGGGGAGGGGCCGCTGGCCGAGCAGCTCGCCGCCGGCATGCGGGCGGCCGCCGAGTCCATCGACTCCGGGGCCGCGCGTGCGGCCCTCGACCGCTGGATCACCGCGACCCACCGCGCCTGACGGCGCGGGGTCCCGCGCACCCCGCGGGGTACCCGCGCCCCGTGCCGCTGCTGTCCGTGGGCGCTCGTCCCGCCCCGCGAGGTGTGGACCAGGCAGGCGCGGTCATCGGCCGGCGGCGGCCTCCAGGGTGGGGATGTCGAGCTTTCTCATGGTGAGCATGGCGCGGGTGACGGCCGCGGCGCGCGTCTCGTCCTCGCTGCCGAGGAGTTCGAGCAGGCGGCGCGGGACGATCTGCCAGGAGAGCCCGTACCTGTCCTTGAGCCAGCCGCAGGGCCCCTCCTGGCCGCCGTCGGCCGTGAGCCTCTCCCAGAGCGTGTCCACCTCCTCCTGGGAGTCGCAGTCCACCTGGAGCGAGACGGCCTCGGTGAAGGTGAACTCGGGGCCGCCGTTGAGCGCGACGAACCGCTGTCCCGCCAGCTGGAAGTCGACGGTCATCACGGAGCCGGGCTCGCCGGGCCCGGCCTCGCCGTAGTGCGTGGTCCCGACGATGCGGGAGTCGTCGAAGAGGGAGGTGTAGAACTCGGCGGCCTCCTCCGCCTCCTTGTCGTACCAGAGGAACGTCTTGATCTTCTGCGGCTGCTGCATGGTGCGACCTCCTGGTCACCGGGTGCGGGTCTCGCACGGAGCCTGTCCATACAGACCACCCGGAGCGCCGTTATTCATCGCTCCGTGGGGGTGTCCCCGCCCCGTCCAGGCCCCTCACACCGGCACCCTCCGCCGCGTGAGCAGTCGCTTTCGTGGGTGTTACGTGCGGACACGGAAGCGGTAACAGGGGCTTCCTAGCGTCGGGGTTCCGTCGATCGGACAGGAGGCCGACGTGAGCGCAGGGTGGATCACCCGGTGGGAGCCGGAGGACCCGGACTTCTGGGCCGGGCAGGGGCGTCGCATCGCGCGGCGGAACCTGTGGCTCTCGGTGTTCGCCGAGCACGTGGGGTTCGCCGTCTGGAGCCTGTGGTCGGTGCTGGTGCTGTTCATGACGCCCGCGCGGGGCTTCGCCCTGTCGGCCGACGACAAGTTCCTGCTGGTGTCGGTGGTCTCGCTGGTGGGCGCGCTGCTGCGGCTGCCCTACGGGTTCGCCGTCACCCGGTTCGGCGGCCGCACCTGGACGGTGTTCTCCGCGCTGGTCCTGCTGGTGCCCGTGGCGCTGGCGGCCGTGCTGGTGCGGCGTGCGGACACGCCGCTGTGGGTGCTGCTGCTGTGCGCGGCGGCGGCGGGCGCGGGAGGGGGCAACTTCGCCTCGTCCATGGTCAACATCAACCGGTTCTTCCCGGAGCGGGAGAAGGGCTGGGCGCTCGGGCTGAACGCCGGGGGCGGCAACCTCGGCGTCGCCACGGTGCAGCTCCTCGGGCTGCTGGTGGCGGCCACGGCCGGGGCCGCGCACCCGGAGGCGCTGCCCGTGCTATTCGTCCCGGCGCTGCTGCTGGCCGCGCTGCTGGCGCACCGCCGCATGGACAACCTCGCCACCGGGACGACCGACTACGGCGCCTACCGCGCGGCCCTGCGGGACCGGCACTGCTGGACGGTCTCCCTGCTGTACGTGGGCTCGTTCGGCTCGTTCATCGGCTTCGGGTTCGCCTTCGGGCTGGTGCTTCAGAACGACTTCGGCAAGAGCCCGGCGCAGGCCGCCGCGCTCACCTTCCTCGGCCCGCTGCTGGGATCGCTCAGCAGGCCGCTGGGCGGGCGGCTGGCCGACCGGTTCGGCGGGGCGCGGGTCACCGCGTGGATGTTCCTCGCGCTGGCGTGCGGCGCGGCCGGGGCGCTGGCCGCCGCCACCGCCGGCTCGTTCGCCGCCTTCGTGGCCGCTTTCGTGGTGCTGTTCGTCCTCACCGGGCTGGGCAACGGCTCGACGTACAAGATGATCCCCGCCCGGTACGCGGCGCGCGCCGCCGACGCGGTGGAGGCCGGGCACGATCCGGAGGCGGCCCGCGCCGAGGCGCGGCGGTCGTCCGGGGCCGCGATCGCCGTCTCCGGCGCGGTGGGGGCGCTGGGCGGGGTCGGCATCAACCTCGCCTTCCGCGAGTCGTACCGGATGACGGGCGACGCCCGCGCCGCCATCGCCGCCTTCCTCCTGTTCTACGGGGTGTGCGTCGCGGTGACCTGGGCGGCGTATCTGCGGCGCCCCGCCGCCGGGCGCGCGCGTCCCGCCGCTGGAGCAGGCCGCTTGGACGGGGGGCTGGACGGCGGACCGGACGCGGGACCGGACGGGGGGCTGGACGCGGGAGCGGACGGAGGGCCGTCCTCCGCTCCGGCCGCCGCACCGCGGGAGAGCCGGCGGGAGGACGTACCACGGGAGAGTCGGCGGAACGACGTGCCACGGGGGCGTACGCGGGAGCGGGCGCGGGCGCGGGAGATGCGGTCGTGACCGGGGGAACCGCCACCCACTGCCCCTACTGCGCACTCCAGTGCGCCATGACCCTCACGCCCGGCCCGGACGCCGGCGGCCTCACCGTCACCCCGCGCGACTTCCCCACCAACCGGGGCGGCCTGTGCCGCAAGGGCTGGACGGCCGCCCGCCTGCTGACCTCCCCCGACCGGCTGACCACCCCGCTGGTACGGGACGCGAAGGGCGAGCCGCTGCGTACGGCCTCCTGGGACGAGGCGCTCGGTCTGGTGGCGCGGCGCTTCCGCGCGCTGCGCGCCCGGCGCGGGCCGGACGCCGTGGCCGTCTTCGGCAGCGGCGGGCTGACGAACGAGAAGGCGTACGCGCTCGGCAAGTTCGCCCGGGTCGCGCTCGGCACCTCGCAGATCGACTACAACGGCCGGTTCTGCATGGCGTCGGCCGCCGCGGCCGGCAACCGGGCCTTCGGCCTGGACCGGGGGCTGCCGTTCCCCGTCACCGACCTGGACGCCTCCGAGGCCGTCGTCCTCGCCGGCGCCAACCCGGCGGAGACCATGCCGCCGCTCATGGGCCACCTCGACCCCGCACGGCTGATCGTGGTCGACCCGCGCCGCACGGCCACCGCCGAGGCGGCACTCGACGCCGGCGGGCTGCACCTCCAGCCCGCGCCGGGCACCGATCTGGCGCTGGCACTCGGGCTGCTGCACGTCGCCCTGACCGAGGGCCACCTGGACACGCCCCGGCGGCGCGCCTACCGCGCGCGGCGGACCGTGGGCTGGGAGGAGGTACGGCGGTGCGCGGCACGCTGGTGGCCGGAGCGCACGGAGCGGCTGACCGGAGTGGCGGCGGCGGACCTGCGCCGGGCCGCCGCCGTACTGGCCCGCGCCCGCCGCGCGCACATCCTGACCGGGCGCGGCGTCGAACAGCACAGCAAGGGCACCGACACCGTCGCCGCCTGGATCGACCTGGCCCTCGCCCTCGGCCTGCCCGGCACCCCCGGCTCCGGCTACGGCTGCCTCACCGGCCAGGGCAACGGACAGGGCGGCCGCGAGATGGGGCAGAAGGCCGACCAACTGCCCGGCTACCGGCACATCTCCGCCCCGGCCGACCGGGCGCACATCGCCCGCGTCTGGGGCGTACCGGCCGACTCGCTGCCCGGGCCCGGACGCAGCGCCTGGGAACTCCTGGACGCGCTGGGCACCCCCGAGGGCCCGGCCGCGCTGCTGGTGATGGGCTCCAACCCGGCGGTCTCGGCGCCGCGTTCGCGCCGCGCGGGTGAGCGGCTGCGGGCGCTGGAGACGCTCGTCGTCGCCGACTTCGTCCGCTCCGAGACCGCCGAGCTGGCGGATGTGGTGCTGCCGGTCACCATGTGGGCCGAGGAAACGGGCACGATGACCAGCCTGGAGGGCCGCGTCCTGCGGCGGCGGGCCGCGCAGGCGCCGCCGCCGGGCGTCCGGACCGATCTGGAGGTGCTGCGCGGGCTGGCGGTCCGGCTGGGCCGGTCGCCCGAGGAGTTCCCCACCGACCCCGACGCGGTCTTCGCCGAAATCCGCCGCGCCACCGAGGGCGGAACCGCCGACTACGCGGGCGCCGCACCGGAACTGCTGGAAGCCGGCACGGCGGTGCACTGGCCCGTACGGCGCGCGGACACCGGAGCGGTCCCGGACCCGGCCCCGGGAACGGCCTTCCCGTACCCGGCCCCGGGAACGGCGCCCGGAGCCCCGCCCGGCGCGGCGCCTGCCGAGGCGTACGGCACCAGCACCGGCACCAGCACTCACAGCGCTTCCGGTTCCGGTCCCGCTTCCGGTTCCGGTTCCTGGGCCGGTACCCCGTGGCTGTTCCTGGAGCGGTTCGCGCATCCCGACGGGCGGGCGAGGTTCCTGCCCGTGGAGCACCGGGACGCCGGGGAACTGCCCGATGCCGCCCACCCGTTGTACGCCACAACAGGACGGCTGCTGGAGCACTACCAGTCGGGGGCGCAGACCCGCAGGGTGCCCGAGCTGGCCGCCGCCGTGCCCGAGGTCCACGTCGAGGTGCACCCGGACACGGCACGCCGGGCGGGGCTCGCCGAGGGGGAGACCGCGCGGGTCGTCTCGCGGCGCGGCAGCGTGCTGGCCCGCACCCGCTGTGTGCCGAGCCTGCGGCCCGACACCGTCTTCCTGCCCTTCCACTTCCCCGGCGAGGGCGCGGCCAACGCGCTGACCAACCCGGTGCTCGACCCGGTCAGCCGGATGCCGGAGTTCAAGCTGTGCGCCGTACGGCTGGAGCGGGCCGACGGCGCCGGGTCCGCCGCGAACGGGGAACCGGCCGTGCGGGGCGGGAGCGGGGAGGCCGCGTGAGCCGGGTGACGAGGGTGCTGGTCGTCGGCAACGGGATGGTCGGTGCGCGGCTGTGCCAGGAGGTGCGCCGCCGCGATCCGCTGGGCCGGCGGGTGCGGCTGACCGTCCTGGGCGACGAGCCGGTCGGCGGCTACAACCGGGTGCTGCTGCCGGGCCTGCTGTCCGGTGCGCTGACGGAGGACGACCTCGGCCCGCGGGACGGGGACGACCTCGGCCTCCGGGAAGAGGCCGGTGGCAAGGGCGCGGCTGGGCGCGAGCACGGGGCAGGTCGTGGGGACGGTCACGGGGACGGCGGTGCGGCCGGGCACGGGACCGGAGCCGGGGCCGGACGCGGACGCGAACACGGACGTGGTCCACACGGAGGCGGACGCGGACGCGGTCAACACGGATACGGACACGGGCACGGGCACGGGCACGGACTCGGGCCCGGGGGCGGGGAACGGGAGCGGTTCGGTACCGGTACCACCGTCACCGGCGTCGACCGGGCCGTCCGTACCGTCACCCTCGCCGGCGGACGGCAACTCCCCTACGACCGGCTCGTGCTGGCGACCGGCGCGCACGCCGCCGTCCCCCCGCTGGCCGGACTGCGCCGGGACGACGGTGCGCCCGCGCGGGACGTCACCGCGCTGCGCACCCTCGCCGACGCGCGCAGGCTGCGCCGCCTCGCCGACCGGGCGCGGGCCCTAGGAGCGCGGATCGCGGTGCTCGGCGGCGGAGTCCTCGGTCTGGAGGCGGCCAGGGCGCTGGTGGCCCGCGGGGTCGCCGTCACCGTCGTCCACCCGGCGCCGTACGTGATGGACCGGCAGGTGGACGCCCCGGCAGGCCGGATGCTGGGCCGCTCGCTGCGCCGTACGGGCGTCGAGCAGCGGCTCGGTGTCGCGGCGGTGCGCTGGGAGACGGGGGTGGGGCTGCACCTGGACGACGGGGGGCTGCTGCGCGCCGCCGGGCTGCTGCTGTGCACCGGCGCACGGCCGAACGTGGCGCTCGCCCAGGAGTGCGGGCTGCGGGTGGGACCCGCCGGGATCGCCGTGGACGACGCGCTCACCACCTCCGACCCGGACATCCACGCCCTCGGGGACTGCGCCGACGCCGGCCCCGGGCTCGTCCAGCCCGGCTGGGAACAGGCCGCCGTCCTCGCCGCGCGGCTGACCGGCGAGGACCCCCACGCCCGCTATCCGGGCACCCCCAGCGTCACCCGGCTCAAGGCCGCCGGCGTCGAACTGGCCTGCCTGGGCGACCCGTTCGTGGAGGACGACGGTCTGGCGGAGGAGGGCGGCCCCGAAGTGCTGCGGCTGGAGGACCCGGCACGGGAGCGTTACGCCAAGCTGGTGCTGCACGGGGACCGGGTGACCGGCGCCATCCTGCTGGGCGTTCCCGACGCCGCCGCCGGGCTCGTCCAGCTCTTCGACAAGGGTGCCCCCGCGCCCTCCGACCGGCTCGCCCTCATGCTCGGCCGTGCCCTGCCCCCGCAGGCGGCGGGCGGTCCGGAGGCGCTGCCCGACCACGCGATGGTGTGCCGCTGCAACAGCGTCACCAAGGGGGCGCTGCGCTCCGCCTGGCACGAGGGCGCCCGCTCCCCGCGCGAGCTGGCGGCGGCCACCCGCGCCACCACGGGCTGCGGCGGCTGCCGCACCGCCGTGGAGAAGCTGTCCGCCTGGCTGGCCGAGACCGACCCGGCGCCCCCTCGCCTTCCGGCCGCCCCGGCCGCCCCGGCCGCCCCGGCGGCCCCCGCGGACACGTCGGCGCCCACAGCCGTGCCGGACCCCGCAGCGAGGCCGGACCCCGCGGACCTGTCGGACCCCGCGCCGATCACCCCTGCCGCCCCTCCCGCCCCTCCCGTGACGACCGCCTCGAGGTGACCCGCCATGAACGACACGTACCCCAGGACTTCCGGCTCCGGCCCGCGCCGGCTCGTCGTCGTCGGCCACGGCATGGCCGGCCACCGGCTGGTGGAGGCCCTCACCGCGCGCGACACCGACGGCGGGTGGCACGTCACCGTCCTCGGTGAGGAGCCGCGGCCCGCCTACGACCGCGTGGCGCTCTCCTCCTGCTTCGACGGCGCCGACGAGGAGGCCCTGCGGCTGCCCGCGCACGACGCCGCCCGCGTGGACGTGCGGACGGGCGACCCGGTGACCGTGCTGGACACCGCGCGGCGGGCCGTCGTCACCGCGTCCGGCAGCCGCCTGGGATATGACGCGCTGGTGCTGGCCACCGGGTCGCGGCCGTTCGTCCCGCCGCTGCCCGGCAGCGACGCGCCCGGCTGCTACGTCTACCGCACCCTAGAGGACATCGACGCCATCCGCGCGGCGGCCGAGGGCTCCGCCACCGGGTGCGGTGTCGTCGTCGGCGGCGGGCTGCTGGGGCTGGAGGCCGCCAACGCGCTGCGGCTGCTGGGGCTGGCCACCCAGGTGGTGGAGACGGCCCCGCATCTGATGGCGGTCCAGCTGGACGAGGGCGGCGGGGCGCTGCTCGGCCGCATGGTCGAGGAGCTGGGCGTGGCCGTCCGCACCGGGACGGCGACCGAGCGGGTGGTCACCGACCCGGCGACGGGCGCGGTGTGCGGCGTCGAACTGAGCGACGGCACCCGGGTGGAGACCGACGTCGTCGTCTTCGCCGCCGGGGTGCGCCCGCGCGACGAACTGGCCCGCCGGGCCGGTCTGGCGGTGGGGGAGCGCGGCGGTGTCGTGGTGGACGAGGCGTGCCGGTCGGTGACGGACCCGCACGTGTGGGCGGTCGGCGAGGTGGCGTGCGTGGACGGCCGGACCCTCGGCCTGGTCGCGCCCGGCTACGCCATGGCGGAGACCGTCGCCGACCGGCTGCTGGGGGGCGGGGCGACCTTCCCCGGCGCCGACACCGCCACCCGGCTCAAGCTGCTCGGCGTCGGGGTGGCCTCGTTCGGTGACGCGCACGCCACCACGCCCGGGGCGCTGGAGGTCGTCCTCAACGACCCGGTGGCCGCCACCTACGGCAAGCTGGTGGTCTCCGACGACGCCCGGACGCTGCTGGGCGGCATCCTCGTCGGCGACACCTCCGCGTACCCGCTGCTGCGCCCGCTGGTCGGCAGCGCGCTGCCCGCCGACCCCGCGACGCTGCTGGCGCCCGAGTCCGCCGCCGGGGGCGGCCCGGCCGGGGCGGGGATCGCGGCGCTGCCGGACGACGCGCAGATCTGCTCCTGCCACGCCGTCACCAAGGGCGCGCTGACCGAGGCCGTCACCGGGCAGGGCTGCGCGGACGTGGCCGCGCTCAAGACCCGCACCAAGGCGGGGACGGGCTGCGGCAGTTGCGTGCCCGCGCTGGGGCGGTTGCTGGAGGCCGCGGGCGTCGAGCAGTCGAAGGCGCTGTGCGAGCACTTCGACCACTCGCGGGCCGAGCTGTACGAGATCGTCGCCGCGAGGGGCATCACCACCTTCTCGCGGCTGATCGCGGAGCACGGGCGCGGCCGGGGCTGCGACGTGTGCAAGCCCGCCGTCGCCGCGATCCTCGCCTCCCGCGACAGCGGCACCCACATCCTCGACGGCGAACGCGGCGGCCTCCAGGACACCAACGACCGCCACCTGGCCAACATGCAGCGCAACGGCACCTACTCGGTCGTCCCGCGCATCCCCGGCGGGGAGATCACCCCCGACCGCCTCATCGTGCTGGGCGAGGTGGCCCGCGACTTCGGGCTCTACACCAAGATCACCGGGGGGCAGCGCATCGACCTGCTCGGCGCCCGCCTCGAACAGCTCCCCGCCGTCTGGAAGCGCCTGACCGACGCGGGCTTCGAGTCGGGGCACGCCTACGGCAAGGCCGTCCGCACGGTGAAGTCCTGCGTGGGCTCCACCTGGTGCCGCTACGGCGTCCAGGACTCGGTGGGCCTGGCCGTCGAACTGGAGCTGCGCTACCGGGGGCTGCGCGCCCCGCACAAGCTCAAGGCGGGCGTCTCCGGCTGCGCCCGCGAGTGCGCGGAGGCCCGGAGCAAGGACTTCGGCATCATCGCCACCGAGGCGGGCTGGAACCTCTACGTGGGCGGCAACGGCGGCTTCACCCCGCGCCACGCCCAGCTCCTGGCGTCCGACCTCGACCACGACACCCTCGTACGCACCATCGACCGCTTCCTGATGTTCTACATCCGCACCGCCGACCGCCTCCAGCGCACCGCCGCCTGGCTGGAGGACCTCGAAGGCGGCCTCGACCACCTGCGCGCCGTCGTCCTGGACGACCGCCTCGGCATCTGCGCCGAACTCGACGCCGCCATGGAGCGGCACGTGGCCGACTACCGCGACGAGTGGCGCGGCGTCCTTGAGGACCCGGAAAAGCTGGCCCGCTTCACCTCGTTCGTCAACGCGCCCGGCACCCCCGACCCGGCGATCTCCTTCGCCGTCGAGCGGGAGCAGCCGGTGCCGGTGCTGCTCCCCGTCCCGACCCCTCCAGCCAAGGAAAGGTGAGCCCGCCATGTCCGTCACCACCCACGACACCGCCCTGTGGACCCCCCTGTGCCGCCTGGAAGCGCTGCCCGTCGAACAGGGCCGCGCCGCGCTGCTGCCCGACGGAACGGCCGTCGCCCTCTTCCGGCTGCGGACCGGCGAGGTGCACGCGCTGGGCAACCTCGACCCGTTCAGCGGGGCACCCGTCATCTGCCACGGCATCGTCGGCGACCGCGACGGCGTGCCGGTGGTGACCGGGCCGCTGGGGAAGGAGACCTTCGCGCTGGAGACCGGCCGCTGCCTGGACGACCCGGGCGTGCGGCTGCCCGTCCACCGCGTCCGGCTGACGGCCGGAGTGATCGAGGTTACGCCCGCCGGAAACACGGTGGAAACGGCTGCCGGGCGAGGATGAGCCCACAGTCCCCACCGCACACGAAGGGAGCCGCGGTGCCCCCACCGTCTCCGAGCCGCACAAGACCCGTGCCGCCGCTGGCCGGGTTCACCGTCGCGGTGACCGCCGCCCGCCGGGCCGAGGAACTGGGCACCCTGCTGGAGCGGCGCGGCGCGGACGTCGTCCACGCGCCCGCGCTGCGCCTCGTGCCCCTCGCCGACGACGAGGAACTCCGCGCCGCCACCGCACAGCTGGTGGCCCGCCCGCCCCGGGTGACCGTCGCCACCACCGGGATCGGCTTCCGCGGCTGGATGGAGGCGGCGGACGGCTGGGGCACCGGCGAGGCACTGCGCGGCGCGCTGGCGGCGGGCGAGCTGCTGGCCCGCGGCCCCAAGGCGTGCGGCGCCCTCCGCGCCGCCGGGCTCCGCGAAGCCTGGTCGCCGGCCTCCGAGTCGTCCACCGAGGTGCTGGAGCGGCTGCTGGCCCGCGACGACCTCCCGGGCCTGCGCGTCGCCGTCCAGCTGCACGGCGAGCCGCTGCGCGACTTCCTCGACGCGCTGCGCGCCGCCGGAGCCGACGTCGTCCCGGTGCCCGTCTACCGGTGGACGGGCCCGCTCGACCCCGGCCCGCTCGACCGGCTCCTCGACGCGATCGAGGCGGGCGGCGTGGACGCGGTCACCTTCACCAGCGCCCTGGCCGCCGCCGGTCTGTACGCCCGCGCCGAGGAGCGCGGCGGGGGCGACGCGCTCACCCGCGCCCTGCGCGGCGGGCGCCCCCAGGCCGCCTGCGTCGGGCCGGTCACGGCCGCGCCGCTGCTCGCCCGCGACATCCCCGCCTACTGGCCCGACCGCTTCCGCACCGGCGCCCTGGTGCGGAAGCTGGCCGAGCGGCTGCCCGCCACCGCGCCCCGGCTGCCCGCCGCCGGGCACCTGGTCGAGGTGCGGGGCAGCGCCGTCGTCCTGGACGGCGTGCTGCGGCCGGTGAGCCCGGGACCCATGGCCCTGCTGCGGGCCCTGACCCGCCACCCCGGCCAGGTGATGTCCTGCGCCGACCTGCTGCCCCACCTCCCGCAGGGCGGCAGCGACGAGCACGCCGTGGAGACCGCGATCGCCCGGCTGCGGACCCAGCTGGGGGCCCCGGCCGTGGTGCAGACGGTCACCAAGCGCGGCTACCGCCTCGCCCTGGACCCGGGCGCCGGCTGCGAGGCCGCACGGTGACCATACTGCTGGTCGCGCACGGCACCCGGCACCCGGCGGGTGCCAGGACGGCGGACCTGCTCGCGGAACGGGTCGCGGACCGGCTGGGGCGCACGGTGCGCGTCGCCTACGCCGACGTGCGCGGACCGCGCC
>NZ_VJOK01000001.1:1851832-1867747 GCF_013302895.1 Streptomyces albus subsp. chlorinus | reverse complement strand
CGCACCCGTCGGTGGTGGCGGCCCTGGCCGACCGGGTCCTGTCCGCCGAGGGCGCGCTGCGGGAGGCGGGGTAGCGGGCGGTGGACGGCACCCGCCGCTTCAGCCCCGGAAGGGTCCCGTCACCTCGTAGGTGACGCCGTGGGAGGGCGAGTTGGCGGCGCCGCGCCGGCTGGAGGAGTACGGGCGCTCGCCGGTTCGTGCGATCGCCCTGCTGGTGAAGCCCTGGGGCAGCACGGAGGGCCGTGCGCCACGGGAAACCGCCCAGCGCGGTGGTGGAGCCCGCGACGACAGCGGTGCGGAGGAGTGGGCGACGGTCCATGAGCGCTCTCCAGAGCGGGGGGAGGGACACGGACAGTGCTGCTGCGCCGCGGGAGTCGGGCGTCGCGGGGGGCCACCGGCGGTGGATTCGGGCGCGGTGATGGCCGGTTGCCGCCGCGTGGGGCGCGTTCTCGCCCCCGCGCCGAGGGGGTCCTGTCCGGGATGCGGACGGACCCGTGTGCCGCGCGCGGCCCCTGTGGCATACTCCCTCGCAGGTCACGAGCGACAGCGACGAAGGCCCCGGCCCGCTGTCCGGCAACCCTCCGTCCGTGGCGGGGTGCCCCGGGTGATGACCAGGCCGTAGGACAGCAAGGTCTGCGGCAAGCGCGGATCCCTCTTCGCCAGGGGTCCTGGTCTTCGAGGGAGTCTTCCGTGAGCAAGCGAATGCGCTAGGGCCGCGGGCGCCAACTCTGTGCGCTTTCTTTCGGCCCCTCTTCCGGTACGCAGTCCTTTTCGGTACCCAGTCCTGCGACGGCCCCGTCCACCGCGACGGTCCCGTGCGTCACCGCAGCACGCCGTACCGCACCGTTCCTCGTCCTGCCCACGGGAGTTCCGCCATGTCGTTCACCGCCGCTTTCGCCCCGGTTGATGCCGTTTGTACCGAGGTCACCACCCCGCTTCCCGTCCTCGGCCGCGACGTCCGCGTGCCGCTCGTCACCGGCGGGGAGGTCACCTACGCGGCGCTCGACTACGCGGCCAGCGCCCCGGCGCTCCAGCGGGTGTGGGACGACATCGCCGCCTACGCCCCCTACTACGGCAGCGTCCACCGGGGCGCCGGCCACCTCTCCCAGCTCTCGACCGAGCTGTACGAGCAGAGCAGGCAGGCCGTCGCCGAGTTCCTCGGCTGCCGCGAGGGCGACCAGGTCGTCTTCACCCGCGCGACGACCGACTCCCTCAACCTGCTGTCCGCCGCCCTCCCGCAGGGCACCCGGGTGTTCGTCTTCGAGACGGAGCACCACGCCTCCCTGCTGCCGTGGCGCTCGCACGAGGTGACCTACCTGGACGCGCCGCGCTCCCCCGAACAGGCCGTCGCCACCCTGGAGTCGGCGCTGCACGGCGCGCCCGCCGGGCCGAAGCTGGTGTGCGTGACCGGCGCCTCCAACGTCACCGGCGAGGTGTGGCCGGTACGGGAACTGGCCCGCGCCGCGCACCGGCACGGCGCCCGCCTCGTCCTGGACGCGGCGCAGCTCGCCCCGCACCGCCCCGTCAAGCTGACCGAACTGGAGGCCGACTGGGTGGCGTTCTCCGGGCACAAGCTGTACGCGCCCTTCGGCGCCGGAGTACTGGCCGGCCGCGCGGACTGGCTCCGGCAGGCCGAACCGTACCTGGCGGGCGGGGGCGCCAGCCGCCGGGTGGCCCGCACCGCGGACGGCGGCGTGGAGGTGGAGTGGCACACCACCGCCGCCCGGCACGAGGCCGGCTCGCCCAACGTCATCGGCGCCTACGCCATCGCCTCGGCCTGCCGCACGCTGACCGAGGCCGGGTTCGACCGCCTGGTGGCCCGCGAGGAGGAACTGCTGACCCGGCTGCGCACCGGCCTGGCAGCCGTCCCCGAGGTGAAGGTGCTCTCCCTCTTCGGTGAGGGCGCCGACCAGGTGGGCGTCCTCTCCTTCGTGGTGGAGGGCTGGAACAGCTCCCACTTCGCCGCCGCCCTCTCCGCGGAGTACGGCATCGGCGTCCGCGACGGCCTCTTCTGCGCCCACCCCCTGCTGCGCACCCTCCTGGGCCGGCAGGGCGACACCCCCGGCGAGTGCGGCGCCCCCGAGGCGGCCCCCGGCGAACGGTCCCTCAACGCCGTACGGGTCAGCTTCGGCGCGGGCACCCCCGACGACCACATCGACCGCTTCGTGGCCGCCGTCCAGGAACTGGTGCGCGAGGGTGCCCGCTGGAACTACCGCACCGAGGACGGCCGCTGCGTGCCGCAGGCGCCGGAGCGGGCGGTGGACTGAGGGCGCCACCGGCCGAGGGTGTCCCGCCCGTACGCCACGGGGTACGCCGGAGCGGGTGTGCGACCGCCATGGACTCCCGGGTGATCAGGAGGGCACGGCTCCGACCCTGGACGCCAGCCCCCGCAGGTCGGGTGTGGTGCGGCCGGACAGCAGGAGGCCGGAGACGAGAGCGTGGACGGCCGGGCGTGCGTGGATTTCCTGCGGGGCGCAGCGCTCGGCTGCCAGCAGGTCGGCGATGCAGGCGTCCCGGTGTCCCCACCTGTGGTGCGCGTGGGCCATGTCGGTGTACAGGCGGGCGCGTCGCTCGGCGCTGGGCAGGGAGGCCGGGCGGACGGCTCGCGCCGCGGCGAGGGCCCGGCTCGGATCTCCGGCGCTGTTCTCGGCCGAGACGAGATGCAACTGCACCGTGGTGGGGCTGAATCCGCCGACCTCGAGGTAATGCGTGCCACCACCAAGGCCGGCGGCGACGGCGGCGGCCTCAGCGGTCAGTTCGCGCATCCCGGCGGCGTCGCCCTGCCAGGCGGCGGTGTAGGCGGCCGACTGGATGAGCAGCCCGCGGAGCGCGGTCCCCGGTACGCCGGCCTCCTGCAGCTCCGGCGCCTCCGCTGCGGTGAGGGCCAGCGTCAGTGCCCGGTCATGCCATTGTGCTTTGCGGGCGAGCACCGCGAGTTGCCGGGCCGACTCGGCGACGGCGAGCGGTTCGCCAGCGGCCGCCGCCAGGTGCCGGGCGCGATCAGCGGCCATCCACCCGAGCTGCTGTTCGTCCAGTTTGATCAGAAGTCGGGTGGCGAGGAGATACCCGCGGCTGAGGAGAAGGTGGTCCGGCTCCGGGACCGCGTGGGCGGTGCTGAGGAGGCGGGGCAGGCGCACGGCCAGACTGGAGTAACTGCCGGTGCGGTAGTCCCGGTGGGCGTGGTCGAGTTCTGTGGCCAGGTGCTGCGGGTCCTCGGTCCGGACCGGTGTGCCGAAGCCGAGCATCGCATCCCGTAGACGTGAGACGAGTACCTCGCCCAGCCGCGCGTCATCGGCGTGGGTCGGCGTGCCGGCCGGAGGGATGGCGGCGGCCGTCATCGCGGCTGCGGTGCCGGCCAGGAACTTCCGTCGCCTCACGTTCTCACCGTCCTCCCTGCCTCTCAGCGTAGGAGCAGGAAGCCGGGGATATGCGGCAGTTGACGCACCGTGTCCGCCACAGCCCGGGAGCAGGGCGGCGAGGGCGGTGCCGGTGGACTGGGGCGGGATGCCGAGAGCGGCCGCGAAGAGACGCAGGGCTTCCACCGTCATGGGGGCGAGTCCGCGTTCGAGGCGGGAGAGCTGCGCGGCGGAGTATCCCGTCATCGCACCCAATTGCTCCAGAGTGAGCCCCTGTTCGCGTCGCACTCGGCGGATGAGGTCTCCTGGGGCGACGTGCTCCGCTGCCGCGGGCCGTAAGCGGGCACTGGTCGCCGGCCGCATCGGAACCTCCCCCCTGGTGGGCGCTGGCGGAGACTTCATCGTAGGGCTACGCAGCGTGATCACGGTCCCTTTTGCATGACGCGCAAATTGCTTGCAGTCCTGGGACTGCGGGCTGCTGACGGGGCGCCGTCTGCGGTGCTGTGGAGGTGCGGCAGGACGCGTCCCGCGCTGCCGCGTCTCCAGGCATTCAGGGAGGTCTCCCATGTCTCGTTCGACCTTGACCGCTGCCGCTCGCCGCGTCGCTGAACCGGTGGACGACCGTCTCACCCCGGCCTACTACCTTCAGGGCATCGGTCCTGGCCCGGTGGCGCAGATTCTCCGGGGCTGTGCTTCGGTGTTCGACATCAAGGCCGCGGTCGCGCTCGCGCTGGACGATCCGGAGTCCGCGGGCCTGTTGCCCGCGGGCGGGGGCGTCATCGAGTCCGGCGCCGACGTCCACGGCCGGGTCATCGTGCAGAAGGGCGCTCGGATCGAGGCCGGCGCCCGCGTCGTCGGCCCGGTGCTGGTCTGCTCCGGCTCCGTGATCTGCGCCGGTGCGCTGGTGCGCGACCACACGATCGTCGGCCCGGACTGCGCCGTCGGGTTCGGCGCCGAGATCACCCGCAGTTTCCTGGCGGGTGGCTGCTCCATGAAACACCCGTCGTTCGTCGGGGACTCGGTCTTGGGCTGGGGCGTGAACCTGGGAGCCTTCGCGACCACGACAGGGCTGCGGTGCGACGGCGGGCCGGTGACCGAACCGGCCACCAAGCCGATCGAGGTGACCCTCGACGGCCGCCGGATCAATACCGGACAGACGAAGTTCGGCGCCATGATCGGGGACGGCGTGGCGCTCCCGGCCGGAACGGTGCTGGCTCCGGGAACCCTGATCGGGCCGGGAACGGTGATCTACCCGCGCACTCTGGTCGGCGGCGTGCTGCCCACCGGCTCCCGGGTGCGGTGAGCGCCATGACAACCACCCTCACCCCGGAGGGGCGAACGGTGCCGCAGTACGCGTCACGGGCGGCCGGCCCCTGTCCGGCCGCGTCGAGGTGCAGGGCAGCAAGAACATCGCTCTCCACTTGTACGCCGCAGCCATGCTGGTGGACAGCCCGCTCGTCTTGGTCGGCGCCCCGGCCATCCTCGACACCGGCGTGTGTGCGCAGGTCCTCACCCATGCCGGTATGACCGTGTCGGTGGACGGCGGGCAATTCACCGTCGCCCCGCACGGGCCGCTGCACCCCGAGATCCACGGCGAGCTGGGGCGGCAGGTACGCACCACGTGCGTGCTCGCCTCCGCCGTACTGGCCCGCACCGGCCGGGTCTGGTTCCCGTACCCGGGCGGGGACGCGTTCTGTGCCCGGCTCATCGACCGGCACCTGGCTGCGATGGAGGCGGCGGGAGCGACCGTCAGCGCCGGGGAGGACGGCATCCGCGCCGCCTGCCCGCAGGGGGTGCGCCCGTTCACGGTGGATGTGGCCACCCCGTATGGGCCCAGTCTGGGCGCGACCGTATCGGCCCTGCTGCTGGCCTCCCGCGCCTGGGGCCGCAGCCGGATCGTGCACCCGCGCGTGGAACCAGAGGTCACCGAGACCGCGCGTTTCCTGAGCGAGCGCGGCATCCACATCGAGTGGGGCCCGCAGGAACTGCACGTCATGAGCCGCCGTGACCCGATCGAGGGCGGGGCGTTCCTGGTGGCCGGGGACCGGATCGAGGCGGCGACTCTCCTCATGGCCGCAGCAGCCACCGGGGGCACCCTCACGGTGGGCGGGATCTCCTGCGCCGAGCTGCCGGACGGGCTGGTCGGCACGCTCGCCGACGCCGGTGTGCTTCTGGCCGACGGGCATGGTGAGGTGTCCATGCGGACCGCCGGCGTTCTGCGGGCGGTGGAAACGGCCACGGGGCCGCATCCCGGGCTGCCGACCGACACCGCCCCGCAGTTGGCGGCGATGCTCACCCAGGCCCGCGGCACCTCCCGCATCACCGAGCGGATCTACCCGAAGCGCGACACCCACGTCCACGGCCTGGCCGCGTTCGGTGCCGAAATCTCCTCCCGCGGCCAGGACATCCACGTGCACGGAGCAACCCGCCTGCGCGCGGCCGATGTCGCGGCCGAGGACATCCGGGCTGTCACAGCTCTGCTGCTCGCCGCCCTTGCAGCCGAGGGAACTTCTACGATCCGCGGCATGTACCACCTCCGGCGCGGCTACGGCCACCTGCTGACCAACCTGGCCACGCTGGGAGCCGACATCACCACCATCCCGGAGGCCCGGCCATGACCGCGTTCACCGAAACCGACACAACCCGATTGCACGAAACCCTCGCTGCCGTCGTGGACGACGGAGCCGCACCGGGCGGAGTCATCGCCTTCGGCACCGCCGACCAGGAGCAGCCGCGCATCCTAACCGCTGGCATCATCTCGCCCGAGATCGGCGAGACCGCCCCGGACGAGACGACGGTCTACGACCTCGCCTCGCTGACCAAGGTGGTCGCCACCTGGCCACTGGTCGGACGCGCCGTTGCCGAGGGACGTATGGAACTGGACGCCCCGGTGCGCGCGTTCCTGCCGCCCATCTCCGGAGAGACGCCGAGCGGTGAGGCCACCGTGCGGCAGCTCCTCACCCACACGAGCGGCCTACGGGCCGCGACACGTCTGGACCAGTACCGGGGCGCGACGGCTCCACTGCACGAGCTGCTGTGCCGTGAGCCGCTGGAGGGTGTGCCGGGCGAGCACCGGTACATCAACCGCGGGTACGTCCTCCTCGGCTTGGCGATCTCCCACGTCCACGGTCGTCCCCTCGATGAGCTGGCAGCCGGCATGTGGCGCACGATGGGCCTGCGCGCCACCCGGTTCGGACCCGTCGGCCGCGGGCCTGGCGTGGCGCCGACCGAGCGGCGCATCCCGGGCGCCCCGCGCGTCTGGGGCGCGGTGCACGACGACAACGCCGCACTGCTCGGCGGCGTCGCCGGGCACGCCGGCGTCTTCGGAACGGCGGCCGATCTGGCAGCGTTTGCGCGGTGGCTGCTGCGCTCGCTCCAGCAGGACGGGCCCATGGGCGGGTGGCTGCGCACCAGCCTGGAGCCGCACGTGCGCATGGAGCCCGGGCTGGAGCGCGGGCTGTCATGGATCGTCGCCGCCGGAGGACAGGTCGCCTGTCACCACGGGTGGACCGGCACCAGCCTCTACCTCGCCCCCACCAGCGGCCGGTACCTGGCCGTGTGCACCAACGCCGTGCACAACGGTGCTGCCCGTACTCGCATCCGCCCCCTGCGGGACCTCGCCCTCAAGATCCTCAGCACGACGTGAGGAGCCGGGGACCCGTGGGACCGGTGACGAGGCTCGTCCAGCAAGCGGCTGCCGGAACAGTCGTGCCCCCCCCTGCGCGCGGCTCAGTACGCCACCGTGAACCGTCTCCGGTGGTGTCCGGGGCGTTCGGCCTCGTCGAGGAGGGCCACGGCGAAGTCCTCCATGGAGATGGCGGAGCGGCCGGCGTCGTCGACCAGGAGTTCGTCGGTGCCGAGGCGGTAGCGGCCGGTGCGGGTGCCGGGTTCCAGTCGCGCGGGCGGGGCGGCGTACACCCAGTCCAGGCCGGCGGGTGCGTGCCGCAGCACCAGGGCGTACTGCCTCTCGCACGCCCGGGCGATGGGGCGCCACTGGTCGGGGACGTGGCGGGGGTCGTCGCTCACCCGGACCCGTCCACCGGTGCCCGGCACGGACAGGCTGCCGGCGCCGCCCACCAGCAGCAGCCGCACGCCGGTGACGCCGAGCCCGGTCAGCAGGCCGCGCGCGGCCAGGACCAGGTCCTCCTCGTTGCCGGGGGCCGGGCGGGTGGCGCCGACGACCACGTCCTGGCCGTCGCTGAGGGCCGCCACGTCACCGGCGTCGGCGGCGTCGCCCACCCGGTGCGCGGCCCGCGGGTGCAGCGCGGGGAAGCGGACCGGGTCGCGGACGACGGCGGTGACCTCGTGGCCGCGTGCGAGGGCCTCGTTCACGACCCGGCTGCCGACGTTTCCCGCCGCGCCGAAGACGACGATGCGCATGGTGCTCAACTCCGTTCCGCCGCTGTGGGAAAGCGGCGAGAGAAAGGGGAAATCCGACATGGTGCTCGGGGTGTGTGCCGTCAGTGCGCGGTGTGCCGTGCCGCGCCGAGCCGCTCCAGCCCCCACATCGCGAGGGCGCCCGCCGCCAGCCCGGCCCCCAGCAGGCACACCCCGCTCCAGCCGCTGTGCGCCCACACCACGGCCGTCAGCGCGGAACCGGTGGCGCCGCCGATGAAGAAGCTGGTCATGAAGACGGAGTTGAGGCGGTTGCGGGCCTCGGGGCGCAGTCCGTACAGCACCGTCTGGCTGCTGTTGAGCACCGCTTGCTGGCCGGTGTTCACCGCGACGAGGCCCACCGACAGCCACAGCAGGGAGTGGTCGCCGGCGAGCAGCAGCAACCAGCCGCCGCCGAGTGTGACAATGCCGAGGCCGGTCACGTACTGGACGAAGCCGCGGTCGCCCAGCCGCCCTGCGAAGGTCATGGCCAGGACGCCGACGGCTCCGAGCAGGCCGAACAGTCCGATCCCGCCCTCCGACCAGCCGTACGGCGGCCGGGCGAGCAGGAAGGTCAGGGCGGTGAGCTGCACGCTGTAGGAGGCCAGGGACAGGGCGCCCAGCGTGGAGCGCAGCCGCAGCAGCGGCATCTCACGCAGCAGGGACAGCGACGAGCGCAGCAGCGCGGGGTAGGACATCCGTGCCGTGGGGCGGACGCGCGGCAGGAAGCGGTGCAGCAGGACGGCCATCACCGCCACGGGTATCGCGCTGACCCAGTAGACGGTGCGCCAGCCGCCCACTCCGGCCAGCGCGCCGGAGACGGTGCGGGCCAGCAGCCCGCCGAGCAGGATGCCGGACATGACGGTGGCGACGGCCCGCCCGCGTGCCTCATCCGGCACCAGCGCGGCGGCGTAGCCGACGACGACCTGGGCGCCCACCGCCGTGAGCGCCACGGCGACGGTGCCGGCCAGCAGCAGCGGGCCGTTGGGCGCGGCGGCGGTCAGCGCCAGGAAGAGCGCGGTGGCGGCCAGCAGCCCGACGGCGAGGCGGCGCCGGTCGAGCACGTCGCCGAGCGGGACGATCAGCAGCAGGCCGAGGGCGTATCCGGTCTGCGAGGCGGTCACCACGAGACCGGCGAGCGTGGTGCTGATGTGCAGGTCACGGGTGATCAGGTCGAGGAGGGGCTGGGCGAAGTAGTTGCCCGCGCAGGACAGCCCGGTGGCGACGGCCATCAGGAGCAGCAGGCCCCGGCCGGGCACGGAGGTGCCGGGAGCGGAAGGGGCGCCGGGAGCGGAAGGGGCGGGCGTGGCGGGGTGGTCGGCGGATGGGGGAGGGACGGCGGTTTCGGTCATGCGTTCAGGCTGTGGCCCGGCCCATCGATGAGTCCAACACATCCTTGTCATGCGAACGATCGCACTGCGCGATGGATCAGCTTAGGCTGGCCGCATGGAGCTCCAGCAGATGCGCTACGTGGTGGCCGTCGCCGAGACCGGTGGCTTCACACGGGCCGCCGAACGCTGCCACGTCGTCCAGTCAGCGCTCAGCCACCAGATCGCCAAACTGGAGAAGGAGCTGGGGGCCCGGCTGTTCGACCGTACGAGCAGGCGGGTGCGGCTCACCCCGGCGGGCGAGGCGTTCCTGCCCGCGGCCCGGCAGTCCCTGGAGGCCGCGGAGCGCGCCGCGGCCGAGGTCGCCGCGGCCACCGGCGAGATCCGCGGCACCCTCGCCCTCGGCGCCATCAACACCCTGGCCTCCGTGGACGTGCCCGGCCTGCTGCGCGACTTCCACGAGCGCTACCCCCAGGTGCGCATCAGCCTCACCTCCGCGCGCAGCGAGCTGCTGGCGGAACAGGTGAGGCGCGGCACCCTCGACCTGGCGTTCCTCGGTGTGACCCCGGGCTTCCGCGCCAAGGGGGTCCGGTCCCGCACCCTGGTACGGGACCGGCACGTCCTGGTGGTCGCCCCCGGCCACCCCCTGGAGGAAGAGGGCGCGGCCGGGCCGCTGGAGCTGTCCCGGCTCGCCGGGGAGACGTTCGTGGACTTCGCCGCGGGCAGTCATGCGCGCGCCCAGACGGAGGAGGCGTTCGCCGCGGCCGGCCTCCATCGCGACGTCGCCTTCGAGGCCTCCCACTGGGATTTCCTGGCCGCCCTCGTCCGCAACGGCATGGGCGTCGCCATGCTTCCCTCCACCTTCGTCTCCCAGCTGACCGGCCTGCGGGTGCTGCCCGTGCGCGACGGCCCCCGGCGCGAGGAACGCCTGGTGTGGAGCGCCACCCGCCTCACCCCGGCGGGCGCGGCGTTCCTCCGCGGGCTGGGGGAGGGGCCGGAGGAGGCAGCGGAGACGGCAGGGCGGGAGGGGGCCGGAAGCGCGGGGAGCGGGGACGGGGCCTGAGCTTGCGGCGCGAGGCGCGGAAGGGGGAGGGGGAGAGCGTTGTCGGCGGCCATCCTGGCGGCGCTCCGGACGGCGCTCCGCACGGGGATCCGGATGACCTCGGAGCCGGCCGCGTCCCGTACCCCGGCGCACGCGTCGCACCCGTCGCACTCATCGCCCCCCGTCGCCCCCGCGCGGCAGCGCCATGGGGCGGCGCCTCAGTGGAACTCGTGGACGACCTCGATGGTGCCCACCAGATGTGCGTGAACTCGTCCAACTCCCCGGCGGGCGCCCACAGTCCGAGAACCGTCCCGGCCCCGGCCAGGTGGGCACGCCCCCTTGCGTCAGGAGTCGAGCCCGATGGCGAAGGCCGTCTCCAGGTCGTGCTGGGAGTAGGTGCGGAAGGCGATGTGGGTCTCCGTGGACCGGACGCCGGGGACCTTGCTGATCCGGCCCGGGATGATCTCGGCGAGGTCGTCGTGCCGGGCGACGCGGACCATGGCGATCAGATCGTGCGCACCGGTGACGGAGTAGACCTCGCTCACGCCCTCGATGGCGGCGATGTGCTCGGCGATCTCGGGAATGCTGTCGGTGCTGGTCCGGATCAGGACGATCGAAGTGATCACGGCTGGGTCTCTCCCTCACGCGCCGGGGTTGGCCCGGTCACTCTAGCCCGGCGGTAGCACAGCCAGGTGTGGAGGAATCCCAGCGTGAAACCGGCCACATGGGCGAGGTGGGCGACGCCGGGGCCGCCGGAGTCCTGGCGGGCCGCGAGCCACTGGAGGGCGAGCCAGAAGAGGAGGACCACCCAGGCGGGGAAGCGCAGCGGAAGGAAGAGGAGGAAGGGGAAGAGGCTGGTCACCCGGGTGTGCGGGGACAGGCGGAGGAAGGCGCCCAGCACCGCCGAGACCGCGCCGGAGGCGCCGACCAGGGTCTCGCCCGAGCCGGGGTGCGCCAGCGCGTAGCAGCACATGGCCGCGTAGCCGGTGCCCAGGTAGAACAGGGCGAAGCGCACCGGGCCCATCCGCTGCTCGACCCTGCCGCCGAAGACGCCCAGGAAGAGCAGGTTGCCGAGCAGGTGCAGCCAGTTGCCGTGCAGGAACAGCGCGGTCAGCGGTGCCAGCAGTGGGCGCGCGCCGCCGCTCAGCAGCGCGCGGGGCACGACGCCCCACCGCTGGAAGTAGGCCGCCTGGGCCGCCTCCAGCGCCCGCCCCGTACCGTAGGGATGGCCGCCGAAGGACAGTCCGCAGGCCGGTCCGGTCACGAAGACGAGGCAGCAGCAGCCGATGAGGCCGTACGTCACCAGGGGCCGGGCCCCCGCGCCGGGGCTGCGGGGTGCGGCGTCAGCGCGGTCGGTGCCGTCCATGTCGGGATCATGACGGCTCCGTGTCGGGGCATGCTCCTCGACACACGCACAGGCACGCGGACGGCCCCAGGCCGTAGGGTTGACGGCACGTGGCCCCGCGCCGCATGTCCGGCATGTGTTCCGCGGAAGCGCGGCAGCACGACGGCAGCAGATCGACGGACACGACCTCACAGAATCGAGGACTCACGACGATGGCGGTCCCCACACCGACGGACGAGACGCGCTGGCGCTGCACCCTGTGCGGCAATCTGACCCGGTTCGATGTGACCCGCTCCAGCAAGGTGGTCGAGTACGTCCATCTGGACCTGGCCGGGGCGCCGAAGGTGGAGGAGCGGGAGGTGCTCAGTGAGAGCATCGAGTCCGTGCGCTGCCGATGGTGCAACGCCGTGGACCAGATCGAACTGGTGGACCGGCCCAGCGCTCAGGTGTAGGGCTCAGGAGAACAGGGCGTGAGACGGCAGGTGTGACCGGTGGTGGAACGGACGGGCGACGACCCTCGGCGGCCGAGCGAGGCTGCCGACGCGCCCGCGGGGCCTGAGCCAGCGCCGCACGCGGGCCCCCACCCCGAGGACGCCGGCCCCGCTCGTGGGGCGCATTCCGAGGACGTCGGTCCCGCTCGCGGGGCGCACTCCGAGGGCGCCGGCTCCGCTCGTGGGGCGCATTCCGAGGGCGCCGGCTCCGCTCGCGCGGCGCGCTCCGAGGGCGCCGGGCCTCCCTCCGCCGCGCCGTACTCTGAGGGCGCCGCCGCCTCGGGAGGGGACGGGCCCGTGGGCGAGGAGGCGGACGAGGACCTGGAGCGGCCGCTGCCGCAGCGGGTGCGGCGGCGCGTCGTCGCCCTCACCTCGGACGCCCTCGGCGGGCTGACCATCGCCGAACTCCCGCCCCCCTTGCGGCAGTACGCCCGCTTCACCCCGCAACGCCGGGCCAAGTTCGGCGGCAACGCCATGGCCACGGCGCTGGAGACCGACCCCGTCTTCCGGCAGCGCATCGCCACCCGGCTGCGCGAGCAGCTCCCCGACCTGGCGGAGGCCCTGGAGGAAGGGGCTCCGCCTCCCGCCGCCGACCCTGTGGACGTGGCGGCGGCGGGCTACATCCTGCGGCCGCCCGGCTGGGCGAAGCTCGTCGCGGCGGCCGGCGAGGAGGCCCAGCGCGCCCAGGCCGAACGCGCGGGCGAGGAGGCCCAGCGCGAGCTGGCCCGGCTGCGCGAGGAACTCTCCCAGGCCAGGAGCGCCGCGCGCGACGAGGCCGAGCGCGGGCGCCGCGAACTGGAGGCCCTGCGCAGGGAGCTGGACGGCACCCAGCGCAGGCTGCGCAGCGCCCAGGCCGATGTGCGCCGCGGTGAGGCGGCGCTGCGCAAGCTCCAGGCGGAGCTGGACTCAGTACGGGCCGCGGCCGGCGTGGAGAAGGCCGCCGCCGAGAGCGAGGTGCGGCGCCTCAAGTCGCGGCTGGCCGAGAGCGAGTCGGCGCTGGAGGCCGGGCGGCGCGCGGTCCGCGAGGGCCGCAGCGTCGAGGACATGCGGCTGAGGCTGCTGCTGGACACGGTGCTCGACGCGGCCCAGGGGCTGCGCCGCGAGCTGGCCCTGCCGCCGTCCGAGAGCCGCCCGGCCGACACCGTCGAGGCGGTGGAGCCGGGCCGGATGTCCCCCAAGGACGTGGCGGCCCGCGCCCTGTCGGCCACCGATCCCGCGCTGCTGGACCAGCTGCTGGCACTGCCTCAGGCCCATCTGGTGGTGGACGGCTACAACGTCACCAAGACCGGCTATCCCTCGCTGCCGCTGGAGAAGCAGCGGCTGCGCCTGCTGGGCGGACTCGCCGTGCTGGCGGCCCAGTCGGGCGCCGAGGTCACCTGCGTGTTCGACGGCGCGGAGCTTGCCGCCCCCGTCCTGCTGGCGCCGCCGCGCGGGGTGCGGGTGCTCTTCTCCAAACCGGGGCAGACGGCGGACGAGCTGATCCGCCGTCTGGTGCGGGCCGAACCGCCCGGCCGTCCCGTGGTGGTGGTCTCCAGCGACCGCGAGGTCGCCGACGGCTGCGCCGCCGCCGGGGCCCGCCCCGTCGCCGCCACGCTCCTCCTCAAGCGCCTCGCCCGGACCTGAGCCGCCCGTCGCCCGCCGCCCCGCCCGAGCAGCTGCCCCCGCCGCCCCTCCGCTCCGTCTGCCCGCGCCCTCCACCGCGCCGCGACGGGTGCGCAGCGTGAGGTCTCGCTCTCCCTGCGTTGACGCCGGGTAAAGAATGCGGCCGTGAGTCGCCTTTTTTCTGGAGGGATTTGATCCGATCACTCGGCGTGGCTAATGTCTGGCTCGAACCTCCGCTCGGGTGATCACCTATCCGGGGTGACAGCGGAGGACCGCCTAGTTCCGCCCGGTTGGGACGGCTCCCTCGCAAACAGGGCCCTGTCGACGAAGGCGGAGCCGGAGCTGACCGACCGGCAGGCGGCTGAGGAAGAAGGAGCTCGCCCCAGTGGCGTCCCACCGTCGTCCCAAGCAGCCAAGCCGCGCCCGAGTCAGTGTGTTCACCATGACCGCGGCCGCGGCTGTCGCCCTCACCGCGCAGTCGGCGCACGCCGATCCGCAGACCTCCAAGAAGAGCGTCAAGGAGAAGGTCGACAAGCTCTACGAGGACGCCGAGGCCGCCACCGAGAAGTACAACGGCGCCAAGGAGAAGCAGACCAAGCTCTCCAAGGAGGTCGAGAACCTCCAGGACAGCGTGGCGCGCGGGCAGGGCCAGCTCAACAAGATGCGCGACCAGCTGGGTTCGGTGGCCACCGCGCAGTACCGCACGGGCGGCATCGACCCCTCGCTCCAGCTGTTCCTCTCCTCCGACCCGGACAACTATCTGGACAAGGCCTCGGCCATGGACCAGTTGAGCACCAAGCAGGCCAGCGCGCTCAAGAAGATCCAGGCCAAGCAGCGCACCCTCGCGCAGCAGCGCAAGGAGGCGTCCGGCAAGCTCAAGGACCTCTCCAGCACCCGCGCGGAGCTGGGCAGGAAGAAGAAGGAGATCCAGGGCAAGCTCTCCGAGGCCCAGTCGCTCCTCAACTCCCTGACGGCCAAGGAGAAGGCCAAGCTCGCCGAGCAGCAGAAGCGCTCGGACCGCGCCTCCAGTGAGCGCGCCGACCTGGGCGACGTCAAGGCCGGATCGGGCCGCGCGGCCGCCGCCCTCGCCGCTGCCAAGGGCAAGATCGGCAGCCCGTACGTGTGGGGTGCCACCGGTCCCAGCTCCTTCGACTGCTCCGGGCTGACCTCCTGGGCCTACCAGCAGGCGGGTGTCTCGCTGCCGCGCACCTCGCAGGCCCAGGCCAACGCCGGCACCCGCATCTCCAGCCAGAGCGCCCTCAAGCCCGGCGACCTGGTGCTGTTCTACGGCGACCTCCACCACATCGGCCTCTACGCGGGCAACGGCCAGGTGCTGCACGCCCCCAAGCCCGGCGCCAGCGTGCGCTTCGAGGCGATGGGCAACATGCCGTTCCAGTTCGGCGTCCGGGTCTGAGCCCGGCCGGGTCACCGGCGGGCGGGGCCCCGGGTCCCGCCCGATGACCAGCCAGTGTGATGACCGCTAAACGTCCTTCGTCCGGGTGAAAGCCCGCGGGTGCGGATGACCGGGCCACCCGCCCGGTGACCTGCGTGATCGGTGAACTCCGCGGCCCCTCGCGGGTCTTGCGGGCGGTGATCTTTTCTTTGCCCTCTGTGAGGGTGCCGCTACATTCTGCGGGCGCACGTCGCCTAGCGGAAGGAACGCGTCCTCCAGTGGCATCGCACCGGTCCCCTCGTCGTACCCCGCTGCCCGGACAGAGCTGGCCCGCTCGGGTCACCGTGCTGTCGGCCGCCGCGGCGGGTGCGGCGGCCGCGCTCACCCCCGCCGTGCCCGCGGGCGCCAAGCCGGGGGACGGCAAGCCGTCCGCCAAGAGCGTCAACTCCCGCATCGACCGCCTCTACGAGCAGGCCGAGGCCGCCACGGAGAAGTACAACGGGGTGGCAGAGCGGGCTGGCCGGCTCCGCGAGCAGGTCTCCCACGCGCAGGACGCCGTCGCCCGGGGCCAGGCCGAGGTCAACCGGCTGCGTGACGGACTCGGCGGGCTGGCCGGCGCCCAGTACCGCTCGGGCGGTATCGACCCGACGCTGACGCTGATGCTCACCGAGGACCCGGACGGCTACCTCGACAAGGCCGCCACCCTCGACCGCATCGGCAGCCACCAGGTGCGCGAACTGCACCGGCTCCGCTCCGCCCAGCGGGAGCTGCGGCAGCAGCGCAGCGAGGCGGCGGAGAAGGTCGCGCGGCTCGACGGGCTCCAGAAGGCCCTCGCGCGGCAGAAGAAGAACGTGCAGAAGAAGCTCGCCGCGGCCCAGCGCCTGCTGGGCAGGCTCACCGCGCAGGAGCGCGCCGACCGCGAACGCGCCGCCCGGGGCGGCCACCACCCGGAGGCCGGCGGAGCCAAGGCGCCCTCGGGCCGCG
>NZ_VJOK01000001.1:1818126-1851649 GCF_013302895.1 Streptomyces albus subsp. chlorinus | reverse complement strand
CAGGCCGCCGCCCTGCGCGAGGGCGACAAGAACGGCTACCTCGCGGTGCTCGACCCGCGCGCGGCCGGCTACCGCACCGAGCAGCGGCAGGTCTACCGCAACCTGCGCCGCCTCCCCCTCGACCGGTGGAGCTACGAGGTCGCGGACGTCACCCGGCGCGGGAACCGGGCGACGGTCGAGGCCGGACTGCGCCACCGCCTCGCCGGATACGACCGGACCACCACCGTCGATACCGAGCGGCTGCGCTTCGTACGGCGGGACGGTGCCTGGCGGATCGCGGCGCGGGCCCCCGGCGACGCCACCCAGCTGTGGGAGCAGGGCGAGCTGACCGTCGTACGGGGCCGGCACAGCCTGGTGCTCGGTGTCGGGCGGGAACGCGCCGGGCTGCGGGCCCTCGCGGACGCCGCCGACCGCGCGGTGCCCGCCGCCGGTGAGGCGTGGCCGCGGAAGTGGTCCCGCAGGGCGGTGCTGGAGGCGCCCTCCTCGGTGGCGGACATGGCCCGCCTGCTGGGCTCGCCCGCCTCCTCCTACGAGGGCATCGCGGCCGTCACCACGGGGGAGGCGGGCGGGGAAGCGGGGGAGCGTGCGGCAGGGGAGGGGCCCGGCCGCTCCGGGGACGCCCCCGCCGACCGGATCGTCGTCAACCCGCAGGCCTACGGGCTGCTCAGCGAGGAGGGGCGGCAGGTCGTCCTCACCCACGAGACCACCCATGTCGCCACCCGGCGGCAGACCACCCCCGCCACCCCGATGTGGCTGTCCGAGGGCTTCGCCGACTGGGCCGGCTACCGCACCACGAAGCTCGCACCGCGCGCGGCGGCCCCCGAACTGGCCCGCGCCGTCGGACGGCGGGCGGAGGGGAACGCGGACCGCGGCGGCGCGGCGGCGCCGCGCGCGCTGCCCGCCGACGAGGACTTCCGGTTCGGCAACGACCCGGCCCGGCTGGCTCGTGCCTACGAGGGCGGCTGGCTGGCCTGCCGGATGGTCGCCGACCAGTGGGGCGCGGACGCACTGGTCGCGCTGTACGAGCGCGCGGGCCGCGCGCACGGCGGGAAGCGGCCCGGAACGGACGCCGCCCTGCGGGCGGTCCTCGGTGTGGACCAGGCGGAGTTCACCGCCCGGTGGCGGGCGTACGTGGCGGCCGAGCTGGGGCAGGGCCGCTCCTGACCCGTACGCGGGGAGCGCCGCTGACGGCTCCGGGACCGCCGTTGGCCCGGGCCCGGAGGCCGTCGCCGACCGGGCGGGAGGCCCTGCTCACGTGAGCAGCCGCTTCTCGTCCGGGCCGCGCATGCCCGGGACGCCGTCGCGGGCATCCGCTGCGGGGGTGCCGTCCTCGTCGCGGGCCGTGTCCGCCGCCCCGTCGTCGCGGGGGGCCTCGTCCGCCGATTCCCCGCCGTCCGGTGCGTCGGCGGCTTGCGGCACCGTCGAACGCCACAGCCGGACGCAGGTGAGCACGGTGGCGGCCACGAGCAGGGCGTTGCGGGCGGCCAGCACCAGGACGCCGAGGCCGTCACTGGCGACCACGTCGGCGAACCGGACGGGGAACTCCAGTTGGGTCAGCCCCGTGGCCACCAGCACCAGCCAGGCGGGCAGCGCCTGCCGTCCGGAGCGCAGGGTGAGGCAGACGGCGGCCAGCCCGACGAGCCAGATCAGGTACTGCGGGCTGAGCACCCGGCTGGTGACGACGAAGACGAGCACGGCGGCCAGCGCCGCGTCCGCCAAGGTGCCCGGTGTCCAGGTGCGGGCCCGCAGCCGCCACAGCAGCAGCCAGCCGAACCCGGCGCCCGTCAGGACGACGGCCGCGTCGCTCACCAGCCGTACCCCGGGGCCCACGAACTCCATCGAGCCGTACCGCAGCAGCACCCGGCCCTCCCAGCCGAAGTGCCGGGCGGCGTGCAGCACCAGCGAGCCGACCGACTCCACCTCCGTGCCCCGGCCGCGCTGCCCGGTCAGGAAGTCCAGCGAGCCCGGCATCGTCGCCGCGAAGCCCGCAGCGAGCACGAGCACGGTCGCCGCCGCGCTCAGCCACACCGCACGGGTGGTCCGGCCGCGCGGGGTGCCGAGCAGCAGCAGCGCGGGCCACACCTTCACCATCGCGCCCAGACCGACCAGCGTCCCGGCGGTGCGGGGGTGCCGGGCGGCGGCCAGCAGGGCGGCCACGGCGAGCGCGGTCACCATCAGGTCGTAGCGCGCGTAGGCCGTCGGCCCCAGCAGCGGCACCCCGGCGATCCACGCCCACACGCCCGCGCGCCGGGCACCGGGGCAGGAGCGCCCGCGGCGGCGCGAGGCGTACAGCAGCAGGCCGAGCACCACGGCGTCGGAGGCGCAGGCCAGGGCGAAGAACGCGGAGGTGTAGTCCAGCACTCCCCCCAGCAGTCCGGGGGAGAGGATGGCGAGCGCGGCGGCGGGCGGGTACTGCCACGTCACATCGTCGGAGGGAAACGTTCCGCTGCTCAGCCGTGCGAACCAGCCGTGGTAGATCACCGACACGTCGCTGGTCACATCCAGGCCGCCCGGCATGGTGAAGACCTTGCCGACGTACAGCAGCAGCACCGTCCGTGTCACCGCCCAGACCAGCAGCGGTGCGGCCACGCCGCTCCTCGTCCTCGCCTCGCCGGGCATGCTGTCCTCTCCGTCGCCTCGTGCCGCCCTCTGCCCGCGGTGCCCGCGCGCGTGCGCGGTACTGTCGGCGGCGATGCACAAGACCCTGATCGTCACCAACGACTTCCCGCCCCGCCCCGGCGGCATCCAGGCGTTCCTGCACAGCATGGCGCTGCGCCTCGACCCGTCCCAGGTCGTGGTCTACGCCTCGACCTGGAAGCGGAACCGGGAGGGCGTGGCGGCCACCGCGGCGTTCGACGCGGAGCAGCCGTTCCGCGTCGTCCGTGACCGCACGACGATGCTGCTGCCCACTCCGCGCGTCACCAAGCGTGCCGTCTCGCTGCTGCGCGAGCACGGATGCCGCTCGGTGTGGTTCGGCGCCGCCGCGCCGCTCGGGCTGATGGCGCCCGCGCTGCGCGCGGCCGGGGCGGAGCGGATCGTGGCGACCACCCACGGGCACGAGGCGGGCTGGGCCCAACTGCCCGCCGCGCGCCGCCTGCTGCGGCGCATCGGCGAGGGTACCGACACCCTCACCTACCTCGGCGAGTACACCCGCGGCCGGATCGCCGGGGCCCTCGCACCCGCGGCCGCCGCGCGGATGGTCCAGCTGCCGCCCGGCGTGGACGAGAAGACCTTCCACCCCGGCTCGGGCGGCGACACCGTCCGCGCCCGGCTCGGGCTGACGGACCGGCCGGTCATCGTCTGCGTCTCGCGGCTGGTGCGGCGCAAGGGGCAGGACACCCTCATCGAGGCGATGCCCCGCGTGCTGGCCGCCGTCCCCGACGCCGTCCTGCTCATCGTCGGCGGCGGCCCCTACCGCGCCGATCTGGAGAAGCTGGCCGCCGCGCGCGGGGTGGCCGGGGCCGTCCGCTTCACCGGCCCGGTCGACTGGGAGGAGCTGCCCGCCCACTACGGCGCGGGTGACGTCTTCGCCATGCCCTGCCGCACCCGGCGCGGGGGACTGGACGTGGAAGGGCTCGGCATCGTCTACCTGGAGGCGTCCGCCACCGGGCTGCCCGTGGTGGCCGGGGACTCCGGCGGCGCCCCGGACGCGGTCCTCGACGGCGAGACCGGCTGGGTGGTCCCCGGCGGCTCGCCCGCACAGACCGCCGAGCGGCTGGTGGAACTCCTCCGCGACCCGGAACTGCGCGCCCGGATGGGCACCCGCGGCCGCCAGTGGGTCGAGCAGCGCTGGCGCTGGGACCTCCTCGCCGAACGGCTGCGCGAACTGCTGTGACACCGGCCGGGCGGGGACGGCAGCACCCCGACGGCAGCACCCCTACGGCACCGCCCCTCTACGGCACGCCCTACGCCGCGTAGATGGCCTCGATCTCGTCGGCGAAGTCCTTGGCGACCACGCCCCGTTTGAGCTTCAGCGAGGGCGTCACATGCCCCGACTCCTCGGTGAACTGCTCGCGCAGCACCCGGAACTTGCGGACCGACTCGGCCTTGGAGACGGCCTTGTTGCCCTCGTCCACGGCCGTCTGGAGCTCGGCGAGCAGCTCGGCGTCGGCCAGCAGCTGCTCACGGGTGAGGTCCTGCTTGCCGTGCTCGGCGGCCCAGCGGGGCAGGAACTCCTCGTCCACCGTCAGCAGGGCGCCGACGAAGGGCCGGCCGTCGCCGACGACCATGCACTCGGCGACCAGCGCGTGGGAGCGGATGCGGTCCTCGATGACGGCCGGGGCGACGTTCTTGCCGCCCGCCGTCACCAGGATCTCCTTCTTGCGCCCGGTGATGGTCAGATAGCCGTCCACATCGAGCGTGCCCAGGTCGCCGGTGTGGAACCAGCCGTCGGCCAGGGCCTCTTCACTGGCCTGCGGGTTGTTCCAGTAGCCGGTGAACAGGTGCTCGCCGTGCAGCAGGACCTCGCCGTCGTCGGCGATCCGGATGACGGAGCCGGGCAGCGGCTGTCCCACGGTGCCGATCTTGGGACGGTCGTAGGGGTTGAACGCGGTGGCCGCACAGGTCTCGGTGAGCCCGTAGCCCTCCAGCACGGTGAAGCCGACACCGCGGAAGAAGTGGCCCAGGCGGGCGCCCAGCGGGGCACCGCCGGAGATGGCGTGGGTGGCCCGGCCGCCCAGGACGGCGCGCAGCTTGCTGTAGACCAGCTTGTCGAAGAGCCTGTGCTGGAGCTTCAGCCTGAGCGAGGGGCCCGCCGGCTCGTCGAGGGCGCGGCTGTAGGCGCCCGCCACCTCGGCGGCCCTGTCGAAGATCTTCCCCTTGCCGCCCGCGACGGCCTGCGCCCGCGCCGAGTTGAAGACCTTCTCGAAGACGCGGGGCACGCCCAGCACCATCGTCGGCCGGAAGGAGCCGAGTTCGTCGGTGAGGTGCTTGAGGTCGCCGACGTGGCCGAGCTTGATCGGTGCCATCACGGCCGCCACCTGCACCAGCCGTCCGAAGACGTGCGCGACGGGAAGGAAGAGCAGCACCGAGCCCTCGCCGGGCCGGAACATCGGGCGCAGCCGCTCGACGACGTTGCCGCACTCGGCGAAGAAGCTGCGGTGGGTGAGCACACAGCCCTTGGGACGGCCGGTGGTGCCGGAGGTGTAGACGATGGTGGCGGGCGAGTCGGCGTCGGCCGCGGAGCTGCGCTCCTGCACCGTCGCGTCGCTGACCTGGGCGCCGAGCGCGGCCAGGCGGGCGAGGGCGGACTCGGCGGACTCCGCGCCCTGGGCCGGTTCGATCTGCCACACCTGGCGCAGTGCGGGCAGCCGGTCGCGGACGGACTCCACGGCCCGCGCGTGCGCGTCGGTCTCGACCAGGCACGCGACGGCGCCCGAGTCGCCGAGGATCCAGGAGATCTGCTCGGGGGAACTCGTCTCGTAGACGGGGACGGTGACGCCGCCCGCGCTCCAGATGGCGAAGTCCAGCAGCGTCCACTCGTAGCGGGTGCGCGACATCAGGCCCACCCGGTCGCCGGGCTCGATACCCGCGGCGATCAGCCCCTTGGCGGCCCGGTGCACCTCGGTGAGGAACGCGGCGGCGCTCAGGTCCTCCCAGCGTCCGTTCCGCTTGCGTCCGATGACGGTCAGGTCCGGCTGCTGAGCCGCGTTCCGGCGGATGAGGTCCGTGAGATTTCCCTCCGCGGGGACTTCGTAGAGGGCCGGAAGGCTGTACTCGCGCAAGACTGCTGCTCCTCGTCGGCGCGCCAACGTCGCGAGGCCGCGGGGCCGGCCTCCATTGGCTCGGCTTCCGGACCGCCGCGCGATCCCGGAAGAAGGACGGCCCGGACGTTACCCATCGGTATGGACGTCGGGTAGAGGGTGACGCGCAGATGTCTTGTGCGTCACAGGTTTCAGGCGGCCGATATGCAGCCTAGTCGAGGCGTTCACGGACACGGAAGCCGCCAGGGGAGAGAGCGGCGAAGAGCGGGCGTACGGGTCTTTTTCCGGCCATGGCGGAATGCGGTTCCGGTCAGGGCGGAGTGCGGGCGCGGGCGTACCGGCCGCGGCGCCCGCCGGGGCCGAGGGGGCGCCCGGTGCGGTGAGGCGCCCCCTCCCCGGCCGTCGCGGCGCGCTCTAGGGTGGGGCGCATGCGAGTCCACGTGGTCAGCGACGTACACGGCAACAGCGAGGACCTCGCGAAGGCGGGCGAGGGCGCCGACGCGCTGGTCTGCCTGGGAGACCTGATCCTCTTCCTCGACTACGCCGACCACTCCCGCGGCATCTTCCCCGACCTGTTCGGCGTCGAGAACGCGGACCGCATCGTCGCCCTGCGCACGGCCCGCCGCTTCACCGAGGCCCGCGCCCTCTCCCGCGAACTGTGGGACGGACTCGACCGCGAGGCGACCATGGAAGCGGCTGTCCGCAAGCAGTACGCCGAGCTGTTCGCCGCGTTCCCCACACCGACGTACGCCACGTACGGCAACGTCGACGTGCCGCCGCTGTGGCCGGAGTACGCGCGGCCGGGCGTGCACGTCCTGGACGGTGAGACGGCCGTCATCGGCGGCCGCAGGTTCGGCTTCGTCGGCGGCGGGCTGCGCACGCCGATGCGCACCCCCTACGAGATCGACGACGAGACCTACGCGGCGAAGATCGCGGCGCTGGGCGAGGTGGACGTGCTGTGCACCCACATCCCGCCGGACGTGCCCGAGCTGTGCTACGACACCGTCGCGCGCCGCTTCGAGCGGGGCAGCCCGCAACTACTGGAGGCGCTGCACACCCTCCGGCCGCGCTACCACCTCTTCGGCCACGTCCACCAGCCGCTGACCCGGCGCATGCGGATCGGTGCGACCGAGTGCGTCAACGTCGGCCACTTCAACGCCACCGGCACCCCCTGGGTCCTGGAGTGGTGAGAGGGGCGGCCACCCGCGCGAGATCGGCCCCACCGGCCGCGCGGTAGCCTTCCCGGCAGACGCTCCCTGCGCGCCACGGCGGGCATCCCGCGCGGCTGTTCCGCGCTACGGCGGGCATTTCGGACACGGGTACATCGGAGGGCCATGGCGATGGCGGAACACACCAGCTCGAGCATCACGGTTGACGCGGCACCCGAGGCCGTGATGAACGTGATCTCCGACTTCCCCCGCTACCCGGAGTGGGCAGGCGAGGTGAAGGAGGCCGAGGTCCTCGGCCAGGACGAGCGGGGCCGTGCCGAGCAGGTGCGCCTGCTGCTGGACGCCGGGGCCATCAAGGACGAGCACACCCTCGCCTACGAGTGGGTCGGCGGCGACGGCGACGCGGTGAGGGAGGTGCGCTGGTCCCTGGTCAAGTCCCAGATGCTGCGCTCCCTGGACGGCGTCTACCGCCTCACCCCGGTCGGCGACGGCAAGCGGACCGAGGTCACCTACCAGCTCACCGTCGACGTCAAGATCCCCATGCTCGGCATGATCAAGCGCAAGGCCGAGAAGGTCATCATCGACCGGGCCCTCGACGGCCTCAAGAAGCGCGTCGAGGCGGGCGGTGCCTCTTCCGCCTCCGCCACGGCCGACGGGGAACGCAACTGAGCGGCGAAGGGCGCCCGCAGACCCTGCTGGTGACCGGCGCGGGCGGCACCGGGCGCACCACGGTCGCCGCGGCCACCGCCTGCGCCGCCGCGGCCCAGGGGCACCGCACCCTCCTGCTGAGCGCGGAGCCCGCCCGCCGCCTGGCCGCCCTGCTGGGCACCGACGGCGGGGACGGCGCCGAAGCCGGCGCGGGCGGCCGGACCGACGGCGGGGACGGCCGGGGTGAGGAGGGCGACCGGAACGCCCGCCGGTCCGCCCCGCCGCCGGAACCCGGCCTCCCCGCGCCCGTCGCCTCGGTGCCGGGCCTGTGGCTGCTGCGCGTCGACTCCGGCGCCGAGTTCCGCACGCGGGCCGTCGCGCTCCAGGAGCGCGGCAGGACGGTCCTGGACCTGCTCGGTGCCGTACCGCTGGACGAGGACGAGCTGACCGAACTCCCGGGCGCGGGCACCTTCGCCCTGCTGCGCGCCCTGCGCACGGCCCACCGCGGCGCGGCCGGGGAGCACGGTGGGGACGGGACGGCCGGGACGGCCGCGCCGGACGGCGCTCACGTCCGGCACGGCGCGGACAGCCGGGAGGGCCGAAGGGGCCAGGGCGGCCAGAACGGCCGGGACAGCCGTGACGGTCGAAGCGGTCGGGACGGCCGGAGCGGCCAGGACGGCCGTGACGAGTGGGACGGCCGTGACGAGTGGGACGGCCGGGACGGCCCGGCCGGCTGGGACATCGTGGTGGCCGACCTGCCGCCCGCACCCGAGGGCCTCAACCTCCTCGCGCTGCCCGAGCAGTTGCGGCGCTACCTGCGCCGCCTGGTGCCGCGCGAGCGCCAGGCCGCCCGCGCCCTGCGCCCCGTACTGGCCCAGCTCGCGGGCGCCCCCATGCCCGCGCAGTGGCTGTACGACGCCGCCACCCGCGCCTCGGCCGAACTGGCCGAGGTGCAGGAGATCGTGGAGTCGCCCGCCACCGTGGTCCGGCTGGTCACCGAGCCCGGGCCGCTGGCCGCCGACGCGCTGCGCACCGCGGGCGCCGGGCTGCGGCTGCACGGGCTCGCACTGGAGTCCGTCGTCGCCAACCGGCTGCTGCCCACCGGCTCCCCGGACCCCTGGCTGGCCGCGCTGGCCGGACAGCAGCAGACCGCCCTGAAGGAACTGCGCGACACATGCGAGGCCGAGTCCGTCCCGCTGTGCGAACTGCCGCACCTGGGCCGCGATCCACGCGGCCCCGAGGACCTGACCGCGCTGGCCGACGCCGCCCGCACCGCCGTCGGCTCCGGCCGGACGGCGGAGTGCGGCCCGGGCGAGGGGCTGGAGCCGGCCACGGGCCCGAGCGGCACCCCGGGGACCGAGGTCGCCTACGGCTGGGTCGAGGACCGGCTCGCCTCGGACGGCAAGCTGGTGTGGCACCTGCCGCTGCCCGGAGCCGGCCGGGACGAACTCGAACTGGTGCGGCGCGGCGACGAGTTGACCGTCGGAGTCGGCCCCTACCGCCGGGTCCTCGCCCTCCCGTCCGCGCTGCGGCGCTGCCGGGTGACGGGCGCGGGTCTCAAGAGCGGGGTGCTCGGCGTCCGCTTCACGCCCGACCCCCAGCTGTGGCCCCGGTCCGCCCGGAAAGCGGCCCCCCACGGCTAGATCCCGCACAGGTCCCCCGTTCGGGTACCGTCGAACGTGCACCAGCCCCGCGACGACCCCTCGCCCTTGAGGAGCCCGCCATGAGCGACGACGCCCAGCGCCCCGACGCCCCGGACCCGGACGCCTGGGCGGCCGCCTGCGAGGAGGACCTGGCCGAGGAGAAGGCCCGCCGCCGCGCCCGGTACGGACCGCCGCCCACCAGCGCCGCCGAGGAGCTGCGCCGGCTGGCCGACGCGGTCACCGAGAAGGTCGCCGAGATCGGCAAGCCCCTGGTGGGGGCCGCCGGGTCGGCCGCGGCGCAGGGCGTGGCGCGGCAGCTGTTCGCGCAGGCCAGGGCCACCCTGGAGCCGGTCGTCGAGCGCAATCCGGAGTTCTTCGACCACCTCGCCGCCGCGGGCGGCGAACTGCTGGCCGCCTACCGCTCCGTGGTCCAGGAGTCGGAGCGCCGCTGGAGCGCTCCCCGGGACGCGAACGCGGGCGGCCCGGCCGCCGGCGCGGAGCGGATCGACGTGGAGCCCGTCGTGGACGCGGAAGAGGCCGCCGACCTCTCCGTGGCGGCCGACCGGGACAGCCGCGTGGTGGACGAGCGCATCCAGGTGGACGAGGAACCCGGCGCGGAGGGAAGCGCGGAGGAGGGCGGCCGGAAGGGGCCCGAGGACGGCCGCTGACCGGCCGGCCCGGGGCGGTGGGCCGGCGCGCCCCGGCCCGCGGCGCCGGGCGTGCGACGGCGTGCCCCCGGGCCGTCGCCGGGTACCAGGTCCCCAGGCGTGCTCCGGTACCGTTGGCGGCGGCGGGGATCACACCGGACGACCGAGGGACACATGGGACTCACAATCGGGGTCGACATCGGCGGCACGAAGATCGCGGCCGGCGTGGTCGACGAGGAAGGCAACATCCTCGAGACCAGCAAGGTGCCCACCCCCGACACCCCGGAAGCCGTGATCGACGCCATCGCGGACGCGGTACGCGAGGCCAGCTCCGAGTACCGGGTGGAGGCGGTCGGCATCGGCGCCCCCGGTTACGTGGACGACAAGCGGGCCACCGTGCTGTTCACCCCCAACCTCAGCTGGCGGCACGAGCCGCTCAAGGACAAGGTCGAGCAGCGCATCGACCTGCCCGTGGTGATCGAGAACGACGCGAACGCCGCCGCCTGGGGCGAGTACAAGTTCGGCGTTGGCACCGGCCACGAGGACGTCGTCTGCATCACCATCGGCACCGGCCTGGGCGGCGGCACCATCATCGGCGGCAAGCTGCACCGCGGCCGGTACGGCGTGGCCGCCGAGTTCGGCCACATCCGGATGGTCCCCGACGGCCTGCTGTGCGGCTGCGGCAACCAGGGCTGCTGGGAGCAGTACGCCTCGGGCCGCGCCCTGCTGCGCTACGCCCAGCAGCGCGCCACGGCCACCCCGGACAACGCCCGCATCCTGCTCGGGCTGGGCGACGGCACCACCGAGGGCATCCAGGGCAAGCACATCAGCGAGGCGGCCCGCCAGGGCGACCCCGTGGCCATCGACTCCTTCCGCGAACTGGCCCGCTGGGCGGGCGCGGGCCTCGCCGACCTCGCCTCCCTCTTCGACCCGGGCGCCTTCATCGTCGGCGGCGGCGTCTCCGACGAGGGCGAGCTGGTGCTCGACCCGATCCGCAAGTCCTACCGCCGCTGGCTGGTCGGCAGCCGCTGGCGCCCGCACGCCGAGGTCCTCGCCGCCCAACTGGGCAACAAGGCGGGCATGGTGGGCGTCGCCGACCTGGCACGCCAGGGCTGAGCCGACGAGGGGGGCGCCGACCGATGCGGAACGAGACGGAGAGCGACCGGACCGAGGGCGCGGCCACGGTGCCGTCCGGGCCGGCCGCCACGGTGCCGTCCGGGACGGCGGACCTGCCGCCGTCGGGGACGGAGCCCGACGGCACGGCCGTCGTCCGGCTGCTCAGCTACAACATCCGCTCCCTGCGCGACGACGGGGAAGCCCTCGCGCGGGTCATCCGGGCGTGCGACCCCGACGTCGTCTGCGTGCAGGAGGCCCCCCGCTTCTTCCGCTGGCGCAAGCGCGCCGCCTGGCTGGCCCGTCGCACCGGTCTGACGTATGTCACGGGCGGTGCGACGGCCGCCGGGCCCATGATCCTCGCCTCGCTGCGGGCGCACGTCGAGGACACCGAGGACGTGCTGCTGCCGCGCACCCCCGGCCTGCACCAGCGGGGTCTGGCCACCGCGCTGCTGCGGTTCGGGCCCGCCCCCGGACGCCAGGCGCCCCCGGCGCGGCTGGGCGTGGTCAGTTTTCATCTGAGCCTCCAGGCCCGCGAGCGCCGGGAGCAGGCGCGGGCCCTGCTGGAGCGGACGGCCTCGCTGGGACCCGCCGTGGTGGCCGCCGGTGACGTCAACGAGCAGCCGGGCGGCCGGGCCTTCGGCCTTCTGGGGGAGGGGCTGCGGGACGCCTGGGACGCCGCCCCCTGGGGCGCCGGGCCCACCTCGCCGGCCGAGCGGCCGGTGCAGCGCATCGACGCCGTCTTCGCCGGTCAGGGCGTGGAGGTCCTGGGCGCCGGGGTGCCCCGCGGGCTGCCCGGTGTCACCTCGTCCGATCTGCGGGCCGCCACCGACCACCTCCCCGTGCTGGCCGCCCTGCGGGTGCCGCCGAGCGCCTGAGCCCGGCCGGGAGGGGCGGACGCCGGGCGGGTCAGACGACGGCGCCGCGGCCCGGGTCGTCCCAGTCGTCGTCGTCCCGGCCGTCGCGCAGCCGCGTCACCAGGGTGGCGAAGCCGCCGAGGAAGCCGCCGACGCCGAGCGTGACGATCCACCACGTCAGGTCGGCCTGGACGAGGATCGCCCCGAGCAGCAGCAGCGGCCCGCCGAGAGCGGCCACCCAGGCGAACTTGGTGGTCGTGTCGGCCTGCGGCAGCGGCGGCGGCTCGGGCGGCTCGAAGTGCCCTTCGTCGTCCTCGTCCTCCCCCGAGGACGCGGGCGAGGGCGGCTCCCAGTCCCTCGGGCCCGTCCCGGCGGAGTAGACGGTGAAGCTGCGTGTCGGGGGCTCCCCCTCCCGCGGGGCCGCCTCGTGCGGGGCCGCGTCCGGCGGGGCCGGGTCCGCGACCGTGGGCTCGGGCGCCTCCGCCTCGCCGTACGCGGCGACGATCGCCTCCCACGCCGCCTCCTCCTCGGGAGGCAGCGAGGACGAGCCCTTCCCGGGCGGCGGCGAGGAGGAGCCGGGCTCCGGCTCGCGGGGGTCCTCCGGGTCCCGGGGCCTGCTCTCGTCCGGGTCACGCTCGGCCACGAAGCTGCGCCCCCCTCGTGACGGGCACCGGCCCGGCGGCGGACGGGCGCCGGCCGAGCCGTTCGATGAAGCCGCGGGTGTCGGCGAAGACGCGCTCCGCATCGTGGTCGAGCGTGGCCACGTGGAAGCTGCGCTCCAGCACGGTCTCGGTCACATCGGTGGACGAGACGCGGCCCAGGACCAGCTCCGCGTCGGAGGAGGGCACCACGTGGTCGGTGCGGCTGCGCAGGAGCAGCAGCGGCTGCGTCACCTTCGGCAGGTCGTGCCGCACGACGCGGAAGAACGACCGCAGGGCGTACGCGGCCCGGGTCGGCACCCGGTCGTAGCCCAGCTCGTGCCGGCCCTCCTTGGCGATGTCGTCGGTGATGCCCCGCACCGAGCGGACCAGGAACCGGCCGAGGGGCACGGCGTACCCCTGCACCCTGGGGAAGCTCACCGCCGGGTTGACGACGACGACCCCCCGCACCGGGGCGCCGCGCCCGTCCGCACCGTGCAGCGCGGCCAGCCGCAGCGCGAGGGCGCCGCCCATCGACAGCCCGCACACGAACACCTGCTCGCAGCGCTCCCGCAGCAGCCGCAGCTCCCGGTCGACGGTCGCGTACCAGTCCTCCCAGCCGGTCATGGCCAGGTCCTCCCACCGGGTGCCGTGGCCGGGGAGCAGCGGCAGCGAGACGGTCAGGCCGGCGTCGGCCAGGTCCTCGGCCCAGGGGCGCAGGGACTGCGGCGACCCGGTGAAGCCGTGGCAGAGCAGCACGCCGGTCGCCGATCCGTCGCGGCGGAACGGCTCGGCTCCAGGGAGGATGGGCGGCACGGTGGGCCTCCAGGCTCAGCGGTCGGCGGGGGCGAGCGTCCGACGGCGCCGGCGAGGGCTCGCGGGCCCCGCGTGAGGGTGTGCTGCCACCCTAATTCGTCGCCCGGTGCTCAGACAGCCCGCCGGGCACCCGTGCCCGGTCCCTGGCGTGGCGCCGGGTGCCGGGACGGCGGGATAGGGTCGGGGGCGTTCGACGAAGGAGGTCGAGGGTGTTCTACGGGGCGATGAAGCTGTCGGTCGGCAGCGCGCTGAAGCTCGCGTTCCGTCCCTGGGTGGAGGGCCTGGAGAACGTGCCGGAGGAAGGGCCCGCCATCCTGGCGAGCAACCACCTCTCCTTCTCCGACTCCTTCTTCCTGCCCGCCGTCCTCGACCGCAAGGTCACCTTCATCGCGAAGGCCGAGTACTTCACCTCGCCCGGCATCAAGGGCAAGCTGACCGCCGCGTTCTTCAAGGGCGTCGGGCAGCTCCCGGTGGACCGCTCCGGGGTGCGGGGCGCGGGCGAGGCGGCCATCCGCAGCGGCCTCGAAGTGCTGGAGCGGGGCGAGCTGTTCGGTATCTACCCGGAGGGCACCCGCTCGCCCGACGGCCGCCTCTACCGGGGCAAGCCCGGCGGTCTGGCGCGGGTCGCGCTGCGCTCGGGCGCGCCGGTGGTCCCCGTCGCGATGATCGACACGGAGAAGATCCAGCCCCCCGGCAAGGTCGTCCCCAAGCTGATGCGCCCCGGCATCCGCATCGGCACCCCGCTGGACTTCAGCCGGTACCAGGGCATGGACAACGACCGCTTCATCCAACGGGCCGTCACCGACGAGGTCATGTACGCCATCCTGAAGCTCTCCGGCCAGGAGTACGTGGACATGTACGCCACGGCCGCCAAGCGGCAGATCGCCGAGGCGGAGAAGGCCGAGAAGGCGGAGAAGGCCGCGAAGGGGGAAAAGACCGCGAAGGCGGAGCAGGCCAGGGCGGAGAAGGACGCCCAGGAGGAGGACGGGCGGCGGGGAGAACCCGGCGACGAGGCCGCCTAGCGTCCGCCGCCGGGCCCCGGTGCCGGGGGCTGCCGGCCCCCGACGCCGGAACCGGGCCCGTAGCGGCCGGAGGGGAAGTCCGAGGGCCGGAGAGGAAGTCCGAGGGCAAGTCCGACGGGAGTTCCGAGCGACGGGAGTTCCGAGCGGACGCGGAAGAGGCGGCGGAGTGCCGCGCCAGGGGCACCGCGCACAGCCACAGCAACAGCAGGGTGCCGCCACAGCAGGGGAGCCGCACAGCAGGGGCGCCGAGCACCGGAGTACCGACAGCCGGGGGAGCCCAGCACCGCAGGGGGGAGCACAGCCGTGAAGATGATGTCCGTCGAACAGCCGCTGTGGCGCGCGCTGATCGGCTACCGCGTCCTTGCCGCCCTCTACGCCCTCGGCGTCTACGCCTGGACCCACGGCCAGTACAGTTCGCCCGTACCGGGCGGGGTCTATCTGGCCGTGCTCGCCTGCTGGACGTTCGCCACCCTCCGGTACGTCGGCTCGGCCGAACGCTGCACGGTGCCGTTCCTGGTGACCGACATCCTCCTCGGCCTCGGCGGAATCCTGCTCTCCCCCTTCGTGGACGGGCACGAGAGGGTCGGCCCGACACTGCCCACCATCTGGGTCGCCGGGCCCGTCCTGGCCTTCGCCCTCAAGGGCGGCTGGCGGTGGGCGGCGGGCGCCTCGGTGCTGGTGGGGGCCGCCAACATCGTCGAGCGCGGTGCCCTGACCCGCTCGACCTTCCACAACGTGCTGCTCGTCTGCGTGGCGAGCGTCGCCATCGGCTACGTCATCGAGGTGGCCCGCGCCAGTGAGCGCACCCTGGCGCGGGCCCTCCAGATCGAGGCGGCCACCCGGGAACGCGAGCGGCTGGCCCGCGACATCCACGACAGCGTCCTCCAGGTGCTGGCCATGGTGCAGCGGCGGGGTACGGCCATCGGCGGGGAGGCGGCGGAACTCGGCCGGCTGGCGGGGGAACAGGAGGTCGCCCTGCGTGCCCTGGTCTCCAGCGGCGTGGCCCCCCGTCGGCGCCCCGCACCCGGGACGGCCCGGAGGGCGGCAGTGGGCGAGGACGGACCGCGTGCGTCTGCCGCCGCCGTGCCGGAGGGGCCGCACGCACCGGACGCCGAGCGGACGGGCACCGGCCGGACCGCCGCCGCGTCCGCCGCCGGTCGGTCCGCCGCCGGGGAGGCGGGGACCGGGACGGCAGGGACCGGAACGGCGCTGGACGGCGCCCCCGGCCGGTCCACCGCGGGGACCACGGCCACGGGTGCGGGGACGGCCACGGGCGCGGACGTGGACGGGTACGCAGGCGCAGGCGTGGACGTGGACGACGGCGCCCTCTGCGACGTCCGGGCGCTGCTGTCCTCGTACGCGGCCTCCCGCGTCACCTTCGCCGAGCCGGGCGCGCCCGTGCTGATGCCAGCCCGGGCGGCGAGCGAGCTGGCCGCCGCTGTCAGCGCCGCGTTGGACAATGTGCGCAAGCACGCCGGTGACGCGTCGGGGAGGGAGGCGCAGGCGTGGATCCTGCTGGAGGACGAGCCGGACGCGGTGATCGTGACCGTGCGGGACGACGGGCCCGGCATCCCCGCCGGGCGGCTGGCGGACGCCGAGGCCGAGGGGCGGATGGGCGTCGCGCTGTCCATCCGCGGGCGGTTGCGGGACCTGGGCGGCACGGCGGAGCTGGTGTCGGTGCCCGGACAGGGCACGGAAGTGGAGATGAGGGTGCCCAAGCATGACAACTGACGCACGGCCGGCCGGCCCGGACGGCGAGGCGGCGCCCGTCAGGGTGATGGTGGTCGACGACCACCCGATGTGGCGCGACGCCGTGGCGAGGGACCTGGCCGAGGCCGGGTTCGAGGTGGTGGCCACGGCGGGCGACGGTGAGCAGGCGGTGCGCCGGGCACGCGCGACCCGCCCCGAGGTGCTGGTGCTGGATCTGAACCTGCCGGACAAGCCCGGTGTCGAGGTGTGCCGCGAACTGGTGGGCCCCGGCTCGGACCTGAAGGTGCTGGTGCTCTCGGCCAGCGGGGAGCACGCGGACGTGCTGGAGGCCGTCAAGTCGGGGGCCACCGGCTACCTGGTCAAGTCGGCCGGCCCGCAGGAGCTGCTGGACGCGGTGCGCCGGACGGCGCTGGGCGACCCCGTCTTCACCCCGGGGCTGGCCGGCCTGGTGCTGGGCGAGTACCGCCGGCTGGCGGCCGATCCCGCTCCGGCGGCCGAGGACAGCCCCCAGGTGCCGAAGCTGACCGAGCGCGAGACGGAGGTGCTGCGCCTGGTCGCCAAGGGGCTCAGCTACAAGCAGATCGCCGAGCGGCTCGTCATCTCGCACCGCACCGTGCAGAACCACGTCCAGAACACCCTCGGCAAGCTCCAGCTCCACAACCGTGTCGAGCTGGTGCGCTACGCCATCGAGCGCGGCCTGGACGACTAGCGGCGCCGGCCTCAGACGCCCAGGGCGCGCCCGGCGGATTCTGTGCGCCCTCCCGGCTGTTCTGGTCACGGGCTGCCCCTGCCTGGTGCTTGCAGTCCGCGGGCCGCCTGCGGCTTGCCGCGCGGTTCCCCGCGTCCCTTCGGGGCGAACGGCTCACTCCCACACGGCGACGCTGCGGCGGACCGGGGCGGAGGTGGGGTCGGTGGCGAACAGCTGGGGGGAGTGGGCGCGGATGCGCTCGATGTCGCTGAAGACGGCACGCAGGTGGGTGCGCATGGCCGTACGGGCGCGTCCCGTGTCGCCGCTGAGGACCGCCTCGAAGATGTCGCTGTGCTGGGTGGCGAACGCGGCCGAGGAGGCGTGCTCGTAGAGGCCGAGCCGGCGGGCCCGGTCCAGATGGCCCTTGGCGGCGGCCACCGTGGTCCAGGCGTTGGCGTGGCCGCTCAGCCGTAGCAGCCCCTGGTGGAACGCCTCGTCCAGGGCGAAGAACTCCTCCAGGTCGAGCCCGGGGCTGCGCTGGTGCTCCAGGTTCTCCCTCAGCTCGGTGACGATCGCGGTGTCGAGCTCGCCGGGCAGGTCGTCCAGTGCGGCCAGTTCCACCGCCTCGCGGAGGAACTGGGCGTCCGCGACCTGTGCCGGGTCCACCCGGGAGACGAAGGAGCCGATCTTGGGGAAGATCTGCACCAGCCCGTCCTGGGCCAGCATGATCAAGCTCTCCCGGACCGGGGTGCGGCTCACCCCGAGAGTGGCGGCCAGCTCGTTCTCGGAGATGGCGGTGCCCGGGGCGAGCTCCAGGGTCAGCACCATCCGGCGCAGCCGGTTGTAGAGGGCGCGCCGGCTGGTCGGCCGCCGCTTCGAGTCAGCCATGCGGCCCATCGTATCGGGACGCCGGGCAGCCGGGCCCGCCGGAGAAGACACAGGTGGCGCGGTGCACCCCCCTTGTCCGGCTGCGCGACAAGTGCTTGTATACAAGCCCTGACCGACCAGAGGCCCGGCCGACTGCCGGATCACTGGGAGGCTGGATTGACCGTTCGACAGAGAAGGGACGCCGTGAGCAAGATCGAGCACGCCGAGGTGTTCGTCGCTTCCCCGGGGCGCACGTTCGTCACCCTGCGCATCACCACCACCGACGGGGTCACCGGCCTCGGCGACGCCACCCTCAACGGACGCGAGCTGGCCGTCGCGGCCTATCTGCGCGACCACGTCGTCCCGCTGCTGCTCGGCAAGGACCCGGCCCGGATCGAGGACCTCTGGCAGTACCTGTACAAGGGCGCCTACTGGCGGCGCGGCCCGGTCACCATGACCGCCGTCTCCGCCGTCGACACCGCCCTGTGGGACATCAAGGGCAAGACCGCGGGGCTCCCCGTCTACCAGCTGCTCGGCGGCCGCTCCCGCGACGGCGTCCTCGTCTACGCGCACGCCAGCGGCACCGACATCCCCGCCCTCCTCGACGACGTCGAGCGCTTCCTCGAACTCGGCTACAAGGCGGTACGGGCCCAGGCCGCCGTCCCGGACGTCGGCGGCTCCTACGGCGTGCGCAAGGGCAAGCTGTACGAGCCGGCCGCCACCGCGCTGCCGGACGAGCAGCCCTGGGACACCGAGGCGTATCTGCGTTTCGCCCCCACCTACCTGGAGGCGGTACGGGAACGCTTCGGCTTCGGCTTCCACCTCCTGCACGACATCCACCACCGGCTCACGCCCATGGAGGCCGCCCGCTTCGGCAAGCGCGTCGAGGACGCCGGGCTGCTGTGGATGGAGGACCCGACCCCGGCCGAGAACCAGGAGGCGTTCCGCCTCATCCGGCAGCACACCACCACCCCGGTCGCGGTCGGCGAAGTGCTCACCTCCATCTGGGACGTCCAGCAGCTGATCACCGAGCAGCTCATCGACTACGTACGCACCAGCGTCGTGCACGCCGGAGGCATCACCCACCTGCGCCGGATCTTCGACCTCGCCGCGCTCTACCAGGTGCGGACCGGATCGCACGGCGCGACCGATCTGTCCCCGGTCAGCCTCAGCGCCAACGTCCACCTCGACCTGGCCGTCCCCAACTTCGGCATCCAGGAGTACATGGGCCACCCCGAGGAGGCCGCCGAGGTGTTCCGGGGCGGAGCCACCCTCGCCGACGGCATGCTGCATCCCGCGGAGGAGCCGGGGCTCGGGGTGGAGTACGACGAGAAGGCCGCCGCCCGCTTTCCGTACGAGCCGCGGTATCTGCCCGTGGCGCGGCGGCTGGACGGATCGGTCCACGACTGGTGACCGCCGCCGACCCGCTCGCCGGGCTTCCCCGCCTCGACCGCGCCGCGCTGCGCCGGCTCCCGCCCGAGTGCCGCCCCGCGTGCGACCCGGCAGGGCTGCGCACCCGCGTCGTCCACTTCGGGCTCGGCGCCTTCCACCGGGCGCACCAGGCCGTCTGGACCGAGCAGGCCGCCGCCCGGTCCGGGGAGCCCTGGGGGATCACCGCGGTGGCGCCCCGCTCCGCCGCGACGGCCCGGGCGCTGCGGGAGCAGGACTTCCTCTACTCGCTCACCGAGCGTCACCCCGGCGGCGCCGCCACCCGGGTCGTCGCGGCGCTGACCGGAGCCCTGGCGATGACCGAGGACGCCACGCGCCTCGACGCGCTGCTCGCCGACCCCGAAGTCACGGTCGTCACCCTCACCGTCACCGAGAAGGGCTACCACCGCGTCCCCGGGCGCACCCCGCGCGACGGTGGGGTCCTGGACCTGGCGGCTCCGGCCGTCGCCGCCGACCTCGAACGCGCCGCGGCGGGAGCCCACGGGGTGCGGCCGACCACCGTCGTCGGGCGTCTCGCCGCCGGGCTGGCCGACCGGATGCGGTCGGGAGCAGCGCCCGTCACCGTCGTCTCCTGCGACAACATGGCGGACAACGGCGCTGTACTGGGCGCTGTCGTCAGGGAGTTCGTCGCCGCCGGCGGTTGGCCCGACCGGCAGACCGTGCTCGACCGGATGGCCACCGCCGTCTCCTTCCCCGGCACGGTCGTGGACCGGATCGTCCCCGCCACCACCGGCGCCGACCTGAGCCGCGCCGCCGCGGCGCTCGGCGCGCGGGACACCGCGGCGGTGACCGGTGAGCCGTACCGGAGCTGGGTGCTGGAACACTCCTTCACCGCCCCCCGGCCGCCCTGGGAGCTGGACGGTGCGCTGCTCGTCCCCGACACCACGCCCTACCAGCTCACCAAGCTGCGGCTGCTCAACGGCTCCCACTCGGCCCTCGCCTACCTCGGACTGGCCGCTTCGCGGGACACCGTCGCCGACGCCCTGGACACCGACTGGGGCGGCCCCCTGGTGCGGAGCCTGTGTGCCGAGCTGGCCGCCACCCTGCCGCCCGGTGGACCTGACCCGGCCGCCTACGCGGACGAACTCGTCACCCGCTTCCGCAACCCCGCCATGGACCACCGGCTCCGGCAGATCGCCGCCGACGGCTCACTCAAACTCCCCGAACGCTGGCTTCCGGCGCTGCGCACCCTGCGTGCCGCCGGCAGACCCACCCCCCTGCTCGAACTCGCCCTCGCGGGCTGGGTGCACGCCACCCACCCCGACCGGCAGGCCGCCGACCCCGCGGCCGACGCCCTTGCCGCCTGCTGGCGCTCCCAGCCGGAGCCCGCCGGCACCGTCCGGGCCCTGCTCACCACGCTCGGCGCCCCCGACCTCGCCGACGACACCGCGCTCACCAGCGCCGTCGCCGCCTGGCTGCCCGCGCTCCGGGCGGGCCGCATCGAGGTCTGACCCCCACCCGTCCCCGTACGTCCGCGCGCTTCCCCGAGCGCTCACGAACAACGGAGTTCCGATGACGCACAGCGCCACCACCGAGCCGGCGGGCGCCGGCCGGGTGCAGCGCACGACCCGCGACCTGACCAGAGCCGCCGTCTCCGGATGGCTGGGTACGGCCATGGAGTTCATGGACTTCCAGCTCTACTCGCTGGCCGCCGCGATCGTCTTCAACAAGGTCTTCTTCCCCGGCGCCAGCCCGGCGTTCGGCCTCCTCGCCGCCATGGCCACCTACGGCGTCGGCTATGTGGCGCGCCTCGTCGGTGCCGTCTACTTCGGCCGGATGGGCGACCGCGTCGGGCGCAAGAAGGTCCTGGTCGTCACCATTCTGATGATGGGCGCGTCCACGACCCTCATCGGTGCGCTGCCCACCTACGCCGAGATCGGCCTGGCGGCTCCCACGCTGCTGGTCGCGCTGCGCCTGGTGCAGGGCTTCGGCGCCGGTGCGGAGATCGCCGGTGCCAGCGTCATGCTCGCCGAGTACGCCCCGGTCCGCCGCCGTGGCCTGGTCGCGTCGCTGGCCTCGCTGGGCACCAACACCGGCACCCTGGCCGCCTCCGGGCTGTGGGCCCTCCTGCTGGCCGTCCTCACCGAGGACCAGCTGCTGTCCTGGGGCTGGCGGCTGCCGTTCCTGCTGAGCTTCCTCCCCCTGCTGTTCGCCCTCTGGCTGCGCCGCAGCCTCAAGGAGAGCCCGGTCTTCGAGGAGCGCCCCGACGTCGTGGACGGGGTGGCCGTGAAGACCGACGAACTGCCCTCCGCCGTGGGGGAGGAGGCTGCCGGCGCGCTGGAGGCGGGACTGCGGCAGCGCAAGGGCCGGGCCTTCTTCCTCACACTCGGCCTGCGCTTCGGGCAGGCGGGCAACTCCGGTCTGATCCAGACCTTCCTGGTCGGCTACATCGCCGGCACCCTGGCCATCGACCGCTCCGTGCCCACCGACGCGATCCTCTACGGCTCACTGATCGGCTTCGTCACCGTCCCCGCGATCGGCATGGCGGGCGACCGCTGGGGCCGGCGCCCCGTCTATCTCGCGCTGTCCGGCCTGACGATGGTGCTGGCGTTCCCGCTCATGCTGATGATCGCCCACGGCAGCACCGTCGCGCTGACCGTCGGCATGATCCTCGCGCTGAACATCGGTGTGCTGGGGCTGTTCTCGCTGGAGAGCGTCACCATGGCCGAACTCTTCGGCTCCCGTACCCGGTTCACACAGCTGGCCGTCGCCAAGGAGATAGGCGGCGTGCTGGCCACCGCGATCGGCCCGGTGCTCGCCGCGGCGCTGACCGCCGCGACCGGCAGCTGGTGGCCCATCGCGGCCATGCTCGTCGTCTACTCGCTCATCACCCTGCTCTCCGCCCTGTTCTCCCCCGAGACCCGCGGCCGCGACCTGGTCCGCGTGGAGGACGCCGTATGACCGCCGCCGGCCGTACGCCAGCCGGCACCGGCATGAAAGCCGTCGTCGTCCACGGAGCGCGTGATGTACGGGTCGACGAGCGGCCCAGGCCCGAACCGGGCCCCGGCGAAGTGCTGCTCGCCCTCGAATGGGGCGGAATCTGCGGCTCCGACATCGGCTACTGGAAACACGGCGCTTCCGGCACCGCCACCCTCGCCCACCCCATGGTCCTCGGCCACGAGGTGGCGGGCCGGGTCGCCGCCGTCGGCACCGGCGTCACCGGGATCGCCGAAGGCACCCCCGCCACCGTGCACCCGGCGAGCCCGGTCGGTGACACGACGCTCCCCGGGCGGCTGGCCGGACGGACCAATCTGCTGCCTCGCGTACGGTACTTCGGCTCCGCCGCCTTCGATCCGCACACGGACGGCGGATTCTGCGAATACCGCACCGTGCCCGCCGGACAACTGCGTCCGCTGCCCGAAGGAGTCGACACCGAACGCGGGGCCCTCGCCGAGCCGTTGGCCGTCGCCATGCACGCCGTACGCCGGGCTCCGGCGGTGCGAGGGCGCTCCGTGCTGGTCAACGGCGCCGGGCCGATCGGCTCACTGCTCGTCGCCGCGCTCCGGCACTCCGGAGCCGCCCATGTCACCGCCGCCGATCTGGCGCCCGCCGCGCTGGACATCGCCCGTGCGATGGGTGCCGACGAGACCCGCGACCTGTCGCAGGGCCAGGAACTCCCCGGCGATATCGAGGTGGTCTTCGAGGCGTCCGGCGCTCCCGGGGCGCTCGGCCCGGTCCTGCGGGCCACCGCGCGCGGCGGCCACCTGATCCAGGTCGGCAATCTGCCCGGCACCCCGGCGCCCGCCGTACTTGGCGATCTGGTGACCCGTGAGATCACCTGGAGCGGTTCGTACCGCTTCGTGGAAGAGATCGACGACGCGCTGCGCGCCATGCGGGACGGCCTCGACGTGACCCCTGTCATCAGTCACCGCTTCGGTCTCGACGAGGCGGCCCGCGCCCTGGCCGTCGCGGCCGACCCCACGGCGGGCTGCGGCAAAGTGATGCTGCGGCTGGGGTCGTCCGGCGGAACGTAGCCGGCGCCGGGCCGGAGCCCGCTGACCGTCACGGCTCGCGGTGCACCTTCGTGTTGGACGCCTGCGCACGCGGACGGACCACCAGCAGGTCGATGTTGACGTGGCCGGGGCGGTCACGGCCCAGGCGACGGTGCCCGCGACCTCGCCGGCGGTCAGCGGCTCGGCCACGCCCGCGCACACCTTCGCCGCCTTCTCCTCGTCCCCGCGGAAACGGGTCAGTGCGAACTCTTCGGTTTTGACCATCCCGGGCGCGATCTCGATCACGCGGACCGGGCTGCCGACGATCTCCAGCCGCAGGGTCTCGGCGAGCACGTGCTGCGCGTGCTTCGCCGCGACATAGCCGGCCCCGCCCTCGTGCCCCGCCGTGGAGGACAGCCCCACGACGGTGCCGTCGCCGCTCGCGGTGAGCGCGGGCAGCAGTGCCTGGGTGACGTGCAGGGTGCCGAGGACGTTCGTCTCGTACATCTGCCGCCAGTCCTTCCGGATCGCCGGAGGCGACCGGGTCGGCCCCCAGCGCGCCGCACGCGTTGTTCACCACCACGTCCAGCGTGCCGAACCGCCCGGCGAACTCATCGACCGCCGCCCGGTCCGTCACATCCAGTGTGTACGCCTCTGCCAGGTGCCCCCGCCCCGGTGAGCTCCGCGGCCAGCGCTGCGATGCGGTCCTCGCGGCGCGCCGTGAGCACGACCCGGAAGCCGGACGCCGCCAGGCGGCGCGCTGCCATACCGCAGCAGCTCCGGGACAGGAGTGTGACCCGGCACGGGGGATCCTGGCGGACATCCTGCCGGCAGGCACCGGGGCCGGCGGAGCTGCCAGGGAGGGGTGATACGAGTGGAGAGCCGCAGATACCACACCGCCGCCCTGGCGCCCCGCTGGCCGGAGATCCGCCGCCGGGTCGAGGCGGACCGGGCGACGCGGGCCCATACCCCGCTCGACCACGGTCTGGGGCATCTGCTGGGCACGTTGCACCCCGCCGCGACATGGACGGACCGCGTGCTCACCCTCTCCCACGGGGGCCACGACCGCGATCTCCGGCTGGACGGGCGCGGCCTGCTCCTGGTGCCCTCGCTCTTCTGCTGGGGCGAGCCCGTCTGCCTCCGGGACCCCGAGCTGGATCCGGTGCTGGTCTATCCCGTACGGCACGAACTGGGCTGGGCCGTGGCCGACGGCCGGCCGGAAGGTGGCCAGTCCGCTCGCCCGTTGGCGTCCCTGATGGGGCGTTCCCGCGCGGCGGCGCGGGAGACGATCGCGGTCGGCCGCACCACCACCGAACTGCCCCGGCGTCTTGGTATAGCCCCGGCGTCTTGGTATAGCGCTCGCCGCCGCCGGCGAACACGCCACCACGCTGCGCGCGGCGGGCTTCATCACCACCCTTCGCAAGCACCGCGCCGCCCGCCACTCGCTGACGCCTGTCGGGGCGCGGCTGCTGGAGGAGAGCGTGGTCGACGCCCTCGGGGCCCGCGCCCAGGCAGTGTCCGGCGGATCACGGGCGGGGTCATAATCGGATCGTCGCGGCCGTGAGGGTGCCATGGAAGAGGTTGGCCTCTTGTCGTAACGGGTGGCGACGGCCCGGGAGTTCTTGAGCCGGTTGATCGTCCGCTCGGCCTCGTCGCGGCGCTTGTAGGTCTCGCGGTCGGAACCGGTGGGCCGTCCGCCCTTGGTCCCACGGCGTTCACGGTTGGCCTGCTGGTCTCGCGGCTCGGGGATGGTGTGCTTGGTCCGGCGTCTTCGCGGACAACGGCGGTTGCGGCGGGAGCTGTATGCCTTGTTACCGCCGAGGTGGTCCGGCCTGGTGCGCGGGCGGCGGCCCTGCGGCCGGGTGACCCGGATACGGTCGAGGAGCCCGATCATCTGTGGCGCGTCACTCCGCCGTCCTGGCGTGACCAGCATGGCCACCTGACGAAACGCTCGGGCAAGTCGCGCCAGGGTATCCCTGTGCGCACGCGGAACAGGATGCCGTTGATCACCTTCCGGTGATCGTTCCACCGACCGCCACGCTGCCCCGACAGCGGCAAGTGCGGCTCCAGCCGCGCCCACTCCGCATTCGTGAGATCACCGCCATACCGACAACAGCGAACCAGCAGACCGACAGTCACATGATCCGCCGGACAGTGCCTGGCGGCCGGTCCTCATGCGTGCGGGGGAGGGCAGGCGACCTCCCAGGCCGCCTCGATCATCCGGAAGATCTCGTCCACCGCCGCCTGGGGATCGGCCGCCTCACAGGCCAGCGTGTAGGCGTCGATCGCGAACCTCGCGATCGTCCGGCAGGCCGTGGTGCTCTGCGGCAGCTCCGGATCGGCGGCGATGGCCACCGCGAGCGACTCCGCGTGGCGCAGCCGCATCGACTCCTCGTACTCCCGCAGGGCGGGTGTGCCCTCGATCAGCTGCCGGACGGGGGCGGCGCCGTCCGCCGTGCAGTGGTGCACCAGGGCCAGGACCTCGCGGCGCAGCGCGGGGATCAGCGGCTCGTGCGGAGCCCGGTCGGTGACCGCCCGGGCGAGGCGCTGCTCGAAGTCCTGGTCCTGCTCGAACACCAGGGCCTCTTTCGAGGCGAAGTGGGCGAAGACGGTGGTGACGGCCACATCGGCCTCGGCGGCCACCTCGCGGATGCCCACCGTGTCGTACCCGCGTGCGAGGAAGAGCCGCAGCGCGGTGTCGGCGATCTTCTGGCGGGTCGCGGCCTTCTTGCGCTCACGGCGTCCGGTCGGCGCGGTCATGCCCTGACCCTATCAGGTGCGAAACCCAAACCGTTTTGAAAAGCTAACCGTTAGTGTTACGGTCGCCGCATGAGAAAAGTGAGCTTCGCCGAGTTCGGCGGACCGGACGTGCTGCGCCTCATCGACGCCGAGGAGCCCCACGCGGGCCCCGGCCGGATACGGATCGCCGTGCGGGCGGCGGGCGTGAACCCCGTCGACTGGAGAATCCGTGAGGGCCAGGTGCTCAAGGCACACCCGATCGAGTTGCCCTCCGGGGTCGGGCTGGACGCCTCCGGGGTGGTGGACGAGGTCGGCGAGGGCGTCGAAGGGGTCGCGGTCGGCGACCACGTGTTCGGTGAAGGCGCCGACACCTACGCCGAGTTCGCCGTGCTGTCGGCCTGGGCCCGGATGCCCGAGGGGCTGACGTTCGAAGAGGCGGCCGGATACCCCTCCGTGGTCGAGACCGCGCTGCGCGTCCTCCGCGAGGTCGGCGTACGGCCCGGGCAGACGCTGCTGGTCAGCGGCGCGTCCGGGGGAGTGGGATCGGCGGTGCTGCAGATCGCCCGCGAGCGCGGCATCGCGGTGATCGGCACCGCCGGTGCCGCCAACCAGGACTACCTGCGCGGTCTGGGCGCCACCGCCACGACCTACGGCGAGGGCTGGGTCGAGCGGGTGCGGCGGCTCGGCCCCGTCGACGCGGCTCTCGACCTGGCCGGCTCGGGCGTGCTCCGCGAACTCGTCGAGCTGGCCGGCGATCCGCGGAAGGTGGTCTCGATCGCGGATCTGCGCGCGCCGGAGTTCGGCGTCCGGTTCTCCGGCGTGGCCGGGAGCGTCCCCGACGCGCTCGCCGAGGCGGTCACCCTCATCTCGCGGGGCAGGCTGCACATCCCGGTCGAGAAGTCCTACCCGCTGGCCGAGGCCGCCGCCGCGCACGCCGACAGCCAGGCCGGTCACGCGCGCGGGCGCCGGGTGCTGGTCGTCTGAGCGGGCGCCGCACGGGCGTCCCGGGAGCCCGGCGAGCCGGGCTCCCGGGACGCCCGCGTCCTTCGTACGGGTGACGGCCTGCGGCCGTCGGCCCGCTTCTCCCAACGAAATCGGCCTCCCGGTCCATCCCGTGTGACATGGATCACCGCTAGCGTGACGGTTGTTGCGCTGCGCACACGTGTGTGTGCGGTGCGGCATCCAGGCGCGTCCATACGGAGAAGGGAGATCCCATGCGGGTCGGAGTGCTGACCGGTGGCGGCGACTGCCCCGGTCTCAACGCGGTCATGCGGGCCGTCGTCCGTAAGGGAGTCCAGGAGTACGGCTACGACTTCACCGGGTTCCGCGACGGCTGGCGCGGGCCGCTGGAGGGTGAGACGGTCCGGCTCGACATCCCGGCGGTGCGCGGCACCCTGCCCCGGGGCGGCACGATCCTCGGCTCCTCGCGGACCAACCCCTTCAAGGAGGAGGACGGCGTCCGCCGCATCAAGGAGAACCTCGCCAAACACGAGGTGGACGCCCTGATCGCCATCGGCGGCGAGGACACGCTCGGCGTCGCGGCCCGGCTCACCGACGCGTACGGGATCCCCTGCGTCGGCGTCCCCAAGACCATCGACAACGACCTGTCCGCCACCGACTACACCTTCGGTTTCAACACGGCCGTCACCGTCGCCACCGAGGCCATCGACCGGCTGCACACCACCGCCGAGTCCCACATGCGGGTACTCGTCGTCGAGGTGATGGGCCGGCACGCGGGCTGGATCGCCCTGCACTCCGGCCTCGCGGGCGGCGCCAACTGCATCCTCATCCCCGAGCAGCGCTTCGACCTCGACCAGGTCTGCGCCTGGGTCACCTCCCGCTTCAAGGCGAGCTACGCCCCCATCGTGGTGGTCGCGGAGGGCGCCATGCCCAAGGACGGCGAGATGGTGCTCAAGGACGAGAGCACCGACTCCTTCGGCCATGTGCGGCTGTCCGGGGTCGGGGAGTGGCTGGCCAAGCAGATCGAGGCCCGCACCGGCAAGGAGGCCCGCACCACGGTCCTCGGCCACATCCAGCGCGGCGGCACCCCCACCCCCTTCGACCGCTGGCTCGCCACCCGGTTCGGCCTGCACGCCATCGACGCCGTGCGGGACGGGGAGTGGGGCACGATGGTCGCCCTGCGCGGCACCGATATCGTGCGGGTACCGCTCGCCAAGGCCACGGAGAAGCTCAAGACGGTGGATCCGGCGCTCTACGAGGAGGCGGGCGTCTTCTTCGGATGAGACGTGGCTGAGTCATGGACGAGGGGTCGGGGGACGGGCCGGAATGAACGCACCACTGGCCGAGGCCCTCTCCGCGGCCCTGCTCCTGGCCACCCTCGTCTGGGCGGTCGCCCGCCCGCCGCACCGTCCGGAGGCCCTCGTCGCGGTCCCGGCCGCCGCGCTGGTGATCGCGACCGGCGCGGTGAGCCCCGGCCACGCGGCGGACGAAGCCGCCCGCCTGGGCCCGGTCATCGCGTTCCTGGCCGCCGTCCTGGTGCTGGCCAGGCTCTGCGCTGACGAGGGCCTCTTCCACGCCTGCGGGGCGTGGATGGCCCGCGCGGCCGCCCGGCCCCGCGCCCATGGGCGCCCCCGGCGCCTGCTGGGGGCGGTGTTCGCGGCGGCCTCGCTCACCACGGCGGTGCTGAGCCTCGACACCACCGTCGTCCTGCTGACCCCGGTGGTGTTCGCGACGGCCGCCCGGCTGGGCGTACATCCGAAGCCGCACGTGTACGCCTGCGCCCACCTGTCGAACAGCGCCTCCCTCCTGCTGCCGGTCTCCAATCTGACCAACCTCCTGGCGCTCGCCGCCACCGGGCTGACCTTCGCCCGGTTCGCGGGGCTGATGGCACTGCCCTGGCTGGTGGCGATCGCCGTGGAGTACCTGGTCCTGCGCCGGTTCTTCGCCCCGGAACTGGCCGACGGCGCCGGGGCCGACGGCGCCGCGGCGGGCGGTGCCGGGGCGGCCGGTGCCAGGGCAGACGCTGACGAGCCGGGGCCGGAGCCCGGGGAGCCGGCACACCCCCCGGTCCCGCTCTTCCCGCTGGTGACCGTCGCCTGCACCCTGGCGGGCTTCGTCGTCACCTCGGCGTCCGGCATCGAGCCGGCCTGGGCCGCGGCGGCGGGGGCGCTGGTGCTGGGCGTCCGCGCGGTGCGCCGCGGCCACACCTCGCCGCGCGGCCTGGTGCGGGCGGCCTCGGTGCCGTTCCTCGCGTTCGTCCTGGCGCTGGCCGTCGTCGTGCGCGCGGTGGTCGACAACGGGCTGGCCGACTGGCTGGGCCGGCTGGTGCCCGACGGCAGCGGGCTGCCCGACCTGCTCGCCGTCGCCGCGCTGGCGGCGCTGCTGGCCAACGTCATCAACAACCTGCCCGCCGTGCTGGTGCTGCTGCCGCTGACCGCGCCCGGCGGCGCGGGGCCGGTGCTGGCCGTGCTGCTCGGGGTCAACCTCGGCCCCAACCTCAGCTATGCCGGATCGCTGGCCACGCTGCTGTGGCGGCAGACGCTGCACCAGCACCGGCACCGCGTGGTGCTGGGCGAGTTCACCCGGCTCGGCCTGCTGACGGTGCCGCCCGCGCTGGGGCTGTCGGTCCTCGCCCTGTGGGGCTCGCTCCAACTCCTGGGGTGAGGCCGGCTCCTGGGCGGGACCTGCTCCTCGGACCGGTCCTCGGGCCGGCTCCTGGGCGGGACCAGCTCCTCGGACCGGTTCTTCGGGCCGGCTCCTCGGCGGTACCGGCCCCCCGGGGGGTGAGGCCCGGCCTGGGGTGAGTGGGGCCCGGTCCGGGCGGGGAGGTGTACCGCCCGGACCGGGGAGCCTTCAGCCGGCGGGGCGGGCCGGGGCGCCGGTGCCCGGGCGGCTCTCGCACACCGCGGCCAGCAGCTGGGCGACGAGCGTCATCCCGTCGAGGGTCAGCACCGACTCGGGGTGGAACTGCACCCCCGCGAAGCCGGGCCCGCGCAGCGCGTGGACCTCGCCGTTCGTCTCGTCGCGGCTCAGCTCGACACCGTGCAGGGCCAGCTCGACCGCCGCCTCGTCGTCGCAGCGGGCGGTGTAGGAGTTGTAGAAGCCCACCGTCTCCGGGCGGCCGAACAGCTCGATGGTCTCCTGCGCGCCCTGGTGGGGGCGCTCCTTGCGGACCAGCTCCAGCCCCAGTTCGGCGGCGAGCAGCTCGTGCCCGAGGCAGACGCCGAGAACCGGCCGGCGCCGGCCCCGCACCAGGTCGGCGGCGAGCCCGCGCAGCAGTCGCATCTTGGGGTCGCCCGCCTCGCGCGGGTCGCCCGGCCCCGGGCCCAGCACCACGGGCCCCTCGTGCCGCAACGCGTCCTCGCGCAGCCCGGGTTCGTCGTAGCGGCGCACCCGGACCGCGTGCCCCGCGGAGCGCAGCAGGTGGGCCAGCATCGAGGTGAAGGTGTCCTCACCGTCGACGACGAGCACCTCGGCCGCGTCGGCGGGGACCGGCTCGCCCACCCGCATCCGCAGCCAGAACGGGGCCAGCCCCGCGCGGCGGCCCTCCAGCGCGGCCTGCACCCGGGGGTCGTCGGCCAGCCGCGGGCCCGCCCCGCCCCGCCGGGGCGCCGGAGCCTGCCGCACGCCCAGCGCCGTGAGGACCCCGGCCGCCTTGGCGTGCGTCTCGGCCACCTCGCTCGCCGGGTCGGAGGCCCGCACCAGGGTGGCGCCGACGGGGAGGCGCAGCCGGCCGCTGCGCACGTCGATGTCGGCCGTGCGGATGAGGATGGGCGAGTCCAGGGTCTGGGCGCCGCCGGGGGTGCCTTCACCGGAGTCGTGCCCGAGCAGCGCGAGCGCTCCCGCGTAGTAGCCCCGCCCGCCCGACTCGTACCGCTCGATCACCCGGCAGGCGTTCTCCACCGGGGAGCCGGTGACGGTGGCCGCGAACATCGTCTCGCGCAGCACCTCGCGGACGTCCAGCGTGCTGCGGCCGCGCAGTTCGTACTCGGTGTGCGCCAGGTGCGCCATCTCCCTCAGGCGCGGACCGACCACGACGCCGCCCTCGTCGCCGACGGTGCACATCATCTTCAGCTCCTCGTCGACCACCATGGACAGCTCCTCGCTCTCCTTGCGGTCGGCCAGGAACTCCAGCAGCCCGGCCACGTCGGGCCCCTGCGGGGGGTAGCGGTAGGTGCCGCTGATGGGGTTCATCACGACGGTGCCCCCGTGCATCCGTACGTGCACCTCGGGGCTGGCGCCCACCAGCACGCGTTCGCCGGTGTGCACGACGAACGTCCAGTAGGCGCCCTGCTCGCCGCGCAGCAGCCGGCCGAAGAGGGCGAGGGCGTCGGCGCGGCGGAAGCCGGGGATGGTGGCCCGGTAGTCGCGCCGGACGACGAAGTTGGCGCCCTCGCCCGCGCCGATCTCGTCCCCCACGACGCGGCGCACGATCTCCTCGTACGCGCCGTCGTCCACGTCGAAGCCGCCCTGTTCGACCCGCACCCGGTGGCCGGGCAGCGCGGCGAGGGTCTCGGCCAGCGGCAGCTCGTACCGCTCCTCGGGCAGCAGGACGGACAGCGGCGTCCCGTCGTCGCACGCGGTGAAGCCGCGCTCACGGATCTGCCGGAACGGTACGAGGGCCAGCGCCCCCGCCTCGCCGTCCGCGCGGGCCGGGATGTCGGCCAGCCGCGCCACCTCCCGCACGGGCCCGGTCAGCACCTCGACCAGGTCGTGGTCACGGCCGGGGGTGCGCCGGCGCAGCAGCGCGAAGGGCGGGGCGCCGTCCTCGGCCAGACGGCTGAGGAGGGCGGCGGGGGAGGGTGCGGCGGAAGGGGCGGAGGAGGGGGAGGTGCGGTCCATGCGGGTTCCTTCTCGTGGGACGGGAGGGAACGGCCGGACACGGAAAAGGCCGCCCCTCGGGCGGCCTGTCGCGGTGCTGACGTCTGTCAGCGCGTACGCGCGTCGTGGCGGGCCGCCGTGCGGGCGGGCCACCACCAGTTCATGGTCGCGTACGCGTGCATGGCCGACACCATAGCCCACCGCCCGCCCGCCCGGGACCGTCCGGGGACGGGGCCCCGCCGCGGGCGCCCGCGGCGCGGTCTCGCATACCGGGCAGCGGGACGGACCGTGCCCGCGACCCCGTAATCTGGGGTGCGTGACTGTGAACGCCCACACCGACGCCGGTACCCACACCTGGCGAGACCTGCCCGCAGCACAGCAGCCCGACTGGCCGGACCACGAGGCTCTGCGCGACGTCCTCGCCGAGCTGGAGTCCTATCCCCCGCTCGTCTTCGCGGGCGAGTGCGACCAGCTGCGGGAGCGGCTCGGGTCGGTCGCGCGCGGTGAGGCGTTCCTGCTCCAGGGCGGCGACTGCGCCGAGGCGTTCGACCAGGTCAGCGCGGAGCACATCCGCAACAAGCTCAAGACGCTGCTCCAGATGGGCGCCGTCCTCACCTACGCGGGTGCCGTGCCCGTGGTGAAGGTGGGCCGGATCGCGGGCCAGTACAGCAAGCCGCGCTCCAAGCCGACCGAGACCCGCGACGGGGTGACGCTGCCCTCCTACCGGGGCGACTCGGTCAACGGCTTCGAGTTCACCCCCGAGGCGCGCCGGCCCGACCCGGAGCGGCTCAAGCGGATGTACCACGCCTCGGCCTCGACGCTGAACCTGGTGCGTGCCTTCACCACCGGCGGTTACGCCGATCTGCGCCAGGTGCACGCCTGGAACCAGGACTTCGTCAAGTCCAGCCCGTCCGGGCAGCGGTACGAGGCGCTGGCACGCGAGATCGACCAGGCCATGAAGTTCATGCGCGCCTGCGGTACCGACCCGGAGGAGCTGCGCACCGTCGAGTTCTTCTCCTCGCACGAGGCGCTGCTGCTCGACTACGAGTCGGCCCTCACCCGCGTCGACTCGCGCAGCGGCAACCTCTACGACGTGTCCGGGCACATGATCTGGATCGGCGAGCGCACCCGCCAGCTCGACGGCGCGCACGTCGAGTTCGCCTCCCGGGTGCGGAACCCGGTCGGGGTGAAGCTGGGGCCGACGACGAGCGCGGAGGAGGCGCTCGCCCTCATCGACCGCCTCGACCCGGACCGCGAGCCGGGCCGCCTCACCTTCATCACCCGGATGGGAGCGGACAAGATCCGCGACCGGCTGCCCGAGCTGGTGGAGAAGGTCACGGCTTCCGGCGCCCCGGTCGCCTGGGTGTGCGACCCGATGCACGGCAACACCTTCGAGGCGGCCAGCGGCCACAAGACGCGCCGTTTCGACGACGTGCTGGACGAGGTCAAGGGCTTCTTCGAGGTCCACAAGAGCCTGGGCACCCACCCCGGCGGCATCCACATGGAGCTGACGGGCGACGACGTCACCGAGTGCGTGGGCGGCGGCGACGAGATCTTCGTCGACGATCTGCACCAGCGCTACGAGACGGCCTGCGACCCGCGGCTCAACCGCAGCCAGTCGCTGGACCTGGCCTTCCTGGTCGCGGAGATGTACCGCGACCAGTGAGTCCGCCACACGCTCCGGGGCCCGCCTCACGCCTGTGACGCGGGCCCCGGACGCGTATGTGGACAGCCCCGGCCGGGTAAGGTTAGGTTAACCTCAGCAAGACTGACCGGACGGGAGCGGAGGTGGCCGCGTGTACGTCTGCTCGTGCTTCGGCGTCACCGAGGAGCAGGTGCGAGAGCACGCGGCGGCGGGGGCCTGCACCCCGCGCCAGATAGCCTCCGCGAGCAAGGCGGGCACGGACTGCGGCTCCTGCGTCCGCCGTATCCAGGGCATCCTGGGCCGTGGCCAGTGCCCTCGCAGGGCGGCGATGGAGCGGGGCGAGCCCGCTCTGGCGGCCGGCGCCGGGGAGGCCCCGGAACCGGAGTCCAGGCCCTGGGAGCCCGCGGTGTCCGAGCCCGCCGCGGCGGCCGGACCGGCGGTCCCGGCCCGCGCCGCG
>NZ_VJOK01000001.1:1804824-1817872 GCF_013302895.1 Streptomyces albus subsp. chlorinus | reverse complement strand
CCGGCCCGTCCGCCGGGACGCCGGCCCGCGCCGCGCGGTCCTCAGGTCTCGTTCGCGGCCTTCTGCTCGATCTGCCGGGAGATGTACAGCGCCTCGCCCAGCTTCTCGATCAGGTCGAGCTGGGTGTCGAGGTAGTCGATGTGGTGCTCCTCGTCGGCGAGGATGTCCTCGAAGATGTTGGCGGACGTGATGTCCCCCTTGGCCCGCATCAACTCGATGCCGCGCCGCAGCCGGTCGATCGCCTCGACCTCGATCTGCCGGTCGGCCTTGAACATCTCGGTGAGGGTCTGGCCGACCCGTACATGGAAGAGCCGCTGGTAGTTCGGCAGACCCTCCAGGAAGAGGATGCGGTCGGTGAGCCGCTCGGCGTGCCGCATCTCGTCGAAGGACTCGGCGCGGGTGTACTCGGCGAGCTTCGTCCAGCCGTTGTGCTCCTGCATCTTGGCGTGCAGGAAGTACTGGTTGATCGCCGTCAGCTCGGCGGTGAGCTGCTCGTTGAGGAACTCGATGACCTCGGGGTCGCCCTGCATGGTGGCGGGCTCCTTCCAGGGGAGTGACGAGTGAACCGGCAGAGTGCGCGCGCGGCGCGCGTCGCGCATCCTGTCACCGCGCCCCCGACCCGGTCCAGTAAGTACAGGCTTACCGAATTTGCCCGAATTTGCGGGCGTGAGGGCGTCCGGGCGATCCCGGCGCACCGCCCCAAGGGGGTGGTCGAGACCACCGTCCGGGGTCTGTCACCATGGAGGGCATGGGTCAGCCGCAGAGCCGTGCAGGGGAGCGACCGGAGCTTCCGCCCGGCCAGCGGCTCCAGCGCGGATGGCCGGTCACCCACTACGGGCCGGTCCCCAGGTTCAGGCCCGAGCGCTGGGACTTCCGCGTCTTCGGCGCCACGGCGGACGGCGAGAAGCACTGCTGGGACCACGAGCAGTTCACCTCGCTGCCGTACGAGACCGTCGTGGCCGACCTCCACTGCGTGGCGAAGTTCAGCATGCTGGGGGCCGAGTGGGGCGGCGTCCTCGCCCGGACGGTCCTGGAGCTGGCACCGCCCGCGCCCGACGTCACCCATGTGATGGTGTGGGCCGAGTACGGCTTCAGCTCGAATCTGCGGCTGTCGGACTTCACATCCGAGAAGACGGTCTTCGCCACGCACCGCGCGGGCGAGCTGCTGACCGCCGAGCACGGCTTCCCCGTCCGCCTCGTCGTCCCGCACCTGTACGCCTGGAAGGGGCCCAAGTGGGTCCGGGGCATCGAGTACATGACGGCGGACCGCCGCGGCTTCTGGGAGGAGCGCGGCTACCACAACATCGGCGACCCGTGGCGCGAGCAGCGCTACTCCTACCAGGAGGAGCCCGGGGACGGCCCGGAGCTGTAGCCCCGCCGCCCCGGGCCGTCCGGCCCCTCAGTGGTACTGGTGCACGACCGCGTGGCCCTTGCCCTTGCCGATCAGCCGGCGGTTGACCGGGGTGGTCACCACGAAGGCGAGGGCGAAGGCCAGCGCGAGCGAGCCCCAGAACAGCCACTCCGACAGCTGGGCGTCCATGGCGCCGGGGACCAGCAGCACGACGCCGTTGTCGACCAGCTCCATGACCAGGATGGAGACGGTGTCGGCGGCGAGCGCGACCTTGAACGCCGTGCGCAGGTCGAGTCCGGCCCGCAGGACCGCGTACATGGTGAAGCTGTAGCCGAAGGCGAACGCCAGGAGGATCGCCAGCGCCATCGTCGGCGCGTTGTGCCAGGCCAGGGCCGTGCCGATCATCATGCCGAGGATCTCGCCGAGCGCGCACCCCGTCAGGCAGTGCAGGGTCGCCCGGGCCGCCGTGGCCCAGGAGGCGGGGCCGTGGCCGGAGCCGTCGTGTCCGTCGCCCCCGCCGTGGCCGTGGTGGTCGTGGCTGTGCGGGCCGTGGCCGTGGGGGCCGTGGCCGGGGTCGGGGTCGGGCTGGATGTGCTGGGACATCGGGACACCTCGTCGTGAGCAGAGCGGATCGTGCTGTCGCGCCCTGTCAACGCTATACCCTCCCGGGGTATTCCGTCACGCGTCCCGCAGCTTCTTCAGCAGCGCCACGTCGGCCGCGTGCCCGGTGCCCTTCTTGTCGCTGGGGGTCTCCACCACCAGCGGGACGCCGTCCGTCAGCGGATGGGCCAGCAGTTCGGCGAACGGCTCCTGGCCGATATGTCCGGTGCCGATGTTGGCGTGCCGGTCCTTGTGCGCCCCCGCCACGTCCTTGGAGTCGTTGGCGTGGATCAGCCGCAGTCGGCCGGGACCGGTCGCCGCCACCAGTCGCGCCAGCGTACGGTCCACCCCGCCCGGCGCCGTCAGGTCGTGCCCCGCGGCGAAGACATGGCAGGTGTCCAGGCAGACCCCGAGCTTCGGGTGGTGCTCCAGCAGCTCGAAGTACGCGGCCAGTTCGTGCGCCCGGGAGCAGAGCGAGGCGCCCTGCCCGGCCGTCGGCTCCAGCAGCAGCCACGGGTCGTCCTCGTGGGTCAGCTCCTCCAGCAGCGGCATCATCAGCTCACGCGCCTGAGCCAGCGCGACCTCGCGGGGCCGCCCGCCGGTCGCCGAACCGGTGTGGACGACGACGCCGAGCGCGCCGATGGCACGCCCCCGCCGGAGCGAATGCCGCAGCGAGGAGACGGACTTGGCGGCGGTTTCCTCGGTGTGCGAGCCGAAATTGATCAGATAAGGGGCGTGGACATAGACGGGGAGTCCACGCCCGGCGCACGCCGCACGGAATTCGGCGTCCTGTGCCGGATTTCCCGCCGGCGTCGCCCAGCCCCGGGGATTCGCGACGAAGACCTGAAGTGCCTCCGCTTCGATTTCCCGGGCATAGGAAAGGCCAGTGGCGGCCAGGCCCCCGGCTACGGGGACATGGCCGCCAATGGGATTGCGCGTGCGCTGCGTCTCGTTCGTGGTCACGCCACTCAGTATGCCGAGTTGACGTTGTCCATCGAACCGTACCGGTCCGCCGCGTAGTTGCAGGCGGCGACGATGTTCGCGACCGGGTCGTACTGGTCCCAGGAGGTGCCCTCGACGTGGTAGGCGTCGAAGGTCGGCTTGATCACCTGGAGCAGGCCCTTGGAGGGCACGCCGTTGATGGCGTTGATGTCCCAGTTGTTGATGGCGCGCGGGTTGCCGCCGGACTCCCGGATGATGTTGCGGTGGATGCCCTCGTAGCTGCCCGGGATGCCGTGCTGCTTCATGATGGACATGGCCTCGCGGATCCAGCCGTCCAGGTTGTTCGGGTACTGGGCGGCGGCGCGCTGCTGGGACCGGTTGGCGGCGGCCTTGGCGGCCCGCTCCTTCACCGCGGCGGCCTGGGCCTTCTTCTGGGCGGCGGCCTTGGCGGCACGCTGCTTGGCGTCGGCCTGTATCGCCTTGGCCACCTCGTCGGTGGTGGTGAAGGTCCGGGCGGTGGTGGTGGCGTCCTTGACGCTCTCCACCTTCCTGGCGTTCCCGGGCACCTTGATCAGCGAGTGCTGGGCGGCGGCGATGTCCTTGCCCTGCTCGGGCAGGAGGGAGGAGTGCGAGCTGAACGCCACGTTCTCGGCGCTGACCTTCCTGGCCGCGGTGGCCTGGCCGGTGTCACCGTGCGCGGCCGTGCCGGGGAGCACGGTCAGCGCGAGCGCCGCGGCACCCGCGGTGCCGATGCCGACGGTCGAGAACTTCTTGGCCCTGGGGCTGAGATTGCCGGGATGGAGGCGGGAGATGCTGGGCATGAGGAAGAACGGAACCTTTCATCGCTAGGCGTCGTCGCAGAGGCGGGGAGCCGGGGGAAACGCCGAGTTCTGATTCACGGCGCCGTGCGACGCCGCAATTGTTAAAGGGCCCGTTTTGGGAAATCAACGATGTGACGTACTACCGGAATTCGTTGACGGGGGCCCGCGATGAAGGGAACGGCACCCCTGCATTCCAGGTCGGAGCGGGGTTTTCTTTTCCACTAGACCGTGTCGTAGGTGATGTGCGTCCTATGGGTGGGCTCACACGGGGCGGGTCCGCACCTCACACACCGTCCCCGGACATGAGCGACCTGTCGGCAGATTTCAGGCATGAACGCAGGCATGAACGAAGCGGGACCGCGCACGCGACGGCCCCCGCTGGCAGCGCCAGGGGGGGCCGGGTCGCGGCGGTCTGCGGTCGGTGTCCGGTCAGCGGAGCCAGATGGTGATCTCCGAGCCGCGGGGCGCCTTCTCGCCCGCGTCGGGGGACTGGTTGAAGACGGTGTCGCCGAAGAAGACCCGCCGGACGGTCACCTCGAAGCCCGCCTGCTCCAGCTTCGCCCTGGCCTCGTCCTCGCTGCCGCCCTCCACGTCCGGCACCTCGACCATGTCGGGGCCCTTGGAGAGGGTCAGCGTCACCGTGTCGCCCCTGGCCAGCTGGGAGCCGTCGGTGGGGGACTGGCGGGCGACGGTGCCCTTCTCCTCCTCGGAGTGGACCCGCTCACGGGCGATGCGGACCTTCAGCCCCTCGTCCTTCAGCTGTGCCACCGCGTCGCCCTGGTCGTCGCCCACCACGTCGGGCATCTCGACCGGGGCGCCCTTGGAGACCGTGAGCGCCACGGCCGCGCCCGGCCTGCGCCTGTCGCCCGGCCCCGGATCGGTGGAGACGACGGAACCCCGCGCGGTCTCCTCGTCGAACCGGTGCTTGACCGTGCCCGGCTCCAGCCCGGCGTCCTTCAGCTTGCGGCGCGCGTCGCTGAGCGGGGTGCCCGCCAGGTCCGGCACCTTCACGATGTGCGGGCCCCGCGAGACCGTCAGCGTCACCGAGCCGGTCTTGCGGACGCGGTCACCCGGCTCCGGGTCGGTGCTGATGACGTGGCCCCGCTCGACGCGCTCGCTGTAGTCCCGCTCCACCTTCACGTCCAGCCCGGCGTCCGCCAGCTCCTTCGTCGCCGACGCCTGTGTCCGGTCCAGCACCGCGGGCGTCCTGGTGAACTGCCCGGAGTTGATGTACCAGATGCCCGTGCCCACCAGCGCGGCCAGCAGCACGCCCAGCGTCACCAGCACCCAGCGGGGCTGGAGCCCCCGGCGGCGCGGGGCGTCACCGACGGTCCCCTCCCCGCCCCCGGGCGGCGCCCCCGGGGGTGCCGGGATCACCGCGGTGCGGTCCAGCGGCTCCGCGTCCGGCACCGGGCCCGCGGCCACCGGGCGCGGGATCACAGAGGTGTCGGCCTCCGTCCGCGAGGCCGGGGCGCCCTCGGCCGCCGCCCGGGCCAGGCTGCCGGAGCCCTCCGCGGTCTCCTCGGCCGGAGCGACCTCAACGGGGCGCTCCCCGTCCTCCCTGGCCCGCGGCGGGACCGCGTCCAGCTCCTCGTCCCTCAGGCCCGCGCGGGCGGCGCGCGCTTCCGCCAGCAGCGCCACCGCGTCGGCCGGGCGCTCCTCGGGGCTGCGTGCCGTCGCCCGCGCCACCAGTGCGTCCAGGGCGGCGGCCATGCCCGGCACCGCGGCGGACGGGGCGGGCATGTCCTTGTGCAGGTGCTGGTAGAGGACCTGCGCCGGGGTGGCGCCCGAGTGCGGCTTGGAGCCGGTCAGCATCTCGTAGAGCATCACGCCGCACGCGTACAGGTCGGTGCGCGGCGTGGCCGCCCCGTCCTCGATCTGCTCCGGCGCCAGGTACGAGACCGTGCCCAGGATCGAGTCCGTGGTGGCCGACGTCTGGCTGTCCACCGCCCGCACCAGCCCGAAGTCGGCCACCTTGACCCGGCCGTCGTCCCCGATCAGGACGTTCTCCGGCTTCACGTCCCGGTGCACCAGCCCGGCGCGGTGCGCGGCGCCCAGGGCGGCCAGCACCGGCTCCAGGACGTCCAGCGCGGCCCGGGGCCGCAGGGCGCCGTTGTCCCGCAGGATGTCGCGCAGCGTGCAGCCCTCGACGTACTCCATCGCCAGGTACACGTACGTGCCGTCCGTGCCCTGGTCGAACACCCCCACCACGTTCGGGTGCGCCAGCCGCGCCGCCGACTTCGCCTCCCTGATGAAGCGCGTCACGAAGGTGTCGTCCGCGGAGAGGGAGGTGTGCATCACCTTCAGGGCCAGGACCCGGTCCAGGCGCGTGTCCATGGCGCGGTACACGGTCGCCATGCCGCCGATGGCCACACGGGCGTCGATCCGGTACCGGCCGTCGAGAACCTGGCCGACCATCGGGTCACCCCGGCCGGAGGCCGGGGAAGGGTCCTTGAGGGTGGTGTCCATTGCGCAGAGTGTACGAGGGCGCCGCGCCCGCCCGGGCCCATGGTCGCGGCTTGCACCCGTCCTGGGGCCGAACGGTGACACGGCCCCCTCCTTCGCCCTTACGCCGGGCGTTCGCTCTCCCGGGGAGGGCGCGGACGGACCGGCTTCCGGCGCGGACCCGGCCTCCGGAGCCGGGAGCCGGGAGCCGGGTCGGTCGCCCTCAGTGGAAGGCGGGGCGTTCGGGGTCCAGCGCGGCGACCCCCTCCCGGGGGGAGGACGCCTCGGCGAAGTGGCGGCGCGGGATGCGGCCCGCGCGGAAGGCGAGGCGCCCGGCCTCGACCGCGTGCCGCATGCCCTCGGCCATCAGCACGGGGTCCTGGGCGCGGGTCACCGCCGAGGCCAGCATCACCGCCGAGCACCCCAGCTCCATGGCGAGGGCCACGTCGGAGGCCGTCCCCGCCCCGGCGTCCAGCACCACCGGCACACCGGCCCGCTCGGTGATGAGCTGGAAGTTGTGCGGGTTGCGGATGCCGAGCCCGGAGCCGATGGGGGAGCCCAGCGGCATGACGGCCGCGCAGCCCACGTCCTCCAGTTTGCGGGCGAGCACCGGGTCGTCGTTGGTGTACGGCAGCACGGTGAACCCGTCGTCCACCAGGGTCTCGGCGGCGTCCAGCAGCTCGACCGGGTCGGGCAGCAGGGTGCGCTCGTCGGCGATGACCTCCAGCTTCACCCAGTCGGTGCCCAGCGCCTCCCGGGCGAGCCGCGCGGTGAGCACGGCCTCGCCCGCCGTGTAGCACCCGGCGGTGTTGGGCAGGACGCGGATGCCGTGCTTGTCGAGGACGGAGAGCACCGACCCGCTCACCGAGGGGTCGAGCCGCCGCATGGCGACCGTCGTCAGCTCGGTCCCGGAGGCCAGCAGGGCGCGCTCCAGCACGTCCAGGCTGGGGGCGCCGCCGGTGCCCATGATCAGCCGCGAGGTGAACGTGGTGCCGCCGATGGTCAGCGGGTCGTCGGCCATGGTTCTGCTCAGCCTCCCTGGACAGCGGTGAGTACTTCGACGCGGTCCCCCTCGCCGAGCCGGGTGTCGGCCCAGCGGCCGCGGGGGACCACGTCCTCGTTGAGGGCCGCCGCCACGCCGGAGGGCGCGGTGGTGAGGGCCGCCACGAGCCGGTCGAGGGTGAGGCCCTCGGCCACCTGCCGGGGCTCGCCGTTCACCGAGACGGTCATGTGCGCGGCGGTCGGGGTCATACGGTCTGCTCCTCCTGCTGAAGCGGTCGGGACGGGGCGAAGCGGTCCGGGGTGAACGGCCGCGCGTACCCGGGCAGTTCGCCGGTGGCCAGCAGCTGGGCCATGGCCTCCCCCGTGACGGGGGTGAGCAGCACCCCGTTGCGGTAGTGGCCGGTGGCCAGATGGAGCCCGGGCAGGCGGGTGGGGCCCAGCAGCGGCGCGTTGTCGGGGGAGCCGGGGCGCAGTCCTGCGCGGGTCTCGGCCAGCGGCAGCTCGGTGACGCCGGGCACCAGTTCGTGCGCGTCCCGCAGCAGCTCGTACACGCCGCCCGCGGTGACCGTGGTGTCCCAGCCCAGCTCCTCGCTGGTGGCGCCCACGACCAGCTCGCCGTTCTCGCGCGGCACCAGGTAGAGCGGCCCGCCGCGCACGACGGCGCGGACCGTACGGGACAGGAAGGGCCCCGCGACCCCCGCGGGCGGCATGCGCAGCCGCAGCACCTGGCCCTTGACCGGCCGCACCGGCGGCACGGCCCCGTCCGGGAGCCCCGCCAGGGTGCCGCTGCGCGAACCCAGCGCGAGCACCGTCTGCCCCGCGTGCACCTGGCCGCCGTCCTCCAGGGCGGCGCCCACGGCCCGGTCCCGGCCGGTCAGGAGCCGGGCCGCCGCCGCGCGGCGGAAGCCGACCCCCGCGCGTTCGCAGGCCCGCAGCAGGGCGGCGGCCAGGCGGCGCGGGTCGATCTGGTGGTCGCCGTCGGCGCGGACGCCGCCGCGGACCGACGGCGCCAGCAGGGGTTCCAGGCGGCGGCACTCGCGCCCGGTCAGCCACTCCGACGCCAGGCCGCACCGCTGCTGGAGGGCGTGCAGCTCGCGCAGGTGGGCGCGGTCGTCGGCGTCGAAGGCGACGGCCAGGGTGCCGCACGCCCGGTAGCCGACGTCCCCGCCGGCCGCCTCCTCCAGCTCGGCGACGAAGTCCGGATAGCGCGCGGCGGAGGCCAGGTTGAGGTCCAGCAGCGTCTCCTCGCCGTGGTGCAGCTCGGTGACGGCGGCGAGCATGCCGGCCGCCACCGTCGCGGCGCCGCCGCCCGGTTCGGGGTCCACGACGGTGACCCGCAGGCCGCGCCGCGCGGCCCGCCACGCGGTCACCAGGCCGATGACGCCGCCGCCGAGGACGAGGACGTCGGGGGCGGGGCCGGTGCCGGTGCCGGGACCGGAGCCGGGGTCCGGGGACCGCCGCAGGGGGGTTGCCGTACCGCGCATGGGGTTGCCGCTGCTCCCTTCGCCGGAATGACCCGGATCAGGTTCGGACGGTCGGAGGCCGCGCCAGCCTCCCTCTCAGCCCGGTGCGTCCGGGCTCCCGCGTATGCCGTGAGGACGCCACCAGCCTACTGCGGCGCTCACGGCGCGGGTAAGGGTCTCCGGGCCGCTCCCCGCCGGGCCGTCCGGCGGCCCCGGACACGCGCCGGACCGGCCGCGGCTCCGCGCCCCGCCCTCTCCGGGGCTCCGCGCCCTCTCCCGGGCTCCCCGCCCTACGTCGCTCCCGGGCTCCCCGTCCTACGTCCTCCGGCCGGCCGCCCGGGCCCCGCGGCGGTCCCCGCCCTCGGACCGGCGGCCGAGGGCGGGCCGGGCGCCCGGGCATACAGTGAGCCCGTGAGTGACAGTCAGAAGCAGCAGCGGGTCGTGATCGTGGGCTCCGGCATGGCGGGTGTGCAGACAGCCGTGCTCCTGCGCGAGCGGGGCTGGCCCGGCCCGGTGCGGCTGATCGGCGCCGAGCCGCACGCCCCCTACGACAGGCCGCCGCTGTCCAAGGCGGTGCTGCTGGGCACGGGGGAGGAGACCGAGGCGCCGCTCTTCGACATCGACTTCGCCGGGCTGGGCATCGAACTGGAACTGGGCAGGACCGTCACCGGCCTGCGCGCCGACGAGCGGCTGCTGGAGACCGACGCGGGCCCCGTCCACTACGACCGGCTGGTGCTGGCGACCGGGGCCGAGCCGATCGCCCTGCCCGGCAGCGAGGGCGTGCCCGGGGTGCACCGGCTGCGCACCCTGGACGACGCGCGGAAGCTGCGGAAGGTGCTGGCGGCGCGCGGCAGGGTCGTGGTGGTCGGCGCGGGCTGGATCGGCGCCGAGTTCGCGACGGCGGCCCGCGAGCAGGACTGCGAGGTCACCGTCGTCGAGGCCGCCGCCACGCCGCTGCCCGGAGCGCTGCCGGCGGCCGTCACCGAGCCGATGCGCGGCTGGTACGAGGAGGCCGGGGTGACGCTGCGCACCGGGGTGGCCGTCGCCGCGGCCGAGCGCGGCGGAGTGCTGCTCGACGACGGGACGCGGCTGGCCGCCGACGCGGTGCTGGTCGGCATCGGCGCCCGCCCGGCGACCGCGTGGCTGCGCGGCTCGGGCGTCGCGCTGGGCCCCGACGGCGCCGTGCTCGCCGACTCCCGGCTGCGCACCGCCCTCCCCGGCGTCTACGCCGTGGGCGACTGCGCCTCCTTCCCGTCCGCCCGCTACGGCGAGCGGCTGCTGGTCCACCACTGGGACAACGCCCTCCAGGGCCCCCGCACGGTCGCGGCGAACCTGCTGGCCGAGGGGCACGCCGACGGCGAGGCCGACATGGTCGAGCACGACCCGGTGCCCTACTTCTGGTCGGAGCAGTTCGGCCGGTTCGTGCAGTACGCCGGGCACCACGCCGAAGGCGACGAGCTGGTGTGGCGCGGGGACCCGGACGGCGCCGCCTGGAGCGTGTGCTGGTTGCGCGGCGAGCGGCTGGCCGCGCTGCTGGCCGTCGGCCGTCCGCGCGATCTCGCGCAGGGCCGCAAGCTGATCCAGCAGGGCACGGCGGTGGACAGGGCGGTGCTGGCCGACGCGGCCGTCGCCCTGAAGAAGGCCGCGCGGTAGTGGGTGTCGGTCCTGGATGGCAGTCTGGGGACGTGACCGAGATTGACGCGAAGATCGATGCTCTCGTCCCCGCCTGGCTCACCCTTCCCGAGGTCGCCGAGAGGCTCGACGTCGAAGTGACCCGTGTGAGGCAGTACGTGAAGGAGGGCCAGCTGATCGCGGTACGGCGTGAGGCGGAATCGGGGAACAGGGTGCTCCAGGTCCCCGCGGCCTTCCTCACGGAGGGCCGGATCGTGAAGGGCCTGACCGGCACCCTCACGCTCCTCAGGGACGACGGGTTCAGCGACGAGGAGATGCTCGAGTGGCTGTTCACGGAGGACGAGTCGCTGCCCGGCTCGCCCGTGACGGCCCTGCGGGAGAACCGGGGCACGGAGGTCAAGCGCCGCGCCCAGGCCCTCGCCGTCTGAGAACCGCGCGGAGCCCAGTCCCCGCACCCGTCCGCACATCCGCCGGGTGCACGGGCCGGTCCCGGCCCGTGCACCCCTTCACGGGGGGAACGAGAACCACCGTGTCCACGTCCAGCACGTCCATGCCCAGGACGTCCACGTCCAGCACCTCCGGCACGTCCGCCACCGCCCGTACCGGCCCCGCCGGCCTCCGGGCCCGGCTCGCCGACGCCCGGCTGTACCTGTGCACCGACGCGCGCAAGGAGGAGGGCGACCTGCCCGAGTTCCTCGACGCGGTGCTCGGGGGCGGGGTGGACATCGTCCAGCTCCGCGACAAGGGCATGGAGGCCGCCGAGGAGCTGGCCCACCTGGAGGTCTTCGCCGACGCCTGCCGCCGCCACGGGGCGCTGCTGGCCGTCAACGACCGCGCGGACGTCGCCCACGCCGCCGCCTCCGACGTGCTCCACCTGGGCCAGGGCGACCTGCCCGTGCCCGCGGCCCGCGCGCTGCTCGGCGGCGATGTGCTGATCGGCCGCTCCACGCACTCCGCGGCGGAGGCGGACGCGGCGCTGCGCGAGGAGGGCGTGGACTACTTCTGCACCGGCCCCTGCTGGCCGACGCCGACCAAGCCGGGCCGCCCCGCGCCGGGGCTGGATCTGGTCCGTCACACCGCGGCCCGTACGGCCGGGGACGAGGACGCGCGGCCGTGGTTCGCGATCGGCGGGATCGACGCCGGCAACCTGGACCAGGTGCTGGAGGCCGGTGCCCGCAGGGTGGTCGTCGTCCGCGCGCTGACCCGGGCGGAGGATCCCGGGGCCGCCGCCGCGGCGCTCGCCGGGCGGCTGCGGGAGGCGAGCCGGTAGCACGCGGTGGTCCGGGTGTCCACAGGGTGGACATCGGCCATCCGGGAACCGGACAGAACCGTACGTAACGTCGCCGCGTCGAGTCGCGCTGGAGGCCGGGCCGCTAGCCTGCATGCATGGCCATCGGTATCTCAGCTCCCAGGACAGACCGTCCGCCGACTGTGCGTGACAAGCTCGCCGGCGGAGAGCGGTCCTTCTCCTTCGAGTTCTTCGCGCCGAAGACCGAGAAGGGAGAGCGGACGCTGTGGAACGCGCTGCGTCGGATCGAGGCGGTCTCGCCGACGTTCGTGTCCGTCACCTACGGCGCGGGCGGTTCCTCGCGTGAGGGCACCGTCCGCAACACCGAGCGCATCGCCAACGAGACCACTCTCACCCCCGTCGCGCACCTGACGGCCGTCAACCACTCGCGGGCCGAGCTGCGCAACGTCATCGGGCAGTACGCGAACGCCGGGATCCGCAACGTGCTCGCGCTGCGCGGCGACCCGCCCGGCGACCCGCTGGGGGAGTGGGTCAAGCACCCGCAGGGGATCAACTACGCCTCCGAACTCGTCGAGCTGATCAAGGAGTCCGGCGACTTCTGCGTCGGCGTCGCCGCCTTTCCCGAGATGCACCCGCGCTCCACCGACTGGGAGACGGACATCAAGCATTTCGTGAACAAGTGCAAAGCCGGGGCCGACTACGCCATCACGCAGATGTTCTTCCGGGCCGAGGACTATCTACGGCTGCGGGACAAGGTCGTGGCGGCCGGCTGCCACACGCCCATCATTCCCGAGATCATGCCCGTCACCAACGTGAAGCAGATCGAACGGTTCGCGCAGCTGAGCAACGCCACCCTCCCCGACGAGATGATCGAGCGACTCCGGTCGGTGGAGGAGGATCCGGCGGCTGTACGCTCTGTCGGTATCGAGTACGCCACAGACTTGTGTGCGAGGCTTTTGGCCGAAGGCGTCCCGGGGCTGCACTTCATCACGCTCAACCACTCCACGGCGACGCTGGAAATCCACCAGAATCTGGGCCTTCGCGAGAGGGTCTGAGCCACACAGCCGCCCACCGGGGCGGCGGGGAGCGGGAAGAGGGGCGCAGATGGGCTGGACGGTCCTCTACATCGCGTTCGGCGTCGTGGCGTTGTGGCTGCTGGGCGAGGTCCTGCTTCAGTACAAGGCACACCTGCGCTGGCGCCTGCTGGCCTTCGCGGGCTTCCTGGGCGTGGTGGTGGGCACGGCCGTGCTGCCGTCGGTCGTCGTGATCGGTCTCGGCATCGCGGCCTTCGCCGTCGGGCAGACCTTCGTCACGCTGTCCGTACGCAGCGGATTCACCGGCGGGTGGTCGCTCGGGGGCGGTCCCGGCTCCAGCCGGCGCCGCCGTACGGGCGGCGACCCCGGGGACAAGGCGCCGGGCCACGGGACCCCGTCGCTGGAGGTGACCGACCTCCGAGGCAGGCGGCCCCCGACACAACGCCCACCCCCGTCGCCGTGCCCGTGCCCGACCCCGGTCCGACGACTACGGCCAGGCCGGCTACGGC
>NZ_VJOK01000001.1:1786942-1803724 GCF_013302895.1 Streptomyces albus subsp. chlorinus | reverse complement strand
GGGGCGCCGGTCTCGGCCTCGTTGTCGGCGGGGGTCCGCACCTCGTGCCACAGCAGCGCTCGCCCAGCCCAGCCCGGCCGCGTCGGCCGCCGCCAGACACCTCCTGCCGCCAGCCGGTCCCGGCCCCCGGCCCGCCCGGCGGAGGAGTCCATGGCGACGGCGGAACCAGGGGAGCCGGAGCCCGCGGAGCCGGTCGGGGAGGCGGTGGCCAGCGGGAGGCTGAGGACCGCCGTCTCGTGCGCGTCGTCCGGGCGCAGCGCGGGATCGTCCGGGCGCAGCACGGTCAGTGGCTGCCCCGGCGCCTCCGCGCGGTGCACCAGCGTGCGGTGCGGGGTGCCCTCCGGGCGTGCGCCGCGCAGGGCGAGCAGCACGGTGAGCCGGGCCATACCGGGGCCGGCGGCCCGGTGCCCCTCCGGCCACCCCGCGAGTGTCCCGGGCGCCGTACCCGCCACCACCACGTCGGCCTCGACGCCGGAACCGTCGGCCAGTTCCACCCCGGCCGCGCGCCCGTCCTTCTCCCGTACGCCGGTCACGGCGCTGCCGAAGCGGAAGGTGACCCGCCGCTGCTCGCAGCGCGCGTACAGGGCGTCGGCGAGCGCGCGCATGCCGCCCTTGACGTACCAGGTGCCGAACGCGTCCTCCAGATACGCGAGCCGGGCCGCACCGGCGGGGGCGGTCGCCGGGTCCAGCCCGTGCGACCAGGCGCAGCCGCACAGCATCGCGGCCAGCCGCGGGTCACGCAGTTCGTCGTCGGCCAGCTGGGCGAGCGTCGGCCCGGAAGCGCTTCCCTGCCGCGGCCTCCGGCGGAGGCGCCGCAGCCCCTTGGGTGGCGGTGCGGGATAGGCGCCGTCCCGCTCCAGAGCGCCCCGCGACGAGGGCTCGTCGCGCAGCGGCTCCTCCAGCAGCGGACGCCGGGTGGCCTCCCACGCCTCGCGGGCCCGGTTCAGCATCCCGGCCCAGTGCTCGCCCGCGCCCGCGCCGAGCGCCTCGTCCAGCGCGGCCCGCACCTTGCCGCGGGACGCGTTGGGCAGGGTGACGCGGCCGCCGTCCGGGAAGACGTGCCGCGCCGTGACGGGCACCCGCACCAGCTCGACCCGGTCCTCCAGCGGCTCGCGGCCGGTCTTGAGGAACAGGTCGCGGTAGACGGCGGGCAGGTGGAGCAGACCGGGGCCGGTGTCGAAGGCGAACCCGTCCCGTGCGTAGCGCTGTACGGCACCCCCGTGGGTGTCGCTCCGCTCGTGCACCACGACGTCGTGCCCCGCCACGGCGAGCCGTGCCGCGGCGGCCATGCCGCCCATTCCCGCGCCGATCACCACGATCCGTGCCATGACCAGCGACTCTAGCCCCCTCCCGTCCGGAGGGGCCGCCGGGCCGGTCGGTGCGGTACCGGCGGGCCGGGATGGTGAGGGGTACCCAGGGCTAGGTAGTCCTACTCAGACGGGCTCTTGAGTAGCAGCGCCGATGGGCGCCGGCGGGGTGCGCGGAAGAGTGGGGGCCACGGGAGGGCGGGGTGCCGGGACCGCTGACACGGGGCCGCGGAACGGGGCCGTCCGCCCTCCCGTGAGCGCGGACGGTCCCGTGAGCGCGGGACGGTTCAGCGGGAGCGTTCCCGCCCGCCGACGCGCCCCTGCAACAGCAGGGAGAGCGCTCCGTGGACGTCCTCCAGGGAGCGTTCGGGCTGGAACGCCTTCCAGTCCAGCGCGGCCACCAGCACCATGCCCACCAGGGCGGCGGCGGTGAGCTGGATGTCGATGTCCTGGCTGAGTTCGCCCTCGGCGACGCCCGCGCGCAGCACGCCCTCCACCACGGCGACGGCCTCGCGCCGCACCATCAGCAGCGTCTCGTTCCAGGCGCGGCCGGTGCGCCACAGCTCGGCGACGTAGAGCTGGGTGAAGGCCGGGTAGCGGTCGATGAACAGCAGCCCGGCGCGGACCATGGCATCCAGCGCGTCCACCCTGCTGCCGCCGCGCTGCTCGGTCTCGGCGGCGGCCTGCCGCAGGTCGGCGGTCAGCAGCGCCACCCCGTGCCGCAGCAGTTCCTCGAAGAGCTCGGTCTTGCTGGCGAAGTTGTAGTAGACCGTGCCCTTGGCGACCCCCGCCCGTTCGGCGATCTCCTCCACCGTGGTGGAGGAGAACCCCTGCTCGGCGATGAGGGTGACCGCCGCCTGGAAGAGCTTGTCCCGGGTGGCGTTGCGGCTGCGTGGTGTGGTGGTGCGGGCACTCGTCATGCGGCCATTCTCCTCCGGGGACCTCCTCCCGGCCGCGGCGCGCGCCCTCACAGCGAGATCTCCGGGCGGAGCCGGTCGAGTGTCCACACCTGCTTGCGGCGCGCGGTGACGGCCGTCAGCGCGACGGCGCCCGCCGTGAACGCCAGCAGCACCAGGCACGCCCGCCACACCGGCCACAGCTCCCCGCCGGTGATCAGGTGCCGCAGCCCCTCGACCACGTAGCTCATCGGCAGGAAGGGGTGGAGGGCGTTGAAGAACCCGGGACTGGTCTGGATCGGGTACGTGCCGCCCGCCGAGGTCAGCTGGAGCATCAGCATCGCCAGGACGAGGATGCGCCCCGCGGGCCCGAAGCGGGCGTTGAGGAACTGCACGAGAGCCGTGAAGCACGCCGCCACCAGCAGCAGGAACCCGATCGTGCCCAGCCCGCGGGCCATCTGGAGGCCGAGGCCCCAGTGCAGCACGCTCATCAGCGCGGCCACCTGCGCCACCCCGATCGCGGCCACCGGCAGCCAGCCGGCCAGCGCGATCCGCCAGGCCGGGGCGCCCGCCGCCAGCGCCCGCTTGTTGAGCGGCTGGAGCAGCATGTAGGCGATCATCGCGCCGACCCAGAGGGAGAGCGGGATGAAGTACGGCGCGAAGCCGGTCCCGTAGTTGGGCGCCGTGTGCGCCTTGTGCGAGGCGAGGCCGACCGGGTCGGCCATGACGCCGGTGCGCTTGTCGCGCTCGCCCTTGCCGTAGTCCGGTATCTGCTCGGCTCCCGCGTGCAGCCCGCCGGCCAGCTTCCCGGAGCCGTCGGCCAGTTTGAACAGTCCGCCGTCGAGCGAGGCGGCGCCGTCGGTCAGCTTGCCGAGGCCGGTGTCCAGTTCGGCCGCGCCACTCTTGGCGGTGCCGAGTCCGGAGTGCAGCTTCCCGGCGCCCTTGGAGACCGCGTGCGCGCCCTTGTTGAGCTTGTTGATCTGCCTGACGGCGGTGTCCACGTCCTGCTTGAGGTGCGGGGCGCGCTCGGCCAGCGCGGTGGCGGTCTTGTCCAGGTCGTCGAGGTGGCGGCCGAGTTCGTCGAGGTTCTTCTCGTTCTTGACGTACCCGTCGACCTTGGCGGCGACCTCGGCGGAGCGCTCGGCGGCGTCCACCGCCTTCTTCAACTGCGGGCAGGAGCCGGGCGCCGTGGCACCAGGACCGGCCGCGGACTTGGAGGACAGCCGCGGTACGGCATCCGCCTTCCCGTCCGCGCCCGGCCGCTGGGCCGGGCCGGACTGCTGCCCAGTGCCCGGCTGCTGCCCCGAGCCGCCGCTGCCGCCGTCCTGGCTGCCGCCGCCGTCCTGGCCGCCGCCCGGTGAGGCGGGCAGGCCGGGGCCGGGCACGCTCGGGGAGGGCCTGCCGGGCGAGGGCTTGCCCGGGGCGCCCTTGCCGCACCGGGCCTCGTACAGCTTCGAGAGCGCGTTGGCGGCCTCCCGCGAGTCGGTCCGGGCGCGCTGCGCCGCGCCCGGCAGCGCGCCGAGGTTCTTCTTGAGCGTCTTGCTCGTACGGGCGACCCCGCGCGCGGCCTTGCCGATGTCGCCGCTGTGCTCGGTCAGGAACGGCCGCACCTTTCCGGCCGCGCCGTTCACCTTGTCGGCCAGCTTCTGGGTGCCCTCGGCGACCTGGCCCGCGCCCGTCTTGAGACTGCCGGCCCCCTCGTGCAGCGTCGCCGTGCCGCTCTTGAGCCGGCCGCTGCCGCTCTCCGCGTCACCGAGGCCGTTCTTGAGCTTGCCCGCGCCCTCCTTGGCCTTGCCGATGCCGTGACCGAGATCGTCGGCACCCTTGGCGGCCTTCGCGGTCTTGCCGTGCAGCGTGGAGAAGGAGACGTAGATCTTGTCGTAGAAGCCGCGGGAGACCTTGCTGGAGGCGGTCGCGCGGACCTCGGAGAAGACGGTGCGGGAGATCTGCCCCACGATGTAGTTGTTGGCGTCGTTGGCGCGCACCTTGAGCGCACCGGTCTCGGGGGAGCCGCCGGAAGAGGACGAGACGCGCTTGCTGAAGTCGGCGGGCACCGTCAGCGACAGGTAGTACCGCCCGTCCTCGACGCCCTTGCGCGCCTCCTCGGCGCTGGTCTCGTGCCAGTCGAACGAGTCGCTGCGGTGCAGCCCCTTGACGATGTCGTCGCCCGCGTGGACCTTCTCCCCCTTGACGGTCGCGCCCTTGTCCTCGTTCACCAGCGCGACGGGCACTTTGTCCAGCCGGTCGTAGGGGTCCCAGAACGACCACAGGTACAGCGCGCCGTACAGCAGCGGCAGCAGCAGCATCGCGGCCATCGCCGCGCGCGGCAGCCGCCCCCTGCCGAACCGCTTCAGCTCAAGCGCGGCTAGCCTCGGCGAGCGCATCGGCCGCCCCCTCCTTCTCGATCCCGTCCGCCTTCTCGCGGGAGCCCTCCGCCCGGCTCCCGGCGCTCCCGCTCCGGGCGTCGCGGTCGCCGCCACCGTCCCCGTCCGGGTGGTCCGTCCCGTCGCCGGTGCCGTCGGCCACCCTGGTCCGCACGACCACCGCGCCCTCGTCCGGTGGCTCGCTGCACACGGCCAGCACCGTGACACCGGTCTCCGCCACCGCGCGCAGCAGCGCCCACGCCTGGTGGCGCTCCGCCCCGGACAGCTTCAGGTCCACGTCGTCCACGGCCAGCAGGCGCGGCTCGCCGAGCAGCGCGAGCGCCACCGAGAGCCGCAGCTCGGTCAGCCGGTCCAGGTCCCGCACCGGGGTCCGCCCGCCGCGAGGCAGCGCGTCCAGGTCGAGACCGGCGGTCTCCACGGCCCGCTCCAGCCGCGCCCGGCTGGCGGCGGCACGCTCGCGGCGGGGCCGCAGGACGGAGCGCAGCGGACCGTCGAACCGCCGCTGGAGCAGCACGCGTTCGCGCAGCTGCTCGGTGACGGTCAGCGCCGGGTCCAGGTCGTTGACGCCGGGGACGAGGCCGAGCGCGCTGATCCGGCGTACCGCCGCGAGCCGCTTGGGCAGCGGGTGGCCCCCCACCTTGGCGTGGCCGCGGCCCGCCCTCATCCGGCCGGTGAGAGCGAGCAGCAGGCAGGTGCGCCCGGAACCGGAGGGTCCGGTCACCGCGATCACGGAGCCGGGCTCCGCGGTGAAGCCGACCCCGTCGAAGACGGGCCCGCGTGGCCCGTCGAGCCCGAAGTCCTCGGCGAAGACGGCGGCTCCCCGTGGCTGTGTCACGGCCCCTCCCGCTTCCTGATCGCTCGTTCCCGCGTCGTGGACCGGTCGTCCGGCTCCGGGAAGCCTTCTTTGGGCTGACCGGTCAGTCCAAAGTATGCCGCAGTTGGCCGCCCGACGGCCAATCGCCCTGCCCTTCGTGGCATTCGCGCAGGTCAGGGCGGATTGTCAGTGGTGTGCGCCACGATGGAACGCAGACGACCGGTTCCGCGAACCGGCTTCAGCCGACGGGAGGTTGATGCACGTGATGCGGTCATCTCGGAATCCCCGGGGAGCGCGCCCCGCGCCCCCGCAGCCGACCACGCCACCCGCCCGCCACACCGGCCGCACCGGGTACCCCGGCCCGGCCGACGACATCCACCCGGTGCTCCGCAGGGCCACCGCTCCACCCGCCGCGCTCGACCTGCTCGCCCAGGCCCAGCACGGGCTGGACGAGGCCGCCGCCATGGAGACGGCCAACGAGCGCTACGCCACCGCCCACCTCGCCGCGCTGCGCACGGCCGCCGCCGTCCTCGCCGTCCGCGGCCGGCCGGAGCTGGACGCCATCCGCCCGGGAGGCGGCCCGCAGCGCCGGCCGCGTCGTCCCGCCATCCGCAGCGCCTGGGAGGTCCTGCCCGAGGTCGCCCCCGAACTGGCCGAGTGGAGCGCCCTCTTCGCCTCCGGCGCCCCGCGCCGGGCACGCGCGGAGGCGGGCATAGCCGGCGCCGCCGACTGGTCCCAGGCCGACGAGCTGCTGCACTACGCGGGGATGTTCCTCCGCCTGGTCGAGCGGATGCTCGTCTCCCAGCCGGCCCTGCCCCGGCCCCGCACGGCGCACCCGGACGACCCGCATGCCCACCCGCGGGACCGCCGCGCGGGGTGAGGGGGCCGCCCGGGCGGCGGGTCCTCGGGCGCGGCGTCCTCGGACGGGGTGCCCGGGATGGTGGTGCCTCGGGTCGTGACGCCCGGGGGTTGTGTGCCCGGCGCTGTGGTGCCTGGAGTTCGTGGTGCCCGTAGGTTGTGGTGCCTGGGGCCGTGATGCCCGGGGGTGTGGTGCCTGGGGCTGTGGTGCCTGGGGCTGTGGTGCCGCCTGGGGCTGTGGTGCCTGGGCCGTGGTTTGGGGACGCGGGGTCCGGGTGCGGTGTCCGGGGGGCGCGTTGCGGGGTGCGGAGGTGTGGAGTCCGCGCGGGCTGCCGGCCGGACCGACCGGGCCCGGAGGCAATAGGGTGGGTACCGCCCGTCACTGAGCCGAGGAGCACCGCATGTCCCGCCCGAGCGCATCCCTCCGTACAGCAGTGGTCTGGGACGTCCTGCGCGGAGCCTTGGACCAGCGCGCCAAGCTGTCGGACCGCGCCGAGCTGGAGGTCCTCGACACCGGAGGCGGCACCGGCAACCTCGCCGTGCCCGTCGCCCGCCTCGGCCACCGGGTCACCGTGGTCGACCCCAGCCCCAACGCCCTGTTCGCCCTGGAACGCCGCGCCGCCGAGGAGGGCGTGGCCGAGCGGGTGCGCGGCGTGCAGGGCGATGTGCGCGGACTCTTCGACGTCGCCGAGCGCGGCACCTACGACGTGGTGCTCTGCCACGGCGTCCTGGAGTACGTGGACGACCCCGCCGAGGGGCTGCGCAACGCGGTCGCCGCCCTGCGGCCCGAGGGCGGCACCCTCAGCGTGCTGGCCTCGGGGCTGGGCGGCGCCGTGCTCGCGCGGGCGCTGGCCGGGCACTTCACCGAGGCGCGACACGCCCTCACCTCCCCGGGCGGCCGCTGGGGCGAGAGCGACCCCATGCCCCGCCGCTTCACCCCCGAGCAGCTCACCGCGCTGGTCACCAGCACCGGGCTGGAGGTCATCTCCGTGCACGGCGTGCGGGTCTTCGCCGACCTGGTGCCGGGCGCCCTGGTGGACACCGAGCCGGACGCCCTGGAAGCCCTGGCCAAGCTGGAGGCCACCGCCGCCGAGCTGCCCGACTTCCAGTCCGTCGCCGGCCGGCTGCACGTGCTGGCCGAGGTGCCGCCCGGGGCGGCGGCGGCCCCGGGCACCGGCGGCTGAGGCCCAGTCCGGCCCCCGCGCTCCCGGCGGCGGGGAGGGCCCCGTTCTCACCTGCCCGATCAGCGGCTACGCGCCGTATGATCGAGGTGCACCGTCCGGCATGGCGGAAAGGCGGCACGGGAATGTACGGAACACGCCGTTGGCACCCCGGTCCGTTATGTCGGGTGTGGTGGGAGGAATTGGCGGAGAGGGGCGGGTTTCACGGGGGCGATTCCCTGCCTATCCTGAAAGAGTCGCATCCGGTCGCCCCCGCGACCGACGAGTAGGAGGACTCCGTGCCGCTCTCTGAGCACGAGCAGCGGATGCTCGAGCAGATGGAGCGAGCGCTGTACGCCGAAGATCCCAAGTTCGCGACAGCGCTCGAAGGAAGTGAGCTGCGCCGGTACACCCGCAAGCGGGTCTACCAAGCGGTGACGGGCTTTCTGGTGGGTATCGCGCTCCTCATGGCCGGGATGGTCGCTCAGCAGATCTGGATCAGCGTCGTCGGCTTCCTCGTGATGCTGGGGTGCGCCGTCCTCGCTGTGACCAGTTGGCGCAAGGCCCCCAAGCAGGGTGAGGGCCAGGGCAGGGGCCAGACCGCGCAGGGCTCGCCCGGCCGCCAGCAGCCACGGGTCCGCAAGTCGATGATGTCCCGCATCGAGGAGCGGTGGCAGCGCCGCCGCGACGAGGGGCACCACTGACCTTCCGCCGCCTGCGGCCCCCCTCCTCCTGAGCCTCTTTCGAGCCTCTTTGCTTCGTCGGCCGAGCCCCCGCCCCTCCCCGGGCGGGGGCTCGGTTCGTCTCGGGGAGACCGGGTCCGGAGGTCGTGACGGGGCCGGCCCGGTACGGCCGGGTCCCAGTTGTCGGCCCACCCCTCCGTCCCGCGCCTCCTCGCCTCGCCCCCCTCTTCCGCCATACCGACCAGCCGGTATGCGCGACGAGGGTCCGGTGCCGGACGAGGACCGGCACCCGCCCCCGAGGCCGAGCCCGCTCCCTAGGCCGCCCGCCCGAGGCCGCCGCCCGAGGCCGGCGTCCGAGCCCGAGGTCGGTGTCCGAGCCCCGAGCCGCCGCCCGGGACCCGAGCCGCCGCCCGGCGTCCGAGACCCGAGCCCGAGGCCGGCGCCCGATGCCCGACAGCCCTGCCGCTCCCGGGCCGGGCCCCCGGCCCGGGGCCTCACAGCCCGACCCCCGGGGCCCGGGACGGAACCCGGGCCCCGGCCCGCTCAGCGGGCGAAGCGCAGCTTCAGGGCCCGCGCCCAGCGGGTGCGCAGCCCGCGCAGGCGGTCGGTGACCGCCCACACGAGGCGGATCGTGGACGGCGGCAGCACCTGGGCGCGGATCCGCGTCGTGAGGGGAGCCGCGGCGCGCAGCCCGGCCCGGACGCGGCGGACGTCGTCCGGCAGGCCCGGGGCCGCACGCGGTACGGGAGCGTAGAGGACGTGCTCGACCGCCAGCGCCACCCGGTGCGCCGCCTCGGCCTCGGCGTCGGGCAGCTCGCCGACGCGTGCGAGCCGCGCGGCGGCGCTCCGCGGGGTCAGGGAGTCCTGCGGGACGACGCCGTGGTCCCAGCCGGTGTCGATCAGTTCGCGCCAGGCGTCGAGCACGCTCTCCGTCGCGGCCGACGGATCCTCCGCGTCCCGGGGCCGCAGCCGCCGGGCCCGTCTCCGCACCCGCAGCAGCATCGGCAGCGACAGCAGCCCCACGGCCGCCGCCACCCCGGCGGCGAGCGCCACCACGGTGCCCACCGGTGTCCCGTCCTCCGAACCGCCCGCGCCGGGCAGCGGGGCGGCGAGACCGCACTCGGTGTCGGCCCGCTTCTCCTGGGTGCCGCACCGCTCCGAGGGGGACGGCCCGGGGGAGGGCTCGTCCCTCTGGCCCCGGTCGGGCAGCTCCTCGCCCGGGTTGCGGTCGGCGTCCGGCGCGTCGGGCTGCGCGTAGGAGGGGGTCGTGCCGCGGGTCGGGGTGGGCTCGAAGCGGGTCCAGCCGACGCCCTCGAAGTACAGCTCGGGCCAGGCGTGCGCGTCCTGGAGGCCGACCTCCATCATGCCGTCGCCGCGTGCCGTGCCGGGGGTGAAGCCGACGGCCACCCGTGCCGGGATGCCCAGGGTGCGTGCCATGGAGGCCATGGCGAAGGAGAAGTGGATGCAGAAGCCCTCCTTCTCCTTGAGGAACTTGGCGATGGCGGCGGTCCCGCTTCCGGCGTTCACCTCGGTGTCGTAGGTGAAGCCGCCCTTGTCCGCGAACCAGTCCTGGAGCAGGACGGCGCGGTCGTAGTCGCTCTCCGCACCCCGGGTGACCCTGCGGGCCGTCTTCGGTACGACGTCGGGCAGCGAGTCGGGGACCTTGGTGTACTCGCGTGCGAGGTCGTCCGGCGGCTCGGGCGCGTTGCGCAGCTGGTCGGCGGTCGGCCGCACCTGGAGGCTCTCGACGTCGTAGCGCAGGCCGCGGGTGGTCTGCCCGTCGTAGCCGACCAGGGTGCGGCCCTCGGGCTCGAAGCGCCACTTGCCGTCGATCCGCACCCGGTTGGCCGGGTACGGCATCGGCAGCCAGTCCTGGGCGTACCAGTCCCCGGCCTTGATGGTGCTGCGGACCTTCTCCGTGCGCACGCCGGGCGCCAGACCCCGCGGGGTGGGCATCGGATCGGGGATCTCACCGATGCGCCGCTCGGAGGGTTTCCACTGGGAGCCGTCGAACTTGTCCAGCGCGACGATCCGCATGTAGAGGTCCTGCGTCTCCTCGCTGGTCGTCGAGTAGACCAGCGCGGTGCGGTTCTCGGGCTGGTTGAGACTGTCCTGCAGGGCGACGAGCGGGTTGACGGCGGAGACCGTGCCGCCGCCCTTCGGCGAGCCACCGCCCCCGTCGCGCGCCGCCTGAAGCAGTCCGCCGCCCAGCGACGGCAGCGCGGCCGGCACCACCAGGGACAGCCCCAGCGCCAGGGCGCCGATGCGCCGTCCCGTCCGCACCGGTGCCACGGCCGTCCCGCCGACCGCGCCCGGCTGGTGCGGGGCGGAGCCGGGGCGCGACCTGTCGGTGAAGACCCGGCCCCACTGCGAGAGCCGCTCCCGGCCCTCGGCCAGCAGGAGCAGCAGATAGCCGCCAGCGGCGCACAGGAACCACAGCCAGCGGGCGCCGCCCTGGGAGATCCCGGCGGCCACCGAGTACAGCGCCAGCAGCGGCAGCCCGGCGGGGGCCGCGCTGCGGCAGGTGACTGCCAGGATGTCCACCAGCAGGGCGATGACGAGGACGCCGCCGACGAGCAGCAGCCGGATGCCGTCGGTGAGGGGAGCGGGTATCGCGTACCGGCTCACGTCCTGGGTGCCCTGGGTGAGCAGGGCGCCGAACCGTGCGAAGAGCTCGGGCCCGGGCAGGGCGCTGCCGGGCGCGCGGGCGAAGAGGACGGTGAGCAGCAGCAGCGAGACGGCCGCCTGCGTCAGCACCGTCACCGGCCTGGCCAGCGGCACGCGGCGGGTGGCGGCGCCCACACCCGTCTGGACGGCGACCAGTATGGCGGCCTGGAGCAGCCAGGTCGCCGGGTCCACCAGCGGCAGCAGCGCGCAGGCCGCGGCCAGGGTCGCCACCGCGGCACAGATCGCGAGCCGTCCCCGTCCGCTCATCACTCCCGCCCCTTCACGTTCGCCTTGCCGGCCTCCTGCCACAGTGCGGACAGGGGGACACCGGGGCCGCCCACCAGCGCCGTCCACCCCGCCTCGCGCAGGGTTTGCGCCGACGCCTCCCACCCGGCGCCGGCACCCCGACGGACCGCCGCACCGGCACCGGCACCCGGCCCCGGAGCGGCACCCGGCCCCGGAGCGGCGCCCGTACCCGGAGCGGCACCGGCACCCGCACCCGAGGCGGCCCCCGTACCGCCACCGGCCCCCGTACCGCCACCCGCGACCGGGCCCGCCGGACCGGTGCCGGGCCCGGCGAGGAAGGCCACCGCACGGCTGGAACGCGCGCGCATCCGGCCCACCGTGAGGGCCTGCTCCTCGTCCAGCACCCCGAGGAACGCGACCAGCAGGCCCTCACCGCCCGCCGTTCCGCCGCGCAGCGCGTCGTAGGCGCCGGACAGGCCCGGCTCGTCGGAGTGCTCGACCACGGCGAGGACGTCGAGCAGCAGGCCCGCCGTCTCGGGGCCGTCGGAGAGGAAGCCGCCGCCCTCGGCGCCCGGGGCGAGGGCACCGGTGTCGGTCAGGAGCCGCACCGAGTAGCCGCGCTCCAGCAGGTGGGCGCAGACCGAGGCGGCGCCCGCGACCGCCCACTCGAACGGGGAGTCGGGCCCGGCGCCCGGGTACGCGCGGCGGCGGGTGTCCAGCAGCACCGTGCAGCGCGCCTGCTGGGGCTGTTCCTCGCGGCGCACCATCAGCTCGCCGTACCGCGCCGTCGATCGCCAGTGCACCCGCCGCAGGTCGTCGCCGTACCGGTAGCCGCGCGGGATCACGTCGTCGTCACCGGCCAGTGCCAGGGCGCGCTGCCGGCCCTCGCCGTAGCCGCCCGCCTCGCCCGCCTGCCGGGTGGCGGGCAGCGCCTCGACGGGCGGCACGACGGTGAGCGTGTCGAACGTGCTGAAGGAGCGGGTCAGTTCGCACATCCCGAACGGGTCCGTCAGCCGCAGCTGGAGCGGTCCCAGCGGGTACCGCCCGCGCATGTCCGAGCGCACCCGGTAGGAGACCTCGCGCCGCCCGCCCGGCTCCAACCGGTCCAGGACGAAGCGGGGGCGCGGACCGAGGACGTAGGGCACCCGGTCCTGGAGCATCAGCAGTCCGGTGGGCAGCCGGGAGACGTTGTCGATCCGCAGGTGGACGCGGGCCTCGGTGCGCGCCGGCACCCGAGAGGGGGACAGCCGGCGGTAGCCCGCGACCCGGTAGCGGGTGCGGTGCAGCACCAGGACGCAGACCAGGGGCAGCACCGCCAGCAGCACGCCGACCCGCAGCAGTTCCTCCTGCCCCAGCGCGTAGGCGCACACGGCCGCCGCGAGGCCCGCGGCCAGGAAGGAGCGGCCGCGGGTGGTGAGGCCGCCGAACGCCTTGCGCAGCGACCCACGGCTCTCGCTGCCGTGCTCGCCCTTGCCACCGCCCCGCTTCCCGCCCGGCCCGGCGCCGCCGTACGGCTCCGCCCCCGGCTGCGGCCCGGAACCGCCGTGGGCCCCGGCGCCGCCGTACGGCCCGGAACCTCCGTACGGCCCGGAACCTCCGTACGGTACGGCGTCCCCGTATGGCCCGGCGCCGGGTGCGGACGGAGCGGCGGGCGCCGGTCCGTGGGACATCAGTAGCCCCGGGGCTGTCCGGACTGCGGCCGCCCGGCGCCGCCCGGCCGGGGGTGCCCGGGCTGCTGCCCCTGCCTGTAGGCACCGCCTGGCGGCATCCCGGGAGCGCCGGGCGCCGCGGGGGTGTGCCCGACGGCCGGGACGGGCACCCGCTGCACGATCTCGGCCACCACCTGCTCGGCCGTGCGCCGGTTCAACTGGGCCTGCGCGGTGGGCAGCAGGCGGTGTGCCAGCACCGGACCGGCCAGCGACTGCACGTCGTCCGGCAGGGCGAACTCCCGTCCGGCCAGTGCGGCGGTCGCCTTGGAGGCGCGCAGCAGGTGGAGGGTGGCGCGCGGCGAGGCGCCCAGCCGCAGCTCCGGGTGGGCGCGGGTGGCGGCCACCAGCTCGACCGCGTACCGCCGCACCGCGTCGGAGACGTGCACCCCCCGCACCGTCTCGATCAGCTTGACGATGTCGTGCGCGTGCGCGACCGGCCGCAGGTCGGCCAGCGGCGAGGCGCTGCCGTGCACGTCGAGCATCTCCAGCTCCGCCGCCGGGCTCGGGTACCCGATGGAGATCCGCGCCATGAACCGGTCGCGCTGGGCCTCGGGCAGCGGGTAGGTGCCCTCCATCTCGACGGGGTTCTGGGTGGCGACGACCATGAAGGGGTCGGGCAGCTCGTAGGTCTGCCCGTCGATGGTGACCTGCCGCTCCTCCATGGACTCCAGCAGCGCCGACTGCGTCTTGGGGGAGGCCCGGTTGATCTCGTCCCCGATGACGATCTGGGCGAAGACGGCGCCGGGCTTGAACTCGAAGTCCTTGCGCTGCTGGTCGTAGACGCTGACGCCGGTGATGTCGGAGGGCAGCAGGTCGGGGGTGAACTGGATGCGGCGCACCGAGCAGTCGACGGATCTGGCCAGCGCCTTGGCGAGCATGGTCTTGCCGACGCCGGGCACGTCCTCGATCAGCAGATGGCCCTCGGCCAGGAGCACCGTGAGAGCGAGCCGGACCACGTCCGGTTTTCCCTCGATCACCGACTCGACACAGCGGCGCACCTCGCCCGCCGTGGCGCTCAGATCGCTCAGGTTCGCCCGCTCGTCATAGGTCGTCACCGGCCCTCCTCGGCCCCATCCCCGTTGTCCTGCCCGGCGGTCGCCGTCCCCGCGTCCGTCCCGGGTCCGCCCTCGCGTCCGCCCCACCGGGCCCTGTTTCGTGTGCTGTTGCTCATTCTTCATGGCGACAGGGCCTTCCGTCACTCTCCCCGAAGCCTTCCCCGAAGCCATCTCCGGAGCCTTCCCCCGAGCCGTCCTGGGGCCGGCCCCGGGACGGGACCGGTCCGGCGCCCCGGGGCTCAGGCCGGTGCGACCTCGCGCAGCAGGCCCGTCGTCACGTCGAAGACGAAGCCGCGCACGTCGTCCCGGTGGAGCAGGAACGGGGAGGTGCGGACGCGCTCGACGGACTGGCGCACGTCCTGGTCGAGATCCCTGAACGACTCGACAGCCCAGGACGGCCGCTGGCCCACCTCCAGTTCCAGCTCGTGCCGGAAATCCTCGGTCAGGTCCAGCAGCCCGCAGCCGGTGTGGTGGATGAGCACCACGGAGCGGGTGCCCAGCGCCCGCTGGCTGATGGTGAGGGAGCGGATGACGTCGTCGGTGACGACGCCGCCCGCGTTGCGGATGGTGTGGCAGTCGCCCAGCTCCAGGCCGAGCGCGGCGTGCAGGTCGAGCCGGGCGTCCATGCAGGCGACGATCGCCACCCGCCGCACCGGGCGCGCGTCCATGCCCGGGTCGGTGAACCCGCTCGCGTACCCCTGGTTCGCGGCGACCAGCTCGTCGGTCACGGACGGCTCGTCGGTCACGGAGGACCCGGCGGCGGTCGAGCGGCCCGACTCGGGCTGAGGTGCGGATATCGACATGGGTACGACGGTAGCCCGCCTCCTGGTGCCCGGCCCGCCCGGAGGGTGGCGAAAACGGACCGCCCCACCGGCTGCGAGGCACCTGTGGAGTACCTCACAGGAGCCTCACAGGGCTCGTCCCCGCCTCTCCGTCCGGTGGGCACCGGATCCACGGATCGAGTGTCAGCCTCTGTCAGGACGCGCCTGGTCCCGTAGTTGACCGAGGGGACGAGTGGACTAAAGTGACGCGAAGTGGGAGGCGACAGTACTCCCCCAAGGACTCCCGATTCCCCTCGCGTGCGCGGGCGCGCACGTGCGGCTCGGCCTCCTCCCGCTCCCGGCCTCCGGCGCTCCCCGGCGCGGGCGGGCCACTCCCCTTCGAGCGGGCGGGGACCAAGGAGCATGTGCACGGTGCCCGCCAGATCTGAGAGGGCACAGTGACCACCAACGAGCGGCCCGTCGGCGAACTGCACACCCCGGTCATGCTCCGGCGCACCCTGGACCTGCTCGCCCCCGCGCTCGCCGAGCCCGGCGCCACCGTCGTCGACTGCACCCTCGGGATGGGCGGGCACAGCGAGGCCCTGCTGTCCACGTTCCCCTCGGCGCGCCTCGTGGGCCTGGACCGCGACCCGGCGGCACTCGAACTCGCGGGCGAACGCCTGGCCCCGTACGCCGACCGGGCGACGCTCGTGCACGCCGTCTACGACGAGCTGCCCGAGGTGCTGGCCCGGCTGGACATCGCCCGCGTCCAGGGCGTCCTGTTCGACCTGGGGGTCTCCTCCCTCCAGCTGGACGAGGCCGACCGGGGCTTCGCCTACGCCCAGGACGCCCCGCTGGACATGCGCATGGACCAGACGAAGGGCCTCAGCGCCGCCGAGGTCCTCAACACCTACGCGCCCGGCGACCTGGTGCGCATCCTGCGGACGTACGGCGAGGAGAAGCAGGCCCGCCGCATCGTCGAGGCCGTCGTGCGCGAGCGCGAGAAGGAGCCGTTCACCCGCAGCGCCCGGCTGGTCGAGGTGATCCGCGAGGCCCTGCCGCAGGCCGCCAAACGCACCGGCGGCAACCCGGCCAAGCGGACCTTCCAGGCCCTGCGCATCGAGGTCAACGGGGAGCTGACGGTGCTGGAGCGGGCGCTGCCCGGCGCCGTGGAGGCGGTCGCGGTCGGCGGCAGGATGGTCGTCCTCTCCTACCACTCGCTGGAGGACCGGCTGGTCAAACGGCTCTTCTCCGCCGGTGCCAGCAGCTCGGCCCCGCCCGGACTGCCGGTGGTGCCCGAGCAGTACCAGCCCCGCCTCAAGCTGCTGACCCGCGGTGCCGAGCAGGCCACCGACGAGGAGATCGCCGAGAACCGCCGCGCCGCACCGGTCCGGCTGCGGGCCGTCCAGCGCATCAGGGAGGCGGGTTGACGCCGATGACCGCACAGCAGCGCATCGCACGCCTGGCCGGGTTGGTGCCCGCCGGAAGCGCGCGGGCGGCACGCGCCCCGTTCGTGCTGCTGATCGTCCTGCTGCTGGGCACGGGACTGCTGGCCCTGCTGCTGCTGAACGCCTCCCTCAACAAGGGCTCGTTCCAGCTGACGAGGCTGGAGAAGGAGACCGAGGAGCTGACGGACCAGCAGCAGTCCCTCCAGCAGGAGGTGGACGGCTACTCGGCCCCCGACCGGCTGGAGGAGCGCGCCCGCCGGATGGGACTGGTCCCCGGCGGCAACCCCGTCTTCCTCCGCCCGGACGGCACCGTGCGCGGCGTACCGGACAGCGCGCCGGGCCCCCGGTCGGCGGACGCGGACACCGGGCAGGTGACGCGGTGAGCGAGCGCCCCCGCGACCAGGACCGCGACACCGGCCGCGGCCAGGGCCGGGTACCCCGCCCCGGACGCCGGGACGAGACCGCCCCCGCCGGCACCGGGCCGGGCACCCCCAGGAGCGGCCCGGCGAGGAGTGCCACCCCGGGGAGCGGCACCCCCCGGAACGGAACCGCCCCCAAGAGCACCGGTCCCCGGAGCGGAGGCGCCTCCAAGAGCACCGCCGCCAGGAGCGGAGCCGCCCCCGGGAGCAGTGGTGCTCCCAGGAGTGGTGCGCCGAAGAACAGGGGCGCTCCCAGGAACGGAGGCGCCCCTGAAACCGGTGGCGCCCCCAAGACAACCGGCACCACGAGCAGCGGCGCCCCCGCGAGCAGCGCCTCACGGGGCGGTGCGCCCAGGGGCGGCGGGCGGTCCGTAC
>NZ_VJOK01000001.1:1776575-1786922 GCF_013302895.1 Streptomyces albus subsp. chlorinus | reverse complement strand
CCCTCGTGATGCTGGCGTTCACCGCCCGGCTGCTCCAGGTGCAGGCCGTGGACGCGAGCGCGTACGCCGACAAGGCCGCCGTCAACCGCTACATCACCGTCCCCCTCGCGGCCGAGCGGGGCACCATCACGGCCCGGGACGGGTCCGCGCTGGCCACCACCGTGGACGCCTACGACATCACCGCGGACCCGTATCTGTTCACGCCCGAGCAGACCAAGACCAAGGACGCCCCCGAGCGGGCCGCGAAGATCCTCGCCCCGCTGCTGCACAAGGAGCCGGCCGAGCTGGCCCGGAAGCTGTCCAGGCCCGGCACCCGCTACGTCCTGCTGGCCCGCCAGCAGACCCCGCGGACCTGGCGGACGATCAAGAAGCTCAAGCAGCGGCTCGCCGAGAGGGCCGCCGGCTCCTCCGGGGGCACCCGGTCCAACGTGCTGGCCGGGATCTACCAGGAGAAGCACGCCAAGCGGGTCTATCCCAACCGGGAGCTGGCCGCCGGTGTGCTGGGCTTCGTCAACGCCGAGGGCAAGGGCGGCGCCGGGGTGGAGGCCATGCTCGACGGCAAGCTGGCCGGCGACCCCGGCAAGGTCACCTACGCGCAGTCGGGCGGCCGTCAGGTCCCCACCGCCGGGGTCCGCGAGCAGGCGCCCCGGCCCGGCTCCGACATCGAGCTGACCCTCGACCGGGAGATCCAGTGGGCCGCCCAGGAGGCGATCCGCGACCAGGTGGCCGACTCGCACGCCGACAGCGGTTACGTCATCGTGCAGGACACCCGTACCGGCCAGCTCCTGGCCATGGCCAGCGCGCCCGGCTTCGACCCCAACGACATCGGCGGCGCGCGGGTGGACTCCTTCGGCAACCCGGCCCTCCAGGACGCCTACGAGCCCGGGTCCACCAGCAAGGTGATGTCGATGGCCGCCGTGCTGGAGGAGGGCAAGGCCACGCCCCGGACGGCGGTCACCGTCCCCAACCGGCTCAAGCGCGCCGACCGCGCCTTCGCCGACGACGTCGACCACCCCACCTGGCACCTGACGCTCAACGGCGTCCTGGCCAAGTCCAGCAACATCGGCACCATCCTCGCCACCGAGCAGCTCGGCAGGACGCAGCGGCAGGCCAACAAGGTCCTGTACCACTACCTGCGGGCGTTCGGCATCGGGCGGCCCAGCGGGCTGGGCTTCCCCGGGGAGACCGACGGCCTGCTGGAGAAGCCCGGGAAGTGGAGCGCCTCGCAGCAGTACACGATCCCCTTCGGCCAGGGCCTGTCCCTCAACGCCGTCCAGGCCGCGTCGATCTACTCGACGATCGCCAACGGCGGGGTACGGACCGAGCCGTCGCTGGTGCGCGGCGCCACGGGCCCCGACGGCCGCTTCCGGCCCGCCGAGGAGCCCGGCAAGCGCCGCGTCGTCAGCGAGAAGACCGCCAGGACGCTGGCCAGGATGCTGGAGTCCGTCGTCTCCGACATGGAGGGCACCGGCACCACGGCGAAGATCCCCGGCTACCGCGTCGCGGGGAAGACCGGTACGGCCAACCGGGTGGATCCCAGGACGGGCCGGTACCACGGCTACACCGCCTCCTTCGCCGGGTTCGCCCCCGCCGACCAGCCGCGCATCACCGTCTACTGCGCCGTCCAGAACCCCAAGAAGGGCAGCTACTTCGGCAGCGACGTGTGCGGTCCTGTCTACAAGAAGGTCATGAAGTTCTCCCTCAAGAGCCTTCAGATCCCCCCGACGGGAGCCAAGCCCGCGCGGCTCCCCGTGTCCGCCGAGAAGGACCGGAACGACTGAGCCATGCGCCACGTGAGAACGATCACTGACAGCGAGTGCAACCAGCAGGCTGCCGGGGCCCCGCCGCGCCCCTCGCTTCGCGGCACCACCGTCCCGCCCGGTACGCTCACCGCCGTGCCACAAGCTGATCAGACCTCCCCCGAGTCCTACCCCGGACCGCCCCGCCCCGCGCGGGTCGCGCCCGTGCCGCTCGCGGAGCTGGCCCGACTGCTGGACGCCGCCGCCCCGGGCACCCCGGTGACCGGCACCGGGGACGCCGACGTGCCGGTCACCGGCATCACCCACGACTCGCGTGCCGTGCGCCCCGGCGACATCTACGCCGCGCTGCCCGGCGCCCGGCTGCACGGGGCCGACTTCGTCGAGCAGGCCCGCAGCCTCGGCGCCGCCGCCGTCCTCACCGACCCGAGCGGCACCGAGCGCGCCCGGGCGACCGGGCTGCCGGTGCTGACCGTCCCCGACCCGCGCGGCCGGATGGGGGAGCTGGCCGCGGTCATCTACGGCCGGCCCGGCGAGGACCTGCTGCAGATCGGCATCACCGGCACCTCCGGCAAGACCACCACCGCCTACCTGGTGGACGGCGGGCTGCGGAAGGCGGCTCAGAAGGACGCCGGGGAGCGGGGCGGCGGGCCGACGGGCCTGATCGGGACCGTCGAGTCGCGGATCGGCGACGAGCGCATCAAATCCGAGCGCACCACCCCGGAGGCCACCGACCTGCAGGCGCTGTTCGCGGTGATGCGCGAGCGCGGCGTCCGCTCGGTGGCGATGGAGGTCTCCAGCCACGCGCTCGTCCTCGGCCGGGTGGACGGCTGCGTCTTCGACATCGCGGTGTTCAACAACCTCAGCCCCGAACACCTGGACTTCCACCCGGACATGGAGGACTACTTCCAGGCCAAGCGGCAGCTGTTCACCAAGGAGCGCTCGCGGGCCGCGGTCGTCAACTTCGACGACGAGTACGGCTTCCGGCTGCTGACGGAGCTGAGGCAGGAGGGCTTCCCGGTCACCACCTTCTCCGCGGAGGGCCACCCCGACGCCGACTGGCGTGCCGAGGAGGTGGAGCTGGGCCCGCTCGGCTCGACGTTCACGGCCGTGGGGCCCGAGGGGCAGCGGGTGCCCGCCGGGGCGCCGCTGGCCGGCCCGTTCAACGTCGCCAACGCCCTGGCCGCGCTGACCGCGCTGGTCGCCGCCGGGATCGACCCGTACACGGCCGCCGAGGGCATCCGCGCGGTGCCGGGCGTCCCGGGGCGCCTCCAGCGGGTGGACGCGGGCCAGGACTACCTGGCGATCGTCGACTACGCGCACAAGCCCGACGCCGTCGAGTCCGTGCTCTACGCCGTCCGCAAGGTCACCGAGGGTGCCGTGCACGCCGTTCTCGGCTGCGGCGGCGACCGCGACCCGCACAAGCGCCCCGCCATGGGTGCCGCGCTCGCACGGCTGTCCGACACGGCGGTGCTCACCTCCGACAACCCCCGCTCCGAGGACCCCCTCGCGATCCTCGCCACCATGCTCGGCGGCGCCGCCGAGGTCCCCGCGCACGAGCGCGGCACCGTCCTGCTGGAGGAGGACCGGGCCGCCGCCATCCGGGCCGCCGTCGCCCGTGCCGAGCCCGGCGACACCGTGCTCGTCCTGGGCAAGGGCCACGAGCAGGGCCAGGACATCGCCGGCGTGGTGCGGCCCTTCGACGACGCCGAGGTGCTGGCGGAGGCCATCCGCGAGCGGGCGGCCCGGACGTCCCCGGCCCCCGCCGCGTCCCCGGCCTCCCCGGTCCCCCCGTCCTCCTCGTCCCCGGCTCCTTCCGCTCCCTCCACCCCTCACCGGACAGACAACCAGAACCGATGATCCCCCTCTCCCTCGCAGAGATCGCCGCCCTCACCGGCGGACGGCAGCACGACATAACGGACCCGGACGCGCGGATCACCGGGCCGGTGGTGATCGACTCCCGCCAGGTGGTCCCCGGCGCCCTCTTCGCGGCGTTCGCCGGGGAGCGTGCCGACGGCCACGACTTCGCCGCCTCGGCCGTGGCCTCGGGCGCCGTCGCCGTGCTGGCCGCGCGGCCCGTCGGCGCCCCCGCGATCGTCGTCGACGACGTCACGGCCGCCCTCGGCGCGCTGGCCCGGCACACCGTCCGCACCCTGGGCACCCACCTCGTGGCGCTGACCGGCTCCAGCGGCAAGACCAGCACCAAGGACCTCATCGCCCAGCTGCTCCAGCGGCTGGGCCCCACCGTGTGGCCGGAGGGCTCGCAGAACAACGAGATCGGGCTGCCGCTGACGGCCCTGCGCGCCGGCCGGGACACCCGGCACCTGGTGCTGGAGATGGGCGCCCGCGGCATCGGCCACATCCGCTACCTCACCGAGCTGACACCGCCCGGTATCGGCGTCGTCCTCAACGTCGGCACGGCCCACCTGGGCGAGTTCGGCGGGCGTGAGCAGATCGCGCAGGCCAAGGGCGAGCTGGTCGAGAACCTGCCGGCGGCCGAGGAGGGGGGCGTGGCGGTCCTCAACGCCGACGACCCGTACGTGCGGGCCATGGCGGCGCGCACCCGGGCCCGCGTGGTGTTCTTCGGCGAGGACCCCGAAGCGGACGTACGGGCCGAAAACGTGCGTTTGACGGAACGCGGCACACCGGCTTTCACCCTTCACACACCCACCGGGTGCGGCGACGTGACCATGCGCCTGTACGGTGAGCACCACGTGTCGAACGCGCTCGCCGCGGCCGCCGTCGCCCACCAACTGGGCATGTCCGCTGGGGACATCGCTGACGCGCTCTCCTCGGCGAGCACGCTCTCGAGGTGGCGGATGGAGGTCACCGAGCGCGCCGACGGCGTCACGGTCATCAACGACGCCTACAACGCCAACCCCGACTCCATGCGGGCCGCGCTCCGCGCGCTGTCGGCCATGGGGGAGGCGGCGAAGGCCCGGGGGGGCCGGACCTGGGCGGTGCTGGGCGAGATGGCCGAGCTCGGTGACGAGTCGCTCGCCGAGCACGACGCGATCGGACGGCTCGCCGTCCGGCTCAACGTCAGCAAGCTCGTGGCAGTCGGAGGCCGGGAGGCCGCCTGGCTCGACATGGGTGCCAAGAACGAGGGTTCGTGGGGTGAGGAGTCGGTGCACGTGTCCGGCACTGAGGCGGCCGTCGACCTGTTGCGCGAGCAACTGCGCGCGGGGGATGTCGTACTGGTGAAGGCCTCCCGGTCGGTGGGTCTGGAGAAGGTGGCGGCCGCCCTCCTGGAGGGCGAGACCGGTTCGGCTCACGAGGCCGGAGGCGCCGCCCGATGAGGCAGATCCTCTTCTCCGGGGTCATCGGACTCTTCCTGTCGCTGATCGGGACCCCGCTGCTGATCAAGCTGCTCGCGTCCCGCGGCTACGGCCAGTTCATCCGCGACGACGGCCCGCAGAACCACCACAGCAAGCGCGGCACCCCCACCATGGGCGGCATCGCCTTCATCCTGGCGACCCTGCTCGCCTATGTGCTGACCAAGCTGATCACCGGCGAACAGCCGTCCTTCTCCGGCGTGCTGGTGCTCTTCCTGTTCGCGGGCATGGGCCTGGTCGGCTTCCTGGACGACTACATCAAGATCGTCAAGCAGCGCAGCCTGGGCCTGCGGGCCAAGGCGAAGATGGCCGGGCAGCTGATCGTCGGTGTCGCCTTCGCCGCGCTCGCCCTCAGCTTCGAGGACGCCCGGCAGCTGACGCCCGCCTCCACCAAGCTGTCCTTCACCCAGGACTTCGGCTGGGCCCTGCCGCCCGTGCTGTTCGTCGTCTGGGCGCTGTTCATGATCCTGGCGATGTCCAACGGCGTGAACCTCACCGACGGCCTCGACGGTCTGGCGACCGGCGCCTCGGTGATGGTCTTCGGCGCCTATGTGTTCATCGGCGTCTGGGAGTACCAGGAGTCCTGCGCCCACATCGCCACCGCCGGACCCGGCTGCTACGAGGTACGGGACCCCCTCGACCTGGCCGTCGTCGCGGCGGCGCTGATGGGCGCCTGCTTCGGCTTCCTGTGGTGGAACACCTCGCCCGCCAAGATCTTCATGGGCGACACCGGCTCCCTCGCCCTCGGCGGCGCCCTGGCCGGCCTGGCCATCTGCTCGCGCACCGAACTGCTGCTGGCCATCCTCGGCGGCCTGTTCGTGCTGATCACCATGTCCGTCGTCATCCAGGTCGGCTCCTTCCGGCTGACCGGGAAGCGCGTCTTCAAGATGGCACCGCTCCAGCACCACTTCGAGCTGAAGGGGTGGTCCGAGGTCCTTGTGGTGGTCCGCTTCTGGATCATCCAGGGCATGTGCGCCATCGTCGGCGTCGGCATCTTCTACGCGGGCTGGGCGGCCAGCAAGTGAGCGCCCCCGACCTCACCGCGCTCTCCCGGGAGCTGGGCGGCAGGCATGTGACCGTCGCCGGGCTCGGCGTCAGCGGGATGCCCGCGGCCAAGGTGCTGCACCGGCTCGGCGCCCGGGTCACGGCCGTCAACGGCGGTGACGGGGAGGGCCCGCGCCGCCAGGCCGCCGAGCTGGAGGCGCTCGGGATCACCGTCCGCCTCGGCGACGACCGCACCCTGCCGAAGGGCACCGATCTGGTCGTCACCACCCCCGGCTTCAAGCCGGCCAGCCCGCTCTTCCAGGCGGCGGCCGGGGCGGGCGTGCCGGTGTGGGGCGACGTGGAGCTGGCCTGGCGGCTGCGCGGTCCGGACAGCGCGCCCTGGCTCGCGGTCACCGGCACCAACGGCAAGACCACCACCGTCCAGATGCTCGCCGGCATCCTGCGGGCCGCCGGGCTGCGCACGGCCGCGGTCGGCAACATCGGTGTCTCCCTCATCGACGCCGTGCTGGACGAGGAGCCCTACGCCGGACTCGACGTGCTGGCGGTCGAGCTGTCGAGCTACCAGCTCCACTGGGCGCCCAGCCTGCGTCCCCACTCGGGCGCCGTCCTCAACCTGGCCCCCGACCACCTGGACTGGCACGGCTCGATGGAGGCGTACGCCGCCGACAAGGGCCGGATCTACGAGGGCAACCAGGTCGCCTGCGTCTACAACGCCGACGACCGGGGCGAGGGCGGCATCCCGCGCACCGAGGACCTGGTGCGCGAGGCCGACGTGGTCGAGGGCGCCCGCGCCATCGGCTTCACCCTGGGCGCCCCCGCCCCCTCCCAACTGGGCGTGGTGGAGGGCGTGCTGGTCGACCGGGCGTTCGTCGAGAACCGGCGGCAGCAGGCGCAGGAACTGGCCGAGGTCTTGGACATCGACCCCCCGGCCCCGCACAACATCGCCAACGCGCTGGCCGCGGCGGCCCTCGCCCGCGCCTACGGCGTACCGCCCGCCGCCGTACGGGACGGGCTGCGGGCCTTCCGCCCGGACGCGCACCGCGTCACGCACGTCGCGACGGTGGACGGCGTCTCCTATGTGGACGACTCCAAGGCCACCAACACCCACGCGGCCGGGGCGTCGCTGGCCGCCTACGAGAAGATCGTGTGGATCGCGGGCGGGCTGGCGAAGGGCGCCACGTTCGACGAACTGGTCGCCGCCTCCGCACCCCGGCTGCGCGGCGTCGTGCTGATCGGCGCCGACCGGCACCTCATCCGAGAAGCCCTGGCGCGACACGCCCCCGAGGTCCCGGTGACCGACCTCGACCGCACGGACACTGGGGCGATGGCCCGGGCCGTCGCCGAGGCCACCGCGCTGGCGCGGCCGGGCGATACCGTACTGCTGGCCCCCGCGTGCGCCTCGATGGACATGTTCGCCAACTACAACGCGCGCGGCGACGCGTTCGCCGAGGCGGTCCGGGCCCTCGCCGCCGACGCCACCAGCGAACAGTAGCCCCGCGATCCCGCCGGCCGAGGACGCGGGCGAGACGGAGGGGATACGGATGACGGCGCGATCCGCCAAACCGCCCGCGGCCCGGCGTGCGAGCACCCGCGCGGCGCCCGGGCGTGAGCCGGGGCGCCCCCGCTCGCCTTCGCGCACCTCGGCGCCGCAACGGCTGTTCCTGCGCGCCCAACGCGCCTGGGACCGGCCGCTGACGGCCTACTATCTGATTCTCGGCGGCAGCCTGTTCCTCACCGTCCTGGGACTGGTGATGGTCTTCTCCGCCTCCCAGATCCAGGCGCTCCAGTCCGGCCTGCCCTCGACCTACTACTTCCGCAAGCAGCTGATCGCCGCCGGGATCGGCGCGGTGCTGCTGGTGGCAGCCTGCCGGATGCCGACGCGGCTGCACCGGACACTGGCCTATCCGCTGCTGACCGTCTCCGTCTTCCTGATGTGCCTGGTGCAGGTGCCCGGGGTCGGGCAGGAGGTGAACGGCAACCGGAACTGGATCTCGCTGGGCGGCCCCTTCCAGCTCCAGCCCAGCGAATTCGCCAAGCTGGCCCTCGTCCTGTGGGGCGCCGACCTGCTGGCGCGCAAGGGCGAGAAGAAGATGCTCACCCAGTGGAAGCACCTGCTCGTCCCCCTGGTGCCCGTCGCGCTGCTGCTGCTCGCCCTCATCATGCTCGGCGGTGACATGGGCACCGCCATCATCCTCGGCGCCATCCTCTTCGGCCTGCTGTGGCTGGCGGGCGCGCCCACCCGGCTGTTCGCGGGAGTGCTCGCCGTGGCGGCCACCGCGGGTGCGTTCCTCATCACATCGAACCCGAACCGGATGTCCCGCCTCGGCTGCATCGCCGCCACCGACCCCGGCCCCCAGGACCAGTGCTGGCAGGCCGTGCACGGCATCTACGCGCTGGCCTCCGGCGGCTGGTTCGGTTCGGGACTCGGGGCGAGTATGGAAAAATGGGGTCAACTCCCCGAACCGCACACCGACTTCATCTTCGCCGTGACCGGGGAGGAACTCGGTCTGGCGGGGACGCTGTCGGTGCTCGCCCTCTTCGCGGCTCTAGGCTATGCGGGTATCCGCGTGGCCGGACGCACGGAGGACCCCTTCGTGAGGTATGCCGCGGGAGGCGTGACGACGTGGATCACCGCGCAGGCGGTGGTCAACATCGGCGCGGTGCTCGGACTGCTGCCGATCGCCGGTGTCCCCCTCCCGCTGTTCTCCTACGGTGGGTCCGCCCTGCTGCCGACGATGTTCGCCGTCGGACTGCTGATCGCCTTCGCGCGCAGCGACCCGGCGGCACGCGCCGCTCTGGCCGTGCGGCAGCCCGCCCTGTGGCAGCGCACGCCCTGGGGAGGGCTGGCAGGGGTGCTGCGTCCGGGGACCACCTCCGGCCGGAAGAGAGAGAAGACAATGAGACGGCGCGCCAGCCGGCCGCCGTCCGGAGAGCGGTGAAACAGCGTGCACGTCGTACTCGCCGGTGGGGGGACCGCCGGCCACATCGAGCCCGCGCTCGCCCTCGCGGACGCCCTGCGCAGGCAGGACCCGACCGTGGGGATTACAGCCCTCGGTACGGAGCGCGGTCTGGAAACGCGGCTCGTGCCCGAGCGCGGCTACGCGCTCGAGTTGATCCCGGCGGTTCCGCTGCCGCGCAAACCCACGCCCGAGCTGATCACCGTGCCCGGCCGGCTGCGCGGCACCATCAAGGCCGCCGAGCAGATCCTGGAGCGCACCAAGGCGGACTGCGTCGTCGGCTTCGGCGGTTACGTGGCGCTGCCCGGCTACCTGGCGGCCAAGCGGGCCGGGGTGCCCATCGTCGTGCACGAGGCCAACGCGCGCCCCGGCCTCGCCAACAAGATCGGTTCCCGGTACGCGCACGGGGTGGCCGTCTCCACCCCCGACAGCAAGCTGCGCAACGCGCGCTATGTCGGCATCCCGCTGCGCCGCTCCATCGCGACGCTCGACCGGGCCGCCGTACGGCCCCAGGCGCGCGCGGCGTTCGGGCTCTCGCCGAACCTGCCCACGCTGCTGGTCTCCGGCGGCTCGCAGGGCGCGCGCCGGCTCAACGAGGTCATCCAGCAGGTGGTTCCGCACCTCCAGCGCGCCGGTATCCAGATCCTCCACGCGGTCGGGCCCAAGAACGAACTCCCCCACGTGGAGCAGATGCCCGGAATGCCGCCCTATGTGCCGGTACCGTATGTGGACCGGATGGACCTCGCGTACGCCGCGGCCGACATGATGCTCTGCCGCGCGGGCGCGATGACCGTGGCCGAACTCTCGGCCGTCGGGCTGCCCGCCGCCTACGTCCCGCTGCCCATCGGCAACGGCGAACAGCGGCTGAACGCCCAGCCGGTCGTCAAGGCGGGCGGCGGACTCCTCGTCGACGACGCGGAACTGACACCGGAGTGGATCCAGGGCAACGTGCTCCCGGTCCTCACCGACCCGCAGCGCCTCACCGCCATGGCGCGCGCGGCAGCCGAGTTCGGCCGTCCGGACGCCGACGAACTGCTCGTCGGCATGGTCCACGAGGCGATCGCCGCGGGCCACCGGCGCTGAGCCGGCCAGGCCCCGGGGCGGCGGCCTCGCAAAGAACGCAGAAAGCAGGGTGGTCCGGCGTGGTGAGAGCGGCCAAAACCGCCAGAGCTGCCAGAGCTGCCGGGGCCGGCAAGGCGGCCGAGGCCGCCGGGGAAGCACGGGCGAGCGGCCGGGCCCCGGCCGGGACCACCCGGCCGGCCCGGCCGCGCCCCCGGCCACGGGACGGCGCGG
>NZ_VJOK01000001.1:1756274-1776555 GCF_013302895.1 Streptomyces albus subsp. chlorinus | reverse complement strand
CGCCCCCCTCGCCCGGGGCCGTGTCCGCGGCCCGGCTGCGGCGCCGCCGCCTGCTCGTCCTCCTCCTGGCACTCGCCCTGCCGCTCGGCGGATTCGCCACCTGGGCCCTCTATGGCTCCTCGTGGCTGCGCGTCGAGAGCGTCTCCGTCGACGGGACACGCGTCTTGACCGACTCCGAGGTCACCCGCGCGGCAGCGGTCCCCCTCGGGGAGCCGCTCATCAGCGTCGACAAGGGAGCCGTGCAGCGGCGCGTACGGGAGGCGCTGCCGCGCGTCCGCGACGTGGCCGCCGAACGCTCCTGGCCGCACGGCATCACCCTCACCGTGACCGAGCGCCGGCCCGAGCTGGTCGTGGAGAGTGCCGGGAAGTACATCGAAGTGGATGCGCAAGGCGTGCGATTCGCCACAGTCGGCAAGCCGCCGAAAGGCGTTCCGCTTCTCGTCGTGGAACCGAAGAGGCGCGCCGCCGAACGCTCCTTCACGACGGCGCGGCTGCGCCGGGAGGCGGCGCGGGTCGGTACCGCACTTCCCCCTCCCGTCCACCGCGCCACCCGTCTTGTGCGGGTCCGCTCCTACGACGACATCACCCTGGAACTGACGGGCGGCCGAACGGTGCGGTGGGGAAGTCCGGAGCGCGGCAAGGCGAAAGCCACCGCGCTGACCGCCTTGCTGAAAGCCGCCAGGGGCGCCACGCACTTCGACGTCACAGCCCCCAGCGCTCCGGCCGCTGGCAAGAGTTGACACACCGTCGCCTCCGGTACGGGGCAACCCCCGCGTCCCGGCCCGGGTTCGGCGAACGGCTGAGGTGCGGCGCTCCCGTGGCCGTGTCGGTTGACCGGGGCCGCCTCTCATGACCAGTCTGATCCCCTACCGGTCGGCGGCCGTGCCGGTTGACGGGCATAGCCGCTGGTGAGCACCCTGGATGGCTACCGCTTGGCCTGATGCTGCGTTCTCCCGGGGGACAACCCCCGTACCCCCGGCAGGGGTCGGCGAGCGCGCGGAGGTCTCCGATTCGGGGGGCTGTACCCGGGGACTCGGCGAACGGCTGGAGTCTCCCGGTCCGGTGGGCGCGTCAGTTGACGGGCATACCTGCTGGTGAGCACCCTGGATGGCTACCGCTTGGCCTGATCACATAGGGTGAAAAGAAAAACGGGAGGTTCGGCGTGTTCGTTGAACACCCAGCACTTGTCGACTTAGTGTCCGTTGCGAAGAGTCCAAGTAAGACAGGCACTGGTAACCCTAAACTTCACACTTAGGGTTCGGGTCGGCGTTCGAACCGCCCCACAGGGATACGTAACTCGAGGCGAGAGGCCTTCGACGTGGCAGCACCGCAGAACTACCTCGCAGTCATCAAAGTCGTCGGTATTGGCGGCGGTGGCGTGAACGCCATCAACCGGATGATCGAGGTCGGTCTCAAGGGCGTCGAGTTCATCGCGATCAACACTGACGCGCAAGCCCTGTTGATGAGCGACGCCGACGTCAAGCTCGATGTGGGCCGTGAGCTGACGCGCGGCCTGGGCGCCGGCGCCAACCCGGACGTCGGCCGCAAGGCGGCCGAGGACCACCGCGAGGAGATCGAGGAGGTCCTCAAGGGGGCCGACATGGTCTTCGTGACCGCGGGCGAGGGCGGCGGCACCGGCACCGGTGGCGCGCCCGTCGTGGCGAACATCGCCCGCTCGCTCGGCGCCCTCACCATCGGCGTGGTCACCCGCCCCTTCACGTTCGAGGGGCGCCGCCGGGCCAATCAGGCCGAGGACGGCATCGCGGGGCTGCGCGACGAGGTCGACACCCTGATCGTCATCCCCAACGACCGGCTGCTGTCCATCTCGGACCGCCAGGTCAGCGTGCTGGACGCCTTCAAGTCCGCGGACCAGGTGCTGCTCTCCGGTGTCCAGGGCATCACGGACCTCATCACCACCCCCGGCCTCATCAACCTCGACTTCGCGGACGTCAAGTCCGTCATGTCGGAGGCGGGCTCGGCCCTCATGGGCATCGGCTCGGCCCGCGGGGACGACCGCGCGGTGGCCGCCGCCGAGATGGCCATCTCCTCCCCGCTGCTGGAGGCGTCCATCGACGGGGCGCGCGGTGTGCTGCTGTCCATCTCCGGCGGCTCGGACCTGGGCCTGTTCGAGATCAACGAGGCCGCCCAGCTGGTGAGCGAGGCCGCCCACCCCGAGGCGAACATCATCTTCGGCGCCGTCATCGACGACGCGCTCGGCGACGAGGTCCGGGTCACCGTCATCGCCGCGGGCTTCGACGGCGGCCAGCCGCCGTCCAAGAAGGGGGAGAAGGCGCTCGGCGCGTCGTCCGCCGGCTCCTCGGCCCCGTCGTCGTCCTTCAAGGACGAGCCCTCCTCCACCGTGGATCCCGAGCCGGAGCGCCCCTCCTTCAGCGGCCTCGGTTCGGTGGCCCCGCCGCGTGAGGAGGAGGTGCCGCCCCGTCCGGAGCCGTCGCCGGTGAGCGACGTGCCGCCGCCTCCGCCGACCACCCCGCAGGTGCCGCCGGCCCGCCCGTACCACGACAGCCAGGCGGAAGAGCTGGATGTGCCGGACTTCCTGAAGTGATAACCGCGCAAGAGACGGTCAGCGGCGCGCACTTCGCCTTCACCGACAGGTGGGGCGGGGTGAGCGCCGCTCCGTATGAGGAGCTGAATCTCGGCGGTGCGGTCGGTGACGACCCCGAGGCGGTACGGGCCAACCGGGCGCGGGTCGCCCGCGCGCTCGGGCTGTCGCCCGACCAGGTGGTGTGGATGCACCAGGTGCACGGGCGCGAGGTGGCGGTCGTGGATGCGCCGTTCGGCGCGGACGCGCCGGGTGTCGACGGGGTGGTGACGGCGCGCCGGGGGCTCGCGCTCGCCGTGCTCACCGCCGACTGCACCCCCGTGCTGCTGGCCGACCCGGTCGCCGCAGTGGTGGGCGCGGCGCACGCGGGGCGGCCCGGACTCCAGGCGGGGGTGACGGGTGCGACGGTCGAGGCGATGGTGGAACTGGGCGCCGTACCGGAGCGCATCGTCGCGCGCACGGGCCCGGCGGTGTGCGGCCGGTGCTACGAGGTGCCCGAGCCGATGCGTGCCGAGGTCGCGGCGGCCGTCCCCGAGGCGTACGCCACCACCAGGCAGGGCACCCCGGCCGTGGACATGGCCGCCGGAGTGCGGGCGCAGCTCGCCCAGGCGGGTGTCACAAGATGGGAACAGTCTTCCGTATGCACCCTGGAATCGGGTGATCACTTCTCGTACCGCCGGGACAAGACCACCGGAAGACTTGCGAGTTATGTCTGGATCGAGGCGAGCTGAGCAGTGACGGGCACGAAGTCGCAGGAGTCCTCCGGAACGCCCGAGGCGGCGCGCAGGGCCGAGCTGGCCGCCAACCTCGCCCGGGTGGAGGAGCGCATCGAGAGCGCTTGCATCGCGGCGGGGCGCAAGCGTGAGGACGTCACCCTCATCGTCGTCACCAAGACCTACCCGGCCTCCGACGTCCGGCTGCTGGCCGAGCTGGGGGTGGTGGACGTCGCCGAGAACCGCGACCAGGAGGCGGCACCGAAGGCCGCCGCCTGCGCGGACGCGGGGCTGAGCTGGCACTTCGTGGGGCAGTTGCAGACCAACAAGGCGCGCTCGGTGGCCGGTTACGCCGATCGTGTCCACTCGGTGGACCGGCCCCGGCTGGTCACCGCCCTGGCGAACGGCGCCGTCCGCGCGGAGCGCGAGATCGGGTGCCTCCTCCAGGTCGCGTTCGACGCCGAGTCGGGCTCGGTCGGGGAGCGCGGCGGTGTGGCGCCGGACGGTGTGACGGATCTCGCGGAGGCGGTGACGGCGGCTCAGGGGTTGCGGCTCGACGGAGTGATGACCGTCGCGCCGTTGACCGGCCCGCTCGCCGGGCGGCCGAGGGAGGCGTTCGAGCGGCTGAGGGAAATCTCAACCCCCCTGCGGGCGGCGCATCCTGCTGCGACGATGGTTTCGGCGGGGATGAGCGCGGACCTTGAGGAGGCGGTGCTCGCCGGTGCGACACATGTGCGCGTCGGCAGCGCGGTACTCGGACAGCGCCCCCGGCTCCGGTAACGTCGCCAAGCGAGTTGGGCCACAGCAGAATATATGGTCATTTCCGCCGGAAAAGGCCGGTCGGAGAGGGCGCGTGGATCATCCCAGGGCCACCCGTTGACGGGGGCGGAGTCGATCCACCACAGAGCGGAGGACGCAGAGAATGGCCGGCGCGATGCGCAAGATGGCGGTCTACCTCGGCCTCGTGGAGGACGATGGGTACGACGGCCGGGGGTTCGACCCCGACGACGAGTTCGAGCCCGAGCCCGAGCCCGAACGCGACCGTCGGCGGTACGAGTCGGAAGAGTCACATCATTCCCTCCAGAAGACCGAACCGGACGAACCGGTGCGGGTCGTTCACCCGCCGGCGCAACGGGAGCGTGAGCAGGAGCCAACTCCGGCAGTTGCTGCCGAAAGTGGACGACCAGGGAGAATCGCCCCGGTGTCATCCATCACACCTGAACGCCCGAACGTCGAGAAGAGTGCCCCGGTGATCATGCCCAAGGTCGTGTCCGAACGTGAGCCGTACCGGATCACCACTTTGCACCCCCGGACCTACAACGAAGCCCGTACCATCGGGGAACACTTCCGTGAGGGCACTCCGGTGATCATGAATCTGACGGAGATGGACGACACCGACGCGAAGCGACTTGTCGACTTTGCGGCTGGTCTGGTCTTCGGTCTGCACGGCAGTATCGAGCGAGTGACGCAGAAGGTGTTCCTGCTGTCTCCTGCTAACGTCGATGTCACGGCGGAGGACAAGGCCCGCATCGCGGAGGGCGGGTTCTTCAACCAGAGCTGAGACAGGCAGGATCCAGGAACAGGCCGGAAGGCCGCACGAGCACCCCAGGGGAGAGGGAAGCGCAGATGAGAACCGCATTGGACGTGGTCCAAATCGCGCTGTACTGCTTCCTGCTCGTGCTGATCTTCCGGCTGGTGATGGACTACGTCTTCCAGTTCGCCCGCTCATGGCAACCCGGCAAGGCGATGGTGGTCGTTCTGGAGGCCGCCTACACTGTCACCGATCCGCCACTCAAGCTTTTGCGGCGGTTCATCCCACCGCTGCGCTTCGGGGGCGTGGCACTAGACCTGTCCTTCTTCGTGCTCATGATCATCGTCTACATCCTGATCAACGTCGTGGCCAGGCTGTGAACGATCGGAATGGTCTTGCCGGTATGCCGACGACTTACGTTGAGGTGAAGAGATGCCCCTGACCCCCGAGGACGTGCGGAACAAGCAGTTCACGACCGTCCGTCTGCGTGAAGGCTATGACGAGGACGAGGTCGATGCCTTCCTCGATGAGGTCGAAGCCGAGCTGACCCGACTGCTGCGCGAGAACGAGGATCTGCGCGCCAAGCTGGCGGCCGCCACACGCGCGGCCGCGCAGAACCAGCAACAGGGCGGCATGCGAAAGCCTCCTGAACCTCAGGACAGGCAGCAGCAAGGCGGGGCCCCCGTGCCCGCCGCCATATCCGGACCGCAGCCCGTCCCGCCCCAACAGCAGGGCATGGGCGGTCCGCCGCAGCTTCCCGGAGCGCAGGCGCAGCTCCCCGCGGGCCCCGGTGGGCCCGGCGGCCCCGGCGGCCCGGGTCCGCAGGCCGGTCCGATGGGCCCCGGCGGCCCCGGTCCGCAGCAGGGCGGTCCGATGGGTCCCGGTGGCCCGCAGGGCGGTCCGCAGATGCCCGGCCAGAACAACGACAGCGCCGCGCGCGTGCTGTCGCTGGCGCAGCAGACGGCCGACCAGGCGATCGCCGAGGCCCGTTCCGAGGCCAACAAGATCGTCGGCGAGGCCCGCAGCCGCGCCGAGGGTCTGGAGCGGGACGCCCGCGCCAAGGCCGACGCGCTGGAGCGGGACGCGCAGGAGAAGCACCGCGTGGCGATGGGCTCCCTGGAGTCCGCGCGCGCCACGCTGGAGCGCAAGGTCGAGGACCTGCGCGGCTTCGAACGCGAGTACCGTACGCGGCTGAAGTCGTACCTGGAGAGCCAGCTGCGGCAGCTGGAGAACCAGGCCGACGACTCGCTGGCCCCCCCGCGGACGCCGGCGACCGCCTCGCTGCCCGCGCCGACGCCCTCCATGGCCTCGGCCGGCGCGCCCGCGGGTGCGGCCACCGGTGGCGGCGGCACCATGGGCGGCCACCAGTCGATGGGCGCCAACGGCCACTCCATGGGCGGTCACGGCGGTCCCGGCCAGGGCCCGCACACCCAGGGCGGAGCCGGGCAGTCGTACGGCGGGCAGCAGCAGATGTCGCCCGCGATGACGCAGCCGATGGCGCCGGTGCGGCCGCAGGGTGGGCCGCAGGCCCAGCAGGCGCCCTCGCCGATGCGGGGCTTCCTCATCGACGAGGACGACAGCTGACACGCTGAACCTGGTATCAACGGGCCGGGCCCGAGAGCGACTCCAGCTCTCGGGCCCGGCCCGTTGTGGTGGGGGTGCCATTCCCCCTGCCCCGCCCCTTCCCCGGAAACCGGGGGAGGGGCGGGGCAGGGGAGAGAAACAGCCCGCCCCCGCCTTACGCCTTGCGGAGGCGGAAGGTGAGGGAGAGGCCCTCGTCCTCGAAGGAGGGGCCCTCCAGTTCCTCGGGGTCGCCTTGGGCGAAGTCCGTGGCGAGGACCTCCTCCGCGATGAGGAAGGTGTGCTCGGCCAGGGCGCGGGCGACCTCCTCGTCGGTGGACTGCCACCGCAGCTCGATGCGGTCGGCGACATCCAGCCCCGAGTTCTTGCGGGCTTCCTGGATGAGCCGGATGGCGTCCCGGGCCAGCCCCGTACGCCGCAGCTCGGGCGTGATCTCCAGGTCCAGGGCGACCGTGGCGCCGGCGTCGGAGGCCACGGACCAGCCCTCGCGCGGGGTCTCGGTGATGATGACCTCCTCGGGGCTGAGGGGGATGGTCTCGCCGTCGGCCTCGACGGAGGCGGTGCCCTGGCGCAGCGCGACCGACAGCGCGGCGGCGTCGGCCTCGGCGATGGCCTTGGCGACGGTCTGGGTGTTCTTGCCGAAGCGGCGGCCCAGTGCCCGGAAGTTGGCCTTGGCGGTGGTGTCGACCAGCGAGCCGCCCACCTCGGACAGCGAGGCGAGCTGCTCGACGTTGAGTTCCTCGGTGATCTGGGCGCGCATCTCCGGGGAGAGCGTCTCGAACCCCTGCGCGGCGATGAGTGCGCGGGACAGCGGCTGGCGGGTCTTGACACCGGACTCGGCGCGCGAGGCGCGGCCCAGCTCCACCAGGCGGCGGACCAGCAGCATGTCCTGGGAGAGTTCCGGGTCGATCCGGGACAGGTCGGCCTCGGGCCAGGAGGACAGGTGCACCGAGTCGGGGGCGCCGGGGGTGACGGGGACGATCAGGTCCTGCCACACGCGTTCGGTGATGAACGGGGTGAGGGGCGCCATGAGCTTGGTGACCGTCTCGATGACGTCGTGGAGGGTGCGCAGCGCGGCGGCGTCGGCCTGCCAGAAGCGGCGGCGGGAGCGGCGCACGTACCAGTTGGACAGGTCGTCGACGAAGGTGGACAGCAGCTTGCCCGCGCGCTGGGTGTCGTAGGCGTCCATGGCGATGGTGACCTGGTCGACCAGGGCGTGCAGTTCGCTGAGCAGCCAGCGGTCCAGCAGCGGGCGCCGCTCGGGCGCCGGGTCGGCCTCGGAGGGCGCCCAGCCGCCGGTGCGCGCGTACAGGGCCTGGAAGGCGACGGTGTTCCAGTAGGTCAGCAGGGTCTTGCGGACGACCTCCTGGATGGTGCCGTGCCCGACCCGGCGCGCGGCCCAGGGGGAGCCGCCGGCGGCCATGAACCAGCGCACCGCGTCCGCGCCGTGCTGTTCCATCAGCGGGATGGGCTCCAGGATGTTGCCCAGGTGCTTGGACATCTTGCGGCCGTCCTCGGCGAGGATGTGGCCGAGGCAGACGACGTTCTCGTAGCACGACTTGTCGAAGACGAGGGTGCCGACGGCCATCAGCGTGTAGAACCAGCCGCGGGTCTGGTCGATGGCCTCGGAGATGAACTGCGCGGGGTAGCGCTTCTCGAACAGTTCCTTGTTCTTGTACGGGTAGCCCCACTGCGCGAACGGCATCGAGCCCGAGTCGTACCAGGCGTCGATGACCTCCGGGACGCGGGTGGCCGTGCGGTCGCAGCCCTCGGCCGGGCAGCCGAAGGTGACCGCGTCGATGTAGGGGCGGTGCGGGTCGAGACCGGACTGGTCGCTGCCGGACAGCTCGCTCAGTTCGGCCAGCGAGCCGACGCAGGTGAGGTGGCCCTCCTCGCAGCGCCAGATGGGCAGCGGGGTGCCCCAGTAGCGGTTGCGGCTCAGCGCCCAGTCCACGTTGTTGTCGAGCCAGTCGCCGTAGCGGCCGTGCTTGACGGACTCGGGGAACCAGTTGGTGGCCTCGTTCTCCCGCAGCAGTGCTTCCTTGATCTGCGTGGTGCGGATGTACCACGACGGCTGCGGGTAGTAGATGAGGGCCGTGTGGCAGCGCCAGCAGTGGGGGTAGCTGTGCTCGTAGGCCACGTGCCGGAAGAGGAGGCCGCGCGCGTCCAGGTCCGCGACCAGGGCCTCGTCGGCCTTCTTGAAGAACTGGCCGCCGACCAGGTCCAGCCCGGGCTCGAACGTGCCGTCGGCGCGGACCGGGACGACGGGTTCGATGCCGTTGGCGCGGGCCACCCGGAAGTCGTCCTCACCGAAGGGCGCCAGGTGCACCATGCCGGTGCCGTCCTCGGTGGTGACATAGGTGTCGTTGACGACGAAGTGGGCGCCGGGGATGTCCACCAGCTCGAAGGGGCGCTGGTAGTGCCAGCCGTTCATCTCGCGGCCGGTGTAGCGCTGGCCGGTGATGTGCCACTCCTCGCCGAGCGCCTTGTCCAGCAGGGGCTCGGCGACGACGATCTTGTCGGTGCCGTTGGAGGCGACGACATAGGTGACATCGGGGTGTGCGGCCACCGCCACGTTGGACACCAGCGTCCAGGGCGTGGTCGTCCACACCATCAGCGACGCCTCGCCGGCCAGCGGGCCGGAGGTCAGCGGCATGGTGACGTAGACGGAGGGGTCGACGACCGTCTCGTAGCCCTGCGCCAGCTCGTGGTCGGACAGGCCGGTGCCGCAGCGCGGGCACCAGGGGGCGACGCGGTGGTCCTGGACCAGCAGCCCCTTCTCGAAGATCCGCTTGAGCGACCACCACACCGACTCGATGTACTCGGGGTTCATCGTGCGGTAGGCGTCGTCCAGGTCGACCCAGTAGCCCATGCGGGTCGTCAGCTCGGCGAACGCGTCGGTGTGCCGGGTGACCGACTCACGGCACCTGGCGTTGAACTCGGCGATGCCGTAGTCCTCGATGTCCTGCTTGCCGTTGAAGCCCAGCTCCTTCTCGACGGCCAGCTCCACCGGCAGCCCGTGGCAGTCCCACCCGGCCTTGCGGGCCACGTGGTAGCCGCGCATGGTGCGGAACCGGGGAAAGACGTCCTTGAAGACGCGGGCCTCGATGTGGTGGGCGCCGGGCATGCCGTTCGCCGTGGGCGGGCCCTCGTAGAAGACCCACTCGGGACGGCCCTCGGACATCTGGAGGCTGCGGGCGAACACCTTGCTCTCGCGCCAGAAGTCGAGCACCGCCCGCTCCAGCGCGGGCAGGTCGACCTGGGCGGGCACCTGGTTGTACTGCATCGTCGGGTCTTCTTCCTCCGGCGGACATCGAGAAGACGTCACGCGCCTTCACTACCGTCGGAGGGACGAGCTCGCCTGCCTGGCCGGCCAGCCCGCGGTACCACCCTCCTTGGCGGCGGGCCCGGATACGGCCCCTCCGCCCCCTCATTGGGACAGCGCTGCCGGTTCTACTCGCTCCACGGATTCCACAGGGGTTTCCACGGGGCTTTCTTCCGGCGGCTCCGGGGTGATCTTCACGCCGCGCTCGCCTCCGGGCTCCCACCGCCCCCGGATCGCTCTGGGCTGCCTACGGGCGCTACTCGTCCCCTTCATCGCCTTTCGCCGCCCCCAGTGTACGGGGATCCACGCGCGGCGGCGGAGCGGTTTTCGAGCGCCCGGGCGGGGCACAAAGGTTGCAGACCGGCGTGCCCCGTTGCCGTGCCCTTGGAGTCGATTTATCGTTCCGGTCACGTTTCGCGAGCAAGATCACAAAATGTGAAGGGGCCGCGGTCATGGTGGCTGAGGAGAGCGCCGCGAAGAAGACGGCAGCGTCGAAGAAGGCCACGACCGAGGCCGCGGCGGCCGGGAAGGCCGCGGGCGAGGAGGCGCCGGGGAAGAAGGCGGCCGCCAGGAAGGCGACGAAGAAGGCGACGAAGAAGGCGGGGGCGGAAGCGGGGGCGAAGAAGGCACCGGCGAAGAAAGCTCCGGCGAAGAAGGCCGCGGCGAAGAAGGCCGCGGCGCGACAGACAGCGGCCGACGCGGCCGCCGGCCGGCGGGACGGCGCCCAGGAGGCGTCCGCCGGGCGGGCCGCGCAGAAGACGACGGGAGCCAAGACGGTGGCTGCGAAGAAGACTCCGGCGGCGGCGCAGGCCGAGGCCGTGCCCTCGGCCCGGAACGGTGGGGCCGCGGCCCCCGGCGAACTGCCCGTGCGCCCGGACGAGGACCCCTGGACCCCGGCGGAGGTCGAGGAGGCCCGCTCGGGACTGCGGGACGAGGTCGAACGGCTGCGCGCCGAGATCGTGACCGCCGACGAGGCGCTCAGCGGTCTGATGCGCGACTCGGGCGACGGGGCGGGCGATGACGACGCCGACACCGGCACCAAGAACATCACGCGCGAGCACGAGATGGCGCTGGCCGCCAACGCCCGCGAGATGCTGTACCAGACCGAACGGGCCATGGAGCGGCTGGACGCGGGGACCTACGGCCTGTGCGAGAACTGCGGCCGGCCGATCGGCAAGGCCAGGATGCAGGCCTTTCCCCGAGCGACGCTGTGCGTGGAGTGCAAGCAGAAGCAGGAGCGCCGCTGAACCCGGCCCCTGGCGCATGTCGTACCCTCAAGGCGTGACTGAGGTGGAGCGGCCTATCGACAGCCCCGACGACGGCCCGGCCGGTGCGGAGAGTGACGAACAGGAGCGCGCGGAGGGGGAGTCGGCCGCTCCCGGGAGGCGCAGGCGGCGGATCGCCGTGCTGGTGTCGGTGGCCGCGCTCGCCTTCGTGCTGGACCTGGTCAGCAAGCTGGTCGTGGTCGCCGAGCTGGAGAACCACGCGCCGATCGAGCTGCTCGGCTCCTGGCTGCGACTCAACGTCATCCGCAACCCCGGCGCCGCCTTCGGCATCGGCGAGGCGCTGACGATCCTGCTGACCGCCATCGCGGTGGCCGTGATCGTGGTGATCGCGCGGATCGCGCGGAAGCTCTACAGCCTGCCCTGGGCCATCGCGCTGGGGATGCTGCTGGGCGGCGCCTGCGGGAACCTGGCCGACCGGATCTTCCGGGCCCCGGGGGTCTTCCAGGGCGCGGTCGTGGACTTCATCGCCCCCCGGCACTTCGCGGTCTTCAACCTCGCCGACTCGGCCATCGTCTGCGGCGGTGTCCTGATCGTGCTGCTCTCCTTCCGCGGCCTCGACCCGGACGGGACCGTCCACCGGGACTGACCGGCCTGCGAGCCGTCGCCGGAGCCGGCCGCCGGGCCGGTCCGGGCGGCTACCGGCCCACCTTCTCGGGGACGTGGACGCGTATCCGGTAGCCGTCGTCGGCCGCCCCGGTCACCGTGATCCGTATCCCGCCTCGGAAGGTGTGGCTCCGGCCCGGGGTGAAGGGGGCGTCCGACATCTCGGCCAGCTCGGCGGGCAGCCGGTCGGCACACGCCTGTCCGCCGCCGCTGTGCGGCCGGGCGTCGACGACACGGACCGGGCCCTCACCGGTGGGGGTCGCGGAGTCGACGGTGTAGAGGAGCACCCCCTCCGCGCAGATGTCCCTGTCGAGTCCGGAGCGCCCGCGGGTCTCGGCGACGATCGCGCTGTGGCGGCCCGTCCGTATGACGGCGATGCCCGCCTCGCGGGAGCTGATGGGCGGCAGGCGGTGCTCGGTGGTGCCGGGCGCGGTGACGCAGCCGACGCGGGAACGGGACAGCCAGCCGAACTTCCACTTGTGCCAGCCCAGCAGGTCGGAGATCCCGGCCATGCTCATGGTGTCCCAGCCGCCGACGTACTCCACCGAGGCGTTCTCGGCGACGTTGTAGAGGTCGGGCAGGCCGTAGAGGTGGTTGGCCTCGTGGACGAAGTTGCCGCGCTGCCACAGCGCCGAGTCGGACCGGCGCCCGAAGATCAGTGCCGCCCCGCGCACCCGGGTGCCGCCCGCCTCCAGTCCGTCGAAGGTGTGGGCCTGGGAGACGGTCGGCGCGGCGGGGATGTTGCGGTCGGCGACGACGAAGACCAGATCGGCGCCCCGTACCTCGGTGCCCTGACGCCGCGCGGCCTCCAGCGCGTCCTTCACGTAGCCGCGCATCACAGCGGTGGGGATGCCGCGGGTGATCCCGTAGGAGGACCACGGCCGCGGCATGCGTATCCAGTGGGGGCTGGGCGCGATCTCCAGCCGGTACTTCCCCCACGAGGCGCGGTCGAGGAAGCGGTCGCCGTACCGGGAGAAGAAGCGGGCGCGCTCGCGGGCCGGGGAGACGGCCGGGCGGTCGCTGAAGTCGACCATCAGCATCAGCGCCCGCTTGTGACCCCGGGGGTGGACGAAGGCCGGGTCGAGGGGGCCCTCGTCGGTGCCGGGGCCGGGCTCTATGGCGCACGGCCCCGCGATGCCCTCCGCGGCGGCGACCCGGACCGGGGCCAGGGTGAGGCAGGCGGTGGCCAAGGCTGTGACCAGCGCCAGCGCGGAGTGCTTCGGCGTCCTGCGCGGCGTCATCGGCTTCGTCCCTCCGCATTCGCTCGCGGCCCCGAGGCGTGTCCTCCCCGTCACACGGTCGGCCCGGCGCGCGGGGCACGCACGCCGGGGCGGGCCGCGCGGGTGAGCCGCCCGGGGCGTGGGCGTGCGGGGCCGTACGGGTGCGTCCGGCATACTCGATCAGGTGAGCACGCTTCCTGAGACCCGCACCCTGCCCGTACCCGACGGCCTCGAAGGCGAGCGCGTCGATGCCGCGCTCGCCCGGATGTTCGGCTTCTCGCGGACCAAGGCGGCGGAACTGGCCGCCGGCGGGAAGGTGCTGCTGGACGGGGCGCCCGCGGGCAAGTCCGACCGGGTGCAGGGCGGGGCGTGGCTCGAGGTCGAGATGCCCCAGCAGGCCCAGCCGGTACGGGTCGTGGCCGAGCCCGTCGAGGGCATGGAGATCGTGCACGACGACGACGACCTCGTCGTGATCGTCAAGCCGGTCGGTGTCGCCGCGCACCCCAGCCCCGGCTGGAGCGGGCCCACCGTCATCGGCGGGCTGGCCGCCGCCGGGTACACCATCGCCACCTCCGGCGCCGCCGAGCGGCAGGGCATCGTGCACCGGCTGGACGTGGGCACCTCCGGGCTGATGGTCGTCGCCAAGTCGGAGCGTGCCTACACGCTCCTCAAGCGGCAGTTCAAGGAGCGCACCGTCGACAAGCGCTACCACGCGCTCGTCCAGGGCCACCCCGATCCGCTCAGCGGCACCATCGACGCCCCCATCGGCCGCCACCCGCAGCACGACTACAAGTGGGCCGTCACCTCCGACGGCAAGCCCTCGGTGACCCACTACGACCTGATCGAGGCGTTCCGGGCCGCCAGCCTGCTCGACATCAAGCTGGAGACCGGCCGCACCCACCAGATCCGGGTGCACATGGCCGCGCACCGGCACCCCTGTGTGGGCGACCTCACCTACGGGGCCGACCCGACGCTGGCCAAGCGGCTGAAGGTGGAGCGCCAGTGGCTGCACGCCGTACGGCTCGGGTTCGAACACCCGGGGGACGGGCGCTGGGCGGAGTTCGAGAGCGCCTACCCCGCGGACCTCCAGGCCGCGCTGGACAGGGTGCGCGCCGAGAGCGCCTGATCCATGGATCAGCTCGCCCTCTTCTTCGCCCTGCTGCTCGCCGCCGTCGTCATGGTCCCGCTGGGGGACAAGGTCAACCTCCCCTCACCGGTGCTCATGACGATCTTCGGCGGGGTCCTGGCGCTGATCCCGTCCGTCCCGAACGTCACGCTGCCACCGGAGTACATCTTGCCGCTGGTGCTGCCGCCGCTGATCTACGCGGCGGCCCAGCGCACCTCCTGGCGGCAGTTCGCGGCGAACAAGCGGCCGATCTTCCTGATGGCCGTCGCGCTGGTCTTCGTCACCACCGCCGCGGTGGCCGCCGTCGCCAACGCGCTGGTGCCCGGGCTCGGCGTGGCCGGCGCCGTGGCGCTGGGCGCCCTGGTCGCCCCGCCCGACCCGGTCGCCGCCACGGCGGTCGCGGGCACCGTGGGACTGCCCCGGCGCCTGGTCTCCGCACTGGAGGGCGAGGGACTCTTCAACGACGTGACGGCCATCACCCTCTACCACGTGGCCATCGCCGCCGCCGTCACGGGCACCTTCTCGCTGCCGGTCGCCGCCGGGGAACTGGTGCTCTCCTGCGTGGTCGCCGTCGCCGTCGGCCTCGCGCTGGGCTGGGTCGCCAGCAAGCTCATGGGCTACCTCGGGGACGCCACCCTCCAGACCGGGCTGACGCTGCTGGTGCCGTTCGCCTCCTACGTGCTGGCCGAGGAGCTGATGGGCTCCGGTGTGCTGGCCGTGCTGATGACGGCGCTCTACCTGGCCTCCGGGCGCGCCGTGGACGCGGACGACGTCCAGGGGCGGCTGGCCGGGCAGACGTTCTGGCAGATCGTGGACACCCTGGTGACCGGTGTCGCCTTCGGGCTGATCGGGCTGGAGCTGCACACGATCTTCGACACGGTCCAGGACGAGTGGCGGCAGCTGCTGCCCGCCGCGCTCGCGGTCGTCGCCGTGGTCGTCGTCCTGCGGCTGCTGTGGCTGCTGCCCACCGCGTGGCTGGCCCAGCGGCTGCACCAGCGCAAGGACCTCGACGAGGACATCCCGCGCAACTGGCGCGAGACGGTCGTCGTGTGGTGGTCGGGGATGCGCGGAGTGGCCTCGGTGGCGCTGGCGCTCGCCGTCCCGCTGACGGTGGAGCCCGAGGCCGGGGGCGGCGCCTTCCCCGGCCGGGAGGCCATCATCTTCATCGCGTTCGCCGTGGTGATCGTCACGCTGATCTTCCAGGGTCTGACCCTGCCCTGGCTCGTCCAGCGGCTGAACGTCCAGGCCGACAGCGCCGCCGAGCGCGAGCTGGAACGGCAGCTCGCCCTGCGGGTGGCCAAGGCGGCCCGCAGGCGGCTGCGGGAGATCGAGGAGGTCGAGGACCTGCCCGAGGAGGTCTCCGAGGCGCTGGTGCGGCGGGCCTGGGACGTGGGAGCCAGGATCTCCCCCGACATCGTCGACGAGGAGCGCCGCGCCGCCCACCGCAAGCGCGTGGCCCGCGCGCAGAAGCTGCGCCGGCTCCAGGGCGAGCTGCTGTCCGCCGCCCGGCACGAGGTGCTCGCGGCGCGGAGCGAGGCCGGGGTGGACCCGGAGGTCGTGGACCGGGTGCTGCACCAGCTGGACGTGCGCAGCTTCCGGGGTATCTGACCTCACCGGGGCGGTGGCGGAGTGCCCCTCCGGGCGCCCCCGGTGCTCAGACCAGCTTCTCCTGCTGGATGTGGCGGATGCCCGGCAGCGCCTCCGGGTGGTAGGTCTTCAGCCAGGTGATCAGCTGCTCGCGCACCGAGCAGCGCAGCGTCCACAGGTCGTCCGAGGTGCGGGCGGTCATGGCGACCCGGACCTCGATCGTGGAGGGCGTGGTGTCGGTCACCACCAGGCTCCAGCTGCGGCCGTCCCACTCGTCGCTGGCCCGCACCAGCTCCTCGGCCTTGGCGCGCAGCTCCTCGACGGGGGCCGTGTGGTCCAGGTGGAGGTAGACCGTGCCGGTCATCTGCGGGCCGCCGCGCGACCAGTTCTCGAACGGCCGGCTGGTGAAGTACGAGACCGGCATCGTGATCCGGCGCTCGTCCCAGGTCAGGATCACCAGGTAGGAGACGGTGATCTCCTCCACCGTGCCCATCTCGCCGTCCACCACGACCTCGTCGCCGATCCGCACCATGTCGCCGAACGCGATCGACAGCCCCGCGAACAGGTTGCCCAGTGTCGCCTGGGCGGCGATACCGGCGACGATGCCCAGCACACCGGCCGAGGCCAGCATCGAGGTGCCGAACGTCTTCATACCGGGGAACTGGAGCAGCACCGCCGCCACCGCGATCACCGTCACCACGGCGGTGATCAGGCGCCGGATCAACGTCAGCTGGGTGCGGACGCGCCGTCCCCGCGCCGGGTCGTGGGTGGCGCCCGCGTACTTGGCGGCGATCGTCTCCGTTATCGCGGCGACGACCCGGAGGATCAGCCAGGCCGAGGCCGCGATCAGGATGACCGTCAGCCACAGGTCCACACCGTCCCGGTGGTCCTTGGCCAGATGGGTGGCGTCGAAGAAACCGCTCACCAGCGCGACGAAGAGCACCGCCTGGAACGGAACGCGGCCGCTGCGCAGCAGCCCCCACATCGGGGTCTCCGGATGCCGCACGTCCAGCCGGACCAGCAGGCGGTCGACGGCCCAGGCGAGCACGTACGAGAGCACGATCGCGCCACCGAAGACGATGACGGGCCGGAGCACGTTCTCCATGGTCGCCTTTCTCCTAGGGCTCTCCCGCGGCCTTCTCGCCGGCCGCCGGGGGAAGGAGGACGGTCGCGCGTACGGCCGTCCGGGGCCAGGGGACGACCGTACCTGGCACCATGTGGAGTACCCGGCTCCAGAGCTCTCAGCGGGGCTCTTTGTGAAGGAAGTGACACTGTGGCTCCCGTTTCGATCATCCTCTTCCACTCCGTGTGCGGGCTCACCGCGGATGTGCACGCCGCCGCGGACCGGCTGCGCGCCGCGGGGCACGAGGTGATCACCCCCGACCTGTTCGACGGGCGGACCGCCGCGTCGGTGGAGGAGGGGATGCGGATGCGCGAGGAGGACACCGCTCCCGACCGCGACGAGCTGCTGAAGCGGGCCGTGAAGGCCGCGGCACCGCACGCGGAGAAGGGGCTGGTCTACGCGGGCTTCTCGCTGGGCGGCTCCCTCGCCCAGACCCTCGCGCTGGCGGACGAGAAGGCACGGGGCCTGGTCCTCCTGTCCGGGACCTCCGACATCCCTCAGGACGCCGCGGTCGACGACCTGCCCGTCCAGCTCCACGTCGGGGACCCCGACGCCTTCGAGCCGCACGACTGGCTGACCGCCTGGTACCTGCGGATGCAGCGGGCCGGCGCGGACGTGGAGGTGCACCGCTATCCGGCCGTCGGCCACCTGTACACGCACGCCGAGCTGGAGGACTACGACAAGGACGCGGCGGAGCGCACCTGGCGGACGGTGCTGGGCTTCCTGGAGACGCTGTAGCCGTCCGAGCCCCGGGGGCGGCCAGACGGTGCCCATCCCCCGGGTCCCAGCCGCTCCAGCAGTGCGAAGCGCGGGTCGATGACCTGTCCGCGCCGCCCCCGGGTTCCCCCTGTCATGGGGTGAGGCGTACGGGCTGTCATGGGGTGAGGCGTACGGGCTCCTCGCTCCGCTCGACCCGCTGCGAGCCGGAGGCGGTGCGGTAGGAGCGGCGCACGGTGGCGGTGGCGTCCGGGTCGGTCTTGTCGGAGAGCACCCAGTAGTCCATCTGGGCCCGCGCGGCGTCCAGGTCCAGCACTCCGAATCCGTGCGAGTCCATGTCCACCCAGCGCACATGGCGGTTGGCGGCGCGTACCGCCGCCTCGGCGACGCCGGAGAGGGTGTCGGGCGCCACGTGCAGGGTGTCGTCGAGATTGTCGGAGGTGACGGAGGTGATGACGAACTCCGTGGCCACCGGCGGCTCGTGCGGGTGGTCGGCGGCCCGCACGGGCACCTCGTTGGCCCAGTTCATATGGATGTCGCCGGTGAGGAAGACGGTGTCGGTGATGCGGTTGTCGCACAGGTGGGTGAGGAGTTCGCGTCTGTCGTCGGTGTACCCGTCCCACTGGTCGGTGTTGACGGCCAGCCCCTCCTGCGGGACGCCCAGGCACGCGGCGAGCGGGCCGAGGAGCTTCGCGGGGACGGAGCCGAAGGCGACCGGGGAGATCATCACCGGGTTGCCGACCAGCTTCCAGCGGGCCGTGGAGGACAGCAGCCCCTTCTTCAGCCAGTCGAGCTGCCGGCGCCCGGTAAGGGTGCGGTCCGGGTCGTCGATGGTGTCCCCGTCGCCCACCCGGGGCTGTGCGTCGCGGAACGAGCGCAGGTCCAGCAGGTGCAGGTCGGCCAGTTGTCCGAAGCGCAGCCGCCGGAAGGTGGTGCCCGCGGTGGAGGGGCGTACCGGAAGCCACTCGAAGTAGGCCTGCCTGGCCGCCGCCATGCGCCGTCCCCAGTCGCCCTCGGTGCCAGGGGTGTGGTTGGCCGCGCCGCCGGAGAAGGCGTTGTCCGCGAACTCGTGGTCGTCCCAGATGGCGATGAGGGGGTGGGCCGCGTGCAGGGCCCGCAGATCGGCGTCGGTCTTGTAGTGGCCGTGCCGGACGCGGTAGTCGGCCAGGGAGACGGTCTCGTGCTCCGGTCGCACGGCGCGCACGACCGTGTCGCCGGCGGGGTACTCGCCGTGCCCGTACTCGTAGAGGTAGTCGCCCAGGTGCAGCACCGCGTGCAGGTCCGAGCGGGCGGCCAGGTGGCGGTAGGAGGCGAAGTAGCCGCCCTCGTAGTTGGCGCACGAGACCACGCCGAAGCGGAGCCCGGCCACCGCGGCGTCCTCGGCGGGCGCGGTGCGGGTGCGCCCGGTGGGGGAGTGGACACCTCCGGCGGTGAAGCGGAAGTAGTACGTGGTGGCCGGGCGCAGTCCGCGCACATCGGCCTTGACGGTGTGGTCGGCGGCGGCCCGCGCCTTCGCGGTGCCGCGTGCGGCGGTCCTGGCGAACTCCCGGTCCTCGGCGACCTCCCAGGCCACCTCGACGGGGGCGCCCTTGCCGGAACCGGGGGTCGCCTCCGGCTCGGGGGTGACCCGGGTCCACAGCAGGACGCCGTCCGGCAGCGGGTCGCCCGAGGCGACACCGTGCAGGAAGGCGGGCTGCCGCGGGGCGGGTTCGGCGCTGGCCCCGGGTACGGCACCGGCCAGCGGCAGCAGCGCGGCCCCGGCCGCACCGGCGGCGACGACGGAGCGGCGGCGCGGCGCGGGCAGCGCGCGCTCGGGCAGGGCCTGTTCGGGCAGGGCCTGTTCGGTGGTGGCGGAGTCTCCAGTAGTCACGGGCGGTCATGTTACGCAGCGGTAAGGAAGAGGGGCGGACCGCATCGGTGATGCGGTCCGCCCCTCGTGCGCAATACCGGACCGGCACGGGCTCCGCCCGGAACCCCGCCGCGCTCCCGTCCCGCCGGGCTACTGCTTCTTCTCGCCCCCGGAGCCCGACTTCAGGTCCACGCCCATGTCCTTGAGCTTGCCCGGCAGGTCCTGCGGCTGGACCTGCTCACCGTCGATCTTGACGGTGGGGGTGGCCTGGATCTCGGCGCCGTTGAAGCCGGCGATCATGTCCTTGGCCCACTTGTTGTACTTCTTGCCCTTGACGGCCTTCTCGAACGTCTTGTTGTCCTTCAGTTCGGGGACCGTGTCCGAGACCTTGAGCAGGTAGGCGTTGTCCGCGAACTTGTCGTCCTGCTCCTCGGGGTGCCACTTCTTGGAGTACAGCGCCTGCTTGTACTCGGCGAACGCCTTGACGCTCACCGCCTTGGCGGCACCCAGCGCGCGGGCGGCGTTCCGGGAGCCGGAACCGCCCATGTTGTCGTCGATGATCGAGCCGAGGTGGACGCGCAGCTTGTACTTGCCCTGCTCGGCGCCCTTCTGGAGCTGCTCGCCCATCGCCTGCTCGAAGCTGGCGCACGCCGGGCAGCGCAGGTCCTCGTAGACGTCGACGGTCTTCTCCGCCTTGGCACCGGCGGTGGTGACGGCCATGTCGTCGCCGGTGTCCTTGTCGTTCAGCTTGGCGACCAGGACGCCGATGCCGGCCACCACGACCAGCACCGCGACCACCGTGAGACCGACCAGCAGCTGCCGCCGCGTCCGCTCCTTCTTCGCCTGCCGCTCCCGTTCGGCGCGCAGCCGCTCACGGGCCGCACGCTTGGCTTCAGGGCTGTTGCGCTTGCTCATGCTTGTTCTTCTCCGTCATGTCCGTACGCGAATGGAACCCGAACCGGTCAGGCCGCCGGGGTGGCGGCGGACACGGGCGGGCCGCGACGGTGCACGGAGTGCGACAGCAGCGGCAGCGCACGAGGGGTACGGACGGCGCGGGGGC
>NZ_VJOK01000001.1:1748166-1756254 GCF_013302895.1 Streptomyces albus subsp. chlorinus | reverse complement strand
AGCAGGCGTGCTGACCGGTGGTGAAGACGGTGTCGGCCGCCAGCTCCAGGGGCACCAGCAGCGCGGCGATCCGGGCGTAGCCGCGCTCCCGCCCGGCGAGTGCGAAGGCCAGCACGAAGACGGCGGCCGAGACCGCCAGCAGCGGACGCAGCGGGACGGGGGAGCCGGACAGCAGGACGTGGGCGCCGCAGGACAGCGTGACGCACAGGGCGGTGAAGAGCCCCGCCCGGGCTGTGCGCATGCCTGCTGCTCCCATGGGGACCGAGTGTGCCATGGGAGCGCGTAAGCGGTCTCTAAAGGTGCCGGTCCCGCTGCCGCCGGATACGCGGCAGCGTCCGGGTTGTCCCCTCGTGCCCGGATCCCGTCGGCTCATCTCCGTCCGGATCGCATTCGTCCGGCTCATCTCCGTGCGGATCGCGGGCGCCCGGCTCGCCTCTGTCCGGCTCACCTCCGTGCGGCTCGTGTCCGTCGCCGTCACACGCCGGTGATCCGGCCGTTGCGGAACAGGTCGACGAAGATCTGGTGGTCGCGGCGGGCCGTGGCGCCGTAGCTGTGGGCGAAGTCCACCAGCATGGCGCGGAAGCCGTCCTCGTCCGCCGCGATCGCCTCGTCGATGGCGCGCTCGGTGGAGAACGGCACCAGGCTGTGCCCGGACTCCGCCTCGTCCGCCGCCGCGTGCATCGTCGCCGTCGCCCGGCCGAGGTCGGCGGTGACCTGGGCGATCTCGTCCGGGTCCGACAAATCCGACCAGTCCAGGTCCACCGCGTACGGCGAGACCTCCGCCACCAGCTGGCCCCGGCCGCCCAGTTCGGTCCAGCCCAGCCACGGGTCGGCGTGCGCCTGGAGGGCGCGCTGCGAGATCACCGTGCGGTGGCCCTCGTGCCGGAAGTAGTCGCGCACCGCCCGGTCGGTGATGTGCCGGGAGACGGCCGGGGTCTGCGCCTGCTTCATATAGATGACCAGGTCGTTCTCCAGCGCGTCGCTGTGCCCCTCCAGCAGGATGTTGTACGAGGGCAGGCCCGCGCTGCCGATGCCGATGCCCCGGCGGCCCACCACGTCCTTGACGCGGTGCGCGCCGGGCCGCTCGCGTCCCTCGTGGCGAGGGAGCGTCTCCAGATACGCCTCGAAGGCGTCCAGCACGGCGGCACGGGTCTCCTTGTCCAGCTCGATGGAGCCGCCGCCCGGGGTGAAGCGGCGCTCCCAGTCGCGGATCTCGGTCATGGTGCCCAGCAGGCCGAAGCGGGTGTTGGCGCGGGCGGCGCGCAGGGCGGCCAGCACCGGGCCGCGCGCCGTCTCCAGGGTGAGGGCCGGCGGCTCGTTCCCCGGGCTGCCGGAGGCCAGGGCGCGGATCCGGGCGCGGTAGGCGTCGGCGTAGGTGGTCACCAGGGAGGTGATCTGTGTGTCGCTGAGCGCCTTGCTGTAGCCCAGCAGCGCCACCGAGGCCACGAAGCGCTTGAGGTCCCAGGTGAAGGGGCCGACGTAGGCCTCGTCGAAGTCGTTGACGTTGAAGAGCAGGCGGCCCTGGGCGTTCATGTAGGTGCCGAAGTTCTCCGCGTGCAGATCGCCGTGGATCCACACCCGGCTGGTGCGCTCGTCCAGGAAGGGGCCGCTGTCGCGTTCCTCGTGCAGGTCGGCGTAGAAGAGGCAGGCCGTGCCCCGGTAGAAGGCGAAGGCGGAGGCGGCCATCTTGCGGAACTTCGTCTGGAAGGCCGCCGGGTCGGCGGCGAGGAGATCCCCGAAGGCGGTGTCGAAGACCTCCAGGATCGTCCTGCCGCGCTCTTCTGCCTGGCCTGCCTTGGTCATGTGTGCGCTCCGTCGTACGCTCGGTCGGTCTGCTGTCCGCCCAACGTACGCCGACGCGGCGGGGTGCCCGGTTCCGGTACGGTCACCGGCAGACTCCGGCAGACTCCGGCCGGGTCCCGGACGGTTCCGGGGCGGTGCGGACGGTTCCCTCCGCGGACTGTCGGTGGGGGGCCGTAGACTCCCACCTCGCCCCAGAAGATTCCCGCCCGGAGGTGGCCTTCGTCGTGAGTGACCAGCCCTTCACACATCTGCATGTGCACACGCAGTACTCGCTCCTCGACGGCGCGGCCCGCCTCAAGGACATGTTCGCTGCCTGCAACGAGATGGGCATGTCGCACATCGCGATGACCGACCACGGCAATTTGCACGGGGCCTACGACTTCTTCCATTCCGCGAAGGACGCCGGGGTCACCCCGATCATCGGCATCGAGGCGTACCTGGCCCCCGACCACCGCAGGAACGCCCGCCCGGTCAAGTGGGGCACCCCCCACCAGAAGCGGGACGACGTCTCCGGCAACGGCGCCTACACCCACATGACGATGTGGGCCAGGAACGCGACCGGGCTGCACAACCTCTTCCGCGCCCAGTCGCGGGCCAGCCTGGAGGGCTTCTTCCGCAAGCCCCGGATGGACCGCGAGCTGCTGGCCGAGTACGCCGAGGGCCTGATGGCGACCACGGGCTGCCCCTCCGGCGAGGTGAGCACCAAGATCCGCCTCGACATGGAGGACGAGGCCCTCAAGGCGGCCGGGGAGTTCCAGGACATCTTCGGCAAGGAGAACTTCTTCGTCGAGCTGATGGACCACGGCATCGACATCGACAAGCGGGCCAGGGACGGCCTGGAGCGGATCGCGCGGAAGATCAACGCCCCCTTCATCGTCACCAACGACTCGCACTACACCTACGAGCGCGAGGCGGCGGCGCACGACACGCTGCTGTGCATCCAGACGGGCAGCAACCTGTCGGACCCGGACCGCTTCAAGTTCGACGGCGCCGGCTACTACCTCAAGTCGGCCGCCGAGATGTACGGCATCGACTCCTCGGACGCCTGGCAGGAGGGCTGCCGCAACACGCAGCTCCTGGTCGCCGAGCGCATCGAGACCGAGGGGATGTTCGAGCCGAAGAACCTGATGCCGAAGTTCGACGTGCCCGAGGGGTACGACGAGGTCTCCTGGTTCCGCGAGGAGGTCCGCCGCGGCATGGCCCGCCGCTACCCGGACGGCGTCCCCCAGGACCGCCAGGAGCTGGCGGACTACGAGATGAAGGTCATCATCGACATGGGCTTCCCGGGGTACTTCCTCGTGGTCGCCGACTTCATCAACTGGGCCAAGGACAACGGCATCGCCGTCGGCCCGGGCCGCGGCTCCGCGGCGGGCTCGATCGTCTCCTACGCGATGGGCATCACCGACCTCGACCCGGTCGTGCACGGCCTGATCTTCGAGCGGTTCCTCAACCCCGAGCGCATCACCATGCCGGACGTCGACATCGACTTCGACGAGCGCAGGCGCGGTGACGTCATCCGGTACGTGACGGAGAAGTACGGCGCCGACAAGGTCGCCATGATCGGCACCTACGGCACCATCAAGGCGAAGGCCGCCATCAAGGACGCCTCCCGCGTGCTGGGCTACCCGTACGCGATGGGCGACCGCATCACCAAGGCGATGCCCGCCGACGTGCTCGGCAAGGGCATCCCGCTCTCGGGCATCACCGACCCCAACCACCCGCGCTACAGCGAGGCGGCCGAGGTGCGGTCGATGTACGAGAACGAGCCGGACGTCAAGAAGGTCATCGACGCCGCCATGGGCATCGAGGGCCTGGTCCGCCAGATGGGCATGCACGCGGCGGGCGTGATCATGTCCAGCGAGCCGATCATCGACCACGCGCCGATCTTCTCCCCGAAGAACGACGGCACGGTCGTCACGCAGTGGGACTACCCGAGCTGCGAGGCGCTCGGCCTGCTGAAGATGGACTTCCTGGGGCTGCGCAACCTCACCATCATGGACGACGCGGTCAAGATGATCCGCAAGAACAAGGGCGTGGACCTCAAGCTGCTGGACCTGCCGCTGGACGACCCGAAGACGTTCGAGCTGCTCCAGCGCGGCGACACCCTGGGCGTCTTCCAGTTCGACGGCGGCCCGATGCGCTCCCTGCTGCGCATGATGAAGCCCGACCACTTCGAGGACATCTCCGCCGTCTCGGCGCTGTACCGGCCGGGCCCGATGGGCATGAACAGCCACATCAACTACGCCCTGCGCAAGAACGGCCAGCAGGAGATCACCCCGATCCACCCGGAGCTGGAGGAGCCTCTCAAGGAGGTCCTCGACATCACCTACGGCCTGATCGTCTACCAGGAGCAGGTGCAGAAAGCCGCCCAGGTGCTGGCCGGCTACACGCTCGGACAGGCCGACCTGCTCCGCCGGGCGATGGGCAAGAAGAAGAAGGAGGTTCTCGACAAGGAGTTCGTGAACTTCCAGAAGGGCATGCGCGACAACGGCTACTCGGACGAGGCCATCCAGGCCGTCTGGGACGTGCTGGTGCCCTTCGCCGGATACGCGTTCAACAAGGCGCACTCCTCCGCGTACGGCCTGGTCACCTACTGGACGGCCTATCTGAAGGCCAACTACCCCGCGGAGTACATGTCGGCGCTGCTCACCTCGGTGCGCGACGACAAGGACAAGTCGGCGGTCTACCTCAACGAGTGCCGCAAGATGGGCATCAGGGTGCTGCCGCCGAATGTGAACGAGTCGGAGGCGAACTTCACCTCGAAGGACGACTCCACCATCGTCTTCGGTCTGACGGCGGTGCGCAACGTCGGCCAGAACGTCGTGGACTCGATCGTCAAGTGCCGCAAGTCCAAGGGGAAGTACACCTCGTTCCCGGACTTCCTCGACAAGGTCGAGGCCGTGGTCTGCAACAAGCGCACCATCGAATCGCTGATCAAGGCGGGCGCCTTCGACGAGATGGGGCACACCCGCAAGGGGCTCACCGCCCAGTTCGAGCCGATGATCGACAACGTGGTCCAGGTCAAGCGCAAGGAGGCCGAAGGCCAGTTCGACCTCTTCGGTGACCTCGGCGGCGACACCGAGGACTCCGGCCCCGGCTTCGGGCTCGACGTGCAGTTCTCCGACGAGGAGTGGGACAAGACCTATCTGCTCGCCCAGGAGCGGGAGATGCTGGGCCTCTACGTCTCCGACCACCCCCTCTTCGGCCTGGAGCACGTGCTGGGCGACAAGGCCGACGCGGCCATCTCCCAGCTGACCGGCGGCGACTACTCCGACGGCTCGATCGTCACCATCGGCGGCATCATCTCCGGCCTCCAGCGCAAGATGACCAAGCAGGGCAACGCCTGGGCCATCGCCACGGTGGAGGACCTGGCGGGCTCCATCGACTGCATGTTCTTCCCCGCGACCTACCAGCTGGTGTCCACGCAGCTGGTGGAGGACGCCATCGTGTTCGTCAAGGGCCGCCTCGACAAGCGGGAGGACGTGCCGCGGCTGGTCGCGATGGAGTTGATGGTCCCCGACCTGAGCGAGGCGTCGGCGTCCGCGCCGATCACCATCACCATCCCCACCGTCAAGGTCACACCCCCCCTCGTGGAGAAGCTGGGATACGTGCTGACGCAGCACCGGGGCTCCAGCGAGGTCCGCGTCCGGCTCCAGGGCGCACACAAGACGACCGTCCTGCGGCTGGACCGGCACCGTGTGACGCCCGACCCCGCGCTCTTCGGCGACCTGAAGGAACTCCTGGGCCCCTCCTGCCTGGCGAGCTGACGCCCGTGCCGCCGCCGGCCCCTCTCCGCCGCGCCACCCGGCGGCGGAGAGGGGCCGGGGGTGGGGTGCGGGGCCTCAGTTGTGGCCGAAGCGGCGCTCTCTTCCCTTGCGGGAGGTCTCCGTGGTGGCGCGCTCGGCCGCGGCCGACCTCGCGCGTTCCCGCTCCTGACGCTGCTCGTCCGCCGTACGGTTCTGACGGCGGGGCTGTTGGCGATTCCTGTTCTTGGCCATGCTTGCCTCCTGGGCTCGGTACGGCAGCCCCTCGTTCAGCGTTGCATGTCCGTAATTGCTCTGCATGTCGGACAATTACCAAAGGTGAGAAAGGGGATGCGGCGCCACGCCGATGATCGAGGTCGGAGCCGGTAACCCCGGTGCCGTCGGGCAGACTCGAAGCAGGCCCGGGAGCACACGGGAGCCGGCCGGCACGCGCAGGCACAGCCTCGGCTGTACGTCATGACCGAGAGTGGGTGGAATGTCGTGGACCGCTGCGTCGTCCTGGTGGACGCCGGTTACCTGCTGGGCGCCGCCGCCAGCCTGCTGGCGGGGGAGCCGACCCGCTCCCGCATCAGCGTCGACCACGCCGGACTGATCCAGGCCCTGCGCCGGCAGGCCGAGGCCGATACCGAGTGTGCCCTGCTGCGCATCTACTGGTTCGACGGCGCGCCCGACCGGGTGCCCCAGCCCGAACACCGCAGGCTCCGCGTCATGCCCCGGGTCACCGTACGGCTGGGAGCGCTCACCCGCAGTGACGGGCGGTGGGCGCAGAAGGGCGTGGACGCCGCCATGCACGCCGAGTTGACGGAGCTGGCCCGCAACCGGGCCTGCTCGGACATCGTGCTGGTGACTGGGGACGGCGACCTGCTGCCGGGGCTGATGTCCGCCAAGGAGCACGGCGTCGCCGTCCACCTGTGGGCGGTCCAGGCCGCCGACGGAGACTACAACCAGTCCGAGGACCTGGTGGCGGAGGCGGACGAGCGGCGGGTGCTGGACCGCGGCTGGATCACGCCCGTCGTCCGCGCCAAGGACCTGACCGGCCCCTGCGCGCCGCAGCCCGCGCCCCGTCCCGAGATCGCCGCGATCCTGGCCGCGCCGCTTCCGGAGCCCGGCAAGAACGGCGACGGCTCCGGCAACCACGGCGCCGCCGCGTCGCCCGGACCCGCCGCTTCCGCCCCGGCCGGCCCCGGAGGCGGCCCCGCGGAGGCGGCCGGACGGACGGCCCGGGCCGAGACCGACGAGCGGCCCGCGGCCGAGGAGCCGGCGTCCGGCGGCGGTGCCTCCCCCGGGCCCGGGCGGGGCGAGGGCGTACCCACCCCGAAGGACCTGGCGGACCTCGGCCGGCACGGGCCGCAGGCACAGGCGCAGGCATCCACCGGCCCGCCCGGCGCGACGCTGCGCTGGTCCTCGGACCGGGGCTGGGTCGAGCGGGCGGTGCCGCCCGAGTCGCCGGAGACGGCGGCCCTGCCGACACTGGCCCAGCTCACCACCGCCGAGCAGCGCTGGGCCGACCGCGAGGAGGACATCACCGCGGTCAGCGGCGACCCGTACGAGGTCGGCCAGGTGTTCGCCCGCCGCTGGATCGAACGGCTGACCAACGACAGCCACCTGGGGCAGCTCTCCGGGGAGTACCCGCGCATCCCCCACCGCATCGACGGGGAACTGCTGCGCTACGCCGCCCGGTTCGGCCTCCTCGCGCACAAGGACGACCAGATCGACGAGCACGACCGCTACGCGATCCGCGCGGGCTTCTGGCGCGAGGTGGACGCCCGCTCCGGCGCCCCCGCCGAACACACCCCCGCGGGTGACTGACCGGCACCGCAGCGCGGACGGGCCGCCTCCGCACCCGCGCCGGGAGGGCCCAGCGGCAAGCCGGCCATCCCGGACGCGTACCCTCATAGGTCGTGAGAACGGGCACTCGGCAGGCGGTGGACAGCTCGGTGGCAGGCGGGACGACGCGGATCCGGGCCGCCGCGCGCGCCGTGCGCGTCGAGGGCCTGGTCAAGACCTACCCGCCCGTACGGGCCCGTCGCGGCGCTCCGGCGGCGCCCGCCGTCCGCGCCACCGACGGCATCTGCCTCGACGTGCGCCAGGGCGAGATCTTCGGGCTGCTCGGCCCCAACGGCGCCGGCAAGTCCACCCTCGTCCGCCAGCTCACCGGACTCCTGCGGCCCGACGCCGGACACGTCGAGGTCCTCGGCCACGATCTGGTGCGCCACCCCGAGCGGGCCGCGCGGCTGCTGGCCTACCTCGGCCAGGAGTCCACCGCGCTCGACGAACTGACCGTGTCCCTCGCCGCCGAGACCACCGCGCGGCTGCGCGGCATGACCCCTGCCGCCGCGCGGACGGCCCGCGACGAGGTGCTGGCCGAACTCGGACTGGAGGGGCTGGCGGGCAGGCCGCTGAAGAAGCTGTCCGGCGGGCAGCGGCGGCTGGCCTGTGTGGCCGCCGCCCTGGTCGGCGACCGGGCGCTGCTGGTGCTGGACGAGCCGACCACCGGGATGGACCCGCACGCCGCGCGCGG
>NZ_VJOK01000001.1:1714199-1748146 GCF_013302895.1 Streptomyces albus subsp. chlorinus | reverse complement strand
AGCGCGGCACGACGGTGCTGCTGGTGACCCACAACGTGATCGAGGCCGAGACCGTCCTCGACCGGGTCGCCGTACTGGACCGGGGGCGGGTGATCGCCTGCGACTCGCCCGCCGGGCTCAAGGCCACCGTCGGGGAAGACGTCCGGCTGGAACTGATGTGGCGCGACCGCGCGCCCGTGGAGATCCCCGAGATCGCCGGGCTCGCCGCGGACGCCCTCGTCTCGGGCCGCCGCTGGACGCTGCGGCTCACCCCCGAGGGCGCCCGGGAGGCGGTCGCCCTCGTCACCGGCGGCCCCGCCTTCCCCGCACTCGACGACTTCCGGCTCGCCACCCCCAGCCTGGAGGACGTCTACCTCGCCCTCGGCGGCCGGGCCGCGGGTGAGGACGGTGCGGAGGGGCTGGTGAAGGCGTGAGGGCGTGGGAGCGGTACGGCGGCGCGGGGCGGCGGAACGTGCGGGACGGGAACCGCGCCGGGGCGACGGGACGGAAGTTGCACGAGATGACCAGCACCAGGAACACGCCGCACCCGCGCCCCGCGCGGGGCGTCCGGACGAGGGGCGGGCTCGGGTGAGGACCACGGCGGAGGGCCGCCCGACGGCCCCGGACGACGCCCCGGCCCCCCACACGCCCGGGACAGCCGACGCCCCGGCCGGCTCCGCGCCCGGCCCCGATTCCGGTTCCGGGACGCCGGACGCTCCGGCGCACCGCCCCCCGGCCCCGACGGAAGAGCCTGCGGGCGCCGCGGACCGCACGACGGACGGCCCGGAGCCCGCCGACCGGACCGCTGCCGGCGTCGGCGCCGACAGCGGCGGCGACGAGGCCCGGGTGCAGGCGCGGGGCCGCGCGGAAGCCGACGCGCACGGGGACGCCGAGGCTCTCCCCGGTCAGGGGCCGCGCGAGGAGGTGGCTGCTCCTTCCGGGCAGGGCGCGCACGGGCATGTTGAGGCGCTTCCCGGCCGGGGGACGTGCGAGGACGTGGCGGCTCATCCTGGGCAGGGCGTCGCCGGGGATGTGGCGGCTCCTTCCGGCCGGGGGCCGCACGGGGATGTCGAGGCGCTTCCCGGGGAGGGCGTGCCCGGGGACGTTGGGGCGTCCGGCCGGGGGCCGGACGGGGGCGTGGTGGATGTGCCCGGCCAAGGGGTGGGCGTGGGGGGTGGGCAGGTGGCACTGGCGCCGCGGGCCGGGTTGTGGGGCGCGCTGGGGGCGGTCTACCGGGCGCAGCTCTCCCGGGCGCGGGTGGCGCGCATCCCGCTGCTGTTCGTGGCGACCTTCCAGTCGCTCGGCATCATGGTCCTGATGCGCGGCGTGGTGGACGGCGGCGCGGAGGCGCGGGCCGTCGTGGCCGGATCCAGCGTGCTGGTCGTCGCCTTCGTCGCGCTGAATCTGCTGGCCCAGTACTTCGGGCAGCTACGGGCGGGGGGCGGTCTCGACCACTACGCGACGCTGCCCGTGCCCGCCGCCTCCGTGGTGCTGGGCGCGGCGGCGGCCTACGCGTCGTTCACCGTGCCCGGTGTGGCGGTGACGGCCGTCGTCGGCAGCCTGCTCTTCCAGCTGCCGCTGGGCGGGCTGTGGGTGCTCGTCGCGGTCGTCCCCCTCGCCGGGGCCGCGCTCGCCGGGCTCGGCGCGGCGCTGGGCCTGCTCGCGCCCCGTCCGGAGCTGGCCACCCTCGGCGGGCAGTTGGGCATGTCCGCGGCGCTGCTGCTGGGCGTGCTGCCCGGGGGCGGGCTGCCGACGGTCGTCCAGTGGGCGCGGGACCTGCTGCCCTCCACGTACGGGGTGGAGGCTTTCGCGCGTACTTTCGAGGCGCACCCCGACTGGGGGAGCGTCCTGGTGGATCTCGGCGTGTGCGCGGCGGTCGGCGTGCTCTCGCTCGCCCTCGCCACCCGCGCCTACCGGTGGGCCGCCACCCGCTGACCCTCCCGGCGCGTGGTTCCAGGGCCGGAGCGGCCGGCACCGCGCGGGCCTGGCACGATGGGCTCCGTGACCGTACCGACGCCCTCCCCGCACAACCCTGACCCCTCCCGCCCCTCCGCCCCGCGAGCACGGCCCGACGACCGGCACGGAACCGGCCGCGCGGCCCCGCCGCCCCTCTCCCCGTACGCGGGGAGCACTGGCGGCGGCGACGGCGGGCAGCTGGCCCGGCGGGAGCTGCGGGAGGTCGCCGTCTGCGCGGTGGCGGTCGCCGTGGCCGGGGTGGCGCTGGGCTTCCTGTGGCTGTGGCTGGCCCCCCGGGTCCCGCTCTACACCAACGGGGAGCTGGTCCTCTTCAAGCACCCGGAGGGCGAGGAGGTCATCGGCGCGGACGGCGTCTTCGCGCTGCTCGGTCTGGGGTTCGGCGTGGTGTCGGGCCTCGTCGTCTTCCTGGCCCGCCGCAAGGGGGGCGTCGGCCTCGTCGTCGGCCTCGCGTTCGGGGCCTTCCTGGGAGCGCTCCTGGCCTGGCGCATCGGGGTGTGGTTCGGCCCCGACACCGACATCCGCGCGGCGGCGCGGGCGGCCGGGAAGGGCGCCACCTTCGACGCGCCCCTGGAGCTGCACGCCTACGGGGTGCTGCTGGCCTGGCCGGTCGCCGCCACCCTCGTCCACCTGCTGGCCACCGTGCTGTTCGGCCCCCGCGACGAGCCGCCCGCCGCCGCTGCCCCCGCCCCGGGCGGCTGGCAGCGCTGAGCCCGCGTCCCGCCGCCGGGTGGGGCGCGTGAGGGCTGGGCCCGCGTCCCGCCGTCCGGGGCGGTGGCCCGCGTCCCGTCAGGCGCGGGCCACCGGGGCCAGGACGGCACCCGTCAGCTCGGCGAGGTCCTTCGGGGCCAGCTCGATCTCCAGTCCGCGGCGTCCGGCGGAGACGCAGATGGTGGCGTGCTCCTCCGCCGAGGAGTCGAGGACGGTCGGCAGGCGCTTGCGCTGCCCCAGGGGGGAGATGCCGCCGCGGACGTACCCGGTGGCGCGCTCGGCGGCGGCCGGGTCCGCCATCACGGCCCGCTTGCCCTCGCGGGCGGCGGCCAGCGCCTTGAGGTCCAGGGACGCGGAGACGGGGACGACGGCGACGGTCAGCGCGCCGTCGACCTCGGCCACCAGGGTCTTGAAGACCCGCTCGGGCGGTACGCCCAGCGCCTCGGCGGCCTCCTCGCCGTACGAGGCGGCTGCCGGGTCGTGGGTGTAGGCGTGGGTTTCGAAGGCGATGCCCGCCTCCGTAGCGGCCACGGTGGCGGGGGTCGCCGACCCCTGCCGCTTGCTCTTCTTCGCCACGTGTTCCGCCCTCCGGCGGTCGCTCAGTTCTGGCTGGTCGGATTGCGGGTCAGGTCCGCCGCGGGCAGCGACGGCAGCTTGCCGATGACGGCCGTCTCCCTGCGCAGCAGCTTCAGCTCGTCGGCGAGCCGGGTCGCGGTGTCGGGGGCCTGGAGCAGCCGCTGCTTGGCGGGGGTGTCGAGCACCGTGGCCGCCGCGACGAGGTAGGAGACGACGGAGGGGTCGTCCGGCAGGTCCTGCTCCTGCCCGGTGGCCAGGGTCCGCTCGCGGGCGCCGGCCAGCCGCTTCTGGTAGGCGCGGAAGGCCCGCAGCACGCCGGAGGCCAGCGCGCCGGCCTCGTCGCCCTCCTCCTCGGGCAACTCCTCGATCTCGCCGGTCAGATACGGCCCCGAGGCGTCCACCGACAGCAGCCGGAACCGGGTGGTGCCGGTGGCCAGCACCTCGTACCCGGTCTCGTCGGAGCGGGGGCCGAGGCCCGCCGCGGCCTCCTCGGCGGCGCCCGCGGCGTCGGCCGCGCCCAGGTCCACGGCACGCTCGCGGATCGTGGAGGCGTCCGCGACGCACCCGACCGTGTAGAACGACTTGATCGGGTCGGGGCCGAAGCCCGCCGCCGGATCGCTGCCCTGCGGCGGCGCCGTGTCGGGCATGCCGGTGGCCGCCGGGGCGACCTCGCGGCCGTCCCGGATGGCGACCACGCCGAAGCGGCGGGGCGCGTCCTCGGGCAGCGCCAGCAGGTCACGCATCAGTGCGCGGTACCGCGGCTCGAAGATGTTCAGCGGCAGCACCAGCCCCGGGAACAGCACCGAGTTGAGGGGGAAGAGCGGAAGCGCGGTTGTCACAACCGGTAAGCCTAAAGCCTCCGGCGCCTGACGAGGGGGCGGGTGTGCCGGACAATCCCCGCCCGGCACATCCGCCCCGGCGCTCACGTCCGCGCGGCTCCCGCGTCACTGGCGCCGCAGCAGCCGCGTGGCGCCCGCGGCCACCGTCGTCGCCAGCACCCAGCCCGCCAGGATCATGACGGCGGCGATCCACTGGTAGCCGCCCGCCGGGTTCCACGCCGTGTCCTGCCCGAAGGAGATGACGGGCAGCAGCAGGTCGAGCGTGTAGAGGGCCGCGTTCCAGTGCGGCGACTCGCCCTCCTTGAGCGCCGCCGGCCGGTGCGCCTCGAACAGCAGGGCCCCGGCCAGCCACAGCACCGCCATCCACAGCGCGGCCTGTCCGGGCCGGTAGCCGTAGGCCACCGTCCAGTCCTGGAGGACGCCCCACACCTTGCCGGGCAGCGGCAGCGTCTCGCGGCGGCGGCGCTGTTTGGCCAGCAGCACGAGGCGCGCGTTGGTGTCCTCGCCGCTGTTGCGGTACATCGCGGCCAGCTGCTCGTACGGCTCGGGCGCGTACTCGGCGGTGGCGGCGTTGATCCACTGGAGCCGCTCGCGGACGTTGAAGTGGCCCTCTTTCGGGATGGCGTGCTGGTAGGTGAAGCCCGCCATCCACAGCCGGTGGTCGTGCGGCCAGCTGGAGGCGCGGTCCATCAGCTTCTCGACGCTCGCGCCCGAGAGCACCACGAGTCCGCGCTCGGGCAGCTGCGGGGTGAAGGTCAGCTCGGGTGTGCTGATGCGGCGCAGCGACAGCTCCTGGTCGCGCTGCATCTCCAGGCGGGCGTTCTCGATCACCAGCGAGGAGCCGAACCGCCCGTCGTCCAGCACCATGCCGCCGGCGCACTCGAAGTGCCTGGTGCGGTGGGGGTCCCACGCGGTGCGGGGGAAGCCGGCGGCCTGCGGGAGGGGCCCCGGCTCCTCGGCGAGGCCGTAGCGGGTGCCGGTGGGCGGGGTGGAGCCGTATATCTGCGGGGCGCTGCCGCGGCCGGCGTCGGCGAAGCTGGCCACCTGTTCGACGGTCATCTGCGGCGCGTACAGCGCGAAGCGGCCGCGCGGGTTGCGCAGGACGGAGCCGAACATGTGCAGGGAGCTGCCGATGGTGGCGCCGCGCAGGCTGACCTGCCCGTCGGTGACCAGCAGGCTGGCCTGGAGCTCCTGGGAGACGCTGAGGCCGTCAGCGGCGAGCGCGCGGGTGCGCCGGCCGCTGCCGACGGTGGCCTCGTTCAGCAGCAGATCGGTGCCGATCGTCGCGTCCGTCAGCCTGATGCCCTCGGGGATGCTGCACCGGGGCAGGTGCAGGTCGCCCTCGGTGGTCAGCCGCGCCGCCTCCAGGCGCGGCAGGTAGCAGGCGACGAAGCGCGCCGTGTGCACCCGGGCCTCCGGCATCCGCACCTCGTCCTGGAAGCGGCAGCCCCGCAGCTCGAAGTACGGCTCGACCGCGCCGCCCGCCAGGTCCAGGCAGCCGGTGACGAAGGCGCCGGTCAGGTGGAGGGAGGCCACCCGGCCCAGCAGCGGCGGAGGCCCGTGGAGCAGCAGCAGGGCTATCACCCGGGCGCGCACCGTGCGCTCCGGGCCCCAGGGGTGGTCCCCGTTGGGGTCGTCCAGTTCGGGTTCCCCCGTGCGCAGGTCGTGCTCGGTGCCGTTGCGGAACGCCTGCCACATCCCCCACTCGGCAGTCGTCAGCCGCAGCCCCGGCGGCGGCTCACCGGAGTCCGCTGGCTCGCTCACGCGCATCCCCCCTCGGTGTGCGTCGGTGGTCCTCGGAGCCGGCCCTCGGTCACGGGCCGTGTGCGAAGGTGAGGGTCGTACCGCTTCCTTTCCCGCTCTGTGACCGGATGAACGCGGGAGGCGACGCTTGCCTGATGTGACCTGTATCAGCCTCTGATACGGGAGGCGGGCGCGCGGCGCGGGTCTGAGAGACTTGACCGTGTGATCTCCCGAATCGATCTGCGTGGTTCCTCCGCCGGCCCCCGGCCGGGCTCCCCGGCCGTCCCTGACCAGGGTCCGGCCGCCGGCACCATCGACCGTGACCTGCTGCCCCGCGCCGAGCTGGACGTCGAGGCCGCCCTGGAGAAGGTGCGGCCCCTCTGCGACGACGTACGGCATCGCGGCTCGGCGGCGGTGCTCGAGTACACGGAGAAGTTCGACGGTGTGCGACTGGAGCGGCTGAGGGTGCCCTCCGAGGCGCCGGCCAAGGCGCTGGAGGAGCTGGATCCGGCCGTCCGCGCCGCGCTGGAGGAGTCGATCCGGCGCGCCCGGATCGTCCACCGCGACCAGCGGCGCACCGACTCCACGGTGCGGGTCGTGCCCGGCGGCACCGTCACCGAGCGGTGGGTGCCCGTCGAGCGGGTGGGCCTGTACGTGCCGGGCGGGCGGGCCGTCTACCCGTCGTCCGTGGTGATGAACGTGGTGCCCGCGCAGGAGGCCGGGGTCGGCTCGCTGGCCGTCTCCTCGCCGCCGCAGCAGGCCCCCGGCACCCCGTGGGACGGCCTGCCGCACCCCACCATCCTGGCGGCCTGCGCCCTGCTGGGCGTGGACGAGGTCTACGCGGCCGGCGGCGCCCAGGCCGTGGCGATGTTCGCGTACGGCACCGACGAGTGCGCCCCCGCCCAGCTGGTCACCGGCCCCGGCAACATCTACGTGGCCGCCGCCAAGCGGCTGCTCAAGGGCGTCATCGGCATCGACTCCGAGGCGGGCCCGACCGAGATCGCCATCCTGGCGGACGACACCGCCGACCCGGTGCACGTCGCCGCCGACCTCATCAGCCAGGCCGAGCACGACGTGGTGGCCGCGGCCGTCCTCGTCACGCCCTCCGAGGCGCTGGCCGAGGCCGTCGAGGCGGAGCTGAAGACGCAGGTGCCGGCCACCAAGCACAGCGAGCGCATCGCCGAGGCGCTGGCCGGGCGCCAGTCGGGCATCGTCCTCGTGGACTCCCTGGAGCACGGGCTGGCCGTCGTCAACGCGTACGCGGCCGAGCACCTGGAGATCCAGACCGCCGACGCGGCGGCCTGGGCGGCCCGGGTGCGCAACGCGGGCGCCGTCTTCGTCGGCCCCTACGCGCCCGTCTCGCTGGGCGACTACGCGGCGGGCTCCAACCACGTGCTGCCCACGGGCGGCTGCGCCTGCCACTCCTCGGGTCTGTCGGTGCAGTCCTTCCTGCGCGGCATCCACGTCGTGGACTACTCGCGCGACGCGCTGGCCGAGGTCACCCACCACGTGGTCGCCCTCGCGGAGGCGGAGGACCTGCCCGCGCACGGCGCGGCACTCAAGGCAAGGTTCGACTGGAAGGTCCCGAACGACTCGTGACCGGTAACACCCCTGTGTCCTCGTTGGCCGCCCTCCCCGTACGGGACGAGCTGCGCGGCAAGTCCCCCTACGGCGCGCCGCAGCTGGACGTGCCGGTGCGGCTGAACACCAACGAGAACCCCTACCCGCTCCCCGACGCGCTGGTCGCCCGCATCGCCGAGCGCGTCACCGAGGCCGCCCGCCGGCTCAACCGCTACCCGGACCGGGACGCCGTCGAGCTGCGCACCAGGCTCGCGGAGTACCTGACGCGCACGGCGGGCCACACCGTCGCCCGCGAGCAGGTGTGGGCGGCCAACGGCTCCAACGAGGTGATCCAGCAGCTCCTCCAGACGTTCGGCGGCCCCGGCCGGGTCGCGCTGGGCTTCGAGCCGTCGTACTCGATGCACGCGCTGATCTCCCGGGGCACCGGCACCGGCTGGATCTCCGGGCCGCGCGACGACGACTTCACCATCGATGTCGAGGCCGCCGTCGCCGCCATCGCCGAGCACAGGCCCGACGTCGTCTTCATCTGCTCGCCCAACAACCCCACCGGCACCGCCGTCACCGAACAGACCGTGCTGGCCCTGTACGAGGCGGCACAGGCGGCGCGGCCCGAGCACGGCGCGCTGGTGGTGGTGGACGAGGCGTACGGCGAGTTCTCGCACCGCCCCTCGCTGCTGCCGCTGATCGAGGGCCGTCCCACCCTGGTGCTCACCCGCACCATGTCCAAGGCGTTCGGCGCCGCCGGGCTGCGGCTCGGCTACCTGGCCGCCGACCCGGCCGTCGTGGACGCCGTCCAGCTGGTGCGGCTGCCGTACCACCTCTCGGCCGTCACCCAGGCCACCGCGCTGGCGGCGCTGGAGCACACCGACACCCTCCTCGGCTACGTCGAGCAGCTCAAGGCCGAACGCGACCGGCTGGTGCGCGAGCTGCGGGCCATGGGCCTTCAGGTCACCGAGTCGGACGCCAACTTCGTGCAGTTCGGCCGCTTCGACGGCGCGGCAGGCTCCCACGCCGTGTGGGAGGGGCTGCTGGCGCACGGCGTGCTGGTGCGGGACAACGGGGTGCCCGGCTGGCTGCGGGTCTCGGCGGGCACGCCGGAGGAGAACGACGCGTTCCTCGACGCGGTGCGAGCCGTGACGAAGGAGCTGAAGGAGAAGAGCGAGGCATGACGCGCAAGGGCCGTGTGGAGCGCACCACCAAGGAGACGTCCGTCGTCGTCGAGATCGACCTCGACGGCACGGGGGTCGTGGACGTGTCGACGGGGGTGGGCTTCTACGACCACATGCTCGACCAGCTCGGCCGCCACGGCCTGTTCGACCTGACGGTCAAGACCGAGGGCGACCTGCACATCGACAGCCACCACACCATCGAGGACACCTCGCTGGCGCTGGGCGCCGCCTTCAAGCAGGCCCTCGGCGACAAGCGCGGCATCGTGCGGTTCGCCAGCTCCTCGGTGCCGCTGGACGAGTCGCTCGCCCAGGTGACCGTCGACCTGTCGGGCCGCCCCTACCTCGTGCACACCGAGCCCGAGGGCATGGCGCCGATGATCGGCAGCTACGACACGACGATGACCCGGCACATCCTGGAGTCGTTCGTCGCCCAGGCGCAGATCGCCCTGCACGTCCACGTCCCCTACGGGCGCAACGCGCACCACATCGTGGAGTGCCAGTTCAAGGCCCTGGCCCGCGCCCTGCGCTACGCCAGCGAGATCGACCCCCGTCAGACGGGGATCCCGTCCACCAAGGGCGCGCTGTGACAGGTCTGGCCGCCCTCCTCATCTTCGTCGGGCTCTTCCTGGCCGGCGGGGCGATCTCCTTCTGGAAGCAGCAGCTGCCCAAGGGCGTGATCGTGCTGCTGTCGCTCGCCTCGGCCATGTGCCTGGTGGCGGGCATCCTGCGGTTGGACTGGTGGTCGTGATGAGCAGTTCCAAGAGCGTCGTGGTCTTCGACTACGGCTTCGGCAACGTCCGCTCCGCCGAGCGCGCGCTGGAGCGGGCCGGTGCCCGGGTCGAGATCACCCGCGACTACGACAAGGCCATGAACGCCGACGGCCTCCTGGTCCCCGGCGTGGGCGCGTTCGCCGCCTGCATGGCGGGCCTGGAAGAGGCGCGCGGGCACTGGGTCATCGGGCGGCGGCTGGCGGGCGGCCGGCCCGTGATGGGGATCTGCGTGGGCATGCAGATCCTCTTCTCCCGCGGCATCGAGCACGGCGTCGAGGCCGACGGCATGGACGAGTGGCCCGGCACCGTCGGACCGCTGGCCACCGACCCCGGCCACCCTGTCCCGCACATGGGCTGGAACACCGTCGAGGCACCCGACGGGTCGCGCCTGTTCGCCGGGCTGCCCGCCGACGCGCGCTACTACTTCGTGCACTCCTACGCTGTGCACGACTGGGAGCTGGAGACCGCCAACCCGGCCCTCAGGCCCCCGCTGGTCAGCTGGACGACGCACGGCAGCCGCTTCGTCTCCGCGGTGGAGAACGGCCCGCTGTGGGCCACCCAGTTCCACCCCGAGAAGTCCGGCGACGCCGGAGCGCAGCTGCTGCGAAACTGGATCGACACCCTGTGAGCCCCGATAACCCCGCACACCCCGCGAACCTGGAGAGCGAGAACGCCGTGAGCAACCGGCTCGAGCTGCTGCCCGCCGTCGACGTCAGGGACGGCCAGGCCGTCCGCCTCGTGCACGGGGAGTCCGGTTCCGAGACCTCCTACGGCGACCCGCTGGAGGCGGCCCTGGCCTGGCAGCGCGCCGGGGCGGAGTGGCTGCACCTGGTCGACCTGGACGCCGCCTTCGGCACCGGCGACAACCGGGAGCAGATCGCCCAGGTCGCCCGCGCCATGGACATCAAGGTGGAGCTGTCCGGCGGCATCCGCGACGACGCCTCGCTCAAGGCGGCGCTCGCCACCGGCTGCCGCCGCGTCAACCTGGGCACCGCGGCGCTGGAGAGCCCCGAGTGGGTGGCCAAGGTCATCGCCGAGCACGGTGACAAGATCGCCGTCGGCCTCGACGTGCGCGGCACCACCCTGCGCGGGCGCGGCTGGACGCGGGACGGCGGCGACCTGTACGAGACGCTGGCCCGCCTCGACGCCGAGGGCTGCGCCCGCTACGTGGTCACCGACATCGCCAAGGACGGCACCCTCAAGGGTCCCAACCTGGAGCTGCTGCGCGATGTGTGCGCCCGCACCGACCGCCCCGTGGTCGCCAGCGGCGGCGTCTCCAGCCTCGACGACCTGCGGGCACTGGCCGGGCTGGTGCCCGAAGGTGTCGAAGGCGCGATCGTGGGAAAGGCCCTCTACGCCAAGGCGTTCACCCTGGAAGAGGCGTTGGAGGCGGTTGCCTGATGGCCCCGATACAGCGGATCGCGTCCGACGCACCGTGGGAGGAGCCCTTCGGCTACTCCCGCGCCGTGGAGCTGCCCAACGGCCTGGTGCTGGTCGGCGGCTGCACCTCGGTCGTGGACGGCGAGGTCGCCGCGGACACGCCGTACCAGCAGACGGTCACCGCGTTCGGTGTCGGGCTGGACGCGCTGAAGCGGCTGGGGCTCGGCGCCGAGAGTGTGGTGCGTACCCGCATGTTCCTCGCCCACGCGCGGGACGTGGAGGAGGTGGGCCGCGCCCACAAGGAGCTGTTCGGCGAGATCAAGCCCGTCTCGTCCATGATCATCGTGTCCGGGTTCGCCGACCCCAGCCTCGTCGTCGAGGTGGAGATCGAGGCGTACCGGGACCGGCAAGGAGCACAGCGGTCATGACCCTCGCGGTCCGAGTCATCCCCTGCCTGGACGTGGACGGCGGCCGGGTCGTCAAGGGCGTCAACTTCCAGAACCTGCGCGATGCGGGCGACCCGGTCGAGATGGCCAAGGTCTACGACGCCGAGGGCGCCGACGAGCTGACGTTCCTCGACATCACCGCCTCCTCCGGCGACCGCGAGACCACCTACGACGTGGTGCGGCGCACCGCCGAGCAGGTGTTCATCCCGCTGACCGTCGGCGGCGGCGTGCGCACCCCCGAGGACGTGGACAAGCTGCTGCGGGCCGGTGCCGACAAGGTCGGCGTCAACACCGCCGCCATCGCCCGCCCCGAGCTGATCCGCGAGATCGCCGAACGGTTCGGCAGCCAGGTCCTGGTGCTGTCCGTGGACGCCCGGCGCCGCGCCGAGGGCGATGGCTTCGAGGTGACCACGCACGGCGGGCGCCGCGGCACCGGCATCGACGCCGTCGAGTGGGCCCACCGCGCCGCCGAGCTGGGCGCGGGCGAGATCCTGCTCAACTCGATGGACGCGGACGGCACCAAGGACGGCTACGACACGGAGATGATCGCCGCCGTCCGCAAGCACGTCTCCATTCCGGTGATCGCCTCCGGCGGCGCCGGCCGCCTCGACCACTTCCCGCCCGCGATCGCCGCCGGCGCCGACGCCGTCCTGGCCGCCTCCGTCTTCCACTTCGGTGACCTGCGGATCGGCGAGGTGAAGGAGACCCTGCGGGAGGCCGGGCACCCGGTGCGCTGAGGATCCTGCGCCGTTGTGCGCAGGTGTGTGAGGGCACCACTCGGGCCAGGGCGGCGAAGCCCCAGCAGGACGGCGCCTGGACGGTGGCCTGACGTGGCCCTACCGGCGACAGGTCCCCCTCGTCCGAGGGGGTGTCGGCGGCGTGGCCCCGGGCGGCGGCCATGACCGTGAGACGGTGGCCTGGTGCGCTCAACTCCCTTGGCCGGGGCTAGGATCGGCGCATGAAGCGACGGTCGGCGGGATGGTGGCTCCAGGCCACAGCGCTCGGGCACGGGGCGATCGGTGCCGTGCTCTACCGGGACGTTCTGGCACAGCTCGCCCGTGACGGGGTGGTCAACTCCGTGCCGGAGCGCGGCGACCGGGCGGCGGCCTTCTGGTTCATGGCCGCCACGCCCGCGCTGTGGATGGGCGGCCGGTTGCTCACCTCCGCGGAGCAGCACGGAGACACCGCCGCCCAGCGTACCGCGGGGGTCGTGCTGGTCGGGGTCGGCGCGGTGGGAGCCGCGGCCATGCCCAAGGGCGGCTTCCCCGCCCTGGTCGGCATCGGCGGCCTGCTCCTGCGGAGGGCCCGGCGGGGGTAGCGCTGCCCCGCGGGCCCCTTTCCGGGGGGCGCCCGCTGTGCGGGCGTGGCGTGAGCGGGCCGCCAACGACACGGAGGAGCTTGCCGACATCTTTGGCGAAGATGCCGCTTGACGCCGCCGGCCCGCTGCGATCACGCCGGTCAGCGGGTGACGCGCCACCGGGTGAGGCACGGCAGTGCGGTCAGGCAGTGCCGAGTTCGCCGGTTTTGACGCCTGCGACGAAGGTGGCGAAGGCGGTGGTGGGGATGGTGAGGGCGGGGCCGGTGGGGTTTTTGGAGTCGCGGATGGGGACCACGTCGTGTGTGGGGGCGAGGTTGGTGGCGACCTCGATGCACTGGCCGCCGTTTCCGCTGTAGGAGGACTTGTGCCAGCGGGGGGATTCGGTCGTCACGGGGTGCCTCCGAGGTCCTCGGTCTTGACGCCGTTGATGAAGGCGGTGAAGGCGCTGGCTGGGACGTTGAGGGTGGGGCCTGTGGGGTTTTTGGAGTCGCGGACGGGGACCACGTCGTGTGAGGTGACGAGGTTGGTGGCGACCTCCACGCAGGCGCCGCCGTTGCTGCTGTAGGAGGACTTGAACCAACGCGGGGTCTGGGTCGTCACGGAGTGCCCTTTCGCAACTGGTTGATCGCGGCAACAGATACCGCCTGCGAGGCTGCTTCGGCCTGCAACTGATGGTAGGCCGTTAAGAGAGGCTGTACGAACTTCGTATCGCGTTCCAGTCGTCCTTGTTGCGCTGACTCGGCGTACGACATCAGTGAGCGGTCCGGCATCGTCAGGATGTAGACGGGCAGATCGAAAGCCCGTCGCTCGCCGAGATCGTATGGAGCCACTTGGAAGACGGTGGAGGGCAGCTCGGCGAACGCGGCCAGCCGGTCCAGTTGGGCCGCCATGACTCTTGGACCGCCGACCACTCGACGAATGCAGCTCTCATCCAGGACCGCGTAGACCAGCGGCGGAGGAGTACGTTGCAGCGAAGCCTGCCGCTTCGCGATCAGAGACAGCCGTTCCTCCGCCTGTTGCTCCGTGATTGCTCCCCGTCGCACGGCACCCGAAGTGATGGCGGCTGCGTACTCCGGAGTCTGGAGCAGGCCCGGGACGATACCCAGCTCAAAGAGCCTGATCTCTGTCGCGCGCGCCTCATGCACGACGTACTCCGGGAAACCTTCCAGCAACCCCGTGTTGCGTACTACCCGACTTTGCCGTTCCAACAGAGTGCCGGTACCGAGCGCCTTGTCAGCACTCTGCGCAAACCGGAGAGTTGGGGATCTGCGACCAGTTTCGACGGCGGAAATATGCGTCGCGGAGTAGCCCATCCGAGTCGCCAAGTCTTCTTGAGTCCAGCCGCGCTCCTCCCGCAACGTGCGCAGACGCTGGCCGAAGGCCGCTCCTGGCGACTTTTCAGGGTCCAACTTTTTGCGGTTCAACAGTCCTCACCCCAACTCTCCACTCAATCAGCGCAAGTTGAAGACAGCACCACCCTAGGCCACGCTGAATCCCCTGGGTAGTCGCAGAGCTACAGAGAGGAACAGTCATGTCCGGAAACCCTGATGTGCGAGACCCGGCCGGCGTGGAGGCCGTGAACTCCACGTCCCCGCGCAGGGCTGATCTCGACCAGCTTGAGGTCGCGTACCTGATGCACCGCCAGGAGTGCCACAGCTGCACGTGCGGACGGCCGTGCGCGATGGCGCGGCGGCTGGAGGAGGCGCGGCGCGTACCGGAGGCGGCATCGTGACGGTGAAGGGCGGCGCGGCCTGCGCGGAGTGTGCGCGGCTGGAGCGCGAGCGGGAAGCGGCGCGCAGGGTGGGGGACTGGAGCCGGGTCACCGACTGTGTCGTACTGCTGCGCCGGCACCCGCAGCACGGTGGCAAGCCGGTGGTGCGCCCGTGACCCGCGCGACCTTCCGATTCCGTGAATTCCGGCTGGTGCCGGACGCGGAGCCGGACGCCGAGCCGGTGACCTTCACCCTCCAGTGCGCCGTCTGCCACCAGACCGCCGCCCCGCATACCAGCCGGTCGGTATCCCAGAACTGGGCCACCCTCCACCTGAAGCACAACCCGGAGCACTTCACCTACCGGGAGATCACCACGCGCCCGTACAAATTCGAACCGGGGGCGTGGCTGTGACTGATCCCGCAAGGGCCCGAAGGAAACACCTCCTTGGCCGGCGATCCGAAGAGGCTCCGAAGAAGCCCTGTCAGCACGAGGTGCCCCGAGGGGCGAAGCACTGCACGAAGTGCAAGAGAAGGATCTACCTGTGAGGGGAGGGGCTCCACCGGCGGGTCAAGGGCCGCCCGGGGAGCGGGTGTGCGGGAGTGCGGGTGTCACCTTCAGGTGTCCCGTCTCGTCGAAGAAGTGGACACCCAACCGCCGCTCTCGCCAAGAAGGAGCCCTTCGTGTTCACCGCCTACCTTGTGGTCACCCTCCTCACCGCCGTCGCCAACGGTTCGGCCGCCCTCGCCAACTTCATCGGCCACGACTACCCCAAGAGCCAGGCGGACAAGTTGCGAGTGCCCCGGTCGTGGATGTTTCCCCTGGGTGTGTTGCTGGGGACGGGCGCGCTGGGGTTGTTGGCCGGGTTTGCCGTGCCGGTGCTGGGGCTGCTCTCCGCCGCCGGTCTCGTCCTCTACTTCGTCGGTGCGTTCTGTGCCCACGTGCGGGTACGGGACTGGCAGCTGGGACCCTGGGCCGTGTTCTTCTGCCTGGCGGTGGCCGCCCTGGCCCTGAATCTGGCCCACCACGGTTCCTGGTGATCCAGGGGACCGGTCCCGAAGGGACACCCCTCTCACCGGGACCGCCGGACGCGGCTAACGCCTGGTCGCGAGGAGCAGCCGGCAGCGCGGCGAGTCGTCCGCCCGGCGGCCCAGTTCCGGGAGGGGCCGCAAGGCCACGTCGAAGCCCGCGAGGAGCAGGTCGCGGTGGACCTCGGCCAGTGGCCAGGTGCGGTAGTACATGACGAAGCGGGGCCGCCAGACGGCGTTGCGCACGCGCATGGCCGCGTCGAATCCGAGCAGCGTCCAGTACGCCGCCGTGCCCGGGCGCGGCGGGGCCGCCATCGGGAACGCGAACGTGCCGCCGTCCCGGAGGGTTTCGCGGACCCGCGCGAACAGGCGGGGGCGCTCGGCGGGCAGGAAGTGGCCGAACGCGCCGAAGCTCACCACCAGGTCGAAGGTGCCCGGCCGGAACGGCGGTGCCAGTGCGTCGCCCCGTACCCAGTGCGGGCCGGGGCCGGGAGCTGTCGCGTACCGGTACCTGGCCTGGGTCAGCATGCCCGCGCTGAAATCGAGGCCCGCCGTCCTGCCCGCGCACACCTCGCGGAGCACACGGGTGCCGGCGCCGGTGCCGCAGCACAGGTCGAGACCGTCGGTGAACGGGCCGAGCGTCTTCAGGGCACGAGTGGTCGCGTCCAGGACGCTGTCCGGGGTCCGGTACCGCGTGTGGTCGAACTTCGGCGCCAGCAGGTCGTAGCCCCGCTGTACGGAGGAGAGCGCCTGGCGCGCCAGTTCGGGGAGGGTGGGCCGCTCGCTGCTCATGATCTCCCCACTGTAAGCGGCCCCTCCCAAAAGGGCTCTCCGGAAGGTCCCTCCCCCCAAGACCCCTCTTCCAAGGACCCTCCCGGAAGGGATCACCGCTTGGCGGCGGCCCGCAGGTACTCGCGGTTCATCGCGGCGATCGAGGGCATGGGGATGCCCTTGGGGCAGGCGGTGGCGCACTCACCCGTCAGCGTGCAGCCGCCGAAGCCCTCGGCGTCCATCTGCTCCACCATGCCGAGCACCCGGCTCTCCCGCTCGGGCGCACCCTGCGGCAGGACATTCAGGTGGTTCACCTTGGCGGAGGTGAACAGCATGGCCGAGCCGTTGGGGCAGGCGGCCACGCAGGCTCCGCAGCCGATGCACTCGGCGTGCGTGAAGGCCGCGTCGGCGGCGGGCTTGGGTACCGCCGTGGCGTGGGCCTCCGGCGCCGAGCCGGTTGGCGCGGTGATGTAGCCGCCGGCGCCGATCACCCGGTCGAGGGCGGAGCGGTCGACGACCAGGTCCCGTACGACGGGGAACGCCGCGGCCCGCCACGGCTCGACGTCGATGGTGTCGCCGTCGGAGAAGTGCCGCATGTGCAGCTGGCAGGTGGTGGTGCGCTCCGGGCCGTGGGCTTGGCCGTTGATGACCATGCCGCAGGCGCCGCAGATGCCCTCGCGGCAGTCGTGGTCGAAGGCGACGGGCTCCTCGCCGCGCTCGATGAGCGTCTCGTTGAGGGTGTCGAGCATCTCCAGGAACGACATGTCGGGGGAGATGTCCTCCACCTCGTAGGTGCGCATCCCGCCGTCGGCCGAGGCGTCGGGCTGGCGCCAGATCCGCAGGGTCAGTCTCATGTGCCGGTTCGGCCGCCGCTCGTCGCTCATGTGTAGCTCCGCTGGGTGGGGTGGACGTACTCGAAGTGGAGGGCCTCCTTGTGCAGGACGGGCGGGGCGCCGGCGCCGGTGTACTCCCACGCGGCGACGTAGGCGAACTCCTCGTCCTTGCGCGCCGCCTCGCCGTCCGGGGTGCGGGACTCCTCGCGGAAGTGGCCGCCGCAGGACTCGGTGCGGTGCAGCGCGTCCAGGCACATCAGTTCGGCCAGCTCCAGGTGGTCGGCGATCCGGTTGGCCTTCTCCAGCGACTGGTTGAGGGCCTCGCCACCGCCGGGCACCCTGACCCGCCGCCAGAACTCCGCGCGCAGCTCGGGGATGCGCTCCAGCGCCTTGCGCAGCCCCTCCTCGGTGCGGGACATGCCGCACTCGTCCCACATCAGCTGCCCCAGCTCCCGGTGGAAGGAGTCGGGGGTGCGGTCGCCGTCGTTGGACAGCAGCGCGTGGAGCCGGCCGGTGACGGCGGACACCGCCTCGTGGACGGCCGGGTGGTCCGGGTCGGCGTCCTCGTGCGGGTGGCGGGCCAGAAAGTCGCCGAGGGTGGCCGGGAGGACGAAGTAGCCGTCGGCCAGGCCCTGCATCAGCGCGGAGGCGCCGAGCCGGTTGGCGCCGTGGTCGGAGAAGTTGGCCTCCCCGATGGCGAACAGGCCGGGGACGGTGGTCATCAGGTCGTAGTCCACCCACAGCCCGCCCATCGTGTAGTGGATGGCCGGATAGATGCGCATGGGGCGGGTGTAGGGGTCCTCCGCGGTGATCCGCGCGTACATCTCGAAGAGGTTGCCGTACTTCTCCTCGACGGCTTCGCGGCCCATCCGGGCGAGGGCGTCAGCGAAGTCGAGATAGACCCCCTGCCCGCCGGGGCCCACCCCGCGCCCCTCGTCGCAGACGTTCTTGGCGGCACGGGAGGCGATGTCGCGGGGGACGAGGTTGCCGAAGGAAGGGTAGAGCCGCTCCAGGTAGTAGTCGCGCTCGTCCTCGGGGATGTCCCGCGGCTCCCGGTCGTCGCCCGGGGCCTTGGGCACCCAGATGCGGCCGTCGTTGCGCAGCGACTCGCTCATCAGTGTCAGCTTCGACTGGTGGTCGCCGGAGCGCGGGATGCAGGTGGGGTGGATCTGGGTGAAGCAGGGGTTCCCGAAGTAGGCCCCGCGCCGGTGCGCGCGCCACACCGCCGTGGCGTTGGAGTTCTTCGCGTTGGTGGACAGATGGAAGACGTTGCCGTAGCCGCCGGTGGCCAGCACCACGGCGTCGGCGAAGTAGGTGTCGACGCGGCCGGTCACGAGGTCGCGGGCGACGATGCCGCGGGCCCGTCCGTCGATGACGATCAGGTCGAGCATCTCGGTGCGGGGGTGCATCTCCACGGTGCCCGCGGCGATCTGCCGGGAGAGCGCCTGGTAGGCGCCCAGCAGCAGCTGCTGCCCGGTCTGGCCCCGTGCGTAGAAGGTGCGGGAGACCTGGACGCCGCCGAAGGAGCGGGTGTCGAGCAGTCCGCCGTACTCGCGGGCGAACGGCACGCCCTGCGCCACGCACTGGTCGATGATCTCGGTGGAGACCTCCGCCAGCCGGTGCACATTGGACTCGCGTGAGCGGAAGTCGCCGCCCTTGACGGTGTCGTAGAAGAGCCGGTGGACCGAGTCGCCGTCGTTGCGGTAGTTCTTCGCCGCGTTGATGCCGCCCTGCGCGGCGACGGAGTGGGCCCGGCGCGGGGAGTCCTGGTAGCAGAACTGCACCACGTGGTAGCCCGCCTCGGCCAGCGTCGCCCCCGCCGAGCCGCCCGCCAGGCCGGTGCCGACCACGATGACGGTGTACTTGCGGCGGTTGGCGGGGTTGACGAGCCTCGCCTCGAAACGGCGCCGGTTCCACCGCTCGGCGATCGGCCCGTCCGGCGCCTTGGTGTCGGTGAGGGGGTCGCCGGTGCGGTAACCGGCGTAAGGAGAGGTCATCAGTCCACCAATCCGGTCATGACGCCGACGGGAACGGACAGGAAGCCGACGGTGATGGCCAGCGCGAGGACGTCGGCACCGCCCTTGAACAGGCGCGCGGCACCCGGCCTGGTCACCCCGAGCGTCTGCGCCGCGCTCCAGAAGCCGTGCCGGATGTGCAGCCCGACGGCGAGCACGGCGACGATGTAGATGACGTCGGCGTACCAGTTCCGGAACCCGGCGACGATGTTCTCGTAGGGGTGGCCCGCCTGCCCGCGCGGGTTCACCGTGCCCGTCGTCAGGTCGAGGATGTGCCAGACGAGGAACAGCGCCAGGATGATCCCGCCCCAGCGCATGGTGCGGGTCGCGTAGCTCGCCCGGGGCCGCCGGTGCTGGTATGTGACCGGGCGGGCGGCGATGTCGCGCCTGCTGAGCTGGTACGCGGAGACGCCGTGCAGCACGACGGCGGCCAGCAGCACCACGCGTACCAGCCACAGGAACCACGCGTAGTGCAGCACGGGCTCGCCGAGGGTGCGCAGCCAGTGCGCGTAGCCGTTCATCTCCTCAGGACCGAAGAAGACCTTCAGGTTCCCGAGCATGTGCGCGACCAGGTAGGCCAGCATGATCAGTCCGCTGACCGCCATGACCGCCTTCTTGCCCAGGGTCGAGCCCCACAGGGTGCGCACGAGGCCGGGGCGCCGGGGCGGGCCGGGTGGGGTGCGCTGCGGTGCGGGGGTGCGCGTTGCGGTCGCCATGGTGAGGACGGTACGGACAGCCCGCACCATCAGTCCAAGACATAGAACGGCTCCGGACGATAGGACGACCCTATGGAACCGGACTATGCTTGCCGTATGCAGCTGCAGCAGCTCCGCTACTTCGTCGCCGTGGCCGACACCCGCCACTTCACCCGCGCCGCACAGCGCGAGCACGTCGCCCAGCCGTCCCTCTCCCAGCAGATCCGGGCCCTGGAACGGGAGCTGGGCGCCGAACTCTTCCACCGGGCGCGCGGCCACATCTCGCTCACCGACGCCGGTCAGGCCCTGCTGCCGATGGCCCGCAGGGTGCTGGCCGACACCGAGACGGCCCGCCGCGAGGTGCAGGAGGTCGCCCAGCTGCGGCGCGGCCGGGTCCGGCTGGGCGCCACCCCCAGCCTGTGCGCGAGCCTCGTCCCCGACGTGCTGCGCGCCTTCCACGACCGCTACCCCGGCGTCGACCTCGTCGTCCACGAGGACGGCTCCCAGGACCTGGTGCGGGTGCTGGCGGCCGGCGAACTGGACCTGGCACTGGTCATCACCCCGCTCGCCGGACAGGGCCCCGTGCTGGCCACCGAGGAGCTGCTGCGCGAGGAACTCGTCGTCGTCTCCGCACCGGACGAGCCCGCGCCGGTGCGCCGCTCCCGCATCCGTGTCCCGGACCTGCGGGACCGTCCGCTGGCCATGTTCCGGCGCGGCTACGACCTGCGGGAGCTGACCGTCGCCGCCTGCCGCGAGGCCGGCTTCGAACCCGCCTTCGCGGTCGAGGGCGGCGAGATGGACGCCGTCCTCGGCTTCGTCCGCGCGGGGCTCGGGCTGGCCGTGGTCCCCCGCATGGTCGCGGACCGCTCCGGCCTGCGGGTCACCCGCTTCGCCGCCCCCGGCCTGCACCGCACCATCTCCGTCGCCCACCGCGGCGACGTGTCCCCCACCCGCGCGGCCCGGGAACTCCAGGGCATCCTCACCGAACGCCTCACGGCCACCGCGAGGTGAGCCACCCGCGCAGCGGGGGCCGGGCGGACCGCGCCGAGGAGCGCTCCCGGCCGGGCGGGGTTCCCCCGCGGGGCGCCCGCTCCTAGGTTGGGGGCAGCAAGCCGGAAGATGCCCCGGGGAGTTGCCCGGAGAGGTGCCGTCAGGCAGGGGAGGACCGTCGTGGCCGAGGAGAAGGCAAGGACGCGCGGCGCGGCCGAGATCGACGACACGGTGCCGCACTCGGCGCGGATCTGGGACTACTGGCTGGGCGGGAAGGACTGCTACGAGGTCGACCGCGAGGCGGGCGAACGGGTGCGCGCCGTCTACCCCGACATCGTGACCCTCGCCCGGGTCGGACGGCACTTCATCGGCCGCACGGTGCGGTACCTGGTCCAGGAGGCGGGCATCCGCCAGTTCCTGGACCTGGGCACCGGGCTGCCCACCGTCGACAACACCCACGAGGTCGCCCAGCGGGCCGCCCCCGAGGCCCGCGTCGTCTACGTGGACAACGACCCGCTGGTGCTCGCCCACGCGCACGCCCTGCTCACCAGCAGCCCCGAGGGCGCCACCGACTACGTGCAGGCCGAGGTCGAGGACCCGGAGGCCGTCCTGCGGGCAGCCGCCCGCACCCTGGATCTCGGCCGGCCGGTCGCCGTCATGCTGATGGGCATCCTGGCGCACGTGGCGGACTACGAGGAGGCGCGGTCGATCGTGCGGCGGCTCATGTCCGCGCTGCCCTCGGGGAGCTACCTGGCCGTCCGGGACGGCACCGACACCGATCCCCGGTATGTGAAGGCGCTGCGCGACTACAACCGCAGCGGCGCCGTCCCCTACCACCCGCGCAGCCCCGCGCAGGTGGCCGCCTTCCTGGACGGCCTGGAACTGGTCGAACCCGGTTTCGTGCCGTGCCCGCTGTGGCGGCCGGAGGCGGCCGACCTGGTCTTCGGCACCTCCTCCCCGCTGTACGGCGGAGTGGGCCGCAAACCCTGACCGGCCCCCGTACCCCGCCCCCCCGGCGCTCAGGGGGGCGGGCGTTCCGTTCCCGGTCCGGACGACTGCGGGAGACGACTGCGGAACCGGTCACAGCCCCAGAGCGGCCTCCTGGACGCGGGCGACGGCGGGCTTGTCACCGTCCAGCTCGACGGTGGCGTGGCTCTGGCGGCCTGAGACGAACAGCAGCAGCTCCGAGGGGGCGCCGACGGCGGTGACGACGGGGGCGCCGCGGCGGGCCACCGCCGTCTGCCCGTCGGGACGCCGCAGCACCAGCCCCGCCGGGGACTTGCGCCCGTACAGCCGCGCCCCCGTCTCCAGGCGGCGCCAGAGCGCGTCCTCGAAGACGGGGTCCAGCTCCCGCGGTGTCCAGTCGGGCTGGGCGCGGCGGACGTCCTCGGCGTGGATGAAGAACTCCACCGTGTTCGCGGCCTCGTCCACCTGCTTGAGGGCGAACGGGGACAGCCGCGGCGGTCCGGTGCGGATGAGCTGGATCAGCTCGTCGTACGGCTTGGCGGCGAACTCGGCCTGGACGCGCTCCAGTCGGGCCGCGAGCGGCTTGAGCACGAGGCCGCCCGCGGCGTCCCCGCGGCGCTCGCGCACGACGACGTGCGCCGCCAGGTCCCGGGTCCTCCACCCTTCGCACAGGGTGGGGGCCTCGGGCCCGTGGGTCTCCAACAGATCGGCGAGGAGAAGGCGTTCTCGCTTGGCATGGGTGGACATGCCCGCAAGGGTACGGCGCGGGCGCGGTGAGTGGGCGGGCGTGCGCGGGGTGTGTCCGTGCCGCCGGGGAGGGCGGGCGCGCGCCCGTGCGGGACGGTCGCCGGGCGGGCCGCGGGAGGCGCGCGGCACGGGCACGGGGCGGACCCGGCACGGGCACGGGGCGGACCCGGCACGGGCACGGGGCGGACCCGGCACGGGCTGCGGGACAATGGACGCATGTCCCAGGAGACCCCCCTCGACCCCGCCCTCGCCGCCCGCCTCAAGCGCACCCCGGACGGCCTCGTCCCGGCGATCGCCCAGCAGTACGACACCGGGGAGGTGCTGATGCTGGGGTGGATGGACGACGAGGCGCTCCACCGCACGCTCACCTCGGGGCGCGCGACCTACTGGAGCCGCAGCCGCCGCGAGTACTGGGTCAAGGGCGACACCTCCGGGCACGTCCAGTGGGTGAAGTCCGTGGCGCTGGACTGCGACGCGGACACGGTGCTGGTCAAGGTGGACCAGGTGGGCGCCGCCTGCCACACGGGCACGCGCACCTGCTTCGACACGGACGTGGTGCTTCCGGCCCAGTAGGGTGAGGGGCCATGACGGCGCCCGACCTCGAAACATTCCGCACGCTCGCCAAGGACCGGCGGGTCGTCCCGGTGACCCGCCGCCTGCTGGCGGACGGCGACACCCCCATCGCCCTGTACCGGAAACTGGCCCGGGAACGCCCCGGCACCTTCCTGCTGGAGTCGGCGGGCGGGGGCGCCTCGCACGGCAGCGGGGGAGGCCACACCTGGTCGCGCTACTCGTTCATCGGGGTGCGCAGCGACGCCGCGCTGACGGTGCGGGACGGCCAGGCCCACTGGCAGGGCACCCCGCCGGTGGGGGTGCCGCGCGACGGCGACCCGCTGGCGGCCCTCCGCGCCACCATCGAGACCCTCCACACCCCGCGCGACCTGCACGAGAGCGGCGACCTCCCGCCCTTCACCGGCGGCATGGTCGGCTACCTCGCCTACGACGTCGTCCAGCGGCTGGAGAAGGTCGGGCACCACCCGGACACCGTGGACGACCTCGGGCTGCCCGAGGTGACCATGCTGCTCACCTCCGACCTGGCCGTCCTGGACCACCGCGACGGCACGGTGCTGCTCATCGCCAACGCGATCAACCACAACGACCTGGAAACCGGCGTGGACGAGGCGTACGCGGGCGCCGTGCGGCGGCTGGACGCGATGACCGCCGACCTCGCGCGCCCCGCCCCCGTCGACCCGCCGCGCTGCCCCCCTCCGAACTCCCCGACTTCGAGGCCCGGTCGGGCGGCGCCACGTACACCGGCTGGGTCGAGGACATCAAGGAGCGCATCCGCGGCGGCGAGGCGTTCCAGGTGGTGCCCTCGCAGCGGTTCGAGACCCGCTGCGAGGCCGGCGCGCTGGACGTCTACCGGGCGCTGCGGGCCACCAACCCGAGCCCGTACATGTATCTGCTGCGCTTCGACGGCTTCGACATCGTCGGCTCCAGCCCCGAGACGCTGGTCAAGGTCGAGGACGGGCGCGCCATGATGCACCCCATCGCGGGCACCCGGCCGCGCGGCGCCACCCCGGCCGAGGACGCGGCGCTCGCGGAGGAGCTGCTGGCCGACCCGAAGGAGCGGGCCGAGCACCTGATGCTGGTGGACCTGGGCCGCAACGACCTGGGCCGGGTCTGCGAGCCGGGCAGTGTCGAGGTCGTCGACTTCATGTCCGTCGAGCGCTACAGCCACGTCATGCACATCGTCTCCACGGTCACCGGCCAACTGGCCGAGGGGCGAACGGCGTTCGACGCGCTGACCGCCTGCTTCCCCGCGGGCACCCTGTCCGGGGCGCCGAAGCCCCGCGCGTTGCAGATCATCGAAGAGCTGGAACCCACCCGGCGCGGGGTCTACGGCGGCTGTGTCGGATATCTCGACTTCGCCGGCGACTCCGACACCGCCATCGCGATCCGCACCGCGCTGCTGCGGGACGGGAAGGCGTTCGTCCAGGCGGGTGCGGGTGTGGTCGCCGACTCCGACCCCGTGGCGGAGGACACCGAGTGCGCCAACAAGGCCGCGGCGGTGCTCAGGGCGGTCCGGACGGCCGAACGGCTCGGGGGTAGCGTGGAGGGGTGACTTCTCAAACCCCCGCCTCGGCCCCGGACGACGGCGCGCCCGGTCCCGAGAGCGCCCCTTCGGGCGCCGCGCGCTCGCGCGCGCCCCGGGTCGCGCTCGCGGTGGCGCTGCTGTGCGGCGCCCTGGGCGCCGCGCTCGCGCTGGTCTCCGCGGGGCAGACGTGGAGCACCTCGACCGCGGGTTTCGCGCAGGGGAAGGTGCCGGTCAGCGCCGAGGGCAGCCAGGTGACCGGGCTGCCGAGCGCGCTTGGACTGGTCGGCCTCGCCGCCCTCGTCGCCGTCTTCGCGGTACGCCGCGCAGGACGCCGCCTCGTCGCCGCTCTGCTCACCCTCTGCGGTGCCGCCGTCGCCGCCTCCGCGCTGCTGGGAGCCGACGACACCGGAGCGCTCACCGAGCAGGCGGCCAGGACCAGCGGTCTGACGGACAGCGGCATCGGCGCCGTCGACGTCACCGCCTGGCCCTACGTCTCGGCCGCGGGCGGGGTCCTGCTGGTCCTCGCCGGGCTGCTCGCGCTGCGCTACGGCAGCGCCTGGCCCTCGATGTCCGGCAGCGCCCGCTACGAGCGCACGCCCCTGCGCCGGCGGGCCGCCCGCCCGCAGCGCATCGACCCCGACCGGCCCGAGGACCTGTGGAAGGCGCTGGACCGGGGCGAGGACCCCACGCACGGCACCGCCTGAAGGCGGCCCGGAGCCCGACCCGGCAGGGCGGGAGTCCGATCCGTCAGGGCCGGCGCCAGATCCGGCAGGGCGGGAGTCCGATCCGTCAGGGCCGGCGCCCGCCCGGCTGGCGGCGGCCGGCGGCGGCCGCCCGGAGCGGCAGCGCACAGCCGTACGGGCGACCCCCGTGCCGCCACCCGCGCGGGGAAGGGGGAGAATGGGCGGTGAACGGGCCGGGTGGCCCCTCTTCACGTTGTGACAAGGAGTATTCATGGCGCACAGCCACGGACACACCCCGGCCGCCTGGACCGGCGTGATCATCGCCTTCGTCGGTTTCTGCGTGGCTTCCGTCTTCACGGTGACGGCACAGCCCGTCGGTGTGATCGCCGGGCTGGCCATCATCGCGGCGGGAGCCGTGATCGGCGGCATCATGAGCGCGGCGGGACTCGGCCAGAAGAAGAACAAGGGCATGACGGCCGAGCAGGCCCGGGCGCACAAGCGCGCGCACGAGGAGGCCCACCACTCCAAGGCCGGGGCCCACTCCTGAGCGAACGGCACCATGCCGCCCCGCCGCGGCACCGCCTGCTCGGCGCGGTGCTGCGGCTGGCCGCGCCCCTCGGCTCACTGGCCGTGGCGGGCGCGGCTTTCGCGTATGTGGCCGCGGTCGACCCCAACCGGCCGGGCCACTACCCGGCCTGCCCCTTCCTGGCCGTCACCGGCCTGTACTGCCCGGCCTGCGGGGGACTGCGCAGCGCGCACGCCCTCGCCCACGGCGACCTGCCCACCGCGCTGGGTGCCAACGCGGCAGCCGTCGCGCTCTTCGCCGTCCTCGCCCTCGGCTGGCTGCACTGGACCGCCCGCGCCGCCCGCGCCCGCCCCTGGTCCCTTCCGGTGCGGCCGCGGGCCTGGCACGCCTGGGCCGCGGGCGTGCTGCTGGCCGTCTTCACCGTTGCCCGGAATACCCCGCTGGGCACGGCGCTGACGCCTTGACCGCGGTGATCCGCGCGTGACGGAGTGCGCACCGGCCCGTTCCCGCACGGATGCGCGGTGGGGATTCGTCCGCTATGTGGGATTCCGGGCAACCGGATGCGAGGGCTCCGTCCGTCGGCGGATACCATCGCAGTGCCCCACCTGACCACCCTCGCCCACCCGCGGGGGACCGGCAGGCAGCCAGACCCAGCCAGCAAGGAGGCCGCTCGGTGAGTGTGCTCGACGAGATCATCGAAGGCGTGCGTGAGGACCTCGCCGAGCGGCAGGCGCGCGTCAGCCTCGACGAGCTCAAGGAGCGCGCGGCCCGGGCGCCCCAGGCCAAGGACGGGCTGGCCGCCCTCAAGGGCGACAGCTCCGCCGGGGTGCGGGTGATCTGCGAGGTCAAGCGCTCCAGCCCCTCCAAGGGCGCGCTCGCCGCCATCGCCGACCCGGCCGGCCTCGCCGCCGACTACGAGGCGGGCGGCGCCGCCGTCATCTCCGTCCTCACCGAGCAGCGCCGGTTCGGCGGCTCGCTGGCCGACCTGGAGGCCGTCCGCGCCCGGGTGGACGTCCCCGTGCTGCGCAAGGACTTCATCTTCTCCTCCTACCAGCTGTGGGAGGCCCGCGCGCACGGCGCCGACGTCATCCTGCTGATCGTCGCGGCGCTGGAGCAGGAGGCCCTCGTCTCGCTGATCGAGCGGGCCGGGTCCATCGGGCTCACCCCGCTGGTCGAGGTGCACGACGAGGAGGAGGCCGAGCGGGCCCTGGAGGCCGGGGCGAAGATCATCGGCGTCAACGCCCGCAACCTCAAGACCCTGGAGGTCGACCGGGGCAACTTCACCCGGATCGCCCCGGAGATCCCCGACCACATCGTCAAGGTCGCCGAGTCGGGTGTGCGCGGCCCGCACGACCTGATCGCCTACGCCAACGAGGGGGCCGACGCCGTCCTCGTCGGCGAGTCCCTGGTCACCGGCAAGGACCCGCGGGCCGCCGTCTCCGACCTCGTCGCCGCCGGCGCCCACCCCGCCCTCCGCCACGGGAGGGCCTGAGGCCGCATGACCGCTTCCGTCTCCCTGTGCTCCCTCGCGCTGGCGCGCGGGTGCAGGCCCCGCGGCTGCCGGGCACCGGCCCGGCGGGTGCGCGGCCGGTCGGTGCGGTACCACATCGGTTGTGAGCCCGGTGTGATCCGCGGCCGCCGATGGCGCTGACCTCCTCCCCGCCCCGCTCCCGCCCGTGACGTGCGCCCGGGTGCGGGCGCCTGCCCGTGGCCGGGGAGGCGCCCGCGCCGGGTGAACGGCGGCCGAGCGCCGGGCGGGGCAAGCGCGTCAGCGTCAGCCCACACCCATACGAGAGGGTCGGCATGCCATCCGACTACTTCATCCCTGACCCCGAGGGCCACAGTCCCGACGCCACCGGCTACTTCGGCGCGTTCGGCGGGAAGTTCATCCCCGAGGCCCTGGTCGCCGCCGTCGACGAGGTGGCCGCCGAGTACGAGAAGGCCAAGGCGGACCCCGCCTTCGCCGCCGAACTCGACGAGCTGCTCGTCAACTACACGGGCCGCCCCAGCGCGCTCACCGAGGTGAAGCGCTTCGCCGAGCACGCGGGCGGCGCCCGGGTCTTCCTCAAGCGCGAGGACCTCAACCACACCGGCTCCCACAAGATCAACAACGTCCTGGGCCAGGCCCTGCTCACCAAGCGCATGGGCAAGCCCCGCGTCATCGCCGAGACCGGCGCGGGCCAGCACGGCGTGGCCACCGCCACCGCGTGCGCCCTCTTCGGGCTCGAATGCACCATCTACATGGGCGAGATCGACACCGAGCGCCAGGCGCTGAACGTCGCCCGGATGCGGATGCTCGGCGCCGAGGTCGTGCCCGTCACCTCCGGCAGCCGCACCCTGAAGGACGCCATCAACGAGGCGTTCCGCGACTGGGTGGCGAACGTGGACCGCACCCACTACCTCTTCGGCACGGTCGCCGGGCCGCACCCCTTCCCGCAGATCGTCCGCGACTTCCACCGGGTGATCGGCGTGGAGGCGCGCCGCCAGATCCTTCAGCGGGCCGGGCGGCTGCCCGACGCCGTGGCGGCCTGCGTGGGCGGCGGCTCCAACGCCATCGGCCTCTTCCACGCGTTCCTGCCCGACACGGACGTGCGGCTGGTCGGCTTCGAGGCGGCCGGCCGCGGTGTGGACTCCGGCGAGCACGCCGCCACCCTGACGGCGGGCGAGCCGGGCATCCTGCACGGCTCGCGCTCCTACGTCCTCCAGGACGACGAGGGCCAGATCACCGAGCCGTACTCGATCTCGGCCGGGCTCGACTACCCGGGCATCGGCCCCGAGCACGCCTTCCTCAAGGACAGCGGACGCGGCGAGTACCGCCCGGTCACCGACGAGGCGGCGATGCGCGCCCTGCGGCTGCTCTCGGAGACCGAGGGCATCATCCCGGCCATCGAGAGCGCGCACGCCCTCGCGGGCGTCCTCGACCTGGGGCGGGAACTGGGTCCGGAGGGCATCGTCCTGGTGAACCTCTCCGGCCGCGGCGACAAGGACATGGACACGGCCGCGCGCTACTTCGGCCTGCTGGACGGGGAAGAGGGGGACGCGAAGTGACCGCCGGAACCGCGCAGAACGCCGCGACGGGGAACGCCGCGACGGGGAACGCCGCAATGGAGACCGCCGCAGACACGAGCGGCACCGGAGGCGCCGGGACCACCGGGACCGCCGGAGCCGCCGGGACCGCCGGAGCCGCCGGGAACGCCGCACTGCTGGGCGAGGCCCTGGCCCGGGCCAGGGCCGAGAACCGGGCCGCGCTCGTGGGCTACCTGCCCGCGGGCTTCCCCACCGTCGAGGGCGGTATCGCCGCCTGCACGGCGCTGCTGGAGAGCGGCTGCGACGTGGTCGAGGTGGGGCTGCCGCACAGCGACCCGGTCATGGACGGGCCGGTCATCCAGACGGCCGACACGATCGCCCTGCGGGGCGGGGTGAAGATCGCGGATGTGATCCGCACGGTCCGCGAGGCGCACGCCGCCACCGGCAAGCCGGTACTGGTCATGACGTACTGGAACCCGGTGGACCGGTACGGCGCCGAGCGGTTCGCAAAGGAGCTGGCCGCCGCCGGCGGTGCCGGGTGCATCCTGCCCGACCTGCCGGTCGAGGAGTCCGCGGGCTGGCGGAAGGCGGCCGAGCGCGCCGGGCTCGCGACGGTGTTCGTCGTCGCGCCCAGCAGCCGGGACGAGCGGCTCGCCCGGATCACCGCCGCGGGCAGCGGCTTCGTCTACGCGGCCTCCCTGATGGGGGTCACCGGCACCCGGGAGTCCGTCGGCCACGAGGCCCGGGAGCTGGTGACGCGGGTACGCGCCACCACCGCGCTGCCGGTGTGCGTGGGGCTCGGCGTCTCCAACCCCGAACAGGCCGCCCAGGTGGCGGAGTTCGCCGACGGCGTCATCGTCGGCTCGGCGTTCGTCAAGCGACTGCTGGACGCGGACGGCCCCGAGGAAGGACTCGCCGGGGTACGGGAGCTGGCCGCCGCGCTCGCCGAGGGCGTGCGGCGCGGCTGACGACCGGCCAGGGTCTCGACCCCGGGCTCCGCTGCTGTGGCGGCGGTGCCCGGGGGCGAGGCCCCTCACACCCGGGCGCTCTCTTCTTTCGGGTGAAAATGAGGGCCGGGCCCCGCGCGGGAGCGCGCCCTCTCGTTGGCTCCAGCGTGATGAGCCAGAACAGCAGCGAAGACGGCAAGCGCTCGGCCCGGGAACGGCTGCGGGCCGAACAACAGCGTCACAAGGCGAGCGAGAAGCGGCGCCGCACCCTCAAGGCGGGCGCGGTCGTCGTGGGCGTACTGGCGGTGGCCACGGCCGTCGGCGCGACCGTCGCCGGGCAGACCGGTGAGGGCGACGACAGCGCCCAGTCGGCGAAACCGATCACGGTGGGACACCGGGACGCCCCCGCCAAGCTCACCGTCTACGAGGACTTCCGCTGCCCGGCGTGCGCCCAGTTCGAGAACGCGTACCGGGGCACCATCCGGAGCCTGGAGAAGGCGGGCAAGCTCAAGGCCGAGTACCACCTGGTCACGCTCATCGACTCCAGCCTGGGCGGCAGCGGTTCACGCAAGGCGGCCAACGCGGCCGCGTGCGCGAAGGACCAGGGGAAGTTCGCCGCGTACCACGACGTGCTCTACCGCAACCAGCCCGCGGAGCAGGACGACGCCTTCGCCAGCACCAGGCGGCTGATCCGGCTGGCCGGGAAGGTGGACGGGCTGGCCGGACCCGCGTTCGAGAAATGTGTGACGACCGGCCGGCACGAGGCGTGGGTGAAGCGCGCCGACGAGGAGTTCCGCACCTCGGGCCACCAGGGGACCCCCACCGTGCTGCTGGACGGCAAGAACGTCTACGCGAACCAGGCCGACCCGCTCACCCCGGGGAAATTGCGGAAGATGGTCGAGCGGAAGGGCTAGCCGCCGGGCGGGCCACCAGGCGTTATCCAGCCGTTGTGCGGACTGATTGTCCCGGGTGCCGCCGGGCACGGTAGCGTCGGGTGCGCCATGGAGACCCTTGCCTTTATCCCCAGTCCCTCGGTCGGCGAGCTTCATCTCGGGCCGATTCCGCTGCGCGGCTACGCGCTCTGCATCATCCTCGGCGTCTTCGCCGCGGTCTGGCTCGGCGGGCGCCGGTGGGTCGCTCGCGGCGGACGGCCGGGGACGGTCGCGGACATCGCCGTGTGGGCCGTGCCGTTCGGGCTGGTCGGGGGCCGGCTCTACCACGTCGTCACGGACTACCAGCTGTACTTCGGCGAGGGGCGCGACCCGGTCGACGCCATCCGGATCTGGGACGGCGGGCTGGGGATCTGGGGCGCGATCGCGCTCGGCGCGCTCGGCGCGTGGATCGGCTGCCGCCGCCGGGGCATCCCGCTGCCCGCGTACGCGGACGCGGTGGCGCCGGGCATCGCGCTGGCGCAGGCGCTCGGCCGCTGGGGCAACTGGTTCAACCAGGAGCTGTACGGGCGGCCGACCGATCTGCCCTGGGCCCTGAAGATCGACCCCGAGCACCGCCCCGTAGACACCCCCGACCTGGCCACGTACCACCCCACCTTCCTGTACGAGTCGCTGTGGTGCGTCGGTGTCGCGCTGCTGGTGATCTGGGCCGACCGGCGCTTCCGGCTGGGACACGGCAGGGCGTTCGCGCTCTACGTGGCGGCCTACACCGCGGGGCGGTTCTGGATCGAGTACATGCGGGTGGACGACGCGCACCACGTGCTCGGCATGCGGCTGAACAACTGGACGGCGATCGTCGTCTTCCTCGCCGCGGTCGTCTGCGTCGTCGTCTCGGCGAAGAAGAGGCCCGGCCGGGAAGAGGTCGTCGAACCGGAGGCCGGTGAGGCCGGTGAGGGCGGCGAGACCGGGGAGAGCCGGGGGAACGGTGCGGACGGTGAGCCGACGGACACCGGCGGGGCGGGCGGCACCGGTGGGTCCGGCGGGTCCGGTGGGTCCCAGGACCGGGCCGCGGGGAGCGCCCGGACGGAGACAGGGGCGGAGCCGGGCACCGCGGACGGCCGGAAGGCGCCGCGGAAGGCGGAGACGGGCGCGGCCGGCAAGGGCGCGGGCGAGGCGGCGGACAAGGCCGCGGGCGCGGCCGTGGACGGGTCCACCGCCTAGCCCACCGCCTGGTCGCCGCCGCACGCGGGCCGCCCGGCAGCGCAGGCCGCCTGTCCGAATTGCCTGGCTATGTATGCAATTCTCTGTGCGTGCTGTGGTTGATCGTCGTCCACTTCGCCGCCGCGTGCTGCGCCGCACCCCTGGTGCGGTGGCTGGGCACGCGCGCCTTCTGGGTGCTCGCGGCGGCACCCGGCGCGGCGGCGGTGTGGGCGGCGGCGCACTGGGGCCGCGTCGCGGACGGCGGCACACTGACCGAGCACACCGACTGGATCCCCTCCCTCGGCGTCGGGATCGCGCTGCGGTGCGACGCGCTCGCCCTGGTGATGGTGCTCATCGCCGGAGGCGTCGGCGCGCTGGTGATGGTCTACTGCGCGGGCTACTTCACCCGCGACGAGCCCCGCCTCGGCACCTTCGCCGGCTCGCTGACCGCGTTCGCCGGGGCGATGCTCGGCCTCGTCCTGGCCGACGACCTGATCGTGCTGTACGTGCTGTGGGAACTCACCACGGTCTTCTCCTTCCTCCTGATCGGCCACGGCTCCGAGCGCCGCACCAACCGGCGCGCCGCGCTCCAGGCGCTGCTCGTCACCACGCTCGGCGGGCTGGTGATGCTCGTCGGCTTCCTGATGCTCGGGCACGCGGCCCGCACCTACCGGATCTCGCACCTGGTCGCGGACCCGCCGGGCGGGGGAGCGCTGGTCGCGGGCGGCCTGGTGCTGGTGCTGGTGGGCGCGCTGTCGAAGTCGGCGGTCTGGCCGTTCAGCTTCTGGCTGCCGGGTGCCATGGCCGCGCCCACACCCGTGTCCGCCTACCTGCACGCGGCGGCCATGGTCAAGGCCGGGGTCTATCTGCTCGCACGGCTCGCCCCCGGCTTCGCCGACGTGGCGCCCTGGCGGGTACTGGTGCTCGTGCTGGGCGGCCTCACCCTGCTGCTGGGCGGCTGGCGGGCGCTGCGCGAGACCGACCTGAAGCTGCTGCTGGCCTTCGGCACGGTCAGCCAGCTCGGCCTGCTCACCCTGCTGGCCGGGGACGGCCACCGGGACACCGCGCTGGCCGGGACGGCGATGATCCTGGCGCACGCGCTGTTCAAGGCACCGCTCTTCCTCGTCGTGGGCGCGATCGACCACCTCACCGGCACCCGTGACCTGGGCCGGCTCTCCGGACTGGGCCGCACCCTGCCCGGACTGTGCGCCGTGGCCGTGCTCGCCGGGCTGTCCATGGCGGGGCTGCCGCCGCTGCTCGGGTTCGCCGCCAAGGAAGCCTCCCTCTCCGCCCTCCTCGGCGGCGGGACGGCGCAGACGGGAGCCCTCGCCGCGTTGGTCGCCGGGTCGGCGCTGACCTGTGCGTACACCCTGCGCTTCCTGTGGGGCGCGTTCGGTGGCCGCAGCGGCTCCCCGCCCCTGAGACCGGTCACCCTCCCCACCGGCACCCGCACCGGAGGGCGGCTGCTGGGGCCGCCCCTGGTGTGCGTGCTGGCCGGACTGGCGCTGGGGCCCGCCGCGTCGTCGCTCGGCCCCCTGCTCGCCCGGTACGCCGACACCCTTCCGCCGGCCGGCCCGCCCTTCCCCCTCGCGCTCTGGCACGGCTGGGGTCCCGCACTGGGACTCTCCGCCCTCTCCTGGCTCCTGGGAGCGGCGCTCTTCCTCGCGGGCCGGCCGCTGGCGGCGCTGGGCGACAAGCTCTCCCAGGCTGACGGCGACCAGGTGTTCGCCCGCTCGCTGTGGGCCCTGGAGCGGCTCTCCCTCCAGGTGACCGGCGCCGTGCAGCGCGGCTCGCTGCCCGTCTACCTGGCCACGCTGCTCGCCGTGCTGCTCGGCTTCGAGGGCGCGCAGCTCGCGGGCGGCAAGCCGTGGGCGTACATCGGGCCGGTGCGGTGGTTCGACTCGGTACCGCAGCTCGTCGTCGCCGTCGGCGTCTCGGGCGTCGCGGTGCTGTGCGTCGTGGCCCGGCAGCGGATGAAGGCGGCCGTGCTGGCCGGGATCACCGGCTACGGCGCCGGCGTCCTCTACGTGCTGCACGGAGCGCCCGACCTGGCCCTGACCCAGTTCGCCGTCGAGACGGTCTCGCTGATCGTCTTCGTCCTCGTCCTGCGCAGACTGCCGGCCCTCTTCCCCGACGGGCACCGGACGTGGCGGCTGCGGCGCGGAGTGCAGCTGCTGTTCGCGGTCGCCGCCGGCGGGCTGGTCGCCGGGCTCATCCACCTCTCCCTCGCGGCCCGCACCGGCCCGGCCTCCGGCCCCCGGCTGCTGACCGCCACCGCGCACGAGGACGTCACGAACGTGGTGGCCACCACCCTCGTGGACCTGCGCGCCTGGGAC
>NZ_VJOK01000001.1:1712164-1713378 GCF_013302895.1 Streptomyces albus subsp. chlorinus | reverse complement strand
GGCTGGTCTTCCACCCGATCCTGGTGCTCTCCCTCTACCTGCTCTTCTCCGCCGAGAACCTGCCCGGCGGCGGCTTCACCGCGGGGCTCGTCGCCGGACTCGCGCTGGCCGTGCGCTACCTGGCGGGCGGACGCCTGGAGCTGGCGGCCGCGGCCCCGGTGGACGCGGGCTTCCTCCTCGGCCTCGGGCTGCTGATCCTCACCGGTACCGGCCTGGCCGGGCTCGGGCTGGGCGGCGGCGTCCTGGCGGCCGGGAAGATCACCGGCGACCTGTGGCCGGCCGGCCCGTACCACGCAGCCAGCCCCGTCCTCTTCGACACCGGCGTCTACCTGCTGGTGCTCGGTGTCGTCCTGGACGTCCTGCGCAGTCTGGGCGCCCAGATCGACCGCGGTGTGGAGCACGAGCGCGCCCAGCGGGACGCCGGGCGGCGGCCGGGGGAGGGGGACGGATGACGGGGACGTTCGCCCTGCTGGGCTGTGGCGGTGTCCTGTTCGCCGCGGGCACCGCGCTGCTGCTGACCCGCCCCCTCACTCGTATCGTCCTCGGCGCCGTCCTCGTCGGGAACGGCGTCAACATCCTCGTCCTGGCCACCTCGGGCCCGGCGGGACGCGCCGCCCTCCTCCACCCCGGCTCGGACCCGGAAGCGATGCCCGACCCGCTGCCGCAGGCGTTCATCCTCACCGCCATCGTCATCACGCTGGCCGTCACCGCGTTCCTGGTCACCATGGCCTACCGCTCCTGGCAGCACTCCGGCAACGACGACGTCCCCGACGACACCGAGGACGTCCGCGTCGCCCGCCGGGCCGCCCACGCGGAGGAGCGCGAACGGCTGCGCGCCACCTACCGGCAGCGCCGCCTCGCCCGCCACGCGCTGGCGCATGACACGGAGGAGCGCGTCGCCCGCGAACACAGCGCCCACCGGCGGCTGGGCACGGTCCGCGACCAGTACCGCGAGATGCGCCGGCGCGCCCGCGCCGACGCCCGGGCCTTCCGCGCCCGCCAGGCCCGCGCCGAGGAGACCGCGGAGGAGACCGAAGGGGAGGACGACCCGTGGCTGACCATCCTGGGCACCGACCGATGAGCGCTCCGCCCCCGCTCCCACCGGGACGGCGCGTACCGCCCCCGGTCCGCCCCTGGGCTGCGCCCCCGACCCGCTCCCCGGTTCCGCCCCCGGTTCCTGTCGCGGTCCGCCTCCCGGTTCCTTCCGCGGCCCG
>NZ_VJOK01000001.1:1655689-1712026 GCF_013302895.1 Streptomyces albus subsp. chlorinus | reverse complement strand
GCGGGTGGTGGCCGGGATGCGGGTGGTGGCGGGCGGGATGCGGGTGGCGGCGGGGGTGCGGCGCCCGGACGCGGGGGTGCCCCGTGAGCGGTGGCGGGCAGTCCGGGGCCGCGGCGGCCGTCGCGTCGGTGCTGGTGCCGTTGCCGGTGATCCTGCCGCTGTGCGCCGCTGGTCTGAAACTGGCGATCGGCGCGCGGCTCGAACACGTGCAGCGCTTCATCAGCGCCGCCGTGCTGGCGGCGGTGCTCGTCGTCTCGCTGCTGCTGCTCGTGGCCGCGGACCGGCACGGGCCGCAGGTGATGTTCGCGGGCGGCTGGGCGCCCCCGGTGGGGATCGTGCTGGTCGCCGACCGGCTGTCGGCGCTGATGCTGGTGATCGCCTCCTCGGTGACGCTGTGCGTGTTCGTCTACTCCGTCGGCCAGGGCATGGCCGACAGCGACGAGGCCACCCCGCTGTCCGTCTTCCACCCCTCCTACCTGGTGCTGGTCGCGGGCGTCTCGGACACCTTCCTGGCGGGCGACCTGTTCAACCTCTACGTCGGCTTCGAGCTGATGCTGACCGCCAGCTACGTGCTGATGACCATCGGCGGGACGCTGCCGCGCATCCGGGCGGGGGCCACGTACGCCATCGTCTCGCTGCTGTCCTCGATGCTGTTCCTGGCGGCCGTCGCCACGGTCTACGCCGCCGCCGGCACCGTCACCATGGCCCAGCTCCCGGCTCGGCTCGACGCGCTGCCCGACCGTGTGGCCCTGGTCATCCAGATCGCGCTGCTCGGCGTCTTCGCACTCAAGGCCGCCGTCTTCCCGCTGGCCGCCTGGCTGCCCGACTCCTATCCGACGGCACCCGCCCCCGTGACCGCCGTCTTCGCCGGACTGCTGACCAAAGTGGGCGTCTACGCGATGCTGCGGACCCAGACGCTGCTCTTCCCCGGGCACCGCGTCGGTACCGTACTGATGGTCCTCGCGCTGCTGTCCCTCCTGGTGGGCATCCTCGGCGCCGTCGCCCAGACCGACCTGAAGCGGCTGCTGTCCTTCACCCTGGTCAGCCACATGGGTTACATGGTCTTCGGTATCGCCCTGGCCACCCACCAAGGCATCTCCGGCGCGGTCTTCTACGTCGCGCACCACATCACCGTGCAGACCACCCTCTTCCTCGTCGCCGGCCTGGTCGAACGCCGCAGCGGGACGACCGATCTGCTCAGCCTCGGCGGTCTCGCCCGGCTCTCGCCGCTGCTGGCCGTGCTGTTCTTCGTCCCCGCGATGAACCTGGCCGGCATCCCCCCGCTCTCCGGCTTCCTCGGCAAGTTCGGGCTGCTGCGCGCGGGCGTGGCCGACGGGGGAGCCCTCGCCTATGTGCTGATCGGCGGCGGTACGGCGACCAGCCTGCTCACCCTGTACGCGCTCGCCAAGGCGTGGAACCTCGCCTTCTGGCGGGAGCCGGGCCCCGCGATGTGCGTGGCGGGCACGGTGCTGGAGGGCGCCGAGGAGGACGTCCCGGAGCAGGACGAACCGGAGCAGGACGAACCGGGGGAGGGCAGGCGGGAGGACCGGCGGCGGAAGCCGGAGCAGCCCGGAGCCCGCGAAGAGCCGGAGCAGCCCGGAGCGCGGGAAGAGCCGGGGAAGCCGGCGAGGCCCGGGGAGCCGGTGAGGCCCGGGAAAAGCGCGCGGGACAAGGGCGGGAACGGCCGCCGGCGTGCCCGCTCCCGCGGCTCCGGCCGGACCGTGTCGCCCGCGCGGCGGGGGACGGCGACCTTCGGCGGCCAGGAGATCACCACCAGCGCCTCGCTGCCCCTCAGCATGACCGCCGCGACCGGAGCCCTCGTACTGTTCGGACTCGCCTTCACCGTCCTGGCGGGCCCCCTCTTCTCCCTGACCGACCGCGCGGCGGACGAACTGATCGAGCGGACCCCCTACGTGGAGGCGGTGACCCACGGATGACCTCTCCCCAGCGCCTGCCGGAGGCCAGCAGGCTGCGCGCCACCCAATGGCCCATGGTGCTCGGACTGACCCTGCTGTGGATGCTGCTGTGGGGCACCCCGACCCCCGCCAACATCGTGACCGGGGTGCTCGTGGCCCTGTTCGTCGTCCTCGTCTTCCCACTGCCGCCCATCGAGAAGCAGGCCCGCGCCCACCCCCTCGGCATCCTGCGCTTCGCCACCCGCTTCGCGCTGGACCTGGTGGTCTCCAGCTGGCGGATCAACCGCTACATCCTCGCCCCCGGCCCTCCCCGCTGCGCCGTGCTCGGCGTCAGGATGCGCTGCCCCGGCGATCTGATGATGACGGCGACGGCCATCGCCGTCACCGCCGTACCCGGCAGCACGGTCCTGGAGGTGGACCGCAGATCAGGGACCCTCTACCTGCACGTCCTGGGCGGGGAGCGGGAGGAGGAGCGCGAGCGGGCCCGGCGGGACGCGCTGCGGCTGGAGACCCGGGTCGTCCTGGCCTTCGGCACACCCGCCGACATCGACGCGCTGCGCGCCTCCGAGAGCGCGGAGGAGGTGTTCGGCCGGTGGAGGTGACGGCCGTGCTGATCGCGGCCATCCTGCTGGCCGCCGGGCTGATGGTCACCCTGCGCCTGGTGCTGGGGCCCTCCACCCTGGACCGGGCCGTCGCGCTGGACGCCCTGGTCGCCGTCGTCATGGCCGGGATCGGCCTGCAGACGGCGGAACGGGGCAACGCCTTCTACCTTCCGGTGCTGCTGGTGCTCTCCTTCCTCGGCTTCACCGGTTCGGTCGGCGTCGCCCGCTTCATGGCGCTGCGGGACGAGGCGGGAACCGCCGATGCCGACGAGAGCCAGGAAACCGGCGAGGAGGCGCGATGAGCTGGATTCGGGTCGCCGATGTGGCCGGGGCCGGCTGCATGCTGGCGGGCGCCGTGCTGTGCCTGCTGGCCGGGATCGGGCTGCTGCGGCTCCCTGACGTCCTGACCCGGATGCACGCCGCGACCAAACCGCAGTCCTTCGGCCTGCTGCTCGTGCTGATCGGCTCGGGTCTGCGGCTGCGCAGCGCGGTCGACCTGGGCATCCTGCTGCTGGTCGGCCTCTTCCAACTGGTGACCTCGCCGGTGGCCGCGCACATGGTCGGCCGTGCCGCCTACCGGACGGGCCGCGTGGACCGGGATGACCTCGTGCTGGACGAGCTGGGGGAGGCGCTGCGGGGCAAGGACTCGGACAGCTCCCCGGGCGGCGGGGAAAACCGCAGGTCAGCGGGGTAAGTACGGCCTTCCTTGCTGGCAGCCGAGGGCGTCCGGGGCCTACGCTTCGACCATCGGCGCACCCCGGACAGGGTGTGCGCCGGCGCGTCCTCGACGGGCGCGCGCCGTCCCCAGCGAAGGAGCCGTACCGGCCATGTCCGAAGCCGGAGTCTCAGACCCGACCCACGTCGCCCACCGCGACAACCACACCCACCGCGACGTCAACGGCGGCTGGCTGCGGCCGGCCGTGTTCGGCGCGATGGACGGGCTGGTCTCCAACCTCGGTCTGATGACGGGTGTGGCGGGCAGTTCCGCGGCGCCGCAGACGATCGTCATCTCCGGTCTCGCCGGACTGGCGGCGGGTGCCTTCTCCATGGCCGCCGGGGAGTACACCTCCGTCGCCTCCCAGCGCGAACTGGTCCTGGCCGAACTGGAGGTCGAGCGCCGGGAGCTGCGCCGCAGCCCCCGGGAGGAGGTCAGGGAGCTGGCCGCGCTCTACGAGGCGCGCGGCGTGGACGCCCGGCTCGCGCTCCAGGTCGCCGAGCAGCTGCACCGGGACCCGGAACAGGCCCTGGAGATACACGCGCGGGAGGAGCTGGGCATCGACCCGTCCGACCTGCCCTCGCCGGCCGTCGCGGCCGTCTCCTCGTTCATCTCGTTCTCCGCCGGCGCGGTGCTGCCCGTCCTGCCGTACCTCTTCGGGACGACGGTGCTGTGGCCCGCCGTGGTGCTGGCACTGCTCGGACTCTTCCTCTGCGGGGCCGTCGTCGCCCGGGTCACCGCCCGGCCGTGGTGGTTCAGCGGGCTGCGGCAGCTGGGGCTGGGCGCCGCCGCGGCCGGCGTCACCTACGGGCTGGGCGCGCTGTTCGGGGTGGCGGTGGGGTAGCGGCGCGCCGCCGGGCGGTCCTCGCCGCACCGGCACGTGCGCGTCCCCTCGGCACGCGTCACCTCTGGTCACGCGTCACCGCTGGTAGCGGTTCAGGACCCGGTTTCCGTCGTCCACCAGTGTCTTTTGCAGGCCCTTCAGGTCCAGGTCGGCGCGGTAGTAGCGCTGGAAGGCGGGCGTGGCGATCTTGTCGGACCACTCCGTGTACCCCCGCACCCCCAGTGCCGGCGAGGGGCGCAGGGTGCGGGCCAGTGCGGTGCCCGTACGCCAGCCGTCCGCGCGCCGGTTGAGCGCCGGGTCCCGCAGCGCCGTCGTCGCGGTGGGCAGCAGCCAGTCGCCCTTGGCGAGGGCGGCCTGGTGCGCCGGGCTCGCCAGATACGCGACGAACGCGGCGGCGGCCCGCTTGTGCCGGCTCTCTTGCGCCACCGAGAGCGTCTGCGGCACGACGCCCTGGACATGGCCGCCGGGCCGCTCACCGCGCGGCAGCGGCAGCACGGTCCACGCGAAGCCGTCCGGTGCCTGTTGGCGCACCTGCTGCCGGAAGGAGAAGTTGAGCGGAACCATCGCGTAGCGGCCGGCGAAGAAGCCGGGCAGCGTGTCGGAGCCCGCCATTCCCAGACCGCTGCGCGGTGCGGTGCGGTCCTCGTCGATCTGCCGGCGGATGAGCGCGCTCACCGCAGCGTCGCGGTCCGCGAACCGGACGGCGTTCTCGACGCCGTCGCCGGTCCGCCGCGTGGTGAGGACGCGTCCGCCGGTGGACAGCGCCAGGTTGACGGACTGGTCGACCGGCTCCTTCATCGGCCAGACGGTGCCGTACCGTTCGGGCCTGCCGTCGCGGTCCCCATCCAGCGTCAGCCTCCGGGCGGCGTTCTCGAACTCGCGCCAGGTCCAGGGGGCGCGGGGCGTCGGAAGACGCACCCCGGAGCGCTCCAGCAGGCGCTTGTCGGCGAGGATGACCTTGGGCTCCTGGAGGAACGGCACCCCGTAGACGCGGCCGCCGTTCATGGTGACCGCGTCCCAGCTCTGCCGCGGGATGCCGGTACGCGTCCCGCGGGGCAGGTAGGGGCGCAGGTCGGCGAGGTAGCCGCCGTAGGCGAAATCGGTCAGGTCACCGGCGTCGTCGTGGAGGACGTCGGGGGCCTCGCCGCCTTCGAACGAGGTCAGCAGGTGGTCGTGGACGGTGTCCCAGCTGCCCTGCACGTAGCGGACCTTGACCCGCGAGTGGGTCCGGTTCCACCGGGCGACCAGCTTCCTGTTGGCGGCCACGGACTCCTTCTGCCAGGCCAGGCTGTAGTAGTCGAGGGTGACGGTGCCGTCCCCGTCGCCGTCGTCGCCGCTCCCGCAGGAGGGGAGCAGCGCGCAGACCAGCAGGGCGGCCAGGACACCACGCAGGGCTCCGCGCCCCGGGGAGAGGCGCGGCCCACCGCGCCCCGGGGAGAGGCGCGGTCCACCGCCTGCCGGAGCAGGGCGCGGCCCACCGCGTACGGTCCCGTGTGGCCAGGGGGTACGCCGCATCAGCCCTTCACCGCCCCCGCCGGCAGCCGGGTGGTCAGCCGCCGCTGGAGCAGGGTGAAGAAGAGCAGGCCGGGGACCGTCGCGAGCAGCGAGGCGGCGGCCAGCGGGCCGAGGTCGGCCACGCCCTCGGCGCCGAGGAAGCGGGTGAGGATCACGGACATCGTCTGGTTCCCGGGGGACTTGAGCAGGACGAGGGCGAAGAAGAACTCGTTCCAGGCGGTGACGAAGGAGAACATCAGCGTCGCCACCAGGCCCGGCGCCAGCAGCGGCAGGACGACACTGCGCAGGACCCGCACCCGGCCCGCCCCGTCCACCGCCGCCGCCTCCTCCAGCGAGACGGGCACCGCCTTCACATAGCCCTGGAGCATCCACAGCGAGAACGGCAGGTTCCACACGACGTACACCAGGGCCAGTCCGCCCAAGGAGTCGATCAGGTGCAGGTTCTTCAGCACCAGGAACAGCGGGATGATCACCAGGACGAACGGGAACATCTGGCTGACCAGGACCCAGGCGTTGGCCGCGCGGCCGATCCGGGAGCGGTGCCGGGCCAGGACGTAGGCGGCGGGCAGCGCCAGCGCGACGGAGACGAGCGTCGCCCCGCCCGCGACGACCAGGCTGTTGAGCGCCGAGCGGGCCAGCGGCTGCGCCTCGAACGCGGCACGGAAGTTCTCCAGCGTGGGCCGGCGCGGGAGCCAGGCCGGGGCGGCCTCTCCCAGCTCCTGCGGTGACTTGAGCGAGGTGGAGACCAGCCACGCCAGGGGGAAGGCGAGGAAGACGAGGTAGCACAGCAGCCCCGCGTACTGTCCGGCGCGTCCCGCCCGCCGCCACCCCCGCGCACGCGTGCCGGCCGCGCCGTTCGGACCGGTCGGACCACTCGGGCCGGTCGGACCACTCCGGCCGGGGGGACCGCTCGGGCCGGAGGGACCGCTCGGGCCGGTCGCCGGGCTCATGGCGCTCGTCTCATTCATGGCGCGGTCTCCCTCAGGCTCTTGCGCAGGAACACCGTGAGGCACACGGCGACGACGGCGGTCAGCACCACGCCCATCGCGGCGGCGTAACCGAACTGGCCGTATGTGAATGCTTCTTCGTAGACGAAGAGCGACGGCAGCCGGGTCTTTCCGCCGGGACCGCCCTGGGTGAGCACGTAGACCAGGCCGAAGGAGTTGAGGTTCCAGATGAGGTTGAGGGCGGTGATGGACAGGGCCACCGGCCGCAGCGCGGGCCAGGTCACCGAGGCGAACCGCCGCCAGACCCCCGCTCCGTCCAGGTGCGCGGCCTCGGCCAGTTCGCGGGGGACGTTCTGCAGCCCGGCCAGCAGGACGACGGTCGTCAGCGGCATGCCCGCCCAGACGCCGACGAGGACGACGGCGGGCAGCGCCAGCGACAGGTCCGTCAGCCAGTCGATGTTCCCCGAGTCCGGGCCGAGCACCCCCAGCCGGCGCAGCGTCTCGTTGAGGATCCCGGCGTCCTGGTGGTAGACGAGCCGCCACATGAGGCCGACGACGACCTCCGGCATCGCCCAGGGCACCAGCGCCAGGGTGCGGGCCAGCCAGCCGAAGCGGAGGTTCTGGTCGAGCAGCAGGGCCAGGCCCAGGCCCAGCAGCAGTTGCAGCGCGGTGACGCTCAGGGACCAGACGAGGCCGAGGCGGAACGACTCCCAGAAGAGCGGGTCCAGCCGCAGGTCGGCGAAGTTGGCGGCGCCGGTGAAGTCCGTCTCGACCGTGCGTCCGAACCGGGCGTCGGTGAAGGAGAGGGCGACGGCGTACAGCAGCGGCCCCACGCTCAGCACCAGGATCGGCAGCAGCGCGGGGACCAGCAGGAACCAGGCGCCGCGGTCGAGCCCGAGCGCCCGCCTGCGCGCCGCCGGGGTGCGGGGCGGCGGGGTGCCGCGAGGTCCGCCGTCGGACATGCTGCTCCCTGGTCCGGGACGGCTGCGGGGGTGACAGCCGCGACGGGTGTTACCGGATGGTCGGTTCGGCGTACCGCCCTGTCAAGAGGTGCGCGGGACGGGCGGACGCGGACCCGCGGTGGAGAAGTCCGCTCGGGGAGGAGGAGGGGAAGGACGCCACGCGGGGGAGGGGGCCTGTGGCGCGGCGGACAGGCGGACGAGGTCCGGGTGGCCCTGCTCACCCACCCGGAGCACCGCGGCTCATCCTTGCGGGTGAGGCCGGCGGAGGCCCGGCCATCGAGGGATCATGGAGAGATCGTCGAGAGGTCCTCGAGAGAGCGTCGAGGAGGCGCCGCGGTGGGAGCCGCCCCCGCCGCGGTCGGCGTGGTGCGGGTCACAGCGCCGGGGCGGCCTCCCGGTGCATGATCCGCGTGTTACCCGGCGGTTTCATCCGGCGCCGGGCTGGGCAGAAGTCTGTAACGCCGCTGGCAATGAAGCCCGCGCCATCCACCTCACGCAAAGCCGCGTGGGTGCGGCCTCCCCCGGCTGACGGCGGGAGGCGTCCCCCATGGTTCGGGGTCCACCCGGCCCCACCTCCCGTGCAGGTCCCACAAGGACCGACCACCCGGCATGGCCGCGCCCACAGCGCTCCATGTCCGCATCGCGAGATGCCTCTTCCACTTTCCGGGAAGTCGGTCACCCTGTAATCTGCACGAAAATTTTCAGCCACATGAGGGCCAGCGTCGTCCCTCGGTACGTACCACTGCCACGAGACGACGGGAGCTGCCGATGCGTGCTGTGCCGACAGCGGACTGGGCCGCCCACCGCCCTGCCAAGCAGGGCATGTACGACCCCCGATACGAGCACGACGCCTGCGGTGTCGGCTTCGTGGCGACCCTGACCGGTGAGGCCAGTCACGACCTGGTCGAAAAGGCGCTGACCGTGCTCCGCAACCTGGAGCACCGGGGCGCCACGGGCTCGGACCCGGACACCGGCGACGGCGCCGGCATCCTGCTCCAGGTCCCCGACGCCTTCCTGCGCGAGAACGTCTCCTTCCCCCTGCCCGAGCGCGGCGCGTACGCCGTGGGCACCGCCTTCCTGCCGCCCGAGGAGGACGACGCCGAGGCCACCGCGGCCGCCGTCTCACACATCGAGACGCTGGCGTCCGAGGAGGGCCTGACCGTGCTCGGCTGGCGCGAGGTGCCCGTCGCGCCCGAGCTGCTGGGCCCCGGCGCCCGCGCCACCATGCCCACCTTCCGCCAGCTGTTCGTCGCTGGGGGCACCTCCCAGACGGAGTCCGGGGGAACCGAGGGCGGGCGCGAGGGCATCGCGCTGGACCGGCTCGCGTTCGTGCTGCGCAAGCGCGCCGAGCGCGAGGCCGGGGTCTATTTCCCCTCGCTGTCCGCCCGCACCCTCGTCTACAAGGGCATGCTGACGACCGGGCAGCTGGAGCCGTTCTTCCCCGACCTGTCGGACCGGCGCTTCGCCACCGCCATCGCGCTGGTGCACTCGCGCTTCTCCACCAACACCTTCCCGAGCTGGCCGCTGGCCCACCCCTACCGGTTCGTCGCGCACAACGGCGAGATCAACACCGTGCAGGGCAACCGCAACTGGATGCGGGCCCGCGAGTCGCAGCTGGCCTCCAGGCTGTTCGGGGACCACGAGACGCTGGAGCGCATCTTCCCGATCAACACCCCGGGCGCCTCCGACTCCGCCACCTTCGACGAGGTGCTGGAACTCCTCCACCTCGGCGGCCGTTCGCTGCCGCACTCGGTCCTGATGATGGTGCCCGAGGCGTGGGAGTCCGCCGAGTCGCAGGACTCCATGGACCCCGCCCGCCGCGCCTTCTACCAGTACCACTCCACGATGATGGAGCCCTGGGACGGCCCCGCCTGCGTCACCTTCACCGACGGCACCCAGGTCGGCGCCGTTCTCGACCGCAACGGACTGCGCCCCGGCCGCTACTGGGTCACCGACGACGGGCTCGTCGTCCTCGCCTCCGAGGTCGGCGTCCTCGACATCGACCCCACCAAGGTGGTGCGCAAAGGCCGCCTCCAGCCCGGCCGGATGTTCCTCGTGGACACCGCCGAGCGCCGCATCATCGAGGACGACGAGATCAAGGCCCAGCTCGCCGCCGAGCACCCCTACCAGGAGTGGCTGGACGCCGGCCTCATCGAGCTGGCCGACCTCCCCGAGCGCGAGCACATCGTGCACACCCACGCCTCGGTCACCCGCCGCCAGCAGACCTTCGGCTACACCGAGGAGGAGCTGCGCGTCCTGCTCGCCCCGATGGCCCGCACCGGCGCCGAGCCGATCGGCTCCATGGGCACCGACTCGCCCATCGCCGCGCTCTCGGAGCGGCCCCGGCTGATCTTCGACTACTTCACCCAGCTGTTCGCGCAGGTCACCAACCCGCCGCTGGACGCCATCCGCGAGGAACTGGTCACCTCGCTGTACTCGTCGCTGGGCCCGCAGGGCAACCTGCTGGAGCCCACCGCGGCCTCCTGCCGCAGTGTGACGCTGCCGTTCCCCGTCATCGACAACGACGAGCTGGCCAAGCTCATCCACGTCAACGCCGACGGCGACATGCCGGGCTTCAAGTCCGCCACGCTCTCCGGGCTCTACCGTGTCGCCGAAGGAGGGGACGGCCTCGCGGCCCGGATCGAGCAGATCTGTGCGGAGGCCGACGCGGCGATCGAGTCGGGAGCCCGGCTCATCGTGCTGTCCGACCGCCACTCGGACGCCGAGCACGCGCCGATCCCCTCACTGCTGCTCACCTCCGCCGTGCACCACCACCTCATCCGCACCAAGCAGCGCACCCAGGTCGGGCTGCTGGTGGAGGCCGGTGACGTGCGCGAGGTCCACCATGTGGCGCTGCTCATCGGCTACGGCGCCGCCGCGGTCAACCCCTACCTGGCCATGGAGTCCGTGGAGGACCTGGTCCGTGCCGGCACCTTCCTGCCCGGCGCCGGCGAGGAGCTGACCCCCGAGCAGGCCATCCGCAACCTCATCTACGCGCTCGGCAAGGGCGTGCTGAAGGTGATGTCCAAGATGGGCATCTCCACCGTCGCCTCCTACCGGGGCGCCCAGGTCTTCGAGGCCGTCGGTCTCGACCAGGAGTTCGTCGACCGCTACTTCCACGGCACCACCACCAAGATCGGCGGCGCCGGGATCGACGTCATCGCCAAGGAGGTCGCCGCCCGGCACACCAAGGCCTACCCCTCCTCCGGCATCGCGCCGGCGCACCGCACGCTGGACATCGGCGGCGAGTACCAGTGGCGCCGCGAGGGCGAGCCCCACCTGTTCGACCCGGAGACCGTCTTCCGCCTCCAGCACTCCACCCGGCAGCGCCGCTATGACATCTTCAAGCAGTACACGCGGCGCGTGGACGAGCAGTCCGAGCGGCTGATGACACTGCGCGGCCTCTTCGGCCTCAAGAGCGACCGTCCCTCGATCCCGGTCGAGGAGGTCGAGCCCGCGAGCGAGATCGTCAAGCGGTTCTCCACCGGCGCCATGTCCTACGGCTCCATCTCGCAGGAGGCGCACGAGACGCTGGCCATCGCCATGAACCGGCTCGGCGGCAAGTCCAACACCGGCGAGGGCGGCGAGGATCCCGAGCGCCTGTACGACCCGGCACGGCGCTCCGCCATCAAGCAGGTCGCCTCCGGCCGGTTCGGCGTCACCTCCGAGTACCTCGTCAACGCCGACGACATCCAGATCAAGATGGCCCAGGGCGCCAAGCCCGGCGAGGGCGGACAGCTGCCCGGCCACAAGGTCTACCCGTGGGTGGCCAGGACCCGGCACTCCACGCCCGGCGTCGGCCTCATCTCGCCGCCGCCGCACCACGACATCTACTCCATCGAGGACCTCGCCCAGCTCATCCACGACCTGAAGAACGCCAACCCGGCCGCCCGCATCCACGTGAAGCTGGTGAGCGAGGTCGGCGTCGGTACGGTGGCCGCGGGCGTCAGCAAGGCCCACGCGGACGTCGTGCTCATCTCCGGCCACGACGGCGGCACCGGCGCCTCCCCGCTGACCTCCCTCAAGCACGCGGGCGGCCCCTGGGAGCTGGGCCTGGCCGAGACCCAGCAGACGCTGCTGCTCAACGGGCTGCGCGACCGGATCGTGGTGCAGACCGACGGACAGCTCAAGACCGGCCGCGACGTGATCATCGCCGCGCTGCTGGGCGCCGAGGAGTACGGCTTCGCCACCGCGCCGCTGGTCGTCTCCGGCTGCGTGATGATGCGGGTGTGCCACCTGGACACCTGCCCCGTCGGCATCGCCACCCAGAACCCCACGCTGCGCGAGCGCTACAGCGGCAAGGCCGAGTACGTCGTCAACTTCTTCGAGTTCATCGCCGAAGAGGTCCGCGAACTCCTGGCCGAGCTGGGCTTCCGCACCCTGGACGAGGCCATCGGCCACACCGAACTGCTCGACACCTCCCGGGCCGTCGACCACTGGAAGGCCCAGGGCTTCGACCTGGCGCCGCTGCTGCACGTGCCCGAGCTGCCCGAGGGCGCCGTCCGCCACCAGGCCACCGCCCAGGACCACGGCCTGGAGAAGGCGCTCGACAACCAGCTGGTCAAGCTGGCCGCCGACGCGCTCCAGGCCGACACCGCCGAAAGCGCCCAGCCGGTCCGCGCCCAGGTCTCAATCCGCAACGTCAACCGCACCGTCGGCACCATGCTCGGCCACGAGGTGACGAAGAAGTTCGGCGGCGCGGGACTGCCCGACGACACCATCGACATCACGTTCACCGGCTCCGCCGGCCAGTCCTTCGGCGCCTTCGTCCCGCGCGGCATCACCCTGCGGCTGGAGGGCGACGCCAACGACTACGTCGGCAAGGGCCTCTCCGGCGGCCGCATCGTCGTCCGCCCCGACCGGGCCGCCGACCACCTGGCCGAGTACTCCACCATCGCCGGCAACACCCTCGCCTACGGCGCCACCGGCGGCGAGATCTTCCTCCGCGGCCGGGTCGGCGAACGCTTCTGCGTCCGCAACTCCGGCGCGCTGGTCGTCTCCGAGGGAGTGGGCGACCACGGCTGCGAGTACATGACCGGCGGCGCGGCCGTCGTCCTGGGCTCCACCGGCCGCAACTTCGGCGCCGGCATGTCCGGCGGCACCGCGTACGTCATCGACCTCGACCTGGCCAACGTCAACGCCGGGCTGCGCGACGCCGTCGAGGAGCTGACCGACGAGGACAGGACGTGGCTGCACGACGTGGTGCGCCGCCACCAGGAGGAGACCGGCTCCACCGTGGCCGCCGCCCTCCTCGCCGACTGGGACGGACCCGGCGGCGCGCTCACCCGCTTCCGGAAGGTCCTGCCCGCCACGTACAAGGCCGTGCTCGCCGCCAAGGACGCCGCCGAGCGAGCGGGACTCTCCGAAACCGAGACCCACGAGAAGATGATGGAGGCGGCGACCCATGGCTGACCCCAAGGGCTTCCTGACCACCGACCGCCAGATCGCACAGACCCGCCCGGTCGAGGAGCGCGTCAAGGACTGGAACGAGGTCTACGTCCCCGGCTCCCTGCTGCCCATCATCAGCAAGCAGGCCGGGCGCTGCATGGACTGCGGCATCCCCTTCTGCCACAACGGCTGCCCGCTGGGGAACCTGATCCCCGAGTGGAACGACTACGCCTACCGCGGCGACTGGACGGCGGCCTCCGAACGCCTGCACGCCACCAACAACTTCCCCGAGTTCACCGGGCGGCTGTGCCCCGCCCCCTGCGAGTCGGCGTGCGTGCTGGGCATCAACCAGCCGCCGGTCACCATCAAGAACGTCGAGGTCTCCATCATCGACAAGGCGTGGGAGTCCGGCGGCGTCACCCCGCAGCCCCCGGAGCGGCTGTCCGGCAAGACGGTCGCCGTCATCGGCTCCGGCCCCTCCGGACTGGCCGCCGCCCAGCAGCTGACCCGCGCCGGGCACACGGTGGCCGTCTACGAGCGCGCCGACCGCATCGGCGGGCTGCTGCGCTACGGCATCCCCGAGTTCAAGATGGAGAAGCGGCACATCAACCGCCGCATCGAGCAGATGCGCGCGGAGGGCACCAAGTTCCGCACGGGCGTGGAGATCGGCCGCGACATCGACGCGCGCAAGCTGCGCAAGCGGTACGACGCGGTGGTCATCGCTGCGGGCGCCACCACCCCCCGCGACCTGCCCGTACCCGGCCGCGAACTCAACGGCATCCACCAGGCCATGGAGTACCTGCCGCTGGCCAACAAGGTGCAGGAGGGCGACTTCGTCACCCCGCCCCTCACCGCCGAGGGCAAGCACGTCGTCGTCATCGGCGGCGGCGACACCGGCGCCGACTGCGTCGGTACGGCCCACCGGCAGGGCGCCGCCTCCGTCACCCAACTGGAGATCATGCCCAAGCCGGGCGAGGAGCGGGACCCGGCCCGCCAGCCGTGGCCGACCTACCCCATGCTCTACAAGGTGACCTCCGCCCACGAGGAGGGCGGCGAGAGGGTGTACTCCGTCAACACCACCCACTTCGAGGGCGACGAGGACGGCAACGTCCAGTGGCTGCACCTGGTGGAGGTGGAGATGGTGGACGGCAAACTGGAGCCCAAGCCCGGCACGGAGCGCCGCATCCCCGCCCAACTGGTCACCCTCGCCATGGGCTTCACCGGCGTCGACCGGGCCAACGGCCTGGTCGAGCAGTTCGGCGTCGACCTCGACGCGCGGGGCAACATCGCACGGGACGGCGACTACGCCACGAACGTCCCCGGCGTCTTCGTCGCCGGGGACGCCGGCCGCGGCCAGTCGCTCATCGTCTGGGCCATCGCGGAGGGCCGCTCGGCGGCCAAGGCGGTGGACCGCTACCTGACCGGCGAGGCCAGCACCCTCCACGCCCCCATTCGCCCCACGGACCGCGCCCTGACCGTCTGACCCCCTGCTTCCGTACAAGGGCGTACGGACACCGCGGCGCCTGCCAGTCCCCGGCCGGGTCACAGGCAGGCGCCGCGGTGCGTCCCCCCGCCCGCCGGTCCCGGCACGGTGCCTCCCGGCCGGTTCCGGCACGGTGCCTCCCGGCCCGCCCCGGCAGTGGGTCCTCGTCGGTCGCGGTCAGTCGCGGACGATGGACTGGATCTCCTTCACCGTCACGTCGCGGGTGGTGCTGAAGGAGCCGGACGGCAGGCTCTCTCCGTCGCCGTCCGTGCTCGTCCAGGACACCTTCCAGGTGAGGGTGGCCTTCAGCGGGTAGGACCCGCTCTCCCCGGTCGCCCGCAGATACCTGACCCCACAGGGCGGCGTCCGGTCCTTCTTCCCCCGCTTGTACGGCTCACCCAGATCGGTGCATTTTCCGGAGGCCGGGAAGACCCTGGCGTTCTCGGTTCCGGGTTCGAGGGTGAGGGAGACCGGGGTGGCGGTGGTGGTCACGGAGAGTTCGGGGTTGTCGAGCGAGGCGGTCACACTCACCGGCTTGAACTTCGCCTTGTCCGCCCACACCCAGGTGTCCAGGTTGACCGTCTGCCTGCCCTCCGGGTTCATCGAAATCTCGGTCCGCGGAATGGGCAGCCGCTCGTAGGCGTACTCGGCCAGCACCTTCGGACTCACCGCCAGCGGTACGTCCTTGGGCTTCTCGCCCTCCGGCACCCAGTAGGCGTGCTGACTGCACTTGTCGGCCTCGGGATCGTCCTTGCGGTCGGGGTTCTTGACCCCTTCCCAGAACATCCCCTTGCCCTCCTCGTCGAGGTGCTTCTTGTACTTGTCGATCTGGTAGTAGTCCTTGTAAGCGTTGGCCGCCTGCTTGGACACCGCGTCCGCGATGTCCTGGTTACTGTCCTCGAGATCGTCGAAGATCGTGCCGGACTCCTTCTCCTTCTTCGGCTTCCGCTTCGGCGGCTCCAGGCTCTCGATCGTCTCCTTCACCTCCTTCGGAGAGGTCTTCGGCTCGTACCAGCACGCGGGAGGCTCCCAGTTGGAATTCTGCGGAGTCAGCTTCACGGTCTCCTTGGAACCGCCACCACCGGCCCCGCCGGTGATCTGCACGCGGGATACGCCGGCGGTGATGTCGGGGCCGTCGGTCCCTCCGGAAGCCCTGCTTGATCCGGAACCCTTCGGGCCCGCGTGCGCGGCAGCCGAGGCTACGAAGATGAGTCCCGTTGCCAGTACGACGACTGAGTTCTTCCGGATCACTCCATGCATTTTTTGGCCTTCGCGGTCTCGGAACCTGACGTCGCTTGCCACACTCCGTCCGTGTTTCGCTCCATCCGGAGCCTGGTGAAGATGTAGTTCAAGGCGCCCCCGTCGTTCGGTTCGAGCTTTCCGGTCTTGAGAACCTTGTTCTTCGCCTTGCTCTCGTCGATACAGAAGGAGATCTGAGCCACGGTGTCGCTCACCATCTCGACCTTCTGGTCGTAGTAACGGGTCACACCCGCCCAGCTCTGCCGGTCCCTGTTTGCTTCCAGGATGTATTTGTCCGCAGCGAGCAGCGACTTCCCCTTGGCGTACTTCTTCACCAGGTCGGGGTCTTTTCCCGTGGTGATCACCCGGTCAATGGCATTGATCCGCCGCTGATTGTCCGCCAGGACAGCATCCTTCTTCGGGTCGCCCGTCTTGGCGTCCTCGAAGACATTCTTGGCGTCCTTCGCCAGCTTGATCTCGGAGGGGGGCTCGGCGCCGGGGGACGGGGCCGAGCTCTCGCGCGGGGTGGCGGACTTGGCGGCCTTGCCGCCGTCCCCCGCTCCCTTGATCTCCCCCTTCGAGCCGCCCCCATCGCTTCCGCACGCGCCGAGCAGCAGGGCCGCGGCGACGGCTCCTGCGGTCCACATTGCTGTGCTCGCCTGCTTGTTCATACGCAACGGATCTCTCAGCTCTCTGCCCGCGGTGTGGTCACTCGAAGTTACTACAGTGAAAGTAGGGTCGACAGTCCTCGGTCTCTCAGTCGTCCTTCTCTCCCACTTGGCTCAATCGGGTGTCGCCGAGGCGGCGTTGGACGTCCTGCAGCAGGACACGCAGAAGCTCGGCGAGTTGGTTCTGCTGTTCGGGTGTGAGGCCGGTCAGCAGGTCCGCTTCGCGGGTGAGGACCTGGTCGACGGTCGATTCGACCACCTCGTGGCCGAGGGGTGTCAGCTCGACGACGACGGAGCGGCGGCGGCTCTCGCCGGGGCGGCGGGTGACCAGGCCCTCGCGTTCGGCGCGGCTCACCCGCTGGGAGATGGCGCCCGCGGTGATGAGGGAGCGGGCGGCCAGCTCGCGCGTGGTGAGCGCGTACGGCTCACCCGCGCGCCGCAGCACGCTCAGCAGGTCCAGGGTGGCGGTGTCCACGCCGGCCTGGGCGAGCACCCGGCGGCGGTCGTCGCCGAAGAGTTTGGCCAGCCGCCACAGTGGTGTGACGATCCTGATGGAGGAGACGGGGGTGCCGGGGCGTTCGCGCTGCCAGGCCGCGGCGATCTCCTGGACGGGGTAGGCGGACGAGGGGTTGTCGAGGGGCTGATCGTTTGACAAGGGTCCTCCCTGCGGCTTACGTTTAGTTCTAAATTTAGGTCTGAATGTTTACTGTGGAGGACACTATGACACGGGCCATCCTGGTCACGGGCGGCGCGACGGGCATCGGTCTCGCCGTGGCACGGCACTTCGCCCGGAACGGGGACGAGGTCGTCGTCACCGGCCGGCGGCAGGCGCCTTTGGAGGCGGCGGCGAAGGAGATCGGCGCGCGGGCCGTGGTCTGCGACCACACCGATCCCGAGGCCGTGGCGCGGCTGCTGCCCCAGCTGCCGGACCGGCTGGACGTCCTGGTCAACAACGCGGGCGGGCAGACCGACTTCCGCCGGTCGGGCGCGGACGGGCTGACGCCGCTGGAGGTCTTCGCCCGCGACTTCCGCGCCAACCTGGACGCCAACCTGCTCAGTGCGGCCCTCACCACCAAGGCCGTCGAGGACCGCCTCACCGCGGGCGGCGCGGTGGTCAGCATCGGCTCGATCGCGGCCGACAAGGGTTCCGGTTCCTACGGCGCGGCCAAGGCGGGCCTCGCCTCCTGGAACCTGGACCTGGCCCGGCAACTGGGTCCGCGCGACATCACCGCCAATGTCGTCTCGCCCGGTTACATCGCCGACACCGAGTTCTTCGGTGACCATCTCACCCCCGAGCGGCGCGCCCACCTCATCGAGTCCACGATGCTCGGCCGGCCCGGGAGGCCCGACGACATCGCGGGCGCCGTCGCCTTCCTCGCCTCCCCGGCGGCCCGCGACATCACGGCACAGGTCCTCAACGTGAACGGGGGAGAGCACGGCACCCGTTGACCGCGCCCGCGAACCGGTACGGCGTCGCGGCGTTCCCCGGCCGTCGTGGGCGCGCGACCGCCGACTGCGACTCGACCGTTGACCGTTGACCGTGAAGCGCTGCTTACCCCGCGGATGCACGGCAATTATCTGGACCCGGCCCGCCGGCCGGCCGCAGACTCCGGCCCATGCCGACGATCCACGCAGGCCCCTTCGGCCGCCTCGCCGCCGCCATGGTCACCCCGTTCGACGCCGCCGGAGAGCTGGACGCCGAGGGCGCCCAGCGTCTCGCCGTCCATCTGGTGGACGAGGGCGGCTGCGACGCCCTCGTCCCCAGCGGGACGACGGGGGAGTCCCCCGTCACCTCGGACAGCGAGAAGACGGTGCTGCTGCGCGCCGTGCTGGAGGCGGTGGGCGACCGGGCGACCGTGGTGGCGGGGGTCGGGTCCAGCGACACCCGCCGCACGGTCGCTCTGGCCCGCGCCGCGGAGCGCGCGGGGGCGCACGGCCTGCTGGTGGTGACGCCGTACTATTCGCGTCCCACCCAGGAGGCCGTCGTCCACCACCTGCGCACGGTCGCCGACGCCACCGGCCTGCCGGTGCTCCTCTACGACATCCCGGGCCGCACGGGCACCGCGCTGACAGCCGAGACACTGCTGCGGCTGGCGGAGCACCCCCGCGTGCGAGGGGTGAAGGACTGCGCGTACGACCTGCTGAAGTCCTCCCGCGTGATGGGGGAGAGCGGTCTGGCCTACTACGCGGGCTGCGACGAGTCCGCCCTCCCGCTGCGGGCCATCGGCGGCGCGGGGTGCGTGAGCACCGTCGCCAACGTCGCCGCGCCGCACACCCGTGCGGTGCTCGACGCGTACGACGCGGGCCGGCACACCCTGGCCGCGCGGCGCCATCTGGCACTTGCGCCGCTCATCGAGGCGGTGATGGCCGGCCAGCCGGGCACCGTGGCCGTGAAGGCCCTGCTCAACGCGCGGGGCCTGCCGGCGGGGCCGGTCCGGGGCCCGCTGCTGGACGCCGACGCGGTCCTGACCGCCCGGCTGCTGGAGGTTCTCGACCGGACGACTGGTGACGGCTCCGGGGAGTGGGCCCCGGTGGCCGGGTCCCGCTGACGCGGGGCTGGTGGGTGTGAACAGTAAGGGGCTCGGGCCCGGGCTCGGGCCCGGGCTTGGGCCCGGGCTCTGGGCCGGGCCGGGGCTCGGGGCCGGGGTCAAGGGCCTCAAGAGGGGGTCGGGAAAAGGGGCGGGACCTCGGGCTCGGGTCCGGGGGCGGGGCCTCGGGCTCGGTCCCGGGGCGGGGCGGCTCGGGTCAGGGGGGCGTGCGGCGCGGGCGCGTACGCCGGGCGGGCGTCAGGGGCGCAGCAGGCCGCGGTCGAGCGCGGCCTGCCGTACCTCCTCGTACAGCGCCGTCAGTGCCGGGCTCACGCTCACCCGGGGGAGCTGGAGCCGGTCCAGTGCCGCGGCGTCGGCGCCGACGTCCGACCAGCCCTGTCCGGTGAGCAGGCGCATCAGCGCCGGATTGAGCCGGTCCACGCCGCGCACCAGGCGGGCCTCGGGCGTGGCGCCTTCCTCGTACTCCCGCCACAGCGCGAGCAGTTCGGGGCCGAGCGGCTCGGGAAGCGTACCGAATCGCTCGCGGGCCACAGCCTCCTCCATGCGGGCCTTCTCGTTGAGTGCGGCGGCGTCGGCGGTGTGCCACGCCGAAGGGTCACCCGCGTCGATCTCGACCACGTCGTGCATCAGGCACAGCTTCAGCATCCGCTCCAGGTCGAGCGACAGCCCGCTCTCCCGCTCGAACTCCGCATGGAGCACCCAGCTGACCATCGCCAGGTGCCAGGAGTGCTCGGCCACCGATTCGTGCCGGTCACGGGTGGCACGGTTGTGGCGCAGCACCTCGCGCAGACGCGCGGTGTGGAAGACGAAGTCGAAGAGCGCGCGGGAGTCGTTCATGGTGCCCGCGACTGTAGCTCTGCCGTGCTGTGCCGTGTCGTGCCCTGGCCCGCAATGCCGGCCCTACCACGCCGTACCACTCCGTGCCGTGCCGCTTCGCGGGTGCGGAAATCCGTCGACGGCCGCGGTGGGGTGCGGTTACAGTGCGGGCGTGTCCAGTCCCGAGGCTTCCAGACTGTAGCCACCGGCTCCCCGGTGGCTTCTTCGCACTGTCTTCCGCCGGCACGCGCCGCGTCTCTTCGCGTGTGCCGCGCGTGTGCCGTGTGCGAGGTGTGCGCCATCGGGCCGCCGTGTCACGGGCTGTTTCCGCGGCGGTGCCGCCGCGCGCCCGGCTGGACGCACTCTCTCCTCGCGGTACGCCCTGACGCTGGGCGCGCGCTCGCGCCTGCCGCATTCCTCCTTGAGCGGGAAATGCGGAGTTTTTCATGCCATTTGTGCTGTACGTCCTCGCGCTGGCGGTGTTCGCACAGGGGACGTCGGAGTTCATGCTGTCCGGGCTCATCCCGGACCTCGCCACCGATCTGGAGGTTTCCGTCTCCTCCGCCGGGCTGCTGACCTCGGCCTTCGCGGTGGGAATGGTGGTCGGCGCCCCGCTGATGGCGGTGCTGGGCCGCAACTGGGACAGGTGCCGGGCGCTGCTGGGGTTCCTGGCCGCTTTCGTCCTCGTGCACGTGGTCGGCGCTGTGACCAGCAGCTTCGCGGTACTGGTCGCCGCCCGCGTGGTCGGGGCACTCGCCAATGCCGGGTTCCTCGCCGTCGCGCTGACGGCCGCCACCGCGCTGGTGGCCCCCGACGCCAAGGGCCGGGCCACCTCGGTCCTGCTGGGCGGCGTCACCCTCGCGTGCGTCGCCGGAGTGCCCGCGGGGGCGTTGCTGGGGCAGGTGTGGGGGTGGCGCTCGGCGTTCTGGGCCGTCGCGCTGGTGTCCGTCCCGGCGCTGCTCGCCCTCGTCCGGGCACTGCCGGGAACGGGAGACGCGGCGCGGCCCGCGGGTGTGGACGCGAGTGCGACCACGGGTGTGGACGCGCATACGGCCACTGGTGTGCCCACGGGTACGGATGGCGTCCGGGGTGAGCTGCGGGCGCTGCGCCGACCGCGGCTGCTGGTGACGCTGCTGCTGGGCGCCCTGGTCAACGGTGCGACCTTCTGCACCTTCACGTATCTCGCCCCGCTCGCCACCGACGTCGCGGATTTCGGTGAGGCATGGGTACCCGTGCTGCTCGCGCTCTTCGGCCTCGGTTCGTTCCTCGGGGCCACCGCGGGCGGCCGGGTGGCGGACCGGCGGCCGATGCTTCTGATGGCCCTCGGCGGCGCCGCGTTGTGCGCGGGATGGGCGCTGTTCGCGCTGACGGCGGGGAGCCCGGTCGCCACCGTCGTACTCGTCCTCGTACAGGGCACCCTCTCCTTCGCCGTCGGCACCACTCTGATCACGCAGGTCCTGTACGCGGCGGCCGAAGCGCCCACCCTCGCCGGCGGCTACGCCACCGCGGCCCTCAACATCGGCGCGGCACTGGGCCCGTGGGCGGGCGGCGTCGCGCTCGGCGCGGGGTACGGGTACCGCGCGCCCCTGTGGGTGAGCGCCCTGCTGGTGGCATTCGCCCTGGCCGCGGGCGGCGCGGCCCGGGCGGTGGCCGCACGGCACACCCGCGACCGCGCCCAGAACCGCGACCACACCCTTTCCCGCACCCGGGACCGTGAGGGCCGCGAGGGTCGTGAGGGCCGTGAGGGGCGTGTGGGCTGCGAGGGTCGTGAGGGCCGGGAAGCGGACGGAGTCGCTGTCACGGATTGAACAGTTCGCGCCAGCGGTGGGCCACGGACTCGTCACCGGTGAGGGTGATCGCCGACAGCGGGAGGCGGTTCCACAGCACCAGGTAGAGGTCCGTGGCCCTGCCCTCGTAGACGCAGTCGGGCGCGGCGGGGACCTCGGCGGCGGCCTCCGCACGGGGCGGCTCGCCCAGATGCACGGTCCACGCCGCACCCGGCACGTCCGTTGCCCGTACGTACAGCGTCCGCGGTGAGGCCGCGAAGGGGGCGGGAACGCCGCGCCGGGGATAGAACCCGCGCAGCAGTTCGTCTATGCCGTCGGCCGCGAAACCGGCGTCCAGCGGGGAGAGGGGCACACCGAGCGCGGACTCGGCGTCCACCCGGTGCACCGCCGTCTCGTGCGCCTGGCGACGCGACCAGAACGCGAGCGGCGAGGGTGCGGGCAGAATCGTCCAGCACGACAGGTCCTGGGGTGCCGACCTGAGTGTTTCGACCAGCAGGCCGTGTCCTTCCCGCAGCCATGGCGCGAGTTCCGCGTCCGGCAGCGCCGACGGCTCCGAGGGCCGCACCGGTTCGGTGCGGCCCTCGCGGACGAACCCGGTCGCCCAGCGGTGCACCGTGCCCAGGTGGGACGCCAGGTCCCGCACCGCCCAGTCGGGACAGGCGGGGACGGGCGCGGACGGGTCGGCCCGCGCCACCGCGTCCGCGAACAGACGGCCTTCCCGGTCCAGGACGTCGATGAACTCAGAAGTCTGCATGGGCTCAACCTGCCTGCATCCGGTGCCGCCCACAATGCCTTGTGCTGTGGGCGATTCCGCCGAGAGCGGATGGCGCTCGACGGGACAGGCGGAGCCGGGGCGGGGCGGTCCGGTGCCGGCCCGCCATCCGGAGCCGGCCGGGTGGAGTGCGGAACGCCCTGCGAACGCCGTCGGCATCGCGCACATGCCGGATGTCCCGGCCGACGTGTACGAGGACGGCCCCCTCGCACTGCTGCCCGCGCCCAAGACCCACCTCGCCTTGGAGTCCACCCGATGCCCGGCCTCGGCGGAACTCACCCCTCGGCCGGAACACACCGGAATGGGCCTGAGCGGCTGAGGGGACGCCCGAGCGGTTGCCCGGGGGCACGGAGGAGGGTTCGCGGACAGACCGACCGGTCGGTGTGCCGCTCTCGCCGAGCATGGCACCCCGTACCGAGCACGGCCCGGCCCGGCCCCTCAACCGGACACCCGCTGTGGGACGCCCCAGGGATTGTCGTCGCGCAGGGGCGGCGGCAACAGGTCCTGAGGACAGGACTGGTAGGCGACCGGGCGCAGAAAACGTTCGACGGCCGCCGTACCGACCGACGTCGTGGCCGGCGCCGTGGTCGCAGGGAAGGGGCCGCCGTGCTGCATCGCGTGCGTCACGGAAACCCCCGTCGGCCACTGGTTCCACAGGAGCCTGCCGCAGCGGGACGCCAACGCCTCGGCCAGGGAGCCCAGTCCGGCCGCCTCGGACGGCTCCGCGTGCAGACTCGCCGTCAGCTGACCGGGCAGCGCGGGCACCACGGAGGCGAGCGCGGCAAGGTCGTCGTAGGTGACCACCAGCCCCAGGGGGCCGAAGCACTCCTCGCAGGCCGCCTCTCCGGCGGCCGTGAACGCGGCCAGGTCCGCCGCCAGCAGGCGAGGTGCGGGTGCGTTCCCCTCGTCCGTGCCCGACCCGTCCCGCGGCCCCAGCACCGTACGGACACCCGGCAGTTCCGCGAGCCGCCGGGCGCTGTCCGCGTAACCGCTGGCGATCCACGCCCCCAGCATCGGAGCACCCGGCACCTCCCGCAGCCGCGCCGCGATCTCCTCCACGAGCCCCGCGGCGGAGGACGGGACGAACAGCAGGCCCGGATTGGTGCAGAACTGCCCCGCACCCTGAGTGAGGGACCCGACGTACCCCTCGGCGATCTCCTGCCCCCGGGCCCGTGCGGCGGCCGGACTGACGACGACGGGGTTGACGCTGCCCAGCTCACCGTAGAACGGAATCGGCTGCTCCCGTTCGGCGGCGATCCGCGCCAGCGCGAGCCCACCCCGCTGCGAGCCGGTGAACGCGGCGGCGGCCAGCGCGGGATGGCGCAGCGCCTCGACGCCCGCCTCCTCACCCTCGACGAGGGAGAACATCCCCTCCGGCGCCCCGGCGTCGGCGAGCGCCTGCCGGGCGACGGCAGCGGTACGGCGGGAGAGCCGAGGATGCCCCGGGTGCGCCTTGACGACGACGGGGCAGCCCGCCGCCCAGGCCGACGCGGTGTCTCCGCCCGCCACGCTGAAGGCGAAGGGGAAGTTGCTCGCCGCGAAGACGAGGACGGGGCCGAGCGCCGCGCGGTAACGGCGCAGGTCGGGGCGGGGACCGGTGGGCCACTGCGGGTCCGGCCGGTCGATACGGGCGTCCAGGAACGCCCCGGCGCACACCTCATCGGCGAACAGCCGCAACTGGAAGGTCGTACGCGTCAGTTCGCCGTTGAGCCGGACCGGCCCGAGGGAGGTCTCCGCGTCGGCCGTCTCGACCAGTACGGCACGCTCGGCCTCCAGCGCGTCGGCGACGGCCCTCAGCCATCCGGCCCGGGTGGTGGGGGAGGCGGACGCGAGGTGCGGGGCGGCCGCCGATGCGGCGCGCACCGCCTCGGCGGCGGGGGTGTTACTCATCGGCAGGTGTGTCCTTGCTGTCCGTGGTGATGTGCGGTGGGTCGTCCTTCGCTTCGGCGGACGGTCGGTCGGACGGGAGAGGCGTGCGGCGGTGCTCCGCCGAGTTGCGGAAGCCGAACAGTCCGTAGACCACCATGCCGAGGGCCATCCAGACGGCGAACCGCAGCCAGGTCACCGGGTCGAGGTTGGCTATCAACCAGCAGGAGAAGGCCACCCCGATCGCCGGCACCAGCGGCACCAGCGGGGTCCGGAACGCGCGGGGCAGGTCGGGGCGGGTCCGGCGCAGCACCACGATCGCGACGGCCACCACGATGAACGCCACCAGGATGCCGATGTTGGTCAGGTCCGCGGCCTCCCTGATCGGCAGGAACCCGGCGATCAGGGCCGACCCGACGCCGACCGGCCAGATCACCCGGGTCGGCACATGCCGGCGGGGATGGTTGCGGGCGAAGTAGCGGGGCAGCAGCCCGTCCCGGCTCATCGAGTACCACACCCGCGAGACGGCGAGCATGTTGGCGAACGCGGAGGTCGTCACCCCGATCACCGCACCGACCGCGACCACCAGTCCGAGCGCGCCGAGCCCCACCGACTCCAGCGCGCTGGAGAAGGGGCTGGAGGTGTCGATGTGCCGGTAGTCCTGCATGCCCAGCAGCACCACGCACACCAGCAGGTAGACGACGGCGGCGATGGCGAGCGAGATGACGATGGCCTTCGGCAGCAGCTTCTTCGCCTCGGCGCTCTCCTCCGCCGCCGCACTCATCGCGTCGTACCCGTAGACGGCGAAGAACGCCGTGGCAGCGCCCGTGAACGCGCCCCCGATCCCGAACGGCAGGAAAGGGGAGAAGTTGCCGGCGGAGATGTGGAAGGCGCCCGCGGCCACCACCAGCGCGACGATGCCGAGCTTCACCGCCACCAGCACCGTCTCGAACCGAGCGGCCTCCTTGGTGCCGCGCGAGAGGACGAACGCCAGCAGCAGGCACAGCAGGGCCGCGAACACATCCACCTTGTGCCCGGAACCGGTACCCGGTGCTCCGAGCATCCAGCTCGGCAGGTCGATGCCGATCTGCTCCAGTATGTAGGCGAAGTAGCCGGAGACGGCGATGGCCACCACCGCCACGATCGCGGTGTACTCCAGCAGCAGGTCCCAGCCGATCGCCCAGCCGATGACCTCCCCCAGCGAGGCGTATGCGTAGGTGTAGGCGGAACCGGCCTTCGGGATCATGCCGGCGAACTCGGCGTAGCACAGCGCGGCCGCGCCACTGGCGACGATCGCGATGAGGAACGAGACCATCACCGCCGGGCCGGCGTCCTCGTGGGCGACGACGCCGGCCAGCGAGAAGACACCGGCGCCGACCAGCCCGCCGAGGCTCAGCGCGACCAACTGCCACAGGCCCATCGTCCGCCGCAGCCCGCCCGAGGTCTCCTCCTCCGAGGAGTCGACGGGCTTGCGGCGGAAGATGCCCGAGCTGGTGAACAGCCCGGCGGGCGCGGGAGATGGTCCAGGGGGTCTTACAGAGGTGACACGGGACATGAGGGGCCCCTCCAGTTCGGCCTACAGCACAAAGCCATGGGGAAAGGGATCGCGCGGATCCAGCAGGTAGTTCGCCGTGCCTGTGATCCACGCCCTCCCCGAGAACTCGGGCACCACACCGGGCAGCCCGCCGACCTCCACGGTCTCCAGCAGCCGCCCCACGAAGCGCGTGCCGATGAACGACTCGTTCACGAACTCCGTGTGCAGGGGCAGCTCACCGCGCGCGTGCAACTGCGCCATCCGCGCCGAGGTACCGGTCCCGCAGGGCGACCGGTCGAACCAGCCGGGATGGATCGCCATGGCGTTCCGCGAGTGGCGCCCGTCCGAGCCCGGAGCGAGGAACTGCACATGCTTGCAACCGCCGATCAGCGGATCGACCGGGTGCACCGGGCGGTTCTGCTCGTTGACCGCCCGCATGATCGACAACCCCGCCGCCAGGATCTCGTCCTTGCGCGCCCTGTCGAACGGCAGGCCGACCTGACCGAGCTCGACGATGGCGTAGAAGTTGCCGCCGTACGCCATGTCATAGGCGACCTCGCCCAGCCCAGGAACGGAGACGGAAGCCCCCAGCTCCAGTGCGAACGCGTCCACGTTCCGCAGGGTCACCTTCTCGGCCATCCCGTCCCGCACGGTGACCCGCGCCTCCACCAGCCCGGCCGGCGTGTCCAGCCGTACGGACGTCTCGGGCTCGGTCACCTCCACCATGCCCGTCTCCACCAGCACGGTCGCGACACCGATGGTGCCGTGCCCGCACATCGGCAGGAAGCCGCTGACCTCGATGTAGAGCACACCCCAGTCGGCGTCGGGGCGCGTGGGCGGCTGGAGGAGCGCGCCGCTCATCGCGGGGTGCCCGCGCGGCTCGTCCACCAGGAACCGGCGCAGCTCGTCCAGGTACTCGACGGCGTAGCGGCGCCGCTCGGCCATCGTGGAGCCCGGGACGGGTGCCACCCCACCGGTCACCACACGCGTGGGCATGCCCTCGGTGTGCGAGTCGACGGCGCTGAGTGTCCGAACCGAGCGCATCAGGAGGCCGCCCGTTCTTCGAGGGCGGCGATCGCACGCGCCATGTCGGCCTCGACCTGCTTTCGCATGGCCTCGCTCAGCGGGCCGCGCGGCGGGCGGCACGGACCGCCGAACCGGCCGACCCGCTCCATGCCCAGCTTGATCGCCTGTACGAACTCGGTACGTGAATCCCACCGGAAGGCCGCCACCAGCGGCTCGTACAGCTCCCGCGCCTCCGCCAGTTTGCCCGCCTTCGCCAGTTCGAACAGCCGGGCCGACTCGGCGGGGAAGACGTTCGGGAACCCGGCGAACCAGCCGGTCGCACCCATCAACAGGCTCTCCAGCACCACGTCGTCGGCGCCGCTGATCACTTCCAGCCCCGTGCCGGCGGTCCGCTCCTTGATTTCCAGCACCCGGCGTACGTCACCCGAGAACTCCTTGATCGCGACGACGTTGTCGATCTGCGCGATCTCCGCGACCAGCTCCGGAGTGAGGTCCACCTTGGTGTCGATGGGGTTGTTGTAGACCATCACCGGAAGACCGACCGAGGCCACTGCCGTGAAATGTGTCAGTATTTCGCCCTTGTTGGCGCGGTACATCGTCGGAGGCAGGCACAGCACCCCGTTGGCGCCGTCCTCGGCGGCGACCTCGGCCCAGTACCGCGCCTGGTGGGAGCCGACACCGTGCACGCCGACGATCACCGTCCCCCTGTCGCCCACCGCCTCGATCGCGGTACGGGCCACGCTGCGGCGCTCCTCGTCCGTCAGCGACGAGTACTCGCCCAGTGACCCGTTCGGCCCGACACCGTGGCAGCCGTTGTCCACCAGCCAGCCGCAGTGCTCGGCGTAGCGGTCCAGGTCCACGGCCAGCCCCGCCGGCGCGGAGGCGTCCTCGTAGTACGGCAACGCGGTCGCCACGACGACGCCACCGAGGCCATGGGGTGTCTGCTTGCTCTCGCTCATGAACTGCGCTCCTGTTCGGGGTCGATGAGGGTGAGGGGGTGGGTGGGGCGGACGGCGCGGCGGGGGGGTGCCTCTATGTTTTTCGTCAAGTGAGGCGTGGGGTTCTGGGTTCGTAGAGGGTTCGGTCGCGGAGCATGGCGAACAGGACGCTGATGCGGTGGCGGGCGAGGCGGAGGAGGGCTTGGGTGTGGGTTTTGCCGCGGGCTCGGCAGCGGTCGTAGCAGGTGCGGGAGGCGGGATCGTGGAGGGCTGCGAACGCGGAGAGGAACATCGCCCGCTTGAGCTGCCGGTTCCCGCCTCTGGGGGCGTGCTCACCATGGACCGAGGTTCCCGACTGGCGGGTCGCCGGGGCCAGGCCGGCGTAGGAGGCCAGGTGGGCGGCGCTCGGGAAAGAGCTGCCGTCGCCGACGGTGGTCAGGAGGACTGCGGCGGTCCTGACGCCGATGCCGGGCATCGAGGTCAGGACCTGGGAAAGAGGGTGGGCCTCCAGCAGGGCCTCGATCCGGGCTTCCAGGGCTCGGCGTTGTTCGTGGACGGCGGCCAGCGACTTGGCCAGTGACGGCACGATGACATCGAGGGTGCCGGTGCCGGGGACGGTGACGGTCTGTTCGTCGAGTGCGGCGAAGATGTCGTCGACCAGTCGCTCGGCCATGCGCGGGGCTCTCGGGCGGACGACCTCGACCAGCCTGCGGCGCCCTGCTTCGCGGAGCGCTCGGGGGGATCCGTAACGCTCGAGGAGCCAGGTGACGGCCCGGTGGTCCAGACGCGGGCCGAGGACCCGCTCCAGGCTGGGGTGGAACTGGGTGAGCAGGCCGCGGATGCGGTTGGAGGTGCGGGTCGCCTCGCCGGCAAGGTCCTGGTCGAAGCCGGCCAGCGTGGTCAGCTCGGCGGTGACCTCGTCGGCCAGGTCGAGGGTGCGCAGGGTGTGGGGCATGGTGCGGGCGGCGTCCGCGATGACGGTGGCGTCCTTCGCGTCGGTCTTCGCCTCGCCGGGGTAGAGGTCGGCGATCCGCCGCATCGCCAGTCCGGGCAGGTAGGCGACCTGGCAGCCGGCGTCCCGGGCAACCGTGAGCGGGAGGGCGCCGATGGAGGCGGGCTGGTCAACGACCACGAGGACCGTGCCGAACTTGGCCTTGAGTTTGTCGAAGACCGCCCGCAGCTTCGGTTCGGTGTTCGGCAGCGGCTTGTCGAAGACTGTCTTTCCTGCCGGGGTGAGACCGTGGCCGTGATGCGCGTGCTTGCCGACGTCCAGTCCCAGGAAGACGCCCACCCCGTCGATGCTGATCACCGTGCCCCCACATGTGTCGACGCGTGCCGGCCCCGAGGTCGGGAGCCGTTCTCGCGCAGCCACGTTATGCAGACCTGCCGCCCGCGAGCAGCCGGGCATTGCGCCCGGCCGAGCGGTGGTCGGACCTCTGATCAGCGTCTCCGACGGCACCCCTCGGACCCGGTGACACCACCCCCCAGGTCATCCCTGCGACAGGGGGCAACAGTCATACCGGGCCCGGAGGCCAGCGGCCCTCTTGCAGGACCACGAAAAACATAACGGGGGCACCGCATGGCGGCATCCGGAATCCTGCGGGTAGGCGGGCATGCCATGGGGGCATGTGCGGGCTTGTTGGTGCGGAAGTCGTCGGAGGAGGGGATTGATGCGGAGGGGTGCCGGTCTTCGGGGCTCCGGTCCCTGGATGTCCGGCTCTCCGGGCGTCCGTGTGCCATGCGTCCGCTGCCCTGGGCGTCCGGTGTCAGGGCGTTCGCCCTCGGGCGTCCGATGCCAGGGAATGTCGGCGTCGGGAGGGTCGGTGCGAGGAAGGTCGGTGCGAGGAAAGTCGGTGCGAGGAAAGTCGGTCTCAGGGAGGGACGCGTGGTAGGCGTGCTCGGGGGCGGGTCGGGGAGAGGTGTCGTGCGGTCGTCGGCGTCAGGGGTGTGACTGGCGAGGCGGGTGGTCTTCGAGGGGCATCGGGGAGGCGGCCAGCTCGCCGAGCCGTACCGGCTGGGCGATGGGTCTGCGGTGCGGGGCGGCCTGGGCCAGGCCCTCGACCGGTCGACCGGTGGAGTCGCGCACCTGGCGCTGAGGTCCACCGAACCGTCCGGTGAGTTCCGCGACAGTGGGTCCGCAGATCCGGCCCTGGCACGGCCCGAGCCCGGCGCGGGTGTTGAGCTTCACCACCCGCGGATCGGCACCCGCCCGGTCGGTGAGTGCCGCACACAACGAGCCGTAGTCGGTTTCCTCGCAGCGGCACACCACTGTCTCCGGCCGGAGCCATCCGGGCCACGCCTCGCCGACCGGGTGCGCCCTGGCGAGCCGCTCGGCGAACGCACGTCCCTGGTCCCGGCTGCGGAGCAGCGTGCGCAGCGCTCGCGCCGAGGGGGCACCACCGGCGGCCGTCCATCCGGCGACGGCTCCCTCGGCTCGCGCGGCCGGGGCACCGGCGATGCCGGTGATCTCCCCGGCGGCGAACACTCCAGCCACGCTCGTCCGCTGCCCGTCGTCGACGAGAACGAACTCGTTTGTGGGGGAAGGGGCCGGGGACGAGGCTCCGGGGTGGCCGGAGATCTCGGAGGGGGAAGCCTGCCGCCTCCCCAGTGCGCAGCCCGCCGCGACCGGCAGTTCCAACTGGGGGCTGAAACCGTGGCTGACACACACGGCGTCCACGGCCACCGTGTGCTCCGTACCGGGAACCACCGACCAGTCCGCGCGGAGGCGGGCTGTGACGACCTCCTCCACCCGCCCCTCACCGCGGGCTTCCACCACTGCCCGGCCCATCCGGTACGGGACGCGATGGCGCGACAGCGCGACGGTGTACTCGGCCAGTTCGGCCGTCTTGCCGGGCTGTGCGGCCAGCTCCCACGGGCGCCGCGTCCAGCCACGGGCCACTGTGACCGGTGTGTTGGCCTCCAGGACCGCCAGCACCCGCGAGCCGGCCTCCAGCAGGGAGGCGGCCACCGGGAGCAGGAAGGGACCGGAACCCGCGACCACCACGCGGTCGCCGACAGCCACCCGTTCACCCTTGGCCAACGCCTGTGCCGCGCCAGCCGTGAACACGCCGGGCAACTCCCAGCCGGAAAAGGGAAGTACACGGTCGTGGGCGCCGACCGCGAGGACCAGGGCGTCCGCGTCGAGCGTGCACCGGGTGCGGCCCGTGCCGTCAGCGGGGCCGCTCACCAGGTGCACCCGCGGAGGCCCGCCACGCTCCCGGGCCTGTTCCGGGTCCGGGCGCTCCAGCATCCACACCGATGTCTCCGGCAGCCAGGTGCACCGCGGATGTTCCAGCACCTGGTGGCGGCGCCGGTCGAACGCGCGCCAACCGTGCTGGAGCCGCTCAGGACGCCGGGCGGCGTACGCCTCGGGCAGCATGCGGTGGTACTGTCCGCCGGGCTGCTCCGCCGAGTCCACCAGCGTGACGCACGCACCGGCTGCCAGCGCCGCGTACGCCGCCGACAGACCGGCGGGGCCCGCGCCGATGACCGCGACATGCCGCCTAGCCTGTTCACTCCTCTTCGGGCTCATCGCTCCTCCTCGGCGCGGCTGTCCGGGTGGATCCCCGGCGGAAGTCCGGTGCCGGTGCCGGCACTTGGTGAGTGGGTTCGGGTGTGAGAGCGGACTTCGCGGGCACTCGCGGAAAGCGGGGCGCGGCGGTCCGGCCGGCCCGATTGTCGGCCGGACCGCTGCCCGCGGCCGTTCCGCGCCGGGCTGTCATGTGTGCTCCTCGTCCTGGCGCGGGGTACGGGACTGGGTGGTCACCACATCCCCGTCGGCTGCGCGACGGCGGCAGGCACGTACGTCGCGCTCCTCATTGACGGTCACCAGGCAGTCGAAGCAGACACCGATCCCGCAGAACACCCCTCTCGGAGCCCCCGAGGGACCGTGGCGCCAGGCATGGCGTCCGGAGGCGAGCAACAGACCGGCCAGCGTCTGGCCCTGGATACCGTCGACGGGCTCGCCGTCCACGGTGATCCGCAAGGGCCGGTCTCGTCGGCTGGTGGCGTCGTGCTCGGCGCGTACGAGTTTGGGACTCATGCGCCCTCCTCCTGGTGCTGGGACAGCTGCCCGGACTGCTGTTGGCGGTGCCGCTGGTGCTGCTGTTGTTGTCGGTGCTGCTGGGGCTCGATCTGGGTGCCGAGAACGGCAGGGCGGTCCACCCGGAAGGCGTCGGCGGCGAGTTCAGCCGGTTCGCCGAGGACCAGGTTGCGCACCAGCCGCCCGGTGCCCACCGACAGCCCGATCCCGGCACCTTCGTGGCCGCTCGCGTGCCACAGACCGGACAGCCGTGGGTCAGCGCCGATGACGGGCAGGTGGTCCGCCACGTACGGACGGAAACCGCCGTAGGCCCGCATCACTGGTACCCCGGCCAGTGACGGGAACAGGCGCAGCGCTTTGCCGGCCATCGCCGAGAGCACCTCGGGCCGCAGCCGGTCGTCGAAGCCGACCCGGCGCCGTGAGGAGCCGATGAGCACACTGCCCGCCCGGGTCGACTCGACCACCGCCGAGGTCTGGAGGTCTTCTTCACTGCTGCCGACGGCTCCCACGTAGTCGGCGTCGTAGACCTTGTGGAAGACGGTGGGGGGCAGCGGCGCCGTCACCAGGACATCCCCGCGGCGCGGTTCGATGCCGAGAGGTGTGCCTAGGCGGGCCGCGAGTGCGCCGGACCAGGGCCCGGCCGCGTTGACGAACAGGTCACCCTCCACCACACCCGCGCTGGTGCGCACACCGGTGAGCCTGCCGCCGCGGGTGATCCCGGAGAGGACCTCGTGCTGTGTACGGAGCGTGGCGCCTGCCGCGAGTGCGTCGGTGAGCAGTGCGGCGGCCGCACCCGCGGGCTGGACCTGAGCGTCCTCGGGGTAGTGGACGGCGACCGTGTGCTCCCGGGTGACGAACGGTTCGGCCTCCAGCAGCGTGGCCGAGGCGAGTTCTTCGGCCTGGACGCCGGCGGTGCGCTGGGTCGCTGCGAACCGGGTGAGCCCGTCGGCTCCCGCCTGCGTCGTCGCCACGACGATGCCGCCCTTGGGCTCCCATTCGGCGGCGTCGGCAGCCCTGCGGCCTGCGGGCGAACGTTCGGCCACCGCGGCCAGCGCTTCGGGCCACAGGCGCCGGGAGAGCCGGGCCAGGTCGAGTTCGGGGCCGGGGCCCTTGTCGGAGACCAGTACATTGCCCTCGCCATGCGACGTGGTCCCGGCCGCGGCGCCGCCCCGGTCGAGAATCGTCACCTCCAGGCCGGCCAGGGCGAGTTCGCGAGCGCAGGCCGCACCGATGATCCCGGCACCGAGCACCACGACTCGCGTTCCGTTCATCGAACCCTCCTCGTTCGGTAAAGCGAACGAGAGAGACGCTATGGCAGCGCCACAGACGTGTCAACGGTTCTGCCGAGGCTCGCTTTTCCCCTTCGCCGCCCCAGGTACGGGTTGTCCCGGTCGGCGCCCGTCACGCGGTTCACTCTTCCGGGGGAGGGCGGATGCGAAAGCTGCTCCGTGATCACTCGCCGAGCGGGCTGTTCTCGCCCGGCGGGGCGTGCGGTGCCTCCGCGTGCAGCCGCTGGTCCGCGCGGTACTGGAGGAGCAGCACGGAGCGGACCGTGGCGCCCAGCGCGGTGTAGCTGTGCGGCTGGGTGGCGTCGAAGCCGACGTAGTCGCCGGGGCCCAGCTCCACCTCGTGCCCTTCGACGCTCACCCCGAGCCGTCCGGCCTGCACGATGGTGTGCTCGACTCCCACATGGCCCAGCGAGTCCCGCCGCTCACCCGCTCTGACCTGCTGGTCGTACACCTCGAAGACCGCCTGCCCCGACTCGATCCGCTGGAGTGGGCGCAGGTCGATGCCCTGGCCGCTGAGCGGTTCGACCTCCTGGGCCCGCACGATGCGCAGGCCCGCCGGCGGCTGTGCGTCCAGCAGGTCCGAGATGGGAACCTCGAGGACCCGGGAGAGGCTGAAGACCGTCTCGATGGTGGGATTGCCGGTGCCCGACTCCAGTTGGGACAGCGTCGCCTTGCCGATCTTGGAGCGCCGCGACAGCTCGGAGATCGACAGCCCCCTCTGGGCCCGTGCCCGCTTCAGGTTGACCGCCAGCATTCCGCGGACCGACCCCTCAGGACCACTCACCGGCCCCTCCCTTCCTTCACGCCGTTCCGCCGGACTCGCCCACAGCTCGTTCGGTATACAGAACACTAGTGTGTGTGCGGTTCCATTATCCCGAACGACCTTGCAGGAGTTATGCGGAATGCGGGAAGGGCTGACGGGGCGGGGCAGGGGGGTGTGGCGTGCGCAGGCGCACGGGGAAGGCATGAGGCACGTGCGGCTGGGAGGAGCACGAAGGAGTAGGAGTTGGGGAGGGCGCCGGGGGCGCGGTGGGCGTGCCGTGGTGATGAAGAGACCGGGTTCAGCGGGAGACCAGAGTGATCTCCGTGGCCTTGACGCTGGTGAACACCGCGGCACCGTCCCCCAGTCCCAGTTCCGCGGCCGCGTCCGTGGTGACCTCCGCGACCAGATCGGGGCGGTCCCTGAACGTCACGAGCACCCGCAGTCTGCTGCCGACCGCCGTGATCTCCCGTACCGTCCCGGCCCATACATTGCGCGGACTGCCCTCTGGCCGTACGCGGTGCAGGGCCACCGCCTCAGGAGCGATGACCGCCAGCGCGGGAGTGCCCTTCTCCATCGGGTCCGCGACCATCAGCCTGCCGCCTTCCTCGAGACTGAGCCGGCCGTCCTCGTCCACGGTTCCTGCGAAGGCGTTCCGTCCCAGCATGCGCGCCACCCATGGAGACCGCGGATGGCGTGTGACCTCTGTCGGCGGCGCGTCCTGAAGGGCGCGCCCGTCCTCCAGCACGAGCACGCGGTCCGCCATTGAGACCGCCTCCACCGGGTCGTGCGTGACCAGTAGGCAGACTCCCCCGAAGCGGGACAGGTGGCGGCGCAGCGTGTGCCGTACGTGGGCGCGCGTCGTCTGGTCGAGCGCGGCCAACGGTTCGTCCAGCAACAGCAAACGGGGCCGTGCCGCCAGCGCACGGGCGAGCGCGACCCGCCCCGCCTGGCCGCCCGACAGCTGCGCGGGCCTGCGGTGCGCCAGATGACCGACGCCGAGCCGGTCCAGCCAGTCGCCGGCCTGTCTGCGAGCCTCGGCTCTGCGTACGCCCTGGGCCCGCAGCCCGTACGCGGTGTTCGCCAGCGCGCTCAGGTGCGGGAAGAGGGCACCGTCCTGCGGTACCCACGCCACTCCGCGCCGGTGCGGAGGCAGTGTGCCGACCTCGGTTCCGCCGAGCGACAGGTGGGCGCGCGCTCGTGGTGTGAGTCCCAGGAGGGCACGCAGCAGCGTCGTCTTACCCGCGCCGTTGGGCCCGACCACCGCGACGGTGGTGCCGGGCTCCGCGTCGAGGACCAACTCGGTGAAACCGGTGACGCGAGCATGGAGGGGCCAGCGTGCGCCGTGGTCGCCAGGGGCAGCACTTGGCTTGCACGAGGCGCTCCACTCGGACGGGGCGCTCTCCGGTTGTCGGGGCGCGACGGCATGGAGCACCTTGGGGCGCGCGAGCCCTCCGCTCTCCTCCCTGCCAATGCTGCTGGTGGTACTGCCGTTGCCGCTGCTGTCGCCCTCTCCGGCTCCTGTGCCTGTCCCTCTGCTTTTCGCGTCCTCTCTCCGGGAGCCGTCGCTCGGGGTAGTGCCGCTGTGGACGTCCTCGCTCCGGGGAGCTTCACTCCGTGCGTCCTCGTCCCGCGCACCCGGGTCAGGCGTGCTCCGGTGCCGCACGCTCGGGTTCCCCACGTCCGTGCTTATGGGCTGACCGCCGTCCTCTGCACGCCGGGCGGTCATACCTCGTATCCCGGTTCCACCTCGGCGGCCTGCCGTGCGTCCGGTCCCGGCACCTGCCCAGCGCCCACGTAGTGCGATCAGTACCGCCATGGCGATGGCGAGCAACAGCAGTGAGACCGACGTGGCAGCCTCCGGCTGGTCCTGGAGCAGCAGATACACCTGGAGCGGCAGGGTCTGCGTCGTGCCGGGCAGGTTTCCCGCGAACGTGATCGTTGCCCCGAACTCGCCCAGCGCCCGCGCCCAGGTGAGCGCCGCCCCGGCCGCCAGCCCCGGGGCGACCAACGGCAGTGTCACCGTGAAGAACACCCGCACCGGGGAGGCCCCCAGCGAGGCGGCGGTTTCCTCGTAAGCGGGCCGCAGCGCCGCGAGGGTGCCCTCCAAACTGATCACCAGGAACGGCATCGCCACGAACGTGGCCGCCACCACCGCGCCCGCGGTGTGGAAGGGCAGGACGATCCCGAAGGTGTCCTCCAACCAGGGCCCCAGCAGTCCTCGCCGGCCGAACCCCAGCAGCAGAGCCACCCCGCCGACCGTCGGCGGCAGCACCATCGGCAACAGCACGAGCGACCGCACCACGCCCTTGCCCGGGAAGTCGACCCGCGCCAGCAGCCAGGCCAGTGGGACTCCCAGGACCAGGGAGAGCGCCAGTGCACCGCAAGACACCAGCAGCGAGAGCTTCACCGACTCGGTCACGCCTTCGCTGCCCAGATGCGTGCCCAACCGGCCCCACTCCGTCCGCGCGAGGATGCCGAGCAGCGGCACCAGCAGGAACGCGATCGCCAGCAGCGCGGGCACCGCCAGCGCGACCGGCGTACCGGGACGCGTGCGCGGTCGGAGCCGCGTCCGGGCACGCGGGCCCGAGCGCGCGGCACCGGGGCCGTGGGTGCGGTGCCGGTCGGTACCGGGGCGCTGATCGCGGGGCAGCAGGCGGGTCATGGCTTCTGGAAGCCCGCCTTGCGCAGCAGCTTCTGCGCCTTCGACGTCTTCAGCCACTTCACGAACGCGGCGGCCTGCTCGGGGTGCTCGGACTGCTTGAGCGTGGCGGCCGGGTAGGAGGCGAGGGCGTTCTGGGCGTCGGGGATGTCCACGGCATCCACCTTCTTCGGTGCGGTGGCGGCGTCCGTGCGGTAGACGATGCCGGCGTCCGCCTCACCCAGCTCGACCTTGCTCAGCACCGAGCGCACGTTCGTCTCCCGGGACACCGGCTTGACCGTGAGCTTCTGCGCGTCCAGCACCTGCTTGCTGTAACGCCCGACGGGTACCTCATCGACCGCCAGCACAACTTTGAGACCGCTGTCCGTCAGGTCCTTCAGACCTTTCACCTTCTTGGGGTTGCCCTCACCGGTCGCGATCACCAGTCGGTTCTTCGCGATGAGGGTCGGCTTGCCGGTCTCCCCCTTGAGGCCGTCCATCGTCTTGGTGTCCGCAGTGACCAGCGCGTCCGCGGGAGCCCCCTGCTTGACCTGCGCCGCCAGCTCCTGCGACCCGGCGAACGAGAACCTCACCCTGGTGTCGGGGTGCTCCTTCTCGTAGGCCTTGCCCGCGGTCTTGAACACATCGGTGAGAGACGCGGCGCCGAGCACCGTCAGCTCGGTCTTGCCGCCCTTGTCTCCCTTGCCGCCCCCACCTCCTGCCTCGTCCCCGCCGCCGCCTCCGCATGCGGCCAGTGGAACCAGGACGGCGACGGTGGCGAGCGCGGCGAGGGTGCGGCGCGGTGTGAGAGGACTCGTGCGCATGGACGGGAACTCCTGGTGAGGGTGGGTGACGGTGGTCGGGCCGCCGGCGGATGGGACGCGAGAACGGCACGTGGTGGACGGGCGAAACAGGGGGGACAGGGGTGGGTCAGTGGTCCGTGGTGGCCTGGGATGGTGAGCCGGTGTGGGGGCGAGGGCCGACGGATGCCGGCTCGATGTTGTCGGTCGGTCCGTGATTGTCGGCCCGCGACTCTCGACAGGGGCACGCGGGCAGCGGTGCCGTCACGGGGTGTCGATATGTACGCTGGTCGATTTCACGCGAGCGGTGGCCTGCATACCGACTGTCAGCCCCAGCTCCTCGACAGCCTCCCGCGTCAGCAGGGAGACCAGCCTGTGCGGCCCCGCCTGGATCTCGACCTGGGCCGCCACATCGCCGAGCTTGACGGCGGTGATGATCCCGGGGAACGCATTCCGTGCCGAGGTGTAGGTGGCTTCCTCGTCGTCCTCGGTCTGCCGGCCGAGTTCGACGGAGAAGGCGGCCAGGTCCCGCCCGTCGATCAGCCGGCGCCCGCTCTCGTCACGGTGCGTGGCGACCCGTCCCGCGTCCGCCCAGCGCCGGGCCGTATCCGGACTGACGCCGAGCAGCCTGGCTGCCTGACCAATGGTGTAGGACTGCATGTGCGCCAACTTATGGCTTGCCTCCTCGCATCTGCAATGTATGGAGCAACTTTCTATAGCATTTGCCAGCTCGCCTTGGATGAATGGCCAAGCGTGATGGATGTGTGACGGGGCAACCAGGCCGGTGCCGGGGCCGGGACAGGGCGGCGGTGTGGTCCGGGCAGAGAGTGGGCCGTATTTGATCGCACGGGGGTTCGGTGGTAGCCGCAGGGTGCTCCTCTATGGCGCGACGTAGGCAGACGTAGAAAGGGGCCAAGGACAGTGCCCCTGCTCAGCTGTCACATGCTGTGCTGAACCAACGCATGCGCAACCGCCACGAGAGGCAACGCACACCTAGACTCGGCTCAGGGCCCGAAAGCGGAGCGGAAACGGAGGACACCGCACGTGAGTGAGAGCAGCGGTCCCGAGGGAGCCGAGACGCCGGTCGCCCACATCGCGCACAACGCCAGGGTGTGGAACTACTGGCTGGGCGGCAAGGACTACTACGAGGTCGACCAGAGGGTCGCCGATCGCATCACCCGCACCTACCCGAGCATCCGGGAGGTAGCCCGCGCCGACCGGGCCTTCCTCGGCCGCGCCGTACGGTACCTGGCCGGAGAGGCCAACATCCGCCAGTTCCTCGACATCGGCACCGGACTGCCCACGGTCGAGAACACCCACCAGGTGGCCCAGAGTGTGGCTCCCTCCTCCCGCATCGTCTATGTCGACAACGACCCCACCGTCCTCACCCACGCCCGCGCCCTGCTCACCACCTCCCCGGAAGGGGCCACGGACTACATCGACGCGGACGCCCACCAGCCCGGCGCCATCCTCGACGCAGCCACCGACACCCTCGACCTCGCCGAACCCGTGGCCGTCATGCTTCTCGGCATCCTCAATTTCATCGCCGATACGCAGGAAGCGATCCGGATCGTGGAGACGCTGATGGAAGCCGTCCCCGCCGGGAGCTACCTCGTGCTCACCCACCCCACCCTGGAGCTGGGCGGCTCCGCCAACGAGGAAGCCATGCGCTTTTGGAACGAGAACGCCACCCCTCCGATCACCGCCCGCACCCGAGCCGAGGTGGCCCGCTTCTTCGAAGGACTGGAACTGCTCGAGCCGGGGATCGTCTCATGCGCGCACTGGCGACCGGGACACACGGCCGACGACGAGAAGACCGTCGCCCAGTTCGGCGCGGTGGCCCGCAAGCCCTGACGTCACCGGTCACCGGCTCCGGCAGGAAATCCGCCGATGTCCACTGTGCCGAGCCGATGTGCTGACCTCCCGCCCTTCGCACGCTCACGCTTCCTCCCCTCTCAGATAGGTCAGTACGGCCAGTACTCGCCGATTGACGTCCGGGTCGTCAGCCGGCAGATCGAGCTTTACGAGGATGCTGGCGATGTGTTTGGCGACAGCTGCCTCGGTCACCACGAGCCGACGGGCGATAGCGGCGTTGGAATGGCCCTCCGCTATCGACGCCAGGACCTCACGCTCCCGGGGAGTGAGCCGCTCCAGGGGACGACGACGCCGGGCCAGAAGCTGGCGCACCACCTCCTGGTCCACCACCGTCCTGCCGGAGGCGACTCGCGCGACCGCGTCCATGAACTCCTTGACGTCCCCCACCCGCTCCTTGAGCAGATATCCCATGCCTGTCTCGCGCGGGCCCTCGTCCAGCAGCTCGTCGGCGTATGTCTGGTCGACGTACTGGCTCAGCACCAGCACGGCGAGACCGGGCTGCTCCGTCTGGAGGGCTCGTGTGGCTCGCAGCCCCTCGTCGGTGAAGTCGGGAGGCATCCGCACGTCGGCCACGACCAGATCAGGCCGATGCTCCCTGACCGCTGCCAGCAGAGCTTCGCCATCACCCACCGCCGCGAGAACCTCGTGACCGAAGCGCTCCAGCAGATGGACGATTCCCTCGCGCAACAACACCCCGTCCTCGGCGATCACGATGCGGAGAGAACGCTCGGGCTGCATGGAATCTCCACTCTCAGACGGGTCGGGCCGCCTGGGGGACTGGACAGGAACATTCTTCCGTCGGCTGCGGCAACCCGGTCAGCCAGCCCGGTCAGCCCCGAGCCTGACATGTCGGCACCGCCCACACCGTCGTCCACCACCTCCAGATAGAGCACCTCCTTCTCGACCCATGCCGTGACCTGGCAACGACCTGCTCCACTGTGCTTCGCGACGTTCGTGAGAGTCTCCGACGTCACAAAGAACGCCGTGGTCTCAGCAGCCGATGGGAGACGACCGGGCAACTCGATCTCCAGGTCGACGGGTACGGGCGAGCGTCCCGCTATGTCTCGCACCGCCGCGTGCAAGCCTCGCTCGCTGAGCACTTGCGGATGCACCCCACGGATCAGCTCGCGCAACTCCGCCAAGGCTTCCTTGGCCAGCGAATGCGCCTGGCCGATCTCCTTCGCCGCGGCACTGTCCGCCGGCAGATCCAATGTGGCCAGCCCCAGCCGTACGTTGAGGGCGACGAGCCGCTGCTGTGCTCCGTCGTGCAGGTCCCGCTCGATCCGGCGCCGTTCCGTCTCGAAGGCGTCCACCAGCCGGGCCCGGGAGCGGACCACCTCCCGCAGTTCCCCCTCATGGGGAGCGAGTACCGAACGCGCGACCGCTGCGCGTACCCCTGCCCACGCCCCTATCGGATAGCTCGCGACGATCAGCAGCAATACCCCGGCTATCGGACCGGTGACCTTCTCCCACGTGGTGGCCGTCGGCTGGAAAGGCGACAGCAGCAGCCAGCCGGGAATTCCGATCGAGACCAGTGCCACCGCAAGGTCGGCCAAGCCCACCGCGAGTATCGAGACGATGCCGTACCCATAGGTTCTCCGGTCCGTGGGCTGCAGCGTCACGCCGCGGTCGACCAGACCGAGACGCCACCGCTCCAGCGGGCCGGAGAGGGCGGCACCGAAGGTTACGGCCAGTACCGAGCACAACACTCCCGTCACTGTCCCGAACGGCGCCGCCAGCATGGCCGCGACGGTCAGATACACCGCGGCCGCGAGTCCGCCGCCGGACAGCAGGTAGGCCAGTCCGCGCCATGGCCACGCGGTGAGTGGAAACCGCAACGGCACCTGACCGAGAGCTTCCAGGACGTTTCGTGAGATCACCGGACGACCGTAGCCCGGCGGCAAGGGCCAGGGCAGTAGTGCCAGGTGTAGTACCAACACTAGTCCTGGCACTGATGTGGGGAGGTGCTCACGCGGCGTTCTCTTGAGCCATGACCTCACAACACACAACAACAGCGGCCGCCAGGTCTCGAGCCGGCCGGCCTGTCGAACCCGTCCAGAACCCGCTGCCGGTTGAACTGCGCGCGGTCGCGAAGTGCTACGGCGAAGCCGAGCGGACCGTGACCGCGCTCGCAGGCGTCTCCCTCGGCTTCGCACGCGGCACCATGACCGCTGTCATGGGACCTTCCGGGTCCGGCAAATCGACGCTGCTCCACTGCGCGGCCGGCATAGAACGCCCCAGCCGTGGCCAGGTTCTGGTGGACGGTACGGAACTGGCTTCCTTGAGCGAGGACGAGTTGACGGTCCTCCGCCGCGAACGGGTGGGCTTCGTCTTCCAGGCGTTCAATCTTGTCCCGGCATTGACCGCCGCCCAGAACGTGGAGCTGCCGCTCCGGCTCGCCGGTCGCCGTGCCGAACCGGGAGAGGCCATCGCGGCGCTGGAGCGTTTCGGGCTCGGTGACCGCGCCAGGCACCGACCCAGCGAGTTGTCCGGCGGCCAGCAGCAGAGGGTGGCACTGGCCCGTGCCGTCATCGCGCGACCGGCCGTGCTCTTCGCCGACGAACCGACCGGCGCTCTGGACACCCATACCTCGCGTGGCGTCCTGCGGATGCTCCGCGAGCTGGCGGATGCGAACAAGCAGACCGTGGTGATGGTCACCCATGATCCGGCAGCCGCAGCCTACGCGGACCGCGTCGTGCTGCTCGCCGACGGGAGACCTGTGAGTGAACTCCCTGGCAGTCAGGGAGCCGAGGCCATCGCGGCACGTATGGCGGCACTGGAGGAAACCGCACCGGGCCGGACCGCCGTGGAACTCCGCGCGGCGACGGCCGCGGGCCAGGGACGGGCCGACAAGCAAGAGGAGGGGCGGCCGTGATCAGTCTGGCAACCGTACGGGACCGCTGGTCCTCGTTTCTGGGCACGTTCGTGGCTCTCGTCCTCGGCGTCGCTGTTGTGACGATGAGTGGGCTGATCCTGCTGTCCAGGGGAACGGACGTGCCCGAGCGACTGGCAGGGGCGGCTGTGTTGGTGCGCGCCCCGCTGGGGGATCAGATCGGAGGCCAGTACGCGGAGCCGCCACCCTGGAAGCCGGAGGAAGCAAGAGAACTCCGGCGCGAACTGGCTCGGCTGCCCGGCGTGCGGTCTGCCGTCGCCGACCGCTCCTTCTACGCCCAGCTGCCCGGTACCGAGCAGCGCAAGGGGGAGCGGCAGGGACACGGCTGGTCCTCGGCCGCTCTCGCTTCCTATGGGCTCCAGGCCGGAAAGCCGCCGACGAAGAGCGACGAAGTGGTCCTCGACCAGGCGTACGGCCACAGGCCGGGAGAGCGGGTGACCCTGCTCACTGCCGACGGGCCCCACCGCTTCACCGTTTCCGGCACGATGGACGGGCCGGGCTACTACGTCACCGATGCCCGTGCTGCTTCTTTGTCCGGCGGGGTCCGCGTCATCGGGCTCACCCTTGTGAAGAGCGTCTCTGCGGCCGACATCGCGTCCGCGACGCGGCGAGTCGTGGCCACTGCGCGTGGTGGGGGAGAGGTCTTCACCGGAGCGGGCCGTGACGCTCTGGCACCGCGCCAGGATGAGGTCACTCGGTGGATCGGCGGCCAGGTCGTCACCGCCATGGCGGCGCTCTCGGTCTTCGTGACTGTCTTCATCGTCTCCTCGACCTTCGCGTTCACCGTGGCGCAGCGGCGACAGGAGTTCGGGCTGCTGCGCACTCTTGGTGCCACTCCGAGGCAGGTGCGCCGCACCGTCTGTGGAGAGGCGATGCTCGTCGGCGTGGTCGGCTCCGCTGCCGGGGCGCTGACGGGCCTGGCCCTCGCGCCCTCGACAGCGGCCGTGCTGGTGGACGCCGGCTTGCAGCCGGAAGGCTTCGTGGTGGACAGCCACTGGTGGGTCCCGTGTGTGGCACTCGTTCTCGGAACCGCCGTGGCATTGGCCGGAGCGTGGACCGCCTCGCGCCGAGCAGCGAAGGTGGCCCCGATGGAAGCGATGCGCGAGGCGGCCGTCGACGACCGGCCCATGTCCCGTAAACGCTGGGCGGCAGGAGTGGCAGCGACGGCAGCGGGACTGGCCTGCGCGGTGGCGACGGCCTTCGGCAGCAGTGACACGATGGTGCTGCTCGGGCTGGGTACAGCGGCAGGGCTGACCGTAGGACTCACGCTGCTCATCCCGGCGCTGGTGCGGTCGGTGGTCGGTGTGCTCACTCTCCCCCTGGCCCGCCGGCCGGGAGCGACATCCCTCCTCGTGCGGGAGAACATGCGCACTGCCGTACGGCGCACCTCCGCCACCATCGCGCCGGTGCTGGCCACGGTTGCTTTCGCGGTTCTCATCACCAGTACTGTCCAGACGACGGAGACCGCTGACACCGACCGCCAAGCTGCCGCTGTGCGGGCCGACACCGCGCTCGCACCCGTCGGCACTCCTGGGCTGAGTGATGCCGTGACAAGGAAGGCGGGGCTGGAGCGAAACGCGTTCTTGTCCTCCAACGTTTACGGCGGCAGCGGGCAGGCGGCGTTCACAGCGGCCGGGGTCGGCTCGGGATTCGCACGGCTCCATGGCCATACCACACCCTCCGAAGGCACCGTGTTCGTGTCCGAATCGGTGGCAGCCGCGCATGGGTGGCGTGAGGGGCGGTATGCCGTCTTCACCTTTGAGGACGGTCGTAAGGAGCGGCTGCGGGTGGCCGCAGTACTGGACGATGAGGAAGTTCCCTACCAGGTGGTGCTTCCTCGGGCAGTAGTGCGTCAGCACGACCCCTCTGCGCTGGCCGACGTGGCCTACCGCACAGATGGTGATGGGCCACGTCCCGTGGCCGGGATACCCGGGGCAAGGGAGGTCACGCCGGCCACTTATGCGTCCTCGTCGGATGCGGAAGAGGACAGGCTCGTGTGGATCTTCACCTTGATGCTGGTCGCCATGACGGCCGGGTACACGGCCATAGCCGTGGCTTCCACTCTGCTGACGGCCACCGCCGACCGAGCCCGGGACCTGCGGATCCTCCGGCTATCCGGAGCCACGCTTCGCCAGGTGCTGCGGATCGTCGCAGGTGAGACTGTCTGCGCCGTGATGTTGGGCGGGGCGCTGGGGATGGCCGTGGTGCTGCCGGCACTGCTGGGGATGGTGCACGGCCTGCGCGAGAGCCTGGGGGTGCCCGTCGCACCGACGGTCGCCTGGCCGTGGGTGGGAGGCGCGGTGGGGAGCTGTCTGATAGTGGGGCTGCTGGCGAGTGTGCTTCCGGCCTACAGGCTGCTGCGGACGGCGAGCACGGGACCTGTGCGCGCTGGATAGCCCCGCCGATGGCTGGCCGCCAGGTGCGTTCGGCGAGGGAAGCTTGGTGCCGCTGCCGTGGAGGGCGGGCCGCATGCGGAGCGGGGCGGCTTCTCGGCCCCAGGAGCTGGGGCTTCAGGGCCGGGCCGGAGGGGCGTAAGGGATGGCAGTGGCTGCTCGCGCCGGGTGGGTGTGTCCGAGCGTTTAGGTTGAGTGGGTGAACGAGATGAAGGGTTCGGGGCGCATGGAGAGGCTGCGAGCCGACTGTGAGCGGTGTGCGGGGCTGTGCTGTGTGGCGCTGCCGTTCGCGGCCTCGGCGGACTTCGCGGTCGACAAACCGGCCGGTGAGCGCTGCGCGAACCTGACCGTCGACAACCGGTGCTCGATCCATGCGCGGCTGCGGGAGAGTGGCTTCGCGGGATGTTCGGTCTTCGACTGTTACGGCGCCGGGCAGCGGGTGACGGCCCGGGAGGGGGTGGCGCCCGGGCCGTCCATGTTCGCGGTCTTCCGGGTGACGAGGCAGTTGCACGAGCTTCTGTGGCTGCTCACGGAGGCGGAGGCCATCAGTTCCGGTGAGGACGCGGGCACGTTGATCGCACAGCTCGACGCGCTGATCGACGGGGATGCGGACACGTTGCTCTCCACCGAGGTGGAGGTTTGGCGGGCGAGGGTGGGTCCGGTGCTGGAGCGGGTCAGCGAGCGGGTTCGCGAGGGGTTGGGCGGTCGTGACCTGCGGCGCGCGGATCTGGTGGGCACCAGCATGCGGGGCGCCCGGTTGCGAGGGGCGACCTTGCGGGGTGCGCTGGTGATCGCCGCGGATCTGCGGGAGGCTGATCTACGGCAAGTTGATCTTCTCGGGGCAGACCTGCGGGACACCGATCTGCGCGGGGCGAACCTGTCGGGTGCGCTCTTCCTCACCCAATCGCAACTGAACGCCGCACGGGGTGACTCCACGACGGTTGTCCCCGACACGCTGATCCGCCCCTCACACTGGCCGGACGCCCCCTCGCCCGTGCAGCATGAGGCGCCACGGCAGGCGCGGGGAACCTCGCGCGGAAGGGCCGCACCAGGTGGAGGCGGCGTCGGTGGGAGGAGCGGTCATGAGCAGCGGACCGGGCGCGGAAAACGCGGCAAACGGGACGGAGGATCCGCTTCTCGCGAGGACCGTCGACGCTCCGGCAACGGCAGCCCGGGCAATGGCAGCACCGGACGCGACGACATCGGAGGCAACAACACCGGACGCGGCAACACCGGACGCGACAATGCCGGAGGTGGCCGACGGGGACAGGGCGGCGAGTCGGGGCCCGGGCGTCCGTGGGGCGAGCGCGGGAGCGGACCCCGTGAGAGGGAAGGCGAGCGTCACGCCGGCGGACGGGGGCAGGGCGGGCGTGACCGCCCCGGCTCCGGGCGTACCGAGCCGGGTGGATCGAAGGAATCCGGTAGCGGATCGGCCGACCCCGGGTGGGACAGAGCACGGGAGCAAGACGGAGGCCGACGGAACCGTACTCGGCGGGACGACGATCCGGGGGAGCGGTCCCGGAAAAATCGCCCATCAGGAGACGGTTCGGAGCGGGAGCGAAGTCCACGGGGCGGTGCCCGGTACGGCAGCTCCCGAGCCGATGCCGCTCAACAGGGCAGTGCCCGGCGAAGCGGAGGCGCCTCAGACGGCGGAGCCGGACGAAGTGGGGGTGCTCGATCGGGCGGTGCTCCGCGGGGGCGTGCCCGGAGGGGCCAGCGGCCACGAGGGGGTGAGGGCCGGGCGCAGGGTTGATCCGGTGCGGCGCCGGCCGAGGGATCGGCACGGGCTGGAGATGAGCGAGCTCGGCGGAGGGGGCGGCGACGCGGATGCGGTGGCGCTGTACGAGCGGGCTGTCGACTCGTTTCTCTTCTTCCGCGGGGACGTCGCCGAGACGGTCGGTGAGATGCGCAGGGTGGCGCCGGGGGCACCCATGGGGCAGGTCTTCGCCGCTTACTTGGGTCTGCTCGGCACGGAGGAGGCCCAGGCGGTGGCGGTGCGCGAGGAGTTCGCGCGGTTCCGGGCCGACGCGGACCAGTCCGGCTTCACGGAGCGGGAGCGGGCACATCTGTGTGCTGCTTCTGTATGGCTGGCGGGGGACATCGAGCGGGCGGGGGCGTTGCTGAGGGAGATCACTGTGGCCTGGCCGCGGGACACTCTCGCGCTGGCTGTCGGACATCAGATCGACTTCTTCACCGGCAACGCCGCGTCGCTGCGGGATCGAGTCGCGGGTGCGCTGACCGCGTGGAGTGAGGAGGACCCGCACTACGGGCCGTTGCTCGGAATGCTCGGTTTCGGGTTGGAGGAGTCGGGCGACTACGCCAGGGCCGAGGAGACCGCGCGGGCCGCCGTGGAGCGCGGGCCTCGCGATGTGTGGGGCATCCACGCCGTCGCGCACTGCATGGAGATGCGGGGCCGGTTCGCGGAGGGCATCGGTTACCTTGACGCCCGGAGGGCGGATTGGGGGGCGGGCAACATGATGGCCGTGCACAACTGGTGGCACTACGCCCTCTACGCGCTGGAGGCCGGGGAGGTGGGCCGGGCGTTGGACATCTACGACGCCGCTCTCCACACCCCCTCGTCGGAGGGGGCGGTGCTCGAACTGCTCGATGCGGCCTCGCTGTTGTGGCGGCTGTACCTGGAGGGCGGCGAGGTACAGGCGGCCATCGGAGGGCGTTGGGAGCCGTTGGCGGACGCTTGGGCGGCGCGTGCGGACGGGCCGCACTATTCCTTCAACGACGTCCATGCGGTCATGGCTTACCTCGGGGCCGGGCGGATGCAAGCGGCAGAGGAGTTGGTGGCCGACCGTGCGGCGTGGGCGGCGCGTCCGCATCCGGGCGTCACCAATCACACCATGATGGTGGAGATCGGCCTGCCGGTGTGCCGGGCGTTGATCGCCTTCGGGCAGGGGCGGTACGAGAGGGCGATGGAGCTGCTGTTGCCGTTGCGGGGCCGGCTCCAGACGTTCGGCGGCAGCCATGCGCAACGTGATGTCGTGCAGCGCACATTGGTCGAGGCGGCGTTGCGGGCCCGACGGTGGGAGGTGGCCCGTATGTTGCTGAGCGAACGGCTCAGCCTGCGCCCGACCAGCCCCTACAACTGGCTCGGTCAGGCCCGGCTCGCCGATCGGTTGGGTCAGGCCGCAGTGGCAGCGACGGCCCGCGCGAAGGCGGCTTCGCTCGCCGCAACGGGAAGGAGTGCGCTGGCGGGGTAAAGGGCGAGCTGGGGAACTTGTTCCGTACCGACCGGGCGGTTTGTTGTCATACATGGTGCCGCCCCCTGAGTCCTGGTTCTCGGGGACTCGCTTGCCGTCCGGGTCGGCGGCCGGCCGGTACAGGAAGCCTTGGCCTTCGGTCTGTCTGCTGAGTGTCCGGCCCCGTTGTGTACCGCCGTCGTGTGTGCCTCGATTGCTCCGGCGCACAACTACCGTTCATATGAAGAGCGCTGGTTCATTGTTCGGTAATAGGGAAGACGGGAAGATCCCCTTTGTGACGTGATTGCGGCGACGTAATTGCCGGTAAAGGGGGCGAGTTGGGAAAGGGTTTACGGTCGCCGTGTGTCGTTCGGGTTGGTCGAGCGACTGAAGGTGGGCGGTGCGCCTGGTCGTACGGCCTCGCGAGGGGGATCCGGCGACGCGATGGTGATGGCACCCCGGGCGAAGCTCGCACCCGCTCTTGGAACGGAAACGCTTAACCGGGGCCTCTCTTGTGCGGCGGAACCCCGGAGAGGGCAAGAGAATTCCTGGCCACCGAGCGAGTGCGCGCTTTCCTCATCGAGCGCAAGCTCCGGGCTCCACGTGACGGCCGCATATCTCATCGTATTCCGCAGGGACCGCGTCCTGTTGTCCTGGCCCGCCGGAACTCCTGACGGACGAGCCCCTGCCCGAGGCTCCCGTTTCCCACTCCACCGCACCCCACTGCCGCCCCCGTACCGCCCCACCCCACCACCGCCCCTGTACCGCCCCACCCTCCGAACCGTCGGGAGATCCGCGACATGACGCAGTACATGACCGAGCACACCCTCACCGACGATGGTGCCCGTGCGGTGGCACTGCGGCTTGCCGTCGCCGTGCTGGAGCGGTGGACCGACCGTGCCAGACAGGCCGCTGCGCAGCGGCCGCCCGACGTGGTCAGGCGCCCGGTGGCCCCGGCCGATTCCGCCGATGGGCCCCCGGGCCCCGCGGAACCGGCAGTCCCCACCGATGTCGTGCAACTCGTCGAACACCCCGGTGATCCCGGGATCCCCGTCCTGGCACGGCTGGTGGCGGCCACGGGCGAGGTGCACGGAGACGCAACGGCGGTACGGACGGCGGCGCGTGCCTGTGCCGTGTGGGCTCGCGGGGTGGGCCGTGGCCCCGGCCATCGGGGGCTGTACGACGGCGGGCTGGCAGGGACGCTGGTCGGTCTGAGGCAGTGCGCTGTGCTGCATCCGGCACTGCATCCGGTTGCGGACCGGATGCGGGAGCGTCTGCTCGACGTTCCCGCCGACGGGCCCGCGGGGTCCTCGGGTGGCTGGTCCGCCGGGGCCGCGGCCGGCCGTCCCGGCGGTGCGCCCGCGCGGTACGGGACCGTCCAGTTCCCCGACTACGACCTGATCCTCGGACCCTCGGGCGTCATCCTCGCGCTGACCATCGACGCCGCTGGAGCACAGGGCGGCGGTGCCACGGGTGGCGGCAACACAAGCGGGGGCAACGCGGACACCGGCTTCTCAAGGGGCGGCGTTCCGGGGAACGGGGGCGGGGGCGGGGGCGGCTTCGCGGATGCCGGGGACCGTGCCGGTTACGTGACGTACGCCCTGCGCCTGGCGGCCCTCTGCGACGACGCCGAACTGCCCGGGCTGCGGACGTATTACCCCGGACACCCGTTGCTGGGATGGCTGCACAGGCGGATCAACACCGGTATGGGGCACGGTGTCGCGGGCGTCACGAGTGCGCTGAGTGCCGCTGTACGGCAGTTGGGGCCGCGTTCCGAACTGGCTACGGCACTCCGGAACACCTGCCGCTGGCTGATGAGCGAGTCGTTCGAGGACGCGCGGGACATCCGGACGTGGAGCGGGTGCGGGCTCGACGGGGCGTCGCGTCCGCCGGGGGCCCACGCGCGCCAGGCGTGGTGTTACGGCACGCCCGGTGTCGCCTGGGCCCTGTGGGACGCGGCCGACGCCCTCGGGGACCCGGACGTGGCCGAGTGGGCAGCCGCCGCCTTCACCTCCTTCACCGCCGGATTCCACGAGGGCTTCCACCTCTTCGGTGACCATCCCGGCGACCGTCTGGGACTCTGTCACGGTGCGGCAGGTGTGCTGGTGGTCGCCGACGCGCTGCGGCTGCACGGCGGGGTGCCGGCCGCCGCCGTGCTGCGGGAACGTCTACTGGCGCATCTCGTCGCGCACGAGAACGAGTTGTGGGACCTGGCCGGGCGCCGGTGCGGACTGCTCGGCGGCGCGGCCGGGGCCCTCGCCGCTCTGCTGACGGTGACCGGCGGCAACCGCTCGTGGCTGCCCTGTCTGGGCCTGCGCTAACCACCGGTCCCGGTGTGATCGCACCGGGCCGTGCCTGGCCGCACCGGGGTCTTCCTGGTCGCACCGGGGCCGGGTCTGATCGCAACCGGAGCGCACTGTACCGGCCGGATCGTGCCGGGCCCCGCCTCCCCCTCACCCTCTGGGTGCGTGTACGTTGCAGCTATGAGCCGTTCCGTTTCGTGGGATCTGCCGGTGGCCGGTGTGGCGCGGCGGCAGCCGGTGCGTTTCGGCTACGAGGTGCTGCGCGGCCTCGCGCAGGTGGACTTCATGCCGAACGCCGCGTGCGGCGTCTTCTTCGTCGCGGCGCTCTTCGCCTCCGGCTGGCGCTACGGACTCGCCGCGCTGCTCGGCACGGTGCTCGGAACGGCCACCGCCTACGTCCTCGGCGTGGACCGCGCACGCATAGCCGCGGGGCTCGAAGGCTTCAACGGGTGCCTGGTGTCACTGGCGTTCGCGGTCTTCCTCGGCCCGGGGTACGGCTCGACATGGCTGCTGGCCGCCGGGGGCGCTGTCGTCGCCGCCGTGCTGACGGCCGCGCTCGTCAATCTGCTGCGGCCGTGGTCGATGCCCACCTTCACGCTGCCGTTCTGCCTGATGGCCAGTGTGGTCACGGTCGCCGCGCCGGGCTTCCGGCGGGTGTGGCACGAGGGGTCCTCGCTGTCGGCGCTGCCGCGTCCGGCGTCCGGTGACCCCGCGCTGGGGCTGGGGGACGCGGCGCACGCGCTTCTGGCCAACGTGGGGCAGATCTTCCTGATGCCGCAGTGGTACGTGGGTCTGCTCTTCCTCGCCGGCATCTTCGTCGCCGACTGGTTCGCGGGACTGACGGCTTGTCTGGGCAGCGTCGTCGGGACGGTGACGGCGTGGGCGCTGGGCGCGCCAGCCTCCGACGTGGCCGCGGGGCTGCTCGGGTACAACGCGGTGCTCGTCGCCATGGCGCTGGGTGCGGTCTTCCTCGAACGCGGTGTCGCGAGCACGGTGTACGCCGTCGTGGGGGCCGCTGCCTCGACCGTGCTCACGGTGGCCGTCACCTCGTTCTTCGCGCCCTTCGGCGGGCACACTCTCACCTGGCCGTACATCCTCACCACCCTCTTCTTCCTCGCGGCCGTTCCCTCCTTTCCCCGCCTGCGCAGGAGTTGACCCCGGCCGGTCCTCCTCTTGAGTGGATGTCGAGGGCCGTCGCGCACGCTGGGCTTTCCAACCTGGAGGTCATCGTGTGGGTGCGCAAGGTGTGGTCGGTGGTGTGGAACATGCTCGCCGCCTACGGGCAGCTGTGGCTGGTCCCGTACGTCGACCGGACGGAGTGGCAGGGGGGCGCGGGGCGGGACGAGCGACGGCGTGCGCCCCACTGAGCCCCCTCGGCGAAAGGTGTTCAGTGTTCAGTGTTCAGTTTCGTCCGGTACGGTGACGTGATGACCGAACCGTCACACAGCTCGTCCCCCGACCGCTCCGGCGCGGAGCCGTCCGGCCGTGAGCCTGCCGGCGACGAGCCCGCCGGCCCTTCCGCGGGGCGGTCCGGCCCGGGGCGCCGGCGAACCGTGCGCCGCCGTCGCCTGATGATCGCCACGGGGTCGCTGCTCGGCCTCGGTGTGCTGGCCGGCGGCGCGTACGGCGTCAATTTCGCACTCGTCTACCGCGACCGGAAGCTGTCCAACGTCGGTGAGTTGTCGTTCCGCAACCGCCTCGCCATCCCCCGGCTGCTGGAGCCCGAGAAGGACGCGAAGGGTGTACGGCACTTCGCGCTCAAGGCCCGCACGGGCACCAGTGTGCTGATCCCCGGCAAGAAGACCCCCACGTGGGGCGTCAACGGGCCGTTCCTCGGCCCCACGCTGCGGGCGCGCCGCGGCGACACGGTCTCCGTCGCGTTCAGCAACGGACTCCCCGAGACGACGACGCTCCACTGGCACGGTATGCACCTGCCCGCCGAGATGGACGGCGGGCCGCACCAGTCCGTCTCCCCGGGCTCCGTGTGGCGGCCGAAGTGGCGGCTCGACCAGCCGGCGGCCACGCTCTGGTACCACCCCCACCCGCACGGCGAGACCGCCAACCACGTCACTCGCGGAATCGCGGGACTCTTCCTGGTCGAGGACGAGCATTCCGAGGACTCCGGGCTCCCGCACGCCTACGGAGTGGACGACGTACCGCTCATCATCCAGGACCGTGCCTTCAACAACGACGGCTCGTTCTCCATGACCGGCCTCTCCGTCTCCGAGCAGCTCACCGGGGTCGACCCCCTCGGCGTTCTCGGGGACAAGATCTTCATCAACGGCACCGCCGATCCGCATCTGGAGGTGACCACCCGGCTGCTGCGGCTGCGCATCCTGAACGGCTCCAACGCGCGCTCCTACAACCTCGGTCTCACGGACGGCCGCGCCTTCCACCTCGTCGCACAGGAGAGCGGTCTGCTCCCGGCGCCCGTCCGGCTGCGGCGCCTCCAGCTGGCGCCCGCCGAACGCGCCGAGATCGTCGTGCCGTTCGAACCGGGTGACAGGGTGGTGCTCCGCAGCTACGCGCCCGACCTCGGGGTGGGCTTCCCCAACGTGCGGTTGGACGGCGGGGAGGACACCTTCGACCTGCTGCAGTTCCGTGCCGCGAAGAAGCTGCGCGGCTCCGACCGGCTGCCCGCCTGGATCGCCGGAGCTCCCCGGCCGGTCACCGCGCAGAAAAGCGCGCACCGCCGCACGTTCCGGCTGGCAGGCCGGCAGATCAACGGCAAGCACATGGACATGAACCGCATCGACGAGGTCGCTTCCGCCAAGGCCGTCGAGCTGTGGGACGTCCGGGGCGAGGACGGTCTGCCGCACTCGTTCCATGTGCACGGCACCAGTTTCAGTGTGGTCTCCGTGGGCGGCCGTCCGGTGCCGGAGCGGCTTCGGGGCCTCAAGGACACGGTCTACCTGCACCCGCAGGAGTCCGTGGAACTGGCCGTACCGATGCCCGAGTACACCGATCCGGCCACTCCGTACATGTTCCACTGCCACATGCTGCGGCACGAGGACCAGGGGATGATGGGCCAGTTCACCGTCGTCAAACCCGGTACGGAACGCTCGGCACCGCGCCGCGTGCCCGGCGGCCACCACTGACCCCCCGACCCCAGGCCTACGACTTCCCGGACGCCTGAAGCCCCCGCCCACCGGGGATACCCAGCCCTTGAAGCCCCGGGCCTCCGAACCCCGGAACCCCGGCCCTCCGAACCCCGGAACCCCGAGCCCCGAGCCCCAGAGCCTTCGAACCCCCCGGCCGTCCCGGCGCTCCGCCGACCGGCTCCCCCGCCGTCCGCTGCGTTCGGTCGAGTGGCACGCAAGCACGTCTTCCTACCCTCCCGGTACCGCGGCGGAGGTGCCGCCGGCCGTGACGGGAGGCGACGACGAGCATGGGACCACAAGCGCAAGAACCCCCGCACACAGGGCCGGGGGTGGACCCGGGGCCGGGGGTGGACCTGGAACCGGGGGCGCACCCAGAGGCGCGGGCGGTGCGGACCGGGGTGGGCCGGGAGGAGGAGCCCGCCTCTCTGCGCCCCTGGCCCGCCTGGTTCCGCACCCTGTTCATGAGCGACCTGTGGGAGCGGTTCGGATTCTTCGGCATGCAGGCGATCCTCGTCCTGTTCGCCGCCGCACCCCGCGACGAGGGCGGGCTCGGCCTGGCCAAGGTGGACGCCGCCGCGCTGTTCGGCGCGTGGATCGGGCTGGCGTTCATGCTGTGCCTGCCCGGCGGCTGGCTCGCCGACCGCGTACTGGGGCCCCGCCGCACTCTGGTGCTCGGCTCCGCCGTCCTCACGGTCGGCCACTTCGCCCTGGCGACACCGGTGCTGTGGCTCACGCCGCTCGCGCTGGTGCTGCTCGCCGTGGGCATGGGACTGTACAAGCCGAACCACCAGGCCATGGTCAATCTGATGTTCAGCGGCAGCACCCGCCGCGAGGCGGGCATCTCGCTGATCTACATCGGCATCCAGGTCAGCGCCCTCACCTCCCCGCTGATCGCCGGTTTCCTCGGCGAACGCGTCCACTGGCGGCTCGGGTTCGCCGTCTCCGGCACCGCCATGTTCCTCGGCACCGTCCAGGTCGCCGTCGCCCGGTCGCGGTTCCTCGGCAAGGGGGAGCGGCCCGGCAGGCCACTGGTCGCGGAGGGCGCACGACGGGCCAAACGGGTGGCCGGCACGGCTCTTACGGCCGTCGCCGTGCTGCTGGGCGGTCTCGCGGCCGTGGGAGGTCTGACACCGAGCAGCGGCATCGCCCTCGTCGGCCTGGCCTCCATCCTTGCGCCCGGCCTCGCCTACACCTTCCTGTACCGCAGCCGCGAGCTGACCCCGGGCGACCGAAGACGACTCCGCTCGTTCCTGTGGATCTTTCTCGGCTCCACGCTGTTCTGGTCGCTGGTCGCCCAGGACGGCTCCTCGCTGACGCTCTTCGCCAAGCATTCCACCGAACGCCATGTGCTCGGCTTCGAGGTGCCGGTCAGCTGGCTCCAGTCGGCGACGCCGCTGTTCATCCTCGTGCTGGCGCCGGTCTTCGCCTGGGTGCTGCTCAAGCACGGCGGTGAGCGGGTGAGCGTCCCGGCCAAGTTCTCCACCGGACTGCTGCTGACCGGGGTGAGCTTCCTGCTCATGGCCGCCGCCGCGGGGTTCGCCTCGGGAGGCGAGAAGGTCTCACCGCTGTGGCTGCTGGCGGTCTACCTGATGCACGCCTGCGGCGAACTCATCGTCGCCGCCGTCGGCATCGCGGCCGTCGCCGACGTGCTGCCGCGCCGCTTCCTCGCCCAGATGCTGGGACTGCTGTGGCTGTTCGCCGCGCTCGGCGGGGGCGCGGGCAGCGGGCTCATCCGGCTCCTGGACGTCATCCCGGAGGCGCTGTACTACCTGCTGCTGGCCGGTCTGGCTCTGGTCGTCGGCGGCACCCTCGCCCTGCGCCGTCACGCCGTAGCCCGCGGGCTGGCGCCCGAGAGCGTCCAGGAGGGCGAGCGGAAAGCCGCGAACGCGCCGGACTCCGGCCCGCCCACCGTCAAAGAGGGGGACCCTGCCTGACGGGACCCGGTGTGTCGGGACCCGGTGTGTCGGGACCGGGATGACGGGACTGGAAGACGGGACCCGGAGACGGGTCGCGGGAGTGATGCCCGCGTTCCGGAACGGGGGGCAGGACGGGCAGGACGGACACGCGGCCGGTGCGCCTCGGCCGCCCACGCGGGCGGCGACCCGGCGGGGTCCGGCGGGGGCCCGGCGGGGGCCCGGCGGCACACTATGCCGCCGGACCCTCCCCGTTGGGGCCCCAACGGGCCGCGAAAGGCGCCAGGATGGCGGGATGGATGTCGCGGAACTCGTGCTCAAGTACGTCGAGGCTGTGATCTGGCCGCTGGTGACACTCGTGGTCGCCTGGTACCTGCGCGCGTATCTGCGGGAGGCGTTCGCGCGGATGACGCGGATCGAAACCCCGGCCGGAGCCATCGAGTTCGAGGCCGAGGCGCGGCAGGTGCGCGAGCGTGCCGAGGAGATGAGGGCGGAGGAACGGCCGGTGCCCACGGGCCCCTATGGTCCGGTGCCGTATCCGTGGGCCGGCCCTGAGCCCTCGCGGGTCCCCGAACCGCGACCGCCCGCCCCCGCCCCGGCCCCGCGCCCGTCGCCGTACCCGCCCGCCCCGGAGCCGTATCCCGGTGATCCGCGCCCGACACTCCCGGCCCCCGTCGAACCTCCTGCTGCCGAACCGGACACCGACGACTGGGGGCTGACCGACGAGGACCCCGTCGGCGAACCGCTGGTGGACGGGCCGCCGGTGGACGAGCCCCGTGCCGAGGAACCTTCGGATGGGCCTCTGGACGACGAGGGGCCTTCGGACGACGAGACGCCTTCGCATGACGAGCCTCTGGACGAGGCACCTTCGGACGAGGAGACCACCGACCCGCACCCCACAAGGCCCCTGCCCCCGATGCCGCAACCCGCACCGGCGCCCGCCCCCGCCCCCTCACCCGCCCCGGCACCGGACTACGCCCCGCGGACACCGCCACCCGGGCCCGCACCCGGCCCGAGTCCGACCCCGGCCCCTAGCCCGAATCCGAGCCCGGCCCCGAACCCGAGCCCGTGGACGGAGCCGCACCACCCCCCGGCCCCCGGTCCGATTCCGTTCCCTTACCCGGGCCCGGCCTCCGATACGGGCCCGTTCGCCCCGAAACCTCCGGCCCCCGAGCAGGGGCCGGTACTCCGGCGGAAGCCCGTACCCGCGGAGGAAACCGGAACCGGAACCGGAACAGGGACAAGGACGGGAACAGGAACAGGCGCGGGGGACGGCACGGCGTACGAGCTGCCGCCGCTGTCGGACGGCGCGGCGGCCGGGCCCCCGGCGACCGCCGCCGTCTTCCACGAGGCGTGGGAGGCCGTCGACGCCTCGCCCGTCGGGGCGTTGGTGACGGCGTGGGCGACGGTGACCGGCATGCTGGACACCGCCCTGCCCCGTCTGCCGTACCCACCGCACCAGCCGGATCAGCCGCGTGTGCCGCATCCGGGCGTGCCGCACCTGGTGGCCGAGCCGGGAGCGGGCAGGGAGGCACCGGCCCTGCGGCGCCGGCTGCTCCTGGCGGGGCG
>NZ_VJOK01000001.1:1649869-1655669 GCF_013302895.1 Streptomyces albus subsp. chlorinus | reverse complement strand
TCGTCGCCGTCTTCGACGGACTGCGCCGCCTCCGCGACACGGCCGTTCACGACGGGACGAGGGTCACCGCGCGGGCGGCCCGCCACTACATCACCGGTTGCGAACGGCTGGTGGGGGAGCTGACTCGTACGGGCTAAGGTGTGCGCGGTAGTTCGATCGTCGTACGCAGGGGGCTCCGCATGACCGTCACGCCGCAACCGCACAGCGCGGCACCGCAACCGCACAGCGCGGCACCGAAGCCGCACGACACCGCGTCGGAGCCGCACAGCGGCGAGCCGGGGGCCGGTCGGGGGACAGGTCCGGCACGGCGGCGCAAGCTGCGCTCGTCCACGGTCGTGCTCGGCAGCATGGGCGCGCTCGCGGTGGCGCTGTCCGGGTACTCGTCGGAGCCGGACAAGCGGTGCGTGGACCCCGACAGCTACGACGCGGTGCGCGGCTACCGCGTTCTGCCGCCCAGTCAGTGCGAGGCGCCGGGTACCGGGCCGCAGGCGGGCTCCGCCGCCTTCCCGGCCGCCGCCACCACCCGGGCCGCCGCCACCGCCCCGGCCCGTCACGACCGCGGCCTTCACGACCGCGGCCTTCACGACCGCGGTCGTCAGGAGGGCGGTCGTCAGGACGGCGGGCGGCGCGCCGACGGGCCCGGCACGGCCTGGTACTACGGCGGCCACGAGGAGCGCGGGCGCGCCGAGGGCGGCACGTTCATCCACGCCGCGGCCGTGGAGCGGGCCGGTTTCGGCTGCGACGACGATGACGACAGCAGCGGCGGCGGCGGGTTCGGCGGCTGAGGCGGCGCGAGGGCCCACGAGCAGGAAGGCCGGAAACCCGCATGGAGCGCCACACCCTCGCCCCCCGCCCGGGCTGGCAGGAGACCGTCGAGGAGCAGGGCTGCATCTACCCGCTGACGCGGTACCCCGACGGCTCCCTGCGCCCCTACTGGGACGAGAGCGCCTACTACTCCTTCTCCCTCCCCGAGGTCGAGGCACTGGAGGAGGTGGTGGAGGAGCTGCACGGCATGTGTCTGGAGGCCGCCGAGCACATCGTGGAGGCCGGCCGCTTCGCCGACCTGGGCATCACCGATCCGGCGCTGGCGGCCCGGGTCGCCGAGTCCTGGCGGCGGCGCGACGAGGTGCCCAGCCTCTACGGGCGGTTCGACCTGCGCTACGACGGGCGCGGCGAGCCCGCCAAGCTGCTGGAGTACAACGCGGACACGCCCACCTCACTGGTGGAGGCGGCCTCTCCGCAGTGGTTCTGGATGGAGGAGCGCTTCCCCGGCGCCGACCAGTGGAACTCGCTGCACGAGCGGCTGGTGGACGCGTGGAAGAGGCAGGCGGCGCTGCTGCCGCCGGGCGCGCCCGTGCACTTCGCCCACTCGGCCCGCGACGAGCTGGGCGAGGACCTGATGACCGTCGCCTACCTCCAGGAGACGGCCGAGCAGGCGGGGCTGGAGACCGTCGCCATTCCGGTGGAGCAGATCGGCTGGGACCGGCTCTCGGGACGGTTCGTCGACCAGCGGCTGACGTTCATCCGCGCCTGTTTCAAGCTCTACCCCTGGGAGTGGCTGGCCTCCGACCGGTTCGGCCCGCACGTGCTGGAGACCCTCGACAACGGGGGCGGCACCGGCACCACCCTGTGGATCGAGCCCGCGTGGAAGATGCTGCTGTCCAACAAGGCGGTGCTGGCCGTCCTGTGGGAGCTGTTCCCCGGCCACCCCAACCTGCTGCCCGCCTACCTGGACGGGCCGCGCGAGCTGGCGCACACCACCGGCTGGGCGGCCAAGCCCCTGCTGGGCCGCGAGGGCGCGGGCGTCACGCTGCACGAGCCTGGTGCCGAGCCGGTGGTGCGGGACGAGCCGTGCTGCTACCAGGCGCTGTGCCCGCTGCCCGACTTCGACGGCAACCGGACGGTGCTGGGCACGTGGGTGGTGGACGGGGAGGCCGCGGGTCTGGGCATCCGCGAGTCCGCGGGGCTCGTCACGGACGAGTACGCACGCTTCGTCCCCCACCTGATCCCGGCGGACTGACTCCGCGCCCGCCTGATCCCGGCGGTCTGACACCGCGTCCCCTTGATCCCGGCGGCCTGGCGCCGCGCTATCCCGGCGACCTGGCGCCGCGCCGTGGCCTGATCCCGGGCCACGGCCGGCCGGCGCTCCCGACCCCGGCGCCCGGCCCGGGCCGCGGGTCAGGCGTACCCGGGCTCACCGTTCAGCCGGTCGGCTCCCCGGGGGCCAGCCGTGCCGGGAACCCGCCCGTCGCGATCGGCCCCCACCGGCGCGGCGTCACCCGGATCAGGGACTTGCCCTGCTTGCGCATGGCCTCCCGGTACTCGTCCCAGTCCGGGTGCTCACCGGAGATCACCCGGTAGTACTCCACCAGGGGCTCCACCGACTCCGGCACGTCCAGCACCTCGGCGTCGCCGTCGATCTGCACCCACGGCCCGTTCCACTCGTCCGACAGCACCAGGACGCTCACCCGCGGATCGCGCCGCGCGTTGTGCGTCTTGGACCGCTCGGGGTAGGTGGACACGACGATGCGTCCCGCGGTGTCCACGCCACACGTCAGCGGCGATGCCTGGGGGGCGCCGTCCTGGCGCCGCGTCAGCAGGATCGCCCGGTGCCTCGGCCGTACGAACTCCAGTACCTCATCGAGGCCGACCCGGGTGTTGGTAGCGATGGAAGGGCTCATGCCCGAAACCTACGCCAGGACGGGGCCAGGTGCCTCATGTGTCGCAGGCCCACACCGAACCGCACAGCCCGCAGCGCACCCGCACCGGCCCCCGTACGGCCACCCGCACCCGTACCCGGCAGGTGGGGCACGGGAAGGAGACGCGCAGGCCCGAGCCGTCCGGTTCGAAGGCGTACCCGTCGAGGTGGCCGGGCCGCGCCCGGCCCAGGCGCCGGTCCCTCACATAGCGTCTGCGCTCCCGCCACGGCGCCGCTGCCAGCGGTGGAAGCTCCTCGTCGCGCTCGGCCCTCTCCCGGCCGCGCACATACGCCTCGTACGCCTGCGGGCTGGTGAACCAGACCGCGGGGTCCTCACCGAAGAGCCGTGCCCGTTTGGCCAGGACGTAGCCGAACTCCTCCGGGGTGAGGTAGCCCAGTTTCTGCGAGGTGAGGGCGTCCTGCCGGAAGGCGTCCAGCAGCAGCCAGCCGGCGCCGAGGTAGGCGGCGGCGGTGTCGGTGAGGATCTCGTTGGCGCGGGTGCCGGGGAAGGCGAGGCCCAGCCGGTGCAGCCACACGTGGGTCACCTCGTGGGCGAGGGCGGCGCCGATGTCGGCGCGGTGCTCCTTGAAGCGGGCGTTGAGTTCGACGAAGTACTCGGGTCCGGCCGCCAGTTCGACGTTCGCGGCGTGGGTCATCTCGCGGAAGCTGACGATCACCCGGGCCTCGGGCAGCCGCAGGTGCCGCACCATCACCCCGGCCACCCGCTGCGCGCCCGGATACAGGTCGTCCGCGCCGGTGAAGGAGACATCGGCGGGGGCGACGCTGGTGTCGAAGCCGCGCAGCCCCTCGGGGGACATCCGCCGGTACAGCGCCGTGATCGCCTCGCGCACCGTCTCCAGATGCGGAAAGCCCCGTTCGACGGGGTCAGCCGGTGAACCGCCCATCCCACACCCCCAGCGCGTGGCCTACGGTCACGATAACGCGCGGCCCGCGCCCGGGGTGCCCAGCTCCTGTTCCGTCCAGATGGTCTTGCCGCGGTCCCCGTACCTGCTGCCCCAGCGCCGGGCGAGCTGGGCGACCAGGAACAGGCCCCGGCCGCCCTCGTCGGTGGTCAGGGCGCGCCGCAGCCGCGGCTGGGTGTTGCTCGGATCGGAGACCTCGCACACCAGGACGTGGTCGCGGATCAGCCGCAGCCCGATCGGGCCGCCCGCGTAACGGAGGGCGTTGGTGACCAGTTCGCTGACGATCAGCTCGGTGGTGAAGACCTCCTCCACCAGCCCCCACCGCTCCAGTTGGGAGGTCACGTGCTCCCGTGCCGTCTGCACCGCCGCCGGATCGGCCGGCAGTTCCCACACGGCGGTGTCGCTCTCGGGCACGGTACGGGTACGGGCCAGCAGCACGGTGATGTCGTCGTCCGGGTCCTCGGCGTGCGGGTGGCGGCGCACCAGTTCGCCGCTGACCTGGTCCAGGGGCCGGGGGTTGCCGTGCGCATCGGGGCCGGGCGTGGGACAGCACAACCGCTCCAGGTCGACCAGCAGCCGCGCCATGCCCGCCTCCGGGTCGTGCCCGACCAGGCCGTCGGTGTAGAAGGCGAGCACACTGCCGGGCGGCAGCGTCACACTGGCCACCTCGAACGGGTTGTCGCCCACCCCCAGTGGCGGCCCGGGGGTCAGCTCCAGGTAGCTGACCGTGCCGTCGGGCAGCACCACCGCGGGCGGCGGGTGCCCCGCGCTGGCCAGCCGGCACTCCCGGCTGACCGGGTCGTAGACGGCGAACAGGCACGAGGCGCCGATGCTGTCGGGCTGGTCGGCCTCCGCCTTCATCCGCTGCACCAGGTCGTCCAGGCAGGTCAGCAGCTCGTCGGGCGGCAGGTCGAGATCGGCGAGGGTCTGCACGGCGGTGCGTGTGCGCGCCATCGTCGCGGTGGCCTGGAGCCCGTGGCCGACGACGTCCCCGACGACGAGGGCGATGCGCAGCGAGGAGAGCGGGAACGCGTCGAACCAGTCGCCCCCCACACTCGCGCTGCCGCTCGCCGGCAGATACGAGCCCGCCGTCTCGGCCGCCGGGCTCTCGGTCGCGGACGGCGGCAGCAGACTGCGCTGCAGCACCAGGGCCGTGCGGTGCTCCCTGGTGTACCGGAAGGCGTTGTCCAGCGCGGCGGCCGTCCGGTGGCACATGTCCTTGAGGAACCGCAGGTCGTCCTCCCCGAACGGCCTGGTGTCGCGAGTGCGGTACACCTGCACGTACCCGAAGAAGCGTCCCCCGTGGAAGAGCGGTGAGCCCAGGAAGCAGCGCAGGCCCTCCGGCAGCATCCGGGCGATCAGCTCCGGGTCCTCACCGAGGATCTCCCGCGCCGTCGGCGCGTCCGCGACGAGCACGTCCTCCAGCAGGCTGCCGGCCGTCTGCGGGCCGGCGGGCACGGGCGGCACCGGCTCGCCAACCTGCACCAGCCGCTCCGGCCAGTCGCCCTCCGCCGTTTTGACGGCGACCCGGCGCGGCGCGGACACCGCCTGGCCGGGGTAGCCCAGCGGGGGGTCGCGCCCCTGGAGGACGTCGTCGGGGAAGTCGACGCAGGCCAGGTCACCGAGGGCCGGGACCAGCACGTCGGTCAGGTCGCGGGCGCTGTGCACCACGTCCAGCGACGAGCCGAGGTGGAAGGCCCGCTCGTACGCCTGGCTGAGACGGCGGCGGGCCCGCTGCCGCTGGGTGACCTCGCGTGCCGTGACGACGACGCCGAGCGGCTCCCCGAGCGGACCGTCCACGCGCATGGCGGACAGGAAGAGGCTCAGGTCGGAGCCGGGCGGCCCGTGCCGGAACTCGCCCGCCACCAGCACCGTGCCGCTCCGCGCGACCCGCGCCAGCGCCTCACGGGCCGACTCCTCGCCCTCGGCGCCCGGCAGCGCCATCAGCCAGCCGTCGTCGGCGTCCTCGGGGCGCAGCGACTCGAAGGCGGCGTTGGTGCGCGCCACGCGCAGGTCCATGTCGAGCTGCGCCACCGGGATGCGGTTCTGTTCGAGCAGCGTGCGGGCCAGGGCCGGGCCATGGGTCAGCCCGTCGGAGGTGTGCGACGGCACGGCCACGGCGACGGCCAGCGTCCCCGGGGAGCCCTCGGCGCGCAGCAGGCGCACATCGGCCGCGACC
>NZ_VJOK01000001.1:1646995-1648807 GCF_013302895.1 Streptomyces albus subsp. chlorinus | reverse complement strand
GCGCCCGCTCCTTCCAGGCGTCGGGTCGTCCCCCTCCGTCGCGGAAATCCAACAAGCCCGCACGCATGTCCATGGGCAGGGCGGCACGGCGTCGCCAAGGTGGGGCGGCGGACCAGTGGCGCTCCCGGACCAGTGGCGCCCCGGAGCTGTACGCGGCACGCGTGGAACTGGACAAGGCCGGGAGCGGCGACACCCACCTCCGCCTCACCGGCAGCACCGCGCCCGACCCCGAACCGGTGGGCTGTGCCTACGCGGTCGTGGCGACGGGAGAGCTGGCCGCGGCGATCGAGACGAACACCGTCTACGACAAACCGGCCGCGACCCCGGGCGCGAGCTGGGACAACGGCCGGCTGTGGCGGCAGACGGCCGTGGCCGGCGACGGCGTGCGCGTCGCCCGGCCGGCCTGCGGGCAATGGACGTACCGGGCCGCCACCGCGGGGACCGGCCAGACGGAGCCGCTGCCGCGCACCACCGCCGTCGTCACCCGGGACCGCAACGGGGACGGCGTGGCCGACTGGCAGGACGCCGCCATCGCGCTGCGCGACATCATGGTGAATCCGCGCGGCGCCGACGAACAGCACCTGCGGGTCGTCCCGCACATCCCGTTCAACTTCGCCAGCCAGGCCACCAACCCGTTCCTGACCACACTCGACCAGGTCAAGCGCATCCACCTGGCGACCGACGGGCTGCGCCAGTTCACCCTGCTCAAGGGCTACCAGTCCGAGGGGCACGACTCGGCACACCCCGACTACGCGGACAACTACAACGCGCGCGCGGGCGGCCTGGCCGACCTCAACACGCCGCTGCGCGAGGGCAGGAAGTGGAACTGCGACTTCGCGGCGCACATCAACGCCACCGAGTCCTACCCGGTCGCCCGCGCCTTCCGTGAGGAACTCGTCGACAAGACGGACGAACAGTGGGACTGGCTCGACCAGTCCTACCGCATCGACCAGCGCCGCGACCTGGTCAGCGGCGACATCGCCACCCGGCTGAGGAAGCTGCGCGAAGACACCGACGAGGGCCTCGGCATGCTCTGCATCAACGTCTTCGGCGAGTCCGGCTGGACCTCCGACCGCCTCCAGCGCGTCCTGCGCGAACAGGGCTGGCAGGTGACCACCGAGTGGGGCCACGGCCTGGAGCGCTCCGCACTGTGGTCGCACTGGGCGACCGAGACCGATCCGTCTCCACGGTCGCCCGCCGGGTCGGCTACGGCGATCCGGCGTACTTCTCCCGCCTCTTCACCCGGCGCGTCGGCACACCCCCCGTGCGCTTCCGCGCCACCCAGTCCCGCACGGTCCCCGGCGGCTACGCCCCCCGCGTCCCCGACCCGGACCACCCGCCGGTGCTCCCGTCGATGCGCTGAGGGCGGACGGGTCCGCGACCGAGAGGCCCCGGTCGAGGGCCCGCGACTGAGGGGCCGGGCCCGAGCGGGACGGGTCAGGGGCGGGTGCTGGCCGGGGCGGTCCTGGTCAGGAGCGCGGCGGGGCCGAGCCGAGGAGCGCGGCCAGCGGGTCCCCGGGGGCCAGCAGCGCCGCGACCTCCGCGGCGGTGGGGCCGGTGGCCGGACCGTGCCGGGTGACGGCCACCGAGGCGGCCAGGTTGGCACCGCGCGCCGCGTCCAGCGGGCGGGCACCCCGGCCCAGCAGGGCGAGGAAGGCACCGACATGGGCGTCACCCGCCCCGTTGCTGTCCACCGCCCGCACGGGCCGCCCGGGAACGTGGACGGCGCCGTCCCCAGCGGCGACCAGCCAGCAGCCGTCCACGTCGCCGCGCACCAGGACGCCCGCGCCCGGCCGCAGTCGGCGGGACAGC
>NZ_VJOK01000001.1:1644421-1646975 GCF_013302895.1 Streptomyces albus subsp. chlorinus | reverse complement strand
AGGCCCGTCAGCAGCCCGGCCTCCCGGCGGTTGCAGCTGAGCCAGTCCACCCGCTCCAGCACCCGCGCCAGCCGGGCCGGTTCCAGGTCGGCGACCAGCGGGCCGGGGTCCAGGCTCAGCACCACGCCCTCGGGCAGGGTGGCGGCCAGCTCGGTGAGCCGGTCGGCGGAGCCGGGGTGGGCGAGTCCGTACCCGGAGAGCTGGACGAGGTCCCCGGGGCGCGGCGCCCCGGCCACCTGCCGGGCCTCGGCCGGACCGAGTTCGCTCTCGGCGCCGGGCGCGGTCACGAAGGTGCGCTCGCCGTCGGAGTCCACCAGGACGACGCAGTAGCCGGTGTCCCGGCCGGGGTGCGCGGCCAGCAGCGGGGTGACGCCCTCGGCGTCGAGCGCCGTCCGCACCAGGTCGCCGAACGGGCCCGTGCCGTGCCCGCCCGCGTACACGGCGGGCAGCCCGAGCCTGCGGGCGGCGGCCAGCACGTTGAAGCCTCCGCCGACGGCCCGCGCGGCGTGCGAGGCGAGCATGTCCCCGCCCCGCTCGGGCAGCCGGGGAATCCGCAGCACCATGTCGACGATGACGCTCCCGGCGAGGACCAGCCGCGGTGGGGCCGCGGGCCGGGCGGTCACGGAGGCAGCGGGGGTGACGCGATCGATGCGGTTCACGGGGTCACACTCCCTTTCCGGTGGTTCCGGTCGGTCCGGCGGTCCCGATGGTTCCGGCGGTTCCGGCGGTTCCGGTGGTTCCCGTGGTTCCGGCGGCCCCCGCCGTCCCGGTCGGCCCGGCCGCGTCGGCGGTCCCAGCGGCTTCGGTGGCCCCGGCAGCGTCAGGGGTCCCGGCGGTGGGTGCGCCGCCAGTCGTTCCGGCGGTGCCGGCAGCGTCGGCCGCGGCCTCCCGCGCTCCGCGGGCCGCCTCCGCGCGGACCGCGCGGTCCAGCGGGTGCAGCAGGGCGTACCCGGCGGCGGCCACGGCGAACGTCACCACCCAGCCGAGCCCGTTGGCGCCCAGCCAGCTGTGCGAGAGGGGGCCGGAGAACCACACGTCGGTGTCGCTGGTCTTCGCCTCGGTCAGCAGCAGCCCCGCCACGATCGCCACCGCCCAGGCGAGGCAGGCCGACCAGGCGAAGCCGCCGTCGTACCAGTAGCGGCCCGCGCGGCCCGGAACCATCAGGGCGTCCGAGTCGTAGGAGCGGCGGCGCAGCATGTCCACGGCGAAGACCCCTACCCACGCCGTGATGGGCACCGCCAGCAGCGTCAGGAAGGTGGTGAAGGGCCCGTAGAAGTCCTTGGCGACCAGCATGAAGTAGATGCCGCCCGCGAAGGTGAGCACGATGTCCAGGCCGACGGCGACCGTCCGCCTGGCGCGGACGCCGAGCGTGACGAGGGTGAGGCCGGCCGAGTACACCGACAGGTGGTTGGACAGCAGCAGTCCGCCGAACGCGGCGATCAGGTACGGCACCGACATCCACGACGGCAGCATGCCCTGGACGGCGGCCACCGGGTCGGAGGCGGCGGCCAGCGACGGGTCGCCCGCCGACAGCAGCGAGCCCAGGGAGATCAGCAGCACCAGGGGGATGCCCGCACCCCAGGCGGAGGCCAGCACCAGCCGGCCGCCGGGTATGGCGCGCGGCAGGTAACGGGCGTAGTCGGCGCCCGCGTTGGCCCAGCCGATGCCGGTGCCCGCCGCGATCACCCCGACCCCGGCGACGACCGCGCTCAGCGGCGCCGCCGGGGCGCCCGCCACCTTCCCCCAGTCCACCGTGGCGGCCAGGAAGGCCATCACCACCAGGTTCAGCAGCCCGAACACGTAGGTCGCCCACCGGTTGATCCACATGATGGTGGCGTGGCCCAGACCGCTGATGAGCAGGGTGCAGGCGATGAAGACCAGCAGGCACACCAGTGTCAGTACCGTGTTGGCGCGGGCGCCGAAGGCGATCGCCAGCAGGGAGAGCAGCGCGTAGGCGGCGGTGGTGGTGTTCACGGTCTCCCAGCCCACCCGGCTGATCCAGGTCACCAGCGTGGGGCCGGTGTTGCCGCGCCGGCCGAACACCGCGCGCGAGAGCGTCAGGGCGGGGGCACCGCCCCGCTTCCCCGCGATGCTCAACGCGCCCACCAGGGCGAACGAGCCGAACGAGCCGACCACCGCGACCAGCACCGCCTGCCAGATGTTCAGTCCCCGGAACGCGACGAGCGTCGCGCCGAGCGGCAGCCCGAGCAGCGAGATGTTCGCCGCGAACCAGGTCCAGAACATCTGGCCCGCGTGTCCGTGCCGTTCGGCGTCCGGCACCGGCTCGATGCCACGCGTCTCCACGGCGCCGACCAGCTCACTCCTCTTCGAGTCAGCCATGGCCCGACCTCCTTACGAGGCGAAGGGCGAGGAGCCGCGCTCCCCGCGAAGGTGAGGAGCGCTCTCCTCGTGGACGGAGCACCCCGCCGCGGCGCGTACGCCGCCGGCGGAGCGGATGGGGGCGGAGCGGATGGGGGCGGAGCGGACAGGGGCGGCCCGCCCGCCGCGCACGCGCGTGGGCGGGCACCCGGCCGGGGCGTCGTCGGCGTGCCGC
>NZ_VJOK01000001.1:1613686-1644401 GCF_013302895.1 Streptomyces albus subsp. chlorinus | reverse complement strand
CTCCATGGCGAGGCGGTTGACCGAGCGCAGGGTGCCCACGGCACGCGAGGGAAGCCCGCTCAGACCCGCCGCGGCGCCCGCGACGGCACCCGCCATGGCGCCGATCGTGTCGCAGTCGCCGCCGAGATTGGCGGCCAGCACACAGGCGCGCCACGGGTCCTCGCCCGCCACGGTGAGCACCGCGAAAGCCGCGGGCACCGACTCCTGGGTGGCGACACTGGTGCCGATCAGTGAGCTGATCACCTCGACGGCCTCGTCCTCGGACAGCCCCGCCACCGCGCCGCGCGCCCAGCGGATGCGGGTCGCGATGTCGGCACCCGCCACCCAGTGGCCGCGCCGGGCACCCGCCGCCGCGGCCTCCTCTGCCGCGTCCATGGCCCCGGCGAGCGAGGCCCCGTCCACGGCGCTGCTCACGGCGGCGGCGACGGCGGCGGCACCGGCGATGCCGAGCGTGGTGTCGTGGGTGACCTGGCAGGACTCCACGACCCGGTCGAGGAACGCCTCCAGTGGCCGCAGTGGGAAGGCCACACCGACCGGGGTGACGCGCATGGCGGCGCCGTTGGTCGTACCGGACCTGCCCGCCTCGGCGACCGGCACGCCCCGGGCGACCGCGTCCAGTGCCGCCTTGGTCGAGGGCCCCAGCAGATCGAGGGAGCCCTTGGCCTTCATCTCCGCCTCCCACTCCAGCAGGGCGCGGGCGAACTCCTCCGGGTCGATGCGGCCATGCGAGTCGGCCAGCAGGCGGCCGACGACGAGGGCCTGGTCGGTGTCGTCGGTGACGCTGCCCGCGGGCAGGCCGGCGGCCACCGGATTGTCGGGCGGGCCCGCCTGGAAGCCGATGACCCGGCCGAAGCGGTGCGCGATCGCCGCGCGCGACATGATCTGGGTGGGCATACCGAGCGCGTCGCCCAGGGCGAGCCCGTAGAGGGCTCCCAGCGCGCGGTCGGTGGCGGGGTGGCGCGGGTCGTGCATGAGGGGCGCTGTCTTTCGTCGTGCGGTCGGAGGGGTGTGGGCGGGAGCGGTGTGCGGCCGGAGGCGGCGTGCGGTCGAAGGGGCAGGGCGAGCCGGGTCAGTTGGTGGTCTCGCCGAAGCTGGTGCGCAGCTCGAACCGGGCCGGGTCCAGCAGGCTGACCACGTGTTCGAGGACGGCCCCGGTGGGGGCGCGGCCGATACGGGTCACCCGCAGGAACGAGGTGCCCTCGGGGCGGCGCAGCTGGGCCGCGTCCGCCGCGTCGAGCGGGACGGCGGTGGCGCGCTGCTGGCCGGAGGCGACCACGAGACCGGCCTCGGCCAGGGTCGCGGTCAGTGAACCGTCCACCAGACCGCGTCGCGGCACGTCCTCCAGGCCCGGGTGGAGCGGCACCCGGCTGCGCTCCAGCGAGACCCGGGAACCGTCCGCCAGGGTGCGCATCCGGTCCACGGCCAGGAAGCGGTCGTCCCGCAGCGCGAGTTCGTCCCGCAGCCGCGCGTCGCGCACGGTCTCCAGGCGCAGTACCGTCGTGTCGGGGGTGACGCCCCGCTCGGTCAGCGCCTGCTTCCAGCCGTGCCGGTTGTCCAGCGGCGCGCCGTCGAAGCTGACGAAGGAGCCGATGCCGGGGTGGGTGCGGACCAGGCCCTCCTCGGCGAGGGAGCGCAGGGCCGCCCGTACGGTCGAGCGGCTCACGGAGAACCGCTCGGTCAGCGCGTGCTCACCCGGCAACCGGGTGCCGTCCCGCAGGGTGCCGCCCCTGATCTCCCGGCTGAGGATGCGGGCCACCCGCTGATGCTTGCGTGCCTGTTCGGACATGTCCGCACCGTAGCCGTACCTGTCTGAACCTGTCTGTTCCGTGGGTCACACCCGCCCGGCACAGCCGGCGGGTGGCGCCGGTTAAGCTCGGGCGATGAGCAGCAGCGAGATCGAGCAGGCGGACGCGTCCGTGCGGGCGGAACTGGGCGCGTTGCGGGACAGCATCGACAACATCGACGCGGCCGTGGTGCACATGCTCGCGGAGCGCTTCAAGTGCACCCAGCGCGTCGGCAGGCTCAAGGCCGAGCACCACCTGCCCCCCGCCGACCCCGCCCGCGAAGCCCGCCAGATCGCCCGCCTGCGCGCCCTCGCCAAGGACGCCAAGCTCGATCCGGCCTTCGCCGAGAAACTGCTGAACTTCATCATCGCGGAAGTGATCCGCCACCACGAACAGATCGCCGGCCAGACCCCCGCCGAGCGCTGACCGGAGGCCGGGGCCTGCCACCGTCCCGGCCCCGGCCGTCCCGGCCTCGGCGTGCTCACCACCGTGCGACCGACATGCGCCCCTGCCCACCCCGCCCGGACGGGGAAGCCTTCCCGCATGGGCGAACCCGAGGCAGCGCGCCGCTGCCTGGCCTGTCAGCAACCCCACCCCGGAGTCGTCGACCGCGGCAGCCCGTTCGGGCCTCACTGCCCCTCCTGCTGGAGCGCACTGCGGAACGCCCGCTGGAGCGAACTGGAGAACGCCTGTGACGACGGGCAGGCCCGCACAGAGGGCGCCGCGGCCCCGCCACCGCCGGCCGAGCCGCGCTGCGCCGGGTGCGGCATCCTCCGGGAGCGGCGCGAGACGGGCTACCGCAAATGGGTGCTCCTTGAACCGGACATCGCCGTGCCCTGGCACCTCCTGCCTGTCGGCCACCGCTGGGTTGTCGCCGAGGACGGTATCGCCCTCAACACCGGCACAAGGCCGCTCCCCGCCGACAGCCTCTGCCGAGTCCCGCACGCCCTGGTGTGCCCCGGTGACGAACCGCCCGCGCAGCTGGTGCCGTTCTTCACCGCGCTGTGGCAGGAGAACCAGCGCCGCCCCCACCACCACTACCTGCCCACGCTCGACGGCGCCCCCAAGGCCGACCCCGCTCCGTGAGCGTGCGGGCCGGACGCCGGTCTCGCAACTGCCGGGGCTGCGGCTTCCACGATGGCAGGCCCGCCGCCGCCCGGCGGGCGTTCAGCTCCGCCAAGCCCTCGGCCTGCGACACGGCGATCCGCGCGGAGATCGCCCTCATCTCCTCCACCGAGACCGTCGTACGCGCGGCCCGGTGCAGTTCGCCCAGCAGCGCAGCACGCTTCGGGTCCGCGTACACCGCCGCGTCGATCCCGGTGACATACGCCTCTGCCGTCCCGGCCTCCCTCGCGCGCTCGCCCACGTCGCACCGCCCCTCCTCGCCACGGCCGACCCCATCACGGCGGCCCCCCGGAACGCAGGGGAATCCTCGAATCCGCGTGACGTCACCTGCGCCGCGGGGCGTTGCCCGCTCCCGCAGAACGTTCAGCCGTCCGTGGCCGGGCATGGTGCGGCCACGGACGGAAGGGCGCGAGGGCCGTCGGCAGTGGCGTCAGCGGTCCTCCTCGCCCAGGCGGTGGACGCGTACCAGGTTGGTGGAGCCGGGGACGCCGGGCGGGGAACCCGCGGTGATGATGACCAGGTCGCCGCGGTCGCAGCGGCCCAGCTTCAGCAGCATCTCGTCCACCTGGTCCACCATCTCGTCGGTGCTCTGCACCATGGGCCCGAGGAAGGTCTCCACGCCCCAGGTGAGGTTGAGCTGCGAACGGGTGGCCGGGTCGGGGGTGAAGGCCAGAACGGGGATGGGGGAGCGGTAGCGCGACAGGCGGCGCACCGTGTCGCCGGACTGGGTGAAGGCCACCAGGTACTTGGCGCCGAGGAAGTCGCCCATCTCCGCGGCGGCGCGGGCCACCGCGCCGCCCTGGGTGCGCGGCTTGCTGCTCTCGGTCAGCGGGGGCAGCCCCTTGGCGAGCATGTCCTCCTCGGCCGCCTCGACGATGCGGCCCATCGTGCGCACCGTCTCGACGGGATACTTGCCGACACTGGTCTCGCCGGAGAGCATCACCGCGTCGGTGCCGTCCATCACCGCGTTGGCGACGTCCGAGGCCTCCGCGCGCGTCGGGCGGGAGGCGTCGATCATCGAGTCCAGCATCTGCGTCGCCACGATCACCGGCTTGGCGTTGCGCCGGCACAGCTTGATGGCGCGCTTCTGCACCAGCGGCACCTGCTCCAGCGGCATCTCCACACCCAGGTCGCCGCGCGCCACCATGATGCCGTCGAACGCGTCGACGATGGACTCCAGGTTCGCCACCGCCTGCGGCTTCTCCAGCTTGGCGAGGACGGGCAGCCACCGGCCCTCCTCCGCCATGACGCGGTGCACTTCCTTGATGTCGTGCCCGCTGCGCACGAACGAGAGCGCGATCATGTCGGCGCCGGTGCGCAGCGCCCAGCGCAGGTCCTCCACGTCCTTCTCGGACAGCGCGGGCACCGAGACGGCGACGCCGGGCAGGTTGAGGCCCTTGTGGTCGGAGACCATGCCGCCCTCGATGACCATCGTGTGCACGACCGAGCCCTCGACCCGGGTCACCTCGAGCGTGACACGACCGTCGTCCACCAGGATGCGCTCACCGGCTGTCACGTCCGCGGCCAGTCCGGCGTAGGTGGTGCCGCAGAGGGAGCGGTCGCCCTCCGCCTCCTCCACGGTGATGGCGAACGCGTCGCCCCGTTCAAGGAGTACAGGCCCTTCCCGGAAACGGCCCAGCCGGATCTTCGGGCCTTGAAGGTCCGCGAGCACCCCCACGTTGCGCTTCGTCTCCTCCGCGGCGGCGCGTACCCGGTGGTAGCGCTCCTCGTGTTCGGCGTGCGTTCCGTGGCTCATGTTGAAGCGGGCGACGTCCATTCCGGCTTCCACGAGCGCCTTGATCTGCTCGTACGAGTCGGTGGCCGGTCCCAGGGTGCTGACGATTTTCGCTCGGCGCATACCTCGACCTTACGAGTTACCGGCGCGTACGGAACCGTTGCCCGGCAATTGTCCAACCGCCCTTTACCGAAAGGCCATTGATCCTCGAGGACAACTCATAAAGTGGGCGCCCATTCGCTCCGATGAGCGCCCATCGGACCCCTTCTGTTTCACCTCTCGAGACGAACTCGATTCCGGCTGGTGGAATTCCCCGCTTTCACGGGCGGGCCGTCCACCGGAACGGCCCACGGCCGGCCCCTCCCCACGAGAGCCGCCCCCCAAGGGCGGTCCGTGCCGCCGCGTCAGTCCAGCCGCGGCGGGCTCATCACGAACCGCGCGTTCACATGGGCCCGCACCGTCTGCCGCTGCGGCTCCAGATCCAGCACGGGCGGCGGCCCGGCCGGACCCCCGTAGCCGCGCATGCCGCCGGGCGCCGCCGGGTACGGGGGCGGCGGCGGAGCGGCCGGCTCCGCGCCCAGATCGGCCAGCTCCACCAGCGCCACCAGGCGTGCGCCCAGCGCCTCCGCGTACTCCCGCGCCCGCGTCACCGCCTCCCGCACCGCCTGCTGCCGTGCCGTACGGTGCGCGGGCGAGTCGTCCCACAAACCCCACCACGGGCCCTCGACCTCGGTCAGCTCCAGATCGCCCAGCCGCGTCGTCAGCTCGCCCAGCACCGTGAAGTCCGTGACCGTGGCGTTCAGCCGCACCCGCCCGTTGTAGGCGTTCACCCGCTCCCGGCGGCTCCTGTCGCTCATCTCCGGCTGCACACTGAACGTGCCCGTCGACAGCTTCCGCACCGCGTCGCCGTAGCTCTTGATCAGCTCCAGCGCCTGGGCGTTGCGCCGCGTCAGATCCTCCAGCGCACCCCGCCGGTCGGTCCCCCGCGCGGAGACCGTGACGCCGATCCGCGCGAGCTCCGGATCGAACTCCAGGACCGCCTCACCGCGCACCGCCACCCGCGGCGCCTCCGGAGTACCGTAGGGCACACCCTGCGAGGCGCCGGGAAACCCCGCGCCCTCCTCGGATATCTCAGTCATACGCTTACTGTGGCAGACCGTCCCGCCGCCCCCGCGCCCGAACGCCCCTGCCGCAACCCGAACCGGGTGAAAGCCGTACGATCCGGCAGCGGATAACACTCCCGGCCCGTCAGCGCGTTGAGGATCACCGCACTGCGGTGCGCCGCCAGCCCCAGGTCCGGCGCGCCCACCCCGTGCGTGTGCCGCTCCGCGTTCTGCACGAACACCGAACCGGCCACCGACCCGTCCATGACCAGCCGGAACTCCTCGTCCACCAGGGGCCGTCCCGCGCCGTCCCGCCGCACGGACGTCGCCAGCGCCCCCAGCAGCCCGTCCGCCGGGCGCTCGGCGTACCCCGTCGCCAGCACCACGGCGTCCGTGACCAGACTTCCCCGCTCGCCCTGCTCGGCGTGCTCCAGCCGCAGCTCCAGCCGACCGTCGCCGAGCCGGTCCGCCGTCCGCACCCGCACCCCGGGCGTGAGCACCGCGTCCGGCCAGCCGCCGTCCAGCGCCGACGCCCTGCGGTACAGCTCCTCGTGCACCGCCGCCAGCGTCTCCACGTCCACCGCCTTGTGCAACTGCCACTGCGACGGCAGCAGCCGGTCGCGCTCCCGCTCCGGCAGGCCGTGGAAGTACCGGGTGTAGTCCGGGGTGAAGTGCTCCAGCCCCAGCTTGCTGTACTCCATCGGCGCGAACGCCGCGCTGCGCGTCAGCCAGTCCAGCCCCTCCCGGCCCACCGGCCGCCGCCGCAGCAGGTCCAGGAACACCTCGGCACCCGACTGCCCCGACCCGACCACCGTGACCCGCCCGGCCGCCGCCAGCTCCTCGCGGTGCGCCAGGTAGTCGGCCGAGTGGTACACCGGCACCGACGGCGCCTCGGCCAGCGGCCGCAGCGACTCGGGCACGAACGGCGCCGTACCGATCCCCAGCACCACGTTCCGCGCGTACGACCTGCCCAGCGCCTGCGCCTCACCGTGCGCGTCCAGCTGCGTGAAGTCGACCTCGAACACCCCCCGTTCGGCGTTCCAGCGCACCGCGTCCACCTGGTGCCCGAAACGCAGCCCGGGCACGCCCTCGCTCACCCACCGGCAGTACGCGTCGTACTCCGCCCGCTCGATGTGGAACCGCTCCGCGAAGTAGAACGGGAACAGCCGCTCCCGCTCCCGCAGGAACCGCAGGAACGACCACGGGCTCGCCGGATCCGCCAGCGTCACCAGATCCGCCAGGAACGGCACCTGGAGCGTCGCCCCCTCGATCAGCAGCCCCGGATGCCAGCGGAACGCCGGCCGCTGCTCGAAGAAGACCGCCCGCAGCCCCGGCACCCCGTCCCCCAGCGCGGCCAGCGACAGATTGAACGGGCCGATCCCGACCCCCACCAGATCCAGCGGTCCGTCCGCGTCCCCGGCCGCCACCGTCCGCGCCGCCTCCCGCACCCGACTCACGCGCCCGATCCCTCCTCCATGGCTTCCTCCACCAGCTTCAGCAGCGCCGCCAGATCCCCCGGCAGCACCGCCGGGTTGAGCAGCGTCACCTTCCACCACAGCCGCCCGCCCAGCGACGCGCGGCCCAGCACCGCCTGCCCCCGCTCCAGCAGCCGCCTGCGCACCCGGGCCACCAGCGCGTCGTCCCCGCCGGCCGGGCGGAAGACCACCGTGGAGATCTCCGGGCGCGCGTACAGCTCGAACCGCTCCCCGTCCGCCACCAGCCCAGCCAGCTCCGCCGCCGCCGCGCAGGTGCGCTCCACCAGCCCGGCCAACCCCGCACGCCCCAGCGCCCGCAGCGTCACCGCCACCTTGAGCACATCCGGCCGCCGTGTCGTCCGCAGCGAACGCCCCAGCAGATCCGGCAGCCCCGCCTCGGTGTCGTCACCCGCGTTCAGGTAGTCGGCACAGTGCTCCAACGGCCGCAGCACCCGGCCGTCCGGTACGGCGAGGAAACCGGCCGCCACCGGCTGCCAGCCCAGCTTGTGCAGATCGAACGTCACACTCGCCGCGTGCTCCAGCCCCGCCAGCCGCCCCCGCAGCCCCTCGCTGAAGAGCAACGGCCCGCCGTACGCCGCGTCCACATGCAGCCGCGCCCCGAACCGGCGCGCCACGCCGGCGATCCCGCCCAGCGGATCGACAGCGCCTGTGTCCGTCGTCCCCGCCGTCGCCACCACCAGCGACGGCGCACCGCCCAGGCCCGCGAGCGCCACCCCGACGGCGGCCGGGTCCAGCACCCCCTGCGGCGTCGGCACCACCAACGGCGGCTCCATACCCAGCAGCCACGCCGAACGGTGCACACTGTGATGCGCGTTCGCCCCGCACACCACCCGCACCCCGCGCGCCGACTCGCGCGCCAGCAGCAGCCCCAGCTGGTTCGCCTCCGTCCCACCCGTCGTCACCAGCGCGTCGGGACCCGCGGCGTCGGGGCCCGCGGCGTCGGGGCCCGCGGCGTCGGGGCGGCCGGACGCCTCCGGGCGGTCCTCCGCCCCGGCGGCCCCAGGGAACACCAGCCGCGCCAACTCCCGGCACACCAGTGCCTCCAGCTCCGAGGCGGCCGGTGCCTGGTCCCAGGAGTCCATCGACGGATTCAGCGCGCTCGCCGCCACATCCGCCGCGGCCGCCACCGCCAGCGGCGGACAGTGCAGGTGCGCCGCGCACAGCGGCTCGGCCGGATCGGCCGCCCCCTCGGCCACCACCCCCACCAGGGAGTCCAGCGCGGCGGCGGCGCCCACACCCTCCCGCGGCAGCACCGCACCGGCCGCCGCACGCACCCGCGCGGCCACCGCTTCCGGACCACCGCACGGCAGCGGCCCGCCCCGCTCCACCGCCCCCCGCTCCAGCGCCTCCAGCACCGTGCCGAGGAGCGGGCGGAGCGCGGCGGGACCGGCGGCTCCGCCCGCCAGCAGACCGGCATCCGGATCGGGGCCAGAACCGGCAGCCCGGAGGGGGCCGGCGAACAACGCAGTCATGGAGGCTCTTTCGTACACGGCGACGCGTCCGTACACGGCGACGTGCGGAACGGGGACGGGGTACACGGCAGCCGGACAACACGGCGGCCACCGCTGGTTAGGCGGACCTAACCTACGTCCCGTGCGGCACCCCACCCGGCGATCTCCCGGCTACTTCGCCCGAAGGTGGTAGCCGCACCCGGAGACCCCCACCGAATCTGATAAAAAGCTCCGCGAACCCTCCACCGGCCGGCCCCCGCCCCACCGCCGGACCAGCCCGCCACCACCGCCGGACCAGGCCCTGCCTTCAGGCCTTACCCCGCCGCCGCGCGCACCGCCAACGCCCGCCGCAGATCGTCGATCTGGTCCTCCAGACGACGACGCAGCGCCGGCACCAAACCCCCCGACGCCAGACACTCCTCACCCCGCGCCAGCGTCTCCTCCTCCACCACCGGCACCGGGAACGCGTACCGCCCCGCCACCTCCGCCAGCGCCGGCCCGCGCCGCGCCGCCAACGGCACCACCTCGGCGAAGTACCGCCCCGCATACCCCCGCAACAACTCCACCTGCTCCGGCTGCCAGAAACCCTGCGCCGTCGCCGTGAACAGATAGTTCGACAGCGCGTCGGCCGGCCCGAACATCGCCTCCCACGCCGCCTGTTTCCCCGCGGCGTCAGGCAGCGCCGCCCGGCACCGCGCCGCCCACTCCTCGCCCCGCGCACTCGCGTCGGCCACCCGCGCCCGGTCGATCTCCGCCGCGTCCACCGCGCCCAGCACCGACAGCCGCAGCAGCAACCGCCACCGCAGCTCCGCGTCCAGCACCGGACCACCCCCCGGCACCTCACCCGCCGCACGCCAGGCCAGCAACTCCTGAGGCGACGTCGCACAGTCGATGAAGTACCGCGCCGCCGTCAGCCGCACCCCACGCACCGAGCCCGACGCCGGGACCGCGCCCGGACCCCCGCCCGCCCCGGCCGCGACCCCCGCCGCACGGGCGCTCCCCGCCGCACCGACGCCCCCCTCCGTGCCCTCCGCACCCGCCGTTCCCGCCAACAGCTCACGGCACACCTCGGACAGCAGCCCCAGCGCCTCCGTACGCTCCGCACCCCCAAGGAAACGGTCCGCCGCATGCCCCCGCGCGAACGCCAGCACCCCCTGCACCACCGCGTCGTCCGACTCCCGCGGCAGATGCGCCCGCACCGTCCGCACATACTCCAGCGGCCCCAGCTCCGCGTCCCGCACCATGTCCCGCGCCGCGTTCCACACCACCGCACGCGACAACTGCCCCGGCAACCCCGACAACGCCGCACGCACCGTGCCCCACGAGACCGGGTCCAGCCGCACCTTCGCATACGTCCAGTCCAGGTCGTTGACCAGCACCAGATCCGGACGCGGCCCCTCCAGCGTCACCGTCAGCCGCCCACCACCCGGCGGCACATCCCGCTCCAGCCGCTCCCGCAGCACCAGCCGCGACTCGTCCGCCGGAGCCCTGTCGTACAGCCCCACAGCCAGCCGGTGCGGACGCTCCCCGCGGTGCTCCACATCCACGTACCACCGCTTCTGCTCCGACTCACCCACCCGCGGCACCAGCGTGTCCACACCCGTCGTCCGCAGCCAGGAATCCGCCCACGCCCGCACATCGCGGTCCGAGGCACGGGCCAGCGAATCGAGGAAGTCCGCCAGCGTCGCGTTCCCGAACCGGTGCCGCGCGAAATGGTCGTTGATCCCCGCCAGGAAACTCTTCTCCCCCAGCCACACCACCAGCTGCCGCAGCGCGGAGGCCCCCTTCGCATAACTGATCCCGTCGAAGTTGCCCCGCGCCGCCTCCGTGTCCGGCACCCCCTCCGCGTCCGGCGCCACCGGATGCGTCGAAGGCCGCTCGTCCGCGTCGTAGCCCCAGCACTTCCGCTCGACCGCGAAATCCGTCCAGGTGTCCGTGAACCGCGTCGACTCGCTCAGCACCTGGTAGCCCATGTACTCCGCGAACGACTCGTTCAGCCAGATGTCGTCCCACCAGCGCAGCGTCACCAGATCGCCGAACCACATGTGCGCCATCTCGTGCGCGATCACCATGCCGCGCGTCTGCCGCTCCGTGTCCGTCACCGCCGAACGGTGGATGAACTCGTCCCGGAACGTCACCAGCCCCGGATTCTCCATCGCCCCCGAGTTGAACTCCGGCACGAACGCCTGGTCGTAGGAGTCGAACGGATACGGCTCGTCGAAGATCTCGTGGTACCGGTCGAAACAGCGCCGCGTGATCTCCAGCAGCTCCGCCGCGTCCGCCTCCAGATACGGCCCCAGCGACCTGCGCACATGCAGCCCGAACGGCAGCCCCGCGTGCTCGGTGCGCACCGAGTGGAACGGCCCCGCCGCCACCGCCATCAGATACGTGCTGATCGGCGGCGTCGGCGCACACTCCCACCGCCCCGGACCCGTCCGGGTCGCCACCCCGTTCCCCAGCACCGTCCACTCCGTCGGAGCCGTCACCGAGACATGGAACTCGGCCTTCAGATCCGGCTGGTCGAAACAGGCGAACACCAGCGGCGCGTCCGCCATGCAGCACATCGTGTAGACATACGTCTCCCCGTCCTCCGGGTCCGTGAACCGGTGCATGCCCTCACCCAGCCGCGAGTACGGCATCAGCGCCTCGACCCGCAGCACGTGCTCACCCGCCGGCAGGGCGCGCAGCGGCAGCCGGCCCTCGCGCAGCTCCCCCGGATCCAGCGCGGCGCCGTCCAGCTCCACCCGCACCAGCTCCGTGGGCCGCACCTCCACGAAGGTCCCCGCCCCCTCCTCCGTCACGATGAACCGCACCACTGTCCGGGAGGCGAACACCTTCTCGCCCCGCGTCAGATCGAGGTCCACCTCGTACCGCTCCACCCTGACGACCCGGGCCCGGCTCTCCGCTTCCGCACGCGTCAACACGACCATGCGCGCCATAGTGCCCCACCCGGGTGCGGTCGGCACCGGTGCGTCAGTGCTTGGGGCCGATGTGCGCGTCCATGAGTGCTACGGAGGGGCGGCGGGCGACGGAGATGTTGCGACCGCCGTTCCGGTGTTGGGTGGCACGCCATTGGACACCGAGCCTGTCGAGGGTGGTGCAGTAGAGGCGCAGGATGTCGGAGGACTTGTTGGCGAAGAAGTACCGAGGGTACTCGTACCGCTTCCGCCGGCCGCCGACCGTGCGTGTGGTCCAGTTGGTGATCCGGCAGCCGTCGGAGTGCACCAGCCCGCGGATCAGCTCCCATGGGTGCTCATCGACGATCTCCTGCTGCCACAACTCCAGCACGATGGGACGCTCGTGTTTCTTCCCGGGGCCGTGCTGGGGGAAGAGGCAGGGCCAGTGGATCGAGCAGGCGGTCACGTTGACGCAGCCGGGGCGCTGGACGCGGAAGACCTTGTTCTCCGGGCGCACCGCGCGCATGGCCCGCTCGCAGGCGTCGATCAGTCCCGGCCAGGCGTCGGCACAGGCGATGCGGAGGGTGTAGGTGCGGGGGAGCCGGCTGACACAACCGTCACCCAGGTAGAGACCGAGAAGGTAGGCATACGCGGCGCGGTCGGCTGGAGGACGAGGTGGCTCGGAGCAGCGCCCACAGGCGGTGGCGCTCCGGGGCAGCGGGTGAAGCCTCTTCTGCCACTCCCGGAGGCACCAGCGGGAGATCCCGGTCTGCTTGCTCACGGAGTTGAGGCTGCGCCCCTGCGCGATCAGCGAGAGCGCATGCCTCCTGGTGGCAACGTCGTACACGCGTCGCAGCATTCACCGGGTGGGGGGACTCCTGGGGGAGAACTAAGAGGGCGTACCTCGAATGGGTGAAGCTGAGCCCTACCGCTTGCTACCTTCGAATCGAAGGTGAAGTGCCCCGGGTCGGATTCGAACCGACACTGTATGGGTTTTGAATCCATTGCCTGCTGCCAATTGGGCTACCGGGGCCAGGGAATCCAAGGCTTGCGCCTACCCGCTGTGCCCTTACTTTACAGGACCTGGGTAGGCTCGAAGTCCCACCTGTGCGGAAACGAGGAGCCCAGTGAGCGCCGCGGACGTCCCCGAGTCTGAGAGTGTCACCAGTGCCGAGCAGCAGCCGGCCGAGACGAGTGGTAGTGCGCATGTACCTCCGGCGACGCGGCGGGTCGTGATCGCGGAGGACGAGGCGCTGATCCGGATGGATCTCAAGGAGATGCTGGAGGAGGAGGGCTACAGCGTCGTCGGGGAGGCCGGTGACGGCCGGCAGGCGGTGGAGCTGGCCCGTGAGCACCGCCCTGACCTGTGCATTCTCGATGTGAAGATGCCGGTGCTGGACGGCATCTCCGCGGCGGAGAAGATCGCGGAGGAGAGCATCGCGCCGGTGCTGATGCTCACCGCGTTCTCGCAGCGCGAGCTGGTGGAGCGGGCGCGGGACGCCGGTGCCATGGCGTATCTGGTGAAGCCGTTCAGCAAGAGCGATGTGGTGCCGGCCATCGAGATGGCGGTCTCCCGGTTCACGGAGATGAAGGAGCTGGAGAAGGAGGTCGCGGACCTCGCCCAGCGGCTGGAGACGCGGAAGCTGGTGGACCGGGCCAAGAGTGTGCTGCAGACGCAGTACGGGCTCAGCGAGCCGGCCGCGTTCCGGTGGATCCAGAAGACGTCGATGGACCGCCGGCTGTCGATGCGGCAGGTGGCCGAGGCGGTGATCGCCGACGGCGAGGAGCGCCGGAAGCAGCAGGAGCAGGGCAGGCAGCAGCCGAAGCCGTAGAGCGGGCCTCTACGTGGGCCGTCGTGCCCCGCGTGTGAGCCGTACCGCACCGGCGGGTACGGGGCGCCCCTCGCCGGAGGCGCCCCGTACCCGCCGGTGCGGGGCGCCTCCGCCGCTGGGCGCGCCCCGCACACGGTCCGGGCGCCGCTGGGACCACCCCGTACGCGCGGTCCGGGCACCCCCGCCACGGAGCGCCCCGCCACGGAGCGCCCCGTACGGTCAGTCCTCGCCCAGGTACGCCTTGCGTACGGACTCGTCGTGCAGGAGTTCGTCGCCGGTTCCCGACAGGGTGATGCTGCCGATCTCCATGACGTGGCCGTGGTCGGCGAGGGAGAGTGCGGCCTGGGCGTTCTGCTCGACGAGCAGGATGGTGGTCCCGGCGGCTTTCAGCTCGCTGATGGTGGCCATGATCTTCTGCATCATGATGGGGGAGAGGCCCATGGAGGGCTCGTCCAGCATGAGCAGTTTGGGGCGGGACATCAGGGCGCGGCCCATGGCGAGCATCTGCTGTTCGCCGCCGGAGAGGGTGCCGGCGGCCTGGCGGCGGCGTTCTCCGAGGATGGGGAAGCGTTCGTAGGCGCTCTGGATGTCCTTGGCGATGCCGTCGGTGTCCTTGCGGAGGAAGGCGCCGAGCTGGAGGTTCTCCTCGATGGTGAGCCGGGGGAAGATCCGGCGTCCTTCGGGGGAGTGGGCCAGGCCCATGGAGACGATCTTGTGGGCGCCCACGCCGTTGAGTACCTGCCCCTCGAAGGTGATCTTCCCTGCGAGGGGTCTGAGCAGGCCGGAGAGGGTGCGCAGGGTGGTGGTCTTGCCGGCGCCGTTGGTGCCGATGAGGGTGACGACCTCGCCGGCTTCGACGGTGAAGGAGATGCCTTTGACCGCTTCGATCTTGCCGTAGGCGACTCTCAGGTCCTCGACTTCGAGCAGGGCCATCAGTTCCCCTCCTCGGGCTGGTCGGCGTCGGTGCCGGTGCTGTGCGCCTCGGCGGCGCGGACCTCGGCGGCCTCCGCTTCGCCGGGTTCGCCCTCGAAGGGGGTGCCGAGGTAGGCGGCGATGACGCGGTCGTCCATCTGGACGGTCTCGGGGCTGCCTTCGATGAGTTTCTGGCCCTGGACGAGGACGGCCACCCGGTCGCAGAGGTTGAAGATGAAGCGCATGTCGTGCTCGATGACGAGGACGGCGGTGCCCTGTTCGCGGATGGCGAGGACGAGTTCGCGGGTGGCGGTGGTCTCGACGGCGGTCATGCCGGCGGTGGGTTCGTCCAGGAGCAGCAGTCCGGGTTCGCTGGCCAGGGCGCGGGCGATCTCCAGTTTGCGCTGTTCTCCGTAGGGGAGGTTGCGCGCGAGGTGGTCGCGTTTGTCCGTAAGGCCGGTGAAGTCGAGCAGTTCCATGGCGCGGTCCTCGGAGTCGCGTTCGGCCTTGCGGAAGCGGGGGCCGCGCAGGAGTGCGGAGAAGAGGCCCTCGCTTGTGCGGGTGTGGCGGCCGACGAGGACGTTCTCCAGGACGGTCATGTTGGCGAAGAGGCGGATGTTCTGGAAGGTCCGGGCGATGCCTGCCTGGGTGACCAGGTGGGAGCGGTGGGGCAGGACGGTGCCCCGGTAGCGGACGGTGCCTTCGGTGGGGATGTAGAGGCCGGTGAGGCAGTTGAAGAAGGTGGTCTTGCCGGCGCCGTTGGGTCCGATGAGGCCGACGATCTCTCCGGCGCGCACTGTGAGGTCGACGTCGCGAACGGCGGTGAGGCCGCCGAAGCGCATGGTGACGCCGGAGGCTTCGAGGACGGCGCCGCCGGTGTCCCGGGGTGCGGGGGCGCGGCCGGTCGTGGTGGTGGTCGTCATCTGTCTCAGGCCTCCGTCTTGCCGAGGCGGGGGAGGCCGGGCGTGCCGGCCGCGGGGTCCAGGGGCACGTCGAGCTGTCCCGTCTCGTGGAACTCGAGCTGCTTGCGGCGGTCGGCGATGAGCCCTTCGGGCCGGAAGCGCATCAGGAGGATGAGCGCGATGCCGAAGAGGAGGAGCTGGTAGTCGGCCATGAACTGGAGCTTGGCCGGGATGAGGTAGAGGAGGGCCGCGCCGATGAGGGGTCCGCTGACGGTGCCCATGCCGCCGAGGATGACGGCGATGAGGAGGAAGGCGGAGTTGGGTGGCGCGGTGTGGACGAATTTGTACGACTCGGGGGTGACGGAGAACTCGACGTGGGCGAGGACGGTGCCGGCCATGCCGGCGAGGGTGGCGCCGAGGGCGAAGGCCATCAGTTTGAGGCGGAAGGCGTTGACGCCCATGGCGCGGGCGGCGGTCTCGTCCTCGCGGATGGCGATCCAGGCGCGGCCGATGCGGGAGTTGTCGGAGCGCCGGAAGACGGTCACGACGATGGCGGTGAACAGCAGCATCAGCAGGTAGTAGTTGGCGAAGCGGCCGAGTTCGAAGCCGAGGAAGGCGTGTTCCTCGCCGAAGTTGAAGCCGAGGATCTCCAGGTCGGGGATGTTGGGGATGCCGTTGGGGCCGTTGGTGACGTTGGGTCCTGAGTCGCCGTCGAGGTTCTGCACGGAGATGCGGAAGATCTCTCCGAAGCCGAGGGTGACGATGGCGAGGTAGTCGCCGTGCAGCCGCAGTGAGGGGAAGCCGATGACGAGGCCGAAGACGAGGGCGACGGCGGCGCCGATGAGGACGGCTGCCCAGAACGGTACGTGGAGGCCGAGGGAGGAGGTCTCGGCTCCGGAGACGAGGGCGGCGGTGTAGGCGCCGACGCCGAGGAAGGCGACGTAGCCGAGGTCGAGGATGCCGGCGAGGCCGACGACCATGTTGAGGCCGAGCGCGACGGTCGCGAAGATCAGCACGCTGACGGCGATGTTGGTGTAGGCCTCGTTGCTCTGGGTGAGGGGGAAGAGCAGGGCGGCGACGAAGGCGGCGCCGAGGGTGGCGGTGCGGTGGCGGGCGGCCAGGACGGAGAGCCGCCGGGGCAGTCCCGCCTTGCCGAGTGCCGGGAAGGCGAAGGCGGCCAGGACGAGGAAGCCGATGAAGGGCGGGCCGTCCTCGGCTTCGATGCCGTAGGCGAAGACGTAGAGGCCGAGGGCGCAGGCGGCGCAGATGAGCAGGATCTCCGCCCAGCCGGGGAGCGGGGCGCTCCGGCCGGGTGGAGGGGCCTTGAGGGCGTGCCGGAGCCGGTGCCAGGCGCCGTCCGCACGGGTGCCGTCGGGTTCCGGGGGGAGGTCGGCGGGGAGGGCGAGGGCGCCGACGAGGGCGACGAGGGTGCCGGCGAGGCCGATCCACATGCCCGGTTCGAAGTTGACGATGCCGCCGAGTTCGACGGCGATGGCGCCGGCCGTGTACCAGGTGACGCCGAGGTTGGCGAGCGTCATCAGCAGGAGGGCGCTGTGTTTGCCGCCGGGGGTGAGCCAGCGAAGTCCGCGTACGCCCGCGGAGGCGAGCAGCAGTGCGGCGGTCAGTACGGAGGCGGCGAGGGTGAGGAGCTGGAGTCCGGCGGGGTAGAGGGCGAGGGTGAGGTCGCCGGGGAACTCGGCGGTCCAGGTCCACGGCAGCATGGTGCCGGCGAAGGCGAGGACGGCTCCGGCGCCGGTCAGGCCGCGGCCGAGGCGGCGTGCGGTGTGCGGGTCGGCGCCGAGGGGGAGGGGTGCGGGGCCCGCGGTGGGGGTGTGCGGTTTGGTGGTGGCCGCTTTCCCGGTGGTGGTCACGTGGGAGCCTTGTGTCGTCATGGGTATCACGCCCGATCCGCGAGGCGTTCGCCGAGGATGCCCTGTGGTCTGATGAGGAGGACGAGGATGAGCAGGATGAAGGCCCACACGTCCTTCCACGAGCCGCCGCCGAACTGTTCGAGTCCGGGGATGTCGCCGATGTAGGCGGTGGCCAGGGCTTCGGCGACGCCGAGGACGAGGCCGCCGACCATGGCGCCGTAGATGTTGCCGATGCCGCCGAGCACGGCGGCGGTGAAGGCCTTGAGTCCGGCGATGAAGCCCATGCGGAAGTTGACCTCGCCGGTCTTGAATCCCTGGGCGATGGCGGCGATCGCGGCGAACGCGGCGCCGATGGCGAAGGCCATCACGATGATGCGGTCGGTGTTGACGCCCATCAGTTTGGCCGTGTCGGGGTCCTGCGAGGTGGCCTGCATGGCGCGTCCGGTGCGGGTCTTGGCCACGAACAGGCCGAGGGCGAGCATGCACACGGGTGCGGAGACGAAGATGAACAGGTCTTCGCGGGAGACGGTGACGAGGCCCAGGTCGAGGTCGGCGCCGCCGATCTGCGGGAAGGGCCGGGCCTTCTTGGCGTCGGGGTAGAAGGCCCAGACGGCCTGCTGGAGGGCGAGGGAGAGGCCGATCGCGGTGATCAGCGGGGAGAGCCTGGGGCCGCCGCGCAGCGGCCGGTAGGCGAAGCGTTCGGCTCCGATGGCGACCAGCACGGCGCACACGACGCCGAGCAGGATCATCAGGGGGAGGGCGAGGGCGAGGCCCGTTCCGTCGGGCAGCCACAGGTAGGCGGTCAGCGCGCCGAAGCCGCCGATCATGAATATCTCGCCGTGGGCGAAGTTGATGAGCTGGACGATGCCGTAGACCATCGTGTACCCGATCGCGATGAGACCGTACAACGCGCCGAGTGCGAGTCCGTTCGCCAGCTGATCCGGCAGACCGTGCACCGGGACTCCTTGGGTGTGTCAGATACGGCTGCGCGGGGGCGCCGAGGCAGCGCCCCCGCGCGGCTGAGGTGTCGAGCGAGTTGGGGCGGGGCGGGGTCCGGTCAGCTTTCCTGGAAGGTGCCGGTCTGTACGGGCTTGTGCTTGCCGTTCCTGACCTCGTAGACGGAGAGCTGCTTGTTGGTGGTGTCGCCGTACTTGTCGAAGGCGACCTCGCCGGTCACACCGCTGAACTTGACGTCCCGCATGGCCTCGTTGACCTGCTTGCGGGCCTCGTCCTTGTTGTCGGGCAGCTTGCCGTCGTTCTTCTCCACCACGGCCTTGACCGCCTGGATGACCGCCCAGGTGCTGTCGTAGGCGTAGCCGCCGTAGGCCTCGTAGGGGAGCTTGTAGCCGGCCGCCTTGTAGTTCTTCATGAACGTCTTGGCGGTGTCGAGGGTCTCCAGGGGCGCGCCGACGGAGGTGGCCAGGTCGCCCTCGACGTTCTTCTTGCCGAGTTTGATGTACTCCTCGCTGTAGAGGGCGTCGCCGCCGACGACCAGCGCTTTGGAGCCGGCCTTGCTGATCTGGGCGCTGAGCGGGGCGCCGGCCGGGTACTCGCCGCCGTAGTAGACGAAGTCGGCCTTGGACTTGGCGACCTTGGTGGCGACGGCGGAGAAGTCGCGGTCGTCGGGGTTGATGTGGTCGGTGCCCGCGATCGTGCCGCCGAGCTTCTTGAACTCGTCGGCGAAGGTGCCGGCCAGGCCCGCGCCGTAGGTCTTCTTGTCGTCGATGATGTACGCCTTCTTCAGCTTGCGCTTGTTGTACAGGTACTGGGCGGCGTACGGGCCCTGGACGGCGTCGGTGGCGCAGGTGCGGTAGTAGGTGCCGAAGAGTCGTTTCTTCTGGCCCTTCTGCCAGTTGGGGCCCTGGGTCAGCTCGGGGGCGGTGTTCGCGGGGGAGACCTGGACCAGGTCCGCGTTGCCGAAGACCTTCTGCATCGACTGGCCTACGTGCGAGTTGAGGGGGCCGACGACGCCGATGACCTCCTGGTTGCCGACCAGCTTGGTGGCGTTCTGCTGGCCGGTACCGGCCTGGCCCTGGTCGTCCAGCGCCTCGATCTCGAAGGTGACCCCGTCGACCTCGTTGTTCTTGTTGGCGGTTTTGGCGGCCAGGTCGCTGGAGTTCTTGATGCCCTGTCCCAGTGCGGACAGGTCACCGGTCAGCGGCGCGTCCACGCCGATGACGACGGTGGTCTTCTCACCACTGTCGCCGCCGCCGCTCTTGTCGTCGCGCGAGCCGCACGCCGACAGGGTGAGAGCTCCCACCGTGACGGAGGTGGTGAGTATGAGCAAGGAACGGTGACGCACGATCAGTCCTTTCCCCGAGGCGCGGCCCTCATGGCGTGAGTGGCCGTATCGCGCGCCGGGCCGTACGAGGTACAGATCGGTGCTTTGTCGTGCACGCCCGGCGGCGCGGTGACTGGCGGTGACTCTATGGCGAGCCTGTGAAGACGGGCAGAGGTCAAGTCCAGGATGTGACTGTCTTGTTATCACCGTCACAGAACCGGCAGTCGGAAAACTGATCTTGTATCAACTCTCCCTGCGAGACGGGGAGATGGCGAACACGTTTCCGTGCCCGAAGTCCCAGTTGATTCGGGCAGCGGCCGGTCATGATCCGGAAGCGGGTCCGCATACCGTACGGAACGCGCGGGTGAGCGCCCGCGCGTAGCGGCGCCCCGGGATGATGCTGAGGTCCTGGGTCGCCCGTGCGTTACGCAACGTGACTTCGAGGAAGGGAAGCCGGGCGCTCACGGGCAGCTTCCGGCAGGAGGTGATCCGGGCTTTCACCCACACCCGCGCGGGCCGTCCGGGCCGCACCACGACCGTCCGCGCCGGGGACAGCCCCATCTCCAGGGCCTCGTAGTCCTGGGTGACCCGCCGCACCAGCACCGGATCGCGGGTGACGACCCGCAGCTCCACCCGGAAGGACCGCTCCCCCGCGTCCACCGCGGCGGTGCGCACGAAGCCGATCCGCGTACTGTGCACCGGGTAGGGCACCCGGCGCGGCGCTGTCCGCACCGGGGTGTCCGCCTGCCGCGGCCGCTCGTGGAGCACGCCCGCCGCCGCGCCCGCGATCAGCCCTGCGGCGAGCAGCGCGCCGACCAGCCGCCGGGCGCGCCGCGGCAGCGCGTGCCACCGCTCGGACAGCCGGGGTCTGTCACCGCCGCCACCGGTGAGAACGTCCATGCCGCCCCCTCTTTCCGCCGTCGGGACCACCCCCGGCCTCAGGCGGGGGGAGGCGAGCCACTACGGCGAGGGTCGGCGGGGTGCGGGTGGGCGGCAACCCCTATGCGTCACGCAGCAGACACGTCAGGCGGGCGGAACACACGCGCCGCCCCTGCTCGTCGGTGATCGCGATCTCGTAGGAGGTCGTCGTCCGGCCCAGGTGGACGGGCGTGGCGACACCGGTCACCACCCCGGCGCGCGGCCCGCGGTGGTGGGTGCAGTTGAGATCGACCCCCACGGCGGCCTTGCCGGGCCCGCCGTGCAGCATGGCGCCCACCGAGCCCAGCGTCTCCGCGAGCACCGCGGAGGCGCCGCCGTGCAGCAGCCCGTAGGGCTGGGTGTTGCCCTCGACCGGCAGCGTGCCGACGACCCGCCGCGGATCGGCCTCCAGGATCTCCAGGCCCATCCGCTCGCCCAGGTTCCCGGCGGAGAACAGTGCCGGCAGATCGACACCCGAGCCCGCCCACTGGTCCAGGACCTCCTGGGAGAACTTGGTCGTGCTCCGCTCACCCATGCGCCGCCGCTCCGCTCACCCGCTGTCCAACCGGCCGGTTCCGAGCTTATGCCCGCGGCGCCGTCAATCGGCCGCCGAGGGAGTGAGCCTGATCACGATCGACTTGCTGGCGGGCGTGTTGCTGGTGTCGGCGGTCGCGTCGAGCGGCACCAGCACGTTGGTCTCGGGGTAGTAGGCGGCGGCGCACCCGGGTGCCGTCGGGTAGTGGACGACGCGGAACCCGCGGGCCACCCGCTCCCTGCCGTCGCTCCACTCGCTGGTCAGGTCGGCGTAGGAGCCGTCCGCCAGTCCGAGGGCCTCGGCGTCCTCGGGCCGCACCAGCACCACGCGGCGGCCGTTCCTGATGCCGCGGTAGCGGTCGTCGAGCCCGTAGACGGTGGTGTTGTACTGGTCGTGCGAGCGCAGCGTCTGCAGCAGCAGCCGCCCTTCGGGCACCTTCGGGTACTCCACGGGTGCCGCGGTGAAGTTGGCCTTCCCGGTGGCGGTGGGGAAGCGCCGCTCGTCGCGGGGCGCGTGCGGCAGGGCGAAGCCCCCGGGGCGGGCCACCTTCGCGTTGAAGTCCTCGAAACCGGGTACCACGCGGGCGATCCGGTCGCGGATGAGGGAGTAGTCGGCCTCGAAGTCCTCCCACGGGGTGGCCGACGCCTCACCGAGCACGGCCCGCGCGAGCCGCGCCACGATCGCCGGTTCCGACAGCAGGTGCGGGCTCGCGGGCGTCAGCCGCCCCCGTGACGCGTGCACCATGCCCATGGAGTCCTCGACGGTCACGAACTGGTCGCCGCCGCGCTGGGTGTCGCGCTCGGTGCGGCCCAGGGTGGGCAGGATCAGCGCCCGCGCCCCCGTCACGCAGTGCGACCGGTTGAGCTTGGTGGACACGTGCACGGTCAGCCGCGCCCGGCGCATCGCGGCCTCGGTCACCTCGGTGTCGGGCGAGGCGGCCACGAAGTTGCCGCCCATCGCGAAGAACACCTTCACCTGGCCGTCGCGCATCGCACGGATGGCCCGTACGACGTCCAGGCCGTGCTCGCGCGGCGGGGCGAAGCCGAACTCCTTCTCCAGCGCGTCCAGGAACGCGGGTGCGGGCCGCTCGAAGATGCCCATGGTGCGGTCGCCCTGCACGTTGCTGTGCCCGCGCACCGGGCACACCCCGGCGCCCGGGCGGCCGATGTTGCCCCGCAGCAGCAGGAAGTTGACCACCTCGCGGATGGTGGGCACGGAGTGCTTGTGCTGGGTGAGGCCCATCGCCCAGCACACCACGGTGCGGCGCGAGGCGAGCACCATCTCCAGGGCGCGTTCGATCTGGGCGTGCTCCAGTCCGGTCGCCGCCCGGATCTCGTCCCGGTCGGCGGCGCGGGCCGCCTCGGCGAACTCCTCGAAGCCGTGCGTGTACTCCCCAACGAACGCCTCGTCGACGGCGCCCTCGCGCTCCAGGATCATCCGGTTGAGCGCCCGGAAGAGCGCCTGGTCGCCGCCGAGCCGGATCTGGAGGAAGAGATCGGTGAGCGGGGTGCCGCCCGCGGCCAGCCCCTTGGGAGTCTGCGGGTTCTTGAACCGCTCCATCCCGGCCTCGGGCAGCGGGTTCACGGTGATGATCTTCGCGCCGCCCGCCTTCGCCTTCTCCAGCGCGGAGAGCATCCGGGGATGGTTGGTGCCGGGGTTCTGCCCGGCGACGATGATCAGATCGGCCTTGTACAGGTCCTCCAGCAGCACGCTGCCCTTGCCCACGCCGAGCGTCTCGGTCAGCGCGGAGCCCGACGACTCGTGGCACATGTTGGAGCAGTCCGGCAGATTGTTCGTGCCGAACTCGCGCGCGAACAGCTGGTAGAGGAACGCGGCCTCGTTGCTGGTGCGCCCGGAGGTGTAGAAGACCGCCTCATCGGGTGACGCCAGGGCCGTCAGCTCCTCGGCGATCAGGGAGAACGCCTGCTCCCAGCCGATCGGCTCGTACCGCCGGCCGCCCTCGGGCAGGTACATCGGCTCCGTCAGCCGCCCCTGCTGCCCCAGCCAGTACCCCGACCGCCCGGCGAGGTCGTCGACCGGGTGCTCGGCGAAGAAGTCCCGGGTCACCCGGCGGGTGGTCGCCTCCTCGGCGACCGCCTTGGCGCCGTTCTCGCAGAACTCCGCCATGTGCCGCTTCTCACCCTCCGGCCACGCGCAGCCGGGACAGTCGAAGCCCTCCTTCTGGTTGACGCGCAGCAGCGTCAGCGCGGTCCGCCTCACCCCCATCTGCTGCCGCGCCATCCGCAGCGAGTGCGCGACGGCGGGCAGCCCCGCCGCGGCGTGCGCGGGCCCCTGCACCTGGGGCGCGTCCTGAACCGGGTCACTGGAGGGAGCCTTACGCGTCATGACCCCAGATGGTGCCATTCGCCGGTGGCTGTGGGCAGGGGGCGTCGCCGTCGGGCGGGCAGGCGTGACGCGGGGCACGGGGCACCCCCTGCCCGGAGGGCGGGGGAGGACCGGGGGCGGGCGCTCGGCGGCGAGACGGCCGCACCCGGCGACGGGACACCAGCCACACACCGGCGCACCCCGCCGTTGTCGGTGCCGCATGCGAGGATCGGCACGTGGCTAAGAAGGCAGCATCGAAGACGGCACCGAAGGCAACCCCGAAGGACAAGGGCAGCGGCGAGGCGCAGCCTCGCCTGATGCTCATGGACGGGCATTCCCTGGCATACCGGGCGTTCTTCGCCCTGCCCGCGGAGAACTTCAACACCACCACGGGCCAGCCCACCAACGCGATCTACGGCTTCACCTCGATGCTGGCGAACACGCTGCGCGACGAGGCGCCCACGCACTTCGCCGTCGCCTTCGACGTCTCCCGCAAGACCTGGCGCACCGAGGAGTTCGCGGAGTACAAGGCGAACCGCTCCAAGAGCCCGGACGAGTTCAAGGGCCAGGTCGAGCTGCTCGGCGAGCTGCTGGACGCCATGAAGGTGCGCCGCTACGCCGTCGACGGGTACGAGGCGGACGACGTGATCGCCACTCTGGCCACCCAGGCCGAGGCCGCCGGCTTCAAGGTGTCGATCGTCACGGGCGACCGGGACACCTTCCAGCTGGTCAGCGACAACGTCACGGTGCTGTACCCCACCAAGGGCGTCTCCGAGCTGACCCGTTTCACTCCGGAGAAGGTCCAGGAGAAGTACGGCCTCTCGCCGCGGCAGTACCCGGACTTCGCCGCCCTGCGCGGCGACCCCTCCGACAACCTGCCGGGCATCCCGGGCGTCGGGGAGAAGACGGCCACCAAGTGGATCAACCAGTTCGGCTCCCTCGCCGAGCTGGCCGAGCGGGCGGACGAGGTCAAGGGCAAGGCGGGCGACAACCTCCGCGCCCACCTGGAGTCCGTCCTGCTCAACCGCCGGCTGACCGAGCTGGTGCGGGACGTCCCGCTGCCCGACCGCCCCGAGGACCTCTCCCGCCTCCCCTACGACCGGGAGGCGCTCGCCGTCATCCTGGACGCGCTGGAGTTCCGCCACCAGAACTTCCGCGACCGGCTCTTCGCGGTGGACCCGGGCACCGCCGTGGAGGAGGAGCAGCCGGCCCCGGCGGGCGGCATCGAGATCGACGGCACCGTCGTCGGGTCCGGCACCCTGGCCCCCTGGCTGGAGGAGCACGCCGGCACCACCCTGGGCGTCTCCACGGTGGACGTCTGGAAGCTGGGCAGTGGCAGCGTCAGCGAGATCGCGCTGGCCACCGGGACCGGCCCGGCCGTCTGGTTCGACCCGGCCCAGCTGACCGAGGGCGACGAGCGGGCGTTCGCCGCCTGGCTCGCCGACGAGGACCGGCCCAAGGCCATGCACGACGCCAAGGCGCTGATGCGGGTCTTCGCCGAGCACGGCTGGAGCGTGGCGGGCGTGCGGATGGACACCGCACTCGCCGCCTACCTCGACAAGCCCGGCCGCCGCTCCTTCGCGCTGGACGCCCTCTCCGTGGAGTACCTGGGCCGCGAGCTGGGCCCCACGGCCGAGTCCGACGGGCAGCTGGCCCTCGGGGTGGACGAGCAGGCCGAGGCCGAGGCCCTGATGGTCAAGGCCCGCACCGTCCTCGACCTGGGCACCGCCTTCGAGGAGCGGCTGGAGCAGGTGGGCGCCGCCGACCTGCTGCGCGATCTGGAGCTGCCGACGTCGCGGATGCTGGCCCGTATGGAGCGCGCCGGGATCTGCGCGGACCGCGAGTGGTTCCAGGGGCTGGAGCAGCAGTTCGCCGACGCGGTGCAGCAGGCGGTGAGCGAGGCCCACGCCTCGGTCGGCCACGAGTTCAACCTGGGCTCCCCCAAGCAGCTGCAGGAGGTCCTCTTCGGCGAGCTGGGCCTGCCCAAGACGAAGAAGACGAAGACGGGCTACACCACGGACGCGGACGCGCTGGCCTGGCTGGCGGCCCAGACCGAGCACGAGCTTCCGGTGATCATGCTGCGCTACCGCGAGCAGCAGAAGCTGCGCACCACGGTCGAGGGCCTGATCAAGACGATCGCGCCCGACGGCCGTATCCACACCACCTTCAACCAGACGGTCGCCGCCACCGGCCGCCTCTCCTCCACCGACCCCAACCTGCAGAACATCCCGGTGCGCACGGACGAGGGCCGCGCCATCCGCCGGGGCTTCCGGGTCGGTGAGGGCTACGAGTCGCTGATGACGGCCGACTACAGCCAGATCGAGCTGCGGGTGATGGCCCATCTGTCGGAGGACGAGGGCCTGATCGAGGCGTTCACCTCCGGCGAGGACCTGCACACCACGGTGGCCGCGCAGGTCTTCTCCGTCGAGAAGAACGCCGTGGACGCCGAGATGCGCCGCAAGATCAAGGCCATGTCCTACGGACTCGCCTACGGCCTGTCGGCGTTCGGGCTCTCGCAGCAGCTGGGCATCACCCCGGACGAGGCCCGCAAGCTGATGGACACCTACTTCGAGCGCTTCGGCGGGGTGCGTGACTATCTGCGCCGGACGGTGGAGGAGGCCCGTGCCACCGGCTACACCCACACGATCATGGGCCGCCGCCGCTACCTCCCCGACCTGACCAGCGACAACCGGCAGCGCCGCGAGATGGCCGAGCGGATGGCGCTCAACGCCCCCATCCAGGGCACCGCGGCCGACATCGTCAAGGTCGCCATGCTCAAGGTGGACGCCGCGCTGCGCGAGGCCGCGCTGCGCTCGCGGATGCTGCTCCAGGTGCACGACGAGATCGTGCTGGAGATCGCCCCGGGTGAGCGCGCGCGGGTCGAGGAGCTGGTGCGGGCGCAGATGGCCTCGGCGGTCCCGCTGCGCGCGCCGCTGGACGTGTCCGTCGGCGTCGGCCTCGACTGGGAGTCGGCCGCACACTGACCGCGCGGCGGCTCTCCTGCCCTCGGCCGCAGGCAGCCGTCCGCCGTCGGCCCGCTCGTCCCCGGAGCTGCCCGGGGACGAGCGGCGTCGCCAACACCGGCCCCGCACGGGGACGTTGGGGGACAAACGGGGGAACCGCGGGCGAAGCGGAAGGAAACCGGCGGGAAAAGCGGGGCAGGGGCCCCGGGAGTGGCGGACTGCCGCTGACGTTCGGCCCTACTGTGCCGTAAAGTCGCGGTGATTGCGTCCGAAGGGGAGAGGACGGGGACTGACCTATGGCGCGGTACCGGGGTAGGCACGCTGCGAAGCAGGAGGCCGTGCGGGCGTCGGGGCGCCGGCGTCGTCGCGGACTGAGCAGCACCAGATACCGCAGGGGGCTGGGCGGCACGGCGATCGCCGCCGTCGTCATGGCGGCGCTGACCGCCTCCCAGGCGCCCGGCGTCGGGCTCGGCGGGGACGGCGGGGGCCGCTCGGGCACGGCCGGCGACCACACGCCCGGTGACGACAGCTACGAGACGGAGCTGCCGCCGCTGGAGTCCCCCCACCCGCCCGGCGGTTCGGCCCCGGGCGGCTCGGGCGACGAGTCGGGCCTCCCGGCCACGGTGCTGGCGGCCTACAAGAAGGCCGCCAAGTCGCTGGCGTCCCGCACGCCCGGCTGCGGTCTGCGCTGGGAACTGCTGGCGGGCATCGGCAAGGTGGAGTCCGGCCAGGCGCGCGGCGGCGCCGTCGACAAGGACGGCACGACGCTGCGGCCCATCCTCGGCCCGGTGCTCAACGGCGCCGGCTTCGCCGACATCAAGGACACCGACGGCGGCAAGTGGGACGGCGACACCACCCACGACCGCGCTGTCGGCCCGATGCAGTTCATCCCCTCCACCTGGAGCAGCTGGGGCGCCGACGGCAACGGTGACGGCCGCAAGGACCCCAACAACGTGTACGACGCGGCGCTGGCCGCGGGGAAGTACCTGTGCGCGGACGGCCGCGACCTGTCGGCCAAGGCCGACCTGGACCGGGCGATCCTCAGCTACAACAACTCCAGCGCCTACCTGCGCACCGTCCTGGCCTGGTACGAGTACTACCGCAAGGGCACGCACACGGTGCCGGACAACGACAGCCCGCTGCTGCCCACCGTGCCCGGCCTGGGCGAGTCGGGCGGCGGCCCGGCGAAGGGCTCGCCGGAGCGCGGCGGCAAGGACGCCTCCCGCCACAAGCCGGGCAAGGGTTCGGACCACAACGCCGGCAGCCGGCCCGGTGGCGGCCGCCCGGGTGGCGACCGTCCCGGCGGGGGCGGCCACGACAAGCCGACCCCGGCCCCCACGACGCCGCACGCCATCGAGCGCGCCGGTGCCAAGGACTTCTCCGCGGTCGCGGGCGAGAGCTTCGCCACCCGGCCCGCCGTCAGGGCCGAGACCTCCCGGGGCAAGCCCGTCAAGGGCGTCAAGGTCCGCTTCGAGATCCACGGCAGCACCGAGGCGGCGTTCGCGGGCGGTGCCAGGAGCGCGACCGTCACCACCGGCGCCAACGGCGTCGCGACGGCCCCCGCCCTCAGCGCGGGCTCCCGGACCGGCTCCTTCACCATCACCGCCACGGCCCCCGGCAAGGACCTGGGCACCGTCGGCTTCCACGCGAAGGTGACCGCCCCGCAGGCCGACAAGGTGGTCCGCACCAGCGAGGTCGCCCTGGAGGCGGTCAAGGGCGGCGCCTTCCTCGTGCCCGTCGAGGTCAAGGCCACCCGCAAGGGCAAGCCCGTCGCGAACACGACGCTGACGGCGGCGCTGGCCGACACGGAGAAGGGCCCGTTCTTCAAGGACGCGAAGGGCGACCCGCTCCGCAAGCCGGTGACCGTCAGGACGGACGCGAACGGGATCGCCAAGCTTCCGCCGCTCTTCGCCGACGACCAGCCCGGCACCTACACCCTGACGCTCACCGCCGAGGGCGGGGTGACGCTCGCGGTCCAGCTCACCATCAAGGGCTGAGCCGCCCTGGGGACCGAGCCTCCTCGTCGCCCGCAGCCGCCCCCGGTGCCCCGGACCGGGGGCGGCTGTACGCGCGCTTCCCATCGCACGCGGGCGTTGCTACGGTGCGACCGCCGAACTGACGGCACGTCAGCTCTCCTCGCCGGCGGTCACCGCGAGTCGGCCGGCAGAAAGAGGTGAAGCCAGGACATGCGCGCTCTCATCGCCGCCGCGATCGGACTGGCGGCCGCTCTCGCGCTCGTCTTCGGGATCACCGCCATGGGCGCCCCGCCCGGCGAGACATCGAAGGAGCCCCTGCACACCACCGTCCCCGAACACCCGTAGCCGGAGGAGACAGCATGCGCCGCAGAGCGAGCCTGGTCCTGCTGGCCTTCGCGGTGTTCTTCGCCGCGCTCTCGCCGCTCATCCGCTGGTACGGGTTCCCCCGGCTGGCGAAGATCCCGCCCGGCCAGTACCAGCACATGGTGCTGGAGGCGAAGAACGCCACCCTCCTCGACTACGCCACCATGAAGTCCAGGAAAGTGCCCAAGGTCAGCATCGTGCAGACCCTCAAGGGCAACGTGGAGGCGGCCGAGAAGGTCGGGGACCGCACCGGCCGCGACGTCGTCGTCTGGGACACGCTCAGCTATGTCGCCGACGACAAGGGGAAGATGGTCTCGCGTATCCCGGAGCGCTACGTCTTCGACGCCCACTCCCAGGAACCCGTCCACGCGGGCGGCGAACACGTCGACGGCGACCCGGTGCGCCGCGAGGGCATCGAGTACAAGTGGCCGTTCCTCACCGAGAAGCGCGACTACGCGTACTTCGACTTCCAGACCCGCACCTCGGCGCCCATCCACTACAAGGGCACCCGCACCGTGCGGGGCCTGGAGACCTACTACTTCGAGCAGACCATCCCCTGGACGAAGGTGAAGGTCCCCCAACACCTGCCCCTGGGAGCCACCCCCGAGACGGTCGACCAGGTGGGGCTGGAGCGCTGGTACTCCACCAAACGCATGTTCTGGGTCGAGCCGACCACCGGAGCCCCCGTGGACGGACAGGAGCTCCACAAGGAGGAGATGCGCTGGAAGGACCAGCCCGGCAGGAAACCGCTCACCGCCTTCGCCGGGCACGTCAAGATGCGGCCCGACTTCCAGGACGAGGCGGTCGGCCTGGTCACCTCCCAGCGCCACCTGGTACTCGCCCTGACGACCTACCTCCCGTGGGGCTTCCTCGCGCTGGGCGGCCTCCTGTTCGCCCTCTCCCTCACCCTCGAAGCCCGCGCCCGGGGCCGCGGACCGACGGGTGAGACCGCCGCCACCGGGGAGGACGGCGCCGGTCCGGGAAGCGGCGGCCGGGGCGGCGACGGGCCCCGTGACGGGAACGGCCCCGCCGACGGCGGCGGCGACGGGGACGGGGACGGCACGCACCAGACCCCCGGCCCCGGGACCGGCCGGGGCAAACACCGGCAGCCCGCCTAGCCGCCGTGCGCGGCACAGGACCGGTGGGCCGGGCGCTGCGGCCGGAGCCGGGCGCTACGGCCGTCGGCGCTGCTTGGTGTGCCGGGTGGGCTCTGCCGTGGCGGGGTCCTCGGGCCACGGGTGCTTGGGGTAGCGCCCGCGCAGCTCGGCCCGGACACCCCGGTAGCCCTCCGCCCAGAAGGAGGCCAGGTCGGCGGTGACGGCGGCCGGGCGCCCGGCGGGGGAGAGGAGGTGCACCACGAGCGGCACGCGCCCGTCCGCCACCCGCGGCGTCTCGCGCGCCCCGAACATCTCCTGGAGCTTCACCGCGAGCACCGGCTGCTCCGGCTCGTAGTCGACCTGGACGCGTGAGCCGGAGGGCACCTCGATCCGCTCGGGCGCCAGCTCCTCCAGCCGGGCCGCCTCACCCGAGGCCCACGGCAGCATCCCGGACAGCACACTCCCCGCGTCCACCCGGGCCAGGCCGGCGCGGGAGCGGACCTCGCCCAGCCACGTGTCGGCCCGCTCCAGCAGCGCACCGTCCGACACGTCCGGCCACGGCTCGCCCAGCACACGGTGGAGGAAGTCGAGCCGGCGGCGGAGCGACCGGGCGCTCTCCGGCCAGCGCAGCAGCTCCAGCCCGTGCTGCCGCAGCCCCTCCAGTGCCGCCTCGCGCAGCCGTGCGGGCGGCGCGTCCCGCAGCGGACGCACGGAGAGCCGTACGGCACCCAGCGACTCCACCCTGCGCGCCACCACGTCCCCGCCCTCGCCCTGCGGCCCCTGTTCCGGGTCCCAGCGCACCTCCTCGCGGACGTCGTGAAGCGCGCCCGCCGCGGTGCGCGCCGTCGCCTCGTCGATCACCGCGGCCAGCCGGACGCGCGCCGAGGCGGCACCCGCCGGCCGGTCCGCCACGGCGACGGCCAGCCAGGGCGCGTCCCGCAGCACGCTGTGCGGGCCCGGCTCGGCCCGGGTGCCGCCGGCCATCAGGAAGGAGCCCGGATGCTGCCACCGCGCGACCCGTTCGGGCTGCGCGAGGGCGACGACGGTGCCCACGCCCGCCTCGTCCGTCAGCCCGGACGGACGCGCCCTCTCCTCACCCAGCAGCGCGGCGAGCCGCCGCACCTCGGCCGCCCAGCGCGCCCCGTACGG
>NZ_VJOK01000001.1:1592978-1613666 GCF_013302895.1 Streptomyces albus subsp. chlorinus | reverse complement strand
CGGCGCAGGGCTTCGGCCGCGTCGTCCCCGTACTCGCGCGGCGGCTCCTCGCTCAGCAGCGCCACCGTCTCGCACGCCAGCTCGCTGCCCACGGCGGCGGCGCCGTCCAGCAGCGCCCGGGCGAGCCGGGGATGCACACCGATACGGGCCATCCGCCGGCCACGGTCGGTCACCCGCCCCGCCGCGTCCAGCGCGCCGACCGCCCGCAGCGTCTCGCGGGCCGCGCTCATCGCACCCGCCGGGGGCGCGTCCAGCAGCGCCAGCCGACCGGCCTCCGGATCGCCCCAGCAGGCGGCCTGCAGCGCGAACGCCGTCAGATCGGCGACGGCGATCTGAGGTGCCGGCTCGCGCGGGCGTCCCGTCTCTTCCGCCTCGGCCCAGCAGGCGTAGGCCACCCCGGGTGCCTCCCGCCCCGCGCGTCCGCGTCGCTGCTCGGCCCCCGCGCGCGAGACCCGCACGGTCGTCAGCGAGCCCAGCCCCCGCGCGTGGTCCATCCGCGGCTCCCGGGCGAGCCCGGCGTCCACCACGACGCGCACCCCTGGGACCGTCAGGCTCGACTCGGCCACCGCCGTCGCGAGGATCACCCGGCGCCCGGTGCGCCCGCCGCCGTTCCCGCTGCCGTCGCTGTCGCCGCCGCGCAGCACCTCGTCCTGGGCACGGGCCGGTGCCCGCCCGTGCAAGGGGAACACCTGTGCGTCCACGTCGCGGAGCAGCGCCGCCACCCGGCCGATCTCGCCCACGCCCGGCAGGAAGCAGAGCACATCGCCGGCCGGCACCTCGCGGAGCGCCCGCCTGACCGTCGCCGCGACGTGCCGCAGCAGCGCGGGGTCCACCCAGGTGCCGTGCGGCGGCCGTACGCCCGCGGGCGGCGGCGCGTACCGCACCTCGACCGGGTGGCTCGTCCCCCTGCCGCGGACCACGGGGGCGGACAGCAGCCGCGCCCACGCGGCACTGTCCTGCGTCGCCGACGCCGCGATCACGGACAGGTCGTCCGGGCGGAGTGTCGCGCGGACGTCCAGCAGGAACGCCAGCGCCGTGTCCGCGTCCAGATGCCGCTCATGGCACTCGTCCATGAGCACCACGTCCACCCCCGGCAGCTCCTGGTCCCGCTGGAGGCGCTGCAACAGGACACCCGTCGTCACGACCTCCACGCGGGTGGCCGGGCCCACGCGGCGCTCGCCCCGCACGGTGAAGCCGACACTTCCGCCCGGCTCCTCGCCCAGCAGCCACGCCATCCGGCGCGCCGCCGACCGGGCCGCCATCCTCCGCGGCTCGGCCACCAGAACCCTGCGGGCGGGGGCACCGTCCGCCAGCAGTCCGGACAGGGCGAGGGGGAGGAGCGTGGTCTTGCCGGTCCCGGGCGGCGCGTGCACCACGGCGGAACCGTGCGAGGCCAGCGCCTCGCGCAGCCGGGGAAGGGCTTCGGCGATCGGGAGCTGAGCGAGCTGGGCGTCACGGAGCACCGGGAGATTCTCCCCGCTTTCCGCCCCCGGCCTGTTTCCGGGGGGCACGGGAGCCGGGGGCGGGAGGCGGGACGGGGCGGGGCCCCGTCGTCGGCCGGGACGGACCGGTCCGGCCGGGCCGAAACGGTCTGATAGGCACTGATCGGTCCGGTAGGAATGGATCGGCCTAATCGTTACTGATCGGTCTGTCGGAACGGATCGGTAGGGCGTGGCCGTGCCGATGTGCGCGCGGGACCCGCCGTTCCCGCCGTCCCGGTCGTTCCCGCAGCGCCCATGTGCGCGTGCGGACGAAGACCGGCACGCGCGTGCGCGTTCGACGCGTGCCGGATGTCGCACTCGCGTGCGGACCGGACGCGTGCCGGACAGACGCTGGCCCGACCGCACCTCCAGACGGACCGGGTGCCGCACTCGCGTGCGCGGCCCGGCGCATACCGGACGCCGCCCTCACACGCGTGTGCAGACGAAGACGGCCGTCCCCGGGACGAGCCGCCCCCGCAAGGGGGACCAGCCGCCCCAGACCTGCTGGTTCCACTCGGGCCACTCCGGCTCGACGAGGTCGTCGAGCCGGAACCCGGCGCCGGTCAGTTCACGCACCCGGTCCCCGAGGGTCCGGTGGTGCTCCACGTAGACGGTCCGCCCCTCCGCGTCCTGCTCCACGTACGGAGTCCGGTCGAAGTAGGAGGCGACGACGGTCAGCCCCTCGGGGCCCGGTTCGTCGGCCAGGGACCAGCGCAGGGGGTGGGTGAGGGAGAAGACCCACCGTCCGCCGGGCCGCAGCACCCGTGCCACCTCCGCGAACACGCGTTCGGGGTCGGCCACGAACGGGATCGCTCCGTAGGCCGAGCAGGCCAGGTCGAAGGAGGCGTCCGCGAACGGCAGCGCCCGCGCGTCCGCCTCGACCAGCGGAAACCCCGGCCCACCGCCCTGCCCGTCCCCGATCCGCAGCGCGTGCTGCAACTGCCGGTGGGACAGGTCGAGCGCGACGGGTCGCGCTCCCTGCCCGGCGAGCCACCGTGAGCACTGGGCGGCGCCGGCGCCGACCTCCAGCACGTCGAGGCCGCGGAGCGCGCCGGCCGACCCCAGCAGCCGTGCCTCGGCCTCGTCCAGACCCTCCGGGCCCCAGATGAAGCGGGCGTCACCGAGGAAGGTGCCGTGCTCGGTCTGGTACTCGTCCGCGTTGCGGTCCCACCAGCCCCGATTGGCGCGGCTGCTCTCCCGGCCGCCGGCGGGGCGCCGTACGGCTTCGGCGTCGTCCGGGTCGCCGGGCGGTCCGCCGGGCGGCTCGTGGGGAGGGCGGCCGGGCGGCTGGTGGGGAGGGCGGCTGTACGGACCGCTGGGCTGATCACTGTCCGTCATGAAAGACCCACCCTGGGGGTGGACAACGGTGTCCGCCTCGTGCTTTTGTTCCCTCGCACCAGTAGCCGTACCCTTCGTCCAGGCTCGCGATCGTGTGCCGTGGGAGTCCGAGCGGAGCGCGTGGCGGCGGACCGGACGCCGGCCGAGCGCCTGCCGCACGCTGACCGTGCGGGCCATCTGCCCCTCTCCCAGGGCGAGTTGTGCCGGTTATGAGGCCATCCGTCCCAGGTGTGCTCTTTCGCGCATTGACCATGCCCAGCGGCCCCCGTATGCTACAAGTTGCGCTGCGGGCCTGCGTGCCTCGGACGGAGCAGGCCGCGCTCGCATCTGTTGTATGTCCCCTCGGGTTTCCGGCTTTCATGGCTGTCCGGCTGACTTGCATGCGGTGCGATCAAAGGGCCCTCGGCGTAGCAGTACCTACGACTTCATGTCCGTACCGGAGACCCTTTCCCACATGACGAGCAGCACCGAGACCTCCGCCACCAGCCCGCAGGTTGCGGTCAACGACATCGGTTCCGAGGAAGCCTTCCTCGCCGCGATCGACGAGACGATCAAGTACTTCAACGACGGCGACATCGTCGACGGCGTCATCGTGAAGGTCGACCGGGACGAGGTCCTGCTCGACATCGGTTACAAGACCGAAGGTGTCATCCCTTCCCGAGAGCTGTCGATCAAGCACGATGTCGACCCCAACGAGGTCGTCGCAGTCGGTGACGAGATCGAGGCCCTGGTCCTCCAGAAGGAGGACAAGGAAGGCCGCCTGATCCTCTCGAAGAAGCGCGCCCAGTACGAGCGTGCCTGGGGCACCATCGAGAAGATCAAGGAAGAGGACGGCATCGTCACCGGTACCGTCATCGAGGTCGTCAAGGGCGGCCTCATCCTCGACATCGGCCTGCGCGGCTTCCTCCCGGCCTCCCTGGTCGAGATGCGCCGCGTCCGCGATCTCCAGCCGTACGTCGGCAAGGAGCTCGAGGCCAAGATCATCGAGCTGGACAAGAACCGCAACAACGTGGTCCTGTCCCGCCGCGCCTGGCTCGAGCAGACCCAGAGCGAGGTCCGCCAGACCTTCCTCACCACCCTCCAGAAGGGCCAGGTGCGCTCCGGCGTCGTCTCCTCCATCGTCAACTTCGGCGCCTTCGTCGACCTGGGCGGCGTGGACGGTCTGGTCCACGTCTCCGAGCTGTCCTGGAAGCACATCGACCACCCCTCCGAGGTCGTCGAGGTCGGCCAGGAGGTCACGGTCGAGGTCCTGGACGTCGACATGGACCGCGAGCGCGTGTCCCTGTCGCTCAAGGCGACCCAGGAAGACCCGTGGCAGCAGTTCGCCCGGACCCACCAGATCGGCCAGGTCGTGCCCGGCAAGGTCACCAAGCTGGTGCCGTTCGGTGCGTTCGTCCGCGTCGACGAGGGCATCGAGGGCCTGGTCCACATCTCCGAGCTGGCCGAGCGCCACGTGGAGATCCCGGAGCAGGTCGTCCAGGTCAACGACGAGATCTTCGTCAAGGTCATCGACATCGACCTGGAGCGCCGCCGCATCAGCCTCTCGCTGAAGCAGGCCAACGAGGCCTTCGGCGCCGACCCGACCGCGGTCGAGTTCGACCCGACCCTCTACGGCATGGCCGCGTCCTACGACGACCAGGGCAACTACATCTACCCCGAGGGCTTCGACCCGGAGGCCAACGACTGGCTGCCGGGTTACGAGAAGCAGCGCGAGGAGTGGGAGCGCCAGTACGCCGAGGCGCAGGCGCGCTTCGAGGCGCACCAGGCCCAGGTCATCAAGTCCCGCGAGGCCGACGAGCAGGCCGCGGCCGAGGGCGCCACGGGCGGCGGCGCCGGTGCCGGGCAGGGCGGCGGCGGCCAGGGCGGCGGCTCCTACTCGTCCGAGGGTTCGGACGAGGACTCCGGTGCCCTCGCCTCCGACGAGGCGCTGGCTGCTCTCCGCGAGAAGCTGGCCGGCGGCCAGAGCTGAACCCCTCCGGCTGACGCTGGGAGGTGACCCCACCCGCTGGGGCATCACCCGAACGAGGCCCGCACCCCGAAAGGGGCGCGGGCCTCGTCCCTTTCGGGCGCACCCTCTTGCCGGCTCTCTCCCTTTCCGACTCCTTCCGCTTTCCGGCTCCTTCCGGCTTTCCGGGCCCCCGGGGTGGGCCGGCCCCGGAAGAAGGGGAATGCGAGTTGGGGCCGCGGCGTTGGGTGGGATATGGAGCACGAAGCGTTGTACTCATGGGATCAGGCCGGGCTCGATGCCGTGGACGCGGTGATCGGAGAACCCGACAGCGCAGGGCTGGTGCTGCTGTACCACTTCGAGGGCTTCATGGACGCCGGTGAGACCGGTGAGCAGATCGTCGAACGCCTGCTCGCGACCCAGCCCTACGTCACCGTCGCCCGCTTCGACGTGGACCGCCTCCTCGACTACCGGGCGCGCCGCCCGGTGATGACGTTCCGCCGCGACCGCTGGGTGTCGTACGAGGCACCGCGGCTGGAGCTGCGGCTGATGCGGGACGCGACCGACGCGCCGTTCCTGCTGCTGTCCGGCCCGGAGCCGGACAGCGAGTGGGAGCGCTTCACGGCTGCCGTCCGGGAGATCGTGGAGCGGGTGGGTGTCCGGCTGGCCGTGACGTTCCACGGCATTCCGATGGGCGTCCCCCACACCCGCCCCGTGGGCCTCACCCCGCACGGCAACCGTACCGAGCTGGTGCCGGCGCAGCGGAGCGTCTTCGAGGAGGCGCAGGTTCCCGGCAGCGCGGCCGCGCTGACGGAGCTGCGGCTCCAGGAGAGCGGCCACGATGTGCTCGGGGTCGTCGCGCACGTGCCGCACTACATCGCGCGCTCCCGGTATCCGGACGCCGCGCTGGTGGTCGCCGAGGCGATCACCAGCGCGACCGGTCTGGTGCTGCCGGAGGTCGCCCACGCGCTGCGGACCGAGGCGCTGCGGACCCAGAACGAGATCGAGCGGCAGCTCGCGGAGGGTGACGAGGAACTGGTGTCGGTCGTCCGCGGCCTGGAGCAGCAGTACGACGCGGTGGCGGGTGCGGAGACCCGCGGCAATCTGGTCGCCGAGCCGGTGGAGCTGCCCTCCGCCGACGAGCTGGGCGCCGTCTTCGAACAGTTCCTCGCTGAACGCGAGAGCGAGCAGGGTCCCGACGGGGGCGGCGAGCGGAACTGAGCCGGCCGGGATCTGGAGGGCTGGACCAGGTGCCGGGGCCAGGGGGTGCTGGACGGGCCGGGATGGTCGGATATGCGCGCGGGGGCGGACGTGTGCGGGGTCAGCCGTGTGCGCTGGGTCGGGCGTGAGTGCGGCGGCGGACGTGCGCGCCGGGACGGACGTGTGTGCGGCCGGGACCGGGCGCCGGCCAGGTCGCGGCACCGTATAGCGTTGCCTGCATGCTGAAGGTGGGTCTGACGGGCGGCATCGGCGCGGGCAAGAGCGAGGTGTCGCGGCTCCTCGCCCAGCACGGCGCGGTGATCGTGGACGCCGACCGGATCGCGCGGGAGGTCGTGGAGCCGGGGACGCCGGGCCTGGCGGCGGTCGTCGCCGAGTTCGGCGAGGAGGTTCTGGCTTCCGACGGCAGCCTCGACCGGCCCCGCCTGGGTTCCCTCGTCTTCTCCGACCCGGACCGGCTGGCCGCGCTGAACGCCATCGTCCACCCCCTGGTGGGGCAGCGCTCGGCCGAGCTGGAGCGGGCGGCGGCGGAGGCCGACGAGAACGCGGTGGTCGTCCACGACGTTCCGCTGCTGACGGAGAACGGTCTCGCACCGCTCTACGACAAGGTCGTCGTCGTGGACGCGTCCCCCGCCACCCAGCTGGACCGCCTGGTGCGGCTGCGCGGCATGGACGAGGACGAGGCCCGCGCCCGGATGGCCGCCCAGGCCGGCCGTGAGGAGCGGCTCGCGGTCGCGGACATCGTGATCGACAACGACGGCCCCCTGGAGAAGCTGGCCCCTCGCGTGCGCGAGGTATGGGAGCAGTTGCGCCGGGAATGACCACGCCCGGTACGGCGTTGTGCCCAGTCGGAAGCCGACGGAGAGGGCAGTGCTGTGACCAGCCCCGAGACGAACCTCATCCAGTTCCGTGCCGCGGAGCAGCTGCTGGAGGCACGCGATCCGCGCGGCGCGGTCCATCTCCTCGACAGTGTGATCGAAGAGCACCCCGAGCACCGGGGCGCGCGGCTGTTGCGTGCGCGGGCGTACTTCCTGGCGGCGCGCCTCCGCTCGGCCGAGCAGGAGTTCAAGTGGGTGCTGGAGCGCGAGCCGGACAATGCCTTCGCGCACTTCGCGCTGGGCCGCACCCTCCAGCGGGCCTCGCGGAACGACGAGGCGCGCGCCCACTTCAAACTCGCCGCCGCACTCAACCCCCGTCCCGACTTCGTGGAGGCCGCGGGCTTCGACAGCTTCGAGCCGCCGGAGCCGGGCACGGCGGACGAGGAGCTGGGCAACTAGCCCCTTCCTGCCCGCACCGGCGCCCCTGTTCGGACGGCTCGCCCGTGCCGCAACCGTGCCGCAACTCCCTGCCCAGGATCACTCGTCCGTGTGGTTCCGTGCCCAGCGGGCGAGCGCGGTGAAGTCCTCGTCGCACAGCCCGCGCCGGGGATCGACGCGACGACGGGCAGCGGGGGCCGTCCGAACAGGGGCGCTATCCCGTCGTTGGCCTCGCCCGCCCCGCTCAGGTCGTCGCCCGGTTCCGTCCGCTGCGGTGGTCTCGTGCGTCACGGCAGCCCCTCTTCTTCCGCCCCAGCGGCGACGGCCAGCAGATCGGCCTCCCGGCCGTGCCGGGCCACCAGTTGCAGGCCGACCGGGGCGCCGTCGGCGGTCCGTCCGGCGGGCAGGCTCAGTGCGGGATGCCCGGTGATGTTGAACGCCCAGGTGAGGGCGACGCTCATGACCTCTCCCGGACCGTCGTGTCCGTGCGGCGGGTTCGGGGTGGTGGGGGTGGCCAGCACATCCACCTCGGCGAAGACGCTGTCCAGGGCGGCGTTGAGCGCGTGCGCCGTGCGGGCCGCGTCGCGGGACGGTCCGGGGCCGCCTCCGCGCAGGTGATGCCAGCAGTGGGCGGGGTCCGGCAGCCGCACGGGGCCGGAGGAGAGGGGGCGTGGGAGGAGGAGCCGCGCGCCCGTCAGCGCCTCCAGCAGCGTGTGCGCCGTGGTCGCGATCTGGTCCTCGGTGTCCGCGAAACCCAGCGTCGCGGACCACGCGGTGCGCAGCGGATGCCCGGGGCGGGGGCCGGGGCGGGAGCGGGTGAGGGTGTGGTCGCAGGGCATACCGACTGGTCGGTCGGTCGAGGGCCGGTAGTGGGCGAGGGCGGAGAGGTAGGCGGCCGCGTCGGCTGCCGTGCGGGCCAGCGGCCCCGGTGCGGCCCGGACCGTACGGCCCCGTGCGGGCGCCAGTCCGCCTGTCGTCTTCAGCCCGAGGACGCCGCACCACGCGGCCGGGACGCGGATGGAGCCCGCGCCGTCGCCGCCGGTGGCCAGCGGCACCATGCGGGCCGCCACAGCCGCGGCCGACCCGGCCGAGGAGCCGCCCGGGGACCACCGCGGGTCCATGGGGTTGCGGGTGGGGCCGCGGTCGGTGGCGCCCCAGGTCTGCCACTCGGTGCCCGGACCTGGCGTGGCGGTCGCCCCGACGGGTACGCAGCCGGCCGCCACCAGCCCGGCCACCTGCGGAGACGCCAGGGACTGCGTGGCCTTCACCGCCAGCGGCACCCCGGCCAGCGGCAGGCGCGCCCCCGCGCGGAGCGCGCGGTCCACGGCGGCGGCGTACTCGGCGGCCGGCGCGGGCCATGTCCGGGTGAAGGCCCGTATCTCTCCGTCCCGTTCCGCGATGCGCGCCAAAGCGGCGTCCGCGACCTCGCGCGCGGACAGGCGGCCCGCCCCCACCTCTGCGGCGATCCCGCACGCCGACATGCCCCCGTCCATGCCGGAAACGGTACAACCGGGTACCCCCTGGCGGCCTGCGCCGCGGGCCACTTACCGTATGCCGTATGGATGTTGGAGCCGCGCTCACTCTCGCCACCACCGCCGCCTCGGCCGCTGCCGGGGGTGCCGCCAGCGCGGCCGGGCAGTCCGCCTGGGAGTCGTTGCTGTCGCTCGTACGGCGCGTGGGCGGCCTCCGCCGCGACGGCGAGCCCGGCGAGGGCGGACCGACCGCCGTCGATCCCGCCGACGAGCGGCAGGTCCGCGTCCTGACCGGCTGGCTGGCCGAACAGGCCGACCGCGACGAGGAGTTCGCCGCCCTGCTGCGCGGATGGGCCGAACGGCACGCCCCCGCGCTGCGCGCCGAGCGCTCGGAGGTCAACAACACCGTCTCCGGCTCCGCCCAGGTCAGCGGCCCGGTGATCCAGGCCCGCGACATCCACGGCGGCATCCACCTGGGCTGAGGGCCCTACTCCCACGCTCCGGGCGGGTGAGCGGGAGGTTCGAGATCGGCCACGAGCCCGTGGTGATCGCTCGCCTGGACGCCGTCCACCGGCTCGACCAGCACCCGTGCGCAGGCGGCGACACGCAGGGTCGGCCCGTGCGGGCCGCAGCCGGCCATCACGTAGTCGATACGGCGGTCGACGGCCTCCGGCATGTCCCCCCGCCGCACCAGCGGGTTCGCGCGCTCGAAGGTCGGCCCCGGCTCGCCCGGGTGCGCACTCGCCCACGCGTCCTGATAGCAGACACTCATCCCTTCGAGTGACTGGAACCCCCGCAGGAACCGGATGCTCGCCGCGTCGGGGGTCGCGTCCAGATCCCCCAGCAGGACGGTGTGCCGGGCGGCCGGCAGTCGGCCGACCACACGGGCCGTCGCCACGGCCTGCCGCTCACGCTCGTACTCGTAGCCGTACGGCCAGCTCGGCTTGTGGTGCACGACGAGCAGCGGCCCGAACGGCTCGGGCAGCTCCAGCCGTGCCGCGGTCACGCCGCACCACTCGGTGCGTGCCGTGCGGGGAGTCACCTCGAGGGTGTCCGTCGTGACGGACGCGAACGGCTGCCGCGCGGCCAGCACGGCCCCGATGCCGTCGGAGCCGTACCGGGGATGCGGGGCCACGTGCCAGCCCCTCTCGGCGAGCCCCGCCACGTCCGCGCGGCTCACCTCCTGGAGCGCCAGCACATCCGGTGCCAGGCGCTCGATCTCCCGGGCCAGCACCCGTCTGCGGGCGGCGCCGTCGGCGTACTCCGGTGCCAGCACGTTCATGGTCAGCACCCGCACGGGAAACCTCGCCCACGCGTGGCAGCCGGCTCCACGGATTCCACGGCCGGCCCTCGTTCAGAAGTGTCCACGATCCTCCAGGGTCCCCTGCTGCCGGCCCGTCATGCCCGTGGTTGTCCGGCTCAGCCCGCCCGGACCGGGGCGCGGGGCCTTGAGCTGGGTGTTCCTTGATCAAAGAGGGCGTTGTCAGTGGGCGCTCCTAGACTCGCCGGCGAGGTTGTGAGAGGTGGTGGCGCGTATGGGGTCGGGGAACGATGCGGGGCTCCTGCGGTGCGCCGCCGTCTTCGAGCCGGGGGAGGTACCCCGGCAGGGGCAGGTGGCGTTCTGGTCCGACGGGTCCGCTGGGACCGGCCGGACCGGTGGATCCGATGAGGTCGGTGGGGCTGACGGGGCCGGTGGGGCCTTCGGGACCGGGGAGGGTGTGCTGCCCGAGGTCGGGGAGCCGGGGGAGCTGACGGTGGTGCGCCCGGACGGGGAGGGCGTGCGATGCCGGGTGGTGGCGGCGCGCCGGCTGCCGGTGCGGGAGGCACTGCCGGTGCTGATGAGGGCACGTACGGCGAGGGACGCGCACCCGGCCGCCGCGTGCTGGGGCGCGGCGGCGCTGCACGGGCTGCGGCTGGTCGCGCGAGGACGGCTGGTGCCGGGGCTGGCGGACGGGGACGCCGACGTGTGGCGGGCCGGACCGCTGGACCCGGAGGACGTGGCCCATCTGCGGGCCGTGGCGGCGGCCATGCCACCCGAGGCGCACGCGGTCCCGGTGGAGATCCCGGCGCCGGACCCGCGCCGGGAGCCGGGTTCGCCCCCCGGCGGGCAGATCCGGGTGCCCGAGCCGGAGGGGCTGGTGCGGGCGTTCCTGGACGCGGTCGCCGATGTGCTGCCCCGCACCCCCGCCGGACCTGCCGCCGCCGGCCCGGCGTTCGCGGCGCGGGAGCCGCAGCGGCTGGCCGGGAACTACCCGCGGCTCCGCGAGTGGGCGGCGGAGGTGACAGCCGGCACGGAGGCCGGAATCCGGATCTCCCTGCGGCTCGACCTCTCCGCCGACCGCATCTTCGACGGCGGCCCGGCGGAGGTACCGGAGGCAACGGGACAGCCGGACCTCGCGGTCCCCCCGCACCTGACGGATGAGCCGGCCCTGACGGATGAGCCGGCCCTGACGGAAGAGCCGGTCCCGACGGAAGCGCCGGCCCTGACGGGTGAGCCGGGCCCGGTGGGAAAGCCGGCCCCGAGGAGGGAGCCGGCCCCGAGGAGGGAGCCAGGCCCGAGGAGGGAGCCGGGCCCGACGAAGGCGCCCGGCACCACGAAGGAATCCAGCCCCTCGAAGGAGCCGGTTCCGGCGCAGGGGAGCGCCGAAGTCGCCCCCGCCCCGGAGCCGTACGTCGCCGCAGCCGTCGTCCAAGCGACGAGCGTCGCGGACGGGACGCTGGTCGCGGACGTGGGCTCGCTGTGGCGCGGCGAGGCGGACTACCTGGGTCCGCGCGCCCGGGTGGACACCCTGCTGGCCATCCGGCGGGCCGCGCGCGTCTGGGCGCCGCTGGGGCGGCTGCTGGAGCGGCCCACTCCCGATGTGCTGCCGTTGACGGAGCAGGAGCTGAACGACCTGCTGGGCCGGACGGCACGCGAACTGGCGGCGGCGGACGTCGCCGTGCACTGGCCGCGCACGCTGGCGCGTGAACTGCTGAGCGCCACCGCGGTCGTCGGCACGGGACCGCAGGCGCCGGGCTCGGCGGCCGACGGCTTCGGCTTCTTCAAGGAGCGGAACCTGCTGGAGTTCCGCTGGCAGCTCGCGCTCGACGGCGACCCCCTCACCGAAGGGGAGATGGACGAACTGGCCGAGGCGCACCGCCCGTTGGTGCGACTGCGCGACCAGTGGGTGCTGGTGGACCCCGAGCTGGTCCGCAAGGCGCGCAAGCGGCACCTCGGGCTGCTCTCGCCCGGCGACGCGCTGGCCGCCGCGCTCTCGGGCGAGGCCGAGGTCGACGGCGAGCGGGTGGAGGCCGTACCCGACGGCGCGCTGGCGGCCCTGCGGGACCGTCTGCGGGAGGCGGCGCACGGGACGGAGGACGCCTCGGCCGCCGAGGTGGCGGCCCCCGCCCGGCTCAGGGCGCGGTTGCGGGGCTACCAGCTGAGGGGCCTGGCCTGGCTGGAGATGATGACAGATCTCGGCCTGGGCGGCTGCCTCGCCGACGACATGGGCCTGGGCAAGACAGTCACGCTCATCGCGCTTCACCTGCGTCGCGCCGAGCGCGGTGAGACGGCGCCGACGCTGGTGGTGTGCCCGGCCTCGCTGCTGGGCAACTGGCAGCGGGAGCTGGCCCGGTTCGCCCCCCATGTGCCGGTGCGTCGCTACCACGGCCCGGGCCGCACCCTGGAGGGCCTCGGCGGAGCCACGGAGGGAGCGGGCCGCGACACGGGGCCGGCGGGCTGCGGCAGGGAGCCTGCGGACGGGCGTGCGGAGTCTGCAGGGGGGCGTGCGGAGTCCGCCGACGGGCGTGCGGAGTCCGCGGATGGGAGAGCCCGCGGTGACGCGGAGCCCGTGGACAAGCACGACGGCCGTGCGCACGGCGGTGACGCGGGCTTCGTACTGACGACCTACGGCACCCTGCGCGGCAGCGCGGAACGCCTCGCGGACCGGCAGTGGGGGCTGGTCGTCGCGGACGAGGCCCAGCACGTGAAGAACCCCTACTCGGCGACCGCCCGCGCTCTGCGCACCCTGCCCTCCGCCGCCCGCATCGCCCTGACCGGCACGCCCGTCGAGAACAACCTGTCCGAACTGTGGGCACTGCTGGACTGGACGACGCCGGGCCTGCTCGGCCCGCTCAAGAGCTTCCGGGCCCGCCACGCGCGCGCCGTCGAGGGAGGGGAGGACCCGGAGGCGACGGAGCGGCTGGCGCGTCTGGTGAGACCGTTCCTGCTGCGCCGCAAGAAGTCCGACCCGGGGATCGTCCCCGAACTGCCTCCCAAGACCGAGACGGACCACATCGTCGAACTCACCAGGGAACAAGCGTCCCTGTACGAGGCGGTGGTGCGCGAGACCCTGGCCCGTATCGAGGCGGCCGAGGGCATGGAGCGGCGCGGACTGGTGATGAAACTGCTGACCGCGCTCAAGCAGATCTGCAACCACCGGGCGCAGTACCTGCGGGAGGGCGCTGACGGCGGCCCCGGCAGCCCCCGCGGGGCCGCCCGGCCGGGCGGCCGTACGCGCTCGGGCAAGCTCGCACTGCTGGACGAACTGCTGGGCACGATCCTGGCCGAGGGCGGCTCGGCCCTGGTGTTCACGCAGTACGTGGAGATGGGGCGGCTGCTCCAGGCGCACCTGGCCGAGCGCGGCATCGGCACCCAACTGCTGCACGGCGGCACACCGGTGGCCCGGAGGGAGGCGATGGTGGACGCCTTCCAGTCGGGCGAGGTCCCCGTCTTCCTGCTCTCCCTCAAAGCGGCGGGTACCGGCCTCAACCTGACCCGGGCCGGCCACGTCATCCACTACGACCGCTGGTGGAACCCCGCCGTCGAGGAGCAGGCCACCGACCGCGCCTACCGCATCGGCCAGACCCAGCCGGTACAGGTGCACCGCCTGCTGACGGCGGGCACCGTGGAGGACCGTATCGCTCAACTGCTGTCCGAGAAGCGCCGACTGGCCGACGCGGTGCTGGGCGGCGGCGATTCCGAACTGCGGGAGCTGACCGAACTCACGGACGCCCAGCTCGCCGACCTCGTGTCCCTGCGGAGGCGGCCGTGAGTAGCACCAGCCGGCCGGGTCCCGGAGCTGAGACGTCCGCCCACGACACCCGCCGCGCGGATGCCGGCACGGAGACGACTGTAGGGGCGGCTACCGCGCCGGGTCCTGGTGCCGGGACAGCCACCGGCGCGGCCTCTGTGCCGGGTGCTGGTGCCGAGGCGGTCATGGGCGCGGCTTCCGCGCCGGGTGCCGGTGCCGGGGCAACCGGGGGAGCGGCATCGGCGCGGGATGCCGGACGGGGCGGCGCGTGGCTGCGCGCCATGAAGGTCGCCGCCGGTGACGGGGCGGGCGCGGTGGCGCGGCTGGAGCGCGGGCGCGCGTACGCGGCCGCGAGCGAGGTGTTCACCGTACGGGCGGGACCGGGCCGGATCACGGCGTACGTGCGGGGCAGCCGCCCGCGCCCCTACCGCGCCCGCTGGCGCCTGCCGGTGCTCACGGACGCACAGTGGGACCTCTTCGTCGAGACGGCCGCCGCCCGGCCCGCGCATGTGGCGGCCCTGCTGGACGGTGCCGTACCCGACCAGGCGCTCGACGAGGCGGAAGCCGCGGGAGTGCGCCTCCTGCCCGCGCCGGGCGAACTCCTGCCCAGCTGCTCCTGCCCGGACCAGGGCAGTCCTTGCAAGCACGCCGCCGCCCTCGGTTACGAGACGGCCCGCCTGCTGGACGCCGACCCCGGCCTGTTGTTCCTGCTGCGGGGACGCGACGCGGACCGCGTACGGGAGGACGTCCTGCGGCACAATGCCCGGCTTGAGGCGGGCGCGGGCGTGGACGCGGACGCCGTGCCGGGCTCCCACCAGGCGGCCGGCCCCGTGCCCGCCCGGACACCCGAACTCGCGCCGGAGCCGCCCGGAGGCAGGGCACCCCGGGAGGCTTCCGGGAACAAGACCCCTGGAAAGGCACCAGGGAGAATCTCTCGCCAGGAGCCGGCCCCGGAGACGTCCGGGACGGAGCCCGCGAGCTGGAGCGGGATACCGGCCCATGAGGTGTTCGCGACATCGGCGCGGCCCCCGTTGCCGGACCCGCTCCCGGTACCGGAGGCGGCGGGCGGGCCACCCGCGTTCCCGGAGCTGCCGGGCGCGCCCAGCGCGGACGCCCTCGCGTTCCTGGCCGAGGACGCCGCGACCAGGGCGCGGCTGACCCTGGCCGAGACCGAGGAGAGGCGGCACGGGGACGGTGGCCTGCCGATGGAACAGGCCGAGCTGTCGCTGTGGCACGACACCGCGCGGCTGGCCGCCACCCATCCGCGGCTGACGGGTCGCCGTACGCTCTCCCCGCTGTTCGCCGGTCTCGCACGGGCGGCGGGCCGTGACGCACTGGAACTGGCCCGTGCCGCGGCGGCCTGGCGACAGGGCGGTCCCGCCGGGCTCGCCGTTCTCGACACTGCCTGGGACCCGCCCGCGGGCGACTTCGACCGGGGACGGAGCGCCCTCGCCGCGCTGGGCATCACCATGACGATCCAGCGCAACCGCCTCACCCACGCCACCCGTCCCGTCCAGCTGCGCTACGGGCGGGACGGCCGCTGGTACCCGTACCGCGCGGAGACCGCCGCCCCGAAGCCCGCCGGCCTCGCGCAGCCCCCGCCTTCCCCGGACTCCTCGGACCCTCTGGAGCCCTCGGGCCTCCCATGGTGGCCCGAGGGGCCGGCCGCCTCCGACCCGGTGCGGGCTTTGACCGGCCTGCGGGAACGGGGATGACCCGGCCCTGCCTCCAGGACCGGGCCGAGGGCGGGGACGAGGACGAGGGCAAGACCTCTGGCTGGGAGAGCCGGTTGATCACACCCGCACCGAGCGGACGATCGCCTGCAGGGCGACCCAGGACACCCGAACACCCTGGCCCCCAGATACCCCGGCCCCCCTGATACCCCGACCCCCTGATACCCGGCCCCCGGGTGCTTCCGGCCCCGGTGGAGCCGGCTCCCGGTACCCCAGCCCCGAGCGACCTGGGCGATCGTCCCTCGGCGACCCCGGACGCCCCAGCGTCAGGCCGGTGCCGTCCCAGGGCGCCCGGCCCCCGGTGCCGTCCAGAGGCGCGGCCCGCGGCCATTTCAGGGCGGGGCCCACCGTCTGGCTCGTCGGCTCACTTCCGGAGGGCGGCGAGGGCCAGGCCGGTGTCCTCCTCCATCAGCTCGGCGTTGATCTGGCCGGCCGCGGTAGCACCGGCCGCCGCAGCGGTACCCACCTGGGCGGCCAGATCGGTGACGTTGCCCGCGACCCACACGCCGGGCACCTCGGTACGCCCTCCCGCGTCGCTGGGCACGTAGGTACCCAGGGGGTGCTCGGCGGTCTCCAGGCCGAGTTGCGCCAGGAGTGCGCCGCGGGCCACCAGGCGGGAGGCGACCGCAAGGGCGTCGCGGCGTACGACGGTGCCGTCGCTCAGCCGCAGTCCGGCCAAACGGTCCTCCGCGATCTCCAGACCCTCCACCTTGCCGCCCACCACGCGGATGCCGCGGGCGGCCAGCTTCTCGGCCTCCTCACCGGCGGGGGCGGGCAGGGTGTGCGGGAAGAGGATCACATCGTCGCTCAGCTGCCGGAACAGCAGCGCCTGGTGGACCGACATCGGGCCGGTGGCCAGGACGCCGATGGCCTGGTCACGGACTTCCCAGCCGTGGCAGTAGGGGCAGTGGACCACGTCCTTGCCCCAGCGCTCCCGCAGCCCGGGGACGTCGGGCAGTTCGTCGACCAGCCCGGTGGTCACCAGCAGCCGGCGTGCCCGAACGGTGCGGCCGTCGGCCAGCGCGACCTCGAACGAGGGGGCCGCGCCGGTCACGGCGGTCACCTCGCCGGACACGACCTGCCCGCCGTACCGGCGCACTTCCGCCCGGCCGCGGCCCAGCAGCTCGTCCGGACGCATGCCGTCGCGGGCCAGCAGCCCGTGCACGCCGTCGGCGGGGGCGTTGCGCGGGGAGCCCGCGTCGATCACTGCCACGGACCGTCGTATCCGGGCGAGCATCAGCGCTCCGCTCAGGCCGGCAGCGCCGCCGCCGATCACCACGACGTCGTAGGACGCTTTCATGTCGTCGACTCTGTTGTCGGTCACCGTCCTCACCTCCAGGACCACCCTGCAGCACACCCATGGGGAACGGCAAAGCAAGTTGCCGTTACGGCAAGCCGCAGGGTGACGCTCTGTACCAGGCCCTGGACGCGGTGAGGGCACGGCTGTGCACCCTGCGCAAGCAGGGCGAGACCACGCCGGCCGAGCCGTCGGCGACGACCGGGATCTCGATGAGCACTCTCGCCCGGCCGGAGCCCGCCGCCCCCCGCCCCACGCTCGAACCGCTGCTCCCGCTGGCACGGGCCCACGGTGCCGTCCGCGACGAACTCGTGGACGCCCCGCCCACCGGTGCCCCGCACCTCCACCTGCGGCCGGTCACCGTCCGAGGCATGACGGTGCGGCCGCTGACCCGCCGTGCCGGGGGCATCCAGGCGTGCGAACTGCTCCTCCCGGCCTCCGAGCCCCCAAGGAGCCCGACCCCCAGACCTCCGAGGACCACGAGGGGCCACGAGTGGCTCGCCCTCCTCGACGGACGGCTCCGGCTCGTCCGGGCGGATACACGGGGGGCTGCCGGGGCGGCAGCGGGAGCCCTACTCGGAGGACTGTGGCCGGGCCGGCTGGAGCCGGTGGTGCAGGAGGCAGAATTCGTTGCCCTCCGGGTCGGCCAGGACGTGCCAGTTCTCGGCGCCGGTCTGTCCGACATCGGCGCGCTCGGCGCCGAGCGCGAGCAGCCGCTCCAACTCGGCGTCCTGGTCGCGGTCGGTGGCGTTGACGTCGATGTGCAGTCGGAGCTTCCCGGTCCGAGGGGTGCTGTTGGGGCTGATGACGAGGGTGGGCTGGAGCCCGCCGAAGCCGGTGTCGGGCGGCCCGATCTCGATGCTTCCGTCGTCCTCCCGTCCGATTTCGACGTAGCCGAGCACCTCGCGCCAGAACGCGGCGAGCCGCTCGGCGTCGGAGGCGTCGAGGACCAGCTCACTGATGCGGCATGCCATGCCCGTCAGTGTACGGAGAACCCAGGGTTCCGCCCTGGGAAATTCGCCGCCGTCGCCGCCGGCCGGGCACGTGACAACGGCAACAGCCGTGGGTCGACGCCCCGTTGGCCCCGGCAGACGGCGTACGGCCTGACGCAAGGTCCTGCGAACCAGACCGCCTGCGACCCGTGCCGGGCCCGTGCCGGTCGCCCCGCCCCCGCCCCTTCTCGTGCCGAGGGCACCCCTCGGCGAGGAAGTCAGGAGGGGCGTGCGTGTGCCCGAGGTTCCTCGCGGTGAGCAGGGGAGAGACGGAGAGGACGGCCTCAACCGGCACATCCCGCGCATATCAAGGGCCGGTCCCTGGCAACTGTGACCACACTCACCGCACGGTGCTCCGGACTCGGGGGTCCGTGGCCGGGTGCCGGCCCCAATGCGTCCGTGACGAAGGGGAGTTGACAGGCTCACCCGTAGGTGGCCATCCGCCGGTCTTTGTCCGTCCATGACCACCCGTTGACTCGTTCCGGCACGTCCGAGGGGCCACTCTCTTTCCCTGACGGCATACGGTCAGGGCCCGCATGGGGGACTGTCACCTGTGCCGAGTACTCTGCGCCGAACGCAGCACGGACAACGCGGCGAAGCCAACGCAGCAGAGACAGCGCCGTCGACACCACGGCGAACGGGGAGAGGAGCGGGCCCATGGCCTTCCGTAAGGCGACGATGAAGAAGCAGGTGGCCGAGGCCATCGCCCAGCAGGCGCCCGGAGACCGGCCGCTGGTGTCGGTCGGGGCCGTCGCGGGTCCGACCCCGTGGCTCAGTGTCGGATTCCTCGGTCTGATCGGTCAGTTCCTGATCAAGTACTACTTCATCACGGTCACCGAACAGGCCCTGCTGTTCCACAAGATGTCCCGTTTCTCGCAGCGGCCGAAGGAGATCGTGCACGCGATCCCGCGCGACCAGGCGCGTGCCCTCTTCGGCGAGATCCAGCTCAACCCGCTGTGGAGCTTCTACTACATGACCCTGCCGGGCGAGTCGTCCCGGGTGCGGATCAACGTCCACCGCATGTGGCGCAACGAACTGGAGCAGCTGCTGGCGATCGTAGGCGGCGCCCCCGGTCCGCAGGGCGCGGCCGGACCGCAGGGGTACGCACCGCAGCAGCAGCCGTACGCCCCGCAGGGCCAGCCGCAGCCCCAGCAGGGTTACGCCCCGCAGGGACCGGGCCAGCCCCCGCAGCACGGCGTACCCGGCCAGCAGCCGCAGGGACAGCCCCCCTACGCCCAGCCGCAGCAGCCGCAGCAGGCGCCCGGCGGGTACCAGCAGCCCCAGGCCCCGCAGCAGCCCGGTCCCTACGGTGCGCCGCAGGCTCCGGCGGCCCCCGCGCAGCAGCCCCAGCAGCCCCAGCAGCTGGGCCCGTACTACGGCAACCCCGGCCAGCAGCAGGGCGGCGGCCCGGTCGACCCGCGCCAGAACCCGTACGCCTGACGCCCCGCCACCTCCCCCGGGCCGTCCGCCGCTTGCCCGTGCGGACCGGGTACCGGGTGCGGGCCGGGTACCGGCCTCCGTCCACGGACGGAGGCCGTGCGCCCGAAGGACGGAGCCGGTTCGGCCGAAAGGCCGAATCACCGCGTCGCGGGGAACAGCGCGACCTGACCGTCACGTTGCCCCGGTGACCGGCGCCGACGGGGGCGCACGCGAGGAGAGGTGGGAGCGATGACGGCCACGGCACGGTCCGCGGAGGAACAGGGCGCCGAGCGGTTCGCGGCGATGCCGGAGGACTGGACGCGGGCGCTCGCGGTCGTCGCGCACCCGGACGACCTGGAGTACGGCGCCGCGTCCGCCGTCGCCGAGTGGACCGCCCGCGGCAAGGAGGTCGTCTACGTACTGGCCACCCGCGGCGAGGCGGGGATCGACACCATGGAGCCGGCCGAGGCGGCGCGGGTGCGCGAGGAGGAGCAGCGCGCCAGCGCGGCGGTCGTCGGGGTCACCGAGGTGGAGTTCCTCGACCACCGTGACGGCGTGCTGGAGGAGGGCCCGGCGCTGCGCCGGGACATCGCGGCGGCGATCCGCCGGCACCGGCCCGAACTCGTGATCACCGTCAACCACCACGACACGTGGGGCGACGCCCCCGGCAGCCCCTGGAACACGCCCGACCACCGGGCGCTGGGCCGCTCCGTCCTCGACGCGGTGGGCGACGCGGGCAACCGGTGGATCTTCAGCGACCAGCTGGAGCAGGACGGAGTCCTGCCGTGGTCCGGTGTGCGGTGGGTGGCCGTCGCCGCCTCCCCGGCCGTCACCCACGCCGTCACAGTCGGGGACGAGGCCACCCGCAAGGGCCTCGCCTCCCTGCTGCAGCACCGCTCCTACATCGAGGCCCTCACCGACGAGGACCCCGAGACCTACGCCCGGTCGATCGTCCACGGCGGGCTGGACCAGTACGCGCGGCGGAACGGCGGGCAGCGGGCCGTGGCTTTCGAGCTCCACCCCTGCTGACGACGGATCCCGCTGCGCCCTCGCCTCGGTCGCGGCGCCGTATGGCGGCGCCCCCGCCTCGGTCGCGGCGCCGTACGGCGGCCGAGACGGCCGGCGCCGCGACGGGGATGAGAAGGGCGGCAGCGAGCACGTTGAGCCAGCCGTAGCCCGCCCGGGCCACGACCAGCCCGGCGAGTGCCCCGCCGGCGCCCGCGGCCGCGTTCATGATCGTGTCGGAGAATCCCTGAACGGCCGCGCGGGCGTGCTGCGGCACGGAGTCGGTCAGCAGTGCCGAGCCGGCCACCAGCCCCGCCGACCAGCCCAGGCCCAGCAGGAAGAGCCCGGCGGCGGACTGGGCGTGGTCGCCGTTCGCCGTACCGGCCAGGGCCGTCGCACACGCCAGCACCGCCGCACCGGCCAGGATCACGCTGATGCGGCCGATCCGGTCCGCGAGCCAGCCCATCAGCGGGGAGAGCGCGTACATGCCCGTGATGTGACCGCTGATGACGAGACCGAT
>NZ_VJOK01000001.1:1527414-1592720 GCF_013302895.1 Streptomyces albus subsp. chlorinus | reverse complement strand
CTCCCGGGCCGTCAGCAGCGGGTCCGGCCGCAGCATCAGATGCAGCAGCGCCCCCGCGACCAGGAAGACGACGGTGCCCCACAGGAAGGGACCGGCGGCCTTCGGGATGCCCAGCCCGGCCACGCTCGCTCCGGCGGGCGCCGCGATGTTCGGTCCGAGTACGGCGCCGACGGTGGTCGCCCATACGACTGTCGAGATGGCCCGCGCGCGGTGGTGCGGCTCGGCCAGGTCAGCGGCGGCGAAGCGGACCTGGAGGTTCGCGGCGTTGCTGGCGCCGAACGCGGCCATGCCCACCAGCAGCAGCGGGAAGACGCGGGTGGCGGCGGCCACCACGACGACCACCCCGCCCACGGCGGCCACCGCGTACGCCGTGGTGAGCCCCACCCGGCGCCCACGCCGTGCCGTCAGGGCCGCGAACGGCAGGGACAGCAGCGCGGTCCCGATCACGGAGGACGTGGAGGCCAGTCCGGCGACGGCCTCGGAGCCGCCGATCTCCTCCGCGAGCACGGAGGCCAGTGCCACCGCCGTGGAGACGCCGAGCCCGCCGAGGATCTGGCTGAGGACCAGCGCCGTCTGCACCCGCCGCCGCACGGCTCCCAGCGCGGCCCCGCCCGGATCGGGGGCGGGCACCCCCGCGGCCGTCTTCCTCGTGGCCCGGTCGCCGGAGGCACCGGCCGTCCTCCCCGGGGTGTCAGCACCGTCCGCCGTCCCACGCATGTCCGTCACGTCGCGCAGTCTGGCAGGAGCATGACCTCCTCCACCACGGACTTACGGCGGAAACACGCACGGATGCGCGAGCACCTGGCCACCAGGGCGGGGCCACCGTCCCGGCCCCAGGGCGGGGCCACCGTCCCGGCCGAGGTCACGGTCCCGGCCGAGGTCACGGTCCCGGGCGGGCCACTCCCCCGGGGCGATGGAACCACGGTCCCAGGGCGAGGAGGGGGTCTCGCGGCGAGGGGCCGTCTCCGGGTCGGCCGCCGGACGGCAGGGGCCGTCTCCCGGGCGGCCACCGGGTCAGAACAGGGGCTGCGGCAGGACGCCCTCCAGAGCGAGGAGAGTGCGTTTGGTCTCCAGGCCGCCGCCGAAGCCGCCTATCGCACCGGAGCTCTCCAGCACCCGGTGGCAGGGCACCACGACCGGCAACGGGTTGGCCCCCATGGCGACGCCCACCGCGCGGGCCGCTCCCGCGTCGCCCACCCGGACCGCCAGGTCCTGATACCCCACGGTCGTCCCGTACGGCACCGTGTGGGCCAGCTCGTGCAGCACGCGCGCGTGGAAACCGCCCGTCAGCGACCAGTCCAGGGGGACGGTGAAGGGGGCGCGGTCCCCCTCGAAGTAGCGTTCGAGCTCGGCCAGGGCCGTGCGGAGGTGACCGGACACGCGCGGGGCACGCTCGGCGGATATCACCTCGCACCCCAGGCGCCCGGCCAGCCGGGACAGCGCCCGCTCCAGCGTGCGTCCCCGCGCATGGAAGACGACGTTGACCAGGCCCTTCCCGGTGGCCGCGAGCATCAGCGGCCCGATGGGCGTCTCCCGCACGGCCCATACGCACGTCCCCGGGGCCGGGGCGGAGGCGGCCGGGGCGGGTCCGTCCGGCTCCGGGGCGGGACCTTCCGGCTCCGGGGCCCGGCCGCCGTGCGCGGCCTGCGGGGTGGCCGAAGTGTCAGTCATACCGGCAGCCTAGAGCGCCCCACTGACACCCGCCTCCGAACCGCCCCCGGAACCTCGGCCTCCGCCCCGGTACTGCCCCCGCCCGCCCCGAGGGCGCCCGGCGGCGTCGCAGCCGGGACGCACGGGGGCAGGGCGCGGTCCGGACCGGCGGGTCAGCCGGCGGTCGCCGCCCCGGCGACCGCGTCGCTGACGATGTCGGGCTTGTTGGAGATGATGCCGTCCACCCCGGCGTCGGCGACCTTGCGGGCGGTGGCGGCGTCGTTCACGGTCCAGGTGAAGACCTCCATCCGCTTGTGGTGGGGGCCCTTGAGCGCCTGAACGGCGCGCACGTAGTCCTTGGTGGCGTCCGCGTAGGTGGGGTTGATCTGGTCGGTGAACCTCGCGAAGTCCTTCAGCTCGCCCGTCTTGGGCGTGCCCAGGAAGCCGGTCTTCACCGCGGCGTTCCGCTTGTGGATCTCGGCGACGGCGTTCTTGTTGAAGCTCTGGACTATGAGCCGGTTCCTGGTGTGCCGGTGGTCCAGCCAGCCCTCGCGCCCCAGCTGGCCGAGCGTCTCGCGTTCGATGCCGGGATAGAGCTCCGGTGACTTCAGCTCCAGCAGGAGGTTCTGGCCGTTGCTGGTGACGCGGTCCAGGAACTCGCGCAGCGTCGGGATCCGCTCGCCCGCGAACTCGTTGCCGAACCAGCTGCCGGCGTCGAGCGTCTTGATCTCCTTGAGCGTGAAGTCGGAGACCTTCCAGGGGTTGCGGCCGGGGAAGCGCTGTTCGACGTCGGTCGTACGGGAGAGCGTGGTGTCGTGGAGGACGACCAGCTCACCGTCCTTCGTGCGCTGCACATCGTTCTCGACCCAGTCGATGCCCAGCTCGTGGGCCTTGTCCACGGCGGCGAGCGTGTTCTCCGGGGCGTAACCCGACGCTCCGCGGTGCGCCACCGCCAGGGGGGACTTATGGGGTTTTCTCGTTTCCGACTGCGGCGAAGGGGCGGCGGAGTCTACGCCAGGCTCCGGCGTCTGTCTTGCCGGCCGCTCGGAGGCCGTGGCGGCCGGAGCGGCGGTGAGGAAGAGCGCGCTCATACCCAGCAGCGCGCCTGTGGTGGCAGCGGTCAGCGGGCGTATCGACATGCGGGACTCCTCGCTTGTGCCTGCACGGACTGCGATGACAGTTCCCGATGCGCAATACAAACAAGCGGGGACAAAGTGGCGTAGAGCTGAACGAGGGGTGGCCAAGCCTCTGACCTGCGACGGAACAAATTGGCAGCTATCTGCCAGTGGGGGGTAGTTTGCGAGCGCGGTCCGGCTGTCAGTGCCGGGTCGTACCGTGGTGAGCATGCGGCCCAACACCGAGATCGAACGCAAGGTGGCGCCCTTCGAGGTCGTCAGCCCGTACCAGCCCAGTGGAGACCAGCCGACGGCGATCGCGGAGCTCGCACAGCGGGTCACCGCCGGTGAGAAGGACGTCGTGCTGCTGGGTGCGACTGGCACCGGCAAGTCGGCCACCACCGCGTGGATGATCGAGAAGCTCCAGCGGCCGACCCTGGTGATGGCGCCGAACAAGACCCTGGCGGCCCAGCTGGCCAATGAGTTCCGCGAGCTGCTGCCGAACAACGCGGTCGAGTACTTCGTGTCGTACTACGACTACTACCAGCCCGAGGCGTACGTCCCGCAGACGGACACCTACATCGAGAAGGACTCCTCCATCAACGAGGAGGTCGAACGTCTGCGCCACAGCGCGACGAACTCGCTGCTCACCCGCCGTGACGTCGTCGTGGTCGCCTCCGTCTCCTGCATCTACGGCCTGGGCACCCCGCAGGAGTACGTGGACCGCATGGTGCCGCTGAAGGTCGGCGAGGAGATCGACCGTGACGAACTGCTGCGCCGCTTCGTGGACGTGCAGTACACGCGCAACGACATGTCGTTCACCCGGGGCACCTTCCGGGTCCGCGGCGACACCATCGAGATCTTCCCGGTCTACGAGGAGCTGGCCGTCCGCATCGAGATGTTCGGTGACGAGATCGAGGCGCTCTCCACGCTCCACCCGATCACCGGCGAGGTGATCTCGGACGACCAGGAGCTGTACGTCTTCCCCGCCTCCCACTACGTGGCCGGCCCCGAGCGCATGGAGCGCGCCATCAACGCCATCGAGGCGGAACTGGCCGAGACGCTGGAGTCGCTGGAGAAGCAGGGCAAGCTCCTGGAGGCCCAGCGGCTGCGGATGCGCACCACGTACGACATCGAGATGATGCGCCAGATCGGCACCTGCTCGGGCATCGAGAACTACTCGCGGCACATCGACGGCCGCGAGCCCGGCTCGGCCCCGCACACCCTGCTGGACTACTTCCCGGACGATTTCCTGCTGGTCATCGACGAGTCGCACCAGACGGTCCCGCAGATCGGCGCGATGTACGAGGGCGACGCGGCCCGCAAGCGCACACTGATCGACCACGGCTTCCGGCTGCCCTCCGCGCTGGACAACCGCCCGCTGAAGTGGGAGGAGTTCCTGGAGCGCATCGACCAGACGGTCTATCTGTCGGCCACCCCCGGCCCCTACGAGCTGGCCCGCTCCGACGGCTACGTGGAGCAGGTCATCCGCCCCACCGGGCTCGTCGACCCGGAGGTCGTCGTCAAGCCGACCGAGGGCCAGATCGACGACCTGGTGCACGAGATCCGGCTCCGCGAGGAGCGCGACGAGCGGGTGCTGGTCACCACCCTCACCAAGAAGATGGCCGAGGACCTGACGGACTACTTCACGGAGCTGGGCATCCAGGTCCGCTATCTGCACAGCGACGTGGACACACTGCGCCGCATCGAACTGCTGCGCGAGCTGCGCTCCGGTGAGTACGACGTGCTGGTGGGCATCAACCTGCTGCGTGAGGGCCTCGACCTGCCCGAGGTCTCCCTGGTGGCGATCCTGGACGCCGACAAGGAGGGCTTCCTGCGCTCGGGCACCTCGCTGATCCAGACCATCGGCCGCGCGGCGCGCAACGTGTCCGGCCAGGTCCACATGTACGCGGACCAGATCACCCCGGGCATGCAGCGGGCCATCGACGAGACCAACCGCCGCCGCGAGAAGCAGATCGCCTACAACGAGGAGCACGGCATCGACCCCGAGCCGCTCCGCAAGAAGATCGGCGACATCGTCGCGGACATCGCCCGCGAACAGATCGACACCGAGGCACTGCTGGAGACGGGCTACCGCCAGCGCGACGAGACGGGCAAGGGCGGCAAGGCCGCGAAGGCCAAGGCGCCCACCCCGGCCAAGAGCAAGCGGGCCAAGGAGGCCGAACTCACCGACCGGCCGGCCGCGGAGCTGGCGGAGACCATCGAGGAGCTGACCGAGCGGATGCGCGCCGCGGCGGCCGAGCTGCAGTTCGAGGTGGCCGCGCGGCTGCGCGACGAGGTGGGCGAACTGAAGAAGGAGCTGCGCCAGATGAAGGAGGTAGGGCTCAAGTAGCCCCGGGTTCCCGCCGGAGCCCGGCCCGGGCGCGGCGAGTGTTGCAAGAACGACACAAGACGCGGGCGGCCGCCGCCGCTGTCGGTGCCCTTGCGTAGGGTGCTGTGCCTGATGGCCGCCCGTTGGCGGCCGGTGTTCACAGAGGGTCGGGCCCCTGTTCGGCAGAGGGTCAGAGAGGGGACGCACGTGTCGGTCAACTTGTCCAAGGGCCAGGCCATCAGCCTGCAGAAGAGCGACGGGGGCAACCTCACGGCCGTGCGCATGGGCCTGGGCTGGAAGGCCGCACAGCGCCGCGGGCTCTTCGGGAAGCGCACCAAGGAGATCGACCTGGACGCCTCGGCGGTGCTCTTCGCCGACAAGCAGCCGGTCGACGTCGTCTTCTTCCGCCACCTGGTGAGCGACGACGGCTCGGTCAAGCACACCGGCGACAACCTGGTGGGCGGTGTCGGCCAGGGCGGCGACGACGAGGCCATCACGGTGGACCTCCAGCGCGTCCCGGTGCACATCGACCAGATCGTCTTCACGGTGAACTCCTTCACCGGCCAGACGTTCGCCGAGGTCGAGAACGCCTTCTGCCGCATCGTCGACGAGACCAACGGCCAGGAGATGGCCCGCTACACCCTCACCGGCGGCGGCCAGTACACGGCGCAGATCATGGCCAAGGTGCACCGGCAGGGCGGTGGCTGGCAGATGACCGCCATCGGCGAGCCCACCAACGGCCGCACCTTCCAGGACCTGATGCCGGCGATCCTGCCGAAGCTGTGACCGCCCTGGTCCAGCCGCAGGCGTGACGAGCCGCAGGGGAGAGGCGCGAGGATGACGGCCGAGCTGGTCCGGGGGCAGAACCACCCGCTGCCCGGTACCCGGGTGGAGATACGGGTGACGGCGGACACACCGGTCATCGCGGGGGCGACCCTCAACGACGAGCGGGGGCGTCTGCGCGACGCCGGGTGGATCGCCCACCCGGCCGAGCCGCGGCTGCCCGGGGTGGAGGTCTCCCGTCAGGCGGCGGCCGCCCACCGCCTCGCCGTCGATCTCGCGGCGCTCCCGCAGGGCGTCCACCGGGTGAACGTCCTGCTGTCCCTGCCCACCGGGACGGGCGGCCCTGCCGCCTTCGCCGGGCTGGCCGCGCCCTTCGTCGCCGTCACGGGCCTGGACGGCGAGGAGATCGCCGGATACACGGTGACCGGACTGGGCGCAGAGTCCGCCGTCGTCGCCATGGAGCTGTACCGGCGCCAGGGGGCATGGAAGGTGCGGGCCGTCGGACAGGGCTACGCCGACGGACTCGCCGCGCTGCTGGCCGACCAGGGCCTCGGTGACGCGCACGCGCTCGCCGGGACCATCGACGAGGCGGTCGCCGCCGGAAGGGCCCGCTCGGTGGCCCGGCCACAGGACGGCTCGGCCGGCGGAGGGGGGATCGACTACCGCCACCCCCGCCGCGCCGCCGCCCCGCAGCCCGCCGCCGCACCGGCGGCTCCGGCCACGGGACCGTCCACCACGGGACCGTCCACCACGGGGCGGACCACCACGGGGCGGACTACCACGGGACCGACCGCGGCGCGTCCCGCCGCCCCGCCCGCTCCCGCCGCCCCGCCTCCCGCCCCACCGCAGGGGGACGGCTCGCAGCCCGTCGCCGGGGATGCCCCGGGCTGGTCGATGGAGGAGCGGCTCTACAACCAGATATGGGGCATGTTCGAGGACCTGGCCCGCACGGTCGCGGCCTACCGGTCCGCCGTGGACTTCGCCGCGTCGCGGATGGAACGGGAGCTGGAGGACGTCCTGGGCGACCCGCGCACCCGCATCGGCCCCGCGGCCGACGCCGCCCGCGCCGCGGCCCACGCCAAGCACAACGCCCTCGTCGAACAGGCCGAGACGTCGCTGGAGCGGGACCTCGCCCAGCTGGAGGCCGAGGCGGACGTGGTCGAACCCGCGCTGCCGCCCGCGCTGGCCCGCTGGGACAGTCCGGTCTGGCAGGCGTACCAGCCGCCCGCCGGGCGCCCCATGGGGCTGCGGGTGGGCGACCTGAGCTTGCCCGAGCATGCCGGTCTGCGCATCCCGCTGCTGGTGCGGCTGCCGCTGGAGCGGGGCCTGTGGATCGACAGCGGGCGGGCGCGGGGCGGCGAGACCTCCCTCGCGGACACGGACGAACTGCGGCGGCTCGCCGCGCTCACCGCGACGGCCCTCGCGGCACGCATCGTCGCCGTCCACCCGGCGGGCGAGATGTCGGTGCACGTCATCGATCCGGCGGGCGCGGCGGCCACCGCGCTGCTGCCGCTGGTCGAGTCCGGGGTGCTGGGCGAGGCGCCCGCGGCGGGGGCCTCGGGCGTCGCCCGCACCCTGGAGCGGCTGACACGGCGGGTGGACCTGGTGCAGATGGCGGTGCGCAGCGGGGCCACCGACGCGCTGCCGCCCGACCTCGACGTCGCCGACCAGCTGCTGGTCGTTCACGACTTCCCGCACGGCTTCGACGACCGCGCGGTCAACCAGCTCCGCTACCTCGCGGACGAGGGCCCCTCGGTCGGCGTCAGCCTGATGATGGTCGCCGACCGGGACGAGGCCGGCGGCTACGGGCCCGTGCTCGACCCGCTGTGGCGCTCCTTGCTGCGGCTGACCCCCGTGCCCGACGACCACCTGGCGGACCCCTGGGTCGGCCACGCCTGGACGTACGAGCCGCCCCTGGTGCCCGGCGACAGCCAGGTCGTCCCGCAGGTGCTGCGGCGCGTGGTGGCGGCCCGGCACTCCGCCGGGGGGTGAACGCGGGGCCCCGTCCCGGTCGCCCCGGTCGCCCCGTCGACCCCCGCCGCCACCTTCCTCCAGTCGGCCGGGTCCACCGCGCACACCCGCCTGAGCTGGGGCATTGCCCCCCTCTTTACCTTTCCATGGGTTTGCTTTACTCTTTCTTTCAACGGAGGGGAGTATTCCCAGCCACGCGGTGACCCCGTCAGTACGGACCGGACAGGGCCGGTCCCGGGGCGCCGGCCCGGTCCGCTGTGGGCGGCGGTCCCGGGTGGAAGAGACCTCCGGCCCATGCTCCAAGGCAAGCCGGAGGACTGCTCATGGACGTTTCCCCGTCCGTCTGGGTGCTGACCATCGTCGGTCTGTGCGCCCTCATCGCTGTCGACTTCTTCATCGGCGGCCGCAAGCCGCACGAGGTCTCCCTCAAGGAGGCCGGGATCTGGACGACCGTCTGGATCGTCCTCGCCGCCCTCTTCGGGCTCGGCGTCTTCCTGTTCGGAGGAGGTCAGGCCTCCGGGGAGTTCTTCGCGGGCTTCATCACCGAGAAGTCGCTGAGTGTGGACAACCTCTTCGTCTTCGTCCTGATCATGGCGAAGTTCGCGGTCCCCACCATCTACCAGCAGCGCGTGCTGATGGTCGGTGTCCTCATAGCGCTGGTGCTGCGCGGCATTTTCATCGCGGCCGGCGCCGCGATCATCTCCACCTTCTCCTGGGTCTTCTTCCTCTTCGGCGCCTTCCTCATCTGGACGGCGTGGAAGCTCATCCAGGAGGCCCGCGCGGACGAGGAGGAGGACTTCGAGGAGAACCGGCTGCTCAAGTCCATCGAGCGCCGCTTCCCGTCCACCGACAAGTACCACGGCACCAAACTGACGATCCTGGAGAACGGCAAGCGGCTGATGACGCCGATGCTGATCGTGATGCTCGCGATCGGTACCACCGACGTCCTCTTCGCGCTGGACTCCATCCCGGCCATCTTCGGCCTGACGCAGGACCCGTACATCGTCTTCACCGCCAACGCCTTCGCCCTGATGGGCCTGCGGCAGCTGTACTTCCTCATCGGCGGTCTGCTGAAGAAGCTGGTGCACCTGTCCTACGGGCTGTCGGTCATCCTCGGCTTCATCGGCGTCAAGCTGGTGCTGCACGCCCTGCACGAGACCGGAGTGCACGTGCCGGAGATCAGCATCCCGGTCTCGCTGGGTGTCATCTGCGCCGTGCTGATCGTCACCACGATCACCTCCCTGATGGCCTCCAGCAAGCAGGCCAAGGCCGGGGAGGGCGAGCGCGCCGCGTCGGCCGGGCGGCCGGAGGGTGCGGGGGCGGAGTCCTCGGACGGCGACGGGGGCGCCGAAGGCACCGAGAGGACCCGGGAAGCCGAGGCCGCCCGCAAGGCGGAAGTGGACTCCTGACCCCGGCCTCCCGGGCCCGGCCCGGCACCGCCCGGCCCGGGCTCCCGGCCCCGCCCCGTCACCCCTTCCGGTAGGGGGCGGGGCCGGGGCACTTCCCCTCCGCCTGCCGGTGGGGCGGGGGCGGGTCGCTTCCGGCGGGAGCGCGGGGATGCCCGGACGGCCGGTCAGCGGGTGACGGTCACCTTCTGCTCGGCCCTCACCCCGTTGACGAGCACCGACAGCGTGACGGTGCCCGGCGCGCGCCCGCGCAGCACACCGCTCTTTGGGTCGTACCCGGCCACACACCGCCCCCGGGGCACGCTGCCCCGCACACACAGCCCCGCCGAACCCGGCCAGTCCGCGCTGACCGGCCAGCCGACCGGCACCCGGCGCGCGCCCGGGCCGGTGCCCTGTTCGACAGTGGCCGACGCCGTGCCGCTGCCGCCCACCGACAGCCGCTCGGGGGCCTGGAGCGTCAGCCGGTCCACGTGGGCGCGGGTCTGCACGGAGAGCCAGTCGCCGTCCCGGTGCGGCCGGCCCTTGTCGATGCCCAGCAGCGACCACCCGGTGAACCCGCCCTGGTCCGGTGGGGCGGCGGGCGACTTCCCCGCGTTGCCGTTGACGAGGTAGGGCACGCCGTCCACCCGGGAGGCGTCGAAGGTCCCCACGTGCCCGGCGACCAAGGCCGCGCCCTTGCCCGAGCGGGCGCGGAAGCGGGACAGCCAGTCCTCCAGCAGGTCGGCCTCCATCCGGTCGGTGAGCCGGCTGGCCTGCTGCGGCGTCGGATCGCGCGGGGGCACGTGCTGGATGACGGCGACCGAGGTGACGCGGCGGTCCCGCGCCGCCTCGTCCAGCTGCCGCCGCAGTTCCTGGAACTGCCCGTACCCGCCGCCGCGCACCGTCAGCGACGAGGTGTCGAGGGTGAGGAACCGGGTGCCCTTGTGGTCGAACGTGCGCTGCGCGGGGCCGAACTCCTTGACGAAATCGGCGATGGAGCCGCCCATCACCTCGTGGTTGCCGGGGACGTAGTACCAGGGGAGGGCGTCGCCCAGCTCCTCGGTCAGCAGTTTCCGGGCGAACGCCAGATCCGCCGGCGATCCCTCGTCCACCAGGTCGCCGTTGACGACCAGGAAGTCCGGGCGGGCCGCGCGGATCTCCCGCAGGGTGCGGCGTGCCTGCCGTACCGCCTCGCTGTCCGGGTCACGGGCCACGAACTGCGCGTCCGACATCACCGCGAACCGCCAGTCGCGCCCGGCCACCTCGGCTGCCGTGGAGACCAGCGGGTCGTGCGGGCGCCCGGCGGCCGGAAGGGCGACATCGGGCGGGGTGCGCGCCACGAGTTCGTCCAGCACCACCTGGCCCTTGTACTGCGCCTGGGGTCGGGTCTCGGCCAGGTAGAAGCGGCGCAGTGTCAGCGGGTATGCCACTCCTTCGGGTACGTCGAAGGTGACCTGGCGCCAGTCGCGCCAGTCCACCAGCGGTCCGCGCAGCACCTGGTCGGTGCCGGCCGCGTCCTTGAGGTGGAGCGAGGGCCAGGCACCGGAGCCGTCCCCTCTGATCCACAGGGTGAAGCCGCGTGGCTGGCCGGGAATCGACCGGTCGGCGGGCGGGGTGGCGTAGGCGGCGCGGGTGGCGGTCGACTGGGTGAAGTCGTAGCTGAGCTTCAGTCCGCCGCCCTCCTTGCCGGACGGTTCGGGCGCCACCGATCCGGTGGCACGGGCCGCGCTGAACTTCCACGCGGAAGCGTCGTCGAAGTCCGCGACCGTCTGCTCCCGCAGCCCGACGGTGACGGCCAGCCGTGTCGTCTTCCCGCGCACCGTGACGGTCACCGTGCCGGAGGCCGACTCCTGACCGGAGCGCGGGGTGACGGTGAACCCGCCGCCCGCCGCGTCCTGGTCGGGCACGACGGAGAACAGCGAACGGTCGTACGAGAGCCGTGCGTCGGCCGGTTCGATCGGTGCGCTGTTGCCGTCCGCGTCGTAGCCGACCAGCCCGAACGAGCCCTTGGCGTGGCCGTCCGCCAGCCCGACCCGGTCCGTGGTGGGCCGGACGCGGTCCAGCTCCCCGAGGACCCGCAGCGTCACCGAGCCCTTGGCGGAGCCGTTCGTGGCGCCCCCGCGCGCGGTCACCTCGGTGGTGCCGCCGCGGCGGGCGTGGAAGACGCCGCTCCCGTCGGCCCTGCCCTCGACGCGGCCCACGCGGGGCCGTGCCGTGTGCCAGGAGGGGCGGGGCGCTCCGGTGGCGGGCCCGTAGGTCTCGTCGTACGCGGCGGCGGTCAGGGTGCGCCGCAGACCGGGGAAGACCCGGTCCGGGTGGCCGCCCGGCACGGTGTCGGCGGTCGGGGCCCGGTCCGGGTCGAGGGCCGTCTTCACCCAGTAGCCGCTCAGCCGCCCCGAACCTTCGGGAGCGGTCAGCGCCAGACCGTTGGGCACCTCGCGTTCCTCGCCGTCGGAGGGGGAGTTCTCCAGCCGCAGGGTGTCGGAGCCCGGCTCGCGGGCCAGCAGGGTGGAGGAGCCGCCGCCGTCGAGGTTGAGGGCGTTGTGGGCGCCCAGCCTCGTCATCATCAGCGCCAGTTCGGTGAGGGTCACGCCGCCGGAGGCCGCCTGGCGGCCGTCCACGGTCAGCACGTGCATGGTGCCGCCGTCCTTGGAGAACCCGACCGCGGTGCGCGGCGCCGCCGTGTTGTTCGGCCTGCCGTCCCAGTTCTGCGGCTTCCCGTCCACGACCAGCAGGCCCCGGCCGCCGACCGCGGTTCGCGGCACCGGGGAGCCGTCGTCGGTGCGCACCCGGTACTCGACGGCCACCGGGTCGCCGGGGCGCAGGGCGGCCAGCCGGGCGGCACCCGCTCCCCGGCCCAGCAGAACGGTCGTCCCGTCAAGGATGTCACCCTTTCCGGGCTTCTCCGCGACGGAGGCGACCTTGCCGTCCTCGACCGTCACCTCGGTCACCTTCGGTTCCTGATCGACCGTCAGCGCCCGGTCGGCGTCGCCCCAGTGCGAGTCGTACAGGCCGATGCCGCCCTCCGGCACGTTCGCGGCGTTCCGTCCGGCGAGCGGGGCGGCACCCCCGGGGAGGGTGACCGTTCCCTCGAAGTACAGGTCCAGGATGCGGCCGGCCGCCCGGGGGCCGATCCCGGCCGCCTCGGAGGTGCCCGGGGCGGGGGAGTGGGTCGGTGCGCCGTTGTCGATCCCCGGTCCGAGGGGAGCGCCCGTCTCGTTGATGTCGAAGAAGTCCGCGTTGATCGCCGCGATGGTGCGGCGCCCCTTGCCGGGCTTGTGCGCGGCGGCCAGCCGGCTGACGGTGCGCCGCTCGGAGACCTTGCCGGTGGACAGGTAGTCGGCGCTCGTGCCGCTCTCGGCGCTGCCGAGTTCCAGCGAGAGCGCGTCGGCCCGCAGCCACTTGTCCGACTCCAGGCGGGAGAAGGAGGTGAGCGAGGCGCCGGGTGCGAGGGGGCGGGTGGTGCGGGAGAGTTCCATGCCGTCGCCGTCGGCCATGGAACTGCCGTGGGCTGCGGGGCTGCGGTCGGCCACGGCGGGTGGTGCGGCGGCCGGTGCCGCCTGCCGGGCGGACGGGATGGCGGGCGTGGCCGCCAGTGTGATGCCGGCCGGCAGGAGGCCGGTCAGCAGCGCGGAGACGGCCGCCGCGGGCAGCAGCGACCGGGCGAGTCTTCCGCGTGTCGTGGACCGGTTGGCGCGTGCGTGGACTTGTCTCACAACGTCCCCCACGAAGACCTGTGTTCTCGGCACTTTCTGCGCACAGTGCCGCACAGGGTCCCAAGGGGGACCGGTCTACACCAGAGGGCGGGAGCGAAGTCGGGGGAAACATCAGTCTGGCGGAGGCGCATGCGGCGTAACGGGCGCGGAATAGGGGCCGCCCTGACTCGAACGGACCCCACGACTGCCCTTTTCCGACGTATCGGAGTGGTTTCCGCTCATGAACGCGCAAAATCGCCCGCGTCTCTGTTGACAGTTGCGCGAAACCAGCGGAAACCTTGCACGACCACGCACCCCCTGCCCCCTCGAACGCCTCGAACCCCTCCCAGGAGTACGCATCCGACGGCGTGCGGCAGCGTCCGACGGCATACGACGGCGGGCGGACGGCCCCACGGTGCCCTCGGCACCCCGGCCGCCGCCACCGCGCACCGGCCGCGTCGGACGACAGGCCGCCAGGACGCACCGAAGGGCCCGCACCATGGCAGCACCGCCCACCGCCCCGCCCCCACTCTCCTCCGGCTACCGCGCCGGCCGCATGATCGCGCTCACCGGCGCGGTCGTGGGGGTGGTCTACGGCTACGACACCGGCTCCATCTCCGGCGCGCTGGTCTTCCTGAGCGAGGACTTCGACCTGAGCGCGGGCGAGGCGGGGTTCGTCAACAGCATCCTGGTGCTCGGCAACATCCTGGGCGCCCTGGTCGCGGGACGGCTCGCCGACGCGCTCGGCCGCAAGCCCACCATGGTGCTCGTCGCCGCCGCGTACGCCGTCTTCTCCGCGCTCTCGGCCCTCTCACCCACGGTCCTCGTCCTCGACCTGGTGCGCTTCTGCCTGGGCGTCACGATCGGCGTCTCCATCGTGGCGGCGCCCCTGTTCATCGCCGAGTCCACCCCGGCCCGGCTGCGGGGCGCCGCGGTCGCCGGCTACCAGGTGGCCTGTGTCGCCGGGATCACGCTGACCTACTTCGTCAACTGGGGCCTGTCCGGCGGCGGCCACTGGCGGATCATGCTCGGCCTCGCCGCGATCCCCTCCGCCCTGGTCGTCATCCCGCTGCTGCGGCTGCCCGACAGCCCCCGCTGGTACCTCCTCAAGGGCCGGGTGGACGAGGCGGCCCGCGTGATGGCCGCCACCGACCCGGACGTGGACCCGCTCGCCGAGACCGCCGCCATCCAGCACGAGCTGCGCACCGAGCGGCGGGGCCGCGGTGGCTCACTGGGACAGATGGTCCGCCGCCCCTTCCTCCGCGCCACGGTCTTCGTCCTCGGCATGGGCTTCTTCTGTCAGATCACCGGCATCAACGCCGTCACCTACTACAGCCCGCAGATCTTCCGGACCCTCGGCTTCCACGGCGACGGGCAGGCGTTCCTGCTCCCCGCGATCGTCGAGCTGGTCTCGCTGGCCGCCACGGTCGCCGCCCTGTTCGTCGTGGACCGGCTCGGCCGCCGCGTCGTCCTGCTCTCGGGCATCGGCACCATGCTGGCCACCCTGCTCGTGCTGGCCGCACTCTTCGGCACCCACTCGCTCAGCGGAGCCGGGATCTGGCTCGGCTTCGGTGCGATCGCCCTGTTCACCGCGGCGTTCAACTTCGGGTTCGGCGCGCTCATCTGGGTCTACGCCTCGGAAGCCTTCCCCGCGCGGCTGCGCTCCCTGGGCGCCTCGGTGATGCTCACCGCGGACCTGGCGGCGAACTTCCTCGTCGCCCAGTTCTTCCCCTCTGTGCTGGAGGGCCTCGGCGCCACTTGGGCCTTCGGCGGCTTCGCCGCCCTGGCGCTGATCGCCCTGGTCTTCATGGCCCGGGTGGCGCCCGAGACCAAGGGCCGGCAACTGGAGGAGATCAGGGCGTACTGGCAGAACGGAGGCCGCTGGCCGTCCGAGGGGGAGCCCGGTACCACCGGGGGAGGGCTCCGTCCGGGTACCGCCCCGCCGCTGGGCACCGGCGTGGCGACCTCCACCCCCGGCGAGCGGCCCCGCTCCTGAGGCACTCCGGCACAGAAGGCTCTCTCCCCCTGGAACTTCTGCCCCTGACTTCTGCCCCTGGGACTTCCGCCACCCCGGAGGCTTCCGGCCCTGGGACTTCCGCGCCCGAGGCTTCCGTCCTTGCGACTGCGGTCCCTTGGACTCCGCCTCTGGGAGTCCCGTCCTTGGGAGTCCCGTCCCGGAGACTTCTGCCTCCGGGGCTCCCGTCCCCTGGGACCCGCCGCGGCGTCGGGCCCCGCCCGCGGTTCCCGCGGCCCGCCCCCGGGGCCTCAGCTCTCCGGGCCGGCGATCAGCTTGCCGCCGCGCACCTTCACCGGGACGGACGGCAGCGCCTGGGTGGCGGGACCCTTGGCGACCTCGCCCGTGTCCACATGGAAACGGCTCCCGTGCATGGGGCAGACGGCCACGTCCCCGTCCACCTCGCCCAGCAGGCTTCCCTGGTGGGTGCACACGGCGCTGAACCCCTTGAAGTCGCCCTCCTCCGGCTGCGAGACCAGCACCTTCTGCTCGGCGTACAGCTTGGCGCCGCCCACCGGCACGGCCTTCGCGTCGCCCAGGTCCACGGGCTCGTCGGGACCTTCCGAGGCCCCGGAGCCCCCGGACCCACCTCCGCCGCATGCCGCGGCGGTCAACCCCAGCGCGGCCAGCGCGGCGCCGCACAGCACGGTGCGGCGCGTGGCCGGCGATTCCTTGCTCGTCGTCACGCGCCGCACTCTACGTCCTCTTCTGTCCGGTCCGGCCGGCCGGTCAGCGCTTCCTGGTCGCGGCCGTCTTCCTGGCGGTGGCCTTCGCGGCCGTCGCCTTCTTGGCGGCCGTTCCGGCGCCGGACCTGGCGGACCGCTTCTTCGCCGCCGCCCTGACCGGGGCGGCGTCGCTGACGCGGTCGCCCAGGATGTCCCGCAGGAACTTGCCGGTGTGGCTGGCGGGCTCCGCCGCCACCTGCTCGGGCGTGCCCTCGGCGACGACCGTGCCGCCGCCGATGCCGCCCTCGGGGCCGAGGTCGACGACCCAGTCCGCGGTCTTGATGACGTCGAGGTTGTGCTCGATGACCAGTACGGAGTTGCCCTTGTCGACGAGGCCCTCCAGGACGCCGATGAGCTTCCTGATGTCCTCGAAGTGGAGGCCCGTCGTCGGCTCGTCCAGGACGTAGACCGTCCGGCCCGTCGAGCGCCGCTGCAACTCGCTCGCCAGCTTCACCCGCTGCGCCTCACCGCCCGAGAGCGTGGGCGCGGACTGGCCGAGCCGCACGTAGCCGAGCCCCACGTCGTTGAGGGTCCTCAGATGACGGGCGATGCCGGGCACCGCCTCGAAGAAGTCCAGGGCCTGCTCGATCGGCATGTCCAGGACCTCGGCGATGTTCTTGCCCTTGTAGTGGACCTCCAGGGTCTCCCGGTTGTAGCGCGCGCCGTGGCAGACCTCGCAGGGCACGTACACGTCCGGCAGGAAGTTCATCTCGATCTTGATGGTGCCGTCGCCCGCGCAGTTCTCGCAGCGGCCGCCCTTGACGTTGAAGGAGAAGCGGCCCTGCTGGTAGCCGCGGACCTTCGCCTCCGTCGTCTCGGCGAATAGCTTGCGGATGTGGTCGAACACCCCGGTGTAGGTGGCCGGGTTGGAGCGCGGTGTGCGGCCGATGGGCGACTGGTCGACGTGCACCACCTTGTCCACCAGGTCGTCGCCCTCGACGCGGGTGTGCCTGCCCGGCACCGTCCTGGCGCCGTGCAGCTCGCGGGCCAGGTGGGTGTAGAGGATGTCGTTGACCAGCGTCGACTTGCCGGAGCCGGACACGCCCGTGACGGCGGTGAGGACGCCCAGCGGGAAGGAGACGTCGATGTCGCGCAGGTTGTTCTCCCGCGCCCCCCGCACGGTCAGCTGCCGCGCCGGGTCGACGGGGCGGCGCACCTGCGGCACCGGGATCTCCCGCTTGCCGGCCAGGTACTGGCCGGTCATGGACTGCTCGTTGGCCAGCAGCTCCTTCAACGGGCCGCTGTGCACCACCTTGCCGCCGTGCTCGCCCGCGCCGGGACCGATGTCCACGACCCAGTCGGACGCCTTGATGGTGTCCTCGTCGTGCTCGACGACGATGAGCGTGTTGCCCAGGTCGCGCAGCCGCACCAGGGTCTCGATCAGCCGGTGGTTGTCGCGCTGGTGCAGGCCGATGGACGGCTCGTCCAGGACGTACAGCACACCGACGAGTCCGGAGCCGATCTGGGTGGCCAGGCGGATGCGCTGCGCCTCGCCGCCGGAGAGGGTGCCCGCGGCGCGGTTGAGGGACAGGTAGTCCAGGCCGACGTCCACCAGGAAGCGCAGCCGCTCGTTGACCTCCTTCAGGACGCGCTCGGCGATCTGCTTGTCGCGCCCGGTCAGTTTCAGCTCGCGCAGGAAGTCGGCGCACTCGGTGATCGACATCGCGGAGACCTCCGCGATGGACTTGCCCTGCACGGTCACCGCCAGCACCAGCGGCTTGAGCCGGGTGCCCTCGCAGGCCGGGCAGTTCACCTCGCGCATGTAGCCCTCGAAGCGCTCCCGGCTGCTGTCGGTCTCCGCCTCCGAGTGCCGCCGCTTGACGAACGGGACGACGCCCTCGAACGCGGTGGTGTACGCCCGCTCGCGGCCGTACCGGTTGCGGTAGCGCACCTCGACCTGGGTCTTGTGCCCGTACAGCAGTGCCTTCTTGGCCCGCGCGGGCAGGCCCGCCCACGGGATGTCCGTACGGAAGCCGAGCGCGTCGGCCAGGGCGCCGATCAGCCGGCCGAAGTACTCCCTGGTGTGCCCGTGCGACCAGGGGTGCAGGGCGCCCTCGTCCAGCGACTTCTCCTCGTCGGGGACGATCAGCTCCGGATCGACCTCCATCTGGGTGCCGATACCGGTGCACACCTGGCAGGCGCCGAAGGGGGAGTTGAAGGAGAACGAGCGGGGCTCCAGCTCCTCGAACGACAGGTCGTCGTACGGGCAGTACAGGTGCTCGGAGTACATCCGCTCGCGCTGCGGGTCGTCCTGCTCCAGGTCGACGAAGTCGAGGATGACCATGCCGCCCGACAGTCCGAGCGCCGTCTCCACCGAGTCCGTCAGCCGCCGCTTGGCGCTGCTCTTGACGGTGAGGCGGTCCACGACCACCTCGATGGTGTGCTTCTCCTGCTTCTTGAGCTTCGGCGGCTCGGACAGCTGGACCGTCTGCCCGTCCACCCGGGCGCGGCTGTAGCCCTTGGCCTGCAGCTCGTTGAAGAGATCGACGAACTCGCCCTTGCGCTGGCGCACCAGCGGGGAGAGGACCTGGAAGCGGCTGCCCTCCTCCAGGCCGAGCACCTTGTCCACGATCGCCTGCGGCGACTGGCGGGCGATGGGCCGGCCGCAGACGGGGCAGTGGGGTTTGCCGATCCGGGCGTAGAGCAGGCGGAGGTAGTCGTAGACCTCCGTGATGGTGCCGACCGTCGAGCGCGGGTTGCGCGAGGTCGACTTCTGGTCGATCGAGACCGCGGGGGAGAGCCCCTCGATGAAGTCGACGTCGGGCTTGTCCATCTGCCCGAGGAACTGCCGTGCGTAGGCGGACAGCGACTCGACGTAACGCCGCTGGCCCTCCGCGAAGATCGTGTCGAAGGCGAGCGAGGACTTGCCCGAGCCCGACAGCCCCGTGAAGACGACGAGCGAGTCACGGGGGAGGTCTATCGAGACGTTCTGCAGGTTGTGCTCGCGAGCGCCACGGACGAGAAGACGGTCGGTCACGCCTGTCGGCACCTTTCATGTGAGGAACGGGAGCCCGCCGCACCGCGGGAGTCCCCGACCAAGAGTAGGACGGCGCCGCCCGGAGTGTCGTGCGCTTCGGGAGCGGAGCCGGCCTTCGACTCTATAGCACGTGTTTTCGAATTACGGGCGGCCTCGTCATCTTCCACACGAACGAGTGGCCCCGTAGCTTTGGATCATGACGACGCCCGCGCACGACGCCGAACTCGTACGGACCGCGACCGGACGCCTGCTCAGCGCCACCGTCAAACTGGAGCCCTCGCAGGTGGCCGGGCCCTCCCGGCTGCCAGGCTGGACCCGCGCCCACGTGCTCGCCCACCTCGCCCGCAACGCCGACGCCCTCGTCAACGTCCTGGCGGGCCGCCCGATGTACGTCAGCGCCGAGGCCCGCGACGCCGACATCCAGAAGGGCGCGCACCGCACCCTGGACGAGCTGGTGGACGACGTCCGGGCCTCCGCCTCCCGCCTGGAGAGCGCCTTCGCCGCGCTCGGTGAGGACGACTGGAAGCGCACCGTCACCCTGCGCAACGGTGTGACGGATCTCGCCTCCTCCCTCCCCTTCCGCCGCTGGATCGAGGTCGAGCTGCACCACGTGGACCTCGGCATCGGCTACACCCTCCAGGACCTGCCGGGCACCTTCGTCGACCGGGAGCTGGCGAACATGGCCCGCCGCTTCGCCGGGCACCCCAACGTCCCCGTCGCCCTTGAGCTGCGCGCCGAGGACGGCACGACATGGCGGACCGGCGCCACCGAGGCGGGGGAGGACGGTCCGCTCGTGGTGGCCGGCACCCCCGTCGCCCTGGTCGGCTGGCTCACCGGACGGACCACCGGAAGCGGCCTGTCGGCGAGGGGGCCCCTGCCCGAGCTGCCCGCACTCTAGGGTGAGCCCATGCCATACAGCGGAAACGTGACGGTCGGCGGCCCCGCGGACGTGCACGAGCTGCGGGATCTGATGATCTCCAAGGTCGCCGTCGGCCCCATGGACAACAACGCGTACCTGCTGCGCTGCCGGGCCACAGGGCAGCAGCTCCTGATCGACGCCGCGAACGACGCGGGCACCCTGCTGGAACTCATCGGTGACGACGGCATCGCCTCCGTCGTCACCACCCACCGGCACGGCGACCACTGGCAGGCGCTGGCCGAGGTGGTGGCCGCCACGGGGGCGCGCACCTGCGCCGGGCGGTACGACGCCGAGGGCATCCCCGTCCCCACCGATGTCCTGCTCGAGGACGGGGACACTCTGCGGGTCGGCGAGGTGGAGCTGACCGCACGCCACCTGACCGGGCACACCCCCGGCTCCGTGGCCCTCGTCTACGACGACCCCTCCGGCCACCCGCACCTGTTCACGGGCGACTGCCTCTTCCCCGGCGGGGTGGGCAACACCTTCGGCGACGCGGAGAACTTCGCCCGCCTCATCGACGACGTCGAGAACAAGCTGTTCGGCCAACTCCCGGACGAGACCTGGGTGTACCCCGGGCACGGCGCCGACACCACTCTGGGGACCGAGCGCCCGCACCTGGCGGAGTGGCGCGAACGCGGCTGGTAGCCGACGGCGCACACGCTGAGGGGCGCGCGGCCCGGGGCCGCGCGCCCGATGATCGCTGTCACCCCGCCCCAGTAGGGTGTGAGGTATGGCAGACCCCTCCACCTACCGTCCGAAACCGGGAGAGATCCCCGACTCGCCCGGGGTCTACCGCTTCCGCGACGAACACCGCAGGGTGATCTACGTCGGCAAGGCCAAGAGCCTCCGCCAGCGGCTCGGCAACTACTTCCAGGACCTCGCCGGCCTCCATCCGCGCACCCGCACGATGGTGACCACGGCGGCCTCCGTCGAGTGGACGGTCGTGAGCACCGAGGTGGAGGCCCTCCAGCTCGAATACACCTGGATCCAGGAGTTCGCGCCCCGCTTCAACGTCAAGTACCGCGACGACAAGAGCTATCCGTCCCTCGCGGTGACGATGAACGAGGAGTTCCCCCGCGTCCAGGTGATGCGCGGCCCCAAGAAGAAGGGCGTGCGCTACTTCGGCCCCTACGGCCAGGCGTGGGCCATCCGCGAGACGGTCGACCTGATGCTGCGGGTCTTCCCCGTGCGCACCTGCTCCGCGGGGGTCTTCAAGCGCTCCCGGCAGATCGGCCGCCCCTGCCTGCTCGGCTACATCGGCAAGTGCTCCGCCCCCTGCGTCGGCCGGGTCACCCCGCAGGAGCACCGCGAACTGGCCGAGGAGTTCTGCGACTTCATGGCCGGGCACACCGGCTCCTACCTGCGCCGCCTGGAGCGGGAGATGCAGGAGGCGGCCGAGGAGCTGGAGTACGAGCGCGCCGCCCGGCTGCGCGACGACATCGACGCGCTCAAGCGCGCGATGGAGAAGAACGCCGTCGTCCTCACCGACGCCACCGACGCCGATCTGATCGCGGTGGCCGAGGACGAGCTGGAGGCCGCCGTCCAGATCTTCCATGTACGCGGCGGTCGCGTACGCGGGCAGCGCGGCTGGGTCACCGACAAGGTCGAGGCGGTGGGCACCGCCGAGCTGGTCGAGCACGCGCTCCAGCAGCTCTACGGCGCCGAGGAGGGCGACGCGGCCACCGGCGGCGGCAGCGGCGGCGTCCCCAAGGAGGTGCTGGTCCCGGCCCTGCCCGAGCCGGCGGAGCCCATAGCGCAGTGGCTCTCCGAGCGGCGCGGCGCCCAGGTGAGCCTGCGCATCCCGCAGCGCGGCGACAAGCGCGCCCTGATGGAGACGGTCCGGCGCAACGCCGAGCACGCCCTGGTGCTGCACAAGACCAAGCGGGCCTCCGACCTGACCACCCGCTCCCGCGCGCTGGAGGAGATCGCCGAGGCCCTCGATCTGGACTCGGCCCCGCTGCGCATCGAGTGCTTCGACATCTCCCACCTCCAGGGTGACGACGTGGTGGCCTCCATGGTCGTCTTCGAGGACGGCCTCGCGCGCAAGAGCGAGTACCGCCGCTTCCAGATCAAGTCCTTCGCGGGCCAGGACGACGTGCGGGCCATGCACGAGGTCGTCAGCCGCCGCTTCCGCCGCTACCTGGTGGACAAGCAGCGGACCGGGGAGTGGCCGGAGGAGGAGCTGGGCGGCGAACTGGAGGCGGGGCCGGCGGGCCGGGCCCCTGCCCCGCACCCCGCGGACGGATCCGCCCAGCCCGCGCAGCCCGCCCAGGGCGCCGGGCGGGACGAGGAGGGGCGGCCCAAGAAGTTCGCGTACCCGCCGCAGCTCGTGGTCGTCGACGGCGGGCAGCCGCAGGTCGCCGCCGCGCAGGCGGCGCTGGACGAGCTGGGCATCGACGACGTGGCCGTCTGCGGGCTGGCCAAGCGGCTGGAAGAGGTGTGGCTGCCCGGCGAGAGCGACCCGGTGGTGCTGCCCCGCTCCAGCGAGGGCCTCTACCTGCTCCAGCGGGTCCGCGACGAGGCGCACCGCTTCGCCATCCGCTACCAGCGCGGCAAGCGGGGCAAGCGGCTCCGCAGCAGCCCGCTGGACGACGTGCAGGGTCTGGGGGAGGCCCGCAAGAAGGCGCTGCTCAAGCACTTCGGCTCGGTCAAGAAGCTGCGTGCCGCCTCCGTGGAGGAGATCTCCCAGGTCCCCGGCGTGGGCCGCAAGACCGCCGAGACGGTCGTGGCGGCGCTGGCCGGGGCCGTGCCCTCGGGTCCGGCGGTGAATACCGCCACGGGTGAGATCGTTGAAGAAGAGTGAGCAAACCGCACGAAGACGACACCCCGGGGGATGACAGCATGAGCGCGCAGAGCGAGCAGCGCGGAGACGGAGCAGTGGTGAGTACGCTGGGGACGGCGCAGCCGGAGGAGTCGGCGAACGCGACGATCCCGGAGTTGGTGATCATCTCCGGGATGTCGGGTGCGGGCCGCAGCACCGCGGCCAAGTGTCTGGAGGATCTCGGCTGGTTCGTGGTCGACAACCTGCCGCCGGAGCTGATCCCGACCATGGTCGAGCTGGGTGCCCGGTCCCAGGGCAACGTCGCCAGGATCGCGGTGGTCGTCGACGTGCGCGGCCGCAACTTCTTCGACAACCTCAAGGGCTCGCTCGCCGACCTGGCGGCCTTCAACGTCGCCCGGCGCATCGTCTTCCTGGAGGCCTCCGACGAGGCCTTGGTGCGCCGCTTCGAGTCGGTGCGCCGGCCCCACCCGCTCCAGGGCGACGGCCGCATCGTGGACGGCATCGCCGCCGAGCGCGACCTGCTGCGCGAGCTGCGCGGCGACGCCGACCTGGTGATCGACACCTCCAGCCTGAACGTGCACGAGCTGCGGGCCAAGCTGGACGCCCAGTTCGCGGGCGACGAGGAGCCGGAACTGCGGGCCACCGTCATGTCGTTCGGCTACAAATACGGGCTGCCCGTGGACGCCGACCTCGTCGTGGACTGCCGCTTCCTGCCCAACCCGCACTGGGTCCCCGAGCTGCGCCCCTACACCGGCACCAGCGAGGAGGTCTCCAACTACGTCTTCAACCAGCCCGGTGCCAAGGAGTTCCTGGACCGCTACACGGAGTTGCTCCAGCTGATCGCGGCCGGCTACCGCAGGGAGGGCAAGCGGTACGTCACCGTCGCCGTGGGCTGCACCGGCGGCAAGCACCGCAGCGTCGCCATGTCCGAGAAGCTGGCCCGCAGGCTGTCCGACGGGGGCGTGGAGACGGTGGTCGTCCACCGTGACATGGGGCGTGAGTGACGCCCATGGCCCGTAGGAGCCTGAGGCATCTGGCCGGGCCGCGCGGAGCGCTGCGCGGCCTCACCTCCAAGCAGCCCAAGGTGGTGGCGCTCGGCGGCGGCATGGGACTGTCGGCGTCGCTGACGGCGCTGCGCCGCATCACCGGGGACCTCACCGCCGTGGTCACCGTCGCCGACGACGGCGGCTCCAGCGGGCGGCTGCGCGACGAGCTGGGTGTGCTGCCCCCCGGGGACCTGCGCAAGGCGCTGGCGGCGCTGTGCGGCGACGACGAGTGGGGCCGCACCTGGGCCGAGGTGATCCAGCACCGCTTCGTCAGCCGCGGCGACCTGCACGACCACGCGGTCGGCAACCTGCTGATCGTCGCCCTGTGGGAACAGCTGGGCGACCATGTGCAGGCGCTCGACCTGGTCGGCAAGCTGCTGGGGGCGCACGGCAGGGTGCTGCCGATGTCCGCCGTTCCGCTGGAGCTGCGCGCCCTGGTGCGCGGCCACGACCCCGCGCACCCCGACGACCTGTCCACGGTCCGCGGCCAGGCCACCGTCGCCCTCACCCCCGGCGAGGTCCAGGAGGTCCACCTGGTCCCGCACGACCCGCCCGCCGTGCCGGAGGCCGTACGCGCCGTGCTCGACGCCGACTGGGTGGTGCTGGGGCCGGGCTCCTGGTTCTCCTCCGTCATCCCGCACCTGCTGGTACCCGAACTGCTCCAGGCGCTCACCGAGACCAAGGCGCGCAAGGTCCTCTCTCTCAACCTCGCTCCGCAGCCGGGGGAAACGGACGGTTTTTCCCCGCAGCGTCATTTGGAGGTTTTGGCCCGACACGCCCCTAAACTCACCTTCGACGTGGTGCTGGCCGACCAGGATGCCGTGCCCGACCAGGACTCCCTCAGCGAGGCCGCCGAGCAGCTGGGCGGGAAGGTCGAGCTGGCGCCCGTGGCGGCATCTGAAGGGGCTTCCCGGCACGATCCGGAGCTGCTGGCCGCCGCGTACGACCGTATTTTTCGGATGCATGGAAGGATCGGCCCATGGCGATGACGCCTGCGGTGAAGGACGAGATCTCCCGGCTTCCCGTCACCCGCACCTGCTGCCGGAAGTCAGAGGTCTCGTCGATCCTGCGCTTCGCGGGTGGGCTGCACCTGGTGAGCGGGCGGATCGTGATCGAGGCGGAGCTGGACACGGGCATCGCCGCCCGGCGGCTGCGCAAGGACATCCTGGAGATCTTCGGCCACTCCTCCGATCTGGTGGTGATGGCACCCAGCGGGCTGCGGCGCAACAGCCGGTACGTCGTACGGGTGGTCGCGGGCGGTGACCAGCTCGCCCGGCAGACCGGCCTCGTCGACGGCCGGGGCCGCCCCATCCGGGGCCTGCCCCCGCAGGTGGTCTCGGGGGCCACCTGCGACGCCGAGGCCGCCTGGCGCGGCGCGTTCCTCGCCCACGGTTCGCTCACCGAGCCCGGCCGCAGCTCCTCCTTGGAGGTCACCTGTCCGGGACCGGAGGCGGCGCTCGCCCTCGTCGGCGCGGCGAGGCGGCTGCAGATCGCCGCGAAGGCCCGCGAGGTGCGCGGCGTGGACCGCGTCGTCGTCCGGGACGGTGACGCCATCGGCGCGCTGCTGACGCGGCTGGGCGCCCATGAGTCGGTGCTGGCCTGGGAGGAGCGGCGGATGCGCCGCGAGGTGCGGGCCACCGCCAACCGGCTCGCCAACTTCGACGACGCCAACCTGCGCCGCTCGGCCCGCGCGGCCGTCGCCGCCGGCGCCCGGGTGCAGCGCGCGCTGGAGATCCTCGGCGACGAGGTGCCCGAGCACCTGGCCGCCGCCGGACGGCTGCGCATGGAGCACAAGCAGGCCTCTTTGGAGGAGCTGGGGGCGCTCGCGGACCCGCCGCTGACCAAGGACGCGGTGGCGGGCCGGATCAGGCGGCTGCTGGCGATGGCGGACAAGCGTGCGCAGGACCTCGGAATTCCGGGTACCGAGTCCAATCTGACCGAGGAAATGGTCGGCTGACGGGCCGGCCGAGCATCGGCTGAATGAGCCGGGAAATGCTCGGTTGAGCAAGGAAAAGGGCATCGGAACGAGCCCCGAATTGCTCGGCTGAGCGGCTGGCTGACACGGCTCTCCGGCCCGTCCGGCCGATGTGATCCCCGCCGCGATGGAGAGGTAGGGTCGGACTCGGTCGGGGACATCCCAAACAGCACTCGCCGGTGTCCGCACCGGCGTACCTAGCGAGGAGATCGGTTCGTGACGATCCGCGTAGGAATCAACGGCTTTGGCCGTATCGGTCGTAACTACTTCCGCGCATTGCTGAACCAGGGTGCGGACATCGAGATCGTCGGTGTCAACGACCTGACCGACAACGCCACCCTGGTGCACCTGCTCAAGTACGACAGTGTTCTCGGGCGGCTTCCGTACGAGGTGAGCCACACCGAGGACACGATCACCGTCGGCAAGCAGACCTTCAAGACGATGGCGGAGAAGGACCCGGCCAAGCTCCCCTGGGGCGACCTGGGCGCCGACATCATCGTCGAGTCCACCGGCATCTTCACCAAGCGCCAGGACGCCGCCAAGCACCTGGAGGCCGGCGCGAAGAAGGTCCTCATCTCGGCTCCGGCCAAGGAGGAGGACATCACCGTGGTGATGGGCGTCAACCAGGAGAAGTACGACGCCGCCAGCCACAACGTGATCTCCAACGCCTCCTGTACCACCAACTGTGTGGCCCCGATGGCGAAGATCATGGACGAGACCTTCGGTATCGAGCGCGGCCTGATGACCACGGTGCACGCCTACACCAACGACCAGCGCATCCTGGACTTCCCGCACAAGGACCTGCGCCGCGCCCGGGCCGCCGCCGAGAACATCATCCCGACCACCACGGGTGCCGCGAAGGCCACCGCGCTGGTCCTCCCGCAGCTCAAGGGCCGGCTGGACGGCATCGCCATGCGCGTCCCGGTCCCCACCGGCTCGGTCACCGACCTGGTGCTGGAGCTGAAGCGCGAGACCACCAAGGACGAGGTCAACGCTGCCTTCAAGAAGGCCGCCGAGGGGCAGCTGAAGGGCATCGTCGAGTACACCGAGGACGCCATCGTCTCCTCGGACATCGTCAACCAGCCCCCGTCCTGCACCTTCGACGCCTCCCTCACGATGGTCGACGGCAACCAGGCCAAGATCATCGGTTGGTACGACAACGAGTGGGGCTACTCGAACCGCCTCGTCGACCTGACCAGCTACGTCGGCTCCCAGCTCTGAACCCGGGCGGCCACAGCTGAACGACAGGGCTCGTGCGCCGCACGAGCCCTGTCCCATGCAGTGTTCAACCGGGCGTGCCACCAGGTGTTCAACCGGGTGTTCGACCGGGGCAGCCCCGGACCCCTCGACAGGAGCCAGCCATGAAGACGATCGACGAACTCGTCGGCGACGGAGTGTCCGGCAAGCGGGTCTTCGTCCGCGCCGACCTCAACGTCCCGCTCGACGGCGACACCATCACGGACGACGGCCGCATCCGCGCCGCCGTCCCCACGATCCAAAAGCTCGCCGAGAGCGGCGCGCGGGTGATCGTGGCCTCCCACCTGGGCCGCCCCAAGGGCGCCCCGGACCCGCAGTTCTCGCTCGCGCCCGTCGCGCAGCGGCTCGGTGAACTCCTCGGCACCGAGGTCGCGTTCGCGACCGACACCGTGGGGGACAGCGCGAAGGCCACCGTCGGCGGGACCGCCGACGGCGGGGTCACGCTGCTGGAGAACCTCCGCTTCAACGCCGGTGAGACCAGCAAGGACGACACCGAGCGCGGCGCGTTCGCCGACCAGCTGGCCGCGCTGGCCGACGCCTACGTGGGCGACGGCTTCGGCGCCGTCCACCGCAAGCACGCCTCGGTCTACGACCTGCCGGCGCGCCTGCCGCACGCGGCCGGGTACCTGATCGCCACCGAGGTCGGTGTCCTCAAGAAGCTCACCGAGGACGTCGAGCGGCCGTACGCCGTGGTGCTCGGCGGCGCCAAGGTCTCCGACAAGCTCGGGGTCATCGACCACCTGCTGGGCAAGGCCGACCGGCTGCTCGTCGGCGGCGGCATGGCCTACACCTTCCTGGCGGCCAAGGGCTACGAGGTGGGCAAGTCGCTCCTTCAGGAGGACCAGATCCCCGCGGTCAAGGGCTATCTGGACCGCGCCGAGCAGCTGGGCGTGGAGTTCGTGCTGCCGGTGGACGTGGTGGCCGCGGCCGAGTTCCCCGACCTGAAGACCAAGGCCCCCGCGAACTCGGCGGTGGTCACGGCGGACGCGATCCCCGCGGAGCTGGAGGGCCTGGACATCGGCCCGGAGAGCCGTAAGCGCTACGCCGCGAAGCTCGCCGACGCGGCCACGGTCTTCTGGAACGGCCCCATGGGTGTCTTCGAGCACCCGGACTTCGCCGCGGGCACCAGGGCCGTCGCGCAGGGCCTGCTCGACAGCCCGGCCTTCACGGTCGTCGGCGGCGGTGACAGCGCGGCCGCCGTGCGGCAGCTGGGCTTCGACGAGAACGCGTTCGGACACATCTCGACCGGCGGCGGCGCCAGCCTCGAATACCTCGAGGGCAAGACGCTCCCCGGCCTCGCCGCACTGGAGGACTGACCCCCATGCCCACCCGCACCCCGCTGATGGCGGGCAACTGGAAGATGAACCTCAACCACCTGGAGGCCATCGCCCACGTCCAGAAGCTCGCTTTCGCGCTCACGGACAAGGACTACGAGGCCGTGGAGGTCGCGGTCCTGCCGCCCTTCACCGACCTGCGCTCCGTGCAGACGCTGGTCGACGGCGACAAGCTGAAGATCAGGTACGGCGCCCAGGACCTCTCGGCGCACGAGTCCGGTGCCTACACCGGTGAGATCTCCGGTGCGATGCTGGCGAAGCTCAACTGCACCTATGTCACCATCGGCCACTCCGAGCGCCGCCAGTACCACGGCGAGGACGAGCCCGTCGTCAACGCCAAGGTCAAGGCCGCCCTCCAGCACGGGCTGACCCCGATCGTGTGCGTCGGCGAGGAGCTGTCCGTCCGCGAGGCCGGCAACCACGTCGGCCACACCCTCGCCCAGGTCGACGGCGGCCTGAAGGACGTACCGGCCGAGTCCGTCGCCTCACTGGTGATCGCCTACGAGCCGGTCTGGGCCATCGGCACCGGCAAGGTCTGCGGCGAGGAGGACGCGCAGGAGGTCTGCGGCGCGATCCGCGGCCGGCTGGCCGAGCTGTACGACGAGGAGACGGCGCAGCGGGTCCGCATCCAGTACGGCGGCTCCGTCAAGTCGGGCAACGTCGCCAAGATCATGGCGCAGCCCGACATCGACGGCGCCCTGGTCGGCGGTGCCTCGCTGGACGCGGAGGAGTTCGTCAAGATCGTCCGGTTCCGCGACCAGTGAGCCCACGGCGTGTGACGAGGGCCCGCCCCACGTCGTAGGCTTACGGGGCCGGGGCCCGCGCTCCGGCCCCGTAAGCATCGCGTCACCCTGAGTGTCAAACAACCGTAAGTGTCCAGCCACGATCCGAGAGAGTTGGTCCAGCCGTGGTCATGGGGTTCTCAATCGCCCTCATCGTCTTCAGCGCGCTGCTGCTGCTGCTGGTGCTGATGCACAAGGGCAAGGGCGGTGGCCTCTCCGACATGTTCGGCGGCGGAATGCAGTCCTCCGTCGGTGGATCGTCGGTCGCCGAGCGCAACCTCGACCGGATCACGGTCGTCGTCGGCCTGGTGTGGTTCGCCCTCATCGTCGTGCTCGGCCTGCTGACGAAGTTCGACAACTGAGGCCGCGCCGCACGCCGTCGCCGCGCCGCCGCCGAGCCGCTCCCGCGCGCACATCCGACAGGCGGCGCCTGCACAAGAGCTGACAGGGTGTCGTGTCCCCTGCCTATCATGAGGGCTCGCGTCCGGTACCGACGCAGTAACTCCGGTCACCGGGCGCGCGTTGGGCCCTACGTACACTAGGGCGCCCGCAGCGGAGCGCGCGCATGTGCCGATGCTCCGTAGCACCGTGAGGCAGGGAGTTACGACCGTGGCAAGTGGCAACGCGATCCGGGGCAGCCGGGTCGGAGCGGGGCCGATGGGCGAGGCCGAGCGAGGCGAGTCCGCGCCCCGCCTCCGCATCTCCTTCTGGTGCTCCAACGGGCACGAGACCCAGCCGAGCTTCGCCAGCGACGCGCAGATCCCCGAGACCTGGGACTGTCCCCGCTGCGGCTTCCCAGCCGGGAAGGACCGGGACAACCCCCCGGACCCGCCCCGCACGGAGCCGTACAAGACACACCTCGCCTATGTGCGCGAACGGCGCAGCGACGCGGACGGCGAGGCGATCCTCGCCGAGGCGCTCGCCAAGCTCCGGGGTGAGATCTAGAGGCTCCGGGGCGGGATCCGGCCGAGCCCCAGGCGCGCGGCCCCTCGGGGCCTGGGCGCGAACGGCGATGGCCCGGGGCCCGCACGGCACGCGCAGCTCCCGGGGGACGAGCCCGGGAAAGCCCCCCCGCGCCCGTGAGGACGAGCGGAAGCCCTCGTGAGAACGCCGGCGCCGCCCCATGGCACCGAACGATGGACGGCCCGGCCGTACACCGCCCCTGCGGTGCGCGGCCGGGCCGTCCATCGTCTAGGTTGGAGACGGCGGGGATCATTACGAGAGGAATGGGCTGATTTCGCTGATGAACGCTGAAGGCCGCACCCGGCTCGACCAGATGCCCGAATGGCAGGCGCTGTCCAAGCACCGCGAGGAGTTCGGACGGACGCACCTGCGGCGGCTGTTCGACGACGACCCCGGGCGTGCCGAGCGCTACACCGTGCGGGTCGGCGACCTGACCATCGACTACTCCAAGCACCTGGTCACCGACGAGACGCTGCGCCTGCTGCGGCAGCTCGCCGAGGCGGCGGGCGTGGCCCGGCTCCGCGACGCCATGTTCGACGGTGAGAAGATCAACGTCACCGAGGACCGCGCCGTCCTGCACACCGCGCTGCGTACCCCCGAGTCGGCCACCGTCCGCGTGGACGGCGACAACGTGATGCCCAAGGTGCACCAAGTCCTCATCCGCATGGGCACGTTCGCCACCCGCATCCGCGAGGGCCACTGGCAGGGGCACACCGGGAAGCGCATCAAGAACATCGTCAACATCGGCATCGGGGGCTCCGACCTCGGCCCGAAGATGGCCTACGAGGCACTGCGCCCGTACACGCGCCGCGACATGGTCTTCCGCTTCGTCTCCAACGTGGACGGCGCCGACCTGCACGAGGCCGTCAGGGACCTCGACCCGGCCGAGACGCTGTTCATCGTCGCCTCCAAGACCTTCACCACCGTCGAGACCCTCACCAACGCCAAGGCCGCCCGCGCCTGGCTGCTGAACGCGTTCGACGGGGACACCTCGGCGGTGGCCAAGCACTTCGTGGCCGTCTCCACCAACGCGGAGAAGGTCGCCGAGTTCGGCATCAACACCGACAACATGTTCGAGTTCTGGGACTGGGTCGGCGGGCGCTACTCGTACGACTCGGCCATCGGGCTCTCCCTCATGGTGGCCATCGGCCCCGAGTGCTTCGGTGACATGCTCGCCGGCTTCCACCTCATGGACGAGCACTTCCGCACCGCGCCCTTCGAGTCCAACGCGCCGTTGCTGATGGGCCTGTTGGGCATCTGGTACGGCAACTTCCACGATGCGCAGTCCCACGCCGTCCTGCCCTACAGCCACTACCTGTCCCAGTTCACCGCCTACCTCCAGCAACTGGACATGGAGTCCAACGGGAAGTCCACCACCCGCGGGGGCGGCCCGGTGAACTGGCAGACCGGACCCGTCGTATGGGGCACCCCCGGCACCAACGGACAGCACGCCTACTACCAGTTGCTGCACCAGGGCACCAAGATGATCCCGGCCGACCTGATCGGCTTCGCCGACCCCGTCGCCGAACTCGGCGGCCTGCGCGACCAGCACGACCTGCTGATGGCCAACATGTTCGCGCAGGGCCAGGCCCTGGCCTTCGGCAAGACGGCCGAGGAAGTCCGCGCCGAGGGCGTCCCGGAGGAGCAGGTACCGCACCGCACCTTCCCCGGCAACCGCCCCACCACCACCATCCTGGCCTCGGCGCTGACCCCCTCCGTGCTGGGCCAGCTCGTCGCCCTCTACGAGCACAAGGTGTTCGTCCAGGGCGCCATCTGGGACATCGACTCCTTCGACCAGTGGGGCGTCGAACTCGGCAAGGTCCTCGCCAAGCGCCTGGAGCCCGCCCTCACCGAGGGCGCGGACGTGACCGGCCTCGACCCCTCGACCTCGGCACTGGTCCAGCGCTACCGCTCGCTGCGGGGGCGCGCCGAATAAGCGCATTCGGTTCGCACGCCCGCGCAGGCGGGACCGAGGGGCGGGGCCGGTGAGGCCCCGCCCCTGTGCGTCCCCCCGGCGGCCTCCGCTCACCCGATGGGGTGAGCCGGGCATGAGGCTCGGCCTCCTCCCAGGCCCGGGAACCAGCCGCCGGCGCGTGCCTACCGCGCACAGAGCCGCACCCACGCTGGAGGAGTTCGCGAGCGCGCGGGACGAGGCACGGGCGGTCGGCAGACTGCTGGACGAGGCGTACGAGACGCTCCAGGACCACAAGCGACGCCTGGAGCGGCTGCGCGACCAGGCGCGCGACGCCGGGATGACGATCTCATCCACCCGCCGCTCCACCCATGACCCCGACCGGTCGCTCACCGGCCCCGGGCCCGCGGTCGTCGGGCCGCACGCCGAGACGGAGTGGACCGAACGGATCGCCCGCGCCATCCAGGACACCCGCGACGCCGACCACAACCTGCGGTTCGCCCTCCGGACCGACCCGCCGGACGACGGCCGGTGCCTGGCCGACGGCTTCGACGGCGCGCTGGCCGGTTCCACCGGCGCCGCACACGCCGCCGTGCCGCCGCCCTCTACGCCGAGCTGGCCCGCGGCGAGGAGCTGAGCCCCGCCGAACCGCGCCGCCTCGACTTCCTCCAGCGCGAGAACGGCGACGACCCCGCGTACGCCCGCACCCTGCTGGCCGCCCTCGGCCCCGAGGGCACCACGCGGCTCGCCCACCGCCTCACTCCGCCGGGCGGCCACGGCGGGGACAGCCCCGTCCTCGGCAGGCCGGAGCGGGGCCTGCCCACCTCCCTCGCCACGGCCACGGCCGTGCCGGTCTTCCGGGACGGAACCGGCCGAAGGCTCGCGTTCGGCTCCGCCGGATACCGGTTGCGACCCGCCCCGGGCCGCATGATCGCCGAGTACCCCGGCGACGTGCGGCGCGCCATGTACCGCGACGACCTGCCCGTCACGGGTGCCCCCGCCGGCTTCGGCGCCGCCGAACTCCACGCCTTCCTCGGCGCGGTGGCGCGGGACCCCCACGCCTACGGGGCGATCGCCGCTTCCCAGCACGCCTGCTCCGCCGAACACCTCCAGTCCGTCCTGCACGGCCTGTCAGCGCCTACAAGTTCGACGCCGACTGGAAGAAGCTTCGGGAGCCGTTGGGGAGGCTGGTTCAGGTGGCTATGGGGGAGGTGGAGAAGAGGTTGCCGTGTGAGGGGGTGGGGGTGAGTGGTGTGCACACCCCCGGCCCCTCTCAGTCGGTGGCGGGCAGGCGGGAGGCCGCAGTGTGGTCGAGGAGCCACAGGGTGCGGGAGCGCCCGCGCACGGCCGCGGCCGGGGCCTGGAGTTCGCCCGGGCCCGAGAGGGCCAGGGCGACGGCATCGGCCTTGTCGTCCCCGGCCGCAAGGAGCCAGACCTCTTCCGCCGCTCGGATGGCGGGCAGGGTGAGGGTCAGCCGGGTGGGCGGCGGCTTGGGCGCCGCGTGGACGCCGACGACCGTCCGCTCCGTCTCGCGCAGGGCGGGATGCTCCGGGAAGAGGGAGGCGACGTGGGTGTCGGGGCCGACGCCGAGGAGGAGGACGTCGAAGGCGGGCACCTTCGCCGGGTTGCCGCCCGCCGCCGCGGCCAGCTCGGTGGCGTAGGCCTCGGCCGCGGCTTCGGCGTCCCCCGCGTAGGGGCCGTCCGAGGGCGGCATCACGTGGATGCGCGCGGGGTCCAGCGGGACGCTGTCCAGCAGGGCCTCGCGTGCCTGGGTGTGGTTGCGTTCCGGGTCCCCCTCGGGGAGGAACCGCTCGTCGCCCCACCACACGTCCAGCCGGGACCAGTCGATCCGGTCGCGGTCGCCCGAGGAGGCGAGCGCGCCCAGCAGGGCGTTGCCGTTGCGTCCTCCGGTCAGGACGACGGACGCCGTGCCGCGGGTGTCCTGCGCGTCGGCCAGGCGTGCGATGAGCCTTTCCGCGGTGGCCCGGGCGAGCGCGTCCTTGTCGGGGTGTACGAGCACCTCGCGTCCGGCCGCGCTCACTTGTCCGCCTTCTTGTCTGCCGTGTCCGCCTTGCCCGTCTTCTTGTCCGTGCCCTTGCCCTGGTTCTTGGACGTGCGAGTCCGGGTCGCCGTCTTCCTGGCCGGGGTCTGGGAGCCGGCTCCACCACTCGCTCCGGCACTCGCTCCGGCGCCCGCTCCGCCATCCGCTCGGCCGCCCTCTCCGGCCGTCGCTTCGCCCGCCGCGCCGGCCGGAGCGCCGGTCATCGCCTCGGGGTCGATTCCGGAGGCTTCCTGGGGGGCGGGTGCCGGTGCTGCCGGGGTGGGGTGGGCGGGGTCGGGGCCCGCGATCTTGTTGACGCCGAAGCGCACCGCCTCGGCGTACGCCTCGTCGGGGTCGAGCCGCCGCAGTTCCTCGGCCAGCAGTTCGGCCGTGCTGCGTCGCTGGAGGGCGACGTGCCGGTCGGGCTGGCCGGGGACGGCGAGTTCGGCCAGGGCGCCGTCGGCGCGGTCCAGGCAGATCTGGCCGTCGGCGGTCTCCAGGCGTACGGCGGTGATGCCGGGGCCGTCGGAGATCTGGCGTTCGACGGGGACGCGCAGGCGTTCGGCGAGCCAGAGGGCGAGCAGTTCGCTGGAGGGGTTGTACTCCTCGCCCTCGACGACGGCCGACTGGATGGCGGTGTCCTTCTGGTCGAGGGAGGCGGCGAGCATGCTGCGCCAGGGGGTGATGCGGGTCCAGGACAGGTCGGTGTCGCCGGGTGCGTAGGTGGAGGCGCGGAGGCTGAGCGCGCCGACCGGGTCCTCGGTGGCCGCCGCGTCGGTGATGCGCCGCTGGGCCAGCTTGCCCAGGGCGTCCTCGGCGGGGTTCTCGGGTGCGTCCTCGGGCCACCACACGACCACGGGAGCGTCCGGCAGCAGCAGCGGCAGGACGACGCTGTGGGCGTGCAGGGCGAGTTCGCCGTGCAGCCGCAGGATGACCGTCTCCCCGGAACCGGCCTCGCCGACGCCGGCGCCGACGCGGACCTCGGCGTCGAGCCGGTGCTGTGCCCGGTCGCGGGGGGAGCGTCCGGGGCGGCGGACGACGACGAGGATGCGGGAGGGGTGTTCCTTGGAGGCGCCGCTGGCGGCCTTGAGCGCGTCGTAGTGGTTGCCCTCGTCGGTGACGATGACGAGGGTCAGCACCATGCCCATGGCCGGCGAGCCGAGGGACCGGCGCGCCTTGACCAGTTCGGCGTTGATGCGGCTGGACGTGGTGTCCGTCAGGTCGATGTTCATGGCCGCCGCCAAATCCGTCCGTCGCGTGCGAGCATCTCGTCGGCCGCCTGGGGTCCCCAGGTGCCGGCGGGATACTGCTCGGGCTTGCCGTGCTTGTCCCAGTACTCCTCGATCGGGTCGAGGATCTCCCAGGAGCGTTCGACCTCCTGGTGCCGGGGGAAGAGGTTCGCGTCACCGAGCAGGACGTCGAGGATGAGCCGCTCGTACGCCTCGGGGCTGGACTCGGTGAAGGACTCGCCGTAGGCGAAGTCCATGGTCACGTCCCGGATCTCCATCTGGGTGCCGGGCACCTTGGAGCCGAAGCGGATGGTGACGCCCTCGTCCGGCTGGACGCGGATGACCAGCGCGTTCTGGCCCAGCTCCTGGGTGTCGGTGGCGTCGAAGGGGGAGTGGGGGGCGCGCTGGAAGACGACCGCGATCTCGGTGACGCGGCGGCCCAGGCGCTTGCCGGTGCGGAGGTAGAAGGGGACGCCCGCCCAGCGGCGGTTGTCGATCTCCAGTTTGATGGCGGCGTAGGTGTCGGTCTTCGAGTGGGGGTCGATGCCCTCCTCATCGAGGTAGCCGGGCACCTTCTCGCCGCCCTGCCAGCCGGCGGCGTACTGGCCGCGGACGGTGTACTTGCCCAGGTCCTTCGGCAGCCGTACGGAGTTGAGGACCTTCAGCTTCTCGGTCACCAGCGCCTTGGCGTCGAAGGAGGTGGGTTCCTCCATGGCGGTCAGGGCGAGCAGCTGGAGGAGGTGGTTCTGGATGACGTCGCGGGCCGAGCCGATGCCGTCGTAGTAGCCGGCGCGGCCGCCGATGCCGATGTCCTCGGCCATGGTGATCTGCACATGGTCGACGTAGCTGCGGTTCCACAGCGGTTCGAACATCGTGTTGGCGAAGCGGATGGCCAGGATGTTCTGGACCGTCTCCTTGCCGAGGTAGTGGTCGATCCGGAAGACCTCGCTGGCGCGGAAGACCTCGTGGATGACGGCGTTGAGTTCCTGCGCCGACTTCAGGTCGTGGCCGAACGGCTTCTCGATGACGGCGCGCCGCCAGGAGCCGGGCCCGGCGTCGGAGAGGCCGTGCTTCTTGAGCTGGGAGACGACCGTGGGGAAGAACTTGGGCGGGACGGAGAGGTAGAAGGCGAAGTTGCCGCCGGTGCCGCGGGACTTGTCGAGTTCCTCGATGGTCCTCCGCAGCGTCTCGAACGCCTCGTCGTCGTGGAATTCGCCGGGGACGAAGCGCATGCCCTGCGCGAGCTGCTGCCACACCTCCTCGCGGAAGGGGGTGCGGGAGTGCTCCTTGACGGCGTCGTGCACGACCTGGGCGAAGTCCTCGTCCTCCCAGTCGCGCCGGGCGAAGCCGATGAGGGAGAAGCCCGGGGGGAGGAGCCCGCGGTTGGCGAGGTCGTACACCGCCGGCATCAGCTTTTTCCGTGACAAATCGCCCGTGACGCCGAAGATGACCAGGCCCGACGGCCCCGCGATGCGCGGGAGCCGTCGGTCCTGGGCGTCACGCAGCGGGTTGCTCGCACCGCTGACGTTGTTCAATTCGGTTACGCCTCCTTCGGGGCGAGGCGCACGAGTTCGGCCTCCGTGGACTTGAGCAGGGCGGTCCAGGAGTCCTCGAACTTCTGCACGCCCTCGTCCTCCAGCACCTTGACGACGTCGTCGTAGGAGATGCCGAGCTTGGCGACGGCGTCGAGGACGGCCTGCGCGTCCTCGTAGCTGCCGCGGACCTTGTCGCCCTCGATCTTCCCGTGGTCACCGACGGCCTGGAGGGTGGCCTCCGGCATGGTGTTGACGGTGTTGGGGGCGACCAGCTCGGTCACGTACAGCGTGTCGGGCAGCTCGGGGTCCTTCACGCCGGTCGACGCCCACAGCGGGCGCTGCTGGTTGGCGCCGGCCTTCTCCAGGGCCTGCCACCGGTCCGAGGCGATGACCCGCTCGTACTCGCGGTAGGCCAGTCGCGCGTTGGCGATGGCCGCCTTGCTCTTCAGCTCCTTGGCCTCGTCGGTGCCGACCGCCGCCAGCCGCTTGTCGACCTCGGTGTCCACGCGGGAGACGAAGAACGAGGCGACGGAGTGGATCTCCGACAGGTCCAGGCCCAGGCTCTTGGCCTTCTCCAGACCCGCCATGTAGGCGTCCATGACCGCCCGGTAGCGCTCCAGCGAGAAGATCAGCGTGACGTTGACGCTGATGCCCTTGCCGATCGTCTCGGTGATCGCGGGGAGACCGGCCTCGGTGGCCGGGATCTTGATGAAGGTGTTGGGCCGGTCCACCAGCCAGGCCAGCTGGCGGGCCTCGGCGATGGTGGCCTTCGTGTTGTGCGCCAGGCGCGGGTCCACCTCGATGGAGACCCGGCCGTCCTTGCCGCCGGTCGCGTCGTAGACCGGGCGCAGGACGTCGGCGGCGTCGCGGACGTCCGCCGTGGTGATCATGCGGACGGCCTCCTCGACGGTGACGCGGCGCGCCGCCAGGTCGGAGACCTGCTGCTCGTAGCCGTCGCCCGCCGAGATCGCCTTCTGGAAGATCGTCGGGTTGGTGGTCACGCCGACCACGTGGTGCTCGTCCATCAGTTCGCCGAGGTTGCCCGACGTGATGCGCTTGCGCGACAGGTCGTCCAGCCAGATCGCGACGCCTTCGTCGGAGAGGCGCTTCAGTGCGTCTGTCATGGGATTCGCATCTCCTGTGCTTGTTGGCTTGTGTTGTGTCGGGGCGTGCCGGGCGGTGCACCACTGGGTGCGCCGCCCGGCCGGGGTGCTTCCCCGAGGAAGTCCCGGGGACCTCGGCCCGTCAGCGGGCTGCCGCCTCCAGCGACTCCTTCGCCGCCAGCTGAACGGCCTCCGCGGTGAAGCCGAACTCCTTGAAGAGGACCTTGCCGTCGGCCGAGGCACCGAAGTGCTCCAGCGACACGATCCGGCCCGCCTCGCCCACGTACCGGTGCCAGGTCAGCCCCACACCGGCCTCGACGGCGACGCGCGCCTTGATGTCCGGCGGCAGGACGCTGTCGCGGTAGGACTGCTCCTGCTCCTCGAACCACTCCAGGCACGGCATGGAGACGACCCGCGTCGGGATGCCCTGCTCCTGGAGCCGCTCGCGCGCCTCGACGGCGAGCTGCACCTCGGAGCCGGTACCCATCAAAATGACCTGCGGGTGACCGCCCTCGGCCTCGAACATCACGTAACCGCCCTTGGCCGTGGCCGGGTTGGCCTCGTAGGTCGGCACACCCTGCCGGGTGAGCGCGAGGCCGTGCGGTGCCGGCTTGCTCCCGTGGCGGCGCATGATCTCCGCCCACGCCTGCGCGGTCTCGTTGGCGTCCGCGGGACGGACGACATTGAGGCCGGGGATGGCACGCAGCGCGGAGAGGTGCTCGACCGGCTGGTGCGTCGGGCCGTCCTCGCCCAGGCCGATGGAGTCATGCGTCCACACGTAGGTGACCGGCGCCTTCATCAGCGCGGCGAGCCGGACGGCCGGCCGCATGTAGTCGGAGAAGACCAGGAAGGTCCCGCCGTAGATCCGCGTGTTGCCGTGCAGTGCGATGCCGTTCATCGTCGAACCCATCGCGTGCTCGCGGATGCCCCAGTGCACGGTACGCCCGTACGGGTCGGCACCGGTCAGCGGGTTGCCCTCCGGGAGGAAGGAGGTCTTGGCGAACGTCGTGTTGTTCGAGCCCGCCAGGTCCGCGGAACCGCCCCACAGCTCCGGGATGACCGGGCCGAGGGCCTTCAGGACACTGCCGGACGCCTTGCGGGTGGCCACGGACTCGCCCGCGGGGAAGACGGGCAGCGCCTTCTCCCAGCCCTCGGGCAGCCGGCCCTCGCGGATGCGGTCGAACTCGGCGGCGCGCTCCGGGTTGGCCTCGCGCCACTTGGCCATCCGCTTCTCCCACTCGGCCTGCATCTCGCGGCCGCGGTCGCTGGCCTTGCGGACGTGGGCGAAGACCTCGTCGGAGATGAAGAAGTGCTTGTCCGGGTCGAAGCCCAGCACCCGCTTGGTGGCGGCGACCTCTTCCTCGCCGAGCGCCGAGCCGTGCGCGGCCTCGGTGTTCTGGGCGTTGGGGGCCGGCCAGGCGATGATGGAGCGCATGGCGATGAAGGAGGGGCGCTCGGTCTCGGCCTGCGCCGCCTTGAGCGCCTTGTACAGCGCCTTCGGGTCGAGGTCGCCGTCCTCCTGCTGGTCGACGCGCTGCACGTGCCAGCCGTAGGACTCGTACCGCTTGACGGTGTCCTCGGAGAACGCGGTCGCCGTGTCGCCCTCGATCGAGATGTGGTTGTCGTCCCACAGCACGATCAGATTGCCGAGCTTCTGGTGGCCCGCGAGCGAGGATGCCTCGGCGGAGACACCCTCCTCCAGGTCGCCGTCGCTGGCGATGACCCAGATGGTGTGGTCGAACGGGGACTCACCCGCGGGGGTCTCAGGGTCGAACAGCCCGCGCTCGTAGCGTGCGGCCATCGCCATGCCGACCGCGTTGGAGATGCCCTGGCCCAGCGGGCCCGTCGTCGTCTCGATGCCGGCCGTGTGGCCGTGCTCCGGGTGGCCCGGCGTGCGGCTGCCCCAGGTGCGGAACGCCTTGAGGTCGTCCATCTCCAGGCCGTAGCCGGCCAGGAAGAGCTGGATGTACTGCGTGAGGCTCGAATGACCCGCGGAGAGGACGAAGCGGTCACGCCCGGTCCAGTCCGGATCGGTCGGGTCGTGACGCATCAGCTTCTGGTAGAGCAGGTAGGCGACGGGGGCCAGGCTCATGGCCGTACCGGGATGGCCGTTACCGACCTTCTGCACGGAATCCATGGCCAGGACGCGGACCGTGTCCACGGCCTGCTGGTCCAGGTCGGTCCACTCAAGATCTGTGGTGGTCGGCTTGGTGCTCACCCTGCGTCAGGGCTCCTCTCCACATGTTCGATGGCCGGTGTGTGCGCTCACCGGGCGGTGTCGAGCGTACCGCTGCCGGGACGTGCGACTTTTCGACAGGTCACTGGCTGGACACCACCGCGCCCCGGCCGACACTCAGCAGAACGCCGGGAGAGATATGTGCTATTCCCACCGATTGGCGGCCCGGGTGCCGTGATGCCACTCCCAGGCTGACGTCTGTTCCCTGTATTCGCCTGTCGAACACGGACCGTCGGCCCGGCCGTCCGCCCTCCGGCCCCGTGTTCCCCCGTCCACGGCACCCGACACGGGCGGCGCCCACGGGCCCAACACGGGCGACCCCCCATGACGGGCGGGGTATCGCCAACGTCTAAAGTGGCGTGGTACGCGCGAGCTTGACCCGGGCCTGCACCTTTACCTGCTGTGCGCCCGTTCCGCGAGCTCGCTGGTTCCTTATGAGGCGATCAGGGGTGTCCGTGACGGCCGTCGAATCCCGTCCCGCGGGGGCGGTGGAGCCCAGCGGCCATCGGCCGCTCGGTGCCCGTGTCAAGGCGTTCATCGAGCTGACCAAGCCGCGGGTCGTCGAACTGCTCCTCATGACCACCATCCCGGTCATGTTCCTGGCAGCCCGGGGCGTGCCGGACCTGAAGCTCGTCGTGATCACCTGCGTCGGCGGTTACCTGTCCGCCGGCGGTGCCGCGGCGCTGAACATGTACATCGACCGCGACATCGACGCGCTGATGCACCGCACCGAGCGCCGCCCGCTGGTCACCGGCATGGTCCGCCCCTGGGAGTGCATGGTCTTCGGCATCACCCTCGCCGTGGTCTCGACCCTGCTGTTCGGACTGCTGGTCAACTGGCTGTCGGCCGCGCTCTCGTTGGGCGCGCTCCTCTTCTACGTCATCGTCTACACGATGATCCTCAAGCGCCGCACGTCGCAGAACATCGTGTGGGGCGGCATCGCCGGCTGCATGCCCGTCTTCATCGGCTGGTCCGCCGTCAAGAACGAGGTCAGCTGGGCCGCCCTCATCCTCTTCCTGGTGATCTTCTTCTGGACGCCGCCGCACTACTGGCCGCTGTCCATGAAGGTCAAGGAGGACTACCAGCGGGCCGGCGTGCCGATGCTCCCGGCCATCGCCAACAACATCACCGTCTCCACCCAGATCGTCGTCTACAGCTGGGCGATGGTGCTCGTCTCCCTGCTGCTGTGGCCCCTCGGGTACGTCGGCTGGTTCTACCCGCTGGTCGCCGTCCTGTCGGGCGGCCTGTGGCTGTGGGAGGCGCACGCCCTGCGAGCCCGCGCCCGCGCCGGGCTGACCGGCGCCAAGCTGAAGGAGATGCGGCTCTTCCACTGGTCGATCACCTACGTGTCGCTGCTGTTCGCAGCGGTGGCGATCGACCCGTTCCTCCGCTGAGACGGCCCCGGGGCGCACCCCGGACATCACGTAGGACATACACGTAAGGGGGCCCTCCTGCCCTGGAGGGCGCCCTTACGTGTATGTCCGCGCGGGCGCCCATGTGTGCCCTGCACGGGTGCCCCCGCCGGCATGGCGCGCCGCGGCCCGCTACCGGCTGCTGGCCGGGCCGCCCAACTGGATGCCCGCCATCCGGGACCACTCGTACGGGCCGGTCCTCATGCGCTCGGCCATCTCCCCGTCGAAGCTCTCCTTGACGGTGATCCCGGCCCTCTCCACGGCGGCCTCCGCGACCTCTTTGGAGGGAGCCATCAGGTCGCCCCAGGTGCCGTCCTGGGCGACCAGGGAGATACGGAAGCCCTTCTGGCCCACATAGGCGATCTGCCCCTCGGCGCTTCCGCCGTGCCGCCGTGCGAAGGAACCGATCCACTTGGCGAGCCGGGCCGCCTGCTTACTGCTGTCTGCTGCTGCCATGCGGCAGATGCTACCGGCGGGTAGCCGAACGGGCGAGAGGGGAAGGGCGGCCGGCACCTGTCCCTGCGGAGCGGCGGCGCCCCTGCGGCACGGAACGGCGGCGCGCTTGCGGCGTACCGTTCAGCGGCTGCCCGCGGGCGCCGGCGCGGCGCCCGTCTCCGTGCCCGTACCCGCCGCGAGGGCGCCCTCGCTGACGGAGCCCTCCTCCGGGGTGTCCGGCGTCCCGTCGGCCGACGGGGACGCCCCGCGCTCGCGCGTGGACAGCAGCACCCGCAGGACGCCGATCCACACCAGCGTCGAGCCCAGCAGATGGGCGCCGACCAGCAGCTCGGGCAGGTCGGTCAAGTACTGCACGTACCCGATGGCGCCCTGCGCGAGCAGCACCAGGATCAGGTTGCGCGCGGTGCGCCGGGGTCCCATGGGCGCGTCCATGACGCGCAGGCCCGCGTACAGCAGCACCGCGAGGGCCACCACGATCCAGGCGAAGACGGCGTGCGTGTGGGTCGCCACCTCGACGGGGACAGGCATGCGCTTCACCTCGCTGCTGTCGCCGGCGTGCGGCCCCGCACCCGTGGCGACGGTGCCGGCCACGATGAGGCAGCCGGCGAAGAAAACCAGTACACGAGTGAGCTTCTTGACGGGCTTCCCCACCAGGGGGCGGGGCCGGTCGTCGCCCTCACGGGTGCGCAGCCAGGTGAGAGTGGTGACGGTCAGCAGTGCCGTGGCGGCCAGGAAGTGGGCGGCGACCACGAACGGGTTCAGCTTCACCCATACCGTGACGCCGCCGACGACGCCGTTGCTCATGATGACCCAGAACTGCGACCAGGCGAGCCGGCTCAGTCCCTTGCGGGCGGGCTTGGCCGCCCGTACGGCGATGATGGTCCAGCCCGCGGCGGCGGAGACCACCCAGGTCATCAGGCGGTTGCCGAACTCGATGGCGCCGTGGACGCCCATCTCGGAGGTGGTGGTGAGGGAGTCGTCGCTGCACTTGGGCCAGGTGTCGCAGCCCAGCCCCGACCCGGTGAGCCGTACGGCTCCGCCGGTGACGACGATGACGATGCTCATCAGCAGCGCGAGGAAGGCCGCTCGCTCCACGGTGCGGGGCGAGGGGGTCCAGCGCGCGGCGATGTACGCGATGGGGTTACGTACGAGTTCGAGCAGTTTCGGCACGGGGACATCGTAGGGCGCCGCTTGTGCGCGCTTTCACGAGGGGCTCCCTACGCGGCCCGCCACCGGGCGGAGCCCCTCCCGGACTCGGGACGGAAAACGGAAAACGGAAGACGGGAAGGGGCGGCAAGGGCGGAAAGGGCCGGCAAGGACGGGAAGGGCCGGCAAGGACGGGAAAGGGAAGCGCCCGTGTCTGACTCACCGCCGGCGGGAGACCCACTCCCACGTGAAGAAGGAGACCCACTCCATGTGAGGAGCGGAAGGCTCACTCCCACTTGAAGAAACGCGCCGCGGCGCCCAGCCCCAGCACGGCCCACACCGCCAGGACGCCCAGGTCGCCCCACGGCACCCCGGCGCCGTGCCGGAGCACCTCGCGCAGACCGTCGGACAGGGCCGAGATCGGCAGCAGCTCCAGCGCCTGCCGCGCGGCGTCGGGGAACTTGTCCAGCGGGACGATCACGCCTCCGCCGACCAGCAGCAGGATGAAGACCAGGTTGGCCCCCGCGAGCGTGGCCTCGGCCTTGAGCGTGCCCGCCATCAGCAGGCCGAGCCCGGAGAAGGCCGCCGTGCCCAGCAGGAGCAGGAGCAGCACGGTGGCCGGGTTCCCGTGCGGCGCCCAGCCCAGCGCGAGCGCCACCAGTGTCAGCAGCAGCACCTGGAGGGCCTCGATCACCAGCACGGAGCAGGTCTTGGCCGTCATCAGCCCCCAGCGGGGCAGCGGCGAGGCGCCGAGCCGCTTGAGGACGCCGTAGCGGCGCTCGAAGCCGGTGGCGATGGCCTGGCCCGTGAAGGCGGTCGAGAGGATCGCCAGCGCGAGGATGCCGGGCGCCAGGAAGTCCACCCGCGAGCCGGCGCCCGTGTCGACGATGTCGACCGCGCTGAAGAGCACCAGCAGCAGGGTCGGGATGATGACGGTGAGCAGCAGCTGCTCCCCGTTGCGCAGCTGGGTGCGCGTCTCCAGCCACGCCTGGGCCCGCACCATGCGCGGCAGCGGCGCGGCCCCCGGTGCGGGCGCGTACGTCCCGGTACCGACCGGACCACTCATGAGGCCGGCTCCTTCCCCGTCGACTCCACGCTGCGATCCCCCGAGGGGCGACCCCTCGGGCCCCCGGCCGGGCGAGAAGGGCTGCCTCATGCGCGCAGCTCCTTCCCCGTCAACTCCAGGAAGACGTCCTCCAGCGTCCTGCGTTCCACCGAGATGCGGTCCGGGAGGACGCCGTTCTGGGCGCACCAGGAGGTGACGGTGGCGAGCAGCTGGGGGTCGACGGTGCCGGTGAGCCGGTAGCTGCCGGGGCCGGTCTCCACCGCGGTGGTCTCCGCGGGGAGGGCCTTGAGCAGCGAGGGGAGGTCGAGGCCGGGGCGTCCGGTGAAGCGGAGGGTGTTCTCCGCGCCGCCCTTGCACAGCACGTCGGGCGCGCCCTGGGCGATGACCTTGCCGCCGTCGACGATGGCCACATCGTCGGACAGCTCTTCGGCCTCCTCCATGTAGTGCGTCGTCAGTACCACGGTCACACCGTCGGCGCGCAGCTCGCGGACCAGGTCCCAGGTGGCGTGCCGGGCCTGGGGGTCCAGTCCGGCGGTGGGCTCGTCCAGGAACACCAGTTCAGGGCGGCCGACCAGGGCCAGCGCGAGCGCGAGGCGCTGCTGCTGGCCGCCGGACAGCCGGCGGTAGGGCGTGCGGCCGCAGCCGCCCAGGCCGAGGCGTTCGACGAGGGCGGGCACGTCCAGCGGGTGCGCGTGCAGGGTGGCCATGTGGCGCAGGGTCTCCTCGGCCCGCGCCGTGGGGTAGATCCCGCCGCTCTGGAGCATCACCCCGATCCGCGGCCGCAGCTCGGCTCCCTGGGTGACCGGGTCCAGGCCCAGCACCCGGACGGTGCCGCCGTCCGGACGGCGGTAGCCTTCGCAGGTCTCGATGGTGGTGGTCTTGCCCGCGCCATTGGGGCCGAGGAACGCGGTGACGGTGCCGGGCGCGACGGTCAGGTCGAGTCCGTCGACGGCGGTCCTGCCGCCGTACCGCTTCACCAGCCCCGCGACTTCCACGGCCGCTGCACTTCGCATGCAAGGCAGTCTAAGGAGCCGCTCACGGCGCTTTCGCCGGGGGCTTCCCGAGGGGGCGAGGACGGGGAGAGGGCCGGTGCGGGGCGTCGCGGGTGCTTCGCCTGGGGGCTCACGGGCGCGCGGGTTAGGTACGCCTTACGTGATACACCCCATGGGGCCTGGCCAGAGGTGGCGCTTGCCGGGGTCAGCGGAATTAAGCAACAATGACGTTGTGAAAAAGAGGGAGAAGGCTCGGGAGGACCGACCGATGGCCGCACAGGCCACCGGCGAGGCCGCCGCGCCCGGTCCCTCCACATCAGATGGCATCCAGAGTGCACAGACCACCCAGGATGAACAGCACGGCACCAGGAACAAGGTCGCGCGCTCCATTCTCGACCACGGTCCGTCCACCGCGGCCGAGCTGGCGCTGCGCCTTCAGCTGACCCAGGCGGCCGTCCGCCGCCACCTCGACGCGCTCGTCGCCGAGGGCGTCGTGGAGGCTCGCGCCAAGCGGGTCTACGGGTCGCGTGGCCGGGGCCGTCCCGCCAAGGTGTTCGCCCTCACCGACTGCGGCCGGGACGCCTTCGACCAGGCGTACGACCAGCTCGCCGCCGACGCCCTGCGCTGGATCGCCCAGCAGGCGGGCGGCGGGGAGGTCGGGAACGCGGCGGTCGCGGCCTTCGCCCGTGCCCGCGTCGAGGCGCAGGCCGCCAAGTACCACGCGGCGCTCGCCGGCGTGCCGCCCAAGGACCGCGCCCGGGCGCTGGCACGGGCCCTGTCCGAGGACGGGTACGCTGCCACGGCGCGGGAAGCCCCCGGGCAGGCCGGCGAGCAGCTCTGCCAGCACCACTGCCCGGTGGCCCATACGGCGGAGCAGTTCCCCCAGCTGTGCGAGGCGGAGACAGAGGTCTTCTCCCGCCTGCTCGGTACGCACGTACAGCGCCTGGCGACCATCGCGCACGGCGACGGGGTGTGTACGACCTTCATCCCCGGGGCACAGCCGAAGACCGCGGCACAGGGCGCCCCGGCGCGGCCGCAGATCCCGGCGCCACCGCCGCGGAAGACCGCAGCACCACCCAAGACCAGCAAAGCCAGCACCGCCACCACAGCGAACAAGGCCGGGAGGAACCCCGCATGACTGCTCCCACGGAGACTGCTCACCCCGAGCTCGAGGGGCTGGGCAAGTACGAGTACGGCTGGGCCGACCCCGACGCCGCGGGCGCAGCAGCCAAGCGCGGGCTCTCCGAGGAGGTCGTCCGCGACATCTCCGCGAAGAAGAACGAGCCCGAGTGGATGCTCAAGCTCCGGCTCAAGGGTCACAAGCTCTTCGAGAAGAAGCCGATGCCGAACTGGGGCTCGGACCTGTCGGGTATCGACTTCGACAACATCAAGTACTTCGTCCGGTCCACCGAGAAGCAGGCCCAGACCTGGGAGGACCTGCCCGAGGACATCAAGAACACCTACGACAAGCTCGGTATCCCGGAGGCGGAGAAGCAGCGCCTGGTCGCCGGCGTCGCCGCGCAGTACGAGTCGGAGGTCGTCTACCACCAGATCCGTGAGGACCTGGAGAAGCAGGGCGTCATCTTCCTGGACACGGACACCGCGCTGCGCGAGCACCCCGAGCTGTTCCAGGAGCACTTCGGCACCGTCATCCCGGCCGGCGACAACAAGTTCGCCGCGCTGAACACGGCGGTGTGGTCGGGCGGTTCGTTCATCTACGTGCCGAAGGGCGTGCACGTGGACATCCCGCTCCAGGCCTACTTCCGGATCAACACCGAGAACATGGGCCAGTTCGAGCGGACGCTGATCATCGTCGACGAGGACGCCTACGTCCACTACGTCGAGGGCTGCACGGCGCCGATCTACAACTCGGACTCGCTGCACTCGGCCGTGGTGGAGATCATCGTCAAGAAGGGCGGCCGGTGCCGCTACACGACGATCCAGAACTGGTCGAACAACGTCTACAACCTGGTCACCAAGCGCGCCGTGGCCTACGAGGGCGCGACCATGGAGTGGGTCGACGGCAACCTCGGCTCCAAGGTGACGATGAAGTACCCGGCGGTCTACCTGATGGGTGAGCACGCCAAGGGCGAGACGCTGTCCGTCGCCTTCGCCGGCGAGGGCCAGCACCAGGACGCGGGCGCCAAGATGGTCCACATGGCCCCCCGCACCTCCTCGAACATCGTCTCCAAGTCGGTGGCCCGGGGCGGCGGCCGCACCTCCTACCGCGGTCTCATCGAGATCGGCGAGGGCGCCGAGGGCTCCAAGTCCAACGTGCTGTGCGACGCGCTGCTGGTCGACACCGTCTCGCGTTCGGACACCTACCCCTACGTCGACGTCCGTGAGGACGACGTGACGATGGGGCACGAGGCGACCGTCTCCAAGGTCAGCGACGACCAGCTCTTCTACCTGATGAGCCGCGGTCTGGCCGAGGACGAGGCCATGGCGATGATCGTGCGCGGTTTCGTCGAGCCGATCGCCAAGGAGCTGCCCATGGAGTACGCCCTGGAGCTGAACCGGCTGATCGAGCTGCAGATGGAGGGCGCGGTCGGCTAGTGCCGTCCCGGCAGCGGTCGAACTCTCGGGTGCTGCCGTCCTGATGCCGCCGGACCCGCACCGCCGTGGCTGAGCCCCCCAGCCTCCGGCCGGGGGGCATCCGCAGGCGGCGGACAAGATTTCTCACCCAGGAAGCGAGCAGAACGAGACCCATGGCTGAGGCCCAGAACATTCCGGCTGGCTCCAGCACCGCCGGAGCCATCGCGGTGGCCGCAGAGTCCACCACCGCCACGAGGATGAGCGCGCCGCCGTCCTTCGACGTGGCGGACTTCCCGGTGCCGCACGGCCGCGAGGAGGAGTGGCGCTTCACTCCGCTCGACCGGCTGGGGGGCCTGCACGACGGCACCGCGCAGGCGTCCGGCAGCATCAAGGTGGACGTCTCGGCGCCCGACGGTGTCATCGTCGAGTCCGTCTCCCGGGACGACGCGCGCATCGGCCGCGCCGGCAAGCCGGTGGACCGGGTGGCGGCCCAGGCGTTCTCCTCCTTCGAGAAGGCGTCCGTCATCACGGTGCCCAAGGACGCGGTGCTGACCGAGCCGGTGCGGGTGAGCCTGCACGGCGAGGGCGGTGTCACCTACGGGCACACGGTCTTCGACATCGGCGCCTTCGCCGAGGCCGTCATCGTCATCGACCACACCGGTGACGCGGTGCGCTCGGCCAACGTCGAGTTCGTCGTCGGCGACGGCGCCAAGGTGACCGTGGTCTCGGTGCAGGACTGGGACGACACCGCCGTGCACTGCTCGCAGCACAACGCGCTGGTCGGCCGCGACGCGACGTTCAAGTCCGTCGTGGTCACCTTCGGCGGCGACCTGGTGCGGCTCAACCCGCGGGTCAGCTACGGCGGCCCCGGCGCCGAGGCCGAGCTGTACGGGCTGTACTTCACCGACGCCGGCCAGCACCAGGAGCACCGTCTCCTGGTGGACCACGACACCCCCAACTGCCGCAGCAACGTCGCCTACAAGGGTGCGCTCCAGGGCGAGGACGCGCACGCGGTGTGGATCGGGGATGTGATCATCCAGGCGGCGGCCACCGGAACCGACACCTACGAGCTGAACCGGAACCTGGTCCTCACCGACGGCGCGCGCGTCGACTCGGTGCCGAACCTGGAGATCGAGACCGGCGAGATCGTCGGCGCCGGACACGCCTCGGCGACCGGCCGCTTCGAGGACGAGCAGCTGTTCTACCTGATGGCGCGCGGCATCTCGGAGCGCGAGGCGCGCCGCCTGGTGGTGCGCGGCTTCTTCGCCGAACTGGTCCAGCAGATCGGCCTGCCCGACCTGGAGGAGCGGCTGCTCGCCAAGATCGATGCCGAACTGGAGGCGTCCGTCTCATGAGCGAGGAAGGCTTCGAGCGCGTCGCGTCGCTCAGCGAGCTGGAGGAGGACACCCCGCTGCGGGTGGAGCTGGGCGGTGTCCCGGTCTCCGTCGTCCGCACGGAGGGCGAGGTGTTCGCCATCAACGACATCTGCTCGCACGCGAACGTGTCGCTGTCGGAGGGCGATGTGGAGGACTGCACGATCGAGTGCTGGCTGCACGGCTCGCGCTTCGACCTGCGGACCGGCAAGCCCTCGGGGCTGCCCGCCACCCGCCCCGTCCCCGTGTACCCCGTAAAGATCGAAGGGGACGATGTGCTCGTCTCCGTCACACAGGAGTCCTGAAGTCCCCATGGCAACGCTTGAGATCAACGACCTGCACGTCTCCGTCGAGACCGAGGGCGGCCCGAACGAGATCCTGCGCGGCGTCGACCTGACCGTGAAGCAGGGCGAGACGCACGCGATCATGGGCCCGAACGGTTCGGGCAAGTCCACGCTGGCGTACTCGCTGGCCGGCCACCCGAAGTACACCGTCACCGGCGGCTCCGTGAAGCTCGACGGCGAGGACGTCCTGGAGATGTCCGTCGACGAGCGCGCCCGCGCCGGCGTCTTCCTCGCCATGCAGTACCCGGTCGAGGTCCCCGGTGTCTCCGTCTCCAACTTCCTGCGCACCTCCGCCACCGCCGTCCGCGGTGAGGCCCCCAAGCTGCGGACCTGGGTCAAGGAGGTCAAGGAGGCCATGGAGCGGCTCTCCATCGACCCGAAGTTCGCCGAGCGCAACGTGAACGAGGGCTTCTCCGGCGGTGAGAAGAAGCGCCACGAGATCCTCCAGCTGGAGCTGCTCAAGCCGAAGATCGCGATCCTGGACGAGACCGACTCCGGCCTCGACGTGGACGCGCTGCGCGTGGTGTCCGAGGGCGTCAACCGGGTCCGCGAGACCGGCGAGGTCGGCACCCTGCTGATCACGCACTACACCCGTATCCTCCGCTACATCAAGCCCGACCACGTGCATGTGTTCGCCAAGGGCCGCATCGTCGAGTCCGGCGGCGCGGAGCTGGCCGACAAGCTGGAGGAAGAGGGCTACGAGCAGTACGTGAAGGGTGGTGCCACTGCGTGACACAGCTCCCGGGCCTGCTCGACACCGACGCGATCCGTAAGGACTTCCCCGTCCTGGACCGCCAGGTGCACGACGGGCGCAAACTCGTCTACCTGGACAACGCGGCGACCTCGCAGAAGCCGACCCAGGTACTCGACGCGCTGGCCGACTACTACGAGAAGCACAACGCCAACGTCCACCGCGGCGTGCACGTGCTGGCCGAGGAGGCCACGGCGCTGTACGAGGGCGCGCGCGACAAGGTCGCCGCGTTCGTCAACGCGCCCAGCCGCGACGAGGTGATCTTCACCAAGAACGCCTCGGAGTCGCTGAACCTGGTGGCGAACATGCTCGGCTGGGCCGACGAGCCCTACCGCGTCGAGCGGGACACCGAGATCGTCATCACGGAGATGGAGCACCACTCCAACATCGTCCCGTGGCAGCTGCTGTCGCAGCGCACCGGCGCGAAGCTGAAGTGGTTCGGCCTCACCGACGAGGGCCGGCTCGACCTGGCCGGGATCGAGGAGCTGATCACGGAGCGCACCAAGGTGGTCGCGCTCACGCTCGTCTCCAACATCATGGGCACCTTCAACCCCGTCGAGGACATCGTGCGGCGGGCGCAGGAGGTCGGCGCGCTGGTCGTGGTGGACGCCTCCCAGGCGGCCCCCCACATGCCGCTGGACGTGCAGGCCCTCCAGGCGGACTTCGTGGCCTTCACCGGGCACAAGATGTGCGGCCCCACCGGCATCGGCGTGCTGTGGGGACGCCAGGAGCTGCTCAACGACCTGCCGCCGTTCCTCGGCGGCGGGGAGATGATCGAGACCGTCACGATGCACGCGTCGACGTACGCTCCGGCTCCGCACAAGTTCGAGGCGGGCACTCCGCCGATCGCCCAGGCGGTCGGCCTCGGCGCGGCGGTGGACTACCTGACGTCGATCGGCATGGACCGCGTCCAGCAGCACGAGCACGCGCTGACGGAGTACGCCGTGCGCCGGCTGAAGGACATCCCCGACCTGCGGATCATCGGCCCCACCACGGCCGAGGACCGCGGCGCGACGATCTCCTTCACGCTCGGTGACATCCACCCGCACGACGTGGGCCAGGTGCTGGACGAGCAGGGCATCGCGATCCGTGTCGGCCACCACTGCGCACGCCCCGTCTGCCTGCGCTACGGAATTCCCGCGACGACACGAGCGTCGTTCTATCTGTACTCCACGCCCGCCGAGGTGGACGCCCTGGCGGACGGACTGGAACACGTTCGGAATTTCTTCGCATAGGGGCTGTCGGTGAAGCTGGACTCGATGTACCAGGACGTCATCCTGGACCACTACAAGAACCCGCACGGGCGCGGGCTGCGCGACGGCGATGCCGAAGTGCACCACGTCAACCCGACCTGCGGCGACGAGATCACCTTGCGGGTGCGCTACGACGGCGACAGGATCGAGGACGTGTCGTACGAGGGCCAGGGCTGTTCCATCAGCCAGGCCAGCGCCTCGGTGCTCAACGAGCTGCTGGTCGGCAAGGACCTGGCCGAGGCCCGCAGGATCCAGGAGAGCTTCCTGGAGCTGATGCAGTCCAAGGGCCAGCTGGAGCCGGACGACACCATGGAGGACCTGCTGGAGGACGCCGTGGCGTTCGCCGGGGTCTCGAAGTACCCGGCGCGGGTGAAGTGCGCCCTGCTGAGCTGGATGGCCTGGAAGGACGCGACGGCGCAGGCGTTCGGCGGGGCAGAGGCGACGGCGCAGGCGCCGGGCTCGACCGAAGCCGACTCGGCCAAGGAGAGGACCGCATGACCGAGATGACCACCAAGCCCGCGAGCGAGGACGAGGTCCGCGAGGCGATGATGGACGTCGTCGACCCCGAGCTGGGCATCGATGTCGTCAACCTCGGCCTGGTCTACGGCATCCACATCGACGACACGAACGTGGCGACGATCGACATGACGCTCACCTCGGCGGCCTGCCCGCTGACCGACGTCATCGAGGACCAGGCCCGTTCGGCCACCGAGGGCATCGTCAACGAGCTGAGGATCAACTGGGTCTGGATGCCGCCGTGGGGTCCCGACAAGATCACCGACGACGGCCGCGAGCAGCTGCGGGCCCTGGGCTTCAACGTCTGAGTCCCGCCTGCCGTCAGCCCTGCGCAACGGCCGCGCACCCACCGGGTGCGCGGCCGTTCGCGCGCCGCGGTCCGGCCGCCGCCCGTTGTGTACGCTCGTACGTATGGTCTATGTGACGCTCGCGGGCGCGATCCTCGCCGAGGTGCTGGGCACGACGGCGATGAAGTACAGCGACGGCTTCAGCAAACTGGTGCCCTCGCTGCTCACCGCCGCCGGATACGTCGTCGCCTTCCTGCTGCTCGCACACACCCTCAAGACCATGCCGGTGGGCACCGCCTACGCCATCTGGTCCGGCGCGGGGACGGCGGCCATCGCACTGATCGGGATGGTGTTCATCGGCGAGGCGGTCACCGCGCTGAAGCTCCTCGGCCTGCTGCTGGTGATCTGCGGCGTCGTCGTCCTCAACCTGGGAGGAGCCCACTGATGGGACGGCGGTACGACCCCGAGCGGCGGCAGCGCATCATCGACGCGGCCATCCGCATCGTGGAACTCAAGGGCATCGCGGCCCTCAGCCACCGCACGGTGGCCGCCGAGGCCGACGTCCCCCTGGGCTCGACGACCTACCACTTCGCGACCCTGGACGATCTCCTGCTGGCCGCCCTGGAACAGGTCAACTGCGAGCCGCAGACCGCCATCGAGGCGTGGGGCCGCGAACTGGCCGGGGGCGTGCCGCTGGCGGACGGGCTCACCCGGCTGCTGGAGGAGTACGCCTCGGGCGGCCGGGGCCGCATACGGCTGGAGTACGAGCTGTACCTGGCGGCGCTGCGCCGCCCCCTGCTCCAGCCGGTGGCCGCCGCCTGGCTGGACGACATGGTGCGGGCGCTGGCCCCCCACACCGCCGACCTGGCCACCGCCCGCGCCCTGGTCGCGCTCATCGACGGACTGCTGCTCCAGCTGCTGCTCACCGACCGGCCCTTCGACCGGGCGGAGGTCCGCGCCGCCCTCGCCAGGGTCCTCGGCGAGGGCGGTGACGGGGAGTGACCGCCCCGTGGACCGGTTCGTCATCCCGCACCGAATCCGGATAGCGTTCGAGACATGACCGAAGCACCCAACCCCAGCACCACCGGGGCCGTCGCCGCCGGCCTCGCCACCGTCGCGGCCGACGGAACCGTCCTGGACACCTGGTTCCCGCGGCCCGAGCTGACCGCCGAGCCCGGCCCGGCCGGGACCGAGCGGCTGAGCGCCGAGCGTGCCGCCGAGCTGCTCGGCCAGAGCGCGCCGAAGGCCCTCGGCGAGGACCCCCGCCGCGGGGTCGAGGTCGTGGCCGTCCGTACGGTCATCGCCGCCCTCGACGACAAGCCGCTGGACGCGCACGACGTCTACCTGCGGCTGCACCTGCTCAGCCACCGGCTGGTCAAGCCGCACGGCCTCAGCCTGGAGGGGCAGTTCGCCCACCTGGCCAACGTCGCCTGGACGAACATCGGCCCGGTGCCGGTGGACAGGGTCGAGGACGTCCGGCTGGCCGCCCGCGCCTCCGGCACCCAGCTGACGGTCACCAGCGTGGACAAGTTCCCCCGCATGACCGACTACGTCGTCCCCAAGGGCGTGCGCATCGGCGACGCCGACCGGGTCCGCCTCGGCGCGCACCTGGCCGAGGGCACCACCGTCATGCACGAGGGCTTCTGCAACTTCAACGCCGGCACGCTGGGCACCTCCATGGTGGAGGGCCGCATCAGCGCGGGTGTCGTCCTCGGTGACGGCACCGACCTGGGCGGCGGCGCCTCGATCATGGGCACCCTCTCCGGCGGCGGCAAGCAGATCGTCTCCGTCGGCGAGCGCTGCCTGATCGGCGCCGAGGCGGGCCTCGGCATCGCCCTGGGCGACGACTGCGTGATCGAGGCCGGGCTCTATGTGACCGCCGGTACGCGCGTCACCCTGCCCGACGGCAAGATCGTCAAGGCGCTGGAGCTGTCCGGCGCGAACAACCTGCTCTTCCGCCGCAACTCCGTCACCGGCACCGTCGAGGCACTCCAGCGCACCGGCTCCTGGGGCGGCCTCAACGAGGCGCTGCACAGTCACAACTGAGCTGCGATCGCGGAGGCTGTGTCACAGTCCGCGCACGCGCGTGCCCGCAGGCCCTAGGCTTGCGGGCATGCGTGATCTTGGGGCTGGGCTGCGGTACTTGGGACGAGGACAACGGTGGGTGCTCACCCACGGGCGGTGGTTCGGATTCGGACTCCTGCCCGCGCTGATCACCCTCGTCCTCTACGCCGCCGCCCTGACCGCGCTGGGCTTCTACGCCGACGACATCGCCGCCTGGGCCACACCCTTCGCCGACGACTGGGGCTCCACCGGCCGGATGCTCACCCGCGGCGTCTTCGCCGTCATGCTGTGGCTCGCCGTCCTCATGCTCGCGGTGGTGACCTTCGCCGCCGTCGCCCTGCTGATCGGGGAACCCTTCTACGAGAAGCTCTCGGAGAAGGTGGAGGAGAGCGAGGGCGGGACGAGCGGGGCCGTCGAACAGCCGCTGTGGCGCGAGGTGTGGACCGCGCTCACCGACAGCCTCTACGTCCTGAGCCGGACACTGCTGTTCACCGTCCCGCTGTTCTTCCTCGGCTTCGTCCCGGTGATCGGCCAGACCGTGGTGCCCGTGCTCGGGTTCTGCGTCTCCGGGTTCTTCCTCACCCTGGAGCTGACGTCCGTCGCCATGCAGCGCCGGGGGGTCCCGGTGCGGGAGCGGCTGCGCATGCTGCGCTCCCGCAAGGCCCTCGCCCTCGGGTTCGGGGTGCCCCTGACCCTCGCGTTCCTGGTGCCGCTGCTCGCCGTCCCCCTGATGCCCGGCGCCGTCGCCGGCGCCACCTTCCTGGTACGCGACCTGGATGGGGAGCGCCCGCACCCTGATGCGGGCGCCACCCCGCCGCCGTACCCCGCCCATGGCACCCAGGCGCCGCCCCCGCCCGCCTGGCACTGAGCTGTCACGGCACGCGCCCCTGCCCCAGGGCGGGTCGGCGGGTGGCGGGCGGGGCCCCGGTCCTGGTGCCCGTGAGGGCGGGCAGGCGGTGGCGGCGGGCAAGCGGCGCGGTTACCGGGGGAGGCGTACCACCGACGGGTCGTGGTCGCTGGTCTGGTCGGCGAACTCGGCGTTGATGTGGACGATGTCGTAGTCGGGGCGCCCGGCACCCGGGCTGGTGAGCAGGTGGTCCAGCGTCTGCGAGTTGCCGTTGAAGACGTAGCCGTAGCGCTCGTCGCCGGGCAGCTGGTTCATCGGGCTGGTGAGGGCGTGGCCCGAGCGCAGGGTCTTAAGGGTGGGGGAGAACGGGAAGTCGTTGAAGTCGCCGCCCGCGACGACGACGGCCCGGGAATCCACCGCCCGGATGTCCCGTACGAAGGCGTTCAGCAGCTTCGCCTGCTCGACGCGCTGCGGTTCCGAGTGCCTGGCCGGCGGCTGGAAGCGGCCCTCCATGGGCTGGTCCCCGTCCAGATCACCGCCGCCCTTGGAACTGAAGTGGTTGGCGACGACGAAGACCGTGCGGCCCCGGAAGCGGAACTCGCCCGCCAGCGGCTTGCGGCTGGCCTTCCACGCCGGGTCCTGGGACGCGATCCGCCCTGGCGAGGCGGACAGCGCTGGCTTGCCGCCCTTCTCGACGACCTTCACGGGAGTCGTCGAGTCGCCCCCGGGGCGGTCGGTGAAGGAGACCCGCTCGGGGTTGTAGAGGAAGGCGACACGGATGTTGCCGCCCGGCTGGCCGCCGTCGGCCTGGTCGACCGGGTCGATCTGGCGCCACGCGTAGGAGGGGCCGCCCGCCTTCTCGACGGCGTCGGTGAGCATGGTGAGCGTCTTGCGCGCGCCGACCGTGCCGTCGTCGTCGGGGCCGGTGTCGTCCTGGACCTCCTCGACGGTGACGATGTCGGGGGAGGAGAGGTTGCTGACCAGGCCCTCGGCCAGCCGCGCGAACTTGGCCGGGTCGGACCTGGGGGAGAGGTTCTCCACGTTGTAGGTGGCCACCGCCAGTTCGTCGCGGCGCTGCTTGCGGGTCCGCTCGCGCTCCAGGTGGTTGTCGCGGTGCGTGCCGAGTGTGGTGGCGCGCAGCGTGTAGCCGCCGAACTGCTCGTAGTCCAGCGGGCCTGCCGTGGTGCCGTCCAGTTCGTCGCCGACGTCGGCCTGCGGGAAGGGGTGCTCGTCCAGCGGGAGGAGCGAGGAGACCTTCATCCGGGCGCCGTTCTGGTCCTCGTAGCCGCCGTAGAGGGTGCCGCCGCGCGGGGTGGGGTTCTGGCCGGGGTCGGTGGTCACCCACAGGTCGTGGTAGCGGGAGGTGGGCCCGGTGACCCCCGCGTCGTGTACGGACACCCGCATGCCCTCCAGCGACTCGTACCGGTCCAGCGCGTACCGGCCGGGCCGCAGCGCGCGGTTCTCGATGCTGCCGCCCCCGGCGTCGGGCGCGTACGCCTCCGGTACGGAGCGCGGGGTGAGCCGGAAGGCGGCCGGGAGCCCGCCGCCGCGCCGGGTGCCGTCCGTCTTCCAGGACGCGCCGGTCAGTTCGGTGACCGACTGGCCGCCGGCCTCCTTTCCGCCGGGGTAGAACTCGGTGACCCGGCCGCTGACCCGCAGACCGTCCCCGACGGCGACACCGGGGCTCTCCTTGCCGGTGAACACGAAGAGGCCCTCGCTGGTGGCCGCGTTCCGGTCCGGGTGCGGGTCCTGGAGCCAGAAGCCGCGCGCCTGGCCGAAGTCCCGCACCCCGGTGACGACGCCGGGCACGTCGGTGACGCGCTCTCCGGCCAGGGGGGACAGCCGGGTCGTGCCCTGGATGTCGTGGATCCGGGGCGCGCGGGCCGTGGGGGAGGACGAGGCGGCCGGGGCCGCCGCCGAGGCGGGCAGGGCCGGCAGCGTGGCGCACACGGCGGCGACCACCAGGGCCGCGGCCCGGCCCGGCCGCCAGGAGGAGCGGGACGAGGGGTGGGACGAGGGACGGGGCCCGGGGTGGGAAGAGGAGCGGGACGGGGATCGGGACGGCACGAAGAGCCTCCGGAGGACGTTGTGGGGGACGTACGGAACGAAGGAGGGGCGGGGCGGCGTGCTGTTGTCGTACGGTCGCGCACTCGCTGGGCGCGCACAGGTGACGCTTGCGCACATGCGGCGCCTGTGCGCGTGTGACACCTGTGCGCAGGCGACGTGTGCACGTGTCGCGTGGCGCATGTCGCGTGTGCACGCACTGTGCGCGCATTCTTTACGCGCGTAAAGCATGGCGGGCGAACGGCAGTTGTCAAGGTCGTGACAGGTCGGGGGCGCGGGCTGTCACCAGGCCGTTAGGTGGCCGCTGCACGATTCGGGCACCCGGGTACAGAACCCGTCTACGCTGGGGTCCGCACCGTCCGGCGAACCCGTAGGACCCGTAGGAGATGAACCCCCACATGACCGGTGACGACCGTCCCACCCTGCCGCCCGTACGGCTGCCCTCCGATGCCGAACTGGCGCGGGACGCACTGGCCGCACCGCTCCTCTCACGCGCCGTGGAACTCACCCGCTGGGCGCGCGGGAGCGGGTCAGCGACGCGGGGGGTGCCGGTGGGAGCCGGCGGTGAACTCCTGTCCGAGCAGCTGAAGGAGGCCGCCGCACACCTGGGTCTGACCGGCGACGAGGAGGCTCCGGCCCTCGCCGCCGACGCCTGGAACTTCGCCGTCGACACGGGGCTGTTGACCGTGGAGGAGGACGACGCGGCGGACGGCGCCGGCCCGGACGCCGGCACCGACGGTCCGCCCAGCAGCGACGAGCCCGTCGGACTGGCCACCCCCGACGAGGAACTGGGCGGCCTCACCGGTGCCCCCGACGCGGCCATGCCGGGGCCCGCCGACATTCTCGACCTGTGGCAGAACGGCCTGGACACGGTCCTCGCGGACGCCGCGACCCCCAGTTTCGAGGAGCTGCTGGGCGGCATCGAGGGGGCCATCGGTGAGGACGGCCAGGTGGACCCGGACGCCCTCGACCTCGACGCCGTGGACTGGGACCCCGAGGAGGAGACCGCCGCGCTCGACAGCGCGCTCGGCAACCTCTACCTGCTCACGGCCACCGACCCCGCCGTGGCGGCCGGCTCCATGGTCCCCCTCCCCGTGCTGGCGGCGTCCATGATCGTCCCCGAGGGGATGGACGAGCCCACCGACGAGGTACTCGAAGAGGTCTCGACGGCGATGATGCGGCTGGACGAGCAGTTCCGCATGCTGGAGCCGACCGGTCTGGTCGAGTACCAGCCGGTGGACGAGGCCCTCACCCAGGAGGCCGACGAGACCGGCGAGTCCGGCGAGGCCGATGCCTTCGGAGAGGGGCGCCGGACGCCGGGCGGCGAGCAGCCGGGCGCGGACCTCGGCGGCCTCGGCGAACACGGTGACCTCGGCGAACTCGGTGAACTCGGTGAACTCGGTGAACTCGGTGAACTCGGTGAACTCGGCGAGGAGGACGTCTCCCGGTACGGCATGGTGCGGCTCACCCCGCTGGGGTTGCACGGTGTCCGGGAACGGATGCGGCAGGCCGGCATGGACGTCCCCGCGGTGGGCGACCTCGCCGGCGCCGCGGCGGACCGGTTGCTGGCCGCCCTGCCCGTCTACACGGAGGACAACGCGCGCAGCGAGATCGAGGGCTGGTTCGCCGCCCGGGGCGACGGCGGCACGCCGGCCGCGGCCCGCGAACTCCTGGCGGCGGCGCGCGGCAGCGACGAGGAGGCACCGGTGCGCCGCCTCGCCTGCCAGCAGGCCCTCTCCCTGGCCGGCCCCGACGCCGAGCCCGCGCTGCGCGAGGTGCTCGACGACCGGCAACTGGGCGGGCTGGCCCGGGTCTGGCTCGCGGAGCGCGGTGCGGCCGAGGTGCCCCAGCCCGACGAGGAGATGGTCTTCTGGCTGACCATCGACACCATCGCCGCCCAGGTCGCGACCGCGGGCGAGCCCGAGGAACTCCGCGAACTGGTGCGGGACCTGGTCGACCAGCACACGGGGTTCTTCGACAAGGCGTGGCGGGTCGACCACCCCGCCACCGGGGACGTGCTGGAGACCATGGGCCGGGTGCATCCCGACAAGCACGTCGCGAAGGCAGCCCGCAAGGCCGCCTTCAAGGCCCGCTCCCGCTGACGGCCGCCGGGCCGACGAGGCCCGCCTGCCGCCCTGAGGACCGACCGCGCCGGTCGAGCCGTCGGCGCGGGTCGAGGCCCGCCTGCCGCTGAGGGCCGTCCGGTCGAGGAGGCCCGGTCCCTTCCCACGGAGTCAGTGGGGGAGGGACCGGGCCTTTCCGTTTCCGCCCGGGCGTGCGGTGTCGAACGAGCAGCGGCGGGCCCCTCCGGTGGCGGAGGCGGAGCCGCGCTCGTGCGCCTCCCCGGCCGCCTCGGCGCCGTGGGCGCACTCCTGGGCGAGGCCCGCCGGTTCGGGCAGGGCCCTCTGGGCGTGCAGCGACGCCAGGACGGCCCTCAGGCTGATCTGGGGGAACCGGTCGAGCCGGGCGGCCGGCTCTGTTGCGGACCTCGCGTCTCATCTTCTGTCTCGCGAAGCGAGATGCGGCCGTACGAAACCAGCCACGTGCTTTACCGTTGCCTTCATGTCCGGACCCGCGTGCCTGCTGGCACTCGCGCTCACGCTCTTCGCGGCCACCGCGTGGAGCGTGGACGACGCGCTCTGTCGCCGCTTCCGCCGCTGACGGCGCACGCGCACCCCGGCCTTTTCGCGCGCGTCCAGGACGCGTCTCGGTCCGTGAGACGGCGCCGTCTCCGCCCCGCTCTCCCGGGCCTCCCGTCGCTCGGCCCCAGTGGCTCCCCTCCCGCTCACCCCTCCCCGCCTTCGCACGGAGACTGTTGTGACAACCGCTTCCCCGCCCTCTCCCCGCCAGGCTCCTTCCCGTTCGGTGCTGCCCGGTCCCGCGCCGACCCGGCTGCCCGCGCCCGAGGCGCCCGCCGCGCCCGCCGTGCGGTGGGTGCCGCTCGGTGTCGCGCTGGTGATCGGGCTGGCGCTGACCGGTTACGTGTGGTCCGCGCACGGCACCAAGCCGGGCGTCCTGCTCCTGCTCGGTATCGGCCTGGGCGTCGGCCTCTTCCACTCGCGCTTCGGGTTCACCTCGGCCTGGCGGCAGCTGATAGCCGTCGGGAACGGCACCGGGCTGCGGGCACACGCGCTGCTGCTCGGCACGACGGCCACCCTGTTCGCCCTGGTCATCGGAACCGGCACGGGACTGTTCGGTTCGGCGCCCGCACCCAGCGCCGGGCCGATCGGGATCGGGCTGCTGCTGGGCGCCTTCCTCTTCGCCGTCGGAATGCAGCTCGGCGGCGCCTGCGCCTCCGGGACCCTGTTCGCCGTCGGCTCGGGCCAGAGCACGATCGTGCTGACGCTGGGCGGCTTCGTCGTCGGCTCGACCCTCGCCGCCTGGCAGTACGGCCTCTGGAGCGATCTGCCGGCCTTCGACCCGGTGCTCTTCTCCGACCACCTGGGCTGGGGCGGGTCGCTGGCGGTGACGCTGGCGCTGCTCGCGCTCGTGGTGCTGGTCTCGCGCCGGGTCCAGGCCCGGCGCACTCCGCCGCCGGTCGGCGTGCCGCCGTCGGCGCGCGGCACGCTGGCGCGCGTGGTGCGCGGCTCGTGGCCGCTGGCCGTCGGCGCCCTGGTGCTGGCCGTACTGGGTGCCGCCGTGCTGCTCGTGTCGGGTGGCGCCTGGGGTGTGACCAGCGCGTTCGCGCTGTGGGGGTCCAAGATCGTAGCGGCGCTGGGCGGCTCGCCCGAGAGCTGGGCGTACTGGAAGCAGCCCGGCAACGCCGAGGCGCTGTCCGGCCCGGTGCTGGCCGACAAGACCAGCCTCACCGATCTCGGCATCATGATCGGCGCCGCCGTCGCCGCGGCGGCCGGCGGCGTGTGGACGCTGCACAAGGGCGTCGCCTGGCGGACCGCCGGCGCGGCCGTGCTCGGCGGCATCCTGATGGGGATCGGGGCACGGCTGGCGGGCGGCTGCAACATCGGCGCGTACCTCGCCGGTATCGCGTCCGGTAGTCTGCACGGCTGGCTGTGGGGCGCCGTCGCGCTCGCCGGCACCTGGGTGGGTCTGCGGCTGCGGCCGTACGCCGGGCTCGCCAACCCGAAGCCGGACGACGGCGTCTGCTGAGCGGCCGAGGCGCGGCCGGGCCTCGGCCGCCGGGTCCGCGGGGGCGGGCCTGGTCAGCTTCGTCGTCGTCCGCGGGGGCGGGCGCCCGGTCTCAGCTTCGTCGTCGTCCGGGGGCGGGTTCGGCCGGGTCCGGCGTCGGCCGCCGGGCTCGTGGTGTCCCGGGCGTCCTGGGCGCCCGCGGTGTTGTGGGCGCCCGGGGGGGCATGGCGGTCCGGAGCCGACCGGGGTGCCCCTGGCGCCTTCACCGGACCGGCACGTCCGCTGTGTGCCGGTTCGCGTGTGTGATGCGGCGAGTCCGGCAACCCGGTTCCGGGATCCGCTCGGGCCTTTCCGTACGATCGAGCAGATCCAGCCTTTCGGCCATACGGAACAAAGGGTGTGAATGCCGACGTGACAGAGAGCCCCAAGCGACAACCGGGGGGCAAGGCGGCGGCCCGGCACGTACCCCAAGCGGTCGCCGAGCTGCCACGCCAGGTGCGCGACGAACTGGTGCGCAGGCTGCGCCGCAAAGGCAGGCCGTTCACCAAGGACGACGTGCAGGTCGTCGAGGAGCCGATGCTGAAGCGGGCGGTGACCGCCTCGGCGCTCGGCAACTGCATGGAGTGGTTCGACTTCGGCGTCTACAGCTACCTGGCCGCCACCATCGGCAAGGTCTTCTACCCGGGGGCCTCGGACGCGGCACAGCTGCTGGCCTCGTTCGCGACCTTCGCCGCGGCGTTCGTCGTCCGCCCGCTGGGCGGGCTCTTCTTCGGGCCGCTCGGCGACAAGCTGGGGCGGCAGAAGGTGCTCGCCGCGACGATGATCCTGATGGCGTTCGGCACCTTCCTGATCGGCTTCATCCCCAGCTACGCCACCATCGGTATCGCGGCGCCCATCCTGCTGCTCGTCGCGCGGATGCTCCAGGGCTTCTCCACCGGCGGCGAGTACGGCGGCGCCACCACCTTCATCGCGGAGTTCTCCCCCGACCGCAGGCGCGGCTTCCTCGGCAGCTGGCTCGACTTCGGCACGTTCGTCGGCTACGCGCTCGGATCGGCCCTCGTCACGCTGCTCAACTTGGCGCTGACCGACGCCCAGATGCTTTCCTGGGGCTGGCGCGTCCCCTTCCTGATCGCGGGTCCGCTGGGCCTGATCGGCCTCTACATGCGGCTCAAACTGGAGGAGTCCCCCGCCTTCCAGCAGCAGTTGGACGAGCACGACCAGAAGCTGGCGGAGCGGGAGACCAACCGGCACGAGTTCCGCACCATCCTGCGCAAGCACTGGGAGCCGCTGCTGATCTGCGTCGGCCTGGTGCTGCTCTACAACGTGACCAACTACATGGTCACCGGCTATCTGCCGACCTACCAGACCGAGGTGCTGGACAGGCCGGGGACCACCTCCGACGTACTGGTGCTGGTCGGCATGGTCTGGGTGGTCGTGCTGATCACCTTCATGGGGCGGCTGAGCGACCGCGTCGGCCGCCGCCCGGTCTACCGCTGGGCGGCGATCGGCCAGATCGTGCTGGCCGTGCCGTCCTTCATGCTGATCCGCTCCGACGGCTGGGTGCTGCCCGCCCTCGGCGTGCTCGTCCTGGCCACGCTGCTCGCCGGGTTCGCCGCACCCTCCGCCGCGACGCTGCCCGCGCTCTTCCCCACGAGCGTGCGGTACGCGGCCATGGGGATCGGCTTCAACTTCTCCGTCGCCGCGTTCGGCGGCACCACGCCGCTGATCACCGAGGGCCTGGTCAGCGCCACGGGCACCAATCTGCTGCCCGGCGTCTATCTGATCGCCAGCGGTCTGATCGGCCTGCTCGCCGTCCGCTTCATGCCCGAGAGCGCGGGGGTCCCGCTGCACGGCTCGCAGCCCATGGTCAGCACCGAGGAGGAGGCCAGGGAGCTGATCTCCACCAGCCGGGAGCTGGAGACGTTCAGCCGGCGCTAGGCGGCCTGTGCGGTCCGCCGCCGGTCTCCGTCCCCGTCGCCTTCTTTGTCTTCGCCGCGGGGACGGAACGGCGGTCCCACAGGGCCGCCCCGAGAACCGCGAGGGTGCCCACGGCGAGGGGCGCCAGGACGAGGACGAGCGGGCCGGCCGTGGCCGCGCCCCGCCGGTGCGGTGCGGTGTCCCACATCAGCTTGCAGCTCCCGGCCATCGTCAGCCCCAGGCAGAACCCGAGGAAGAGCTGCGCCTTGGCGATGCGCCGCGCGCCCTCCCGGGTGCTCGGCCGGTTGACGAGGCCGAAGGCGCGCCGACCGGGTCCCAGCTCGGACGCCGGCGTCACCCGCAGGGTGGCGTACGCCGTCCCGGCCACCAGGGCGAGCGCCCCCGCGTGCACCAGGACGGGCAGGAAGACGCTGCCGACGGACTTGTCCGCGTACGCGTCCACACCGTCGCTGCCGAAGTGCTGTGGCACCTGAGGGGGAAGGCGGGGATAGACGACGATGCCCCACGCCACGAGCCCCGCCAGCGTCAGCAGCCCGGGCACCAGCCATACCCAGGGGAACGCCGTCCCCCGCGGACCCCGGCCCCCGTTCCCGTCCCCCTGGCCGCACGTGTCGTTCCCGCAGGTGTGGTTCCCACACGTGCGGTTCCCGCAGGTGTCCATCCCGCGCCTGTCGTGCCCGTGCCGTCCGTTCCCGGCTCCGTCCCGGCGCACGTCGTCCCCTCCCTTCGCCGCCCGGGCTCTCCTCATCCGCCCGGCGGTACCGTCCTCACTCCGCCTCGCGTCCCCAGACCAGGTGATTCCCGCCGCGCCAGTCGATGATCGCGTCGTCGTAGAGGTCGATCGTCGCGACGTCCAGGCCCGTACGGCCGAGATACTCGATCAGGTCCGTCAGACCGTACGCGGTCCCCAGCGTCTCACCGTGCGACGTGACACGGCGGCCGCCTTCCGGGGAGGGAGGGTGGACGACTATGAGCGAACTCATACTTCCAGGTTGCGTCAGGCGCGATCGTGACGCACATCGGTTCTCCGGCCCCGACGCGGGTGCCCGGCCCGCTGCCCGTCGGCCGCTCCCGCCCGGTCCAGCGCCTGCTCGGCCAGCGCGCGTGCGGCGGCGACCGGGTCGTCGACGACACCGAGCCCGTGCAGCACCGTGGCGCCCTCGTGCAGCAGCGTCAGCTCGTCGGCCAGCCGTCCGGGATCGGCCGCGTCCGCGGCCACGCACAGCTCGTACAGATAGCCACGCAGCCAGTGCTTCTGCTCGGTGATCACGCGCCGCCCCGGGTGCGAGGGATCGGGCAGCTCGGCGGCGGCGTTGACGAAGCCGCAGCCCCGCGCGTTGTTGCGCCGGGTCCACTCGGCGAGCGCGTCGAAGGTCGCCAGCATTTTCCCGCGCGGTCCGGCGGGTGCCTCCCCTCCGTCCACCCAGGAGGTCAGCCAGGACCGCCAGCGGCGGTCGCGCTCACTAAGGTACGCGGCGATCAGCGCGTCCTTGCCGCCGAACCGGTCGTAGAGGGTCTTCTTGGTGGTCCCCGCCTCCCTGGCGATCAGGTCCACACCCACGGCTGTGATGCCGCGCTCGTAGAAGAGGGCGCTCGCCGCGTCCAGGATCTTGCGGGCCCCCGGAGTCAGCCCGTCGGGCCCGGCCGTTCCCGTCTCCACCGCTCACCGGCTCCTTCCCATCCCCTGGTCCACCCCACCGCGCCCACGCGCGGCGGTAAACCGTCCTGTCTACTGCACTGTACGTCGCCCGGCGGGCCCGGCGCCGGTTGCCCGGTGCCTGCCCGGCAGTACCGGTGCGCGCCCGGCCGCGGCGGAACCGGTCCCTCGGCAAAGGAACCGCAAAGCACGGCCGGTCGTTACCTTCGGCATGACCGCAATGACTCCCGGCTCCAACCTGCCGCTGACCGCACAGCGCGTGGCGGTGGACGTGACCGCACCCACCAAGCTCGATGTCTCGGCCCTGCTGCTGAGCACGGACGGCAAGGTGCGCTCGGACGACGACTTCGTCTTCTACAACCAGCCGACCGCGCCCGGCGTGACGCACAGCAGCGGTGCCGCTGACACCATCACCGTGGAGACCGGGTCCGTTCCCGCCGAGATCGACAAGGTCGTCGTCACCGCGAGCCTCGACACCCCCGGTGCCACCTTCGCGGGGACGGAGCCGACGGCCACGGTCCGCGACGCGGCGAGCGGTGCCGTGCTCGCCACCTTCACCCCGCCGCGGCTGGGTGCCGAGACGGCGCTGCTGGTGGTGGAGATCTACCGCAGGAACGGCGCCTGGAAGGTACGGGCCGTCGGGCAGGGGTATGCGAACGGACTGGGCGGGATCGCCTCCGACTTCGGGGTGAACGTCGAGGAGCCCGCCGCCTCGCCGGCCACCCCCGCCGCACCGGCCACCCCCGCCGCGCCGGCCG
>NZ_VJOK01000001.1:1494919-1526801 GCF_013302895.1 Streptomyces albus subsp. chlorinus | reverse complement strand
CCCCCGCGCCGCCCGCCGCCTCGACGGGGAAGATCAATCTGGACAAGGGGCGGGTCAGCCTCCAGAAGAACCAGACGGTCTCCCTGGTCAAGGGAGGGCAGCCGCTGCTCACCTCCGTGCGGATGGGGCTCGGCTGGGAGCCGGTCTTCCGCGCGGGCCGGCGCGCCAAGGACATCGACCTGGACGCCTCGGTCATCGCCTACGACGCCAACCGCAAGAAGATCGACGCCTGTTACTTCGGCAAGCTCGCCATCCTCGGCGGTGTCATCCAGCACTCGGGCGACAACCTCACGGGCGAGGGCGCCGGGGACGACGAAGTGATCACCGTCCACCTCGGCGACCTGCCGCCCGAGGTGACCGGGCTGGTCTTCACCGTGAACTCCTTCTCCGGCCAGAAGTTCACGGACGTCGCCAAGGCGTACTGCCGGCTCCTCGACGGCGCCGGGGCGGAGCTCGTCCGCTTCGACCTGACCCAGTCCGAGCCCCGTACCGGGGTGCTGATGGCGAAGTTCATCCGCCAGTTCTCCGGCGAGTGGGAGATGACGGCGCTGGGCGAGTTCGTCGACTCCCGCACGGTGCGGGGCATGGTCAAGCCGGGCGCCGCCGCGCTGTGATCCGGCCCCGGGCCGCCGAGCCGGCCCGGCCGTGCGGATCCTCCCCGGAACCGCCCGGCCGGGCCGGGCCGGCTCGCGTGTGCCCCGGGGTCCTGGACGGACTCGGAAACCCGGGGCGGCATGCCCGGCAGCCGGTCGGGCTCAGAAGTCGAAGACGGGGCCCGTCGCCCGGTGCAGGGCGCAGGAGTTGGGGTACGTCTTCTCCCAGGTGACAGGGCGGCCCTCGTGGGTGCCGCGGGCGGAGACCGTCACCGGGGCGTGCTCCATGGTGCACAGGCCGGGGTCGCCCGGCAGGGCATCGAGGTCGCCGTTGGCCCGGTCGAGCGCCGCGCACGCCTCGGCCGCCCTCGGATGGCTGCCGCGCGGGTTCGGGTCACACGTGAGGCGGGCCCCGTGCCCCCACACCTGCTGCGGGCCGGAGACGGTCAGGTAGAGCGTGCTGGGGGCGGGACGCTCGGGCACCGGCCTCCCCGTCGCGGGCTGGGCGGCCACGGCCGGCGCGGCCAGCAGCGGGAGGGCCACCGCGGTGGCGGCAGCGGCGGTACCGGCGAGGCGTCGGGTGAAAAGACGAGTGCTCATGGCCTCACAACGAGGCGGGGTCGCGGAAGGACACGGGCGTGCTCCGCCAACTCGGTGCCGCCCGGGAGGAATTGGCCCGGGCCGGTCACGGGTCCGGACACCGGCGCCCGGCACCGGCACCCGGCGCCGAGGGACTCCCCGCGCGCGGTGCTGCCGCACGCGGGGAGCCGCGCTCAGGACTGGGGCCGACGGCCGTGGTTGGCCGCGTTCTTACGACGAGCCCTCTTCTTGCGCCGACGCTTGGACGACATGGCGCCTCCTTTCCGCGGAGCGGGTGTTCTTCCTCGGCGTTTCTACCATTCGGTCCCCGCCTCCCGGGCAGCGCCCACGCCTCCCGGCCCCCGAAGGACCGGCACCGGACGGTCCCGCACCGTCCGCACCGCACCCACCCAGCACGGGTGACCGCGTCAAGCGGTGCCCCGCCGTGGTCGGCACCCCGCCGGCGGTCGGCGCGAGGTGGGGCGACTGCTCAGCGGCGTTCGCGGGAGTGACCGAAGAGGAGGCGGTAGGCGATCAGGAGGATGAGGGAGCCGGCGATGGCGGCCACCCACAGGCCGGGGTCGACAACGTTGTTGGCTATGGGCCGGTCGAGGAAGGTGGCGGAGAGCCAGCCGCCGAGGAAGGCTCCCGCGATGCCGATGAGGGCGGTGCCCACCACGCCGCCCGGATCGCGGCCGGGCAGCAGGATCTTGGCCACCGTGCCCGCGACCAGTCCGAGGATCAGCCAGCTCACCAGCCCGGAGTGCGCGAGGTCGGACAGGGCGTCGGAGAGGGTGTCGGATCCGGCGCCGTCCGCTTCGGCGAGCCGGGTCAGAGGGGCGAGCGGTGTGGTGGGCATGGCGTTCCTCCCCGTGGTCGTTCCGTTGCGGGCCCCATCATGCCCGGTGGGGGAGTGCGCGCCGGTGTCCCCTCAGGGCCGCCACCTCGGCGGATCGGTGCAGAAGTGGCCGCCGAGCCGGGACTGGTCGGCGGCCGAGGTGTCCAACTCGCCGTGCCGGGCGATGAGTTCGGCGGCGTACCGTTCGGAGTCGTCGCGCGGCTCGTACCCCAGGGCGCGGGTGGGGGCCAGGTCCCACCACAGCCGGGTGTTGGCGGAGGAGCCGTAGACGACGGTGTGGCCGACGTGCGGGGCGGTGAGCGCGGCGTGGAAGAGGCGGGCGGCGTCGCCGGGGCTCAGCCAGGTGGACAGCATCCGCACGGAGGCCGGCTCGGGGTAGCAGGAGCCGATGCGGACGGAGACGGTCTCGATGCCGTGGCGGTCCCAGTAGAGCTGGGCGAGGTCCTCGCCGAACGCCTTGGACAGGCCGTAGAAGGTGTCGGGGCGGTGCGGGGTCTCCACGGGGACGGGCGGTGCGTCTTCGCCGGGTACGGGTGTGAAGCCCACCGCGTGGTGGGAGGAGGCGACCACCAGGCGGCGCACGCCCTCGGCGCGCGCCGCCTCGTAGAGCGCCTGGGTGCCGCGGATGTTGGCGGCGAGGATGCGGGCGAAGTCGGCCTCCTGCGAGATGGCCGCCAGGTGGACGACCGCGTCCACGCCCCGTAGGGCCGTGCGGAGCGCGTCGTCGTCCGCGGTGGCCAGGTCCAGCGTGAGCGCCTCGGGCGCGCCCTCGACGGGACGCAGGTCCGTGGGCCGCAGCTCGTACCCGTAGGCGGGCAGCAGGTCGCGCATCAGTGTGCCCACGCCCCCCGCGGCGCCGGTGAGCAGAACGGTGCGGGGTGCGGGCCCGGCGGCCGGGTGGTTCTCGGACATGGTCGGTCTCCCTCCTGGCGGCGGGCGCTGCCGGTGGCGGCGGTCCGCCTCAGCGCAGCGCGGCCTTCATCATCTTCGCGGCGACGGGGGCCGCGAGGCCGTTGCCGCTGACCTCGGCGCGGGCGGCGTCGGAGTCCTCGACGACGACGGCCACCGCGACCTTCTTGCCGCTGCCGGTCTCGGCCCAGGAGGTGAACCAGGCGTAGGGCGTACCGCTGTTGTCCACTCCGTGCTGCGCCGTTCCTGTCTTGCCGCCGACGGTGAGGCCGTCGATCCGCGCGTTGCCGCCGGTGCCCTTCGTGACCACCGTACGCATCGCCGACCGGAGCTGGAGGCGGTGTCCTGGCTCATCACCCGGTGAGAGGCGGGGTTCTCGTGGGACTCCAGCGTGTGCCCGCTCGCGTCCTGCACGCGGGAGACCATGTGCGGGTCGACCAGTTCGCCGCCGTTCGCGATGGCCTGCGAGACCATGGCCATCTGGAGCGGGGTGGCGGTGACCTCGTACTGCCCGACGCCGGAGAGGCCGGTCTGCGCGTCGTCCATCTTCGCGGGGAAGTTGCTCTTGGCGGCGCGGACGGGCACGTCCTGCTTCGCGTCGTTGAAGCCGAACTTCTCGGCCTGTGCGCGGACCTTCCCGGCGCCCAGGTCGGTGGCCAGCTTGGCGAAGACGTTGTTGCACGAGTAGCGCAGCGCGGTGCGCAGGCTGGCGTTCTCGCAGGGCGCCGAGCGGTTCTCGTTGTGCAGCACCGTGGAGGTGCCCTTGAGGGTGTACGGGTCGGGGCTGTCGGTCGGCTCGTCCACCGACGCGTACAGCCCGTTCTCCAGCGCCGCGGCGGCCACGACCAGCTTGAACGTGGAGCCGGGCGGCACCGCCTGGCGCAGCGCCCGGTTGAGCGTCGGCTTGTCGTCGTGCTTGCCGTTGCCGCTGCGCGCGGTCAGCCTCTTCCAGGCCGCGTCGTCGTCCTTGCCGCTGCCGCTGATCGTCGTGGGGTCGAAGGAGGGGGAGCTGACGACGCCCAGCAGCTCGCCGCTGTCCGGGTCGACGGCCACGGCGGCGCCCTTCTTGTCGCCCAGCGCCTCGTACCCGGCGCGCTGGACGGCCGGGTCGATGGTGGTGAGGACGTCGCCGGGTTCGGCGCTGTCGCCGGTCAGCAGGTCGAGGGGGTCCTTGAGCCGGTCGTCGGTGCTGTCGAGCACGTCCTGGTAGATGCCCTCCAGCTGGGTGGCCCCGCGCACCTGCGAGGAGAAACCGGTGACGGGCGCGTAGAGCGGGCCGTCGGTGTACGTGCGCTGGTAGCGCAGGTCACCGCCGTCCTCGGCGCGCTCGGAGCCGGTGACGGGTTTGCCGCCCACGATGATGTCCCCGAAGGGCCGTGCGTACTCCTCCAGTGTGTTGCGCCGGTTCTTGTCGTCGTCCGCGAGTGCTTCGCCGTGCACCATCTGCACCCAGGTGACCCGCAGCAGCAGAGCCATCACCAGGAGCAGGGTGACGATGCCCGCACGCCTGATTGTCCTGTTCATCCCGTACGAGAACGTGAGCGGGGCGGTCGCGGGTTCCTGCCGCAGGTCCTTCTCAGGACATTCTCATCTCGTCCTGGCCCTTGGGATCATCCCGTCCGCCGCGCCTCCCGCCCCGCACGCACGTTCGCCGTGGAGGCGTCGGCGGTGGCGACGTCGCGAGGATAGGTGCGCAGCGCGGGCAGGCCGATGAGGGAGGCGGCCAGCAGGGGGACGAGGGAGAGAAGCAGGGTGTACTCCAGCGCGTGCCTGCCCGCGAACAGGTGGTCGGCGACATAGCCGAACAGGGTGGGGGCCAGTGCCTCGCTCAGGGTGCGCAGCACGGTGCGGGTGCCCTCGGCCGTGCCCCACAGCATGTGCGGCACGATGTCCAGCCGTGCCGCGTCCAGCGGCGGGTTCACCGCCCCCAGGAACGCCGTCCCGCACAGCAGCAGCGGCAGCGCGACCGCCAGGGTGGTGCTGTGCAGTGCGGGGCCCACCAGCAGCGGTACGGCCAGCAGGCAGACGATCGGCACCAGGATCCGCGCGTGGACGTACCCGCGCGCCAGCAGCCGGTCGGAGGCCCGCCCGCCGAGCAGTACCCCGCACACGCCGCCCGCCCCGACAACCAGGACGAGGGAGCCGGCCACGGAGGTGCTGACGCCGTACTGGTCGGTCGTGAAGACCGTGGCGAAGGCGCGCAGTCCCGCGAAGAAGAAGTAGCCCAGCGCCGAGGCGATGATCAGCACCAGGTTGGTGGGGATCCGCAGCACGTAGAGCACCGTCCGCCAGGCCGGGAGCGCACGCGGGTCGGAGTGCAGGACGAAGCGCGGGTCCGGCGGCATGTCGATACGGGCCCCGGGCCGCTGTCCGTCCTCTCCCTCACCGTCCCCGGCGCCGCCGTCCCCGCTGCGGCCGTCCCCGGTGCCACCGCCTCCACCGCCCCCGCTGCCGCCGTTCCCGCCCGCTGCCCCGTCCGTGTCCCGGGTGTCCGCGCGGAGGCCGGCCTGCTCCCCGCGGGCGGGCTCCGGCAGCCGGGCGAGGGTCCACACCAGCGCGGCCGTGGGCAGCACCAGCCACCAGAAGGCGTACCGCCACCCCAGGGCGCTGCCGACCGTGCTGGAGACGGCGAACCCGAGGGCGGTCCCGAACAGTTCCCCGCCGACGACGAACCCCAGCATCCGGGCGCGCCGCCGGGCCGGGAAGAAGTCACCGACCAGGGAGCTGACGGCCGGCCCCGAGCTGGCGGTGACCGCGCCGAGGAACGCGCGGGCCACCAGCAGCCACGTGTACGACGTCGCCGCGCCCGACACCAGCGTCGCCAGCCCCCACAGCGCGACGGTGACGACCAGCAGCCGGGTCCGCCGCACCCGGTCGGCCAGCAGACCGAAGGGCACCGTGCACGCGGCCCCGACGAAGGCGACCACGGACACCAGCAGGCCCATCGCGGCGTAACCGATGCCGAAGGCGTCCGAGAGGGGACCGGCCATCGCCGAGACGGTCCCCTTGTCCGCGCCGTCGAGTGCGAGCACGGCGGCCATCGTCATCGCGGCCCGCGCCGCGGGAAGGCCGCCGAAGAGGCGCTCGGTCCGCTTCCGGACGCCGCCTCGCACGCGGCGCGGGGCTCCCGCGACGCACCGGAGCCGCCTGCGGCACCGGACCCGCGCGCGGCACCGGACCCGCGCGCGGCACCTGCCCCGCCCGCGGCGCGGGGGAGGCGGGAGGTGCGGTCGGCGCGGGATGGGCACGCATTTCCTATGTCACCGGAACACCGCCGTTGAAACAGCGTGGCCCGCGGGGCGGGTGAGGCGGCGTGGCTGGCGGTTCACCGGACTGCCGGCTTGGGATAATGACGGGCCCCTTGAGGGAGGTGCGGGCGTGTTCGGTCGGTGGCCGACCCTGAAACAGCGTGCGGAACAGTCCCTGGGCGGCCGTCTGTGGCGGCACGGCACCGAATTCGAGCTGATGCGCAGGGCGATGGCGTTCGGCACCCTCGGCTTCGTCTCCATGGTCCCGCTGCTGATCGTGGTGGCCGCCCTCGACCCGGTGCACCACGCGGGATTCGAGGCGTGGATCGTCAACGGAATGGGGCTGGAGAACCGGTCCGCCGCCCGCGCCGTGCACCGCCTCTTCTCCGCCCCGCAGCAGGTCATCAGCACCACCAGTGTGCTCAGCGCGGTACTGCTGGGCGTTTTCGGACTGAGTTTCGCGGCGAGCGTGCAGAACAGTTACGAAATGATCTGGGCACTTCCGCCCGGCCGCTGGCACAAATTGTGGCGGCAGGGCGTGTGGCTCGCCGCACTGACCGCATTCCTCTTCGCCGAGGTGGAGAGCGAGGCGGTACTGCGCCGGGGGACCGGGGAGATCGCCGCCCGGGTGTTCCTCACGGTCCTCTTCGGGGTGCTCTTCTTCTGGTGGGGGCAGTTCCTCCTGCTGGGCGGCCGGGTGCGGTGGTCGGCCCTGTTCCCGGGCGCCGTGGCGACCATGGTGGGGCTGGCCGGACTGCGGGTCTTCTCCTCGCTGGTCTTCTCACCGATGATCATCGGCAGCACGAAGACCAACGGTCCCGCCGGCACCCTGCTGATCGTGCAGTCCTGGTTCATCGGGGTGGGTTTCGTGGTGCTCGGCGGTCCGCTGGTCGGCCACAACTTCCACCTGTGGCGGATCCACCACCGGGCCGCCCACCACTCTCCCGGCACGGGGTGACCACCCCGTGCTCGTAGGCCAGGATCACCGCCTGGGTGCGGTCCCGGGCGCCGAGCTTGGCCAGGACGGCGGCCACATGTGTCTTCACCGTCGCCGTGCTCACCGTGAAGCGCCCGGCGATCTCCGCGTTCGTCAGCCCCTGGGCCATCAGCCGCAGCACGTCCGCCTCCCGCTCCGTGAGCCGGGCCGTCAGCGCCTCGGCGCGGCGGTCGCTCGCGTGGTGGGCCGCCAGGGCGCGGACCGCGGAGGGGAACAGCAGCGAGTCGCCCTGCGCGACCACCCGGACGCCGGCGACCAGCTCCTTTGCCGTGGCCCGTTTGAGCAGGAAGCCATGGGCGCCCGCCCGCAGCGCGTCGTAGACGTACGCGTCGTTCTCGAAGGTCGTCAGGACGAGGACGCGCGGCGCGTCGGCGCCCATGGTGCCCACCAGGTGCTCGGTGGCGCGGATGCCGTCGATCCGCGGCATACGGACGTCCATCAGCACCACGTCGGGACGCAGCTCGCGCACCACGGAGACCGCCTCGTCGCCGTCCGCCGCCTCGCCCGCCACCTCGATGCCCGGCTCGGTCGTCAGGATCGCCCGCAGCGCCGTGCGGACCATCCGCTCGTCGTCCGCCAGGACGACCCGCAGGACGGGCGCCGTCACCGTGCCGCCTTTGTCCGGGAGGCCGTCAGCGGCAGCCGGACGGTCAGGCGCCACACGCCGTCCTCCTCGCCCGCGGCCACCGTGCCGCCCAGCAGTGCCGCCCGCTCGGCCATCCAGGCCAGTCCGCGCCCGCCCGAGCGGCGGGACGCGGGGCGGGTCCCGTCCGTCGCGTTCTCGATCGTCACCCTCAACGTCCTCTCCCCTCCCCGGGATGCCTCTCGATCCCCGTCTCCCGCACGGCCGCCGTCCCCTTCGCGCCCCCTGCGCCCCCCGCGTCCCCCGGTTTCCTCCCGCCGGTGCTCCAGCAGGACGCGCACGGCGGCGCCGGGGGCGTGCCGCAGCGTGTTGCTCAGTCCCTCCTGCACCACGCGGAACGCCTCGGCCGACACCCTCTCGTCCAGCGCCGCGGGCGGCCCCAGCGCCTCGTCGATCCGCACCTGGACCTCGGTGCCGGTGGCGCGGGTGCGCGCGAGCAGCGACTCCAGGCCGGTCGCCAGCGTGGGGCCGACGGCCTCGGCGTGCTTGGCGGTACCTCCCTCCCGCAGGATGCCGAGGACCGCGTCCAGCTCCGCGACGGCGCCCCGGCTCGTCTCCTCGATCGCGGCCAGCGCCTCCCGTACGAACCCCGGATCGGCCTGGAGGACCCGGCGCGCGGCGCCCGCCTGGAGGGTCACGGCGCTGAGCGCGTGCCCGACCGAGTCGTGCAGCTCGCGCGCCAGCCGGTTGCGGACCGCCAGGTCCGCCGCCCGGCGCTCGGCGGCGGCCAGCCGGTCGGCGGGGGTGGGCCCCAGCAGGACGGGCGCGCAGCGCGTCAGCAGGGCGCCCGCCCCGTACACCGCCGCCAGCAGGAGCGCCAGCAGCGCCGCCCCGGCCGGCGGTGCCGCCCACAGCGCGCTGCCCGCGTGCTCCCACGGCCAGACCCAGCGCTGGGCGCGCAGCCCGGGGACGAGGGGGCAGACCAGCAGGACGACGGCCATCGGCGGCACCGCCAGTGACGCCCCGCTCACCAGCCCGCCCAGGCTCACGTGCAGCGTGAACCACGCCGCCGAGCGGCGCCGGGCCGCCCACGAGCCGGCCGGTCCGGCGGTCGGCTCGTGGGCCGGCACGCCGCACAGGGTGCGGGCCGACGCCGACTCCAGCGCCCGGACGAGGGGCAGCAGCCCGCCCACCGCCACCAGCGGCAGGGAGAGGGCGAACGTCAGGAACTGCACCCGCGGCTGCGAGCCGAACCCCTGGGCCGCTTCCGGCCGTACGATGCCGAGGAGCACCACCGTCAGCAGGTAGAAGGGCATCAACTGCGCCCCGCCCTGGAGCAGGTGCACCCACCGCAGCCCCAGCGTCCGCCACACGCCCCGCTCACCCGGCCGCCCGGTCGTCAACCCCGTCCCCCCTCCCGCCGCCCGCTGTTCCGAGGTGCTCATCCGCTCTGCGGGGCCGCCCCAGCACCGCGCACCTCGCGCATCGGCACGGGTCCCGGCCGCGTCCGCCGCACCAGCTCCCGCGCCCCCAGTGCGGCCAGGACCGCCCCGGCGAGCGTCTGGCACGTATAGGCGAGCATCATCCCACCGGTCGCCCTCCCGCCTAGCGCGCCGCCGGCGAGGGAACCCATCAGCAGCCAGCCGCCCCCGCAGGCCAGGACGCCCGTGCCGACCCAGGCGGCGGTCAGCGCCGGCCACAGCCGGGCGGCTGTCGAGGGGCGCCGCGCGCCGCCCTGCCGGAGCAGCCGGGCGGTGCCCGCGAAGGCGACCAGGACATAGAGCACGTATGTCGCGTTCGCGAGGCGGGTCGCGGTGCTCCGGCGCCCGGTGTCCACGCCCGCCTCGACGCCGGCGGCCCACAGCGTGTGCGCCACCACGGTGGGAAGGACCACCAGCGCGGCGCAGGCGAGCGCCCACCGTGCGCCCGCGGGCGCGCCGCCCTCCCGGGTCCGCAGCGGCGCGCACAGCAGCGGGCCCCAGCGGTCCCGTACGTACAGCACGAAGAGGGCGGTCAGGGTGACGGCCTGGGCGATGAAGCCGGTGTAGACGAGCGTCCACACCCAGCTCTCCAGGAGCTGGGGCCCGCTGTCGCCGTCGGTCATGGCCGAGCCGCCGGTCAGGGCGCTGTGGAGCGCCTGCGCCGGGAAGGCCACCACGATCGGACCGAGCAGTCCGCAGGCGACCCACAGGGGGAGAGCGAGCAGGGCGCCGTGGACGCGCCGTCCCCAGGGGCGGCTGAGGGTGAGCGCCAGGAGGACGACGGCACTGTCCATGGCGACCGTCAGCGCGTTGAGGGCCCACAGGGCGGCGCCGCCGTCGAGCAGGTGGCTGTCCTCGGGGATGCCGGCGTGGCTGCCCGTCAGCCACAGCACCTTCAAGGTCAGGTAGGGCAGGCACGCCGCCGCGGTGAGGGCGGCGAGGATGTGCTTCTTTCTCTCCATGGCCCCCACACTTCCGGCAGCGGGCGGGCGGGGGCGTCCTGCCGGATGGGGAACCGGCTCCGCCGCGCGGCGGAGCCGTCGTCCTCCCGGCGGAGGGTGCCGGGTGGTTCCCACCGGGCCGGGGGAGGGAGCGGGCAGGTCATCCGCGAGGGGCGTTCACGCGGGGTCGTTCACAGGGTGCGGGTGGCGTGCGTCAGCCGGTCGCGGGCGTCGAACAGGGCGTGTTTGATGCGCTGTTCGTGCGCGGGTGTCAGCCGGGCGGCGGGCACCGAGCAGCTGAGCGCGTCGCGGGCCGGAGTGCGGTAGGGGATGGCGATGCCGAAGCAGCGGAGCCCCAGCGTGTTCTCCTCGCGGTCCACCGCGTAACCCTGCTCGCGCACCAGGTGCAGTTCCTCGATCAGCCGCTCCCGGTCGGTGACGGTGCGCTCGGTGTGCCGGGCCAGCCGCTCGGGAAGCAGCGCGCGCACCTCGTCGTCGGTGTAGGTGGCCAGCAGCGCCTTGCCGAGCGAGGTGGAGTGCGCGGGGAGCCGGCGTCCGACGCGGGCGAAGGGGCGCAGATAGTGCTGGGACTGGCGGGTGGCCAGGTAGACGACGTCGGTGCCGTCGAGCCGGGCCAGGTGGATGGTCTCCGTGGTGTCCTCCGAGAGCCGGTCGAGGGCGGGTCCAGCGGCGGCCACCACCTCGTCGCCGTCGATGTAGGAGGTGCCCACCAGCAGGGCCCGGACGCCGATCCCGTACCGCGTGCCCGTGCTGTCCGTCTCCACCCAGCCCAGCTCGACCAGGGTGCGCAGCAGCATGTAGAGGCTCGACTTGGGGTACCCGACGGCCTCCTGCACGGCGGCCAGCGTGTGCATGCCCGGCCGGTGCGCGAAGAACTCCAGCAACTCCACCGTCCGCACGGCCGACTTGACCTGCGAACCCCCCGCCTCGGTAGCGGACATCGACCTTGACCCCTCTGTTCGGACGGACCTACAGTCCGGAAGGCATTCACCTACACGGATGTTGTTCAGAATACCGAACAAGGCGGCTGTAGGGGCTCGGATTCCGCGACCCAGGAGGACCCGTGGCAGCAGCAGTACCAGTGTGGAGCGTCGATCCGCGGACCGGTGAGCGGCGGGAGCACGTCGCCGACGAGACCACGGCGGCCGGCGTGGACGCCGCCGTGCGCGCCGCGCACGCCGCCGTCCCCGCGCTCGCCGACCGCACCGCACGCGCCGCCTTCCTGCGGGCCGCCGCCGCGCGGCTGGAGTCCGACGGGGAGCGGATCGTCGCGACGGCCGACGCCGAGAGCGCGCTGGGCACGCCCCGGCTCACCGGCGAACTCGCCCGCACCACCGGCCAGTTGCGGGCCTTCGCCGACGAGGTGGAGGACGGCGGCCTCCTCGGCGTCATCATCGACCACGCCGACCCGGACGCCACCCCGCCCCGCCCCGACCTTCGCCGCTACAAGCTGCCCCTCGGCGTCGTCGCCGTCTACGCCGCCTCCAACTTCCCCCTCGCCTTCTCCGTCCCCGGCGGCGACACCGCCAGCGCGCTCGCCGCGGGCTGCCCCGTCGTCGTCAAGGCCCACCCCGACCATCCGGCCACCTCCGAACTGTGCGCGGCGGCGCTGCGTGCCGCCGCGGCGGAGACCGGCCTGGCCGAGGACGTCGTCTCGCTCGTGCACGGCTTCGACGCCGGCGTCGCGCTGGTGCGCCACCCGCTGGTCTCCGCCGCCGGGTTCACCGGCTCGGTACGCGGTGGCCGGGCCCTCTTCGACGCCGCCGCCGCCCGCCCGGTGCCCATCCCCTTCCACGGCGAACTCGGCTCCCTCAACCCGGTGGTGGTCACCCGCGCCGCCGTCGCCGAGCGTGCCGGGGAACTGGGTGACGGGCTCGGCGGCTCCATGACGCTGGGCACCGGACAGTTCTGCGTCAAGCCCGGACTCGTCCTGGTGCCCGAGGGCGCCGACGGGGACCGCATGCTCGACTCCCTCGCCGGGACGCTGCGCCGGACCGCCCCCGGACACCTCTTGGACGCGCGGATGCGCGACGCCTTCCTGGAGGGTGTCCGCGCCCGGGCGGCGCTCGCGGACGTCACGGCTCCCGTCGCGGCCGGACCGGGTGACGACGCCGCCTCGCGCACCGTGCGGCCCGGCGTGCTCACCGTCCCAGCACGCGCCCTGGGGGAGGAGCACGAACTGCTGCTGGAGGAGTGCTTCGGGCCGGTGACCGTCGCCGTGCGGTACGCCGACGACGCCGAGATCGAGGCCGTGCTGGAGCGCGTGCCCGGCAGCCTGACCGCCACCGTGCACCTCGGCGCCGAGGAGGCGGCCGGCGGAGGGGACGCCCGCGCGCTGGTCACCCGGCTCACCGCGCTGGCCGGGCGCGTCGTCGTGAACGGGTGGCCGACCGGGGTCGCCGTCGCACCGGCCCAGCACCACGGGGGCCCGTACCCGGCCACGACCTCCACCTCCACCTCCGTGGGCGCCACCGCCGTCGAACGGTGGCTGCGGCCCGTCGTCCACCAGGACACCCCCGAACCCCTCCTCCCGCCGGAGCTGCGGGACGGCAACCCGCTCCGCCTCCCCCGGCGCGTGGACGGCAAGCGGGAGTGAGACGGCCGGGGACGGCGGCCCCGGGCGGCCGGCGGCGGCGAAACGGGCACGGCCGGGCTGCGGAGTGCGCGGACCGGAACCCGGTGGACCGGGCGCGGGCCGCCCGCGACACTGTGCGCATGGATCCCCGCCTGCTCGCCGCCGAGTTCGCACCTGAGTTCACCTACCTCAACACCGCCTCCCACGGCCTTTTGCCCGCCCGTGCGGTGGCCGCGGTCACCCGGGCCACCGCGGGCATGGCCGCCGGCCGCATCGACCAGGCCGCCTACCTGGACGTGGCCGATGAGGCCCGCGCGCTGTTCGCACGGATCGTGGGAACGACGCCCGACCGGGTGGCGCTGGGCAGCGCCGTGTCCACCCACACCGGACTGATCGCCGCGTCACTCCCGCCGGGTGCCCATGTGCTGGCACCGGAGGGCGAGTTCAGCTCCGTCGTGAACCCGTTCACCGTCCGCGAAGACGTCACCTTGCGCACCGTCCCGCTCGACACCCTCGCGGACGAGGTGGACGACGCGACCACACTGGTCGCCCTCAGCGCGGTGCAGTCCGTGGACGGCCGGATCGCCGACCTGGCGGCGGTCCGCGAGGCGGCCCGCGCCGCGGGGGCCCGGATCCTGCTGGACGCGACCCAGGCCGCGGGCTGGCTCCCGCTGTCCGCCGACGCCTACGACTACGTGGTGTGCGGGGCCTACAAGTGGCTGCTGTGTCCGCGGGGCACCTCGTTCCTGGTGGTCTCCCGCGCGGCCCAGGAGGCGGGCGCGGTGCGGCCGGTGCACGCGGGCTGGGTCGCCGGCGCCTCGCCGTGGGACGACTGCTACGGCCCCATCGCCCGGCTGGCCCCCGACGCGCGGGCGTACGAACAGCCCGCGCCGTACCTGCCGTACCTGGGGGCGGCCGCCGCGCTCACGCTCGTCGAGGAGCTGGGCGGGCCGGAGGCGGTCGGGGCGCACGACCGGGCGCTCGCGGCACGCTTCCGCGCGGGGGTCGCCGGCCTGGGGCACGAACCGGTGCCGGGCGACTCGGCGATCGTTGCCGTGCCGGGGCTCGGGGAGGTCGCCGCGCAGCTGGCGGCGGCGGGGGTGACGGTCTCCGTCCGGGAGGGCAACCTGCGCGCCTCCTTCCACCTCTACAACACCGAGGAGGACGTGGACCGGCTGCTGGCCCTGCTGAAGGGCTGAGCACGAAAGGCCGGGGACCGCTTCCGCCGTGAAGGGACGAGCATGAACGGACGAGGTCCCAAGGAGGGGACCTGGTCCGTCACGAGGGGGCGAGGGGACCGGGCCCGTCACGAGGGAGCCGGGCGGGGACGACCCGGCCGGTTCCGTGACGAAGGGGCGGGACCGCGTACGGTCCCGCCCCACCGTCAGCGGGCCGCCGGCCGGGTCACTTCACGGGCGTGAAGTCCCGCGCCCCGATGAACTCGGGGCGCCGGACGGGCGCGGCGAAGGGCTCCACCGCCTCGTTCTCGACGCTGTTGAAGACGATGAACACATTGCTCCGCGGGTAGGGAGTGATGTTGTCACCGCTCCCGTGCATGCAGTTGCAGTCGAACCAGGTCGCCGAGCCCGGCTTGCCCGTGAACAGCTTGATGCCGTGCGCGTCGGCGAACTTGGTCAGGGCCTCGTCGGAGGGCGTGCCCGCGTCCTGCATCTGGAGCGACTTCTTGTAGTTGTCCTTCGGCGTCTCGCCCGCGCAGCCGAGGAAGGTCTTGTGCGACCCCGGCATGATCATCAGGCCGCCGTTGGTGTCGTGGTTCTCCGTCAGCGCGATCGAGACCGACACGGTCCGCATGTGGGGCAGGCCGTCCTCCGCGTGCCAGGTCTCGAAGTCCGAGTGCCAGTAGAAGCCCGTGGCGCCGAAGCCCGGCTTGACGTTGATCCGGGACTGGTGGACGTAGACGTCCGAGCCCAGGATCTGCCGCGCCCTGCCCACGACGCGCGGGTCCCGCACCAGTGCGGCGAAGACCTCGCTGATCTTGTGCACCTCGAACACGGACCGGATCTCCTGCGACTTCGGCTCGACGATCGAGCGCTCGTCGGCCCGGATGACCGGATCCGAGGTGAGCCGGTTCAGTTCCGCGCGCAGCTTGTCCACCTCCGCCGAGGTGATCAGCTGGTCGATGGCGAGGAACCCGTCCCGCTCGTAGGCCGCCAGGTCCGCGGCCTCGATCGGCCCCGGCGTACCCGGCTCGGACCACACGACGGGGTCCATCCGCGGGATCGCCACCTCGGTGGCTCCGCGGGTCGGGTACAGGTCGGCGGTGCGCTCGGGTGCGGTGGTCATGGATGTGCCTTCCTCTCCTCTCGTACGGCCCTGTTCAGTTGGCGGAACGGCCGGTACGGCCGCGCGGCCCGAGAGGCCGGACGGCCGGGCCGGCCGACGTGACCGTCGAACGGTCCCCGGTCGCGGCGAGGGTGCGGCTCAGTCCTCGTCGGGCTCGGTCAGCAGCGGGTAGACGCCGTTCTCGTCGTGGTCCTCACGGCCGGTGACCGGCGGGTTGAAGACGCACACACACCTGAAGTCGGTCTTCGGGCGCATCGTGTGCTTCTCGTGCCCGTCGAGCAGGTACATCGTGCCGGGAGTGATCCAGTGCTTCTCGCCGGTCTCGTCGTTGGTCAGTTCCGCCTCGCCCTCCACGCAGAGGACGGCCTCGATGTGGTTGGCGTACCACATCGACGTCTCCGTGCCCGCGTAGAGGATCGTCTCGTGCAGGGAGAAGCCCACCTTCTCCTTCGCGAGGACGATGCGCTTGCTCTCCCACGTTCCCGACTTGGCCTTGACGTGGCGGTCGGTGTTCTCGATGTCCTTGAAGGAACGGACTATCACGGTGCGATGGTGCCTTTCTCTGTGTGTATCACGGAAGAGGCCCGTCCCGGCTACAGCCGGGACGGGCCGCGTCGCGGGCGTCAGGAGGTCTCGCGTACGGCGCGGGCCAGGATCCGCAGGCCCTCGTCCAGTTCGTCGGGGGTGATGGTCAGCGAGGGCAGCAGCTTGACGACCTCGCTCTCCGGCCCCGAGGTCTCGATCAGCAGCCCCAGGTCGAAGGCGCGCCGGGCCACGGCGGTGGCGCGGTTCTTGTTGTGGAACTCCAGGCCCCACACCAGGCCGCGGCCGCGGTGGTCGGCGACCTGGCCGGAGTGCTCCTCGGCGATGGCCTTGAGGGCGGCCTCGACCTGTTCGCCGCGGGAGATGGTCTGCTTCTCCATCTGGCCGTCGGCCCAGTAGGTCTGCAGCGCGGCGGTCGCGGTGACGAACGCCGGGTTGTTGCCGCGGAAGGTGCCGTTGTGCTCGCCCGGCTCCCAGATGTCCAGCTCGGGCTTGAAGAGGGTGAGCGCCAGCGGCATCCCGTAGCCGCCGATGGACTTCGACAGCGTGATGATGTCCGGCTTGATGCCCGCCTCCTCGAAGGAGAAGAAGGCGCCGGTGCGGCCGCAGCCCATCTGGATGTCGTCGACGATCAGCAGCATGTCGTGCCGCTCGCACAGGTCGGACAGCGCCCGCAGCCACTCGGCCCGCGCGACGTTGATGCCGCCCTCGCCCTGCACCGTCTCCACGATGACGGCCGCCGGCTTGTTGAGGCCGGAGCCCTGGTCCACCAGCAGCCGCTCGAACCAGACGAAGTCCTCGGTGGCGCCGTTGAGGTAGTCGTCGAACGGCATCGGGGTGCCGTGCACCAGCGGGATGCCGGCGCCCGCGCGCTTGAACGCGTTGCCGGTCACCGCCAGCGAGCCCAGCGACATGCCGTGGAAGGCGTTGGTGAACGAGACGATCGACTCGCGGCCCTTCACCTTGCGGGCCAGCTTCAGCGCGGCCTCCACGGCGTTGGTGCCGGTCGGGCCGGGGAACATCACCTTGTGGTCCAGGCCGCGCGGCTCCAGGACCAGGTCCCTGAACGTCTCCAGGAACGCGCGTTTGGCCGTGGTGGACATGTCCAGGCCGTGGGTGACGCCGTCGCGCTCCAGGTAGTCCAGGAGCGCCCGTTTGAGAACCGGGTTGTTGTGGCCGTAGTTGAGCGTGCCCGCTCCGGCGAAGAAGTCGAGGTAGGTGTGGCCGTCCTCGTCGTACATGTGCGCACCCTGCGCCCGGTCGAAGACGGTCGGCCAGCCACGGCAGTAGCTGCGCACCTCCGACTCCACGGTTTCGAAGACACTGAGGTCCGGCTGGGTGATGGTCACAGCTTGCTCCTGGGAGTGAGTCGCGTGAGGAAAGAAGTCTGGTCAGGGGGCGGGCCGACGACGGTGCCGACTACCCACGGTGCCGGGGTCGTATACGTCAGCGCTTCCGTGCGCCGGGAAACACGACCGGGCCGATCCGGTAGAGCACCTCCGGCTCGTGGCCGTCCTCGGGGAAGAGAGCGGCGTCGAACAGCACGTCCTTGGCGACCGCTGCCGAGTGGCGCTGCGCGTAGGAGGTGAACAGCCGGTTGGAGGGGGTGTTGTCCGGCGTGACCGTGGTCTCGATGCTGTCGATGCCGTACTCCTCGGCGGCACGGAGTGTCAGCCCGTCCAGCATCGCCGCGGCGAGGCCCCGGCCGCGCGCCGCCTCGTCGACGGCGACCTGCCAGACCAGGAGGGTGCCGGGCCGCTCGGGGCGGAGGTAGCCGGTGATGAAGCCGACCGGCTCACCGGCGCCGTTCCGGGCGACGACCGAGGTGGCCGCGAAGTCGCGGCACCACAGCAGGTAGCTGTAGGAGGAGTTCAGGTCGAGGGTCTTCGAGTCGCGGGCAATGCGCCAGATCGCGGCTCCGTCGTCCACACGCGGTGTGTCGAGCTTCAGTCCCTCCGGCATTTCCAGAAAGTCTCTGTGGGCACGTGCACGGTCTGCTTGTGCGGCGGTCATGCAAATTCAATTTACCGAGAAGAATCCAAAATCGCACGGGGGTGAGGGGTTACGTGGCGGGGGGCTCGTGTGTTATCGCGCGCGGGCGTGCAGCGCGCTGCACCCATGAAACCTGCCCGGTTTCATCCCGTAATATCCAGACATAGGGGACGGCCTGTGGAGTACATCACAGTGCGATAACAGCGGCACGAGGTGTCCGGAATACGGAGATCGGCGCTAGCGAAATCTTGGCGTTTGAGCCTGGAGAAAGCGGGCAGGAGAAGAGGGGAACCTGTGCTGGAAAACGCGCCTGCATTGCATCCTAAAGCCGGGTGCAAGACCGCGTCCGCGTTTTGCTGAAGCTCGCTTCCCGTTCTTCTCCCGTGCCCTCTTTCGTCACTTCGGCACGACAGGGCTTTCCTTTCACTCCGGTACGGCACCCCGGGCGGGGACCGCGGGCGGAGGGTCCGCCGGTCCGGACGGGGACCGCGGACGCCTCTGGACGCCCCCGTACCTCTGGACGCCCCCGTACGGGGCACTCGTACAGTGCGAGCATGAGCGAGCGCGCGAGTCTGCACATCAAGGGGCGGGTGCTGGTCGGACCCGAGGACGTACGGGACGAACTGTGGGTGGTGGACGGACGCGTCACCTTCGAGCGCCCCCCGGCACCCCGTGCCGTCGACGAGCCGCGGACCCTGCACGGCTGGGTGCTGCCCGGCCTGGTGGACGCCCACTGCCATGTCGGACTGGACGCGCACGGCCCCGTCGACGACTCCACCAGCGAGAAGCAGGCGCTCACCGACCGCGACGCGGGCGCCCTGCTGCTGCGCGACGCGGGCTCGCCGTCCGACACCCGCTGGATCGACGACCGCGCGGACCTGCCCCGCATCATCCGCGCGGGCCGCCACATCGCCCGCACCCGCCGTTACATCCGCAACTACGCACACGAGATCGAGCCCGGCGACCTGGCCGCCTATGTGCGCCGCGAGGCGCGGCGCGGCGACGGCTGGGTCAAGCTCGTCGGCGACTGGATCGACCGGGAAGAGGGCGACCTGTCCGCCTGCTGGCCCCGCTGGGCCATCGAGGAGGCCATCGCCGCCGCACACGAGGAAGGCGCCCGCGTCACCGCCCACTGCTTCGCCGAGGACTCGCTGCGCGACCTGGTCGAGGCCGGTATCGACTGCGTCGAGCACGCCACCGGTCTGACGCAGGAGACCATCCCCCTCTTCGCCGAGCACGGCGTCGCCATCGTCCCCACCCTCGTCAACATCGCCACCTTCCCCACGCTCGCCGCGGGCGGCGAGGCCAAGTTCCCGCGCTGGGCCGCCCACATGCGCGACCTGCACGCCCGCCGCTACGAGACCGTGCGGGCCGCCTGGGACGCGGGCATCCCCGTCTTCACCGGCACCGACGCGGGCGGCTCCCTCGCCCACGGGCTGGTCGGCCAGGAGGTCGCCGAACTGGTCAGGGCCGGCATCCCCGCCCTGGACGCGCTCGCCGCCGCCACCTGGAACGCCCGCGACTGGCTCGGCCGCCCCGGCCTGACCGAGGGCGCCTCCGCGGACTTCGTCGTCTACGAGACCGATCCCCGCACGGACGTGCGCGTCCTCGGAACTCCGAGCCATGTGGTGCTCCGGGGCCGCATCGTGCGCTGAGGGGGCGCCCTTGGTGCCCTGAGGGGGTGCCCCTTGCCCGCCCGTCGTGCGCCGAGAGGGAGTGGAGGGGGTGCCCTTGCCGTCCGTTCTCGGGCTGCGGGAGCGTCGTGGCCGGCACGCGGTTCCCCGCGCCCCCTGGTGGGGCGCGGGGTTGCGGCAGTCTGGGGGTATGAGGTCGACGGCGCGTGTCTTGTTGTCCCAGGTGTCGAGTGAGTTCGTGGAGTTCGGCCCGCCCGAGGGGCGTCCCGCGTCGGCGGACGGCCCGCTGGGGTGGCCGGGGTACGACGAGATGCGGGCAGGGGCCCGGCGGCGCACAGGGGAGTGCGAATCAGTCGTCTGCGGGACAGGCCGGATCGCCGGTACCGACGCCGTACTGCTGTGCTTCGAGTTCGGCTATCTGGGTGGGTCCCTCGGCGAACGCACGGGCGATCTCATCGAGGCGGCCCATGTCCGGGCGCGCGAGCTGGGACTGCCCGTCGTCACGCTCGTGGCCACCGGAGGCAGCCGGATGCAGGAGGGCATGCGCGCGCTCGGCCAGCTCCAGCGCGTGGCCCGGCAGACGGCGCTGACCCGCGCCGCCGGGCTGCCCCAGGTCGCCGTCGTCCGGGACCCGACCACGGGCGGCGGCTGGGCCACGCTCGCGGCCGGTGCCGACGTGGTGCTCGGACTGCCCGGGGCACAGGCCGCGTTCGCCGGCTCCCGGGTACGGCCCCAAGACGCCGACCCGGCCGCCTACACCGTGGAAGCCCAGCACGCCGCGGGCCACCTCGACCAGCTCGTCCCCGCGGAGCGGCTCCCCGCCGTGCTCGCGCACTGGCTCACCCTGCTGACCGGCGGTACGGGCAGCGGCACCCGCGGCGGTACGAGCGGGGGAGCCGGCGGCGGCGCCGGTGCCGTGGGCGGGGCCCGCCGGCAGGGCGCGCCCGCGCCGGAGCCGGCCCCGTGCCGTACGCCCTGCCGACGCCGTCCGGCACCAGCGCTCCGCCCGTCACCGCTCCGCCCCTCACCGGCACGGAAGCCGTCGCCCGGGCCCGCGCGGCGGACCGCCCCCGGGCCGACGCGTACCTCGACGCCTACTTCACCAGCCGCGAGGAGATCAGCGGCGACCGGTGTTCGGGCGTGGACCCGGGCGTCCGGTGCGGCTTCGGACTGCGGGACGGCCGCACGATCGCCTACGCCGCCCAGCGCGGCACCCCCACCCGGCCCGCCGGCTACCGCACCGTCACCCGCCTGGTGCGGCTGGCCGGGCGGCTCGGCATCCCCGTCCTCACCCTCATCGACACCCCCGGCGCCGCCAACGGCCCCGACGACGAGCGGGCGGGCGCGGGGCCCGCCATCGCCGGGACGTTCGCCGCGGTCGCGGAGGCGGCCGTCCCCGTCACCTCGCTGGTCATCGGCGAGGGCGGCGGCGCGGCCTGCGCCCTGCCGCGCCGGGACGCCTGTGGGCGACCCCTGACAGCTACTTCTCCGTCATCGCACCGGAGTCGGCCGCCGCCATCCTCAAACGGGGCCCCGACCGGGTGTCCGAGACGGCCGAAGCCCTGCGGCTGCGGCCCCAGGACGCCGTCGCACTCGGTGTGGCCCGCGGTATCGCACCGCCGCACCCGGCACCGGACTGCGGCACCGCGCCGGGGCGCCCCGGCGCGGAATAGCCGCCGCGCGTCCGCTGTTCGTCCTCGTATGCGTGTGGAGATCTGGTCGGACATCGCCTGCCCTTGGACCAACAGAGCCATAGGTTAGCGCACCCCCTCTGACCTGCATAGACGTGCGGAGGCCCCGCCCATGTGCTACGGCGGAGTGAGCACACAGACGGGGCCGGATCACAGGGTTGCACGGACCGGCACGGGGTTGTCGGGCGAGTCCAGCCACACCCGCTCGCCGTCGCCGTCCACGGTCAGACCGAACCGCTCGAATCCGGGACGGCCCTGCTTCTCCCACCAGAGATAGGCGGTCTCCACCTCGTCCCACAGCTTGCGCGGGCCGGACTGGTAGACCTCGAATTCCTCGCGGCCCGGCTCGTAGTCGGCCGTCGCCCACGACGTGACAGCGGTATCCCGGAGCCACAGCGTGTAAGAGCCGTCGCCATAGGTCTCCGCCCACGGGAACGCCCCAGGCACCTGCACGCCGATGGCGAACATGACCGGCCAGTCGCCCACGGCGTCCGGGGAAATCGGTGTGACGCTGCGAGTGCCATCCGCAGGCCACTTCCGGCCGCCGAGGTATTCACGGACGTGCGTCCGCTTCACCCGCTGATCCCGCAGCCGCATGAACGCCGATGAGCCGACGAACGGACCAGACGCCGAACCGTCCTCGGCAACGGTCAGCCGAACCACCCCTTCCCCGCCGTAGGTCGGTCCCCACGGGGAAACGATGATCCCGCCCGGTCTCGTCTGCTCGATCCAGCGGCGGGGAACACGACCGATTGACGCCGTAGCGATCACGCGGTCATAGGGGGCACCCTGGGCGTATCCCTCGGCCCCGTCCCCGATGATCGAGACGGGATCGAATCCGGCGGCATTCAGACGCTTGCGCGCCTCCCTCGCGCTGTCCCCGTCCACCTCAACGGTGAACACGTTCTCAGAGCCGAGGCGGTGACACAGCAGCGCGGCATTCCAGCCGGTACCGGTTCCAATCTCCAACACCCGCTGACCCGGTTCGACGCTCAGCGCGTCCAGCATCGAAAACACCATGGTCGGCATGGAGTTGGAGCTAGACGGGATCTTGCCTTTACCGGGTCCGGTGTAAGAGCCGTCGTCCCATTGGGTCGTGATCGGCGCGTCACGGTAAACCGCCGACCACCAGACGTCGGGTTCCTCGCTGCGAATTACGCGGTCATCCTGGCGATTCATGCCGGCTCGGCCCGGCCAGATCATTTCCGGGATGAACAGATGACGGGGCGCTGCCTGATAGGCGGGCAGCCAATCGCTTGTCAGCACGCCCTTTTCCATGAGAGCGGAGGCGAGCCCCTCAGGACCCGCCCCCTTCACGTCGTCAGTGCTCACTGATCAGCGGCCGTCCGCCGGGCCCTGGCCGTCGTTCGTGTTACCGCCCTCGTCCGAGCCACCCCCGCCGTGCTTGTTCCCGCTGTCGCTGTCGTCCTGCGGGTTGCCGGGGTCGTTCATGGTCAGCCACCAGTTACGCATTCCGTTACCTCCTAGGCTCCGATGGTGCCGGTTGAACCGTCCCGCTGTCTGCGAAACGGGGACTTGCCCGCCCCTACCGGGGATGCCAGACGTGGGGGAAATCGAGTCGGGCTACATCCGGCAGGGGCGGAGATCAGCGAGAAAGCCTCATCATGTGAGCGGCATCAACCGCCCGCCAGCGCATATGGGGCACGGGACTTTGTAACGATGACTGCAAGTCCGACACCCCTCAAATCCGAAGCAGATTGGGCACCAGATTTCTCGGTGCCCAGCGCACGCCCCGCAGTATTCACCCCATGACCACAGTGCTTGCATGGTCGAAATGGGCCGTCGCGGGTCAGTGCGCGCCATTACAAGATGTCGCCCCGGCTCCGTGCGTTGGCTTTTGCCACCCGTTCCCGCAGCGTCGGCCGACCGATGCCGGAATGCGGTGCAGGGTTCGCGCCCTCGGCCGTCGTGCCAAACGGGTCGTCGGTGTCCTTGAAGATCAACACCTTCCCATCGTGGCCGTGCCGGTCGATCACCTTGGACAGTCGGGCCCTTGCGTCGCTCGCCATGATCGCTCGCTCCTCCTAGTCGGCTTTCGCTCGCTCACCCTCCAACCGGGATTGATCTAGGACTAGCGGCCCCGTGTAGGCCATCTGTCGGCCAGACTTGACCCATGGGGAGCAGCGTTGGGGCCAACATCCGGCGATACCGCGAGGAACGAGGGTGGAGTCAGGCACGGCTAGCGCGGGAGGTCTGCCTAGCCGCTGGAGTCCAGGGCGAGCCGGTCGGCCGCCAAGAGGTGAGCCGATGGGAGACAGGGAAGCGCACGCCCCGCGAATGGCTCCCCTTCCTGGCCTCGGCTCTCGGCGTTCCCGTGGAAGCCCTCAGAGAGCCACAGACGCCCGCTGAGCCGCCTTTGCCGACGCTGGCCGACTTCCTGCCCGACGACGACCCGCTGGAGCCTTTGAGTGCCCGTCCAGGCGGCCGTGTCGGCATGGGCCAGGTGGACGACTTGCAGCAGCGGGTGCACAGCCTGCGGCTCGCCGATGACTTCCTAGCCGGGGGCGATCTCATGCGGCCCGCACTGCGAGAGCTTCGAAAGGCTGTGCGAATCTATCGAGAGCACGGCTACACGGGCCTAACGGGCCGTCAGCTCCTTGTGCAGATTGGCGAATTGGCACAGATCGCCGGATGGATCGCCAGCGACGCAGGACAGCACGAAGAAGCAGAGCGCATTTACCGGCTCGGTCTCAGCGCGGCGACACAGGCAGAGGATCACACCCTTGCCGGGAACCTTGCCGGATCGCTGGCATACCAACTGTCCAACACCGGCAGGGAAATTGAGGCGCTGGACCTTGCCCGTGCAGCCCTTGATGGGGCCGGACTGGACGCTCCTCCGAAAGCCCGCGCGCTGTACCTCGATCGTGTGGCATGGGCCCACACCAAAGCCGGGGGTTCCGAGAATGCGCAGCAGGCAATGCGCGCCCTCGGAGAAGCCAGTGAAGCGCTCAGCGCTGACAGCGAGGGAACCGAGTCACCGGCGTACCTGTATTGGGTCGACGCTGGCGAACTACAGGTCATGGAATCCCGTGTCTACACCGAGCTGCGCCGACCGCTCCGCGCTGTTCCCTTGCTGCGCGATGTCCTCGGCCGGTACGACGCGACACACACCCGCGAATTGGCGCTCTACCTCTCATGGCTCGCCGTTGCCTATGCCGATGCCAACGAACCGGAGGAAGCAGCAGCCACTGCTGAGCGAGTCATCAGCCTCTCAGCGGACGTAGCCAGCGACCGGACAGCGGAGCGGGTCAAGGTGGTGCTCGCACGGCTCGCTGAGTACGCCGACGTACCCGAGGTGCGGGCCGTTCTCGACTCCGCAGCCTAGGAATCGAAGGGACCGCCGAACCCTTGGAAACACTGGGCGAGAGCCGCCCTACACCCCCGAGCCGGCGAGAACCCCCACCTTTCTTTCGAAGGTGCCCCAGAAACGCAGAAAGCCCCCCACAGCGGGAAGCCATCGGGGGCAGTACCTCCCAACGTTGGGAGGTGGTCAGGTGGTGTCACGCGGCACACGGGTGTGGCCGGTCGCTTGTATGTGTGGTTCTTCCACTCGGCGAATCCTTCAAGGTTCACGAGTGGTTCTTCCGCTCGGCGAATCCTTCAAGGTTCACGAGCGGTTTGGTTAAGAACCCCAGGTCAGAGCGGTTGTGGCTTCGTTGGTCCAAGCCTGCCCCTGGTGCTACATCGGCAAGGCCCGCTTCGAGAAGGGCCTGGCCGCGTTCGCGTACCGGGACGAGGTCGAGGTGGTGCACCGCTCCTTCGAGCTGGACCCGAACGCGGGCCCGCCCAGCGGGGAGCCGGTTACCCGGCTCCTGGCGGACAAGTACGGCATGACGCCCGAGCAGGCCGAGGCGGCCGAGGCGCGGGTCGCCGCGGCGGCGCACGGTGAGGGCCTCGGTTACGCCTCAGGGCGCCTGATGAGCGGCTCCACCTTCGCGCTGCACCGCCTCCTGCACCACGCCAAGGCCCAGGGCCCGGCCGTGCACACCGCCCTCCTGGACGCCTTCTACCGCGCCATGTTCGCCGACCTGCTGCCCCTGGGCGACCCGGAGACCGTCGTATCCGTCGCCGCCGGTGCCGGGCTGGACGAGGGCGGGGTCCGCCGTGTCCTCGCGGACGAGGACGCCTACGCCGCCGATGTACGGGCCGACGAGCGGGAGGCCGCCGCGCTCGGGGCCACCGGCGTGCCGTTCTTCGTCCTCGACCGCCGCTTCGGTGTCTCCGGCGGCCAGCCCGCCGAGGTCTTCACCCAGGCGCTGGAGCAGGCGTACGCGGCGGCCGGGCCGGTCCCCGTCGCGGCGGCCGGGGTGCGGGAGGACGCGCCCGTGTGCGCGGACGGCTCGTGCGAGGTGCCCGCGCACCGGCACTGAGCCGCCCGGCACCGACCCGCCATGGCCCGGGCCCCTGCCCCGCCGTCTCGGCCCCTGCCCCACCGTCTCGGTCCCGGCCGGGCCGCCGGTGGCGCCGGAGCCGACCGTCCGGGGCGGGACGGGATCTGGGACCATGGAGTGACGCCCGCCACGGTGACGGCGGCGCTGGCGGTGGCGGAAGGGGTGCCGCCGGAGGTGGAGGGGAGTGGAGGACGCGCCATGACGGAACGCAAGCCCCCAGGAGTCGACTTCGAGACCTGGGCCGACCGGCAGATCCGGGAGGCCGAGGAGCGCGGCGAGTTCGCGAACCTGCCCGGTGCCGGGAAGCCACTGGCCGGGCTCGACAAGCCGTACACCGAGCAGTGGTGGGTCGAGCGCAAGATGCGGGAGGAGAACCTCTCCTACCTGCCGCCCTCCCTCCTGCTCCGCAAGGAGGCGCAGGAGGCCGCCGAGCGGGCTGCCGAGGCCCGCTCCGAGGCGGAGGTCCGCGCGATCCTGACGGAGATCAACGCCAGGATCGAGGAGGCGCTCCGCACCCCGCCGGAGGGCCCGCCGCACCGCCTCGTCCCCTTCGACGTCGAGAGCGCGGTACGCCGGTGGCGCTCGGAGCGCACCCGGCGCTCCTGACCGCGCCCAGTGCGCCTGACCGCACCCTCGCGCCCCCGCCTCCGTCCCGCGCCCGGCCCTGTCTCACACTTCGCCGCGTGCCATGCCGATGAGGCGTTCCAGGACGGCGCCCCGGCCGGCACGGAGGGCGTCGTGCTCCCACTCGTTCGTCACCCAGGTGCGGACGCGGGGCACGGCGCGGGCGGTGGCCAGCGAGTGGTCGCGGTCCACGTACATGTCGTCGTGGTAGACGGCCGCGTAGACGGGCACCTCGTTGGCCGCGAGCCGTTCCGTGTCGTACAGGTCGGGCCAGCCGCCCCGCTCGGCCAGCAGGTGCGCCGCCTCGCGCAGCGGCACCAGCGCCGGATCGAGGTCGAACATCCAGGGGTAGATCATCTCCCCGGTGAGCAGCACCGGTTCGTCCCGTGCCGCCGCCCGCTCCGCGTCGAAGGCCGGGAACTCGCCCCGCACCCGCTGGGCCGCCCACCGGGTGCCGGAGGCGGCCACCGAACGCTGGGCGTAGATCGGCTCGTGCAGGGCGGCGAAGAGCGGCGTGGCGGCCAGGGAGACCTGCGCCCGCACGCCCTCCAGGAACGCGTCCGACAGCCGCAGCCCCGACGGGCCGCCGATCCAGGGGTCCTCCAGCAGATAGTGCAGGGTGTGCGAGCCCGAACCCTGCCCCAGCAGCATGCCCAGCGTCTGGAACCGCTCCACCGTCAGCCGGCTTCCGTCCGGCAGCCGCACCTCGTGCTCGGCCAGGTGCGCCGCGATCCGCCGCACCGTCGCCACGTCCTGCGGGTAGCGCGCGTAGTGCTCCGCGTTCTTGGCCGCCACACGCGGGTACGCGGCACGGTAGACGTCCTCCGCGCTCACCCGCAGCCCCGGCAGGCCGCCGGTCACGAACGCCTCGCGGATGCTGCCCGGCGCGTACGAGAGGTAGGCGAGGGTGCAGAAGCCGCCGAAGCTCTGGCCGAGCGTCGACCAGCGCCCTTCCCCGCCCAGCAGCCGCTCCCGTACCAGCTCCGCGTCCCGCACGATGGCGTCCGCCCGGAAGTGCGCCAGGTAGGCGGCCTGCTGCTCAGGTGTGCCCCGGGCGGCGAGGGATTGCCGGTTCGCGGGCGTGGAACGGCCGGTGCCGCGCTGGTCGAGCAGCAGCACCCGGTAGTGGCGCAGTGCGGTACCCAGCCAGTCGGCGGCACCCACCGGGCGGGGCGCGCCGCAGCCGGGCCCGCCCTGGAGGAACAGCAGCCACGGCAACCGCTCGTGCTCCCGGCCCGCCGCGACGACCTCGCGTGCGAACACCTCGATCTGTTCGCCGTCCGGCCGGCCGTGGTCCAGGGGCACCGCGAAGACGTGGTCCGTCAGCACGGTTCCGGGGTGCCGCAGGGTGGTGGGCATGCTGATCTCCTGTGGGTGGTGGGCGGACGCGGCGGATGCGGTGGCCTCATCGCCGCTTCGCCGCCCGCGGCCATCCGGACATTCGACCATCCGGCCGCCCGGACATTCGACCATCGGGCCGCCTGGCCACTCGACCGGGGATGGCTTGCGAACGGCCTGCGGACGGCCTGCGCTCAGGTCAGCACGCGGCGCAGCGCCCCCAGGAACCGGTCCGTGGTCGCCCGGTCCCGTACCGCCATCCGGAACCACTCCTCGCCGAGCCCGGGGAAGGTGTCCCCGCGCCGGACGGCGAAGCCCTCCTCCCGCAGCCGCGCCCGCAGCAGGGCCGCCCGCGGGTGTCCGACGAGCAGGAAGGGCCCGCGTGGCGCGGGCGTGCCCTCGACGACGCCCGCGCCGGCCAGTTCGGCCAGCCGCGCGCGCAGATGGGCGCGGTCGGCGTCGAACCGGCGTGCCGCCGCCTCCGCCTCGGCCAGCGCCTCGGGTGTGCTGCACGCCTGGGCGGCGGTCAGCGCGGGCGCCGAGACGGGCCACAGCGGCTGATGCCCCGCCAGCGTCCGAACGGTGCCGGGGTCGCTGAGCACGTAGCCGATCCGCAGTCCGGCCAGCCCCCAGGTCTTGGTGAGGCTGCGCAGGACGACCGTCCGTCCCGGCAGCCGCCCCAGCAGCGGGACCAGCGACTCGCGTTCACCCGGCACCGCGTCCACGAACGCCTCGTCGACCACCAGGGTGCGCCCCGGGCGGGCGAGCCGTGCCAGCCGGTCGGCCGGATGCAGCACCGAGGTCGGGTTGGTGGGGTTGCCGATCACCACCAGGTCGGCCTCGTCGGGCACGGCCGCGGTATCCAGCCGAAAGCCGTCCTCGTGGCGCAGCAGCACCCGTCCCACCTCGTGGCCCGCGTCCCGCAGTGCGGCCTCCGGCTCGGTGAACTGCGGGTGGACCACCACCGGGCGGCGCGCCGGCAGGGCCCGGGCGAGCAGGACGAACGCCTCCGCGGCCCCTGCCGTCAGCAGCACCTGGTCCTCGTCCAGACCGTGGCGTGCGGCGACCGCGCGGCGGGCCGGGCCGCCGTCCGGGTAGGCCGCGAGGGAGTGCAGCGAGGCCGCCAGCCGCTCCCGCAGCCATGCCGGGGGAGTGCCGGGGCGGACGTTGACGGCCAGGTCGGTCAACGCGGCGCCGTCCCCGCGTACTTCGGCGTCCCCGTGGTGCCGCAGCTCGGCGGCCGGGGCCCCGGCGGGGGCCGTCACCGCACGTGCGGTGGTGTCGCCTGTCGCTGTGTGCGGGGTGGTGGGGTCCGTCCCCGTGCGTGCGGTGGGGGTGTCCGTTCCCGTGTGTGCGGTGGGGGTGTCCGTTCCCGTGCGTGTAGTCGTGCTGTCCGTTCCCCTGCGCGCGATGGTGCTGTCCTGGTCCGTGTGCGCGGTCATGGTGACTGCGTCCGCGTCCGCCGCAGTGCCTTCCGTGTCCGTGTGCGTGCTCATCCGTCTCCTCCAGGTACCGCCAGCGCCGCGACCGCGGCCGTGACCCGTACAGGGGTGCCGTCGGCGGGGCGTGCCGTGGTCTTGGGCACCAGTAGCACCGGGGCGCCGCCCTGGACGAGGGAACCGTCGCCGCCTCCGCCGGCCAGCAGCGCCGCCGCCTCCGCGACCGAGGGGGTGCCGACGGCCGTGCGGGAGAAGGCGGAGGGGTGCGGTACGCGGACGCGGGCCAGCGTCCGTGCGTCGTAGGCGAACAGCGGCAGGCCCAGTCGCCGGGCCGCCGCCAGCAGTCCGGGCTCCTCGGCCCTGGCCCGTACGGTGGCCAGCGCCGTGACGTCGTGCTCCGCGAGTCCGGCGCGCCCCAGCGCCCGTTCCAGTGCGGCCAGCACCTCTTCGGCCGTCACCCCGGAACAGGTGCCCACCCCGACGGTGATCAGCCGGGACCGGGGCACGGGGCCGCCCGGCGAGCCGGAGCCGTACCGCCTCATGCCGTGCTCCCGGCGTGCTCCGCCTCCCACCGCCGGGCGCTGCGGGCCACGAACCGGCCCGCGATCCCGGGGGCCGCGGCCCAGTGGACGTGCAGGTAGGAGGCGTGCACCTCGTGGTGGACGAAGCCCTCGGTGCGCCGCTCGGGCCGCACCAGTCCCCATGCGGGTGCCGGGCCCGCGCCGGGGAGGAGTTCGGTGCGGTGGAACTCGTGGCCGCGCACCCGGGTGCCCGCCTGCGCGAGCACGCTGTCGGTGACGGCCACCGCCTCGCGGTAGCCCAGCTTCAGCCGCTCGGTCATTTGCGCCCGCGCGTCCAGGACCCCGCACATCGGCTTGCCGTCCAGCTCCCGCGCCAGGTACAGCAGTCCCGCGCACTCGGCCGCCACCGGCCCCGCGAACGCCGCGATCTGCTGCCGCAGGGGTCGATTTTCGGACAACTCCGGGGCGTACACCTCGGGGAAGCCGCCGCCGATCACGAGCCCCGCCGTGCCGTGCGGCAGCGCCTCGTCCCGCAGCGGGTCGAAGCCGACGACCTCGGCGCCGGCCGCCCGCAGCAGCTCGGCGTGCTCGGCGTAGGAGAAGGTGAAGGCCGCGCCGCCCGCGACCGCGACCCGGGGCGCGCGGGCCACCGGCTCGGCCCCCGCCTCGCGCGCCGCCTCCCATGGTTCCTCCGGCAGCGGCGGGGCCTGCCGCGCCAGCGCGAGCAGCGCCTCCAGGTCGCAGCCCTCCCGCACCCGCTCGGCGAGCGCCGCGACCGACTCCACGGCCTCCGCGTGCCGTTCGGCGACCGGCACCAGCCCCAGGTGGCGGGAGGGCGCCCGGACCGCCTTCGTCCGGCGCAGCACCCCCAGCACCGGGACCCCGGCGCCCTCCAGCGCCTGCCGCAGCAGTTCCTCGTGCCGGTCGGAGCCCACCTTGTTGAGGACCACCCCGGCCACCCGGACCTCCGGGTCCCAGGAGGCGAACCCGTGCACCAGCGCGGCCACCGAGCGCGACTGCGACGAGGCGTCCACCACCAGCACCACCGGGGCCCGCAGCAGCTTGGCCACGTGCGCCGTCGACGCCAGCTCGCCCTGCCCGGCGGCACCGTCGTAGAGCCCCATCACGCCCTCGACCACGGCCAGGTCCGCGCCGGCCGCGCCGTGCCCGAACAGCGGCGCGATCCGTTCGGGGCCGCACAGGAAGGCGTCGAGGTTGCGGCCCGGCCGTCCGGTGGCCAGCGCGTGGTAGCCCGGATCGATGTAGTCGGGCCCCACCTTGTGCGGGGAGACGGCCAGGCCCCGCGCGGCGAAGGCGGCCATCAGCCCGGTCGCCACCGTCGTCTTGCCGCTCCCGGAGGAGGGGGCCGCGACGACCAGGCGCGGTACGCGGATCACACGGCGCTCCCGCGGTCCTCGGAGGCGCTCACCATTCGATGCCCTTCTGCCCCTTCTGCCCGGCGTCCATGGGATGCTTGACCTTCGTCATCTCGGTGACCAGGTCCGCCGCGTCGATCAGCTCCCGGGGGGCGTTCCGGCCGGTGATGACCACGTGCTGGGTACCGGGGCGGTCGCGCAGTACCGAGACCACCTCCGCCACGTCCACCCAGCCCCAGTGCAGCGGGTAGGCGAACTCGTCCAGCACCAGCAGCCGGTAGGTCTCGGCGGCCAGGTCGCGCTTGACCTGCTCCCAGCCCTCCCGGGCCGCTGCCTCGTTGCTCAGCTCCCCGTCCTGCACGTTGCGCTTGAGCCACGACCAGCCCTCGCCCATCTTGTGCCAGGTCACGCTGCCGCCCTCGCCGGTCTCCCCGAGGACCTTCAGCGCCCGTTCCTCGCCGACCTTCCACTTGGCGGACTTGACGAACTGGAACACCCCGATCGGCCAGGCCTGGTTCCAGGCCCGCAGCGCCAGCCCGAACGCGGCCGTCGACTTGCCCTTGCCGACGCCCGTGTGGACCGCGACCAGCGGTCTGTTGCGGCGCTGGCGGGTGGTCAGGCCGTCCTGCGGTACGACGCTCGGCTGTCCCTTCGGCATTACGCGGCCCTCCGTACGGTGCGTGCATCGGTGGTGTGGCGGACGAGGTCGGTGACCGCGTCCGCGCGCAGCTCGTCCAGCGTGACGGCCTCGCCGCCCAGTTCTGCGGCCAGCTCCCGCGCCAGCCCCAGCCGTACGTGCCCCGCCTCGCAGTCCACGACCACCGAGGCGACCCCGTCGGCCGCCAGCAGCCGTGCCGCCTGCCGGGCCCGCGCCAGCGGTTCGGGGCCGCCCGTGGCCCGCCCGTCGGTGACGGTCACCAGCAGCGCCCGCCGCGCCGGGTCGCGCAGCCGCTCCACCCGGAGCACCTCGCGGGCGCGCACCAGCCCGGCGGCCAGCGGGGTGCGCCCGCCCGTCGGCAGGGTCTCCAGCCGTGCCGCGGCCGCGTCCACCGACGACGTCGGCGGCAGCGCCACCTCCGCCTCGCCGCGCCGGAAGGTCACCATGCCCACCTTGTCCCGCCGCTGGTAGGCGTCCAGCAGCAGCGACAGCACGGCGCCCTTGACGGCGCTCATCCGCTGCCGCGCCGCCATCGAACCCGAGGCGTCCACCACGAACAGCACC
>NZ_VJOK01000001.1:1480037-1494651 GCF_013302895.1 Streptomyces albus subsp. chlorinus | reverse complement strand
GGGTCCGGAACGGCTCGCCGGTGGCGGCGGTGGGCTGGGCCGCGGCGGGCGCCTGCGGGTCGGGCTCCCCGGTGGGAGGCGTTTCGGAAACCGACCGGCCGGTCTGCCGCGGGACAGGGGCCCCGGGGTCCTCGGCGCCCTCCGAACCCTCTCCGGTCCCCGTCTCCGGGGGCGGGGAGGACGCCCCGGAGGCGTCGGCCGCTCCCTCCGGCGGGGGTCCTTGCGGCGGCAGCCCGCCACCCCCGTCCGGCCCTCCGTCCGGCCCGTCACCGTCCGGCCCGTCGCCGTCCGGCGGCGCGGGCTCCTCGTCCGTGCGGGGGCTGTTCTCCTCCAGCGTCCGGTCCAGCTTGTCCTCGTCCAGGCCCGGGGCGTCGAACGGCGCCCTCCGGCGGCGGTGCGGCAACGCCAGCAGGGCCGCCTGCCGTACGTCCGCCTGCTCCACCTCGGTGCGCCCCGCCCACGCGGCCAGCGCCGTCGCCGTACGGGCCATCACCAGGTCGGCACGCATGCCGTCCACCTCGAACGCCGCGCAGGTCGCCGTGATCTGACGCAGCGCCCCGTCACCGAGCCGTACCCGGGGCAGCAGGGCGCGCGCCGCGGCGATGCGCTCGCGCAGCCGCTCCTCGTCGCCGGCCCAGCGCGCCGCGAAGCCCTCCGGGTCGTCGTCGTAGGCCAGCCGCCGCCGTACGACCTCCACCCGCTCGTCCGGCTCGCGGGACGCGGCGACCTCGACGGTCAGCCCGAACCGGTCGAGCAACTGCGGGCGCAGCTCGCCCTCTTCGGGGTTCATGGTGCCCACCAGCAGGAAGCGCGAGGCGTGCCGTACGGAGACGCCCTCGCGCTCGACGTAGGAGGCGCCCATGGCGGCGGCGTCCAGCAGCAGGTCGACGAGGTGGTCGTGGAGGAGATTGACCTCGTCCACGTACAGGATGCCGCGGTGTGCGTCCGCCAGCAGGCCAGGCTCGAAAGCCTTCACGCCCTCCGACAGCGCCCGCTCGATGTCCAGCGCGCCCACCAGCCGGTCCTCCGAGGCGCCGACGGGCAGCTCCACCATGCGCGCCGGGCGCGATTCGCCCGTGCCCGCCTCCTCGTGCGGGCCGTCGGGGCAGCCGGGGTCGGGCGCCGCGGGGTCGCAGGCGAAGCGGCAGCCCGCCACCACCCGCAGCGGTGGCATCAGCGAGGCCAGCGCCCGCACGGCCGTCGACTTCGCGGTGCCCTTCTCGCCGCGCACCAGGACGCCGCCGATCCGCGGCGAGACCGCGTTGAGCAGCAGCCCCAGCTGGAGGTCCCGCATTCCCACGATGGCGGTGAACGGATAGGGGGTGCTCACTCGACTGTCCTTTCCTCGGAGTGCTGCGCTGCGTACCTGTCCTGTGCGCCCCGCCCCCGCGGGGCCGGCGCTCTCACGGCGCCCCCGGCGGCACGAACGGCAGCCCCTCGGGGACACCCTTCTCGATGAGGCGCAGGAGTGCCCCTGTGTCGGCGTGCTCCTCGATCAGGTCGCCGAGCCGGTCGAGCTGCTGCTCGCGCAGGGCCGCGAACCGGGTGTCCGGCGCGGGTTCGAAGGCGCGTCCCGCGTCGGCCGCGACCCGCCGCAGGAACGCCCGGCGGAAGCCGTCCGACTCCAGCGAGCCGTGCCAGTGGGTGCCCCACACGGTGCCCACCCGGCAGCCGTCCAGAGGTTCACCGCCGTCGCCGTGCAGAAAGCCGTCACCGCCGAGGACCTCCGCCACCCCGTGGTGGATCTCGTAGCCCTCCACGGCCTCGCCCAGGGCCCGGCCGTGCGGGCGGGCGAGCGTCTTGCCGGGGGCGAACCGCACCCGGACGGGCAGCAGTCCGAGCCCGTCCACGAGCCCCGCTCGGGACTCGACGTCGTCCTCGATGCGCTCGCCCAGGAGCTGGTAGCCGCCGCAGATGCCCAGTACCGGCCGTCCCTCGGCGGCGCGCCGCGCCAGGGCCCCGGCCAGTCCTCGCGCGCGCAGCCACTCCAGCGCCCGGACCGTCCCCCGGGTGCCGGGCACCACCACCAGGTCGGCGTCCGCCAGTTCCTCCGCGCTGTCGCAGAAGCGCACCACCACGCCGGGCTCGGCCGCCAGCGCGTCCACGTCGGTGAAGTTCGACATCAGCGGCACCCGCAGCACAGAGACCCGCAGTACGTCGGCGCCGTGCGGGGGAGCGACGGCCGACTCGCCCACCGTGCCCCGCAGGGAGACTCTCAGCCCGTCCTCCTCGTCGATGCCCAGGCCGTGCTGGAACGGCAGCACGCCCAGCGTGGGCCGGCCCGTCATCCCGCGCAGCATCTCCAGGCCGGGTTCCAGCAGGGAGACGTCACCGCGGAACTTGTTGACCAGGTAGCCCGCCAGCAGGGCCTGGTCCTCGGGCGCCAGCAGGGCCGTGGTGCCGAACAGCGAGGCGAACACGCCGCCCCGGTCGATGTCGCCGACGACCACCACCGGCAGCCGGCAGGCCCGTGCCAGGCCCATGTTGACGATGTCGCTGCGGCGCAGGTTGATCTCCGCCGGGCTGCCCGCGCCCTCGCAGATCACCGCGTCGTGCGTGCGCCGCAGCTCCTCCAGGCAGCCCACGACGGTCTCCAGCAGGTCCTCGCGCCGCCCCTGCCGCGGCCGCCCGTCGGTGTGGCGTCCGAAGTAGCCCCGCGCGGACATCTCTCCCACGGCCTTGCCCAGCAGCACGACCTGGCTGGTGCGGTCGCTTCCCGGCTTGAGCAGCACCGGGTTCATCAGCGCGCTGGGCTCCACCCGCGCGGCGGCCGCCTGCATGGCCTGGGCGCGGCCGATCTCGGCGCCGTCCAGGGTCACGTACGAGTTGAGCGACATGTTCTGCGCCTTGAACGGCGCCACCCGCACGCCTTTGCGGGCCAGCCAGCGGCAGATGCCCGCCGTCACCACGCTCTTGCCCGCGTCCGAGGTCGTCCCCGCGACCAGCAGCCCGCCGCCCGTACGCCCGCTCACCGCGGACCCCCCTTCGACCACGCGGACCTCTTCCCGCCGCGTCCAGCCCCAAGGTGCCGCGCGTGCCGCACCGCCGCACCCGCCGTACAGCTCGTCACCAGCGCCAGCAGCCCCACCCGGCGCGACAGCCGCACCGCGCGCGCGATGTCCGCGACGCGCACCTCCCGGCCGGGCGCGTTGAGGACGGGACGGTGCTCGACGCGCCCGCCGTAGGAGAGCGTGCCGCCCAGCCGCACGCCGAGCGCACCCGCGAATGACGCCTCCACCGGGCCGGCGTTGGGGCTCGGGTGCCGGCCGGCGTCGGCGCGCCAGGCCCGGACGGCGCCGCGCGGGTCGGGGCCGGTGAGGGCGGCCAGCACGGCGGTCAGCCGCGCTCCCGGCCAGCCCGCCACATCGTCTAGCCGCGCCGCCGCCCAGCCGAACCTGCGGTGCCGCGCCGAGCGGTGACCGACCATCGCGTCCAGCGTGTTGACGGCACGGAAGCCCAGCAGCCCCGGCACGCCCGCCAGCGCGCCCCACACCAGCGCGCCCACGACGGCGTCCGAGGTGTTCTCCGCGACCGACTCGACCACCGCGCGCGCGACGGCCGGGGCGTCCAGGTGCCGCGGGTCGCGCCCGCACAGCGCGGGCAGCCGCTCGCGCGCCAGTTCCAGATCTCCGGCCTCCAGCGCGGCGCCCACGGCCCGCGCCTCCCGGACCAGCGACGTGCCGCCGAGCACCGCCCACGCGGCGGCGGCGGTCACCGCGGCCCCGGCCACCGGGGAACGCCCCCTGTCCGGCAGCGGGTCGCCCACCGCGCGACCGGCGGCGAGGGCAGCGCCCACGCACACCGCGGTGTACAGCGCCCCAGCCCCCCGGTGGTCGCGCCACATGCGGCGCTCCAGCGCCGCCGCGGCCCGCCCGAAGGCGGCGACCGGATGGCCGCGCCGCGGATCACCCAGCAGCGCGTCGGCGGCGAACCCCGCGACGATGCCGCTCACCCGGGCGTCGCAGGCCCGCATCACGCGGCGGGTCCGGTACCGGTGACCGGAACGAAGACAGGCAGGGCCTCGGATATGGCAGCGCAGCCACGCATGATGGTGTCCTCACTCAGGGTCCTCGCCCTGGCTCGACTCGACCGGCGGCGAGAGTCTCCTGGCTCCCGGATCCACGCCGTCCCCGCCTTCCAGCCCGTGCTGGGCCGTGGCTCTCGGTGGGACGACGCTCCCCGGTGACAGTGGCGGGACCGCGCCGGATTCGCACCGGCTTCCTCTCCGTGCCGCCGCCTGGCACCGGAAGTCCACCACGCCCGTCCGACCCCGTCAACTCGCCCTTGACCTGCGACGGGGAGTGTGAGCAGACACACCGCGAGGGGGTACGGGACGCTCCCGTACCCCCTCGCGGCCCGGTCCGCCGGCCGCCCGGCGCCGTGCCGCTGCCGCACGGCCTCTCGGCGCTATGCCGCGATCAGATAGATCCCGTACGCCACCGCGGCCAGACACAGCGCGTAGCAGGCGTACGCGCCGATGCGGGCCGGCGCGGACGGCGCCGTGCCCGCCGTGCGCGGCGAGCCCGCGACGATCCCGAGGGTGAAGATGCCGACGAGTCCCACGGTCGCCAGCAGGCTGACACCGAAGACCTGGCCGAGCGCGGCCCAGTCGATGCTCATACGGTCGTCCCTTTCCGGCTCAGGGCCTCAGGAGAGGCTGCCCGCGGAGGCGGGGCGGCTCGTGGTGTGCGGGGTGCTCCCAGGTGCCGTCGCCTCCGCGGCGGCGGCCACACCCGCGGGCGGCGGGGGCGGCGAGACGGCCCGGATGGCGGTGGTGACCACCCCGGCGGGCTCGGGCTCCGGCGCGGGCCCCGGAACGGGTGCCTCGGCGGGCTCGACGTCGTTGACGTTGGTGTGGTCGACCGGCTCGCGCCGCGAGCGGAGCCAGATGGCCGCGCAGACCGCGGCGGTGAGGACGGCGACCGCCGTCACGCCCCAGTCGCCCTGTTCGGCCAGCAGCGCCGCGCCCGCCGCCACCGCGCCCGCGGCGGGGAGGGTGAGCGCCCAGCCGACGACCATCCGGCCCGCCGTGGACCACCGCACCACGCTGCCCTTGCGGCCGAGGCCGGAGCCCATCACGGCGCCGGAGCACACGTGCGTGGTGGAGAGGGAGAACCCGATGTGCGAGGAGGCCAGGATGGTGGCCGCCGCGCTGGTCTGGGCCGCGAAGCCCTGCGGGGGCCGGATGTCGGTGATGCCCTTGCCCATGGTGCGGATGATGCGCCAGCCGCCCAGGTAGGTGCCCAGCGCGATGGCCAGGCCCGCGGCGCCGATGACCCACACCGGCGGGTCGGAGCCGGGCGCCAGGGCGCCACCGGTGACCAGGGCGAGCGTGATGACGCCCATGGTCTTCTGCGCGTCGTTGGTGCCGTGCGCCAGCGAGACCAGCGCGGCGGAGGTGATCTGCCCCGCGCGGTAGCCCTTGGCGGTCCGTCCCTCGTCGGCGTTCCGCGCGAGGCGGTAGGTCAGCCGGGTGGCGCACAGCGAGGCGATGCCCGCGACCAGCGGCGCCGCCAGAGCGGGGATGAGCACCTTCATGACGACGACGTCGCCGTTGACCGCGCCCGTGCCGACCGCGGCGATCGTGGCGCCGATCAGCCCGCCCATCAGCGCGTGCGAGGAGCTGGAGGGGAGCCCGGCGAGCCAGGTCAGCAGGTTCCAGATGATCGCGCCCACCAGCCCGGCGAAGATCACTTCAGGGTGAACACCGGAACCTTCGTCGATGATTCCCGAGGAGATGGTCTTGGCCACCTCGACGGACAGGAACGCGCCGAGGAGGTTGAGGGCCGCGGACATGGCCACCGCCGTGCGAGGAGCCAGTGCCCCCGTGGAGATGGTGGTGGCCATGGCGTTGGCCGTGTCGTGGAAGCCGTTCGTGAAGTCGAACACCAAGGCCGTGACGATCACGATCCCGATGAGAAGCGTGATGTGTTCCATTCACCAGGCACAATCAGTTCGAGGGGCAGTGACGCCGTGAACGTAAGGACGGCGAGTGAACAGAAGGTGAACCGGGGCGGGCTGCCAGGTGTCACCCCCTGACGACTGTTGTGTGGTCCGGATCACAATGTGATCGGATAGGGTGCCACGGGGCGACATCGCAGGTCGGTGCGGACGCCGCCGGCCCCGCCGGGAGCGCGCCCGTGTCCGCCGGGTTACCCCGCCCGGCCGTCACTCTCCCGCCGCAGCCCACTGGTTTCGAACGGGCCCTCGCGTCAACACTGGAGGGGATGCGTCTGCGAACCGCGGCACTCGCCGCCACCTCGGTGCTCGGTACCGGCGCGGCCACCCTGGCGGCCGGACGGTACGCCGCCGGCGCGGTCCTGCGTCCCGTACGCCCCCGCACGGACGGCGGCAGCAGGCCCACCGCCGGGTTCGAGGGCACCAGGCTGACCGTCCAGTCGCACGACGACGGCCGTGTCGCCGTCACCCGCTCCCTGGCCGCCCGCCTCCCCGGACTCTACGGGCTGACCGGGCGCGGCACCCACGCGGTCGTCGGTCCCGTCATGGAGGACGAGACGGGCGCCCGGTCCCGCCCGCACACGGTGGTGCGGGAGCTGCGGCGCGTCACCCGCGGCCGGCTGAGCACCGGCGCCACCGTCCGCCTCACCCCCCAGGTGCACGTCGGCGACCCCGGCGAGGCGCTCGGCCTGGAGTACACCGACGTGGAGATCCCCGGCGAGCTGGGCCCGCTGCCCGCCTGGTTCGTGCCCGGCGACCGCTCCGCCTGGGTCATCACCGTGCACGGCCTCGGCGCCACCCGCGAGCACCCCATGACGCTGCTGCCCTTCTACGTGAGCCGGCGCATGCCGGTGCTCGACATCAGCTACCGCGGCGACCCGGGGGCGCCCCCGCCCCCGACGGCATCGGCCACCTGGGCAACTCCGAGTGGCGCGACCTGGACGCCGCCATCCGCTACGCCGTGCAGCACGGCGCCCGGCGGATCGTGCTGCACGGCTGGTCCAGCGGCGCCACGATGGCCCTGCACGCCGCCGCGAACTCGCCGCTGCGCGACCACGTCGTGGGCCTCGTCCTGGACTCGCCCGTCCTCGACTGGCAGCGCACCGTGCGGGCGCTCGCGGCCTGCCGCGGCACCCCCAGGGTGCTGCTGCCGCTGGTGGTCCGCGCCGTCCAGGGCCGGGCCGGACTGCCCGAGGGGCCGCACGCTCCCGTGGTGGACCCCGCGAAACTGGCGGTGCCCACGCTCCTGGTGCACGGCCCCGACGACACCGTCGCGCCCTGGGAGAGTTCCCGCGCGCTGGCGGCCGAGCGGGGCGCGTTCGTCGCCCTCCACCCGGTGCCGAACGCCCCGCACGCGGCGATGTGGAACGCCGACCCGCACGCGTACGAGGAGAAGCTGCGCCGCTTCCTCACCCCCTTCATGTGATCCCTCTTCGGGCGGTCCCTCTTCGGGCGCCCCCTCCGCCCCTCTCCGGGTGCCTCCTCCGCGTGACCGTGCCCCGCAGCCCGGCTCCGCCACGACTCCGCGCCCCCTCCCCGGCACAGACCCTCTCCCCGCACAGCCCCCCCGCACAGGCGGGTCGCCGCCGGGGGCCGGGGCCAAGGTGAGGCGCCGTCACGCTGAGGGCCCCTCAGAAGGCGCCGGGGCGCCCGTCGAAGGAGCCCGGCGACCGGATATGGCACCCCAGGTTTGGGTTTCGCCCCGACAGCGTGAAGACTGCTCCTGTGACGACGTCCCGTACCCCGCGAGACAACCGGCTCCGCCTCGTCCCCCGACAGCCCGTCGCCGCCGCCCGGCACACGGTGACGACAAGGCGCGCCGTCCGCACGCCCCGGCCCCCGGACGGCATGCCGCCCCGCGAACAGCTCGCCCGGCACGCCCGGGCCTGCCTCGCGGACGCCGTCCGCCTCGCCCGCTGGGCGGCGGCCACCGGCCGCTCCCCGCTCCAGGACGAGGAGACCCGCGAGGGTGCGGCCGAGGCGCTCCGGATGACCGTCCCGCAGCTGAGGGGCCACTGGGACCGGGCCAAGCTCGCCGGGCTCATCGAGCTGCACGGGGAGACCGCGCGGGCCGGCTGGCGGCTGCGTGCCTGGGACCGCGACGACGGTGCCGTCCTGCGCGGCTGGGTCGCCCTCTTCGACGCCTGGTCGCTGGCCCACCCCGCGCCGTTGCCGCACGAGCAGAGCCTGGTCGCGGAGGTCGTCGAGGCGGCGCCCCAGTTTCTGTCCGTCATGCACCTGTCGGGCGGGCCCGTCACCTTCGCGATGCTGCACGACCTGCTGGCGCAGCGCATCGACGAACTGCGCGCCGAACGCGACACCGGCCGGCACGCCGCCGGGCGCGCCGCGGCCGGCGTCTCCCTGCCGGGGCTGCTCGACTGGGCGCTGGACGGGCTCTCCGCCGTCGGCGCGCTCACCCGCTGCCCCGACGAGGAGGCCGCCGAGCAGACCGGTGTCCGCCACGGCTCCGCCGTCCTCACCCCGCTGGGCAACTGGGCGGTGTGGACCAAGCTGGAGCAGATCTGCGTGGCCGCCCAGAGCCCGGCCGGCAACATCGAGCAGTCCGCCGAGGAGATGCTGCGCGGCTGCGCCCGGCTGACCCCCGGCCCGGCCCGCGACGAGTACCGCGCCTGGCTGGCCGCGCGCCCCACCGGCCCGGCCGTCACCGAACTGCTGGAAGCCGCGCGCGGGGACGACGCGCTGATCCGCGGTCTGGCCTTCGAGGCGCTGCGAGTGGTGGGCGCGCCCGCCGAGGAGGCCGTGCAGGAGGCCGCCGAGGAGCCGACACTGCGGCCCTACGCGCTGCTGTGGCTGGCCGAGCAGGCGGGCACGGACCCGGAGGACCTGGCGGGCGGTGCGCCCGGTGTGCTCACCCGCGAGGAGGCGACCTGGCTGTGGGTGGACACCGCGGCGGCCGTCACCGACCACGGTGAGGCCCAGCTGCTGGTCGACCACCTCGGTACCGCGGTGCAGGGCTCGGTGCCCAAGCTGCTGGAAGAGGTGACCGCCACCGGCCATCCCCGTACGGTGCAGGTCCTCGTCGCCCTCGCGGCGGCGCACCCGGACCCGGCGCTGGCCAAGGCCGTGCGCCGGGCCGCCTTCCACGTGCACACCGGCGGGGAGTGACGCCCGTCGAGCGCCCGCTCGCGGGGCGGAAAACCGTTTGCACCGCGCCGGTAGACTGGTCGCATGCCTCATCTCCTCGTGCATTAGGCGTGCGTACGCCGCTGAAGCTTCCGCACCTGAGCCGTACGCACGTCCACAGTCCTGCCTTGGAGTACCCCAGTGATCACCGCAACCGGTCTTGAGCTGCGCGCCGGAGCCCGTGTCCTCATCGAGTCGGCCACCTTCCGTGTCACCAAGGGCGACCGCATCGGCCTCGTCGGCCGCAACGGCGCGGGCAAGACCACCCTCACCAAGTGCCTGGCGGGCGAGGGGGCGCCCGCCGCCGGCAGCATCACCCGCAGCGGTGAGGTGGGGTATCTCCCGCAGGACCCGCGCACCGGTGATCTCGACGTGCTCGCCCGCGACCGCATCCTGTCCGCGCGCGGCCTCGATCAGGTGATGCGCAAGATGCAGGAGAACGAGCAGCGCATCGCCACCGGCCAGGGGGCCACCCGTGAGAAGGCGCTGAAGAAGTACGAGCGCCTGGAGACGGAGTTCCTCACCAAGGGCGGCTACGCGGCCGAGGCGGAGGCCGCCACCATCGCGGCCAGCCTGGGCCTGCCCGACCGGGTGCTCGGCCAGCCGCTGCACACCCTCTCCGGCGGCCAGCGCCGCCGTGTGGAGCTGGCCCGCATCCTCTTCTCCGACGCCGACGTCCTGCTGCTGGACGAGCCGACCAACCACCTGGACGCGGACTCCATCGTCTGGCTGCGCGACTTCCTCAAGACCTACCGCGGCGGCCTCATCGTCATCTCCCACGACGTGGACCTCATGGAGACGGTGGTCAACAAGGTGTTCTACCTGGACGCCAACCGCTCGGCCATCGACATCTACAACATGAGCTGGAAGCAGTACCTCACCCAGCGCGAGGACGACGAGAAGCGGCGCCGGCGGGAGCGGGCCAACGCCGAGAAGAAGGCCGCGGCCCTCAACTCGCAGGCCGACAAGATGCGCGCCAAGGCCACCAAGGCCGTCGCCGCCAAGAACATGGCCCGCCGGGCCGAGAAGCTGCTGTCCGGGCTGGAGGGCGAGCGGCAGGCCGACAAGGTCGCCAAGCTGCGCTTCCCCGACCCGGCGCCGTGCGGCCGCACCCCGCTGATGGCCGAGGACCTGTCGAAGTCCTACGGCTCGCTGGAGATCTTCACCGGCGTCGACCTGGCCATCGACAAGGGCTCCCGCGTCGTCATCCTCGGCCTCAACGGTGCGGGCAAGACGACGCTGCTGCGTTTGCTGGCGGGTATCGAGGAGCCCGACACCGGCAAGGTCGTCCCCGGTCACGGGCTCAAGCTCGGCTACTACGCGCAGGAGCACGAGACGCTGGACGGGGACCGTACGGTCCTGGAGAACATGCGCTCGGCCGCGCCCGACATGGACCTGGTCGACATCCGCAAGACGCTGGGCTCCTTCCTCTTCTCCGGCGACGACGTCGACAAGCCCGCCCGGGTGCTCTCCGGCGGTGAGAAGACCCGGTTGGCCCTGGCCACCCTGGTCGTCTCCTCCGCCAATGTGCTGCTGCTGGACGAGCCCACCAACAACCTCGACCCGGCCAGCCGCGAGGAGATCCTCGGCGCCCTGCGCACCTTCACCGGGGCCGTCGTGCTGGTGACGCACGACGAGGGCGCGGTCGCGGCGCTGCAGCCGGAGCGCATCATCATGCTCCCGGACGGCGTCGAGGACCTGTGGAACGAGGAGTACGCGGACCTCGTCGCCCTTGCTTGATCCACCCCTTATGGATCATTCGGCCCATGGTTGATCCTTCATCTGAGTGAGGAAGGCTCGTACCCCGGCGCGGTCGCACGCCGGGGGAGCGTGGCCGTGGCAGGGGGCGGCGCCCCATCCGAGCCCGTCCGCCGGCGGCCCATGTGACCTGCCGGTTTCCCTGTCCGGCGGGACGCTGGGCCGCCGTGCACGTGCATCTGCATGAGGACGGAATCTTCTCCTCCAGGACGCTCCCGCCCCGCGCGGGGCCGCGAGCCGTCCGCGAAGACCTTGCCGAATGGGTGGCCAGATGGGGGAGGAGGGGTGATCATGAGAGTCACAGAGCGCACTTCCCACGAGGAGGCACGGGTGGCCGAGACTCTGAAGAAGGGCAGCCGGGTGACCGGCGCCGCGCGCGAAAAGCTCGCGGCAGACCTCAAGAGAAAGTACGACGCCGGAGCCAGCATCCGGGCGTTGGCCGAAGAGACGGGCCGTTCCTACGGGTTTGTGCACCGGATGCTCAGCGAGTCCGGCGTGACCCTGCGTGGTCGCGGCGGTGCGACACGGGGCAAGAAGGCCCCGTCCTCCTGAGCGGCCGTCGCGCGTCGGCCAGGCTTTCGGGCGTCTCCTCCGGTGGTTACTCTTCGGTTAACCAAACTGCGGAGTAACCCACCGGAGGACCTCGATGACCCTGCTCGACAAGGACGGTGTGCACGTCACCGCCGACGGCGAGGTGGCCACGGTCACCCTCACCAACGCGGCCAAGCGCAACGCGCAGACGCCCGCCATGTGGCGGGCACTGGCCGAGGCGGGCCGTGTGCTCCCCGGTGCGATACGGGTCGTCGTCCTGCGCGGAGAGGGCACGTCGTTCTCCGCCGGGCTGGACCGGCGCGCCTTCGAACCCGAGGGCATCGAGGGCGAGCTGTCGTTCCTGGAGCTGGCGCGCGGCAGTGACGAGGACCTGGACGCCGCCATCGCGGAGTTCCAGCAGGCGTTCACCTGGTGGCGCCGCCCCGACCTCGTCAGCATCGCCGCGGTCCAGGGGCACGCCATCGGTGCGGGCTTCCAGCTCGCGCTCGCCTGCGATCTGCGGGTCTGCGCCGACGACGCCCGGTTCGCCATGCGCGAGACCAGCCTCGGACTGGTGCCCGACCTGGCCGGCACCCACCCCCTGGTGGGGCTCGTCGGCCCCGCGCGCGCCCTGGAGATCTGCGCCACCGGCCGCTCCGTGCACGCCGACGAGGCCGAGCGCATCGGGCTGGCCAACCTGGTGGTCACACCCGACCAGCTCGACGGTGCCGTCGCCGACCTCACCGCCGCGCTGCTGGCCGCGCCCCGGAACGCCGTGGTCGAGACCAAGGCCCTCCTCGCCGGTGCCACCGCGCGCTCCTACGACGAGCAGCGCGCCGCCGAGCGCGCCGCCCAGACGCGCCGTCTGCGCGACCTCGCGGGCCTGGGGGACTGAGACCCCGTCCGGCCTGGACCCGTCCGGCCTGGAGGAGCGACACCCCGGCCGTGCTCCCCCGGTGCCACGGCGCGGGACCACGACGGCGAGGACCAGCGCAACCGACGGCGAGGACCAGCGCAACGGCGAGAACGAGCACGACGGCGAGGACGACCGCGTGCCCGCGACGGTGCGGTGGACGCGACGGCGCGGTGGACGCGACGGCGCGGTGGACGCGACGTGGAGGCGGTGCGGGGGAGCCGGTGGCCGTCGTGGTCACGCGAGCCGGCGGCGCCCGGCGGCCTCCGGGTCGATGGCCGTGACCAGCACCGCGACGGTCACCCCGGTCCCGTCGTCGGCGCCCTCCTCCCCAAGGGCGCCTCGCGCCGCCTCCCGGGCCTCGCGTGCGACCTCGACAGCGCGCCGGCCGGGGGAGAGGGCGAGTTCCAGCAGGACATGACGCGTGCCGCCCTGCCCGGTGATCTGGACGGCGGAAGCGGCCGGCCCGGCCGCGACGTGGGAGAGGGCGGGCCCCACCACGGGGGCGAGCCGGGCCACGCCGTCCACGGCCAGCACGGCGCGGGCCACCCGCCCGGCGGCTCCCTCGCCGGGGGTTCCCGAGGAGGCGTCGGGTCCGTCCGCCGCCTGCCCGGTGTCGTCCGGTGAGTCCTCCACGGGTGCGTCCAGCAGCCGGGTGACCCGCAGATCGGCTCTCTCCAGCGGAAGCCCCAGCGCGAGGTCGGCGGTGGACAGCAGGGCGTCCCGTACCGCGTCCGCGGCGGCGGGCACCGGGCGGTCGGCGAAGACTTCCAGACCGGCGTCGAGTGCGAGGGGGCCGGGTGGCAGGGCGCCGGGCGGGGGCGGGACGGCCGGGTGGTCCGCCGTCGCGGGGTCGGCGGGTGCGATGCGTACCCCGTGCAGCCGGACGCCGGGTACCGCGCGGCGCAGCACGCCGACCGCCGCCTCCTCCGCCACCCAGGAGCCGTCCCGCGCCCGGCCGAGCGGCAGGAGCCGTCCCAGGCCGAGCTGTCGCCGTACCGCTCGGGTCAGCTTGTCCGCCGGCATGGCCCTCACATCCTCTCTCCCCGCTGTGCCCCGCTGGGCCCGCTGCTTCTGCCCTCCCGCGGCCTTCCGCCTCCACAGCCTTCCGCCCCGGAGCCCGCCGCGCGGCGTACGGGGGGCGGAGTCACCCGGTCGGACCGGTGCGCCCGGTGTGCGCGCGCGAGGGTGCCCGTACGTGCTTACGGTGAAATGCGGAGCAGTCCATTCCGCTCCGTACCTCCGAAAGGGGCGCAGGAGATGTCCGAGACCAGTACGTCCAACCGCTCCGAGACCCGCGGCACCAGCCCGACGGCGAGTGAGCAGAGCGGGGGCCGGGAGCCGACGCGGCGCGGCGGAGGCGGCCCGGCCGCGACCCGGGGGCGCACCACCATCGCCGACGGCGTGGTCGAGAAGATCGCCGGGATGGCGGCGCGCGACGTGGTCGGGGTGCACGCCATGGGCGGCGGCATGGCGCGCACCTTCGGCGCCGTCCGGGACCGGGTGCCCGGCGGCGGCAAGTCCGTCACCCGGGGCGTCAAGGCCGAGGTCGGCGAGGTGCAGACGGCGCTGGACCTGGAGATCGTCATCGACTACGGGGTCGCCATCTCGGATGTGGCGCGGTCGGTCCGGGAGAACGTCATCTCCGCCGTCGAGCGGATGACGGGCCTGGAGGTGGTCGAGGTCAACATCGCCGTGAGCGACGTCAAGCTGCCCGACGAGGAGGACGAGGACGAGGAGAGCCAGGAGGGCGGCAGGCCCCGGCTGCAGTAGACCGACCGCACCGGCGAGGGGAGGGCGCGTCGCGCGCTTCGCCGCGTACCGAGCCGAGGAGCGCAACGATGAGCCGCAACGATGAGCCTCAACGATGAGCATGGTCCCTGAGCGAAGGAGTGCACGATGAGCATGGCCCTTGTCGGCCTGATCGCCGGCCTGGCGCTGGGCTTCGCCGGGTATTTCGGCGGCTTCGGCGCCTTCCTGCTGGTGGCCGCCCTGGGGGCCGTCGGCTTCCTGGTGGGCCGCTTCGTGGACGGGGACCTGGACGCGGGGGACTTCTTCCGCGGCCGCGGCGACGAACGCCGCCGGTGAGCCCCATGACAGGCGGGCAGCTTCCCGGGGACGAGCGGGTCCGGGCCGGCGGGCGCGGGGCGACCCGGATCGCCGACCGGGTGGTCGCCAAGGTGGCGGCCCAGGCGGCACGCGAGGCCCTGCGCGGATACCGGCACGGCGGGAGCGGCGCGGGCGGCGCGGACAGCGGGACCGGCCCCGGCCCCGACGCCGCGCGGCAGCGGCCGGCGGCGGGTCCTGGCC
>NZ_VJOK01000001.1:1454159-1480017 GCF_013302895.1 Streptomyces albus subsp. chlorinus | reverse complement strand
AGGACGCCGGGCGGCGTCGTGGCCCTGCTGCTCTTCGCCGGTCTCGCCTTCCTGCTCTACGACGTGGCCTCCGTACGCGCCGGCCGGCCCGGCATGACCTGGCGCCGTACCCTCACCGACGAACTGGCGACCCGGCGTCTCGACGACACCTTCGTACTGGCCGGCGCCGCCCTGGCCGCCGCGCTCGGACTGTGGCTGCTCGTCCTGGCGCTCACCCCCGGCAAGCGCTCCTTGCTGACCATGCGGCCGGACGTCCCCCGGGTACGCGCGGGCCTCGAACGCTCCGCGGCGGCGCTGGTGCTGAGGGACCGTGCGATGGAGGTCCCCGGCGTCCAGTCGGTACGGGTGAAGGTCACACGCCGCAAGGTCCGGGCCCGGGCGCTGGCGCACTTCCGCGACCTGGACGAGGTGCGCTCCGACCTCGACAGCGCGCTGCGGGACGGCGTCGAACAGCTCGGTCTGGCCCGACGGCCCGGCCGCTCCGTGCGGGTGCGGCGGCCGGGGAAGTGACGGAGGAACGAGGAGACCAAGGACGCCACGGGCACCAGGACACCGAGGACCCCGGGGACACCGCCCCGGAGGCGCCACGAGCACCGGTGCACCGGACGGCGCCGGGGGACGAGAGGGAGCGATGACGGGCACCGACGGGGACAGGACGGCGAGGCGAGACCATGCTGCGAACCGTTAACCGGGTACTGACCGCGCTGATCGGGCTGGTGCTGCTGGCGCTGGGCCTCGCGGTGCTCTTCGCCGGTGCGGACCTGCCGCACCGCTGGAAGGTGTCCATGCCCGCCGACTGGCCCTGGACCCGCCCCGGCGACGTGGTGCTCAGCCGCGCCGACCGCACCCGGTGGAGCGACGAGGGCTGGTGGTGGCCCGCGATCATCGCAGCCCTGGCCGTGCTGCTGCTCCTCACCCTGTGGTGGCTGCTGGCCCAGTTGCGGAGCCACCGGCTGACCGAGGCCCTGATCGACAGCAAGGACGGCGAGGGCGCGCGGCTGCGCGGGCGGGCTCTGGAGGATGTCATCGCCGCCGAGGCGGAGGCGCAGCCCGGGGTGGACAGCGCCCGTGTCGTCCTGACGGGGCGGCGGCAGCACCCGCGGGCCCGCGTCGGGCTCGTCCTGGCCGCGCACGCCCAGCCGGGACAAACCCTCCGCCTGCTCCGGCGCGAGGCGCTCGCCCATGCCGAGACCTCGGCCGGACTCGACGCCCTCCCGGCCGAGGTCCGGCTGCGTGCCGCCCGCCACCGCGCCGAACGCGTCAGCTGAGCGGACCTGAGCGGACCTGAGCGGCCTCATCCGGCAGTCCCACCGGGCCCGGGGAGGAACCGCCCGCGGCCGGGCCGCTCCGCGCCGGTCGAAGCCCGCTCAGAAACCGTGCATGGCCCCGCCGTCCACCGGCAGCATCAGCCCGGTCAGGTACGAGGCGGCGGGCGAGAGCAGGAAGGCGGCCGTACGGCCGAACTCCTCGGGGGTCCCGTAGCGGCGCAGCGGAATGGCCGCCGCGTTGCGCTCGCGTGCCGCGTCCCCGTCGCCGGAGAGCGAGTCGAGGTACTGGAGGCGCTCGGTGCCGATCCGCCCCGGCATCAGCCCCAGCACCCGGATGCCGCGCGGGCCCAGTTCGTTCGCGAGGGTCTTGGCGAACCCCGCGAGCCCCGGGCGCAGTCCGTTGGAGAGGGTGAGCCCGGGGATCGGCTCGTGCACCGAGGCGGACAGGACGAAGCCGATCACCCCGCCCTCGCCCAGCTCCCCGGCGGCGGTGCGGGCCAGCCGTACGGCGCCGAGGAAGACGCTGTCGAAGGCCGTGCGCCACTGCTCGTCCGTCAGCTGGTCGGCGGGCACCCCGGCCGGGGGGCCGCCCACGCTGATCAGGAGTCCGTCGAACCGGCCGAACCGCTCGCGGGCCGCCGCGACCACCCGGGCCGGGGTGTCCGGGTCGGCGTTGTCGGCGGCGACGCCCAGCGCCCGGCCCTCGGCCCCTGACGCCTCCACGCCGAGCCGCGCCGCCGCCTCCTCGGCCGCCTTCTGGGACCGGCCGGTGATGACGACCCGCGCCCCTTCGGCGAGCAGTTGCGCGGCGGTGGCGAACCCGAGCCCGCGGGTCCCCCCGGTGATGACGAAAACGCGCTCCGAAAGTCCAAGATCCATGGTGAGCAGTGTGCCCGATCCCCCTCCGCCGCAAGGGAGGGCCGGGGGAGGGGAGGGCCCGGCTGCTTCCGGACGGCCGTGGCCGGTCTCAGCCGGCGACCTTCTCCCGCTGCTCCGGGGCGCTCCCGTCGGCCGGGGCGGCGGCCCCGGTCCCGGCGGCCTTCGCGTGCCGCTCCTTCGCCTCCCGCCGCACCAGGATCACCCACCCCACCGGTACGGCGCCGGTGAACAGCCACCACTGCACCGCGTAGGCCATGTGCGGGCCGATCCCGCTGTGGTCCGGCTCCGGCAGCACCTCGGGCTGTTTCCCGGCCGGCTTCGGCGAGGTCTCCATCAGCTGGATGAACCCGCCCAGCAGGGGGCGGCCCACCTCCCCGGCCTGCTTCCCGCTGTTGATCAGCATGACCTGGCGGTCCGGCAGGCCCTTGGTGTCCTTGATGCCGCTGGCCTCGGTCGTCTCGTCGGGCATCATCCGCCCGGTGAGGGTGACCTCGCCCTTCGGCGGCTCGGGGACCTCGGGGAAGGCGGTCAGATCGCGGTCGGAGCGGATCCAGCCGCGGTTGACGAGGACCGCCTTGCCGTCGGCCAGCACGAACGGGGTGACGACGAAGTAGCCGATGGTGTCGCCGTCCGCCGCGGTGCGGTGCCGGACGACGACCTCGTGCGCGGTGTCGTACCGCCCTCGCGCGGTGACGGTGCGGAACTTGTCGCCGGCGGCGGGCTCGCGCCCCACCCCCGTCAGCTCGGTGACAGGCACCTTGGGCGCGGCGAGGCTCGCGGCGACCTCCTCGTTGCGCGCCACCCGGCTCTCGTGGCGGTGCAGCTGCCAGAAGCCCAGCTTGATCATCGTGGGGATCAGCACGAGGCCGAGCAGGGTGAGGATCACCCACTGCCGGGACAACAGGAAGCGGTACACGCCTACCGACGGTACCCCTCGGGCTCCCGCGGCCGGTGCGGGGCCCCGGGTTCAGCCCTCGGGGGGTTCAGCCCTCGGGCGCGGGGGCCACATCCTGCAGGAGCTGGGTGAAGGCGCCCTCGTCGATGACGGGCGTGCCGAAGGCGCGGGCCTTGAGCACCTTGGAGGTGGCCGCGTCGGGGTCGTTGGTGACCAGCAGGCTGGTGAGCCGCGAGACGCTGGAGGCGATGTGCAGCCCGGCCTCGGTCGCCCGGTCCTCCAGCAGTTCACGGTCCACCGAGGTGTCGCCGGAGATGGCCACCCGCATGCCCTGTATGAGCCGGCGCCCCGGCTCGTACCGCCCCGGGTTCGGGTACGGGCAGGCCGGGCGCTTGCGGGTGGGGCGCCAGGTGGCGTACCCGCGCCCGTAGGAGCGCCGGCCGCCGCCGTCCGTGCCGCCGTCGGCGCGGGACACCACCGAGTCGGACCACTCGCTCAGCGGTTTGCAGGCCAGCAGCGGCAGCCGCACCTGCTGCCGGGCGGCGAGGTGGAGGCTGGGACGGAAGACCTCGGCGAGCACGCGCGCGTCGTCCAGCGCGTGGTGCGCCCGCTGCTGGACGACGCCGTAGTGCGCGGCCAGGGACTCCAGCTTGTGGTTGGGCAGCGGCAGGGACAGCTCCTTGGACAGGGCGATGGTGCACAGCCGCTGCCGCACCGGGACCTCCAGCCGGGCGCGGGCGTACTCCCGGGCGATCATCGACCAGTCGAAGATGGCGTTGTGCGCGACCAGGACGCGGCCCGCCAGGCGTGCCGCGAACTCCTCGGCGATCTGCGGGAAGAGGGGCGCGTCGGCCAGCGCCTCGGCCGTCAGTCCGTGGATCCAGGTGGGGCCGGGGTCGCGTTCGGGATTGACCACCGTGTACCAGTGGTCCTCGACCTCGCCCCGCGCGTCCAGGCGGTAGACGGCGGCCGACACTATGCGGTCGTCGCGCGCCAGGCCCGTGGTCTCCACGTCCACCACCGCGTAGCCGTCCGGGTATCCGGACGGCCAGATCAGCGGCGGCTGGGCGTCGGCGGCGGACTGCGCGGGGATGCGCTCGGACATCCCGTCGGTGCGTGCCGTCTGGTCTTCGAGCATGGTCACAGAGAATACGGGTCGGTACTGACAGTGCCGTCAGGCGCGTCTGCTCCGTGGGGCGGCGAGAGGGTGCCGGGAGCCGTGTGGTAGGAGGGTTCCGAACGTGCCTCAACCCGCCGACGGGGAGGGCGGATCGGGTGCGGGCAGCAGCCCGTCCACCAGCGCCCGCACCGCGACGGTGAACACCTTCTCCGTGTCGGGGGGTGTGGCCAGCGCGCGCACCAGCGCCGGGTCGCCGGTGCCTGGGTCGCGCTCCCACAGCGCGGGTTCGCCGGGCCGTTGCGCCGGGGCCCGTTCCCGGTTGCGTTCGAGCAGGGCGTGGCCGACGACGGAGAACTGGACGGCGCGTACGGCCTCGGCCGCGCGGGCGCCGCGCAGCCCCGCCGCGTGCGCCTCCCGCGCGAGCGCCTGCTGCGCCGTGTGGAACAACCGTTCCGTGAGGCCCCGTTCGTGGACCAGTGCGATCAGGTGCGGCCGGGCGCGCAGTTCGCGGCGGAGTGCGCGTGCCACCGAGACCATCCGCGCGCGCGGCGTACGTCCCCGCGGCCGGATCTCGTCCAACTCCCGCACGGTGCGCTCGACAAGAGCCTCCAGCAGCGCCTCGCGGTTGCCCACGTGCCAGTAGATCGAGGTGGCGGCGGTGCCCAGCTCGGCCGCCAGCCCGCGCATCGTCAGCGCCCGCGGGCCGTCCCGCCGCACCAGGGACGCGGCGGCGTCCAGCACCGCCTCGCGCGTGAGGGGGCCGCGCGGCGCGGCGGCGGGTCGGGCGGTGCGGGGCGGCGGCTTCGGCATGATCCCCCTGTCCGGACGGTGCGCGGGTCTTCACCCTTGGCGGAGTCTGCTGTAAACGGTGTCGTCTGTAACGCCGTTACAGCGTTGCCCCGCCACAGTGTCGCAGCGTCGCCCCTTGGAGGTGCCCCATGACACGTGTCCGGTACGGTCCGCGCGGCGAGAGCGAGATCAGGCGGGCGAGGGAGGCGAGCGCGAGGCTCCCCGACATCTGGTCCACCGGGGTGGTGGCCGTCTGGGAGACCGACCCCGAGGTGGTGGCCGCCGTCCTCCCGCCGCCCCTCGAACCCGGTGCCCGCCCCCTCGTCCGCGCCGCCGTCAGCCAGGTGGACCTGCCCGGTTATCCGCTCGGCGCGGGCTCCGTCGCGGTGGCCGCCTGCCACGCCGGTGCCCCGGGCTGGTACCCGCTGGTGATGCCGATGACGCACGAGCGCGCCCTCATCGGCGGCCGCGAGGTCTTCGGGGAGCCCAAGAAGCTGGGCGAGGTGTCCGTCGAGCAGGGCCCCGACGGCTTGGTCGGCGCCCGGCTGGCCCGGCACGGCATCACCTTCCTGGAGGTCACCGGCACCCTGGGCGCCGCCCTGCCGCCGCCCGCACAGGCCGAGAAGCTCGACTTCTACTTCAAGTTCCTGCCCGCCGTGGACGGCACCGGTTTCGACGCCGACCCGGTACTGGTGCACTGCCTGCGCCGGGAGAAGGTGCGCTCCCTGCACACCGTCACGGGCCGCGTCACCCTGCGCGAGTCCCCGTACGACCCGGTGGCCGATCTGCCGGTACGCCGCCTGGTGGAGATCACCCTCGGCGAGAAGACCAGCGACCAGCGCGGCCGTGTCGCCGCCCGGGTCGGCGCGCGGGACCTCCTGCCGTACGTGCACCAGCGCTACGACGACGCCGCGCAGGTGCTGGACGCGCCGCCCGCGCCCTCCGGTGCGGCGGCGAGGGAGAGGAGCGCCTGATGCGGCTGCACGCGGGCCAGACGGCCGTCGTGACCGGCGCGGCGAGCGGGATCGGCCTGGCCCTGGCGCGCCGCTTCGCCGCCGAGGGACTCGCCGTCGTCCTCGCGGACGTGGAGCGCGCCCCGCTGGAGAAGGCCGCCGGGGAACTGCGCGCCGAGGGGGCACGCGTTCTCGCCCACCTCACCGACGTCAGCGAACCCGACTCCGTGGAGGAGCTGGCCGAGGCGGTGCGGGACACCTTCGGCACCGTCCATGTGCTGTGCAACAACGCGGGCGTCGGCTCGGGCGCCGAGGGGCGGATGTGGCAGCACGAACTCAACGACTGGAAGTGGGCGTTCGCGGTCAACGTCTGGGGCGTCTTCCACGGCATCCGCGCCTTCGTACCCGGGATGCTCGCCTCCGGGGAGCCCGGCCACATCGTCAACACCTCCTCGGCGGACGGCGGTATCGCGCCACTGCCCACCGCGTCGGTGTACGCGGTGACCAAGTCCGCGGTCGTCACCCTGACCGAGTCCCTGTACGCGCACCTGCGGGCCGAGGGCGCCGAGGTCGGCGCCTCGGTGCTCTTCCCCGGCCCGCACATGCTGCGCACCGGCCTGTGGGAGTCCTACCGCAACCGTCCGGCGCGCTACGCCAGGACCCGCCCCCGCACGACCCCCTACCGCACCCTCGGCCAGTGGGAGGCCGCCATGCGCGAGGCCGGCCACGAGGTGCGCTTCACCCCCGTCGAGGAGGTCGCCGATCTCGTCGTCGAGGGCATCCGCGAGGACAGGTTCTGGATGCTGCCCGCCAGTGAGCGCAGCGACGCACAGATCCGGGCCCGCGCCCGCTCGATGCTGGAGCGGACGAACCCGGACTACCTGGAGACCTTCGTACTCGATTGAGGTGCGTCCCATGAGCGACGACCCGTACCTGATCATCTCCTCCGACTGCCACGCCGGGCTGCCCACCGAGCGGTACCGGCCCTACCTGGAGGCCCGGTACCACCGGGCGTTCGACGACTTCCTGGACCAGCGCGACGCGCGCGTCGAGGAGTCCACCCGCCTGGGCATCCGCAACGAGGCGTTCGCCCGCAAGTGGTTCGAGGACCACGAGGAGGGGCTGCGCGGCGGCTGGGACGCGGCACAGCGCGTCAAGGAACTGGACGGCGACGGGGTGGCCGGCGAGGTCGTCTTCCCGGACGCCGACGCCGTGGACAGCGGCACCGCGGCGCCCTTCGGCGTCGGCCTCGGCCTCAGCGGCGACCAGGACCCGGAACTGGGCATGGCGGGTGCGCGGGCCCACAACCGCTGGCTGGCCGAGTTCTGCTCCGAGCACCCCGAACGGCACTGCGGGGTGGCGCTGCTGCCGGTCACCGGCGAGGTGGGGAGCGTCGTCGCGGAGATCCACCGCGCCAAGGAGTCCGGTCTCGGCGCGCTGATGATCCCGGCCATGTGGGTGGACAAGGCCCCCTACCACGACCGCCGCTACGATGCGGTGTGGGCCGCCGCCGCCGAGACGGGCATGCCGGTCCTCACCCACTCCGGCGCGGCACCCCGCCACGAGTACGGCGACCACCTGGGCATCTACGTCAGCGAGGTCACCTGGTGGCCCGCGCGCCCGCTGTGGTTCCTGCTGTGGTCCGGCGCCTTCGAGCGGCACCCCGGGCTGCGGTTCGGCGTCGCCGAGTCGGGCTGTTGGTGGCTGCCGAACCTGCTGTGGTTCATGGACCGGCTCTATCTGGGGGCGCACGGCGGAAAGAAGCTCTCCCCGTTCGCGGAGCTGAAACGCCCCCCGCACGAGTACCTCGACCGGCAGGTGTTCGTCTGCGCCACCAACACCAAGCGCCGCGAGCTGGCCCAGCGCTACGAGATCGGTGTCGACAACATCCTGTGGGGCAGCGACTTCCCGCACCCCGAGGGCACCTGGCCGCGCACCCGCGCGTGGCTGCGCGACACCTTCCACGACATCCCCGTGACCGAGACCCGCCGGATGCTCGGCGAGGCGGCGGCCGAGGTGTTCGGTTTCGACACCGCCGCGCTGGCCCCGCTCGCCCGCCGTATCGGCCCCACACCCGCCGAACTGGGCCAGCCGGCCGAGCAGGGCCCGGTCGAGGAGTCCTGGCGCCGCGCCCGCGAGACGGGACGGCACTGGCTGACCGGCAGCGACCTCCCGTTCGTGGGCAGGACCGGGGAAGAGCCTGCCGGGCCGTCGGCGGTGAGGGCGGAATGACAAGCTCCGCGGACCGCTGCACCGTCATCTCCGCCGACTGCCACGCCGGCGCCGACCTGCTGGACTACAAGCCGTACCTGGCCACGCGGTACCACGACGAGTTCGACGCCTGGGCGGCCGGCTACGTCAACCCGTACGAGGACCTGCTCGCCGACACCGCCGACCGCAACTGGAACTCCGAGCGGCGGCTGGCCGAGCTGGAGGCCGACGGCATCGTCGCCGAGGTCGTCTTCCCCAACACCATCCCGCCGTTCTTCCCCTCGGCGTCGCTCATGGCGCCCGTGCCCACGCGGGAGGAGCTGGAGCGGCGCTGGGCCGGGCTGCGCGCCCACAACCGCTGGCTGGCCGACTTCTGCGCCGCGGCACCGGGGCGGCGGGCCGGGGTGGCGCAGATCCTCCTCAACGACGTCGAGCAGGCCGTGCGCGAGGTGCGGTGGGCCCGCGACCACGGCCTCACGGGCGGCATCCTGCTGCCCGGGGTGCCGCCGGGGTCCGGCATCCCCGAGCTGTACTCGCCGGTGTACGACCCGCTGTGGGCCGTCTGCGCCGAACTGGGGGTGCCCGTCAACCACCACGGCGGCTCCGCCTCGCCGCCGCTGGGCGAGGAGCCCGCCGCACGGGCCGTGTTCATGGTGGAGACCACCTGGTTCTCGCACCGCGCGCTGTGGCACCTCGTCTTCGGCGGCGCCTTCCACCGCCATCCCGCGCTGCGGCTCGTCCTGACCGAGCAGGGCTCGGGATGGATACCCGGAGTCCTGGAGATGCTCGACTACTACCACGGGCGGCTCGTCGCCGCCGCCGGCCGGGCCGCCACCGCCGAGTCCAGGTTCGGCACCGGGCTCGCGGCGGCCATGGGCGCCTCACCCGGCGAGGTGTGGCGGGAGAACTGCTACGTGGGTGCCAGCTTCATGCGGCCCCACGAGGTGCCGCTGCGGCACCGGATCGGCCTGGAGAAGATCATGTGGGGCAGCGACTACCCCCATGACGAGGGCACCTGGCCCTACTCGCGGGAGGGGCTGCGACTGGCGTACGCGGGCCTGCCCCGGGAGGAGGTCGCCGCGATGGCGGGCGGCAACGCCGCGCGGGTGTACGGCTTCGACATGGAGCTGCTCGCCCCGCACGCCGCCCGTGTCGGCCCCGCGTTCGCCGAGCTGGCCGAACCGCCGGCCGAGGTCCCCGCCGACGCCACCAGCCCCGCCTTCGCCCCGGGCGGGAAGGTCCGGGTCTGGTAGGAGGGGCCGACACCGCGCGGTCCCGTACCCGCCCGGGGATGCGGGACCGCGCGGTCCGGTCCGGTCCTGGCCGGGCCGGTTTCATACGCGCCGGTAACAACCCCTGGCGGGACCGCGAGCACTGCCCTTACCTTCCTGACATGCCGTCCAACATGCCCGACGTGATCCTGTGGTCCGTACCCGCGTTCGTCCTCCTCACCGTCATCGAGATGGTGAGCTACCGCCTGCACCCGGACGAGGACGCCGCCGGGTACGAGGCGAAGGACGCCGCGACCAGCCTCACCATGGGGCTGGGCAGCCTGGTGTTCGACGCGGTGTGGAAGATCCCCATCGTCGCCGTCTACGCGGCCGTCTACGAACTCACCCCGCTGCGCGTACCGCTGCACTGGTGGACCCTCGTGCTGACGCTGCTCGCGCAGGACTTCTTCTACTACTGGTCGCACCGCGGCCACCATGTGATCCGCATCCTGTGGGCCTGCCACGTGGTGCACCACTCCAGCAGGAAGTTCAACTTCACCACCGCCCTGCGCCAGCCGTGGACGACCTGGACGGTGTGGCCGTTCTACGTGCCGCTGATCGCCCTCGGCACGCACCCGGCCGTGCTCGCGTTCTGCTCCGGGGCGAATCTCGTCTACCAGTTCTGGGTGCACACCGAGCGCGTCGGCAAGCTGCCCCGGCCCGTCGAGTCCGTGCTCAACACGCCCTCGCACCACCGGGTGCACCACGCCTCCCAGGGCAGCTACCTGGACCGCAACTTCGGCGGCATCCTGATCGTCTGGGACCGGCTCTTCGGCTCCTTCGTCCCCGAGACCGACCGGTGCGTCTTCGGGCTGACGAAGGACATCGACACCTACAACCCGCTGCGCGTCGCCACCCACGAGTACGCGGCCATCGCCCGCGACGTGCGTGCCGCCCGCAGCTGGAGCGAGCGCGCGGGCCGGATCTTCCGCGGCCCCGGCTGGCAGCCCGCCCCCGAGGAGCCCGCCGTCCCCGGGGCCGGCTCCGCCCGCGGGACCGCACCCGCCGGGGCGGCGGAGCCGACGGTGTGACCGGCCGGGCCCCGACGGCGTGACCGGCCGGGACCGCGTACGCGAGGGGCCGGGCCGCTCTTTCGGCGGCCCGGCCCCTGGCTGCTCACCGGGTTCCCGGGCAGGGCCCGGGAGCGGCCGTCACTTGGTGACGGCCGCCAGCGCGTCCACGAGCCCGTGGCCGTAGAAGCTGTTGTTGCCCTTCACGCCCGTGCACGTGGCCGCGTAGGTGCCCTTGCCGTCCGGGTCGTACGACGCCGGGCACGGCAGGGTCTGCGCCTGCGCCTTCAGCAGCCAGGAGATCTCCTGGGCACTCGAGGTGGGGTGGGTGCTCTTCAGCAGCGCGGCCACGCCCGCGACCTGCGGGCCCGCCATCGAGGTGCCCTGGAGGTAGGCGTACTCGCCGTTCGGCATGGTGGACAGCACGCCGCCGTCCTTGGCCGGCTCCTCGGGCGTCTGGAAGGCCCGGTCACCGCCGGGGGCCGTGACGTCGATCTGGTTGCGGCCGTAGTTGGAGTAGTACGACTTCAGGTTCTCCGGGCCGGTGGAGGACACCGAGGTGGCGCCGTCCAGCATGGTCGGCACGTCCGGGCAGGTGGCCGGGTTGATCGTGCGCTTGACCGGGGTGCCGTCGTCCGGGCTGGTGTCGTCCACGATCCGGCTCGCGGCGTGGTCCTGCGAGGAGTTGCCGGCCGAGCTGACGGTCGTGACGCCCTTGCGCTGGGCGTACTTGACGGCGCGCTGCACCGCGTCGGCGATGGCCTTCTGGTCGACGTGGTCGTCGCAGTTGTAGAGCCACGGGTCGACGTAGTAGCTGTTGTTGGTGACCTGGACGCCGTGGTCGGCGGCGAACACCATCGCGCAGACGACGGCCTCTCCGTAGAACAGCGACGTGGTCGGCTCGCTCACCTTCAGGGAGGCGACCTTCACCCCGGGGGCGGTGCCGGCGATGCCCACGCCGTTGCGGTCGGCGGCGATGATGCCCGCCACGTGGGTGCCGTGGTAGTCCTCGTCCGGGTTGTACGGGCGCCAGGCGCCGGGAGAGGTGTCGGCCTTGCCGCCGACGCAGTTCGCGGACTGCCTGGCGGAGAAGTTGGGCTTCAGGTCCGGGTGCGTGTCGTCCACGCCGGTGTCGATGACACCGACGGTCACCTTCCGGCTGCCCTCGTCGACCTTGGCGGCCTTGTCGGCCTTGATGGCCCGCTTGTCCCACTGGAGGCTCTCCAGCGGCTCCTGGCCCTTCGCCTCGGCCTTAGCCAGCGTGGACGCCTTCTTGGGCTCCTTGACGAAGACGGGCTTGCCCACCTCCGTGGTGGCCGCGGCCTGGAGCGGTGCCGTGCGGGTGGCGCCCGCCGAGTCGACCCCCTTGACCGCGCGCAGCTCCTCGCCGAACTCCGGGTTGGCGGAGTGCGCGACGATGACGCCTATCTTCCCGTACGTCGCGACGACCTTGCCGTCAGCTTCGCGTATCTCCCGCTTGACACGTTCGACGGTACCGCGGTCGGCAGCGGTGTTGACGACGTAGCTGAGCTTCTCGCCCGCCTTGGCCTCGGGCGCCGCGGCGGTCGCGGAATCCTGCGCGTTCGCCGCGGCGGCGCCTGCCAGGCCCAGGGAAGCGGTCAGCACCAGCCCCAGCGGCACCGCGAGTACGCGCCGCCGCTTGGAAGGTCTCGAATGCATGGGGTCTCCATGTCGTCTGAAGTTGTCCACGAAGGACGGAAGTTATCCCTGTGAGGCAGGTAACTGCAATGGATTGATGGAGAAAGTCCGAAGGCTGTGCGGAGCCGTGATCGTTTCTTTCTCTTTCAACAAGCGGCCCCCTGTCGCCACACCCCGACGAGCCTTACGATGCGCGCACCCCCGCCTCTTTGAGACGTGGGTCACACTTTCTCCGTATCCACCGTCCCCACCCTCACGTTCCGACTGGAGTCATCGTGGACACCGCACCACAGGACGCGCGTTCCGGCCCGCCGGGCGACCGGGACTACACCGATGTGCAGGGCAGCGCCGAGTTCGGCGAACTGCGGCGCGGCTACCGCTCGTTCGTCTTCCCGCTCACCGTCGCGTTCATCGTCTGGTACCTGCTCTACGTCCTGCTCTCGAACTACGCGGGCGGGTTCATGGGCAGCAAGGTCGCCGGCAACGTCAACGTCGCGTTCGTCTTCGGCCTCGCCCAGTTCCTGACGACGTTCCTGATCGCCTGGTGGTACTCCCGCTTCGCCGCCGCGAAGCTCGACCCGAAGGCCACCGCACTCAAGACCCGGCTGGAGGCGGAGAACCTCCACGCGGCAGCGGCCGGCGAGGCCCCGCTGCCCGAGGCCGGGGGCATCGGCCGCCAGGCCGAGCCCAGCGACAAGGACAAGGGCCAGCTCGCCGGTCAGGAGGACGACGCATGAGCACCACCCAGCACCTGGCCGCCCCCCTGGGGCAGCTGGCCGCCGGCGGGGCGAGCGAGCACCGCCCGCTGATCATCACCCTCTTCTCGCTCTTCGTCGTCGCCACCCTCGCCGTCACCGTCTGGGCGGGCCGCCGCACCAAGGACGCCACCGACTTCTACGCGGGCGGACGGCAGTTCAGCGGCTTCCAGAACGGGCTGGCGATCTCCGGCGACTACATGTCGGCCGCGTCCTTCCTGGGCATCGCGGGCGCCATCGCGCTGTCCGGGTACGACGGGTTCCTCTACTCCATCGGCTTCCTGGTCGCCTGGCTGGTGGCGCTCCTGCTGGTCGCCGAACCGCTGCGCAACTCGGGCCGCTACACCATGGGCGACGTGCTGGCCTACCGGATGCGGCAGCGCCCCGTCCGCACCGCCGCCGGGGTCTCCACCATCGTCGTCTCGATCTTCTACCTGCTCGCCCAGATGGTCGGCGCGGGCGCGCTGGTGGCGCTGCTGCTGGGCATCACGGGGGAGGCCGGCAAGAACCTCATCGTCGTCTTCGTGGGCATCATCATGATCCTCTACGTGACGATCGGCGGGATGAAGGGCACCACCTGGGTCCAGATGATCAAGGCGTGCCTGCTCATCGGCGGCACCGTGATCATCACCGTCCTGGTGTTCCACAAGTTCGACTGGAACCTCTCCACCCTGCTCGGCGCCGCCGCCGAGAACAGCGGGAAGGGCGCCGCGTTCCTGGAGCCCGGACTCAAGTACGGCGCCACGGCCACCTCGAAGATCGACTTCATCTCGCTGGGCATCGCCCTGGTCCTGGGCACCGCGGGGCTGCCGCACATCCTCATCCGCTTCTACACCGTGCCCACCGCCAAGGCCGCCAGGAAGTCCGTCAACTGGGCCATCGGCATCATCGGCGTCTTCTACCTGATGACCATCGCGCTCGGCTTCGGCGCCGCCGCGCTGCTCAGCCCGAAGACGATCACCGACTCCAACGAGGCCGGCAACACCGCGGCACCCCTGCTCGCGCAGGAGATCGGCGGCGGCGCGGACTCCACCGGCGGCGCCGTGCTGCTGGCGATGATCTCCGCGGTCGCCTTCGCCACCATCCTCGCCGTCGTCGCGGGACTGACGCTCGCCTCCTCGTCCTCCTTCGCCCACGACCTGTACGCGAACGTCATCCGCAGGGGCAAGGCCACCGAGAAGGAGGAGGTCAAGGCCGCCCGCGTCTCGGCCGTCATCATCGGCGCCGTCGCCATCGCGCTGGGCATCTTCGCCGGCAAGCTCAACGTCGCGGGGCTGGTGGCCCTCGCCTTCGCCGTCGCCGCCTCCGCCAACCTGCCCACCCTGCTCTACAGCCTCTTCTGGAAGCGCTTCACCACCACCGGCGCCCTGTGGTCCATCTACGGCGGACTGCTCTCCTCCGTGCTGCTGGTCCTCTTCTCCCCGGTCGTCACCGGCAAGAAGACCTCGATGTTCCCCGACGCCGACTTCGCCTGGTTCCCGCTGGAGAACCCCGGCCTCGTCTCCATCCCCCTCGGCTTCCTGCTCGGCTGGGCCGGCTCGCTCCTGTCCAAGGACGAGACCGCCGGCGGCAAGAAGTACGCCGAACTGGAGGTCCGCTCCATGACCGGGGTGGGCGCCCACTGACACCCTTCGCCGGCGGCTCCGTCCCCGTACCCGGCCGGGCGGAGCCGCCGGCGCGTCTGCGAGGCCCCCGAGCGGCCCGCCCTCGCAGGTGCGAGGCCGTCACACGCGGCGCTGTCGGATGTCACAGGCGTGACTTACGCTGCGAAGCAGATCACGCACCTGGGAGGGCCGTCAGCATGCTGCTCGACACCTATGGGCGGGTCGCCACCGACCTGCGCGTCTCGCTGACCGACCGCTGCAACCTGCGCTGCACCTACTGCATGCCGGAAGAGGGCCTGCAGTGGCTGGCGAAGCCCGACCTGCTGACGGACGACGAGATCGTCCGGCTCGTCCGTATCGCCACCACCGACCTCGGCGTCGAAGAGGTCCGCTTCACCGGCGGCGAGCCCCTGCTGCGCCCCGGCCTGACGGACATCGTGGCACGCTGCGCCGCGCTGGAACCCCGCCCCCGGCTGTCGCTCACCACCAACGGGATCGGCCTGGAGCGCACCGCCGCCGCGCTCCGCGAGGCGGGCCTGGACCGGGTGAACGTCTCGCTGGACACCCTCGATCCGCAGACCTTCCAGCGGATGACCCGCCGCAAGCGCCACGCCGATGTGCTCCGCGGCCTGGCCGCGGCCCGCGAGGCCGGGCTGACCCCCGTGAAGGTCAACGCCGTGCTGATGCCCGGCCTCAACGACCAGGAGGCACCCGACCTGCTGGCCTGGGCCCTGGAGGAGGGCTATGAGCTGCGCTTCATCGAGCAGATGCCGCTGGACGCCCAGCACGGCTGGCAGCGCGAGGGCATGATCACCGCAGGGGACATCCTGGCGTCGCTGCGCACCCGCTTCACCCTGACCCCGGAGGGCGAGGAGCAGCGCGGCTCGGCGCCCGCCGAGCGCTGGCTGGTGGACGGGGGCCCGGCGCGGGTCGGCGTCATCGCCTCGGTCACCCGCCCGTTCTGCCGGGCCTGCGACCGTACGCGGCTGACGGCCGACGGGCAGGTGCGCACCTGCCTGTTCGCCACGGAGGAGTCGGACCTGCGGGGAGCGCTGCGCTCCGGGGCGACGGACGCCGGCATCGCCGCGCTGTGGCGGAAGGCGATGTGGGGCAAGAAGGCGGGAGCCGGGATCGACGACCCCTCGTTCGTCCAGCCGCAGCGCCCCATGTCGGCGATCGGCGGCTGAGGCCGGGCCCGGCCGCCGGCGCTGCCCGGACGTCAGCCGCCTTGGGGCGGCTCCCACTCGGCCAGCGGAACGGTGTCCTTGAGGAAGCCGCGCACGCCGAGGAACTTCGCCAGGTACTCGCGGTGCTCCTCGCACGCCAGCCAGGTCTTGCGGCGCTCGGGAGTGTGGAGCTTGGGGTTGTTCCAGGCGAGCACCCACACCGCCGCCTCGCGGCAGCCCTTGGCGGAGCAGATCGGGGTCTCGGGCCCCTCGGCGGAGGGGGAGGGGGAAGGGATCACCCCTCCATCTTCCACCAGTCCCCGGACAGCAAGCGACGCCGGGCAGCCACGGGGGGAGCCGCCCGGCGTCGGTCCATCGCTCCGACGGGGGATGCGGAGCGCACATGAAGTATGGCATGCGGAAGCCGCCCCAGTGCACCGGAACCGCAGTATTGAGCTGAGCTTTTCTTGAGCTTCGCGCGAATCCGCAGATCAACTGCGGTCGGACGCCGCCCCGTTCGGTGTCCGGCCGGCCTCTTCCGGAGGGGAGCCCTCTTCCGCTTTGGTCACTTTCGACCCTTCCAGCACGTGCTGCCGGGTGTCCGGGAGATACGTCGCGGGAGCCGAAGGAGCATTCTCCCGGCCCGCGTTGGCGATCACGACCGCGATGTACGGCAGCGTCACACCGAGCACCAGCGTCACGATGGCCAGCGGCCGTTCCACGTTCCACAGCACCACGGTGAGCAGTACGGCGACCGTACGCACCAGCATCGAGATCACATAACGGCGCTGTCTGCCGCGCACGTCCTCCTGGAGGCCCTGGCGGGCCCCGGTGATCCGGAAAACCTCCGGCTGGTGCAGCTTCCGCATCACTTCCACCACCTGCTCACCCTCCGTTCTCCGCGGCCGTACCGGGAGATCCGGACGTTTTCCACGGTACGCCTCGGGCGCGTACGGAACGAGACCGGGGCGCGGGGGCAGTCCGCGTCACGCCCGGCGCCCGGGCCACGCGGACGACGCGGGGCGCCACCGCACGAGTGCCCGCACGAGAGCGCACACGGGCGCCCGTACGCGTGCCTGCACGGGCGCCCGCGCGGACTCCGCCGGAATCCGCGCGGGCCGCCCCGCGGGGACTCACAGCCCCCGGATCTCGGCCACCTTGCGGCCGGCCTTCAGATACACCGCGTCGGCGGCGCCCTCCGCGTGGGCGGCCACCGCCTCGCGGACGACCTCGGCCAGCGGGCGCAGCGCCTCGGACTCCGGGAGCACCACCGCCTGCTGCTCCTGGCCGCTCTTCTCGACGATCAGCCGCAGCCCGTTCTGCTTCGCGATCCGGCGCGCCGCCGAGGCGCTCGGGGTGAACTCCAGCACCTTCGTCAGCACCGCGGCGACCCCCTCCTCGCCGTGCGCGGCCACCTCCACGACGGGCAGCGTCCCGGCGTCGGAGAAGGACTTCCTGGAGAACTGCGCCACGAAGTGGGCCCGCGCCGCCATCGCCGCCTCCACGCCGTGCAGCGCCGCGACGACCTCGCCGGCCAGGATCTTCTTCAGGTCCATCGGGTGCAGCGAGCCCGCCTCGATACGGGCGGACACCTGCGCGATCTCCTGGTCCGTCCACTCGGTCCAGGCGCGCAGGTAGGGCACCATCAGCCGGTCCGGGATCGACATGATCTTGCCGAAGACCTCGTCGGCGGAGCTGGCGAGCCCTACGTAGTTGCCCTTGGACTTGGACATCTTGGCGCCCGAGCCGTCGGTGCCCTCGACCAGCGGCATCGTGACCACCAGCTGCGGCTGCTGCCCGTACGCCTCCATCACGCGGCGGCCCATCTGGAGGTTGAGCAGCTGGTCGACGCCGCCCAGCTCCACGTCGCAGGCCAGCTCGACGGAGTCCAGGGCCTGCGCGACGGGGTAGAGCAGCTCCGACATCGTCAGGCCGGAGCCCTCCGCGAGCCGGTTGCGGAAGTCCTCGCGCTGCAGCAGCGAGGAGACCGGCACCTGGGCCAGCAGCCCGAGCAGCTTCGGCAGCGTGAAGGGGGCGAGCCACTCGCTGTTGCGGGCGAACCGCACCTTCTCGAAGTCGAAGAAGGGGCGGACCTGCTCCTGGTAGCCGGAGAGGTTCTTCGCGATGTCCTCGTCCGTCAGCGGCGGGCGTTCGGCCGTACGGCCCGAGGGGTCACCGATCTTGGCGGTGAAGTCGCCGATGATCAGCGTCACCTCGTGGCCCATGCGCTGGAAGCGGCTCAGCACGGTGATCGGTACCGCGTGCCCCAGGTGCACATCGGTGGCCGTCGGGTCGATGCCCAGCTTGACGTGCAGCCCCTTGCCCTGCGCCGCCCGCTCCGCGATGCGCTCGGCGAGCCTGTCGACCGACGGCAGCAGCTCCACGGCCCGTGCGCCGATCAGCTCCGCCTGCTCCTTGGCGGGCAGGTCGCTCAGATCCAGATAGCGGCGCGCCCCGGTCTCCGCGAGCAGCCGCTCGACGTTGGCGTCAAGGGAGAGGTCCTGGGCCAGCAGCTCACTGGCCCGCTGTACGGAGTCGCCGAGGCGTGTCACGTCACTGTTCCTGGTGTCTGTGGGTGCGAAATCGGTCACGAGAAGTCTATGCGCCGCCACTGACGGCGCCGTCCCCGGCGTAAGCGGTTCCGGCCCGGAGGGGGCGGACCGGGGGTTTCTGTAGGGACCCCACAGTGCCCCGCCGGTGCCCCTGTCCGTGCCCGAGTGCCGGGGAGGTGACGGGGCCGGATAGGTTCTCATTGCGACAGACCGTGACAGCAGAAGCAGAAAGGGTGGTCACACCGTGAGCCGCTCAGTGCTCGTGACCGGGGGGAACCGTGGCATCGGCCTCGCCATTGCCAGGGCCTTCGCCGAGGGGGGCGACAAGGTCGCCGTGACCTACCGCTCCGGAGAGCCGCCCGAGGGCTTCCTCGGCGTCAAGTGCGACATCACCGAGCCGGAGCAGGTGGAGCAGGCGTACAAGGAGATCGAGGAGAAGCACGGCCCGGTCGAAGTCCTCGTCGCCAACGCGGGTGTCACCCGCGACCAGCTGCTGCTGCGGATGTCCGAGGAGGACTTCACCTCCGTCCTCGACACCAACCTCACCGGCACCTTCCGGGTGGTCAAGCGCGCCTCGCGCGGCATGCTGCGCGCCCGCAAGGGCCGCATCGTGCTGATCTCCTCCGTGGTCGGGCTGATGGGCCAGGCCGGGCAGACCAACTACGCGGCCTCGAAGGCGGGGCTGGTGGGCTTCGCCCGCTCGCTCTCCCGGGAGCTGGGCTCCCGCAACATCACCTGCAACGTGGTGTCGCCCGGTTTCGTGGACACCGACATGACGCGTGTGCTGTCGGACGAGCAGCGCGCCGAGTTCGTCAAGCAGGTGCCCCTGGGCCGCTACGCGGAGCCGGAGGAGGTCGCCTCCTCGGTCCGTTTCCTGGCTTCCGACGAGGCCGCGTACATCACCGGAGCCGTCATTCCCGTGGACGGCGGATTGGGCATGGGTCACTGAACATGAGCGGAATTCTCGCGGGCAAGCGCGTCCTGGTCACCGGAGTGCTGACCGACTCCTCGATCGCCTTCCACGCGGCCAAGGTCGCCCAGGAGGAGGGCGCCGAGGTCGTGCTGACCGGTTTCGGGCGGCTCTCCCTGGTGGAGCGCATCGCCAAGCGGCTCCCCAAGGAGGCGCCGGTCATCGAGCTGGACGTGCAGAACAAGGAGCATCTGGACGGGCTCGCCGCGAAGGTCACCGAGCACCTCGGCCAGGACGCCTCGCTGGACGGCGTCGTGCACTCCATCGGCTTCGCGCCGCAGGACGCGCTCGGCGGCAACTTCCTCAACACCGAGTGGGAGTCGGTCGCCACGGCCCTGGAGGTCTCGGCGTACTCGTTCAAGTCGCTGACGATGGCGCTGCTGCCGCTGCTGGAGAAGCGAGGAGCCTCCGTCGTCGGCATGGACTTCGACGCGCAGCTGGCCTGGCCCAAGTACGACTGGATGGGCGTTGCCAAGGCCGCGCTGGAGTCCACCTCCCGCTACCTGGCACGCGACCTGGGCCACAAGAACATCCGCTGCAACCTGGTCTCCGCGGGCCCGATCAAGTCGATGGCCGCCAAGTCCATCCCGGGCTTCGAGGAGCTGTCGGACGTGTGGAACACCCGCGCCCCGATCGGCTGGGACCTCACCGACCCGGAGCCGGCGGGCCGCGGTGTCGTCGCCCTCCTGTCGGACTTCTTCCCGAAGACCACGGGCGAGATCATCCACGTCGACGGCGGCGTGCACATGATGGGCGCCTGACACCCGGGTACGCCTGACACCCGGGTACGGGACCCGCGGCCGGTCCCGCGAGCCCCGAAACGGGGTGCTCACTGCACTCCGTGGCCCCACTCGGCCGTGTGGGAGGCCGCCTCCTTGGAGGCGGCCTCCACCTCTTGCCCGCGGATGGCCTCGATCAGCCGCGCGTGATCCATGTAGTCCTCCTGGCGCAGCTCCTCTCCCACGTCCCGCCGCAGGAAGGAGCGCAGCACCTCGCCGAGGTCCGCGTAGACCCCGCTGAGCACCTCGTTGTGCGAGGCGGCGACCACGCCCATGTGCAGGGCGCGGTCCGTGTCGATGAAGCGCTCGACGTCGCCCGCGTCCCATGCCGCCTCCCGGCGGGCGAGCAGCCGGTCGAGCTGCCGCAGGTCCTCCTCCGTGCGGCGCCGTGCTGCCAGGCGCGCGCCCGCCGTCTCCAGCGCGGAACGCAGCTCCGCCACGTGCCGCAGGTCGGCGCCCTCGAAGCGGCGGTGCATCACCCCCGCCAGCTCGCTGGTGGCCACCACATAGGTGCCCGAGCCCTGCCGGATGTCCAGCAGCCCGTTGTGCGCGAGCGCCCGTACCGCCTCCCGCACCGTGTTACGGGCCACTCCCAGCTGCTCGACCAGCTCCGGTTCGGTCGGAATGCGGCAGCCCACGGGCCACCGCCCCGAGGTGATCTGCTGACGCAGGGCGGCGATCACCTGGTCCGCCAGCGGCGCCCGCTGGGGAGCGGACAGCCCGCTCACCGGCGGGGGAGGCGCGGCGGGGGAGCCGGCCGGGTCCGGGGAGGCAGGGGTGGACGACATCGGTTGGGCGCTATTCATCCCATGATTCTATGATGGGCACCATGGCCATGGCAGATGACGATCCCAGGAATGCCGCGCACACGACCGACGTGAGCACCCGCACCTCCGAGACGGGTGTCCGCACCGCACCCGAACGCACCACCGCCGCCCCGGCGCCGCCCCCCGGTTCCGCCGGCGCCGCCCCGGTGCCGTCCCGCTGGATGCTCCGCTTCGTGATCGCGGGCCTCGTGATCGCGGCGCTCAACCTGCGTCCCGCCATATCCGGACTCGGGCCCCTCCTGGAGGAGGTCCGGGACGGGCTGGGCATGAACGGCACCGTCGCCGGACTGCTCACCTCCGTGCCGCCGCTGTGCTTCGCCGTCTTCGGCGGGCTCGCCCCCCGGCTGGCCCGCCGCTGGGGCCCGGCCACCGTCGTGCTGGCCGGCATGGTCGCCGTCACCCTCGGGCTCGCCCTGCGGCCCTTCGCGAGCGGCACCGGCACCTTCCTGGCCGCCACCGCGCTCGCCCTGGCGGGCATCGCGCTGAGCAACGTGCTGATGCCCGTGGTGGTCAAGCACTGGTTCCCCGACCGCGTCGGCTCCATGACCGGGCTCTACTCGATGGCCCTCGCGCTGGGCACCTCCGCCGCCGCGGCCGTCACCGTGCCGATGACCGACGCGCTCGGCGGCAGCTGGCGCGTCGGCCTGGGCGCCTGGGCGGTGCTCGGGGCCCTCGCCGTCCTCCCGTGGGCCGTCGTCTCCCGGGACCGCTCGGCGCGCGCCCCCGAGCCGCAGGCCGCGCAGGAGGCCGTCCCCGAGGAGACGGCCGAGGGCGAGGCCCGTACGGAGGCCAGGGCCCGCTCCGAGGCGCGCGCCGGCGCCGCGCCCGCCCTCCGTATCGCCAAGTCGCCCACCGCCTGGTCGCTCGGGGTCTTCTTCGGCCTCCAGGCCTCCGCCGCCTACATCACCATGGGCTGGTTGCCGCAGATCTTCCGCGACGCCGGGGTCTCCGCCTCGGCGGCCGGGGTGATGCTCGCGGTGACGATGGGCATGGGCATCCCGCTCTCCTTCGTCCTGCCGAAGCTGGCCGCCCGGATGCGGCACCAGGGGCCGCTGGTGCTCGCGCTCGGCGCCTGCGGGCTGATCGCGTACGCCGGGCTGTGGTTCGCGCCGGCCTCCGGCGCGTGGGTGTGGGCCCTGGTGCTGGGCATCTCCAACTGCGCGTTCCCGCTCGCCCTGACCATGATCGGTATGCGGTCCCGGTCCAGCGCCGGAGTCGTCAAGCTCTCCGCCTTCGCCCAGAGCACCGGCTACCTGATCTCCATCCCCGGCCCGCTGCTCGTCGGCGCCCTGCACGACGCGAGCGGCGGCTGGCACGTGCCGATCCTGCTGATGGCGGCGCTCATGGTCGCCCAGATGGCCACCGGCCTGCTGGCGGGCCGGGACCGGGTGATCGAGGACGGACGCTGAGTGCGACACTGGCACACATGCCAGTCCTCGAACCGAACCCGCCCGAACCGCAGAAGAAGCTGCTGCTCATCTTCGGCCTGATGATGGGCGTGGCCGTCGTCGTCGGAGTGATCGCCAGCATCGCGGCACCCTGACGCCCGCCCGGTCCCGGCCCGGCACGCCCCGCGGTGGGGCCGGCACCCCCATCCCCTAGGGGGCCGGCCTCAGGGGTAACTGGGTGGCTTACCGGATGGGACGGCGAGCGCCGCGTCCGTACCGTCGGTGCCGACGGACGACGACGAGCACCGGAACCCGGAGGCGAGCACGATGACGGCCCCCGCGCGGCCCACGACCCAGAAGAGCCCGGCGAGCGGCACACGGCCCGCCCCGGCAGCCGTGCAGACCCGGCTGCCCTGGTGGGGCGCGCTGCTCCCGGCCCTCGGCTTCGCCCTGCTGCTCGTCCTCCTGATCGGGCAGGGGCACGCGGAGGCCGCCCAGCGGGCCGCCGACGCCCCGGCGGTCTCCTTCTTCCGCCACCTGTGGGACGCGCTGGGGGCCTGACCCGCTCGCGCCCGGCCGTCAACACCCCGCGCCCGGCACCGCGTTTCGTGCGAAGCTGGAAGGTATGAGCGTCGATGTGCCCCGCAATATCGTCCTTCTCCGGCACGCCAAGGCGGACTGGCCCCAGGTGGCGGACCACGAGCGGCCCCTCGCCGAGCGAGGCCGTCTGGACGCCCCCGCTGCGGGCGAGTGGCTCGCCGGGCAGGGCATCACACCGCAACTCACCCTCTGCTCGACGGCGACCCGCACCCGGGAGACGTGGAAGCTGGTCGTCCAGCACCTGGCGCAGCGCCCCAGGACGGTCTACGAGGAGCGGCTCTACGAGGCGCCGCCCGGCCAGATCATCGAGGTCGTCAACGAAGTGGCCGACGAGGTGCGGGACTTGCTGGTGATCGGCCACAACCCCGGCATGCAGGCGGTGGCCGAGGTGCTCGCGGGCAGCGCCGCCGACGACACGCTCGAACGGCTCGGCCGCGGCTTCCCCACGGCCGGGGTCGCCATCCTCCGGCACACCGGCTCGTGGAAGGCCCTCGAACCCGGCAGCGCCGAGCTGGTCCGCTTCTGGTCCCCCCACGAGTGAGCCCCGCCGCCGCAGCCTCCGGACGCGGCGGCTCCCACCCGCCGGCCCCGGCACCTCGTGGCCCCTCGCCGCCGGCCACCACCTCGGCGCCTGCCGCCGGTCCCGGCCGCCGCCGCTGCGGGGGCCCGGTGACGCGGGCCACGTCCCGGGGAAGCCGTCCGGGGAGAGCCGTCCCGGCGGAAAGGGCCGTCCCCGGGGAAGGCGGTCCCGGTGGAAGAGGCCGTTCCCCGTGGAAGGTGCCGTTCCGGTGGAAGGTGCCGTCGCCGTCCCGGGGGAAGAGCGAGGTCCCGGGCGGTCGGTACCGCCCCCGGGGGGCTGAAAAACGGCGGCTAGGCGGCCTCGTCCCGGCCCGCGGCGACCTGGGCGGCCGGCTCCTCGACGATCCCGTCGGCGGCCTCGACCTCCTCGCGGGTGATGCCGAGCAGATAGAGCACGGTGTCCAGGAACGGCACGTTCACCGCCGTATGGACCTTCTCCTGCACCAGCGGCTTGGCGTTGAAGGCGACGCCCAGCCCGGCCGCGTTGAGCATGTCGAGGTCGTTGGCGCCGTCGCCGATGGCGACCGTCTGCGCCAGGGGGACACCCGCCTCGGCGGCGAAGCGCCGCAGCAGGCGGGCCTTGCCCGCGCGGTCGACGATCTCCCCGGTGACGCGCCCGGTCAGCTTGCCGTCGACGATCTCCAGGGTGTTGGCCGAGGCGAAGTCGAGGCCCAGCTCCTCCTGGAGGGCGTCCGTCACCTGGGTGAAGCCGCCGGAGACGACCCCCACCTGGTAGCCGAGCCGCTTGAGTGTACGGACCAGGGTGCGGGCGCCGGGCGTGAGCCGCACCTGCGCGCGCACCCTGCCGACCACCGACGCGTCCAGCCCCGCCAGCAGCGCCACCCGCGCGTGCAGGGACTCCTCGAAGTCCAGCTCCCCGCGCATGGCCCGCGCCGTCACCTCGGCGACCTCGGCCTCGCAGCCCGCGTGGGCCGCGAACAGCTCGATCACCTCGTCCTGGATGAGGGTGGAGTCCACATCCATCACGACCAGGCGCTGGGCCCGCCGCTGCAGCCCCGAGGCGACGACGGCCACATCCACGCCGTACTTCTTCGCCTCCAGCGCCAGCGAGGTGCGCAGCAGCGCCGTCTGCGCGCCCGAGACGTCGAACTCGACGGCCAGCACCGGATACTTGGCGAGCCGGAAGATGCGGTCGATGTTGCCGCCGGTGGAGGTGATGCTGGCCGCTATGGCGGCGGTCGACTCCGCGGTCAGCGGATGGCCCAGCACGGTGACGTGGGAGCGCCCCACCCCGCGCGGCCGGTTGTCGCCGACACCGGAGATGATTTCGGCCTCCATGCCCATCGACTCCGCCCAGCTGTGCACGGTGGCCCGCAGCTCGCCCTCGGAGCCCGTGCCGGTGCTGGGGGAGGTCACCAGGGCGCACAGCGTGATGCGCCCTCTGGTGACGAGCTGCTCGATGTCGACGACCTCCACGGCGAAGGCCGCCAGGGTGTCGAACAGGCCGGCGGTGATGCCCGGCCGGTCCTTGCCGAAGATCTTGACGAGAAGGGTCGGGGTGTCCGCGTACGACGGCGGCGGGGCCACATCTGCGCTCATGGTGCTCTCACAGTACCGTCGTCCCACAAGGCGTCCCGCCCCGGCCCGGCCGCCACCCGATTGTCCGCATCAGTCGGGATCAGTGCTGACCGATGGGGGCATCGGCGGCCGGATCACCCGCTCCCGGACATACCCCTGACCGAAGCGTCACAGCCTGGTAGCTACCGCTGGCCCGGCTTCCTGTCGGGCCTTTGGGCCTGGAATAGTTCCTCACGATGTTCGCCATCCCTAGACTCCCTCTGAGCAGGGGGTACCTCGGGGGACAACTTTGTGGGGCATGGAGTGCCGGAACTCGTACTGGAACTGAACGGACAGACCTGGACGCTCGATCCGTCCAGGGCCTACACCCTCGGCCGCGATCCGCAGGGGGATGTGGTGATCGAGGACGCCAGGGTCTCCTGGCGGCACGCCACGGTGCGCTGGGGAGGGCGCGCCTGGGTGATCGAGGACCACGGCAGCACCAACGGCACCTATGTGCAGGGGCGGAGGCTCCAGCAGCTGGAGCTGGCCGACGGCATGAGCGTGCATTTGGGCAACGCCAGTGACGGTCCGAAGCTCACCTTCTCCGGCGGTGCGGGGGGCCAGGCGCAGGCCCAGGGCGTGTACGGGCAGGGTGCGCAGCACGGGCAGCAGCAGGCCGCGTCGCAGGCGGCCGTGCACAGCGCCCCGACGCAGCAGCCGGACATCGCGGGCCCCGCCGGACCGGCGGCCCCAGGCGGCCCCGGCTGGGGACAGCAGCAGCCCCAGCAGCCGCCGCAGCAGCACCCCGGCTGGCAGCAGCAGGCGCCTCAGATGCCGCAGCAGATGCAGCAGGCCCCGCCGCAGCAGTACCCGCAGCAGGTGCCCCCGCAGCAGTACGTCCAGCAGCCGCCCCAGCCCCAGCACCAGGCGCCCCAGTACCAGCCGCCGCAGCACCAGGCGCCCCAGCACCAGGCCCCGCAGGGCGCCCCCGCCGCGCACGGTGCCCCGGGCCCGCAGGGCATGGGCGGTCCCGGCGCGGGCGGCGGCCCGTCCGGTGCGGCG
>NZ_VJOK01000001.1:1441175-1454139 GCF_013302895.1 Streptomyces albus subsp. chlorinus | reverse complement strand
GTCCCGGCGCGGGCGGCGGCCCGTCCGGTGCGGCGGCGCAGGGGCAGCCGGGCGGCGGCGACCGCAGCCCGACGACCTTCCACCAGCTCTCCCTCGGCCGGGTGATGCGCATCGGCCGTGCCCTGGAGAACGACCTGGTCGTCTCCGACCTCCAGGTCTCCCGGCACCACGCCGAGTTCCACGCCTCGCCCGACGGCCGCTGCGAGATCCGCGACCTGGGCAGCCACAACGGCACCTATGTCAACGGCCAGCCGATCCCCAAGTCCGGCACGGTCACCATCGGCCCGCAGGACATCGTCGGCATCGGCCACTCCACCTTCCGGCTGGTCGGCGACCGGCTGGAGGAGTTCGTCGACACCGGTGAGGTGTCCTTCTCGGCCCGCCACCTGACCGTGAAGGTCGACGGCGGCAAGGTCATCCTCAACAACGTGACCTTCGGCGTGCCGGAGAAGTCCCTCATAGGCGTCATCGGCCCGTCCGGTTCCGGCAAGTCCACGCTGCTGCGTGCGCTGACCGGCTACCGCCCGGCCGACTCCGGCGAGGTCCTCTACGACAACCGGAACCTCTACAAGCAGTTCGCCGAGCTGCGGCAGCGCATCGGCCTCGTCCCGCAGGACGACATCCTCCACAAGGAGCTGAAGGTCCGCACCGCGCTGCGCTACGCGGCCAAGCTCCGCTTCCCCGGCGACGTCGCCGAGGCCGAGCGCAACGCGCGCGTCGAGGAGGTGCTGGCCGAGCTGAAGCTCGACATCCACGCCGACAAGCGCGTCACCTCCCTCTCCGGCGGCCAGCGCAAGCGCGTCTCGGTCGCCCTGGAGCTGCTCACCAAGCCGTCGCTGATCTTCCTGGACGAGCCCACCTCCGGCCTCGACCCGGGTATGGACCGCGACGTGATGCAGCTGCTGCGCGGCCTGGCCGACGACGGACGCACCGTGCTGGTCGTCACCCACTCGGTCGCCGAGCTGCAGCTGTGCGACAAGCTCCTGGTGATGGCGCCCGGCGGCGGCGTGGCCTACTTCGGCCCGCCCGAGGAGGCCCTGAACTTCTTCGGCTACGACTCGTGGGCGGACGTCTTCTCCGCCTTCGAGAACTACCGCGACTACGACTGGATGGGCCGCTGGCAGGGCTCGCAGCACTACCAGATGTACGCGGCCGACATCGACGCGCAGCTCCCGCAGCAGGACCCCTACGCCGCCCAGCAGCAGGCGATGCAGCCGACGAAGCTGCAGAAGCCGCAGAGCTGGGGCAGCCAGCTGTGGACGCTGATGAGACGCTACATCTCCGTGATCGCCTCGGACCGCTCCTTCCTGGTGCTGTCCTTCGTCACCCCGCTGATCCTCGGCTTCGTCAGCACCCTGATGCCGTCCGACTACGGGCTGACGGCACCACCGATGAAGACCAACGGCGACGCGGGCCCCATCCTGCTGATCCTCGCGATCGGCGCCTGCTTCTCGGGCGCGGCCAACTCGGTGCGCGAGCTGATCAAGGAACGCGTCATCTACGAGCGGGAGCGGGCCACCGGCCTGTCCCGGTCGGCGTACCTGATGTCGAAGGTCATCGTCCTGGCCGTCGTCGCCGCCATCCAGGGTGTGCTGATGTGCGTCGTCGGCTTCATCCCGCGCGACCTGCCCGACGAGGGCCTGCTGATGAGCAACCCGGCCATCGAGATGGCCCTGGTGATGATCGCCCTCGGCGGCACCTCGATGATGTTCGGCCTGATCATCTCCTCGCTGGTGAAGACCTCCGAGAAGACCATGATCCTGCTGGTGCTCTTCGCGGTCGTCCAGGTCGTCTTCACCGGTGTGCTCTTCAAGCTGTTCGACAGCCCCGGCGTCGAGCAGTTCGCCTGGCTGATGCCCTCCCGGTGGGCCATCGCGGGCCTGGGCACCACGGTCGAGCTGGGCCGTCTGATGCCGCAGGACAAGAAGGACCCGACCAACACCGACCCGCTGTGGGACCACTCGCTGGACCAGTGGGCGATGGACGTCGGCATCCTCGTCCTGATGGGCGTGCTGTGCTACTTCGTCGTGATCCGCCTGCTGCGCCGCCACGAGCCGGAGATCATGCGCGAATGACCGCACGGTAGGCGCACAGCGCGGTACATGGCGCGAAGGGGGCTCCCTCCCGGAGGGAGCCCCCTTCTCCCGTTCCCGGTCCCCCTGTGCTCCGGCAGGATTCCCGTTCTCGGGCCCCGTGCTCCGGCAGGCTTCCCGTGCTCCGGTCCCTGGTCCGTCCCCCGTGCTCCGGCAGCTCCGACCCGGGACCTAGGACCACCGGTCGGCCCTGCCCTGCCCGCGGCCCGATCCCGTCCGCGGGGTCCCGCGAGTACCGTGAACCGCATGGTCCCCCGCTCCGGGCTGGCCGCCGTCAGCGCGGCGCTGCTCGCCATGAACCGCCGCCTCGAGGTGCGCGACGTCCTCCAGACGATCGTCGCCTCGGCCCGCGACCTGCTCGACGCCGAGTACGCCGCCCTCGGCGTCCCCGACGACCACGGCGGCTTCGCGCAGTTCGTCGTCGCCGGTGTCAGCGACGAGCAGTGGAAGGCCATCGGCCCGCTGCCGCGCCAGCACGGCATCCTGGCCGCGATGCTGCACGACGCCACCCCGCAGCGCCTCGCCGACGTCCGCAAGGACCCCCGCTTCGGCGGCTGGCCGGCCGCGCACCCCATGATGGCCGACTTCCTCGGCATGCCCATCGCCGACGGCGAGCAGGTCCTCGGCGCCCTCTTCCTCGCGAACAAGCGCTGCGGCCCGGGCGAGCGGCCCAAGCGGCCCGCCTCCCAGGAGCGCCCCTGCGCCTTCACCGAGGACGACGAGGAGCTGCTGCGCCTGCTGGCCCAGCACGCCGCCCTCGCGCTGACCAACGCCCGCCTCTACGAGCGCAGCCGTGAGCTGACCATCGCCGAGGAGCGCACCCGTATCGGCCACGAACTGCACGACGCCGTCGCCCAGAAGCTCTTCTCGCTGCGCCTGACGGCCCAGGCCGCCACCGCCCTGGTGGACCGCGACCCGGCCCGCGCCAAGGCAGAGCTGCACGAGGTCGCCCGGCTGTCCCGGGAGGCGGCCGACGAGCTGCGCGCCGCCGTCGTCGAGCTGCGCCCGGCCGCGCTGGACGAGGACGGACTGGTGGCCACCCTGCGGACCCAGGCCCAGGTCCTGAACCGGGCACACAGCGCCGAGGTGGACTTCGTCTGCGACGGTGTCCGCGCCCTGCCCGCGGCGCAGGAGGAGGCCCTGCTGCGCGTCGCCCAGGAAGCCCTGCACAACGCCCTGCGGCACGCGGACGCCTCCCACGTCCGCGTCGCCCTCACCCGCCGCGGCACGGCGGCCGTCCTGACCGTCACCGACGACGGCACCGGCTTCGACCCGGGCGCGGTGCGCTCGGCCGGCCGGCACCTCGGCCTCGTCTCGATGCGCGACCGCGCCTCGGGTGTCGGCGGCACACTGACCGTCCGTTCGGAGCCCGGAAAGGGCACCGTCGTCGAAATGGAGGTGCCCGGTGGCTGACCGGATCCGCGTACTGCTCGTCGACGACCACCAGGTCGTACGGCGCGGACTGCGCACGTTCCTGGAGGTGCAGGACGACATCGAGGTCGTGGGGGAGGCGTCCGACGGCGACGAGGGTGTCGCGCGCACCGAGGAGCTGCGGCCCGACGTCGTCCTCATGGACGTCAAGATGCCCGGCACGGACGGTGTGGAGGCCCTGCGCACGCTGCGGGAGCGCGGCAATCCGGCCCGCGTCCTGATCGTCACCAGCTTCACCGAGCAGCGCACCGTCGTCCCGGCCCTGCGCGCGGGCGCCGCCGGATACGTCTACAAGGACGTGGACCCCGACGCGCTGGCCGGCGCCATCCGCTCCGTGCACGCGGGGCACGTGCTGCTCCAGCCGGAGGTCGCCGGCGCGCTGCTCAGCGAGGACCACGGCGGCGGCACCGGCCGCGGCCCCGCGCTGACCGAGCGCGAGCGCGAGGTGCTGGGGCTGATAGCGGACGGCCGCTCCAACCGGGAGATCGCCCGCGCGCTCGTGCTGTCGGAGAAGACGGTCAAGACCCACGTCTCCAACATCCTCATGAAGCTCGACCTGTCCGACCGCACCCAGGCGGCGCTGTGGGCGGTACGGCACGGGATGACGGGATGACGGGATGACGGGGAGACCGGGGAGACCGGGGAGACGGGGCGGCCCGGCGGGCAGGGCGCGGAGGGACGCCGCCGGGAGGGGCGGCGGCGCCAACGCCCGGGATTCGCCCGCCTGTTCGCGCACCGACGGTAATTCATACCGTCGTGTGGTCGTCATCTTTTCTGCGTATCCTCCCGGGTGATCGCCCGTTCTCCCTGGTGTGTCCGCGGCGGCCCGGCCGCGGCAAGCCCAGTTGATTCCACAGGGAGAACACCCCCATGAACACTGCCAAGAAGGCCGCCCTCGTCCTCGCCGCCGCGGGGATCGCCGCCGGTGCCTCCCCCGGCTCCGCGTTCGCCACCGGCCCCAGCGCCGACGCCCAGGGCGCGGCCACCAACTCGCCGGGCGTCGGCTCGGGCAACCTGGTCCAGGCCCCGATCCACATCCCGGCGAACGTCACGGGCAACTCGGTCAACGTGATCGGCGTCCTCAACCCCGCCTTCGGCAACCTCACGCACAACAACTGAGCCGCCGCGCCGGGAGGACGGCACGCCCCTCAGGGCCGCCCGCCCTCCCGGCGCCGCTCCACCTCCTCCGCGTACGCGTTGTAGGCGGCCACCTGCGCGCGCCGCGCCGTCCGCTCCACCGGGCGCAGCACCTCGGCACGCGCCGCGATCTCCGCGGCGCTCACGGCACCCCCGTGCTCCCTGCCGTCCCCGCCCTCCCCGTACGCGATGGACACCAGCGCCCCCACCCGCTGCGCCAGCTCCAGCACCCGTACGGCCCGCGCCGGATAGCCCGGCGCCAGCAACTGCCGGCCCGCCTCCATCCGCGCCCGGTACGCCTCCAGTGCGGCGTCGGCCACCGGTCCCGACCCGGCCACATCGAGCCGGGTGAGCATCTCGGTGGCCTCCCGCACCGCCTGGGCCAGCTCACGCTCGGCCTCCGCCAGCGAGGGCACGTCGGCGGGCGGTGCCTCCCGCACCGGCAGGCACTCCCACAGCACCTCCGTGTGCACGTCCTCGGGGGAGACGCCCCCCGCACCGTCCGCGGCAGGCGGCCCGGCCTCGTGCACCGCTGGCACCAGCCCGAGCGCGGTGCCGGCCACCAGCACCGCCTCCCCGGCCTCGACGGCGCGCGCGTTGAACTCCGGGGGCCCGCTCAGCCCCAGCAGATGCCCCGGCACCGGCAGCGCCAGCCGCAGCCCGGTCCCGCCCAGTGCGCGCAGCCGCCCCAGCGCCAGCGTCAGCCCCACCGGATCGCCGTCGTCCTCCGGCAGCGCCACCCGGTGCCGGGCGTCGTCCGCGGTGATACGTCCGGCGGCCTCGTCCGGCGAGACGAGTCCTGCGAGCAGCGCGTTTCCCCAGGCGGCCAGCCGCCCCGAGCGAGGTTCTGTGAGCATGGACCCAGCCTAGGGAACGGGTTTCGCACACGGTGGCGTAGGTTTTCCCCTGGGGAATGTGCCCACAGGCACTCAAACGCGACTGCAATAGGAGACAACGCGCTCATGAGCGAAGTACTGGAGCTGGTGGACGTATCCGTGGTCCGCGACGGACGTGCTCTGGTGGAAGATGTCTCCTGGTCGGTCAAGGAGGGTGAGCGCTGGGTCATCCTCGGCCCCAACGGCGCGGGCAAGACCACGCTCCTCAACATCGCCTCCAGCTACCTGTTCCCGACCTCCGGCACGGCGAGCATCCTGGGCGAACGCCTCGGCAGCGTCGACGTGTTCGAACTGCGCCCGCGCGTCGGCATGGCCTCCATCGCCATGGCCGAGAAGCTGCCCCGCCGCCAGACCGTCCTGGAAACCGTGCTCACCGCCGCCTACGGCATGACGGCGCACTGGCAGGAGAACTACGAGAAGGTCGACGAGGACCGCGCCCTGGCCTTCCTCGACCGGCTGGGCATGTCCGAGTACCTCGACCGCAAGTTCGGCACCCTCTCCGAGGGCGAGCGCAAGCGCACCATGATCGCGCGCGCCATGATGACCGACCCCGAACTGCTGCTCCTGGACGAGCCCGCCGCCGGACTCGACCTGGGCGGGCGCGAGGATCTCGTACGCCGTCTCGGACGGCTCGCACGCGACCCCTACGCCCCCTCCATGCTGATGGTCACCCACCACGTCGAGGAGATCCCCCCGGGCTTCACCCACGTTCTGATGATCCGCCAGGGACGGGTGCTCGCCGCCGGGCCGCTGGAGACCGAACTGACGTCCCGCAACCTGTCCCTGTGCTTCGGACTCCCGCTCGTCGTGGAGACGCAGAACGGCCGCTGGACCGCTCAGGGCCTGCCGCTGCGCTGATCGCACGCCTACCATGGCCGTGTGGACGCATGGGTCTGGTGGCTCGTAGCCGCCGCAGCGCTGGGGATTCCGCTCATCATCACCGCCATGCCCGAGTTCGGGATGCTGGCGGTGGGGGCCGTCGCGGCCGCCGGAACGGCCGGGATCGGCGGGGGGCCCGTCGCCCAGGTCGTCGTCTTCGCGCTCGTCTCCACCGCCCTGATTCTGGTCGTACGGCCCGTCGCGCGCCGGATGCGCACCGAGCGGCCGGCTCTGGCCAGCGGCATCGAGGCGCTCAAGGGCCGTCAGGCCCTGGTGCTGGAGAAGGTCGACGGGCAGGGCGGCCGCATCAAGCTCGCCGGCGAGGTCTGGTCGGCCCGCGCCCTCGACGCGTCCGAAACCTACGAGCCGGGCAGTCAGGTGGACGTGGTCGAGATCGACGGGGCAACCGCTGTCGTGATGTGATGGCGTGAGCAACCGCACACGATCAGCACATCTTCACGCGACAGCGATATCTCATAGCGATATCTCATTTCAAGGATTGCAGGGGGCAAGGCCGTGGACGCCATCATCATCGTCCTGATCATCCTGGTGGTGCTTGTCTTCATCGCGCTCATCAAGACGATCCAGGTCATCCCACAGGCCAGTGCGGCGATCGTGGAGCGCTTCGGACGGTACACCCGCACCCTCAACGCGGGGCTGAACATCGTCGTCCCCTTCATCGACACGATCCGCAACCGCGTCGACCTCAGGGAACAGGTCGTCCCCTTCCCCCCGCAGCCGGTCATCACCCAGGACAACCTGGTGGTGAACATCGACACCGTCATCTACTACCAGGTGACCGACGCCCGGGCCGCCACCTACGAGGTCGCCTCCTACATCCAGGCCATCGAGCAGCTCACCGTCACCACCCTGCGGAACATCATCGGCGGCATGGACCTGGAGCGGACCCTCACCTCCCGTGAGGAGATCAACGCGGCCCTGCGCGGCGTCCTCGACGAGGCGACCGGCAAGTGGGGCATCCGCGTCAACCGCGTCGAGCTGAAGGCCATCGAACCGCCCACCTCCATCCAGGACTCGATGGAGAAGCAGATGCGCGCCGACCGCGACAAGCGCGCCGCGATCCTCCAGGCCGAAGGTGTCCGGCAGTCGGCGATCCTCACCGCCGAGGGTGAGAAGCAATCGGCCATCTTGCGCGCCGAGGGCGAGTCCCGCTCCGCCGCCCTCCGCGCCGAGGGCGAGGCCCAGGCCATCCGCACGGTCTTCGAGTCGATCCACGCCGGCGACCCGGACCAGAAGCTGCTCTCCTACCAGTACCTCCAGATGCTCCCGAAGATCGCCGAAGGCGACGCCAACAAGCTCTGGATCGTCCCCAGCGAGATCGGCGACGCCCTCAAGGGCCTCGGCGGCGCCCTCGACAACTTCCGCCCCGACAGCGGCGGCAGTGGCGGCAACCGCTCCGGCGCGCCCACCCCGCCCAGCGTCCCCAAGCCCCCGCGCGAGCAGCCCCCGCTCGACTCCTGAGCCCCCGCGCCCCACCCCGGCCAGCCGGACACCCGGCCCGGTGGCCGGCTCACCACCCGGACGCCCGGGCACGTATCCAGCCCCTTCGGGCATGATCAGTGACACTGACACCGATCACCGGAGGGGCTGACGCGTGACCGTATGGGAGGCCGTGGCCGTCTGCGCCGCGGGCATCGCGGCCGGAGGCATCAACACCATCGTCGGCTCCGGCACCCTCATCACCTTCCCGGTGCTGCTCGCCGTCGGCCTGCCACCCGTCACCGCCAACGTCTCCAACACCCTGGGGCTGGTGCCCGGCTCCCTCAGCGGGGCCATCGGCTACCGCAGGGAACTGCGCGGTCAGGGCCGCCGCGTCCTGCGGCTCGGCACCGCCGCCCTCCTCGGCGCACTGGCCGGCGCGCTGCTGCTGCTCACCCTCCCCAGCAGCGCCTTCGACATGATCGTCCCGGTGCTGATCGGACTCGCACTCGTCCTCGTGGTCCTCCAGCCCCGGCTTTCCGCCGCCCTGCGCCGCCGCCGTGAACGCGACAACAGCACCGGCCACCCGCACGGCGGCCTCCCCCTCCAGGGCGGCATACTCCTCGCCAGCGCCTACGGCGGCTACTTCGGCGCCGCCCAGGGCGTCATCTACCTCGCCCTCATGGGCCTGCTGATCAACGACGACCTCCAGCGCATCAACGCCGTCAAGAACGTCCTCGGCGCCGTCGTCAACGGCACCGCGGCCGTCTTCTTCCTCTTCGTCGCCGACTTCGACTGGACGGCCGTCCTCCTGATCGCCGTCGGCTCCGCGGCGGGGGGCCAGCTCGGCGCCCGGATCGGACGCAAGCTGGCCCCCGGCGTGCTGCGCGGCGTCATCGTGGCCGTCGGCCTGGTCGCCATCGTGCAGCTGGTGCTGCGCCAGTGACACCGCCGCCGCTCGGTCTCAGGCCGTGGCCGGCAGCGACAGCCACTGGGGCAGCGTCTCCCCCTCCGTCAGCCCCAGCGCCAGCAGCAGCGCGTCCCCCGGCGTCGGCTCGAAGGGCGTGACCAGCAGCTTCATCCCCGCCTGCCCCGGCGTCCTGTCCGCCTTGCGGTGATTGTCCGCCGCACACGCGGCGACCGTGTTCAGCCACGTGTCGCCGCCACCGCGCGAGCGCGGCACGATGTGGTCCACCGTGGTCGCCCGGCGCCCGCAGTACGCGCACCGGTGCCGGTCCCGTATCAGGACACCCCGCCGCGACCACGGTGCCCGTTGTCGGAAGGGCACTCTCACGTACCGGCGCAGCCTGATCACCTGCGGTACCGGAAGCTCCAGGTGCGCCGCACGCACCTTCAGACCGGGATGCGACTGCTCCACGACTGCCTTCTCCCGCATCACGAGCACCACCGCGCGCCGCAGCGACACCGTCGACAACGGCTCGAAGCTCGCGTTCAGTACCAGCGTCTCCCGCATCCCGACCGCCTCCTCTGCCTCCCGGACACCCGCGCCGGGGTGGCTCCACTGTGCCGCTGTCCCGACAGGCCGACAACGCAATTTCCCCGCGCTGACGCGCAGATGAAGCGCCCGGGAACACCAGGAGGCGACCCCCGGAAGAGCGGCACACGAGCCCTGGCAGAAGACCAGAGGGACCCGGAAGAAAAGACAAGGAACCGGAAAGGGAAAAACCCCGGAAGAGAGAACAGGGAAGACGGGGACGAACAGGAGAAGGGAACAAGGCCGGGACGGCTTGCCGGCCGGAGGCAGCCGGCGCGGTCGCCCGGCCCCCGGCCGGGCTCCGGCAGGCGGCGGCACCGATCGGTGCCCGCCACCCCCGCTCGCGATGACGAACCGCGCCACGGTGCCGACTGCCCACACACACGTTGCGCCGCGCGGAAGGCACGGCGCAACGCGATTTTCCTCCGGAAGAGCTCTCAGCGGCTCTTTTCGGACAGAAGCGGCCAGACGGGCGGTCAGCTCTCCGCCGGAATCTCGTACTCGGCGATCAGGTGCCCACGCGCCAGGGTGTGGAAGCGCAGACTGAAGCCGACGAAGGCGGGCGTGGCGTCGGCGTCGGGGCCCAGCTTCTCGGTGTCCACGGCGTACACGGTGAACACGTAACGGTGCGGGCCGTCACCGGGCGGCGGAGCGGCACCGCCGAAGTCGCGCGTCCCGAAGTCGTTGCGCACGTGCACGGCCCCCTCGGGGAGCCCCTTCATCCCACCCGTACCGGCACCCGCGGGCAGCTCGGTCACCGAGGCCGGGATGTCGAAGACGGACCAGTGCCAGAAACCGCTGCCGGTCGGTGCGTCCGGGTCGAAGCACGTCACGGCGAAGCTCTTGGTCCCCTCGGGGAAGCCCTCCCAGCGCAGCTGCGGAGAAGTGTTCCCCTCCGCGTACACCTGTGCGGAACCCAGATGGCCGCCGTCCGCCAGATCGTCGCTCACCACGCGAATCGACGGCACCGGGGGGTGGAAGTCATGGGGGAGCGGGCGCCGTTGCTGGTCGGTCACGTCGGAACCTCCTCGTCACGCGAATCGCTGTAACGGCCAGCCTAACGATCCGGACAGCCACTCTTTGCCACCATGGCGGGGTGCGACAGCACACCCCGTACACCCCAGCCCCATGCCCGCAGCCGCGGGCGCCGTCAGGTGAGTGCCCACGACGAGACCCCGAAGCGGTGGTGTGACATGACCAGCCCCGTGGAACTGCCCGAGCTGCCCCAGGCCGACCTCCCCGGCCTCTTCGACGCCACCGTGCCCCCCGGCGTCTACCGGTTCCCCTCGGTGGGCCCGGACGCCCTCATGCAGGCGGACGCGGCAGGCTGGTTCGGCGCGGTCGTGGACCTCTCGGGCGTCGACAACAAAGCCGCCTTCATGGAACGTTGCGCCACCGGGCTGGAGCTGCCCGACTACTTCGGCCGCAACTGGGACGCGCTCGCCGACCTGCTCACCGACCTGTCCTGGTGGGGCAAGGCCGACGGCTACCTGCTCCTGGCCACCGGCTGGTCCGGCTTCGAACAGGCCGATCCCCAGGACGCGGCAGCCGCGGCGAACGTCTTCACCGCCGCGGCCGGCTTCTGGTCCGTGCGCGAGACCCCGCTCAGCATCCTCCTGGGCTGACCGGGGCCCCGCCCGGCGCTCCTCGCGGCTCAGAACCAGTTGCGCTTGCCCCCGACCTCGGCCAGCCACTGGTTGAGGTACCCCGCCCAGTCCGTCTGCTGGTAGGTCCCGAAGTCGACCGGGAACGCCCGGTAGGTGTCGCTGCCCTCCGAGAACAGCCCCGGCTTCTTGTCCATCTCCAGCACCACGTCCATCCCCCGCGCGTCCGCGACGAACGACAGCTCCACCTGGTTGAGCCCCCGGTACTGCTGCGGCGCGTAGAACTCGATCTCCTGGTAGAAGGGCAGCTGCTGCCGCGTGTTGCGGATGTGCCCCTTCTCCATGTCCGCCGACTTGAAACGGAAGCCCAGCTGCCCGAACGCGTCGAGGATCGCCTGCTGCGCCGGCAGCGGGTGGATCTCCACCGGGTCCAGGTCGGTCGAGTCCACCGCCCGCGCGATCGCCAGCTCCGTGCACACCCCGATCTGCATCCCCCGCAGCTGCTGCCCCAGGAACATGGTGATCGGCGTCTCCCACGGCACCTCCAGGCTGAAGGGCACCACGTGCGAGGACCCCTCGGCCAGGGTCACGGCCCCGCCGAGCCGCTGCGTGCCGAAGACGATGTTCTGGTGCATCTCACCGTCGTTCGTCTCCACCTCCACGCGCGCCTGGAGACCGATGGACAGCGACTGGATCTCCTGCTCGACCGAACCGCCCTCTATCCGCACCTCGCCCTGCACCACGCCACCGGGTACGGCGTGCGGCTCGTGCAGCACGGTGTCCACGGAGGCGCTTCCCATCCCCATGCTCGCGAACAGCTTCTTGAAGCCCATATCCCTCGTCCTCCCCATTTCCGGCTTCCCCCGTGGGAAGCGGTCAGTACATGTGTGCGGTTCGCGTACGGGGTTCTCGCGCCGGGTCGCGGCACGCGGTTCTTGTACGCTCGGAGGGCATGATCGCAGGCCGAGACCGCAAGCCCAGCACCCCCAGCGGCGCCCCGCACCTTCCCCGTTCCTTCTTCGACCGACCTGTCCTGGATGTCGCTCCGGACCTCCTCGGACACGTCCTGGTACGCACGACGCCCCAGGGACGGATGCAGTTGCGCATCACTGAGGTCGAGGCATACGCGGGCGAGGCCGACCCCGGCTCCCACGCCTACCGGGGCAGGACGGAACGCAACGCCTCGATGTTCGGCCCCCCGGGTCACGCGTACGTCTACTTCATCTATGGAATGTGGTACAGCCTCAACCTCGTCTGCGGTTCCGAGGGAGAGGCCAGCGGTGTCCTCATCCGCGCCGGCGAGATCCTTGAGGGAGCGGACCAGGCCCGGCACCGCCGCCCCAAGGCCCGCAAGGACGCGGAACTCGCCAAGGGCCCGGCCCGCCTCGCCACCGCACTCGCCGTGGACCGCGAGCTGAACGGCACCGACGTCTGCTCCCAGGACGAGGCCGCTCCCCTGAGCATCCGCGCGGGCGAGCCCGCACCCCCCGACGCCATAAAGAGCGGCCCCCGCACCGGTGTCGGCGGCGAGGGCGCACACCACCCGTGGCGGTTCTGGCTCGCCGACGACCCCACCGTGAGCCCGTACCGCCCGCACAAGCCACGGAACCGCCGCGCCGCACTTGACGCCGGCCGATCCGCCCCCTAGTGTGGATCGAGCCGCTGGAGACGGGACGGCTTGCCACGGGCTTCTGCCCCAGTGAGAGCGCCCCCGGAGCGACAGCGGAGAATCACTACCTACGACGTACCCCCGGAATCGGGGTCGCTTTCGGCACGCCGAAAACTGACTTCGAAAGACTCGATTATGAGTCTCGGGAAAAACGCGCTAACGTAGTGAACACCGAAAGGGCAAACGTCCGGAGGGGCCCCGGGAGGGGTGCTGATGGAAGCGTCCGTTCCTTGAGAACTCAACAGCGTGCCAAAAGTCAACGCCAGATATGTTGATACCCCGTCTCCAGCGTGTGCTGGGGCGAGGTTCCTTTGAAATAT
>NZ_VJOK01000001.1:1409696-1437279 GCF_013302895.1 Streptomyces albus subsp. chlorinus | reverse complement strand
CTTTATGGCCCTCGGCCTCCAGCGTGCATGCGCTGGAGGCCGAGGGTTTTTTTGTTTTTCCTTGTGCTTTCTGAATAGCTCGTTCCTTCCGAAGAGCGTTGTTCCACCGCCTGCGCGAGAATCGGTGTGCAGGTACCGCAGACAGGAGTCATGTCGATGTCCCCCAGTTCCCCCGACGACCGAGACCGTGACCGGGACCGCTCCGAGCGGCGTCCGCGGCAGGAGTCCGGTCCGCGGCGCGGTGACGGTGACCGTTCACGCGGTCCGCGGCGCGAGGACAGCGGCCGGGGTGGCCGCGGTGGTGGTTTCCGGCCCGGGAGCCGGGACGGACGGCGGGACTTCCGTGGGGATGCGCGGGGAGACAGGCGTGATGAGCGGGGCGACCGGTCCCGTGGGGATCGTTCCCGGAATGACCGTTCTCGCGACGAGCGGCCGGGCCGCCCCGACCGTGCGGGGCAGGGCTTCCGGCGGGACGGCGACCGGGACCGGTACGACCGTGGTCGGCCGGGCCGTGACGACAGGCGACCCCCGCGCGACGACCGGGAGCGTGGCTCCGACCGAGGTGCCTACCGTCGTGACGACCGCGGGAGCAATTCGTACGGTCGTGACGACCGGGGGAGCAGCTCGTACCGTCGTGATGACCGCGAGCGCGGTTCTTTCCGTCGTGATGACCGCGAGCGCGGCTCGTTCCGACGGGATGACCGGGACCGGGGTGGCTATCGGTCGGACGACCGTGAGCGTGGTTCCTTCAGGCGTGATGACCGGGACCGCGGCGGTTACCGGTCGGATGAGCGTGAGCGTGGTGCGTTCCGGCGGGACGAGCGGGACGGTGGGCGGCCGCAGGGTGGTCGTGGGCCGCGGCGGGACGACGAGCGTGGGCGCCGGCCGTACGGCCAGGGCGGCGGCCGGGGGCGTACCGACCGGCGGGACGACCGCAGGGGCGGCGGGTTCCGGCGCGATGACGACCGTGCGGGCGGGTTCCGGCGGGGCGGCGAGCGGGGCGGCCGGCCCTACGGGCGGGGCGACCGGGATCGTGACCAGGGCCGGGACCGGCCGGAGAGGGAGCCGCTGAAGCGGTTGCCGATCGATGAGGACGTCACCGGCGAGGAGCTGGACCAGGACGTCAAGCAGGAGCTGAAGAGCCTGCCGAAGACGCTGGCGGAGGACGTCGCGCGGAACCTGGTGATGGTCGCGCGGCTGCTGGACGAGGATCCGGAGCGGGCCTACGCGTACGCCAAGGTGGCGCTGCGGCTGGCGTCGCGGGTGCCGTCGGTGCGGGAGGCGGCGGGTTTCGCGGCGTACGGCGTCGAGAAGTACGCCGAGGCGCTGGCGGAGTTCCGGGCCGCGCGGCGGATGACGGGTCTTCAGCACCTGTGGCCAGTGATGGCCGACTGCGAGCGGGGCCTGGGGCGGCCGGAGAAGGCGCTGGCGATGGCGGGCGAGCCCGAGGTGCGGCAGCTGGACAAGGCCGGGCAGGTCGAGATGCGGCTCGTCGCGGCGGGGGCGCGTCGCGATATGGGGCAGGCGGACGCGGCCGTGGTGACATTGCAGAGCCCCGAGCTGGCGTCCACCTCGGTGCAGCCGTGGACCGCACGGCTGCGTTACGCCTACGCGGACGCGCTGTTGGAGGTCGGGCGTGAGGAAGAGGCCCGCGAGTGGTTCGCCAAGGCGTTGGAGGCGGACCAGAGCGGGTTGACGGATGCCTCGGACCGACTGGCCGAGCTGGACGGTGTGGAGTTCATCGACGCCCTTGACGAGGGAGCCGAGGACATCGAGAACGTCCAGGAGGCGGACGAGACCGAGGAGTCCGGGGAGTCCGAGGAGTCCGGGGGCAGGGCGGCCGAGTAGGAGGCCGGGCATCCGAGGATCGAGCCTCGGGGCCTGTCGGCGCCGTTGCCGGACATCTGAAGGGCGGACCCCCGTGCGCGGGGGTCCGCCCTTCGTGTTGTGGCCGTGATGGCCTTCTGGCCACTTACCTGTGGGCGGCCAGGGGGTTCTTGAGGGTGCCTGTGAGCTGGAGGGCGCCGGCCGGGTCCTGGAGGTCGACCATCTGCTGGTTGTTGCGCAGCTGGAGGCGGTTGAGACAGGAGAGGGCGAACTCGTCGGCGAACAGGTCGTACCGCGCGTGGCGTGCGGCCAGGTGCGGGGTCGCCTTCTGGTACGCCTTCGCCACGTCGGCCACGGTCGCCCAGAAGGTGGTCTCGTCGAGGACGCCGGCCGCGTCCAGGGTGGGGGCCAGGAAGCGGAAGAAGCAGTCGAAGACGTCCGTGAAGAGGGAGAGGATCTTCATGTCCTCGGGGACGTCGGCGCGGATGCGTTCCACCTCCGGCGGGAGGTCGGCGTCCGCGCTCATGACGGCGATCTCCTCGGCCAGGTCCTTGAAGAGGGCCCGGCGGGGGACGCCCTTCTCGTCCAGCACCAGGATGACGTTCTCACCGTGCGGCATGAACACCAGGTCGTAGGCGTAGAAGCAGTGCAGCAGCGGGGTGAGGTAGGCGTCGAGGTAGGAGCGCAGCCATTCCGCGGGCTCCAGGCCGGAGTTCCGGATGAGGGCGGCGGCCAGGGAGTCGCCGTCCCGGTCGACGTGCAGGAGGGAGGCCATGGTGGCGGGCCTCTCGCCCTCGCCGAGGAGGGGGAGGGGGCTTTCGCGCCAGAGCGCGGCCAGCATCTTCAGATACGGGGAGCCCTTGGGGGCGGCGGCCTCGTAGGGGGCGGGGTGGTAGCCGACGGCGGCGCGTTCGCGCAGCAGGCCGAGGCCGGTGCCGCGGAGGATGTCGTCGCCCGCGACGAGTTCGGCCAGCCAGTCGTTGATGGCCGGGGTCGCCTCCATGTAGGCGGCGGACAGGCCGCGGAGGAAGCCCATGTTGAGGACCGAGAGCGCGGTCTTCACATAGTGCTTGGCGGGGTTCGAGGCGTTGAAGAAGGTGCGGATGGACTGCTGCGGCAGGTGCTCGTCGTCGCCGTGGCCCAGGCAGACCAGGTGGCGCTGGGCGACCTCGGCGGCGAAGGTGACCGACAGCTTGTTCCACCACTGCCAGGGGTGGACGGGGACGAGGTAGTAGTCGTCCAGGTCCAGGCCCTGTTCGGTCATCGTCGCGGAGAAGCGGCGCAGGGTGGCGGCGGACAGCTCGGAGAGGACGAGCTTGTCGTAGCTGAGGCCCGCTCCGGCGGTGAAGGTGGCGCGGTCGCGGTGGGCCGCCACCCAGATGAGGCGGACGGGCCGGCCGGTCTCGGGGGCGTAGGCGCGGTACTCGGCGATGTCGAAGCCGAGGCGGCCGTTGTTGGCGATGAAGCAGGGGTGGCCCTCGGTCATGCCGGACTCGATGGCCTGGAAGCCGGCCTTCGCCAGCTGGTCCGCGCTGACCGGCGGCGCCGCCAGTTTGTAGGCGGTGCTGGCGAGGGTGGAGCTGATCTCCTCCAGGTAGACGGGGAGGATCTCGTCGCCGAGCCCGAGCGAGGTGCGCAGTTCCGTGATGAAGGCCAGAGCGTCCAGGGGGAGTTCGGCGCCGTCGCGGTGGCGGGTGACGCTGTCGGCGTCGACCTGCCAGTGGTCGAGGGCGAAGCGGCGGGCGGTGAAGCGGTACTCGGTGGTGCCGTCGTCGGAGCGGACGGCGTACCGGTTCTCCGCGTCGAGCGGGGCCGGGGCCAGCAGGCGCTCGTGGGTGAACTCGGCCAGTGCCTTGCGGATCAGCAGCCGGGTGGCGCGGTCCCAGCGCTCGGGGGTGAGGTGGCTGACGGCCTCCTGCGGAGCGGCGGCCGGCTGGGGCGTGGCGGGGACGGAGGTGGGGAGGGTCATGCGGGGGTCACTCCTGTGGCGGTCAGGAACTGCTCGCGGGTGCAGAAGCTGAGCAGCGCTTCCTTCTCCGGTTTGGTGAGGGTCGTCTCGGCGCGGAAGCCGACCGCCTCGTTGAGGGCGTGGACGGCGGTGTTGCGGATGTCGGGTTCGACGACGACGCGACGGGTGTCCGGGTCGGAGAAGAGCATCGCCATGACGGTGGTGATGACGGCGCGGGTGAAGCCGTGCACGGGCTTGTCGGTGGGGGCGCACAGGAAGTGCATGCCGACGTCGCCCGGCTGGTGCGCGTACAGTCCGGCCAGCTCCACACGGGCGGGGTCGTAGCGTTCCATCAGGAAGGCGGGTTCGCCGTTGTGGAGGCCGAGGAAGGCGTCGTGGTGGGGGGAGGCCGCGATGTCCATGAACTCGCGTTCTACGTCCGGGAGTGTGGCGTCCTGGAGCAGGTAGAACACGGACTTGGGGTGGGTCACCCAGGTGTGCAGCAGTTCGGCGTCGGTGAGCGGGTCGACGGGGCGGAGGGCGAAGGTGCCCAGTTCCTCGTCGGTGCGGCTGTATACGGCCGTGCCGGGGAGGTTGCCGGTGCTCACAGTGCCGCCTCCGTTCCGGCGGGCGCCACCTCGGTGAGCGGGGCGGAGAACTCCTGGAAGGCGATGGACCGTTCGATGCGGTAGACCTCGCGGCCGAGCAGCTCGCGGATGATGCAGGAGTTGCGGTAGGCGGCCATGCCCAGGTCGGGGGCGACGAAGCCGTGGGTGTGCAGCTCCGCGTTCTGGACGTAGATCTGCGCGCCCGCGGTGTCGATGCTGTAGTTGCGGCGTACGGCGAACCGGCCGCGCGGGTCCCATTCGATGCGGTCGGCGACCGGGTCGAGGAAGGCGGGGCGCCGGTAGCGGTAGCCGGTGGCCAGGACGAGGCCCTCGGTGGTGAGGGTGAAGTCGCGCTTCTGCTCCTCCTGGCGCAGCCCGAGGGTGTAGGTGCCGCTCTCCTCGTCGTAGGAGGCGTCGGTGAGGGCCGTGTTGGTCATCAGCCGGGTGGGGCAGGGGCGGAGGCGGTTCTTCCGGTAGAGCAGGTCGAAGATGGCGTCGATCAGGTCGGAGTTGATCCCCTTGTAGAGGTTCTTCTGCGAGGCGACCAGGCTGTCGCGGGTGTCGGGCGGGAGGGAGTGGAAGTAGTCCACGTACTCCGGCGAGGTCATCTCCAGCGTGAGCTTGGTGTATTCGAGGGGGAAGAAGCGGGGGGAGCGGGTGAGCCAGGTCAGCGCGTAGTCGTGGTGGTCGATGTCCTGGAGGAGGTCGTAGTAGATCTCCGCTGCGCTCTGCCCGCTGCCCACCAGGGTGATGCTCTTCTTGCGCTGGAGGGCTTCCTTGGTCTCCAGGTAGCGGGAGTTGTGGATCAGGTCGCCGCCCAGGCCCTGGCAGGGTTCAGGGATGTAGGGCGGGGTGCCGGTGCCCAGCACGAGTTTCGGGGCGCGGAAGACGCGGGCGGTGCCGGTGGGCAGGTGCTCGGCGCGGACGGTGTAGAGGCCCTCGTCCTCGTCGTACTCGACGGTGGTGACGCGGTGGCCGAAGCGGACGGTGTCCTTACCGAGGCGTTCGGCGGCCCACCGGCAGTAGTCGCTGAACTCGGCGCGCAGCGGGTAGAAGCTCTCGCGTATGTAGAACGAGTAGAGCCTGCCGGACTCCTTGAGGTAGTTGAGGAAGGAGAACGGCGAGGTCGGGTCCGCGAGGGTGACCAGGTCCGACATGAACGGGGTCTGCAGGGTGCTGTCGTCCAGCATCATGCCGGGGTGCCAGGCGAACTCCGGCTTGTCGTCGAGGAAGACGCCGTTCAGGTCCGGTATCGGCTCCGTCAGGCAGGCGAGGCCGAGATTGAAGGGGCCCAGGCCGATGGCGACGAAGTCGTGGACGGTCGAGTCGTGGGTCACGTCGGGGTTCTCCGTGTGTGGGGGTCGGTCAGCGGGCCTGGGCGGCGCTGAGGGCGGGGGTGTGGGCGTCGAGGTACTGCCCGGCGTGCTCGGCGATCAGGTCGAGGACGGTGGCGATGTCGGCCAGCGAGGTCTCGGGGTTGAGGAGGGTGAACTTCAGGTGGTGGCGGCCGTCGACCACGGTGCCGGCGACGAGCGCCTCGCCGGAGGCGAACAGCGCGTCGCGGGCGTGCAGGTTGGCCCGGTCGGTCAGCGACTCGTCGGTCTCACCGGCGGGGACGTAGCGGAAGACGAGCGTGGACAGTTCGGGTTGGACGACGACGTCGAAGCGGGTGTCCTCGTCCAGCATCTTCCAGGCGTCGGCGGCCCGGTCGACCACCTCGTCGAAGAGTTCGCCGAGGGCGTCGGCGCCCATGACGCGGAGCGTCATCCACAGTTTCAGCGCGTCGAAGCGGCGCGTGGTCTGGATCGATTTGTCGACCTGATTGGGCAGGCCCTGCTCCACACTGCGGGACGGGTTGAGGTAGTCGGCGTGGTAGGTCACATGGCGCAGGGTGTCCTTGTCGCGGACCAGGATCGCGCTGGAGGAGACGGGCTGGAAGAAGGACTTGTGGTAGTCCACGGTCACCGAGTCGGCGCGTTCGACACCGAGGAGCAGGTCGCGGCGGCGGCGTGAGGTCAGCAGCCCGCAGCCGTAGGCCGCGTCCACGTGCATCCAGGTGCCGTACCGCTCGCACAGGCCGGCGACGGCCGGCAGCGGGTCGATGCTGCCGAAGTCCGTGGTGCCCGCGGTGGCCACGACGGCCATCACGGTGCGGCCCTCGCGCTCGCAGCGGGCCAGCTCCTCGGCCAGCGCGTCGATGCGCATCCGGCGCTTCGCGTCGCAGGGCACGGAGACGACGGCCTCGGGGCCCAGGCCGAGCAGGACGGCGGCCTTCTCGATGCTGAAGTGGCTGGCCTCGGAGGTGAGGATGCGCAGCCGCGGCAGGATCTCGGGGGTGCTCAGCCGCTTCTCGGAGTTCTTGCGCACCAGGCGGCACGCCTCCTCGCGGGCCAGCAGCAGCGCCTGGAGGTTGGACTGGGAGCCGCCGCTGGTGAAGATGCCGTCCGCCGAGCGGCCGAAGCCGATCCGCTGTGCCGTCCACGCGATGAGGCGGCGCTCGATGAGGGTGCCGCCCGCGCTCTGGTCCCAGGTGTCCAGCGAGGAGTTGACGGCGGCTATGACCGCTTCGCCGACGACCGCGGGGATGACCACCGGGCAGTTGAGGTGCGCGAGGTAGCGCGGGTGGTGGAAGTAGACGGCGTCGCGCAGGTACACGCGCTCCAGCTCGTCCAGCGCCTCGCGGGCCGATCCCAAGGGCTGCTCCAGGTCGACGGCGGCGACGGCGGGGGCCAGCTCGGCGGGGGTGACGCCGGTGAACGGCCGCTCGGTTCTCGCGAGTTTCGCGGCGACGCGCTCGACCCCGTCGGCGAGGGAGCGCCTGTAGTGCTCCGCTGTCCTGTCGTTGAGCAGGTGGGACCTGCTGCTCATGAAGTGTCCTCCTGACACGGACGTGGCACACCGCGCGGCTCGCGCGGTCAGGTAAGGCTAGCCTAACCGTGCCTTTCGGCCGGGCTGCAAGGGGGACTCCCCGGACAGCCGTGCGCGGCAGGGACAGGAGGGGTTTGCGGGGTTTGGAGCGGAACGCCCGGCCCCAGGCGGGCCGTTGCGGCGGTGGGCGGGCCGCGGACCGTGCGGCGGCGCAGGTCAGCGCGGTGTGTCGGGAAGCGTGCGCAGCACCAGGCCGGTGGCCGGTTTCGGACCGAACGAGGTGGACTTGCGGGGCATCGTGACGCCCTGCTCGGCCAGCGTCCGCACCGTTTCCTCCGGGACGGGCCGCATCAGCACCGCCGTACCGCCGGTCGCCGCCGCCTGCGCGACGGCGGCCTCGGTGTGATGGAGGTAACCGATGTCCGCGGGGCGGTCGGGCACCTGCCAGACGGCGTCCAGGAGGGTGGCGTGCAGCACCGTCGCGTCCAGCTCCCGCCACGCGGCCGGCCGGTCCGTGGGCACCGTGCGGTCCAGCAGCGCGGGGGAGGGCCGGTCCAGCAGGCGGAAGACGCCGTCGCCGGCGGTCAGCAGGAAGGCGTTGCCCGGCGTCGCCTCCAGCCGGGCCAGCGCCTCCTCCAGCGGGGCCTCCAGCCGGCGGACGCGGAAGGCGCCCCGCTCCCCGTACGCCGCGCCGGCGCTCTCCAGCAGGCCGAGCGCCTTCTCCAGCGGCAGCCGGGGCAGCACGCGGTGGATGGCCCGCACCTGGAGGGGGTGGCGGGTGGTGTCGACGAGCAGCACCAGGCCGTAGTCCCAGGAGGAGGGCTGCCCAGCGCCGTCGCCGGTGTGCTCGGCGCGCAGCCGCAGATACGTCGCCCAGCGGTGGTGCCCGTCGGCGATCAGCGCGCGGTGACCGGACAGCCCGGCGTCCACCTCGGCCAGCTCGGCCGGGTCCGTGACCGCCCACAGGCGGTGCGCGAAGCCGTCCTCGGTGGTCGTCGCCATCAGCGGCGTGCGCCGGACGGCCCGCTCGACGACGGCCGTGGCCCCCGTCCGCGTGCCGTCGCCGTGGTAGGCCAGCAGCAGCGGCTCGGGGTTGGCGGCCATCTCGCGCATCAGCGCGGCGCGGTCGGCGACGACCTCGTCTATCACGTCCTCGTGCGGCAGCACGACGCCGTCAGCGGGCGGGGTCAGCCGCAGGGCGCCGATGAGGCCGCGCTGGAGGAGTTCGCCCTTGCGCTGCTCGTAGACGTACAGCGCCGGTTCGGGATCGGGTGCCAGCACCCCGTCGGCCAGCCAGCGGCGCAGCGTCCGGGCCGCTTGGTGGTGCCGGGTGTGCGGGTCCTCGGCCTGCGGGAGGATGAGCCGCACGATGTTGTACGGGTCGGCCGTCTCCAGGTGCCGCAGCCCGTCGGGCGTGACCACCACGTCGTAGGGCGGAGAGGTCACGGCAGCCAGGCTGCCGACCTTCTCGGGTGCGTAGCGCAGTCCGCGGAACGGTGCGAGTCGCAGGCCTCGGGCGGTCATCTGTGCATGGTATGCCGGTGGCCCGCACCCCGTGGAGTGGGGCACGGGGGGCGCAGGGTGGCGGGGCGTACGAGAGGATCGGGGACTGCGCGGGCGCTGTGCGAGCCCCGGTGGCGGGGCCCGGCGTGCGCCCCGGCGCGCGACGACCGAGCACGACCACGAGAAAGCGGGCCTTGATGCACCACAGTTCCCCGGCGGCAGCTCCCCGCCCCAGCGCGGGCGCCCTGCACGCCTCCTACGACACGGCACTGCTCGATCTGGACGGAGTGGTCTACGCCGGGGGAGAGGCCCTGCCGCACGCCGTCGACGCGCTGGCCACCGCGCGGCAGAGCGGACTGCGCCTGGCGTACGTGACGAACAACGCGGCCCGCACCCCGCAGACCGTCGCCGCGCATCTGACGGAACTGGGCGTGCCCGCGACGGCGGACGATGTCATCACCTCCGCCCAGGCGGTCGCCCGCCTCGTCGCCGAGCACGTTCCCGCGGGCGCGCCCGTGCTGGCCGTCGGCGCCGAGGGGCTGCGCGTCGCCCTGGAGGAGCGCGGGCTGAGCGTCGTGGAGTCGGCCGACGACGGGCCCGCCGCCGTGGTGCAGGGGTACGGCGGACCCCAGATGCCGTGGGGGCGGCTGATCGAGGCGGCGCTGGCGGTCCAGCGCGGCGTCCCGTGGTTCGCCTCCAACGCCGACCTGACCATTCCCAGCGGGCGCGGCATCGCGCCGGGCAACGGCTCCGCCGTCGAGGTCGTCCGCATCGCCACGCGCTGGATGCGCAACCCGCCCGAACCGCGGATCGCCGGCAAGCCGCTGCCGCCGATGCACCGCGAGACCATCCTGCGCACCGGCGCCCGGCGGCCCCTGGTCGTCGGCGACCGGCTGGACACCGACATCGAAGGGGCGCACGCGGGGCGCGTGGACTCCCTCCTGGTGCTGACCGGAGTCACCGACGCCGCCCAGCTCCTGTCGGCCCGCCCCGACCACCGTCCCACCTATGTGGCCCGCGATCTGCGAGGGCTGCTGGAGCCCCAGCCGGAGGTGGCGGGCGGCGCGGACGGGCGCTTCGGCTGCGGCGGCTGGAAGGCGTACGCCGGAGCGGACGCGCTCGAACTGAGCGGCGACGGCGAGCCGTTGGACGGGCTGCGGGCGCTGTGTGCCGCCGCGTGGACGGCGGCGGGGGACGGCGGCTGCGCGCTGGATCCGGGCAAGGGGCTGGAGCGGCTCGGCCTCTGACGGCCCGGAAGCCCGCGGAGCGAGGGCCCGCGTCAGCCAGCGGCCGCCAGCGCCTCCGCCACCAGCTGCTCCTCCGTGGCGCCCAGCCGCCAGTAGCCGGTGAACTTGATGGCGCGGCGGTCGAAGCCGCGCTCCCGCACCAGGTGCCGCCGCAGGGACTTGACGGTGCCGGACTCGCCCGCGATCCAGGCGTACGGCGTGCCCTCCAAAAGCCGCGCGGCGCGCACGGACTCGACCATCCGTGTGGCCCGGGAGGCGGTGGCGGGGGCGTCCTCGCGCACCAGCCAGGTGATCCGCGCGTCGGAGACGGTCGGCAGGTCCTGGATGTCCTGGAGGTGCGGCACCTCGGCGAACACCCGCACGGGCATGCCGGCCGGCAGCCACTCCAGGATGGCGCCGATGGCGGGCAGCGCCGTCTCGTCACCGCTCAGCAGCACCCAGTCGGTGCCGGCGGGCGGCCGGAAGTCGATTCCCGCGTTGTCCTCGACGACGGGACCGAGCAGGGTGACCCGGTCGCCGGGTGCGGCCCGCAGCGCCCAGCGGGAGGCCGGGCCGCTCTCGCCGTGCAGGGCGAAGTCGATGTCCAGCTCGTCGTCGGCGCCGTACTCGCTGCCCCGGCGCAGGGCCCGCACCGTGTAGCTGCGCATGATGCCGCGGACCTTCTCGTCCATGGCGCGCCAGGCCGGGAACCAGTTCTCACCGGCCTCCTTGGGCACCACCGGCGCGGTCTGTCCCGGGTGGGGCAGGAAGAGTTTGAAGCGCTGGTCCCGCCCGCCGGAGGCGAAGCACTCCAGACGTTCACCGCCGAGGGTGACCCGCAGCATGGTCGGTCCCAGGCGGCGGGTCCGCACGACGTGCAGGTCGAAGAACGCGAACGGGACGGTGGGGGGCGCGGTCTGCGCCGCGGGGGCCGTGCTGCTCATCGGTGCTCCTCCCGGACGGGGTGAGGGCGGGGGACTGGTGAGGGGGCGTTCCGAGGGGTCCCGAGGGGGCCCGGGGTGCTCCGGGGCCCGCGGCGAACCGGGCCCCGGAGCACAGGGTCAGCGGACCTTCTTGGCCTTCTCGATCGCTTCCGCGAGGTTCTCCAGCAGGGGCGCGACGCCCGCGTACGAGAAGCGCGGCTCGGCCGCCCACGGGGCGACCTGGCCCGCCTTGACGGCCGGCAGGTCGTTCCAGGAGGGCTTCGACTTGAGAGCCTTGGGCTGGAGGGACTGGGTCCGGTTGTCCAGAATGATCACGTCCGCCTTGTACTTGTCGGCGTTCTCCCAGCTCAGCTCCTCGAAGAAGCCCTGCTTGCCGACCTTGTCGGGGACGACGAAGTCGACGCCGAGCTGCTTGAAGTACTGCAGGTCGGAGTTGGCGCCGGGGTCGGAGACGTAGAGCAGGTCCGGCGCGCCGGAGGCGGCCATGACGCGGATGCCGCTCTTGGCGGCCTTGCGCAGCCGCTCGGCCGCCTTCTCGAACCGGGCCTTGGCCTCGGTGACGGACTTGGCCTTCACGTCCGCGCCCAGCGACTCGGCCAGCTTGGCGTACTGCCGGACGACCTCGTCCATCGGCACGTGCGCCGCCTTCATGGCCACCTGCGGCGCCAGCTTGAAGATCTTGTCCTTGCTCTCGGCGGGGACGTAGAAGAACTCGCCCTTGACGTACATGTTGCTGATCAGCAGCTGGGGGCGGGTCTTGGCGTACTTCTCCAGGTCGAACTCGCCGAAGGCGTTGCCGATGAGGGCCGGCTTGGAGATGTCCATGTCCCCGGCGAGGACGTCGGGCTTGCCGTTCTTCTGCTTCGTCGGGCCGAAGACGCCGACGATCTGGTCGCGGATGCCGAAGTCCCACAGCGCAGCGGCGGTGCCGGTGTAGGCGACGATCCGCTGGGGAACGGCATCCAGGGTGACCTTCTTGCCGCGGCCGTCGGTGAAGGCCCAGCCGTCACCCTTGGAGCCGCCGCCCGAACCGGAACCCGATCCCTCACCGCCGCAGGCGGCGAGCAGCGCCCCGAGACCGGCGACGCCGCCCGCGGCCAGCAGGCCGCGGCGCGAAAGGTGGGGCATACGGGATGAGCTGGGCATGTTCACTGGCCTCTCGATGTGCTGAGGACGCACCGCGGACCTGCCGCGGACGTGTGTGCGGGGCGGCCGTGGGGCCGAGTTCGCAGTTAGGCTAACCTAACCAAAGTTGTTGTTGTCCAGTGGCCGGGTGCCCCTCTTTTCCCGGCCCCGACCGGAGCGCGTACGTGACTTACACCAAGTCCCCGCAGGTCCAAGGGGGTTCGGCCGCGAGACAGGACCCGCCGGCCGCCGGAGGGGAACAGCCCGAGCGAGCGCGGCCCCGGCTGGCGCGCGCCACCGGGCTGCTCGCCTCGGTCCTCCTCCTGCTGCTCGTCCTGCTGCTCAGCCTCGCCTTCGGCGCCCGGCAGCTCTCCCTCGGCGAGGCCTGGTCGGGGCTGGTGGACAGCGGCTCGGCCGGCTACGCCGTCGTCCACGAGATGCGGCTGCCCCGCACCCTGCTCGGCCTGCTGGCCGGGATCGCGCTCGGCCTCGCGGGCGGCGTCATGCAGGCCCTCACCCGCAACCCGCTGGCCGACCCGGGACTGCTGGGCATCAACGCGGGCGCCGCGGCCGCCGTCGTCACCGCCCTCTCGTTCTTCGGCATCACCGGGTACACCGGGTACATCGGCTTCGCCTTCCTGGGCGCCGCCGTCGTCTCCGTCCTCGTCTACGCCGTCGGCGGCGGACGCGGAGCCACCCCGGCCCGGCTCGCCCTCGCCGGAACGGCGCTGAACGCCGCCCTGATCTCGTACGTGAGCGCCGTCCAGCTGCTGGACAGCGCCTCACTGGACCGCATGCGGTTCTGGCTGGTCGGCTCGCTGGCCCGGGCCGAGGACTCCACCGTCGTCTCGGCGCTGCCCTTCATCGCCGTGGGCACGGTGATCGCACTGGCCCTCGCCCGTCCCCTCAACGCGCTCGCCCTCGGCGACGACGCGGCCCGCGCCCTCGGCTCCCGGCCCACCCGGACCCGGGCCGCCGCGATCGTGGCCATCACCCTGCTGTGCGGGGCCGCCACCGCCGCCTGCGGGCCCATCGTCTTCGTGGGACTGATGGTGCCGCACATGGTGCGCGCCCTCACCGGCCCCGACCAGCGCTGGATGCTGCCCTACTGCGCGGTCCTCTCGCCGGTGCTGCTGCTGGGCTCCGACATCCTCGGGCGCGTCCTGGGGCGGCCCAGCGAACTCCAGGTCGGCATCGTGACCGTGGTGCTGGGCGGCCCGTTCTTCCTCTACTTCGTGCGCCGGCGGAGGGTGGCACAGGCATGAGCGTCATACGGACCCCGGGCGGCCTCTCCGTCAGCTACCGTCCGCGCGCGCTGGCCGTCGGCCTCGCCTGCGTGGTGCTCGCCCTCATCGTGGCCGTCTTCGCGATCGGCAGCGGCGAGTACCCGATGGCACCCGGCGACGTGGTGCGCACCCTGATCGGCCAGGGCGACCCGGCCGACGCGTTCATCATCAACGAACTGCGCCTGCCCCGCACCGTGACCGCCCTGCTCGTCGGGGCCGGCCTCGGACTGAGCGGAGCCGTCTTCCAGGCCGTCGTCCGCAACCCCCTCGGCAGCCCCGACATGCTCGGCATCACCCAGGGCGCCTCCGCGGGGGCGCTGGTGGTCATCGTCCTGGCGGGCGGCGGCAGCGCCTTCCTGGCGGGCGGCGCCGTCCTGGGCGCCCTCGCCACCGGCGCCCTCATCTACGCGCTCGCCTGGAAGCGCGGCATGCACGGCTACCGGCTGGTGCTCGTCGGGGTCGGCGCCACCGCCATCCTGACCGGCGTCACCAGCTACCTGATCACCCGCGCCGACATCAGCGACGCCTCGCGCGCCGTGCTGTGGATGACCGGCAGCCTGGACGGGCGCGGCTGGCGCGAGGTGCTGCCGCTGGTCGTCGGCATGGTGGTGCTCGTCCCGCTGGTGCTCCTCGGCTGCGGACGCGCCCTGCGGATGATGGAGATGGGCGACGACGCCGCCTCCGCGCTCGGCGTGCGCGTCGAGCCCACCCGGCTCGCCCTGCTGTGCGCCGCGGTCCTGCTGGTGGCGCTCTCGGCCGCGGCGGCCGGCCCCGTCTCCTTCGTCGCGCTGGTGGCACCGCAGCTGGCCCGGCGGCTCACCAAGGCGCCGGGACCCAACCTCGTCCCCTCCCTGTGCATGGGCGCGGCCCTGCTGATCAGCGCCGACCTGGTGGCCCAGCGCGCCTTCGGGGAGCGCCAGTTGCCGGTCGGTGTGATCACCGGTGTGGTGGGCGGCGGCTACCTGGTGTGGCTGCTGGCCACCGAGCGCAGGGCGGGACGCATATGAACGGCCAGGACGCACCGACACACCCCACGGAGGCGGGCACCACGATGAAGACCGCGACGGACGAGAGGGCGGCGGAGCGGGACACCGCCGGCGTCCCGGCACAGGACGGGACGGCGGCCCGGCTGACCGGCCGCGACCTCACCCTCGCCTACGACCAGCGCACCATCGCCCGCGAGCTGGACGTCGCCGTTCCCGACCGGTCCTTCACGGTGGTCGTCGGCCCCAACGCCTGCGGCAAGTCCACCCTGCTGCGCGCCCTCTCCCGGATGCTCAAGCCGGCCAAGGGGCAGGTCCTGCTGGACGGCGGCGACATCGCGGGCATGCCCGCCAAGGCACTCGCCCGTACGCTCGGCCTGCTGCCCCAGTCGTCCATCGCGCCCGACGGCATCACGGTCGCCGACCTCGTGGCCCGCGGCCGGTATCCGCACCAGGGGCTGCTGCGCCAGTGGTCGCGGGACGACGAGCGGGTGGTGGCCGAGTCGATGGCGGCCACCGGGGTCGACCAGCTCGGCGACCGCTTCGTGGACGAGCTGTCCGGCGGGCAGCGGCAGCGCGTGTGGATCGCCATGGCGCTGGCCCAGCAGACGCCGCTGCTGCTGCTGGACGAGCCCACCACCTACCTCGACATCGCGCACCAGATCGAGATCCTCGACCTGTGCGCACGGCTGCACGAGGAGGAGGGCCGCACCCTCGTCGCCGTCCTGCACGACCTCAACCACGCGGCCCGCTACGCCACCCATCTGATCGCCATGCGGGAGGGCCGGATCGTCGCGCAGGGCGAGCCGCGCGAGGTGGTGACGGCGGAGCTGGTCGAGGAGGTCTTCGGCCTGCCGTGCCGCGTCATCGACGACCCGGAGACCGGCACTCCGCTGGTGGTGCCCGCCGCGCGCCGCTGATCTGTCGCACCCGGGAGGTAGCGTCTGGGCATGAGCGAGTTCGCGCAGGCACCCGGGTTCCAGCACGCCCCCGGCCGGCACCGGCCCCAGGACGACGCGTCCGGCGGCCCGGACGAGCGGGCCCGGGCGCGGGAGGTGCCCGGGGACGAGGAGGGCCGCCGGGGCGGGACGGCCGAGGAGAGCGCGCCCGGCCCGCTGGACGGCGAGGCGGGTCCGCCGGAGGAGGAGCGCCCGCAGAAGGAGGCGGGCCCCGGCGCCGGGAGCCCGCGGGCGGGGGAGGAGCCCGAGGACGGCCCCCGCCCGCTGGGCGTCGGGCTGCGCCCCACCGGGCACGCCTCTCTCGACGAGCGGCTGAGGCGGCTGGAGGACGCCGACCACCTCGCCGTCTCCGCCCACCAGGAGGTGTACGAAGATGTCCACCGCGGCCTGCGGGAGACCCTGGCCGCGCTGGACCGCCCCCACACACCCCGGAGCTGACCCGTGGCACGACGCCGACTCGACGCGGAGCTGGTGCGCCGCAAACTCGCCCGTTCACGGGAGCACGCCGGTCAGTTGATCGCCGCCGGCCGGGTCACCGTCGGGGGCGCCGTCGCGGCCAAACCGGCGACCCAGGTGGAGACCAGCGCCGCCCTGGTCGTGAAGGAGGACGAGAACGACCCGGACTACGTCTCCCGCGGCGGCCACAAGCTCGCCGGAGCGCTGGAGGCCTTCGTCCCCCGCGGGCTGCGCGTGGAGGGGCGCCGCGCGCTGGACGCCGGCGCCTCGACCGGCGGGTTCACCGATGTGCTGCTGCGCGCGGGCGCCGGCCACGTGGTCGCCGCGGATGTCGGGTACGGGCAGCTGGCCTGGTCCCTGCGGAGCGACCCGCGGGTCACGGTGAAGGACCGCACGAACGTCCGGGAGCTGACGCCCGAGGACCTCGACGGGGAGCTGGTGGAACTCGTCGTCGGTGATCTGTCGTTCATCCCCCTGGGGCTGGTGCTGCCGGCACTCGTCCGCTGCGCAATCCCGGAAGCCGACTTCGTCCTGATGGTGAAACCACAGTTCGAAGTGGGCAGAGAACGGCTGGGCAGCGGCGGTGTCGTCCGCAGCCCCCAGCTGCGTGCCGAGGCCGTGCGGACGGTCGCCGGCCACGCGGCGGCCCTGGGACTCGGCGCACTGGGCGTCACCGCTAGCCCGCTGCCCGGGCCCTCGGGAAACGTCGAATACTTCCTGTGGCTGCGCGCCGGGGCCGACGACCTCGACCCGGCCGAAGTCGAGCGAGCGGTGGCGGAGGGGCCCAAGTGACCGAGGACAGCCGAGCTACCCGGCCAGCACAGCCGACCCAGTCCCCGAAGGCCGCCGGGGGCCGCACGGGGGACGCAGACCGGCAGGACGGCGACCGCACCGTCTTCCTCCTCGCCCACACCGGCAGACCCGCCGCCGTGCGCAGCGCCGAACTGGTCGTCCAGGGGCTGCTGCGCTGCGGGATCGGCGTGAGGGTGCTGGAGGAGGAGGCCGCCGACCTGCCGCTGCCCGACCGGGCGGAGACGGTCACCGCCAAGCCGGACGCCGCCGAGGGCTGCGAGCTGCTGGTGGTGCTCGGCGGCGACGGGACGCTGCTGCGCGGCGCCGAGTTCGCCCGCGCCTCGGGCGTCCCGATGCTCGGCGTCAACCTCGGCCGGGTCGGCTTCCTCGCGGAGGCCGAGCGGGACGACCTGGACAAGGTGGTCGACCGCGTCGTCTCCCGCGCCTACGAGGTCGAGGAGCGGATGACCCTGGACGTGCTGGTGCGCAACAGCGGGTACACCGCCAACGGCCGCACCGGAGGCCACATCGTGCACGCCGACTGGGCGCTGAACGAGGTGTCCGTCGAGAAGGCGGCCCGTGAGCGGATGCTGGAGGTCGTCATCGAGGTGGACGGCCGCCCCGTCTCCAGCTTCGGCGGCGACGGAGTGGTCTGCGCCACCCCCACCGGCTCCACCGCCTACGCCTTCTCCGCGGGCGGGCCCGTGGTGTGGCCGGAGGTGGAGGCCCTGCTGATGGTGCCGATCAGCGCCCACGCGCTGTTCGCCAAGCCGCTGGTGACCGCGCCCGACTCGGTGCTGGCCGTCGAGGTCCAGCCGCAGACGCCGCACGGGGTGCTGTGGGCGGACGGCCGCCGCAGCGTCGAACTCCCGCCCGGCGCCCGGGTCGAGGTGCGGCGCGGCGCGGTGCCCGTCCGGCTGGCCCGGCTGCACCACGCCTCGTTCACGGACCGCCTGGTGGCCAAGTTCGCCCTTCCGGTGACGGGCTGGCGGGGCGCCCCCCGCTAGCGCCCCGCACCCCGCCGGCGTCCGGCACCCCGTCGGCGTCCCGCACCGGCCGGCGCACGCGCACCGGCCGGTGCCGGACCTTGGGTTGACTGCCGGAGAAGCGGGCAGAGACGGGCCCGCGACCGCGCTGCCCGTCAGCCCGCGAGGGCGATATGTCCCCCCACGATCCAGTTATCACCCCGACCACCGGTGTGGCCCGGGCCGGGGAACCTCGTATGGTCGTATCCGTGTTGGAGGAGATGCGGATCAAAGCCCTGGGCGTGATCGATGACGCCGTTGTCGAGCTGTCCCCCGGCTTCACCGCGGTGACGGGTGAGACGGGCGCGGGCAAGACCATGGTCGTCACCAGCCTCGGGCTGCTGCTGGGCGGACGCGCCGACGCCGCGCTGGTGCGGGTCGGCGCCAAAGCTGCCGTCGTCGAGGGCCGGATCGCCGTGGCCCCGGACGCGCCCGCCGCGCGCCGCGCCGAGGAAGCGGGTGCCGAGCTGGACGAGGGGGCCCTCCTGGTCTCCCGCACCATCTCGGCCGAGGGCCGCTCCCGTGCGCACGTGGGCGGGCGCGCCGTCCCGGTCGGGCTGCTGGCCGAGCTGAGCGACGACCTGGTGGCCGTGCACGGCCAGACCGACCAGCAGGGGCTGCTGCGCGCCGCCCGTCAGCGCGAGGCGCTGGACCGGTACGCGGGGGACGCCGTGTCCGTGCCGCTGGCCGCCTACCGGAAGGCGTACCGCAGGCTGCGCACCGTCGCCGCCGAGCTGACGGAGCTGACGACCCGCGCCCGCGAACGCGCCCAGGAGGCCGATCTGCTGCGCTTCGGCATCCAGGAGATCGAGGCCGCCGAACCGCAGCCGGGCGAGGACGTCGAACTGGCGGCCGAGGCCGAGCGGCTGGGGCACGCCGAGGCGCTGGCCTCCGCCGCCACCGCCGCGCACGGCGCGCTGGCCGGCGACCCCGCCGACCCCGAGGGCGTCGACGCCGCGACGCTGGTGGCCGGCGCCCACCGCGCCCTGGAGGCGGTGCGCGCCCACGACCCGGCGCTGGCCGCACTCGCCGACCGGCTGGGCGAGGTGCACATCCTGCTCTCCGACATCGCGGGCGAACTGGCCGGATACGCCGACGACCTGGACGCCGACCCGCTGCGCCTGGCCGCCGTCGAGGAGCGCCGCGCGGCACTGGGGCAGCTCACCCGCAAGTACGGCGAGGACGGCGAGGGAATGGCCGCCGTGCTGGCCTGGGCCGAGCGGAGCGCGGACCGGCTGACCGAGCTGGAGGGCGACGACGACCGGATCGGGGAGCTGACCGCCGAACGCGACGCGCTGCGTGTCGAACTCGCGGACCTGGCCCGTACGCTCACCGAGGCCCGCGCGGACGCCGCCAAGCGGTTCGCGGACGCGGTCACCGAGGAGTTGGCCGAGCTGGCCATGCCGCACGCCCGGGTCTCCTTCGAGCTCAAGCACAGCGAGGATCCCGAGGGACTCGACATCGACGGCCGCACCCTCGCCTTCGGCCCGCACGGCACCGACGAGGTCGAACTCCTGCTCGCCCCGCATCCCGGCGCCCCGCCCCGCCCCATCGCCAAGGGGGCGTCCGGCGGCGAGCTGTCCCGGGTGATGCTGGCCGTGGAGGTCGTTTTCGCGGACTCCGACCCGGTGCCCACCTATCTGTTCGACGAGGTGGATGCGGGCGTCGGCGGCAAGGCGGCCGTCGAGGTCGGCCGCAGACTGGCCCGGCTCGCCAGGTCGGCGCAGGTCGTGGTCGTCACGCACCTGCCGCAGGTGGCCGCGTTCGCCGACCGCCATCTGGTGGTGCACAAGACGGACGACGGCACGGTGACGCGCAGCGGCGTCAAGGCCATGGAGGGCGAGGACCGGGTGCGTGAGCTGTCCCGGATGCTCGCGGGCCAGGAGGACTCCGAACTCGCCCGCGCGCACGCCGAGGAACTGCTGGAGGCGGCGCGCTCGGGCGCCTGAACGGGTTGCGGGCGCCCGGCGTCCTCCGGGGCCGGGCGCCCCGCGTCATGCGGCCCAGGTGCCCCGTGCCCGGGCCCGCGTACCCCCTGACCGGGGCTTGACACGGTGCCCGGCGGCCCGGAACGGCACCCCGCCGGGGCCCTGCGGTGGGCCGGCCCCCGGCCGATGACGGCCTCCAGCGGCGGCCCCCAGTGAGGGGCGGTGGTCTCCGCTGAGGGGCTGCGGCTTCCCAGCGGGAGGCGGTGGTCTCCGGTGAGAGGCGGCGCCCCGTGCGGGGTGACACTGGTCGGCGACGGGCGGCGGAAAAGGGTGCGGATCGGCGCAGGGAACTCCGCCGCGCGCCCTCACCCGTGTGAGTGAGGCTTGGGTCCGGCGTGCCCCGACGCACCGCCGTCCGGGTCCGTCCGGCGGTGCGGCACCTGATCATCACCTGGCATCCTGGGCAGGCCCCGCCCCCCACCCGCCAGCCAGGGAGCCCGCCTGCCGTGAGTCCGCCCCGCGCCCCCGCCCCGCACCGGCCGCAGGTCGGCGCGCGGCCACCGCACGCGGTGCACGTGCTCGGCGGCGGCGACGGGGACGGGAGCGAGGCGCCGTCGGCGGGAACGGCCGCCCATGTGCGCTCCCTCGCCACGGGCCTGGCCGCGCGCGGGGTGCGGGTGACGGTCTGCGCCCGGTACGACGCCGGTCTGCTGCACGCCTTCACGGGGACCGGCGCGGACTTCCTCCCGGTGCAGGGGCGCAACCGGGCCGAGAAGGTCGCCTGGCTGCGTGCCGTGTGCGCCGACGCCGACCTCGTCCACGCGCACGGCCTGCACGCCGGTCTGCTGGCGGCCCTCGCGCTCGGCCGACGGCGGCGGACCGTACCGCTCGTCGTCACCTGGCACACGCTGCCCCGCCCCCGGCCGGGCGAGGCCACGCGCGCCGGAGCCGCCCGCGAACTGGTGGGCCGGCTGCTGATCCGCCGGGTGGCCCGGGCCGCGACCGTCGTCCTCGGCACCACCACCGCGCTGGTCGACGCCGCGCGCCGCAGCGGGGCCCGCGACGCGCGGCTCGCCCCCGCGCCCATCCCGGTCGAGGGGGCGACGCACCACCCGGGCGAGGAGAGCGAGGACGAGGAGGAGGCGCTGCGTCACAAGGCGCGTGCGGGCCTCGGCGCGCTGGACCGCCCCCTCCTGCTGGCCGTGGGCCGGCTCGACGGCAGCGGCGGGCACGAGACCGTGCTGACCGCCTCCCGCGCCTGGCGCCGCCTCGACCCGCCGCCGCTGCTCGCCCTCGCGGGGGAGGGGCCGCAGCGGGCCGCGCTCCAGCGCCGGATCGACCAGGAGGGGCTGCCGGTGCGGCTGCTGGGGCGGCGCGACGACGCGCTGCGGCTGCTGGCGGGCGCCGATCTCGCGCTGCTGCCCACCGAATGCCGGGGCCGCTCGCTGGTCGCCCAGGAGGCGCTGCGCCACGGCGTGCCCCTGGTGGCCGCCGACGGGGGCTGTGTGCCCGAACTCGCGGGCGACGCCGCCGTCCTGGTGCCCGGGGGCGACGCCGACTCCCTCGCGTCCGCCGTCCTCACCCTGCTGGCGGACCCGGACCGCCGCGCCGCCCTGGCCGAGGCGGGCCGCGCCCGTGCCCGTACCTGGCCGACCGAGGACGACGCGAGCGCCCAGGTCCTCAGCGTCTACGACGAGGTCAGAAGCGCCGCCGGCGCGGCCCGTTGAGCCGGACTTCTGGCAGTGGGCGACCGGCGCCGGCGCCGGCGTGCGAGTCCACGCACCCGCGCACGGGCTGGGCGCGCAAGCCCCCAGACACAGCAGTGCGCCCGGTGTGCGGGGTGCACCCCGGGCGCTTCTCCGCGTTCCCGTACGGGCCGGCGGCCGTACGGGTCAGACCCCGTAGGCTCCCGACGCGGTCAGCCGCAGTGCCGTGTCGATGAGCGGCACATGGCTGAACGCCTGCGGGAAGTTGCCCACCAGCCGCTGGCGGACGGGGTCCCATTCCTCGGCGAGCAGGCCCACGTCGTTGCGCAGGGCCAGCAGCTTCTCGAACAGCTTCCGGGCCTCGTCCACCCGGCCGATCATGGCCAGGTCGTCCGCGAGCCAGAAGGAGCAGGCCAGGAAGGCCCCCTCCTCACCGGCGAGCCCGTCCACGTTCTCGCACGGCTCCCCGTCCGGGCCGGCCTCGGCACTGGTCGGGTAGCGCAGCACGAAGCCGTCCTCGGTCGACAGCTCCCGCTGGATGGCCTCGATGGTGCCGATGACCCGCTTGTCGTCCGGGGGAAGGAAGCCCATCTGTGGGATCAGCAGCAAGGAGGCGTCCAGCTCCTTGGAGCCGTAGGACTGCGTGAAGGTGTTGCGCTCCTTGTCGTACCCCTTCTCGCAGACCTCGCGGTGGATCTCGTCACGCAGGCTGCGCCACCGCTCCAGCGGCCCGTCCACCTCGCCCGACTCGATCAGCTTGACCGTGCGGTCGACGGCCACCCACGCCATCACCTTCGAGTGCACGAAGTGCCGGCGCGGTCCGCGGACCTCCCAGATGCCCTCGTCCTTCTCGTCCCAGTGGTCCTCCAGGTAGCTGATCAGCTTCAGCTGGAGGAGCTGGGCGTAGTCGTTGCGGGCCAGGCCCGTCATATGGCCCAGGTGCAGGGCCTCGACGACCTCGCCGTACACGTCGAGCTGGAGCTGGCCCGCGGCTCCGTTGCCGACCCGGACCGGCTGCGAGCCCTCGTAGCCGGGCAGCCAGCTCAACTCGGCCTCGGACAGCTCGCGTTCGCCCGCGATGCCGTACATGATCTGGAGGTTCTCCGGATCGCCCGCCACCGCGCGCAGCAGCCATTCACGCCAGGCCCGCGCCTCCTCACGGTAGCCGGTGCGCAGCAGGGAGGAGAGGGTGATCGCCGCGTCCCTCAGCCAGGTGAAGCGGTAGTCCCAGTTGCGCTCCCCGCCGATCTCCTCCGGCAGCGAGGTGGTGGGCGCCGCCACGATCCCGCCGGTCGGCGCGTAGGTGAGCGCCTTCAGCGTGATCAGCGAGCGGACCACGGCCTCCCGGTAGGGGCCGTGGTACGTACACGTCTCCACCCACTCGCGCCAGAAGTCCTCGGTGGTGCGCAGCGCCTCCTCGGGCTCGGGCAGCGGCGGCGGCTGCTTGTGGGACGCCTCCCAGCTGATCGTCAGCGCCACCCGGTCGCCGGGGCCGACGGTGAAGTCGGAGTAGGTCGTCAGGTCCTTGCCGTAGGTGTCGGCCTCGGTGTCGAGCCACACCGAGTCGGGACCGGCGACGGCCACCGTGCGCTGGCCGATCTTGTGCACCCACGGCACGACCCAGCCGTAGGAGAACCGCATGCGCAGCGACGAGCGCATCCGCACCCGGCCGCTGACGCCCTCCACGATCCGCACCAGCTGGGGTGCGTGCTGCTCACGGGGGGGCATGAAGTCGATGATGCGGACGGTACCCCTGGGGGTGTCCCACTCCGTTTCCAGGACCAGGGAGTCGCCCCGGTAGCGGCGGCGGTCGGCCCGCGGCGGGTCGCCGCCCGCCGGGTGGGCGGGGCCCACCCGCCAGAAGCCGTGCTCCTCGGTGCCGAGCAGCCCCGCGAACACGGCATGGGAGTCGAAGCGGGGTAGGCACAGCCAGTCCACTGTGCCGTCTCTTCCCACCAGGGCCGCAGTCTGCATATCCCCGATGAGTGCGTAATCCTCGATGCGCCCAGCCACGTGCATCTCCAGTCGAACGAACTGCGACGCCCCCGCGGGACGTGCTGGATGACCTGTGTGTTTCTGCCTGTCCTTGGCAAGTGTCCGTGAAGGATACGACGCAGCGATCGCTTCCGCCCGACGGTCGGCTGAGTCCGGCTGCGCCGAAGGGGTGACCTTCGCTACCGCGTTCACCTGCTGCGACTTCATCGTCACACTGGGGCGCGTGTGACGGACCCGGAGCCGCCCCGCGGACCTCGGCAGCCGCGCCGCCCCCTCGGCACTGTTACGCTGGTAGCCCGTGGAGCGGTGGGCAAGCGAACGCGTTCTGTTCGAGACGACAGCCCCCCGAACCGCAGCGAGGCCACCTCGGGAAGCCGGTTACGGACTACCCCAGGATGCCGCCTCCGCACCCCACCAAGCGACCACGGGAGCCCCCTCTTGGCCATGCCGCCTACGTCCATGACGACCAAGCACCTCTTCGTCACCGGGGGTGTCGCCTCCTCGCTCGGCAAGGGGCTCACCGCCTCCAGCCTGGGCGCCCTGCTCAAGGCCCGGGGGCTGCGGGTCACCATGCAGAAGCTCGACCCCTATCTGAACGTCGACCCGGGCACGATGAACCCCTTCCAGCACGGCGAGGTGTTCGTCACCAACGACGGCGCCGAGACCGATCTGGACATCGGCCACTACGAGCGCTTCCTGGACGTCGACCTCGACGGCAGCGCCAACGTCACCACCGGCCAGGTCTACTCCACCGTCATCGCCAAGGAGCGGCGCGGCGAGTACCTGGGCGACACCGTGCAGGTCATCCCGCACATCACCAACGAGATCAAGCACCGCATCCGCCGCATGGCCACCGACGACGTGGACGTGGTCATCACCGAGGTCGGCGGCACCGTCGGCGACATCGAGTCGCTGCCCTTCCTGGAGGCCGTCCGCCAGGTCCGCCACGAGGTCGGCCGCGACAACGTCTTCGTGGTCCACATCTCGCTGCTGCCCTACATCGGCCCCTCCGGCGAGCTGAAGACCAAGCCCACCCAGCACTCGGTGGCGGCGCTGCGCAACATCGGCATCCAGCCGGACGCCATCGTGCTGCGGGCCGACCGCGACGTGCCCGTCTCCATCAAGCGGAAGATCGGGCTGATGTGCGACGTGGACGACGCCGCCGTCGTCGCCTGCAAGGACGCCCGGTCCATCTACGACATCCCCAAGGTCCTGCACTCCGAGGGCCTGGACGCCTACGTCGTGCGCAAGCTGGACCTGCCCTTCCGCGACGTGGACTGGACCCAGTGGGACGACCTGCTGCGCCGCGTCCACCAGCCCGACCACGAGGTGACCGTCGCGCTGGTCGGCAAGTACATCGACCTGCCCGACGCCTATCTGTCGGTCACCGAGGCGCTGCGCGCGGGCGGCTTCGCCAACAAGGCCCGCGTCAAGATCAAGTGGGTCACCTCCGACGACTGCCGCACCCCCGAGGGCGCCAGGCGCCAGCTCGGCGACTGCGACGCGGTCTGCATCCCCGGCGGCTTCGGCGAGCGCGGGGTGGACGGCAAGGTCGGCGCCATCACCTACGCCCGCGAGAACCGCGTCCCGCTGCTCGGCCTGTGCCTGGGCCTCCAGTGCATCGTCATCGAGGGCGCCCGCAACCTGGCCGGCATCGAGGACGCCAACTCCACCGAGTTCGACCAGGGCACGGCGCACCCGGTGATCTCCACCATGGAGGAGCAGCTCGACATCGTCGCCGGCGAGGGCGACATGGGCGGCACCATGCGGCTGGGCATGTACCCGGCCAAGCTCGCCGAGGGCTCCCTCGTGCGCGAGACCTACGGCGGTGAGCCCTACGTCGAGGAGCGCCACCGGCACCGGTACGAGGTCAACAACCACTACCGTGCCGAGCTGGAGAAGAAGGCCGGGCTCGTCTTCTCCGGCACTTCGCCCGACAACAAGCTGGTCGAGTACGTGGAGTACCCGCGCGAGGTCCACCCCTACCTCGTGGCGACCCAGGCCCACCCCGAACTGCGGTCCCGCCCGACCCGCCCGCACCCGCTCTTCGCCGGCCTGGTCAAGGCCGCCATCGAGCGCCAGCAGGGCACCGAGGGAGAGTGACGATGGCCACCCGCATCTCCGACACCCCCGAGGAGTGGGAGGTCACCGCGACCTCCACCCCCTTCCAGGGCAACAAGACCGGTGTCCGCACCGATCAGGTCGTCATGCCCGACGGTTCCGTCGTCAGCCGCGACTACCAGACGCACCCCGGCTCGGTCGCCATCCTCGCCCTCGACGAGCAGGACCACGTCCTGGTCCTCAGCCAGTACCGCCACCCCGTGCGCGAGAAGCTGTGGGAGATCCCGGCCGGGCTGCTGGACGTGCCCGGCGAGAACCCCCTGGCGGCGGCGCGGCGCGAGCTGTACGAGGAGGCGCACGTCAAGGCCGAGGACTGGCGGGTGCTGGTCGACGTCTACACCACCCCCGGCGGCAGCGACGAGGCGGTGCGGATCTTCCTGGCCCGGCAGCTCTCCGAGATCGAGGGCGAGCGCTTCGAGGTCTCCGAGGAGGAGGCCGACATGGAGCTGGCGCGGGTGCCGCTGGAGGAACTGGTGCGGGGCGCCCTGGCGGGCGAGCTGCACAACAACTGCCTCGTCGTGGGCTGCCTCGCCCTCCACGCCGCCCTCACCAGCGGGGGCGGCCCCGGTGCTCTGCGCCCCGCGCAGGCGCCGTGGCCGGCCCGGCCCTTCGAGGCGGAGTGACCCTCCCCTCGTAGGGGGCTGCCTCCCCCCTCCCCCCGGGCCCCGGAACGGGAAGCGGAACGGGAGGAGCCCCCGGCGCGGGGAGGGAAACGCCAAGGCGGGGGCGGCTGTTGGTCTCCGCTCGGGCCCGGGAGTGAACTAGGCTCGGAGGCTGTGACAGACCAGGCGGTGGAGCCCACGACGGCGGGGCCGGGCCCCGAGTTCTTCACGGGCCGCGACCGCGAACTGCGGGCGCTGCACGAGGACATCGAACGTGTCGGGCTGCACACCCTCTCGGGCCGCCCGCTCCCGCACAGCCGCGTCCTGCTGATCGCGGGGGCGCCGGGCTCGGGCCGTACGGCGCTGGCGGAGGAGTTCGTGCGCCGGATCGCCGACCGGTACCCGTCAGGCGTGCTGCGGGCCCGCCTGACCGATCCGGGCGGCGTCCCCGTCCCAGCAGGGCGCGCGGCCCGCGCCCTGCTGGCGTCCCTGGCGCGCTCCGACGGCCTCCCGGCAGCCGCCGCCACACCACCGCCCGGCACGGACGAGGCAGCCGTCACCGAGCAGTTCCGTACCGCGCTGGCCCGCCGCGGCCGCACGGTGCTGCTGCTGGACGACGTGGCCGGCTCCGAGCAGGTGCTCGACCTGGCCCCGCAGAGCCGCGACTGCCTTGTCGTCGCGGTGGGATCCGGGCCGCTGACGGCGGTGCCGGACGTGCGGCCGTGCACGCTGGGCGGCCTGGACCGGGCGGCGTCCGTCGCGCTGCTGGCCCGCCATCTCGCCGCCACGCCGCGCATCACGGTCGACCCGCGCGGTACCGAGGTGCTGGCGGAGCAGTGCGGCGACCTGCCGGCCGCGCTCATGATGGTCGGGGGCTGGCTGGCCGCCCGGCCCAAGCTGGCGGTACTGGACGCCACGCGGGCGCTCACCGACCAGCCCGAGCCGGCCGACGCCCCCGCTCCCGCCCCGCTGGTCCGCGCCTTCCGGCTCGTGCACGGGTCGCTCGCCAACTCCTCGGCGCGCCTGCTGCGGCTGCTCACGCTGGCGTCGGCCGGTCTCGTCGACCCCCAGACGGCGTCGGCGCTCGCGGGCTGCTCGGTCACCGCGGCGCACGCGGCGCTGGACGACTTCGTCCGCCTCGGCCTGCTGCGGGCGCTGGGCGGGGACCGCTACGAACTGCCCGGCTGCCTCGATCCGCTGCTCCGCGCCGAACGGGCGGTACGCGAGCGGCCCGGCGAGACGATGCTGGCCCGGGCCAGGATGCTGGAGCGGCTGGTGCGCCGGCTCCAGGCGTGCCGGGCCGTGTGCGAGCCGGCCGGGTCCGCGGCCCGCAAGCGGCTGGGGGCCATGCCTTACGGGCTGCGGTTCGCCGGCCGGGCCCAGGCGCGCGCCTGGCTGGAGGAGAGGCGGCCCGCGCTGCTCGCGGCGGTACGGATGGCCGTGGCCGAGGGCGGCGGCGAACTGGACAAGCTGGCGCTCCGGCTGGTCTCCGCGCTGGGCCGGGCCTTCGACGCGCACCGCGAACCGGAGGAGGCGGCGCCCGACCTCTACGGACTGCACGAGCTGGTGCTGCGGGTGGCCGAGCGGGGCCGGATGCCACGGGAGCGGGCGGCGGCGCTGCTCAACCTGGCCGACATGGGACGCGCGGACGGACCGCTACGAGGACGCCACGCGCATCACC
>NZ_VJOK01000001.1:1406315-1409481 GCF_013302895.1 Streptomyces albus subsp. chlorinus | reverse complement strand
GGCGGCGCCGGCGCTCGGGCCGGTCCCCGCACGGCCGGAAGCGGAAGCCGCCGCCGAGCGGGCTGCGCGGCACCGAGCGGGGCAAGCGGAATCCCGTGCGGGGTACTCGGGGACCGGTGACGAGGGTCACTGAGCGGCCGGTGGCCGCAGCAGTTCGGGCCTGAGGAGTGGCAGCCTGCGAAATGTATAGCGATCTCGAAAAAGATCGACCCTTTGTAAGGTTGGACAGGTCAGCCTCCTTCATTAGACTGGTTGAGCCGCGGTCCTTCGGTGTTTTCGAGCATGCGCGACCCGGCGTCTCAACAGCCTTCTGCACCCAGAGTGAAGGACCGTGATCGACGTGAAGGTCGGTATCCCCCGCGAGGTCAAGAACAACGAGTTCCGTGTCGCGATCACCCCCGCCGGGGTGATGGAGCTGGTGCGGAACGGCCACGAGGTCTTCGTGGAGCAGGACGCCGGAGCCGGCTCCTCCATCCCCGACGGGGAGTACGTCGAGGCCGGGGCCACCATCCTCGCCACGGCCGACGAGGTGTGGGCCACCGCCGACCTGCTGCTGAAGGTCAAGGAGCCGGTCGCCGAGGAGTACCACCGGCTCCGCAAGGACCAGACGCTCTTCACCTACCTGCACCTGGCCGCCTCCCGCGAGTGCACCGACGCGCTCCTGGAGTCGGGCACCACGGCCATCGCGTACGAGACGGTGGAACTGCCGGGTCGCACGCTGCCGCTGCTCGCCCCGATGTCCGAGGTCGCCGGCCGTATCGCCCCGCAGGTCGGCGCCTACCACCTGATGGCCTCCGCGGGCGGCCGGGGCGTGCTGCCCGGCGGCGTGCCCGGCGTGAACCCGGGCCGCGCGGTCGTCATCGGCGGCGGCGTCTCCGGCTGGAACGCCACCCAGATCGCCGTCGGCCTCGGCTTCCACGTCACCCTGCTGGACAAGGACATCAACAAGCTCCGGGAGGCCGACAGGATCTTCGGCAACCGGGTGCGGACCATCACCTCCAACGCCTTCGAGCTGGAGCGTGCCGTGCTGGAGGCCGACCTGGTCGTCGGCGCTGTGCTCATCCCGGGCGCCAAGGCCCCCAAGCTGGTCAGCAACGACCTGGTCTCCCGGATGAAGCCCGGAAGTGTCCTTGTCGACATCGCGATCGACCAGGGCGGCTGCTTCGAGGACTCGCGGCCCACCACCCACGCCGAGCCGACCTTCCAGGTCCACGACTCGGTCTTCTACTGCGTGGCCAACATGCCGGGCGCGGTGCCCAACACCTCCACGCACGCGCTGACCAACGCGACGCTGCCCTACATCGTCGAGGTCGCCAACCGCGGCTGGCGCGAGGCGCTGCGCCGCGACCCGGCGCTGGCCAAGGGCCTCAACACCCACGAGGGCGAGGTCACTTACGGCTCGGTCGGCGAGGCGCACGGCCTGCCGGTGCGCGACGTGGCGACGCTGCTGGGCTGAGCCGCCGGCCGCCGGTGGGCCGACGGCGGGCCCGGTTCCCCCCGGCCCGCCCCGGTCAACCCCCGGGGTCAACGTCAGCAACATCACGTCACCGTCCGGACCTTGGAGGGAGGGTCCGGACGGTGACGTCGTCATGTCCGCGTGCGGGAGCGCGGGTGGGTCACGGGTAGGCTGTTTTGCCGTAAAAACACCAGCCTCACCGATTTGCCCACCCGTAAAACCGTGCGGACGTCACCCGGGAGCCTCTTGACACAAGGGTGCGCGCATACCGACACATCGTGCCGTCTCCGGCGGATTGTGTTGCTGCGGACCGCCGACACGCCATAGAGTCGCCAACCGTCGGCATGGTGTCACGCTGACTAGTCGAGAAATTTCCTGGTCACCATTGGAGGTACGACGACTTGTGAACGAGTCGACATTTTCTCCCGGGGGTGGTCAACCAGGAGCGCCTGTGCGAGGCCAGGGATCTTCAGGTCCCACAGGGCCCGAGGGCGTCGGCTCCATCGCTGTCCGCACCTTCACGGCCCACCAGAACCCGACCCACACCATGACAGCCAACCAGAGCACGGACGGCCAACACGTGAACGCCACGGCCGGCGACGCTACGAACGGTCAGTCCGCCGAGCGTTTCGCCGACTACAGTGATCCGCACTACGACCCCAACTACGGCGAACTGCCGGAGGGGCACTTCTACGACCCCGACGCGGAGTACGAGCCCGATCCGGAGTACGCGGCCACGCTCGCGCCGGACGCGGCACGCCAGCGTCGCGAACGCATCGGCCCGACCGGACGGCCCCTGCCGTACTTCCCGATCCCCGGCCCGGTCAACGAACACGGCCCGGCGAAGATCATCGCGATGTGCAACCAGAAGGGCGGGGTCGGCAAGACCACCTCGACCATCAACCTGGGCGCGGCACTCGCGGAGTACGGACGCCGGGTGCTCCTCGTCGACTTCGACCCGCAGGGCGCGCTCTCCGTCGGCCTCGGCGTCAACCCGATGGAGCTGGACCTGACGGTCTACAACCTGCTCATGGAACGCGGCCTGGCCCCCGACGAGGTGCTGCTGAAGACCGCGGTCGCCGGGATGGACCTGCTGCCCAGCAACATCGACCTGTCGGCCGCCGAGGTGCAGCTCGTCAGCGAGGTGGCCCGCGAGTCCACGCTCCAGCGCGCCCTGGGCCCGCTGCTGGGCGACTACGACTTCATCGTCATCGACTGCCAGCCCTCGCTCGGCCTGCTCACCGTCAACGCGCTCACCGCCGCGCACAAGGTGATCGTCCCGCTGGAGTGCGAGTTCTTCGCCCTGCGCGGTGTGGCGCTGCTCACCGAGACGATCGAGAAGGTGCAGGAGCGGCTCAACCCCGAACTGGAGCTGGACGGCATCCTCGCCACGATGTACGACTCGCGGACGGTGCACAGCCGCGAGGTGCTCGCCCGGGTGGTCGAGGCGTTCGACGACAACGTCTACCACACGGTCATCGGGCGCACCGTCCGCTTCCCGGAGACCACTGTCGCCGGTGAGCCGATCACCACCTACGCCTCCAACTCCGTCGGCGCCGCCGCCTATCGCCAGCTCGCCAGGGAGGTGCTCGCCCGGTGCCACGCCGAGTGAGTCTCCCGGCAGCCGACGAATTGTTCCGTACCACCGGTGGTGCCGCGGTCCAGCCGTCGGCGCCGCACCAGGCGCCGGCCCCGCAGGCCGGCCAGGCG
>NZ_VJOK01000001.1:1368546-1405322 GCF_013302895.1 Streptomyces albus subsp. chlorinus | reverse complement strand
ACCGTCTACGTCTCGGCCGAGGAGCTGATGGACCTCGAACACGCGCGGCTGGTGCTGCGCGGCGAGCACGGACTGGCCGTGGACCGCGGCCGGATCGTGCGCGAGGCCGTCGCCGTGGTCCTGGCCGACCTGGAGTCGCGGGGAGACGCGAGCATTCTCGTACGGCGGTTGCGCGGGCGCTGACCTGCTTGCCAGTACGCTGCCTGCGATGCCCACTCCGACGCCAGACGACACCCGACGCAGCCGGGGCTCCCGCCGACCGCTGGGGCGGGGGCCCGGCGCGGCGCCCGCCCCGGAGCCGGAGTCGTCGGCAGCGGCCACCGTCCCGGCCCCGGCCCCGCCCCCGGAGCCGGCCCGGGTGCCGGAGCGGCCAGCAGCGGACGGCGGCACGGACGCCGAGCCCCGGACGGCCCCCGAGGAGCCCGCCCAGCTCGCGGAGCCCGCCCAACTCGCCGAGCCCGCCCAGCTCGCGGAGCCCGCCCAACTCGCGGAGCCCGCCGAGCCCGCCGAACCCGAGGCCGACGACGGGCGGTTCCGGGTCGTGCTCGACAACTTCGAGGGGCCCTTCGACCTTCTCCTCCAGCTGATCTCCAAGCACAAACTGGACGTCACCGAGGTCGCGCTCTCCAAGGTCACCGACGAGTTCATGGCCCACATCCACGCCATGGGACCGGACTGGGACCTCGACCAGACCACCGAGTTCCTCGTCGTCGCGGCCACCCTCCTCGATCTGAAGGCGGCCCGTCTGCTCCCGCAGGCGGAGGTGGAGGACGAGGCGGACCTCGCGCTGCTGGAGGCCCGGGACCTGCTCTTCGCACGGCTGCTCCAGTACCGCGCCTACAAGGAGATCGCCACCATCTTCGCGGCCCGCCTCGACCTCGAGGCGCGGCGCTTCCCGCGTACGGTGGGACTGGAGCCGCACCACGCGGAGCTGCTGCCCGAGGTGGCGCTCAGCGTCGGTCCCGAGGGGTTCGCGCGGCTCGCCGTCAAGGCGATGCGGCCCAAGCCCAAGCCGCAGGTCTACGTGGAGCACATCCACGCGCCGCTCGTCAGCGTCCGGGAGCAGGCCGAGGTGGTGGTCGCGCGGCTGCGGGAACGGGGCGAGGCCAGCTTCCAGGAACTGACCGAGGACGCGGCCGACACCCTCACCGTCGTCGCCCGCTTCCTCGCGCTGCTGGAGCTGTACCGGGAACGGGCCGTCGCGCTGGAGCAGGAGGAGGCGCTGGGCACGCTGCTCGTCCGGTGGAGCGGCACGGCGGACGCCGTACCGCGGGTGACCGACGAGTTCGACCAGGAGCCAGGGGAGCGCAAGGATGACTGAACCGGCCGTGACCGGGACCGGAACCGGGACCCGGACCGACGAGGAGACCTACGAGGTGCAGGAGGCCGCCGGCGAGCGGGACGCCTCGGCGCCCGGGCCGGAGGGTGCGCCGCCCGCCGGTGCCTCCGCCGTCGCGGAGCTGGAGCTGAAGCCGGCGCTGGAGGCCGTCTTGATGGTCGTCGACGAGCCGGCCACCGCCGAGCACCTGGCGAGGGTGCTGGAGCGGCGCCCCCGCGAGGTTTCCGACGCGCTGCGCGAGCTGGCCGACGAGTACACCGTCCAGGGCCGCGGCTTCGAGCTGCGGCTGGTGGCGGGCGGCTGGCGCTTCTCCACGCGCGAGGAGTACGCGGACGCCGTCGAGCGGTTCGTGCTCGACGGGCAGCAGGCCCGGCTCACCCAGGCCGCGCTGGAGACCCTCGCCGTCGTCGCCTACCGGCAGCCGGTCAGCCGCTCCCGGGTCTCGGCGGTACGCGGTGTGAACTGCGACGGCGTGATGCGTACCCTGCTCCAGCGCGGTCTGGTGGAGGAGGCGGGCACGGAACCCGAGACAGGTGCGATCCTTTACAGGACGACGCATTACTTTCTGGAGCGTATGGGCCTGCGCGGCCTGGACGAGCTTCCGGAGCTGGCGCCCTTCCTTCCGGAAGCGGAGGCCGTGGAGGGGGAGACCCAGGAGGGCATGCCGTCGTTCGAGGTAGACGATCCTTCCCCCGACTCCCAGACGGAACATTGATGCGAAGCAGCAGCGGCAGGAACACCGGCGGTAACCGAGGCGGCAAGCAGGGCGGCACCGGCCGTCCGCGACAGGGCGGCGGCCGGCGGGGACAGCAGCAGTCGCGCGACGGCTCCCGGCAGCCGCGCCCCGAGGAGCGCCGCTACACCCAGGGCGGCGCCCCGTCCGGCGGCGGCAAGGCGGGCGGTCCCAAGAGCGGCGCCCGCAAGAACGTGACGAAGAACGCGGCCAAGCCGGCCGCCAGGAACGTCACCAAGAGCGGCGCCCCCAAGGCGCGGGCCCGCAAGGCGTCGGCGCCCGCCCGCCCCCGCGAGTACGAGGCGCAGATCGAGGAGCGCAACCGCGCCCGGCACGCCAAGCCCGCCGTCAAACTGCCCAAGACCTTCGGGCAGCCGGAGGGCGAGCGCCTCCAGAAGGTGCTGGCCAGGGCGGGCATGGGTTCGCGGCGCGCCTGCGAGGAACTGGTCGACCAGGCGAGGGTCGAGGTCAACGGCGAGATCGTCCGCGAGCAGGGGCTGCGCGTCGACCCCGAGAAGGACGAGATCAAGGTCGACGGGCTGACCATCGCCACCCAGTCGTATCTGTTCTTCGCCCTCAACAAGCCCGCCGGGGTCGTCGCCTCCATGGAGGACCCCGAGGGCCGCCAGTGCCTGGGCGACTACGTCCAGAACAGGGAGACCCGCCTCTTCCACGTGGGCCGTCTCGACACGGAGACCGAGGGCCTGATCCTGCTCACCAACCACGGCGAGCTGGCGCACCGGCTCACGCACCCCCGCTACGGCGTCGTCAAGACCTATCTGGCCGCCATCCAGGGCCCGCTGCCCCGCGACCTGGGCAAGCGGCTGAAGGACGGCATCCGCCTCGACGACGGGTACGCGCGGGCCGACCACTTCCGGGTGGTGGAGAACACCGGCAAGAACTACCTCGTGGAGGTCTCCCTGCACGAGGGCCGCAAGCACATCGTGCGGCGCATGCTCGCCGAGGCGGGGTTCCCGGTGGAGAAGCTGGTGCGGACCCGCTTCGGGCCCATCGCGCTCGGGGACCAGAAGTCCGGCTGGCTGAGGCGCCTCACCAACACCGAGGTCGGCATGCTCATGCGCGAGGTCAACCTGTAGGAGCCCGGGCCGCCCCTGGCGCGCGCCGGGCCCCTGGCGCGCGCCGGCGGGGCCCGGCCCCCGCCGGCGAGGGAGTCAGGACCAGAGCGCGAGCGAGACGGCCCGGCCCTCCTCGTCGCGCCGCACCTCCAGCATCCCGGCGACGGCGGAGCGGTTGACCCGCCCGTGGATGCGGGGCTCCGGCTCCCAGTGCACCCGGGCGTCCAGGCGGTGTTCGTCGATCATGAGGGCCATCACGGGCCCGACCGCGTTCCGGAAGCGGGCGTCCGCGACGGCCAGCGCCCGCTGCTCGTCGGCCGTGCACGGGATGAACCCGTTCTCGGCGAGCACACGCGGCGAGTAGGGCCGGTCCGGGGCCAGCAGCCAGTCGTCCAGCGGGACCACATGGAAGATCATGCCTCCACTTCTACCGTCTCACTGGGCGGGCGGCCCGCACATCCGCGCGTGCGCGGTACCTACCCTGGGCCGGCCAGGTACCGGCGGGGAGAGGAGCCACAGGTGGCGGGACGAGCGGTGCGTGCGGTGCGGGGCGCCGTCCAGCTTGACCGGGACGACGCGGAGCACATGCACGAACGGGTGGGCGAACTGCTCACCGCCGTGCTGGAGCGCAACAGCCTGACCGCCGACGACCTGATCAGCATCTGGTTCACGGCGACCCCCGACCTGCACAGCGACTTCCCGGCCGCCGCCGCCCGCAAGCTGGGCCTCGTGGACGTACCGCTGATCTGCGCCCAGGAACTGGAAGTGGCGGGCGCGATGCCGCGGGTGGTCCGTATCCTGGCCCACACAGAGACCGAGCTGCCCAGGTCCGGCATCACGCACGTCTACCTGGGCGCAGCAGCCGCACTCCGCAAGGACATCGCACAGTAATGCGCACAGCCCTCGTGCTCGGCACGGGACTCATCGGGACCTCTGCCGCGCTGGCCCTCGCCGGCCGTGGCGTGCGGGTCCACCTCAGCGACCGCGATCCGGAGCGGGCCCGGATGGCCGCCGCGCTGGGCGCCGGGACGGAGGGGGAGCCCGAGCCGGGAGCGCCCGCCGACCTGGCCGTCGTGGCCGTACCGCCCGCGCACATCGCCACCGCCGTCGCCGAGGTGCAGCGCCGGGGACTGGCCCGCGGCGTCATCGACGTCGGCAGTGTCAAGGGCGGGCCGCGCCGGGAGCTGGCCGAACGGGGCGGCGACCTGCGGACCTATCTGGGCAGCCACCCGATGTCGGGCCGCGAGCAGTCGGGACCGCTCGCGGCCACGGCCGACCTGTTCGAGGGCCGGCCCTGGGTGCTGACCCCCACACCGGGCACGGACACGGAGGTGCTCAACCTCGCGCTGGAGCTGATCGCCCTGTGCGGTGCGGTGCCGGTGGTGATGGACGCCGACGCGCACGACAGGGCCGTCGCCCTGGTCTCCCACACCCCCCACCTGCTCTCCAGCCTGGTGGCCGCACGGCTGGCCGACGCCGCCGAGACGGACGTGCGGCTGTGCGGCCAGGGCATCCGGGACGTGACGCGGATCGCCGGCTCCGACCCGGGGATGTGGGTGGACATCCTCTCCGCCAACCCGGGGCCGGTCGCCGACATCCTCGCGGAGGTCGCCGCCGATCTGGAGACGGCGGTCCGGGCCCTGCGGGAGCTGGACTCGGCCGACGAGGCCGAACGGGCCGCCGGCGCCGAGGGCATCGAGGAGCTGCTGCGCCGCGGCAACGCGGGCCGCGCCCGCGTCCCCGGCAAGCACGGCCAGGCGCCCACCGCCTACGAGACGGTCACCGTGCTCATCAGCGACCGCCCCGGCCAGCTGGCCCGGATCTTCGCGGACGCGGGATCGGTGGGCGTCAACATCGAGGACGTGCGGATCGAGCACGCGACCGGCCAGCAGGCCGGATACATGCAGCTCATGGTCGAGCCGGGCGCGGTGCCGGTGCTGGAGCAGGAGCTGCGCGAGCGCGGCTGGGCCCTGCGTACATAGGAGCCGGGGCGGCGGCCCGGGAGCGCGGCGGGAGGGATACGGCCTCCCCGGGGGCTTCGGGGAGCCGGGGCGCGGACGTGCGGCACAGCGTGTCCGTGGCAGCCGGTAGCCTTGTGCGGGGACCCAGGCCGGTCCCGTCCGCCCCATGCGCCGCCGCGCGCCGAGAGAGCCCAGGAACACGAAAGGTGCCCACCACCGTGTCTGCGACCCCAGCAGTGATTGTCGCCATCGACGGCCCCTCCGGCACGGGCAAGTCGAGCACCTCCAAGGCCGTCGCGGCCCAGCTGGGGCTGAGCTACCTCGACACCGGGGCGCAGTACCGGGCGATCACCTGGTGGATGCTGAACAACGGCGTGGACGTCTCCGACCCGGCGGCGATCGCCGCGGCCGCGGGCAAGCCCAGCATCGTCTCGGGAACGGACCCGCGCGACCCGGCCATCTCCGCCGACGGGCTGGACGCCTCCGGCCCGATCCGCACCCAGGAGGTGACCGCGGCGGTCAGCGCTGTCAGCGCCGTCCCCGAGGTCCGGGCGCGGATCACCGAGCTGCAGCGCACCATCGCGGCCGAGGCCGTCGGCGGCATCGTCGTCGAGGGCCGCGACATCGGGACCACGGTGCTGCCCCACGCGGATCTGAAGGTCTTCCTCACCGCCTCGCCCGAGGCCCGTGCCGCCCGCCGCAGCGGTGAGCTGAAGACCGCCGACGGCAAGCCCGTCACCGACCTGGCCGGCACCCAGCAGGCGCTGATCGCCCGCGACAAGGCGGACTCCAGCCGTAAGACCTCCCCGCTGAAGAAGGCCGACGACGCCGTCGAGGTGGACACCACCGAGCTGACCCTGGAGCAGGTCATCGAGTGCGTCGTCACCCTCGTGGAGAAGGCGGCGGCGGACAAGGCGGCGGCCGGGCCCATGGAGAAGGCGGCCAGGTGACACCGACCGATTCCGCTCCCGGCGAGCGGGGCGCCGCCGTCGGCCGCCGGATCGGCATCGGGCTCATGCACACCCTGTGGCGGCCCCGGGTCCTGGGTGCCTGGCGGGTCCCGCCGGGCGGCCCGGTGATACTCGCGGTCAACCACGCGCACAACATCGACGGGCCCATGCTGATGGGGACGGCGCCCCGGCCGGTGCACTTCCTGATCAAGAAAGAGGCGTTCACCGGCCCGCTGGACCCGTTCCTGCGGGGCATCGGCCAGCTGGAGGTGGACCGCACGACGGCCGACCGGGGTGCGATCACCCGTGCGCTGGCGGTGCTGGAGCGCGGCGGCGTGCTGGGGATCTTCCCGGAGGGCACGCGGGGCGAGGGCGACTTCGCCGCGCTGCGCTCCGGGCTGGCCTACTTCGCGCTGCGCTCCGGCGCTCCCGTCGTCCCGGTCGCGGTGCTCGGCAGCGCCGACCGCCCGGGCCGGCTGATACGGGCGCTGCCGCCGCTGCGCAGCCGGGTCGACGTGGTCTTCGGTGACCCCTTCACCGTGGGCGACGGGTCCGGGCGGCGGACGCGGAAGGCGCTGGACGAGGCCACCGTGCAGCTCCAGCAGCGGCTGTCGGCACATCTGCAGGACGCCAGACGGCTGACCGGCCGCTGACCCGTACGAAGACCGGCCGCCGCAAGCACTCCGCGGCCCCTTCACGAACTTTGGACGACGAGGACGAGACGTCATGAACGACCAGATGCACCCCGCCGACGACGGCATCGAGCACGGCCACGGTGAGCTGGGTGACGCCGAGTTCGCCGAGTTCATGGAACTGGCCGCCGAGGAGGGCTTCGACCGGGAGGAGGTCGAGGGCGCGCTCGGCGAGGCCGGCCACGGGCCGCTGCCGGTGCTCGCCGTGGTGGGCCGCCCCAATGTCGGCAAGTCGACGCTGGTGAACCGGATCATCGGCCGCCGCGAGGCCGTCGTGGAGGACCGCCCCGGCGTGACGAGGGACCGGGTCACCTACGAGGCGGAGTGGGCGGGCCGCCGCTTCAAGGTGGTGGACACCGGCGGCTGGGAGCAGGACGTCCTCGGCATCGACGCCTCCGTCGCCGCCCAGGCCGAGTTCGCCGTGGAGGCCGCCGACGCCGTGGTGTTCGTGGTGGACGCCACGGTGGGCGCCACCGACACCGACGAGGCCGTCGTCAAGCTCCTGCGCCGGGCGGGCAAGCCGGTGGTGCTCTGCGCCAACAAGGTGGACGGCCCCTCGGGCGAGGCGGACGCCGCCTATCTGTGGTCGCTCGGCCTGGGCGAGCCCCACCCGGTCTCCGCGCTGCACGGGCGCGGTACGGGCGACATGCTGGACGAGGTCCTCAAGGCGCTGCCCGAGGCGCCCCGCGAGACCTTCGGGGACGTCGTGCTGGGCGGTCCGCGCCGGGTGGCCCTCATCGGCCGCCCCAACGTCGGCAAGTCCTCGCTGCTGAACAAGGTGGCGGGCGAGGAGCGCGTCGTCGTCGACCCACTGGCCGGTACCACCCGGGACCCGGTGGACGAGCTGATCGAACTGGGCGGCAAGACCTGGAAGTTCGTGGACACCGCCGGTATCCGGCGCCGCGTCCACATGACCGAGGGCGCCGACTACTACGCCTCGCTGCGCACGGCGGCCGCGCTGGAGAAGGCCGAGGTGGCGGTGGTGCTGATCGACGTCAGCGAGTCGATCAGCACCCAGGACCTGCGCATCATCACCATGGCCGTCGAGTCGGGCCGTGCCGTCGTCCTCGCGTACAACAAGTGGGACACCCTGGACGAGGAGCGGCGCTTCTACCTGGAGCGGGAGATCGAGCAGGAGCTGGTCCACGTGCGGTGGGCGCCGCGCGTCAACGTCTCGGCCCGTACCGGGCGGCACGTGGAGAAGCTGGTGCCCGCCATCGAGACGGCGCTGGAGAGCTGGGAGACCCGGGTGCCGACGGGGAAGCTCAACGCCTTCCTCGGGGAACTCGTGGCCTCCCACCCGCACCCGGTGCGGGGCGGCAAGCAGCCGCGCATCCTCTTCGGCACGCAGGCCGGCACCAAGCCGCCCCGCTTCGTGCTGTTCGCCTCCGGCTTCCTGGAGGCGGGCTACCGCCGCTACATCGAGCGGCGGCTGCGCGAGGAGTTCGGTTTCGAGGGGACGCCGGTGCAGATCTCGGTGCGGGTGCGCGAGAAGCGCGGCCGCAAGAAGTAGCGCGTACGGGCCGCCGCCGCGCGCCCGGCCCGGCCGTCAGTGGTGGTGGCCGTGGCGGGGGCCGGGGGCAGTGCGGGGAGGTGCCAGGCGGGGGTGTGCCAGGAGGCGGCCGACCGCTGCTCGTCGGACCAGGAACCGCTGCCGGTGCCGTGCACCGTGCCGAACCCCTCGAAACGCAGCTCCTCCTCGCCCGTGCGGTCACCGGGCAGGGCGCGGAAGAGTCTGCGGTACTCCGCGTACAGCGAGTCGTAGATGGGCGTGGACCCTTCCGGTGACGCGCTGTGCGGAGACCGCATCCGCGGAACCGCGGGGGCAACGGGCGCGGCGGTCACGCGTCCGTTGCCGGGGTGGGCTGGGTGGGCTCGGAGAGGCTCGTATTGCTGCACGTCTGCCCAACGACCGTACGGCGGGCCGGATGCGGTCCCGGGCCGCGAATGACCTGATCGCACGGTGTACCGCCGCCCGTTCGCGTCGCCGCTCACGCCGGGGCTCCCGGGCGCGGTGCGGGGCGGCTCATGTCCCCGCCAGCGGCATCGTGCCGGCCACCAGCACCCCGCCGGCCGCCGCCTTCTCCAGGGCCTCCCGCAGCAGGTCCTCGCGGGGCTGCTGGCCGATGGAGCCCGCGGGCGCCGCGTAGACCAGGACGGTGTGGCTCTTGGCCGCCGCCGTACGCCAGCCCTCGGTCACGGCCAGCGGCTGGTGCGCCTGCCACCAGGCGACGGGCTGGGTGCCGGGCGTGGCGGGGGGCTGGAGGATGGCGTGCAGCTGCCCCATCGCCAGCAGCACCGACCAGCCGGCGACCGGGGCGGGCAGCTGCGCGACATCGGTGACCGGCAGGAAGCCGTGCTCGATCAGCAGGGGCAGGAAGTCGTCCCCCGGACCGTCGGAGCCGGGGCGCGCGATGGGGCCGGTGGGCTCGACCACGATGGCCGGATGCAGTGTGTCGTCGAGGAGGACCTGACCGCACGTCACACCGAGGACGGCCTGGCGGGTGCCCTGCCCCGGCGCGGCCGGCCGGGCGGGGGGAGCGGCGGGTGCCTGCTCCTGCGGGGAGCCGGGGGAGGGGGCGGGAACGGCGTGCCGGCCCGTCTCCTCGGCGGTGAGGGACTGCACGGCCCCCTGGAGCTGGTCCTCCGCCACGGACACGACCTGGGAGGGGATGCAGGACGCGTGCGCGAAAGCGAGGACGGCCGTCTCCTCCCCGACGAACAGCACGGTGCTGGTGCGTTCCTGGTGGGTGTTGCCCCGGGCGCGGCAGGACGTGCAGTCGTACTCTCCTGGGGTGTTCTCTCCGGCGAGCAGCCTCTCGGCTTCTGCCTCGCCGATCTCGGCGCGTACGGCGTCGCTGACATCGAGCATGGGGGACACGGGAGCTCCTGGCTTTCGGTTCGTGTTCGGAGTGGACAACGGGTGATCTGTGGTCACGGTCACGCGCGGGCGCGTGCGGGTGTCCTCCGAGTGCCCGGATCCGGTCACCTACGCGGGGCAGTGCTTCACGCACTGTCAACAGAGGTGCTGGGTACGCGAGTTCGACTCGTGAAGTGACTCACAGCGAGCGCTCCCGGCTGTTAACTACTGCCGGGAATGCCCCTGTTTATGGGGTGTCCGAAAACCGCTGTTATAGCAAGTAACACTCATCTGACCTGGAGAGATGAGGATCCGGTTTTAAATCGGGCGAGCCGCCCATACATTTCACGACGGTGCAACGAGCACCGCCCGGGACGGGCGGAGCCGAGTGCGGGCGCCCGATGCGCCCCGCGACTCGTCCGCACGGGGGAGCAGAGGGGGAACCCGGGATCGTGGAGAGGGTTTGATTTGTCCAAGCGTCGTACAGCAGCGGTGCTCACGGGTGCCGGTATCGCCGCCCCGCTCGCCCTGCTCGCCGCCACCGCCCAGACGGCCTCGGCGGCGCCCAACGACGGAGTGTGGGACCGCATCGCACAGTGCGAGAGCGGGGGGAACTGGCAGACGAACACCGGCAACGGCTACTCCGGCGGACTCCAGTTCTCGGCGAGTACGTGGAAGGCGTACGGCGGTGGGGCCTACGCGCCCACCGCGGCCCAGGCCAGCAGGTCGGAGCAGATCGCCGTGGCCTCCAAGGTCCAGCGGGCCCAGGGCTGGGGCGCCTGGCCCAACTGCTCGGTGAAGGCGGGCGCCTCCGGCACGCCGCCCCAGTCGGGTGCGGCGCCGTCCCCGAGCCGGAGCGGCCCCCGGCAGCCGCAGCCGCGGGAGACCGGGACCCAGCAGCCGCAGGAGCGCCCCGCCACGCACCCGAACCGCGGCTCGGGGCGCGTCGGTAGCGGCGACTACACGGTCAGGCCCGGCGACACCCTCGGCTCGATCGCCGCGGCGCACGGGAAGGGCTGGAAGCAGCTCTACAGCGCCAACAAGGACGTCATCGGCTCCGACCCCGACTTCATCGTGGCCGGCCAGAAGCTCGACGTCTGAGCGGTCACCGCGGGCCGCCCTCGGGTGGGCCCTTCGGCGCGCGCCCCGCGCGGGCGCGTGCCGGGTGAGTGAGCGGCGGCCCCGCCGGGTTCCGTACCCGGCGGGGCCGTTGTCGTGCGGACTGCCCAAACGATCAGCCTGCAACAAAAGTTCCCGCTGGGGCGTCACAGAAGTGAAACCATTCAGAACTTTTCTGAAACAACCTGCTCAGCGCACCCAACCCTCCCAGGCATTTAACGGTCTACCTGGGTGACAGGCGGACAGAGGGGGACTGACCGCGGAGATGTATGGGACTCGGGTGAAATGCACATTTCATTTCTGCTTCACAACGGGTACGCCATCGGGGGAACCGTCCGTACCACCTACAACCTGGCCCGCTGCCTGGCCGAACACCACGATGTGGAAGTCGTCTCGGTCTTCCGCAGCCGCGACCGGCCCGTCTTCGACCCCGGGCCCAGGGTGAGACTCCGCCACCTCGTCGACACCCGCGCGGTACGCGACCCGGCGAGCCTGGGCGCCGAACACACGCGGCCCGCCCAGGTCTTCCCGGAGGCCGACGGCAAGTACCCGATGTACAGCGCCCTGACCGACCGCCTCATCGGGGAACACCTGGCCACCACCGAGGCCGATGTCGTCGTCGGCACCCGGCCCGGCCTCAACACCCACATCGCACGCCAGACCCGCCGCGGCCCCGTACGGCTGGGTCAGGAGCACCTCACCCTCGCGACCCACTCCCGCCGCCTGAAACTCGTCCTGCGCAGCGTCTACCCCCGGCTCGACGCACTGACCACCGTCACCGAGGCCGACGCCGCCGACTACCGCCGCATGATGCGGCTGCCCGGTGTCCGGGTGGAGGCCGTGCCCAACAGCGTGCCCGCCCCCGGTGTCAGCCCGGCCGACGGCAGCAGCAAGTGGGTCGTCGCGGCCGGCCGGCTGGCTCCGGCCAAGCGGTACGACCTGCTCATCCGGGCGTTCGCCAAGGTGGTGGCCGAACGGCCGGACTGGCGGCTGCGGATCTACGGCGGCGGACGCGAGCGGCCGGGGCTCCGTGCCCTCATCGACGAACTGGGCCTCTACAACCACGTCTTCCTCATGGGCCCCACCCATCCCATCGAGTCGGAGTGGCCCAAGGGCTCGATAGCGGCCGTCACCTCCAGTCTGGAGTCCTTCGGCATGACCATCGTCGAGGCCATGCGCTGCGGACTCCCCGTCGTCGCGACGGACTGCCCGCACGGCCCCGCCGAGATCATCCGCTCCGGCGTCGACGGACACCTCGTCCCGATGGGCGACGAGGGCGCCGTCGCCGGGGCGCTGCTGGACCTCATCAACGACGACGCCCTGCGCCGCCGCATGGGCCGCGCGGCCCTCGCCGACTCCGAACGCTTCGACCCCGCCCGGATCGGCGCCCGCTACGAGTCGATGATGCGCGAGCTGGCGAGCAAGGGAAGCCGCGGGCTGCACCGCACCCGCGCCTCGCTGCTGAGCGGGGCCTACGCGGTCAAGGACGCGCTCGCCGGCGTGGGGCCCGGAGCGCTCCAGGGAGGACGGACCGCATGAGCGGCAGCACCACCGAGACCGCCACCGGCGCGAGGGGGACCGAGACCCCGCACGCCGCGCCCCGCACGGCCACCCTCTCCGCCGCCGGGGCACAGCACCACCCCGACCCCGGAGAACCCGTGCCCCCACAGACCTCCGCAAGTGCCCCGGTCGCCGACTGCACCGCCGACAGCGCGGGCGGCCTCACCTTCGACGTACGGCTGCCGGCCGCGCGGACACCGGCGGGAGAGGCGGCGCTGCTGCTGCGCCGCCGCCCCGGGGCGTCCGGCGAGACGGAAGAGGTCAGACTGCCGCTGGCCCCCGTGCAGGAGGCCGCCGACGGAACGCTGCGCGCCGCGCTGCCCAGCACCGTACGGCTCAGCGAGGGCCGCTGGAACGCCTTCCTCGCCCTGCCCGGCCGGCAGCCGCGCAGACTCACGCCCGGCCTCAACGACCTGCGGTCGCTGGTCGACCGCGTTCCGCAGGAGAACCGCAGCTGGCTCGGCGTGCGCATCCCGTACGCCACCAAGAACGGCAACCTCAGCATCCGCGCCTGGGTGCGCTGGCCGCACGCCGAGGCCGGCGCGCTGCGCGTGGACGAGGGCGGGCTCGAGCTGAGCGGGCGGCTCTACGGTGCCAAGGTCACGCCGACCGCGCGGCTGGAGGCACGGCCGCGCCGCGGGGAGGGCCCGCCGGTCGTGGCCGAGGTGCGCGCGGGGGACGGCGACGCGCGGGACTTCACCGCCGCGCTGCCGTACCCGCCGCTGGCCGTGCACCGGCTGTGGGACCTGTGGCTGCGCCCCGCCGAGGACGCCGAGGCGGTACGCGTCGCACGCATCCTGGACGACGTCCCCGACAAGAAGCGGATCTTCACCTACCCCGCCCGGCCCGTCCGTCCGGTCGCCGGTGCGGGTGCGGGTGCGGGTGTCGGCGACCGGGCCGGTGACGCGCGCACGCTCACCGCCAGGCCCTACTACACGCTCAACAACGACCTGGCGGTCGCGGTGGAGCGTGCCGCCTCCTGAGGCGGGTCCGCTCGCGGACAGACCGTGTCCGCGAGCAGTGCCAGACTCGGCCGCATGCTGGAGACCTCGGCACGCCTGCTCAGGCTGCTCTCACTGCTGCAGACCCACCGCGACTGGTCGGGCAACGACCTCGCCGAGCGGCTCGGTGTCAGCCCCCGCACCGTCCGCCGCGACGTGGACCGGCTGCGCGGGCTGGGCTACCCCGTCCACTCCACCAGCGGCACCGCGGGCGGCTACCAGCTCGGCGCCGGGGCCCGACTGCCGCCGCTGCTGCTGGACGACGAGGAGGCCGTCGCCGTGGCGGTGGGGCTGCGCGGCGCGGCGGCCGGCGGCATCGAGGGCATCGGGGAGTCCTCGGCCCGCGCCCTCGCCAAGCTCGAACAGGTCCTGCCGCACCGGCTGCGCCGCCGGGTGGGCGCGCTCAGCGAGTTCACCGTCCCCATGGTCGGGCCGCACCGCGGCCCCGTCGTCGAGGCCGCCGTGCTGGCCGAGCTGGCGCACGCCTGCCGCGACCACGAGCGGCTGCGCTTCCGGTACGAGACGCACCAGGGCACCCCCTCGCGGCGTACCGTCGAGCCGCACCGGCTGGTGACCACGCACCGCCGCTGGTACCTGGTCGGCTGGGATGTGGACCGCGCCGACTGGCGGACCTTCCGCGTCGACCGGATCGAGCTGATCCCGCCGCACGGCCCCGGTTTCGCCCCCCGCACCCCGCCGGCCGAGGACCTGGCGGCCTGGGTGTCCGAGGGGGTCTCCACCCGTGTCTACCCTGTGCGCACCACCGTGCTGCTGCACGCCCCCATGGAGCGGGCGGCCGAGCGGATATCGATGTCCGCCGGGATGCTGGAACCCGTCGACGAGCACAGCTGCCTGCTGCGTACCGGGGGGTACTCGCTGGAGGCGGTGCTCGTCCACGTCCTGATGCTCGGCTTCGACTTCGAGGTGCGCGAGCCGGAGCCGCTGCGGGAGCACATGGCGGAGCTGCGCGACCGTCTGTCCCGCTCCCTGGGGCCGCACTCCGGTGAACACGGGTAAGTCTTGCGCGGAGAGTTCCGGAACTCTTCCGACAGTCTTAAGGTCTTCTTCCGAGTACGTTCCGGAATTCATGGGAACAGCGTCTCCGCCGTGAATTCCGGGGCATGATCGCCCATGCGGAATCCGTCGAATTACGAGCGGCGAAGAAGGCACCAACGAGTGACCCCCGCAACGGCGGGCCGTGCACCGAGCGTTGTGACACAAGCGTGACGAGGCCGCGGCGGAGGCGGGACTTCCGGCGGTACGGACCGTGAGCCTACGGTGGGTGCATGGCACCCGATCCCGCGAACCACCGGCTCCCCGACGACGACCCGGAGACCTATGTGGGCCTGGCCGCGCAGGAGGCCGAACGCCGCGCCCGGGAGCGCGGCTGGTCCAGCGTGCGGCAGCTGGCGCCGGACGCCGTCATCACCATGGAGTACGTGACCGGGCGGCTCAACCTGGCGGTCAGCGACGGCCAGGTGGTGCGCTGCTGGCAGGGCTGACCGGCCCCTTCGCCGCTCCGGCGGAGGGGTACGCGCCCGGCGGCGGGGGACCCCGGCACGCGCTCAGTAGCGCGAGGCCGGGGCGCGCACCTCGTCGGCGGCGCGCGGCATCGCCGGGCGCGCTCCCGGTTCCTGCGCGGGAACCCGCGGCCCGACCAGCGTCTGCCGTGCGGAGACCGGCTGCCCGGTGGGGGAGGCCGAGGAGGAGGGTCTGGGTGCCAGCGGTGACCCCGCCGTGGTGAACCGTTCGCGCAGCGCGAAGACGAGGGCCTCCACCCGGGCGATGGCCGGCTCGCACCAGGGCAGCCCCAGCAGGATCACCAGCCCCGCGGCCCAGCCCAGGAGCACGTCGCTCACCCAGTGCGTACCGAGGTAGACCGTGGTGGCGCCCACGCCGAGTGCGAAGACGGCCCCGACGACGGACAGCCACCGGCGGGCCCGCGGCGTGGTGGCCAGATAGGCGAGGATGCCCCAGGTCACCACGGCGTTGGCGGTGTGACCCGAGGGGAATATATCGCCGCCGGCCCACAGCTCCGCCGAGCCGATCTGGGTGGCGTAGTGCGGTCCCAGCCGTCCCAGGCCGATCTTGACCGCGCCGACCGAGGCGTTGAGCAGCAGCAAGGCGAATCCGAGGGCCAGCAGCGGACGCAGGGTGCGCTGCCGCCAGGACCGCCAGCCCAGCCAGGCGGCCACCAGCACCGCGGTGGGACCGCGCTGGCCCAGTACCACGAAGGCGTCCAGGAAGCCGTGCACCTCGGGCCACTGCTTGTACGGGCGGAAGAGCATGACCTGCCAGTCGAGCTGGACGAGCCATGTCGTGCCCAGGACGGCGACCACGATCGCCAGGTAGAAGGCGACCGTGACGCTGAACAGACCCAGCCGGACGCGGCTCATCCGCGGGAACGGGCCGCGGGGGCGGTGAGGCTCCTGCTCCAGCCGGGAGAGGATTCGGTCGGTACGCACCTAATCGAGATTACCGCGCGTGAAGAGCGCGTTCGGCTACGGCGGGCTCTTCGTGATGCCGATGTGATGTGCAAAAGCGCGGCACTCGCGCTTAGGTTCTGTTTATCTCGGTCGATTCCCGGGCCGATGGAATGTGTCGCGGGGGACGTGAAGCGACTTCCGTCACAGGTGGGTTGACGGGGAATTCCGTCATTACCCCGCGCGCGCGGGTTTTCTCCGCGGTCCGGCACCGTCCGGCGGGGCGTCACGGCGGGCCGGAGCCGTTCAGCCACCAGGCGCCGTAGACGGCGGAGGCCGCCGCGAGCGCGCCCAGCGCGAGCGCCGCGTGCGCGGGCCGCCGGCGGGCCAGCGCGGCGGCCGGGGGGAGCAGCAGCGGGAAGGCGGGCAGCAGCAGCCGCGGCTTGGAGCCGAAGTACCCCTTGGCACCCAGCGCGAGCACCACCACGACCCCCGCGTAGGCCAGCAGGGCGGCCGGCTGCCGCTGCTGTACGCACAGGACGTACAGCCAGATCACCAGCGCGACGCCAGCGAGCAGTCCGAGCCCGCCGACGACGGTGCCCGTCAGGTTCTCACCGACGAAGCCCGCGAAGGCCCGGCCGCCGTCGAAGCCGTTGCCCCACTGCGCCTGGACGTCCAGGTATCCGGTGGCCTTCCCGGTGCGGACGCCCACCCACACCACGTACCCGAACCAGCCCAGCGGGGCCAGCAGCAGTCCCACCGCCATCCGCGCCTGGGGCCGGCGCCGCTCGCGGCCCAGCACGAGCAGCGCCGTGAGCCACACCGCGGCCACCACCGCCGCGCCCACCGGACGCGTCAGCCCCGCCAGCGCGGCCAGGGAGCCGGCCCACACCCACCGGCCGGTCAGCACCGCCCACAGCGCCCACGCGGCCAGCGCGGTGAACAGCGACTCGCTGTAGGCCATCGACTGCACCACACCGACCGGTACGGCACCCCACAGCACCGCCAGGCAGACGCCCGCGCGGCGGCCGTGCAGCCGCTCGCCGACCAGGTACAGCGCCCACGCGGCCGCCAGCGACGCCAGGCCGCTCACCAGCAGCCCGGTATCCGGTGCGGTCAGCGGCGTCAGCCGGGAGCCGGCACTCTCCAGACCCGGCAGCAGTGGGAAGAACGCCAGGTCGGAGTGGCTGCCGCCGCCCGGCAGCGAGACCGTGTAGCCGTAGTGGCCCTCGGCGACCCGCGTGTACCAGAGCGAGTCCCAGCGGGCGGCGAGCAGCGTGTGGACGCTCGTCCCGCGTGCCGCGCACCAGACCGCCAGCACGGCGAGGCCCAGGGCCCGCACGCCCGCGTACGCCAGCACGGCGGCGGCTGGCCGCCGCCACGCCCCCGTGCGGGTGTCCGGGGGAACGGCTGTGCGCGTGCGGGGGTGGCCGGGGCCGGCGAGGTCAGTCATCCGGACGATTATTGGTCACCCGTCTCGCACCCCGGGCAGCGGGACGCAAACCCCCGGCGGACCGGGCAGGGCGCGGAAGCCGCGGGAAATCGCTGTCATGACAGGCCGCATCCCGGGCAGATGCACCGGAAGCGCTCCACTCGTTGAATGGGGGAGCGGTGGACGCCCGCCACGACTCGCGTACGCTAACCGGCACTCGCCCCTCTTCACCGGGCCGGAGCCGACGCCGAACGGGCCGCGCGGGACAGCCGCCGCGACCCGGGCAGCCGTCCCCCACCCCCTTACGGCTGGCCCGCGGGCGCGAGAGCAACAGGAGGTGCGTACATGCCCGGGACGACCACGGCCATAGCGCGGCAGGCGGCGGACGTCCCCCCACCGGGTCCGCACGGGGCGGACCGGCACAACCGGTGGGTCGTGCTCGTCGTCCTGTGCGCGAGCCTGCTGCTGGTGGCCATCGACGCCACCGTGCTGCACGTCGCCGTCCCCGCCGTCTCCGAGGACCTCCGGCCGGGCGCGGTCGAACTGCTGTGGATCGTGGACGCCTACCCGCTGGTGTGCGCCTCGCTCCTCATCCTGTTCGGCACGCTCGGTGACAAGGTCGGCACCCGACGGGTGCTGCTGTTCGGCTACACGCTCTTCGCCGCCGCCTCCGCCGTCGCCGCCTTCGCGCACAGCCCCGGCGTCCTGATCGGCGCCCGGGCGCTGCTCGGCGTCGGCGGCGCCATGATCATGCCGGCCACGCTCTCGATACTCCGCCAGGTCTTCCCCGACCGCCGGGAGCGCGCGCTGGCCGTCGGGGTGTGGAGCGCCGTCGCCGCGGTGGGCGCCGCCATCGGCCCCCTGGTGGGCGGCCTGCTGCTGGAGCACTTCTGGTGGGGCTCGGTCTTCCTGATCAACCTTCCGCTGATGGCCGCCGGCCTCCCGCTGGGGCGGTGGCTGCTGCCCGAGTCCGTCAGCGGCAGCGACGGGCCGTGGGACGTGCTGGGCGCCGTGATGGCGGCGGCCGGACTCTTCGGCGTCATATTCGGGGTCAAACAGGCCGGGGGCGGTGAGCCGCTCTCGCCGCTGTGCTGGCTCCCGCTGGCGGCCGGAGCCCTGCTCATCGCGCTGTTCGTCCGCAGGCAGCGCGGGCGCCCGCACCCCCTGATCGACTTCGGCACCCTCACCCGCGCCGCCTTCGGCACCTCGGTCGGCTGCATCGTGCTGACGGTGCTGGCCCTGGTCGGCCTCGCGCTGATCGCCGCCCAGTACCTCCAGCTCGTCCTGGGCCTCTCCCCGCTGGAGACCGGGCTGCGGCTGCTGCCGCTGTCTCTCGCCGCCATCGCCGCCGGGCTCCTCGGCTCGCGGCTGCTGGCGCTGCTGGGGCCGCGCAGGATGGTCGCGCTCGGCTTCCTGGCCACCGCGGTGGCCGTGCTGTGCCTCACGGGAGTGGGGCAGCACGACCGGCCCGGCCTGCTGGTCGGCGGGTTCGTGCTGCTGGGCTTCGGCCTGGAGACGACGCTGTTCGGCTGCTACGAGTCGATGCTGAGCGAGGCCCCGGCCGAGCACTCGGGCGGCGCGGCGGCCGTCGGCGAGACCGCCTACCAGCTCGGCGCCGGCATCGGCATCGCCCTCCTCGGCAGCGTGATGAACGCCGCCTACGGGCCGGGCGTGCGCAGCGCCGCCGCCCGCGTCGGCCTGTCCGCGAGCGACGGCGCGGACGCCAGCCATTCGCTGGGCGAGGCGTACGAGGTCGCCGGGCACGTCGGGGGCGGCGCCGGTGAGGCCCTGCGGCACGCGGCACGCTCCTCGTTCGTGACGGGGCTGCACGTGACGCTGCTGGTCAGCGCCGCGCTGCTGGTCGCCGGGGCGCTGGCGGCGCTGCGGCTGCCGCGCCGCATGGACGGTACGGCGGGTGCGCGGGAGCACCCGGAGGAGCGCGACGACCGGACACGGCCCGGCTCCGGGAGGCCCGCCGAGGCGGGCGGCGGGCGCCCCTTGTCGCGGGGCGTTACCCAGTCGTAGCGTCAGCCGGGTAGCCGTGATCATCTCCCCCTCCCGGAGGCCCCGCCCATGAGCACGCAGTCACCGGCACCGGCGTTCGACCCGCACGATCCGCTGGGGATCGACGACCTGCTCGACGACGAGGACCGCGCCGTGCGCGACACCGTGCGCTCCTGGGCCGCCGACCGTGTCCTGCCGCACGTCGCCGACTGGTACGAGCGCGGTGAGCTGCCCGGCGTGCGGGAGCTGGCCCGCGAACTCGGCTCCCTCGGTGCTCTGGGCATGTCCCTGACCGGGTACGGCTGCGCCGGGGCCGGCGCCGTCCCGTACGGCCTCGTCTGCCTGGAGCTGGAGGCCGCCGACTCCGGCATCCGCTCCCTGGTCTCGGTCCAGGGGTCGCTGGCCATGTACGCCATCCACCGGTTCGGCAGCGAGGAGCAGAAGCAGCGGTGGCTGCCCGCCATGGCGGCGGGCGAGGTGATCGGCTGTTTCGGACTGACCGAGCCCGACCACGGCTCCGACCCCGGCGGCATGCGGACCTACGCCAGGCGGGACGGCGGGCCGGCCGGGGACTGGGTGCTCACCGGCCGCAAGATGTGGATCACCAACGGCTCGGTCGCCGGGGTCGCCGTGGTCTGGGCCCGTACCGACGACGGCATCCGCGGCTTCCTCGTCCCCACCGACACCCCGGGCTTCTCGGCCCCCGAGATCAAGCACAAGCTGTCCCTGCGCGCCTCGGTCACCAGCGAACTCGTCCTCGACGAGGTGCGGCTCCCCGCCGACGCGGTGCTGCCGGAGGCGCACGGGCTGCGCGGCCCGCTCAGCTGTCTGAGCCACGCCCGGTACGGCATCGTGTGGGGCGCGATGGGGGCGGCCCGCGCCTGCTTCGAGGCGGCGCTGTCCTACGCCACCGGGAGGGAGCAGTTCGGCAGGCCTCTGGCCGGCTTCCAGCTCACCCAGGCCAAGTTGGCCGACATGGCGGTCGAACTGCACAAAGGGGTGCTGCTCGCCCACCATCTGGGGCGGCGGATGGACGCGGGCCGGCTGCGGCCGGAGCAGATCAGCTTCGGCAAGCTGAACAACACCAGGGAAGCCCTCAGGATCTGCCGCACCGCACGGACCGTGCTGGGGGCCAACGGGATCTCGCTGGAGTACCCGGTGATGCGGCACAGCACGAATCTGGAGTCCGTGCTGACGTACGAGGGGACCGTGGAGATGCACCAACTAGTGCTGGGCAAGGCCCTGACGGGGATCGACGCTTTCCGGGGCTAGGGGGTGGGGCCCCGCGCCCGCGCTCCGGCAGCCGCCTCGTGGGCCGCCGTCTCCCCTCCACCCGCCCCTCAGAGGGCGGGTGGAGGGGGGTCAGCTCTGGTTGAAGAAGCCGCCGGGCTCGCGGCGTTCCTCGTTGGTGACGACCTTGTAGTCGGGGGGCGTCAGCAGGAAGACCCGGTTGGCGACGCGCTCGATGGAGCCGCGCAGCCCGAAGGTCAGCCCGGCGGCGAAGTCGACGACGCGCTTGGCGTCGGCGGGGTCCATGGCGGTGAGGTTCACGATCACCGGCACCCCGTCCCGGAAGAGTTCGCCGATGCCGCGGGCGTCCCGGAAGCAGTCCGGGCTGACCGTCGCGATCTTGGTGCCCTGGTCCTGCGCGGTCTCGGCGGTGACCCGGACCCTGGGGTCGGTGACCCACGCCTCGCGTGCGGCGTCCCCGGGTTCCGGGCCCCCGGCCGGGCCGTCGTCCCCGTCGGCATAGTCGTAGTAACGCATCTCGCTGTCGTCGACGAGGCCCAGCCAGGCACTCGCCTTGCGCACCGATCCCATGGACGCCTCCTTTCCTCTGCGCGGTGTCCCACCTGTTCTCAGCGCTCCGCCGCGGGTCCGCAACCCCTATGGTCGTCCATGATGCTGATGATGCGCCAAGCGGATACCCTTCCCGCCCGTTTTTCGTGACGGTTCTGGTGCAGAACACCTGGCGACCGATCAGGGTCCTTGTGCTGCCCGACCGGTGACGGTCCGCGAGAGGGCCCGCATTGTCCCGTTACCAGTCGAATGGTACGGCTGTCAGGGACCTCCGAGCGAGCGACTGTCCCCGCACGCACCCGGATTGACCCAGGTGGTGACCAGGTCCTTCTCCTCCCCGTTCCGGTCCGGGTCAAACGGCGTGCGCGGCAGGGGTTCCGGCTCCGCGTGGCGGAGCCCCGGGCGCCGAACCGGACCCAGGGAGACCGAAAGACGCCCTTGCCGGACCGGAAAATCACTGCGAATACTCCATGCAGCGTTTGTCAGGAGCACGCTTTGATTTCCCTGAACGGGAGGAAAAGTGAGGATCAAGCGCACCACAGCCGGCGACAGCATGGCACGCCGCAGACGCACCAGGCTGATCGCCCTCGCGTCGGGCATGGCGGCGGCCGGGGCGCTCATCGCGCCGGCCACGGCCTCCGCCGAAGCTCCGTCCCCCCACACCTACTCGGCGACCCAGCTCGGCGCGGCGAGCGACGCCGTGCTCGACGCGGACGTGGCCGGTACCGCCTGGCACGTCGACAAGGAGAGCGGCAAGCTCGTCGTGTCCGCCGACAGCCGCGTCTCGGGTGCCGAACTGGCCCGGATCGAGCAGGCCGCGGGCAAGAACGCGGGCGCCCTGGAGATCCGGCGCGTCAAGGGCACGTTCAAGAAGTACCTTTCGGGCGGGGACGCCATCTACACGGGGTCCGCCCGCTGCTCGGCGGGCTTCAACGTCCGCAGCGGCAGCACCTACTACCTGCTGACCGCCGGGCACTGCACCGAACTCGGCGGGAACTGGCACACCAACTCCAGCCGCACCACCCTGATCGGCCCCACCGCCGGCTCCAGCTTCCCCGGCAACGACTACGGGCTCGTGCGCTACAGCAACACCGGCGTCTCCCACCCCGGCACCGTCGGCAGTGTCGACATCACCGGTGCGGGTGACGCGCGCGTCGGCCAGAGCGTGACCCGGCGCGGCAGCACCACCGGTATCCACAGCGGCCAGGTCACCGGCCTCAACGCCACGGTCAACTACGGCGGCGGCGACATCGTCTCGGGTCTGATCCAGACCACCGTGTGCGCGGAGCCGGGCGACAGCGGCGGCCCCCTCTACTCGGGCGGTACCGCGCTCGGCCTCACCTCCGGCGGCAGCGGCAACTGCAGCAGCGGCGGCACCACCTTCTTCCAGCCGGTGCGCGAAGCGCTCAGCGCGTACGGAGTGAGCGTCTACTGACGCCACCCGGTACGCCCCACTGAGCCCCACTGACGTGTGCCCGTGCATGCCCCCTGGGTGCGTGCACGGGCACATGCGTGTCCGCGCACGCCCCTTGTGCGCCTTCTGCTCCTTTGGAGGATCCCGTGGACGGCCGGTGAAGGAGTGCACCCGAAATCCGGTCGCGCGGGGGCGATTACCGGTCAGGTCTACTCCTCACCTGGCGAACACGCGGCGTCGCGGCGGGTGTTCGCCCGGGCGGACGTCGGGGACACGAAGGGACGTTCGGCACCTTGACAGCGCGACCGAACTTCCGGTCGGCTGACGTGATCTGAACCTTGTGCGGGGTTCGGCGGCTCGCAATACTCGGCGCCACAAGTTGGCATGGACGCGACTTCTTGATGGGTAAGAGGCCCGTGTCCGTACTTCCTCCTGGGGCGTCCGATCCTCGGACGCCCCAACCCCCCACTGGAGGTTCCACGTTGTCACAGCACCGACGCGTACCCAAGCGCCGCCTCGTCCTCGCGGGGGCGGCCGTCGCCGCACTCGCCGCCGGGACGCTGACGGCCACCGCGGCCAACGCCTCCCAGGACGCCCCCACGGCGAAGACGCTCTCCGCCGCGTCGGCGGGTGAACTCGCCACCAAGCTCACCAAGGACATCAAGGGCCACGCGGGCTCCTACTACGACGCCAAGGCCAGGCAGCTCGTCGTGAACGTCACGAACGGCGCGGCCAAGGAGAAGGCCGAGGCCGCCGGGGCCCGGGCCCGGGTCGTCGAGCACACGCTGGCCCAGCTCGACTCCGTCAAGAACTCCCTCACGAAGAAGAACATCCCCGGCACCGCCCGCGCGGTGGACGTACGGACCAACAAGGTCGTCGTCACCGCCGACAAGACGGTCAAGGGCGCCAAGCTCGCCGAGCTGCGCAAGGCCGTCGAGGCGCAGGGCGGCAAGGCCGAACTGAAGCGCACCAACGGCGAGTTCACCACCAGGATCGCCGGCGGCGACGCCATCTGGGGCGACGGCGGCCGCTGCTCGCTCGGCTTCAACGTCACCACCGCGGACGGCAAGCCCGGCTTCCTGACCGCCGGCCACTGCACCACCGCGATCTCCTCCTGGTCCGACAGCCAGGGCGGCCAGGAGATCGCCAAGAGCGGCGACGGCAAGTTCCCGGGCAACGACTACGGCATCGCCACCTACACCGGCGAGGTGGACCACCCCAGCGAGGTCAACCTCTACAACGGCAGCGCCCAGGCCATCTCCGGCGCCGGTGAGGCCCAGGTCGGCCAGAAGGTCACCCGCAGCGGCAGCACCACCCAGGTCCACGACGGCACGGTCAAGGCGCTGGACGCCTCCGTCACCTACCCCGAGGGCACCGTGGACGGGCTGATCCAGACCGACGTCTGCGCCGAGCCCGGCGACAGCGGCGGCTCGCTCTTCGCGGACGACAAGGCGCTCGGCCTCACCTCCGGCGGCAGCGGTGACTGCTCCTCCGGTGGCGAGACCTACTTCCAGCCGGTGCCCGCCGCCCTCGACGCCCTGGGCGCCAAGATCGGCTGAGGCCCGCCTGGCCGGCGCGCCGGGCGGCCGGCTTTGGCCGCGGGCCGTCCCCGCGGGATCCTGGGGGTCCACCCCGGCGGTGGACCCGGCACCCCCCACAGCGGAACCCCCCGGACGCTCGTCCGGGGGGTTCCGTGTGCGCGGGGACCGGGCCGCCGCCCGGCGCGCGGCTCAGCTCGGCTCGGCCGCGACCAGCTCCGCGATCTGCACCGCGTTGAGCGCGGCGCCCTTGCGGAGGTTGTCGTTGGACAGGAACAGCGACAGACCGTTCTCCACCGTCTCGTCGGCGCGGATCCGGCCCACGTAGCTGGCGTCCTTGCCCGCGGCCTGGAGCGGCGTGGGGATCTCGGACAGCTCCACGCCCGGGGCGCCGGCCAGCAGCTCGGCGGCCCGCCCGGGGCTGATCGGGCGCGCGAAGCGGGCGTTGACCTGGAGCGAGTGGCCGGTGAAGACGGGGACGCGGACACAGGTGCCGGAGACCTTCAGGCCGGGGATGTCCAGGATCTTGCGGCTCTCGTTGCGGAGCTTCTGCTCCTCGTCCGTCTCGGCCAGCCCGTCCTCGACGATCGAGCCCGCCAGCGGCAGCACGTTGAAGGCGATGGGGCGCTTGAACTTGTCCGGCTCCGGGAAGTCCACGGCGTCACCGTCGAAGGTCAGCCGCGCCGCGTCGTTCTCCACCGCCTTGCGGGCCTGCCCCTCCAGCTCGGCGACGCCCGCCAGGCCGCTGCCCGAGACCGCCTGGTAGGTGGAGACGACCAGCGCGGTCAGCTCCGCCTCCTCGTGCAGCGGGCGCAGCACCGGCATCGCGGCCATCGTGGTGCAGTTCGGGTTGGCGATGATGCCCTTGGGACGGCGCGTGGCCGCCTGGGGGTTCACCTCGGAGACCACCAGCGGCACGTCGGGGTCCATGCGCCAGGCCGAGGAGTTGTCGATGACGACCGGGCCCTGCGCGGCGACCTTCTCCGCGATCGCCCTGGAGGTGGCGCCGCCGGCCGAGAACAGGACGATGTCCAGCCCGGTGTAGTCGGCCTCCGCCGCGTCCTCGACGGTGACCTCGCCGTCCTGCCAGGGCAGCGTCCGGCCCGCGGAACGGGCGGAGGCGAACAGGCGCAGCTCGTCGACCGGGAAATTGCGCTCGGCCAGAATCTCGCGCATCACTGTGCCGACCTGACCGGTGGCTCCGACAATCCCGACCTTCATGGGGCTCCTTCAGCTGATCGTGCGGCCGTGGACCCTCGGATGGTCCTCCGTGCGCGGCCGCACTGGTCTGTCCGTATCCCGCGTGCCCCTACCCTGCACGGCGCCGGGTACGGGGTGCCAGTGCTTTGATTTCGGTCACAGTCCGGCGTCCCCGGCGTCCCCGGCGGGCACGGCGTGGGTGCGGCTACGCGCGGGGCGTGCGCAGTCCTGCGGTCAGCCCCCGCAGACAGCGTACGGCGAGTGCGGCCGGACCCCGCTCCGGGTCGCCGGGCTCCGCGTCGGTCGCCGCCCAGGTCTCCATCGCGATCCGCATGGCCGTGTTGGCCGCCGCGGCCGTCAGCCGCAGTTGCAGCGGGTCCGTGTCCCGGCGGGCGAGTTCCGTCAGCGCCGGGACCAGGGACTCCTCCGTCTCGGCGTGCACCCGCAGCCACACCGAGCGCAGGCCCGGGTCGCCGGGGACGACGCGCAGCAGGCCCCGGGTGCTCTCCAGTGCCTCGGCCCGGAGCGCCGCGTGCGGCCCCTGGGGGGTGAGGGCGCCGCGGACGGCCCGCTCCAGCGCCTCGGCCACGGACAGCTCGGCGGGGGCGGCCGTCAGCTCGGCGAGCCACTGGTGCACCCCGCCGGTCAGCAGTGGGGTCACCGCCTCCTCCTTGGTGCGGAAGTAGCGGTAGAAGGTCCGCAGCGAGACCCCCGCCGCCTGGGCGATGCCCTCCGCCGTGACCCCAGCCGCGCCGTGCGCGGAGAACAGCTCGGCGGCGTGGCGGGCGATCTCCCGTTCGGTCTCGGCCTTGCGGCGCTCGGTGAGGGAGGGGCGGGCGGCGTCGTCGGGGCGGGTGGTCATGGCCAGAGCGTACGGCAGGGAGGGAGAGAGGGCACACGCTGCGCCTTTATGGCACGTTGTGCCACATGGGCGTACCGTGGCAGGCGGGTGCTTCCCGTGCAGGGCGGAAGCGCCCGCGAGAACAGGGAGAAGGAGCAGCCATGAACCGCTTCGACGGCCGCACGGTCCTCATCACCGGCGCGGGCTCCGGGATCGGCCGGGCCACCGTGCTGCGCGTGCTGGAGGAGGGCGGCACCGTCGCCGCCGCCGACATCTCCGCGGCCGGGCTGGAGAAGACCCGCGCCCTGGCGGCGGAGGCCGGGACGGAGAGCCGCCTGACCGCCGTCACCGCCGACATCTCCGACGAGGACTCCGTACGCGGAGGCATCGGCGGCGCCATCGAGGGGCTCGGCGGACTGGACGTCCTGGTCAACGCCGCCGGCATCCTCGACTCGCGGCACACCGAGACGATGACCCTGGAGTTCTGGAACCGGATCATCGGCGTCAACCTCACCGGCACCTTCCTGGTGACCCGGCAGGCGCTGCCCGCGCTGCTGGCCACCGGCAAGGGGGTCGTCGTCAACTTCAGCTCGACCTCGGCGGGCTTCGCGCACCCCTACATGGCCGCGTACGCCGCGACCAAGGGCGGAATCCAGTCCTTCACGCACGCCATCGCGTCCGAGTACAGCAAGCGGGGGCTGCGGGCCGTCTGCGTCGCGCCGGGGTCCATCGCCTCCGGGATGACCCACAACCCCGGACTGCCCGAGGACACCGACTACAGCCTGCTCGCCAAGCTGTCCCCCGCTCTCGGGGAGGGCTTCGCCGGGCCGGAGACCGTCGCCGGCGCCATCGCCATGCTCGCCTCCGACGACGGCGCCTTCATCACCGGCACGGAACTGCGCATCGACGGCGGCACCCACATGTGAGGCGGGCCGGTGCCCGCACGGGAGCCGGGCGGGTGCCCGCACATGAGGCGGCGACACCCCCGCACGGTGAGGCGGAAGAGGACGGGGAGGCGTATCCGGGTCCGCCCATGGGACACGGCGGCAGGGTATGCGCGGGGCGCCGGATGGTTAGCGTCCCGGTATGCGTACCGGCCCCCGCTGTACCGTGCGTCCCGCCCGCCCCGAGGACTACGACACCGTGATCGCCGTCGTCGACGACTGGTGGGGGCGGCCCGCGTCGCGCGACCTCACCAGGGTCTTCCTGGACCACTTCCATGCGACCAGCCTGATCGCCGAGGAACCCGGCGGGGCGCTCGCCGGGTTCCTGATCGGGTTCCTGTCACCGTCGGAATCCGGCCAGGCATACATCCACTTCTCCGGAGTCGCCCCGCACCTGCGCCGCTCCGGTCTGGCCCGCGACCTGTACGAGCGCTTCTTCGCCCGCGCCCGCGAGGACGGCCGCACCGTGGTGAAGGCCATCACCTCGCCGGTCAACACCCGCTCGATCGCCTTCCACACCGCGCTCGGCTTCACCGCCTCCGACCCCGTGCCCGACTACGACGGCCCGTCGCTGGACCGGGTGGTCTTCCGCAAGGAGCTGTGAGCCGCGGCCTCGGCCGCCGGGCGTCGTCCCACGACCGCTATTCGAATAAAGGTTCGATGGCTGGTTTATTGTGGTGCCCGGGACAGAGGGGGGTGCGGCTGAGGTAGGAGGTGCGGGCGATGCCGGGCTTCACGCATCTGCACGCCGTCTCCGGCTTCTCCGCGCGCTACGGCGCCTCGCACCCCGAGACCCTCGCCGAGCGGGCCGCCGAGCGCGGGATGGAGGCGCTCGCGCTGACCGACCGGGACACCGTCGCGGGCGCCGTCCGCTTCACCAGGGCGTGCGCGCGCGCCGGGGTGCGGCCGGTGTACGGGGTCGAGCTGGCCGTCGCGGAGGGGGCGGCGGAGCCGGACCGCGGCGGGAGGCCGGGCCGGGACGGGAGGTCGGACCGGGTCCGGCGCCGCACACCGGTCCGAGGCGGGAGCTTTGTCGATGAATCGGCCCAGCGGGCCGTCTTCCTCGCCCGGGACGGCGCCCACGGCTGGGCCGAGCTGTGCCGGATGATCACCGAGGCGCACGCGAGCGGCCACGACAAGCCCCTGCTGCCCCGCGAAGCCCTCCGCGGCGAGGCGGTCACGGTGCTGCTCGGCGCGGACTCCGACGTCGGCCGCGCCCTGGCCGCCGGCCGTCCCGACCGTGCCGCCACCCTCCTCGCGTGGTGGCGCGAACGCTACGGTGACGCGCTCCGCCTGGCCGTGACCGGTACGGGCCCGCTGCGGGAGGCCGCCCGGACGCTGGGCCTGGCGGCCCGGGAGGGCGTCGCACCCGTGCTGACCAACGCCGTCCGCTACGCCGATCCGGCCCCGGCCACGGAGGTGAACGTCGCCGACGTACTGGACGCGGCCCGCCGTCTCGTCCCCGTCGACCCGCGCAGGGGCCTCGATGGCGGCGAGCGCTGGCTGAAGGGGCCCGGGGAGATGGCCGAGGCGGCCGGGCGGATCGCCGAGGCCGCCGGATACGGGCCCGGCACCGCGCGCCGCCTCCTCGAACTGACCGAGGAGACGGCCCTCGCCTGCCGGGTGGACCCCGAGGAGGACCTGGGCATCGGACGGGTCCACTTCCCCGAGCCCCACCTGGCCGGCACCGGCGGCCGCACCGCCGCCCGCGCCCTGCGCTCCCGCTGCGCCGCCGCCATGGTCACCCGCCGCTACGACCGGGACGAGCGGCGCTGGCGGCGGCTGGACGAGGAGCTGGCCATCATCGAGTCCCTGGGCTACTCCTCGTACTTCCTGACCGTCGCGCGGATCGTCGAGGACGTGCGCGAGCTGGGCATCCGGGTGGCCGCGCGGGGTTCGGGCGCGGGCTCCTTCGTCAATCACCTGCTGGGCATCGCCCACGCCGACCCCGTCGAGCACGGCCTGCTGATGGAGCGGTTCCTCTCCCCGCGCCGGGCCGAGCTGCCCGACATCGACATCGACGTGGAGTCGGCCCGGCGGCTGGAGGTCTACCGCGCCATCTTCGAACGCTTCGGCGAGGAGCGGGTGGCCACCGTCGCCATGCCCGAGACCTACCGGGTGCGGCACGCCATCCGGGACGTGGGCGCCGCGCTGGCCATGGACCCGGCCGAGGTGGACCGGCTCGCCAAGGCGTTCCCCCACATCAGGGCGCGGGACGCGCGCGCGGCCCTGGCCGAGCTGCCGGAGCTGCGGCAGGTGGCGCGCGAGGGGTACGGCGACCACTTCTGGGACCTGGTCGAGGCGCTGGACGGGCTGCCGCGCGGGGTGGCCATGCACCCGTGCGGGGTGCTGCTGTCGGACTCGTCGCTGCGGGCCCGTACGCCCGTCGTGCCCACCAGCGGGGAGGGCTTCGCGATGGCGCAGTTCGACAAGGACGACGTGGAGGACCTGGGGCTGCTCAAGCTGGACGTGCTGGGGGTGCGGCTCCAGTCGGCGATGGCGCACGCGGTCGCCGAGGTCGAGCGGGCGACGGGGGAGCGGATCGACCTGGACGCGCTCCCCGAGGGCGATCCGGCCACCTACGAGCTGATCCGCGCCTCGGAGACGCTGGGCTGCTTCCAGATCGAGTCCCCGGGCCAGCGCGACCTGATCGGACGGCTCCAGCCGGAGACCTTCCACGACCTGGTGGTGGACATCTCCCTCTTCCGGCCGGGACCCGTCGGCGCCGATATGGTCCACCCCTTCATCGAGGCCCGGCACGGGCGCCGCCGCATCCACCACCCGCACCGGGACGTGGCCGAACCGCTGGCCGAGACGTACGGGGTGGCCATCTTCCACGAGCAGGTCATCCGGATCCTCTCCCGGATGACGGGCTGCGACCGCGGCCGTGCCGACGAGGTGCGGCGGGTGCTCAAGGACGACGAGCAGCGGCCCGCGGCCAAACTCTGGTTCGAACGCGCCGCCGCCCGGCAGGGTTTCCGGGCCGAGGCGATCGCGCACGCCTGGACGATCGTGGAGTCGTTCGGCTCGTACGGCTTCTGCAAGGCGCACGCGGTGGCGTTCGCCGTACCGACCTACCAGTCGGCGTGGCTCAAGGCCCACCGTCCCGCCGCCTTCTACGCGGGCATCCTGGAGCACGACCCGGGTATGTACCCCAAGCGGCTGCTGCTGGCCGACGCCCGGCGGCGCGGGGTGCCGGTGCTGCCGCTGGACGTGAACCGGTCGTCCGTCTCCTATCGAATCGAACTGGAGTCTGAATCCGGCGTGTGGGGGCTGCGCCTCGCCCTCGCCGAGGTGCAGGGCATCAGCGAAGCCGACGCCGCCCGCATCGAGGCCGGGCAGCCCTACGACTCGCTCGGCGACTTCTGGCGCCGCGCCCGCCCCTCCCGCCCGGTCGCCGAACGCCTCGCCCAGGTCGGCGCCCTGGACGCCTTCGCGCCCGGCGGCAACCGCCGGGACCTGCTGCTGCACATCGCCGAACTGCACCGCGCCCAACGCGCGGCCGGGGCGCGCGAGGGGCAGCTCGCGCTGGGGGAGGCCCCGGAGGCGGACACCCCCGGCCCGCACACCCCCGGATCCGGACGGGCCGGACGGGCCGTCCGGGAGGCCGACCCCGTCCACCTGCCCGACCTGGACAGCGGCGAGCGCCTCGGCGCCGAGCTGGAGGTCCTCGGCATGGACACCTCCCGCCACCTGATGGCCGACCACGTCGCCTTCCTCCGCGAACTGGGCGCCCACTCGGCCCGCACCCTGCGCTCGGCCCGCCACGGGGAAACCGTGCTGATCGCGGGCGCCAAGGCCGCCACCCAGACCCCGCCGCTCGCCTCCGGCAAACGCGTCATCTTCACCACCCTCGACGACGGCACCGGCCTGTCCGACCTCGCCTTCTTCGAGGACTCCCACGCCGCCTGCGCCCACACCGTCTTCCACTCCTGGCTGCTGCTGGTGCGCGGCACCGTCCAGCGGCGCGGCCCCCGCAGCCTCAGCGTCGTCGGCTCCGCCGCCTGGGACCTGGCCGAACTGGTCGAGCTGCGCCGCACCGGCGGCCTGGAGGCGGTCGCGGCCCGGCTGGGAGCGTCTCCAGGCCGAAGGCCGGGGGAGGAGCCGACGACGGACACCGGCGGACCCGAAGAGCCCGCCGGCCCGGCGGGGCCCGGCGGCCCCCCGGAGCCCGGCCGCACCATCGAGGTGGCCCCCGGCTACCGGATGCACCCCTGGGCCGATCTGCGCCCCGCCGGGGAGACGGCCGGCTCGCCCAAGGCACTGCGCAAGATGTGGCACTCCAGCCCGGGGAGCGCGGGATGACCGACGGCACCGGGAACCCGCGGCGCGGGACGCATGTGCTCTACGTCCACTTCGACGCCGTCCCGCACACCGCACCCGAGCACTACGAGGCGCTCCTCGCGCTGCTCACCGACATCACCCCGCTCGTCCAGGCCCTGCCGCCCGACGCCGCGCTCGCCGACGTACGGGGCGCCCTGCGCTACTTCGGCCGGAGCGCGGCCGAACTGGCGCAGCTCGTACGGCTGCGGGCGCTCGCCCTGCACGGGACCGACTGCACCGTCGGCGTCGCCGCCAGCCCGCTGCTCGCCCGGATGGCCGCCCAGGCGGGGGAGCCCGGCCAGGTCCGGGAGGTACGCCCGGAAGAGGCCGCCGACTTCCTCGGCCGCCGCCCGGTCGCCGCCCTGCACGGAGTCGGCCCCGCGACGGCCCGCACCCTGTGCGCGTACGGGCTCGACAGCGTCGGCCGCCTCGCCGCCGCCCCGCTCGCCACCCTCCAGCGCATCCTCGGCGCCGCCCAGGGCCGGCGCCTGCACGAACGGGCGCGGGGCATCGACCCCACGCCCGTCACCCCCACCGCGCCCCCGCGCTCGGCGAGCGCGGAACACCGCTTCGAGCGGGACGAACTGGACGCGGCACGCCGCCGCGGCGCACTGCTCACCCTCGCCGACGAACTGGGGTTCAGGCTGCGTGCCGAGGAGCAGGTGGCGCGGTCGCTCACCCTCACCGTCCGCTACGCCGACCGCTCCGCCACCACCCGCACCCGCACCCTGCCCGAACCCACCGCCCACACCCCCGCGCTGGCGACGGCCGCCTACGCCCTGCACGACGCGCTCGGCCTGCAGCGCGCCCGCGTGCGCGGGGTCGCGTTGCGGGCCGAGGAACTGACCGCCGCGGAGTCGGCCGCGCGGCAGCTGTCGTTCGACGTACGCGACGAGAAGGCCCGCCGTGCCGAGGCGGCGGCCGACCGGGCCCGCCGCCGCTTCGGCGCCTACGCCGTACGCCCGGCAGGCACGGAACCGCCCCGAGGTGCGGAACCACCCCCGGACGCGGAACCGCCCCGCGCGGCCTAGGCGGCAGCCGGCCTCTTCAGTTGGTTGTGGGGTGGAAGTGACGGAGGCGGAGGCTGTTGCCGACGACGAAGGCGGAGGAGAAGGCCATGGCGGCTCCGGCGATCATGGGGTTGAGGAGACCGGCGGCGGCGAGGGGGAGGGCGGCGGTGTTGTAGGCGAAGGCCCAGAAGAGGTTGGTTTTGATGGTGCCCAGGGTGCGGCGGGCCAGGCGGATGGCGTCGGCTGCCGCTCGCAGGTCGCCGCGCACCAGGGTGAGGTCGCCGGCTTCGATGGCGGCGTCGGTGCCGGTGCCCATGGCCAGGCCGAGGTCGGCCTGGGCGAGTGCGGCGGCGTCGTTGACCCCGTCCCCGACCATCGCGACCGAACGCCCCTCGCTCTGGAGCTGTTTGACGGCCTCGACCTTGTCCTCGGGCATGACCTCGGCGATCACGTCCGCGGGGTCGATGCCGACCTGGGCGGCCACCGAGGCGGCCACGGTGCGGTTGTCACCGGTCAGCAGCACCGGCCGCAGTCCCAGGCCGCGCAGCTGCCGGACGGCTTCGGCGCTGGTGGGTTTGACCGCGTCGGCGATCTCCAGCACGGCCCGGGCCTTTCCGTCCCAGGCGACCAGGATCGCGGTGCGCCCCGCCTCCTGGGCCGCGTGTTTGGCCCCGGCCAGGTCGGTGGGGAGGGGGATGGCCCACTGGGCCAGGAGTTCTTCGCGTCCGGCCAGAACCGCGTGGCCCTCGACGAGGCCCTGGACGCCGAGTCCGGGAAGGTTCGCGAAGTCCTGGGGGGCGGGCAGGGGGCCGTGCTTGTCGGTGGCGGCGTGGGCGACGGCCTGGGCGAGGGGGTGTTCGGAGGCGTTCTCCAGCGCGCCGGCCAGCCGCAGGACCTCCTCCTTGCTTTCGCCGGGTGCGGGGTGGATGTCCAGGAGGGTCATGGTGCCGGTGGTGACGGTGCCGGTCTTGTCGAGGACGAGGGTGTCGATGGTGCGGGTGGTCTCCAGGACCTGGGGGCCTTTGATGAGGATGCCGAGCTGGGCGCCGCGTCCGGTGCCGGCCATCAGCGCGGTGGGGGTGGCCAGGCCGAGCGCGCAGGGGCAGGCGATGATCAGCACGGCGACCGCGGCGGTGAACGCGGCGGTCAGGCCGGCGCCGTTGCCGAGCCAGAAGGCGAGTGTGGCCAGCGCGAGGGTGATCACGACGGGCACGAAGACCCCGGAGACCCGGTCGGCCAGCCGCTGGGCGGCGGCCTTCCCGTTCTGCGCGTCCTCGACCAGCCTGGCCATCCGCGCCAGCTGGGTGTCGGCACCCACCCGGGTGGCCTCCACCACCAGCCGCCCGCCCGCGTTCAAGGTGGCCCCGGTCACACTGTCGCCGGCGGCGACCTCGACCGGGACGGACTCCCCGGTCAGCATCGAGACATCCACCGCCGAACTGCCCTCGACCACGGTGCCGTCCGTGGCGATCTTCTCCCCCGGCCGCACCACGAACCGGTCCCCCACCGCCAGCTCCCCGGTGGGGAGGAGGACCTCGCGTCCGTCGCGCAGCACGGTGACGTCCTTGGCGCCCAGCTCCAGCAGGGCCCTCAGCGCCGCGCCGGCCTTCCGCTTGGAACGGGCCTCGAAGTACCGCCCGGCCAGGAGGAACACCGTCACCCCCGCGGCCGCCTCCAGATAGATGTTCCCCGCGCCATCCCCGCGCGTGATGGACAGCGTGAACGTGTGCGTCATCCCCGGCTCGCCCGCCGTCCCGAAGAACAGCGCCCACACCGACCACAGCATCGCCGCCAGCGTGCCCACCGAGACCAGGGTGTCCATCGTCGCGGCACCATGCCGCGCGTTCTTCCACGCCGCACGGTGGAACGGCCACGCCCCCCACACCACCACAGGCCCCGCCAACACGAGAGACAGCCACTGCCAGTAGGTGAACTGCACAGCCGGCACCATCGCCAACACGATCACCGGCACGGACAAGACCGCGGAACCGACCAGCCGCTGCCGCAGCGTCGCCAGCCCAGCGTCCCTCTCCGCGTCCTTCTCGGCGTTCCCTGCCTGGCCGTCGTTTCCACCGGGGCCGCTCGCGCTGCCCGCCTGAGTGCGGGCGGGTGCCGGTGGGGCCGCCGTATACCCGGTCGCCTCGACCGCCGCGATCAGATCGTCCACCACCACACCGCCCCCGAAACTCACCTTCGCCTTCTCCGTCGCGTAATTGACACTCGCCCTCACCCCCTCCAACCGGTTCAACTTCCTCTCCACACGGGCAGCGCACGAAGCGCACGTCATCCCACCGATCGTCAGCTCGACCTCGGTGGTGGGCGCCGTGGGGGCGGCGCTCCGGGTGCTTTCACGGGTGGTGGTCATCGCTTCTCCTCGGCGGCCCGGTCTGTCGGCTCGTCCCGGCCGGCCGTCCCGGTCGTTTCGGGCACCCGGGGCGGACCCTGGGTGCGGTGCCGTGGTCATGTATACCCCTGCCCCGTATCTGGACGCAAGGCGTTCCCGTGGAGGAATGTGTACGGGGGAGGGGTATAGCGACCTGCGCGTTCGGTCGGCGGTGTGGGTCTCTCCAGGTGCGAGGGAGGGCGAGGCGGTCGTGGCAAGTGAGGGGCGTGCGGAACCGGGGGAGCGCCGGTGCTGAATTTTGTTCAGTCCGGACACTGGCCATCGTTCTTACTCACGCGTAAGTTGACGGCGATTCACAGCTCCGCTCCCACCCCCCATCCCTCACCGTCCGAGGAGCCGGACATGAAGCTGAAGCTGTCAGCGCCGTCCCTGAGACGTCTTCGCACCGCGGCGGCCACCGTCGTGACCCTCGCGGTCGCCGTGGTCGCCCTGCCCGCCACCGCGGCGGGCGCCGCCTCCCCGCCCGCCCGGGCGGCAGCCGTCGACAGCGGCTGGAACGACTACTCCTGCGAGCCGTCCGCCGCGCACCCGCGGCCCGTCGTCCTGGTCCACGGGACGTTCGGCAACTCCGTGGACAACTGGCTCGGGTTCGCCCCCTACCTGGTCAAGCGCGGCTACTGCGTCTTCTCCCTGGACTACGGGCAGCTGCCGGGCAGACCCTTCTTCCACGGGCTCGGCCCCATCGAGGAGTCCGCCAAGCAGCTGTCCTCCTACGTCGACAAGGTCCTCCAGGCCACCGGTGCCAAGGAGGTCGCCATCGTCGGCCACTCGCAGGGCGGCATGATGCCCCGGCAGTATCTGAAGTTCCACGGTGGTGCCGCCAAGGTGCACGCCCTCGTCGGCATCACCCCCAGCAACCACGGCACCACGCTCAGCGGACTGGCCAGGCTGGCCGACCAGTTCCCGCCGATCGGTGACGTGGTCGAGGAGATCGGCCCGGCCCTGCTCCAGCAGAAGGAGGGCTCCGACTTCCTCAGGAGGCTGAACGAGGGCGGTGACACGGTGCCCGGCGTCGAGTACACCGTGATCGCCACCAGGTACGACGAGGTCGTCACGCCCTACAGGACCCAGTTCCTCGACGGTCCGCGCGTCAGGAACGTCACGGTCCAGGACCTGTGCCCGCTCGACCTCTCCGAGCACCTGGCCGTCGCCCTCACCGACCGGGTGACGTGGCACGAGGCGGCGAACGCGCTCGACCCGGTACACGCCACCCCGACGACCTGTCTGTCCTGACGAGGGCGGCCCGCCCGCCCCTCCGTCACCCCTCGGGGTAGATCGTCCGCGCGTAGGACGGCCCGTAGTACTCCTCCAGGAACTCCAGGGAGTCGCCGGGCCGGTCCAGGGCCTTGGCCAGCCGGGCGCGGTTCGGCACCGCGTCCGGCCGCCACGTCTCCGGGTCCCAGGTCCCCGCGCGCAGGAACGCCTTGGAACAGTGGTGGAAGACCTCCTCGATCTCGACCACCAGCGCCAGCCGGGGGCGGTTGCGGCGCACCACCATCTCGTCGAAGAACGGCGCCTCGCGCACGATCCGGGCCCGGCCGTTGATCCGGAGGGTGTCGCCCCGGCCGGGCAGGAAGTACAGGAGGCCGACGTGCGGGTTGGACAGGATGTTGCGCAGCCCGTCGACGCGCCTGTTGCCCGGCCGGTCGGGGAGGGCGAGTGTGCGGTCGTCCAGCACCTTGGTGAAGCCGGGCGGGTCGCCCTTGGGGGAGACGTCACAGCTGCCGTCGGCCGCCGAGGTGGCGATGAGGCAGAACGGCGAGTGGGCCAGCCACTCCCGGTCGAGCCGGTGCAGTGCGGTGCGGGTCTTGTGCACCGTGTGGGAGGCGGGCTCCCCGACCAGGGCCCGCAGTTCCTCCTCGCTGGTGACCTCCACCATGGCTTCCTGTCTCATGGGCACTCCGCTCCGTCGCTGTGGGGGACAGAGCGTACGTGCGCATGGGGGAGCGCCGCCTCCCCCAGCGGTCGCCGGGGGAGGCGGCGCGCTCAGCTCACTGCCGCGCGAGACGGCGGATCAGCCGCGGCTCCTGGCGGCCCGGCGCCTGGCCGTCACGAAGAGCACCCCGGCACCGGCCGCGACCACGGCGGCGCCGCCGAGGGCGAGCGGAGCCGTGCCGCCGTCCCCGCCCGTCTCGGCCAGGTCCGCCTTCTC
>NZ_VJOK01000001.1:1326328-1368342 GCF_013302895.1 Streptomyces albus subsp. chlorinus | reverse complement strand
GCCCTGCGGTGCGGGCGCGTCGGCGTCCCGGGCGCCGTCGGCGCGGTCCCGGGCCGTCCCGTCCGGATGGCCGCCGTGGCCCGGGTGGCCCGTGTGCCCCGCCTGGTCCCGGGCGGTGTGCCCGTCGCCGCCGTGCCCGGCGTGGTCCACGGTCGACTTGGGGCGGCCCGCCTCGATCTGCCGCTCGTCCGGCCGGGCGGGCGCGGCGCGGCCCCCGGCGGCGCTCTTCCCGCCGAAGGTGACGTCCGAGCAGGTGTAGAACGCCTCCGGGCTGTCCGAGCGCTGCCAGATGCTGTAGACCAGGTGCCGTCCCGACCGCTCGGGCACGGTGGCGTCGATGACGTAGCTGCCGTTCTTCAGCGTCGGGTCGGTGACCTTCGCGAATGGTGCGGACTCCAGGTCGGACCACTTCAGCGGCTTCGCCGGGTCGTAGCCCTCCTTGGTGAGGTACAGCTCGAAGGTGCCCTTGTGCGGGGCCGTGGCCTTGTAGGTGAAGGTGTGCTCGCCCGCGGTCATCGCGGTGGCCGGCCAGTCCGCACGCGGCAGGTCCAGCCCCTTGTACTTGTCCCGCCCGGCGCTGCACAGCTTGCCGTCCGGGATGATGCGGCGGTGCTCGCCCGCAGCGTCGGGGATGTTGACCTCGTTCCAGTCGTAGAACGCCTGCGGCCCGCTCGCCGCGACGGCCGCCTTGCACGCCGCCGACTCCGGGCTCTCCGGCCCCTCGGCGAAGCAGGTCGAGACCCGGCTGACGGGGTCGGCCATGGAGCCGTGCGCGACGGCGGTGCCCGCGGGGACCACGGTGAGCGCCAGCGGGGCGAGACCCAGCAGGGCGATTCCGGTGGCCTTGCGGACGAATCCGGCGGCGGCCTCGCGGCGAACGGTCATGATGAAGGGCTCCTCGAAACGGGGACGTGGGGGTCCGGGCCGGGCCACGGTCCGCCGCCTCCCCTGCGGCCCGGCCGTGAACCCGCCCCGGCGACCAGCACGTTAGCCACGGCGCACGCCCGGAGGGGGGCTTCGGCGCCCGGTCCGGCGATCTTTAGGGCTCGCTTAAGGAGGGGTTGAGCGGCGGCACAGGAACGGGCACGGGCACGGGCGGCACAGGCAGGGGGAAGGCGCCCGCACCGACGACGGTCCGGGTGCCCTCTGTCACACGCGGGAACCAGAAGCCGGTATCCGGCGTTCTTCGCACAGACCGCTGTTCGCACACACCTGTCCGCACACCCGGCAGCACCGAGCACCTCGAAGAACCCGGGCCCCGCGCAACGGGAAGGCGCGCAAGGCGCACCACGGGAAAGCGCGCACCAGAAGGGAGCGGAGCCGTGAACCTGCTGGATCTGCTCCTGATCATCGCCGCCCTCGGCTACGCCGGTTCGGGCTTCCGCCGAGGGCTGGTGGCGGGGCTCGTCTCGCTGGCCGGCTTCGTCGGCGGCGCCGTGCTCGGCGTCTGGCTGCTGCCCTACGTCCTCGACCTGGTCGACCGGGGGACGACGGGCGCCACCGTCCTGGCCCTGCTGACCGTGCTGGTGCCCGCGCTCGGCGGGCACGCCCTGGCCGCGCCGCTGGGCTGGCGGCTGCGGCAGGCGCTCAGCCGCACCCCGGCGCGCTGGGTGGACGGGGCGGGCGGTGCCCTCGTCAACGTCGTCGCCGTGCTCGTCGTCGGCTGGATGGCCGGCAGCGCGCTGGCCGCCTCGCCCTCGCCCGCGCTCAACCAGGCCATACGCGGCTCCGCCCTGCTGGAGGGCGTGCACGAGAGGATGCCGGGCAGCGCGGCCACCTGGTTCAACCGTGCCACCGGCGCGCTCACCACCGCGGGCTTCCCGCCGGTCTTCAACCCCTTCGAGCAGGAGCCGGGCGCCTCGGTGCCCGAACCCTCCGGCGACTCGGTCACCCCGGCGGCGACGACGGCGGCCCAGCGCAGCACCGTCAAGGTCGAGGGCGTCGCCGACGTGGACGGCGGCCGGCAGGGCCAGGAAGGCAGCGGCTTCGTCTACGCACGCGGCCATGTGATGACCAACGCGCACGTCGTCGCCGGAGTGGACGCGCCCACCGTCCGCGTCGCCGGGACGGGCCGCCCCTACGCGGCGCGTGTCGTCCTCTTCGACCCGGAGAAGGACATCGCCGTCCTGGACGTCCCCGGCCTCACCGCGCCCGCCCTCCCCTTCGCCGGCGACGCCGACCGCGGTGACCAGGCCGTGGTCGCCGGCTACCCCGAGAACGGCGGCCTCGACCTGCGCGCCGCCGCCGTGGCCGCCCGCACCCCCGCCCGCGGCCAGGACATCTACGGCGACGAGCTGACGACCCGCGACATCTACGCCATACGCTCCCAGGTCCGGCCGGGGAACTCCGGCGGGCCGCTGCTGACGCCAGGCGGGCGGGTGTACGGCGTCGTCTTCGCCCGCTCCACCACCGACGCGAGCACGGGCTACGCGCTGACGGCCGCGCAGGTGCGCGACGCCGCGCGGAGCGCCGCCGGCGCCCACGAACCCGTGGACACCGGGGACCGCTCGGCCCTGTGACCACGGGCCGCCGCCGGCCCGGCCTCGTCGCGGTGGGGGACAATCACCGTGACGACCGCTCGCTCCCCGGAGGTCCCGTGCCGCGGAACCCATCGAACGTCCTGCGCCTCACCATCGACACCGAGGCGCCCGAGGCGCCCTACGAGCAGGTGCGCGCGCACATCGCCGCGCTGGCGCGCGGTGGCGACCTGCCCACCGGCTACAAGCTGCCGACCGTACGCGGCCTGGCCGAGGAGCTGGGGCTCGCGGCGAACACCGTCGCCAAGGCCTACCGGGCGCTGGAGACCGACGGCGTCATCGAGACCCGTGGCCGCAACGGCACCTTCGTCGCCGCCGCGGGCGGGGTCGCCGAGCGGGAGCTGGCCGAGGCGGCGCAGACGTTCGCCGCCCGGGCCCGCCGCCTCGGCATCACCGAGGACGCCGCCGGCGCCGCCGCCCGCGACGCCCTGCGCGCCGCCTACGGCAGGTAGCGACAGGGAGCGGCGGGCAGGGGCGGGCGGGAGCCGCGCAGGGCGGCGCCGCCGGGCGCGCGGTCCGGTGGCGAGCGCCGCCGGGCGGTCAGAGGCGGGCCGCCGCCTTGGTGGTCGTCATACGGAACGCGTCCACCGGGGCGTGCGCCAGCGTGCCCATCTCCGCCCAGCGCACCACCGTGACCTTGGCGCCCTTGCGGACCACCGCGAACAGGCTCACCCCGTGCTCCGACTCGGGCGGTGCGGTGTGCACACCGTAGACGTGGGCGCTGTCGCCCGCCTCGACCCTGCCGTAGTCGTCCCAGGACGCGGAGCTGCCCGGGTTCTTCCGCAGCCAGTCGGCCGCGCAGCCGGCCACCCGCGACTCCAGCTTCGCGGCGAGCTTGGTGGCGGCCTGCCGGGAGGCCGTCGTGACGCCGATCTGCGAGGCATGGGTGTCGTAGTCGGTGCCGAAGAGGCGGTGGTAGGTCTTCCCCGAGTCAGGGACCACCCCGTCGACGCAGAAGGGCTCCGGGTCGGGCAGGCCCTTGGCGACCTCGCCCGTGTACCAGGGGGAGGTGGCGTGCGGCGGCAGGTCGTCCGCCTCCAGGAAGCCCGGGCCGGCCGCCGCCGTGGCGGTGGTGGCGGTGGCGGCGAGTGCGGTGAGGGCGGCGGCGGTGGTGGTCAGGGCGGCGACGGTGCGGGTGCGGCGCATGGTGGGTCCTCCCCCGGGTGCGGGCTGTTGCCGTAACAGACAGCCGAGCGGGGGTGATGGTTGTCCCGGCAGGCTCCCGGTCCCCCTCAGGAGGTGTGCGGAGGGGGCCGGGACCAGGTCCGCCAGGCGCGTCCGGACGTCCCGCCAGGCGCGTCCGGACATCCACCACGCGCGGCACCCGCTCACAGGCGGCACCCGCTCACATGCACAGGCCGCGACGGCTCACAGGTACAGGCCGGCGCCTGAGCGCTCCTGCCCGGGGACGTGGGCGGGGGGCTTGCCCTTCCGCAGGGCGTACAGCTCCGCGAGGGTGGCGCCCTCCCGGCCGACGCCCTCGTCCGTGCCCAGCCAGGAGACGGCCTCGTCCCGGGTGAGGGAGCCGACCTCGATGCGGGCCAGGCACCGGCCGGGCCGTACCACGGCCGGGTGCAGCCGCTCCAGGTCCTCGTTGGTGGTGACGCCCACCAGCACGTTGCGGCCCTGTCCCAGCAGTCCGTCGGTGAGGTTGAGCAGCCGTGAGAGCGCCTGGCCCGCGGCGTACTTGGCCTCGCCGCGGATCAGCTCGTCGCAGTCCTCCAGGAGCAGCAGCCGCCACCGGCCCGACTCCGGGTCGGTGTCGTCCGCGCCGATGGCGATGTCCATCAGGTAGCCGATGTTGTTGAACAGGTGCTCGGGGTCGAGGACGCAGTCCACCTGGCACCATTCGCTCCAGGAGCGGGCCAGCGTCCGCAGTGCGGAGGTCTTGCCCGTGCCGGGCGGTCCGTGCAGCAGGAGGAGGCGCCCGGAGATGTCGTCGGGGCGGAGCCCCATCAGGCCGTCGAGGGCGGTGGCGACCGGGGCCGTGTAGTTCGGCCGCACCTCGGCCCACGAGCCCGCGCTGATGGTGCGGGAGGTGCGGCGCGGGCCGCGCATGGGGGAGTGGTACCAGAACCCCATGGAGACCTGGTCCTCCTGCGGCTCGGGCTCGTCCTCCGCGTCCTCCACGGCCTGCCGCAGCAGCTGGTCGGCGAGTTCGTCGGTGATCGCGGTGACCGTGACCTCGGCGCCGCGGTTCCAGCGCGAGACCCGCACCGTCCATCCGTCGCCCTCGGCGAGGACCGAGCCGGAGTTGTCGTCCTTGGCCTCGCGCAGCACGCGCGCGCCCGGCGGCAGGAGTGTGGAGCCCTTCTTCACGCGGTCCACGGTGTGGCTGCGGGAGTAGGGTTGTTCCCCCAGGGTGAAGCGGCCCAGGAAGAGGGCGTCGATGATGTCGCCGGTGGAGTCGCTGTCGTCGATCTGGAGCCGGGAGACCAGCGCCTGTTCGGGTGCGGTCTGCGGCGGGACCGCGGGCTGCTTCCGGTCGGTACTCATGAAGGCCATGATCCGGCATGGTGGTCCGGCCCGCACGCGGGTTTCGCGGCGCGCCACCCGCGCGCCAGGGGAAGCCCGTGAGCCCCCGTGTGCGCCCGGCGGCTTCCGAACTCCCGCCGCTGTGTCCGTATTTGTCGCGCTTCGCGGGGTGTCCGCCGGGGGCCGGGACGGCGTACCGTGTGCGTCAACCGCCTTGTGAGGCAGGTGAATGCTGTGACCGGGATGCACGCATGTCGTAGTCGGGAGATAGGGTTACTCTGCCCGGGCCGGGTGCCCTCGTACGGGTGGGGAGTGACATGGAACAGATAACAGTCGGCAGCAGGGCGCGAGTGCCCGCGATCAAATGCGGGACTGGCGCGACGAGTTCGCGCCTCGACCGGCACCTCTCCGTGCTCGCAGGACCCGCCGTCCCTCAGGTCGAGGCGGAGGACGCGACGACGCTGATGCGGGAGATCACGCAGCGCGACGCCGTGCGGAGCCGGGCGAGGAACCGCAGCGCGCGGGTCTCGCTCTTCGCTCCGCTGCGCAAGCTGCGCCGATCGCTCTTCGGCGGACGCGGCTGACGGCGGCCGCCGGACCGCCTCGCGCGGACGTCCCGGCGGCCGCTCTCTCCGGTTCCACCCGGCGCTCCCCGTCGATCCCGGCCCCTGGCTCGACCCGGCGTCCGGCCGGGAGCCGGTTTCCCCCGGCTCCCGGCCGGACGCCGGTCCTTTCTCCACCCGCGGACCGCGTCCGCCCCCCGGTCCGGTCGGTCCCTCAGTCCGAGACGTTCTCCAGCGTGACGGAGAACGCGAAGCGGTCACCCCGGTAGTGGATCCGCACGACGTCGACCACCTCGCCCTCGCCGTCGTAGGTCACCCCGGTGTAGTGCAGGATCGGGCTCAGCAGCGGCACCTCCAGCAGCCGCGCCGTCTCCGGGTCGGCCAGCCGCGCCTCGACGGTGTCGGTGATGCTGCTGATCCGCACCCCCACGCTGTCCCGCAGCACCTTGGTCATCGGCCAGCCCCGGCGCAGCTGGGCCGGGTCGATGCGCTCCGCCACGTCGGCGCGGATGAGGTTCACCGCCCAGTTGGCGGGCTCGCCGCTGTCCCGGTCGTGGCGGAGCCTGCGGTAGGCCATCACCTCCCGCTGTCCGGGGAAGTGCTCGGCCAGCTCGGCGGGCACCGGCTCGGGGCCGTGCCCCAGCAGCGTGGTCGGCTCGCCGGACTGCTGGGCCACGATCGTGTCGACCGAGCCCAGCAGCCGCACCGGGCGGGCGCGGCGCGCGTCGGGTTCGATGAAGGTGCCGCGCCGCCGGTGCCGGCTGATCAGCCCCTCGGTCTCCAGCTCCTTGAGGGCCTGCCGCATGGTCAGCACGCTGACGCCGTAGTGGCCGGCGAGCTGGTCCTCGGGCGGGAGCCGGTCCGGCGCCTGGGGCGGGCGGCCCAGTATGGAGGCGCGCAGCGACTGAGAGACCTGGTACCAGAGCGGCAGCTTCCGGTTCAGCTCGACGGAGTCCGGAGTGAACAGCGGCGTCATGGGGCGTGCCTCCGCGGGTGGGAGCGGTCCTCCCCCCGACGCCGTCGGCCGGGGGAGGCCACGACTCGAAGCGACCGTCAGGGGGCCGTGAAGTGACGCTCCAGACCCTGCCACACCGCGTCGTAGTCCCGCTGAAGATGTCCGGCCTCGGCCGCCTGCCGGGTCAGGATGACGGGCCACCGGGTCTCGAACATGAACGCCAGCCCGTCGTCCACCTTCTGCGGCGCCAGCTCGGCAGCGGAGGCCCGCTCGAAGGTCTCCCGGTCCGGGCCGTGCGCCGACATCATGGTGTGCAGTGAGCCGCCGCCGGGCACGAAGCCCTCGGCCTTGGCGTCGTAGGCGCCCTCGATCAGGCCCATGTACTCGCTCATCACGTTCCGGTGGAAGTACGGCGGCCGGAAGGTGTCCTCGCCCACCAGCCAGCGGGGCGCGAAGAGCACGAAGTCCACGTTCGCCAGGCCGGGGGTGTCCGACGGCGAGGTCAGCACGGTGAAGACCGAGGGGTCCGGATGGTCGTAGCTGATGGAGCCCAGGACGTTGAACCGCCGCAGGTCGTAGCGGTAGGGCACATGGCTGCCGTGCCAGGCGACGACGTCCAGCGGCGAGTGGTCCAAGACCGCCTTCCAGAGGTTGCCGCAGTACTTGGTGACGACCTCCACCGGGCCCCCGGTATCCTCGTAGGCGGCCGTGGGCGCCTGGAAGTCGCGGGCGTTGGCCAGCCCGTTGGCGCCGATCGGGCCCAGGTCGGGCAGGGTGAAGGGGCGGCCGTGGTTCTCGCACACGTAGCCGCGCGCGGCCCGGTCCTGCCCGCCGTCGGCCGGACTGTCCAGCAGTTCCACCCGGAAGCGCACCCCGCGCGGGATCAGCGCCACATGGCCCGGCTCGGCGCACAGCGGCCCGAACTCGGTGCGCAGCAGCAGCCCGCCGCGCTCGGGGACGATCAGCAGCTCTCCGTCGGCGTCGCTGAAGACCCGGTCGGTCATCGAGGCGTTCGCGGCGTACAGGTGCACGGCCATGCCGTTGCGCTGCCGTACGTCCCCGTTGCCGCCCAGCGTCCACAGGCCCGCGAGGAAGTCGGTGCCCTCGGGGGGCTCCGGCAGCGGGTTCCAGCGCAGCCGGTTGGGGTCCGGGACCGTCTCGTCGAAGGGGGCGCCCGCGAGGCCGCCGTTCGCCATCCGCTCGAACCGGGGGTGCGCGGCCGAGGGGCGGATGCGGTAGAGCCACGAGCGCCGGTTGTGGGCGCGCGGCTCGGTGAACGCGGTGCCGCTCAGCTGCTCCGCGTACAGCCCGAGGGGGGCCCGCTGGGGCGAGTTGCGGCCGACGGGCAGCGCGCCCGGCTCGGCCTCGCTGCTGTGCTCGTTGCCGAATCCGGTCAGGTAGGTGAGGTCCGCGGCCTCCTTGCGGGCCCGCTCCCGTGCCCGGTCTGTGCTGGTGCTGGTGCTGCTGTCGGTGCCCTGGCCCATCGCCAACTCCCGCCGCATGAAGGAATCCTGTGGTAGACCATAGGAATCGGCGGGGTTCCCGTCAACGAACCGGTTACCTGCTCCCCGCGCACCCGCGCGCGGTGAGGCGGGGATCCGCGACGCCCTGCTGACACGTAGCTGACCCGACAGTAGGTTTGCCCCATGAAGGCTCACGACGGCTTGTTCATCGACGGTGCCTGGCGGCCCGCGACGGGCACCGGGACGATCGAGGTCACCAATCCCGCCGATGGCAGCCTGCTGGCCACCGTCCCCGCCGGCGGGCCCGAAGATGTCGACGCGGCCGTGCGCGCGGCCCGCGCCGCCCTCCCCGGCTGGTCCGCCACGCCGCCCGCCCGGCGTGCCGCGCGGCTGGAGGCGCTGCAGCGGATCCTGAGCGCGCGCGGCGAGGAGATAGCCGGGACCGTCACCGCCGAACTCGGCTCGCCGCTCACCCTCTCCCGGAAGGTGCACGCCGCCGCCCCGGTCGCGGTCTGCGGCAGCTACGCGCGGCTCGCCGCCGAGTACTCCTTCGAGGAGCGGATCGGCAACTCCCGGGTGCTGCGCGAGCCGGTCGGCGTCGTCGGCGCCATCACCCCGTGGAACTACCCGCTCCACCAGATCGTCGCCAAGGCGGCCCCCGCGCTGGCCGCCGGCTGCACCATGGTCCTCAAGCCCGCCGAGGACACCCCGCTGGTCGCCCAGCTGTTCGCCGAGGCCGTCGCGGAGGCGGGGGTGCCGGCGGGCGTCTTCAACCTCGTCACCGGCCTCGGCCCCGTCGCGGGCCAGGCGCTGGCCGGGCACGAGGGCATCGACCTGCTCTCCTTCACCGGCTCCACCGCCGTCGGACGCCGGGTGGGCGCCCTCGCGGCGGGCGGCGTCAAGCGGGTCGCGCTCGAACTCGGCGGCAAGTCGGCCAACGTCATCCTGCCCGGCGCCGATCTGGCCCGGGCCGTCAAGGCCGGCGTCGCCAACGTCATGTCCAACTCCGGCCAGACGTGCAGCGCCTGGACCCGGATGCTGGTCGACGCCGAGCGCTACGACGAGGCCGTGCGGCTGGCCGCCGAGGCGGTCGCCCGGTACGTGCCGGGCGACCCGGCGCGGGAGTCCACCCGGCTGGGCCCGCTCGTCAACGCCGAGCAGCGCGAGCGCGTCCTCGGCTACATCCGGCGCGGCCAGGAGGAGGGCGCCCGGCTGGTGGCCGGCGGCACCGAGCCCCCCGAGGGCCTGGAGGGCGGCCACTACGTACGGCCCACCGTCTTCGCCGACGTCACCCCGGCGATGACCATCGCGCAGGAGGAGATCTTCGGACCCGTTCTGTCCGTCCTCGCCTACCGGGACACCGAGGAGGCGCTGCGCATCGCCAACGGCACCGTCTACGGCCTGGCCGGCGCCGTGTGGTCCGACGACGAGGAGGAGGCCGTCGCCTTCGCCCGCCGCATGGAGACCGGACAGGTCGACATCAACGGCGGCCGTTTCAACCCGCTCGCCCCGTTCGGCGGCTACAAGCAGTCGGGCATCGGACGGGAGCTGGGCCCGCACGGTCTGGAGGAGTACCTGCAGACCAAGTCCCTCCAGTTCTGACCCGGTCAGCCACCAGCCGTTGGGAGTCCCATGGTCCGCGCCGTCGTCCTGCCCGCCGTCTCGGCCCCGCTGGAGGTCACCTCCATAGCCCTGCCGGACCCCGGTCCGGGCCAGGTGCGGGTGCGGCTCGCCGCCGCGGGCGTCTGCCACTCCGACCTCTCCCTGGCGAACGGCACGCTGCGCCAGCCTGTACCGGCCGTGCTCGGCCACGAGGGCGCGGGCACCGTCGTCGCCGTGGGCGAGGACGTGACGGACCTCGCCCACGGCGACCGGGTCGTCCTCAACTGGGCGCCCGACTGCGGCGAGTGCCACTTCTGCGCCCGCCTGTCCCAGCCGTGGCTGTGCGTCCGCGCCAACGAGGCGACCACCCGCCCGTACGCCGCCACCCGCGGCGGCGACGGCCTCTACCCCGGGCTGAGTGTCGCCGCGTTCGCCGAGGAGACCCTCGTCCCCCGGCGCGCGGTCCTGGCACTGCCCGACGGGGTGCCGCTCCAGGACGCGGCCCTGCTCGGCTGCGCCATGCTCACCGGGTACGGCGCGGTGCACCACAGCGCCCGGCTGCGGGCGGGGGAGTCCGTCGCCGTGTACGGCGCCGGCGGGGTGGGACTGGCCACGATGCAGGCGGCGCGGCTGGCCGGCGCCGAGCGGATCATCGCGGTGGACGTGTCGGCGGAGAAGGAGGAGCTGACGCGGGCCGCCGGGGCGACGGACTTCGTGCTCGCCGGGGAGAAGACCGCCAAGGCCGTGCGGGGCCTGACCGAGGGCGGCTTCGGGGCGGACGTGGCCATCGAGTGCGTGGGCCGCGCGGAGACGATCCGCGCGGCCTGGGACTCCACCCGGCGGGGCGGACGCACGGTGGTGGTCGGAATCGGCGGCAAGGACGAGCGGGTCTCCTTCTCCGCGCTGGAGATCTTCCACTTCGCGCGGGAGCTGCGGGGCTGTGTCTACGGGGACTCCGACCCGGCGCGGGACGTCCCCGTGCTCGCCGGGCACGTACGGGCGGGACGGCTCCAGCCGGGCGCGCTGGTCACCGAGCGGGTCTCCCTCGACGGGGTGGGCGCCGCCTTCGAGGCCATGCGGGCCGGGCGCGGCGGGCGCACGCTGGTGGTGTTCTGACCGGGACTAAGCGGGCGCTCATCGTGGGGGTAAGCTGGCCGGATGACGACGGTCGAGACCGATGAATCGTTCGGCGGGGTCACACCGGACGCCGCCCGGAGGCTCCTGCTGGGCGCCGTCCAGGCGTTCGCGGAGCGCGGTTTCCACGCCACGACGACCCGCGACATCGCCGGCCGCGCCGGGATGAGCCCCGCGGCGCTCTACATCCACTACAAGACCAAGGAAGAGCTGCTCTTCCACATCAGCAGGGTGGGCCACGAGCGGTCGGTGGCCGTGCTGGAGGAGGCCGTCGAGGGCGCGGCCGACTGCGCGGAGCGGCTGGCCCGCGCCGTGCGCGCCTTCGTCCGCTGGCACGCCGGGCACCACACCACGGCGCGCGTCGTGCAGTACGAGCTGGCGGCGCTCGAACCGGAGCACTACCAGCGGATCGTGGTGCTGCGCCGCCGCAGCGAGGAGATCCTGCGCGGGGTGCTCGAAGACGGTGTGGCGGCGGGGGAGTTCGACATCTGTGACATCCGCGGCACCGCGCTGGCCGTGATGTCGCTGTGCATCGATGTCGCCCGCTGGTTCAGCCCCGAGGGCCGCAGGACGCCGGACGAGATCGGCGCGCTCTACGCCGACCTCGCCCTGCGCATGGCGGGCCACCGCGGCGCCGGGCAGGCCCGGCGGTAGCGGCGGCTCACCAGTAGTAGCGGCTGAGGCTCTCCGCGACGCACACCGGCTTGTCGCCGCCCTCGCGTTCGACCGCCACCCGCGCGGCCACCTGGACGCCGCCGTCGGACGCCTCGCTCACCTCCGTCAGCGCCAGGCGGGCCCGCAACCGGGAGCCGACCGGGACGGGCGCGGGGAAACGCACCTTGTTCACCCCGTAGTTGACGCCCATTCTCGCCCCCTCGACGCGCATGACCTGCGGGACGAGGGCCGGCAGGAGGGAGAGGGTGAGATAGCCGTGCGCGATGGTGGTGCCGAACGGGCCCTCGGCGGCGCGCTCAGGGTCGACGTGGATCCACTGGTGGTCGCCCGTCGCGTCGGCGAACAGATCGATCCGCTTCTGGCCGACCTCCAGCCAGTCGCTGCTGCCCAGCTCCTCGCCGACCGCCGCCCGCAGCTCGTCGGCCGAGGTGAAGACCCTCGGTTCCGCCATGCGAATAACCTCCCACGCGCCTGTGTCCGGAAGCCGGTGCCGAATAAGCGATTGCTCAGCACTCGGGCGGTCAGCATGCCAGTACCGCCCGCCGGAGCGCCAGCCCCGGCGCCGGCTCCCTGCGCCGGGCGGTGGCCGTGGCCCGGAGAGGCCCGGGGTGCTCCCTGTCAGGGGCCGGGCCATCCCGTGGAAGGGCGGGCTATCCCTGGGAGGGCAGCGGGCTGCCGAAGCCCAGTCGCGGGCCGCCGCTCTGGCGGTGCTGTTTGCGGGCCTCGCGCCGGCCGGTGCCGTCCGTGCGGATCTCCGTGCGCACCCCCTGGTCCAGCCGCAGTCCGCGGCGCTGCGGCGGGATCTCGCGCATGTCCATCACCGAGATCATGCGGCGCAGCACCTCGGCGAGCCGCGGTGTGGGCGGCTGCGCCGGATCGCACCGCAGCAGCGATCTTCCGCCCCAGGTTCTGCGGTGCCACTCGTCGAGCGCGGTGGGCTGTCTGATGCCCTCGCGCTTCTCCCGTTTGCGGCGGGCGGCGACTTCGGACTCGTAGGCGAGCCAGACCGCGCGGGCTTCCTCCAACTCCTCCAGTGCCGCCACGAGCAGCGCGGGGTCGGGTTCGCGGTCGTCGGGGTGGAACCCCGCGTTCCTGCACAGGTGCTGCCACGTGGCGCGGTGCCCGTAGGGGGCGAACCGTTCGAGGCACTTGCGCAGTGCCTGCCGCCGCTGCGACGGGTCTCTGTCAGGGTCTCGGACTTGTCGGGCGAGCGCTCTGAAACCGGCCAATCATCCCACCTCCGGCGGAGAGGACCCGTGTCGTCGGGGATGTGACGTACGACCCCGCGTCGAGGATCCGTCTCCGGCGATGTTTTTTCGCGCGGACAGCGCGCACTTGCTTCGGCGTGGCGGATTACCCCGGATATGGCCCGCTATTCCTGTAAGGGGCGGTTTCCCGCCTCACCTGACGCAGCCGCTCCCGGGGCTCTCCACCCGTCACGCGTACGCGTCGCCGCGCGCCGCGCACACCAGGGGAACGAGCCCTGGGCCGCTGTCGTTCCCGAGTGCGCGCCGAGAGTCGCCGGGATCGCCGGGCACCCCTTCCGCAACAACATACCGACTGGTTAGTCTGCCGAGCGGGCGTGCGGCCACCCGAGGCCGCCCGCACCCGAACGGGGCCGTACGGATGCCCGAGCGGGGCCGCGGAGCACGAGCCCGGGCCCCACGGACTGGGAGGCGCAGCCAATGGAGTCTTCGCGCGACAGCGTCGTCGTCACCGGGGCGGGCGGCGGTATCGGAGCGGCCCTCGCCCGCAGATTCGCCGCCGCGGGTGCCCGGGTCGCCGTCAACGACCTCGACGCGGACGCGGCCCGCGCCGTCGCCGACGAGATCGGCGGCATCGCCGTCCCCGGCGACGCCGCGACCGTGGCCGGCCCCGCCATGGAGGCGCTCGGCGGCACCGTCGACGTCTACTGCGCCAACGCGGGCATCGGCACGGAGGGCGGTCCCTTCTCGCCCGACGCCCAGTGGGACGCGGCCTGGGAGGTGAACGTCATGGCGCACGTACGGGCCGTGCGTGAGCTGCTGCCCGGCTGGCTGGAGCGCGGGCGCGGCCGGTTCGTGTCCACCGTCTCGGCGGCCGGACTGCTGACGATGGTCGGCTCGGCGCCCTACAGCGTCACCAAGCACGCGGCCCTCGCCTTCGCCGAGTGGCTGTCGGTCACCTACCGGCACCGCGGGGTGGACGTCCACGCCATCTGCCCGGAGGGCGTGCGCACCGACATGCTCGCCGCCACCGGCATTGCCGGCGACCTCGTGCTGCGGTCCGGCGCCATCGCCCCCGAGGCCGTCGCCGACGCGCTGTTCGCGGCCATGGCCGAAGGACGCTTCCTCGTCCTGCCGCACGCCACCACCCACGGCAGCTACGCGGCGCGCGCCCAGGACACCGACAGCTGGCTCGGCGGCATGAACCGCATCCAGCGCAAGCTCGAACAGCGGATACGCGACGCGCGCCCGGAAGAGCGCCCCCGCACGGAGGAAGAGGAAGCGGTGCGCCCCCGTACGGAAGAAGAGGTGCGCCCCCGTACGGAGGAGGCGGCACGGCCCCGCGCGGCGGAAGGGGAGCCCGCATGAGCCCGAAGTCCGCGCCCGCGTACGAGGACAAGCCCTGGCTCGCCCAGCTCAACCCCGCGCAGCGGGCCCCCGTCACCCCGCCCGAGACGCTGCTGCACGCCTTCCGCACCGCTGCCCGCGAGGTGCCCGACCGCACCGCCCTCGCCTACTTCGACGGACGGCTCACCTACGCCGAGGCCGACGCGCTCTCCGACGCCGTCGCCGCCCACCTGGCCGGGCGCGGCATCGAGCGCGGCGACCGGGTCGCCCTCATGCTCCAGAACACCCCGCACTACGTCCTCGCGCTGCTCGGCGCCTGGAAGGCGGGCGGCGTGGTGGTGCCCGTCAACCCGATGTACAAGGAGCGCGAGGTCGGCCACGTGCTGTCCGACTCGGGCGCCGGCGCGCTGGTGTGCTCCGACCGCGCCTGGGAGAGCCACCTGCGCGCGACCGCCGAGGGCACCGGCGTGCACACCGTCCTGACGGCCTGCGAGCTGGACCTGCAGACCCGCGACGACGCCCGGGTGCTCGACTTCGCACGGTGCGCGCCCGCCGGCGACACCACCGATCTGCTCGCCGCCGCGCGCACCGGCGCCCCCGCGCCCGCCGGGCGCGAGCCGGCCGGCGGCGACATCGCCCTCATCAGCTACACCTCCGGCACCAGCGGCACCCCCAAGGGCGCCATGAACACGCACGCCAACCTCGCGTTCAACGCCGAGCGCCAGCGCGTCGGCCAGGGCCTCCCCGAGGGCTCGCGCGTCTTCGCGCTGGCGCCGCTCTTCCACATCACCGGCATGGTCGCCCAGCTCGCCGGCTGCATCGCCAACAAGGGCACGCTCGTGCTGGCCTACCGCTTCGAGGCGGGCGTCGTCCTCGACGCGTTCCTCGAGCACCGGCCCGCCTTCACCGTCGGCCCCGCCACGGCGTTCATGGCGCTGGCCGCGCACCCCGCGGCCAGTCGCGAGCACTTCGCCTCCTTCCGGCACCTGTCCTCCGGCGGAGCCCCGCTGCCGCCCGCGCTGGTGGAGAAGTTCCGCGCCACTTTCGGCCCGTACCTCGCCAACGGCTACGGACTGACGGAGTGCACCGCGCCGTGCGCCTCGGTGCCGCCCGGCAAGGAGGCGCCCGTCGACCCGGAGTCGGGCACCCTCGCCGTCGGCGTCCCGGGCCCCGACACCGTGGTGCGCGTCCTGGACGAGCGGGGAGAGCCCGTCCCCTTCGGGCAGCAGGGCGAGATCGCCGTGAGGGGACCGCAGGTCGTGCCCGGGTACTGGCGGCGGCCCGAGGAGACGGCCGCGGCCCTGCCCGGCGGTGAACTGCGCACCGGCGACATCGGGTTCATGGACGAGAACGGCTGGCTGTACGTCGTCGACCGCAAGAAGGACATGATCAACGCCTCCGGGTTCAAGGTCTGGCCCCGCGAGGTCGAGGACGTCCTCTACACGCACCCCGCCGTCCGCGAGGCCGCCGTCGTCGGCGTCCCGCACCCCTACCGGGGGGAGACCGTCAAGGCGTACGTCAGCCTGCGCTCCCCGGCCGCGGCGGCGCCCGAGGAGCTGAGCGCGTTCTGCCGGGAGCGGCTCGCCGCCTACAAATACCCCCGCGAGGTGGAGATCCTGCCCGAGCTGCCCAAGACCACCAGTGGCAAGATCCTGCGACGGGAGCTGCGCTCCCGGCACCGGGCCGACGGTTGAGCGGCGCCGCACCGCCGGGAAGACCGAGCGACCCGGCCGAGGAACGACGAGGGAGAGGCAGGTGGCGGCCATGGCGACCAGGGCCGGTGAGGGACACGGGGCACGCCGGGGCGCTCAGGCGGCGCACGGCGACGACGGCTGGGGCGGCGACACCCCCGCGCCGGTGCCGCAGCGGCTGATGGCCGCCGCCACCCGCCTGTTCGCGGAGCGCGGCTACGACCGCACCTCCGTCCAGGACATCGTGGAGGCGGCGGGCGTCACCAAGGGCGCCCTCTACCACTACTTCGGCTCCAAGGACGACCTGCTCCACGAGATCTACGGCCGGCTGCTGCGGCTCCAGCAGGAGCGGCTCGACGCGCTGGCCGAGCGGGACGCGCCCGTCGAGGTGCGACTGCGCCAGGCCGCCGCCGACGTCGTCGTCACCACCATCGAGAACCTCGACGACGCCATGATCTTCTTCCGCTCCATGCACCAGCTCTCGCCCGAGAAGCACAAGCAGGTGCGGGCGGAGCGGCGCCGCTACCACGAGCGGTTCCGGGCACTGATCGAAGAGGGCCAGCGCAGCGGGGTGTTCAGCGACGCCACGCCCGCCGACCTGGTCGTGGACTACCACTTCGGATCCGTGCACCACCTCAGCAGCTGGTACAGCGCCGACGGCCCGCTCACCCCGCAAGAGGTCGCCGACCACTTGGCCGATCTGTTGCTGAGGGCGCTCCGGCCGTGAGGCCTCCGCCTGTTGCCGGAGCGGGGCTGCCCCTGGCCGCCGGTTGCGGGCTGCGGGCCCGTTGTGGTCGCTCGCGCAGTTCCCCGCGCCCTTACGGGGCGCACCCCGCGCTGCGCCGAGCCAGGGGGCGCGGGGGCGTAGCCCCCGCGTGCGATCCCGCCGCAACGGCGAGCGACCACGGCGGTGAGGGTCCGGCGGAAAGAACGACAAGCTCAACCAACATGTTCGGCGGAGAGGAAACCCTGTGCAGGGATGGCGCGTCCACAGCAACGGCGAACCGCGCGATGTGATGCGGCTGGAGGAGATACCCGAGCCCGAGCCGGGCCCCGGCCGGCTGCTGGTGCGGGTGCGGGCCGCCAACGTCAACTATCCGGACGCCCTGCTGTGCCGGGGCGAGTACCAGGTGCGGCCCCCGCTGCCCTTCACCCCCGGCGTGGAGCTGTGCGGCGAGATCGTCGGCGGCCCCCGGGAGGGGGAACGGGTGCTGGGCCAGCCCGTCCTGCCGGGCGGTGCCTTCGCCGAACTGGCCGTCGTCAGCGAGGAGAGCGCCCGGCCCGCCCCCGAGGCGCTGGACGACGCGGAGGCCGCCGCCCTGCACATCGGCTACCAGACCGGCTGGTTCGGCCTCCACCGCCGGGCCCGTCTCCAGCGGGGCGAGACCCTGCTGGTGCACGCGGCGGCCGGGGGCGTGGGCAGCGCCGCCGTCCAGCTCGGCAAGGCCGCCGGGGCACGGGTGATCGGTGTGGTCGGGGGCGGGGCCAAGGCCGGGGTCGCGCGGGAGCTGGGGTGCGACGTGGTCGTCGACCGGCGCTCCGAGGACGTCGTCGCCGCGGTCAAGGAGGCCACCGGGGGTGCCGGTGCCGACGTCGTGTACGACCCGGTGGGCGGTGACGCGTACACGGCCTCCGCCAAGTGCGCCGCCTTCGAGGGCCGCATCGTGGTCGTCGGCTTCGCCAGCGGCGCGGTGCCCACGCCGGGGCTCAACCACGCGCTGGTGAAGAACTACTCCATCCTGGGCCTGCACTGGGGCCTGTACGCCCAGCGCGACCCCGCCGCCGTGGACCGCTGCCACGAGGAGCTGACGCGGCTCGCGGGTCAGGGCCTGATACGCCCGCTGGTGAGCGAACGGGTGGCCCTGGACGGCGCCGCCGACGCGGTCCAGCGGGTGTTCGACGGCACAACGACGGGCCGCGTCGTGGTGGTGCCCGTGCGGGCCGCCTGAGCGCGGGAGACGCACGCGTGCACCTGATCCACCATTTCCATCTGGCAGCTTCCTGCCATGAGGTGGGCCTGCCTATCCCGGCTCACAGGCGGGTGGCAACCGCAGTCGGTGGCGGATGGCGGTCATGTGTCTTTTTGTTGGCACACGGGGCCTTTCTGCCCCGAGGCCGGTGGGGTGACGGAGACCTCTTCCGCCCGAATACGGAAGGTCTTCCATGTACGGTCGGCCGACCGATTGCGCACGGGATCCCACGCCCAAACGTGGTCACCGGTCGTCCCGAAGGTGAGCACCGGATGGTGTGGTATCGGCCCGTTGAAGACAGAGGTCTTCTTTGTCAGTGGTGTCACACACATGAGATTGCCCTGGATGCCGAACCATTGGGTGGGGTTCTTACCGGCCCGGGCTGTCGCGGCGGCGCGGTTCGCGGTATTGCCGGCATCTTCGATTCCGACCTGGATGACCGTCAACACCCAGACGAGAAGTACGAGCGGCCACACGAACAGCGTTACCTCTCGCAATCCGGACGTCCAATGGAAGTATTTCACCCACCCGGCTGCTCCGACGAAGAGCAGCAGCACGGCAAGCATGAGGGCCAGAGGTTTCAGGGCGACCAGAAATTGCCAGTAGAAGGGGACCGAAACGGCGTCGGCGGGGATACCGAAGACATCGGTCAAGTAGACAGCATGCAGCAGCTTCCCCGCATAAGGGAGGACGAATGCGATCGGGGTGGCGGCTACTGGCAGTACCCAGTGGGCGTTGCGTGACAGCCACGAGTCACGCACGGCATGCCATGCGCCGATCGCAAGGAGGAGCCCCAGCCCAGTGGCGGGGAGTGCGATTGCCGATCGAATCCCCGCGCCAGGCGACTGCTCGACGAAGACGTAGCCGATGAACGACAGCCCCCCTGTGATCACCATGCCGACTACGACTTGAACTGGTGCCGGGCGGGTCTCGTTGCTGGTGACCCACCGACCGACTGGCCAGGTCAGTGCGGCAGCGGGAAGCAGACACAGCACATTCCACGGTGGTGGCAGCGCACTCGAGGCGGAGCCGCCTGCGAGAAGGAAGACCAAGCAGACGCACCCGACGAGCATGTTCGGCCACAACCGCGTGGCACGGGACGGTGGGCGAGACCCCGTGGTCTGGTCGGTTGCGGGAGGCCGTCGAGGGCCTACTTGCAGTCGTACACCGTGGGTGGCTTCCTCGAACGCTGCACCGCCGAGTGTGCGCTGTCGCAGATCGGCGACGGCGTCCGAGGGGCTGGCCTCGCCCGGCAGTTCCACCATTCGTGGGACATCGGCCCCGCCGATGCTGATCCAGCAATCCCACAGCCGCCGGGCGATCGGGCCTGCGTCTGTCGGCGGCTTCCGATACATGAAGTAGCGGGTTGTTTGCGGATGCTGGCTGGGAACGACCATGGCCGCATCCCGCACCAACGCGCTCAGCTTCCGCGTCTCGATGAGGGCGGACACCTGGTGTCGCGCAGCACTGCACGCGTTGATACGGGCGCCTCGCAACCGAACTTCCACCAGGAGCGCGGTGTAGCCCTCGTCGGTATTCGGTTGGTCCTCAGCCGTTGCCTCACGGACTGTCCAGCCGCGTTCCTCGAAAACCTGCCGAGTCAGTCCGATCTCGTCATGCTGGTCCAGTACCCACACCAGCAGCCTCACGCGACGGTTGAACACCGGTGGCGGACTTCCATTGCTCTCGAACGGTACTTCTGTGTCGAGGGAGCGGGTCATATCTGTCAACAATTTCCTTCCGGAGAGATCAAGAGATCAGGGTGCCTTCCGGAGGGAGTCTTGCAGCCCGCACTGACAGGCCTGCCAGCATCGCTGAACCGCCTCAGCCCACGGCCCGTGCCGCCGCCCTCCCGGCCGTACGGCCCGAGAAGAGGCAGCCGCCCAGGAAGGTGCCCTCCAGCGAGCGGTAGCCGTGGACACCGCCGCCGCCGAAACCGGCGGCCTCCCCGGCGGCGTAGACACCGGGGAGCGGCTCTCCCGAGTCGGTCAGCACCCGGGAGGAGAGGTCGGTCTCCAGGCCGCCGAGCGTCTTGCGGGTCAGGATGGAGAGGCGGACCGCGATCAGCGGCCCCGCCGCCGGGTCCAGCAGCCGGTGCGGGGCCGCCACGCGGATGAGCCGGTCGCCGAGGTAGCGGCGGGCGCCGTGGATGGCGGTGACCTGGAGGTCCTTGGTGAAGGGGTTGCGGATCTCGCGGTCCCGGGCGGTGATCTCGCGGCGCAGTGCGTCCGTGTCGATGAGCCCGTCGCCGGTCAGCTCGTTCATCCGCCGGGCCAGCGCGGCGAGATCGCGCTCGATGACGAAGTCGGCGCCGTGTTCCATGAAGGACCGCACGGGACCCGGCGCGCCGTGCCGTGCCCGGCCGAGGACGTCGCGCACCGAACGGCCTGTCAGGTCGGGGTTCTGCTCGGAGCCGGAGAGGGTGAACTCCTTCTCGATGATCTTCTGGTTCAGCACGAACCAGGTGTAGCCGTACCCGGTCCGCATGATGTGGTCGAGCGTGCCGAGGGTGTCGAAGCCGGGGAAGAGGGGGACCGGCAGCCTCCTTCCGGTGGCGTCCAGCCACAGGGCGGAGGGGCCGGGCAGGATGCGGATGCCGTGCCGGGCCCAGATGGGGTTCCAGTTCTCGATGCCCTCGGTGTAGTGCCACATGCGGTCGCGGTTGATGACCCGCCCGCCGGCCCGTTCGGTGATGCCGAGCATCAGCCCGTCCACGTGCGCGGGCACCCCGGAGAGCATCACCTCCGGTGGAGTGCCCAGCCGTGCGGGCCAGTTGGCGCGGACCAGATCGTGGTTGCCGCCGAGGCCGCCGGAGGTGACGATCACGGCCTGGGCGCGCAGCGAGAAGGTGCCGGCGACCTCGCGGCTGCTGGCCGTACCGCGCGGTGCCGTGCTGGGCACCAGGACCTCGCCGGTGACGGTGTCCACCGTGCCGGCCGTCCGCTCCAGGCCCGTCACGCGGTGGCGGAAGCGCAGTTCGACCAGGCCGCGGGCGACGCCTGCCCGTACCCGCCGCTCGAACGGTTCGACGAGTCCGGGGCCGGTGCCCCAGGTGATGTGGAAGCGGGGCACCGAGTTGCCGTGGCCGCCCGCGTCGTAGCCGCCGCGCTCGGCCCAGCCGACGACGGGGAAGATCCTCAGCCCCTGGGAGCGCAGCCAGGCCCGCTTCTCGCCCGACGCGAAGTCGACGTACGCCTCGGCCCAGCGGCGCGGCCAGTGGTCCTCGGGTCGGTCGAAGCCCGCGGTGCCGAGCCAGTCCTGCCAGGCCAGTTCGCGGCTGTCCTTGATGCGCATGCGGCGCTGTTCGGGGGAGTCGACGAAGAAGAGACCGCCGAAGGACCAGTGGGCCTGGCCGCCGAGCGCCTGTTCGGGTTCCTGGTCGAGCAGGATGACGCGCCGTCCGGCGTCGGCCAGCTCGGCCGTGGCGGTGAGGCCCGCGAGGCCGCCCCCGATCACGATCACATCGGCGTCGTACGCCATGCTCCCACCCTTTCGCACACCCGCACCGAGGACTGGTGACCGGAGAGTAACCTCCGGTTCGGCCCACGGACACCCCTCCGGGCCGTCCGGCGTGTACCCGGGTGCTTGGATGGCGGCATGACCGAGCGTGACAGGAAGCACCGGGAGCGGGGACAGGGGCAGGAGCAGGGGCTGGAACGGAATCAGGCCCTGGAACCGGATCAGGCCCTGGAGCGGGATCAGGCCCTGGAGCGGGACCGGGTGCTGGACCAGGCACGGGGGCGGGCGGCGGACGAGCTGCTGGACGTGGTGGACGAGCGGGACCGGGTCGTCGGGCAGCGGCCGCGCGGTGACGTCTACGCCGAGCGGCTGCGGCACCGCAGCACCGCCATCAGGGTGCGGGACGCGCGGGGCCGCCTCTTCGTGCACCGCCGCACCCCCACCAAGCTGATCTTCCCCGGTATGTACGACGTGGTGGTCGGCGGCGTCGTGGGCGCGGGCGAGGACTACGACACCGCCGCGCTGCGGGAGGCGGAGGAGGAGCTGGGCGTCAGCGGGCTCCCGGCACCCGAACGGCGGCTCAAATTCCTGTTCGAGACCCCCGAGTACTCGTGGTTCCTCACGGTGTACGAGGTGGTGTGCACGCTGCCCGTCCGGCCGCAGGCCGAGGAGGTCGACTGGTGGGACTTCCTGCCCGAGGACGAGCTGGAGCGGCGGCTGTCCGGCTGGGAGGCGGCGGGTCTGGTCGTGCCCGACGGGGTGGAGTGCCACCGGCGGCTCTGCGCACTCTGACCCGGTGCGGCGTCCCCCGGAGGGAGCCGCCGCAGGTCACCGCGTACGGTTGACGCATGCGCGACCGGTTCTCGGCGACTCTCCGGCTGTGGTTCGCCCCCCAGCGGCTCAGGGAGGAGGGCACCACTCCCGACTACCGCTTCTCGCTCGCCAACGAGCGCACCTTCCTCGCCTGGATCCGCACCGCGCTCGCCCTGGTCGCGGGCGGCATCGCGGTGGACCAGTTCCTCACCGGCCTGCGCGGGGGCGTACGGACGACCGTCGCCATCGTGCTGCTGGCGGGAGCGGCGCTGTGCGCCTTCCGCGCGGTGAACCACTGGGTGCGGTGCGAGCGTGCCATGCGCCGGGGCGAGGACCTGCCCGCCTCCCGCTTCCCCGTGCTGCTCGCGACCGGGACGGCCCTCGCGGCGCTGCTGGTCGTCGCCGTCGTCGTCCTCGGTCTGGCGGGCCGGTGACAGTGCCGGGCGGAGGCGGGCCGGCCGGGGGGCGGCCGGAAGGAGGGCCGGAGGGCGAGGGCGCGCGAGGGCGGGTGGAGGCGTCGGGGAGCGCGGGCGGACCGCCGGCCGCGGTGCGCGACCCCGGCGCGCAGCCCGAGCGCACCTGGTTCGCCTGGCGCCGTACGACACTGACGTTCGTGGTGTCCGTCGCGCTGCTCGCGCGGACGGCGCTCGCCGAGCCGACCGCCCCGGCCCTGCTGGCCGTGAGCGTCGGGGCCTTCGCCTGGCTCGGCATGCTGGTGACGGCGCAGCGGCGCATCCGCGGGCTCGCGCGGCCCGCGCCGGCGGTCATGGGCCCCGGCCAGGTGCTGGGGACGCTCGCGTGCGTGCTGGTGCTGATCGTGGCGGGAGGAATGCTGCTGTGAACCGCGGGGAGGACGCTCCGGGGAAGGACGCCTCTGGGAGGGAAGCATCCGGGAAGGAAGCATCCGGGAAGGACGGGGAGGGCGCGCCGCTCGTCGTCGTGATGGGGGTGTCGGGCTCCGGCAAGAGCACCGTCGGCGAGTGGCTGGCGGAGGCGCTCGGCCTGCCGTTCGGCGACGCCGACGCCTTCCACCCCAAGTCCAACATCGAGAAGATGTCGGCCGGTGTCCCGCTGGACGACGCCGACCGGGCGCCGTGGCTGGAGGCGATGGCCGACTGGCTCGGCCGGCACCGCGACAGCGGCGCCGTCCTCGTCTGCTCGGCGCTCAAGGTCCGCTACCGCGACCGGCTCCGCCGTGCTTCCCCGCGGCTGTACTTCCTGCACCTGGAGGGCTCCTACGAGCTGATCGCCGCACGGGTGGCCCGCCGCCGGGGCCACTTCATGCCGCCCGGCCTGCTGCGGTCCCAGTTCGAGGCGCTGGAGCCGCTGACGGGCCGCGAGCGCGGAGCGGCGGTCTCCGTCGCGGGTACCCGGGAGGAGACCCGGGCGGCGGCGCGGGAGGAGTTGCGGCGCGCGGGGGTGTGCTGAGGGGCCCGGCCGGGTCCGGGGGTCCGGCCGGGACTCCGGTCAGGCGGCCCCGGTCAGGCGGTCCCGGGTCAGGCCAGGGCCACGGCGGTCAGAATGAGGACGCCGACCGTCAGGACGATGATCAGCGCGAGGCCTGAGGGGTTGCGGGGGTTGAGGACGTAGCCGTTCCTTGACCGCTTGTCCCGGACGAACAGCGGTTCGTTGTCACCGATGGGCATACCGGGAAGGCTAGGGCGCGATCCGCATATGTGTCATCGGCCGCAGGTCGGGACAGGCTGTGGCGCCGGTCTCCCCGCCCCCTCTGGACGGCATACCGACTAGTCGGCATGATCGGTGGCGACCGATTCCGAAGGAGCGCGCACGATGAGCGAATCCCCACCGCCCGGCCTCGACCTGGCGCGGCTCGCCGCACATCTGGAGCGGGAGCGTCCGGGGCTGGTGCGGGGCCCGTTGAGCGCCCAGGTCGTGCAGGGCGGGCGCTCGAACCTCACCTACCGGGTCACCGACGGGGCGCGGCGCTGGGTGGTGCGCCGCCCGCCGCTGGGCCACGTCCTGGCGACCGCGCACGACATGGCCCGCGAGTACCGCGTCATCAGCGCCCTGCGGGACACCGCCGTGCCCGTGCCGGAGACCGTGCTGCTGTGCGAGGACCCCGACGTGACGGGAGCGCCCTTCTACGTGATGGAGCACGTGGAGGGCACCCCCTACCGCACCAGTGAGCAGCTCGCCGGGCTCGGCGCCGAGCGCACCCGCCGCATCGTCCTCGCCCTGCCCGAGACGCTGGTCGCGCTGCACGCCGTCGACCCCGAGGAGGCGGGGCTCGGTGACTTCGGGCGGCCGGCGGGCTTCCTGGAGCGGCAGTTGCGGCGCTGGGGCAAGCAGTTGGAGGCGTCCCGCAGCCGGGAGCTGGCCGGGATCGACGAGCTGCGCGGCGCGCTCGGCCGGACGCTGCCCGTGTCGCCCCGGCCCACCGTCGTGCACGGCGACTTCCGCCTCGACAACGTCCTGGTCGGCCCCGACGACCGGATCACGGCGGTGCTCGACTGGGAGATGTCCACCCTCGGGGACCCGCTGACCGATCTCGGCCTGCTGGCCATGTACAGCGAGCGCCAGGACGTGCCCGGCTCACCCGTCAGCACCACCAGCGGCGCGCCCGGCCACCCCACGGCCGCCGAACTGGTCGAGCGCTACGCGCTGCTGTCCGGACGCGACGTCTCCCGCGTCAACTGGTACACGGCGTTCGCGTACTTCAAGCTCGCGGTGATCCTGGAGGGCATCCACTACCGCTTCACGCTCGGCCGGACGGTCGGAGAGGGTTTCGACCGGATAGGCGAGCTGGTCCCGGTCTTCATCGACAACGGACTCACCACTCTGCGGAAGGGCTGAGGCAGCACATGGACTTCGCATTCGACGCGCGCACCGAGGAGCTGCGCGAGCGGCTGCTCGCCTTCATGGACGCGCACGTGCGCCCCGCCGAGGCCGTGGCCGCCCAGCAGCGCGCCGCCTTGGACTCGCCCTGGCGGACGCCCGAGGTGGTACGGGAACTCCAGGCCACCGCGCGCAAGCTGGGCCTGTGGAACCTCTTCTTCGTTGACCAGCACAGTCTGCCCGACGAGGAGTACGGGGCCGGGCTCACCAACCTCCAGTACGCGCCGCTGGCCGAGATCACCGGACACAGCCCGCAGCTCGCCCCCACCGCGCTCAACTGCGCGGCACCCGACACCGGGAACATGGAACTGCTGGCCCAGTTCGGCTCGCCCGAGCAGCGCGAGCGGTGGCTGGTGCCGCTGCTGTCGGGCGAGATCCGCTCCGCCTTCGCCATGACCGAGCCCGAGGTCGCCTCCTCGGACGCCACCAACATCGGCACCCGTATCCGGCGCGACGGCGACCACTACGTCATCACAGGCCGCAAGTGGTACATCTCGGGCGCCATGAACCCGGAGTGCGCGGTCTTCATCGTCATGGGCAAGACCGACCCGGACGCCGAGGACGTGCGCCGCCAGCAGTCCATGGTGCTCGTCCCGCGCGACACCCCCGGCCTCCAGGTGCGGCGCGCCATGACGGTCTACGGCTACGAGGACCACTACCACGGCGGCCACGCCGAGGTCGTCTTCGACGACGTACGCGTCCCGGTGGGCAACCTGATCGGCGAGGAGGGCGGCGGCTTCGCCATCGCGCAGGCCCGCCTCGGCCCCGGCCGCATCCACCACTGCATGCGGCTCATCGGCATGGCCGAGCGGGCGATCGAGCTGATGTGCCGGCGGGCGCTGGAGCGGACGGCCTTCGGCAAGCCGCTCGCCGGGCAGGGCCAGGTGCAGGCGTGGATCGCGGACGCCCGGGTCCAGGTCGAGCAACTGCGGCTGCTGGTGCTCAAGACCGCCTGGCTGATGGACACGGTCGGCAACCGGGGCGCCCACACCGAGATCCAGGCCATCAAGATCGCCACGCCCCGCGCCGTGGTACGCATCCTCGACGACGCGGTGCAGCTCCACGGGGCGGGCGGGGTCTCGCAGGACTTCCCCCTCGCTGAGCTGTGGGCCGCTGCCAGGACGCTGCGCCTGGCCGACGGCCCCGACGAGGTCCACCAGCGCTCCCTGGCCCGCCGCGAACTGAAACGGTACCGATGAGTTGTCCCGCCGCTATGGTGAGCAACCGGCGAGAACGTGACCGGCGGTGCCGAACCGGGCCTCACCGCGGGCGGGTCCGGCACCGCCGGGCCGGTCGTCGTCGGCCGCCCGCCGTCGCGGCGGGAAAGAAGCTCAGTGCCTCCGCACCGGGCGCCGCCCCCGTGGTTGCTCCGGTTCCGGGCCGGGCTCGGGCTTCCGCAGACTGCGCGTCACAGGGGAGCCCTCCGCGACGCGGAAGGGCTCCCCGCAGTGGCACAGCCGCAGCGGCTCACCGTCCAGGAGCCGGTAGGTGACGGTCCCGCCCACGATCTCCACCCGCAGCCGCCGCCCCAGCATCTGCACCACGAAGGCCAGCTTGCTGAGCTGTTCGGGCAGGGCGGGGGAGAAGTCCAGCGTGCCGCCGCGGTAGCGCATCCCGCCGAACCCGGCGACCAGCGCGATCCAGGCCCCGGCCAGGGAGGCGATGTGCAGCCCGTCGCGGGTGTTGTTCTCCAGGTCGGCCAGGTCCATCAGCGCCGCCTCGCCCAGGTAGTCGTAGGCGAGGTGGAGGTGGCCGACCTCGGCGGCGGTCACGGCCTGGCAGCAGGCGGACAGCGACGAGTCGCGGACGGTCATCTGCTCGTAGTAGGCGAAGTTGCGCGCCTTCTGCTCGGCGTCGAAGGCGTCGCCCCGCTTGTACATGGCCAGCACCAGGTCGGCCTGTTTGATGACCTGCTTGCGGTACAGGTCGAAGTAGGGGAAGTGCAGCATCAGCGGGTACTGGTCGGCTCCCGTGGCGGAGAAGTCCCACAGCTGGTGCCCGGTGAAGCCCGCCGACTGCTCGTGCACCCCCAGCGTCTCGTTGAACGGTATGGCCACCGCCTCGGCCGCGTCCCGCCAGGCGGCGGCCTCCTCGTCGTCGACGCCCAGCGCGGCGGCCTCCTCGGGGTACCGCACCACCACGTCCGCCGCGGCCCGCAGGTTCAGCTGCGCCATGAGATTGGTGTAGAGGTTGTCGTCCGCGATGGCGCTGTACTCGTCGGGTCCGGTGACGCCGTCGAAGTGGAAGGTGCCGTGGTGGTCGTGGTGGCCCAGCGAGTGCCACAGCCGGGCGGTCTCGACGAGGATCTCCACCCCCGTCTCCCGCTCGAACTCCGTGTCGCCGGTGACGGCGACGTACCGGGTGACCGCGTCCGCGATGTCCGCGTTGACGTGGAAGGCGGCCGTGCCGGCGGGCCAGTAGGCCGAGCACTCCGAACCGTCGATCGTCCGCCAGGGGAACGCGGCGCCGCGCAGGCCCAGTTGGCGGGCCCGGTCGCGGGCCGCCGGCAGCGTCTCCTGCCGCCAGCGCAGCGCCTCGGCCACCGAGTCGGGCGAGGTGTAGGTGAGCACCGGCAGCACGAACGACTCGCTGTCCCAGAAGGAGTGCCCGTCGTAGCCGGAACCGGTGAGCCCCTTGGAGGGGATGGCGCGCTTCTCGGCGCGGGCACCGGCCTGGAGGACGTGGAAGAGCGCGAACCGCACCGCCTGCTGGATCTCCGCGTCCCCGTCCACCTCGACGTCGGCACGCGCCCAGAAGCCGTCCAGGTACTCCCGCTGCTGCCGCACCAGCCCCTGCCAGCCCTTGGAGCCGGCCCCGGCCAGCGCGGCGTCGACCTGGTCGCGGACGGCGGGCAGCGACCGCGCGCCGGACCAGCCGTAGGAGACCAGCTTCTCCACGCGCAGCGGCTGTCCGCGCTCCAGCTCGGCGGTGACGGTGAGCCGGGCGACATTGTCCCCGCTCTCACCGGCGGTGCGGGTGGTGGCGGGGCCGTGCACCACGTGGTCGGCGGCCGAACCGACCCGCAGTCCGCTGCGCTCGGTGCGGTGCACCAGCCGCAGCCGCATCTCGGAGGCGAAGTGCTCCTCGGGCACGAGGACGTCCTCCAGCGCGGCGGCGACCCGGGGGTCGCCGCCCTGCTTCTCGGGCAGCTGCTCGTTGGCGACCAGCTCCGACTGCACGACCACCCGGACATCGGAGTCCAGCGGCTCCACCTCGTAGGCGACGGCGGCGATGGCGCGCTGGGCGAAGGAGACCAGCCGCGTCGAGGTCACACGGACGGTGCAGCCCGCCGGTGAACTCCACTCGCACACCCGCCGCAGCAGGCCGGTCCGCAGGTCCAGCACCCGCTCGTGGGAGCGGAGTTTGCCGTACCGCACATCGAACGGCTCGTCGTTGACGAGCAGGCGCATGATCTTGCCGTTGGTGACGTTGATGACCGTCTGCCCCGACTCCGGGTAGCCGTAGCCCGCCTCCGCGTACGGCAGGGGATGCAGCTCGTGGACGCCGTTGAGGTAGGTGCCAGGCAGCCCGTGCGGCTCGCCCTCGTCCAGGTTGCCGCGCCAGCCGATGTGCCCGTTGGAGAGGGCGAAGACGGACTCGCTCTGCGGCAGCACGTCGAGGTTCAGCTCGCTCTCGCGCAGCCTCCACGGCTCCACGGTGTAGGAGGAGTTGCTGATCACTTAGGCGCCCTCCCCGGACTCCATGAGGTCGGCAAGGTCCTTCACGACGGTGTCGGCGCCGTGCTGCCGCAGCGCGTCGGCCTGGCCCGTGCGGTCCACCCCGACGACGTAGCCGAAGTTCCCGGCGCGGCCGGCCTCCATCCCGGCGAGGGCGTCCTCGAAGACCGCCGCGTCCTCGGGCGCCACCCCCAGGTCGCGGGCGGCGGCCAGGAAGGTGTCGGGGCGGGGTTTGCCGGGCAGGGCCCGTTCCCTGGCCACGATCCCGTCGATGCGCACGTCGAACCGGTCCTCGATGCCGACCGAGGCCAGGACGTCGCGGCAGTTCGCGCTGGAGGAGACGACGGCGGTCAGCAGCCCGGCGGACCGAACCGCGCGCAGATAGCGCAGCGAGCCGTCGTAGGCGGCGACGCCCTCCTTACGGATCTTCTCCAGCAGCAGGTCGTTCTTGCGGTTGCCCAGCCCGTACACGGTCTCCCGGCCGGGCGGGTCCTCGGCGGAGCCCTCCGGCAGCTCGATGCCGCGCGAGGCCAGGAACGTGGCGACGCCGTCGGCGCGGGGCCGCCCGTCCACGTACCGGTCGTAGTCGACGACCGGGTCGAAGGGCCGGAAGCCGGGCCCGTCGCGGCCGCGCAGGTACGCGTCGAACATCTCCTTCCAGGCGGCCGCGTGGACGACGGCCGTCCGGGTGAGGACGCCGTCGAGATCGAACAGGCAGGCGCGCACGCCATCCGGCAGACCGAGCTTCGTCATGCGTGCCGGGTCCCCGGGCAACCGGACGGGCATGCCTGCCGTTCCGCTTTCCCGCCCGGCTGGACGCCACCGGGACGGGTGCGGGTCCGGCCTCCCGGAGGACGCGGGCGCTCAGCCGTCGTGCTCGGTGTCGCGGGGGAGCGGGACATCCCACACGAGGCGGGTGCCGGGAGCCGCCCCGGGCCCCGGCTCATTTCCCCGGCTGTCCGTCACGGTCAGCGTGCCGCCCAGCAGCTCGGCCCGGGAGCGCATGTTGGCCAGCCCACCGGTGCGGGGCCGGTCCCCGACGCCGACACCGTCGTCGGTCACCGACAGCGTGATCGTCTCGCCGACCGACAGCGCCACGTCCACCCGGCGCGCCCGCGCGTGGCGGACGATGTTGCTCAACGCCTCGCCCAGTACCGCCCGCACGTGCTCGGCGGCCTCAGCGGGCACGGTGGTGTCCACCGGCCCCTCCATCCGCAGGGCGGGCAGGAAACCGAGCCGGTCCGCCGCGTCGCTGACGGCCTTCGCCAGTGTCCGGCGGAGCCCGGCGCGGCCGGCCCCGGCGTCCTGACGGCCCTCGCCCGAGGTGCGCAGCGCGAAGATGGTCGAGCGGATGATCTTGATGGTCTCGTCGAGGTCGTCCACGGCCCGGTTCACCCGTTCGGCCGCCTGGGGGCGGTCGATGAGCCGGACCGCGCTCTGCAGCGTCATCCCGGTGGCGAACAGCCGCTGGATGGCCAGGTCGTGCAGGTCGCGTGCGATCCGGTCCCGGTCGTGCAGCAGCGCCAACTGCTCCGACTCGGCGCGGTGCTGCGCCATCTCCAGGGCGAGCGCCGCCTGCGCCGCGAAGTCCGACAGCAGCTCCACCTCCGTCTGGTCGAACGGCGGGCGCCCCTTCCGCCGGCTCAGCCGCAGGGCGCCGGGCGCGTGCTTCTGCGCCAGCAGCGGTACGGCGACCACCGGCCCGTAGGCGTTCTCCCCGCCGGGGAAGGCGTGGGTACGCGGATCGGCCGTGATGTCCGCCGAGACGGCCGACTCGCCGGTGCGGGCCGCGAGGCCGGAGAGGGTGTCGTCGTAGGGCACCACGGCGCCGGTCTGCTCCTGGGCCAGTTCGCCCACCGCCACCACGACTCGCAGCCGCTCCGCGCCACCCGCACCGTCCCCGGCGTCCGGCAGCAGCACGCACGCCGAGTCGGACTGGGCGACCTCCATCGCCCGCCAGGCGATCACCCGCAGCACCTCGCTGGAGGGGGCGCCGCTCAGCAGCAGCCGGGTGATCTCGCCCAGCGCCTCCAGCCACTGCTCGCGACGCCGGCTCTCGGCGTAGAGCCGGGCGTTGTCCACGGCGACCCCGGCGGCCACGGCGAGGGTGGTGACGACCGCCTCGTCGTCGGCGTCGAAGTCGGCGCCGCCGCGCTTCTCGGTCAGGTACAGGTTGCCGAACACCTCGTCCCGCACCCGCACGGGCACCCCCAGGAAGGAGCGCATCGGGGGGTGGTGGGCGGGGAAGCCGTGGCTGGCCGGGTGCCGGGTCAGGTCCGAGAGCCGCAGTGGCTCGGGGTTGCGGATCAGCTCGCCGAGCACGCCGTGCCCGGACGGCAGCGGGCCGATGCGCGCCGCCTGGTCCTCGGAGATGCCCACGGGCAGGAACGTGCGCAGCCGCTGCCCCTCGCCGAGGACGCCCAGGGCGCCGTACCGCGCGTTGGTCAGGGTCAGCGCCGCCTCGACGATGCGCCGCAGCACCTGGGAGAGGTCCAGCTCCCGGCCCACGCTGAGCACGGCCTCCAGGAGGCTGTGCATCCGGTCCTGGGTGACCCGGGCCGCGTCCAGCCGCGTCTGCAGCTCGTCGAGCAGCTCGTCCAGCCGGAAGTGGGGTAACTTCCCCCGGTACGGATGGTGCTGCCCCTGACCGGCAGGCTCCGCCATGCGCACCTCCGTACGACGTACGACAGCCGGGCCCCGTGCGGCCCTCGGGGACGGCAGTCTACGGGCGAACCGCCCTCAGGTCCCCGCCCGTTCCGCTCCCCGCCCCCCGTCCCGCGGCCCCTGCCCGGGGAGGCTCGGCCCCTGCCCGGGGAGACTCCCCGGGCTGTCGGGTGCCTCAGGGGCATCGGGGCCGTCGGGTGCCTCGGGTGCCTCGGGGGCGTTGGGGCCGTCGGGACCGGCCGGGTCCGCCGGGGCGCCGGAGCCGGCGGCCGTCGCGTGCCCCGGGCCGGGGCCGGACGGCCGGTCCATCCGGCGCCACTCGGGCCGCAGCCCGGCCAGATTGGTGGTCAGGAAGTACGCGGCCCCGCCCGCGAGCAGCACCGGTGCCAGCCCGAAGGCGGCCACCGCGGTGCCGGCCAGCAGCCCGCCCAGGGGGATGCCGGCCCAGGCCAGCGAGTCGCCCAGCGCGTTGACCCGGCCCCGCAGCGGGGCGGGCACCCGTTCGAAGTTGACGGCCCCGAGTATCGGGTTGAGGAACCCCGCCCCGAACCCGCTCAGGGCGAACACCCCCAGCACGGCCGCCATCGGCACATCGCCGGCCAGGATCAGGAACCGGGGGGCGCCCGCCAGCAGGAAACCGCCGAAGAAGACCAGGCGGCGGCGTATCCGGTGCCCGACGGCCGCCGCCACCAGGCTGCCGCAGACCGCCGCGACGCCGAGCACGCTGTCGGCCAGACCGATCGCCCCGGGCCCGTGTCCCGACTCCCGCGCCCAGACCGGCAGCAGCAGCGAGGCGAAGGCCGCGTCCAGCAGATTGGTGACACCCACCGTGACGATGATCGTCAGCAGCAGCGGATCCCGCCGCAGGAACCGGAACCCCTCACCGAGCCGCCGCCAGTAACCGGGCTCCGCCCCGCGGCCCGCCGGCTCGGTGGGGACGTCCCGCGCGGCGGGACCAGGTCGTCCGGCCGGTCCGGTTCGGGAGCGGGAGCCGTCGCCGCACAGGAGGATCACCAGGCCGCCGGAGGCGAAGCAGACGGCGATGGCGAACAGGGCGGTCGGTGCGCCGAGCAGGGCGACCACCGCGCCGCCCGCCGCGGGGCCGACGGTCGAGGCCAGCCGCTCGGTGACGCCCGCCAGGCCGGCGGCGCGCTCCAGCGGGACCCGGGCGGCTGCCGCGGCGTCCGGCACCATGACCTGCTTGGCCAGGTCCCCGGGGCCGCGGGCCGCGCCGACCACGGCGACCAGCAGCAGGAGGAGCCAGAAGGACAGCGCGTCCACGAGGTGGAGGACCGAGACCGCCCCCACGGCCGCCGCGCTGGCCGCGTCGGTCACCCAGGAGACCCGGCGCGGCCCGGCCCGGTCCACCAGTGGCCCGGTGAGGGCCTTGACCAGGACGTACGGCGCCATCTCGCAGAGCGCCACCAGCCCGGTGCGTGCGGTGCTGCCGGTCGTGACGAGTACGAACCAGGGCAGGGCGACGGCCGAGACTCGGGTCCCGGTCAAGGAGACCGCGATCGCCGCCAGTACCCCCGTCAGCGGACGGATGCTCCGCGCGGCCGGGTCGTTCATATCCGCTCGGCCGGGTCGTTCATGTACCGCAGCCTAGATGACTGAGTCCGATGTTCTCAGCGGCCGTAGGCGATCAGTGATCGTTTGACTGTGGCGCCGGTGGTCCAGTTGTGCCAGGTGCCGGCGGCGAGGGCGAGGAGTCGTTGTCCTGTGCGGGCGAAGACGCCGGCGGGGGTTCTGCCGCCGTGTTGTTCGAGGCTGAGCTGGCCTTTGAGGGTGTCGATGACAGCTTCGGTCCACTGCCGGACCCGGGCGGTCTTCCCGTGGCGGACCGGTTCGTCCTTGCGGTCCGGCCGTACGAGGTGGGCACCGAGCCGCTCGCTCACGAAGGCTTCGAGCTCCTTCCCGGCGAAGCCCTTGTCCGCGAGGGTCACCTGTCCCCGGCGGATGAGGTGGTGGTCGCGTTCCAGCAGCGCGGTCATCACCTCCCGCTCGCCGGGTTTCGGACTGGCCGGACACCAGGTGACGGGCTTGCCTTCGGCAGTGGTGACCAGGTAGAGGCGGAAGCCCCAGCCAGTGGCCGGGCCGAGGGGAAACCGAGCAGGACCTGGGCGACCGCCAGGCACAGCAGTTCGGCGTCCGTGAGTTTCGGGGGCCGCCCGATCCGGCGGCAAGGCGCCACATGGTCGTCGATGATCCCGCGCGGTACCTGACGGGTGTCAGAGGTGCAGGGGACGTCAGGTGAGGTCACCCCGTGGGCGAGGCCGTAAGAGGGGGCGTGGGTGGGACCCTGAGAGGGGAGAGGAACCCGTCGGCTCGCTCGCCGAGACGGACTCCCTCACGCGCCGTCCAGTGGCGGCGCAGCACACGGACGCCCACGCATGTGTTGACCGTCGTGACCTCGGGAAAGGCCCCGAGATCCGTGGTGATGAAGCGGGCCAGGTCCTCCTCATCACGGAAGACGCCATAGTGGATCACCGAGGAGGAGCCGGCCACCATCGACACATAGCGGGCCGAAGGGTGACCGGCCAAGGTCTCGAGCAGACAGGGAATGGCCTGCGGAAGCACGGTCAGCGACATCAAGGCGTTGAGCGGGAAACCCAGCAGCGCGGGCTCGATCTCCACTCTCGGCTGGAGGGCGCCGCACTCAAGGAGCGTCTGCGAGGTGCGGTACGCGGTCGAGCGGCTGACGCCCAGTTCGCGGGCGATATCGGCGGCCGGTATCCGGCCGTTGGCCACCATCAGCTCCAGGGTGCGCCGCTCCAGTTCCGACAGCTCCTCCAGGGAGGCCCGCCGCTCCTGGCTGACCTGTACGGCGTGCTCGCGCAACCGGTCGGTCTGTGCCTGGTCGAGCCGGTGAAGCCGCCAGGTCTGGCCCATGGTGTGGGCCCGCAGGACCAGGTGGGACTCGGTGGAGACGATGCCGGGGATGCCGGGCAGCCGATTGGTCAGCAGGTCGAAGATGTCGGTGCCGAGCAGCGGATAGACGCTGCAATAGATATCGGCGCTGCCGGTCGTCACCAGCAGGGTCTGCACCTCGTCGGCCAGCTCCAGGATGCGGCGGGCGACCTCTTGGGAGCGCCCCGGCTCGCACTTGATCCACACCTGGCGCGGGTTCTCCGTCGTGATCAGCGGCCAGTCCAGCCGGCCCCCCACCCTCAGCAGCCGCTCCGTGCGCAGCCGTGACAGCCTCCGGGCGATGGTGCTGGGCGAGCTGTCCAGTATCTCGGCGAGGGCGTTGACCGGTGTGCGGGGCGCGAGTTGGAGCGCCGCGACCAGGTCGAGATCGACATCGTCGAGCAGCCGTTCCTCCGGGCGCCTGGAGGACCGCTGTGTGTTGACTCTGGGCGAGGACATGCTGCCTGATCCTAGCGCTTCACCCCCACGGGGTTACGCGGTCGAAACAACCGAATCTCGCTGAGTTATTGACACATTCAGCCGGGGTGCAGTGTCATGACGCATCAATAAGTCACCCGAGAGAGGGGTTGATGTGGCGACCAGAACGACGGTGGAGCGCCCGGTGAAGACATCGGGCTCCGTGGGCTTCACGCTGCGGGCGCTCGGCGTCATAGAGCGCGTCGGCAACCGGCTGCCGCACCCCTTCTGGCTGTTCGTGATACTCAGCGCAGTGCTGCTCCTGCTCAGCTGGGGCCTGCATGGACTGGGCGTATCGGCCGAATCGCCCACCGACGGCAAGACGATCGCGGTGCGGAGCCTGCTGTCGGACGCGGGCGTCACGATGATGCTCGACGGGCTGATCGACAACTACGCCACGTTCCCGCCGCTCGGGGTCGTCCTCGTCGTCATGCTCGGTGTGGCCGTCGCCGACCGGGCCGGGCTGCTCACCGCGATGCTGCGGGCCGCGCTGTCGAGGGTTCCGGTCAAGGCCGTCACCTTTGTGATCGCGCTGACCGGGATGCTCGCCCATATCGCCTCCGACGCGGCGTTCGTCGTCATGATCCCGCTGGGCGCCATCGCCTACCGCTCGGTGGGGCGCAATCCCGTGCTGGGCGCGGTGGTCGCCTTCGTCTCGGTCTCCGGAGGCCATGCCGCCAGCCCGCTGGTCACCCCCTCCGATGCCACACTGGCCGCGCTCACCACAGCCGCGGCACACACCATCGACCCCTCGTACACGGTCACCCCGGTGGCCAACTACTTCTTCTCCCTCGCCTCGGCCCTCGTGCTGTCGCTGGTCATCACCCTGATCGCCGAGACGCTGCTGACCCGCAGGCTCGCGATGATGGCCGACAACGACGCGGTGAAGGCCGGGAAGGACGCGGCGGCGGCAGAAGAAGAAGGCGGCGCCGAGGCCGGAGCCACTGCCGCCTCCGGCGCCGGAACCGACGAGCTGCCCGATCTGTCGCTCACGCGCGAGGAGCGCCGAGGTCTGCGTGCTGCCGGGATCACCGCCGCGGTGCTGCTGGCCGCCCTCACCATCGCGGCCGTTCCCTCGGGTTCGCCACTGCGCGGTGAGCACGGCGCCGTCATCGACTCCCCGCTCGTGCACAACATCGCCGTCTTCCTGTCCCTGCTCTTCTTCGCCACCGGTATCGCCTACGGACGGGCGGTGGGCACCGTGCGCACGGCGAAGGACATCCCCGAGATGATGGCAACGGGGCTGCGCGAACTGACTCCTGTCCTGGTGCTGTTCTTCGCGATCTCGCAGTTCCTCGCCTACTTCAAGTGGACCGCCATCGGCGAGGTCATGGCCATCACCGGCGCGAAGCTGCTGGACTCCTCCGGGGTGCCGGTCGCGCTCGTCTTCGTCGGCGTGATCGTGGTCGTCAGCGTGATGAACCTGATGCTGACCAGCGGGTCGGCCATGTGGGCGCTGATCGGTCCGATCTTCGTCCCGATGCTGATGCTGCTCGAGGTCGCCCCTGAGACCACCTGGGCCCTCTTCCGGATCGCCGATTCGTGCACCAACCCGATCACCCCGATGAGCCCGTACTTCGCGCTCTGCCTCGGATTCGTCCGCCGCTACCGGCCCACAGCGGGCATCGGCACCCTGATGTCGCTGACGCTTCCGGTCTCGCTGTCGCTGCTCGTCGTATGGACGCTGCTCTTCTTGGCCTGGTACTTCGTCGGCCTTCCCTTCGGGCCCGGGGCACCGACGCACTGACGGGGCGCCAGCTGTCGGCCCAGCTGAAGCCCCCTCCCGCATCAACCGCTCACGATCAGCGGCACGTCAAGAAACCATGAAACGGAGAACCACGCTCCCCATGTCGGAATCCGCCCCCACCCCGCTGCCCGTTCCCGAGCCGGCCGTGCTCGCGCGTGTCACGGCATGGTGCCGCGAACAGCGGTACGAGAACGGCTCTGACGGCTATCTCGCCGATCTGCGCCGGCTGGTTGAGCAGGAGTCGCCCAGCGATGACAAGCCACTCCTCGACGCCACCGCCGACCTGATCCAGGAGTTGCTGGCCGAACGGCTGGGCGAGCCGAGCCGCACCGTACGCCACCGCCATTCCGAGGCAGGCGATGTCATCGAGGCCGAGTACCGGGGCAGCGCCGACGGCACTGGTGGGAGCACCCTCCCGTGCGGCACGGTGACCGTGGTCGGCCACTACGACACCGTGTGGCCGGCCGGAACCGCCGCCGGCTGGCCGTTCACCGTGGGGGAGAAAACCGCCTCGGGCCCGGGAGTCTTCGATATGAAGGCCGGTCTGGCGCAGGGCATCTGGGCCCTGCGTGCCCTGCGCGCACTCGGCCTGCCGCACCCCACCGTACGGTTCGTCTTCAACGGCGACGAGGAAACCGGCAGCGTCCTCTCCCGGCCCCTCGTCGAGCGGGCCACCGAGGACGCGGCGGCCACCCTGGTACTGGAGCCGGGCGGGACGTGGGGGATCAAGTCAGGCCGCAAGGGTGTCGGCATCTTCAGCGTCACCGTCACCGGGCTGGAGGCACACGCCGGCCTCGACCCGGCCAAGGGCGCCAGCGCCGTCCATGGAGTGGCCGATGTCGTCCGAAGCCTGGTCGACGCCGCCGATCTGGAGCGCGGTACGTCCGTGAACGTGGGCCGGATCAGCGGAGGCACGGCCCGCAATGTCATCGCGGGCGAGGCGAGCTGCCTCGTGGATGTGCGCGTCAGCTCCCACGAGGAGGCCGAGCGCATAGACCGGGTACTTGCGGGGCTGACGGCCAGGGACCCTCGGGTCGCCGTCACCGTCGGTGGTGGCTGGAACCGTCCGCCGATGCTGCCGGGCGCCGGGGGCCGTCGGCTGTTCGCTCTGGCCGACGGTGTCGCGGCCGGAGTGCGGGGGCCGCTGGAGGAGTTGTTCGTCGGCGGTGGCAGCGACGCCAACTTCGTCGCCGCACTCGGCCGCCCCGTCCTGTGCGGTATGGGCGCCACCGGGGACGGGGCACACGCACGGCACGAGCACATCCTCCTCGCCGACATCCCCGACCGCATCGCACTGACCGCGGGCACCCTGCTGGGCCTGGCCGGGGCGGCGGGCACCGACCACTGAGAGCACCCGCCGGTTCGGTAAGGGCCCCGCCCGAAGCGTCCGCCCTCCCCGCAGGGACTCCGCCCCTGCTGCCCCATGGGTGGGGCCCTCGCCCCTTTGGCTTGGGCCCTCGCCCTGTGCTCCCCCTGTGGGTGGGGCCCTTGTCCCGGTGCTGGGGCCTCCGCCCAGTGCTCCCCATGTGTTGGGGGCTCCGCCCCCAAACCCCCGGTCCTCGCCGGACGGGCGTTGGGGCAGCTCCTCCCCCGGACTCCGTCGGGGGGACCCCCACTCAACGGCCCCCCGCTAGCTGGACGGCGCGGTCGTGCGGGTGCCGAACGGCCCCTACTCACACGGCGCCCCATGCTCCAGGCTGGGAGGCCGCTGCCGAGGAGGTTCCGTGTCCGAGCCCGTCCGTGTGTTCTTGCTCGACGACCACGAGGTGGTGCGGCGCGGGCTCCGTGACCTGCTGGAGGCCGAGCCCGACCTCCAGGTCGTCGGCGAGGCCGGCGATGCCGAGGAGGCCCTGGTCCGGGTCCCCGCCGCCCGCCCCCAGGTCGCCGTCCTCGATGTGCGCCTGGGCAGCGGGGAGGGGGGCGGCGACCACGGGGGCATCGAGGTCTGCCGCGAGCTGCGGGCCCGCAGGCCCGATCTGGTGTGCCTCATGCTCACCTCGTTCGACGACGACGAAGCGCTGTTCGACGCCGTGATGGCCGGCGCCGCCGGCTATGTGCTCAAGCAGATCCGGGGCGCCGACCTGGTGAACGCGATCCGCACCGTGGCGGCCGGCGACTCCCTCATCGGCCCGGACACCCGGGCCCGCGTCCTGGCCCGCGCCCGGGACCGCGAGAACCGCTCCGCGCCGCCCGAGCTGGCGCGGCTCACCCCGCGGGAGCGGCAGATCCTCGCCCTCGTCGGGGAGGGGCTGACCAACCGGCAGATCGGTGAGCGGCTGTACCTCGCCGAGAAGACCGTGAAGAACCGGATCTCGGGCATCCTCGGCAAGCTGGGCGTCGGCCGGCGGGTGCAGGCGGCGGTGATCGCCGAGCGGCTGAGGGAGAGCGGCTGAGGGGGAGCGAGCGAGGGTGACGCGCCGGTCGGTGCCCCCCCCCGCGTCCTCGACGCCCCGTCCCCGTACACGCCCGGTCTCAGCGCACCCCGCGGAGGCGGTCCAGTTCGCGGCGGTCGCGTTTGGTCGGGCGGCCGGCGCCCCGGTCGCGGCGGGGTGCCAGGGGGACCTCCACCCGGGGAGGGGGCGGCGGGCTGTGGTCGGCGTAGCACTCCACGGCCACCGGTGCCCCCACCCGCTTCTTCAGGAGCCGTTTGACGATCACGACGCGTTCCCGCCCCGCGGAGCGGACGCGTACCTCGTCCCCCACCCGCAGCGGGTGCGCGGCCTTCACGCTCACGCCGTTGACCTTGACGTGACCGCCGCGGGCCGCGGTGGCCGCCTGGGAGCGGGTCTTCGTCAGCCGTACGGACCAGATCCAGCTGTCCACCCGTACCGAGCCTTCGTCTGCCGTCATGCCCCCGACTTTAGGGGAGCGGAAGCCGCGGGTGCCCCGCCCGGCCGACCCGCACGGGGGCGCTCGCCCGGCGAACCCGCCCGGCAAGGCCGACAATGCTGGCATATGGACGCCTCGTCTGGGAGCGGCGGCCGGGAAGCCCCCCGAGGGACGCCGGAGGACGCGCTCGAAGAGCTGAAGCGGGCCGCGCTGCGTACCGTCGCGCGCGCCCGGCACCGCGCGCGGCTCCACGTCACCGGCGCCGAGCCGGCGCACCCCGCCCACCACGAACACGCGGCGGGGCGCGGTGAGGGGCGGCCGACGAGCGAGCCGTTCGCCTACGAGGGCGCCGAGACGGCGCCGCCCAGCGATGTGGCGGTGCTGCCCGGTCTGCCGGGGTGGCTGCCCGCCGTCCTGGGCGTGCTGCGCGGCAGCTCGACGGTGCTGCGGCCGGACTACGCGCCCGACGGCACGGTCCGCGACTTCATCGTCGTGGGCGCCAACCACTTCGAGCTGAGCGGGGTGGAGCGCGGCTCGTACGACTTCCTCGGCAAGCCGCTGTCCCTGACCCGGCCGGGCGTGCGCACCAGCGGGATGTACGACGTCTACCGCGCGGCGCTGGAGAAGGGGTGCCCCGTCTCCAGCGACACCCTCGACTACGTGGACGTCGTCGACGGCGTCCTCCAGCGGGCCCGGCTGCGCGGCACCGTCACCCTGCTGCCGGACGAGGGGCTGCTGCTGACGAACTGGGAGCCGGTCGGCGAGGCCCGGCTCAGCCACCGCATCCAGCAGCGGGCCCGGATGGGATGGGCGGAGTGGGACCTGATCACCGGCCGGATCCGCTGGTCGCGGGGCATGCGGGCGCTGCTGGGCCTCTCGGCGGCGCCGCCGGACGGCGTCCCGCCGGAGGAGGCGGCCCGCTCGGTGGCCTCGGCCAGGGACACCGTCCCCGACCCGTTCGTGGTGGGGCGGCTGCTGGACCCCGCGGACGTGCCCGGTTTCGTCGCCGACGTCAAGACGCTGCTGGCCGGGGGCGAGCTTCCCGACCGGGAGGTGACCATCCGGGTGGGCGGCGAGGAGCGCCGGATCCGCTGGCTGGGCCATGGCCACCCGGAGGGCGCGGACGTCCCCGAGTCGCTGCTGTTCGCGGCGCGGAACGTCACCGAGCAGGAGGCGCGGCTGCGGCGGGCGCTCAGTGACGCCGAGCGGCTGCGGCGGGAGGCGGATGCCGAGCACCGGGTCTCCGAGACGTTCCGCAGGGCCCTCACGCCGCCGGTGCAGGCGCTCAAACCCCCCTGGATCTCCGTCAGCACCGCCTATGTGCCCTCTGAATCCGGGGTGGGCGGCGACTGGTACAAGTGCCGCGAGCTGCCCGACGGCAGGGTGCTGCTGGCCGTCGGGGACGCCTCGGGGCACGGGGTGGAGGCGGCCAGCCGGGCCCTCCAGCAGCGCTCCGCGCTGGCCGGGCTCGCCTACACCGACGAGAACGCGGCCCAGCTGGCCACCGCGCTGGGCGAGGTCGTCTACTACGACTACTACGGCAGCCTGGACACCACGGCGACCTGTGTCGTGGGGCATCTGCACCCGCGCGCCCGGGTCTTCTCCTGGGCGAGTGCGGGGCACCCGGCGCCGGTGCTGGTCAGGGACGGCGAGCCGCGGCTGCTGGAGGCCGAGCACGGACTGATGCTGGGCGTCCTGCCCGACGCGGAGTACAAGATCAACACCACGCAGCTGCGCCACGGCGACCTGCTGCTGCTCTACACCGACGGTGTCATCGAGCGCCGCGGCATGGACCTGGACACCGGGGCCGAGGCCCTGCTGGAGGCGGTACGGACGTGCACGGCACGCGCCGGCCCGGGTCCGGAGGCCACGGACTGCATGGTGGAGACGCTGCTGGGGCCGGGGGCGGAGGACGACGCGACGATCCTCGCCGTGCACGTGTCCTGAGTGAGCCGTGCCCGTGTCCTGAGGGGTCGCCGACCACGTGTCCTGAGCGGCCGGCGTCCGCGTGTCCTGAGCGTCCCGCCCGTCCCCGAGGACCGGCCCCGGCCACACCGCCCGCACCGGCCGGCGGGCGTCACCGGGGGTCGGCCTTGCCGCGTTCGTAGCGGCGCAGCCTGCGGTAGCCGGTCAGCTCGCCCTCGGCGTCCAGCGTCATCTCGTACGAACCGAGCATGCTCACACTGTCGGGGATCTTGCGCAGCTCCACGACCTCGATCTGGAGCTTCCAGCCGCCGTCCTCGTCTCTGGCCACCGAGGAGACCGTCTCGGCCTCCAGCCCGGTCAGCGCCTCGATGGCCTCCCGTGCCGAGTGCAGCACCCGCGCCGTGCCGGGCGAGGACGCCCCGGTCGCCTGCTGCCGCGCGGCCTCCCGCTCCGGGGCGGTCTTCCCGCCGGTGCCGTCCGTGGTCCTCTCACTCATCTCGGCTCTCCTCCCTCCCCGCCCGTGCGGGGTGTGCGGTGGGCCGGACGGGTGCCCGCTGGGCGCGGAGTGAACCGGGACGGACCGGGTACCGGTCATCGCAGCCGGTGCGCGGCGCCGGGCCGGTCCCGCCGGGGCGCCGGGTCAGTCCTCGCCGCGGAAGATGTGGGACTCGGGGTCCTGGTCGCCGGACGGGGCGTGCGGGCCGTAGCCCATCGGACCGTCCCGCCCGGGCTGCTGCCGTGCGCCGAGCACGGGCGCCGGGCGCGGGTTCCGGGTGTTCTCCTGCTGTCTGGCGGTGCCCTGGGTCTGCTGCACCGGTGATCACCTCCGCGTACGACTGGCGACTGGACGTCGGGTCCCCACACCACGCCGGGCGAAACGGGTGGCAGGGGACGGAACGGGACCAAGGAGAGGCGATGGCTCATCGTCCGGACGTACTCGAACTGCTCACGGACGCGCACGCGGAGGCGGAACGCCTCGTCGCCGCCTATGAGGCGGTCGGCGACCCCGAGCGGCGCACCGCGCTGGCCGCCCGGCTGG
>NZ_VJOK01000001.1:1317494-1326022 GCF_013302895.1 Streptomyces albus subsp. chlorinus | reverse complement strand
AGCTGTGGCCCGGGGGCTACCCGTGCGGCGCCGCGGCGTCCCCGCGGCCCTCAACGCCGTCGGCCGGCCCGGTGAACCCGCCGCCCCGGCCCGGCAGTTGACCGACATTCCGGAAGAACCCCGAAAGGCAACCGACGCCAAGCAGCCAACAAGCGAAGGAGGCTCTGCCTCATGACTGTCGCTCCGGCACAGCAGCAAGGCGGCGGCACCGGCAATCTCTACGACGTACTGGAACTGGTCCTCGACCGGGGTCTGGTGATCGACGCGTTCGTGCGGGTGTCCCTCGTCGGCATCGAGATCCTGAAGATCGACGTCCGTGTCGTGGTCGCCAGCGTCGACACGTATCTGAAGTTCGCCGAGGCCTGCAACCGCCTCGACCTCGAGTCCGGCCGCAACAAGAGCCCGGGCCTGCCCGATGTGGTGGGCCAGGTCACCGAGTCCGGCGCCCAGGGCAAGACGAAGGGCGCGCTCAGCGGTGCGGCGCAGACCGTCTCCGACGCGTTCCAGCAGGCGCGCGACGAGGCCCAGGAGAGCGGCGGTACGCGTCGGCGTGCCACCTCGCGCAAGAAGGAGGAGCGGGAGTGAGCACCTACGTCTACGGCATCGCACGGACACCGGCGCCCAAGCTGCGCGACGACCTGACCGGCGTCGGTGACCCGCCCCGCCCGGTGCGGGTACTGGAGCGGGACGGGCTGGTCGCCCTCGTCAGCGACGCGCCCGCCGACCTGCGGCCCAAGCGGCGCGAACTCCTCGCCCACCAGCAGGTCCTTGCCGAGGCCAGTGCCGAGCGGCCGGTGCTGCCGATGCGGTTCGGCAGCCTCTCCGAGGACGACCGCACGGTCGGAGAGGTCCTCGGTGAGCGCGCCGACCACTTCCGGGAGCGGCTCGACGCGCTGGAGGGCAAGGTCGAGTACAACATCAAGGCCAGCCACGACCAGGAGGCCGTGCTGCACGTGGTGATGGCCGAGCAGCCCGAGCTGCGGGCCGAGAGCGAGGCCCTGCGCGCGGCCGGGGGCGGCTCCTACGAGCAGAAGCTGAAGCTCGGTGAGAAGATCGCCCACGCCGTGCAGGCCCACGAGGCGACGGACGCGGCCCTGCTGCGCGGCGCCCTGGAGCCGGTGGCCGCCGAGGTCAGCGAAGGGCCGCAGAGCACCGGCTGGCTGGCGAACCTCTCCGTCCTCGTGGACCGGGAGCAGGGCGACGGCCTGCTCGCGGTGATCGAGGAGCTGGGCACCTCGGCGCCCCAGCTGGACCTGCGGGTCAACGGGCCGCTGCCGCCCTACAGCTTCGTCGAGAAGAGCGACGCCTCGGCCGACGCGGGCGCCGGTGCCGGGGCCGCTCCGGCGGGCGGCTGACGGAGGCCGGCATGGGCTTGCTCAGCGAGCTGTTGCTGCTGCCCGCCGCACCGCTGCGCGGCACCGCCTGGGTGCTGCGCCAGGTGCGGGACGAGGCGGAGCGGCAGTACCGCGACCCGGCGACCGTCCAGCGGGAACTCGCCCAGCTGGAACAGGCGCTGCTGGCCGGCGAGATCGACGAGGCCGAGTTCGACCGGCGCGAGGACGAACTCCTCGCGCGTCTGGAGAACAGGAACCCATGGACATGAACGACAGACTGACGGTGGCGCTGGCCGTCACCGGGGGCTACGTCCTCGGACGGACGAGAAAGGCGAAGCTCGCCCTCGGTGTCGCCACGCTGGTGGCGGGCACGCGGCTGAAGTACGCTCCGCGGGCCCTCACCCGCCTGGCCACCGAACAGCTCGAGGCGTATCCGCAGTTCGCGGAGGTGGCCGAGCAGCTGCGCGACGATCTGCGCGGCACCGGCAGAGCCGCGACGGGCGCCCTGGTCAACCGCCAGGTCAACGCGCTGGCCGACCGCCTGCACGAGCGCACCCGCGACATCCGCGACCGCCTCGACGGCGCCGCAGCCGCCGACACGGACGACTCCCGCGCCTTCGCCGCGGCGAAGAAGACCGGCGGCACCGCGGAGAAGGACGCCGGCGGGAAGGAGACCGTCGGCGTCGGGAAGGAGACCGCCGGCGTCGGGAAGAAGGACGCCGGTACCGAGAAGAAGACCGCCGGCACGGCGAAGAAGACCACCGGTACCGCGAAGAAGACCGCGGGCACCGCGAAGCGGGCGGGCGGCCGGGCACCGGCGAAGAAGTCCGCCTCCGCCACCGGGTCCGGCTCCAAGGCCGGGTCCTCGTCCAGGAGCACGTCGTCCGCGTCCAAGGGCAGGGCGGCCTCTTCGGCCGGGTCCGCGTCCGGACGGACGGGCGGCGGCGCGAAGGCGAAGGAGGGCCGGAGCCGTGGCTGACACCCGTACCCCGGGCAGCGGGGCGGCGCTGCCGGACGTCCTCGCCCCCGAGGTGGCCGACCGGCTCAGGGCCGCGGCCGTCGAGTTCGCCGCGGCCGAGGCACAGCGGCTGCTGGTGGAACTGGGCCGCGCGCTGGGCCGGGCCGCCGGCGTGCTCAACGCGGTGACGGAGGGCCGCAGTCCGGGATTCGCCCGGCTGGCGCTGGAGACCGGCCGCAGGACCGCGGCCGGCAAGGGCCCGGTGCGCTCCGTCGTGGGGGCGGGCGCGGACCGGATCAAGGACAGGGCCGCCGAGCGGGCGAAGGGCCTGCTGGAGAAGGGCGAGGGCGGGCCGGGGCCGCTGGTCGTCCTGGAACAGGTGGACGTGGGCGTGCCCGCCGACGACGCGTACCGGGAGTGGACCCGCCTCCAGGACGACGGCTTCTCCCGCAGCGGCGGGCGGGTGACCACGACGGAGCGGACCCCCGGCCGGCGGGTCGCCTGGCGCACCGAGGGCGCCGGGGGCGGCACCAGGGGTGTGGCCACCTTCCACGCGCTGACCGAGGACCTCACCCGTGTCGTGCTGCTGATGGAGTGCCGTCCCAGGGGGCTGCGGGAGAGGGCCGGCACCCTCTGGCACGCCCAGGAGCGCAGGGCCCGGCTCGACCTGAGGCACTACGCGCGCCGGCTGACCATGGAGGACGCCTCCGAGGAGGCGTCGGCCGTCGAGTCCGCGAAGGCGGGTGAGCGCCGGTGAGCACCCCGATGCCCGGCACCAGCAGGGTGCCCGAACGCTACGAGGGCGGCAGCGGTGCCAACCTCGCGGACATCCTCGAACGTGTCCTCGACAAGGGCGTGGTGATCGCGGGGGACATCCGCATCAACCTGCTCGACATAGAACTGCTGACCATCAAACTGCGGTTGATCGTCGCCTCCGTCGACAAGGCCAAGGAGATGGGCATCGACTGGTGGGAGACCGACCCCGCGCTCAGCTCCGGGGCCCGCCGCGGCGAGCTGTCCGAGGAGAACCGGCGGCTGCGCGAGCGCATCGCCGAACTGGAAGGGCGCACGCCCGAACCCCGGGAGGTGGAAGGCCATGACCGGTGAGCTGCGGTACGTGTACGCGGTGACCGCGCCCCTTCACGCGTCCCTGCCCGCGGACCTGCGCGGCGTGGCGGGCTCCGTCCCCTACCTGGTCGAGCACGCCGGACTGGCGGCCGTGGCCGGCCGGGTCCCCGAGGCCGACTTCGCCGAGGAGCCGCTGCGCGCGCACCTGGAGGACCTGGGCTGGCTGGAGGAGACGGCGCGGGCCCACCAGCGGGTCGTGGACGCGCTCACCGCCCGCACCTGCCCCCTCCCGCTGCGCCTGGCCACCGTCTACCGCGACGACGACGGGGTGCGGCGCGCCCTGGAGGAAGGGGCGGAGGAGTTCCACGCCACGCTGCGCCGGCTGGCCGGACGCGTCGAGTGGGGGGTGAAGGTCTACGCGCAGCGGGCCCCGGAGCCGGCCGCCGCACCCAGGGCCGCCCCCGCCAGCGGCCGGGAGTTCCTGCGCCGCCGCCGGCAGGAGGTCACCGCGCGCGAGAACGTCCTGGAGGAGGCCGAGGAGCTGGGCCGGACCCTGCACGCGGCGCTGGCCGCCGAGGCCGAGGAGGTGCGGACCTACCCGGCGCAGAACCCGCAGCTGTCCAAGGTGCCGGGCCAGAACCTGCTCAACGCCGCCTACCTGGTGCCGCGCGAGCGCTCGGACGCCTTCGTCGCCCGGGTGGAACAGCTCGGCGGCCACGACCCCGCGGTCCGGGTCGAGCTGACCGGCCCCTGGGCGCCCTACTCCTTCGCCACCAGCGACACCGGAACGACGGGCACCGGGACGACGGACACCGGGAGCACGGGCACCGAGACCACCGGCACCAAGACCACCGACACCCAGGAGCGCGTCCATGACGGCGCCGGCGCCTGAACCGTACGCACCGCGCGGACCGGTGGCCGTGGACTCCCAGCAGCCGCTGGCCCGGCGCCAGGTCTCCCTGGTGGACCTGCTCGACCGGCTGCTGGGCACCGGAGTGGTGCTCACCGGCTCGCTCACCCTGGGGATCGCCGACGTGGACCTGGTGCGGATCGACCTGCGGGCCCTGATCAGCTCGGTCAACGCACGCGTCCCCTCGCCCTGGGAGGGAGGGCAGCCCCTGTGACACGCCGACTCGACTTCGACCCGGACACGGTGGAGCGCGACCTCGCGGCGCTGGTGCTGACCATCGTCGAACTGCTGCGGCAGCTCGTGGAGCGGCAGGCCCTGCGCCGGGTGGAGGTCGGTGACCTCGACGAGGAGCAGGAGGAGCGCATCGGCATGACACTGATGCTGCTGGAGGACCGCATGGAACTGCTGCGGGAACGGTTCGGGCTGACCCCCGAGGAGCTGAACTTGGACCTCGGGCCGCTGGGTCCGCTGCTGCCCACCGACTGAGACTGTTAGACCGGCACATATGAGCGACGCGTTCTCCTCCTCCATGGGCCAGGGCTGGCCGCAGTTCGCCGACCTGGCCCTGGCCTTCGTCCTGACCTCGCTGATCGGCCTGGAGCGGCGGGCCAAACGCAAGAGCGCGGGGCTGCGCACCCACGCCCTCGTGGGGCTCGGTGCCGCGCTCTTCATGCTGGTGAGCAAGTACGGATTCGCCGATCTGACGGGGACCGAGGACGTCTCCTTCGACCCGTCGCGAATCGCCGCCCAGGTGGTCTCGGGGGTCGGGTTCCTCGGCGGCGGCGTCATCTTCCTGCGCCGGGACGTGGTGCGGGGGCTGACGACGGCGGCCATCGTGTGGGTCTCGGCGGCCGTCGGTATGGCGTGCGGCGCGGGGCTGCCGCTGCTGGCCATCGCCGTGGTGGTGCTGCACTTCCTCACCGTCTGGGGCTTCACCAAGATCAGCGACCACCTCCCCGGCGTCGAGCCCAGCCATCTGCGGCTGACCTACGAGGAGGGGCGGGGCGTGCTGCGGACCGCGCTGACCCGGTGCACGCAGCGCGGCTTCGTGGTGACCGAGACCGACGCGGAGGCGACGGGCCAGGTGCGCCCCGAGCGTACCCGGCTGACGCTCGCCGTCTCCGGGCGCGGCTCGGTACCGGAACTGGTCGCCGAGCTGATGGCGATCCCCGGCATGATCGCCGTCAACGGCCGGGAAGCCGCCTCGTCGGGGGAGTGAGCCGCCCCGCGCCGGCGCGGAGCGGCTCGTGCGGGGAGCCGGGCGGAAGACGTTTTCTTCCGGCCACCACGGAAACCCCGACAGATGACACCGCGAGCCGAAGGGGGCTGAGCACATGAACGCGGACGTCACCCAGACAGCCTTGGACATCGCGGCCCGTGACCACCTCGTGGGCCTGGCACCGCTGGGGATCGGTCTGTTGATCGTCATCGCGCTGATCGGTGCGGTCTGGCTGGGGATACGGGTGCGTAACCGTGAGCCCGAGCCGCCCGAGCCCGAGGACCAGCCGCACCTGCCTCCCGAGGGGCCGACCGAGGAGGTCGTCGCCAACCGGGAGCCGGACGAGATGCCGCGCGACGGCGTCCGTCGCCTGCCGCACACCGGCGTCCACGACTACGGGGACCGGGAGGACCACCCCGGTGAGCCGCCGCGGCGCAAGAAGTGGGAGCCCGGCAAGAGCGGTTCCTTCGGCAGCGGAGGCCCCGGCTGACCGGGCGTCGCCCCGCCGCCGCGCCCCTCCGCGCCGGCCCCCTCAGGCACCCCGGGGAGTGAGCAGGGCCGCGAGGGACGCTGTGACGGCGGCGCGGGACGGCGGGGCCGCGCCGGCGAGGGACCGCAGGAGCAGACCGTCCAGGACGTGTGAGAGCGCCCGGGCGGTCTGCTCGTCCGTGTGGGCGCCCAGCACCTTCGCCTCGGTCTCCGCGTACAGCAGCGCCACCTCGCGCAGCTCGGGCCTGCGCATGGCGGCGGCCGACAGTTCGAAGGAGAGCACCAGTTCGGCGCGGTTGTCGCGCAGCTGTGTCTCGACCAGGTCGGCCAGGGCCTCGACCAGTCCGGCCGGGGAGACCTCGCCCAGCCGCTCGCCCCAGGCGTGCAGCCGGCGGGCGTAGCGCTCGCTCTGCGCGCGGATGGCCGCGTGCAGGAGGTCGTCGAGGGTGGCGAAGTAGTACGTCGTCGAGCCGAGCGGGACGCCGGCCTCGCGTGCGACGGCGCGGTGGCTGAGCCCCGCGATGCCGTCCTTCAGCAGGATGCGCTCGGTGGCGGCCATGATCCGCTCCCGGCGACCCGGGTCGGCCGGCCCGCGCCTGGCTCCCATCGGGCTGCCCGCCTTTCTCCGGTCCGGCGGTTTTTGTGTACTCTAGTACACGAATTTATGTACGGTCGTACACAAAAATCGGTTGACACGCCGCGGCCGTACCTGCCGACGCCGGAAGACGAAGGAAGCTGACCCATGGCGCACGACGCGACCGGGAAGGCCGGGCCGCGCGAATGGGCGGGCCTGGTCGTCCTCACGCTGCCCGTCCTGCTGATCGCGGTGGACCTCACCGTCCTCGGCTTCGCCGTCCCCGCACTCAGCGAGGACCTCGCCCCCTCCAGCACCCAGCTGCTGTGGCTCGTGGACATCTACTCCTTCGTCCTGGCCGGACTGCTGGTGACCATGGGCACCGTCGGGGACCGCATAGGCAGGCGCAAGCTCCTGATGGCGGGCTGCGCCGGATTCGGCCTGGCCTCCGCGCTCGCCGCCTACGCCCCCAGCGCCGCCGCGCTGATCGGGGCCCGCGTCCTGCTCGGCGTCGCGGGCGCCACGCTGATGCCCTCCACGCTCTCCCTGCTGCGCGGCATGTTCCGCGACGAGCGGCAGCGCCTGGTGGCCGTCGCCGCCTGGGGCTCCGCCTTCAGCGCCGGCTCGGCCCTCGGCCCGGTCGTCGGCGGACTGCTCCTGGAGCACTTCTGGTGGGGCTCGGTCTTCCTGATCAACCTGCCGCTGGTCGTCCTGGCGCTGATCGGGCTGCCGCTGCTGGTGCCCGAGACGAAGGACCCGGCACCGGGGCGCTTCGACCTGCCCAGCGCGGCGCTCACCCTGCTGACGGTGCTGCCGGTCGTCTACGCCATCAAGAGCTTCGCGCACGGGGACGAACTGCTCTCGCTGCCCTTCCTGGTGGCCGGCCTCGCCTTCGGCGCCGTCTTCGTGCGGCGCCAGCGCACCCTCGCCGACCCGCTCATCGACATCACCCTCTTCCGCATCCGCCGCTTCTCGGCCGCCATCGTCACCAATGTGCTCACCGTCTTCGTGATGGCCGGGTCCCTCTTCTTCATCCCGCAGTTCCTCCAGCTCTCGGAGGGACTCTCCCCGCTGCGCGGCGGCCTGTTGCTGCTGCCCGGCGCCGCCCTGTCGGTCGCCTCCGGGTTCTTCGCCGCCGCGGCCGCCCGCCGCACCGGGGCGCGGCAGCTGATCAGCGCCGGACTGGCCACCGCGGCGCTCGGGTTCGCGGCCATGACCGCCGTCCCGCTCGGCCACGGGGTGGCCGTGGTCGTCCTCGCCTTCTGCCTGGTGAGCCTCGGCGTGGGCACCGTGATGACGCTGACGAACGACATGGTGCTCTCCACCGTCCCGCCCGAGCGTGCCGGTGCCGCCTCCGCCGTCTCCGAGACGGGCATCGAGCTGGGCGGGGCCCTCGGGGTCGCCGTCCTGGGCAGCGTGCTGTCCTCCGCCTACCGCATGGGCCTCGACCCGGTCGCGGGCGTGCCGGCCAGGGCGCTGGAGGCGGCACGCGAGACGCTGGGCGCCGCGCTGGCCACCGCCGCCCGGCTCGGCGACGGAGCGGGCCGGGCGCTGATGACCGAGGCCCGCGACGCCTTCGCCGACGGCATCCGGGCCACCGGCCTGGCCGGCGCGCTGCTGCTGGCCGTCGCCGCCGCTCTGGCCTGGATGCTGCTGCGCCCGCGGCCCGGCCAGGACACCGGAGACCGTGACCGGCACGGGGCCGCCGGAGACCGCGACCGGTGCGGGGCCGCCGGAGACCGCGGGCGGTGCGAGGAGCGGCGAGGAGAGGCCGGCGTCTCCCCCCACGCCTGAGACCCCTCTCGCCCCGCGCGGGAAAACCACCCGTCCCGGGGACGGAACACTGCGGCGAACGGCTCAAGCCGCCCGCGTGCCGCGGCCGTGGAACCCGTCGGCCGCCGCGCGCGGACGCACGATCGTGGCATGACTCAGGTCGTACGAAAAAGACGGGCGGCGGCCCCGCTGGCCGCACTGCT
>NZ_VJOK01000001.1:1316000-1317474 GCF_013302895.1 Streptomyces albus subsp. chlorinus | reverse complement strand
TGGGGCGCCGTGGCCCGCCTCCAGTACCAACTGGGCGGCTGGGCCCCGGGCACCCGGCTGCTGCTGGCCGACTCGCCCACCGCCCTGCTCGACCGGCTCCGCTCCCAGCGCCAGGGCGACCACGCCTTCCAGCGGCTGCTGCGCACCACCGAGATCACCCAGCACCGGCTGGTCGGTGACCGGGCCCGGGAGCGCAAGGAGCTGCGCAGGCTGAAGGCGAACGCCGCCCGGCAACGGCAGGCCAAGCGCACCGTGGAACGGCGGCTCGCGCAGGCCACGGAACGGATGCGCCGGGCACGCGCCGAGCGCGCGGCGCGGGCCGCCGGCCCCATCTCGCGCGCGGCCCTCCAGGCCGTACCCGTCAGCGCGTCCGGCGGCTGCGCCTACAGCCCTCCGCCGAAGGACGGGGGCGGCAGCGACGAGAAGTGGGTCGCCCCCGTGAAGGACTACACGCTCTCGGCGGGCTTCGCCTCGTCGGGCAAGCGCTGGGCGCACACCCACACCGGCCAGGACTTCGCCGTCGGCGTCGGCACCCCCGTACGGGCGGTCGGCGCGGGGCGGGTCGTCGAGACGAGCTGCGGCGGCCCCTTCGGCAACCAGATCGTCCTCCGGCACGCCAACGGCTACTACACCCAGTACGCGCACCTGTCCCGGATCCAGGTCAAGGAGGGCGAGTGGGTGCGGGCCGGCGAGCGCATCGGGCTGTCCGGGAACACGGGCAACTCCACGGGCCCGCATCTGCACTTCGAGGTGCGCGTCACCCCGGAGGTCGGCTCGGGCGTCAACCCCGTGCCGTGGCTGCGCAACCGGGGCGTGGACGTCTGAGGCCCCGCGGCACCGAGTGCCCGCGCGAGCAGGCGACGCCGCCCCGGCCCCGCCCGGTTCGCCGGACGGGGCCGGGGCGGCCTCTCCTCACCGCGCCATCGTGCGGTTCATCGCCAGGTTGGACACCAGCAGACCGCCGTCCACCGGCAGGGACACCCCGGTGACCCAGGCCGCGTCGCGGGACGCCAGGAAGGCGACGGCCGCCGCGATGTCCTCCGGCTCCCCGACGCGGCCCAGCGGGTAGTGGGCGCGCGCCTGCTCCAGCATCGCGGCGCGGTCCCGCCACACATCGGTGCGCACGGTGCCCGGTTCGACGAGGTTGACCCGTACGCCGCGCGGGGCCGACTCGACCGCCAGGGTGCGGGTCAGGGAGGCGAGGCCGGCCTTGGCGGCGCTGTAGGCGTGGTCGCCGAAGTGCTGTTCGGCGTTGACGGAGCCCACGTTGACGATCGCGCCCCGGCCCCCGGACCGCGCGAGCAGCGGCAGCGCGGCGCGGGCGCAGCGCGCCGCGCCGTGCAGCGTGACCTCGAAGTCCTCGTACCAGGGCGCCTCCTCCCACTCCTCGAAGCGGTCGGGGTCGCGGTGGCAGGAGTAGGCGTTGTTGACCAGGACGTCGAGCCCGCCGAACGCCTCCTGGGCCCGCGCGACG
>NZ_VJOK01000001.1:1296487-1315980 GCF_013302895.1 Streptomyces albus subsp. chlorinus | reverse complement strand
GCCGCCGCGTCGGTCACGTCGCAGCCGTGCGCCTCGGCGCTGCCGCCGCCGTCCCGGACGGCCGCCGCCACACTCCCGGCGCGCGCCGCGTCCCGGTCGGTGACCAGGACGCGTGCGCCCTCCGCGGCGAGCCGGTGTGCGACGGCCGCTCCGATGCCCTGCCCGGCGCCGGTCACCAGCGCCGCGTACCCCTCGAACCGTGTCATCCGATCATGCTAGAAGCGTCCTCCTCGCCCCGGACGGCCCCGGTGCGCCGCGCTGCCTTGTTGTGCTGCTCCTCCCACTGGGAGAGGGCGAGCCCGCAGGCGTGGTCCATGTGCCGCAGCTTCTCCAGGCGCAGCTCGACCGGGCGGTCGGCGGGCAGCGCGTCCAACTGGTCCTGGAGCTTGGGCAGCCGCAGGAAGGTGGCGTTGCCCAGCACCGTGACGCGCAGCGGCCGGTCCTCGCCCATCTCCTCGCTCTCCACGTGCACGTGCGAGGTCTCCCACGCGGTCTTGACCACCGCCATCAGCAGTCCGAGCAGCACGCCCTTGAACATGTCGGTCAGCACGATCGCCAGCGCCGTGACGGCCAGCACCACGGCCTCCGCGCGGTGTTCGCGCCACATCGGTCCCAGCTCCCGCAGTGGGATCAGCTTCCAGCCCGCGTGGACCAGGACGCCGGCCAGCGCGCACAGCGGGATCATGCCCAGCGCGGCCGGGAACGCGGCGGCGAACAGCAGCAGCCACACGCCGTGCAGCACACGGGAGGCCTTCGTCCTGGCACCGGCCGACACGTTCGCCGAGCTGCGCACGATGACCGCCGTCATCGGCAGCGCGCCCAGCGCGCCGCACACCGCGTTGCCCGCTCCCTGGGCCATCAGCTCCTTGTCGTAGTCGGTACGCGGCCCGTCGTGCAGCCGGTCCACGGCCGCCGCGCTGAACAGCGACTCGGCGGAGGCGATCAGGGTGAAGGCCAGCACGGTGGTGATCATGCCGAGCGACGCGAGGCCGCCGAAGTCGCCCAGGCCGGGCGGCCGGACGGCGTCGAAGAGCCCCTGCACCTCGACGCGGGCGACCGGCAGGTCGAAGCCGGCCGTCGCGGCCGTCGCCAGCAGGACGGCGGCCAGCGGCGCCGGCACCACGCGGGCCCCGGCGCGCCACTTGGGCCACACCAGCAGCACCGCGACGGTGGCGGTGCCGACGGCCACGGCGATCAGCGCCTCGCTGTCGCCCACGGTGTCCAGCACCAGGCCGCCGAGGCCCAGCAGCTTCTCCGGGCCGCTGCCGGGGGCCTTGGCGTCGGCCAGCGCGTAGAGCTGACCGGCGATCAGCACCAGGCCGATCCCGGCGAGCATGCCCTGGACGACGGAGACGGAGATCGCACGGAACCAGCGGCCCAGCCGCAGGGCTCCCATGAGCAGTTGCAGCAGTCCGGCTGCCAGGACGAGGACGCCGAGCCCGCCCAGCCCGTAGGTCTGCACCGCCTCGTAGACCAGGACGGTCAGCCCGGCGGCGGGGCCGGAGACCTGGAGGCTGCTGCCGGGCAGCAGCCCGGTGACCAGCCCGCCCACGATGCCGGTGATCAGCCCCACTTCGGCCGGTACGCCCGAGGCGACGGCGATGCCCACGCACAGCGGCAGCGCCACCAGGAAGACGACCAGCGAGGCGGTGAAGTCGGCCCGCAGCGAGCCGCGGCCGCGCAGCGGGTTGAGACGCCCGGCCGGAGGCGGGGGCGTGCGGCCCGGCGGGGTGTTCGTGGAGTTGGTGTGAGTCATGGCGGGCACCTCAGAGCGGGAGGAACGCGTCGGCGCGCGTGTCGAGTTCGTGGACCTGGCCGGTGTCCACGGCGTAGAACCAGCCGCGCAGCGTCAGCTCACCGGCCGACTCCCGCTCCGCGACGCACGGATAGTCCCGCAGCCGCGCAAGCTGGACGCGGACGTGGCGCTGCACGGCGGCGGACACGTCGGGCTGCCGCCTCTCGTGCTCGTCGGCCGCCAGCTCGGAGGGCGGGGGCAGTTGCGCGGCGAGCCAGCCGGCGACGGCGGGAACGGCCGCCAGGTCGTCGCCGCGCACCCGGGCGCCGACGGCGCCGCAGTGCGAGTGCCCGCACACCACGACCTCGGGCACCTGGAGGACGCGGACGGCGTATTCGACGGTGGCGGACTCGCCGCTGGGCCGGTCGGGGCCGCCGTAGGGCGGGACGGCGTTGCCCGCGGTGCGCAGCTCGAACAGCTGGCCGGGGCGGGCTCCGGTGAAGACGGCGGGCTGGACCCGCGCGTCGGAGCAGGAGATGAAGAGGGCCTCGGGTGACTGGCCGGCGGCCAGCCTGCCGTAGTGCTCGCGTTCGTCGGCGCGGTCACGTATCCGTGCGGGGAACGCACGTGTGTGCGGAATGAGAGAGCGCATGAGAGTTACCTTGCGTCCAGATGTGGCAACGGTGAGTGCTGCGGGAGGCGCAGCCGTCACCGCTCCCCGCGGGCGGGGATCACGGGCGGACGGCTGCGGCGGTCCCGATCAGTGCCGGAACACCTGGTGCAGTACGGGAACCTCGACGGATCTGCTCCACGGCATCCCCGCGCTCCCGGTCTCGGGGAGCGGGGCGGGGTGCGGCGCGGTGTGCGCGGGGGACGGGCGCCGTCCTCCCGGCGACGGGTGCTCGCCGGGGGGCGGCGGGGCGCTCGGGAGCCGGACGGCGCGGCGCGCGTGGAAGGTGTTCCCCTCGTGCTCGACCTCGCCGGGCTTGTTCACCTGGGTGACGGCGACGGACGTCCGTTCGCCGCCGGGCGCGGGAAGGGCGCTCGCGCCCTCGGCGGCCAGCAGCAGGGAGAGGAGGAGGGCGAAGGCGTGGACACACATCCGTACGACGGTCACACTGCGTCGCATCGTCCTCCTCCCGGTCACCGGTCACCCGCTGGGGGCCTCCATCGTCACCCACAGGGTGTGTCGATTCACTGTGCGTCGGGTGAACAATCGGTTAACTCGCCCGGGAGAAGCGGGGAGTTTTGCTCGGACCCACGGCTTTTCGGCCGCAACGGCGGAAAGCAATCGCTCGGGTCGCTCGAACGAAGGATCGGTATACGAACAGAGGTGCCGATGACCCGGTGGTTCAGCCCTTGAGAGCGCCCTGCAGCAAGCCCGCGACAAAGCTCCGCTGGAACAGCAGATATGCGAGCGTGATGGGCAGCATCACCAGGATCGTGCCGGCCGCCAGCATCGGTACGTCCGTGTTGTTCTGCCCGACGAAGAACCCCAGCCCGGCCGGCGCCGTCCGCTTCGTCGCGTCCTGGACGAGCACCAGCACCAGCAGGAACTGGTTCCAGGACCACATGAACACCAGTACCCCGAGCGTGGAGAGCGCGGGCCGGGCCGGCGGCAGCAGCACCCGGACGAGGATCGTCCACGACGAGGCGCCGTCGATCAGCGCCGCCTCCACCAGTGAGGGCGGGGTCGTACGGAAGTGCGTCCGCATCCAGAAGACGCCGAACGGCAGGAACAGCGCGATCTCCACCAGGACGACGCCCAGGTAGGAGTCCGTCAGGCCGACGCCGCGCAGGTCGAAGTAGAGCGGCACCACGACCAGTTCGACGGGGATCGTCAGGCCGGCCACGAACAGCGCCGCGACCCCGTCGCCGCCCGGGAGCCGCATCGTCCCCAGCGCGTACCCCGCCAGTCCGGAGAGCACCACCGTGGCGGGCACCACGCCCAGGGCGATGATCAGGCTGGAGCGCATCAGGTCCGAGAAGCCCGCCACCGTCCACGCCTGCCGGTAGTTGTCCAGGCTCCACCGCTCGGGCCAGGCCATGCCCACCACGGGCTCGCCCGAGGGCTGCATGGAGGCGAGGAAGACGCTGAGGAACGGGATGACGACGGCGACGGCCAGCACGGTCAGCAGGGCGTACCCCGACCAGCGCTCCGTCCGGGCGGCGTTCACGCGGGTGTCCTCCCCGGCCTCGACAGCCGGCCCACGACGTAGACCAGCACCAGGATCAGCAGGCTCAGCACCACACCGAGCGCCGAGGCCAGCCCCACCTTCCCGTCGGAGAAGGCCAGCCGGTAGACGAGCAGTCCGGGCACGGTCGTCTCCTCGCCGGGACCGCCGCCCGTGGTCACATAGACGATGTCGAAGCCGGCCAGCGCGGCGACGAGGGTCACCGTCAGCGCGACGGCCAGCTCGCCGCGCAGCTGCGGAAGCGTGACCGAGACGAACTCCCGTACCGGGCCGGCGCCGTCCAGCCGCGCGGCCTCGTACAGCTGCGGATCGATCTTGTGGACCCCGCTGAGGAACAGCATCATGCACAGCCCGCTGAGCACCCAGGTGCCCACCAGCCCCACCGCGACCAGGGCCCAGTCGAAGTCGCCCAGCCACGCGCGCGTCCAGCCGCCGAGCCCGATCCCCTCCAGCGTCTCGTTGATCAGCCCGTCCGCGCCGTACAGCCAGCGCCAGGTCACGCCCACCGCCACCAGCGGCACCACCTGCGGCAGCATGAACAGCAGCCGGTAGGCGCTCAGGCCCCGGCGGCGGCCCAGGGCGCCGCCCGGCGACCGCCCGGGGGAGAGCAGCCCGGTCATGGCCAGGCCCGCCAGGATCGGCAGGCCGGAGAAGAAGACCACGAGGACCAGCGCGTGGAGCACCGAGCCGCGCAGCGCGGGGTCGGCGAAGACCTCGCGGTAGTTGTCGAGCCCCACCCACTCGCCCAGCGTCACCCCGTCCCACGCGAACAGCGACAGATACGCGGTGTGCAGCGCGGGCAGCACGGCGAACGTCAGATAGACGAGCAGGGCGGGCAGCACGTAGAGGTATCCGCGCCAGGCGCGCCGGGAGCGGCGCGCCCGGGGGTTGCGGGCGTCGCGTGCGCCGTGCGCGCCGTGCCGGACCGAGCGCGTCATCGTCCTCCCCTGAGTCCCCGTCTCGTGGTCGGCGTCGTCTCGTGGTCAGCGTCCGTACCGCTCGTCCCAGACGTCCTGGAGCGAGTCGAGATACGCCTCGGGCGTCGTACGGCCCGCTATCAGCTTCTGCACCCCCGCGCGCAGCGGGTCGAGCATGCCGGGCGCGGCGAAGTCGGGGAAGTGGTTCATCCCCTCGTCCGCGGTGACGCGCCGGTGGGCCCGCGCCACCTCGCCCAGGACGCCCTCCGGCACGGGCACGGCGTCCTCGTCGGTGGGCAGGAAGCCGTTGGCGGCGACGATCCGCTGCGCCTCCTTCGAGGTGAGGAAGTCGAGGAAGGCGCCGGCGGCCTGCGGATGCCTGGTCCGCGAGGAGACCGCGTAGGAGACGCTGAAACCGGAGGAGACCGCGCGGGCGCCCGGCCGCGCGCCGGGCATCAGGAAGAAGCCCGCCTTCTTCCCCATCGCCTCGGACAGCTGTCCGGCCGCCCAGTTGCCGTTGACGAGGAAGACGCTGCGGCCGCGGACGAACTCGCCGGTGGAGTCGTTCTGCGTGGTGCCGTTGGCCGACTCGGCGAAGTAGCCCTCGCGGCTCCACTCCGCCAGCTTCCTGGTGGCCGCCAGCGCCTCCTTCGTCTCGATGGTGGCGCCGTCGGCGCCCTTGACCCACCGGCGGTACTCCTCGGGCGGCATCGCGTTGTTCAGCAGCGCCGCCCACAGGTGCAGCCCGCCCGAGTCGAGCGCGCCGACACCCAGCGGCGTCATCCCCGCCCGTTCGACGGCGGCCAGCTGCCGGTCGAACTCCGCCAGGGTGCGCGGCGGCCGGGTGATCCCCGCCTTCCGGGCCAGCTCCCGGTTGTAGTAGATCCCGGTCATCGACAGCCCCGCCGGCACCCCGTACAGACGCTGCCGGGAGGCGGTGCGCCCGGCCGCCGGGCCGGTGAGCTGGTCCAGGCTCGCGGCGGGGAGCTTCCTCCGCCAGCCGTAGGCGTCCCGGTACGGCCCCAGGTCCAGGATGTCGCCGCGCTCGGCGATGTCGTCCATGCCGACGGCGAACTGCGCCAGGTCCGGCGCGGTGTCGGAGGCCATGGTGAGCTTGACGCTCTTCACGTAGTCCGCGAACTGCGTGTACCGCGGCTCGATGGTGATGTCCGGGTGCTTCTTGTGGAAGGCCGCCACCAGCGCGTCCACCATCGCGGGCGCGTCCGCGAAGGTGAGCGTGAGCCTGACGGGCCCGTCGGGGACGGCCGTGCCCGACGGCACGGTCCTGGGGCGGTCCGGGTCCGCCGCGCTCCCCGGCGTCAGCGCGCCGCACGCCGTGACCAGCACGGCGAGGAGGGCGACCAGCACGGGGGCGCGGAGGACGGTGCGACGGGTCTCCACGCGGCCCTCCATACGGCCCTCCCCCTTCTCGGCCCTCCCGTGGCGGTGAAGCGGATCAGGAACGTACCAGCGGCGGTCCGGCCCTGCCAGACCCCCGTTCGGCCGACAAGCGGGGCCGGGCGGGCGGAAGTTGGCGGGACCGCTCCGCCATCCGGGCGTGTCCGGCCCCTCCCGGGGAACCCGCCGTGCCGCGGGCGGCACGTGCGAGGGGCGGGCGCGCCGTGCCGACGCGCCGCTCCCCGCGCCCCCGCCGTGCCGGTGCCACCATGGAAGCAGGGCGCACACGTGGAGGAAGAGATGTTCGAACCGGACGACATCCGCGAGTGGCGCGGACACGACGTGGTCGACGAGGGCGGCAACAAGATCGGCACGCTGGAGTCGGTGTACGTGGACACCGCCACCGACCGCCCCTCCTTCGCGACCGTGACCGTCGGACTGCCCGGACGCCACCGCCTCGTCTTCGTTCCGCTGGCGGGGGCCACGGTCGGACCCCGGTATCTGAAGGTCAAGTACCCCAAGAGCCTGGTGAAGGACGCCCCCTCCATCGGGACCGACGATGTGCTGCCCGCCGAGGACGAGGCGGCCGTCTTCGCGCACTACGAACTGGAATACGCCCAGGGAGCGGGCGGCGAACGCCGCCTCGCCCGCCGCTGAGCAGGGAGGACGACATGGCGCTGTTCCTCTTCCTGGTCCTCGTGGCGATCCTGCTGGGGATCTTCGGCGCGGTCCTCAAGGGCCTGTTCTACCTGCTGCTCATCGGGATCGTCGTCGCCCTGATCGCCTTCGTCTGGGCGGGCTACCGCATCACCGCCCGTGCCACCAGACGCCATATGCGCTGAGCCCCGCGGGGTTGTCCGGGGCGCCCGGGCAAGGCGTGGCGACACGTGGTGGACGTGACGGGTGCGACGGCGTGACAGTGATGTGGATGTAAGGACAACATCTCTTTACGTCATGCGGGCCCCGTGCCAGTCTTCGGGCACGACCTCTGGCGCAAGGAGGGGCCCGGATGGGAGTCATCGCGCGGCGCACCGCGCTGACCGCCGCCGTCCTGGGGGCGGGCTCGGCGGCGCTCGCGGGCTGCGGGAGCCCGCTGGATCCACGGGGGGAGCGGGGCGGGGGCGGGACCGCCCTCACCGTCGCCACCAACGCCGTCTCCGGCGGCAAGAACGCCGACGAGGCCGACTGGATCGAGAAGTGGGTGATACCCCGCTTCGTGCGGCAGCAGCGCGCCAAGGGCGTCGAGGTCCGCGTCAGGTACCTGCCCAGCGGCGTCGACGACGAGCAGTACAAGACGAAGCTCGCCCTCGACCTCAAGGCGCAGGCCGGCCCCGACGTGATGGGCCTGGACGGCATCTGGGTCGGCGAGTTCGCGCAGGCCGGCTACATCCGGCCGCTGCGCGACGTGGTGGGGCCCGCGGGGGCCGACTGGGAGGGCTGGCGGCAGATCGGCCCGAAGGTGCGCTCGCTCGCCCGTTTCGAGGGCAGGCTCTACGGCATACCGGCGGGCACCGACGCCCGGGTGCTCTTCTTCCACAAGCCGCTCTTCCGCAGGGCGGGGCTGCCGGCCGACTGGCGGCCGGCGAGCTGGCGCGACGTACTGGACGCCGCCCGCCGGCTGAGGCGCCTGGACGGTGTCACCCCGCTCCAGATCAACGCGGGGACGGCGATGGGCGAGGCCACCACCATGCAGGGGGTGCTTCCGCTGCTGGCGGGGGCGGGCGGCCGGATCGCCAGGGGGGAGCGGTGGTACGGCGCCACACCGCAGCTGAAGGCCGTGCTCCGCTTCTACCGCGAGATCTACCGGCACGGCCTCGGCGACCCGAGGCTCCAGCAGGAGGCCAAGGGCCGCGACAAGTCCTTCGAACGGTTCTCCGAGGGCAGGCTCGGCATCCTGGCCGAGGGCGACTACTTCTGGCGCGACGTGATCGCTCCCGGGACGGGGACCGCTCCCATGAAACGGCGTGACAACGATGTCGGATATGCCCTCTTCCCCGCCCGTGCCCCGGGCGAGGGACTCGGCGGACGGGACCACATCAGCCTCTCGGGCGGCGCCGTCCACGTCCTCAACCCGCACACCCGCCACCCCCGGCTGGCCTTCGAACTCCTGACGGCCCTGCACTCCGCGGCGGCGCTGAAGGCGCGCCTCGGTGACAGGGCCATGATCACCGAACGGGACGACGTCAACGACGCGGTCCTCGACCAGGACCCCATGCTCCGCTTCTGCGCCGGCAAGGCACTCCCCGTCACCACCTTCCGCCCCCCGCTCGCCGCCTACACCGCGGTCTCCCTCGCACTCCAGGAGGCCACCGCCCACGTCGTGGGGGGCACGGACCCCGACCACGCCGCACAGGCGTACCGCAAGGAACTGCAGGAGGTGCTCGGTGGCAGCGACCACATCATCGGCTGAGCGCGCCTCCCGGGCGGCCCGCCACGAGCGGGACGGGGCGGGCCGCCCGGGGGGCGAGCAGGACGCGGCAGGACTCGGCAGACGCAGGGCCGCCGCCTTCGTGGCGCCCGCGCTGGTGCTGATCGCCCTCTTCCTCGTCCTGCCCGCCGTCTGGACGCTCTACCTGGGCGCGACCGACTACCGGCTGACCGGCATCCCCGCCATCGACCCCTCCTTCGTCGGGACCGGCAACCTCACCAGGGCGCTGGGCGACGACGGCTTCTGGCACTCCCTGTGGCTCACCCTGCTGTTCGTCCTCGGCTCCGCCGTCATCGGCCAGGCCGGCCTCGGCTTCGCCCTGGCCTGGTGGATGCGGGAGCGCACCGGATGGCTCAAGGCCACCCTCGAAGCGCTCGTCATGCTCGCCTGGATCCTGCCCAGCTCCGTGGTGGCGTTCTTGTGGATCGCCTTCCTCGACCGGGACGGCGGCACCCTCAACACCCTGCTCCACACGCCCGGCGCCGCCTGGCTGCTGGACCACCCGATGCTCTCGATCACCGTCTACAACATCTGGCGCGGCAGCGCCTTCTCGATGATGCTCTACAGCGCGGCCCTGGGGAACGTCCCCGCCTCCCACCTGGAGACCGCCAGACTCGCGGGGGCGAGCGGCCCGCAGCTGCTGCGGGACGTCGTCTTCCCCCGCATCCGCGGCCACGTGCTGACGAACCTGCTGCTGATCAGCCTGTGGACCTTCAACGACTTCACCCCGTTCCTCATCACCGCCGGCGGCCCGGACGGGAAGAGCGAGACGCTGCCCGTCCACATCTACAAGACCGCGCTCGGCGGCGGCGAGCTGGGCTACGGTGCGGCCGTCTCCTTCCTGATGCTGCTCATCAACCTCGTCGTCGCGGTGGTCTACCTGCGGCTGCTCGGGCAGAACAACAAGACGCGAGGGACGGGCAGGACGCGCGGGGCGGCCCGGACGCACGGCACGGCCAGGACGCCCGCCGCCCGGGAGGCGAAGGAGGAGACCGCATGAGCGCCCCCACCGCACCAAGGCCGGCCGACGACCACGGACCGGGGCGCGGCCCGGTCGGCCAACTGCTGCGCGGCGTCGGCGCCTACCTGCTCGTGGCCCTCGCGCTCGGCTTCTTCGCCCTGCCCATGCTGTGGCTGGCCGCCGCGCCCTTCGACCGGCACCCCGGCGTCACCGCCTCGCTGCCCGAGTTCACCCTCGACAGCTTCCGGCGGCTGTGGCACAACCCCAACGCCGTGGACTCCCTGGCCAGTTCGCTCGTCCTGGCCGTCGGCAGCGCCGTGCTCGTCGTCGGTCTCTCCGCGCTCGCCGCCTACGCCCTCAGCCGGGTACGGCTCCGCGGCCGGGACGGTCTCCTGTACGCGCTGCTGCTGCTGTCCTCCATCGTGACCGGGACGGCGGCGATGGTCCCGATCTTCCTGCTGGCGGCGGAACTGAACCTGGTCGACAGCTACCTGGGCGTGATCCTAGTGCTGACCGGCGGACTGCTCCCCGCCGCCATCTTCATCCTCAAGGACTTCATGGACACCACGCCCCGCTCCTACGAGGAGTCGGCGCGGGTCTTCGGCGCCTCGCCGCTGCGCGTCATGAAGGACGTCGTGGTGCCCGTGGTGCGGCCCGGCCTCGCGACCGTGGGCGTGTGGACGGTCGCCCAGGTGTGGGGCAACTTCCTCATTCCGTTCCTGCTCCTGCGCTCGCCCGACAAGTCGCCCGCCGCCGTGGTCATGTACACCTTCTACACCGAGGGCGGCCAGCCCGACCTGGCGCTCATCTCCACCTTCTCGCTCCTGTACTCGCTGCCGGTCGTGCTGATGTTCCTCTTCGTCAGCCGCCGCTACGGATTCCGCTTCCATGGAGGGATCAAGGCCTGATGGCAGACATCACCCTGAACTGGCTCGCCAAGGTCTACCCCGGCGGCGTACGGGCGCTCGGCGGCGTCGACCTGACCGTGCGGGACGGCGAGTTCTTCGCGCTGCTGGGCCCCTCCGGGTGCGGCAAGTCCACCCTGCTGCGCACCATCGCCGGCCTGGAGGCCGCCACGGGGGGCAGCGTCCACATCGGCGGCCGGGACGTGACGGCGCTGCCGCCCGGCGACCGCGGCATCGCCATGGTCTTCCAGGACTACGCCCTCTTCCCGCACATGACCGTCACCGAGAACATCGCCTACCCCCTGAAGATCAAGAAGGTGGGCCGGGCCGAACGCACCGCCAAGGCCCGCGAGACGGCCGAGGAACTGGGCCTGGGACACCTGGGGGAGCGCCGGCCGGGCCAGCTGTCCGGCGGCCAGCAGCAGCGTGCCGCCCTCGCCCGCGCCATGGCCTGCCACCCCGGGGTCTTCCTGCTGGACGAACCTCTCTCCAACCTCGACGCGCGGATGCGCCTGGAGGCGCGGACGTTCCTCAAGAAACTCCAGCGCGAACTGGGCGTCACGACGGTCTTCGTCACCCACGACCAGGCCGAGGCCCTCGCCCTGGCCGACCGCGTCGCCGTCATGGAGGGCGGCGAACTGCGCCAGGTCGGCACCCCCACCGAGGTCTTCCGCCGCCCGGCCGGCACCTTCGTGGCCTCCTTCATCGGGTCCACGCCGATGAACCTGCTGGAAGCGCGGGTGACTGACGGCGGCCGGGCGGTGCTCGTCGCGGGCCGCGAACTGCCGGTGCCCGAGCACGCCGCCTCGCTCGTCGCGGAGGGGGAGAAGCTCGTCTACGGGATCCGCCCCGAGTATCTGCGCTGGTCCGACGAGGCGGTCGGCGCCGCCCTGGAGGGCACCGTCTCGGTGGTGGAGAACCTCGGCAGCGCGCAGCTCGTCACCCTGGAGTGCGCCGACGGCACCACGAGCGTCCAGGTCGTGGTGCCGGAGGACCACGAGCCGGCCGTCGGCACCCGCGGGTGGGCCGTGCCGCGCGGTGAGAGGGCGCTGCTCTACCGCGACGGAAGCCTGGTCACCGCAGCGCCCGCGCCCGCCGCGCAGGTGCCCGCTTGACGGCGCGCGAGCAGGTGCACGCCGGCACCTTCACCATGGAGCAGCGGGCGCGCGCGATCCTGCGGGAGCTGCCCGTCGAGGTGCCGCGCGGTACGGGCGCGCTGACGGTCGCCCTCTCCCACCCGCCCGGCCGGGGCGTGCTCGATCTGGGACTGCTCGGCCCCGAGGGGGAGTTCCGCGGCTGGTCCGGGGGCGCCCGGGACACCTTCACGGTGACCCAGGGGTGGGCGACCCCCGGCTACCTGCCCGGCCCGCTCCACCCCGGGACCTGGCGGGTGCTGGTGCGGCTGCACCGGATTCCGCCGGAGGGCCTGCCCTACCGGGTACGGGCGCTGGCCACCGGGCGGACCCCCGCCCCACCGCCCGAAGACCTGCCGCCGCCTCCGGTCGCGCCCCGGGAGCGGCGGTCCCGCCGGGCGGTGCCCGCGGCCGACGGCGCCCGCTGGCTCGCCGGCGACCTGCACGCCCACACCGTGCACAGCGACGGTTCCCTCACCGTCGACGAACTGGCACGGTGCGCGGCCCTCGCCGGGCTCGACTTCCTGGCCGTGACCGACCACAACACCGTCAGCCACCATCCCCTGCTGCCCGCCGCCGGGGCGCGCCAGGACGTCCTCCTGCTGCCCGGCCAGGAGGTCACCACCGACCTGGGACACGCCAACGTGTTCGGGGACACCGGATGGATCGACTTCCGGCGCGGCGCCGACTCCTGGCTGGCCCGCGCGGAAGCGCACGGCGGCGTGCTGTCGGTCAACCACCCGCTCGCCGGCGACTGCGCCTGGCAACTGCCCTTCACCCGGCGCCGGCCCCGGCACGCCGAACTGTGGCACCACACCTGGACCGACCGCCGGCACGGGGCGCCCCTGGCCTGGGCGCGCGCCTGGCGCGAGGACCTCGTCCCGCTGGGCGGCAGCGACTTCCACCGCCCCCAGGACGGCCGTCCCCTCGGCGCCCCCACCACCTGGGTGCTGTGCCGGGACGGTGACGTCCTCGGCGGCCTCGCCGCCGGGCACACCGCCGTGTCGGCCGCGCCCGACGCGCCCGTCCTGCTGCGGTACGGCGGCGAACTCCTCGCCCTCGACGCCGACGGCACCGTGCTGGTGCGGCCCGACGGGGAACGCCGCGTCGTCCGGGGCGACACCGTACGCCTGCCGGCCGCGCCCCGTGGGGTGCACCGCCTGGAGACCCACCAGGGCGGCGTCCTCGCCCTGAGCACCTGACCGCGCCGGGCAGCCCGCGTCCCGGCGGAGCCTTCCCCTCCACCCCTCGGCAGAGAAGGGCCGTGACCATGACCGACGAGCTGGTGATCGTCCCGCACACCCACTGGGACCGCGAGTGGTACCTGCCCTTCCAGCAGTTCCGCCTCCAGCTGATCGGACTGCTGGACGAGGTGCTGGAGCGCATGGAGGCCGACCCCCGCCAGCGCTTCACCCTCGACGGGCAGGCCGTCGCCGTGGACGACTACCTGGAGGTGCGGCCCGAGCGGCGCGAGCGGCTGACGGCCCTGGTGAAGGAGGGGCGGCTGGCCGTCGGGCCGTGGCACATCCTCCTGGACGAGTTCCTGTGCTCGGGCGAGAACATCGTCCGCAACCTGGAACTCGGCCTGCGGCGCAGCCAGGAGAGGGGCGGCTGGCTGCGCGTCGGCTACCTGCCCGACATGTTCGGGCACTGCGCGCAGATGCCCCAGATCCTGCGGGGCGCCGGGATCGCCCACGCCTGCGTGTGGCGGGGCGTCCCGGCCGCCGTGGACAGCCACGCCTTCGCCTGGACGGCACCCGACGGCACCGCGATCCGCACCGAGTACCTGGCGGCGGGCGGGTACGGCAGCGCCGCCGGGCTCTTCGACGACCCCGGACGGGTCGCGGAGCGGGCCCGCGAGGTCGCCGCCAAGCTCCGCCCCTGGCGGCCCGACGGCTCCCCGATGCTCGCGATGTACGGCTCCGACCACACGGCGCCCGCCGCCGACCTGGCCGACCTGCTGGAGCGGCACAACGCCCGGCACGCCGAGGACGGCACCGGCGGTGGCGGGGTGCGGCTGCGACTGGCCACCCTCGGCGAGTACTTCGCGGCGCAGCCCACCGGGGTGGAGGGGCTGCGCGCGGTCCACGGCGAACTGCGCAGCCACGCGCGGGCCAACATCCTGCCCGGGGTCCTCTCCGTCCGGGCGCCGCTCAAGCAGGCGATGGCCCGCGCCGAGCGCGCCGTCGAACGGTACGCGGAACCCCTGGCCGCGCTCTGGTTCGACGGTCTCGCCGAGCGCTTCCTGGAGATGGCCTGGCACCGGCTGATCGAGGTGTCGTGCCACGACTCGGTCACCGGCTGCGGCTGCGACGAGACGGCCCAGCAGGTCGCCGCCCGCATCGCGGAGGCGGAACAACTGGGCCTGGCCGTACGCGACATGGTCGGCGCCCGGCTGTCCGGGCGGGTCCCGCACGACGCGCATCTGCTGTTCAACCCGACGCCCGCCCCGCGCACCGACCTGGTGGAGCTGGACGTGCCCGGCGAGGGCCCCGTCCATCTGGCCGCCGCCGACGGCACCGTCTTCCCCGCCCAGCCGGTCGCCGCGGCGCCGACGCTGCTGGCCGACGACACCGTCCCCGCCGGACGGCTGTCCACCGTGCTGGCCCGGGTGCACGGCAGCGAGCTGTACGGCCGGGAGATCACCGCCTGGCGTGTGGCTCCCGCGGAGCGGCTGCTGCACTTCACCGTCGCCCGCCGCAGCGAACTGCCCTTCGACCTCACCGAGGTGAAGGCGGCCCTGGAGCGGGCGCGGCCCGAGGGCGAATGGCGGGTGGTCATCGAGGCGGAGCCCCGGCAGCGGGTCGCCGCGCTGGTGTCCGCACCGGCGCTGGGCCACACCGCCGTGCGCGCCGTGCCCGGAGCGGCACCCGGGCCCGCGCACCCGGTCGGCGTGGCGGACCGCGCCCTGGACAACGGCCTGCTGCGGGTGGAGATTGCCGAGGACGGCACCTTCACGGCGCGCACGGCCGACGGCGTCGAGCTGAGGGGCGCGGGGCGGATCGTGGACGGCGGCGACCTGGGCGACACCTACAACTACGCGCCGCCCGCACACGACGTCCTGGTCGAGCGGCCCGAGGAGGTCACCGTCCGGCGCGTCGCCAAGGGCCCGCTGACCGGCGCCGTTCAGGTCGTCCGCCGCTACGCCTGGCCGGCCGCCGGGGACTTCGCCGCTCATGGCCGTACGGCCGCCACCGAGCCGACCGTCGTGACCACCCGGCTGGAACTGCGGGCCGGGGAGCGGTTCGTCAGGCTGGCCGTCTCCTTCGACAACCGCAGCGACGACCACCGGGTCCGGCTGCACGTCCCGCTGCCGCGCCGCGCCCGGACCTCCTACGGCGAGGGGCAGTTCGCCGTGGTGGAGCGCGGGCTGCGTGCGGAGGGCGGTTCCGGCGAGGAGCCGCTGCCCACCTTCCCCGCCTCCGCGTTCGTGGCGGCGGGCGGCGCCGCCGTGCTCCTGGAGCACGCCACCGAGTACGAACTGGTGGCGGACGGCGGCGAGCTGGCGCTGACGCTGCTGCGCCCGACCGGGCAGATGTCCCGCAACCGGCACGTGTGGCGTGACGAGCCGGCCGGCGGCGAGTTCGCCACCCCGCAGGCCCAGTGCCGCGGTGTGCGCACGGTCACCTTCGGCCTGCTGCCGTACGCGGGGGAGTGGCACGAGGCCCCCGTCCACGAGGCGGCCGAGTCCTTCCGGCACCCGTTCGCCGCGCTGCACGGCACAGCGCCCGCGGCCACCCCGCTGCCCGGCGCCGGCGAGGGGCTGGGCGTCACGGGCGAGGGCGTCACCCTCAGCGCGGTACGGGAGCGGGAGGGCGGACTGGAGGTGCGGCTCGTGGCCCTGACACCGCGCCCGGCCACGGCCCGGCTCACCCTGCCGGGGCTGCGCACCGTGATGCGGTGCGACCTGCTGGGCCGCCCCCTGGGAGGGGGCGCGGACCCGGCTCCGGAGAGCGCCGTGGACGGGGGGAGTGCCGTGCTCCGGCTGCGGCCCTGGGAGATCGCCACCCTCAGGCTGGAGCGCTGAGGGCCGCTGCCGCCCTGCCGAAGCCCCGCTTCCGGGTGCGCACCCGAACGCACGCTGTCCGTTATGTTCCCCACGCACCGCTATGTACCCTGAGTGGAGCACGCGACGTTTCCGCACGCGGCGGAAAGGCGGACAGATGGCTTCGGTCGGCGGAGTGCCCTGCTGGGTCAGTCTGATGACCCCCGATCAACGGGCCGCCGAAGAGTTCTACGGTCCCGTGCTGGGCTGGTCCTTCGAGGCCGCCTCCGACGGCCCGGACTCCCGGGTCGCCACGGTCGGCGGTCAGCCGGTGGCGGGGCTCAACCCGCTGGCCGAGGGCGCGGGCCCGGAGGCCGAGCGGTGGACGGTCTACTTCCACGTCGAGGACGCCGACGTGGTCGCCGAGCGCATCGCCGAGCGCGGGGCGACCGTCGCGGTCGGCCCGCTGCGCACGGGCGGCGGCCGCTCCGTCATCGCGGCGGACCAGTCGGGCGCCCCCTTCGGGCTCTGGCAGGGCGACGGGCCCGCCTCCTGGGGGGTGGGCTCGGGGCCCGCCCCCGCCTGGCTCCAGCTGCACACCCCGGACGCCTTCGCCGCCGCCGTCTTCTACGGCGAGATCTTCGACTGGATGGACGACCCCAGCCACGGGGTCACCTATGAGGAGCAGTACGACGAGATCGTCGTGCGCGTGGACGGCCACGCCGTGGCCGGGCTGCGCGGAGGAGCCCCCGAGTCGCCGCCCGACCCGCGCATCCGCGCGCGATGGGAGCCGTATTTCCGGGTACCCGACCTCGACGCGGCGGTGGACGCCGCGGAACGGGAGGGTGGCGAGGTCGCCACGCCACCCCGCCCCTCCCCGCTGGGGCGGACGGCGACTCTCCGTGACCCGAAGGGCGCCTCCTTCTGTCTGCTCAGCACGTAAGGAGCACACCATGCAGGAGAACGACAAGAACGGCCGGATCCAGGACGACGAGGCCAAGAAGCGGCTCCGCGGTGATCTGCGTTCGAACCGTGAGGAAGCCCGCGAGATGGAGCCGTCCGGCGAGGACCAGCCGGAGGCCGACCGCGACCCGCAGGCCCTGCGGACCGGCGGCACCCCCGCCGGGATGACACCGCGCGATGTGGAACTGCGCTCCGAGATCGCCCGGTACCTGGGCCGCCACCTGTATCCGACGGGCCGCGAGGAGGTGCTCGACGCGCTCCGCGCGGAGCACGCCCCCGACCGGCTCGTCGACCTCGCCGCCGGCCTCCCCGCGGACGCCCGCTACCGCAACGTCCAGGAGCTGGTGCAGGCCCTGGGCCTGCACACGGAGGCCCGCCGAAGCTGACACCTTCCCGCTCCCCGGACCCGCCCCCCGGGCCCGCCCCTGTTCCCGCCGGGGACGGGGACGGTGCCCGGCCGGCGGACCCTGTGCGCCGTACCACCCGATCGGGGGGACATGGCGGGCCCGCCGGGCGGGCAGCGGGGAGCGATGAGGTTTTTGCAGGACGTCGAGACCAGGATGGAGCGCCTCTCCAGTTCGCTGTGGGCGCTGCTGCGCCCGAGCGGCGGCGAGCGGGTCGAGGTGGTCGGGATGCTGCGCCGGGAGTGCGAGGCCAAGGCGGTGATCGTGGGCTGGGGCCGCACCGTCGTCCCCAACTCCTTCGTGCTGGAGCTGCCGGCCGACAGCTATGCGCGGCTGGAGGAGGAGGCGGACGCGGTGGGTGAGCGGCTCGCGTCCGAGGTGCGGCGGCACGCCGCCGAGCGGCACTACAGCTTCGCGGGTCCGGTCGCCGTCCGGCTGCGGCCCCCGCGCGACGGCGAGGAGCCCAGCCGCTACCGCATCCACAGCAGCATCACACCCCGCCCCTGAGCGCCCGCCCGGGCAGAACCCCGTGCGGAAAGCGGTGCCGGGGCCATTGACACCCCCCGGCCCTCTTCCTACTGTCGCATCGCTATTTCGAACGTGTGACGAAATCTCGAACAAGTCGTGCAGTGAACACGGCTCAGCGGCAGCGAGCGACAGGGAGCGGCTCTCGTGCGCATCACCGGCATCAGCACCCACGTGGTCGGAACGCCTTGGCGGAACCTGACCTTTGTCCAGGTCCACACCGACGAAGGGCTCACCGGCGTCGGTGAGACGCGGATGCTGGGCCACACCGACGCGCTGCTCGGCTATCTGCGCGAGGCGGAGGCCAACCACATCGCCGGCTCCGACCCGTTCCGCACCGAGGACCTGGTACGGCGCATGAAGTACGGGGACTACGGGCGCGCGGGCGAGATCGTGATGTCCGGCATCGCCTGTGTCGAGACGGCCTGCTGGGACATCAAGGGCAAGGCGCTGGGCGTGCCCGTCTGGCAGTTGCTGGGCGGCAACGTCACCGACAGGGTCCCGGCGTACGCCAATGGCTGGTACACCACCGAGCGCACCCCCGAGGCGTACCACCAGGCCGCCAAGAACGTCATGGCACGCGGCTACCGGGCCCTGAAGATCGACCCCTTCGGCACCGGGCACCTCGAACTGTCCTGGGAGGAGACGCGCTACGCGGTCTCCCTCATCGAGGCGGTGCGCGACGCCATCGGCCCCGGGGCCGAACTCATGCTGGAGATGCACGGCCGCTTCGCTCCGGCCACCGCCGTCCGGCTGGCCCGCGAGATGGCGCCGTACCGGCCCGCGTGGCTGGAGGAGCCGGTGCCGCCGGAGAACCTCAAGGCGCTGGCCAAGGTGGCCGCGAAGGTGGAGATGCCGGTGGCCACCGGCGAGCGCATCCACGACCGGATCGAGTACCGGGAGCTGTTCGAGAGCCAGGCCGCCGACATCATCCAGCCCGATCTCGGCCACCTCGGCGGCATCGCGGAGACCCGCAAGCTGGCGGCCACCGCCGAGACCCACTACACGCTGGTGGCCCCGCACAACGTCGGCGGCCCCGTGCTGACCGCCGCCAGCCTCCAGGTCGGCTTCACCACGCCCAACTTCAAGGTCCTGGAGCACTTCAACGACTTCGCGGACGCCGAGATCCAGCAGGTCGTCAAAGGCGCGCCGCGCGTGGACCCGGAGACCGGCTGCTTCGCCCTCTCCCACGCCCCCGGGCTCGGTGTCGAGCTGGACGTGGACGCGGCGGCCGAACACCCCCAGCAGCGCGCCCACTTCGACCTGTGGGCCGAGGGCTGGGAGACCCGCAGGCCGAAGGGCGGCAGCCGGTGAGCGCACCGGAGCGCGACGGGGTCGCCGTCGTCCTGGAGGCGCCCGGCAGCGCCCGGCTCGCCCCGCACCGGCCCCGCCCGCCCGGCCCCGGTGAGGTGCTGGTGCGGGTGCACGCCGCCGGTATCTGCGGCAGTGACCGCGAGCTGTACCAGGGCAACCGCCCGGCCCCGTACGCCCGTTACCCCGTCACGCCCGGCCACGAGTGGTCCGGCACCGTGCTGGAGACCGGGGAGGGCGCCCCCGGCGGGCTGGTGGGCCGCAAGGTGGTGGGGGAGGGGTTCCGCAACTGCCAGGTGTGCGAGCGCTGCCACACCGGAGAGCCGACGCTGTGCACCGCCGGGTACGCCGAGACCGGGTTCACCGAGCCCGGCGCCATGGCGCCCACCCTCACCCTCCCCGCCCGCCTGCTGCACCCGCTGCCCGACGACGCCGACCTGACGGCCGCAGCGCTGCTGGAGCCCGCGGCCTGCGTGGCCGCCGCGGCGCTGCGGGCCCGGGTGCGCCCCGGCGACCGGGTGGCCGTCGTCGGCGACGGCACGCTGGGCATGCTCGCGGCCCGGCTGCTGGCGGCCGGTTCCCCTGCGGCGCTGCTGGTGGTCGGCGCCCGCCCGGAGCGGGCCGCGCTCGCCG
>NZ_VJOK01000001.1:1275071-1295992 GCF_013302895.1 Streptomyces albus subsp. chlorinus | reverse complement strand
GCCCCCGGCCGGCGGGGACGGGCTCGACGTGGCCGCGCTGGTCTTCGCGCAGACCGAGGTGCACACCGTCTTCGGCGCCCCGCCGCACGCCTGGGCGCACGCCGTACGCGCCTTCGCCTCCGGGCTGCTCGACCCGCTGCCGCTGGTCAGCCACCGGCTGCCGCTGCACGCCTTCGAGGAGGCCGTCGCACTGGTCGCCGCCGGCGGTCCCTCGGTCGGCAAGGTGCTGCTCCACCCCTGAGACCCCCGGCATCCCGCCGGTCCCGCGCAAGGCCCCCGTCACCCGTACCCGAGGAGCTCCGTGACTTCCGCCACCGGCATCCGCCACCCCGGCGAACCCGCCCTCACCGCGCTGGGACTTCCGGCGCCCGACCCCGAACCCGCCGACTCCTCCCCGCACACCTTCCCCGACGGCGGGCGTTGGCGCACCGAGGTGCCCTCCTGCGAGGGACCCGAGGCGCTGGCCGCCGTCCTGGAGGAGGCGGCGCGGCTCGACGTTCCCCTGCACCGCGTCAGCCAGGGCAGCGGTGTGTGGATGCTCACCGACGCGGAGATCACCGAGATGGCCGGTGCCTGCGCCGAACAGGGCATCGAGCTGTGCCTGTTCACCGGCCCGCGCGGCACCTGGGACACCGGCGCCGCCACCCGCACCGACTCCGGCGGCGCCGGGCTGCGGGCGCGCGGGCACAGCGCCCTCGCCGGGTGCGTCGAGGACGCGGTGCGCGCCGCCGAACTGGGCGTGCGCTGCCTGCTCGTCGCCGACGAGGGCGTGCTGTGGACGCTGCACCGGGCACGCGCCGCCGGTCTGCTGCCCGCCGACACCACCTTGAAGGTCTCGGCGCTCATCGGCCCGGTCAACCCCGCCTCGTACGCCGTCTACGAGCGGCTGGGGGCCGACTCCCTCAACGTCCCCAGCGATCTGACGCTCGACCACCTCACCGAGATCCGCCGGGTGAGCGCCGCGCCCATGGACCTGTACATCGAGGCGCCGGACGACCTGGGCGGCTATGTGCGGATGTACGAGCTGGCCGAGCTGATCCGGCGGGGGGCGCCGCTCTATCTGAAGTTCGGCCTGGCCAAGGCCCCCGGCCTCTACCCGTCCGGGCGCCACCTGCGGGAGGTGGTGCTGGAGACGGCACGCGAGCGGGTACGGCGCGGCCGGCTGGCCCTGGACCTGCTGGCCCGGCACGGCGCCGGCGGCGGGATGTCCCCGCTCGGCTCCCGGCTGCCGGGCACGCTGCGCCGCTTCCCCCCGGCCGGCCACGACGCACCCGAAGGGATCTGACATGCGCACCCGCAGACGCCACCTCGCCGCGTCGGCGGCGCTGGCCGCCGCACTCGTCGCCGCACTGACCTCCTGCGGCCAGGAGGCCCGCGGCGGCAGCCGCTACCAGCCCGACAAGGGGAAGGGCGGCACCGTCGGCATCGCGATGCCGACCAAGTCCTCCGAGCGGTGGATAGCCGACGGCAAGAACATGGCCGAGCAGTTCCGGAAGGCCGGGTACGAGGCCGATCTCCAGTACGGGGACGACAAGGTCGAGAACCAGGTCGCCCAGGTCGAGAACATGATCACCAAGGGGCACCGGCTGCTGGTGATCGCCGCCATCGACGGCTCGGCCCTCACCGATGTGCTGGAACAGGCCGCCGCGGCGCACATCCCCGTCATCTCCTACGACCGGCTCATCCTCGGCACCGAGAACGTGGACTACTACGCCTCGTTCGACAACGAGCGGGTCGGTGAACTCCAGGGCCAGTACATCCTCGACAAGCTGGGGCTGACGGAGCCGGACGCCGGCGCCGCCGAGGACGAGCACTACGCCATCGAGCTGTTCGCCGGCTCGCCCGACGACAACAACACCAAGTACTTCTGGAACGGCGCCATGAAGAAGCTGCGGCCGTATCTGAAGACCGGGCAGCTGGTGGTGCGCAGCAAGCAGACCCGGATGAACCAGGCCACCACCCTGCGCTGGGACGGCGGCACCGCGCAGAAGCGCATGGACGACCTGATCAGCAAGAACTACGGCAACACCGATGTGGACGCGGTGCTCTCGCCCTACGACGGCATCTCCATCGGCATCCTCTCCGCGCTCAAGAGCGCCGGCTACGGGGGCAAGCGGCACCCGCTGCCCGTGGTCACCGGGCAGGACGCCGAGCTGGCGTCCGTGAAGTCCATCGTGGCGGGCGAGCAGACCCAGACCGTCTTCAAGGACACCCGCAAGCTGGCCAAACAGGCCGTCGAGATGGGCGACGCCGTCCTCACCGGGAAGAAGCCGGAGGTCAACAACACCACCGACTACGACAACGGCAAGAAGGTCGTGCCCGCCTACCTCCTCAAGCCCGTCTCCGTGGACCGGAAGAACACCGGACTGCTGGTCGACGAGGGCTACTTCACCAAGGAGCAGCTGCGGTGAGCGGTGCCGCCCAGCCGCGTCCCGTGCTCCAGATGCGCGGCATCACCAAGACGTTCCCCGGCGTGCGGGCGCTGAGCGACGTCAACCTCACCGTGCGCCCCGGCGAGATCCACGCCGTGTGCGGGGAGAACGGGGCGGGCAAGTCGACGCTGATGAAGGTGCTCAGCGGCGTCCACCCGCACGGCAGCTACGAGGGCGAGATCCGCTTCCAGGGTGAGCCGGTCGCCTTCAGGGACATCCGGGCGAGCGAGGCCAGGGGCATCGTCATCATCCACCAGGAACTGGCCCTGGTCCCGTTCCTGTCCATCGCGGAGAACATCTTCCTCGGCAACGAACAGCGGTCCGGCCGCGTCCCCGTCATCGACTGGAACGCCACCCTCCACCGGGCCGCGGGCCTCATGCGCCGGGTCGGCCTGCGCGAGCGGCCGCAGACCCCCGTGGCCGACATCGGCGTCGGCAAGCAGCAGCTGGTGGAGATCGCCAAGGCGCTGGCGAAGGAGGTGAAGCTGCTCATCCTGGACGAGCCGACCGCGGCGCTCAACGACGCGGACAGCGCCGCGCTGCTGGAGCTGATCCTCCAACTGCGCGCGCAGGGCATCGCCAGCATCGTCATCTCCCACAAGCTGAACGAGATCCGCCGCGTCGCCGACACCGTCACCATCCTGCGCGACGGCCGCACCATCGAGACGCTCACCGTGCGGCGGAACCCCGGCGACGCGCCCGAGCTGTCGGAGGACCGCATCATCCGCGGCATGGTCGGCCGCGATCTCGACCACCGCTTCCCCGACCGCACCCCGTACGAGGGGGACCGCGACACCGTCCTGGAGGTGACCGACTGGACGGTACGGCACCCGGTGGACCACCAGCGCAAGGTGGTGGACGGGGCGTCGCTGACCGTGAGGCGCGGGGAGATCGTGGGCATCGCCGGACTGATGGGCGCGGGCCGCACCGAGCTGGCCATGTCCGTCTTCGGGCGCTCCTGGGGGCTGTACGAGTCCGGCACCGTGCGGGTGGCGGGGCGCGAGGTCCGGGCCAGGACGGTGCCCGCGGCGATCGCGGCGGGCATCGCGTACGTCACCGAGGACCGCCAACGCTACGGCCTCAACCTCCTCGACACCATCAGCCGCAACATCTCGCTGGCCTCGCTGTCGGGCATGGCGCGGCACGGCGTCGTGGACGAGCACCACGAGCGGTCGGTGGCCGAGAGGTACCGCGGGTCGATGAACATCAAGGCCCCCACGGTGCACGAGCAGACCGGCCGGCTCTCCGGCGGCAACCAGCAGAAGGTCGTGCTCAGCAAGTGGATCCACGCCGACCCCGAGGTGCTGATCCTGGACGAGCCGACCCGGGGCATCGACGTGGGCGCCAAGTACGAGATCTACGCCGTCATCGACCGCCTCGCCGCCCAGGGCAAGGCCGTGCTCTTCCTCTCCTCCGAACTGCCCGAACTGCTGGGCATGTGCGACCGCATTTACACCATGGCCGAGGGCCGCCTCACCGCCGAGGTCGCGCGCGCCGACGCCACCCAGGAAGTCCTCATGCGCCATATGACCCGGAACGACAGATGAGGCCCCAGCCATGACCACGACCACCCAGCCCTCCCCGTCCGACACACCGCCCCGCGAGGCGTCCGCCGTGCGCTCGGCCGGCGCCGTGCTCCTGGAGAACATGCGCGGCCACATGCGCCAGTACGGCATGCTCACGGCGCTCGTCCTGATCATCGTGCTGTTCCAGATATGGACCGACGGCACGCTGCTGCTGCCGGGCAACGTCTCCAACCTGATCCAGCAGAACGGCTACATCCTCATCCTGGCCATGGGCATGATGATCGTCATCATCGCCGGCCACATCGACCTGTCCGTCGGCTCCCTGGTGGCCTTCGTCGGGGCCATGTCCGCGGTGATGATGGTCAAACACGACATGCCGTGGGGCCTGGCGCTGGTGCTGGCCCTGCTGATCGGCGCGGTGGCCGGGGCCTGGCAGGGCTTCTTCATCGCCTACGTCGGCATCCCGTCCTTCATCGTCACCCTCGCCGGGATGCTGCTCTTCCGGGGCCTGACGCAGATCGTGCTGGAGGGCCAGTCGCTCTCCCCCTTCCCCGGCGGCTTCCAGAACCTGGCCAAGGGCTTCATCCCCGAAATGGGCCCCTACACCCAGTACCACAACCCCACCCTGGTGATCGGACTGGCCGCCCTCGTCCTCCTGCTCCTGCGCGAACACCGCGACCGCCGACGGCAGTTGGCGTACGAGCTGGACGTGCTGCCCACCGGACTGTGGATCGGCAAGTGCGTGGCCGTCGCCGCCGCCGTGATCGCCTTCACCCTGACGCTGGCCAGCTTCCACGGCGTGCCCGTCGTCATGCTGGTGATGTGCGCCCTCCTGATCGGCCTCGGCTATGTGATGCGCAACGCGGTGATCGGCCGGCACGTCTACGCGCTCGGCGGCAACAAGGCCGCGGCCAAGCTGTCCGGGGTGCGGGACAAGCGCGTCACGTTCCTCGTTTTCGTCAACATGGGCGTCCTGGCCGCGCTCGCGGGCTGCGTCTACGCCGCCCGCCTCAACGCCGGCACCCCGCAGGCGGGCCTCAACTTCGAACTGGAGGCCATCGCCGCCTCCTTCATCGGCGGCGCCTCCATGAGCGGCGGCGTGGGCACCGTGATGGGCGCCGTCATCGGCGGCCTCGTCCTGGGCGTCCTCAACAACGGCATGTCGCTGGTCGGCATCGGCACCGACTACCAGCAGGTCATCAAGGGCCTCGTCCTGCTGGCCGCCGTCGGCTTCGACGTCTGGAACAAGCGCAAGGTCGGCCGCTGACCCCTGCCGGGGCGGGAGCCGGGCCGGGAGAGGTCCGCCCCGCCCCGGAAGAGGGGCGCGGCTCCGGGAGGGAGGGGGCAGGGCCTCAGCCGGCGAACGCGGGCTGCGCCACACCGCTCCCGGCGTCCGGCACGACGAGCAGGGACCCGGCCTGCGCGGAAGGCGACGCCAGCCCGACGCGGGCCGTGGTGACGTAGAGGTCGCCCAGGCCCGCGCCGCCGAAGGCGCAGGCGGTGGGCCGCCGTACGGGCAGCTCCACCACCCGGTCCAGCACACCCCGCGGGGTGTAGCGGCGCACCGCCGCGCCGTCCCACAGCGCCACCCACACACAGCCGTCCGCGTCCACGGTCAGCCCGTCCGGATACCCGGCGCCCGCCTCCACCTCGGCCAGCGGGCGCCGCCCCGTCACCAGCCCGTCCTCGCGCACGTCGAACACGTCGATGCGCCGGGTCGGGCTGTCGACGTAGTACAGCAGCGTGCCGTCCGGGCTCCAGCCGATGCCGTTGGAGACGGTGGCGTCGTCCAGCACGGTGACCGCCGTACCGTCCGGCGCGAGGCGGGTCAGGGCGCCGCCGCCGGGCGTCTCGTCGTAGCACATCGTGCCCGCCCACAGCGCGCCGTCGGGGGCGACCGCCGCGTCGTTGCCCCGGCGCCCGGGCACCGGCTCGTGGCGCAGCCAGCCGAAGCCCCCGCCGGCGTCGTAGAGCCCCACCCCGTCGCGCAGGTTGACGACCAGGCCGCCGCCCGCGCGCGGCTTGGCCGCGCCGACGTGCTGCTCGGTGGCCAGCACGGTGCGGCGGCCGGTGGCCGGCTCCCAGGTGTGCACCCGGGAGCCGAGGATGTCCACCCACAGCAGCCGTCCGGCCGCCGCGTCCCAGGTCGGCCCCTCGCCCAGCGCGGCGTGGGCGCGCACCGCCGTCTCGGCCCTCATCACAGCCCCCTGTGCCCCAGCCGCTCGGACAGCCGCAGGGCGCCGCGGCGCACCAGTTCCTCCAGCTCGGCGCGGCGCTCCGGGCTCCACCGGATCAGCGGTACGGAGATGGAGAGGGCCGCCACCACCCGGCCGGACCGGTCCCGCACGGGGGCGGCCACGCAGCTGACGTCCGGATTGGACTCGCGCTCCTCCACGGCGACGCCGCGCCCGGCGACCTGCCGCAGCTCCGCGCGCAGCGCCGCCGGGTCGGTGATGCTGTTGGGCGTCATGGCCGCCAGCGCGGCACCGTCCGGCACGCGTGCGGCCAGCTCCTGCGCGGGGAGGGAGGCGAGCAGCATCTTGCCGACGGCGGTGCAGTGCGCGGGCAGCCGCCGGCCCGCCGCCGAGACCATGCGCACCGCCTGCGTGGAGTCCACCTTGGCGATGTAGATGACGTCGGTGCCCTCCAGGATCGCCACATGGACGGTCTCCTCGCAGGTCTCCGCCACCGAGCGGGCCACCTGCTGCCCCTCGGCCGCCAGGTCCAGCTGCTCGGCGTACCGGCTGCCGAGCTGGTAGGGGCGCACCCCGAGCCGGTAGTGGCCCGGCCGGCCGGGGACGGGGGCGAGGTAGGAGCGGGCGGTGAGCGTGCCGACCAGCTCGTGGACGGTGGTGCGCGGCAGTTGGAGCCTGCGCACGATGTCGGGCGCGGAGAGCGTGCCGTCCCCTTCCAGGAACAGCTCCAGAATGTCCAGCGCCCGGGTGACTGCGGGCACGAGCCGTCCCATGGCCCCTCCTGCCTTGTCGCGATCCCGCCTGTTCGAGATATCAACACCTGATCGGATCACCGAACAGTCTAGCGAGGGAGGCGGGCAGGTCCATGGCCGAAGCGGGATATGTGCCCGGGCGAGGTGTACGACGTGTCCCGGCGGTCCACCCGGAAGGCATGAGGTATGCCAACCCGGACCCGGACCCGGCTCGCACCACCGGCCTGGAGCGCGGCGGACAGGTCCCGCCCGGCGAGACCCCGCCGGCCGAGGGCAGCATGTCCGAGGCGGGCCCGCAGGAGACACACAACCCGGCCAAGGGCTGGAGCTGGGCCCCGCTCATCCTGATCGGCCTCGTGGTCGCCGCCTTCGTCGTCTTCTTCATCGGCTACCTGATCGGCCTCTAGGAGCGCGCCCGGACCTGCCGGCAGGCCCCGCCGGGCCGTCGGGCCGGTGCGGGACGGACGCGGGCAGGGGCGTCGGGCTCCGGCCTGGCCGCCGGTAGACTCGACGGCCGTGGCGGACACCCAGTACGAAGACCTGTTGCGGCTCGTCCTCACCTCGGGGACGGCCAAGGCCGACCGGACGGGCACCGGCACCCGGAGCGTCTTCGGGCACCAGCTGCGCTACGACCTCTCGCGGGGCTTCCCGCTGATCACCACCAAGAAGGTCCACCTCAAATCCGTCGTGTACGAGCTGCTGTGGTTCCTGCGCGGCGACTCCAACACCGGCTGGCTGCGCGAGCACGGCGTCACCATCTGGGACGAGTGGGCCGACGCGAACGGCGACCTCGGCCCCGTCTACGGCGCGCAGTGGCGCTCCTGGCCCACTCCGGACGGGCGGCACATCGACCAGATCGGCGAGGTCCTCGACACGCTCCGCAGCGACCCGGACTCCCGCCGGATGATCGTCTCCGCCTGGAACGTCGCCGACCTGCCCCGGATGGCCCTCGCCCCGTGCCACGCCCTCTTCCAGTTCCACGTCGCCGGCGGCAAGCTCTCCTGCCAGCTGTACCAGCGCAGCGCGGACCTGTTCCTCGGCGTCCCGTTCAACATCGCGAGCTACGCCCTGCTCACGCACATGATGGCGCAGCAGGCCGGTCTCGAGCCGGGTGACTTCATCTGGACCGGCGGCGACTGCCACATCTACGACAACCACGTCGAGCAGGTGACCGAGCAGCTCTCCCGCACCCCGTTCGCGTTCCCCCGGCTGCGTCTGCGGCAGGCCGGTTCGCTCTTCGACTACACCTACGAGGACGTGGCGGTGGACGGCTACCGGCACCACCCGGCCATCAAGGCCCCGGTCGCCGTGTGAAGTCCGCGGGCCGCTGCGGGTGCCGGGCCCCGGTCCGGCCGCGAGCCGTCACCGGCCGGCCCCCTCGCCCCTCTCGACCAGGGTGAAGAGCGCGCCATGGGGGTCGCGGAGAGCGGTGCGGCCGCCAGCGCCGGACTCCCGCGCGGAGGAGAGAACCGTCCCGCCGAGCCGTTCGGCCCTCGCCGCCGCGGCGGCGGTGCCGGTGACGGGGAACGCCACCTCCCAGCGCGGCCGGACCGCCGGGTCGGGGTCCCCGGTACGCGCCCCCACGCTCAGACAGCCGTGCGGCCACCGCTCCTGGTCCTGCGGCCAGCCCAGCACGGCGCTGTAGAAGCGCAGCGCCGCGGGCAGGTCGCAGGTGCGCAGACACAGCTCCGCGGGAGCCTCACCGGCCCCCACGTCCCAGCGCGGGGGCGCCTCGCCCTGCCACAGCCCGAACGCCGCGCCGCACGGGTCGGCACCCAGGACGGTGCGGCCGCTGCCGAAGTCGACGGGGCCGACGGCCACGGTGCCGCCGCGCTCGGCCATCAGCTCCGCCGCCTTGTCCGCGTCCTCGACCAGGAAGAACACCGTCCACCGCGCGGGCAGTTCCCGGGCGGCGGCGGCCTCGTTCAGGCCGGCCACCGGCTGTCCGGCCGCGGTGGCGACCCGGGCCTCCGGCGCGAGGGTGCCGTCCTCGAACGACCAGCCGGTCACCGCGCCGTAGAACGCCTCCGTGGCCTGCCGGTCGTGGGTGGTCAGACTGACCCAGCACGCCGTCCCGGGTTGCACCGCCATGCGAGACCTCCTGGCTCCGTTGCCGCACGTCGCGGCGGTCGCCGCGCAGGGCGTGCGGGTGCCCGCCGAAGATCCCGGGCAAACGCGGCGGGCACCCGCCCACGGCCACGCAGGACACCCGCCGGCCAGCCCCGCGGGGCACCCGCCCACCGGTCCCGCACGGCAGCGGGCCGCCACCCTCCGTGCGGCCTCGCACACCCGCTGCGAACGGGCGTGACCTGCGAAGATGCCGCGCGGCGTGGTTTGTGTCACGGTGAAATCGGGCCGCTGCTGATCCGGCGGCGGTACCGACACACATCCTGTCCGGAAGCGGACTGGGGGATCGCTTCTCGCCTGTCTTGCACAGCACCCATGTGAGACGTGGGAGTGAGCAGCCCATGAACACCACACCGTTCCGCGCCGACGAGAACGGCCCCACCACACCCGAGGGGACGGACGGCGTCGAGAGGGAGGCGGCCGGCACCGGATCCGACCCCGAGACCGCCGCGTCCCCTGACACCCGTCGTACCCACCACGACGCCCCCGACACGGCCGAGGACTTCGCCGCGCTCGTGAGAATGCCCGACGGGCCCGAACGCCGGCGGCTCCAGGACTGCGTGGTCACGGCCTGGCTGCCGATGGCGCACCGGCTCGCCCGCAAGTTCCGCAACCGCGGCGAGTCCCTGGAGGACCTGGAACAGGTCGCCGCGCTCGCCCTGGTCAAATCGGTGGAGCGCTACGACCCGGCCCGGGGGAACGCCTTCGAGACGTTCGCCATCCCCACCATCTACGGCGAACTCAAGCGGCACTTCCGGGACAACATGTGGGAGATCCACGTCCCCAGACGGGTCCAGGACCTGCGCAACCGGGTCCGGGCCAGCATGCGGGAGCTGGAGCTGACCTCCTCGGGACGCTCGCCCACCGTGGCCGAGCTGGCCGCCCACGCCGGGCTCTCCGAGGAGGACACCCTCACCGGCATGGAAGCACTCCAGTGCTTCAACTCCCTCTCCCTCGACGCGCCCGTCTCCGCGGAGACCGGCGCCGGGGCCGACGGCGCCGGCGACGGGGCGATCTGCCTCATGGACACCCTCAGCTCGGACGAGAGCGGCTACGACCACGTGGTCGACCGGGAGGCGGTCCGCTCCTGCCTGTGCCGCCTGCCCGAGCGGGAGCAGCGCCTCCTCTACCTGCGCTTCTTCCGGGAACTCACCCAGTCCCAGATCGCCCGTCGCCTCGGTGTCTCCCAGATGCACGTCTCCCGGCTGCTGGCCGCGGCGTGCCGTCGCGTCCGCGAGGAGATCGAGGAGGAGGAGAACGCCGACCCACCCCGCGCCGCCGCCTGAGAGCGGCTGCCCGGGGGTGCGGGAAGGCCGTCGGCCAGGGGGTTCTAGCCTGTGCGGCGAGCACGCCCGCGCGCGAGCACGCCCGCGGGCGTGCCCGCGCCCCTCTGGCCGATCCGACGGAGCAACGACCATGGCGTCATCCTTGCCGCAGCCCTTCGACGAGTCGTTCCGCGCCATGCCGCACGCGGTCTACAACAAGCTGCGGGACGAGGCCGCCGTGCACCGGGTGGCCCTGCCGGACGGCAGCGCGGTCTGGCTCGTACTGCGCGACCAGGACGTCAGGGAGGGGCTCGCCGACGCCCGGCTGTCGGTCGACAAGACCCACTCCAGCGGCGGTTACCAGGGTTTCTCGCTGCCGCCCGCGCTGGACGCCAATCTCCTCAACACCGACCACGGGGACCACCTCCGGCTGCGGCGGCTGGTCTCCCAGGGGTTCACCCCGCGCCGCGCCGAGGCCATGCGCGGCACCATCCAGGCCGTGGCCGAACGCCTCGCCGACGGGCTGGAGGAGCGGCTCGCGCGGAAGGGGAGCGCGGACTTCGTCTCGGAGTTCGCGCTCCCGCTGCCGCTGACCGTCGTCTGCGACCTCTTCGCCGTGCCCGAGGAGGACCGCCGCCCGTTCGCCTCCTGGGTGGGGACGATGATCGCGCTGGAGAGCCCGCAGCAGGTGGGGGAGGCCATCCGCGCCATGCACGAGTTCCTGCGCGGCCTCGTGGCCGCCCGCCGCGGCGCGCCCGGCGACGACCTGCTCTCCGCGCTCATCGCCGCCCGCGACGAGGACGACCGGCTCTCCGAGGACGAACTGTGCTCGCTGGCCTTCCTCGTCCTCGGCGCCGGCATCGAGAACGTGCAGCACCTGCTCAGCGCGGGCCTGCTGGCGCTGCTGCGCCACCCCGGCCAGCTCGCCGCGCTGCGCGCCGACGCGTCACTGCTGCCGGACGCGGTCGAGGAACTGATGCGCTACGCGCACGCCAACCTGACGGCCATCCGGCGCTTCCCCACCGAGCCGGTCGAGTACGGCGGGGTGACCATCCCGCCCGGCGACACCGTCCTGTTCTGCCTGGCCTCCGCCAACCGCGACCCCGCCCGCTACGAGACGCCCGAGCGGTTCGACATCCGCCGCCGCGACACCGCGCACCTCGCCCTCGGGCAGGGCATGCACTACTGCCTGGGCGCCCCGCTCGCCCGCATGGAGACCGGGCTCGCGCTGGAGACGCTGCTGGGCCGGTTCCCCTCGCTCCGTCCGGCCGTCGAGCCCGGCCGGCTGCGGTGGCGTACCTCGTTCCGCTCGCACGCGCTGGTGGAACTGCCGCTCACCCGCTGAGGGGCCGCTCCCGCAGGAGCGCCACGTCCTGCGCCGCCTGTGCCAGCAGCCGGCGCATGGCGGCCTCGGCCTCGTCCGGGTCCCCGGAGCGGACCGCCTCCAGGACCCGGCGGTGACTGGGGACCGGGTCGTGGGGGTGGTGCCCGGGGCCGTGGACGAGCCGGTCGCGGGCCGCCCGCGCGGTGGCGATCACCCGCTCCATCCGCTCCAGCAGCTCGTTGCGGGAGGCGGCCAGCAGGGCGCGGTGGAAGGCGAGATCCGCCTCGACGGCCTCCGGGGCGCCGTCGCGTGCCGCTCCCATCGCCTCCAGCGCCGCGTCCAGCGCGGCCAGGTCGGCACGGGTGCGGCGCCGCGCGGCGAGCCGTACCGCGGCGGGCTCCACGATGCCGCGCACCTCGTCCAGGTCGCGCAGCAGCGAGGGTCCGGCCTCCGAGGCGGCCCCGGCGGCGGACTGGAGCCGCCAGCGCAGCACGTCCTCGTCCAGGAGGTCCCAGTCGGCCCGGGGGCGCACGAAGGTGCCGCGCTTCTGCCGGGCGTCGACCATGCCCTTGGCCGCCAGTACCTTCAGCGACTCGCGCAGCGCGGTGAGACTGACGCCCAGCTCCGCCCGGAGCGCGGCCAGATCCAGGGTGGCGCCCTCGCCCAGGGCACCGCTGAGCACCCGGTGTGCGAGGGCCTCCACGGTCTGCCCGTGCACGCCCCGTCGCGCGTAACCCGGCATCGGTCACCTCCCTCCCGGCGGTCCCGCGGTGACGGCACGAGCCTGGTCGGCGGAAAGTGGCCCGTCAAGAACTATTCATAATTAACGCGTTCTTGTACGGTGCGGCCTCAGCACCCGATGCCCCGGCCCGCCCCGCGCCCCGTCACCCCGGCCGCACCCACCGGTTCCGGCCCGGCCGCGCGCGACTCCCCGTTCGGCTCCTCGCCCGACTCGACTTTCTGCCCGGCTCCCCGCGAGAGGCAGCGGCATGACGACAGCAGGCACCACCCGCGTCCCCTTCGCCGCCACCCGGCTCCACTTCGGCGGCGACTACAACCCCGAGCACTGGCCCGAGGAGGTGTGGGCCGAGGACCTCCGGCTGATGCGGCAGGCCGGGGTCACCATGGTCACGGCCGGGATCTTCTCCTGGGGCCTGGTCGAACGCGAGCCGGGCCACTACGACTTCGGCTGGTTCGACCGGGTCATGGACAACCTCGGTGGGGCCGGGATCCGGGTGTGCCTCGCCACGATGACGGCCTCTCCGCCGCCGTGGCTGAGCGCACGCCACCCCGAGATCCTGCCCGTCACCGCCGAGGGGGTCCGCACATGGCCGGGCTCGCGGCAGCACTACTGCCCCTCCAGCCCCGTCTACCGGGCGCACGCCGTACGCCTCGCCGGTGAGGTGGCCGCGCGCTACGCGGACCATCCCGCGCTGGAGATGTGGCACGTCGGCAACGAGTACGGCTGCTCCAACCCCGCCTGCTACTGCGACGTGTCCGCCGCCGACTTCCGCCGCTGGCTGCGCGAACGCCACGGCACCCTCGACGCCCTCAACGAAGCCTGGTCCACCACCTTCTGGGCCCAGCGGTACGGCTCCTTCGAGGAGGTCATGCCGCCCCGCGCCACACCCACCCACCCCAACCCCGCCCAGCAACTGGACTACGCCCGCTTCAGCGACGACGCGCTCCTCGCCTGCTACCTGGCCGAGAAGGAGGTGCTGCGCCGCCTCACCCCGCACGTGCCCGTGACCACCAACCACATGCCGTACCACAAGCCGGTCGACCCCTACCGCTGGGCGGCGCACGAGGACGTCACCGCGCTGGACCACTACCAGGAGCCGTACGACAGCGGCACCCACATCGAGGCCGCCGCCGTTTTCGACATCACCCGCTGCGCCGGGCGGGGACGGCCGTGGCTGCTGCTGGAGCAGGCGCCCTCCGCCGTCAACTGGCGCAGCCGCAACAGCCCCAAACCGCCCGGCGCGATGCGGCTGTGGAGCTGGCAGGCCGTCGCCCAGGGCGCCGACGCGGTGCTGTTCTTCCAATGGCGCCAGTCCCTGGGCGGCGCCGAGAAGTTCCACTCCGCGATGGTGCCGCACGCCGGGACCGACAGCCGGATCTTCCGCGAGGTGTGCGCGCTGGGCCGCGAGCTGGCCGCCGTGCCGCAACTGGCGGGCACCCGCTGCACTGCCGAGGTGGCCCTGCTCGTCGACTGGGACAGCTGGCGGGCCCTGGAGCAGGACTCCCACCCCTCCTCGGCGCTCGGCCACCGCGAGACACTGCTGCGCCACTACACGCCGCTGTTCGAGGCGGGCGTGCCCTGCGACATCGTCCCGCCCGACCGCGCGCTGACGGGCTACAAGCTGGTCGTCGTCCCCAACCTGTACCTGATGAGCGAGGAGACCGCCGGGCGGCTCACCGCGTACGTCCGGCAGGGCGGCCACCTGTTCGTCTCGTACTTCACCGGCATCGCCGACTTGAGCGACCGCGTCCACCCGGGCGGCTACCCGGCGCCCCTGCGGGGAGTACTGGGCCTTCGGGTGGAGGAGTTCTGGCCGCTGGAGGAGGGGGCGAGCGTGCCGCTGCGCGGCGGGCTGCGCGGCCGGGCCGACCTGTGGACGGAGGCCATCGACCTCGAAGGGGCGTGTGCCGTGGCCGACTTCGGGGGCGGCGAACTGGCCGGGCGGCCCGCACTGACCCGGCACCCTTACGGCACCGGCGTGGCCTGGTACGCCGGCACCCGCCCGGAGCCCGGCCCGATGCGCGCCCTGATGGACCGGATACGCGGTGAGGCCGGCGCCGCCCCGGTCCTCGCGGGGCTGCCTCCCGGGATACAGGCGGCCCTCCGCGAGGGCGCGGAGGGCCGCTTCCTGGTCCTGCTCAACCATGCCGGGTCCGCCGCCACGGTGCCCCTCCCGCACCCCATGCCCAACCTTCTCGCCCCGGACACCGAACCGGCCCGCCACCTCACCCTGCCACCTCGCGGAGTGGCCGTCCTGCACGAGGCCGCGCCCCGTCAGGGGCGCGGGGAACTGCGCGACTAGCCACAACGCTCCCGCCCGCGGGAGTGAGCCGCCCTCCAACGGCGGGCGGCCGCCGGTTCGGCACCGCCGGGCACGCCTCCTGCGGACGCTCGCCGTCGCGGCGGAAAAAGGGGGAGCCCGGCGGAAAAAAGGGGAGCCCGGCGGAAAAAGGGGAGCCCGGCGGAAAGGGCTCGGTCCCTCACATGTGCTCTGACAAGGAGGTCGGATGCCCACCCGAAGAACACTCCTGGGGGCCGCCGCGGCGACGGCGGCCACCCCGGTGCTGGCGGCCTGCGGCGAACAGGCGGGCGCCGCCCGCACCACGAGGCAGCAGCGCCGCACCCCCGGCCGCCGGGTGGACCTCGTCTTCTGGACGTGGGTCCCGCTCCAGAAGGCGGTCGCCCTGTGGAACAGGCGGAACCCCGGCATTCACGTCACCGTGCAGACGGTCCCCGCCAACACCTCAGGCGGCTACCAGAAGATGCACGCGGCGCTGAAGGCGGGCGACCCGCCCGACCTGGCGCAGATCGAGTACTACGCGCTGCCGGAGTTCATGCTGGTGCGCGGCCTGACCGACCTGAGCGCGTACGGCGCCGACCGGCTCAAGGACGGCTACATCGACTGGCAGTGGCAGCAGGGCGTCTTCGCGGGCCGAACCTACGCGATACCCCAGGGGTCGGGGCCGATGGGCTACTTCTACCGGGCCGACCTGTACGACAGGTGGGGCCTGGAGGTGCCCCGGACCTGGGACGAGTTCCGGCGGACGGCGCGCGCGGTCAAGAAGCGCGGCGGGGACTCCCTCATCACCGCCTTCCCGCCCGTCAACGCCCAGTGGTTCGCCTCCTTCCCCTGGCAGCGCGGCGCGCACTGGGTGCGTACCGAGGGCGACACCTGGATCGTCGATCTCACCGGCGAGGAGGCGCTCCAGGTGGCCGACTTCTGGGAGGGGATGATCCGCGACGGGCTCGTCGCGCCGGTCCAGGACTCGCAGAGCTCCTTCTTCAAGGGGCTGCAGACCGGCCGGCTGGCGGGCTGGCTGGGCGCCCAGTGGCAGGACGCGCTCATCCGGGGCAACGCGCCGGGCACCAAGGGCAGGTGGAGGGTGGCCGAACTGCCGCAGTGGGAGCGGGGCGGGCACGCCTCGGCCAACTGGGGCGGCTCGGCGACCGCGATCCTGCAGGGCACCCGGCATCCCGTCGAGGCGCTGCGGTTCGCGCACTGGCTCAACACCGATCCGGCCAGCATCGAGCTGCTGGTGGAGGCCGGGTACGGCTGGCCCTCCGCCAAGCTGGACCTGGAGGGCTCACCGCTGGGCAGGCCCGATCCGTTCTTCGGCGGCCAGGTCTACAACGAAATCTTCCAGGTCTCGGACCGCAACGTGGACACCAGCTGGCGTTTCTCGCCCACGACCACCCAGTCCTACGCGCACATCCAGGACAGCATCGGCCGTGTCGTGGCGGGCCACGGCACCATGCGGGGAGCGCTCGCGGACGCCCAGACCAAGTTCGTCGACGACCTGAGGGCCAAGGGCCTGGACGCGAGGAGTGCCCGATGACGACCTCCCCTGCCCGGCGGCGGAAGGCCGCCCGCCGCAGCGCGCGTCCCGACCGCAAGGCGTGGGTGTTCCTCGGCCCGTTCCTGGCGGTCTACCTCTTCGCGGTGATCCTGCCGGTCTGCTACGCGCTCTACCAGAGCCTGCTGAAGGTGGAGCGCTCCGGGCCGCTGGGCCTGGGTGAGCCGGCGGTCGCCTTCGCCGGGCTGGACAACTACGCGCTCGCCCTGGAGCAGACCGCGTTCCTGGAGGGCTTCGGCCGCGTGCTGCTGTTCGGCGTGGTGCAGGTGCCGGTGATGCTGCTGCTGGCCCTCGTCCTGGCGCTGCTCCTGGACCAGGTCTCCGACCGCTGGGCCGGGCTGCTGCGGGCCGCCTACTTTCTGCCGTACGGGATTCCGGGGGTGATCGCCACCCTGTTGTGGGGCTTCCTGTACGTGCCGGGGATCAGCCCGGTCAACGACCTGCTGGGCGAGGCCGGTCTCCAGCCGGACTTCCTCGGCTACGACAGCGTCCTGTGGTCCCTCGCGAACATCGTCGTGTGGGAGTTCGCGGGCTACAACATGCTGATCATCGTCGCCCAGCTCACATCGATCCCGCGGGAGCTGTACGAGGCGGCCAGGATCGACGGTGCGGGCCCGTGGCAGGTCGCGCTGCGCGTCAAGCTCCCGCTGGTGCGTCCGGCGCTCGTTCTCACCTGCGTCTTCTCCATCATCGGCACCATGCAGCTGTTCGCCGAGCCGCTGGTCCTCAAGAAGCTGGCGCCCGCTGTCACCAGCGACTACACGCCGAACCTGAGCGCCTACTTCGACGCCTTCGCCAACGCCAACGTCTATCTGGCGGCGGCCAAGTCGGTGCTGCTCGCCGTCGTCGCGATGGTGCTGTCCTTCGGCTTCCTCAGCCTCGTCGGCCGCGGGGGGAGGGGGCAGAGGTGAGCGTGCCGCGTCCCGGCCGGATCCTGCTCGTCGCCTTCCTCGCGCTGGCCGCCGGCTACTTCCTGCTGCCCGTCTACTGGCTGCTCGTGGCGGCCACCAAGTCCAACGAGAGCCTCTACGGCAGCTTCGGGCTGTGGTTCGACGATCCGCAGCTGTGGCGGAACCTGGCGCGTGTCTTCACCTACAACGACCGGATCTACCCGCGCTGGGCCCTCAACTCCCTGCTCTACGCGGGCGTCGGCGCGCTGGTGGCCACCCTGGTGTCGGCCGCCGCGGGCTTCGCCCTGGCCAAGTACCGCTTCCGGGGCCGCGAGGCCGTCTTCAAATGCGTCCTCGCCGGTGTGCTGCTGCCGTCCACGGCGCTGGCGCTGCCGCTGTACCTGATGTTCAACAAGACCGGCCTGACCAACACCTACTGGGGCGTCCTCATCCCCAGCGTCGTCAGCCCCTTCGGCGTCTACCTGTGCCGCGTCCACGCCGAGGCCGCCGTGCCCGACACCCTGCTGGAGGCGGCGCGGGTGGACGGTGCCGGGGAGGGGCGGATCTTCTCCACCGTCGTGCTGCGGCTGCTGTCCCCGGCCCTGGTGACGGTCTTCCTCTTCCAGTTCGTCCACATCTGGAACAACTACTTCCTGCCCCTGGTGATGCTCTCCGACGACCGCAAGTACCCGATCACCCTGGGGCTGGTCACCTGGAAGGAGGCCGCCGACCGGACGCCCGAGCTGACCCAGTACACCGTCGGCGGTGCCTTCGTCTCCGTCATCCCCCTCGCCGTCGCGATGCTCGTCCTCCAGCGCTACTGGCGGACAGGGCTGACCGAGGGCAGCGTCAAGGAGTAGGAGGAAGCGCCCGTGCGCATCACCAGGGTCGAGACCTTCGCCGTGCCGCCCCGCTGGCTCTTCTGCCGGATCGAGACGGACAGCGGCCTCGTCGGCTGGGGGGAGCCCGTCGTCGAGGGCCGCGCCGAGACCGTACGCACCGCGGTGGCCGAACTCGCCGGGCAGTTCCTCCTCGGGGCCGACCCGCTGCGCGTCGAGGACCACTGGCAGCTGATGACCAAGGGCTCCTTCTACCGCGGCGGGCCCGTCCTCTCCTCCGCCGTCGCCGGACTCGACCAGGCCCTGTGGGACCTGGCCGGCAAGGCGTACGGCGCGCCCGTGCACCAACTGCTGGGCGGGCCCGTGCGCGAGCGGGCCCGCGCCTGCTGCTGGGTCGGCGGGGACGAGCCCGCGGCCGTGCGCGACCAGGTCGCGGCCCAGGTGGCGGCGGGCTTCACCGCCGTCAAGATGAACGCCGCCGGGAGGGCGGACAGACTGCCGACCCCCGCCGCCCTGGAGGCGATGGCCCGGCGCGCCGAGGCCGCCCGCGACGTCCTGGGGCCCGGCGGCGACCTCGCCCTCGACTTCCACGGGCGCTTCTCGACGGCGGGCGCCCTGCGGGCCCTCACCGTGCTGGAACCGTACGGGCCGCTGTTCGCGGAGGAGCCCGTGCTGCCCGAGTACACCCACCTGCTCGGACGGGTGACGGGGGCGACCACGGTCCCCGTCGCCACCGGGGAGCGCCTCTTCTCCCGTACGGAGGTGCTGCCCGCGCTCCAGGCCGGGATCGCCGTCGTCCAGCCCGACCTCTCGCACGCCGGAGGGCTCTCGGAGTGCCGCCGCATCGCCGCGCTGGCCGAGACCTGGGACGTGGCGGTGGCCCCGCACTGCCCGCTGGGGCCGCTCGCGCTGGCCGCCAGCCTCCAACTGGCCTTCTGCACGCCCAACTTCCTGATCCAGGAACAGTCCATCGGCATCCACTACCACTCCGGCGCCGAACTGCTGGACTACGTACTGGACCGCGAGGTCTTCCGCTTCCACGACGGCCATCTGCTGCGCCCCACCGGTCCGGGACTGGGCGTCACGGTGGACGAGCGGGCCGTCCGCGAGGCCGACGGCCGGGCCGACGCCTGGCACAACCCCGTCTGGCGTCACCCGGACGGCTCGTTCGCCGAGTGGTGACTCACTCCCCGGGGTGAGGCCGCCCCGGCAAGCACGGCCGAAAACCTCCCATCCTCGCAGGCGGGCGGTCAGCGTGGTCCCTGACGGATGTCAGGGCCGCTATAGGATGCCCGCGGCCGAAGGGGGAGGCTGAAGCAATGGACACGGTGATCGTTCAACTGCCGGACCGGGAAAGGCGTCCGGCCGGCGCCCCGGCCGGCGGGCCGCGGCTGCTGCACCTGGGGCCCGGCCAGAGCGCCGAGTTCGGGCGCGGCGAGCCGGGCAGCCCGGTGCAGGTCGCCCTGCCGGACCCGGGGGTCTCCCGGCACGCGGGCCGGATCACGGCGGCCGAGGACTACTGGCGGCTCTCCAACTACAGCAAGCACGTCACCTATGTGGTGGAGAACATGGAGGGCGCGGGGGAGCACATCAAGGTGCCGCCGGGCAGACTGGGCGCGCCCGTCCCCTTCGAGTTCTCCCGCGTGGTGCTGCCCTCCCGCGACGGCGAGGTGCACTTCAAGGTGTTCGCGCCCGAGCACATGTACCTGGACGCGGGGTTCGGTGCCGGGGCGGGCGAGCCGACGCAGAGCCCCTTCGCGCTCGACCAGACCTCCAAGTACTTCCTGGTGCTGCTCGCCCTGTGCGAGCCGCGGCTGCGCGACCCCTCCAGCGGTGCCGTCCCCGGCGTCAGCGAGGTCCTGGAGCGGCTCCGCCCGCTGCCGGGCTGCCACGATCTGACGCGGTCGGCCGTCAACTACCACATCGAGTACCTGGCGACGGTGAAACTGCGGCTGCGCGGTGACGAGGAGCGCTCCGCCGGCACCAGCCGCAAGCGCGCCGAGCTGGTCTCCCTCGCCCTCCGCTTCGACCTGGTGCGCGAGGAGCACCTGGCGCTGCTGCGCCCCCCTAAGCCCGGACGGCCGTGTGGGGAGCGGACCGCATGACCGACGCCGCGCACGTGCGCCTCGACCTGCCGCCCGGCTACCGGGTGGGGGAGTGGGTGCTGAAGGAGCCGATCGGCACGGGCAGCTGGGGCGTCGTCCACGCCGCCGAGAGCGCGGAGGACGGCGCCGAGGCGGCGGTGAAGCTCCTGCCCACCCACCTGCTGCCGCCCGGCCAGCGTGCGTCCATGGAGCAGTTGGTGCGGCGCGAGGTGCGCTTCAGCCTGGAGACCGACCACCCGCACGTCGTGCGCACCCGCGAGGTGCTCACCGTCCGCGACCCGGAGCGCCCCGAACTCGACGGCGCCACCGCGCTGGTGATGGACCGCGCCGCCCGCAGCCTCCAGGACGCGCTCACCGAACGGGCGGACGACGGCCCCGCACCGCTGCCCGACGCGCCGCGCATCCTGGCCGGGGTCGGCGCCGGCCTGGCCCACATCCACCAACGCGGCTGGGTGCACGGCGACCTCAAGCCAGGCAACGTCCTGCTGGCACCCGACGGCGAGGTGTGGCTCGGCGACTTCGGCCTCACCGTGGAACTCGACGGCACCCACGCCTATGTGCCGCCGCTCGGCTCCCTCGACCACGTGCCGCCCGAGTGGTGGTCCGACCGGGAGGGCGGCCGCAGCGTGGTGCGGCCCACCGCCGACATCTGGGCGTTCGGCGTCCTGGCGCACCAGGTGCTCACCGGCGGCCTGCACCCGTTCCCCGGCAGCACCCCGCGCGCCCGCGCGCTGGCGGCCCAGGCGTACGCGCGGGGCACCGCTGAACTGCGCCTGGAAAACGGCGTCCCCGAAGGCTGGCGCGCGTTGATCGCCGACTGCCTCAGGCCCGACCACGCCTCCCGGGCCGCGCTCGACGCCGGTGAACTGG
>NZ_VJOK01000001.1:1274471-1274978 GCF_013302895.1 Streptomyces albus subsp. chlorinus | reverse complement strand
TCCCCGGCGCGATCCCCGCGGCCTCCGACGTGCCCCGCAAGCTGCGTCCCGTCCTCACGAGCGCGGCCCGCCGGTGCGCCGAGGAGGAGGTCACCCCGGCTTTCCTGGCCGCCATGCTGAAGGCGGAGAGCGGGTTCGACGCCGACGCGCGGCGGCCCGCGACCGACGAGTACGGCATCGCCATGTGGACGCCGTCGGTCTTCAAGAGCTGGGCCCAGGACGGCGACAAGGACGGCGACAAGAGCTACATGTCGCCGCCCGACGCCATCGCGGCGATGTCGAACTTCGTGTGCTGGCTCGACCAGCAGTACAAGAAGAAGGGCATGCGCGAGAACCTGCCCGCGCTCATGGCCGCCGGGTACCGCACCAGTTCCCGCACGGTCATCGAGACCGGCGGCGTCCCCGAGCGCGTACGGCCCCATGTGGAGCGGGTCGAGCGCTACTTGAGGGAGTACTCGGGCTGAGGTGAGGGGCGGTACGCGGGCCCGCTCCGCGCCGACGCCGCCC
>NZ_VJOK01000001.1:1265415-1273798 GCF_013302895.1 Streptomyces albus subsp. chlorinus | reverse complement strand
GCCCTGTGGCTCGGCGGTCGGGCGGTGGCCGCCGGTGGCCGCCTCCGCCGGGCACCCATGCTGGGCGCTGCTCGGTGCGGCCGGTACCTGACGGATGTCAGGGCAACGGTCGCGGGCCGCCGCGCGTCGGGCAACGCCGCGCAGGTGTGGAACGGGCGCGGTCTGGAACCCTGGAAGGGCCGGACGGGCGGACGACGGTACGAGTGGGACGGAGCGCAGATGAGCTATCCCCGGCAGCGGGCACCGCGCGCCGCGGGCCTGCCGGACCTGGACCGGTCGCTGACCGTCTGCCGGGCCTGCCCCCGGCTGGTGGAGTGGCGCGAGGAGGCGGGGCGGGACAAGCGGCCCGCCTACCGGGACTGGGAGTACTGGGCGCGGCCCGTGCCCGGCTTCGGGCCCAACGACGCGCGGATGCTCCTGGTCGGCCTCGCCCCCGCCGCGCACGGCGGCAACCGCACGGGCCGGATGTTCACCGGCGACCGCTCCGGCGACGCCCTGGTCGCCGCCCTGCACGCTCTCGGTCTGGCCTCGCGGCCCACCTCCACGCACCGCGGCGACGGACTGGAGCTGTACGGGGCGCGCTTCACCTCGCCCGTCCACTGCGCCCCGCCCGCCAACCGGCCCACGCCCGCCGAGCGCGACACCTGCCGCCCCTGGCTGGTCAGAGAGCTGGAACTGCTCCACCCCACGGTGCGTACGGTCGTCGCCCTGGGGGCCTTCGGCTGGCAGACGGTGCTGCCGGTGCTGGCCGAGGGCGGCTGGCACGTCCCGCGGCCCCGTCCGGCGTTCGGCCACGGAGTCCGCGTCGCCCTGCCGCCCGCCGAGGGCGACGCCGCACCCCTGGCCGTGTACGGCTGCTACCACGTCACCCCGCGCAACACCTTCACCGGCCGGCTGACCCCCGCCATGCTCAGGGACGTGCTGCGGGCCGCGGCGCGGGAGGCGGGGCTGAGCGTCCGGTGAGGGCACCACCGCCCCGGTCCCTGCGGCTCCCCGCCCGGCCGCTCCCCGCCCCGGTGGCTCCCCGCCCCGGTGGCTCCCCGCCCCGGCCGGCGGGGTCACCCCTCGTCGCCCTCGCCGGGGTCCCAGGCGTAGGCGCCTCCGCCGCGCCACTCGATGAGGGGCCCGTCCAGAGCGATCCCGTCCGGGTCGAACCCGGCGTCGCCGAGCAGCGCCAGCACGTCGTTGACGTTGTAGGCCCGGCCCAGGATCGCGCCGTCGGCCCGCACCCGGCGGCCGCCGTGCGCGTCGGGCGGATACACGATGATCGGTGCCTCGGGCATGCCTCCAGCGTGCGCCCCCCGCCGCGCCGCCGCATCCCGGCCCCCACCCCGGCCCGGCCCCCACCCCGGGCCGGGGTCGGCCCTCCGCGCCGTGACGCTCAGCGGCGTTCCGAGCGTTCCGTGCGTCCTGTGCGTTCCGGTCGTTCCGGCCTGCGGTAGGTCTCGCCGGTCATGTCCTCCAGTTCGCGCTGCTTGGTCTCGGGCAGCTTGCCGCGGACGAAGAAGAAGGACAGCAGCGCGAAGCAGGCGAAGGCGCCATACAGCCAGGTCAGGCCGACCTTGCGGGTCATGGGCTCGAAGGAGAACGTCACCAGGAAGTTGAAGATCCAGTTGGAGGCCGTGCCGATGGCCAGGGCCATCGCCCGCATCCGGTTGGGGAACATCTCCGCGAGCATGACCCACATGATCGGGCCCCAGGAGAGGGCGAAGAAGATCACGAAGGCGTTGGCGCCGACCAGCGCCATCGGCCCGTAGGGATCGGGCAGGGACACGTCGTTGCCGCTGCCGCGCTGGTGGGAGAAGGCCACCGCGGTCAGCGCCAGGGAGCAGAACATGCCGACGGAGCCGATGGACAGCAGCCTGCGCCGGCCCACCCGGTCGACGAACAGCATGGAGACCACCGTCATCACCACGTTGATGCCCGCCGTGATGACCGAGGTGGTGAAGGACTGGGACTCGCTGAAGCCGACCGACTTCCACAGCGTGGTCGAGTAGTAGAAGATCGCGTTGATGCCGACCAGTTGCTGGAAGGCGGCCATGATGATGCCCGCCCACACCAGTGGGTGCAGCCCGAACCGCTCGCCGCGGATGTCGCGGAAGCTGCTGCGGTGTTCCTTGCGTACCGTCTCCCGGATCTGCTGGACCTTCGCGCCGGGGTCCGGCTCCCCGCTGACCCGGCCCAGTACGCCCGCCGCCTCCTCGTACCGGCCGCGCAGCACCAGGTAGCGCGGGGACTCGGGGATCAGCAGCGCCAGCACCCCGTAGACGGCGGCCGGGACGACGCCCACCAGGAACATCCAGCGCCAGGCCGGCATGTCGAACCACAGGTCCTGCGAGGCGCCTCCGGCCGCGCCCGCCAGGCCCTTGTTGGAGCTGAGGACGACGAGCTGGCCGATGGTGATGGCCAGTTGCTGGAGGGAGCCGAGTGCGCCGCGGCCGGAGGCGGGCGCCACCTCGGAGATGTAGGCGGGCGCGATCACGGAGGCGATGCCGATGCCCAGGCCGCCGATGACGCGCCACAGCAGCAGGTCGGGCACGGAGAAGGCGAACGCGGAGCCCGCGGAGCTGGCGATGAACATTCCCGAGCCGAGCAGCATCACATTGCGCCGCCCCCATCCGTCGGCGAGCCGTCCCGCGTACCAGGCGCCGACCGCGCAGCCCAGCAGGGCGATGGAGACGACGAACCCCGACAGGAAAGCGCCCAGCTCGAAGTGGTCCGAGAGCGCGTCGACGGCCCCGTTGATGACGGAGGAGTCGAAGCCGAAGAGGAACCCGCCGACGGCGGCGGCGATCGAGATGCCGACCGCCTTGCCGTGGTGGCCGGAGGGCGAGGAGGGCGGGCCGTGCGAAGCCGTCTCAGCCATGCGCTGTGTCACCTGACCAATTCGTACATTTTCGTACAGATGACTCCGTATCGTCGCGTACTCCGGAGGGGGAGACAATCTCCTGCGGCTGGAGTCGGAGATCGGATACCACCCACGCAGCGGGACATGCCTGCTGTCCCGCTGCGGCGGTGGCCGGCCCGCCGGCGGACAGGGGCCAGGGCTAGCGGGCCGCCTCGGTGAGTGCCTCCAGGACGGGACTGATCAGCGGGTGCTCCTCCGCGCCCCGGCGGACGGCGGCGAAGACGCGGCGGGTGGGGGCGCTGTCCTCCACCGGGTGCACGGCGACACCGCCCACGTCGGCGTCGGTGCCCCGCAGCGCCGAGCGGGGCACCAGCGCGACGCCCACGCCCGCCGAGGCCAGCGCGACGACCGCCCGGAAGTCGTCGGAGAAGTGCTCCATGCGCGGTTCGAAGCCCGCGTGCTCGCAGGCCAGGACGACCACGTCGTGGCACGGGTTGCCGGGGAAGGGGCCGATCCAGGTGTCCTTGGCCAGCTCGGCCAGCGGCACCCGCCCGTCCCCGGCCAGCCGGTGCCCGACCGGGAGCACCGCGTCGAACGGCTCCGCGTACAGCGGCACCCGCCACAGCCGGGGGTCGTCCTCGCCGGGCGCGCCCCGGTACTCGACGGCCACCGCCACATCCGTCTCCCGGTCCAGCACCATCGGCAGGCTGGCGTCGCCCTCCGCGTCCTTGACCCGCACCCGGATCCCGGGCGCGGTACGGGCCAGCCGGGCCAGCGCCGGGGCCACCACCAGCCCGATGCCGGTGGCGAAGGAGGCCAGGTCCACCTGGCCCGCGGCGCCCGAGCCGTAGGCGGCCAGCTCCGCCTCGGCGCGCTCCAGCTGGGCGAGGACCAGATGCGTGTGCGCGAGCAGGATCTCCCCGGCGGGGGTGAGCCGGACGCCCTTGGTGCCGCGCTCGACCAGCCGGTGCCCGGTCTCCTGCTCCAGCGCCGACAGCTGCTGGGAGACGGCGGAGGGGGTCAGATAGAGCGCGGCGGCAGCGGCGGTCACCGTGCGGTGGTCGGCCACCGCACGGAGGATGTGCAGCCGCCGCGCTTCGATCACGTGACCGATTCTCCCCCAGTCACCCGGCCAGCTCCGCCCGGGACGCCACGAACGCGTCGACCGCCCGGTGGACGTCCTCGGTGGAGTGCGCCGCCGACAGCTGCACCCGGATGCGCGCCTGGTCCTTGGGCACTACCGGGTAGGAGAAGCCGATCACGTAGACCCCGCGCTCCAGCAGCAGGTCCGCCATCCGCGCGGCCTCGGCGGCGTCCCCGATCATGACGGGCGCGATCGGGTGCTCGCCGGGCAGCAGCGTGAAGCCCTCCTCGGTCATCCGGCGGCGGAACAGCCCGGTGTTGGCCGCCAGCCTCTCCCGCAGCTCGCCGGCCGACTCCAGCAGGTCGAGAACCTTCAGCGAGGCCGCGGCGATCACCGGCGCGAGGCTGTTGGAGAACAGGTACGGGCGCGAGCGCTGCCGCAGCAGCGCGACGATCTCCGCGCGGGCGGCGACATAGCCGCCCGAGGCGCCGCCGAGCGCCTTGCCGAGGGTGCCGGTGAGGATGTCCACCCGGTCCATGACGCCGTGCAGCTCCGGGGTGCCGCGCCCGCCCGCGCCGACGAAGCCCACCGCGTGCGAGTCGTCGACCATCACCATCGCGTCGTACCGCTCGGCCAGGTCGCAGATCTCGGGCAGCGGCGCCAGGTAGCCGTCCATGGAGAAGACCCCGTCGGTGACGATCAGCCGGCGCCGCGCGTCCCGCGCCTGCACCAGCTGCTTCTCCAGGTCGGCCAGGTCGCGGTTGGCGTACCGGAAGCGGCGGGCCTTCGACAGCCGGATGCCGTCGATGATCGAGGCGTGGTTGAGGGCGTCGGAGATCACCGCGTCCCGCTCGCCCAGCAGCGTCTCGAACACACCGCCGTTGGCGTCGAAGCAGGAGGAGTAGAGGATCGTGTCCTCCTGGCCCAGGAACGCCGACAGCCGCTCCTCCAGCTCCTTGTGCACCTCCTGCGTGCCGCAGATGAAACGCACCGAGGCCATGCCGTAGCCCCACCGGTCCAGCGCCTGGTGCGCCGCGGCCAGCACCTCGGGGTGGTCGGCCAGCCCCAGGTAGTTGTTGGCGCAGAAGTTGAGGACCTCCTGCCCCGGCCGGCCGCCCGCGGTCACCTCGACCGTGGCGGACTGCGGGGTGCCGATGACCCGCTCGGGCTTGTGCAGCCCGGCCGCGGTGATCTCGTCGAGGGTGGCGCGCAGCTCGTCGCGTACGGAGTCGAACATGCTGTCAGGTCTCCAGTGGTGAGGGGGCAGGGATCAGCGGGTCCAGTCGAGGACGACCTTGCCGCCGTGACCGCCGGCCGCGTCGTCGAAGGCGGCGTCGAAGTCGCGGTAGTCGTACCGGCCGGTGATGACGGGGGCGAGGTCGAGGCCGCCCTCCAGCAGCACCGACATCGCGTACCAGGTCTCGAACATCTCGCGGCCGTAGATGCCCTTGATCGTGATCATCGAGGTGACGATCCGGGCCCAGTCCACCGCGAACTCCTCGGCGGGCAGCCCGAGCATCGCGATCTTGCCGCCGTGCGTCATGTTGGCGAGCATGTCGCGCAGCGCCGCCGGGTTCCCGGACATCTCCAGCCCGACGTCGAAGCCCTCCCGCAGCCCCAGCGCCCGCTGCCCGTCGGCGATGCTCGCGTGCGAGACGTCCAGGGCCAGCGAGGCGCCCACCTTGCGGGCCAGCTCCAGGCGCTCCTCGCTGACGTCGGTGACCACGACGTTGCGGGCCCCGGCGTGCCGGGCAACGGCCACCGCCATCAGCCCGATCGGGCCCGCACCCGTGACCAGCACGTCCTCGCCGACCAGCGGGAAGGACAGCGCGGTGTGCACGGCGTTGCCGAACGGGTCGAAGATCGCCGCGATGTCCGGGTCCACCGGGGTGCGGTGCACCCACACGTTCTGGGCCGGCAGCGCCACGTATTCGGCGAACGCGCCGTCCCGGCCCACCCCGAGCCCGACCGTGGCCCGGCACAGATGGCGGCGTCCGGCCAGGCAGTTGCGGCACTTTCCGCACACCAGGTGGCCCTCGCCGCTGACCCGGTCGCCCGGCTTGATGTCGGCCACGTCCCGGCCCGTCTCCACCACCTCGCCGGTGAACTCGTGCCCCACCACCAGCGGCGCCGACACCGCCTGCCGGGCCCAGCCGTCCCAGGCGCGGATGTGCAGATCGGTGCCGCAGACGCCGGTCCGCTCCACCTTGATCAGCACGTCGCCCGGCCCCGTCTCCGGCTCGGGGACGTCGGCCAGCCACAGTCCCGGTTCGGCCTTCTGCTTGACCAGCGCCTTCACGCCACGGCTCCTGTCGTCTCGCACCACGGCAGGGCACGGCGGGGCCTTGGACGGCCCTGAGCCCTGCGACGGGAAAGGGGCGGCGGCACCGGGGGCGGACCGCCGGCACGAATCTGCCGCACGGCGGCCACCGGGTCCATCGAGGATTTCTTAACCGCACCCCCAGATCGCCTTCACACCCCGCCGCGGGACCCTCCGCCGGGACCCCGCGGCGCGGTCGCGGAGCCGGGCGGCCCGCGCTATATGTGGGCCTATGGGTGAGAAGGACAGGCGGCTCGTCCCGCCCGTCTCCCCGATGACCGCCCGCACGGTCGACGCCACGCCCCGCGCACCGGGCCTGGCGTACGAGGCCAAGTGGGACGGCTACCGGGCCCTGCTGTTCGCGCGCCGCGACGCCCCCCACCTCCAGTCCCGGCGCGGCACCGACCTCGGCCCGGGCTTCCCCGACATCCTGCGGGCCGCCGCCGGACTGGGCGAGGAGGCCGTCTTCGACGGCGAACTGGTCGTCATCGAGGACGGCGCGGTCGACTTCGGCGCGCTCCAGTCGCGGGCCCAGCGCACCGGCCGCCGCGCCGAGGCGGCAGCCGCCGCGCACCCGGCCCACTTCATCGCCTTCGACCTGCTCGAACTCGGCGCCGAGAGCGCGGGGGTGACGATGAACCGCCCCTACCGGGAGCGCCGCGCCCTGCTGGAGGAGGTCTTCACCCGCCACGACCTCCAGCCCCCCTGGGCCCTGTGCCCGATGACGACCGACCCGGACCGGGCGGGCGAATGGCTCGACCCCGCCTGGGGCCGGGTCGGCATCGAGGGCATGGTGGTCAAGGGCCTCGGCCAGCCCTACCGGCCCGGCGAGCGCGGCTGGCGCAAACTGCGGGCCCGCGCCACCGCCGAGGCCGTGGTCGGCGCGGTCACCGGCCCGGTCACCGCACCCGACGTCCTGCTCCTGGGCCGCCATGACGACGAGGGCGAGCTGCGCATGGTGGCCCAGAGCGCCCCCGTCACCACGGCCCTGCGCCGCGAACTGGGCCGCCTGCTCACCCCCGCGGGCGACGACCACCCCTGGACGGGCGCCCGCTTCCGCTCCGGCTGGGGCACCCGCGACATCCTGGCCCACCGCTGCGTCACCCTCGACCACGTCGTCGAGTTCGAGGCCGATGTGGCCTTCGAGGCGGGCCGCTGGCGCCACCCGGTCCAGGCCCGCCGCCTGCGCCCCGAAGTGCCGCCCGAGGACGTGCCCCGCTTCCCGGCGGGCCCCGCCGAGTAGCCCCGGCGGCCGGGAGGGCGGCGTACCGGCGCCCCCGTCCGACCGTGCACCCCGCGCCCGCACCTCCCGTCCCTCCCCGCCGTCCCGCCCCCGCCGTCACCCCTCCCGGGTGCGGAAGGGGCGCCCGGGAGGGGTGACGGCGGCGGGCTCGCGTCGCGTACGGTCACGGACGAAGGGGGCGCCGCCCCGCCGAAAGGACCGGGGCCGCCCGCCGCCGAGCGAGAGGGAGCCGCGAGAGGATGTCCGAGCACCGGCCGCCGAACCCCCGAGGCGTCCCGGACGAGCTGCGGCGGCGGCTCGGCGCCGGGGACGCGGTACTCGTCGGGCTCGGGGCGATGATCGGAGCCGGGATCTTCGCGGCCCTGGCGCCCGCCGCGCGCGCCGCCGGGCCGGCACTGCTGCCGGCGCTCGCGCTGGCGGCCGTCGTCGCCTACTGCAACGCCACCTCCTCGGCCCGGCTGGCGGCCCGCTACCCGGCGTCCGGCGGGTCGTACGTGTACGGCCGCGAGCGGCTGGGGGAGTTCTGGGGCCACCTGGCCGGCTGGGCGTTCGTGGTGGGGAAGACCGCCTCGTGCGCCGCGATGGCGCTGACGGTGGGCAGCTATGTGTGGCCCGCGCACGCGCACGCGGTCGCGGTCGCCGCGGTGGCGGCGCTGACCGCCCTCAGCTGCGCGGGCGTGCGGAAGGCGGCGTGGCTCACGCGTGCCGTGGTGGCCTTCGTGCTGGCCGTGCTCGCCGTCGTCGTCGCGGCCCTCACCTCGCCGGCCGCGGACGCGAACCGGCTCGCGCCGGGTGGCGACCTCACCGGCGGCGGTCTCCTCCAGGCGGCCGGGCTGCTGTTCTTCGCGTTCGCCGGGTACGCCAGGATCGCCACCCTGGGGGAGGAGG
>NZ_VJOK01000001.1:1241829-1265395 GCF_013302895.1 Streptomyces albus subsp. chlorinus | reverse complement strand
CCCAACACCGCGCGCAGCGGGGCGTCACACGGTGCAGCGTGGAAGGCAGCGTCCGTGACGCGCGGAACCGGCGAAGCGCCGAGCCGGCCCGGCGCCGGACCGGAGCAGCGCCGTACCGACGGCGTGCCAGGCCGACGAAGCGCCGAACCGACGACGAAGTCCACGACGACGAATCAGACGACGAGTCGCAGACGACAAGGAGATCCCATGCGCCTTCCCCGCTCCTCCCGCATCGCCACCGCCCTCGCCGCACTCACCGTGACGGCCCTCGTGCCGCTGTGCGGTGTCGCGCAGGCCGCGCCGTCCGACACCCCGCCCGCCACCTCCTCGGCCCCCGAGTCCGAGGGCGGCGACCAGGCGGGCGCCCCGAAGAGCGACTTCCGCCTCCTCGACGTGGGCAACCGCGAAGGCGTCCTCGGCCTCGGCATCCTGGGCGGCGTCGTGTGACACGGACGTCGCCGGGCGCCTCCCGGGGCTCCGGCTGCGGGTGGTTCCACGGGTGACGGGTCCGCGTGCCGGACCGCTCGGTGGGTCGCGTCCCTCCCGCGTCCCGCCTCGCGGTCCGGCACGCGTCCGTCCGGACGCGGACCCTCGTGCGGTCCGTCAGCCGAGCGCCGGAGGACGCCAGTCGGCATGCCGCAGGACCATGCGGAGCGACGCGGAGGAGGGGGCCAGCCGCATGGCCGTGTCGCGCAGGGCCACGACGGCGGGGTGCGTCGGCCGCACGCTCATCCGCCCCGCACGGCGGGCGGCGCGGGCGACCTCCTGGGTGCGTGGCCGCCGCTCGGCGTCGTACCGTGCCAGCGCGGAGGGCACGTCCGGGGAGTCGGCGAGCGCGGCGGCCAGGACGACCGCGTCCTCCAGCGCCTGGCAGGCGCCCTGCCCGAGGTGGGGAGGCATCGCGTGGGCGGCGTCGCCGAGCAGGGCGACCCGGCCCACCGCGAAGCGCGGCAGGGGAGTGGCGAGTTCGGTGATGTCGTGGTGCAGCACGTCCTCGGGCCGGGTGGCCTCCAGCAGTCGCGGGATCGGGTCGTGCCAGCCGCCGAACCGCCGGCGCATCTCGCCCAGGGTGTCCACGTGGCGCACCCGCGGCGGACCGGCGAGGACGGCGTGCCACTCGGCCCTTCCGTCCGCCAGGGCGAGGTGGCCGAACTCCACGCCCGGCCCCAGGGTCAGTTCGAAGTCGGTGCGCAGCTCGGCCGGTCCCTCGGTGAGGGCGCGCACGACGCTCGTCCCGGCGTACGCGGGGCCCGGGTGGTCCGGGAAGAGCCGGGCGCGCAGCTGGCTGCCCACGCCGTCGGCGGCCACCACCAGGTCCGCGTCCAGGGCCGAGTCCCCCAGCGGCACCCGCACCCGGTCCCGGGCGGGGTCGTCCTCCACGCGGTCGGCCTCCTGCCCGATACGCAGCGCCCCCTCGGGCAGCGCCTCGCGCAGGGCCCGGTGCAGGTCGGAGCGCGTGATGCCGATGATGGGCGTTCCCAGCGCCCGCTCCAGTGCCGTTCCGTCCAGCCGGGTCAGCCACCGGCCGCCGGGTGTGCGGGTGCCGCCCGTGTACTGGGGGAGCGCCGCCTTCCGTACGGCGTCGCCCGCGCCGAGCACGTCCAGGGCGCGCAGCCCGTTGGCGTGCAGGGAGATGGCGGCTCCGGCGTCGGCGAGGACCTCCGCCCGCTCGATGACCGTCACCTCCCAGCCGATCCGGCGCAATCCCAGGGCGACGGCCAGTCCGCCTATGCCGCCGCCCACCACCACCGCGCTGCTGCCCATTGCGGTCCCCTCTCGTTCTACATCTGTAGAAGAGCGTACTCCGCTTCTCTACAGGTGTAGAAAGGAGGGGTGGCCCTCCTGAGCAGCGACCCCCGCGACCGTCCGACCCTCCTCGCCGACACCGCCATCGGCGTCCTGGCCGAGGAGGGGATGCGCGGGCTCACCCACCGCGCCGTGGACCGCGCGGCCGGACTGCCCGCCGGAACCACCTCCGCGTATCTGCGCACCCGTCAGGCACTGCTGACCGCCGTCGTCGGCCGCCTCGTCGCGCTCGACCAGGCCGAGTTGGACGCGGCCGGGCGGAAGATCCCCGTTCCGCGCGACCCCGGTGAACTGGCCCGCCACCTGGCCGAGTTCACCGCGCGGCGGCTCACGGGAGAGGGGCGGCGGCGCTCCCTGGCGCGCTACGCCTGCGCCGTCGAGAGCGTGCGCCAGCCCCAGCTCCGCGAAATCCTGCGCCCCCGGCGCAACGCGGCCCGCGAGGCGGTCCGCGCCTTCCTCGCCGCGCGGGGCGTGGCGGACCCCGAGGAGCGCACTCTGACCCTGCTGGCCTGCGTGGACGGGCTGGTCTTCGACCGCCTGGTGGACGGCGGCGAGGTGACGGAGGAGGAGATCGGCGGCCTGGTCGCGGCCGCGCTGCGGTGACGGCACGGCGCCGGGCGTGCGGCGGGGCGCGGGACGGGGGCGGTCCTCCGCTGACGTGGGCCGCGGTGGGGCGGTCCCGGTCCGCGCTCTCCGCCCAACTCGCCCCGCACACCCCCGGCTTCACATGCCCCGGCCCGTGGTGTCGCCCAGGGGAGGGATACGGCGCATCGTGGGGGCGGCGCGGTCGTTGACAGGGCGCAACGACCGCGCCGAGCCGCAGGAGCCCCCATGCGCAGGAAGTTCCCGTCCACGTTGGCCGCCGGAGTGCTCGCCGTCTCCGGGCTGCTGGGCACCGGGCTGGTGGCCCCGGCCGGTGCCGTGGCCGCCGGCCATGCGCCCGCCGTCTCCGCCCCCGCCCCCGCCACCGTCCCTGTCGTCTCCGCCGACCCGGCCCCCCTGGCCCCCGACCCCAAGGTCAGGGCGGAGGCCGACCGGATCATGAACCTCACCTACCGGCAGTTCGCGAAGACCCCGCACGTCGCCCCGTTCAACTGGAACACCGACGGCTGCTCCGTGCCCGCGGGCTTCCCCTACCGCGACATCTTCCGGCCCGCCTGCGTCCAGCACGACTTCGGCTACCGCAACTACGGCGCCAGGCACCAGCTCAAGCTGAGCCCGACCCGCGAGACGAAGAACTGGATCGACGGCCGCTTCCGCACGGAGATGCGGCGCCTGTGCGCCGACACGTACACGGCCCCGCGCGCTCTGCGCAACTGCCGCGACGCGGCCCAGACGTACTACCTCGGGGTGCAGGTCGGCGGCGACTCGTCGTTCTTCTGACCGCCCGCCGCCACCACCGCCGTCAGTGCGCCCACCACTGGTCGTACGCGAGTTTGCCGACCAGGCCGACGACGGTGACCAGCAGGACGCCCCGCACGAAACCGCTGCCGCGTTTGAGCGCCATGTGCGCCCCGGTGAAGGCGCCCGCCATGTTGCAGACGGCCATGACGGGCGCCAGCGACCACAGCACCGTGCCCTGCCAGGTGAACATGGCCAGGGCACCGATGTTGGTGCAGACGTTGACGACCTTCGTGGTGGCGGAGGCGGTGACCATGTCCATGTTGAGCAGCGCCACCAGGGCGATCACCAGGAAGGTGCCCGTACCCGGGCCGAGCAGCCCGTCGTAGAAGCCGATGCCCACGCCCGCGACGGCGAACGCCGTCAGCACGCGCCCCCGGGTGGCCACGCCGCCCGGGGCGTGGCCGAAGTGCGGCCGCAGCACCACGAACGCCGCGACCCCCAGCAGCAGCACGATGATCAGCGGGCGCAGCACCGCGCTGTTCACCCCCGCGGCGAAGAACGCCCCGCCGAGGGAGGACAGCGCCGCGACCACCCCCAGCCGGCAGGCGAGCCGCACATCGACGGGGGCCTTGCGCGCATAGGTCACCGCGGCGGCCGAGGTGCCCACGACGGCGACGGCCTTGTTGGTGCCCAGCGCGTACGCCGGGGGCAGGTGCGGGAAGGCGATGAGCAGCGCCGGAAGCTGGAGCAGGCCGCCACCGCCGACGACGGCGTCGATCCAGCCGGCCAGGGCGGCGGCGACGCACAGCACCGCCACCGCCGTGAACGATATGTCAAACACAGGTGTGAGCCGTCCTCGTCATGTCCTGGGGGCCCGAAGGCGCCCCCAGCATCGCAGACGATCATCCGGCACCCCGCACCGCGCCCCGGCCCCGTACCCCGCCCCGGCCCCCCGCTGCCCCGGCGGGCCGCACCCTGACGAGGACCCGCCGCTCGCGGGGGCCGCCGCTCGCCGTGTGGCCGCTCCTGGCCCTTGTTGTCCGTACGGAACACACGGAAGATGCTGACCGCCGACCGAAAGTCCGAACCCTGAGCGCCCACGCAGGTCCGAGCGGTTCGTCGCCTCCGACCGTACGTGGCGGTGGAGGTGGCTTCGTGCCGTACGCGGTTCTCAGATCCCCCGGGGCCTCCCGGTTCGTCGGCCGCGGCGACGAGCTCGGCGCGCTGTGCGAGGCGCTGGCCACCAGCCCGTCCGTCGCCTTCGTGGAGGGAGAGGCGGGGATCGGCAAGACCCGCCTCATCGACGAGGCGCTCGGCCGCCCGGCCGCGGCCGGGCGGCGGGTCCTGGTCGGCACCTGCCTCCCGCTGCGCGAGCCCTTCCCCTACGGCCCGGTCGTCGACCTCTTCCGGGGACTGGCCGAGGAGCTGCCGTCCCGGCTGAACCCGGTCTGCGGGGCGCTGCGCGGCTATCTGCCGGAACTCGCCGCGGCCCTGCCGCCCGCCCCCGAGCCGTCGGCCGACCACCGGGCCACCCGGCACCGGCTCTTCCGCGCCGTGCGGGCCCTGCTGGAGGCGCTCGGTGACACCGTCGTCGTGGTGGAGGACGTCCACTGGGCGGACGACGGCACCCGGGACCTGCTGCGGTTCCTCGTCAACGCCCCGCCCGCGCGGCTGACACTGGTGCTCAGCTACCGGCGTGAGGACCTGCCCGACGGCGGCCTGCCCCTGGGCCGGGCCCACCGGTGCCCGCCGGGCACCACCGAGGTCCGCATACCGCTGCACCCGCTGGACGCGGACGCCGTGTGCGACCTGACGGCGGCCATGACGGGCGGGCTCCCGGTCTCCGCCGAGGTGGCGGCCGAACTGCACCGCAGGACCGCGGGCATCCCCTTCGTACTGGAGGAGACGGTCAGGGTGCTGGCCGCCGGCAGCAGGACGCAGCGGTGGCTCGACCTCGACGCCATCGAGGCCATGCGGGTGCCCGCCCTGCTGCTGGAGGCGACCGCCGACCGGATGGCCCAGCTGTCCCCGGCCGCCGCGGACGCCGTGCGCGCCGCCGCGGTGCTGCGGGTGCCCGCCGAGGAGGAGCTGATCGCCGAACTGATCGGCGAGGAGGGCACGGAGGGCGGCCGGGCGCGGAACGGGAGTCCGGCGCCGGCCCGCCCGGCGCCCGGCGGAACCCCTGTCCCCCCGCGCGGGAGACACGCCGCGGCGGCGGCCCTCCGCGAGGCCCTGCTGGCGGGCGTGCTCCACGAGACCGAGGGCGGCCGGTACGGCTTCCGCCACACCCTCGCCCAGCAGGCGGTCTACTCCATGCTGCCCGGACCCGACCGGCACCAGCTGCACCGGCGGGCCCTGAGCGCGCTCAGCCGCAGGGACCCGCCGCCGCTGGTGCGGCTCGCCTACCACGCCCGGCTCTCCGGCGACTGGGCCGCCTGGCACCGCCACTGCGAGCAGGCCGTCGACGCCGCGCACGCCATGGGCGACACCGCGCTCGTGGTGGAGCTGCTGGAGGAGCTGCTGTGCGACGACCAGTTGCCGACGCGGGAGCGGGGCCGGCTGGCGGCCCGCCTCAGCAGGGAGGCGGCGGTGGGCCTGGCGCACCGCCGGGCCACCGGGCTGCTGCGCCGCGTCCTGCGCGACACCAGTCTGCCCGAGGGGCTGCGCGGGGAGATCCGGCTCAACCTCGGGCTGCTGCTGAACAACCAGGCGGGCCGCTACCAGGAGGGGCGGGCCGACACCGCCACCGCCGTCGCGGAGCTGCGCGACCGGCCCGCCCTCGCGGCCCGCGGCATGGCCGCCCTCGCCATGCCCAGCTGGGGCGACCAGCCCCTCCAGGTGTACGAGAAGTGGATCGCGCGGGCGGAGGAGCTGGTCGCCGCCCAGCAGGACGGCGCCCTGCGGATCGCCGTACGCGGCAACCACCTCACCCTCCTGATGTCCACCGGGGCCCCCGGGGTGTGGGAGCAGGCCGGGGAACTCCTCGCCCAGGGCCGCTCCGTGGCCGAACGCCGCGAGGTCGCCCGCGCCTGCGGGAACCTCGCCGACGCCGCGACCTGCCTGGGCCACTACGAGGCGGCCCGCCGCTTCCGGCTGGAGGGCCGCCGGCTGGCCGCCGAGTGCGGCGCCCCCTACCTGGAGAGCATCGTGGAGGGGACCGCGCTGCGGCTGGCCTGGTACACCGGCGAGTGGGACGGGCTGGCCGAGCGGGCGCACTGCGCGCTGGGCATGGTCGGCGGAGTGTCCGGCATCGCCGCCGACGCCCATCTGGTGCTCGGACTGCTCGCGTCGGCGCGCGGCGAATGGGAGGAGGCGCAGACCCGGTTGCGGGACGCGGGGCCGGCCGACCCCGCCAACGCCCCCGCGAACATCCTGGCCGCCGCCTCCGCCGCCCTGGCCCGGCTGCGGATGGCGTGCGGCGACCCGGAGGCCGCCTGCGCGGAGGCGCTGCGCGCGGTGGCGCGGATCCGGGAGAAGGGCATCTGGACCTGGGCGGCGGACCTGATGCCGAGGGCCGTCGAAGCCCTCGTACGCTGCGCACGGCACGACGAGGCCGCCGCGCTGACCGCCGAGTTCGCCCGGTGGCTGGCCGGACGGGACACCCCGCTGGCCGCGGCGGCGCACCGGGCGTGTCAGGGCGTGCTGGCCACCGCCGCCGGCCGGCACACCGAGGCCGCCGCCGCGTTCGACACGGCCCGCGACGCCTACGCCGCCCTGCCCCAGCCCTATTCGGCGGCCCGCACGGGGGAGGCCGCCGCCCGCAACCGGCTGGCGGCGGGGGAGGCCTCCGGCGCCGCGCAACTCGCCTGCTGTGCCGAGGAGTTCGCCGCACTGGGGGCGATCAGGGACGCGGCCCGGTGCCGCAGCGCCCTGCGGCAGAGCGGGACGAGGCTGCCCTCCCGGCGGGGGCGGCGGGGGTACGGGGGCGCACTCTCCCCGCGCGAGAGGGAGGTGGCGCGACTGGTCGCGCTCGGTCGCACCAACCGGCAGATCGCCGAGGTGCTCTTCCTCTCCCCGCGCACCGTGGAGCAGCACGTGGCCCGGGTGCTGCGGAAGCTGAACGTGGCCTCGCGGGCCGAGGTCGCGGCCCTGAGCCCCGCCGCCCTGGAGCCCCCGGGCCCGGCTCCGGGCGCTCCCGGTCCCTCGCGCACCGGTGCCGACGGTGCGCGGGAGGAGAGGTGACCGGGTGTCACCTCCCGCCGCCGGGGGAATAGGTACCCCTACCTATGAGGTTCCGGATTGTTTTGCTCCGGTGCCGGGCGGAAGGTGATGCCACCTGGCCGGGCGCGACCCGCCCGGAACCACCCCCACCACGAGGAGCAGCATCCATGGGTACTCGTACGCGCAGCAGACGCTTCGCCGCCCTGGGCATCGGTGCGCTGACCGCGACAGTGCTGGGGCTGAGCGGGGCCGCCACCGCCGGCGCGTCCACCCCCGACGCCGCACAGGGCTCCATCCGCAACGCCTCCGCGCCCGGCGCCGTGCCGGGGCAGTACATCGTGGCGCTCGACGGCGAGGCCTCGGTCTCCGCCGCCGCCCGCTCCCAGACCCGGGCCACCGCCGAACGGCTCGCCCACAGCCACGGCGGCAAGGTCGGCCAGGTCTACTCCGCGGCCTTCCGAGGCTTCTCGTTCCACGCGACTCAGGCGCAGGCCAGGAAGCTGGCGGCGGCACCGGGCGTCAAGTACGTCGAGGCCGACGGCACGGCCCGTGCGACCGGGACCCAGCCCAACCCGCCCTCCTGGGGCATCGACCGGATCGACGGCGCGCTCGACAGCTCCTACACCTACCCCAACGAGGGCTCCGGCGCGACCGCGTACATCGTGGACACCGGCGTCGACATGACGCACCCGGACTTCGGCGGACGCGTCACCAGCGGCCACGACTTCATCGACAACGACAGCGACGCCAGCGACTGCCAGGGCCACGGCACCCACGTGGCGGGGACGGTCGGCAGCCGCACCTATGGCGTCGCCAAGAGCGTCAGGATGGTCGCGGTCCGGGTGCTCAACTGCCAGGGCTCGGGCCAGTGGTCGCAGGTCATCGGCGGCATCGACTGGGTGGCGCGCAACCACAGCGGGCCGTCCGTCGCCAACATGAGCCTGGGCGGCGGCGCCAGCACCTCGGTGGACAACGCCGTCCAGGGCGCCATCAACAGCGGCGTCACCTTCGCGGTGGCCGCGGGCAACGACTCGCGCGACGCCTGCGGCACCAGCCCCGCCCGGGTCCCGGCCGCCATTACGCTCGGCTCCACGGACCGCGGCGGCAGCCGGTCCTCCTTCTCCAACTACGGCCGCTGCCTCGACCTGTTCGCACCCGGCGGCAGCATCGTCTCCACCCGCAACGGCGGCGGCTCCACCACCATGAGCGGCACCTCGATGGCCACCCCGCACGCCGCCGGCGCCGCGGCCCTCTACCTGGCCGCCCACCCGGGCGCCTCGCCGGGCCAGGTGCGCGACGCCCTCGTCAACAACGCCCAGACCGGTGTGGTCGGCAACCCCGGCTCCGGTTCCCCCAACGCCCTGCTGAACGTCAGCCGGCTGGGCTGACCCGCACGGCCGACCGCCGGCCCGTGGAACCGTCCCCGGACGGCCCCACGGGCCGGCCCCGCGCGCGGCGGTGTCCCAGGCGTACTTGTCAGCGGCCCGGGCGGGGACCGGGGGCGCTCCGGCCGTGGCCGCGCGGACAGGTGTCAGGGGCCGGCTTGCCCGCGAAGCGGTCGGCCAGCCACCGGGCGGCCGAGGGCGTGCCGAGCGCGGCGCCGGTGACGTGCCCGAGGAGCGGCAGGCCCCGCCACCGTACGGTCGCGCCGCGGCGGCACCAGGCGGTCCGCAGCCTCGCCCCCACCTTGTAGGGGATCAGCTCGTCCGCGGTGCCGTGGTAGAGGTGCACGGGTGCGGCGGGGGCCGTGCCGCCGAGGTCGGAGGAGCGCAGGGCCCGCTGCCAGTCCGGCTGGTCGAGGGGGTTGCGGACCGTCACATCGGAGAGGCGCTCGACCGCGCGGGCCACGGTGTCGACGGCCACGCACTCGGACTTCAGGAAGTCCACGAAGCGGCGGCCCTCGTCGTCGAGGTAGGAGTCCAGGCCCAGCTCCGGGAAGGCGGCGTCCTGGCCGACGGCCGCCATCAGGACCAGGCCCGCACCCGCGTGGCCGTCGTTGTGGCGGGCCACCCGCATCAGGTCGGCGGGCACGCCGCCGGCCGCGGTGCCCACGAGGTCGAGTTCGGGTGCGTAGGTGTCCGCCAGTTGCGCGGCCCAGCCCACGGCCTGCCCGCCCTGCGAGTAGCCCATCAGCCCCACCCGGGACCGGGGGGTCACGCCCATCCGCCGTGCCTGGGGCAGCCGTTGGGCCGCGCGGGCCGCGTCCAGCACGGCGGTGCCCTCGGCCCGGCCGACGGTGTAGGTGTGGGTGCCGGGTGTCCCCAGCCCCTCGTAGTCGGTGACGACGACACCCCAGCCGCGCCGGATCACGGCGTGGACGAGCGGGGCCTCGACGGCGGTGCCCCGCGGGAAGTGCGCGGAGGGCGCGCACTGGTCGGCGATCCCGACGGTGCCCATGGCGTACGACACCAGCGGCCGTGGCCCCTTCCGCCCGTCCCGCGGCACGATCACCGTGCCCGAGACGGTGGTGGGACCGCCCCTGGCGTCGGTGGACGTGTAGGTGATCCGCCACGCCTCGGTGCCGGTCGGCCGGCCGGGCCGGGTGCGGAAGGAGGACGGCTCCGCACTCAGCAGCCGGCCCGGCTGCTGGAAGAGGACCCTCTCCCGCGGGCCGTCGGCGGTTCCCGTGGCCCGGGTGGGCGGCGGTGCCGTCAGCAGGGCGGCGACAGCGGTGACCGCGGCACCGGTGACGGACAGCGTGCGGGCCATGCGCCTCATGGCGGCTCCAACGTGGCCCGGGGCCGGGGGAGTACGGGCACGGCGGGAACCTATCCGCGCGGGGCGGACGGGACGCCGTCCCGCCGCGGGCTTCACCGGGGCGGGTGGCGGGCTTCACCGCTCCGGGTGTCCGGCGGGACCGGGCCTTGCGGGCCGCCTGCGGCTGTGGCAGGGGCCGGCCCCCGCACTGGGACGGCCCCGCGCTGGTCCGCCGCGCGGGAAAGGCGGGCCGCGAGGTGGCGCGCCGCGCGGGCATCGAACGTGTGGACCCGAGGCCGTCGAGCGGCGCGTAGGACGGGGCCGGCACGTTGCCGCCCCCGCCCTTCGACCCGGCGCCCGGCCCCGGGCACTGGCCGCCCGGCCCCGGACGTCGGCCCCCGGACGCCGGCTCCCGGGCGCCGGCCTCCCGGCGTCGGACCGGGGCGCGGCTGCTTGCGGGTCTGATCTCCGGGACCGACGCGCCTTTACGCGGGGTCGGCGCGTTGGCGCCCGGTCTTCGGGCGTTGCCGTCCGCTCTCCGGCCCCGGCGCGGCTGCTTGCGGCTCTGATCCCCGTGCCCCGGCCGCATGCGGGGGCCGGCACGTTGGCGCCCGGCCCTTGGGCGCCGGCCCCCGGACCCGGGCCCCGAGCGCCGGCCCCGGGCGCGGCTGCCGCCGACCTGATCTCCGCGCCCCATGCCCAAAGGCCCCGCGCGCCCCACGCGCTCTGGGCCCCATCGTCCCGCGCGTCCCGCGCACCCCGCGCGCTTCCCCGCGCCGTGAGCGCCCCGTGGTGCCACCCTGGGCAGGGTGAAGGACGTGCGACCGCTGTTGACCCTGGGCCACGGCACCGCCGGGCGGGACGAGCTGTCCCGCCTCCTGCACGGCGCCGGGGTGTGCTCGCTGGTGGACGTACGCACCGCGCCCGGCAGCCGGCGCAACCCGGACGTGCACCGGGAGGCACTGCGCACATGGCTGCCCGCGGAGGGCATCGGTTACCGCTGGGAGGAGCGGCTCGGCGGCTTCCGCCGGGCCGCGCCCGACAGCCCCGACACCTTCTGGCGCAACGCCTCCTTCCGGGGCTACGCCGGGCACACCCGCGACCCCGGCTTCGTCGCCGCCATGGACGAGCTGCTCGGTGAGGCGGCCCGTACTCCCACCGCCGTCCTGTGCGGTGAGACGGTGTGGTGGCGCTGCCACCGCCGGCTGATCGCCGACTTCGCGGTGCTGGCCCGGGGCCACCCCGTCCGCCACCTCGCCCACGACGGCCGCCTGACCGACCACCCGCCCACCCCCGGCGCGCGGCTGCGCGAGGACGGCCTGCTCGTCTACGACTACGACCGGGAGTGACGGGGCACGGCGAGGGGCGTGCCGTACCGGGAGCCTCCCCCGGTACGGCACGCCCCGTCGGCCATCGGTCGTCGGCTGGTCAGGTGCCGGCCGTCGGTCCCCTCCGGTGGAGGGGCGTCAGCCGCTCCCCGGCGGACCGTGCGGCTGTCACGGGAAGGTCAGCTTGAAGCTGTTGATGTATCCCGTGTCGGCCGGCCCCTTGTCCTGGACCCGCAGCTGCCAGACACCGTTGGCGTTCTCCGTCGAGGCGTTGACGGAGTACGTCTCGTCGATGTTCGGTGTCGGATCGACCGTGGAGCTGCGCAGCCGGTAGGCCTTGCCGCTCGGGCCGATCAGATCGATCTGGAGGTCACCGCTGTAGGTGTGGACGATGTTGACACCCACCTGGAGGTTGGTGGGGGCCTTCCCGGTCAGTCCGGAGGTGGTGATCTTCGAGGTGACCGCGGCGCCCGGGTAGTCGGGGATGGTGACGTCGGTGTCGTTGGTGAACGTCTTGCCGTGCCCCGGGTCGCCGCCGCCGGGCCGGGTGCCGACGGCGATGCCCGCCCAGGCGTCCGCGACGGCCTTGTACTCGGCGCTGGAGGTGCCGTACAGCTCACCGGCCACCGCCAGCGTTCCCGTGCGGGCCGCGGCGTAGTTGGTGGTGGAAGTGAACTTGGTGGTCAGCGCCTTGTACCAGATGAGCGCGGCCTTGTCGCGGCCGATGCCGGTGACCGGCAGCCCGTCCGCGGTGGGCGAGTCGTAGCTGACGCCGTTGATGACCTTGGCGCCGCTGCCCTCGCTCAGCAGGTAGAACCAGTGGTTGGCCGGGCCGGAGGAGTAGTGCACGTCGATGTTGCCGATACCGGCGTACCAGTTGTCCTTCGACGCGCCGTCCTTGCTGGGCTTGTCCTGGTAGCGCAGCGGCGTGCCGTCGCCGTTGATGTCGATCTTCTCGCCGATCAGGTAGTCGCCCTTGTCGGTCGAGTTGCCCGCGTGGAACTCCACGGCGCTGGCGAAGATGTCCGAGGTCGCCTCGTTCAGCCCGCCGGACTCACCGCTGTAGACGAGGTCCGCGGTGGCCGAGGTGACGCCGTGCGTCATCTCGTGGGCCGCCACGTCCAGCGAGGTCAGCGGGTGGGAGTTGCCCGACCCGTCGCCGTACGTCATGCAGAAGCAGCTGTCGTCCCAGAAGGCGTTGACGTAGTTGTTGCCGTAGTGGACGCGGGAGTACGCGGCCTTGCCGTCGCCCCGGATGCCGGAGCGGCCGTACACCTCCTTGTAGTAGTCCCACGTCTCGGCGGCACCGTAGTGCGCGTCGGCGCCGGCCGTCGCCGGGTTGGAGGGCGAGCCGTTGCCCCAGGTGTCGGTGGTCTGGCTGAAGAGCGTGCCGGTGCCCGACGTCCGGTTGTTGAGGTTGTTCGTCTTGTGTCCGCCGCGGTCGTTGTCGGTCAGCGTGTAGCTGGAGCCCGACTGGGCGGTGCTCAGCGGGACCTGACCGCTGTACTGGGTGTTCCCGGTCCCGTTGTGGACGCCCTGCCACTGGAAGAGCTTCTTGCCGCTGTCGGCGTCGGTGACCACGTGCAGCCGGCTGGGCGTGCCGTCGTCCTGGAGCCCGCCGACCACGGTCTCGTACGCCAGTGTCGGCCTGCCCTGGGCCATCCACACGACCTTGCGGGGCGCGCGGTCCGCGTCGGTCTTCTTCGAGCCCGCGGCGTCGGCGGCCTTGAGGGCCTGCCGCTCGGCCGTGGCCGGGCGTACCGTCGCCTCGGTGGAGACGTTCTTCAGCGTCGTCTTGGCGGCGCGGTGCACCTCCTGCGTGGTGCCGCCCTTCGCGGTCTCGACGACGAGGTCCCCGCCGAGCACCGGCAGCCCGGCGTAGGTGCGCTCATAGCGGGTGTGGACGGTCCCGTCGCGGTCCTTGACCACGTCGCGGACGACCAGCTTCTCCTTGGCGCCCAGCTTCAGCTTCTTCGCGGTGGCCTTCTTGGTGGCGTCAGCGTGCCGCAGCAGCTCGGCACGCTGGGTGGGGGAGAGCTTGGCGGGCAGCTCTCCGGTGTCGGCTCCCTTGGCGGTGGACCGGGCGGTGGCGGAGCCCTGCGCGTCGGCGGTGGCCGGGGCCGCCTGGACGGCGACCGAGAGCAGGGCGGCGACGGCACCGAGCGCGACACCGGCGGACGCCTTGCGGGTGGCACGGCGTCTGTGGGAGGTGGAGGTTCTTCGCAATGCTGACTCCTTCTGCGGGCCGCATGGATGCGCGGCCGGACAGACCGGACGGCGGGATGACCGTCCGGGCGGAACACGGCAGAACAAGGCAGAGCAAGGCAGAACTTGTGGGGTCCGCGCGGCGGGCCGGGCCGGGCCGGAAAGCCGCGCCGAACCGCACGGCCGCCCCACCTTCACACAGGTGGCTCGGCGGCATGACGAAGAGTGCCACCCGGATGTGCGGCTGTCAGGAGCGCGTCAAAGGATTGGCCGGAAACCGGTCCGTTGCCCGGAAACACCTGTTCGCTATCCGGAGCACGGGGAGGGCGGTCCGCACGGGAGAGAGCCCCGCCGTCCCGCCCTCAAGGGGCCCGAGCCGGCCGCGGACACCGTCACCACGACCCCGTCCCGGCCGGCTCACCGCGGATGAAGGCGACCGCGGCCCTGCTTCCCGGAGAGGTTGCGGGCCTCGGTCCGACCGTGGTCGGCGGCCTTGCCGAACTGGTCCTGCACGCCCTCCAGGGTGAGGTAGCCCTCGCGGTCACCGGCCCACTCCCCGTGCTGTTCCCGCCACAGCCGTGCCAGCTCGGTGAGCTGGTTGTTGCGCGCCCGGTGGACCTCGACGTTCTTCTCGGCGCCCTCCGCCGCCTGCTGGGACAGCTTCCTGGCCAGATCGACGGCCTTGTCGGCGTCGGTCCTCCCGCCCGCCCTCTGGACGTCCTCCCAGTCGCGGCAGCCGGCGCCGGAGGAGTCGTGGGCGTCCTCCACCAGTTGGCGCAGCGCCTCGGCGAGGTTCCGCTCCGACGAGGCGGCCGGCTCGGAGGAACCGCTCGACGCTCGATGTCCGCCTTCGCCGCCTCGACCTTCTCGCCGGACGCCGACTTCCTCGTCTCGTCGGGGTAGCAAGCGGGGTCGCTGACCGTGCCGTCGCCCGCCACGAACAAGCCGTCGCCGTTCAGCTCCTCGACCAGCTTGTGCAGATCCGACTGGTGCTCGCGCATCCACTGACGGGCGAGCTGGATCGCCCGGTGGATGCTCTTGGCCCCGTCCGGCGCGTCGTGGAACTCGCGGGCCACCTTGACCACGGACTGCTTGCCAAGCGCGGCGTTGGCGCCCGTCCAGACGGCACCCGTGGCCCGCCTCTCCAGCCGCACGACATCGGCGCCCTCGCCCTCCCCGGTGGCGGTCCTGGCGAACTCCTCCTTGATGCCCTTCCACTTGGTGAGCGCGGCGTCCAGCTTGCCGAACTCCAGCTCGCTCAGATCGCGGTACGACATCATCTCGATGGCCACGCAGCAGTGCCGCCCCTCAACCGCGCGCCGGGTCGGAGTCGTTGTGAAAGTACTCCGCGATCCGCGAAGCACTCTCCATGCCGAGCACGATGTCCCGCTCGTCCCGCGCGTGGGCCTCGCGAGTGAGGTCCAGATGGTTGGAGATCAGCCCGAACCCGTTCTTGAGAGCGCTGATCTGGGTGTTCCGGTTCTCGTTCACCTTCAGCAGCGCGTTGGCCGGATCCCCGAGCCCGCCCTCGTTGAGCAGGTGGATGGCGGCGGCGTGCGTCTCGACGCGAGCGCTGTCCTCCGTGTTCCCGACCCGGCCGTGGAGCTCGAAGCCCGAGGTTGCCGATCTGCCCCAACTCGTCGTCGCGCACGGTGAGGCCCGCCTCGGCCCCACCGCCCCCCGGTGCCTTGGCCTCGTTCAGCCGCATCCGCACAGCCTCGCGCCCGGCCGCCTTGTGGGCCCCCACTCCAGCTCGAACGACATCGATGCCTCCCCGCATCCGTACCGGACTGTGACCTGGGCGCTTCGGCTCCGCACCGACGAGGGCGCGGTCCGACGGGCCGGCGGGTACCGGTCCGTCCCGCGGCCGCCCACGGCCGCCCGCGGCGGCGGCGCGCGGACGCGTCGCGAACACCCGAGGCACCGCGACGGCCCCGCTGACCTCCGGCCAGGGAGTCAAGCAGGTGGCGCACCCAGGGTGAAGGTGATTCGATCAGAAGCGAAAACTGGGGGTACGGCAGGCAGTCCCGTGATCAACATCCCGCTGGACGCGGAGGCACTGGCCGCCACCCGGTTCGCCGTCTCCCCGCTGATGCAGGTCGGCACCCTGCCGCACCCGCACCGGCCGCGCACGGTGCGCGACAACTCCCTGTTCACGCCGAGGTCAGCGGCGTGCTCCGGGAACACCGGCTGGAACTGCTGGCCGCAGTGCGCCAGTTGACCCACTTCTTCGCTCCGGTCTTCTACGCCCCCGTCTTCCTGACACCCCCGGCCTCCCCGGGCCGGACACCCGACCCCAGCGAGGACCTGCACCGAGTCGCCTCCGCGCCCAGGCGCCTGGTGGCCTGGCGGCTCAGGAGTTTCCTGGAGGTGCGCCCCCGGCGCGGCGCCGCCGCCTCCGCCGCGCTGCGCACCGTGCGGGAGGCCGCCGACCGCGGCGAGCGGGAGTTCGCGGACCGGCTGGCCCGCGAACTGGACACCTTCTGGCTGAGGGCCCTCTCCCGGACCTGGCCGGGCGCCGCCGCGCTCGCCTGCGACGACATCGCCCTGCGGACCCGGCTGCTGGCGGACCACGGCCTGGGGCACGTACTGGGCTCGCTCCACGGCGCCGTCCGCTACGGCGACGGCGTCCTCCGACTGCCCGACCGGCAGGACACCGAGGTCTTCGCCGGCGGCCACCTCGTCCTCTTCCCCTCGCCGTGGGCGCACGGCTGCGTGCTGACCGTCGGCCCCGAGGGCAGCGCCCCGCCTTCCTCGTCCACCCCACCGGCACCGGCACCGCCGCGGCCCTCTCCGAGGACGCGGACCGCTCGCTGGAGGGCGTCATCGGGCCCACCCGGCACGCCCTGCTCGCCGGCCTCGACGTGCCCCGCACCACCACCGAACTGGCCGCGCTGCACCACCTCAGCCCCCCGACCGTCTCCTACCACCTCTCCCTGCTGCACCGCGCGGGCCTCCTCACCCGCACCCGCGCCCGCCACCGCGTCTACTACCAGCGCACCCGGCCTCGCGCCCCCCTCGGCACCACGGGCAGACCCACTCCCTCGTGGGCGTCATCAGGCCACCGTCATCAGGCCACTCCGTGAGGCAGGGGTGCGTATGGCGAGGGCAGGGGTGCGTATGTCTCCGGCGGTGGGCGGCGCGGCGCGCCCATGACCGCCCGCCGCGCACTTTCACCGAGTTCGCCGGGTCCGGCCCACCACTGCCACAGGCGCCACGCCGACATGACCGCCGCCCCCTGGCGCGTGGGCTACTCCTCCTCGAGCCTGCACACGGCTCGCGGCGACACACCGCATACGACTTGCGGCGGCGGACCGTGACTGTCGCGTCACTATCCGCCGCCGCGTGTGCGTATGGTGCGTGTCGGGAGGGGGACTTGAACCCCCACGCCCTGTAAAGGGCACTAGCACCTCAAGCTAGCGCGTCTGCCATTCCGCCACCCCGACCGGGTGTGCCGCGCGGGCCGTGGACGGCCCTGGCGACGGGTTAAACCTTAGCACCCGATGAGGAGTGCGATCACCCGGCTCTTGGGGCGCCGGGGTGCGAGCGGGAGGATGGGGGCCTACCTGCGAGAAGAGGAGGCAGCGTGAGTGCCGAGAGCGCCGCGAGCGCGCGGGCAGCGACCGCCGAGAACGAGGTCGTCGATCTGTGCCGTGAGCTGATCCGGATCGACACCAGCAATTACGGCGACAACGAGGGCCCGGGGGAGCGGGCGGCGGCCGAGTACGTCGCCGAGAAGCTGGCCGAGGTGGGCCTGGAGCCGCAGATCATCGAGTCCCGGCCGGGCCGGGCCTCGACCGTGGCGCGGATCGCCGGGGAGGACCCGTCGCGCCCGGCCCTGCTCATCCACGGGCACACCGACGTGGTCCCGGCCAACGCCGACGACTGGACGCACCACCCCTTCTCCGGCGAGATCGCGGACGGGTGCGTATGGGGCCGGGGTGCCGTGGACATGAAGGACATGGACGCCATGACGCTGGCGGTCGTGCGGGACCGGATGCGTACGGGCCGCAAGCCGCCCCGCGACATCGTTCTGGCCTTCCTCGCCGACGAGGAGGCCGGCGGCGTCTATGGCGCCCGGCACCTGGTCGACAACCACGCGGATCTCTTCGAGGGCGTCACCGAGGCCATCGGCGAGGTCGGCGGGTTCTCCTTCACGGTGAACGAGAACCTGCGGCTGTACCTCGTCGAGACCGCCCAGAAGGGCATGCACTGGATGCGGCTCACCGTGGACGGCACGGCCGGACACGGGTCGATGACCAACAACGACAACGCGATCACCGAGCTGTGCGAGGCCGTGGCGCGTCTGGGCCGGCACAAGTTCCCCGTCCGGGTGACCAAGACGGTCCGCTCGTTCCTGGACGAGCTGTCCGACGCGCTCGGCATCGAGCTGGACCCGGAGAACATGGAGGAGACCCTCGCCCGGCTCGGCGGCATCGCGAAGATCATCGGTGCGACGCTCCAGAACACCGCGGCCCCCACCCAGCTCGGCGCCGGCTACAAGGTCAACGTCATCCCCGGTCAGGCCACCGCCCACGTGGACGGGCGGTTCCTGCCGGGCCACGAGGAGGAGTTCCTGGCCGACCTCGACCGCCTGCTCGGCCCGCGCGTACGCCGCGAGGACGTGCACGCCGACAAGGCGTTGGAGACCACGTTCGACGGGGCGCTGGTGGAGGCCATGCAGTCCTCGCTGCGCGCCGAGGACCCGATCGCCCGCGCCGTCCCGTACATGCTCTCGGGCGGCACCGACGCCAAGTCCTTCGACGACCTGGGTATCCGCTGCTTCGGCTTCGCCCCGCTCAAGCTGCCGCCGGAGCTGGACTTCGCGGGAATGTTCCACGGGGTGGACGAGCGCGTCCCGGTGGACGGACTGAAGTTCGGGGTGCGGGTGCTCGACCGGTTCCTGGACCAGGCCTGAGGGACCCGGTTACGGGACCGAGGGCGCCCGGATTCGGAGCTGAGGGGGCCCGGGTCCGGGGCTGAGGGGCCCTGGACCAGGACTGACGAGCGGCGAGCCGGGGTCGCGGCTGTCGGCTTCCGCGGAATCGGACATCCGTATGGAAGTGACCGGGACGAGTGAATGATCCAGTCAGTTCGTAGCTCAATTCCTCCGTCCTCGTTACATCGAGTGCGGTCCTCGATGAGGGTCGTATTTGCGACTAGGAGGAACAATGATCAAGAAGGTCATCGCCGCCGCGGCTGCCACCAGCGGTCTCGTGCTGGCTGGTGCGGGTATGGCCGTCGCCGACTCCGGTGCGCAGGGTGCCGCCGTGAACTCGCCGGGTGTCGTCTCGGGCAACGTCGTCCAGGTCCCGGTCCACGTCCCGGTGAACGCCTGCGGCAACACGATCTCCGTGATCGGCCTGCTGAACCCCGCCTTCGGCAACCACTGCATCAACAAGTGATGCCGGGTCTCTTCGGACCCGTTCGGTGAGTACCGAACCTGAGCGGCCCCGGAGCGCGCGCCACGCGCTCCGGGGCCCTCGGGTCTTGAGGGGGCGGGAGGGCGCGCAGTCATGCGCCTCCCCCGGGCCGGTCACAGCAAGCCATCACTAGGCAGGGGATTCCACACCATGCGACAGGGCACCAGAAAGGGCCTGTTCACCATGGCCGCCGCGGGCGGCCTCCTCGCGATGTCAGGGGGGACGGCGCTCGCGGACGCGGGCGCCCAGGGTGGCACCGCGAACTCGCCGGGAGTACTGTCCGGCAACACCTTCCAGGCTCCGGTCAACGTCACGGTCAACATCTGCGGCAACACCGTGAGCGTCGTCGGGCTGCTCAACCCGGCCTCGGGCAACGCCTGCCCGGGCAGTGCTCCGCAGGGCGGGCACGGCGGCCGGACCCCCGGCGGCGGGCACGGCGGCGACGGCGCCCACGCCGGCGGCTCCTCCCACGGCTCACCGGGCGTCGGCTCCGGGAACGAGGTCCAGGTCCCCGTCGACGTACCGGTGAACGTCTGCGGCAACACCGTCGACGTCGTGGGCGCCCTCAACCCGGCGCACGGCAACGTCTGCGACGACCCCTCGTCCCCCGGGCCGGCCGACCCGGGCCACCCGCAGCAGCCCGGGAAGCCGGGAGAACCCGGCAATCCCGGTAACCCGGGGAACCCCGGCAATCCCGGTAACCCGGGGAACCCCGGTGATCCCGGTAACCCGGGCAATCCTGGAGGGCCCGGAGACCCGGGGAACCCCGGCAGCCCCGGGAACCCGGGTGATCCGGGCAACCCTGGCGACCCCGGCAGCCCGGGTGGCCCCGGGGGCCCTGGAAACCCTGGGGACCCCGGCAACCCTGGTGACCCGGGGAATCCGGGCGACCCGGGCGGTCCCGGGAACCCGGGCGGTCCCGGGAACCCGGGTGGGCCCGATGACCCGGGCAACCCTGGCGGTCCGGACCGTCCCGAGAAGCCCGGCGACCCCGGCAGCCCCGACACCCCGGGGGACCCTGGCGCCCCGGGCAGCCCCGGTGACCCGGCCGGTCCGGGCGAGCTGGACCAGCCCGGCAGCACGGGTGAGGTGCGCGCGGTCTCGAAGCCGGAGCCCGTGCCGGCGGCGGAGGCGCCCGAGACCTCCGCGGCCCAGGGAGAGCTGGCTCACACCGGTGCCGGATCGCAACTGGGCGTGGCCGCACCGCTCAGCGTGGGCATGCTCGCCGGAGGCTACGTCCTCTACCGGCGCTCCCGCGCCGCCGCCCGCCGCTGACGGGCGGACCGGGTCCGTATCGGAGAACGGCCCGGCCGCGGCGACGTAACGGCCCGGCAGCGGCGGCGTACAGCCCGGCCGAACGGGAGAGCGGCCGAATGGGAACCCGGTCGAACGGGAGCCCAGGCGAACGGGAGATCCGCCCGCATCGGAAAACGGCGCGGGCGGCACCGAGGAACGGCGGGCCGCACCGATATGAGACCCGGCCGCATGCACCGATATGAGACCGGGCCGCATCGAGACATGCGGCTGGGCCGCACCGGCATGTGGCTGGTCCGCACGGCCATGAGGCCGGGCCGCATCGACATGTGACGGGTCCGCACCGGCATGCGGCCGGCCGCATCACCGAGGCTGTGTCCCGTCGCGGGAACGGGTCGCCCCGTCGCGGGAGCGGGTCCCTCTCAGGGGCCCGCTCCCGTGCGTCCGGGTGTCACCAGGTGGCGCGCAGTTGGCGGATGATACGGCGACGCAGCCGCACTCGGCGGCTCCCGTCGGGGTACAGCCGCATCCGGGCCAGCTCCCAGTGCCCGTACTCGGCGTGGTCGGTCAGTAGTTGGGTCGCGGCCTTCCGGGAGACGCCGCGGGGGACATACACATCGCGAAACTCGTATTCCGGCATCGTCCCTATTGTGCGTGCGGAGCCCGTCTGCCGATAGCGTCTGCACTATGTCTGATGCTGCGCAGCCCACCGCTGCCGACGTACGCGCCGCCGTAGAAGCGGTCAAAGCCGCGCTGGACCGGCATCTGGAGGCCGTCGAGCGCCGTGCGGGTGAGTCCCGGGCACCCGGCGGAGCGGGCGCCGGTGAGCGGGGTGGGGCCCGGGCGGGTGCGGACGCCGCCGCGCTCGACTCCGCCGTCTACGCCGCGTTCGACGAGCTCGCCGCCGCCGGCGAGAACTACGACGAGTTGTTGTACGAGGTCTACGACGAGGTCACCCCCTTCGAGATCCCCGGAGGCGACACCCTTCCCTCTTACCGCGGTCCCGAGGTGCCCAGCGCGCTGAGCGTCCTCATCCGGCGTGACTACACCATCGCCGAGCCGCAGCGGATGCTCGCCCAGGCCGAACGCGTCACCGAACTGGACCCCGATTCCGCCGAGGACGAACGGGTCGAGGGCGCCTCGGCGGGCAGCAGCGCGCACGCCGCGCTGGGAGTGCTCTTCGGGGAGTACGAGCCGGACGAGATCGCCACCCGCCACAAGGAGTTCGGGCTGGAGGAGGGCGACTCCACCCTCTGGGTCGTCGCGGCCGACGAGCCGGCCGAGCCGGGGGAGTGGCTCTCCGCCCCCTTCGAACAGGCGGACCCGCAGCACGTCATCTGCCGCTTCGACGTCAGCTCCGTCTTCGACGAGGACGAGGAGGACCTGCTCGTCGAGACCCGCGGCGAACTCGACGACGAGCCCGATGATGAGCCCGACGACGAGTCCGAGGGCGAGCCTTACAACGACCACGACGAGGATGACCACGACGAGGACGACGAGGACGAGGACGACGAGGACGAGGACGACGAGGAAGAGAGCGACGACCCCGAGGACGACGACGGGGACGGCGAGGAGAGCGCGGACGCCTCGGACGCGAGGGAGGGCACGCGCCGACGGCGCTGACGACCGGCCCCAGGGCCCGCGCTGACGAGCCGGGCCCTGACGGGGCGGCGGTGCCCTGGCGGTTCGAGTCCGAGGGGACCAGACCCTGACGGGGCCAGGTCCTCACGGGGCGAGGCCCTGGCGGGGGCAGGTCCCGGTCAGGTTCCCACCAGGCGGGTCGCTGACGAGCCGGACCGGACGGTCGCACGACGAATGTTGCCGTCCGGTTCCGGGCGGACCCGTCGGCGGCCCGCGGCGGGCAGTGGGGCCCGAAATCCCGCCTCGAGCACCCTCCGCTGCCCGGGTACCCCGCGTTCCCCCGCAACCCCGGCGCCCTCGCCCGTCCGGGGGGGACAGCGGCCTCAGCGTCACCCCGGCACACACCCGTGCCCCGGCGTTACAACCAGGCTGGCCTCACAGCCCGCGCCCCGGTCCCACACCCGGACCCCGGTCCCACACCCGGACCCGGGGCTCACAACCCGCGCCCCGGTTTCACATCCCGGGCCCCTCCCGCCCCTCGGCGGTCTCCGCGGAGGCGGCGGCGGCCTGGGCCGCGCGGGCGGACTCCGTGAGCAGGGTGCGGAGGCGGGTGGTCCGTTCGCGCCCCGGGCCCGAGGCCACCGCGCGGGGGAGGGCGTCGCCCGCTCCGTGGACGACCGACAGGTGGCGCTCGCCGCGGCCGAAGGCGGTGTAGACCCACTCCCGGGACAGCGCGCCCGTGGCGTCACCCGGCAGCACCACGACCGCAGCGGGCCAGCGCAGGCCGGCTGCCTGGTGGGCCGTCACCGCCCAGCCGTGGCGCACCGTTTCGGAAACCCGGTCCGGTGGGACCGTCACCTCGCGGCCCGCGCAGGCCAGGTGCAGACCGCGGTCGTCCGCGGAGATCACCGTGCCGACGCTGGTGCGGCCGGGGGCGGGGGAGTGGGCGATCCGGTCACCGGGGTCGAACCCGGCGAAGCGGCCGGGGCCCGGGTTGAGCCGTTCCTTCAGGGCGGCGTTCAGCGCCCGGGTGCCCGCCGAGCCGCCGTGCCCCGGAGTGATGACCTGGGTCTCCTCGGTGGGCACGCCGATGGCCCTGGGGACCGAGTCGGCGACCAGCTGCACCGTCCGGTGCACGGCCTCGCCCGCGTCGCCGACGGGGACGATGACGACCTCCTTGGCGGGGGCCTCGACCTGGTTCAGCTCGCCGATGCCGATGCCCGAGACCAGCTCCCCGACGGGCCCGGGGTCCGGCGTCCGGGAGGCGACGTGCGGGCAGTACCGGGCCGCGACCAGGTCCCGGAAGACCTGGCCGGGGCCCGCGGACCCGAGCACGTTGGGGTCGCCGCTGAGCACCAGCCGTACGCCGTCCGGAAGGGACTCCAGCAGGGCGGCGGCGGTCTCCGCGTCGAGCTGCGGCGCGTCGCAGACGGCGAGCAGGTCGACCGCCAGCGCGCCCTCGGCGTCCCGCTCCGGCCCTTCCGTACCGGCCAGCACCCCGGCGACGGTGGCGCAGCCCGCCCCGTTCGCTTCCACGGGCGCGTCCGACCCGTCCCCGTCCCTGTCCGCCGCGTCCGGCCCGGCGCCGGCCGAGTCCGCCCCGGCCGCGCCCGCGTCCGGCTCGTCCCCGGTCGCGTCCGCACCGGCTCCCGCCGGATCCGCAGGGCCTCCGGACGGGTCCGAGGCGTTCCCCGCCGGATCCGCAGGGCCCCCGGCCGCGTCCGAGGCGCCCCCTGCCCGCTTCGTGCCGTCGCCGTCGGCCGGGGT
>NZ_VJOK01000001.1:1206295-1240750 GCF_013302895.1 Streptomyces albus subsp. chlorinus | reverse complement strand
CGGGCGGGTGCGGCGGGCTTCCTGGGCTCGGTGAAGAAGGAGTCGGCGGAGCGTTCGCCGCTCTCCACCGCGCGGACGGCCGCGAGGAGTTCGGCTGCCTTCTCGTTGCTCACAGCTCGCTCCAGTCCTGGTCGGGGTAGCGGTGCACGGGGGCCGAGACGTCGTCCAGCGCCGCGCGGATTTCCCCAGGAAGACTAAGACCCTCCACTGACAGCGCCTCCGCCAGTTGCTCCGCCGTGCGGGCGCCGACGATCGGCGCGACCACCCCGGGCCGGTCGCGGACCCAGGCCAGCGCGACCTGGAGGGGCGGCAGCGCGAGTCCGTCCGCCGCTATGGCGACCGCGTCCACGATCCTGCCCGCCGTCTCGTCCAGGTACGGCTCGACGAACGGCGCCAGCCGCTCGGAGGCGCCGCGTGAGCCGGCGGGCGGCGGTCCCGGCTGCCGGTACTTGCCGGTGAGCACGCCCCGGCCCAGCGGTGAGGACGGCAGCAGTCCGATGCCCAGGTCGCGTGCCGCGGGCAGCACCTCCCGCTCGACGCCGCGCTGGAGCAGCGAGTACTCCATCTGGGTGCTGGCCAGCGGGTGCCGTACGCCCGGCGCGGCCAGCTGCCAGGTGCCCGCCTTGGCGAGCTGCCAGCCGGAGAAGCCCGACACCCCGGCGTAGCGGGCGCGCCCGCTGCTGACGGCCGTATCGAGTGCCTGGAGCGTCTCCTCCAGCGGCGTGTACGGGTCCCAGGCGTGCACCTGCCACAGGTCGACGTAGTCGGTGCCCAGCCGTTCCAGGGAGGCGTCCAGTGCGGCGAGGAGGTGGCCGCGGGAGCAGTCGGCGCGGCGGTCGGGGTCGGGGACGCTGCCCGCCTTGGTGGCGATCACCAGCTCGCGGCGCGGCACCAGGCTGCCGACCATCCGGCCGAGCAGGTACTCGGCCTCCCCGTCGCCGTACACGTCGGCCGTGTCCACGAGTGTGCCGCCGGCCTCCCAGAAGGTTTTGAGCTGGTCGATGGCGTTCTGCTCGTGCCGCTCGTAGGGCTCCTGGAGGCCGCTGTACGTCCCCGGGCCGCCCGGTGCGGGCTCGCCGCCGCCCCGGGCCCAGCTGAGGGTGCCCAGTCCGATCCGGGATACGCGCAGGCCAGTGCGGCCGAGGTGCCTTAGCTCCATGGCCGTTGAGCGTAGTTGTGGCGGGCGCTAGAGTCCGGGGGGTCAGGGACATTACTGATCAGTAGGGAGTGGGCGCGGATGGGGATGCGACTGGGCATCAACCTGGGCTATTGGGGCGCGGGGATGGATGCCGACAACCTCGCTGTCGCGCAGGAGGCCGACCGGCTCGGCTACGACGTGTGCTGGGCGGCCGAGGCGTACGGCTCGGACGCCGCGACCGTGCTCACCTGGGTGGCGGCCCACACCGAGAACATCGACGTGGCCTCCGGCATCTTCCAGATCCCCGCGCGGGCCCCGGCCATGACCGCCATGACGGCCGCCACCCTCGACTCGCTCTCCGGCGGCCGCTTCCGCCTCGGCCTCGGCGTCTCCGGCCCGCAGGTGTCCGAGGGCTGGTACGGGGTGAAGTTCGACAAGCCGCTGGCCCGCACCCGCGAGTACGTCGAGATCGTCCGCAGGGCCATGTCCCGCCAGCGGCTGACCTACGAGGGAGCGCACTGGACGCTGCCGCTGCCCGGCGGCCCCGGCAAGCCGATCAAGCTGACCGTGCACCCCGAACGGGAGGAGATCCCGCTCTACATCGCCGCCATCGGACCGAAGAACCTCCAGCAGACCGGCGAGATCGCCGACGGCGTGCTGCTGGTCTTCTTCTCCCCCGAGCATGCCGAGGAGACCACCCTCAAGCATCTGCGGGCGGGCCGTGAGGCCGCGGGCAGGACGATGGAGGGCTTCGACGTGTGCCCCACCGTCCCGATGGCCGTCGGTGACGACGTCGAGGCGCTGGCCGGCCTCTTCCGCCCCTACACCGCCCTCTACGTGGGCGGCATGGGCAGCCGCAAGCAGAACTTCTACAACCAGCTCGCGCAGCGCATGGGCTACGCGAAGGAGGCCGCCGAGATCCAGGACAAGTACCTGGCCGGCGACAAGGAGGGCGCGGCCGCCGCCGTCCCGTTCGAGCTGATCGACTCCACCACGCTGATCGGTCCGGTCGAGCGCGTCGCGGAGCGGATGCGGGCCTACGCGGACGCCGGGGTGACGACGCTGTCGCTGGCACCGGCCGGGCTGTCGCTGGACGAGCGGCTCACCAGCCTGCGGGCCGGCGCCGAGGCGCTGGAGCGGGCCGGACTCGCCGCGTAGCGGACGTCCTCGGCGCCGGCCCGGGGAGTTCCGCGGCCGTGGTGGGGGCTCGGGGCCGACCCCGCCACGGCCGTCACGCGGCACAACGCCGCCGGCATCCCGCGGTTACGGCGTTGCCCGGCCGCCGCTCCCGCATTCGGCGCAGGCGGACTGCTCCCCTGTTGCCCGTTCCCGCCCGCGGCATTTGACTCGTTCCGTGCGGATGTCGCGCCAAATGGGATCTCGTGCACGGAGGTGGCAGCGATGCTCTCGGCCCAGAGTCTCTTCAGGGAAATCCTCGACAACGACGAGTCCTTCCGGCTCTTCTGCTCCATCGCCGCCAGCGGCGAGGCGCAGGGCGGCTGGGAGAACGGACGCATCGCCGCGCTCGTCCCCGACTCGATGCGGCACCTGGCACCCAAGATCGCCCGGCACGGCGCGGACGAGGACAAGCACGGCCGCCTCTTCATGGCGCTGCTGGGCAAGCGCGGGCTGGAGGCGGCCGAGATCCCGGACGACACCGACTACACGATGATCCTGGAAGGGCTGGGCATCGGGCTGGCGCACGAGAAGCTGCGCCGGGACGAGCCGCTGACCGAACAGGACGTGCTCACCTACCTCGCGCACAGCCGCGTCACCGAGCAGCGGGCCTCCGAGGAAATGACCATGCTCAGGAAGGTGGCGGGAGACCATCCGGAGATCGGCCGCGCGGTCAGGATGATCTCCCGGGACGAGGACAACCACCTCGCCTACTGCCACGAGGAGTTGCTGGCCCTCGCCCGCGCCGGGCACGGGCGCACCATCCGCGCGCTGCTGCGCGAGAGCGCCCTGGCCGAGATCAAGGTCTACCGCGACGTCAGCCTCGCCGTGATGAGCCGCATGGCCCGCATCCTGGGCTGGTCCGGTCCCACGTACGCGCTCGTCGCACTCGGCATCCACGGCCGGTACGTCGCCGAGCGGCTCGGCGGCTGGCGCCGGATGGTCGCTCTGCGCATGCCCGAGCGCCGTGACGCGCTGGGCAACCGGTGCCCCGGACGCGGCCCCCGGCTTCGCCTGAGGACCCCGCGGGACGGCCGGGGAGGCGCCGCGGCTCAGAACCAGTCGCGGCGCTTGAAGATCCGGAAGAGCACCACGCAGACGGTGACCATCAGCAGGATCGTCGCCGGGTAGCCCCACACCCAGTGCAGCTCCGGCATGTGGTCGAAGTTCATGCCGTAGACGCCGGCGATGGCCGTCGGCACCGCGAACATCGCCGCCCACGCGGAGATCTTGCGCATGTCGTCGTTCTGGCGCACGCCCATCTGCGCCAGGTACGCCGACAGGATGTCCGTCAGCAGCCGGTCGATGGACTCCACCTGCTCGTTCACCCGGGAGAGGTGGTCGGCCACATCCCGGAAGAACAGCCGCGAGTCCTGGTGCACGAAGGGCACCCCCGCGCCCGTGAGCCGGGTGACGGCGTCGGTCAGCGGCACCGTCGCCCGCCGGAACTCCAGGGCGCGGCGCTTGAACTCGTAGATCCGGCTCGCCGTGCCGGCCCCCAGCCGGGCGTCCTCGGCGAAGACCGCGGCCTCCAGGCCCTCCAGATCGGTGTGGAGCGCGGCGGCGACGTCCAGGTAGTGGTCGACGACGGTGTCGCTGACCGCGTACATCACCGCTGTCGGGCCGTGCCGCAGCACGTCGGGGTCCTCCTCCAGGCGCCTGCGCACCGGGCCGAGCGGGTTCGCCTCGCCGTGCCGTACCGTCAGCACGAACGCCTCGCCCACGAAGACCATCAGCTCGCCCGTGCTGAGCCGGCCGCCGTCACCCTCGTACGCGACCGGCTTGAGCACCAGGAACAGCGAGTCCGCGTACACCTCCAGCTTCGGGCGCTGGTGGGCGTGCAGGGAGTCCTCCACCGCCAGCGGATGCAGCCCGAAGTCCCGGGTGACCCGGTTGAACTCCTCCTCCGTCGGCTCGTGCAGCCCGATCCACAAGAACGCGTCGCCCTCGGCACGGGCCCGGCGCAGCGCGGCGGAGAAGTCCCGCGGGCGCTCCGCGCGACGCCCACGGCGGTAGAGCGCGCAATCGACGATCACCTCTTGCATTCTCCCGCGCTCCGCCGGTCCCACAACCGGAGAGCGCCGGGCGAGGCACCTCGCTTAGGGTTGCGGCATGCCCACGCTCATCCTCGTACGCCACGGCAGGTCGACGGCGAACTCGGACGGGCTGCTCGCGGGCCGTACGCCCGGGGTCGCCCTGGACGCGCACGGCCAGCGGCAGGCCGCCGCGCTGCCCGAACGGCTCGGTGAGCTGCCGCTCGCCGCCGCCGTCAGCAGCCCCCTGCGCCGCTGCCAGGAGACCCTCGCCCCGCTGGCCGGGGCCCGCCCCGGGCTGCCGCTGCACACCGAGGAGCGCATCACCGAGTGCGACTACGGGGACTGGTCGGGCCGCAAGCTGGCCGAGCTGAACGACGAGCCCCTCATGGCCACCGTGCAGCGCCACCCCTCCGCCGCCGTCTTCCCCGGCGGCGAGTCGATGCGCGCCATGCAGCACCGCGCCGTGGAGGCCGTACGCGACTGGAACGCCCGTATCGAGGCCGAGCACGGCGCGGACGCCGTCTACCTGATGTGCTCGCACGGCGACCTCATCAAGGCGATCGTCGCGGACGCGCTCGGGATGCACCTCGACCTCTTCCAGCGCATATCGGTCGGCCCCTGCTCGGTCACCGCCCTCGCCTACACCCCCCTGCGCCCCTTCCTGCTGCGGCTGGGGGACACCGGGGAACTGGGCTCCCTGGCGCCTTTGGACCGCGGGGGCGAGGAGGGGAAGACCGGGAAGGGAGAGCAGGGCGACGCGACGGTGGGGGGAAGCGCCTGAGCACGATGATCGGCACGCACAGTAGGGTGCGGGTGTCCGAAGCCACTCAAGCCGTCGACCCAACGGAGCAGAACGTGTCCCGTCAGGTATTTCTGTACGACCCGCCGGACCGGTTCGTCGCCGGTACGGTCGGGCTGCCTGGCCGCCGCACCTTCTTCCTCCAGGCCAGCGGGGGAGGCCGTACCACCAGCGTGGCCCTGGAGAAGGCGCAGGTCGAAGCGCTCGCCGAGCGGATCGACGAACTGCTCGACGAGGTGGTGCGCCGCTCCGGCGGCAGCGCCCCCGTCCCCGCCGTCGCACCCTCCGAGGTCGAGGACACGGCGCCGCTGGAGACCCCCGTCGAGGAGGAGTTCCGGGTCGGCACCATGGCGCTCGCCTGGGACGGCGAGGGGGAGCGCATGGTGGTCGAGGCCCAGGCCATCGTCGAACTGGAGCCCGGCGAGGACGAGGACCTCGCCGAGGCCGAGGAACGGCTCCTCCAGGACGACGAGAACGGCCCCCCGATGCTGCGGGTGCGGATCAGCGGCACCATGGCGCGCGCCTTCGCCAAGCGCGCCATGGAGGTCGTCAACGCGGGGCGCCCGCCGTGCCCGCTGTGCAGCCTGCCGCTCGACCCCGAAGGACACGTATGCCCGCGCCAGAACGGATACCGCCGGGGCGAATGAGCGGCAGACCCACCCCAGGCACACCGCCCGGCGGCGGGGCGGCGGCCCCGGCGGCCGAGGCCACCCGCGAACTGCTCGCCCAGGGCACCCTGACGGTGCGCGGACAGCTCACCGACGCGTCCAACGCGGTGCTGTACGGCACGGTCGAGCACGAGGGCGTCAGCCTGCCGTGCGTCTACAAACCCGTCGCGGGGGAGCGCCCGCTGTGGGACTTCCCCGACGGCAACCTCGCCCAGCGCGAGGTCGCCGCCTACGAGGTCTCCCGCGTCACCGGCTGGGACCTGATACCCGCCACGGTGCTGCGGGAGGGCCCGTACGGGACGGGGATGTGCCAGGCGTGGGTGGGCGAGCCGCCGGACGCGGAGGGCCCGCAGGACGGCCCGGGCGGCCACGACGGGCGGCAGGGTCTGGGCGCGGACGAGGCGGAGGGGACCGGCGGCGCGGACCCGGACGCCGGGACGCCCGCCGGCGAGGAGGGGATGAGCGGCCGGCGGGAGGCCGGACAGCCGGCGCCCCTGCTCGCCCTGCTGGACGCGGAGGAGCCGGGCGAGGGCTGGAAGGCGGTCGGGTTCGCGGACGTCGGCGGCGGCCGGACCGCGCTGCTCGTCCACGCGGACGACCCCGGGCTGCGGCGGCTCGCGGTCCTCGACGCGGTGATCAACAACGGCGACCGCAAGGGCGGTCACCTGCTGCCCCGCCCGGACGGCACGCTGTACGCCATCGACCACGGCGTCACCTTCCACGTCGACGACAAGCTGCGCACTCTCCTGTGGGGCTGGGCGGGCGAGGAACTGACCGGCGAGGCCGTCGAGACGCTGCGCCGGCTGGCGGCGGCGCTGGCCGAGGGCGCCCCGCTGGCCCTACGGCTGTCCGAGCTGCTGACCGGGGCCGAGGTGGAAGCCGTCCGCAAACGGGTGGAGGCGCTGCTCAGCTCGGGACGGCACCCGCTGCCCAGCGGCGACTGGCCCGCGATTCCCTGGCCGCCCGTCTAGCCCGCACCGGCGCGCATCCGGCCGGATACGGAACACCAGTCCGGGTTAGGCTCAAGGCATGCATGCCTGGCCCGCTTCCGAGGTCCCCGCCCTGCCCGGTCAGGGCCGCGACCTCGACATCCACGACACCGCGACCGGCGGTCGGGTGACCCTCACCCCCGGTCCCGTCGCCCGTATCTACGTGTGTGGCATCACGCCCTACGACGCCACCCACCTGGGACACGCGGCGACCTACAACGCGTTCGACCTCGTGCAGCGCGTGTGGCTCGACACCAAGCGGCAGGTTCACTACATACAGAACGTCACCGACGTCGACGACCCGCTCCTGGAGCGGGCCGTCGCCACGGGCGAGGACTGGACGGCCCTCGCCGAACGGGAAACCGCCCTCTTCCGTGAGGACATGACAGCGCTTCGCATGCTGCCGCCGCGGCACTACGTGGGCGCCGTCGAGTCCATCCCGAAGATCGTGCCCCTGGTCGAACGGCTCCGCGACATGGGCGCGGCCTACGAACTCGACGGCGACATCTACTTCTCCGTCGAGTCCGACACCCACTTCGGCCAGGTCTCGCGCTACGACGCCGAGACGATGCGGCTGCTGTCCGCCGAGCGCGGCGGCGACCCCGACCGGCCCGGCAAGAAGAACCCGCTCGACCCGATGCTGTGGACGGCAGCCCGCGAGGGCGAGCCCCACTGGGAGGGCGGCTCGCTCGGCCCCGGCCGCCCCGGCTGGCACATCGAGTGCGTGGCCATCGCCCTCGAACACCTCGGTATGGGCTTCGACGTCCAGGGCGGCGGCTCCGACCTGGCCTTCCCGCACCACGAGATGGGCGCCTCGCACGCGCAGGCGCTCACCGGGGAGTACCCCTTCGCGCGCAGCTACGTGCACGCCGGGATGGTCGGGCTGGACGGCGAGAAGATGTCCAAGTCCAAGGGCAACCTCGTCTTCGTCTCCCAGCTGCGCCGGGACGGCGTCGACCCCGCGGCCATCCGGCTCGCGCTGCTCTCGCGCCACTACCGCGCCGACTGGGAGTACACCCGGGACGTCCTGACCGAGGCCGAGGCCCGTCTCGCCCGCTGGCGCGACGCCGTCTCGCAACCGGACGGACCTCCTGCGGAGTCTGTGCTGGAGAGCGTGCGGGTCGCCCTCGCCGACGACCTCGACGCCCCCGCCGCGCTGTCCGCCGTCGACGCCTGGGTGGAGGAGCAGGCCTCGCGGGGCGGCACCGATGAGGGCGCCCCCGGGCTGGTGTCCCGCACGGTGGACGCACTGCTGGGCGTGGCCCTCTGACGAGGACCCCTTCCGGCCCCGCCATCCCGCCGGGACGGCACTCTGTTTTTCCACTGGAGCGGCACGCGTTTTCCGCCGGGAGCGGCACCCGTTCTCTGCCGGGAGCGGCACCCTCTTCCCGCCGGGACAGCGCCCTCTTTCCGCCGCAACGGCGGGCAACCGTATACGACGAGTCCGGCGGTGCCGCTGATACCGGCACCGCCGGACTCGTCGTACGAGGGTCTCCCCGTCGCGGCGGGAAAGGAGTGCCGCCGCGACGGGAAAGGGGTGCCGTCCCGGCGGTAAGAGGGTGGGCGCGCCGTCCCGGCGGGGAATGGGTGCCGTCCCGGCGGGGAAAGGGGACCTCTCAGTCGTCCTCGTCGTCGGACGACTCCGGCTTCGGGGGCCCGGCCCCGGGCTTGGGAGGCGGCGGCTGCTGACCGGCGTCCCGGTGATAGGGCGGCGGTGCGCCGGGCGCGGAGCCCCCGTCACGGCGGCGCAGATAGCGCTCGAACTCCTTCGCGATGGCCTCCCCGGACGCCTCCGGCAGTTCGGCCGTGTCCCGGGCCTCTTCCAGGGACTGCACGTACTCGGCGACCTCGCTGTCCTCCGCGGCGAGCTGGTCGACGCCGAGCTGCCAGGCCCGCGCGTCCTCCGGCAGCTCACCCATCGGAATGCGGACGCCGAGCAGGTCCTCCAGCCGGTTGAGAAGGGCGAGCGTCGCCTTGGGGTTGGGCGGCTGGGAGACGTAGTGCGGTACGGCCGCCCACAGACTGGCGGCGGGCACGCCCGCGTGGGTGCACGCCTCCTGGAGGATGCCGACGATGCCCGTGGGGCCCTCGTAGCGGGACTCCTCCAGGTTCATGGTGCGGGCCAGATCCGGGTCGGAGGTCACCGCGGTGACCGGGACCGGCCGGGTGTGCGGGGTGTCACCGAGCAGGGCGCCCATGATGACGACCAGCTCCACGCCCAGTTCGTGGGCGAAGCCCAGGATCTCGTTGCAGAACGAGCGCCAGCGCATGCTGGGCTCGATCCCGCGCACGAGGACCAGGTCGCGCCGCTTGCCGTTGCCGTCGGCGTCCTCCACCCGGACGACCGCGAGGCGCGTGGTGGGCCACGTCACCTTGCGGGCGCCGTCCTCCAGGAAGACCTGCGGCCGGTTGACCTGGAAGTCGTAGTAGTCCTCCGCGTCGAGTGCGGCGAAGACCTCGCCCTTCCACTCCCGCTCCAGGTGAGCGACCGCGGTGGAGGCGGCGTCGCCGGCGTCGTTCCACCCCTCGAACGCGGCCACCATGACTGGGTCGACCAGCTCGGGAACCCCCTCCAGCTCGATCACCCAGCGCCTCCTTACCTTGCTGTTCTGCCTGTTCCCGCCGGCCGCTCCGACAACCGCCGCCGGCGCTCTCACGTGTGCTCCGTGCGAGCCACAAGCCTACGGCGTGAGGGTGGGCGTGCCGCAGCCCCCGCACCCGCTCGCATCACCGGGCGCACGCCCCCTGGACGGTGTGCGACCCCGAAGCTGTACCCCGTACCTGTGAGCAGAGGTCCGATGTATCGCTTTCCCCGAGAACCCGATGCCGCGCGTGACCGGGGTCAACGGCACACCGCCGCGCCGCACGCCTCCCGCGTTCCGGTGCCGTCCCGGCCCTGGGCCGGGCGAGGCGGCCGGGGAGGCGACGGCTCACAGTGCCGAGCGCAGCGACTGTTCCACGCCGGCTATGTGCACCGTCGCCCAGGAGCGGGCGGCCTCGGCGTCGCGGGCTCGCAGGGCGGCGAGGATCTGCCGGTGTTCGTGGAGGGTGCGGCCGACGGCGTCCTCCTGGGCGAGGCCGCGCCATATCAGGGCGCGGGTCGTGGGACCGGAGAGGCCGCCCAGCAGGGAACTCAGCACAAAGTTGCCGCCGGCCGCGACGATACGGCGGTGGAACTCCAGGTCCGCGGCCACCAGTTCCTCCACCGACGGCTCGGGGCCCCGCGTGTGGAGCCGCTCGCCCAGCGCGTCGAGTTCGGACTCGGCGACGCGCGGGGCGGCCAGCGCCGTGGCGGCGGGCTCCAGGATGCGGCGGACGGCGAGGAACTCCAGCACGGTGTCGTCGCGGTGGAAGTCCACCACGAAGCTCATCGCCTCCAGCAGCAGCTTCGGGGCGAGGCTGGTCACATAGGTGCCGTCGCCCTGCCGTACGTCCAGGACGCGGATCAGCGCCAGGGCGCGGACGGCCTCGCGCAGCGAGTTGCGGGACAGCCCCAGCCCGGTTGCCAGCTCGCTCTCCTTGGGCAGGCGGTCACCGGGGCCCAGTTCCCCCGAGACGATCATTCCTTTGATCTTCTCGATCGCCTCGTCGGTTACCGCCACGCTGCCCTCCCGTGGACATCGGATGTCTGTGCGCTGATTATGGTCCCGCCGGCGCGCACCAGCCCCGCCGGTAGTCCTTCCAGTCCTTCCCCGTCGCCGCGAAATCGACATGGAGAGCGACACCGAACCGTTGGCGTTCCGCGTCCTGGCAGCTCAGCCCCAGCCCCAGCCGCCCCCCCCGCGCACCGCGGCGGAGACCGCCTCGGCTCCCGCGTGGTGCCCCAGGTCGTCCGTGGGGAGGAACGGCAGCCCCATCAGCGGGTCCACACCATCCGGCGCCGCCTGGAGCGCCAGTTCGGTCTGCCGTGCCACATAGCCCCCGGACGGACTCTCCAGCGGCAGCCACGTGTCGTACGACATCAGGGCGATCCGGTCCACCCGCCGCGCCACCCGCCCGAAGAACCGCTGCGACCACCACGTGCCCTCGCCGACGGCCGTCCCGCCCACCGTGCGCAGTCCGGGCAGCGGATCGATCTGGTGCGCGGCGACCGGCAGCACGCCGCCCCGCCCGTGCACCGCCGGGCGCAGCCTCTCCAGCAGCTTCGGATAGTCGCCGTCGTCCGGGCGCAGCGGCTCCAGGTCGAGGTGCACGCCGTCGAAGCCCGCGTCCATCACCTGCCGCGCGCTCGCACGATCCGTCGGCGGGCTTCCGGTCCGCGAGCCGCGGCCCCGCCGCGTTCGTCCTCGCCGTGGACGAGCCGGTCACCTCGGCCGGTTCCGGCCGTCTCGGCGTTCATGGGTGCGACAGTGCCACGAGGGCCCTCCCGGGTGCCGGGAGGGCCCTCGTTACCAAGTCGCCGAACCGGTGTGCCGTCCGGACGGAACGCGGACGGGCTTCAGCGCTTCGCCAGCAGTTCCTCGATCCGTCCCCTGACGTCCTCGGAGTCCAGGCCGCGGATCGTCAGCGTGGTGCGGCGGCGGGCGACGTCGTCGACCGTCTCGGCCCACTCGTGGTCGCGGGCGTAGACGACCTGGGCCCAGATCTCCGGGCCGTCGGGGTGGATGCGCTCGCCCAGGGCCGGGTCCTCGTTGACGAGGCGGGCGATGTCGAAGGAGAGCGAGCCGTAGTGGGTCGCCAGGTGGCGGGCCGTCAACGGGTCCATGCGGACGCCGGGTTCGCGGTCCACCAGGAGGCGGTGCGCCACCGCGTCGGGGTTGGAGATGCCCGGCAGCGGGGTGCGGCGCACCAGTTCCTTGACCGGCACGGTCTCCTCGGCCAGCGTCCCGCCGGGCAGCTTCTCCAGCTTGTTCATCACGGTGCGGCCGATGTGCCGGTAGGTCGTCCACTTGCCGCCGGCGACCGACAGCATGCCGCCCCGGCCCTCGGTGACCACTGTCTCGCGCTTGGCGGACTCCACGCCGCCGGGGCCGCCCGGCAGGACGCGCAGGCCGGCGAAGGCGTAGGTCATCAGGTCGCGGTCCAGGTCGGTGTCCTGCACCGAGAAGGCGGCCTCGTCCAGGATCTGCTGGATGTCGGCCTCGGTGACCCGGACGTCGGCCGGGTCGCCCGTGTACTCCTCGTCCGTGGTGCCCAGCAGGAGCTGGTCCTCCCAGGGGAGGGCGAAGGTGATGCGGTACTTGTCGATGGGGGTGGCCATCGCCGCGCGCCACGGCGACTTGCGCTTGAGTACCAGGTGGGCGCCCTTGGACAGCCGGATGGAGGGCGCCGCACCGCTGTCCTCCATCTTCCGCAGGTGGTCCACCCACGGACCGGTCGCGTTCAGCACCAGGCGCGCGTTGACGCCGAACTCGGTGCCGTCGATACGGTCCTTGAGGTCCGCGCCGGTCACCCGGCCCCGGGTGAAGCGCAACCCGGTGACCTCGGCGTGGTTGAGGACGACCGCGCCGGACTCGACGGCGGCGCGGACCGTCATCACGGCCATCCGCGAGTCGTTCATCTGGTGGTCGCCGTAGACGGCGACGGCCTTGAGGTTCTCGGTGCGCAGTGCCGGGTTGTCGGCCGCGGCCTTGGCCGGGGTGATGACACGGCCGACACCGTCGCCGAAGGCGGACAGCGCGGAGTAGGCGAAGACGCCCGCGCCCAGCTTGGTGGCGCCGTGCGGGCCGCCCTTGTACACGGGCAGGTAGAAGGTGAGCGGGTTGACCAGGTGCGGGGCCACGTCCTTGGCCAGCACCCGCCGCTCGTGGTGGTTCTCCGCGACGAGCTTGACCGCGCCGGTCTGCAGGTACCGCAGGCCGCCGTGCACCAGCTTCGAGGACGCGGACGAGGTGGCGCCGGCGAAGTCGCCGGCGTCCACCATGGCCACCCGCAGTCCCGACTGCGCCGCATGCCAGGCGACCGAGGTCCCCAGGATGCCGCCGCCTATGACCAGGAGGTCGTACGTCGCGTGCGCGAGCAGCCCTCTGGTCTCTGCGCGGCCAGGGTTGCTGCCGGCAGTCGGGTGCGTCCCGAGGGTGGGGACGCTCTGCGAGGTGTTCATCGCTCTCAGTTCTCCTCTTCGATCCAGCCCATGGTCCGCTCGACGGCCTTGAGCCAGTTCCGGTATTCCCGCTCACGCGTGTCCGCGTCCATGCGGGGGGTCCATTCGGCGGCGCGCTTCCAGTTGGCCCGCAGCTCCTCGGTGTCCGACCAGAAGCCGACGGCCAGCCCGGCCGCGTACGCCGCACCGAGACAGGTGGTCTCGGCGACCATCGGACGGACGACCGGCGCGTCCAGTACGTCCGAGATGGTCTGCATCAGCAGGTTGTTGGCGGTCATGCCGCCGTCCACCTTCAGCGCGGACAGTTCCACGCCGGAGTCCTTCTGCATGGCGTCGACGATCTCCCGGGTCTGCCAGGCGGTCGCCTCCAGCACGGCGCGGGCCAGGTGCGCCTTGGTGACGTAGCGGGTCAGGCCCGCGATGACGCCGCGCGCGTCCGAACGCCAGTAGGGGGCGAACAGGCCGGAGAACGCCGGGACGAAGTAGGCGCCGCCGTTGTCCTCCACCGAGCTGGCCAGCGTCTCGATCTCGGCGGCGCTGTTGATCAGTCCCATCTGGTCGCGCATCCACTGCACCAGCGAGCCGGTGACCGCGATGGAACCCTCCAGCGCGAAGACCGGCTCCTGGTCGCCGATGCGGTAACCGACCGTGGTCAGCAGTCCGTTGTAGGAGTTGACCGGCTCGTGCCCGGTGTTCATCAGCAGGAAGGTGCCGGTGCCGTAGGTGGACTTGGCCTCGCCCTGGGCGAAGCAGGTCTGGCCGAACAGCGCTGCCTGCTGGTCGCCCAGCGCGGAGGCCACGGGCAGCCCCGCCAGGTCCCCAGTGGCCTCGCCGTACACCTCGGCGGAGGAGCGGATCTCGGGCAGCACCGCCATGGGCACCCCGATGGACGAGCAGATCTTCTCGTCCCAGTCCATGGTGTGCAGGTTCATCAGCAGCGTGCGCGAGGCGTTGGTGACGTCCGTGACGTGCCTGCCGCCGTCGGGGCCGCCGGTCAGGTTCCAGATGACCCAGGAGTCCATGGTGCCGAAGAGGATCTCGCCCTTCTCGGCGCGCTCCCGCAGCCCCTCCACGTTGTCCAGCAGCCAGCGGATCTTCGGGCCCGCGAAGTAGGAGGCCAGCGGCAGGCCCGTCTCGCGGCGGAACCGGTCCTGGCCCACGTTGCGGCCCAGCTCCCGGCAGAGGGCGTCGGTGCGGGTGTCCTGCCACACCAGGGCGTTGTGCACCGGCTTGCCGGTGGCCTTCTCCCACAGGACGGTCGTCTCGCGCTGGTTGGTGATGCCCAGCGCGAGCACGTCGTCCTTGGTGATCCCGGCCTTCTCCATCGCGCCCCGGACGACCTGCTGGACGTTGGTCCAGATCTCCGCCGCGTCGTGCTCGACCCAGCCCGGCTTGGGCAGTATCTGCTCGTGCTCCTTCTGGTCGACCGCGACGATGCGGCCGTCCTTGTCGAAGACGATGCAGCGGCTGGAGGTGGTGCCCTGGTCGATGGCCGCGATGAAGGGCCCGCCGCCGTGCGCCGAGGCGTGGGTGCTGTGGGTGTCGCTCATGGTGTCTGTGCTCCGATGCGTCGTCTGCGTCGTCGGTTCTGTCGGCCGGCCGGGGTGCGCGCTCATGCCCACGCGAGGTTGTAGACGCCGGCGGCGATGGCGGAGCCGACCAGCGGACCCACCACGGGGACCCAGGCGTAGCCCCAGTCGCTGCCGCCCTTGTTGGGCAGCGGCAGCAGGGCGTGGACGATGCGCGGCCCCAGGTCGCGGACCGGGTTGATCGCGTAGCCGGTGGGGCCACCGAGGGACAGACCGATACCGACGACGACCAGCGCGGTGATCAGGGCGCCCATCTTGCCGAGGCCGACCGTGCCGTCCACGTCCTTGACCAGGCCCTGCGTGAGGATCGCGATGATCAGCACGAAGGTGGCGATGACCTCGGTGAGGAAGTTCAGCAGCGGCTTGCGCACCTCGGGCGAGGTGAAGAAGACGCCGTGCACGGGACCCGGGTTCGGGTTCGAGCTCTTCAGTTCGACGGTGTCCGGTTCACGGAGGGTGACCTGGAACTGGCTGTAGTAGACGAGCCAGACGAGCACCGCGCCGAGCATGGCACCGAGCAGCTCGCTGCCTATGTAGACCGGCACGTCGCTCCAGGGCGTGGCACCCTTGCCGCTCTTCATCGCCAGGGCGAGGGTGACCGCCGGGTTGAGGTGCGCGCCCGAGGTCTGGGCGATGTAGGCCCCCGTGAGAACCGCGAAGCCCCAGCCGAAGGCCACGGCCACCCAGCCGGCGGCGAACGCCTTGGAGCGCTTCAGGTTGACGGCGGCACAGACGCCGCCACCGAGGAGGACCAGCACCATCGTGCCGATGACCTCACTCGCGAAGATGTCGGAGCTGGACACCCGCGACTCCTTTGTCCTTTTGTCCAGATGGATGAGCGGGTCGGCCGGTCAGCCGGGCGGCAAGCCGATCGGTTGAGCGTCCGGTGTTCGACAATGTCGACCGCTGAACGGCAACTTTTCTCCTTCATGGAGATCCCGTCAAGGGGGTGTGACGGATCACTCCTGGGAGCCCATCCTGCGGGCCCCCGGCCCGTCCGGCACGTCGGCGCGGACCACCGGAGCGGGGTGCCCCGCCAGGCCCCCGGCGAACGGGCGTCAAAAGCGCCGGGCGCCCAAGTCCCGCGAGACGGCGCGCGCGGTGTCCCGTACGGCCGCCACCAGCAGCGGGCGCAGCTCGTCCCCCTCGCAGACCCGCTCCACGGCCCCCGTGACGCCCACCGCGCCCACCGGCATCCGCCTCCGGTCGAAGACGGGCGCCGCCACCGAGGCGAGCCCGTCCCAGGTCTCCTCCACGTCGGCCGCCCAGCCGCGGGCCCGGATGGTCTCCAGCACCGCCTCGAAGCCCGCCTCGCTGGTCACCGTCCGCTCCGTGAAGGCCTGCCGCTCGCCCTCCAGCGCCTCGCTGTGGGCCACCGGGTCGTAGGCCGAGAGCACCTTGCCCAGCGCGGTGCTGTGCAGCGGCTGCATGGCGCCGACCTCCAGCACCTGGCGGCTGTCGTCCGGGCGGAAGACGTGGTGCACGATGAGGACACCCTGCTGGTGCAGCACGCCCAGATAGACGCTCTCGCCGCTGGACCTGGCCAGATCGTCCGTCCAGACCAGGGCGCGCGCCCGCAGCTCGTGGACGTCCAGATAGCTGTTGCCCAGCCGCAGCAGTTCGGCGCCGAGCTGGTAGCGGCCGGTGGCCGGGTCCTGCTCGACGAAGCCCTCCTGCTGGAGAGTGCGGATCAGCCCGTGCGCGGTCCCCTTGGCGAGGTCGAGCGCGGAGGCGATCTCGGAGAGACCGAGCCGCCGCTCGCCGCCCGCCAGCAGCCGCAGTACCGCAGCCGCCCGTTCCAGCGACTGGATGGTGCGGGCCATCGGTCCTCCCTGACCTGTGGTGATCGACCTACTGGTCCCCGATTCGACAATGTCGAACGGTATCGCTTGATGCCGACGCCGCGGTAGGCGGGGTGTGGTCGTGATCGAGCCAGGTTCGAGCGCGGGTGTGTCCGATGGTCGGAATGTCGACCTGCGCTCTTGCGCGGGCCCGCTACGCTGACCGGGTGCGCTGCCTGAACCGGCGCGCAAAGCCGACAGCCGTCGCAACCCAGGGAGCCTCTTCCATGGCCTCGTCGCCGAGCAGCACGTCCACATCCTCCACCCCCACCCGGGCCGACGCCCTCCGCCAGGCACTGGCCTCCCGCGTGGTCGTCGCCGACGGAGCGATGGGGACGATGATCCAGGCGCAGGACCCGACGCTGGAGGATTTCCAGCAGCTCGAGGGCTGCAACGAGATCCTGAACGTGACCCGCCCCGACATCATCCGCACCGTGCACGAGGAGTACTTCGCCGCCGGCGTGGACTGCGTGGAGACCAACACCTTCGGCGCCAACCACGCGGCGCTGGGGGAGTACGAGATCACCGACCGCATCTTCGAACTGTCCGAGAAGGGCGTGGCCATCGCCCGCGAGGTCGCCGAGGAGTTCGAGTCCCGGGACGGGCGGATGCGCTGGGTGCTGGGCTCCATGGGCCCCGGCACCAAGCTGCCCACCCTGGGACACGCCCCGTACGCCACACTGCGGGACGCCTACCAGCAGAACGCCGAGGGCATGATCGCCGGCGGCGCCGACGCGCTGCTGGTGGAGACCACCCAGGACCTGCTCCAGACCAAGGCCGCCGTCATCGGCGCCCGGCGCGCCATGGACGCCGCGGGCGTCAGCCTGCCCCTGCTGTGCTCGGTCACCGTCGAGACGACCGGCACCATGCTGCTCGGCTCCGAGATCGGCGCCGCCCTCACCGCGCTGGAGCCGCTGGGCATCGACATGATCGGCCTGAACTGCGCCACCGGCCCCGCCGAGATGAGCGAGCACCTGCGCTACCTGGCCCAGCACGCCCGCGTCCCGCTCTCCTGCATGCCGAACGCCGGTCTCCCGGTGCTGGGCAAGGACGGCGCCACCTACCCGCTGACCCCCGGGGAGCTGGCGGACGCGCACGACTCCTTCATCCGCGACTACGGGCTCTCCCTGGTGGGCGGCTGCTGCGGCACGACGCCCGAGCACCTGCGGCAGCTAGTGGAGCGGGTCCGCGGCGTGGAGCGCACCGAGCGCCGCCCGCGGCCCGAGCCGGGCGCGGCCTCGCTCTACCAGTCGGTGCCCTTCCGCCAGGACACCTCCTACCTCGCGATCGGCGAGCGGACCAACGCCAACGGCTCGAAGAAGTTCCGCGAGGCGATGCTGGAGGGCCGCTGGGAGGACTGCGTCGAGCTGGCCAGGGAGCAGATCCGCGAGGGCGCCCACATGCTCGACCTGTGTGTCGACTACGTCGGCCGGGACGGTGTGGCCGACATGGCCGAGCTGGCCGGCCGGCTGGCGACCGCCTCCACGCTGCCGATCGTGCTGGACTCCACGGAGATCGACGTCATCCGGGCCGGGCTGGAGAAGCTGGGCGGCCGGGCCGTGATCAACTCCGTCAACTACGAGGACGGCGACGGCCCCGACTCGCGGTTCGCGAAGGTCACCGCGCTGGCCGCCGAGCACGGCGCCGCGCTGATCGCGCTGACCATCGACGAGGAGGGCCAGGCCCGCACGGCTCAGAAGAAGGTGGAGATCGCCGAACGCCTCATCGCGGACCTGACCGGCAACTGGGGCATCCACGAGTCGGACATCCTCATCGACGTGCTGACCTTCACCATCTGCACCGGCCAGGAGGAGTCCCGCAAGGACGGCGCCGCCACCATCGAGGCCATCCGGGAGCTGAAGAGGCGGCACCCGGACGTGCAGACGGTGCTGGGCCTCTCGAACATCTCCTTCGGCCTCAACCCGGCGGCGCGCATCGTGCTGAACTCGGTCTTCCTGGACGAGTGCGTCAAGGCCGGCCTGGACTCCGCGATCGTGCACGCCAGCAAGATCCTGCCGATCTCCCGGTTCGACGAGGAGCAGGTCACCGTGGCCCGGGACCTGGTCTACGACCGGCGCCGCGAGGGTTACGACCCGCTCCAGCGGCTCATGGAGCTGTTCGAGGGCGCCACCGCCAAGTCGATGAAGGCCGGCAAGGCCGAGGAGCTGGCGGCGCTGCCGCTGGAGGAGCGTCTCCAGCGCCGCATCATCGACGGCGAGCGCAACGGCCTGGAGGCCGACCTGGACGAGGCGCTGGAGGAGCGCCCGGCGCTGGACATCGTCAACGACACGCTGCTGGCGGGCATGAAGGTCGTCGGCGAGCTGTTCGGCTCGGGGCAGATGCAGCTGCCGTTCGTCCTCCAGTCGGCCGAGGTGATGAAGGCCGCGGTGGCCTACCTGGAGCCGCACATGGAGAAGGCCGAGGACGCGGAGGGCAAGGGCACCATCGTGCTGGCCACGGTGCGCGGCGACGTCCACGACATCGGCAAGAACCTGGTGGACATCATCCTGTCCAACAACGGCTACCAGGTGGTCAACCTGGGCATCAAGCAGCCGGTCGGCGCCATCCTGGAGGCCGCCACCGAGCACCGCGCGGACGTGATCGGCATGTCCGGGCTGCTGGTGAAGTCCACGGTGATCATGAAGGAGAACCTGGAGGAGCTGAACCAGCGCAAGATGGCCGCCGACTTCCCGGTCATCCTGGGCGGCGCCGCCCTCACCCGCGCCTACGTCGAGCAGGACCTGCACGAGATCTACGAGGGCGAGGTCCGCTACGCCAAGGACGCGTTCGAGGGGCTGAGCCTCATGGACGCCCTCATGGACGTCAAGCGCGGCGTCCCCGGCGCCAAGCTGCCCGAGCTGCGGCAGCGCCGGGTGGCCAAGCGGAACATCGACATCCCGGAGCCGGAGGCCAACGACGGCTCCCTCCGCTCCGACGTCGCCGTCGACAACCCGGTGCCCACCCCGCCCTTCTGGGGCACCCGCGTCGTCAAGGGCATCCGCCAGCAGGACTACGCCTCCTGGATCGACGAGGGGGCGCTCTTCAAGGGGCAGTGGGGGCTGAAGGAGTCCCGCAAGGGCGACGGGCCCTCCTACCAGGAGCTGGTGGAGTCCGAGGGCCGCCCCCGGCTGCGCGGCTGGCTGGAGCGGCTCAGGACGGAGAACCTGCTGGAGGCGGCGGTCGTCTACGGCTACTTCCCCTGCTACTCCAAGGGCGACGACCTGATCCTGCTGGACGAGTCGGGCAACGAGCGCACCCGCTTCACCTTCCCCCGCCAGCGGCGCGGCCGCAGGCTGTGCCTGGCCGATTTCTTCCGCCCCGAGGAGTCGGGGGAGACGGACGTGGTCGGCCTCCAGGTCGTCACCGTCGGCTCGCGGATCGGTGAGAAGACCGCCGAGCTGTTCGCCGGCGACGCCTACCGCGACTACCTGGAGCTGCACGGCCTCTCCGTCCAGCTCGCGGAGGCCCTCGCCGAGTACTGGCACGCCAGGGTCCGCGGCGAACTGGGCTTCGCGGGCGAGGACCCGGAGGAGATGGAGGGCATGTTCGACCTGAAGTACCGGGGGGCGCGCTTCTCCCTGGGCTACGGGGCCTGCCCGAACCTGGAGGACCGTGCCAAGATCGCACAGCTGCTGCGTCCCGAGCGGATCGGCGTCGAGCTGTCCGAGGAGTTCCAGCTGCACCCCGAACAGTCGACCGACGCCATCGTGCTGCACCACCCCGAGGCCAAGTACTTCAACGCCCGCTGAGCGGGCTCGTCGTACACTGATCGGTCCGGTACAGGCCGGTCGTCCCTCCCGCAGGGCCTTCCGCGGGAGGGGCGACCGGCCTTGTCGTCCCTGTGGAGTCGACTTTCAAGGAGGTGCCGCGGATGGCCGGTACATCCCCCGCCGTGACCACTCTGACGGGTGAGGAGCCCGCGCTGCAGGCCGTGCTGCTGGACATGGACGGCACCCTGGTCGACACCGAAAACTTCTGGTGGGACGCGGAGGTCGAGGTCTTCGCCGAGCTGGGCCACCAGCTGCGGGACGAGTGGCGGCAGGTCGTGGTCGGAGGCCCGATGTCGCGCAGCGCCGGCTTCCTGATCGAGGCCACGGCCGCCGACATCTGTCTGGATGAGCTGAGCGTGCTGCTGAACGCCAAGTTCACCGAGCGGCTGGACCGGGGCGTCTCCCTGATGCCGGGCGCCCGCAGGCTCCTGGCGGAGCTGGCCGCGCACCGGATCCCCACCGCGCTCGTATCGGCCTCCCACCGCGCCGTCGTGGACCGGATGCTGCCGTGGATCGGCCCGGAGAACTTCGCCTGCACGATCGCGGGGGACGAGCTGCCCCGCACGAAGCCGCACCCGGACCCGTATCTGACGGCCGCACGCCGGCTGCACGCCGACCCCGCGCGGTGCGCCGTGGTCGAGGACACCGCCACCGGCGTCGCGGCGGCAGAGGCAGCCGGGTGCCAGGTGGTGGCCGTGCCGTCGATCTCTCCGATCAAACCCAAGTCGGGCCGCACGATTGTCGGTTCGCTCGAAGAAGTCGATCTCGAATTGCTGCGTTCCCTGGTCATGGTCGCACGCTGAATGGATCTTCGTTTTCCGAAATGCCTTTCCCGGGGTGTTTTCCGGCCTCGCGGAAATGACGGACTCCGGTGTCCGGCGCGCGGATTGGTCCAGTGACGTTCGTCACGCGTGACCCCCTCGACAGGCCCTCCGAGGTGTGGTGCCGGTGTGACGGGAGGGGCAATTGTCCTTCCCTTGTGTCCAGATTGATGGAGCGACGCGGAATACGTTCCCGTGTCCGGATAGCGGACAGGAAGTCCGTGGTTCCTGTCCGTGAAAGCCCCGCGGTGACCTGCGGTTCCTGAAGCGCGCGAGCGGACGATTAATGTCGGAGCACCGGCCATTCCACCTCTGCAACAAACCCCGGCCGGGCGAGGAGATCGTCGACAATGAACCGTAAGACTGTGGTGCTGCCCGTGCTCGCCGGGCTTCTCGCCCCCGCTCTCGCCGCCTGCGGGACCGAGAAGGGTGCGAGCGCCGGCGGTGACCCGATCGTCGTCGGTACGACGGACCACTTCGCGGTCAGCAAGAGCGCGCCGGCCCCCTTCGACCCGGCCGCCGCCTACGACGTCGCCGCCTGGAGCGTCATGCGCAACACCTTCCAGACGCTGCTGCGCCTGCCGCGCACCGGCACCTCGCCCGTGAGGGACGCCGCGAGCAGGTGCGGCTTCACCGACGCCGAGAACGAGCAGTACCGCTGCACCCTGCGCAAGGGGCTGACGTTCTCCAACGGGCACGAACTGGACGCGCGGGACGTCGCGTTCTCCGTGGAACGGGTCAAGCGCATCAACCACAAGGGCGGCCCCGCGGTCCTCTTCGGCAACCTCGACCGCGTCGAGACACACGGCAAGCGCGAGATCGTCTTCCACCTGAAGAAGCCGGACGCGACCTTCCCGTACAAGCTGACCACCCCCGCCGCCGCCATCGTCGACCGCCGCGCCTACCCGGCCCACTCCCTCACCCGCGGCCGGGAGCTGACCGGCTCGGGCCCCTACGCGCTCGACAGCCTCGACGCCGAGTCCGCCGTCCTGGTCCGCAACCCGCACTACCGGGGCGGGCTGGAGCGCCACAACAGCAAGATCGAGCTGCGCTTCTTCGACAGCGCCGGGGCCATGGAGAAGGCGCTCCGCGCCCGCAGGATCGACGTCATGGGCCGCACGATCTCCCCCGGCCAGGTCAACCGGCTCGGCAGCGCGCAGGACAAGGGGATCGAACTGGTCGAACAGCCCGGCCAGGAGATCCGCTACTTGGCGTTCGACACGAAGCACGGCGCCACGGGCAAGAAGGCCGTCCGCCAGGCCATCGCCCAGCTCGTCGACCGCAAGAAGATCGTGCGGGACGCCTACGACCGCAGCACCGAGCCGCTCTACAGCCTGGTGCCCGCGGGGCTGACCGCCCACCGCAACTCGTTCTTCAACAAGTACGGCGAGCCCGGCAAGAAGGCCGCCGAGCGCACCCTGCGCCGCGCGGGCATCGACAAGCCCGTCAAGCTCACCCTCACCTACACCACCGACCACTACGGCGACGCCACCGCCAAGGAGTTCGCCGCCCTCGAGAAGCAGCTCGACGACAGCGGCCTCTTCGACGCGCGGACCAAGGGCGTGCGCTGGAGCGAGTTCCGCCCCGCCGCCACGGGCGGCAAGTACCGGGCGTGGGGCTACGGCTGGTACCCGGACTTCCCCGACGCGGACAACCTGATCGCGCCGTTCTTCGAGAAGGACAACTTCCTCGGCTCGCCGTACACCAACCGCGAGATCCGCGACGAGATCGTCCCGCAGACCCGCCGCCAGACCGGACGCGCCTCCACCACCGGCGCCTTCGGCCGCGCCCAGGACATCGTCGCCGAGGACGTGCCGGTGCTGCCGCTGTGGCAGGGCAAGCAGTACCTGGCGGCCCGCGACGACATCACCGGCGTCGAGTGGGCCCTCAACTCCTCCTCGGTCCTCCAGCTGTGGGAACTGGGCCGGGGCCAGGGGGGCTGAGCCGACGGCCCGGGGGACCGGGGGCGGAGCCCTCAGCTGGAGCCGGGCCGCACCAGACCGCTCTCGTACGCGTAGACGGCCGCCTGCACCCGGTCCCGGAGCCCCAGCTTCGTCAGCACATGCCCCACGTGCGTCTTGACCGTCGTCTCGCTGACGAACAGATCCGCGGCGATCTCCGCGTTCGACAGCCCGCGCGCCACCAGCTTCAGCACCTCCACCTCGCGCTCGGTCAGCTGGTGCAGCGTGTCCGGCACCGGCTCCTCGCCCGAGGGCAGCTTGCCCGCGTACTTGTCCAGCAGCCGGCGCGTGATGCTGGGCGCCAGCATCGCCTCGCCCGCAGCCACCACCCGGATGGCCTGCACGAGTTCGCCCGCGGGCGCGTCCTTGAGCAGGAAGCCGCTGGCCCCGGCCCGCAGCGCCTCCACCACGTACTCGTCCAGGTCGAAGGTGGTGAGCACCAGCACCTTGGCCGGGCCGTCCTTGGCGGGGCCGGTGATCCTGCGGGTGGCCTCCACACCGTCCATCCGGGGCATCCGGATGTCCATGAGGACCACATCGGGCTGGAGCGCCCGCACCTGGTCCAGCGCCTGGAGACCGTCGCCCGCCTCGCCGACCACCGCGAGGTCCTGCTCGGCCTCCAGGATCATGCGGAAGCCGGTGCGCAGCAGTGGCTGGTCATCCACCAGCAGTACGCGGATCGCCACGGGAACTCCTTCGGCGGGACGGAAGCGGGCGCCCCATTCTTCCTCAGCTCCCCTGGTGCCGCCCCGCTGCCCCTTCGGACTCCGCCCCCGGGTCCTGGGAGGTGCGCGGCTCGGGCAGCCTCGGCTGGATCATGAGCGGATAGGGCGGGGGAGTGCCGCCGAACTCCGGGCAGTGCGCCTGGTGGTCGCACCACCCGCACAGCTTGCTCGGCCTGGCCCGCCAGTCGCCCGTCTCGGTCGCCCGGCTGATCGCGTCCCACAGCGCCAGCAGCTTGCGCTCGGTGGACCGCAGGTCGCCCTCGTCGGGGTCGTAGGTGAGGACGTCACCGCTGCCCAGGAAGACCAGCTGGAGCCGGCGCGGCACCACCCCGCGCAGCCGCCACAGCACCAGGGCGTAGAACTTCATCTGGAAGAGCGGGCCGTCGGCGTACTCCGGCCGGGGGGCCTTGCCCGTTTTGTAGTCGACGATCCGCACCTCACCCGTGGGGGCGACATCCACCCGGTCGATGATCCCGCGCAGCCGCAGCCCCGACTCCAGCCGCGCCTCCACGAACAGCTCGCGCTCCGCGGGCTCCAGCCGCGTCGGGTCCTCCAGCGTGAACCACCGCTCGACCAGCTCCTCGGCCTCGGCCAGCCACTGCGCCAGCCGGGCGCTGTCGATCCCGCCCTCGCCGTCCGGCGCCTCCTCGGTGAACAGGCCGGCCAGCTCCGGCCGCTTCGCCAGCAGCCGCTCCCACTCACCGGCCACCATGCCGCGGGCGCGCCCGGCGCTGCGCTCGGCGGCCGGCGCGTCGAACAGTCTTTCCAGCACCGCGTGCACCACCGTGCCCCTGGTGGCGGCGGCGGACGGTTTCTCCGGCAGTTTGTCGATCACCCGGAAGCGGTAGAGCAGCGGGCACTGCATGAAATCCGCTGCCCGGGAGGGCGACAGCGAGGTCGGCGGTGTGGCCGCGCTGGTCTTCATGGGGTAAGACCCTACGGCCCACCACTGACAGCGGGCACTTACCATCGACGGCAGACCCTCGGCACCGCACGGCCGGCAGCGGCGCGGCGGAGCGGGGGCGCGAGGGCAGCAGCAGAGGGGAACCCGTGGCGGACGAGGACAACGACGGGAAGCCGCGGACCGGCGGCTCCGGCGAGGGGAACGGCCCCCGTGAGCCGGCCCCCCGCGGGCCGGGCCCCGGCAAACCCGTGCAGCCCACCCGGCCGGGCGGCGGCATCCTCATGGGCCGCCCCTTCGGCGTCCCCGTGTACGTGGCACCCTCCTGGTTCCTCGTCGCCATCCTGATCACCTGGGTCTTCGGCGGCCAGCTCGACCGCGTCCTGCCCGAGCTGGGCGCCCTCCGCTATCTGATCGCGCTGTTCTTCGCGGTCGCCTTCTACGCCTCCGTCCTCGTCCACGAACTGGCGCACACCGTCGCCGCGCTCCGCTTCAAGCTGCCGGTGCGCCGTATCCAGCTCCAGTTCTTCGGCGGCGTCTCCGAGATCGAGAAGGAGTCCGAGACGCCCGGCCGCGAGTTCGTCCTCGCCTTCGTGGGCCCGCTCTTCTCGCTCGTCCTGTCCGGGGTCTTCTTCGGTGCCATGCGCCTCGTCGAGCCGGGCACCGTCCCCGGTGTCCTGCTGGCGGGGCTGATGGTCTCCAACCTCCTGGTCGCCGCCTTCAACCTGCTGCCCGGCCTGCCGCTGGACGGCGGCCGGATGCTGCGGGCCGTCGTGTGGAAGATCAGCGGCAAGCCGATGACCGGCACCGTCGCCGCCGCCTGGGTGGGCCGGGCGCTGGCCGTCGCCGTGCTGATCGGCCTCCCGCTGGCCACCCACGCCGGCGGCCTCGCCCGCGGCACCGTCAGCGGCATGGACTCCCTCACCGACGCCCTGCTCGCCGCCATCCTGGCCGCCATCATCTGGACCGGCGCGGGCAACAGCCTGCGCATGGCCCGGCTGCGCGAGCGCCTGCCCCAGCTGCGCGCCCGGACGCTGACCCGCCGCGCCGTCCCCGTCGAGACCGACACCCCCCTCTCCGAGGCGCTGCGCCGCGCCAACGCCGCCGGAGCCCGGGCGCTGGTCGTCGTGGACGGCAGGGGCGACCCCCTCTCGCTGGTGCGGGAGGCCGCCATCGCCTCGGTGCCCGAGCACCGCCGCCCCTGGGTCGCCGTCAGCACCGTCGCGCAGGACCTCAGGGAGGGCATGCGCGTCCCCGCCGAGCTGACCGGCGAGGACCTGCTGGAGTGGCTGCGTGCCACCCCGGCGACCGAGTACCTGGTGGTGGAGGAGACCGGCGAGATCTACGGGGTGCTCTCCACCGCCGACGTCGAGCGCGCTTTCGTCGCGGCCATGTCGAAGCGGCCGGACGGCGACGGGCCGCACGCGCGGGGATGAGCCCTCGGCACGGCCGCCCCGTGAGGACCGGCTAGGCTGTGCGTATGTCCGAACCGACCGGTGCCGCCCGCCGTCGCGGGCCCTTCAAGGTCGGGGACCAGGTCCAGCTCACCGACCCCAAGGGCCGCCACTACACGATCACCCTCGAAGAGGGGAAGAGCTTCCACACCCACAAGGGAGCCTTCCTCCACGACGAGCTGATCGGTGCGCCCGAGGGGAGTGTCGTCCGTACCACCGGAAACGTCGCCTACCTCGCGCTGCGTCCCCTGCTCCCCGACTACGTCCTGTCCATGCCACGGGGAGCCGCCGTGGTCTACCCCAAGGACGCCGGACAGGTGCTCGCGATGGCCGACATCTTCCCCGGCGCACGCGTCGTCGAGGCGGGCGTCGGCTCCGGCTCGCTGAGCACCTTCCTGCTCCGCGCGATCGGCGACCAGGGCATGCTCCACTCCTACGAGCGGCGCGCCGACTTCGCCGAGATCGCCCAGCAGAACGTGGAGCGCTACTTCGGCGGCCCCCACCCCGCCTGGACGCTGACGGTCGGCGACCTCCAGGACAATCTGTCCGACACCGACGTCGACCGTGTCATCCTCGACATGCTCGCCCCCTGGGAGTGCCTGGAGGCCGTCTCCAAGGCGCTGGTGCCCGGCGGCATCCTGTGCGCCTACGTGGCCACCACCACGCAGCTGGCCCGCATGGTGGAGTCCATCCGCGAGTTCGGCACCTTCAACGAACCGCAGGCCTGGGAGACCATGGTCCGCAACTGGCACATCGAGGGCCTCGCCGTCCGCCCCGACCACCGCATGATCGGGCACACCGGCTTCCTGCTGACCGCCCGCCGGCTCGCCGAGGGCGTCGAGCCCCCGCTGCGCCGCCGCCGCCCCGCCAAGGGTGCGTACGGCGAGGACTACACGGGCCCCGGCAGCCAGTCCGGCGGACGCCCGGCCTGACACGGTCAACCCGGCTGGCGCCCACCGGGCCGTACCAGGCCCCACGGGCGTCCGCCGCGGTCCCGGTGGGCGAGGCGTCCCGAGCCCGGCCACTCAGCAGTCCTGGCACCACCCGGCAGACACGCTCCCCAAGTAGGAGCGCTACCGCAGGCGTTGGCCGGCGTCTTCGTGCGTGTGCATGAGAGCGGCCGGGCCTTTCGTCTGCCAGGGCGACATTTTCATGACTTTCTGCTGAACGCACGACTGACCTCGTCCCGCCCGGAACCCGGGTACCGGGCAACGGCGTTGGGAGCACCCGGCCCCGGTGGGGAGGGCGGCGGGGGAGCGGCGCGGAAAGGCGCCCCGGCCGAACCGCGCCGGTGTGACGTATGGCACGATGCTGAGCACCTCCTCGCACTCGCCTCATCCAGGAGTCACCCCGCGTGACGGAACTGCCACACACCCGTACCCGTGCGGTCCACTGGCTCGCCACCGCCGCAGCCCTGGCGGCCGTGCTCGGTGCCTCGGCGCTCCTCCCCTCCGACGCCACGGCGAACCCCGCCTCCCCACCGTCCGCCGCCCCGGCCCCCGACCCCGTCAAGGCGCACTACCCCCTCGACTGCGGTCCCGGCGGGTCGGCGGTGGACGTACTCGACAAGGGGGCGGCCGACTTCGACGGGGACGGCGCCGCCGAGACCGTCGCCGTGGTGCGCTGCCGGGCCGAGGGCGGTACCCCGCCCAGCGCGCTCTTCGTCCTCTCCCAGGCGGCCGGGGGGCGCGCCCCCCGAGGTGGCCGCGACCCTCGTGGCGCCGAAGGAAGGGATGACGGTCCGGGACCTCCAGGTCCGGGGCACCACCGTCGCCGCGAAGCTCCTGGGCTACTCCTCACCCGAGGTGCCGCGCTGCTGTCCCGACAGGCAGCGCCGGGTCAAGTGGGACTGGCGGGACGGGAAGTTCAGGCTGACCCCCGCACCCGCGAGCGGCGGCGGACTCAGCGTCTGAGCGGTGCCGCCGGCGGCCGCCCGCCGGGCGGGACGGCGGCCGCGAGGCAGGCGTACGCCGGTCCGGGGCCGCCCTCCGGGGCCCCGTCCGGAATCCGCCGCACCCGGCCGCGTCCGCCGGTGCACACCCCGGCCCGAGGCGCCGCGGCGCAGCGCGGCGGCGGTGTCGGACCAGGCCACGGCGCCAGGTGACCGGAGCGGCTCCGCCGCCCGGCGCGGACGCGTTCACGGCGGGACTCGGGAGGCGCTCGCGACGGCGCTCCGGGCACGACTTCGGATGAGATTCCGGATGAAACAAGGCCGCCCTTGAAGGGTGTTGAACGTCTCGACACCACAACCGGTCGCTTTCAGATGGTCGCGGGTGGGGTATCCCCAGTCCTGAGGGAGTGCGCAAGGGTGAAGATCGGACACACCCCGACCGTCTTTGTGATCTAGGGGTTTCAACCCGCACCGGCCCAGGTAGGGTCGAAGCGTCCAGCTCCCCCTGGAGGAGGTGAGGACCGTGGCAGCCCACGACGACGACACCAACCGCGGCATCCGGCCCGGTCGGGGCGACGACCCGTCCGGCCAGATCGCCTACCTTGAGCAGGAAATCGCCGTCCTGCGCCGCAAGCTCGCCGACTCTCCGCGGCACACTCGTATTCTCGAGGAGCGGATCGTCGAGCTGCAGACCAACCTGGCCGGCGTGTCCGCCCAGAACGAGCGGCTCTCCAACACGCTCCGTGAGGCGCGTGACCAGATCGTCGCCCTCAAGGAAGAGGTCGACCGGCTCGCCCAGCCGCCCTCGGGCTTCGGCGTCTTCCTGCAGGCCAACGAGGACGACACGGCCGACATCTTCACCGGGGGCCGCAAGCTCCGGGTGAACGTCAGCCCCAACGTCGAGCTCAAGGAGCTCAGGCGCGGGCAGGAGGTCATGCTCAACGAGGCGCTCAACGTGGTCGAGGCCATGGAGTTCGAGCGCGCGGGTGACATCGTCACCCTCAAGGAAGTACTGGAGGACGGAGAGCGAGCGCTCGTCGTCGGCCACACCGACGAGGAGCGCGTCGTGCGGCTCGCCGAGCCGCTGCTCGGCGTCACCCTGCGTGCCGGGGACGCCCTGCTCCTGGAAAGCCGCTCGGGGTACGTCTACGAGGTCGTGCCCAAGAGCGAGGTCGAGGAGCTCGTCCTCGAAGAGGTCCCCGACATCGACTACACCAAGATCGGCGGCCTCGGCGGTCAGATCGAGCAGATCAGGGACGCCGTCGAGCTGCCCTACCTGTACCCCGACCTCTTCCGCGAGCACCAACTGCGTCCGCCCAAGGGTGTGCTGCTCTACGGCCCGCCCGGCTGCGGCAAGACGCTGATCGCCAAGGCGGTGGCCAACTCGCTGGCCAAGAAGGTCGCCGAGGTCACCGGCAAGCCCCAGGGGAAGAGCTACTTCCTCAACATCAAGGGCCCGGAGCTGCTGAACAAGTACGTCGGCGAGACGGAGCGGCACATCCGCCTCGTCTTCCAGCGGGCCCGCGAGAAGGCCAGCGAGGGCACGCCCGTCATCGTCTTCTTCGACGAGATGGACTCCCTCTTCCGCACCCGTGGCTCGGGCGTCAGCTCGGACGTGGAGAACACCATCGTCCCGCAGCTGCTCTCCGAGATCGACGGTGTGGAGGGCCTGGAGAACGTCATCGTCATCGGCGCCTCGAACCGCGAGGACATGATCGACCCCGCGATCCTGCGCCCCGGCCGCCTCGATGTGAAGATCAAGATCGAGCGTCCGGACGCCGAGGCCGCCAAGGACATCTTCTCCAAGTACCTGACGCCGAACCTGCCGCTCCACGCGGACGACGTCGCCGAGCACGGCGGCAGCGTCGAGGCCGCCTGCGACGCCATGATCCAGTCGGTCGTCGAGCAGATGTACGCGGAGTCCGAGGAGAACCGCTTCCTCGAGGTCACCTACGCCAACGGTGACAAGGAAGTGCTCTACTTCAAGGACTTCAACTCGGGCGCCATGATCGAGAACATCGTCGGCCGCGCCAAGAAGATGGCCATCAAGGCCTACCTGGACCACAACCAGAAGGGTCTGCGCGTCTCCCACCTGCTCTCCGCCTGCGTGGACGAGTTCAAGGAGAACGAGGACCTGCCCAACACCACCAACCCGGACGACTGGGCCCGCATCTCCGGCAAGAAGGGCGAGCGGATCGTCTACATCCGCACCCTGGTCACCGGCAAGCAGGGAGCGGACACCGGCCGTTCCATCGACACGGTCGCCAACACGGGTCAGTACCTGTAACGAGGACCAGTCCGGCTGCGGGTCCCCGGCGGGGCACCCGCAGCCGGAGTGTTTCCGGAGCGCCAAGGAAGTCCGCCAAGTGATCTGCCCTCCGAGGCCCGCGCGGCATAGGCTCGTGCGTACCGCCGCGGCGCGCACGGCGCGGGGGAGGGGGCCGCATGCGGGACGGACGCGCAGCGGGACTTGAACGGCTGTCCACCGGCGGGCCGCCGTCAGGCAAGGAGGGAAGCATGACCGTACGGCGCGTAATGGGCATCGAGACCGAGTACGGCATCTCCGTGCCCGGACACCCCAACGCCAATGCCATGCTCACCTCGTCCCAGGTCGTCAACGCCTACGCGGCGGCGATGCAACGGGCGCGGCGCGCCCGCTGGGACTTCGAGGAGGAGAACCCGCTGCGGGACGCCCGCGGCTTCGATCTGGCCCGCGATTCGGCCGACGCCAGCCAGCTGACCGACGAGGACATCGGGCTGGCCAACGTCATCCTCACCAACGGCGCCCGCCTCTACGTCGACCACGCCCACCCCGAGTACAGCGCGCCGGAGGTCACCAACCCCCGGGATGCCGTGCTGTGGGACAAGGCGGGCGAGCGCATCATGGCCGAGGCCGCCGAGCGCGCCGCCGAGGTTCCTGGCACCCATCCCATCCACCTCTACAAGAACAACACCGACAACAAGGGCGCCTCCTACGGGACGCACGAGAACTACCTGATGAAGCGGGAGACCCCGTTCTCGGAGATCGTGCGGCACCTGACGCCGTTCTTCGTCTCCCGCCAGGTCGTCTGCGGCGCCGGCCGCGTCGGGCTGGGCCAGGACGGCGGCGAGCACGGATTCCAGCTCAGCCAGCGGGCCGACTACTTCGAGGTCGAGGTGGGTCTGGAGACGACCCTCAAGCGGCCCATCATCAACACCCGCGACGAACCGCACGCCGACGCCGAGAAGTACCGGCGGCTGCATGTGATCATCGGGGACGCCAATCTGTCGGAGGTCTCCACCTACCTCAAGCTGGGCACGACCTCGCTGGTGCTGGCGATGATCGAGGACGGTTTCATCGCCGTAGATCTCGCCGTGGACCAGCCCGTGCGCACCCTCCACCAGGTCTCGCACGACCCGTCCCTGCGACGACTCATCACCCTGCGTAATGGTCGCACCCTGACCGCGGTGCAGCTCCAGATGGAGTACTACGAGCTGGCCCGCAAGTACGTCGAGGAGCGCTGGGGCGCCGACGCCGACGAACAGACCCGCGACGTCCTGGCCCGCTGGGAGGACGTGCTCGGCCGCCTGGAGCGGGACCCGATGAGCCTGTCCGGCGAGCTGGACTGGGTCGCCAAGCGGGAGCTGATGGAGGGCTACCGCCGCCGCGACCAGCTCGACTGGGACGCCCCCAGGCTCCACCTGGTGGACCTCCAGTACGCGGACGTGCGCCCCGACAAGGGCCTCTACAACCGCCTCGTCTCGCGGGGCAAGATGCAGCGCCTGCTCACCGAGGAGGAGGTGAAGGAGGCCGCCTTCAAGCCTCCGGAGGACACCCGCGCCTACTTCCGCGGCCGCTGCCTGGAGCAGTACGCCGACGACGTGGCCGCCGCCTCCTGGGACTCGGTCATCTTCGACCTGCCCGGCCGTGACTCCCTGCAACGGGTCCCCACGCTGGAGCCGCTCCGGGGTACCCGTAACCACGTCAAGGCACTGCTGGACCGCTGCCGCACCGCGGAAGAGCTGGTGAAGGTGCTGTCCGGGCACTGAATCGCGGCTATTCGGTCCCCGGTCAGGGAATCATCGAGGTGGTTCCCGGACGTTGTAGCAACTACAGGAGCCGATGTCAGTCCCGGCTTGTAGGGTCTGATCTTGTACGTTCCGCGTACACCACCGAACCGAGCGGGGTGAGGGAAATGGCTACCAAGGACACCGGCGGCGGACAGCAGAAGTCCACCCGCCACACCGAGGAGACCGAGGAGCAGGCCCAGGACGCGCAGGTCTCCGAGGACCTCAAGGAACGCCAGGAGGCGCTCTCGGACGACGTGGACTCGGTGCTGGACGAGATCGACGACGTACTCGAAGAGAACGCCGAGGATTTCGTGCGCTCCTTCGTGCAGAAGGGCGGGGAGTAAGGCCCCAGCGGTCCGTATCCGCGCATGCGGGGGCCGAAGCGGTGACGGGCACCGGGGAGTGGCCGGCTGGCGCTCCCCGGCGGCCGGTTCGGCGCCCGCCCGGCCCCGCCCGCCCCGCCGGGGGATGTGGTCCCGATCATGGGGCGGGTAGGGTCCGGGGCGTACGTACTCCAGTCGCGACGCCGCGCTGGGGCAGTTCAAGGATCGGCCGGACGTCATGCGGCGGGCGGCCGCCTACGTGGAAGGAAACGTGTGGAAGCCAATACTGGTAGCACCGGGCGTCTACCGGCTGCCTTCCTGACGCCGGGGTCGTCGTCGTTCGTGGATTTCCTGTCCGCCCACGCCCCGGAGCAGCTTCCGGGCAACCGGCCGCTGCCGCCCGTCGAGGGCGCCGTCCAGGCGCCGCACGGGACGACGATCGTGGCCGTCACCTTCGCCGGCGGCGTGGTGCTGGCCGGCGACCGGCGGGCGACGATGGGCAACGTCATCGCGCAGCGTGACATCGAGAAGGTCTTCCCGGCCGATGAGCACTCCGCCGTGGGGATCGCGGGCACCGCCGGTCTGGCGGTGGAGATGGTCAAGCTGTTCCAGCTGGAGCTGGAGCACTTCGAGAAGGTGGAGGGCTCCACCCTCTCCCTGGAGGGCAAGGCCAACCGCCTCTCCACGATGATCCGCAGCAACCTGGGCATGGCCATGCAGGGGCTCGCGGTGGTGCCGCTCTTCGCGGGGTACGACCTGGAACGGCGCAAGGGCCGCATCTTCTCCTACGACGTCACCGGGGGCCGCTCGGAGGAGCCGGGCTTCGCCGGCGTCGGGTCCGGCTCGGTCTTCGCCCGCGGCTCGCTCAAGAAGCTCTACCGCGACGACATGACGGAGGAGCAGGCCGCCACGGTCGTCCTCCAGGCGCTCTACGACGCCGCGGACGACGACTCGGCGACGGGTGGGCCGGACATGACGCGTCGTATCTACCCGGTCGTCGTGGCCATCACCGAGGACGGCTATCGCAGGCTCGGCGAGGAAGAGGTCTCGGGGCTGGCCCAGACGGTGTACGAGGGCCGTCTCCAACTGCCCAACGGCCCGCAGGCCCCGGCCTCCTAGCCCCCATCGCACCCCCACGGACAGGAAGGGACGGATAGCCGGTGTCGACGCCGTTCTATGTGTCGCCTCAGCAGGCAATGGCCGACCGCGCGGAGTACGCCCGCAAGGGCATCGCGCGCGGGCGCAGCGTGGTCGTGTTGCAGTACGCGGACGGCATCGTCTTCGTCGCCGAGAACCCCTCTCGGGCGCTGCACAAGGTCAGCGAGATCTACGACCGCATCGCGTTCGCCGCGGTCGGCAAGTACAACGAGTTCGAGAACCTGCGGATCGGCGGTGTCCGCTACGCGGATCTGCGGGGCTACACCTACGACCGCGAGGACGTCACCGCGCGCGGCCTCGCCAATGTCTACGCCCAGACGCTGGGCACCATCTTCTCCTCCAACGCGGAGAAGCCCTACGAGGTGGAGCTGATCGTCGCCGAGGTGGGCGCGGCCCCCGAGGACGACCAGATCTACCGGCTGCCGCACGACGGCTCGATCGTGGACGAGCACGGCTCGGTCGCCGTCGGCGGCAACTCGGACCAGATCGGCAGCTACATGGACCAGCGGCACCGGGAGGGAATGTCGCTGGGCGAGGCGCTGAAGCTGGGTGCCGAGGCGCTGCGGCGGGACAGCAGCGGCAGTGAGCGCACGCTCTCGGCCGAGCAACTGGAGGTCGCCGTCCTCGACCGCGCTCGCCCCCAGAAGCGCAAGTTCAAGCGCATCCCGGCGGCCCAGGTGGCCCGCCTCCTGGAGGAGACCCCCGCCCCGGAGGCGAGGGAGGACGACTCGAAGGAGTGAGCCGGCCGCCGGGCGGTGCCCGGTGGTCCCCGGTCGCCGGACGGGCAGGCGGTCCGCCCGGCGACCGGGGGGGGGGACCGCTAGCGGGCCGCGCCGTCCGGGGCCGGTCCGGTGGAGCCGCGCGCCACCAGCGTCGCGGGCAGTCCGGTGGTCTCGACCCGCCGGCCGTCCAGTACGGCCAGCAGCGCCTCCATCCCGGCCGCGCCCACCCGCTCGGCGGGCAGCCGGACCGTGGTCAGTTCGGGTTCCACGGCCGTGGCGAGGGACAGATCGTCGAACCCGGTCACCGACACCTCGTCCGGCACCCGCAGCCCCAGCCGCCGCGCGGCCTTCAGCGCCCCGGCGGCCAGCAGGTCGTCGTCGCACACCAGGGCGGTCGGCG
>NZ_VJOK01000001.1:1170134-1205932 GCF_013302895.1 Streptomyces albus subsp. chlorinus | reverse complement strand
GTCAGGGCCCGCGTCGCCGCCTCCAGGCCCCGGCCACGCCGAGCGGGGCCCGCTCGGCCGTCACCACTTCGCCCCCGCCCGCGCGCAGCGTCTCGCGCAGGGCGCGTCCGCGGACGGCGAAGGTCCAGGAGTCCACGGCCGCGGCGATGTGGGCGACGCGGCGGTGGCCCATCTCCCGCAGGTGGACGGCCACCTGGCGCATGCCGTCGGCGATGTCCACGTTCACGGTGGCGTCGCAGGCCCCCTCGTCGCTGTCGAGCATCACCAGGGGCAGGCCCTCGCCCTCGCCGCGCAGCGCGGCGAGGGCCTCGGGCGCCATGGAGGAGGCGATGACGCCGTCGAGGGCCGTGCGGGCGGAGGCGAAGGGGTCGGGGGCGGTGCCGATCCCCTCGGGGGAGGGGTAGAGGAGGAGCCCGAAGTCGTGGGCGGTGGCGACCTCGGCGGCGCCCCGGTGGACGGCGGCGAAGAAGTCGCCGGTGAGCGCGGGGACGACGAGCAGCGCGGTGCGGGTGCGTCCGAGGCGCAGGGTGCGCGCGGCGAGGTTGGGCCGGTAGCCGAGCGCGCGGGCGGCGGCGCGTACGGCCTCGGCGGTGCGCGCGGAGACCCTGCCCTCCCACTTGCCGCCCAGGACGAGGGAGACGGTGGCCTGGGAGACGCCGGCGGCGCTCGCCACGTCGTGCCCGGTGGGCCGGGGACGGCCGGAGCGCCCGCCGTCCCGCGCTGTGCCTTCCGGCCCGGATTTTTCCGGCACGACATACTCCTTCACCCCGGCTCGTGGGCATGGTACGTATGACGACGCCGTTATACGTAAAACCATCGCTGAGGAGTGGCCGGATGGCGACGGGGTACGTCGAACTGCTACGGGCCAGGCACGCGGTGCGCCTGCTGGCGGGAACGCTGGTGGGCAGGCTGCCGAACGCCACGGGACCGCTCGCCATCGCGCTGTTCATCCGCGCGGAGGGCGGCAGCATGGCGCTGGCCGGCGCGCTCTCGGCGGTCTACGGGCTCGCCACCGCGCTCGGACAGCCGATGCTCGGCCGCCTGGTGGACCTGTACGGGCAGCCGCGGGTGATGCTGCCGGCCGCGCTGGTCTCCGCGCTGGGCGCCGCCGCACTGGCGCTCACGGGGCTCGCCTCCCTGCCGGCGGCCTACCTCTGCGTGCTGGTCTTCGGGCTGTTCACGCCGCCGCTGGAGGGCGGTTTGCGCGCGCTGTGGCCCGATGTGCTGCGCCGCGAGGAGCAGGTGCACACGGCCTACGCGCTGGACGCCGTCGCGCAGGAGGTGCTGTTCGCGGCCGGACCGCTGGTGGTCACCCTGCTGGTCGCCGGGTGGAGCGAGGCGGCGGCGCTGCTCGTCGTCAACGTGCTGGGGGCGCTGGGCGCCCTGTCCGTGGTCGTCTCGCCGCCGTCGCGCCGCTGGCGCTCCGCACCCCGCAAGCCGCACTGGCTGGGCGCGCTGCGCTCGCCGGGCCTGAAGGTGCTGCTGGCGGCCTTCTTCTTCGTCGGGCTCGGCCTGGGCACCTTCGCGCTGGCCGCCGTCTCCTACGCCGACGGCCACGGGGACTCCCTGATCTCCACCTATCTGCTGGCGGCCCAGGGCGCGGGGGCCCTGGTGGGCGGGGTCGCCTACGGGGCGCGCGGCTGGCCCGGCAGCCACGAGGGGCGGCTGCGGGTCCTGGTGGGCCTGTACGCGGTGGGCAACCTGCCCCTCGCCCTGGTGCCGGGTGTGCCGTCGATGGTGCTGCTGGGCGCCCTCTCGGGGCTCTTCTTGGCGCCGTCGCTGGCGTGCGCGTTCGTCGTGGTGGACCGCCACGCCCCAACCGGGACGGTGACGGAGGCGTTCTCCTGGCTGGTCACCACGTTCGGGGTGGGGGCGGCGGCCGGTACGGCGGCGGTGGGCACGGTCATCGAGCGGGGCGGCACGGAAGCGGGCTTCGCGGTCGCGGGCGGGGGCGGAGTGGCCGCGCTGCTGGTCATGCTGGCCGCCCGGCGGGTCCTGAGGCCGCCGGCGGAGGCGGGCCGCGGCGTGGTGGCCACCACGCCGGTGCCGCTGCCGTGTGCGGAGGCCGAGGAGCGCTGAGGGGAACGAGCAGGACGGAACCCGGTTTCAGATCGTCCCGGCAGGCGTAATGTTCAGTCATGGACCGCCGAATCTTCGGGCTGGAGAACGAGTACGGCGTCACATGTACGTTCCGGGGCCAGCGGCGGCTGTCCCCCGACGAGGTGGCGCGGTACCTCTTCCGCCGTGTGGTGTCATGGGGCCGCAGCAGCAACGTGTTTCTGCGGAACGGCGCGCGGCTCTATCTGGACGTGGGCTCGCACCCGGAGTACGCGACACCCGAGTGCGACAGCGTGACCGAACTGGTCACCCACGACAAGTCGGGTGAGCGCATCCTCGAAGGACTGCTCGTCGACGCCGAACGCCGCCTGCACGAGGAGGGGATCGCGGGCGACGTCTATCTCTTCAAGAACAACACCGACTCGGCGGGCAACTCCTACGGCTGCCACGAGAACTATCTGGTGGCCCGGCACGGGGAGTTCTCGCGGCTCGCGGACGTGCTCATCCCCTTCCTGGTGACGCGGCAGCTGGTGTGCGGCGCGGGCAAGGTGCTCCAGACCCCGCGGGGCGCCGTCTACTGCGTCAGCCAGCGCGCCGAGCACATCTGGGAGGGCGTCAGCTCCGCCACGACCCGCTCCCGCCCCATCATCAACACGCGTGACGAGCCGCACGCGGACGCGGAGCGCTACCGCAGGCTCCACGTCATCGTCGGCGACTCGAACATGTCCGAGACGACGATGCTCCTCAAGGTCGGCGCCACCGACCTGGTGCTGCGCATGATCGAGGCCGGCACCGTGATGCGGGACCTGACCCTGGAGAACCCGATCCGGGCCATCCGCGAGGTCAGCCACGACATCACCGGCCAGCGGAAGGTGCGCCTGGCCAGCGGCCGGGAGGCCTCGGCGCTGGAGGTGCAGCAGGAGTACTTCGACAAGGCGCTGGACTTCTGCGACCGGCGCGGCATCCGCACCGGCCGGGTCGAGCAGGTGCTGGAGCTGTGGGGGCGGGCGCTGGAGGCGGTCCGCAACCAGGAGCTGGACAAGATCAACACCGAGATCGACTGGGTGATGAAGTACCAGCTCATCGAGCGCTACCGGAACAAGCACAACATCACGATGTCGCACCCGAGGATCGCGCAGATAGACCTCGCCTACCACGACATCCACCGCCGCCGTGGGCTGTACTACCTGCTGGAGCGCAGCGGCAGGGCGGCGCGCATCTGCAACGACGTCAAGATCTTCGAGGGCAAGTCGGTGCCGCCGCAGACGACGCGGGCCCGGCTGCGCGGCGACTTCATCCGCAGGGCCCAGGAGCAGCGCCGCGACTTCACGGTGGACTGGGTGCATCTGAAGCTGAACGACCAGGCGCAGCGCACCGTGCTGTGCAAGGACCCGTTCCGTTCGGTGGATGAGCGCGTGGAGAAGCTGATCGCCGGGATGTGACGGGCGCCCGCCCGGGACCGGTGGCTCAGCGGCCGGGGTCGCCTTCCGCGGAAGGCGGCCCCGGCCGTTCGTCAGCCGGGGGTTGACCGGGGACGGGGTGCTTCCGTGTCGTGCGCGGTGGCCCCCTCGTTACCGGGACGTAGGCTGTGAGCCACTGTACGAACGACCCCTGACACCCGCGAGTGGGACACATGTTGCATTTTCCCGGGGGCTCGACCCCCCGCGCCCCCCGAGCCTCCCGGACGCTCTCCTCAAAGAGCACGCGCTCCGTCGCCGCCCTGCTGGCCGTCCCCCTGCTGGCCGTCTCGGCGGCGGCCTGCGGTGACGGCGGCTCCGACGGCAAGCCTCCGTCCGTGAGCGGCTCCTGGGGCAGGACGCCCAAGATCGACAAGGGCGAGGGCGACCCGCCGTCCGCGCTGAAGACCAAGGTCCTCAGGTCGGGGAAGGGCCAGAAGGTCCGCAAGGGCGATGTGATCAGCGCCTACTACGTCGGTCAGCTGTGGAACGGCAAGGAGTTCGACAGCAGTTGGAAGCGCAAGGCGCCCGACACCTTCCAGATCGGTACCGGCAAGGTCATCAAGGGCTGGGACGAGGCGCTGGTGGGCAGGAAGCTCGGCAGCCGCGTCGAGATCGTCGCCCCGCCGGACAAGGCGTACGGCGAGAAGGGGCGGCCGCCGTCCATCCCCGGGAACTCCACCCTGGTCTTCGTCGTCGACCTGAAGAAGATCACCCCCGGGGCGATCGACGGCAAGCCGGTCGACAAGCCGCAGAACCCCGAGCTGCCGAAGGTCAGCACCACGGTCCGCAAGGACAAGGCGCCGTCGGTCCGGATGCCCAAGGGCAGGGAAGAAGGGCCCGACCGGCTGGTCAGCGAGACGATCATCAAGGGCGACGGCAAGAAGGCGGTGGACGAGAAGAGCACCATCCTCGCCCACTTCACCGCCAAGTCCTGGAAGGGCGGCCAGCAGCTGGACGACACCTGGGCGCAGGGAGGCGCGCCGCAGCGGATCCCGGTGGCCCGGATCGCGGGGTGGAAGGAGGGGCTCAAGGGCGCCACGGCGGGCAGCCGCGTGGTGATCTCGGTGCCGGAGAGCTCATTCCCCAAGCAGCAGCGCAAGCAGGTCGAGGGCGGTGTCGTCTTCTCCGTGGACATCGTCGAGGTGGAGTGACCGTTCGGCGCCCCGTGGCCGCACCGGCGTCCCCCGGGCGCGCGGAAGGACTCCGCGGGCCCGTGGCAGACTGGCGCGGTTGTCCCGCAGACTCGTTCGTAGGAGCAATTTCGTGAGCATCGACAAGCCCGAGGTCGACTTCCCCGAGGGCGCCCCGCCCGCCGACCTGGAGATCCAGGACCTGTGGGAGGGGGACGGTCCCGAGGCCAAGGCCGGGGACAACGTCTCCGTGCACTACGTGGGCGTCTCCTTCTCCACGGGTGAGGAGTTCGACGCCAGCTGGAACCGCGGCAAGCCGCTGCAGTTCCAGCTCGGTGCCGGCCAGGTCATCGAGGGCTGGGACAAGGGCGTCCAGGGCATGAGGGTCGGCGGCCGGCGCCGGCTGACCATCCCGCCGCACCTCGCCTACGGCGAGCGCGGGGCGGGCGGCGGGCGGATCGCGCCCAACGAGACGCTGATCTTCGTCTGCGACCTCGTCGCGGTCTGAGAGCCGTCCGGCCGGCGGCTGGGCGACGGCTCGGCCAGGACCGGCCGCCACACCGACCGGGAGCCCCGCGGGCCGCGGGGCTCCCGGCTTTTGTCCGCCGCCGCGCTGGCGGTACGGTCGAGGGCCCAGCACAGCAGGAGAGAGGCACGAGGGAACCCATGGCTATTGCCAAGGCCGAGCGGCTGATGAATCTGGCGCTGTGCCTGCTGGGGGCCCGCCGCCCGCTCACCAAGCGTGAGCTGCGTGCCTCGATCGAGGCGTACGTCGAGGCGTTCGGCCCGGGGGAGGGCTGGGAGGGCGCGCCGGGGAACGAGGAGTCCTTCAGCCGCATGTTCGAGCGGGACAAGGACGACCTGCGCGAGCTGGGCCTGGTCATCGACACCGTCGACAACCTCGACGGTGAGACCGCCTATGTGGCCCGGCGCGACAGCAACCGCCTCCCGCCCATCACCCTGGACGCCGCCGAGGCCACCGCGCTGGGCCTCGCCGCCCGGGTCTGGCAGCAGGCCCGGCTCGCCGCCGCGGCCAGCGGCGCCCTCCAGAAGCTGCACGCCGCCGGTGGTATGCCGTCCGGCACCCTCCCCGAACAGGGCGGCGAGCGGCAGCTGGGCACGCTGGAGCCGCACATCCCCGCGCGGGAGGCCGCCTTCGAACCGCTGATGCTGGCCTGCCGCGACCGGCGTCCCGTGGTGTTCGACTACCGCAAGTCCAACGCGGCCCGCTCCGAGAAGCGCCACGTCGAACCGTGGACACTGGAGTGCTGGCGCGGGCACTGGTACCTCGCCGGCTGGGACAGGGAACGGCGGGCCGAGCGGGTCTTCCGGCTCTCCCGGATCACCGGACCGGTCCGCTCCCGCGCCGGTGCCTTCACCGCGCCCGTACCCGATCAGGTGACGGTGCGCGAGGCCGTGGAACGCTGGGCGGGAGAGGGCGCCACCGGCACCGCGCGGATCCGGCTGCGCGAGGGCGCGGGCTATCCGCTGCGCGCGCGGGCCCTGCACACCCGGGCGCTCGGCGACGGGTGGGACGAACTGGAGATCCCGTACGGGCACGGTCTCGACGCCTGGCTGGTGGAGTTCGGTCCCGACGTGGTCGTGCTGGAGCCCGCCGAGCTGCGTGCCGACGTGATCGACCGGCTGCGTGCCGTGGCCAAGGGCTGAGGGGGAGGAGCGCAGCATGGCAGTCAACGCCATCGACCAGACCCGCAGGATGCTCTCGCTGGTCACCTACCTCAAGGACCGGCCGGGTGCCCGGGTCGAGGAGGTCGCGCGCGCGTTCGGGATCAGCAGCGACGAGCTGATCTCCGACCTCAACGTGCTGCCCATGTGCGGCACCAGCTTCCGCGGCGGCGATCTGCTGGAGATCGACACCGACGGGGAGCGCATCTGGTGGCGGAACGCCGAGGCGCTGGGGGCCGACACCGCCCAGCCGCTGCGGCTGGCCGCCGACGAGGCCACCGCGCTGCTGGTCGCGGCCCGGGCCGTGGCCACGCTGCCGGGGCTGCGCGAGAGCGACCGGGACGCCCTGCAGCGGGCCACCGCCAAGCTGGAGACCGCCGCCGGGGAGAGCGCGGGAGCCAGCTCGCGGCTGTCGGTGACCTTCGAGTCGGAGGGCGGGGTCTTCGCCGATGTCGACCGGGCCATCGCCGAGCGCCGCAGGCTGTGGATCCGCTACTACTCGCCGGCCCGGGACGAGCTGACCGAGCGCGAGGTGGACCCGATCCGGCTCTTCGCGGTCGGCCACACCTACGTCGAGGCGTGGTGCCGCCTCTCGGAGGCGCGGCGCACCTTCCGGCTCGACCGGGTCGCCGCGATCAGACTGCTGGACGAGCGCTCCGACCCGCCGCCCATAGAGCCCCGCGACCTGAGCGCCGGCCTCGTGCAGCCGGCCGCCACCGATCCCGAGGTCGTCATCGAGGTCGGCCCCGGGGGGCGCTGGGTCGCCGAGTACTACCCGCACGACAGCGCGGAGGAGCTGCCCGACGGCGGACTGCGCATCACCCTGCGCACCCCGGACCCGGCCTCCCTGCGCCGTCTCGCACTGCGTCTGGGCCCCGACGGCCGGATCACGGCGCCGGAGGAACTGGCCGAGAGCGCCCGGGACGCCGCCCGGAAGGCGCTGGCCGCCTACGAGGAGGCCGGGGCGGGGACCGGGGTGGGCACCTGCGGGGCGGAGGGCGCGGTGGCCGGGGCCGGTGTCGAGGCGGGGACGGCCTAAGCTGACGGGCATGCTCTGGCCGATGTTCTTTCTGGTGGTCGCGTTCTGCGGGATCGCCGTGCTCGGGGTCCTCGCCGTCCGTGTGGGTCTGGAGGTGCGCCGCTTCTCGCGCGCCGTGGGGGACAGCTCCGAGCGGATCACGCGGGCCGCGGAGAACCTGGAGCGGGCGGCGCTGCCGCTGGCCGTGCGGAGCGGCCGGGGCCACGGGGCCGGGGGCGGCGGCCGGGCGGAAGGGCAAGACCCGAACGAGGCATAACCGACTTCCGGGCGGTCTCCAGCCCCCGACGGGGGAGCGGTAGGCTGCCAGATGCCGCGTCGACGACAGCCGGGGTGCGCAATCGGGCGGATGCACAGGGATTGCCCGGTGTTCACTCCGCAGGGTTACGATCGATGCGGCACGTCAGCACGATGCAGCCAGTCCGATTCATCCGGCAGGCAAGGAAACCCGCCGCCCCGGCGAGAAGGTAGTGGCACATGATCGCAGGTTTGAAGCCCATGGAGATCGTTCTGATTCTCCTTGTCATCCTGCTGCTGTTCGGCGCCAAGAAGCTCCCGGACATGGCCCGTTCGCTCGGAAAGTCGGCCCGCATCCTCAAGAGCGAAGCCAAGCAGATGAAGAAGGAAAGCGCTTCGGACAGCGACGCGGACAACCGCGGCGAGGCCCAGTCGGCGCCGAAGACCATCCAGGCCGCCCCGGGTGACGTCTCGACCTCGCGTCCCGTCAGCGAGCCGGCGGACCAGCCCAAGAAGAGCTGAGCCGGCCGGCCGCGCCGACCGTGTCCGTCTCCGCCGCGCGGCGCGGGCCGTGCGGTGGCCCAGAGCCGTATCCGACACTTCGAGACTGAGGACGAGGGTTGCTCAAGTCTGCCCGTAAGCAGGGTAAACAGCAGAAGGACCCCGAGGGGCGGATGCCCCTCGCGGACCATCTGCGGGAGTTGCGCAACCGTCTGATGAAGTCGGTGCTGGCCATTCTCGTCGTCACCATCGTGGCGATGGTCTACTACAAGCAGATCGCCGATTTCCTCATGCACCCGGTGCGGGAGTCGGTGGGCTGCACCAAGGGTTTCGGTGAGGCCGCCAAGGAGGGCGAGACCTGCGCCGAGATCACGATCAACGGCCTGATCGCCCCGTTCACGATCATGCTGAAAGTGGCCCTCACCGCAGGCGTCGTCATCGCCTCGCCGGTCTGGCTCTACCAGCTGTGGGGCTTCCTCGCGCCGGGGCTGCACAAGCACGAGAAGCGGTACGCGCGCTCCTTCGTCGGTGCCGGGGTGCCGCTGTTCGTCGCCGGTGCCTTCCTCGCCTATCTGATCCTGCCGAAGGCCGCCCGGACGCTGCTGGACTTCAGCCCCGACGGCGCCGGCAACCTCATCCCGCTCGACGACTTCCTCGACATCGTCACCCGCCTGGTCATCGTCTTCGGCCTGGCCTTCGAACTGCCGCTGCTGCTCGTCCTGCTGAACTTCGGCGGCATCCTGACCGGCAAGCGGCTGCTGGGCTGGTGGCGGGGCATGGTCATCGGCATCACCGTCTTCGCCGCCGTCGCCACCCCGACCGGTGACCCGCTGACGATGTGCGCGCTGGCCGCCCCCATCGTGCTGCTCTACTTCGCCGCCGTCGGCATCTGCTTCTTCAACGACCGCAGGCGCAGCAGGACCAACCCCTACGCCGGGCTGGACGACGACGAGGCGTCCCCGCTCGACCACACCCCCGAGGCCGTCGGCGCCTCCGAGGCCGTGCCCGGACCGCGGCCCGTCACCGGGGCCGGCAGCGGTGAGGACCCCGGCGACGGCCGGCAGCGGCGCGACGGCTACGACGACGTCACCTGAGCGGCGGACGTCCCCCGAGCGGCGGGCGACCGTACCGTGCCGGCCCGCCCTGGCCGCGCTGACCTGAGGTTTTGCCCCATCAGCCGGTAAAGATCGTGAGCTGTGTCAGGGGTGACCGGTAGGCTCGTAGTCACGATGACCGAGGATCTGTCCCCCGCGGAGCGGTACGCGGCGGCCCGCAGGCGCGCTGCGGATGAGGCCACCGCTCTCGCCCCCTTCCGTGACATGTACGACTTCGATCTGGATCCGTTCCAGATCGAGGCGTGCCAAGCCCTCGAAGCAGGAAAGGGAGTGCTGGTCGCGGCGCCGACCGGCTCAGGCAAGACCATCGTGGGCGAGTTCGCCGTCCACCTGGCCCTCACCCAGGGCCGCAAGTGCTTCTACACGACGCCCATCAAGGCCCTGTCGAACCAGAAGTACAACGACCTGGTCAAGCGGTACGGCGCCCGCGAGGTCGGGCTGCTGACCGGTGACAACAGCGTCAATTCCGAGGCCCCCATCGTCGTGATGACGACGGAGGTGCTGCGGAACATGCTGTACGCGGGCTCCAAATCGCTGCTGGGGCTCGGCTACGTGGTCATGGACGAGGTCCACTACCTCTCGGACCGCTTCCGCGGCGCCGTGTGGGAGGAAGTGATCATCCACCTCCCGGCCTCGGTGACGCTGGTCTCCCTCTCGGCGACCGTCTCCAACGCCGAGGAGTTCGGCGACTGGCTGGACACGGTGCGCGGGGACACCCAGGTGATCGTCTCCGAGAACCGCCCGGTGCCGCTGTGGCAGCACGTGCTCGCCGGGCGGCGGATGTACGACCTGTTCGAGGAGTCCGGGGACAAGCGCGAGGTCAACCCCGACCTGGTGCGGATGGCCCGGATGGAGAACAGCCGGGTGGGGGGCGGGCGCGACCGGCGGCGGGGCCGCCCGCAGCGGGAGGCCGACCGCGAGCGGGAGCGGCGGCAGCGTGCCCGGATCTGGACCCCGAGCCGCCCCGAGGTGATCGACCGGCTGGACTCGGAGGGCCTGCTCCCGGCGATCACGTTCATCTTCAGCCGCGCGGGCTGCGAGGCCGCCGTCCAGCAGTGCCTCTACTCGGGGCTGCGGCTCAACGACAGCGCGGCCCGCGCGCGGGTGCGCGAGATCGTGGAGCGGCGCACCGCCGACATCCCGGACAAGGACCTGCACGTCCTCGGCTACTTCGAGTGGCTGGAGGGGCTGGAGCGGGGCATCGCCGCGCACCACGCGGGCATGCTGCCCACCTTCAAGGAGGTCGTCGAGGAACTGTTCGTCCGCGGTCTGGTCAAGGCGGTCTTCGCCACCGAGACCCTGGCGCTGGGCATCAACATGCCCGCGCGCTCCGTGGTGCTGGAGAAGCTGGTCAAGTGGAACGGCGAGCAGCACGCGGACATCACCCCGGGCGAGTACACGCAGCTGACCGGGCGCGCCGGGCGGCGCGGCATCGACATCGAGGGCCACGCCGTGGTGCTGTGGCAGCGCGGCATGGACCCGGGCGCGCTGGCGGGCCTGGCGGGCGCGCGGACGTATCCGCTCCGCTCCTCCTTCAAACCGTCGTACAACATGGCGGTCAACCTCGTCTCGCAGTTCGGCAGGCACCGCTCGCGGGAGCTGCTGGAGACGTCGTTCGCGCAGTTCCAGGCCGACCGCTCGGTGGTCGGCATCTCCCGGCAGGTGCAGCGCAACGAGGAGGGCCTGGCGGGCTACCGGGCCTCGATGACCTGCCATCTGGGCGACTTCGAGGAGTACTCGGCGCTGCGCCGGCAACTCAAGGACCGTGAGACGGAGCTGGCCAAGCAGGGCGCCAACCAGCGCCGGGCCCAGGCGGCCGCCTCGCTGGAGCGGCTCAGGCCGGGCGACGTCATCCATGTGCCCACCGGCAAGTTCGCCGGTCTCGCGCTGGTGCTGGACCCGGGCGTGGCCGGGGGCCGGGGCTCCGCGCACCGCCGCGGCTTCGACGGCGGCACCGGCGGCGAGGGGCCGCGCCCGCTCGTCCTGACCGCGCAGCGGCAGGTCAAGCGGCTGGGCGCGATCGACTTCCCGGTGCCGGTGGAGCCGCTGGAGCGGATGCGCATCCCGAAGTCGTTCAACGCGCGCAGCCCGCAGTCCCGCCGCGATCTGGCCTCCGCGCTGCGTGCCAAGGCGGGCCACCACGCGCCCGAGCGGCACCGCAGACAGCGCTCGGCCGCCGCCGACGACCCCGAGATCGCGCGGCTGCGCAAGGCCATCCGCCAGCACCCCTGCCACGGTTGCGACGAGCGGGAGGACCACGCCCGCTGGGCCGAGCGCTACCACCGGCTCAAGCGGGACACACGCCAGCTGGAGCGGCGCATCGAGGGGCGTACGAACACCATCGCGCGCACCTTCGACCGGGTCTACGCGCTGCTGTCCGAACTCGGCTACCTCTCCGGCGACCACGTCACCGAGGACGGCCAGGTGCTCGCACGGCTCTACGGCGAACTGGACCTGCTCGCCTCCGAGTGCCTGCGCGAGGGGGTGTGGGAGGGGCTGCCGCCCGCGGAACTGGCCGCGTGCGTGTCCGCCCTGGTGTTCGAGTCACGCAGTACCGACGACGCGCTGCCGCCCAAGCTGCCCGGTGGCCGGGCCCGCGCCGCGCTGGGCGAGATGGTGCGCATCTGGGGCCGGCTGGACGCCCTGGAGGAGGACCACCGCATCACGGCCGCCGAGGGCGTCGGCCAGCGGGAACCCGACCTCGGCTTCGCCTGGGCCGCCTACCGCTGGGCGGACGGCCACGGCCTCGACGAGGTGCTCCGGGAGGCCGACATGCCCGCCGGTGACTTCGTCCGCTGGTGCAAGCAGGTCATCGACGTCCTCGGCCAGCTGGCCGCCGCCGCCCCCGAGGGCGGGACGGTGCCCAGGAACGCCCGCAGGGCGATCGACGGCATGCTGCGCGGGGTGGTGGCGTACTCCAGCGTGGGCTGAGAGCCGGCGTCCGCGTCCGCGCCAGGGCGCGATGGGCATGGGCAGGGGGCCGGCGCTGACCTGCTTCGGGCTGACCTGCCGGGGCTGGACTCGGCTCGGGGCTGGTTGGGCCTGGCCTGGGGGCTGCGGTGACCGCGGTGTTGACGCCGAGGCCCCCGGGCGGGATGTTCAGGCGTGCGTCAACTGCCGGGCACCGTGGCGCCGTACGGGTCCGGCACTCTCGCGTGCGTCCCGCGCGATGCCGCGCCGTCCTCGCCCACCCGTACCCGACAGGGGGCCGAAGTGCGTACGAGAAGAAGAACCGGGGCCGCCTCCCGCTTCCGCCGCTGGGCCGGGGCCGTCGCCGCCGTCGCGGTGCTCGCCTCGCTGGGCGCCGCTGCCCAGCCGGGTGCGGCCGCCCAGCCTGGCGCCGCCGGGCGGGGCGGGTCCGGTGATCCGGCCGGCGGCCTGCGGCTGACCCAGCTCCAGGCGATGGCCACGCACAACAGCTACCACCGCGAGACCACCTCCCTCGCCGAGCAGAGCGTCATGTCCCGGTACGACCCGAACTGGCAGACGCTGCTCTACAGCCATGCCTCGCTGCCGGCGCAGTTCGAGCGCCAGCGGGCGCGCGGCATCGAACTCGACGTGTTCCCCGACCCCGAGGGCGGCCTCTACGCCGATCCGCTGCTGCGCAAGCGCGCCGGGCTGCCGCCGCTGGACGAGCCGGAGCTGAAGAAGCCCGGCTTCAAGGTGCTGCACTGGGCCGACTTCGACTACCGCTCGACGTGTGTGACCCTGCGGGGCTGTCTGCGGCAGGTTGAGGAGTGGTCCCGGCAGAGGCCCGGTCATGTGGCCGTGCCGATCCTGCTGGAGCTGAAGAAGACCGACCCCAGGCTGGAGGAGCAGGGCGGCGCCAAGAGTCCGCCCTGGGACACGGCCATGCTGGACGCGCTGGACGAGGAGATCCGGTCCGTCTTCGGGGAGGAGGAGATGGTCACCCCCGACGACATCCGGCGGCCCGGCAGGACGCTGGAGCAGTCGGTGCTGCGGCACGGCTGGCCGAGGGTGCGGGACACCCGCGGCCAGGTCGTGTTCCTCATGGACAACGACGCCCAGGACATCCAGGACGCCTACCGCGCCCGGGGACGCGAGAGCCTCCAGGGGCGGGTGCTGTTCACCGATTCCGAACCCGGGCGGCCCGACGCGGCGTTCATGAAGGTGAACGACCCGCGCGGGGCCAACCAGGCGGTCATCCGCGACCTGGTGCGGCGCGGCTTCTTCGTCCGCACCCGCTCCGACGTGCCGCTGGAGCAGGCGCGCAGCGGGGACACCGGGATGCTGCGGGACGCCCTCTCCTCGGGCGCGCAGATGGTGAGCACCGACTTCCCCGTGCCGGGGATGGCGGCGCGCTACGGCTCCGACTACGTCGCGGAACTGCCCGGTACGCGCGGCCCGGTGCGGTGCAACCCGGTGACGGGGCCGCGCCACTGCCCCCGAAGGGCGCTGGAACGCTGAGGGAAGGGCGGGCGGGGGCGCCGGGAGCGCCCCCGCCCGAGGGGCCGGGGTGCTCTCAGGCCGCGGTGGGCCGGCCCTCCTGCTCGGCCTCGACCTGGGCGTTCCACTCCCGCTTGGACGCCTGCCAGCCGTCCTCGTCGGCGCCGAGCCGCCAGTAGCCGGAGATGGACAGCTGCTCGCGGGCGATGCCGCGCTCCAGCCTGAGGTGCCCGCGCAGCTCCTTCACGAATCCGGCCTCACCGTGGACGAAGGCGTGCACCCGGCCCGCGGGGAAGTCCAGGTCGCGGACGGCGGCGACGAGGCGCCGTCCCACCGGGTCGGCGCCCCGGTGCAGCCAGACGACCTCGGCGCCGGGCGGCGCCGCCAGGGGCTGCTCCTCCTGAGGGCCGGCCACCTCGATGAACGCCCGCACGGGCGCGCCGGCGGGCACGCGGGCCAGCGAGGCGGCGATGGCGGGCAGTGCGCTCTCGTCGCCGGCGAGCAGATGCCAGTCGGCGTCGGGGCTGGGGGAGTAGGCGCCTCCGGGCCCCAGGAAGCGCACCTCGTCGCCCGCGGTGGCGTTCAGGGCCCAGGGCCCGGCGAGCCCCTCGTCCCCGTGGACGACGAAGTCGATGGTCAGCTCCAGCGCGTCCGGGTCCCAGGCCCGCACGGTGTAGGTGCGCATGGCGGGCCACTGGTCGCGCGGCTGCTCGGCGCGGATGCGCTCGATGTCGAACGGCTCGGGGTAGCTGACACCGGGGCGCGGGAAGAGCAGCTTGACGTAGTGGTCGGTGTGCTCCCCGGCCGGGAAGCCGGCCAGGGAGTCGCCGCCGAGGACGACGCGCACCATGTGCGGCGTCAGCCGCTCGGTGCGGACCACGCGTGCGTGGTGGAGCTGCGGCTTCTGGCGGGCCGGACGGACGGGGCGGTCTGGCACGGGGCCTCCTGGGCACGACGTGAAGGACGGGCACTCTCAGCGCACCGTAACTTAGGCATGCCTAAGTTACCAGGCCCGGCCGCCGTGGTGATCAACCGGCCAGTGCCGTCAGCAGGCGTTGCAGCGATCCGCCGAGCCCCCACCGCTCGGCGAGCTGTGCCAGCCCGGACGCGTCGCGCGGGACCCGCGGCAGCGTGAGGTCGGCCTCCGGGAGCGCCACGTCCCGGGCGACCCGGACCACCTTCGGTGCGACGTCCAGATACCCGGCGGCCTCCTTGAGCTTGGTGCGCTGGGCGGGGGTGAGCCGGGAGACCGGGTCGGCGGCGGCGGCCCGGATGCCCTCCAGGTCGCCGTACCGCGCCAGCAGGGTGGCGGCCGTCTTCTCCCCGATGCCGCGGACGCCGGGCAGGCCGTCGCTGGGGTCGCCCCGGAGCACCGCGAGGTCGGCGTAACCGGCGCCGTCGACGCCGTACTTGGCGTGCAGTGCCGCACCGTCGAAGACGGCCAGGTCGCCGACGCCCTTGACCGGGTAGAGCACCCGCACACCGCGCTCGTCGTCGATCAGCTGGAAGAGGTCGCGGTCCCCGGTGACGATGTCGACCGGTCCCGCTGACCGGGCCGCCAGGGTGCCGATCACGTCGTCGGCCTCGTACCCCTCGGCGCCCAGCCTGGCGAGGCCGACGGCGTCGAGCACCTGCTCGATCACCGGGACCTGCGGGCCGAGGGTGTCGGGTGTCTCCTCCTCGTCGGGGGCGCCGGTGACCTCCTCGGCGACGCGGTGGGCCTTGTAGGAGGGGATCAGCTCGACCCGCCACCGCGGGCGCCAGTCGGCGTCCATGCAGGCCACCAGGGCGTCGGGGCGGTGGTCCCGCACCAGCCTGGCGATGAAGTCGAGGAGTCCGCGCACGGCGTTGACGGGGGTGCCGTCCGGGGCGCGGACGGACTCCGGGACGCCGAAGTAGGCGCGGAAGTAGAGGGAGGCGGTGTCCAGGAGCATCAGCCGGGGGCCGTCAGGGTCCCGCGGCGCGTTTGCTGTGTTCGCTGTGGTGATGGTCACGGGCCGATGATGCCGTACGGGACCGACAGCGAGCGTGCGGTTCCGCTCCGTGCGTTTCCGTGGCGGTGATGGTCGTCCCGCCCGTTTTCGCCGGTATGAAGCGCGTCACTACCGGTTTGGAGTCGCGATCTTTGAGTAGGAGCCCTCTGGCAAAGCCTTCGTGTAAGGTGCACCTTTCCGGTATGCACTGTTTGCGGCGTTTGCAATGAGCGATGCGTCGCGCAAACCGAAGCGTGGGGGAATGCCGGTACCTGTTGTCGACGCGAGAAGGTGAATGTGTCCAGGCTGAGAGCCGAACACCTGTACAAAGTGTTCGGGAGGAGAGCAGACCAGGCAGTGGCCCGGCTGGAAGCCGGGGCGGACCGCGACCAGCTGCGTGCCCAGGGCACCACCGCGGCCGTCATCGATGCCTCCTTCGAAGTCGAAGAGGGACAGATATTCGTGGTCATGGGCCTGTCCGGGTCCGGCAAGTCCACGCTGCTGCGGATGCTCAACGGCCTCCTCGAACCCACCTCGGGCCGGGTCCTGTTCGACGGCGAGGACCTGACCGCGCTCCGCCCGCGCGAGCTGCGCGAGGTACGCGCCCGAAAGATCAGCATGGTCTTCCAGCACTTCGCGCTCTTCCCCCACCGCAGCGTGCTGGAGAACGCCGCCTACGGCCTGGAGGTGCAGGGCGTCCCGCGCGAGGAGCGCGAGCGGCGCGCCACCGAGGCACTGGAGCTGGCCGGGCTCAAGGGCTGGGAGAAGTCCTGGCCCGACGAGCTGTCCGGCGGCATGCAGCAGCGCGTCGGCCTGGCCCGGGCCCTGGCCACCGACGCCGATCTGCTCCTGATGGACGAGTCGTTCAGCGCCCTGGACCCGCTGATCCGCCGTGACATGCAGGACCAGCTCCTGGAGCTGCAGAAGACGCTGAAGAAGACGATCGTCTTCATCACCCACGACCTGAACGAGGCCATGCGCCTGGGCGACCGCATCGCCGTGATGCGCGACGGGCGGATCGTCCAGATCGGCACCGCCGAGGACATCCTGGTGCGCCCGGCCACCGACTACGTCGCCTCCTTCATCCAGGACGTCGACCGCTCCCGCGTGCTGACCGCGGGCTCGATCATGGAGGACGCCAGGACCGACGCCGCCGCCGTCCAGGGCCGCGGACTCGGCAAGGCGCCGACCGTCACCGCCGAGACGCCGATCGCCGAGCTGTTCTCCCCGTTCTCCACCAGCGAGGACACCATGGTCGTCACGGACGAGACGGGTACCCCCGTGGGCGTCATCGACCGCGAGCGGCTGCTGTCCGCGCTGGCCGAGGAGCCCCGGGTGGACTCCGCCCCGGCCGGCCGCGGCACCGAGGACGCCGGGGTGACCGCACGTGCCTGAGTTCCACCCCGGCAACTGGGTCGAGAGCGCCGTCGACTGGCTGCAGAAGCACCTCGGCTGGCTCTTCGACTTCATCAACACGGTACTGACCGGGCTGTACGACGGGATCAACGCGGTCCTCAGCGGCGGCGAGCCGCTGCTGCTGGCGGGCATCCTCGCCGTCATCGCCTTCTGGCTGCGCGGGCTGGCCGCGGGCGTCATCGCCTTCGCCGGGTTCGTGCTGATCGACTCGTTCGGCCTGTGGGGCGAGGCGATGAACACGCTCTCGCTCGTCCTGGCCGCCGCCGTCATCACGCTGGTGATCGCGGTACCGACGGGCATCTGGGCGGCGCGCAACAAGGCGGTCAGCGCCGCCGTGCGCCCCGTGCTGGACGTCATGCAGACGATGCCCGCCTTCGTCTACCTCATCCCCGGCGTGATGTTCTTCTCCGTCGGCACGACCCCCGGTCTGCTGGCGACGATCATCTTCTCGATGCCGCCCGGTGTCCGGATGACCGAGCTGGGCATCCGGCAGGTCGACAGCGAGCTGGTGGAGGCCGCCGAGGCGTTCGGCACCAGCCCCAAGCACACCCTCACCCGGGTGCAGTTCCCGCTGGCCCTGCCCACGATCATGGCCGGTATCAACCAGGTCATCATGCTGGCGCTGTCCATGGTCGTCATCGCCGGTATGGCGGGCGCCCCCGGCCTCGGTGAGCGCGTCTACGCGGCCGTCACCCAGGTGCAGATCGGCCTCGGTGTCGAGTCCGGTGTCGCCGTCGTCATCCTGGCCATGTACCTGGACCGCATCACCGGCGCCCTCAACGCGCGGGTCTCACCGCTGGGCCGCCGCGCCGCGGCCAAGGCCACCGCGATGATGGGCCGGCTGCGCTTCGCCCGCTACAAGCCGGGCACCGCCGTCGCGCTGTGCGGCGTCGTGATCCTCGCCGTGATCGCGGGCGGGATGAACCTCGCCGGTTCCGGCTCCCAGGACGAGGCGGGCGGCAGCACCGACGTCGGCAAGGGCAAGCAGCTCACCATGGGCTACATCCCCTGGGACGAGGGCATCGCCACCTCCTACCTGTGGAAGGAGGCGCTGGAGCAGCGCGGCTTCTCCCCCCAGCTCAAGCAGCTGGACGCCGGCCCGCTCTACACCTCCCTCGCGCAGGGGCAGACGGACTTCCAGACGGACGCCTGGCTGCCGACCACGCACCAGCAGTACTGGGACAAGTACGGCTCCAGGATGGAGAAGCTGGGCGACTGGTACGGCCCCACCTCGCTGGAGCTGACCGTCCCGTCCTACGTCAAGGGCGTCAAGTCCCTGGAGGACCTCAAGGGGCAGGGCAAGAAGTTCAAGGGCAAGATCATCGGCATCGAGTCCAGCGCCGGTGAGATGAAGATCCTCAAGGAGAAGGTCCTCAAGGACTACGGCCTGGAGGGCGAGTACAAGGTCGTCTCCTCGTCCACCTCCTCCATGCTCTCCGAGCTGAAGCGCTCCCTCCAGAAGAAGGAGCCGGTCGTCGTCACGCTGTGGTCGCCGCACTGGGCGTACAACGCCTACGACCTGACCAAGCTGAAGGACCCCAAGGGCTCCTTCGGCAAGGGCGAGAAGCTCTACAACGTCGCCCGCAAGGGCTTCGCCGAGGACAACCCCGTCGTCGCGAGCTGGCTGAGGAACTTCCATCTGACGGAGAAGCAGCTCACCTCCCTGGAGGACAGGATCCAGGGCGCCCCCAAGGGGCAGGAGCAGAAGGCCGTCAAGGACTGGCTGAAGGACCGCCCCGGCTTCCTCGACAAGATGGTGCCGGTGCCCGGCGGCCACAAGAAGCAGGGCAAGGACGCCGGCAAGGCCGTCACCATGGGCTACTTCCCCTGGGACGAAGCCATCGCGACCACCTACCTGTGGCAGAACATCCTGGAGGACCGCGGCTACAAGCCCGACGTCAAGCAGCTCGACCCGGGCCCGCTCTACACGGCCATGGCCCAGGGGCGGATGGACTTCCAGACGGACGCCTGGCTGCCCACCACGCACGAGCAGTACTGGCGCAAGTACAAGGACAAGCTCACCGACGTGGGCTCCTGGTACGGCCCCACCTCGCTGGAGCTGTCGGTGCCGAAGTACGTCAAGGGCGTCGACTCCCTGGCGGACCTCAAGGGCAAGGGCGGCAGGTTCGGCGGGAAGATCACCGGCATCGAGTCCAGCGCGGGCGAGATGAAGATCCTCAAGCAGGTGCTCAAGGACTACGGCCTGGACAAGGAGTACAAGGTCGTCTCCTCGTCCACCTCCTCCATGCTCGCCGATGTGGACAAGGCGACGAAGCAGAAGAAGCCGATCCTGACGACCACCTGGTCCCCGCACTGGGTCTACAGCAAGTACCCGATGAAGAAGCTCAAGGACCCGAAGGGCTCCTGGGGCAAGGGCGACCACATCCACATCACCGCCAAGAAGGACTTCGCGAAGGACTTCCCCGAGCTGTACGGCTGGCTGAAGGACTTCAAGCTGTCCGAGAAGGACCTCGGGTCGCTCGAAGCCGCCATCCAAAGCGGCGGCAAGGGCAAGGAGAAGGAATCCGCGCGCAAGTGGCTGGATTCCCGCCCCGGCCTGGAGGACAAGCTGGCCCCGGTCACATGACCGGCGCCGCCTGACCCAGCGACACCGAGCGGCCCCGGGCCACGCGTTCACCGCGTGGCCCGGGGCCGCTTCCCGCGCGCCGGAAATTCGCATGACGCGCCGACCGCGTCGGCCTACCGTCGGGGAGGTGAACGAACGCACCTCCCGGTGCGAAGACGGCGGTTACTTCTTTGGTGGATGAAACAGGTTCGAATCCTGAATCCGTCGTCGCGTCCGGTCTCGGGAGGCGCGCTCGGCACCTCGGGGGAGCGCCCGGTGCGCAGGTGACGGTTACTTCACTCTTCCTGAACCCGGCCGTCGCCGCTTTTGGTCCTCGGGCGCCTTCCGGAGTGCCGTGCGCGCGTCTCCCGGATTCCGGCGCACAGCCGAAACAACGCGGGGGAAGTCATGAGCAAGTTCAACCGTCCGCGTGCCTCCACGCGCACCGCCCTCACGGTCACCCACCAGGGCGGCAAGGCGTACGTGCGCGACGCCAGGTGGGAGCTGGTGCTGCTCGCCGTCGTCAACATGGCCGGCGAGGACACCTTCTACGAGTCGGCGAAGGAGCGCGACGACCGGTACGCGGACCTGGTGCACACCGTCGCCGTCGAGGACGGCGCGTGGACGGCCCGTTTCGTGGGCTGGCTGCGCGACGAGGCGCAGATGCGCTCCGCGTCGCTGGTCGCCGCGGCGCACGCCGTCTGGGCCCGGCTGGCCGAGGGCAGGCACGGCGGCAACCGGGCGATCGTCTCCGCAGCCTGCCGCCGCGCGGACGAGCCCGGCGAGTTCCTGGCCTACTGGACGTCGGCCTTCGGCCGTGCCGTGCCCAAGCCCGTCAAGCGCGGGCTGGCCGACGCGGTACGCCGCCTCTACACCGAGAGGGCGCTGCTCAAGTACGACACCGACAGCCACGGCTTCCGCTTCGGGGACGTCCTGGAACTCACCCACGCGGCGCCCGACCCGGACAAGCCGTGGCAGGGCGACCTCTTCCGGCACGCGCTCGACCGGCGGCACGGCCGCGGCGACCGGATTCCCGCGACGCTGCCGACCGTCCGGGCCCGCGCCGAACTGCTGGCCGTTCCCGCCGAGGAGCGCGCCCGTCTGCTCGCCCGGCCCGACGGCCCCCGTGCCCTGGCCCGCGCGGGCATGACCTGGGAGGCACTGGCGGGCTGGCTCCAGGGGCCGATGGACGCCGCGGCCTGGGAGGCCGTGCTGCCGTCGATGGGGCTGATGGCGCAGCTGCGCAACCTGCGCAACTTCGACCGCGCGGGGCTGTCGGACGAGGCCGTGCGGCCGGTCCTCGACCGGCTGCGGGACCCGTCGCAGATCGCGCGCTCGCGGCAGTTCCCGTACCGGTTCCTGTCCGCCTACCGGGCCGCGCCCTCGCTGCGGTGGGCCCACGCGCTGGAGCAGGCTCTCGCTGCCGCCACCGCCAACGTCCCGGCGCTGCCCGGCCGTACGCTGCTCCTGGTCGACGCCTCCGGCTCGATGCAGGGCACCGTCTCGGCGCGCTCGACGGTCACGCACGCGGATGTCGGCGCGCTGTTCGGCGCGGTGCTCGCGCACCGCGGGGCCCAGGTGGAGATGTACGGGTTCGCCTCCGGGCACTTCCGGCACGAGCTGACCCCCGGCGGCTCGGTGCTGCGGGACGTCGAGGCGTTCCGCGCCCGGCTGGGCGAGGTCGGGTACGGCACCGAGACGGTGGCGGCCCTCCGCGCGGCCTACGACGGCCACGACCGCGTCGTGATCGTCTCGGACATGCAGGCCCTCCACCACCCCGGGACCGGGGCGCGGGGCGTCTCGGTCTCCGAGGCGGTGCCGGCGTCCGTGCCGGTGTTCGGCGTCAACACCTCCGGGTACGCGCCGTCCGCGCTGGACACCTCGCGGCCCAACCGGTTCGAGATCGGCGGCTTCTCCGACAAGCTGTTCACCATGATGGCGCTGCTCGCCGAGGGGGAGACGGCCCGGATGCCCTGGGAGCCGGAATGAGCGGGGCTCCCGCCCGCGCCTGGGACCGGGGCGGGCGGGAGCCCCGTCGTCATCCGCCGTGGAAGGCGGGGAGGATGTCGTCCTGCCAGACGCGGAAGAACTCCTCGTGGCGGGACCCGATCTGCTGCACGTACACCTCGTCGAACCCGGCGTCGGCGTACTCCCGAAGGCGGGCCCGGTAGCGTTCGGCGTCGGGCCCGCAGACCATCTGCGCGGCCACGTCGTCGCGCGGGACCAGGGAAGCGGCGGCGGCGAAGTCCTTCTGCCGGGTCAGCGTGGAGGGCAGCCGGCCCGGCAGCAGTTCGGTGGCCCACAGCCGGTGGGCCGTATCCAGCCCCTCCTCCTCGCTGGGCGCCCAGCACACCTTCATCCCGCCCTGCACCGGCCGCCGCCCGCCGCCGGCCTCCCGGTAGCGGCTCACCAGTTCCGCGTTCGGCGAGGCGGTGCAGAAGGCGTCACCGATGCGGGCGGCCACCTTGGTGGCCTTCGGCCCGAACGCCGAGACGGAGATGGGCACCGGCTCCTCGGGCACCGTGTAGAGCCGTGCCTCGTCCACCCGGTAGTAGGCGCCGCGGAAGGTGGTGCGCTTCCCGGTGTGCAGCCGGCGGATGAGGTGGACGGCCTCCTCCAGCCTCTCCAGCCGCTCGCCCGGCGGCGGCCAGTGCTGGCCGAGCACATGCTCGTTGAGGGCCTCACCGCTGCCGACGCCGAGCGTGAACCTCCCCTCCAGCTGCACCGCCGCCGTCGCCGCGGCGTGCGCGACGATCGCCGGGTGCATCCGGAAGGTGGGGCAGGTGACGGCGGTGCCCACCGGCAGCGAGGTGACCTGCGAGAGCGCTCCGATCACGGACCACACGAAGGGGCTGCTGCCCTGGGCGTCGGTCCACGGGTGGAAGTGGTCGGAGATCCACAGCCGCTGGAAGCCGGCCTCCTCGGCCATCCGCGCCTGGCGGACCAGCTCCTTTGGACCGAACTCCTCGCAGGCAAGAAAGTATCCGATGCTGACCATGCAGGGAGGGGTACCGTTTCCTCCCCTGCTGAAACGAATGAGACGGATCATCACCTTCCTGGCACGGTACCGCCCGGTCCGGGCCCCGCGTAGGGTGCCGGCCATGAGATGCCGGTCCGTCGTGTCCCTGGTGCCCTCCCTCACCGAGGCGGTGGCGGTCACCGCGCCCGGCCTGCTGACCGGCGCCACCGACTGGTGCGGCCACCCGGGAGACCTGGATGTCGTCCGGGTCCGGGGCACCAAGAACCCCGATGTGGCGGCCGTCGTCCGGCTCGCCCCGGACCTCGTCCTGGCCAACGAGGAGGAGAACCGCCCGCAGGACGTCCGGGCACTCCGCGAGGCGGGGCTGCGCGTCCTGGTGACCGAGGTCCGCAGCCTCGCACAGGGCTTCGCCGAACTGCACCGGGTACTCACCGAGGGCTGCGGCCTGCGCCGCCCCGGCTGGCTGGACGACGCGGAGCGGGCCTGGGACCGCGCCCGCGCCGAGCACGCCGGCCGCGACCTGCGCGCGGTGGTCCCCGTCTGGCGCAGACCGTGGAGGGTGCTGGGCCGCGACACCTTCGCGGGCGACCTCCTCGCACACCTCGGCGTCCGCAACGTCCACGCCGGCCACGCCGAGCGCTACCCCCGCATCCCCTTGGAGCAGCTCGCGGACCCGGCCCGGGCCGATCTGGTCGTCCTGCCCGACGAGCCCTACCGATTCACGGCCGAGGACGGTCCCGAGGCGTTCCCCGGGATGCCCGCGGCGCTCGTCAGCGGACGGCACCTCACCTGGTACGGGCCCTCGCTGGCCGAGGCGCCGCGGGTCATCGGCGCGGCGCTGCGAGCAGCGCTCCGCTGACCAGCCCGCAGGCCGTCCGGACGGCGGCGGCCAGCCAGGCGGTGACCAGGACGGCGTACAGCCCGACGGCCAGCCAGCCGAACGCGTCCGCTCCGGCGTGCCGTCCCAGCGCCGCCGCGCCCGTCACACACGTCCCCACCGGGAAGGTGAAGGCCCACCACGTCATGGAGAAGCCCATGCCCCGGCGGGCGGCGCGCACCACCAGGGCCGTGGAGAGGGCCAGCCACAGCAGGGCGAAGCCGAGCACCGGCACGCCGTAGAGCACCGGGAGCGCCCCGAAGAGGCCGGGCGCGGCGTCGGCGAGGTTGCCCATGGCCGTCGTGGACTGCCCCAGCGGGCCCAGCACCAGGAACATCAGCGGGGTGAGCGGTGCGGGCAGCGGGCCGTGGTGGACGAGCCGGGAGAAGACCAGCGGCAGGATCAGCAGCGTTGCCAGCAGGCTCATCCCGAACAGCGCGTAGCACCCCAGCAGCATCGTCAGCCGGGGCTGTCCGGCGGGCAGATGGGCGGCCAGCGGCGGACCGAGCGCGGCCGAGACCATCGGCGCCACCACGGGCAGCAGCCAGACAGGGCTGGCGCTGCCGGGCGCCAGTTCGTGCCGGGTGATCATCAGGTACGGCACCGTCACCGTCGCCACCAGCCCTACCGCCGTACCGGCCGCCCACAGCCCCGTGTCGGTGCCCACCGATCCCGGCACCCGCAGCGCCAGCGCGGCGCCGCCCACCGCCAGCAGCGCCATCGCCAGACAGCCGTAGAACGGTGCGACCGCGGGGTCCCGCAGATGGGCGCGCGCCTGGTCGGGGTGGCGCAGCCAGTGCCCCGCGCGGGCCACCAGCAGGACGGCCAGCAGCGCCGCCGCCAGCGCCCAGACGGCTTCGAGCACGGGGCGCGGCGGGTGGACGGGCAGCGCGGCACCGGCGCCGGCGACGATGGCGGTGCCCATCACGGACGCGTACCAGTTCGGGCCGAGGGCGCGCAGCCGGGAGGGGAGCGCGTCGGACCCGGCGGGTCCGGGCGGGGCCGCGGTGCCCGGCGGCGTCGGCGGGTCCTGGGGTACCAGGTGCGGCGAAGGGAAAGCGGTCATGACTCCACGCTCCTCCCGACCAGGGCCCTCCCACCAGGGCGCATTCCCCTATGGGGGCATAAGGTGAGCCTATGAGCCCGGTGGACGGCCGAACCCGTGAGCGGGCGGCGGACAACAGCGCGCCGGACCGGACGTCCCCCCGCGGGCTGTCGCACCGGGTGCCGGACCTGGGGGCGCTGGAACTGCTGCTGGCCGTCGCCCGGCTCGGCAGCCTGGGCCGGGCCGCGCGCGAGACGGGCGTCAGCCAGCCCGCCGCCAGCGGCCGCATCCGCTCCATGGAACGGATGCTCGGCGTCACCCTGCTGGAGCGCTCCCCGCGCGGCTCGCGGCTGACGGCGGCCGGCGTACTGGTCACCGACTGGGCGCGGCGCATCGTGGAGTCCGCCGAGGCCTTCGACGCGGGTGTCGGCGCGCTGCGCGACCGGCGCGACTCCAAGCTGACCGTCGCCGCCAGCATGACCATCGCCGAGTACCTGCTGCCCGGCTGGCTGATCGCCCTGCGCACGGGGCGGCCCGGCACCGCCGTCTCGCTGCGCGCGGGCAACAGCGCCGCCGTGGCCCGTATGGTTCTCGACGGCGAGGCCGACCTCGGCTTCGTGGAGGGACTGGGGACGCCTCCCGGCCTGGACGGCACCGTCATCGCCCGCGACCGGCTGCTGGTCGTCGCCGCGCCCGGCCACCCCTGGACCCGGCGCCGCACACCGGTCGGCCGCGAGGAACTGGCGGCCACCGGGCTGGTGCTGCGCGAGCCGGGTTCCGGGACGCGGCAGGTCCTGGACGCCGCGCTCGCCGGTCACGGCGGGCTGGCGCCACCGCTGCTGGAACTGGCCTCCACCACGGCCGTCAAGGCCGCGGCCGTCAGCGGCGCCGGGCCCGCCGTCCTGAGCGAACTGGCGGTGGGGGAGGAGCTGTCGGCACGCCGGCTGGTCGAGGTCGCCGTCGGCGGCGGGGAACTGAGCCGCGCGCTGCGCGCCGTCTGGCCGCGCGGCTCCCGGCCCACCGGCCCCGCGCGGGACCTGCTGGCCCTCACCCGCTGAGGCCGCGCCGGGCCGCGGTCACCAGGGCCCGCATCAGCCGCAGGTCCGTGCCCGCCTCGGGATGCCACTGGACGGCGAGCAGGAAGCTGTCCGCGTCCGGGAGTTCGAGCGCTTCGACGGTGCCGTCGCCGGTGGCGTAGGCGCTCGCCACCAGCCCCTCGCCCAGCTCGTCCACCGCCTGGTGGTGGTAGGTGGGCACGGAGACGGCCGCGTCGCACTCCAGCACCTTGGCCAGTAGCGTGCCCGGTACGGGGGCGACCTCGTGGGTGCCGAAGACCCCGGTGGCGCCCCGGTGGGCGCCGGTGGTGGGCAGGTGCTGGACGAGGGTGCCGCCCAGTGCGACGTTGAGGATCTGCATGCCCCGGCAGACGGCGAGCAGCGGCACGCGCCGGGCGAGGGCCTCCCGGGTGACGGCCAGCTCCCACGCGTCGCGCTCGGGATGGGCGGGTCCGGTGCGCGGGTCGCGCTCCGCGCCGTAGCGGGCCGGATCCACGTCGGGGCCGCCCGCCGTGACGACGCCGTCGAGGCGGGAGACCAGGTCGGCCGCCGCCCGGGGGTCCTCGTCCGGCGGGACCAGGACGGCGCGGGCACCCGCCCGGTGCGCCATGCGGTGGTAGGAGGCCGGGAGGAGGGCCGCGGGCAGGTGCCAGTCACCCCAGCGGGCCGAGGGTTCCAGGTAGGTGGTGATGCCGATGAGGGGTGGTGCCACGGGGGTGCTCCTGTGTGCGGGTGCGCTGCGGTGCGTCGGTGGGCCTTCGGTGGAGTGCGGTGCGTCGGTGGGTCTTCGGCGGAGAGCGGTGCGCCGGTGGGTCCTCGGCGGACGGGAGCTGTGGGAGTCCCTCCCCGGCTCCTCAGCTCTTCAGTTCCTCCTCCGCCTTCGCCAGTGCCGCGAACTCCTCCTCCGGGGCGGCGGCCACCAGGTGGCGGCGGGAGTAGAGGGCGAAGTAGGCGAGGGCCGCCGCGTACACCGCCAGGGCGATCAGCGCGGCCTGCTTGTCCACCAGGAAGGTGGCGACCAGGGCCGCCAGCGCCAGGACGAAGGCGACCGAGGAGGTGAGGATGCCGCCGGGGGTGCGGTAGGGGCGGTCCAGGTGGGGTTCGCGCCTGCGCAGCACGATGTGGGAGAGGGACATCAGGGCGTAGGAGATGGTGGCGCCGAAGACGGCGATGTTGAGCATGGTCGCGCCGTCGCCGCTGCCCGCCGCGAGGGCGAAGCCGAGGGCGCCGGGCAGCAGCAGACCCAGGTAGGGGGCCTTGCGGCGGCTGGTGAGGGAGAGGAAGCGGGGCAGGTAGCCCGCGCGGGAGAGCGCGAACAGCTGGCGGGAGCCGGCGAAGATGAGGGAGAAGAACGAGGCGACCAGCCCGGCCAGGCCCGCGTAGTTGACGACGCGGGAGAGCGCGGTGGCCTCGCCGTGCGGCTCCAGGGCCTCGACCAGGGGGTTGCCCACGTCCTGGATGGCCGACGAGCCGCGTGCCCCGGTGGCGGCCACGAAGGTGAGCAGGGCGAGCAGCAGCAGGATGCCCATCGACCAGGCCATCGCCTTCGGCAGCGTACGGGCCGGGTCGCGGGTCTCCTCGGCGGCGAGCGGGACGCCCTCGACGCCGAGGAAGAACCACATGCCGAAGGGGAACGCCGCCCAGATGCCCAGCAGGCCGAACGGCAGCCAGGAGCCGGAGCCGAAGGCGCCGTGGTCGACGGGGATGTCGTCCAGGGCGCCGGTGTGGAACTCGGTCAGGGCCCCCGCGACGAAGACCAGCAGCGCGGCGACCGCGATCGCGGTGACGACGAGGGAGAAGCGCAGCGCCTCGCCGACGCCCCACAGGTGGACGCCGAGGAACAGGGCGAAGCAGACCAGGTAGACGGGCCAGCCGGACTCCAGGCCGAACAGGCCGAGGGATTCGACGTAGTCGCCGATGAAGCAGACGATGGCGGCCGGGGCCAGCACGTACTCGATGAGGATGGCGGTGCCGGTCAGGAAGCCGCCCCAGGGGCCCAGGGCGCGGCGGGCGAAGCCGTAACCGCCGCCGGCGGTGGGCAGGATGGCGGACAGCTCGGCCAGGGCGAAGACCATGCAGGCGTACATCAGGCCCATGAGGACGGCGGCGACGGCGAGTCCGCCGAAGCCGCCCTCGGCCAGGCCCGCGTTCCAGCCCGAGTAGTCGCCCGAGACGACGTAGGCGACACCGAGACCGGTCAGCAGCAACGGCCCCGCGCTGCCGCGCCGCAGCGCACGGCGCTCCAGGTACGCCGCGGCGGGGTCGGGCCGTGCCGTGCCGCCGGGTGCTGCCGTGCCGCCGGGCGCCGCCGGGAGGCCGCCGCCCATGGGATCGGTGGGGGACGCGGACTGTTCGGTCATGTGCCAGACTCCCGCCGTCGGCCATTGGTGTGCTGGCATACCTTTGTGGCCCTGAGCGGTCAGGCGCAACCCCTCGTACGTGAACGGGAGGTAACGGGAAGCGGCGTTGCGGGGCATACGGCACCAAAAGTCCGCAGCTTCCGCACAGTTCACGCGAGAAATCCCCAAAGGAGTGAGGCCGTGCCCGCGCAGTGCTCGCGGGCCACCGCCCGGGCCGCGTCGCTGTCCTCCTCCAGGACCGCGGCCACCAGCGCCGCGTGCTGCCGCTGCGAGTGCTCCAGGTTGCGCACCAGCAGCGGGATGCGGCCCAGCAGCTCGTTCAGCTTGGCCCGCACGGCGGCGTACTGCGCGGTCAGCGAGGGTGAGCCCGCCAGTTCGACCAGGGTGAGGTGGAGCAGGGTGTCGAGCCGGCGGTAGTCGGTGAGCGCCGCCTCGCCGGTGGCCTCCAGCGCCCCCCGCAGCCGGGCGGCCTCCTGGGCGGACAGGCCGCGGGAGGCGCACAGTTCGGCGGCGCCCGCCTCCAGGACCTCACGGAAGCGCAGGGTGTCCACCAGGTCGGACGTGGGCACCGGCGCCGGAGCCGCCGCCGGGTCGCCCGTCCTGGGCTGCGGCAGGACGAAGGTGCCGCCGTACCGGCCGCGCCTGCTGACCACCACGCCCTGCTCGGCGAGGACCTTGAGCACCTCGCGCAGGGTGACGCGGCTGATGCCGAGCCGCTCGGCCAGCTCCCGCTCGGCCGGCAGCCGTCCGCCCTCCGGCACCAGGCCGAGCCGGACGATCTGGAGTATCTGCTCCAGGGCCTCCTCGAACCCGTTGCCCGCGCGTACCGTACGCAGCACCGTGGCCAGCCTGTCGTCCTCCGGTGTGGAACGCATGGCACCCTCTTCCGTTGCAATGGTCTCCATGGCTACCTTATGGCTTCCGTGCATCGGACAGGAGGCCCACTCGTGGCAGACAGCACACCGCCCCTCGACGTCGAAGAGCTGAGAGGACTTGTCGACGCGGGCGAGGTCGACACCGTTGTCCTGGCCTTCACCGACATGCAAGGACGCCTCCAGGGAAAGCGGTTCGCCGCGCCGTACTTCCTCCAGCACGTCCTCGACGGCGGCAGTGAGGGCTGCAACTACCTGCTCGCCGTCGACGTGGACCTCAACACCGTGGACGGCTACGCGATGGCCTCCTGGGAGCGCGGTTACGGCGACTTCGCCATGCACGGCGACCACGCCACCTTGCGCCGCGTCCCCTGGAACCCCGGCACCGCGCTGCTGATCGCCGACCTGGCCTGGCACGACGGCTCACCCGTGGCCGCCTCGCCGCGGCAGATCCTCAAGCGCCAGCTCGACCGGCTCGCCGAACGCGACTGGGGTGCCTACGCGGGCACCGAGCTGGAGTTCATGGTCTTCCAGGACACCTACGAACAGGCGTGGGACGGCGCCTACCGGGGCCTGACACCCGCCAACCAGTACAACGTCGACTACTCCATCCTCGGCACCGGACGCGTCGAGCCCCTGCTGCGCCGGATACGGAACGAGATGGGGGCCGCCGGCATGGTCGTGGAGTCGGCCAAGGGCGAGTGCAACCTGGGGCAGCACGAGATCGCCTTCCGCTTCACCGACGCGCTCACCACCTGCGACCAGCACGTCATCTACAAGACCGGGGCCAAGGAGATCGCCGCCCAGGAGGGCCGGGCCCTCACCTTCATGGCCAAGTACGACGAGCGGGAGGGCAATTCCTGCCACATCCACCTCTCCCTGCGCGACGAGGCGGGGAACCCCGTGCTCGCCGACGGCACGGGCGAGTACGGGATGTCCGGCCTGATGCGGCACTTCCTGGCCGGGCAGCTCGCCGCGCTGCGGGAGTTCACCCTGCTGTACGCGCCGAACATCAACTCCTACAAGCGGTTCCAGCCCGGCTCCTTCGCCCCCACCGCCGTCGCCTGGGGCCCCGACAACCGCACCTGCGCGCTGCGGGTCGTCGGCCACGGCGCCGGGCACCGGCTGGAGAACCGCGTCCCCGGCGGTGACGTCAACCCCTACCTCGCCGTCGCGGGGATGATCGCGGCCGGACTGCACGGCGTCGACAACCGGCTGGAGCTGCCCGCCGCCTGCACCGGCAACGCCTACGAACAGGACGCGCCGCACGTCCCCGGCACCCTGCGGGAGGCCGCCCAGCTGTGGGAGGACAGCGCCCTGGCCCGCGACGCCTTCGGCGACGAGGTGGTGGAGCACTACCTGAACATGGCCCGCGTGGAGCAGCGGGCCTTCGACGCCGCCGTGACCGACTGGGAGCGGTACCGCTCCTTCGAGCGCATGTGAGGGACACATGCCGCTCAGGTGGACAGGAAATCGAATGTGCGTACAGCGCGCATATGAGTAAGGACTGACGCACCGTGCACCACGCATCCGGAGAAGACCGCACCGGGCCACCGGCGGAGAAGCTGGAGATCGTCAACCCCGCGACGGAGGAGATCGTCGCCACCGTCCCCGCCACCACCCCCGCCCAGGTGGACACCGCCGTCGCGCGGGCCGCCACCGCGCAGGCCGCCTGGGCGGGGCTCGCCCCGGCGGACCGCGCCCGGCTGCTGCGCCGGTTCGCGTCCGTGGTGGACGGGCACATCGAGGAGCTGGCCGTCCTCGAGACCCGGGAGGCCGGGCACCCGCTGAGCAACGCCATCTGGGAGGCGGGCAACGTCCGCGACCTGCTCGACTACTCCGCAGGCGGGGTCGAGCGGCTGACGGGGCGGCAGATCCCCGTCGCCGGGGGCGTGAACATCACCTTCGCCGAGCCGCTGGGCGTGGTCGCGGTGATCGCCCCGTGGAACTTCCCCATGCCCGTCGCGGCCTGGGGAACGGCACCCGCGCTCGCGGCCGGGAACGCCGTCCTCCTCAAACCCGCCGAGAACACCCCGCTGACCGCGCTGCGGCTGGCGGAGCTGGCCCTGGAGGCCGGACTGCCCGAAGGGCTCTTCCAGGTGCTGCCCGGCGAGGGGCCCGTCACCGGAACGGCGCTGGTCGAGCACCCGCGCGTGGCCAAGGTCGTCTTCACCGGCTCGACCGCCGTCGGCAAGCGGATCATGGCCCGGTGCGCGGCGTCCGTGAAACGCGTGACCCTCGAACTGGGCGGCAAGAGCCCCAACATCGTCTTCGCCGACGCCGACCTGGAAGAGGCGGCGGCGGGCGCGCCCGGCTCCTTCCTGGACAACACCGGGCAGGACTGCTGCGCCCGCAGCCGCATCCTGGTCCAGCGCTCCGTCCACGACCGCTTCCTGGAACTGCTGGAGCCCGCCGTGCACGCCTTCCGCGCCGGGGACCCGGTGGACGCCGCCACCCGGATGGGGCCGCTGATCTCCGCGCGGCAGCTGGAGCGGGTACGCGGCTACGTGCCGCAGGACGCGCCCGCCCTCATCCGGGGCAGCGTCCCCGAGGGGCCCGGGTTCTGGTACCCGGCGACCGTGCTGGCCGGCGCCCCGGGGGACCGGGTCGCCGTGGAGGAGGTCTTCGGACCCGTCGCCGTCGTCATCCCGTTCGAGGACGAGGAGGAGGCGGTGCGGCTCGCCAACGAGACCGAGTACGGGCTCTCCGGCTCCGTGTGGACGCGGGACGTGGGCCGCGCCCTGCGGGTCAGCGGCGGGGTCGCCGCGGGGAACCTGTCGGTCAACTCGCACAGCAGCGTCCGGTACTCCACGCCCTTCGGGGGATACAAGCAGTCCGGGCTCGGACGCGAGCTGGGCCCCGGCGCGCTCGCCGCCTTCACCGAGACCAAGAACGTCTTCCTCAGCACGGAACCCAGCACCAAGGAGAGCTCGTGAGCCGGACCGACCAGATCCTCGTGAGCCAGGACGACCGGACCGCCGTCTGCCGCCGCCTCGTCGGGCGTACGGCGGTGGTGACCGGCGCGGGCAGCGGCATCGGCCTGGCGACCGCCCGCCGTCTCGCCTCGGAGGGCGCCCACGTGGTGTGCGCCGACATCGACGCCGAACGCGGCAAGTCGGCGGCCGAGGAGATCGACGGACTGTTCGTCCAGACGGACGTCACCGACCAGGAGCAGGTGGAGGCGCTGTTCCGGACGGCGAACGACGCCTGCGGATCGGTCGACGTCGCCTTCAACAACGCGGGCATCTCGCCACCCGAGGACGGTTCCATCCTGGAGACCGGACTGGAGGCGTGGCGGCACGTGCAGGAGGTGAACCTCACCTCGGTGTACCTGTGCTGCAAGGCCGTCCTGCCGTACATGCGCGCCCAGGGGCGCGGCTCCATCATCAACACGGCCTCCTTCGTGGCCGTCATGGGGGCCGCCACCTCGCAGATCAGCTACACCGCCGCCAAGGGCGGGGTGCTGGCCATGTCGCGGGAGCTGGGGGTGCAGTTCGCCCGGGAGGGCATCAGGGTGAACGCGCTGTGCCCCGGCCCGGGGAACACACCGCTGCTGAAGGAGCTGTTCGCCAAGGACCCCGAGCGGGCGCAGCGGCGGCTGGTGCACGTGCCCGCGGGACGGTTCGCCGAGCCGGAGGAGATCGCCGCGGCGGTGGCGTTCCTGGCCAGTGACGACTCCTCCTATGTGAACGCCGCGGAGTTCCTGGTGGACGGGGGGATCACGGGAGCGTACGTCACGCCGTTGTAGGGCGCTCGTCCCGCGTCACCGGTGGCACCGCTCAGGCGACGCGGGACAGGGGCGGCCAAGGGCCGTGCCGCGACAGATGTAGCGTGCACATGGTCACTGCCGACAACCCAGGAGAGGCGCCAGATGCGCAGCAGATCCGTCCTGACCGCCCTCGCAGCCGCCCTCGCAGCCGCCCTCGCACCCGTTCCCGCACAGGCCCACGGCCACCACGGCGCGGGCCGGCACTGCCCCCAGCTGTCCAAGGACCTCCCCTGGTACGGGGAGAACAGGGCGAAGCTCCAGCGCACCATCGACGAGCGCGGCGTGTGCTCACCCCACTGGCGGGGCGGGAAGCACCGGCCGGTCGCGGCGTTCGACTGGGACAACACCATTGTCAAGAACGACTCGACCGACGCGACCATCGCCTGGGCCCTGGAGCACGACAAGATCCTGCGGCCCAAGGACTGGTCGGACACCAGCGAGTGGCTCACCCCGGCCGCCGACCGGGCGCTCACCAAGGCGTGCGGCACCCGGGTGCCGGTCGGCGAGCCCCTGCCGACGTCCACGAACACCGCCTGCGCCGACGAGATCCTCCAGGTGCGCGGCGAAGCCGAGACGATGAGCGGCCAGGACGCCTTCGAGGGGGAGTGGAACCACCGGCGCACCGTCCCGGAGTACGCGTGGGTCCCGCAGCTGTTCGCGGGGCACACCGTCGCGGAACTCCGCTCCTACGCACGGGCCGCGCGGGACGAGGCACTGGCGGCGCCGGTCGGCAGCGAGAAGCGCGTCGGCACCCACACCCTGCCCGCCTACAGCCGCTACTACGACCAGCAGAAGGACCTCGTCCGCACGCTGCGGAAGGCCGGGTTCGACGTCTACATCGTCTCTGCCGGCTCCGAGCCGGTGACCGAGGAGTGGTCCAGCGGCGTCGGCATCGACCGCGCGCACACCCTCGCCATCCGCAGCGTCGTGCGGCACGGCCGCATCACCACTTGGACCAGGGGCTGCGGCGGCACCGGCGTGAGCCAGGGGGAGGACATCCCCTACATCGACGGCAAGCGCTGCGTGATCAACCAGGAGATCTTCGGCGTCAAGGGCGCCCGGGCCTGGCAGAAGCAGGACCGGCGGCACCGCATCGCGATCGGCGGGGGCGACGCCGACACCGACGTCGCGTTCGTCGGTGACGCCACCGGCACGCACCTCGTGCTCAACCGGAACAAGCCGGAGATCATGTGCCGCGGCTACGACGACGCCGACGGCCGCTGGGCGGTGAACCCGATGTTCATCGAACCGCTGCCGCGCAAGGAGGACCCGTACCCGTGCGCCGAGGACGCCTTCACCAACCCTGACGGCTCGACCGGCCCGGTGCGCCGGGACGACGGCTCCGTCATCCCCGACCAGGAGGACACCGCGTACGGGGCCGAGGCCTGACCCGGCCGTCCGCGCGGGGGCGTCCGTTCCCGGGGCGCCCCCGCACGTCGTACGGGTGTGCCATGAGGTGCGGGCCTGAGCCTGACGGCCCCGCCAGGCCGGTGCCCCGGCCCCTCCCGGCACCGGGCACGGGCGGCGGCAGCAGAGAACCCGTCTGGGACGAGAGGCTGGAAGGGGGCCTCGGAGCCGTCCGGGACGACGGCCCGCCCCCAAGTCCCGTCAGGGGGTCACAGGAAGGTCATGCCCTCGCCCCGGTAGGTGGGCACGGACTCGACCACCCGGTCGCCCTCGACCAGGTGCAGGGCCGCGAACCGCTCGCACAGCTCGCCCGACTTGGCGTGCCGGAACCAGACCTTGTCCCCGATCAGCAGGTCGTCGGCGGGCTGTCCCAGCAGCGGGGTCTGCACCTCGCCGGGTCCCTCCTGCGGGTCGTACCGCAGACCGGTGGGCAGGAACGGCTGCGGCAGCCGGTCGCGGCCCGCCGCACCGGAGGCCGGGTAGCCGCCGCCGAGGACCGTCACCACGCCGACCCCCGGCCGGCGCACGACGGGCATGGCGAAGAGCGCGGCCGGGCGGCCGGTGAACGAGGTGTAGTGGTCGAACAGGCGCGGCACGAACAGGCCCGAGCCGGCGGCGATCTCGGTGACGGCGTCCTCGGCCGCGGTGTGCTGGACGCTGCCCGTGCCGCCGCCGTTGACGAACTCCAGCTCCGGCGCCACCGCGCGGACCGCCCGCACCGCCGCGGCCCGCCGTGCGGACAGCTCGCGCCGTGCCGCCGCCTGCATCAGCCGGACGGCACGTGAGCGCAGGGCCGCACCCGGAACGGCGTCGCCCACACCCGCCACATGCGCCTCGTATCCCATCACCCCCACCAGCCGGAAGCCCGGGCGCCGCTGGACGGCCCGCGCCAGCTCGGCCAGGGCGGCGGGGGAGTGCAGCGGGGAGCGGCGGGCCCCGACACGCACCCGGCCGCCCAGCAGACGCAGTGAGGTGTCCAGTTCGAGACAGACGCGGATCTCCGCACGGCCGCCGTCGCGCGCCGAGTCGATCAGCGCCAGCTGCGCGGGGTCGTCGACCATCACGGTCACCGCTTCCGCCAGCTTCGGGTCGGACGCCAGTTCGGCGTACCCGGCACGGTCCGCCGACGGGTAGGCCAGCAGCACGTCCTGGACGCCCGAACGGGCCAGCCACAGCGACTCGGCCAGCGTGTAGCTCATCACCCCGCGGAAGCCGTCCTTGGCCAGGACCCGCTCCAACAGGGCCCGGCACCGCACGGACTTGGTGGCGACACGCAGCGGCTTGCCCCCGGCGCGCCGCACCAGGTCGTCGGCGTTGGCGTCGAACGCCTCCAGGTCGACCAGGGCGAGCGGCGCGTCGAGATGGGCGGTCGCGCGGTCGTACCGGGTGCGCACGGCGGCGAGATCGGCAGTCGTATCGAACACCCTTGCAGCTTGCCAGAGCCGCGCCCCGCGGCCCAGCCCCCCGGAACGACGGCGACCGGCCCGGGGACCGGCGCGTTCGCCCACTTCGGCAGGGCTGCCACCGCTGTCTCGGCCGGGTTGCCCACCCTCCCGGTCCGCACCGTAGAGTGACGCCGCACGCCGTGACGGGACGGCACGCGGCAACAGTTCACTGTGGCCCCGGCGAACCGGCCTGCTCCGCAAGGCGTTCGTGTGGGTCGGTAGCACGCGAAGGGGGCGCACATGAGCACCGACGCCGACCGTGCCCCGGTCCCCGAGCGCCCCGCCGCCCCGCCCCGGCCGGCCGTCACACCGCGCCCCTCCGGCACCCCGGCCGACGCGACGGACCCGGCCGCCCCGCCCGCACCCTCGCGTGCGGCCGCACCGTCCGTGCCCCCGCGCGCGG
>NZ_VJOK01000001.1:1149305-1168726 GCF_013302895.1 Streptomyces albus subsp. chlorinus | reverse complement strand
TTCCGATGCCGGCCGCCCCCCGTCGGCGCCCGGCTCCCCAGCCGCCGGGCCGCCGTCCGGGTCCGGCTCCGAAGGCGCCGTGCCGTCATCGAGGTCCAGCTTCAAGGGGGCTGTGCCGTCGGGGCCCCGGCCCGAGAGGTCCGCCGTGCCGTCGTCACGGTCGGACTCCGAAGGCGGTGTGCCGTCCTCAGGAGGGCGGTTCGAAGGTGGGGTGCCGGCGCCGCGGCACCCGGTGCCGCCCGTCTCTCCGCCGCGCGGTGCGCCCCCGGCGCCGACGGTGCCTCCGCCGCCGGTTCGCGGCTGGAGGCCGGTCCGCGGTCTGGGCGGGCACGCTCCGCTGCGTGTCCGTACGGTCGTGGCCGCCGTCTGCCTCGTGCTGGGGTCGGTCTGCTGGGCGGCGCGGGGGCGGGCGCGCTGCTGACCGGGGACGCCGGGCAACGGCCCGCCATCGCCCAGGGGTTCGACGGCGCACGGGCCGCCTGGCACGAACTCCCCGTCGACGAGCTGTTCCCCCGCACCCTCGACGGCGAGGCCGCCGGGCCGGGCGGCGCCGACCGGCGCTGGACGCGGGTGGCCGTGGCCCCCGACAGCACCTGCGCCCGCGCCTTCGACCCGCTGCTGGCCAAGGCGCTGGCGCCGGTGGGCTGCGGGCGGCTGATCCGGGCCACCTACGCCGACGAGACGACCAGCGGCCTCACCACGGTGGGCATGGTCTTCACCAAGGCCGACCCGGCGGCGATGCGGGACCTGGCCGAGCGGTTCGCCGCCCAGAACCTCGCCGAGCGCCCCGATCTGATGCCCCGTCCGTACGCGGCGCGCGGCACCGTCGCCGCGGACTTCGGTGACACGCAGCGCGCGAGCTGGAGCATCCGCGTACTGCGGGACGTGCCCGTGGTGGTCTACTCCGTTTCCGGTTTCGCCGACGGACGGGTCGTCACCGACCCGCAGCCGGCGAGCGACGCCATCCGCAAAGGGGAGACCTCGCCCGCGGCGCAGGCCGGGCTCGGCCACGACGCGCAGGGGATCGCCGACCGCGTTGAGCGGCGGCTGCGCAAGGCGACCACCCGGCCGCATCCCGCTGCCGGGCGGACGTCGGACGCCAGGTCAGGCTCCCGCTCCCATGCCGGTTCCGGTCCCGGCGCGGACGCGGCCTCGGCCACGTCCGCCGCCGCGGGGCGCCGCGTGGCGTCCCCCCTCCCGGCCGGCGGCCCGCCCTCATCCGGCAGGCCCGGCTCCGGCCCCAGCCCTGGCCCCGGTTCCGATTCTGGTTCCAGCTCCTGTCCTGGTTCCGGTTCCGGTCCCGGCGCGGGCAGGGGCGCGGGCGGTGGCGGGAACAAGGGCCGGGGCGCCGACGCCGTGAACGAGGCCCCGGGGACGGGCCGTACCTCGGAGGACGAGCTGCGATGAAGCGTCTGCTGGGCACTGTGGCCGCCTCCTTGTGCGCCCTCCTCGCGTTCACCCCCCTCACGGCGGGGACGGCGCACGCGCAGGGGGAGGGGCTCCAGCGGCAGGAGTGGGCTCTCACGGCCCTCAACGCGAAGGCGGCGTGGAGGACCACCAAGGGCCAGGGCGTGACCGTGGCCGTCCTGGACACGGGGGTGGACCCGAGCCATCCGGATCTGTCCCGCAACGTGGCCAAGGGCAAGGACTTCGTCGGTATGGGTGCCGGGCGGGGCGACCGCGAGTGGGCGCGGCACGGCACCGCCATGGCCGGGATCATCGCCGGGCACGGCCACGGCGCGGGCGGCAGGGACGGGGTGCTGGGCATCGCGCCGGAGGCCCGGATCCTGCCCGTCCGCGTCCTGCTGGAGGACCAGGACCCGCAGCGTGCCAAGGCCAGGGACAAGCGCGGTACGGCACTGGCCCAGGGCATCCGCTGGGCGGCCGACCACGGGGCCGATGTCATCAACCTCTCGCTGGGCGACGACAGCGACTCCGCGCACCCGGACGCCGAGGAGGACGCGGCCGTGCGCTACGCGCTGCGCAAGGGCGTCGTGGTGGTCGCCTCGGCGGGCAACGGCGGCGAGGACGGCGACCACGTCTCCTATCCCGCCGCCTACCCGGGGGTGATCGCGGTGGCCGCCGTCGACCGCAACGGAGCCCGCGCCGCCTTCTCCACCCGCCGCTGGTACGCCACGGTGGCGGCGCCCGGCAAGGACATCCTGATCGCCGATCCCGACCGCACCTACTACCAGGGCTGGGGCACCAGCGCCGCCGCGGCCTTCACCTCGGGTGCCGTCGCGCTCGTCCGCGCCGCGCACCCGGATCTGAGCCCCGCGCAGATCAAGGAGCTGATCTCCGACACCGCCCGCAACACCCCGGAGGGCGGACGCAGCGACGCGGTCGGCACCGGCATCGTGGACCCGGCGGCGGCCATCGAGACGGGCTCGCACGTCAGGCCCGCCAAGCAGCGGCCGGCGGTCGGCGAGTACCGCGAGAAGTACTTCGGGACGGCACCGCCCGCCGACGGCGCGGGGCCGGGCTGGTTCGCGCTGGCGGCGGCCGTGCTGGGGGCGGCGCTGATCGGCGCTGCCTGGGCGGTGCACCGGGGCTTCACCCCGCACCTCCCGCCCCGGCTGCGGGGTCTGGTGGCCGGCCCGCACGGCGGCGGTCCCGGGCAGCGCCCCGGTCCTCCCGGCGGGAGCCCTCCCGGGGGCCTTCCCGGCGGGTGAGGGCCCGGACGGCGGCGCGGGCGGCGTCCTCCACCGCGGCGACGCCGGCCTCCCGGGTGGCGTGCCCGTCGGAGAGGACCGCCAGCAGCCAGGCCCGTCCGTCCACCGTGACGCGGCCGACGCTGTTGATCACCCACAGCCCGGTGGCCGTCCGCGGCAGCCAGCCGTTCTTCACCTCGGGCACGGCCGTGGCCGAGGCGGCCCCCGCGGGCGCGGCGGCGGTGACGCCCCAGCGCTGTGCGGGCACGACCCGGCGCATCAGCTCCCGTACCCGGGCCCGTGCCGACGGGGTGAGCCCGCCGCCGGGTCCCGGCTCGTACACGGCGCGCAGCAGCCTCAGCTGATCGGTCGCCGTGGTGGTGCTCAGCCCCCAGCGCCCGGCGGGGTGGGGTTCCGTACGGGTCAGCCCCAGGCGGTGGCAGGCGGTCCGCATGCCCGCCTCGCCCCCGGCCGCCTCCCACAGTGCGTTCGCCGCGTCGTTGTCGCTGCGCTCGATCATCGCGGCGGCCCACGCCTGCTCCCGCCCGGTCAGCGCCCGCGGCGGATCCCCGAGAGCGCCCTGGGCGCGCAGCAGCAGCGCGACGAGGATGTGCACCTTCATCACGCTTGCCGCCACGAACGGGCGGTCCCCGTGCAGCGCCGCCGCACGCCCGGTGCCCGGCTCACGGACGGCCAGCGAGAGCCGCGCCCCGGGACCGTCCGGCCCCGGGACGGCCGAGGAGAGCAGCGCGTCGAGGTCCGTCTCCGGGACGGCGTCCGACTGCCGGCCGGCCGACAGGAGGCAGGCGGTGGCCGACGTGAGTCCGGCGGCGGTTGCCTGTCGTCCGGCGGTGGCGTACGGGAGTCGGTCGGCCGGGGCATCCGGCTCCCGCGCGGCCGGCCTCCGCCCCCGAGCCGGTCCCGCTGTTGCCGCCTGCGGCCCGGCCTCCGGCGGCCGGGCGTTCCGGCCGTCACCCGGGTCCGTTCCGGCGGCGTCCGCACCCGTCCCCCCACAGGTGTCCGTTCCCGCGCCCGCGTGCGTGCCCCCGTCCGTTCCTTCCCCCGCACGTGACTGTTCCCGCGCCCCACTCGTGGTCGTGCCCGCTCCCGCGCCCGTGGTCATGCCGGTGACGCTACCGCCGACGGCGGCTGACTCCCGCGCCCTGCCGTGTCCGTGCCACCGGATACGCTCGGGGCGTGGCGCTCAAGAACATTCCCCAGCCGGCCTTCTCCAGCGACGACGGCACCGCTGATGCCGCCCTCGCCGACGCCCTCGCCGCCTGGCGGGACGCCCCGGGGGCGCCCTCGGCCCGCGCCCGGGTGCTGGAGGCGCTGCGCGGCGCCCGGCTGCTCGTCCCGGTCGTCGCCGTCCTCACCGAGGCCGAGACGGGTGAGGACGGGCTGCGCCGCGACAAGACCAGCGAGATGGCCGTCCCGACCCTCAACGCGCCCGGTGGCCGCCGGGCGCTGCCGGCCTTCACCTCCACCGACGCGCTGGCCCGCTGGCGCCCCGACGCCCGCCCCGTGGCGGTACCGCTCCATCAGGCACTCCAGGCCGCGGCCCACGAGAAGGCGGACACCGTCGTCCTCGACCTGGCGGGCCCCGTGACCTTCGAGCTGACCGGCTCCGCGCTCCAGGCGCTCGCCGAGGGCCGGACCGCTGCCGACGCCCTCGACGACCCGGCCGTGATCGAGGCCGTACGGACCGTGCTCGCCGCCGAACCCCAGGTCGTCGGTGCCCATCTGGCGCCGGGCGGTGCCGCAAGCGACGGCACCCTGGCGCTCGCGCCGGCACCGGGGGCCGAGGTGGCCGCCGTGGCCCACCGCGTGGCCGGGGCCCTCGCCGCCCACGAGACCCTGCGGGCGCGTCTGGTGCGCGGCCTCGACCTGGCCCTGCTCCCGCCCGGCAGCGCCCTGCCCGAGAGCGCCTTCTACCGGGCCTGATCACCGGCCGGGTCCGCTCACCTGCCGGGTTCCGCTCACCTGCCGGGCCCGATCACCCGCCGGACTCCGGATTCTGCCGGGTTCGAACACGCTCCACCCCACCCGACCCGGCCGCGGCCTCCCCGGCCTGACCGCACCCCGACCGCGGAGCCGAGCCCCCCGGTGCCGTCGGCCGATAGCCCCGGTGCCGCAGGCCGGTGCTGTCGGCCGCCCGAGGTGCGAGCCGGGCCAGGGCGTCGGACACTCAGGAGGTGCGCCGGGAAAGAACCGTCCCGGCTGCCTCCTACGACCCCCACGGGAGGTCGACATGCAGGTCAAGTCGCTCCAGGCGAGCCCGGAACAGCTCCGGGACCTGGAAGACAAGCCCCAGCCGGTCGCCGCGGAGTTCCTGGGCACGCTGCTGCTGGTGTTCTTCGGCGTCGGGGCGGCCGTGCTGGCGGCGGAGTACATCGGTTCGCTCGGCATCGCGCTGACGTTCGGCTTCGTGCTGCTCGCCCTCGCGTACGCGATCGGGCCGATCTCCGGTTCCCATGTGAACCCCGCGGTCACGCTGGGGATGTTCCTGGCCGGCCGTCTCGACCTGGAGCTGGCGGTCAAGTACTGGGTCGCGCAGCTGGTCGGCGGTATCGCGGGCGCGGCGCTGCTGTTCCTGGTCGCCAAGCAGGTCCCGGGCCTGGAGACGAGCGAGACCTTCGGCAGCAACGGCTTCGGCGACCGTTCCGCGGTGCACATCAACACCGGCGGCGCCTTCGTCGCCGAGCTGATCCTGACGTTCCTGCTCGTCTACACGGTGCTCGCGGTCACCCACAAGGTGGCGGTCGTCGGCTTCGACGGGCTGCCCATCGGCATCGCCCTGGCCGTCGTCCACCTGGTCGGCATCCCGCTGACCGGCACCTCGGTGAACCCGGCCCGGAGCCTGGGCCCCGCGCTCTTCGCGGGCGGCGCGGCCCTGACCCAGCTGTGGATGTTCATCGTGGCGCCCCTGGTGGGCGGTGCCATAGCCGCCTATGTGCACGTGCTCACGCATCCGCAGCCGAACCGCCGGCCCCGGCGCGAGATGCGGGTGAGTTGAGCGGGCGGGCCGCCGCGGTGCCGGCCGCCGTGGAGACGACCGCAGTGGGGACGACCTCGGAGGCCGCGGTCGGGACGACCGCCGTGAGGTCAGCCGTGGACGGGGCCGGTGAACTTCTCGCCGGGCCCCTGTCCGGGCTCGTCGGGCACGGTGGAGGCCTCGCGGAAGGCGAGCTGGAGCGACTTGAGACCGTCACGCAGCGGCGCCGCGTGGTACGAGCCGATCTCCGTGGCGCTCGCGGTGACCAGACCGGCCAGGGCCTGGATGAGCTTGCGGGCCTCGTCCAGGTCCTTGTGCTGCTCGCCCTCCTCGGCCAGCCCGAGGTTCACGGCGGCGGAGCTCATCAGGTGCACCGCCACGGTGGTGATCACCTCGACCGCCGGCACCTCCGCGATGTCGCGGGTCATGCTGTCGAAGTCGGGTTGCTGACCGGAGGGCTGCCCGGCGGCTGCGGCGTCGCTCATGCGGCTCACCCTAAGCCCCGGCGTTCCCGTACTGTCGTACGGGCCGTGCTCCGGGCGCCCCCGGTCCGCGCTCCCGCTCCCGCCGGGGCACTCCGGGCGGCCTGCTGGTATGCTCGGATAACGACCGGCTGAAGTCTGTCCCCGCGCCACGTGCGAAGGGGCGGCCTCCAGCCCGCAAGTGGAGGCTCCGATCTCCCACCTGGCGGCCCTGTGGGCCGCGGGTCAATGGTCAGGCTGCGCCCCGCGGAGTTCCGCGGCGGTGCTCCCGGTCTGTGAGGAGCCCCGCCTGTGACCCGTCCGGGGCGTTTTTCGCATCTTGCGGCGGTGGTCACCCAACTCATCAAGACTCGTGCGCGGTCGTCCGCCAGACGGTCGCGCGGTGTACCCGAGGAGGCCCCATCAGCGCCGAGCCCCGCATCAACGACCGGATTCGCGTCCCCGAGGTGCGACTCGTCGGTCCCAGCGGCGAGCAGGTCGGCATCGTGCCGCTTGCCAAGGCCCTGGAGCTCGCACAGGAGTACGACCTCGACCTGGTCGAGGTGGCGGCGAACGCCCGTCCTCCGGTGTGCAAGCTCATGGACTACGGCAAGTTCAAGTACGAGTCGGCCATGAAGGCCCGTGAAGCGCGCAAGAACCAGGCGCACACGGTCATCAAGGAGATGAAGCTCCGGCCGAAGATCGATCCGCACGACTACGACACCAAGAAGGGTCACGTCGTCCGGTTCCTCAAGCAGGGTGACAAGGTCAAGATCACGATCATGTTCCGCGGTCGTGAGCAGTCCCGCCCCGAGCTGGGCTTCCGGCTGCTCCAGCGGCTCGCGGACGACGTGTCGGATCTGGGCTTCGTGGAGTCCAACCCGAAGCAGGACGGCCGCAACATGATCATGGTTCTCGGCCCGCACAAGAAGAAGACCGAGGCCATGGCCGAGGCCCGCGAGGCGCAGGCCGCCCGCAAGGCGGAACGCCAGCAGGGGTCCGCTCCCGCTGAGGCGCCCGCCGAGGAGAACGCCGAGGCGTGAGCCCTCCCGGGGCACCTGCCCCGGAACCCATACGGAACGACTGACGCTTCCGCCTGCCCGCACGGCAAACGGAAGCGTCACTGACGAGGAGAGAAACGGCGACATGCCGAAGAACAAGACGCACAGTGGTGCCCGCAAGCGCTTCAAGATCACCGGCTCCGGCAAGGTGATGCGCCAGCGCGCCGGCCGCCGCCACCTTCTCGAGCACAAGCCGTCCACGCTGACGCGTCGCCTTGCCGGTAAGACCGAAGCGGCCCCGGCCGACGCCAAGAAGATCAAGAAGCTTCTCGGCAAGTAAGACCCCGCACGACCGGGACCCATCGACCACGGGCCGGAGCGGAGGGCGTGCGCGGACCGACACCGTGACACCGCCTCCCGGCCCCGCCAACAAGGAGTAATCACGTGGCACGCGTCAAGCGGGCAGTAAACGCTCAGAAGAAGCGCCGGGCGATCCTGGAGCAGGCCAGCGGCTACCGCGGCCAGCGGTCCCGCCTGTACCGCAAGGCGAAGGAGCAGGTCACCCACTCCTACGTCTACAACTACAACGACCGCAAGCGCCGCAAGGGCGACTTCCGGCAGCTGTGGATCCAGCGGATCAACGCCGCGGCCCGCGCCAACGGCATCACCTACAACCGCTTCATCCAGGGTCTGAAGGCCGCCTCCATCGAGGTCGACCGCAAGATGCTGGCCGAGCTGGCGGTCAACGACGCCGCCGCCTTCGCCGCGCTCGTCGAGGTCGCGCAGAAGGCGCTGCCGAGCGATGTGAACGCCCCGAAGGCCGCCTGACCTTTGGCTGGTGTCTTCGGCCGTGTCGCCGGACTCTCGCCGTCGTGGCTCCCCGCCGCGGCGGCGAGAAATTTTTCCCCGAAAGCGAGTGACCGCCTGCGATGCCCCCTGAGCCCCCCGAGCTGACCTCCCTCCGCTCCCCCCGCGTCACCGCCGCGCGCAAGCTCGGCAAGCGGAGCTTCCGGGCCAAGGAGCGCCGGTTCCTGGCGGAGGGCCCGCAGGCCGTGCGGGAGGCGCTGGAGCACCTCGTCGAGGTGTACGCGACAGCGGAGGCGGCCGAGCGGCACGCGGACATCCTGGCGGCGGCCCGCGCCGCCCGCGTCCCCGTCCTCACCGCCTCCGACGAGGTGATCGGTGCGATGTCCGACACCGTCACCCCGCAGGGCATCGTCGGGCTGTGCCGCTTCCTGGACCGGCCCTTCGAGGAGGTCCTCGGGAGCCGGCCCCGTCTCGTCGCCGTTCTCGCGCACGTCCGCGACCCGGGCAACGCGGGCACCGTGCTGCGCTGCGCGGATGCCGCCGGCGCCGACGCCGTGGTGCTGACCGACGCGTCCGTGGACGTCTACAACCCCAAGGCCGTGCGTGCCTCGGCCGGTTCGCTCTTCCACCTCCCGGTCGTCGTCGGCGTGCCCGTCGAGGAGGCGGCCCGCGGCCTGGCCGGAGCCGGGGTGCGGGTACTGGCCGCCGACGGGGCGGGGAAGCGGGACCTGGACGAGGAGCTGGACGCGGGGGCCATGTCCGCGCCCACCGCGTGGGTGTTCGGCAACGAGGCGTGGGGGCTGCCCGAGGAGACCCGCGCGCTGGCGGACGCCGTGGTGCGGGTGCCCATCCACGGGCTGGCCGAGAGCCTCAACCTCGCCACGGCGGCGGCCGTGTGCCTCTACGCCTCGGCGCGCGCCCAGCGCGCACGCTGACGCCGCCCGCCGTGCCTGTGTGCCGCCGTGCGCCGGGACCCCGCGTGCCGTGCCGCCGTGCGCCCGTGACGCTGCGCACGGTCCGGGTGCCACGCCGTCACCGTGAGCTAGTAGGGTGTCGGCCCCCGGGTGCCGGGGACCGAGGCGCTGGAGGAGGGCGGAACGGGATGGACGTGCGGCCCGACGACCTGCCCGACGGGCTCGTGATCGCCAACGGCGCCGGCCGCGTCGTGTGCTTCAACACCGCGGCGGTCCGTCTCACCGGACGGCAGCACCACGAGGCGCTGGGCAGTCCGCTGCAGGCCGCGCTGCCGCTGGAGGACCTGGACGGGCGCCGCTGGTGGCAGCTGACGGACCCCTACGGCGGGCCGGCCATCCGCAACGGCCACCCCGAGCGGAACCTGCTGCTGCCCGGCGGCCACGAGGTGCTGGTCGCCGCCCGGTACGTCCGGCAGCGCCCGCGCGGGCCCGTGGAGCGGGTCGTCGTCACCCTGCGCGGCACCGAGGCCAGGCGGCGCACCGAGCGCAGCCACGCCGAACTGATCGCCACCGTGGCCCACGAACTGCGTTCGCCGCTCACCTCGGTCAAGGGGTTCACGGCCACCCTGCTGGCCAAGTGGGAGCGGTTCACCGACGACCAGAAGCGGCTGATGCTGGAGACGGTGGACGCGGACGCCAACCGCGTCACCCGGCTCATCGCGGAGCTGCTGGACATCTCCCGGATCGACTCCGGCCGGCTGGAGGTGCGCCGCCAGCGGCTGGACATCGCGGCGGCGGTGCGACGGCACGTGGAGGGGCACATCGCGGCCGGGCAGCCCGCCGAACGGTTCGCCCCCCGGATCGCCGACGGCCTGCCGGACCTGTGGGCCGATCCCGACAAGATCGACCAGGTGCTGGCCAACCTGCTGGAAAACGCGGTGCGGCACGGTGAGGGAACTGTCACCATCGAGGTCGAGCCCGCCGCCTCGCCCCGGGAGCCGGGGGAGAAGGCGACGGCCGTCACGGTCAGCGACGAGGGGCCCGGCATTCCGGAGGAGTCCATGAGCCGCGTGTTCACCCGCTTCTGGCGCGGCAGCAGGCGCGGCGGCACGGGCCTGGGGCTCTACATCGTCAAGGGCATCGTCGAGGCGCACGGCGGGGTGATCACCGTCGACCGGGCGCCGGCCGGCGGGGCCCGGTTCCGCTTTATCCTGCCCGTGGGCGCCCCGGCCGTTCTGGCCTGAAGCACGGCGCGCACGGGCCCGGCCCAGGATCCGCCGGAGGCCCTCCTTGCGGCCTCCGCGTCACCGTCACCAGGCGCGCCCCCGTAGACTCGGGCCCCGGCACGGCCATGGGGCCAGCAAGGGCAGGGCGCAGCCAGGGGCCATCTCCCAGCGACAGCTGGGGGCCAATCGGAAACACGGGAAGAGATGTCGGCACCCAACAAGTCGTACGACCCCGTCGAGGTCGAGGCACTGAAACCGGAAGCGATCGACCGGGCCAGGGACGAGGCGCTCGCCGCCGTCGCCGCCGCCGGTGATCTGGACGCGCTGCGCGAGGTGAAGGCGGCCCACGCGGGCGACCGCTCCCCGCTGGCGCTGGCCAACCGCGAGATCGGCGCCCTCCCCCCGCACGCGAAGGCCGAGGCCGGCAAGCGCGTCGGGCAGGCCAGGGGCGCGGTCAGCAAGGCGCTCAAGGTCCGCCAGGAGGAGCTGGAGCGCGAGCGCGACGAGCGCGTGCTGGTCGAGGAGGCCGTGGATGTCACACTGCCCTACGACCGCCGCCCGGCAGGCGCCCGCCACCCGCTGACCACGCTCTCGGAGCGCATCGAGGACGTGTTCGTCGCGATGGGCTACGAGGTCGCCGAGGGCCCCGAGGTCGAGGCCGAGTGGTTCAACTTCGACGCGCTCAACATCGGCCCCGACCACCCCGCGCGCACCATGCAGGACACCTTCTTCGTACGCGGCAGGGACGGCTCCGCCGACGACGCCTCCGGTGTCGTGCTGCGCACCCACACCTCGCCCGTGCAGATCCGCTCGCTGCTGCGGCGTGACCTGCCGGTGTACGTCATCTGCCCGGGCCGGGTCTACCGCACCGACGAGCTGGACGCCACGCACACCCCCGTCTTCGGCCAGGTCGAGCTGCTGGCCGTCGACGAGGGGCTGACCATGGCCGACCTCAAGGGGACCCTCGACCACATGGTCACCTCGCTCTTCGGCGAGGGCCTGGGCACCCGGCTGCGGCCCTCCTACTTCCCCTTCACCGAGCCGTCCGCCGAGATGGACATGGTGTGCTTCGTGTGCCGGGGCGCCTCCGTCGGCGACCCGGACAACCCCTGCCGCACCTGCTCCAGCGAGGGCTGGATCGAGCTGGGCGGCTGCGGCATGGTCAACCCGCGGGTGCTGACGGCCTGCGGTGTGGACCCGGACAGGTACAGCGGCTTCGCCTTCGGGTTCGGGATCGAGCGGATGCTGATGTTCCGCCACAACGTCGAGGACATGCGAGACATGGTCGAGGGTGACGTCCGCTTCACCCTGCCGTTCGGGATGGAGATCTGATGCGGGCGCCGCTTTCGTGGCTCCGGGAGTACGTCGACCTGCCGGCCTCCGAGACCGGCCGGGACGTCGCGGCCAGGCTGATCGCGGCCGGCCTCGAGGTGGAGACGGTCGAGCAGACCGGTGCCGGGCTCAAGGGCCCGCTGGTGGTGGGCCAGGTCCTCGCCATCGAGGAGCTGAAGGACTTCAAGAAGCCGATCCGCTACTGCCAGGTGGACGTCGGCCGGGCCAACGGCACGGGTGAGCCGCAGAACATCATCTGCGGCGCCACCAACTTCGCCGTCGGCGACAAGGTCGTCGTCGTGCTGCCCGGCGCCGTGCTGCCCGGCGGGTTCGAGATCAGCGCCCGCAAGACCTACGGCCACGTCTCGGAGGGCATGATCTGCTCCGAGCGCGAGCTGGGCATGGGCGAGGACCACGGCGGGATCATGGTGCTGCCGCCCCAGACGGAGGTCGGCACCGACGCGATCGAGCTGCTGGAACTGGTCGACGAGGTCCTCGACATCGCCGTGACCCCCGACCGCGGCTACTGCCTGTCGATGCGCGGCATCGCCCGCGAGACGGCCACCGCCTACGGGGTGCCGCTGCGCGACCCGGCGCTGCTGGACGTGCCCGCGCCCAACCCGCACGGCTACCCCGTCAAGGTCGCCGACCCGCTGGGCTGCGACCGGTTCACGGCCCGCACGGTCACCGGGCTGCGGCCCGGCGCCGCCTCGCCGATCTGGCTGCGGCGCCGGCTCCAGAAGGCCGGGATGCGCCCGATCTCGCTGGCCGTGGACGTCACCAACTACGTGATGCTGGAGCTGGGCCAGCCGCTGCACGCCTACGACCGGCACCGCGTCGAGGGCCCCATCGGGGTGCGCCGGGCCGCCGACGGCGAGAAGCTCACCACGCTCGACGGCGTCCAGCGCGTCCTGGACGCCGGCGACCTGGTGATCACCGACGACCGCGGCCCCATCGGCCTCGCGGGCGTGATGGGCGGCGCCAACACCGAGATCGCCGACGCGGAGGCCGCCGAGGGCACCACCGACGTGGTGATCGAGGCCGCGCACTTCGACCCGGTCTCCGTCGCCCGCACCGCGCGCCGCCACAAGCTCTCCTCCGAGGCCTCGCGCCGCTTCGAGCGGGGCGTCGACCCGGAGGCGGCGGCCGCCGCCGCACAGCGCACCGTGGACCTGCTGGTACTGCTCGCGGGCGGTACCGCCGAGCCGGGCGTCACCGAGATCCGCACGCCGTCGGGGCCCCGCACCGTCCTGATGCCGGCCGACCACCCGGACAGGGTCGCGGGCGTTGCCTACGGCCGTGAGACCGTGGTGCGCCGGCTCCAGCAGGTCGGGTGCGATGTCTACGGCCAGGACGAGCTGACGGTGACCGTGCCGTCGTGGCGGCCGGACCTGACCGACCCCAACGACCTGGCGGAAGAGGTCATCCGGCTGGAGGGCTACGAGAACCTGCCCTCCACCCTGCCCAGGCCGCTCCCGGGCCGCGGGCTGACCGAGCGGCAGCGGCTGCACCGCCGCGTCGGCCGGGCGCTGGCGGGCGCGGGGTACGTCGAGGCGCTGTCCTACCCGTTCGTGGGCGAGGCCGTCTTCGACGCGCTCGGCCTGGAGGCGGGCGACGCGCGCCGCCGCACCGTCCAGCTCGTCAACCCGCTCTCCGACGAGGAGCCGGGCCTGCGCACCACGCTGCTGCCCGGGCTGCTGGCCGCGCTGCGCCGCAACGACGGGCGGGGCAGCCACGACCTGGCGCTGTTCGAGACCGGGCTGGTGTTCCTGCCCACCGGCACGGAGACCACCGCCGAGCGACTGCCGGTCACCCGCCGCCCCGGGGACGAGGAGATCGCCGCGCTGGACGCCGCGCTCCCCGAGCAGCCGCGGCACGTCGCCGCCGTCCTGGCCGGCGCCCGGGAGCGGGCCGGCTGGTGGGGCAAGGGCCGCCCCTCCGACTGGGCCGACGCCGTCGAGGCCGCCCGCACCGTGGCCGCCGAGGCGGGGGCCGAACTGGACGTCGAGAGCGACCGGTTCGCGCCCTGGCACCCGGGCCGCTGCGCCGCGCTGTACGTCCATGTGGACGGCGAACGCGTACGGGCCGGGCACGCCGGTGAGCTGCACCCGCGCGCGCTCAAGGCGCTCGGACTGCCGCAGCGCACCTGCGCCATGGAGCTGGACCTCGACCTGGTCGAGCGCGCCGGTGCCGGCGCGGTGCGGGCCCGGCACGTCTCCGCGTTCCCCGTGGCCACCCAGGACGTGGCCCTCGTGGTGGACGCCTCGGTACCGGCCGCCCGGGTGGAGAGCGCGCTGCGCGCGGGCGCCGGAGAGCTGCTGGAATCGGTCCGGCTGTTCGACGTCTTCACCGGCGAGCAGCTCGGGGAGGGCCGCAAGTCGCTGGCCTACGCGCTGCGTTTCCGGGCGCCCGACCGCACGCTGAAGGCCGAGGAGGCGACGGCTGCCCGGGACGCGGCCGTCGCGGAGGCCGTCGAGCGCACCGGCGCGGTGCTGCGCGGCGCCTGACGCCCGGCCACCCGCCGCCCGAGGGGGCATCCGTCACCGGCGGATGCCCCCTCATCTTTTCGGGTGAGAAGACCGGGCCGACTCCGGCCGGAGGGGCAGGGGTGGTTACGGGTGACGAGGTGGCAGCAGCGAACTCATCATCCCGTCCGGCGGACGCCCCGCTCCGCAGCCTGATCCCCGCACGCATCGACCGGATGCCCTGGTCAGGCTTCCACACGAAGATGATCGCGGCGCTGGGCTGCGCGTGGATCCTCGACGGGCTGGAGATCACCGTCGCCAGCTCGGTGACGTCGATCCTCACGCGCGAGGACACCCTCGGACTGTCCTCCAGCGAGGCCGGCCTGATCGCGACCGTCTACCTCGTCGGGCAGGTGACGGGCGCGCTCTTCTTCGGCCGGATGGCCGACCGCTTCGGACGCCGCAAACTCTTCCTGCTCACCTTCGGCGTCTATCTGTTCGGCAGTGGCATGACGGCGCTCACCTACGGCCAGGGCCCCGGCTGGGACGGGTATCTGTATCTGACCCGGTTCGTGGCCGGGACCGGTATCGGCGGGGAGTACGCGGCCATCAACTCGGCCATCCAGGAGATGATGCCCGCCCGCTTCCGCGGCCGGGTCGACCTGCTGGTCAACGGCACCTACTGGGCGGGCGCCATCGTCGGCACCCTCGCCGAGCTGATGATCCTGGCCACCTTCGACGACACCATCGCCTGGCGGCTCGGCTTCCTGCTGGGACCGGTGCTGGGATTCTCGGTGCTGTTCGTCCGCCGCCACCTGCCCGAGAGTCCACGGTGGCTGATCATGAACGGGAGGGAGGCGGAGGCCGAGGCCGCCATCGCCCGGATGGAGTCCGCCGTACGCCGGCACGGCAAGAAGCTGCCCCCGGTCGACGAGAAGGACGCCATCGAGATCAGCGAGTCGGCGCACAGCACCTACGTCACGCTGCTGCGGGTGCTCTTCAGGGAGTACCCCAAGCGGGCCGTGCTCGCCTCGACCCTGATGATCACGCAGTCGTTCCTCTACAACGCGATCTTCTTCACCTACACGCTGGTGCTCACCAAGTTCTACGGTGTCCACGACGAGAGCGCGCCGATGTACCTGCTGGCGTTCGCCGCGGGGAACCTGCTCGGCCCGGTGGTCCTGGGCCCGCTCTTCGACATCGTCGGCCGCCGCCTGCTGATCGCGGGGACCTACCTCTTCTCCGGCTGCGCGCTGGCGGTGACCGCCTCGCTGTTCGCGGCCGACGTGCTCACGGCGACCACCCAGACCGTCGCCTGGTGCGTGATCTTCTTCTTCGCCTCGGCCGGCGCCTCCTCCGGCTATCTGACGGCGGGGGAGATCTTCCCGCTGGAGGTGCGGGGCAAGGCCATCGCCCTCTTCTTCGCCATCGGCCAGGCCGCGGGAGCCACCGGCCCGTACTTCTACGGCTGGCTGATCGGCGACGGCAGCAACCGCGGCAGGCTCTACATCGGCTTCCTCATGGGGGCCGTCATCATGGTCGTCGGCGGTCTGGCCGAGACGTTCCTCGGCGTGGACGCCGAACGCAAGCCGCTGGAGGCGGTCGCCAAGCCCCTCTCCGTCGTCCGCACCTCGGTCGGTGCGGCACGCCGGCGCACGGCGAAGAAGTTCCGCAAACCCGCATCCCGACCGGGACAGCCACCGGGAGCCCCCACCGGGGGGCCGGGTCCGGCCTCCGACGTGCCACCGGGTCCGGCGCCCGGTGCGGCACCGGGGGCGGCTTCCCAGGGACCGGGTCCAGCGCCTGACGTGCCACCGGGCCCGGCGCCCGGCGCGGCACCCGGAGCCGCCGCCGGAGCGCCCGGCGCCGCGCCCGGTGCGGCGCCCGGCTCCGCTCCCGGGAACTCCGACCGGCCCGACCCGGACCCGCCGGGGGACGAACCGAAGGCGCCCGTGGCGTGAGCCCGGCGCGGTGAGGGGTGCCGCGGCCCGGCGTGAGGACGACTCCCGCGTGCGGGGAGGCGGCGCCCCCACCGCGCCCCGGACGAGACCGGCCCCGCCGTGTGCCAGACCGCCCGTCCCCGCCGCCTCGTTCCTGCCGTGCCCGGGGCTCCCCCCGGCCGCGCTCAGCCGTCCGCTCCGTCGCGGAAGGCGGCGGTCGCCTCCGACAGCTCGTCCAGCCGCCGGAGCGTCTCGTCGTGGGGCAGCACGTCGAGCGGGAAGACGGCCCGGTGGGCGCCGGCCTGTGCGTAGCGCTCCACCGCCGCCGGGTCCTCCGGATCGCCCGGTGCGTTGAGGTGGACCTGGTCGCGGCCCGCCGCCGCCAGCTCGACACGGACACGGCGGAACTCCTCGGGGGAGGTGTCGAGCGGGAACCAGCCGTCCCCGTGGGCGAAGACGCGGCGCAGCGCCGCGGGGCTGTGGCCGCCGATGTAGACGGGCGGATGGGGCCGCTGCACCGGCTTGGGCCACTGCTGGATGGGCCCGAAGTCCACGTACTCCCCGTGGTATTCGGCCACCTCGTGGGTCCAGATCTCCTTGAGCGCCGCGATCCGCTCGTCCAGCACCCGGCCCCGGGTGCGCGGGTCGGTGCCGTGGTGGCGCATCTCCTGCCGGTTCCAGCCCGTCCCGACCGCCAGGACGACCCGGCCGCCGGAGAGCAGGTCCAGGCTGGCGACCTGCTTCGCGGTGTGGATCACGTCCCGCTGGGCCAGCAGCGCGACCCCGGTGCCCAGCCGCAGGGTGCGGGTGGTGGCGGCGGCCGCGGTCAGCGCGACGAACGGGTCGAGGGTGCGGTAGTAGCGGCGGTCCAGCCCGGAGCCGTCGGGCAGTGCGCTGCCGACGGGGATGTGGGAGTGCTCGGCCAGGAAGAGCGAGTCGAAACCGCGCTCTTCCACGGCGCGGGCCAGCGTGTCGGGGCGGATACCGTAGTCCGTCGGGAATGTCGCGATGCCGATCCTCATGCCCGGGCCAACTGCCGCCCGCCGCACGGCTATTCCCGTACGCGGACGGGCGCGGGGACGGGCCTCGCTCCTCCCGGTACCGGGTCAGGAGTAGGTGTAGAAGCCCGCTCCCGCCTTGCGGCCGAGGCGGCCCGCGTCGACCATGCGCTGGAGCAGCGGGGGAGCGGCGTAGAGGGGCTCCTTGTACTCGGCGTACATCGAGTCGGCGACCGAGGCGACGGTGTCGAGGCCGATGAGGTCGCTGAGCTTGAGGGGGCCCATCGGGTGGGCGCAGCCCAGTTCCATGCCGTTGTCGATGTCCTCGCGGCTGGCGATGCCCGACTCGAACATGCGGATGGCGGAGAGCAGATACGGGATCAGCAGCGCGTTGACGACGAAGCCGGAGCGGTCCTGCGCGCGGATCGTGTGTTTGCCGAGGACCTGGCCCACCACGGTCTCGGCGCGCTTGATGGTGTCCTCACCCGTGGTCAGCGCCGGGATCAGCTCCACCAGCTGCTGTATCGGGGCCGGGTTGAAGAAGTGGATGCCGAGCACGTGGTCGGGGCGCGAGGTGGCGACGGCGAGCTTCACCAGCGGGATCGAGGAGGTGTTCGAGGCCAGGATGGCGTCGGGGCTGGTCACCACCTGGTCGAGCACCTGGAAGATCTCGGTCTTGACCTGCTCGTTCTCGATGACGGCCTCGATGACCAGGTCGCGGTCGGCGAAATCGCCCAGGTCGGTGGTGAAGGACAGCCGCTCCAGCGCCTCGTCGCACTCCTGCTGGCTGAGCTTGCCGCGGTCGGCGGCCTTGCCGAGCGAGTTGGCCAGCCGGGTGCGGCCGAACTCCAGGGCCTCGCCGGTGGTCTCGGCGACCCTCACCTCCAGTCCGGACCGCGCGCACACCTCCGCGATTCCCGCACCCATCTGGCCACAGCCCACCACTCCGACGCGTGCCACGCCGGCTACAGACTCCGTCACCTCGTGCCTTTCGCTGAACTTCACGGTCCGCAGCGGTCCCGTCCCGGCAGCTCCCCGGCGTGCGGGGGCCGCGGGCGGCGCCGCTTCGCCGCCCGACGTTACCTGTGGGGGAACGCGGGATGGAGACCGGGTGCGAAAGGTCACCTATGTGCGGAGTGCGCCACTGGTCGCCCTGTGTGCCGGGCCGACCGCACCGAGTGGGAGAGCGGTCGCGGCCGGCAGCGGCGGGAGCACTCCCGCCCTCCCGGTGCGTCCCCGGCACTCGCGCCGCACCCGGTACGGGCACCGGGGTGCCGCATCAGTGCGCTGTGTCAGCGCCGCGTCAGTGCTTCTCCCGCTGCTTGTGCGGTTCCTGGACGACGGAGTCCGGGCCGGGTGAGACGACGGTCTCGTGCCCGTCCTCGAAGCGCACGCGGTACGGGGGCTCGCCCTTCGTGCCCATCACCTCGACGATCTCGGCAGTCCGGTCGTGCTGCCCCACGGTCCGCCCGTGCATCAACAGCTGGTCGCCTCTGTTGGCTCGCATGACACTTGCCTCCTGTCTGCTCCTGTCCGCGTTCCGTCCGCGGTGATCAGGTGCGGGTGCGCTGTACGACCACGATGCACACCAGTACGGCGAGCGCCGCCGCCGGAGCGGCGGGCGTGAGGTGCTCGCCGAGCAGGAACACCGCCCATACCAGCGTAAGCAGCGGCTGCGCCAGCTGCACCTGGCTGGTGGAGGCCACCCCGGCCAGGCCCATCGCCCGGTACCAGAACAGCAGCCCCAGGAACTGGGAGCCCAGCACGTTCCACGCCAGCCCCGTCACCGCGTGCCCGCTCAGTGCCACCGGCTCGTGCGCCAGCGCCACCGCGGCCCCCGCGGCGGCCAGGGGCAGGCAGCCCACCAGCGCCCAGCCGATCACCTCCAGCGCGGGCAGCTCCCTGGCCAGCCTGCCGCCCTCGGCGTACCCGGCGGCGCAGACCAGCAGCGCACCGCAGAGGAAGAGGTCGCCGGTGCTCGGCGCGCCCCCGCTCTGGTACAGCGCGAAGGCGACCACCACCGCCGCGCCCGCCAGCGCCGCCGCCCAGAAGGCGGGGGAGGGCCGGGAGCCGGTGCGCAGCGAGGAGTAGACGGCGGTCGTCAGCGGCAGCAGCCCCACCACGACCGCGGCGTGCGAGGTGGTGGAGGTCCGCAGCGCCAGTGTCGTCAGCAGCGGGAAGCCGATCACGACACCGGAGGCGGCGAGGGCCAGCCCGGTCCAGTGCCGTCGCGCCGGCAGCGGCACCCGCCGTACCGCGAGCGCCGCGCCCGCGACGAGTCCGGCGAGGACGACGCGCAGGGTCGTTGCCGTCCACGGGCCGAAGCCCTCCAGGGCCCAGTCGGTCGCGGGGAAGGTCAGCGAGAAGAAGACGACTCCGAGCACCGCGAGCCCGATCCCGGCGCGCGCCGCCCGCGCGCCCGCGTCCCGCCGGACGTCACGGGGCGCCGCGTCCGTCCGGCCGTCCGTGGACGGCGAGCCGGTGCGCGGGGTGCCGGCCGCCGTGCGGGCGGAGGCCGTGCGGGCGGAGGTGGGGGAGGTGTCGGAGCTGTCGGGGGAGGAGGGCGGACCGGGGGCGGCCGGGGTGGCGGTGGCCGGGGCGGTCCCGTCGGTGCGGTGGGCGGCCGGGCCG
>NZ_VJOK01000001.1:1120901-1149285 GCF_013302895.1 Streptomyces albus subsp. chlorinus | reverse complement strand
CGGCCGGGGTGGCGGTGGCCGGGGCGGTCCCGTCGGTGCGGTGGGCGGCCGGGCCGGTTCCCGCGTCCCCCTCGCCCTCGTACGCCGGTGCGGCGCTGCGGCGGGGGGCGGCGCCGCCGCGGTCCTCCGTCGGGCGGGGTGCGTCCGCTATCGCCGTGCGAGCGGTAGCGCTATCCTCTGTACTCATGTCGCAGCGTAGCAGTGTCGCCGAACTGGCCGCTTCCTTGCGGAGTGAGCTGGACCGCTACTCTCCCGGTGAGAAGCTGCCCTCCAGTCGGGCCCTCGTGGAGCGGTTCCGGGCCAGTCCGGTGACCGTCTCGCGGGCCCTGGCGGCGCTCGTGGCCGAGGGGCTGGTGGTGACCCGGCCGGGTGCCGGGGCCTTCCGCGCCCAGCCGCGGCAGGCCGACGCCGCCCTCGGACAGCGCGGCGACACCTCGTGGCAGGAGGTGTCCCTCAGCGCGGACGCCTCGGCCGACCACGTGCCCCGCAGCGTCGACGCGAGCGGGGTGACCGCCACGCTCGATGTACCGCCGCCCGGCGTCCTGGAGCTGAACGGCGGCTATCTGCCGCCGGGCCTGCAGCCGGAGAAGGCGCTCGCGGCGGCGCTCGCCCGCGCCGGACGGCGGCCCGGCGCCTGGGGCGTCCGCCCGTGGAGGGGGTCGAGGAGCTGCGCGGCTGGTTCGCGCGGGAGATCGGCGGCCCGGCCGGTGCGGTGGCGGCCGGCGAGGTCCTGATCACCGCGGGCGGACAGTCCGCGATCACCACGGCGCTGCGCGCGCTGGCGCCTCCGGGCGCCGCCGTGCTCGTCGAGTCGCCCACCTACCCCGGGATGCTCGCCGCGGCCCGCGCCTCCGGACTGCGCCCCGTCCCGGTGCCCGTGGACGCCGGGGGCGTCCGCCCCGGCCTGCTGGCGCAGGCGTTCCGGGCCAGCGGCGCACGGGTCTTCGTCTGCCAGCCGCTTTTCCAGAACCCCACCGGTGCCGTGCTGGCCCCGGACCGCCGCCGCGACGTCCTGCGCGCCGCGCGCGAGGCCGGTGCCTTCGTCGTGGAGGACGACTTCGCGCGGAACCTCGCCCACGAGGACGCGGGGCCGCTGCCGCCCCCGCTGCGCGCCGAGGACCCGGACGGTGTGGTCGTCCACATCCGCTCGCTGACCAAGATCACCTCGCCCAGCCTGCGCGTGGGGGCGCTCGCCGCGCGCGGGCCCGCGCTGGAGCGGCTGCGCGCCATCCAGGTCGTCGACAGCTTCTTCGTGCCCCGGCCGCTCCAGGAGGCCGCCCTCGAACTCGTCGGTGCGCCCGCCTGGTCCCGTCACCTGCGCACCGTCGCCGCCGAACTCCGCACCCGTCGCGCGCTGATGCTCACCGCGCTGGCGAGCGAGGCCCCCGCGCTCCGCCTCGACCACGTCCCGCGCGGCGGCTACCACCTGTGGCTGCGCCTGCCCGACGGCACGGACGAGGCCGCGCTCACCGCCGCCGCCCTGCGCGCGGGGGTCGCCGTCGCCCCGGGCCGCCCCTACTTCGCCGCCGAACCCCCGGCCCCGTACCTGCGGGTGACCTTCGCGCCCGCCGCGGCCGAGGGCGACATCGTCGAAGGCGTACGGCGGTTGGGGTCCGCCTGCGCCGAGGTGCTGCCGCACGGCTGAGAACGGCGGAACGCCACCGGGACCACTCGGGACCGCCGGGACCTGTCCATGATTGCAGCCTCCGGTGCGCTCCGGGCCCTGCCCGTGCACCCGGGCCCGCCCGATTCCCCCTGGGCGCTCCCTGGGGCGCCGTCCGCCGGACCTGGCGCGGCAGAGGTGGCGTCCGTCCTCTCGTCCGCACGCCCGTACGGTTCTACGCTCACCGCATGCAGGCGTGCATGACGCTGCTGGCCGCTGGGCGCAGCTCCTCCGTACTGGACGCGCGCTTCGACGACGACCGTCCGCTGGACGCCACCGGATGGGAGGAGGTGGTACGGAGGGCACCCTCGCTCTCCCACCTCGCGGCGGCCGAACTGCGCTACTGCTCCCCGTCCGCCCGCTGCCGCGAGACGGGCGCCGCCCTCGGCCTCACCCCGCTCGCCCAACCCGCCCTGCTGGACTGGGACATGGGCCGCTGGCGCGGTGCCACCCTGGCCGAGGTCACCGTCCGGGAACCGGAGGCGGTGCGCCTGTGGCGCGCGGACCCCCGCGCGGCCCCGCACGGCGGCGAGTCGCTGCTCACCTTCATCCGCCGGATCGGGGGCTGGCTGGACACCCGGCCGGTGGAGCCGGGCGGCCGGGCCGTGGCCGTCGCCGAACCCGCCATCGTCCGGGCGGCCCTCTGCTACGCGCTCAAGGCCCCGCCCCACGCCTACTGGCACATCGCGACCGAGCCCCTGGCCACCCTGACCCTCACCGGCGGCGCGGGCGACTGGCACCTCGCCCTGTACTGACCCGGTGCCGCATCATCCTCGTGCCGCACCATCCCCGTGCCGCACCATCCCCGTGCCGCACCATTCCGGTGCCGCACCATCCCCGTGCCGCACCATCCCCGTGCCGCACCATTCCGGTGCCGCACCATTCCGGTGCCGCACCGCCCCGTGCCACGGCGGGCGGATCTCGACGGGCGGATCTCGACGGGGCGGGGACGAGGCCGGGACGTCACCGCGCCGACGGGCCGGTGCCCCGCGGTCCTGCCCTGCGGTCCCGTGCCCCGCCGACCCATACCCCGAGCACTCGTGCCACGGGCATTCAAGTCCGGCGGAGTCGCGCGTCGCGGACCGGCGCGGACCGGTGCTCCCGGGACTCGCGCCGGGCGGTCTCGTACAGGGCGCCGAGCAGCCGGAAGCGGTCGGCTTCCGGCGTGCGGCGGCCGTCTCCCATGGCACGGGCGAGGCGGACGACGACGGGAGGACCGGCCGGCCGGGCGCCCTCCTCGCGGGCCAGGAGGTCGCCGAGGGCCCGCCACACGACTGCCCGGCGCGCGCCGGTTCCGCCGGTTCCGCCGTCGGTGCCCTCGGCGGCGCGGGCCGCCAGATCGGTCCGCAGCTGGGCGCGCCCTTCCGGCGGACCGCAACCGTCCAGGACGGCCAGGGCGAGGGTGCACAGCGCGTCGTCGGCCACCCCGGTGTGCCGGGCGGCCAGTTCGACCGCGTACTGCTCCATGGCGGGCAGGGCGTCCGGGCCCGGGCGGGCGAGGAAGCCGCGGAACGGCTCCTCCTCCAGCAGCGGCGAACTGTCCACCGCCGGTGCCGAGAGCGCGGCCGGCACCTCGCCGATCTCCACGGACAAGTGGGGACCCGCCGCCCACTCCGCGTCCAGCCGGGCTCCCGTGGCGCGCGCGACGGCCGCGGCCCCGGCGGCGGCCAGGTCGCCGTCCGGCTCGAGGGACAGCCCCGCCAGATGCGGGTCCCACGCCTCGGGGTACGCGCCCCAGCGGGTGCCGGGGGACCGTGTCTCGAAGGCCGAGAGCACCATGCCGTCCTCGGCCAGGAGGAGCCCCGAGGGCGCGTCGTCGCCCCAGCGGGCGCAGGCCGCCCGGCCGCCCGCCCGTGAGAGGGAGCGCAGCATCTCCTCCCGGGAGCCCGGGAAACCGTCGTACTCGACGATCACCACGGCGGGTCCCGCGTGCGCGACCGCCACCCGCAGCGCGCCCTCCGCGCCCTCCGCGCCTTCCGCGCTCTCAGCGCCCCCCGCGCCGCCCCGGGCGCGCGGCTCGGTCAGGTGGCCACCCGGCGACACGCGCCGGGCCCGCCCGGGGTCGCCGCCCAGCAGCCGGATCACCTCCGCCGGGTCCGCGTCCCGCACCGCGGTCAGACACGTCGCCCCGCGCAACGCCGGTTCGCCCGGCGGCGATCCGCGGTCGGTCCCCGTGCTCGGTGTCACCTCAGCCATGGCGACGAGTATGCCTCCCGAGGCCGCAGTGAGGACGCAGTGAGGACCGCACTGAGGACCACCCCGAGGGATCGCCCCTGGGACGGCTCCTGCGCGGCTCCGCTCGCGGTACGGCGCCCGTCGCCGTCCTGCCCACCGCCGTGCCGCCTGCCGCACGGCGGCCCGGTGGCGGACGGACGGCCGAGCGGCGAACGCCCCGCGGCGGACGGACGGGCGGGCCGCGAAGGGTGGACAGCGGCCGCCCCGGCGCGGGGTGGCTCAGCCGTTGACGAAGGAGAGGCTGCCCTCGTCGTAGCGTGCCCCGGCGATCCGGTCGCGGGGTGCGGCCGCCTCGATCGCGGCGATCTCCTCGTCCGAGAGGGAGAGGGTGAGCGCCGCGACGTTCTCCTCCAGGTACTTCTGGCGCCGGGTGCCGGGGATCGGCACCACGTCGTCGCCCCGGTGCTGCACCCAGGCCAGTGCGAGCTGCCCGGCCGTCACGCCGCGCCGCTCGGCCAGCTCGTTCAGCCGCTGGACGATCGCCAGGTTCCGGTCGAAGTTCTCCCCGGAGAACCGGGGCATGTTCCGCCGGGCGTCCGTCTCCTCCAGCGTCTCGACCGACGCGTACCGTCCCGTCAGGAAGCCCCGGCCCAGCGGGGAGAACGGCACCAGCCCGATGCCCAGTTCACGGCAGACCGGTGCGATCTCGTCCTCCAGGTCGCGGGTCCACAGCGACCATTCGCTCTGCAGCGCGCTGATGGGGTGGACCGCGTGGGCGCGCCGGAGGGTGGCCGCGCTCGCCTCGGAGAGGCCGAGGTGGCGCACCTTGCCCTCCGCCACCAGCTCCGCCATGGCGCCGACGGTCTCCTCGATGGGGACCTGGGGGTCGACGCGGTGCTGGTAGTACAGGTCGATGTGGTCGGTGCCCAGCCGGCGGAGCGAGGCCTCGCACGCCTGGCGGACGTACGCGGCGTCGCCCCGGATGACGGTCGGCTCGCCCAGCTTGTTGGCGAAGCCGAACTTCGTGGCGAGTACCACCTCGTCGCGGCGGTGTGCGATGGCCCGGCCGACCAGTTCCTCGTTGCGGCCCGCGCCGTAGAAGTCGGAGGTGTCCAGGAGGGAGACCCCCAGGTCGAGGGCGCGGTTGATGGTGGCTGTCGACGCCTCGTCGTCGGAGGAGCCGTAGCCGTGGCTCATGCCCATGCAGCCGAGCCCCTGGCCGGGGACGGTCAGCTCTCCCAGGCGGCGGGTGGGAAGGGTGGTCATGCGGATACCTCCAGGGGCGGGGGTGCCCGGCCGTGGCGCGGGCACGTGTGCGAACTCGCCGGTGACGCTAGGTGCTGGAGTGCGCTCCAACGCAAACGGCCGGCCGGCAGGGAACTGCCGCTGCCGGGGGGACCGGCCGGGTGTCCCGCGCTCCAGCTTGGCGGCTCCAAGTATGGGCTTGGAAAAACCAACCAATCTCACTACGCTGCCTCAGCATGATCACAAAAGGGGTGGACGGCTACGAGCTGTCCACGGACCCCGACCGGCTCGACGTCGGTCTGGTCCACCACTGGTTGTCCACCGACGCGTACTGGGCGCTGGGCCGCGGCCGGGAGGTGGTCGAGCGGGCGGTGCGCGGCTCCCGCAACGTCTCCGTGCACGAGAGCGGAGAGGGAGCCGGGGCGCAGGTCGCTTACGCCCGGGTCGTCACCGACCGGGCCACCTTCGCCTGGCTGTGCGACGTCTACGTCGCCCGCGCGCACCGCGGCAGAGGGCTCGGCACCTGGCTGACCCGCGCCGTCCGCGACCTTCTCGCGCCCTGGGGGCTCACACGCGTCCTGCTCGCCACCCGCGACGCGCACGAGGTCTACGCCAGGGCCGGCTTCGTACCCCATCCGGACCCGGAGCAGCTGATGATCCTGGAGGCGGCGTCATGAAACCGGTGGGGGAAGGCCCGCAGGGGCCGGGTATGCGGGTGGTCGTCCTGTGCGGCGGCGAGAGTTCGGAGCGGGACGTGTCCCTCGCCTCGGGCCACGCGGTGGCCCGGGCCCTGCTGGAACGCGGGCACGAGGTGGTGCTGGTCGACCCGGCCGCCGAGGTACCCGTCCTGGCCGGGCCGCTGCGGGAGGTGGCGGGTGCCGCTGCCGGTACCGGCGCCGGTACCGCTGCCGGATCCGATGCCGGTGCCGGTGCCGGGCTCGGCGGGGTGGCGGTCGGGACGGAGCCGCCGCCCCCCGCGGACCGGCCGCGGCTGCGGTCGCGGATGCACGCCGCCCTGACCGGCGGCCCGGTGCTTGAACTGCTGCGCGGCGCCGACCTGGTGTTCCTGGCGCTGCACGGCGGCTGGGGCGAGGACGGGCACGTGCAGGCGCTGCTGGAGGTGGCCGGGGTGCCGTTCACCGGTGCGGACAGCGCGGCGTGCGCGGCGGCGTGGCACAAGGAGCGGGCGCAGGCCGTCCTGGGAGCGGCGGGTGTGCCCGTGGCCGAGCGGGTGCTGTGGCGGTCGGCGGCGGGCGAGGTCCCGCAAGAGGTGCGCCGGCTGCTGGCGGCCGGTCCGGTGGTGGCCAAGCCCGTCGCGGACGGATCGAGTGTGTCCGTCCACCGGATCGACTCGCCCGCGCGGCTGGAACAGGTGGCGGCCGAGGTGCCCCTCTCCGAGGGCGGGCTGCTGGTCGAGCCGTTCCTGCCGGGGCGCGAGTTCACCGTGGGGGTGCTCGGTGAGAGGCCGCTCCCCGTGGTCGAGATCGAACTGACGACACCGATGTTCGACTACGCGGCCAAGTACCAGCCCGGGGCGGTGGCCGAGGTGTGCCCGGCCCGTGTCCCGGAAGCCTTCGCCTCCCGGCTGCAAGAGCTGGCCGTGCGCGCGCACCGGGCCCTGGGCATCGGCGCCGGCACCTACGCACGCACCGACTTCCGCTGCGGCGCCGACGGCGAACCGAGGTGCCTGGAGGTGAACGCCCTCCCGGGGCTGACGCCCGGGAGCCTGCTGCCCCGCGCCGCCACCGGGGCCGGCTGGAGCTATCCGGACCTGATCCAGCGCATCGTGGACCTCGCGACGACGGGCTGACAGGGGTGCGGTCACGGTGCGCCCTGGACGGCCCCTGTCTGTGGCTTCTGGGTTGATGCCTGGTCAGCGGACGAGGCGGAAGAACCCGCGCACCTGCTCGACCAGCGACTCCGGCTGCTCCAGCGCGGCGAAGTGGCCGCCTCGCGGCAGTTCCTCGAACCAGCGCAGGTCGGTGAACCGCAGTTCGGCCTCCCGCCGGGACGGGCGGGTGATGTCGCGGGGGTAGACCGACAGCCCGGACGGCGCGGTGACCTTGTCCCGGAAGTGGGCGAAGCTTTCCCAGTACAGGCGCGCGGACGAGGTGGCCGACGCGGTGAACCAGTAGACCGAGACCTCGTCGAGGATCTTCTGCCGCGACACCGCGTCCTCGTGGTTGCCGTCGTGGTCCGTCCAGGCGTGAAACTTCTCGGCGACCCAGGCGGCCTGGCCGGCCGGGGAGTCGGTGAGGCCGTAGCCGAGCGTCTGCGGCCGGGTCGCCTGCTGCCCCGAATACCCCCGGCCGGTGCGCTGGAACTCCTTCTCGGCCTCGAGGTTCGCTCGTTCAGCGGGCGTCGGGTCGTCGAATGTGCCCAGCGCCACGGACCCCATGTTCACGTGCACGCCGGCGACCCGCTCGGGCGCCACCTCGCCGAGCGCACCGGACACCGCCGAACCCCAGTCACCGCCCTGTGCGCCGTAACGCTCGTAACCCAGCGACACCATCAACGTGTCCCAGGCGCGCGCGATGCGCGTGACACCCCACCCGGGCCTCGTCGGCTTGTCGCTCCAGCCGTACCCGGGCAACGACGGCGCGACCACGTGGAACGCGTCCGCCGGATCCCCGCCGTATGCGCGCGGGTCGGTCAGTGGTCCGAGGACGTCCAGGAACTCGAGCACCGAACCCGGCCAGCCGTGCGTGAGCACCAGCGGGAAGGCGTCCGGCTCCGGCGAGCGGACGTGCAGGAAGTGGATGCCCAGCCCGTCGATGGTGTCGCGGTACTGCGGGAACACGTTCAGCCGCTCGGCGAACCCGAAATCGTAGTCCTCGGCCCAGCTGCGGCACAGCTCCTGTGCGTAGGCCAGCGGCACCCCTTGTGACCAGTCGTCCACCGGCTCGGGCTCGGGCCACCGTGTCCGGCGCAACCGTTCACGCAGGTCCGTGATCTCGGCTTCGGTGATGCTGACTTCGAACGGCTCGGCGGACATGGCAGGGCTCCTTACTGGTCAAGCGTCATCGGATCGGATGCGGGTGAGCCCTCGTCGCGGGCTCCCACGTGTGGCGTCGGGTCAGGGCCGGGGGCAGGGCGCCGGGTCAGGGCCAGGGTCAGGCTGACGACGAGTCCGGCCAGGGGGAGTGCCGCGAGCACGGCGAGGGCCACCGGTGCCGGCACGATGCCGGACAGTCCCGCGACAGCGGCCGGACCGATCCCGCCACCCAGGACGTTCATGAAGTTGAGCAGGCCCTGTGCGGTGTCGCGGTCGTCCGCGGCGACCAGGTCCGACGCGAGGCTCACCAGTACGGCTTGGGTGCCGGCGAACCCGCACACGGTCATGGCCGTGCCGATGACGACCGGGATCGGCCCGGTGGAGATCGCGACCACGAGCACGCCGGTGACGGTGAGTGCCGCGAGCCCGGCCGACACCTGCCAGCCGGTGAACCGGTCGGTCAAGGTGCCGACCAGCCGCCCGGCCAGCAGCGAGCAGGCGGCGGCCGGAACAAGGAGCACGCCGGCTTCCAGGGGGCCGCCGCCGGTGGCCTGCTCGATCAGGGACGGGGCGCGGAACAGCACCCCGTAGTAGCCGGCGAAGACGGTCCCGCCGATGAGCCCGGACGCCAGGAAACCGCGGGATGCGATCACCCGCCGGGGCACGAACCCGTCGGGCTTGCCGCGCACGCGCCACCACAGTCCCACGGCGGCGAGCACCCCGGCGGCGGCCACGACGAGCGTGACCGGAGCGGGCAGGCCGACCGAGTGTGCCTGCAACAACGTGATCAAGGAGCTGGCGAGTACCGACAGCACGGCCGCGCCGGCGATATCGAGTCGCCCGGCCGAGCCGTTCCGCTCGCCCCCACCGCTCCGCGTCAGCGCGCGCCTGCTCGGCATGGCGACCAGCAGGAGGGGCAGCGCGAGGACGGGGATCGCGAGCACGGCACGCCACCCGAGCCATGCGGTCACCGCCCCGCCCAGCAGTGTCCCGCACCCAGACGCCGTCGCGCTGGCTGCCGCGATGATTCCCAGGGCGCGAATCCGTTGCCGCCCGGGAAGGACGGTGGCCGCGGCGAAGACGGCGATCACGGTCGCACCCGCCCCGGCGCCGCCGATCAGCCGGCCGACGATCACGACGGACAGCGTCGGCCCGGCTCCGGCGAGCGCGGAGCCCGCGGCGAGCGCCGCGACCCCGGCGACGAGGACCTGGTAGGGGCTCCAGCGGACCAGCAGCCGACCAGCGACCGGCATGGCGAGCGCGGAGGTCAGCGACCAGGCGGCGAGAATCCATGCCGTGGCCCCGAACGGCACTCCGAGCGCGCGGCCGATGACCGGCAGCGCCACCGACGGCGCTCCCAGTGCCACGTACATCGGCAGCACCAGCATCCCCAAAGTCAGCCCCAGCCGACGCCCGTCCGACGCGCCGGTTCGCTCCGGTGCCGGAGCACCTCCAGACGGGATCGTCTGCGGCATCGTCGTCTCCATCCAGGTACCTTGTGACATGTGAAAACCAATACAGGTGTCACGCTAAGCGGAGTGAGGAGACACGTCAAATGCTGGATGCGTGTTACAGCTCATCGGCGGTGGAGACTGCCGTCGATCTCGCCAACACCTGGAGACCGATCAAGGGCGAGGACGCGCTGGAGACCGTGGAACAGCTCCAGGACTTCCTCGCCGCCCATCCGCCTGTCGGGCCGGGCGAGCCGTCGAGCCCGGCCACGGACCCGGGACCCGGTCCCTGGCGGCGTCTCACCCGCGTCGACCTGACGGAGGTCCGGGCGCTGCGCGAGACGGTGCGCGGCGTTCTCGAACGGTCCAGCACCGACGCGGTCGCGGCTGCGGCCCTGATCAACGACGGCCTGCGCCGCAGTCGGGCCACTCCGGTGCTGCGTCACGGTCACGACCGCTGGTGGACCGAGGTCACCGCCGACACCGACCGTTGCGCGGCGCACCTGGCCGCGACCACGCTCAGCGCGCTGGCCTGTGTGATCGCCACGCTCGGTCCCACCCGTCTCGGCGTATGTGCCGGGTCCCAGTGCCGGGCCACCTATGTGGACCTCTCACGCAACGGCTCGAAGCGGTACTGCACCCGGACCTGCGCGCACCGCGCCAGCGTCGCGGCCTACCGCAGTCGGCACGGCAGCGGCTGAGCGAGGGAACACGGCCCTCTCCAGGCCGTCTCAACCGCCCCCTCCGGGCCGTCTCAACCGCTCACGGGCCGGCTCACGTACCCGGTCACGGCCGGGGGCGGGGGATCACCCGATCGATTGCATAAAACTGTCGAGCTGCGTATAGTCATGCTCTCACGGAGGAGGTCCCATGACAGTGCGCACGGCGGTGGCGGGAGCGAGCGGGTACGCGGGGGGTGAGGTACTGCGTCTGCTCGCCGGGCACCCCGAGGCCGAGGTCGGGGCGCTGACCGGCAACAGCAACGCCGGACAGCGCTTCGGCGCGCTCCAGCCGCACCTGGTGCCGTTCGCGGACCGCGTGCTGGAGGAGACGACGGCCGACGTGCTGCGCGGCCACGACGTGGTCTTTCTCGCCCTCCCGCACGGGCAGTCCGCCGCTCTCGCCGAGCAGCTCGGGTCCGCCGACGAGGGGCCGCTGGTCATCGACTGCGGCGCCGATTTCCGGCTGGCCGACCCGGCCGACTGGGAGCGCTTCTACGGCACCCCGCACGCCGGCACCTGGCCCTACGGACTGCCCGAGCTGCCCGGCGCCCGCGCGGCGCTGCGCGGCACCAGGCGGATCGCCGTGCCCGGCTGCTTCCCCACGGCCGTCTCGCTCGCCCTCGTCCCCGCCTACGCGGACGGGCTGGCCGAACCCGAGGCCGTCGTCGTCGCGGCGACCGGCACCTCCGGCGCCGGCAAGGCCCTCAAGCCGCACCTGCTGGGCAGCGAGGTCATGGGCTCGATGAGTCCGTACGGCGTCGGCGGTGTCCACCGGCACACCCCCGAGATGGTCCAGAACCTCTCGGCGGCGGCCGGGCGGCGCGTCAGCGTCTCCTTCACCCCGACCCTCGCGCCGATGTCCCGCGGCATCCTCGCCACCTGCAGCGCCAAGGCGACGCCCGGCACCACGGCCGAGCGGCTGCGGGCGGCCTACGAGAAGGCGTACCAGGACGAGCCGTTCGTCACCCTGCTGCCCGAGGGCCAGTGGCCGGCCACCGCCTCCGTGCAGGGCTCCAACTCCGTGCACCTCCAGGTCGCCCACGACCCGGACGCGGACCGGATCATCGTCGTCGGCGCCGTCGACAACCTCACCAAGGGCACCGCCGGAGGTGCCGTCCAGAGCATGAACATCGCCCTCGGTCTGGACGAGGGGCTGGGACTTTCCACGATCGGAGTCGCACCATGAGCGTGACCGCGGCCAAGGGGTTCACGGCGGCCGGCATCGCCGCCGGGATCAAGGAGAGCGGGGCCCCCGACCTCGCGCTCGTCGTCAACACCGGGCCGGGCCGGGCGGCGGCCGGGGTCTTCACCGCCAACCGCGTCAAGGCGGCCCCGGTGCTCTGGTCCGAGCAGGTCCTCAAGGGCGGGCGGCTGTCCGCCGTGGTCCTCAACTCCGGCGGTGCCAACGCCTGCACCGGTGCCCCCGGCTTCCAGGACACCCACGCCACCGCGGAGAAGGCGGCCGAGGCGCTGAGCGCCGCCACCGGCGCCGAGCACGGCGCGGCCGAGATCGCCGTCGCCTCGACGGGGCTGATCGGGCTGCGGCTGCCGATGGACAAGCTGCTGCCCGGTGTGGAGACGGCCGCCGCCGCCCTCTCCGAGCACGGCGGCGAGAAGGCCGCCCTGGCCATCAAGACCACCGACACCGTGCACAAGACCGCGGTGGTCACCAGCCCCGCCGGCTGGACCGTCGGCGGCATGGCCAAGGGCGCGGGCATGCTCGCCCCGGGCCTGGCCACCATGCTGGTGGTGCTGACCACCGACGCGGACGTGCCGGCCGAGGAGCTGGACGCCGCGCTGCGCGCCGCCACCCGCACCACCTTCGACCGCATCGACTCCGACGGCGCGATGTCCACCAACGACACCGTGCTGCTGATGGCGTCCGCCGCCAGCGGGGTGCGGCCCGGGCGGGCCGAGTTCGCCGAGGCGGTGCGCGCGGTCTGCGACGACCTGGGGCAGCAGCTGCTCCGCGACGCGGAGGGCGCCTCCAAGGACATCCGCATCGAGATCGTGAACGCCGCCACCGAGGAGGAGGCGGTCACGGTGGGGCGCACCATCGCCCGCAACAACCTCTTCAAGTGCGCGGTGCACGGCGAGGACCCCAACTGGGGCCGGGTGCTGGCCGCCATCGGCACCACCGACGCGGCCTTCGACCCGGACGAGCTGGACGTGGCCATCAACGGTGTCCAGGTCTGCCGGGGCGGCTCCGTCGGCGAGGACCGCGACAAGGTGGACATGCGCTTCCGCGAGGTCCGCGTCACCGCCGACCTGCACGCCGGCTCCGCGTCCGCCGTCATCTGGACCAACGACCTGACGGCCGACTACGTCCACGAGAACAGCGCCTATTCGTCATGAGCACCCGCAAACCCAATCCCCGCAACCCGGCCCGCAAGCACACCGCCCTGCCCAAGGCGCAGACCCTCATCGAGGCGCTGCCCTGGCTGACCCGGCACCACGGCAGGACAGTCGTCATCAAGTTCGGCGGCAACGCCATGGTGGACGAGGAGCTGAAGGCGGCCTTCGCGCAGGACGTCGTCTTCCTGCGCCACGCGGGGCTGCGCCCGGTCGTCGTGCACGGCGGCGGCCCGCAGATCAGCACCCAGCTGGAGCGGCTGGGCCTGGAGTCGGAGTTCCGCGCCGGGCTGCGGGTGACCACGCCCGAGACGATGGACGTCGTACGGATGGTGCTGGCCGGGCAGGTGCAGCGCGAGCTGGTCAACCTGCTCAACCAGCACGGGCCGCTCGCCGTCGGCATGACCGGCGAGGACGCCCACATCATGGCGGCGACCAAGCACCTCGCCCAAGTGGACGGGGAGAGCGTCGACCTGGGCCGGGTGGGCCGGATCAGCTCGGTGGAGACCGGCGCGATCGAGGCACTGCTGGACGACGGCCGCATCCCGGTGATCTCCTCCATCGCCCGCAGCGCCGATCCCGGCGACGGCGGCGTCTACAACGTCAACGCGGACACGGCCGCCGCCGCGCTCGCCGCCGCGCTGGGCGCCGAGACGCTGATGGTGCTCACCGACGTGGAGGGCCTGTACGCGGACTGGCCCAGCAGCGACGACGTGATCAGCGAACTGACCGCGGCGGAGCTGGAGAAGCTGCTGCCCGAACTGTCCAGCGGCATGGTCCCCAAGATGGAGGGCTGCCTGTACGCCGTGCGCAACGGCGTGCACACCGCGCGGGTGCTCGACGGGCGGGTGCCGCACTCCATCCTGCTGGAGATCTTCACCGACGAGGGCATCGGCACCATGGTCGTGCCCGACGCCCTCCCCGAGCCACGCACCGCGGGCGAGAACGAGCCACAGGAAGCGGAGGGCCCCGCATGACCATCGCCCACGACAACTCCCACCTCAGCCGGCGGTGGCAGGGCGCGCTGATGAACACCTACGGCACTCCCCGGCTGCCCCTCACCCACGGCGAGGGCACCCGGCTGTGGGACGCGGAGGGCAGGCAGTACACCGACTTCGTCGGCGGGATCGCCGTCAACGCGCTCGGCACCGCGCACCCCGCCGTCGTCCGCGCAGTCTCCGACCAGATCGCCACCCTCGGCCACGTCTCCAACCTGTTCATCGCCGAGCCGCCCGTCGCGCTGGCCGAGAAGCTGCTCCGGGTGGCCGGCCGCTCCGGCAGGGTCTACTTCGCCAACTCCGGCGCGGAGGCCGTCGAGGCCGCCTTCAAGATCGGCCGCCGCACCGGGCGCCCGCACATGGTGGCCACCGAGGGCGGCTTCCACGGCCGCACCATGGGCGCGCTCGCGCTGACCGGCCAGCCCGCCAAACGGGACCCGTTCGGCCCGCTGCCCGGCGAGGTCACCCACGTCCCGTACGGCGACGTGGCGGCGCTGCGGGCCGCGGTCACCGAGGAGACGGCGTTCGTGCTGATCGAGCCGATCCAGGGCGAGAACGGCGTCGTCGTGCCGCCCGAGGGCTACCTGGCCGCCGCCCGCGAGATCACCGCCGCCACCGGCACGCTGCTCGTGCTGGACGAGATCCAGACCGGCGTCGGCCGCACGGGGCACTGGTTCGCCTGCCAGGCCGAGGGCGTCGAGCCCGACGTCCTCACGCTCGCCAAGGGGCTGGGCGGCGGACTCCCGCTGGGGGCCACCGTCGCCTTCGACGCGGCGGCCGAACTGCTGGAGCCCGGACACCACGGCTCCACCTTCGGCGGCAACCCGGTGGCGTGCGCCGCGGGGCTCGCGGTCCTGGAGACCATCGAGGCCGAGGGGCTGCTCGGGCACGTCAAGCGCGTCGGCGCCCGGCTGCGCGACGGCATCCTGGGCCTGGACCACCCGGGGGTCGCTCAGGTCCGCGGAGCGGGGCTGCTGCTGGGTATCGTGCTGACCGAGCCGGTCGCGCGGCGCGCGCAGCAGACCGCCCAGGACGCCGGTTTCCTGGTGAACGCGGTCGCCGAGGACGTCATCCGGCTCGCTCCGCCGCTGATCCTCGGCGCGGCGGAGGCGGACGCACTCGTCCACGCGCTGCCCGCCGTGCTCGACGCGGCGGCGGCCGGCGCGACGGCGGGCGCGGCGGCCGGCGGACAGCGATGAGCCGAGGAAGACGAACCAGAGGGGTACGCGCACGATGACCGAGGAGCACCACGGGGGCCAGGCCGTCCCGCAGACACGGACGGCACGCCACCGGCGGATCGTCGACATCCTCAGCAGGCAGCCGGTCCGCTCGCAGAGCCAGCTCGCCAAGCTGCTGGCCGACGACGGCCTCACGGTCACCCAGGCGACCCTCTCCCGGGACCTCGACGAACTGGGCGCCGTCAAGATCCGCAACACGGGGGGCGAGCTGATCTACGCGGTACCCGGCGAGGGCGGGGACCCCACGCCCCGGGCCCCGCTGGGCGAGTCGGCCACCGAGGCCCGGATGGCGCGGCTCGCCGGCGAACTCCTCATCTCCGCCGAGGCGTCCGCCAACCTCGTCGTCCTGCGCACCCCGCCCGGTGCGGCCCAGTTCCTGGCGTCGGCCATCGACCAGGCGGGGGTGCACGAGATCATCGGCACCATCGCCGGCGACGACACCCTCCTGCTGATCAGCCGCGCCCCCGACGGCGGCCAGGCCCTGGCCGACCACCTGCTGGCGCTGGCCCAGAAGGAGCGCTGACCGCTGGCGCTGGCCCAGAAGGAGCGCCGACCGCCCCTGCGGGGCATCGCGGTGTTCCGCTCGGACCCGGGGACGGCTAACCTCACGGACGGCCAGTAGAGCACCGTCCCCCACCCAGGTCGCATACCGGCGCGTGTGCCCCTCCAGCTCCGACGGCCCCTCGCGGCCGGGTGACGACCGGACCCCTGACTCCGGGAGGATCACGGTGAAAGTCCGCACACGCTCGGCACTCGTCGGCGCGCTCCTGTTAGCCGCCTCGCTCCTGTCCTCCACGGCCTCGGCCGGGGAGAAGACCGCACCCCGGCACCTGGACGTGGCCCTGACCAAGGTGGCCGAGGCCGAGAGCCCCACCGCGGGAACGGCCGGCCCCGACGGCACCGTGTGGATCGCCGAACGGGCGGGCACGGTGCGGGTCCTGGACGACGGGGGACTGGGGGAGCCCGTGATCGACATCACGGGCGAGACCACGCAGGACGGCGAGCGGGGCCTGCTGGGCCTCGCCTTCGACCCGGACCGGACTCATCTGTACCTGTCGTTCACCGACCTGCGCGGCGCCAGCCGCCTGGACGAGTTCGCCGTGGTCGACGGCCAGGTCCGCAAGGGCAGCCGCCGCACCGTCCTCACCCAGGAGCAGCCGTTCGCCAACCACAACGGCGGCGCCGTCGCCTTCGGCCCGGACGGCATGCTCTACCTGGCCCTGGGCGACGGCGGCAGCGCCAACGACCCGCACGACAACGGCCAGAACCTCGACACGCTCCTCGGCAAGATCCTGCGGATCGACCCGGCCAAGGGCGACCCGTACGCCGTCCCCGCCGACAACCCGTTCGTCGGCGAGCCGGGCGTCCGCCCCGAGATCTGGGCGTACGGGCTGCGCAACCCGTGGCGGTTCTCCTTCGACGCGGCCCGGGGCGATCTGCTGATCGGTGACGTCGGCCAGAACCGGCGTGAGGAGATCGACCGGGCACCCGCCGGCAGCGGCGGCGGCGAGAACTACGGCTGGTCCCGGATGGAGGGCACCCTGCCGGTCGCGGGCGAGGAGCCCGCGGACCACGTGCCGCCGGTCTTCGAGTACGACCGCTCCTCGTCCCGCTGCTCGGTCACCGGCGGCTACGTCTACCGCGGCAAGGCCCTCCCGCACCTGAGGGGCCGGTATGTGTTCAGCGACTACTGCGAGGGCGACATCCGGGCGCTGCGGATGAGGAACGGCGAGGTCACCGGCGAGACCAACCTCGGCGTCGACGGAGGGCGGGTCGTCTCCTTCGCCGAAGACGTTGCCAGGGAGCTGTACGTGCTCGCGCTGGGCGGCGGCGTCTACCGGCTCGACCCGGCGGCCCGCCTGCGGTCGCGATAGGTGAAGCAGGCGGCGGCCACCGCTCCGGAGACGTTGTGCCAGACGGAGAAGACCGCGGCGGGCAGCGCGGCCAGCGGACTGAAGTGCGCGGTGGCGAGCGAGGCGGCGAGCCCCGAGTTCTGCATACCCACCTCGAAGGCCATGGCGCGGCTCGCGGGCTCCCCGAGCCGCGCCAGCCGCCCGGCGCCGTACCCGAGCGCGAGACCGAGCCCGTTGTGCAGCACGACGGCGAGCATCACCATCGCGGCGGCCGACTTGATGGCGTCGGCGCTGCCCGCGACGACGACCGCCACGATCACCGCGATCGTCACGGCCGAGAGCCACGGCAGCACCGGCAGCGCCCGTGTCACCAGGCGCGAGGCCACCAGCCGCACCACCAGTCCGGCCAGCACCGGCAGCAGCACCGTCTTGAGGATGTCGGTCACCATCGCCCCGGCCTCCACGGGCAGGTACTCGCCCGCCAGCAGCAGGGTCAGCGGCGGGGTCACCAGCGGGGCCAGCACCGTGGAGACGGTGGCCACGGAGACGGACAGCGCCACATCGCCACGGGCCAGGTAGGTCACGACGTTGGAGGCGGTGCCGCTGGGCGCGCAGCCCACCAGGATCACCCCGGCGGCCAGTTGCGGCGACAGGTCGAGCGCGTGCGCGACCACCCAGCCGAGGCCCGGCATGATCACATAGTGCGCCACCAGGCCCAGCGCCACCGCCCACGGCCGCCTGGCCACGCCCTTGAAGTCCTGCGGCGTCATCGTCACGCCCATGCAGAACATCACCACGCCCAGCAGGTAGGGCACCGCCTCGCCGCCGCCCTTGAACGTCCCGGGTGTGAGGAGGCCGACCACTCCGGCGAGGAGGACCAGCACGGGGAAGACGGTCACCGCACGGCGCGCACCGCGCTGCTCGGCGTCGGCCTGCGGGGAGATGTTCTGGTGTTCGGTTCGCACCGGGGCAGAAAACGCCCAGGTGGGGCCCGTGCGCAAGGCCGTCTCGCGATGTGACCCGCGCAGCGCCCCCCGGGGATCGGGCGGCGGTCTCAGCGGGGACCGGGGGCCCGGACGGTGAGGATGCCCAGCGTCGAGCGGGTGGGCAGCAGTCCGGAGCCGACGACGGCCGTGAGCGCGGGGCCGTTCAGCTCCGCCAGCCGTGCGCAGCCCCGCGCGCCGAGAGCCCGGTACGGCGCCGCCGCCAGCTCGTCCGTCATCCGCTCCACCTCGTCCCGCAGCGCGCGCCCCCGCTCGGTGGCGGCACCCGCGGAGTCGACCAGCCCGCGCTCCGCGAGCCGCGCGCGTGCCGCTGCCCACTCCTCCTCGCTCCAGCCCCGGGAGGCGAAGTTCTCCACCGGGGCCGCGTCGACCGCCGCGAAGGACACCAGGGCCTCGCAGCCGTCCAGGTCCGCGGCCAGCAGCGCGGCCAGGTGGCCGTCCCCGCGGTGTTCGCGCAGCACGTTCGCCGCCTGCCACAGCACCATGTGCGGCTCCTCGGGCCAGGGCAGGGCGGCGTTGGCCGCCGCCAGCGGGCGGCCGGCGAGGCCGGCGGCCTCGGCGGCGGTGCGGGCGAGGGCGGCCGCCTCGGCCATGTCCTTCCCGCCGGTCCGCTCGCCGAGGAGGGCCCGCAGCGTCGCGTCCACGCCGCGCGCCCGTGCCTCCAGCACCTTCTCCGGCGAGGCCGTGTCCCAGACGCCGGGCACATGGCGGGCGACCGCGCGGGGGCTGAAGCTGTAGAAGGCGGCCGTCACCAGTTCGGCGGTGGCCGCGCCGAGCGGTGCGGCGCGCAGGGCGAAGTAGGCCGGCCGGCGCTCGGCGGTGTCGTAGCCGAGGGCGCTGGTCTCCGCGGCGACCTGGGGGGCGAAGTAGACGGACGCGTAGACGGGTTCGAGCTGGTGCCAGGTCTGCCGCGCGAGCCGGGGGAAGTCGGTCATGGCGGCAAACTACCCAGCGATGTGAACACCGTCAACATGCGGAGGGCGGCCACCTGGCCGCACGCTGGCGTCATGGCAGCGAAGAAGAAGCCGAGGATCCGGGCGCGCCGCGTCTACGAGGAGCCCGACCCGGCGGCGGACGGGGCGCGGGTGCTGGTGGACCGGGTGTGGCCGCGCGGCGTCTCGAAGGAGCGGGCGGCGCTGGACGACTGGAACAAGAGCGTCGCGCCGAGCGCCGAACTGCGCACGTGGTACCGCCACGACCCGGACAAGTTCGAGGAGTTCGCCGAGCGCTACCGCGCGGAACTCGCCACCGACGAGGGTGAGCGGGCGCTCGACTCGCTGGTGCGGGCCGCCTCCGGTGCCGGCGCCCTCACGCTGCTGACCGCCGTCAAGGACCTCGCCCTGGCCCACACCCGCGTGCTGGAGGAAGAGCTGAGGGGCCGGCTGTGAAGGTCCCGGCCGGGTGCCCGCGCCGGCCGGACGGCTCGTTGACGAAACATGCGGGGCAATGCATACTTATACGCTCCAACGCATGCCGACCAGCCCGTCCCCGGGGCGCGTCGAAGCCTCCGGACCCCTCCTCCCGGAACGCCGCCGCACGCGGCCGGCAGGCGTAGGCTCCCGCCCCGGGCAGCGCGGCCACCGGCCCGCAGCCGACGACGCAACCGACCAGGAGCAGCACAGCAGTGAGCAGTGACATCAGCGAGGACGGCGACATCCGCCTGTGGGGCGGCCGCTTCGCGGACGGCCCCGCCGAAGCCCTCGAAAAGCTGTCGGCCTCGGTCCACTTCGACTGGCGCCTGGCGCCGTACGACATCGCGGGCTCCCGGGCCCACGCCCGCGTCCTCCACAAGGCGGGCCTGCTCACCGAGGACGAGCTGCACCGGATGCTGGAGGGCCTCGACACCCTCGAACGGGACGTCGCCTCCGGCGACTTCCAGGGCACCCTCGCCGACGAGGACGTGCACACGGCCCTGGAGAGGGGCCTGCTCGAACGCGTCGGCAAGGACCTGGGCGGCAAGCTGCGCGCCGGCCGCTCCCGCAACGACCAGGTCGCCACGCTCTTCCGGATGTACCTGCGCGACCACGCCCGCGTCATCGGCGGCCTGCTGGCCGACCTGCAATCCGCGCTGGTGTCCCTGGCCGAGGCACACCCCGGCGTGGCGATGCCGGGCCGCACGCACCTCCAGCACGCGCAGCCGGTGCTCTTCGCCCACCATGTGCTCGCCCACGCCCAGGCGCTGGCGCGGGACGCGGAGCGGCTGCGGCAGTGGGACACGCGCACCGCGGTCTCCCCGTACGGCTCCGGCGCGCTGGCCGGCTCCTCCCTCGGGCTCGACCCGGAGGCCGTGGCGGCCGACCTGGGCTTCGAGGGCGGCAGCGCGGCCAACTCCATCGACGGCACGGCCTCCCGGGACTTCGTCGCGGAGTTCGCGTTCGTCACCGCGATGATCGGCGTGGACGTCTCCAAACTGGCGGAGGAGATCATCATCTGGAACACGAAGGAGTTCTCCTTCGTGACCCTCCACGACGCCTTCTCCACCGGCTCCTCGATCATGCCGCAGAAGAAGAACCCGGACATCGCCGAGCTGGCACGCGGCAAGTCCGGGCGGCTGATCGGCAACCTCACCGGGCTGATGGCGACCCTCAAGGCCCTCCCGCTGGCCTACAACCGCGACCTCCAGGAGGACAAGGAGCCGGTCTTCGACTCCATCGACCAACTGGAGCTGCTGCTGCCCGCCTTCACGGGGATGGTGGCCACCCTCACCGTGCACGGCGACCGGATGGCCGAGCTGGCGCCGGCCGGCTTCTCGCTGGCCACCGACGTGGCCGAGTGGCTGGTCAAGCGCGGCGTCCCGTTCCGGGTGGCGCACGAGGTGGCGGGCGCCTGCGTCCAGGAGTGCGAGCGGCACGGGATCGAACTGGACCAGCTGACGGACGAGCAGTTCGCCGCGATCTCCCCGCATCTGACCCCCGAGGTCCGCCAGGTGCTCAACGTCTCCGGCGCCCTGGCCGCCCGCGACGGCAAGGGCGGCACCGCCCCCTCCGCCGTCGCCGCCCAACTGGCCGACTTCCACACCAACCTCGCCCACCAACGAGAATGGGCCACCAAACACTGAGACCACCCCCGCAGAGCCGCGACAAACCGCGAGCCAAGCCACAACGCACCCGCAGGTGCACACCAGGAGGGCGCCCCGAAGGGGGCCCGGGGAACGGCGCGCCAAGCCACAACCCACCCGCGCCCCGCACGCACACGGCAAGGGGCACCCCCTTCCCGGACCAGGGGAGGGGCCTCTTCGCGCCAGGGGGGCGCCCCGAAGGGGTGCGGGGAACGGCGCGCCAAGCCACAACGCACCCGCGCCCCGCACGCACACAGCAAGGGGCACCCCCTCCCCGGCCGGGGCGGGACTCTCCCCGGCCGGGGAACGGCCCGACACCGAGGCCCCCGCGCCGAGGTGCGGGGCCCCAAGGGGGCCGCCGAGTACGGTGGTGCGACAAGAGCCGCACCACCGTCCGCCGTACCCCTTCCACCCCGCTCACCCCTTCCACCGGCTCACTCTTCCGCCGCCCCGCTCACCTCCTCCACCCCGCTCACCTCCTCCACCCCGCTCACCCCGTCCGCCCCCTGGAGTCGCCGATGCCCTTCGCCCGTCTCGCCACCGCCACCACCCCGACGGTCCACCTCGGCCTAGGACTGGCCGCCGTGGGCCGCCCCGCGTACCTCACACTCGGCCGGGAGTCCGAACTCCCGGCCGCACGCACGCCGGAGGCGATGCGTGCCCGCACCCACGAACTCCTCGACGCCGCCTACGCGCAGGGCGTGCGCTACATCGACGCGGCGCGCTCCTACGGGCGGGCCGAGGAGTTCCTCGCCGCGTGGCTGCGCGAGCACCCCGAGATCGACGACGTGGTCGTCGGCAGCAAGTGGGGCTACACCTACGTGGGGGAGTGGCGTACCGACGTCGAGGTGCACGAGGTCAAGGACCACTCGCCGGAGGCGTTCGACCGGCAGCTCGCCGAGAGCCGGGAGCTGCTCGGCGACCGGCTCGACCTCTACCAGATCCACTCCGTCACCCCCGACAGTCCGGCCCTCACCGACACCGCGCTGCACGAGCGGCTGGCGCGGCTGGCCGCGGACGGGGTGACCGTCGGCTTCAGCACCAGCGGCCCCGCGCAGGCGGACGCCATCCGGGCGGCCCTGGCCGTCACGGTGGACGGCGAGCCGCTCTTCCGTACCGTCCAGAGCACCTACAACCTGCTGGAGACCTCGGCGGCCGGCGCGCTGGCCGAGGCGCACGACGCGGGGCTGACGGTGATCGTCAAGGAGGCGATGGCCAACGGGCGGCTGGCGGGCGGTCAGGAGCCGCGCGATCTGCACCTGGTGGCCGAGGCGGCGGGGACGACACCGGACGCGGTCGCTCTCGCCGCGGTGCTGCGGCAGCCGTGGGCGGGCGTCGTCCTCTCCGGCGCGGCCACGGTCGGCGCGCTCCACTCCAATCTGCTGGCGACCGCGGTCGAGCTGGACGAGGCCCAGCTCGCCCTGCTGGCGGACCTGGTGGAGGAGCCGGAGGTCTACTGGCGGCGGCGCGCCGAGCTGCCCTGGGCGTGACGGCCCTGGGCGTGACGGCCCTGGGCGTGACGGCCCTGGGCGTGACGGCCTTGGACGTGACAGTCCTGGACGTGAAAGCCCCTGGTCACCGGCGCCCCACCCCGATTTCCGTGGGCATGACAGGCGGCTTTCCGGGCAGGTGGTCTCTCGCACGTTGAGACCTGGGAGACCGAGAAATGAAAAAGGCGCCGACAGCCGCAGTGGCCCTCGCCCTCTCCGTGGCAGCGGTCGCGGGCGGCATCGGGTTCACCGCGGGAGCCTCGCGGGCCGAGGCGGACCGGAAGCCGCACCCCGTCGTCCAGAACGACTTCGACCCGCTCGGGCCGCCGATGCACCAGCTGCGGCACGCGGGCCGCACCGTGCACTACAGCGACACCGGTGAGAAGGACGGCACGCCCGTCGTCTTCATGGGCGGCACCGGCACCACGGCCCGCGCCTCGGGCATGACGGAGTTCCTGCGCACCACGCGGCAGAAGCTGGGCCTGCGGCTGATCTCGGTGGAGCGCAACGGCTTCGGCGACACCGAGTACGACCCGGAGCTCGGCTTCCGCGACTACACGGCGGACGTGCGCGCCGTCCTCGACGAACTGGGCGTCCGCAAGGCGGCCGTCGTCGCGATCTCCGGCGGCGGCCCCTACGCGGCCCACTTCGCCGCAGCCGCGCCGGAGCGGATCTCCTCCCTCCACCTGGCCGCCGCGCTCCCGCCGTACGGCGACAGGCCCGCCTACTGCGGCAAGAGCGACAAGGAGCTGGAGGAGTACTTCGGCGAGCAGATCCGCGACCCGCGCGCATGGTGGGCCTTCCCCGAGGACAGCCCCGTGCGGGACATCCCCGGCTTCACCGACACCGCCGAGGAGGACGGCGCCCGCTCCTTCTACCTGCGCGGGCAGAAGGGCGACCCCTCGGCGCAGGTGCACGAGCAGCGGCTCTACTGCGACCGGCCGGGCCCCGACCTGTCCGGGCTGAAGGCCCCGGCGTTCGTCTACACAGGCGAGAAGGACACCACCGTTCCGCCCGCCGCGCAGGCCCGCTGGAAGGCGGAACTGCCGGGCAGCCCGACCGTGCGCGGTTACGGGGACAGCGGCCACGACGTGCAGTACCGGCACTGGGACCGGATACTGCTGGACATGGCGGGCTACGCCGACCGGACAGCGGTGTGCACGGGCCGGACGACCCGGGTGCTGCCCGGGAAGGAGGCCGAGCGCGCCCTGCGGAAGGGCGCCACGGAGGGGAGCTGCGCCTGGCGCCGGGCCGGTCGCTGACCGGTTCACCGACCGGTCGCCGACCCGTCGCCGGACCGGGCCGCTGACCCGTTCACCGCCCCGGCAGCCGGAGCGGCCTCCTGCTCCTGGTGCCCCGCCGCCACGCCGCGGCGGGGCACTTGCGCTGTCTCGCGTGCGACAATGATGTCTCATCTGACGTATGGTTGTCGCATGAGTCTGGACCGGGAAGAGCTGCTGAGTACGGCGGCGGACGTGCTGACGCGGCGGCCGACCTCCTCGATGGACGACATCGCCAAGGCCGCCGGCATCAGCCGCGCCACGCTGCACCGGCACTTCGCCGGGCGCGACGCACTCATACGCGCCCTCGAACAACTCGGCCTGCGCCGCCTGGACGCGGCGCTGGACGCCGCCCGCACGGACGAGGGCGACGCCGTTGACGCGCTGCGCCGCGTCGTCGCCGAAACCGAACCACACGCCGGGTTCCTCGGCTTCCTCGTCACCCAGAACCAGCTCTTCGAGCCCGGCGAACAGCACGAGGGCTGGACCAGGATCGACGAGCGCATCGGCGCCCTCTTCCGGCGCGGCCAGCAAGAAGGCGCCTTCCGCATCGATCTGACCCCGGCCTGGCTGACGGAGGCGCTCTACGCGCTGATCACCGCGTCGGCCTGGGCGGTCCAGGACGGCAGGGTCGCGGCCCGCGACTCGACACGGATGACCGCCGAGCTGCTGCTCGGCGGCCTGCGACGGAGCGGTGAGAGATGAACAGCAAGGCCCCGGGCCCCGCCGAGGGCGCCGACCGGACCCCGCACGGGGGCGATCCCTCCCGGCTGCGCTGGGCCGCGCTCGCGATCCTGGTGCTGGCCGTGCTGCTGGTCGGCATCGACGTCACCGTCCTCGGGCTTGCCGCGCCCTTCCTCAGTGAGGACCTGCGCCCCTCCAGCACCCAGCTGCTGTGGATCGGCGACGTCTACTCCTTCGTCATCGCCGGGCTGCTGGTGTCCATGGGCAGCCTCGGCGACCGCGTCGGCCGCAAGAAGCTGCTGCTCACCGGCTCCGTCGCGTTCGGTGCCCTGTCCGTGCTGACCGCCTACGCGCACAGCTCGGAGGCCATGATCCTGTGGCGGGCGCTGATGGGCGTCGCTGGCGCCACCCTGATGCCCTCCACGCTCGCGCTGATCCGCAACATCTTCCCCGACCCCAGGGAGCGCAGCCTCGCCGTCGGCATCTGGGGCGCGATGACGGCCGCGGGCACCGCCGTGGGGCCCGTCGTCGGCGGCTTCCTGCTGGAGCACTACTGGTGGGGCTCGGTCTTCCTGATCAACCTGCCGGTGATGGCCGTGCTGGTGCTGGTCGGCGTCAAGCTGCTGCCCGAGTCGAAGAACCCGGCCCCCGGGCCGTGGGACCTGCCCAGCGTCGGCCTGTCGATGGTCGGCATCATCGCCCTCGTCTACGCCGTCAAGGAGGCGGCCGCCTACGGCTTCCGGTGGGACGTCGCGGTCACGGGCGCGGCCGGTCTCGTGGCCCTGTGGGCGTTCGTGCGGCGGCAGCTGAGGCTGCCCGCCCCGCTGCTCGACATGCGGCTGTTCACCAACCGGGGCTTCACCGGCGCCGTCCTCGCCGACCTGCTCACCATCCTCGGCATGTCGGGACTGGTCTTCTTCCTCTCCCAGTTCCTGCAGATGGTGCAGGACCGCACCCCGCTGCAGGCCGGGCTCGCCGAACTGCCCGCCGCCGTCGGCTCCGTCGTCGCCGGCCTCCTGGCCGGATGGTTCGCGCGGCGCACCTCCGTCCGCGGCGCCGTCTCCGGCGGTCTGACGGCCGTGGGACTGGCGCTGGGCGCCTGCCTCTGGCTCCAGGCGACCTCCAGCTATCTGCTGCTGGGCGGTGTGCTGCTCGTCGTCGGCGTCGGCGCCGGGCTCGCGTTCACGGTGACCGCCGACGTCCTCCTCTCCTCGGTGCCCAAGGAGCAGGCGGGCGCCGCCTCGGCGGTCTCCGAGACCGCCTACGAACTGGGCGCCGCGCTCGGCATCGCGCTGCTCGGCTCCGTCGTGACCGGGGTGTACCGCTCCTTCGACACCCCCTCCCGGGTTCCGGAGGGCGCCGCGGAGCACGCCCGGCAGTCCCTGGGCGAGGCCGTGCGGACGGCACACGGACTGCCGGACGGTGCCGGGCACGCGCTGCTGGACGTGGCACGGGACACCTTCACGGAGGGCCTGCGCTACGGCGCCGGGGTCGGCGCCGCCGTCCTGCTCGCCGCGGCCGCGCTGGCCTGGCGCCTGCTGCGGGACCAGCGGCTGGGGGAGGCGCCCGCGGAGGAGGACGCCCCGCGGGCCGTGACTCCCCCGGGCCGCAGGCCGGGGGGAGGCGGGAGACCGCACCGGTGAGGGGCGGCCGGAGCGGCGACGCGGACGGGAGGCGTCGCCGCGGCGTCAGGCGGCCTTCGCCTTGGTGGCGTACATGTCCACGTACTCCTGGCCCGAGAGCCGCATGACGTGGCTCATGACCTCGTCGGTCACCGCGCGGAGCACATAGCGGTCGCGGTCCATGCCGTCGTAGCGGGCGAAGTCGAGGGGCTCGCCGAAGCGGACGGTGATACGGCGGCCGCCGCCGATCCTGGGCAGGCCCTTGCCGCCGGGCTGCACCTCGTCCGTGCCGATCATGGCGAACGGCACCACGGGGGCGCCCGTCATCAGCGCGAGCCGCGCGATGCCGGTACGGCCCCGGTAGAGCCGGCCGTCGGGGGAGCGGGTGCCCTCCGGGTAGATGGCGAAGACGTTGCCCTCTTCCAGTACGCGGCGCCCCGTCATCAGGGCCGCCACCCCGCCGGGACCGCCGTCCCGGTCCACGGGGATCATGCCGACGCCGGTGAAGAACCACGCCATCAGGCGGCCCTTGAGGCTCTTGCCCGTGACGTACGCGTCCTTGCCGATGAAGAAGACCTGCCGGGTGGTGACCAGGGGCAGCACCATCGAGTCGATGAAGGTCAGATGGTTGCCCGCCAGGATCACGGGGCCGGAGCCCGGAATACGGTCGGCCCCTTCGACCTTCGGCCTGAACAGCACGCGAAGAAGCGGGCCGAGCACTGCCTTGATCAGCCGGAAACGGGACAACGGACCCTCCGCCCAGTCGGTTATGGCCGTGCGCCTGGTCATGCGCACGGACGCGCAGATGAGGACGATACTCGCCGCGACGGGTACCGGGCACATCGGGTTGCTCACACCTTTACGGGGTGTTGACACGGACCGGCTCCCTATGCTGCCGCCCCGCTCGCGCCGTCCCGTCGCCTGAAGTACTCCGAGTTTCCCGTCCGTTCGCACTCATGTCTCCCCGGCGCCGCCCGGCCGGTCCTACCATCGGCCCGTCGTGTGGCGGGGGCCGGACATCGGTGCCACGGAGACGGAGGAAGCGCATGGGACAGGAGCAGCAGCCGGGCCGCAGAACCGTGCTCTCGGCAGCGGCCGTACTGGGCGCGGCCGGAGCGGTCACCCTGGGCGCCGGGGGCACCGCGCGGGCCGCCGCCGAGCAGCCCGCCGCCTCCCGGGGGCGGGGCCGCGGCCACCGCGGACTGCCCACCCCCTGCGTCATCGCGCACCGCGGCACCAGCGGCTACCGCCCCGAGCACACCATGGGCTCCTACCAGCTCGCCCTCGACATGGGCGCCGACATCATCGAGCAGGACCTGGTCCCCACCAAGGACGGGCACCTGGTGTGCCGGCACGAGAACGACATCACCGCCACCACCGACGTGGCCGACCACCCCGAGTTCGCCTCCCGGAGGGCCACCAAGACGGTGGACGGGGTGAAGCTCACCGGCTGGTTCACCGAGGACTTCACGCTCGCGGAACTGAGGAAGCTGCGCGCCAAGGAGCGCATCCCCAAGCAGCGCCCGCACAACACGCTCTACGACGGCCGCTGGACCGTGCCCACCTTCCAGGAGGTCCTGGAGTGGGCCGAGAAGGAGGGCAGGCGCCGGGGCCGCCCCGTGTGGCTGCACATCGAGACCAAGCACCCCACCTACTTCCGCAAACTGGGCCTCGGCCTGGAGAAGCCGCTGGCCGGGCTGCTGCGCCGGTACGGGCGGCACAGGGCGCACTCCCCGAACTTCGTGCAGTCCTTCGAACCGAGCAGCATCCGCACGCTGGCCGGGCTGGTCGACTGCCCCGGCGTCGTCCTGCTGTCCGGACCCGCCTCGCGCCCCTGGGACTTCGTGGAGGCGAACGACCCGCGGACCGTCGCCGACCTCGTCGAGCCCGAGGGGCTGAAGTGGATCGCCGGCTTCGCGCGGGGCATCGGTCCCACCCTGGAGCTGGTCATCCCGCGCCGGAGCGACGGCACGCTCGGCGAGCCCACCACACTCGTGCGGGACGCGCACGCGCACAAGCTCGTGCTGCACCCGTACACCATGCGCAACGAGAACAGCTTCCTGCCCGCCGACTTCCGCAGGGGCACCGACCCGAACGCCTACGGCGACGCGTTCGGGGCCTTCAAGCGGTACTTCGAGACGGGTATCGACGGGCTCTTCTCCGACAACTGCGACACGGCGCTGCTGGCCGCCGCCGACTTCCGCGGCGAGGGCGGAGGGGGCGGCCGGGGGTGAAGTCCGCGTCCTGCCGCCACACCGACGGGTGAGGTGCCGCCCGCCCCGCAACCACGGGGCGGGCCGGCGGCGTGCAGCGGCGTATGACCCAACCCTCCCTGCTGGAGCCGCGCTTGCGCGCGCTGCTGCACGCCGAGTGCGCCGCCGAGGCCGCCGCGCACACCGGTACCGAGGCCGCGGACCTGCGGCAGGGCGTGTGGCTGCGCTGGCTGGAGCGGCTGCGCGCCGCCGGCCCGCCCGCCGCGCCCGCCGAGTGGCTGCGCGCCGCCGTACCAGGCCGAGGCCTCGTGGCCGCCTGCGGCTGCGCGCGGCACGAGGCG
>NZ_VJOK01000001.1:1103894-1120587 GCF_013302895.1 Streptomyces albus subsp. chlorinus | reverse complement strand
GGCCGCCCCGCCCACCGGTCCCCGCGTACCGCCGCAACGCCAGGTCGCCGCCGCCGACGGCACACGGGATACGGCCAGCGACACCGAGGCGCCTCTGCTGGCCGCCGAACGGCGCCGCGAGGTGGCCGAGGCCGTCGCCCTCCTGCCGGGGCGGTGTCCCGCCGTGCTGCGTGCGCTGCTGTCCCGGAAAGAGTTCACATACCCGCAAATCGCCCATGAGTTGGGAATCTCACAGGGCGCCGTCGGGCCGCTGCGTTCCCGCTGTCTGGAATGCCTGCGCAGAATGCTCGCGGCGAAGGTTCCACGACCCGGACTCAGGGGAAGGGTGCGAGAGGCAACCGGCGTCACCAGGGCAGACAGCACGGGCGCGGCACCCTCACCTACGCGTGCCCGTGCGCACACAACTTGGGGAGGCATGCGCACATGGGCATGAGCGTGACCATCTCTGCGGCGGACGAGCGCGACGCCGAACAGATCCTGAAACTGCAGTACCTCTGCTTCCAGAGCGAGGCGGAGATGTACGGCGACTACCGCATCGAGCCGCTCGTCCAGACGCTGGACGAACTGCGCGCCGAACTCGTCGAGGGCTGCGTACTCGTCGCGCGCCTGGGCGAGGAGGTCGTCGGCTCGGTCCGCGGCAAGGTCGACGCGGAGGGCACAGCGCGGATCGGCCGGCTGTGCGTCCACCCCCGCCTCCAGGGGCACGGGTTGGGCGGGCGCCTGCTGGCCGCCGTCGAGGCCCGCCTCGCCTCCGACTTCTCCGCCAAGCGGTACCACCTGGTGACCGGCTCCCGCAGCGAGGGCAATCTGCGCCTGTACCGGCGCTCGGGGTACGCGCCCGTCAGCACGGAACGCGACCGGCAGGTCACGCTGGTGGCCCTGCAGAAGGAGGCCACCGAGTACGCCGCCAGCGCCTAGGCCCCAGCGCCCAGGACGGAGGCCGGGACCGCCTCAGCTCCCGGCCTCCGCCGCCGGGGCGCGGTGTCCGCTGCGCAGCCACCACATCCCCGTCAGGGGCAGGATCACCGGGATGAACAGATAGCCCATCCCGTAGTCCGACCACACGGTGGCGTCGGGGAACGCGGAGGGCTCCGCCAGGGTCCAGGTGCCGACGGTCAGGACGCCGGCGAGTTCCAGCGCGCAGCAGGTGAGGGCGGCCTTGCGGGCGCCCTCACCGCCGCGGACCAGGGAGAGCGTGATGAACGCGTACACCACGGCCGCCACGGCGGAGAGGCTGTAGGCCAGCGGCGCCTTGTGGTAGTTCATCGTCAGCTGCACCAGGGAGCGCGAGGTGGCGCCCACCGCGACGATCCCGTAGAGCGTGACCAGCAGCTTTCCCGGGCCGGTGGCCAGTGCCGTGCGCCGGGGCCGTGTGGCCGCCCCGTCCGCCGTGCTCGTCGTCGGTTCAGGCACCAAAGCCGCCTCCCCAGATGTCGTGGAGCCGCACCTGGAGCACCGCCAGCACGACGGCGCCCGCCACCACCGTCAGCGAGCCCCACTTGGTGCGCTCGGTCAGCGAGATGAGCCCCACCACGGGCACGCACGCCACGACGCCGACCAGGTACGAGACGAAGATCACGGCGCCGTCCACGGGGTCCTGGCCCTGGGCCAGCCGCACGATCCCGATCACCAGCTGGACGAGGGCGAGCAGGGTCACCACGGCCATGCCGGCGAAGTGCCAGTCCTTGGTCGGCTGGTCCCGGTAGGCCGCCCAGCCGCACCACGCTGCCAGCACGAGCGCGGCCACGGCGAGCGTGACAGTGAGCGGGGTGAGCATGTGAAGGAGTCTAGAAGGGGACCCGGGCCCGTCGACGCGCGCCCCCGGGGCCCGCGTACGCTGCCGGGCATGAAGTTCGACGCCCCCGTGACCCTGCTGTTCGACAACGACGGCACCCTGCTCTCGTCCATGGAGTCGGTGGTCCGCTGCTGGACGCGGTGGGCGCGGGAGTTCGGGATCGGCGACGAGGAGTTCGCGGCGGTCGAGCTGCACGGGCGGCCGGCCCGGGACATCGTCGCCGACCTCGTGCCCGCCGGGCGGGTGCCCGAGGCGCTGGAGCGCATCGAGCGGCTGGAGGTGGAGGACGTGCCGAACGGCGGCGTCGTCCCGCTGCCCGGCACCGCCGAGCTGCTGGCCTCGCTGCCCGAGGGGAGCTGGGCCGTGGTCACCTCGGCCACCCGGGAGCTGGCCGAGGCCCGGCTGCGCGCGGTCGGCATCGAGGCGCCGCTGGTGATCGCCGCCGACGACATCACCCGCGGCAAGCCCGACCCGGAGCCCTATCTGCGCGCGGCCGGGAAGCTGGGCGCGGAGCCCGGGAACTGCGTGGTCTTCGAGGACGCCCCGGCGGGGCTGGAGGCGGGGCGCCGGGCGGGCATGCGCACCGTGGGTCTGGCCACAACGCACGAGCGCGGCCGGCTGCGGGCCGACGTGGTCGTCGAGAACCTGGGCTCGGTGACCACGCAGGTCACGGACCGCGGAGTGACGGTCGTCGCCGAGGACTGAGCCCGTCCGGCCAGTGCCGGAGGGTGTCGGCGGTCAGGCGGTGTCCAGCACCGTGTCCGGCATGCGGACAGCGCCCTCGGCACCATCCGTCCCATCTGGTTTACTGACCACCATGAACACGACGAGCTGCCGCACGCTTGCGACCGAGGCGACCTGGACGCCCGGTGCTCGTTGTCTGTGCACGCGTGCCTGGCCGTCGCACACCGCGCGGCGAATGTGTGCCCGCTGAGGGCCCCCGCCTGAGCTGACCGAGGCGACTCGCGCCCCGAAGCGAGTCACGAGCCCGCACACCCCGCCCGCCGGCAGAGCCACCGGACCGCCCCGCGGTCCACCCCACCCGCCACCGCACCGCGGCCGCGGGACAGCTCTGCCCGCCTTCGCCGGGGCCCGCGCCGCGCGCTCCCCTCGACGGCATCCAGCAACGCTCATCCCACCGACACCCACGGACGTTTCTGTGATCACGACTAAGGACCTCACGAAGGTCTATCGCACACGGGACCGCGAGGTCACCGCACTGGACGGCGTCGATCTCCACGTCGACGAGGGCGAGGTCTTCGGCGTCGTCGGCCGGAGCGGCGCCGGGAAGTCCTCGCTCATCCGCTGCGTCAACCTCCTGGAGCGCCCCACCTCCGGCACGGTCACCGTCGACGGTCAGGAGCTGACCGCGCTGGCCGGGAGCGGCAAGCGGGCGGGCAAGGAGCTGCGCCGGGCACGCGGCCGCATCGGCATGGTCTTCCAGCACTTCAACCTGCTCTCCTCGCGCACCGTGCTCGGCAACGTCGAGCTGCCGCTGGAGATCCTGGGCCACTCCGGCCAGGAGCGCACCCGCAAGGCCCACGAGCTGCTGGAGCTGGTCGGGCTCGCCGACAAGGCCAAGGCCCACCCCGCGCAGCTGTCCGGCGGCCAGAAGCAGCGGGTCGGCATCGCCCGCGCGCTGGCCGGCGACCCCAAGGTGCTGCTCTCCGACGAGGCCACCTCCGCGCTCGACCCGGAGACCACCCGCTCCGTCCTGAAGCTGCTGCGCGACCTCAAGGAGCAGCTCGGGCTGACCGTGCTGCTGATCACGCACGAGATGGAGGTCGTCAAGGCGGTCTGCGACTCGGCGGCGCTGATGAAGTCCGGCCGTATCACCGAGTCCGGCACCGTCCCCGAGCTGCTGGCCACGCCCGGTTCCGAGCTGGCCCGTGAGCTGTTCCCGGTGGGCGGGGTGCCCTCCGCGCCGGGCCGCACGGTGGTGGACGTCACCTTTCACGGGGAGACCACCACCGAGCCGGTGATCTCCAAGCTGTCGCGCACCTACAACGTGGACATCTCCATCCTCGGCGCGGCCATGGACACCGTCGCGGGCAAGCAGGTGGGCCGGATGCGCATCGAGCTGCCCGGCAGCTTCGAGGACAACGTCGTGCCGATCGGGTTCCTGCGCGAGCAGGGGCTGACCGTGGACGTCGCCGACGTGGCCGCGGGCGCGGACGCGAAGGACGCCGCGAAGGACACCGCGGGGGACGCGGACGACGCGCGGGACGCGAAGAAGGCCGGCGGGGACGCCTCCGGCCTCGTCAAGGAGGGTGCCAAGTGAGCTGGTCCGAGATACAGCCGCTGCTGTTCCAGGGGTTCTGGGACACCCTCTACATGGTCGGCTGGTCCGCGATCATCGCGCTGATCGGCGGCCTGCCCCTCGGTGTGCTGCTCGTCCTGACCGACAAGGGCGGGATGCTGCGGAACGCGCCGGTCAACAAGATCGTCGGCGCGGTCGTGAACATCGGCAGATCCCTGCCGTTCATCATCCTGCTGATCGCGCTGATCCCCTTCACCCGCTTCGTGGTCGGCCAGTCCGTCGGCTCCACCGCGGCCATCGTGCCGCTGGCCATCGGTGCCATCCCGTTCTTCGCACGGCTGGTGGAGACCGCGATCCGCGAGGTGGACCGCGGCCTGGTCGAGGCCGTGCAGGCGATGGGCGGCGGCACCCCCACAGTCGTCTTCAAGGCGCTGCTCCCGCAGGCGCTGCCCTCCCTGGTGGCCGGGCTGACCACCACGGTGATCGTCCTCATCGGCTACTCGGCGATGGCCGGCACCGTCGGCGGCGGGGGACTGGGCTCGGTCGCGGTGCAGTACGGCTACCAGCGCTTCGAGACCAGCGTCATGGTCGCCACGGTGGTCGCGCTGATCGTCATCGTCACCGCCGTCCAGATCATCGGTGACGCCGTCGTCCGCCTGCTGGCGGCCAACCGGGGCTCGGCCGACGGGGGCGCGGGCAAGCGGCTCGCCCGCCTCGGCCGGGGCCGCGCCGTGGCGGTGGCCGCCGCGGTGGTCGTCCCGCTCGCCCTGATCGGCTACGGCATCGGCACCGGCGGCGAGGACAAGCAGACCCTCAAGGTCGCCGCCTCGCCCACCCCGCACGCGGAGATCCTGGAGTACGTCGAGAAGCACCTCGCCGCCAAGGAGGGGCTCAAGCTCGACATCCGCAAGTTCAACGACTACGTCGTGCCCAACACCGCGACCGAGTCCGGCGAGGTCGACGCCAACTTCTTCCAGCACAAGCCGTACCTGGACGACTTCAACAAGAAGCAGAAGACCCACATCCGGCCGGTCGTCAACGTCGAGCTGGAGCCGCTGGGCCTCTACTCCAAGAAGGAGAAGAGCCTGAAGGGCATCGGGTCCGGTGACACCGTCGCCGTCCCCAACGACAGCACCAACGAGGGGCGCTCCCTCCACCTGCTGGCCGACCACGGGCTCATCGAGCTGAAGCCGGGCGCCGGGCCGGAGGCCACCCTCGGCGACATCGCGGACAAGAAGGGCCTGGAGTTCAAGGAGCTGGAGGCCGCGGCCGTCCCGCGCGCCCTCGACGACGTGGACGCCGCCGTCGTCAACGGCAACTACGCCGTGGACGCGGACCTCAACCCGGCCAAGGACGCGCTGGTCGCGGAGAAGGCCAAGGGCAACCCGTACGCGAACTTCCTCGCGGTCAAGGACGGCCACCAGGACGACCCGCGGATCAGGAAGCTTGCCAAGCTCCTCAACTCCCCGCAGGTCAAGCGGTTCATCGAGGACAAGTACCAGGGGGCCATCGAGCCGGCCTTCGGGCCCGTGGGATCGTGAGACCCGCGGCCTGAACCGGGGGGAAGTCCCCGTGTCGACAAGTCTCTAACCAGCGCCGGGCCCCGCCTGTGAAGGGGGGCCCGGCGCTGCACATCACGGTGCCGATGCTGCATGCTGTGCACCCCGACGTGTAGGAGCGGCGCATGACCTCGACCTTCCCGGACATCTCGATCAGCACGGACCGGCTCGTGCTGCGCCCGTTCGAGGAAGCGGACGTCCCCGCGCTGACCGCGATGATGGCCGACGACCAGATCACCGCCTGGCTGACGTCGCCCGTCCCCTACACCGAGGACGAGGCCCGGGACTTCGTCACCCGCCGCGCCCCCGCCCGGCGCACCAGCGGCGACGGCATCGTCTTCGCCGTCACCGAGTTCCTCACCCAGCGCCTGGTCGGCGTGGTGGAACTGCGCGGCGCCGACTGGCACGTCCTGTCCGCCGAGGCCGTGTACGCCACCGCCTCCTGGGCCCGCGGCGAGGGCTACGCCTCCGAATCGCTGCTGGCCGTCGCCCAGTGGCTCTTCCAGGACCAGAAGTTCGAGCGCCTGGAGCTGCGCACCCCGGCCGACAACACCGCCGCCCAGCAGGTCGCCCAGAAGCTGGGCTGCATCAGCGAGGGAGTGCTGCGCAACGCCTGGATAGCGCGCACCCGCACCGAGAACTGGGACCCCTCCCAGGACGGGTCCCAGGACGGATCCCAGGACGGGTCCCGGGGCGGATCCCACGACGGATCCGCCGGCGCGCGGCAGGCGGCGCCCCCGGAGAGCGGCTGGGCCGAGATCCGCACCGACCTCATCGTCTGGAGCCTCCTCCCGGAGGATCTCGACGGCTCCTTCGAGCAGTTGCCGCCCCGCGCCTGGTGACGGCCAGGGCCGCCCGCGGGCGCGGGAGGCCGCCCCCGCCGGGAGAACCGGAAGAGGGGGTACCCTCAGTGGGCCCCGACCTGCGATGAGCCCAGACCAGCCAGGAGACACCCAGCATGGCCGACCGCGTCACGGTGATCGGGTGGGACGGTTCGCCGCTGACCGACGCCGCCCGCTCGGCCCTCTCAGCGGCCACCCTCGTCGCCGGCGCCGCCCACCACCTCGCGCTGCCCGAGGTGCCCCCGCACGCCGAGCGCATCCGGCTCGGCAGCGTCGGCCTCGCGGCCCGCCGCATCGCCCGCCACCGCGGCTCCGCCGTGGTCCTCGCCGACGGCGACCCCGGCTTCTTCGGCGTCGTGCGCACCCTGCGCGCCCCGGAGCACGGTCTGGAGGTCGAGGTCGTGCCCGCCGTCTCCGCCATCGCCGCCGCCTTCGCCCGCGCCGGGATGCCCTGGGACGACGCCCAGCTCGTCGTCGCCAACAGCCGCACCCTGCGCCGCGCGGTCAACGTCTGCCGCGCCCACAAGAAGGTCGCCGTCCTCACCTCGCCGGGTGCCGGCCCCGCCGAACTCGCACTGCTGCTGACCGGCGTCCACCGCACCTTCGTCATCTGCGAGGCGCTGGGCACCGACCGGGAACAGGTCACCGTGCTGACCTCCGACAAGGTCGCCGACCACACCTGGCGCGACCCCAACGTCGTCATCGTCGCGGGCGGGACCGGTGCCGGGGCCGACACCGGGGCCCCGCAGGGCACCGCGTGGCTCGCCGGGCACGAGGTCGGCTACCCGCCCGCCGTCCGCGGCTGGGCCCTGCCGGTGGCCGAGTACGCCGGCCACGACGCCGGCCCCTCCCGCGCCGGCGAGGCCGCACAGCTGCGCGCCGCCCAACTCGCCCGCCTCGGACCCCGCATCGGCGACCTCGTCTGGGACATCGGCGCGGGCAGCGGAGCCCTCGCGGTGGAGGCGGCGCGCTTCGGCGCCGCCGTCATCGCCGTCGACGCCGACGCCGACGCCTGTGCCCGCGTCCACGCCGCCGCCCGGCGCTTCGGCGTCCAGCTGGAGACGGTCCACGGCCTCGCCCCGCACATCCTGGAGGACCTTCCCGAGCCGGACGTGGTGCGCGTCGGCGGCGGGGGAGCGGCGACGGTCACCGCCGTGGCCGACCGCCGCCCCGCGCGCATCGTCACGCACGCCGCCACCAGAGACGAGGCAGAGGAGTTGGGAAGGGCGCTCGCCGAGCGCGGTTACACCGTCGAGTGCGCCCTGCTCCAGTCCGTCGGACTGGAGACGGCGCAGTGGACCGAAACCGAACGGGCCGTCGTCTTCCTGCTGTCCGGTGTCCGGCACTGAACCCCTGTGATCCGCTGCGGGACGAACCCCGCAGAAGTGCTGTTTCTCTCCCACCCATGGCCGGTGCGGCACTCTGTGACGGGTAGGCTGATGGACTGTTGTGCCACCGTTCGGGGTTGACGCTTCGTCCGTCATTGTCCGAATGGTGTAGGCGGAGGCACGTGCCGCACAGAGTGCGTGCTCGTTCTTCATCTACGGGGCGCGGCGGTCCGTCCGCCGGGTTGGAAGGAGCACCAGCGATGCGCGAGGGGAACGCATGACTGACACCGGTCAGATCCCGGGAGAGGGGCTGCCGGAGAACGCAGGCGGGCAGCAGCAGGAGGGGCAGCCGGGCGTCCCGGCCTCCGGCGCCTACCCCTTCGCCGACCCGGCAGCCGGCGTCACGGACGGGCTGGGAACCGCCCCGGACCCCCACGGCGCCCCCGGCCCCCACCACGAGACGCACGACCCCCATGGCCTCCACGGCTCCCACGACGAAGAGGACCTTCTGCTGATGCCCTCGGCGCAGGGAGCCTGGAGCGAGCAGCCCGCGCCCGGCCCCGCGCAGCCGCAGGGCCAGGCCCCCCAGGCGCAGCCGATGCCGCAGCCCCAGCCCGAACACCCGGGCCCGCCGGGCCCGATGCCGGACCCCGGCGGCTACGGGTACGCGTACGACCCGCACGCCCAGGCAGCCGGTGGCCACGCCGCCCAGCAGCCGTTCACCGACGCGCAGTTGGCGCAGCCGGCCGAGCCGTACGCGCCGGAGGCGACGTACGGCCAGGGCGACGCGGTGGGCGTCAACGGCTACGCCCAGCACGGCCCCCAGCCCGGATACGGCCCCGAGAGCGCGTACCCGCAGCAGCACGTACAGCCCGACGTGCAGCCCGCCGAACCGCAGGCCGCCGCGCAGCCGCAGGCCGAACCCGGCCCGGCCCCCGACGCCGTCCCGCAGCCGGACACGGCCGTCGCCGCGGCCCCCGGCCCCCACGAGACCGACGGCCGCGACTCGGGCGCCATCGATGTGAGCGCCGTACGCCCGCCCCAGCAGCCGCAGACCGCGCAGACCTCCACGCACAGCACCCCCAGCCACGGCACCCGCCGCCCCCTCCACCTCGGGCCGCCCGTTCCCGAGCAGTCCGGCACCGTCCGTCCCCTCTCCGAGCGCCCCACGGCCCAGGCGGCCACCCCGCAGGCGGCGCCGGTCCAGGGTGCCCCGGCGGGCCGCCCGACCGCACCCGCGCAGCCCGCCGCCCCGGCGGACGGGCGGCTCCCCGGCGAACAGCCCCAGCGGACCGTGGGCGAGGACGCCCAGCAGGCTCCGGCCCCCCAGGGCGTCCAGGCACCCCTCCCGGCGGACGCCGCCCAGCCCGCGGGGGCCGCGCACGGTGCCGTGGCGGGGGAGGCCGTCCCCGGTGAACAGCAGCCCGCGGAGCCCCAGTCGGCAGGTCCCGCTGTCATGGACCCGCAGACGGCGGGCGCGCAGCCGATGCCCGTACAGCCCGCCGACGGGCAGCCGGTCCGGGCCGACGACACCGCCACGGTTCATGCCGACGGCACGGTGACCGTCCAGGCCGACGGCACGGTGACGCAACCGGAAGCTCAGCCTCTCCCGGACGGCGACCCGTCGTCCCCCGGTGCCGTCGGCGTACCCGGCACGGTCCCTGAGCAGGGTCCCGGCCGGCCCGACCCGTCCGGCCAGGCCGTCCCCTCCCCGGAGCCGCAGGCCACGGCGCCCGTCGTCGAGGAACCGCTGCCCGGACCGCAGCTCGGCCAACTCCCGCCCGAGACGGGGGAGTGGTCCGCCCAGCAGGCGCCGTCACCGGCCGATCCGGCGGCCTCGGCCGGCCCGGCCGTCCCGGACCAGGCGACCGCCGCCGGCGTCGACGCGGCCGGCACCGCCGTCCCGTCCGCCCCGAACCCCCTGGCAGAAACGGTCGCTCCGGCAGCCGACGCCGAAAACCCCCCGGCGGCCGGGACCCCGCAGCAGACCCCGGCCGCGCAGGAGTCCGCCACGGCGCCCGGCGACGCGGGAACCGAGGGCGGCGGGACACCCGACGCGACCGCGCGGGACGGCCAGGCCGGTCAGGGCGGCCAGGCCGGTCAGGTCGGCGGGGACGGCGGCCCGGGTGACGGCCAGGCCCCTCAGGAACAGCCCCCTCAGGAACAGACCCCTCAGGAACAGGCCCCCGCCCCCGCTGTCGCGGCCGAAACCGATGCCGCTGCCGCTGCCGCGCAAGAGGGAGCCGTCGCCGCGCCGCTGCCCGCCGAGGACGCCCCCGTCAACGACACCGTGCCCTCGCCCCGGCAGGAGGCGCAGCCGGGCGGACTGGCGACCGTCCCCGCGCAGGGGGGCGCGGCCGGCGAACCCCGGCAGCAGCAGGGCGCCGTCCAGCCGTCGCCCGGAACACCACCGATAAACCAGGACGCGGACCACCAGACCGGTGCCCAGCCGCAGCCCCCCGTCATCCCGGGGCAGGCCACGGCTCCCGCGTCCCCCGCAGCCACCACGACGGACACGACGCAGACGCCCCCCGACGCCGCGCCCCAGCAGGCCGAGGACGCCCCGGCTTCGCAGGCCGAGGACACCCCGTCCCCGCAGTCCGCCGACGAAGCCTCCGGACCCGCCGGCCAGGAAGCGCCCACCGGCGGGGACGCCGACGGGACGGACGCCGGCGCGCGGACCGCGGCATCGGGCGCCGACCGCGCGGAGACCGGTGGCGGGGAGACGGACGTGGTGGAGACGGGCGCGGTGACGACGGACGCCGCCGGAGCCGCCGCCGCTGCCGCCACTGCCGAGACCGGCGCTGGAACAGCCGCAGCCGGGGCGGAAGCGGCCGGGAGCGGTGCTGCCGAAACCGGCTCCGCTGATGCCGATGCCGATGCCGGCGAATTCGACGCCGCCGAGACCGGCGCTGCCGAGGCGGTCGAGGCGGAGGCGGCGGCTGGGGCCGCCGGGTCGGCGGAGGAGCCGCAGTCCGAGCAGGCCGCGACCTCCAAGAGCGACGAAGCCGCCCAAGCTGCCGAATCCCCAGCCGCCCCCGGCACACCCGGCACACCCGGGACCCCCGAGGGGCCGGAGCCCGCCGCCGCGGAGACGCAGCAGGCGTCGGCACAGCCGGAGGCCGACGAGGATCGGGCCGCCGCTGCCGAACCCGTGGGGGAGGCCGCCGAATCGGCGCCCGAGACGGCTGCGTCGGGGACCGCGGCGTCGGAGTCGGCTGCGGTGGCGGAGGCCACCACCTCCGCATCGCCGGCCGCCGAGCCCCCGGCCGCCGCCGAGTCCCCGGCCACGCCTCAGCCGTCGGCCGCGTCCGTCCCGGCTCCCGAGCCGGACGCCGCGACCGGAGCTGACTCCGAGGCAGCGGTCGAGGCAGTGGCCGCGTCCGCGCCCGGGGAGACGGCGGCTTCCCCGGCCGGGACCGGCGCCGGAGCGCCCGCCTCCGAGGCCCCCGCATCGCCCGAAGAGGAGGCCCCGGCAGGCGAGTCCGCTCCCCCCAGGGGGAATCCGCTCCTTCCCAGGAGGAATCCGCACCCTCCCAGGAGGGCGACGGCGGTGCTCAGGACCCCGAGGCGGAGAGCGGGATGGCGACCGGCGAGGATCCGGTGACGGAACCGGCCGCCGGCGGGACCGAGGGGGGCGCCTCCGCGGGCCCGGAGACCACCGACGAAACACAAGAGGCCACCGCAGCCGACGCGGGGACCGCCGAGGCGGAGGCCGTGGCCACGGAGACCGCCGACGAGGAGCCCGTGGAGGCGCAGGCCGCGGAAACGGAGACCGTGGACACGAAGACCGCAGGCGCGCAGGGAGCGGACGCGGAGACCACGGACGAGGCCCAGGCGGCCGAGGCCGGGGCCGGGACCGCCGGGGAGGAAGCGGAGGCCGCCGAGGGAGAGGCCGCTGAGGTCCCCCAGGGGGAAGCCACGCAGGGCGAAGCCGCCGGAGGCGAAGCCGCCGAGGGTGCGGGGACCGCCCCGGACGGTGGTGACCCGCCCACGGGGGAGCCCGAGGGGGAGCCCGCGCCCGGCTTCGCCGAGGCCGAACGGGAGGCCGTCCACCGCCTCATGCGCGAGCGGAGGGACATCCGGAACGGTTTCCGCCCCGACCCGATCCCGCACGAGGTGCTGCTCCGCGTCCTGGAGGCGGCGCACACGGCGCCCAGTGTCGGGCACTCGCAGCCGTGGGACTTCGTGGTCATCCGCTCCGAGGAGACCCGGCGGACCATGCACGAGCTGGCGGAGCGTCAGCGCGAGGCGTACGCCAAGTCGCTGCCCAAGGGGCGGGCGAAGCAGTTCAAGGAAATGAAGATCGAGGCGATCCTCGACACCCCTGTCAACATCGTGGTGACGGCGGACCCGACGCGCGGCGGCCGGCACACGCTGGGCCGTCAGACGCAGCCGCAGATGGCGCCGTACTCCTCGGCGCTCGCCGTGGAGAACCTGTGGCTGGCCGCCCGGGCCGAGGGGCTGGGCGTCGGCTGGGTCAGCTTCTTCGACGAGCGCGAGCTGGTGCGCACGCTCGAACTGCCCGAGCACCTGGAGGTCGTGGCGTACCTGTGCGTGGGGTACGTGGACGAGTTCCCGGACGAACCGGAGCTGATGCAGGCGGGCTGGTCGAAGCGGCGCCCGCTCTCATGGGTCGTCCATGACGAGTCGTACGGGCGCCGCGCGCTGCCCGGCGCCGAGCCGACGGGCATGCTCGCCGAGACGCTGGGCACCATCCGCCCGCTGGACGCCAAGGCGCTCGGTGAGGCGTGGGAGCGGCAGAAGCGGATGACCAAGCCGTCCGGCGCGCTCGGCATGCTGGAGATCATCTCGGCGCAGCTGTGCGGCCTCTCGCGCAAGTGCCCGCCGCCGATCCCCGAGCCCGCCGCCGTCGCGGTGTTCGCGGGCGACCACGGAGTGCACGCGCAGGGGGTCACCCCCTGGCCGCAGGAGGTCACCGCGCAGATGGTGGGCAACTTCCTGGGCGGCGGCGCGGTCTGCAACGCGTTCGCCAACCAGGTCGGCGCCGAGGTCTGCGTCGTGGACGTCGGGGTGGCCGCCGAGCTGCCCGCGCAGCCCGGCCTGCTGCCCCGCAAGGTCCGCCCCGGCACCGCCGACATGACGGCGGGGCCCGCACTCAGCCGCGAAGAGGTGGAGCGGGCCGTCGAGGTCGGCATCGAGACGGCGCGCGACCTGGTGGCCGCGGGCAACAAGGCGCTGCTCACCGGTGAGATGGGCATCGCCAATACCACGGCTTCCGCCGCCCTGATCGCCGCGTGCACCGGCGCCGACCCCGCCGAGGTCACCGGGCGCGGCACCGGCATCAACGACGAGACGCACGCCCGCAAGGTGGAGGTCGTCCGGCGCGCGCTGGAGCGCCACCAGCCCGATCCGGCCGACCCGATCGGGATGCTGGAGGCGTTCGGCGGGCTGGAGCACGCGGCGCTGGTCGGGCTGATCCTCGGCGGTGCTTCGCTGCGCACCCCCGTCATCCTCGACGGCGTCAGTGCCGGTGCCGCCGCCCTGGTGGCCCGCGCGGTGGCGCCCGAGGCGCTGGCCGCCTGCATCGCGGGGCACCGCAGCGCGGAGCCCGGCCACGTCGCCGCCCTCACCAAGCTGGGGCTGCGACCGCTGGTCGACCTCGACCTGCGGCTCGGCGAGGGCACCGGCGCACTGCTGGCCCTGCCGATGGTGCAGAGCGCCGCCCGCGCGATGCACGAGGTCGCCACGTTCGACGGCGCGGGTGTCACCGAGAAGGGCTGAGCACGGCCGGCGGACGCGGAGCGGCGGCACGCGGCGGAGCAGCGCTCCACGGTGCTCCGCCCGTGTCCGCCGCCCGCGCCTCACCGCCGGCTTGAGCCTGGCGCTCCGGTTCGCGGCCCGTCCTCGGCCGCGGACCCGGACCGGTCCGCCGCGCGACCGTGGCGCCGTAGGGCCGTGAGGGTTGTGGGGCCCGGGCGCGCGGCTGTGGGCTCGCGGGCCGACCGCCGGCCGACAGCCCGGCGTCCGGGCCGGCCACCGGCCCGCTGCCCGGCGTCCTGGGGCGTGCGGGCAACGGGCCGGTGTCGGCTCGCCGATGTCGGCAGGGCCGGTACGTCCGCCCGGCTCCGCCGTCCTCCGCGCTCTCCCGCTCGGCAGGAGGGCGGCGCTCTCCCGCTCGGGACGAGGCCGGCCCGGCCCACGGATGCGGTCCGCTGCGTCCGAGGCGCCCCGGTCCGTCGGCCGGGGCACCGTGTCACAGCCGTCCGTGCCGTTCCGCGGCGCCCGCCGGAAGGGGCGGGCTCCCGTCCCGGTGAACGGGAAGGGGCGGGCGCCCTCCCGGTGAAGGGCGGACCGCCGAAGCCACCGCCCCCGGACCTGTCCGTGACGTGCACCACCGCCCCCGGACCTGTCCGCGACCTGCGCCACCGCCTCCCCGACCCGTCCGTGACCTGCGGAACAGCCGCGCTGTCCGCTCCCGCATAGGCTGTCCCCACCGCCTGTCCGTCCCGGCCGCTCCACTGCCGCAGCGGCATCGTCCCCGGCTCGGTCCGCGAGCCGATCCCACCGAGAAGGATGCCGTCCCAGATGTCGGAAACCTCCGCCGCTCCCGCCTATCCCGTAGGACTCCGCCTGGCCGGGCGCCGTGTCGTGCTGGTCGGCGGCGGCACCGTCGCCCAGCGCCGTCTCCCCGCGCTGCTGGCGGCGGGTGCGGACGTCACGGTCGTCTCGCCCGAGGTGACGCCCTCCGTCGAGGCGATGGTCGCCGGCGGGGAGATCACCTGGGAGCGCCGCAGTTACCGGGACGGCGACCTGGCGGGCGCCTGGTACGCGCTCGCGGCCACCGACGACCCGGCCGTCAACGCCGCGATCGTCGCCGAGGCCGAGTCCCGCCGCGTGTGGTGCGTACGGGCCGACGACGCGGACGAGGGCACCGCCTGGACGCCGGCGACCGGCCGCAGCGACGGCATCACCGTCGCCGTGCTGACCAGCGGAGTGCACGGCACCGCGGGCCGGGACCCGCGCCGCTCGGCCGCGATACGGGACGCCATCGTCGCGCGGCTCGGTGACGGCACGCTCGTCGCCGAGCAGCGTGCCCCTCGCTCGCCCGGTGTCGCGCTGGTCGGCGGCGGGCCCGGCGACCCGGACCTGATCACCGTGCGGGGCCGCCGCCTGCTGGCCGAGGCCGACGTCGTCGTCGCCGACCGGCTCGGCCCCCGCGACCTGCTGGACGAACTTCCGCCGCACGTCGAGATCATCGACGCGGCGAAGATCCCCTACGGCCGGGCCATGGCACAGGAGGCGATCAACGCCGTCCTGGTCGAACACGCCAAGGCGGGCAGGTCCGTGGTACGCCTCAAGGGCGGTGACCCCTTCGTCTTCGGCCGGGGCATGGAGGAGGCGCAGCAGCTCGCCGCCGAGGGCGTCCAGGTCACCGTCGTACCCGGTATCTCCAGCTCCATCAGCGTGCCCGGTGCCGTCGGCATCCCCGTCACCCACCGGGGCGTGGCCCACGAGTTCACCGTCGTCAGCGGGCACGTCGCCCCCGACGACCCCCGCTCGCTGGTGGACTGGCCCGCGCTGGCCCGGCTGCGCGGCACCCTCGTACTGCTGATGGCGGTGGAGAACCTCGGCGCCATCGCGGCGGCCCTGCTCGCCCACGGCCGCCCGGAGGACACCCCCGTCGCCATGATCCAGGAGGGCACCATGGCGACCGAGCGCCGGGTGGACGCCACTTTGGCCACGGCCGCCGAGCGGGCCGCCGCCGAGGGGGTGCGCCCGCCGGCCGTCATCGTGATCGGGGACGTGGTGGCCGTGAACCCGCGCCCCGACGGCACGGCGGGGGAGTGACACCCCGCCCGTACGCGGCAGTAACGACGCATTGGCACTTCGAGCGCGACAAGGCAGTATCGGCCTGTGGCTACACCATCCTCCCCCGGGACACCCCCGGACCCGCCGGCCCGCGGGATCGTCACCGTCGACGACCCCGACGACCCGAGGCTGAGCGACTACACCGGTCTCACCGATGTGGAACTGCGCCGCAAACGCGAGCCCGCCGAGGGGCTGTTCATCGCCGAGGGCGAGAAGGTCATCCGCCGGGCCCGGCAGGCCGGGTACGAGATGCGGTCGATGCTGCTGTCCGCGAAGTGGCTCGACGTGATGCGGGACGTCATCGACGAGGTGCCCGCCCCCGTCTACGCCGTCAGCCCCGAGGTGGCCGAACGCGTCACCGGATACCACGTGCACCGCGGCGCCCTCGCCTCCATGCAGCGCAAGCCCCTGCCCGCGCCCGCCGGTCTGCTGACGACGGCCCGCCGGGTCGTGATCATGGAGGCGGTGAACGACCACACCAACATCGGCGCCATCTTCCGCAGCGCCGCCGCGCTGGGCATGGACGCCGTCCTCCTCTCGCCCGACTGCGCCGACCCGCTCTACCGCCGCTCGGTGAAGGTCTCCATGGGCGCCGTCTTCGCCGTCCCCTACGCCCGCCTGGAGACCTGGCCGCGCGGCCTGGAGACGGTGCGCGACGCCGGTTTCCAGCTGCTGGCGCTCACCCCCGACGAGAAGGCCGTCCCCCTCGACACCGTCCCCACCGGCGGCGACCAGCGGACGGCACTGATGCTCGGCGCCGAGGGCAACGGCCTGACCACCCGCGCCCTGCGCGCCGCCGACGAGTGGGTCCGCATCCCCATGGCCCACGGAGTGGACTCCCTCAACGTCGGCGCCGCGGCGGCGGTGGCCTTCTACGCGGTGACGCGGTGAGGTGGCGACGCGGTGAGGTGGTGACGCGGTGGTGCGGTGAGGCGGTGACGCTTCGAGGCGGTGACGCTGGGACGTGGTGACGTGATGAGGCGCTGACGTTGATGAGGCGCTGCTCCTGCGGTGCGCCGGGAACCGGTGACGTGGTGAGGCGGTGCTCCTGAGCACCGCCGGGCCGCTCCGCCCAC
>NZ_VJOK01000001.1:1071728-1103555 GCF_013302895.1 Streptomyces albus subsp. chlorinus | reverse complement strand
GGGAGAGCTGGAGCGTGCTGGGCCGGTCCTCCGGGGACTTGACGAGACAGGCCCGGATCAGCGGTGCCAGCGCCGCGTGCACGGCGTCCAGCTGCGGCTCCTCGTGCACCACCCGGTAGAGCATGACCTCCGAACTGCCCTGCCCGAAGGGGGAGTCGGCCGTGGCCGCGTACGCCAGCGTGGCGCCCAGCGCGAACACGTCCGTCGCCGGTGTCACCGCCGCGCCCCGCACCTGCTCGGGCGCCAGGAACCCCGGGGAGCCCACGGCGGTGCCGACGTGGGTGAGCGTGCTGGCGCCCGTCGCCCAGGCGATGCCGAAGTCGATGATGCGGGGACCCTTGGGGGACAGCAGGATGTTCGACGGCTTCAGGTCGCGGTGGACGACGCCCGCCTCGTGGACCGCGACCAGCCCCTCGGCCAGCGCGGCACCGATCGAGGCGACCTGCGCGGCGGGCAGCGGACCGCCCTCGTTCACCTTGTCGTGCAGGGAGGGGCCGGGCACGTACTGGGTGGCGAACCAGGGGCGGTCGGCCTCCAGATCGGCCGCCACCAGCCGGGCCGTGCACCCGCCGCGGATGCGCCGCGCCGCCGAGACCTCCCGGGCGAAGCGCGAGCGGAACTCCTGGTCCTCGGCGAGGTCCGGGCGGATCACCTTCAGCGCCACCCGCTGGCCGCGCCGGTCCGAACCGAGGTAGACCACGCCCATGCCACCGGCCCCCAGGCGGCGGTGGAGCCTGAACGAGCCGACGACTCGCGGGTCCTCTCGCCGGAGCCGCATCATCGCCATGTCCGTTCCCTACCTCCGGTGTCCGGTGGGCGTGCACCCCACCTCCGGTGCCCGGTGGGGAGGCCCCACCCACTGACCGGTCCGTCTGACGAGCACAGCTTACGGACTGCCGCCGCATGCCGACGATAGGCCGCGCACGCCGCGCCAGACGGAATGTCAGAGTCCTCCCCCGCACACGAAGTAGGCGGGACGCGCCGGGCTCGCGCGCCTCCGCGCCCCGGCGCACTGCCCCCAAGCGGCATGCTCCGCCCGTGGTTTGACGGCGCGACGGACGCGAGGGCGCCCCCGGGCGCGGGCGCCTTCGCGCACTTCCCACGAGGGCCGGTTGCGGTGGTGACGGTCCGTCGGGGCCGCCCGGCGGGCGGGTGCGGTTCCGGGACGGAGTGAGCGAACTCACCCACGGGGGGAGCGTTCTCTCTCCCCCCCGGCGGAGAGGCTCCTTCCGGCTGCCGGGGGTACCCCCTGGGGGAAGACCCCGGGAAACGCGACGGCGCCTCCACCCTGGGGAGTAGTCGGGGTCGCGCCACGTCATCCTGGGGGAGGCCCCCGAGTCGGTACGCGCGCATGACGCCGCTGTGCGGCCGCTTGCCTAATGTTGTGGTCAAGCGGCGGACGCAGCACTCGTCCCCCGAGGTCACACGTCCGCCGCCCCATACGACGACAGGAGCGGATCATGGCGCACACCGCCGGGCGCACGGCGCCCAGAGGGAAGGGAAAGCTGGCGGCCCTGGCCGCTCTCGGTACCCGTCCCGGCGGGCGCCGGCATCCGCTCGTGGCAGCCGCCATGGTGCTGCCGCTCGCCGTCGTCCTCGGCTTCGTCACGGGCTGGGGCCGGATGGTGGCGACACAGGCGTCGTCCGTTGCCGGAATGCTGGGGTCCTGAGGGACCCCGGGCCCGGTGGAGCGGACCGGGTCGGGGACTTCCGGTGGTAACAGCCCCGTGGGGACGGGGGTGCGGCGGACGGCAAGAGGCCCGGGCAGCTGGGGAGCTGCCCGGGCCTCGGCATGCCCCGGACCGCCTGCCGCTTGAGGCCGCACCCCAGCTGGGACTGCCTGTCGCTTGAGGCGGCGGCCCAGCCTGGGGCCGCTTCCGGTCGGGGGCCGCTGTCGGCTTGGGGCTGCTGTCCGGCTTGGGTCGCCTTTGGCCGGGGCCGCTGTTCGGCTTGGGCTGTTATCGCCTGGGGCTTCCGCCGAGCTTGGGGCTGCTTTCGCTTTGGGGCCGCCGCCCAGCCTGGGACCGCCTTCGGCCAGGGCCGCTGTCCGGCTTGGGGTCGCGTCCGGCTTGGGCCGTCGTCGCCTGAGGCTGCCGCCCAACCGGGGGCTGCCGCCGAGCTTGGGGCCGTTGTTTTTCTGTGGCGGCCGTCCGGCTTGTGCGGCCGTCCGGCTCGGGGCCGCCCGTCGTCTGTCCGGCTGCGGACCAGCGTCCGGTCTGGGACCGCCTGCTTCGAAGCCGCCGCCGAACCTGGGGCCGGCTGTCCGCTCGGAGCCGTTGTCCGGTTCGGGCAGCCACCCGGCTCGGGGCCGCCGTCCCGCCCGGACCGCCGTCCGCCCGGCGCTCGCGTCCGCCCGGCGCTCGCCGCCCGGTTCGGGGCGTTTCCGCCCGGGAACCGCGTCCAGCCCGGCGAGCTGCTGTCCCCGGGACCGCCCGTCCGCTCGGAGCCGTCCCCACCCCGGGGTCGCGGCCCCGGGCTGGCCGGCCGGACCTGGCCCAGGAAGCACGGCGGATGGCAGCGACAGCAGCCAGCGCGCTGAGCACCGAGGACTCGACCTTCCCGACCATCCCGGGGTCGCGGCCCCGGACCGTTGCCCAGGCCGGGGAGCTGCTGTTTCCCAGGGGCATCGTCCGCCCAGGGGCCACCCGCCCTGAAGAAGTGTCGTCGCCGGGCAGCGATACGCCCGTCTGTCGTCCGTCCCGGGCCGCCGTACGCTGGCATCCCCTCCTTCAGGAGTTCTGCCGTGCCCTCATCCGACCTCCCCGTCCGCGATGCCGCGCTGTGCCGGGCACTGGCCCGGCTGGCCGGCGGGAGGGGTGGCACGGTATGGGACGAGGCGGATGGTGTGCCGGGCGACGGGACTGCCGCGCAGGTGGTGGCCGAGCGGGCGGACGGGACCGTGGTGCGCGTGGCCGGGCGGGTCGCCAAGGCCCACGCGGCGGGAACGGACCCGCGAGCCCTCGCCGTGCGGCTGGGCGCCGCGGCTGCTCCGCAGTACGCCGGGGTGCTGCTGCCCCCGGCGTACGGGGGCGGACCGGTGCCGCTCCCCGGCGGGCGGCTCGGCACCGTGTGGCCGTACGGCACTCCCGTGGACCCGCACGATCCGGCGGCCGCCCCCTGGGAGGAGGCGGGCACCCTGCTGGCCCTCCTGCACACCGCCCCCGTCCCCGCGCCGGGCGACCTCCCCGGCCCCCTCCCGCCCATGCGGGGTCCCGCGAAGGCGGCCCGCGCCCTTGTCCGCATGCGCCGCGCCATGGCCACCTCGGCCCCGATGGCGGGCCCGGGCGCCCCGGGGACGACGGACATCCCGCGCTCCCGACATGACGCCCCGCCCGGCCCCCAGGTGCGCACCCCGCCGAACTGCCCGCCCGGCACCCGACAACGCGCCCGGCCCGATGCCCCACCGCGCTCCCAGCACGACGACGGCCCGCCCGGCCCCCAGGTGCGCACCCCGCCAGGCGTCCCGTACCAATCCCCGCCCGGTGGGGCTCCGCCGGGCACGCAGGGGTGGGCGCGGGAGTCCACCTCACGGCCCGCGGTCCGGGTGCGTCTTGCCGCGGCGGCCCGTACCGTCGAGCGGGCGTGGGCCGGGCTGCCGGATTGGTGCCGGGACGAGGCTCCGTCCCCCAACACGGTCACCCTCTGTCACGGCGATTTCCATCTGGGGCAGCTCGTCCGCCACCCGGCGTCCGGGGGGCCGTGGCACCTGATCGATGTGGACGACCTCGGACTGGGCGACCCGGCCTGGGACCTGGCGCGGCCCGCGTGCTGGTACGCCGTCGGCCTCCTCCCTCAGGAGATCTGGGACCGCTTCCTCGGCGCTTATGCGCGGACCTGCCGCGCGAGGGGCGCGGCGGGCGCGACGGGCACGGCGGCCGCGGCCGGTACGGCCGGAGGACTCGCGGGGCCGGACCCCTGGCCGCTGCTGGACGCTCCCGCCCGGGCGGTGACGGTTCAGACCGCCGCGCTGGGCGTGGCCAAGGCACGTGCGGAGGGGCGGGACCTGGACGAGGCGGAGGAGGCGTGCGTGGCCGCCTGTGCCCGGATGGCGGCGCCCCCGGGCCGGGACGACCGGGGGGACCGGGCCGAACTCCCGGCCCGTCCGGGGCCGTAGGGTGGTCACGTCCGGTACCGGCCGGCCGGCGCCGGACGCCGGCGGGCGTCACCGGGCAGAGAGGAAGCAGAAGATGATGTGTCCGAAGTGCGGTGCGCACATGCAGACGTACAACCGCAGCGGCGTGCAGATAGAACAGTGCGGCAACTGCCGGGGAATCTTCCTCGACTACGGCGAACTGGAGGCCATCACCAGGCTGGAGGCCCAGTGGGCGCAGTCCGCACCCCCGCCGCCCGGCGGCCCGCAGGCGTACCCGTCGGGTCCCGCCTGGGGAGCCCCGCACCACGGCTCGCACGGTCACCACGGTCACCATGGGCATCATGGCCATCACGGGGGCTTCGGGCGGATGCTCTTCTCCTCCTGAGTCCTCTCCCGGGCGACCCGGGCCGCGTGCGGACCGCCGCACGCACGGGGCCCCGGAGGCACGAGGGTCCGCACGCACGAGGGCCCCGGCCGATGCGGCCGGGGCCCTCACGTGCTGGTGGACGATACTGGGATTGAACCAGTGACCTCTTCCGTGTCAGGGAAGCGCTCTCCCGCTGAGCTAATCGTCCGTGCGCGGTACTGGGATTGAACCAGTGACCTCTTCCGTGTCAGGGAAGCGCTCTCCCGCTGAGCTAACCGCGCTGAAGACCCGTACGGACCCGGGGTCCGATGGACGACCCGGTGTCCGGTGGGCCCGGTGGACGATACTGGGATTGAACCAGTGACCTCTTCCGTGTCAGGGAAGCGCTCTCCCGCTGAGCTAATCGTCCGTGGAGGTGGAGACGGGATTTGAACCCGTGTAGACGGCTTTGCAGGCCGTTGCCTCGCCTCTCGGCCACTCCACCACGTGCGGGGGTTCCCGGGAGGATCCCCCACATCGAGCGGACGACGAGATTCGAACTCGCGACCCTCACCTTGGCAAGGTGATGCTCTACCAACTGAGCCACGTCCGCAGGTGCCTTCCCCGGGGCGGGCCCGGGCGGTACCTTGCCCCCGAAGCGCTTGCGCGCCGCGGCGACGTGTTGAACTTTAGCGGATTCCGGGGCCAGCTCAAATTCCGTTTCCGCAGCGTGGCCGTTCAGCGGCCCCCATAGACTCGAAGCCGTGTCCGATCTGACCCCGCTCGCCCGCTTGGGCGGATATCTCGCCACCGACCTCCGCGACGTGACCAGCGACCCCGAGGCCCTCGACTCCTCGGGCTGGTGGGCCGTGGTCGCCGACTACGAGGGAGGGCTGCGCTGCGCCCGCTTCGGCGACGTACGCCGCGCGCCCCTGCCCACCCCCGTGCCGGGCCGCTGGCGGGGCCCGGCCGCCGGCAGCTGGGTCAGCTCCCTGGACCGCGCCGCGTACACGGAGGGGGTACGCCGGGTGCGCGCCGCCATCGCCGCCGGTGACGTCTACCAGGTCAACCTCTGCCGGATCCTCTCCGCCCCGCTGCCCGACCCGGCCCCGGCGGCGGGCGACATCGACCAGCTCACCGCCCGCCTCGCGCACGGCACCCCGGCGGCGTACGCGGGCACCGTCCGCCTCCCCGCGCACGGGGTCGAGATAGCCACCGCCTCCCCGGAGCTGTACCTGCGCCGCGACGGCCGGACAGTCGAGTCGGGCCCCATCAAGGGAACCGGCCCCTCCGAGGCCGACCTCGGGGACAAGGAGCGGGCCGAGAACGTGATGATCACCGACCTGGTCCGCAACGACCTCGGCCGCGTCTGCGTGCCCGGCTCCATCACCGTCCCCGCGCTGTGCGCCGCCGAGCCCTACCGGGACCTCGTCCACCTGGTCTCCACCGTCCGCGGAGAGCTGCCCGAGGCCCTGGACGTGGGGGGCTTCGGGTGGGCGCGGCTGCTGGAGGGCACCTTCCCGCCCGGTTCGATCACCGGGGCGCCCAAGTCCAGCGCCCTGCGCCTCATCGACGAGCTGGAGACCGCGCCCCGGGGCCCGTACACCGGCGGCATCGGCTGGGTCGACGCCGATCGCGGCACCGGCGAGCTGGCCGTCGGCATACGCACCTTCTGGATCGAGCGCGACCACCCCCGGCCCGTGCTGCGCTTCGGCACCGGCGCGGGGATCATCTGGGACTCCGACCCGGAGCGGGAGTGGCGCGAGACCGAGCTGAAGGCCGCGCGGCTGCTCGCGGTAGCGTCGGGGCAGTACGACAACGACATGTGCGTGCCGGAGACGGCCGGTGCGCACCCGGCGACAGAGCGGCCCTAGAGGCTCCCCGAGGTGAACGACAGTGAAGATCTGGCTCGACGGCGGACTGCGGGACGCACACAGCGCGAACGTCTCCGTGCTCGACCACGGGCTGACCGTCGGCGACGGCGTCTTCGAAACCGTCAAGGCCACTGGCGGCACCCCCTTCGCCCTCACCCGCCACCTGCGCCGCCTCGCTTCCTCCGCGCGGGGCCTCGGGCTGCCCGAGCCGGACCTGGACGAGGTGCGGCGCGCCTGCGAGGCCGTGCTCGCCGCGAACCCGATGCCCTACGGCCGGCTGCGGATCACCTACACCGGCGGCCCGTCCCCGCTCGGCTCGGACCGCGGCGAGGCGGGGCCCACCCTGGTCGTCGCCCTCGGCGAGGCGGCCCGCAGGCCGGACGCCACATCCGTGGTCACCGTCCCGTGGACCCGCAACGAGCGCGGCGCGACCACCGGGCTGAAGACCACCTCGTACGCCGAGAACGTCGTCGCGCTGGCCCGCGCCCGGCAACAGGCCGCCTCGGAGGCGCTGTTCCCCAACACGCACGGCCAACTGTGCGAGGGCACCGGCTCCAACGTCTTCGTCGTCCTCGACGGCGAAGCGCACACCCCGCCGCTCTCCTCCGGCTGCCTGGCGGGCATCACCCGCGCCCTGGTCATGGAGTGGACGGACGCGAAGGAGACCGAGCTTGGGATGGACGTCCTGGAGCGGGCCGAGGAGATCTTCCTGACCTCCAGCCTGCGCGACGTCCAGGCTGTCTCCCGCCTCGACGGCCGCCCCCTGCGGGGCGCGCCGGGGCCGGTGACCGCCAAGGCGATGCGGGTCTTCGAAGAGCGTTCCGCGGCCGACATCGACCCGTAATCGGGTGGCCGTGGCCGCCCCGTACGGGTAGAACCTCACCGTGACGACCACCCTGCGCCCGACCGGACCCGAGAGCCGGACCGCCGATGGCAGGCGTTCCCGCTCCTTCGCCCTCCACGTCAACTCCCGTCCGGTGGGCGCGGTCGAACTGGTCGGCCGCCCCGAGGAGGGGGACGGGCCCGCGTTCGGAAGGATCGCGCACCTGTATGTCGAGGAGGGCGAACGCAGGCGGGGGAGGGGCACCGTCGCGGTGCTGGCAGCCGAAGAGGTGCTGCGCGGCTGGGGCTGCACCCACGTCGAGGCGAGCGTCCCGGTGGCCGGCGGCGAGAACGCGCCGGGCGCCCACCTGCTGCCGGCGCTCGGCTACACCGAGCGCAGCCGGCACCTGGTCAAGGAGCTTCGTACGCGCCCCGGGCTGCCCCCGGGCAGCGTCCCCCGGCCCCTCACCCGGGAGGAGTTCGAGCAGTGGTGGGACAGGGGTGCGGCGACGTTCATCGACGGCCTGACGAGCCGCGGCTTCACCCGCGAGCAGGCGGCGGCCAGGGCCGAGACCTCCCGCCGGACGCTGCTGCCGGAAGGCGCCGCCTCACCCGGGGCCGCGCTGCGCGTCCTCACCCGCGACGGAACCCACGTCGGTTCCCTCTGGCTCGCCTTCGACCCGCTGCCCCGCGACGACGTGGACGCCTGGGTGTACGACGTCGTGGTGGAGCCGGAGCGGCGGGGCGAGGGGCACGGGCGCTCGCTGATGCTGGTGGCCGAACTGGAGTGCCTGGAGGCGGGCGCCCGGCGCCTTGGGCTCAACGTGTTCGCCGGCAACACCCGCGCCGGGCGGCTCTACACCTCGCTCGGCTACCAAGAGGCGGAGCGCTTCTACGTCAAGACACTGCTGTGAGGGACCGCGGCGGCCGGCTCCGCCGGAGGATCAGCCCTTCAGGAGCCGGTCGGCGATCTCCTCGATGCGCTCCCGCAGCCCCTCCTGGCTCTTGCCGCCGTCCAGCCGCTGCCCGTCGATGACGTACGTGGGCGTGCCCGTCACCCCGATCGCCCTGCCCTCGGCCTGGTCGGCGTCCACCACCAGCAGGTGCCGGCCGTCGATCAGCGCGGTCTCGAACTCGTCCGCGTCCAGGCCCAGTTCGCGGGCCACCTCCACCAGCAGCGCCTCGCCGCGCTCGCCCAGCTCGCCGGTGCGCTCCAGCACCGCCTCGGCGTACTCGCGGCCCTTGCCCTGCTCGTACGCCTCCTCGAACGCCTGGGCGGCGGCGTAGGCGTGCTTGTGCTTGTCCAGCGGGAAGTGCCGCAGCCGGATCTCCAGCGTGTCGCCGTACCGCTCCCGCAGCGCCCGCAGGTCGTCCTGCGCCCGGTGGCAGTCCGGGCACTGGAGCTCGCACCACACGTCGAGGGTGACGCTGGACGCAGGGAGGGCGGTGCCGGAGCCGGTGGTGTTGTCCATGCCTCCAGTCTCTCAGCCGAGAGGAGGGCGCCCGACCCGGAGATGTCCCTGAACCTGGGCGCGACCGTGGCACCCGCCGCCCGTGCGGTGCCACGATGGAGACATGTTCACCACGACCGTCTGCGCCGCGCTCTCCGCGGCGGGCCTCGCCGTCGCCTTCCTCACGGCATGGCGCCGCCGCTTCGCCGCCGCGACGCGCATCGCCGCCGTCGCGCTGGTGCCGGTCGGGCTGGCCATGTCCGGGCTGGTCGGCCTCGGCGGCAAGATCGGCAGGGCGTTCGGCGGCTGGGCGGCCGATCTGGTGCTCAAGCCGACCGTGTGGGCGGGCTTCGCCGTGCTGGCCTGCGCCGTCGTCCTGTGGATCGTCGGGCGCGCCGCCGCCCGCAGATCGGCGGGCAGGCCACGCGGATCCGCCGCGGAGCGGAAGCGGGGCGCGCCCCCGGCCGCCGAGCCGTCCGCCACGGCCCCGGCGCTGGGCCCCTCGCGGACCGGCCGGCCCCGGGGCGGCCCGGAGAAGTCCCCGGCGTCCGGCACCGGTGAGGACTTCTCCGACATCGAGGCCATCCTCAAGAAGCACGGCATCTGACAGCGGGCAGGACTCCTCGTCCGAGCACGCACGGCTTCTCCGGCCACGGTCCCGGCCCGCCGTTCCCCGAGGTCTCCGGCCCGCCGCCGAGCGCCCCCGCGCGGTAACACGGCGGCACGGTCAACGCGTGATCTTCCGGGGAACACCACCGGAAAGGGGCGGGCCGGCCCGGGGGCGGGGGGTGTCTGCGACATGATCGCGGCGAGATGGACACGACGCCGAACTCCGCAGTCGAGCTCGACGAGCTGCCGCCCCCCGAGCCCAAGGGATGCCTGTACGCGCTCTCCCAGCCGCCGCTGATGCTGTTCCTCGCCGTGATCGCCGTGCTGATCGGCGCGGCGGGCGCCCACGATCTGCTCTTCCTGTGAAGCCGGCTCCCCCCTCCCGCGGCCTCCCACCGGGGGCCGGCGCCCTCAGCCCTGCGACGCGGTCTCGGCCGACTCGCGCTGCCGGGCGCGGTAGGCGGCGACATGGAGCCGGTTGCCGCAGGTGCGGCTGTCGCAGTAGCGGCGGGAGCGGTTGCGCGACAGGTCGACGAAGGCGCGGCGGCAGTCCGGCGCCTCGCAGCGCCGCAGCCGGTCGCGCTCGCCGGAGACGAGGACGAAGGCCAGGGCCATGCCGCAGTCGGCGGCCAGGTGCTGGGCGACCGACGCCCCGGGCGCGAAGTAGTGGACGTGCCAGTCGTAGCCGTCGTGGTCGGTCAGCTGCGGCGTCGTCCCGGCCTCCGCGACCAGCGCGTTGATCAGCCCGGCCGCCGTCCGGCTGTCCTGCGCCGCGAACACCTGCGCGAAGCGCTCCCGCACCTCGCGCACGGCCCGCAGATCGTCCTCGGTGAGCGAGCCGACCCCGCTGACGTCGTTGCGCTCCACGTAGGTACGCAGGTCCGCCACGGTCACCAGCGAGTCGGGGGTGTCGCCGTCCGCCATGGTGTTCAGCAGCTCGACCGCCTGGTCGAGCGCGCACCGGGTGTCGTGGTTGATCTGCACGGGCCGCTCCTGCCGTGTCCGGGAACATCCTCCGGCCTGGCGGAGAGCCTAGTCGCTCAGCCCCGCAGGGGAGCCGTCGTTCCCGGAGCCGCGACCCCACCGTGGCCGCGCGTGGGGACTGCGTCACGCAGCGACGCCGCCGCCGCGTACGAGTACGCGGCGGCGGCGTCGCAGTGTGCCGTTACACGAAGCGGTGCCGTGGCACACGGCTGCCGGGCCCGTCGGCCGTCGCCCCGAGTCGGACGGCCGGCGGGAACCGGCGGTCTCAGCTCTCGGCGAGGATGTGCGAGAGCTCCGTGTCGAGGTCGAAGTGTCGGTGCTCGGTACCGGGCGGCACGGCCGCGTCGGTACGCTTCAGGAAGGATTCCAGTGCCCGCGCCGGGGCCTCGAGCAGGGCCTCACCCTCCGGGGAGCTGAGGGCGATGCACGCCACGGCCTGACCGTGGCTGCGGGACGGCCAGACTCGGACGTCCCCGGTGCCTGTGGGCCGGTGCAGCCCCTCGGCGAGGAGGTCGCGGGCGAAGACCCATTCCACGGTCTCCTCGGCACCGGTGTGGAAGGTGGCATGCACGGCGTAGGGGTCCGCCGTGTCGTACCGCAGGCCCGCTGGTACAGGCAGCGAGGACTCGCTCGAAACAACGAGGCGCAGGTGCAGCTCGCAGCTCACCGTTGTGTTCATAAGCGCCAGGGCCTTTCGCTCAGTGTGCGCTCGGGGATTCGCACGTCGGCGACATCGACATGCCACCTACGCGCCGGTTGTAAACCCCTCTGACCGATTCGCCCGGAATCGAATCCTTCATACGGCTCCTGTAGGTTTGAGGAATGCGTCCGAACGAGTGAACGCCCCTGACCGAAAGAGGTTGGGTACCTTGTCCCTCATGAGTGCGGAGAGTGACGAAATGCCACTTGCTACCCGCGAGGAAAAGCCGCTTGGCTCCCGAGCGCCGAACTTCATCCAGGCGTCCCGCCCGCTGCACCTGAGCTGGCGCGTCGGGATCTTCCTGGTCGGCCTGGCGATCGTGGTCGCCGGAGTCATCATGCTGCCCCTCCCGGGGCCCGGATGGCTGGTGATCTTCGGCGGCATGGCCGTGTGGGCGACCGAGTTCGTCTGGGCGCAGCACGTCCTGCGGTGGACCAAGCGCAAGTACCACGAGGGCACCGAGTGGCTGAAGGAGCGCCGGGCGGCCCGCAAGGAGCGCAAGGCCGCGAAGACGGCCGGGCGCGAGGCGGGGCGGACGCCCTGACGGCGGAGCGGAAGCCCCGGCGGTGGTGGTCGGAAGCACCCTTTGACATGCGGTAATGTTGTGCGCGCCGAGGGCGATTAGCTCAGCGGGAGAGCGCTTCGTTCACACCGAAGAGGTCACTGGTTCGAACCCAGTATCGCCCACGCCGTACGCCGGGGCCCGGAAGTGATCAGCTTCCGGGCCCCGGTTGCGTCGGGTGCGCTCCCGCCGGGGCCCGGCGCCCTCCCGGTGGGCCCCGTGCGGAAGGGGTTTGGATGAAGTCCGCGGCGCACTGTATGGTTCTGTCCGTGCCGCCGGGCGACCGGCGGAGCACCGGGGGCGATTAGCTCAGTGGGAGAGCGCTTCGTTCACACCGAAGAGGTCACTGGTTCGAACCCAGTATCGCCCACCGCGAGTTGGTGCAAGAGCACCACGAAGGCCGGACCGTCCACGACGGTCCGGCCTTCTGGTTTACCTCGCCGTTTCGCGGCCGGGGGCCGCGGCTCGGTACGATTCCACGGCGCGGCGCGTGCCCGCGCTCACATCGCGGCGTCGGCCGCGTACCCCAGGTGAGAGTCAGGAGAGACCGGTGTCAGATGTCCGTGTGACCATCCAACGCGATTCCGAGCGGGAAGAGCGCGTGGTGACGACGGGCACTACGGCCGCCGCGCTCTTCGAGGGCGAGCGCTCCGTCGTCGCCGTACGCGTGGGCGGCGAACTCAAGGACCTCGCCTACGAGCCCGCCGACGGCGACGAGATCGAGCCCGTCGGGATCAGCAGCGAGGACGGGCTCGCCATCCTGCGCCACTCCACCGCACACGTGATGGCGCAGGCCGTCCAGGAGCTCTTCCCCGAGGCCAAGCTCGGCATCGGCCCGCCCATCAAGGACGGCTTCTACTACGACTTCGATGTCGCCGAGCCCTTCACGCCCGAGGACCTCAAGCGCATCGAGAAGAAGATGCAGCAGATCCAGAAGCAGGGCCAGCGCTTCTCGCGCCGCGTCACCACCGACGAGGACGCCCGCGAGGAACTGGCGGACGAGCCGTACAAGCTGGAGCTGATCGGCCTCAAGGGCAACGCGGCGAACGCCGCCGAGGGCGCCTCCGCCGAGGTCGGCTCCGGCGAGCTGACCATCTACGACAACCTCGACGCCAAGACCGGCGAGCTGTGCTGGAAGGACCTGTGCCGGGGCCCGCACCTGCCCTCCACCCGGCTGATCCCCGCCTTCAAGCTGATGCGCTCGGCCGCCGCCTACTGGCGCGGCAGCGAGAAGAACCCGCAGCTCCAGCGGATCTACGGCACCGCGTGGCCGAGCAAGGACGAGCTCAAGCAGTACCTGGAGTTCCTCGCCGAGGCCGAGAAGCGCGACCACCGCAGGCTCGGCTCGGAGCTGGACCTCTTCTCCTTCCCCGAGGAGATCGGCCCCGGCCTCGCGGTCTTCCACCCCAAGGGCGGCGTCGTCCGCAGGGTGATGGAGGACTACTCGCGGCGGCGGCACGAGGATGCGGGCTATGAGTTCGTGAACACCCCGCACATCTCGAAGGAGAAGCTCTTCGAGACCTCCGGACACCTGCCGAGCTATGGGGAGAACATGTTTCCTCCCCTGGAGTTCGACGAGCAGAACTACCGCCTCAAGGCGATGAACTGCCCGATGCACAATCTGGTCTTCAAGGCGCGCGGGCGCTCGTACCGGGAATTGCCTCTGCGCCTGTTCGAGTTCGGCACCGTCTACCGCTACGAGAAGTCCGGCGTCGTGCACGGTCTGACCCGCTCGCGCGGCTTCACCCAGGACGACTCGCACATCTACTGCACCAAGGAGCAGATGGCGGGGGAGCTGGACAACCTGCTCACCTTCGTCCTGGATCTGCTGCGCGACTACGGCCTGAACGAGTTCGAGCTGGAGCTGTCCACCCGCGACCCCGAGTCGGACAAGTTCATCGGCACGGACGAGGTGTGGGAGGAGGCCACCGACGCCCTGCGCCAGGCGGCCGAGAAGCAGGGGCTGCCGCTGGTACCCGACCCGGGCGGCGCCGCGTTCTACGGGCCGAAGATCTCCGTGCAGGCCAAGGACGCGATCGGCCGCTCGTGGCAGATGTCCACGATCCAGGTCGATTTCAACCAGCCGGCCCGGTTCGGCCTGGAGTACACCGCCGCCGACGGCTCCCGGCAGCAGCCCGTCATGCTGCACCGCGCCCTCTTCGGCTCGATCGAGCGCTTCTTCGCCGTCCTGCTGGAGCACTACGCGGGTGCCTTCCCGGCGTGGCTGGCCCCGGTGCAGGCCGTCGGAATCCCGATCGGCGACGACCACGTGCCGTATCTGAGGGAGTTCGCCGGCGCCGCGAAGGCCAAGGGGTTGCGGATGGAGGTCGACTCCTCGTCGGACCGGATGCAGAAGAAGATCCGCAACGCCCAGCGCGCGAAAATCCCGTTCATGGTGATCGCCGGCGATGATGATGTCGCGAACGGTGCTGTGTCCTTCCGCTACCGGGACGGGTCCCAGAAGAACGGCATCCCGCAGGAGCAAGCGATCGCGGAGATCCTGGACGCCGTGGAGCGCCGCATCCAGGTGTGAGCGCGACGGTGTGCGACGGTGAGGAGGGGGCGGCCCCGGGGCCGCCCCCTCCTCGTGTCAGAGGCTCCCAGGCGCATAAGCTGGCAGACATGACCAGTGAGCCGGAGCAGCAGATCGGAGTGGGGACGCCGGACGCGTTCCAGCGCCTGTGGACCCCCCATCGGATGGCCTACATCCAGGGCGAGAACAAGCCGAGCGGCCCCGGGGCCGAGGACGGCTGCCCGTTCTGCTCCATCCCGGAGAAGTCCGACGAGGACGGGCTGATCGTCGCCCGCGGCGAGCACGTCTACGCGGTGCTCAACCTGTACCCCTACGCCGGCGGGCACCTGCTGATCGTTCCCTTCCGGCACATCGCGGACTACACCGAGACCGACGAGGGCGAGACCGCCGAGATGGCCGGGTTCACCAAGCACGCGATGACGGTGCTGCGCCGCGTCTCCGGGGCGCACGGCTTCAACCTGGGCATGAACCAGGGCTCCGTCGCCGGTGCCGGTATCGCCGCGCACCTGCACCAGCACGTGGTGCCCCGCTGGGGCGGTGACAGCAACTTCATGCCGGTGGTCGGCCACACCCGCGTGCTGCCCCAGTTGCTGGCCGACACGCGGGCGATGCTGGCCGAGGCGTGGTGACCCCGCACGCGGCCCGTCACGCGTCGTAGACGTCCGCCTTCATCGGCTTGGCGTCCTGCACCGCCGCGCTGAGGTTCAGGGAGCGGCTGCCGAACTTCTCCACGTTGCAGCCGTTCTCCTCCAGCACCTTGAGGGCGGCGGCGTGGACGACCCGCAGCACCGGGGTGGCGGCCCGCATGGCGTCGTCGGCCATGAAGCGGTGCCGCCACGGCTGCTTCGCCCAGGCGTGCCGCAGTCCGAACGGCTCGGGCAGCGAGAGCTTGCCGCCGAGGAAGTCCAGCACGGGCGGGAACCAGGTGAAGGGGGCGCGGGCGCTGAGGCGCACGACCTCGTTCGTCTCCACCAGCGGCAGGTTGACCGTGCGGGTCTCCCAGAACTTGACGCTCTTGGAGACCTCCTTGGTCTTGGCCTTCGGCCCGCTGGTGAACAGCCCGTCCACCGGGCCGAGTGCGTGACCGGTGACCTCGATGCGCAGCGTGTGGTGCAGCACGGTGACGCTGATCAGCAGGGTGATGACCAACTGGCCGTCCCACAGCACGAACTGGACGCCCAGGTAGTGCCGGTTGCCGGCGCCGAACTGCTGCTCGTTGCAGATGCGCTGTATCTCGAAGTCCTTGATGCGGTAACCGTCGACCTCCTGGCCCTCGGGGCGCTTGACCGCCTTGGCGCCCTCGGCGATGGGGGAGACGATCCAGTGCCGTATCGAGGGGGTGGGGAAGCCGCCGGTGTGCAGGGGGCCGCGCTCCAGCATGCGGAGCTGGTCGTGGATGGCGCGGATGACGTCCCAGCTGCGGAACGGGTGGATGTCCTCGCCCTCGCGGGCCGGGACCAGCTCCTCGGCGAGCTGCCAGCTGCCCCAGCGAGTGCCCATGCCGAGTATGCCCTTGGGGCCCGCGTAGTAGACGAGGTTGCTGGCCTGCTCGGCGGCCACCTTGGCGAGGCCCAGGCGGATGCGCTCCGCGCCGGCGTCGCCGGGGTCCTGCGGGACCGCCTCCGGGATCTTGGCGCCGACGCCGGCGCCGCCCAGCAGGCTCTCCCAGCGGCCGCGCAGGTCCTTGGCGTAGCGTTCGCAGATCTGCTTGGCCCAGACGCCGCCGATGACAGGGGCGACCAGCATGGCGCGCAGATAGACGCCCCAGAAGCCGCTGAACGGCAGTTTGACGGCGAAGAGCACCACCAGCGCGCCGACGGCGACCAGTACCACCATGCCGAGTGCCCCGGCGCGCCGGTCCTTGGAGCCGGCGAGCATCCGGCGCAACTGGAAGGCGAACAGCCACAGCACCACACCGGGCAGGAAGAGCAGCCCGAAGAGCACCATGACCAGGGACAGTCGCGCGTCGCGCTGTTTGCGTACACGGGTGGCCGCCAGACAGTGCTCGACGACCGTCTGCGGCTCGATGCCGAAGGACTGGATGAGCGGGGCTCGCGCCCCGCCGAGCAGCCGTGTCTGGACGGCGCGTGCGAACGCCTCGCCGAGATTGGGCTCGAACAGCGCGATCTTGGGTTTCTTGAAGCTCGCCTCGGGGTTGGCCGCGATGAGCTTCTCTATCTCGTCGTCGCGGTAGGCGGCCGAGGCCAGGGCCTGGGTAGCGGCCGTCTGTCCGCTCTGGCCGGGACCGGACAGCGGGATCTGGGCGCCTGGGGAGAAGTCGGACGCCGCGTCGGTCTGACTGCTGAGGTCGTCGAATCCGGCCACTGGGCCCCCACTCCGCTCGGATCTGGCTGGGCGGCGCTCGCCGGGACGGCGGGAACCGGCGAAAAGTGCCGCCGACCACGACGGCTTCCCAACTGCCGTGGTCGGCACACATCTTGCCTCAGCCGAACCCGTCCGAGCGACCGCCGTCTCAGCGACCTGCGGCCGTGCCGCCCTCCGCTTCCAGGACGCGGGCGGCCTGCTGCTGGGGCATCGGCTCATGCCGCGCGTACGCACGGGAGAAGCGGCCGGTGCCGTGCGACATGGAGCGCAGGTCCACCGCGTACCGGCTCATCTCGATCTCGGGGACGCAGGCGCGCACCACCGTGCTGCCCGCGTCCGCCTGTTCGGTTCCCAGCACCCGGCCGCGCCGTGAGGACAGGTCGCTCATCACGGCGCCCACGTAGTCGTCGGGGACGGTGACCTCCACGTCGGCCACCGGTTCCAGCAGGAGGGTCCTCGCCTGGGCCGCGCACTCGCGCAGGGCCAGTGCGCCCGCCGTCTGGAAGGCCGCGTCGGAGGAGTCGACGGAGTGCGCCTTGCCGTCGAACAGTGTCACGCGGACGTCCACCAGCGGGTAGCCGGAGGTGACGCCCCTGGCGGCCTGGGCGCGGACGCCCTTCTCCACCGAAGGGATGAACTGGCGGGGCACCGCGCCGCCCACGACCTTGTCGACGAACTCGATCCCGGAGCCGCCCGGCAGCGGCTCCACGGTGATCTCGCAGATCGCGAACTGCCCGTGCCCGCCCGACTGCTTGACGTGCCTGCCGCGTCCGGTGGCGGGCTGGGCGAACGTCTCGCGCAACGGCACCTTGTGGGGGACGGTGTCCACCTGCACGCCGAAGCGCGAGCGCAGCCGTTCCAGGGCGACTTCGCGGTGCGCCTCGCCCATGCACCACAGGACGAGCTGATGGGTGTCCGGGTTCTGCTCCAGCCGCATCGTCGGGTCCTCGGCCACCAGCCGGGCCAGCCCCTGGGAGAGCTTGTCCTCGTCCGCCTTGCTGTGCGCCTCGATGGCGACGGGCAGCAGCGGGTCGGGCATCGTCCAGGGAGCCATGAGCAGTGGCGCCTCCTTGGCGGAGAGGGTGTCGCCGGTCTCGGCGCGGCCGAGCTTGGCCACGCACGCCAGGTCGCCGGCGATGGCCGCTTCCAGGACCCGCTGCTGCTTGCCGAAGGGCGCGGACAGCGCGCCGACGCGCTCGTCGACGTCGTGGTCCTCGTGGCCCCGGTCCGCCATGCCGTGCCCGGAGACGTGCACGGTCTCGTCGGGGCGCAGGGTGCCGGAGAAGACGCGGACGAGGGAGAGGCGGCCGACGTAGGGGTCGGAGGAGGTCTTGACGACCTCGGCGACGAGGGGGCCCGCCGGATCGCACGTCAGGGCGGGCCTCGGCGCGCCGTCCGGGGTGGTGACCGGGGGGATGCCGTGCTCCTCCGGGGTGGGGAAGCCGCCCGTGATCAGCTCCAGCAGCTCCACGGTGCCCAGCCCCTGCCGGCTGCCGTCCCCGGCGGGCGCGGCGGCCAGCACGGGGTGGAAGACGCCGCGGGCCACCGCCTTCTCCAGGTCCTCGATGAGGGTCTTGACGTCGCACTCCTCGCCGCCGAGGTAGCGGTCCATCAGGGTCTCGTCCTCGCTCTGCGCGATGATGCCCTCGATCAGCCGGTTCCTCGCCTCCCGCATCGGCGGCAGCTGGCCGTCGTCGAGGGCGCGTTCGGTGCGCTGTCCGCCGCTGTAGTCGAACAGCCGCTGGGAGAGCAGTCCGACCAGGCCGGTGACCGGCGCTGTGCCGTCCGAGCGGCGTTCGCCGAGCGCGGGCAGGTAGAGCGGGAGGACGGCGTCGGGGTCGGTGCCGCCCAGCTCCCGCCGGCACACCTCGGTCATCTCCTCGAAGCCGGCCCGGGCCGCGTCCAGGTGGGTGACGACGATGGCCCGGGGCATCCCCACCGCGGCGCACTCCTGCCAGACCAGGCGGGTCGCACCGTCCACCCCGTCGGCGGCCGAGACGACGAAGAGGGCGGCATCCGCCGCCCTCAGGCCCGCCCGCAGCTCGCCGACGAAGTCCGCGTAGCCGGGGGTGTCCAGGAGGTTGACGCGGATGCCGTTCCAGGCGACCGGCACCAGCGAGAGCTGTACGGAGCGCTGCTGGCGGTGCTCGATCTCGTCGTAGTCGGACAGGGAGGTGCCGTCCTGCACCCGGCCGGGCCGGGTGAGCGCACCCGAGGCGAGGGCGAGGGACTCGACCAGAGTCGTCTTGCCGGCTCCGCTGTGGCCGACCAGTACCACGTTCCGTATCGACGCGGGGTGGTCGGCCGCCGCTGCCCTGCCGGCGGCTCCGGGGTGTGCGTTCGCTTTGTCGGCCATGTGTCCCGCCTTCCGGTCGTCACCTGCTGGAGCGCGCTGGAGGGGCCGAGGGGTCGCGAAGACCACCGGTGCTTTCGAGCTTTCCACCGCTGCCGTGAGGCGTCCATACGTGGGACACGCCGCGGGCCGTGAGGTGCCCGTCCGGGGAAGGCGGCGCTACCCGACCGTGTGCGCCGGGCGCTGTCGGGGCGTGGCTACGATGGGCCACCCGGTGGCCACACCGTCATCCGGCTCGCTCTCGACGTACCAGGGACGGTCATGCTGAACAAGTACGCGCGTGCCTTCTTCACGCGTGTCCTCACCCCGTTCGCCTCGCTGCTGCTGCGGCTGGGAGTGACGCCCGACGTCGTCACCCTGATCGGTACCTGCGGAGTGACGGCGGGTGCCCTGATCTTCTACCCGATCGGGGAGTTCTTCTGGGGCACCGTCGTCATCACGCTGTTCGTCTTCTCGGACATGCTCGACGGCAACATGGCGCGCCAGCTGGGCCGCTCCAGCCGCTGGGGGGCCTTCCTCGACTCGACGCTCGACCGGGTCGCGGACGCGGCCGTCTTCGGCGGGATCGCGCTGTGGTACGCCGGGCGCGGCGACGACCTGGTGCTGTGCGCGGTGACGCTGTTCTGCCTGGCCAGCGGCCAGGTCGTCTCCTACACCAAGGCGCGGGGCGAGAGCATCGGGCTGCCGGTGGACGTCAACGGCCTGGTGGAGCGGTCGGAACGGCTGGTGATCACACTGGTGCTGGCGGGCTTCTCAGGCTTCGAGAAGTCCTTCGGCGTCCCCCATATCGGTGTTCTGCTGCCGATCGCGCTGTGGGTGGTCGCCGTGGGCAGCGCCGTGACCCTCGGCCAGCGTGTGGTGACGGTGCGCCGTGAGGCCGCCGAGGCCGACGCCCAGGCCCAGGCCCGGGAGAACGAGGGCGAGGCCCAGGAGAAGGGGAGGACGGTGTGAGCCCGCTGCGCGACCAGCTCACCGACTCGCTCTACGGGCTGGGCTGGGCCGGGGTGAAGAAGCTGCCCGAGCCCGCCGCCCAGGCGCTGGGCCGCCGGATCGCCGACAACGTGTGGCGGCGCCACGGCAAGGGCGTCAGACGGCTGGAGGCCAATCTGGCGCGGGTGGTCCCCGACGCCTCGCCCGCCCGGCTGCGGCGCCTCTCGCAGGCCGGGATGCGCTCCTACATGCGCTACTGGATGGAGTCCTTCCGGCTGCCCTCCTACAGCGAGCACCAACTGCTGCGCAGCGTCTCCGTGGAGGGCCTGCACCACCTGACCGACGGCCTGGCCGCCGGGCGCGGCGTCATATTGGCACTGCCCCACATGGCCAACTGGGACCTGGCCGGGGCCTGGGCGGTGACGGCCACCCGGACGCCCTTCACCACGGTCGCCGAGCGCTTGAAGCCGGAGAGCCTCTACGACCGGTTCGTCGCCTACCGCGAGAGCCTGGGCATGGAGGTGCTGCCGCACGGCGGCGCGACCGCCTTCGGCACGCTGGCGCGGCGCCTGCGCGCGGGCGGCCTGGTCTGCCTGGTCGCCGACCGGGACCTGTCCGCCAGCGGCGTCGAGGTCACGTTCTTCGGGGAGGCCACCCGGATGCCGGCCGGTCCGGCGCTGCTGGCACAGCAGACCGGCGCCCGGCTGATGCCGGTCACGCTGTGGTACGACGACGCCTCGCCCGCCATGTGCGCCCGGGTCCACGAGCCGGTCCCCGTCCCGGACATCGAGGGACGGATGGAGCGGGTGGCGGCCATGACGCAGACCCTGGCCGACACGTTCGCCGCGGGCATCGCCGCGCACCCCGAGGACTGGCACATGCTCCAGCGCTTCTGGCTCGCCGATCTGGAGCCGGCACGGGGTGCGGGCGAGCGGAGGCGGGGATGAGGATCGGCGTCGTGTGCCCGTACTCGTGGGACGTGCCCGGCGGCGTCCAGTTCCACGTGCGCGATCTGGCCGAGCACCTGATCCGGCTGGGGCACGAGGTGTCCGTGCTGGCCCCCTCGGACGACGAGACGCCGCTGCCGCCCTATGTCGTCTCGGCGGGGCGCGCCGTGCCCGTCCCGTATAACGGTTCGGTGGCGCGGCTGAACTTCGGCTTCCTGTCGGCGGCCCGGGTCCGCCGCTGGGTGCACGAGGGGGACTTCGACGTCCTGCACATCCACGAGCCCGCCACGCCCTCGCTGGCGCTGCTGGCCTGCTGGGCGGCGCAGGGCCCGATCGTGGCCACCTTCCACACCTCCAACCCGCGCTCGCGGGCGATGATCGCGGCGTATCCGATCCTCCAGCCCGCGCTGGAGAAGATCAGCGCGCGCATCGCGGTGAGCGAGTACGCCCGCCGCACCCTGGTCGAGCACCTGGGAGGCGACGCGGTGACCATCCCCAACGGGGTGGATGTGCGGTTCTTCGCGGACGCCGAACCCAAGCAGGAGTGGCAGGGCGGGCCCGAAGGTCACACGATCGGGTTCATCGGCCGCATCGACGAGCCCCGCAAAGGGCTGCCGGTGCTGATGAAGGCGCTGCCCGCCATCCTGGAGGCGGCTCCCGGCACCCGGCTGCTGGTCGCGGGGCGGGGCGACGAGCAGGAAGCCGTCGCCGACCTGCCGCGCGCCATGCGGGAGAACGTGGAGTTCCTCGGCATGGTCAGCGACGAGGACAAGGCCCGGCTGCTGCGCAGCGTCGACCTGTACGTCGCGCCCAACACCGGCGGCGAGTCCTTCGGAATCATCCTGGTGGAGGCCATGTCCGCCGGGGCGCCGGTGCTCGCCAGCGACCTGGACGCCTTCGAGCAGGTGCTCGACGGGGGAGAGGCCGGCGAGCTGTTCCCCGTCGGGCGGGCCGAGGAGCTGGCCGCCGCCGCCGTCCGGCTCCTGGCCGACCCCGGGCGCCGGGCCGGCCTGCGCGAGCGCGGCACCCGCTACGTGCGGCGGTTCGACTGGTCCACCGTCGGCGCCGACATCCTCGCCGTGTACGAGACGGTCACCGACGGTGCCGCCTCCGTCGCCCCCGACGAGCGCACCGGGCTGCGCGCCCGCCTCGGCCTGGCCCGTGACTGACGGCCCGGACGCGCGGGCCGCCGCCCGAGAACCCGAGGACGGAAACTGACGATGCCGACCCTCACCACCGTCATCTGGATCGTCGTCGCGCTGCTGCTCGTCGGCGTCTACCTGAGCTGGACGGCGGGACGCCTGGACAGGCTGCACGCCCGGATCGACGCGGCCAGGGCCGCGCTGGACGCCACCTTGCTGCGCCGCGCCTCCATCACCCAGGAGCTGGCCACCGCGGGCGTGCTCGACCCGGCCGCCTCGATGGTCCTCTACCAGGCGGCGCACGAGGCGCGGCAGGCCGAGGAGGAGCACCGCGAGGTCGCCGAGAGCGAACTGAGCCAGGCGCTGCGGGCCGTCTTCGCCGAGAGCGCGCAGCTCGAGGCCGTCCGCGCGGCCCCCGGCGGCCAGGAGACGGCGAAGGAGCTGAGCGCGGCGGTGCGCAGGGTGCCCATGGCCCGCCGCTTCCACAACGACGCGGTACGGGCCGCACGGGCGCTGCGCCGGCACCGCAAGGTCCGCTGGTTCCGGCTGGCGGGGCACGCGCCGTTCCCGCTGGCGTTCGAGATGGACGACGAGCCGCCGCCGGTGCTGGCCGACCGGGGACACGACTCCGAAGGGTGAGGGGGCCACCGGCCCCGGTGAGTGCAGGCCACAGCCCTGCGATTGGCCCTTTTCGCAGGTGACACCGCTTGGCGACAGTGGCCCTCGGGCCCGAGGAGGAAAGGGCCCGCCGTACTCTCCCCTTTCAGCGAGGTCGAACGTGACAACTCCGTCCACTGCCACCGCATCCTCGACGTCTGCCGCGCCGCGGCCCGAGACCGGCACCGCCCGCGTCAAGCGGGGCATGGCCGAGCAGCTCAAGGGCGGCGTGATCATGGACGTCGTCACCCCGGAGCAGGCGAAGATCGCCGAGGATTCGGGTGCCGTCGCCGTCATGGCGCTGGAGCGCGTGCCCGCCGACATCCGCAAGGACGGCGGCGTGGCGCGGATGTCCGACCCCGACATGATCGAGGGCATCATCGACGCCGTCTCCATCCCGGTCATGGCCAAGGCCCGGATCGGCCACCTCGTGGAGGCCCAGGTCCTCCAGGCGCTGGGGGTCGACTACATCGACGAGTCCGAGGTGCTCACCCCGGCCGACGAGGTCAACCACAGCGACAAGTTCGCCTTCACCACGCCGTTCGTCTGCGGCGCCACCAACCTCGGCGAGGCCCTGCGCCGTATCGCCGAGGGCGCGGCCATGATCCGCTCCAAGGGCGAGGCGGGCACCGGCAACGTCGTCGAGGCCGTCCGCCACATGCGCCAGATCAAGAACGAGATCGGCAGGCTGACCGTCCTGGACGACAACGAGCTGTACGCCGCCGCGAAGGAGCTGCGTGCCCCCTACGAGCTGGTCAAGGAGGTCGCGGCGGCGGGCAAGCTGCCGGTCGTCCTCTTCTCGGCGGGCGGCGTGGCCACCCCGGCGGACGCGGCGCTGATGCGCCAGCTCGGCGCGGAGGGCGTCTTCGTGGGCTCCGGCATCTTCAAGTCCGGGGACCCGGCCAAGCGCGCCGCCGCCATCGTGAAGGCCACCACCTTCTACGACGACCCCAAGATCATCGCCGATGCCTCCCGCGGTCTGGGCGAGGCCATGGTCGGCATCAACTGCGACACCCTCCCGGAGGGCGAGCGCTACGCCAACCGCGGCTGGTGACGACGCGTCCCCGCGCCGGGCGGTGCCTCGGCCCGTCCCGGCGCGGGGTTCCCGGCATCCCCACCGCCAAGGCGCCCCCAGAAGGACCTGAGCAACATGTCTGAGCCAGTCATCGGTGTCCTCGCCCTCCAGGGCGACGTCCGTGAACACCTCGCCGCCCTCCAGGCATCCGGTGCCCGCCCCGTCCAGGTCAGGCGGCCCGAGGAGCTGGACGAGGTGGCGGGCCTCGTCATCCCCGGCGGCGAGTCGACCACGATCAGCAAGCTCGCCGTCACGTTCGGCCTCATGGACCGGCTCCGTGAGCGGGTGTCCCAGGGGATGCCCGCGTACGGCTCGTGCGCCGGCATGATCATGCTGGCCGACAAGATCCTGGACCCGCGCTCGGGGCAGGAGACCGTCGGCGGCATCGACATGATCGTGCGCCGCAACGCCTTCGGCCGGCAGAACGAGTCCTTCGAGGCGGCCGTCGCGATGGCGGCCGTGGAGGGCGGACCCGTCGAGGGCGTCTTCATCCGCGCGCCCTGGGTCGAGTCCACCGGCGCGGCGGCGGAGGTCCTCGCCTCCTACGACGGTCATCCGGTGGCCGTGCGCCAGGGCAGCCTGCTGGCCACCGCCTTCCACCCGGAACTGACCGGCGACCACAGGGTGCACGCGCTGTTCACACAGATGGTGCGGTCGGCACACTGAGTGGCTGACGGTAGGATTCCCGCGTCGAGAGAAGTTGGGACTGTGAAGGAGCGAGGCTGTGTCCGGCCACTCTAAGTGGGCTACCACCAAGCACAAGAAGGCCGTGATCGATGCCAAGCGCGGCAAGCTCTTCGCGAAGCTGATCAAGAACATCGAGGTCGCGGCGCGGATGGGCGGCGCCGACCCGGAGGGCAACCCCACGCTCTACGACGCCATCCAGAAGGCGAAGAAGCAGTCGGTTCCCAACAAGAACATCGACAGCGCGGTCAAGCGCGGCGCGGGCCTGGAAGCCGGCGGCGCCGACTACGAGACGATCATGTACGAGGGCTACGGTCCCAACGGCGTGGCCGTCCTGATCGAGTGCCTGACCGACAACCGCAACCGCGCGGCGTCCGACGTCCGCGTCGCCATGACCCGCAACGGCGGTTCGATGGCCGACCCGGGCTCGGTCTCCTACCTCTTCAACCGCAAGGGTGTCGTCCTCGTCCCCAAGAACGGCCGGAGCGAGGACGACGTCCTGGAGGCCGCTTTGGAGGCGGGCGTCGAGGAGGTCAACGACCTCGGGGAGAACTTCGAGGTGATCAGCGAGGCCACCGACCTGGTCGCCGTGCGCACCGCCCTCGTGGACGCCGGGATCGACTACGACTCGGCCGAGGTCAGCTTCGTGCCCAGCATGCAGGTCGAGCTGGACGAGGAGGGCGCGCGCAAGATCTTCAAGCTGATCGACGCGCTCGACGACAGCGACGACGTGCAGAACGTCTTCGCCAACTTCGACGTGCCCGACGACGTGATGGCGAAGGTCGACGCGTAACCCGCCCGGCGCCGCACGGCGCCCGCTGCCTCCGGGAGGCGCACCCGGCACACGGGAGGGGCCCGCGGACCCGGTCCGGCGGCGCTCCCGCTCCCGGGCTTCGACGGCCCGGCGGAGACACACCTCCGCCGGGCCGTCGGCCGATGTCAGTGCCCGGCTATAGCCTGCGGGAGCAAGATCGAGCACCTTCGGGTAGACGGGCTCAGGGAGCGGAACCTTCGAGGAAGGGGGCGGCGTTGCGCGTGCTGGGGGTCGACCCGGGGCTGACCCGCTGCGGCGTCGGCGTGGTCGAGGGCGTCGCGGGCCGGCCGCTGACCATGGCCGGCGTCGGCGTGATCCGCACACCCGCCGAGGCGGAGGTCCCCGAGCGGCTGGTGCTGATCGAGCGCGGGCTGGAGGAGTGGCTGGAGGAGCACCGCCCCGAAGCCGTCGCGGTGGAGCGGGTCTTCAGCCAGCACAACGTCCGCACGGTGATGGGAACGGCACAGGCCAGCGCCGTCGCGATGCTGTGCGCCGCCCGGCGCGGGCTGCCGGTCGCCCTGCACACCCCCAGCGAGGTCAAGGCCGCCGTGACCGGTTCGGGCCGGGCCGGCAAGGACCAGGTCGGCGCGATGGTGACCCGCGTGCTGCGGCTCGCCGCGCCGCCCAGACCCGCCGACGCGGCGGACGCGCTGGCCCTGGCGGTCTGCCACATCTGGCGGGCACCCGCGCACAACCGGTTGCAACAGGCCGTCGCCGCCCAGCAGTCCGCCTCCGCCCACCGTACGCAGCGCAGGAAAGGCACCCTCCGATGATCGCCTTCGTCTCGGGACCCGTCGCCGCGCTCGGCCCCGGCTCCGCCGTGATCGAGGTCGGCGGGGTCGGCATGGCGGTCCAGTGCACGCCCGCCACGCTCGCCGGTCTGCGGACGGGCGAGCCCGCCCGGCTCGCCACCTCCCTGGTCGTACGGGAGGACTCGCTGACCCTCTACGGCTTCGCCGACGACGACGAACGGCAGGTCTTCGAACTGCTGCAGACCGCCAGCGGGGTGGGCCCCCGGCTGGCGCAGGCCATGCTGGCGGTGCACAGCCCGGACGCGCTGCGCACGGCGGTCGCCGGCGGGGACGAGAAGGCGCTGACCGCCGTCCCCGGCATCGGCAAGAAGGGCGCGCAGAAACTGCTGCTGGAGCTGAAGGACCGGCTCGGCGAGCCCTCGGGGACGGTGCCCGCCGCGCGCGGGGCCGCGTCCCCCGCGCCCGGCTGGAAGGAGCAACTCCACGCGGCGCTGGTCGGGTTGGGGTACGCCACCCGGGAGGCCGACGACGCGGTCGCGGCGGTGGGGCCGCAGGCCGAGGCGGACGGCGGCACGCCCGATGTGGGGGCGCTGCTGAAGGCCGCGCTGCGCTCGCTCAACCGGGCGCGGTGAGACGGGTGGGGGACACGAGCGCCGCGGCGTACCGGGGCAGGGGCCGGTGGCAGGCCGAGGCCCGCGAGGCGAGGAGGTGCCGGGCATGAACTCCGAGGAGCGGCTGGTCGACGCGCAGGTCGACAGCGAGGAGCAGGCCGTGGAGGCCGCGCTGCGGCCCAAGCAGCTGTCCGAGTTCATCGGGCAGCCCAAGGTGCGCGAGCAGCTCGACCTGGTGCTGCGGGCCGCGCGGGCGCGCGGCGGCACCGCCGACCACGTGCTGCTGTCCGGCGCGCCCGGCCTCGGCAAGACGACGCTCTCCATGATCATCGCAGCGGAGATGGGCGCCCCCATCCGCATCACCTCGGGCCCCGCGATCCAGCACGCGGGCGACCTCGCGGCGATCCTCTCCTCCCTCCAGGAGGGCGAGGTGCTCTTCCTCGACGAGATCCACCGGATGTCCCGCCCGGCCGAGGAGATGCTCTACATGGCCATGGAGGACTTCCGCGTCGATGTGATCGTCGGCAAGGGCCCGGGCGCGACGGCCATTCCCCTGGAGCTGCCGCCGTTCACGCTCGTCGGCGCCACCACCCGCGCCGGGCTGCTGCCCCCGCCGCTGCGTGACCGGTTCGGGTTCACGGCGCACATGGAGTTCTACGAGCCCGCCGAGCTGGAGCAGGTGGTGCGCCGCTCGGCCCAGCTGCTGGAGGTCCGCACGGACCCCGAGGGAGCGGTGGAGATCGCCGGCCGCTCCCGTGGCACGCCACGCATCGCCAACCGGCTGCTGCGCAGAGTGAGGGACTACGCGCAGGTCAAGGCGGACGGTGTGATCACCAGGGAGATCGCGGCCGCCGCGCTCCAGGTCTACGAGGTGGACGGGCGAGGTCTCGACCGGCTCGACCGGGCGGTGCTCGGCGCCCTGCTGAAGCTCTTCGGCGGCGGTCCCGTGGGGCTCTCCACGCTCGCCGTCGCCGTCGGGGAGGAGCGTGAGACAGTGGAGGAGGTAGCCGAGCCGTTCCTCGTCCGCGAGGGACTGCTGGCCCGTACACCGCGTGGTCGCGTCGCCACACCCGCCGCATGGGCTCACATGGGGCTCACCCCGCCCCAGCAGTCCCCGCGGGGGACTTCCGGAGGGCCTGGACAGCAGGACCTGTTCGGAGGGTGACGGCGCGGAGACTCGTCGGGCCAGGAACCTCGGTGCCATGCTTGACGTTGTTCCATCGGCGAAGGCTCGCTTAGACTCCGCCGACGCCCTCCCTTTGCGGAGGCCTGCCCACCCCGAATACCCAGGCCGCTGAGACGCGGCCATGCGAAGGAATATCTTCCGCCGTGGATCCTATTGCTCTGCTCCCGTTCATCGTGATCATCGGGGCCATGTTCCTGATGACCCGCTCCGCCAAGAAGAAGCAGCGTCAGGCCATGCAGATGCGTGACCAGATGCAGCCCGGCACGGGCATCCGGACCATCGGGGGCATGTACGCCGTTGTCAAGGAGATCCGGGAGGACACCGTCCTGCTGGAGATCGAGCCGGGCACACACGCGCTCTTCGCCAAGAACGCGATCGGCGCCGTCCTGTCCGACGAGGAGTTCGACCGCATCACGAACGGCCCTGAGGGCGACGAGTTCGAGGTCGACACGGTGGTCCCGGACGACGCTTCCTCGCTGACCGGGAGTGACGAGGGCTCCGACGCGAAGCTGGACCTCTCCAAGAAGGACGCCGAGACCGAAAACGCCGAGGAGAAGGACGGCGCGGACGCCGCGGAGTCCTCCGAGGAGCCGGCGGCGGAGGCGGCGAAGACCGCCGACACCGCCGAGGCGAAGGACGGCAAGCGCGACCAAGGCTCCGACTCCAAGTAAGGTCAGCGCCGCCGGGCCATCGACGAAGGGTCCGGCGGCGTAGCACGTCCACAGACCACTTCGCGCGCCGCTGTGCCGCGCCCGGCCGAACTCGCGGGGCGGCACGGGCGGTTGGACAGGGAGAGACGACAAGGTGGCAGCACCGAAGAGGGGTCGCAGGGCCTCCGGCGCCAACGGGAGGCCATGGCGCTCCCTAGTGCTCATTCTGCTGGTCATGGCCGGCCTGGTCGGGGGAATGTTCGCCTCCGGCCACAAGGCGCCGCGGTTGGGTATCGACCTCGCGGGCGGCACCAGCATCACGCTTGAGGCCAAGAACCAGCCGGGCAAGCCCAACGCGATCAACAAGACCAACATGGACACCGCCGTCAGCATCATCGAGCGGCGCGTCAACGGTCTGGGTGTGACCGAGTCCGAGGTGCAGACCCAGGGCGACCGGCACATCATCGTCAACATCCCCAAGGGCACCAACTCCAAGCAGGCGCGCGAGCAGGTCGGCACCACCGCACAGCTCTCGTTCCGCCCGGTGCTGACGCTGGCCCAGGTGGGCAAGGGCCAGCAGGTGCCGCAGCCCGACCCCTCCGGCTCCGGGAAGAAGTCCGGGGACTCGGGGAAGGGCGCTGAGAAGGGCTCCGACAAGGGCTCGGGCGGCAGCGGTGACAAAGGCTCCGGCGACAAGAGCTCCGGGGACAGCGCCGAGAAGGGCTCCGACGACGGAGCGGGCCAAGGGGCCAGGGACGGCGAGGGCAGCGGCTCCGCGGAGGGCGGCCAGCAGGGCCGCGCCGTCACCGAGGGTCTGATGTCCAAGACCGCTCCGGCGGAGCCCACCCCCACGCCCGGCCAGTCCGGCGGCAAGAAGAGCCCGCCGCCCACGACGCCGCCCCAGCAGCCGCAGCAGCCGGGCGTCCCCGCCGCTCTCGCCAAGAAGCTGGCCGCGCTGGACTGCAGCACGAAGGAAGCCCGCGCCAAGGCCAGCGAGAGGGCGGCGAACGCCAAGGGCTCCGAGCCGATCGTGGCCTGTGACGCCAAGGAGCCGATCAAGTACGCGCTCGGTCCTGCCGCCGTGCCGGGCAAGAATGTCAGCAAGGCCAAGGCGGTCTTCGACCAGCAGCGCAGCCAGTGGATCGTCCAGATGTCGTTCAACGACAAGGGCTCCGACCAGTTCGGTGAGATCACCGGCAAGCTGATGAACAAGCCGCAGCCGCAGAACCAGTTCGCCATCACGCTGGACGGCGAGGTGCAGTCGGCCCCGACTGTGCGCGAGCGGCTGACGAACAACGCGGAGATCTCCGGCAGCTTCACCCAGCAGTCCGCCGAGGAGCTGGGCAACATCCTCTCCTACGGCGCCCTGCCGCTCTCCTTCGAGGAGTCGGACGTCACCACCGTCACGGCGGCGCTCGGCAGCGACCAGCTGACGGCCGGTCTCATCGCCGGCGCCATCGGGCTCGCCCTGGTGGTCCTCTACCTGGTGTTCTACTACCGGGGCCTGTCGCTGATCGCGATCCTCAGCCTGCTGGTCTCCGCGCTTCTGACATACACGATCATGACGTTGCTGGGTCCGGCGATGGGCTTCGCGCTCAACCTGCCGGCCGTCTGCGGTGCCATCGTGGCGATCGGTATCACCGCGGACTCGTTCATCGTCTACTTCGAACGCATCAGAGACGAAGTGCGGGAGCGCCGCACCCTGCGGCCGGCGGTGGAGCGTGCCTGGCCGCGCGCGCGGCGCACCATCCTGGTCTCGGACTTCGTGTCGTTCCTGGCGGCGGCGGTGCTCTTCATCGTGACCGTCGGCAAGGTCCAGGGCTTCGCGTTCACGCTGGGTCTGACCACCGCGCTGGACGTCGTCGTGGTCTTCTTCTTCACCAAGCCGGTCATGACGCTGCTCGCCCGGCGGAAGTTCTTCTCCGACGGCCACTCCTGGTCCGGTCTCGACCCCAAGCGGCTCGGAGCCAGGCCGCCGCTGCGGCGCGGCCGCCGTACCGTCAGCACCGACACGAAGGAGGCCTGAGAATGTCTCGTCTCGGCACTCTCGGCGCCCGGCTGTACCGCGGTGAGGTCGGCTACGACTTCATCGGGCACCGCAAGATCTGGTACGGCGTCTCGATCCTGATCACGATCACGGCGATCGTGGGCCTCGTGGTCCGCGGGCTCAACATGGGCATCGAGTTCGAGGGCGGCGCCGTCTTCACCACGCCCAAGACGGCCGTCTCCGTGGAGAAGACCACCGAGGCCGCGGAGAAGGTCTCCGGGCACACCGCCATCGTCCAGGAACTCGGCGACGGCGGTAAGCGCGTCCAGATCGCGCAGGTCGACACCAAGACCTCCACCGCGGTCAAGGAGAAGCTGGCCGACGAGCTTAAGGTCAACCCGGAGAAGATCGACGCCCAGCTCGTGGGCCCCAGCTGGGGTGAGCAGATCGCCAGCAAGGCGTGGCAGGGTCTCGGGATCTTCATGATCCTGGTGGTGATCTACCTCGCCATCGCCTTCGAGTGGCGGATGGCGCTCGCCGCGCTCATCGCGCTCGTCCACGACATCACCATCACGGTCGGCGTCTACTCGCTCGTGGGCTTCGAGGTCACACCGGGAACCGTCATCGGTCTCCTGACGATCCTGGGCTACTCCCTCTACGACACCGTCGTCGTCTTCGACGGTCTGAGAGAGGGCAGCAAGAACATCACCAAGCAGACCAAGTACACCTACAGCGAGATCGCCAACCGCAGCATCAACGGAACGCTGGTGCGTTCCATCAACACCACCGTCGTCGCGCTGCTGCCGGTGGCGGGCCTGCTGTTCATCGGCGGCGGGATGCTCGGCGGCGGCATGCTCAACGACATCGCGCTCTCGCTGTTCGTCGGCCTGGCCGCCGGCGCCTACTCCTCGATCTTCATCGCCACCCCGCTGGTCGCCGACCTCAAGGAGCGGCAGCCGGAGATGAAGGCCCTCGCCCGGCGGGTGCGCACCAAGCGCCTCAAGGCGGCGGAGCGCGAGTCCCACGAGCCGGACGACCCCCAGGACGGGCCGGTCGGCGACGACTCCGAGGACGGGTCCCCCGCCGCCTCCGCCGACAACGGCCGCGGTGGCCGTCCCGCCGCCGGCGCCGTCGCCGGGCAGCGGCGCCAGCCGCCCGCGCGCGGCCGGGGCCGCGGCAAGCCGTCCGGAAAGCGCAGGTGAGCCGATGAGCACGACCGACTCCTCGGCCGCCCCCCTGCTCCCCGCCGATGTGCGGGACCTGCTGGCGGACCGCATCCACGACGTGCCGGACTACCCGAAGCCGGGCGTGATGTTCAAGGACATCACCCCGCTGCTCGCCGACGCCGAGGCGTTCGGCGCCCTCACCGAGGTGCTGGCGGGCATCGCGGGCAGGCTGCGCGCCACGAAGATCGTCGGACTGGAGGCGCGCGGGTTCATTCTCGGCGCACCGGCGGCCGTGCGCGCGGGCATCGGCTTCGTGCCCGTTCGCAAGTCCGGCAAGCTCCCCGGGGCCACGCTCTCCCAGGCGTACGACCTGGAGTACGGCAGTGCCCAGATCGAGGTGCACGCCGCGGGGCTGGCCGAGGGCGACCGCGTGCTGGTGATCGACGACGTGCTGGCCACCGGCGGCACCGCCGAGGCCTCCGTCCAGCTCCTGCGGCGCACCGGCGCCGAGGTCGTGGGCCTGGCGGTCCTGCTGGAGCTGGGCTTCCTGGGCGGCCGGGACCGGGTCGAGCGC
>NZ_VJOK01000001.1:1062087-1071263 GCF_013302895.1 Streptomyces albus subsp. chlorinus | reverse complement strand
CCCCGAGCGCGACGGGCCGGGGCGGGAAGGGTGCCGAGAACGGCGCCAGGGAGCGTGTGGCGCCCGCGCGCAACGTCTCCGGGGTCTCGGGCCGGTCCGGCTCCTCCAACCGCGTACGGGCCCGTCTGGCGCGGCTCGGCGTGCAGCGTTCCAGTCCGTTCAATCCGGTGCTGGAGCCGCTGCTGCGGATAGTGCGCAGCAACGATCCGAAGATCGAGTCCTCGACGCTCCGCCAGATCGAGCGGGCCTACCAGGTCGCCGAGCGCTGGCACCGGGGCCAGAAGCGCAAGAGCGGCGACCCGTACATCACCCACCCGCTCGCGGTCACCACCATCCTCGCCGAGCTGGGCATGGACCCGGCCACGCTGATGGCGGGGCTGCTGCACGACACGGTGGAGGACACCGAGTACGGCCTCGACACCCTGCGCCGCGACTTCGGCGACCAGGTCGCGCTCCTCGTGGACGGCGTCACCAAGCTGGACAAGGTCAAGTTCGGTGAGGCGGCGCAGGCCGAGACGGTGCGCAAGATGGTCGTCGCCATGGCCAAGGACCCCCGCGTCCTGGTCATCAAGCTGGCCGACCGGCTGCACAACATGCGCACCATGCGCTACCTCAAGCGCTCCAAGCAGGAGCAGAAGGCCCGCGAGACGCTGGAGATCTTCGCCCCGCTCGCCCACCGGCTGGGCATGAACACCATCAAGTGGGAGCTGGAGGATCTCGCCTTCGCGATCCTCTACCCGAAGATGTACGACGAGATCGTCCGGCTGGTCGCGGAGCGGGCGCCGAAGCGGGACGAGTACCTGGCGCTGGTCACCGACGAGGTGCAGGCCGATCTGCGCGCCGCCCGCATCAAGGCCACCGTCACCGGGCGGCCCAAGCACTACTACAGCGTCTACCAGAAGATGATCGTCCGCGGCCGGGACTTCGCGGAGATCTACGACCTGGTGGGCATCCGCGTCCTGGTGGACACCGTGCGCGACTGCTACGCCGCGCTGGGCACCGTCCACGCCCGCTGGAACCCGGTTCCCGGGCGGTTCAAGGACTACATCGCGATGCCCAAGTTCAACATGTACCAGTCGCTGCACACGACGGTCATCGGGCCCGGCGGCAAGCCCGTCGAACTCCAGATCCGCACCTTCGACATGCACCGCCGCGCCGAGTACGGCATCGCGGCGCACTGGAAGTACAAGCAGCAGGCCGTCGCGGGCGCCTCCAAGGTCCGCACGGACGTGCCCAGGAGCGGCGGCAAGGGCGGGGCCGGCGACGACACGATCAACGACATGTCGTGGCTGCGCCAGCTGCTCGACTGGCAGAAGGAGACCGAGGACCCCGGCGAGTTCCTGGAGTCGTTGCGCTTCGACCTCTCGCGCAACGAGACCTTCGTCTTCACGCCGAAGGGCGATGTCATAGCGCTGCCCGCCGGTGCCACGCCGGTGGACTTCGCCTACGCGGTGCACACCGAGGTCGGCCACCGCACCATCGGTGCCCGCGTCAACGGCCGGCTCGTCCCGCTGGAGTCGACCCTCGACAACGGCGACACCGTCGAGGTCTTCACCTCCAAGGCGCCCGGCGCCGGCCCCTCGCGGGACTGGCTGGGCTTCGTCAAGTCGCCGCGCGCCCGCAACAAGATCCGCGCCTGGTTCACGCGCGAGCGGCGGGACGAGGCCATCGAGCAGGGCAAGGACGCCATAGCGCGGGCGATGCGCAAGCAGAACCTGCCCATCCAGCGCATCCTGACCGGCGACTCGCTGGTCACCCTCGCGCACGAGATGCGCTACCCGGACATCTCCGCGCTGTACGCGGCGATCGGGGAGGGCCACGTCTCCGCGCAGAGCGTCTGCCACAAGCTGGTGCAGGCACTCGGCGGCGAGGACGAGGCCAAGGAGGACATCGCCGAGACCGCACCGCCGATGCCGGCGCGCACCTCCCGGCGCCGGTCCCCGGCGGACCCGGGCGTGGTCGTCAAGGGCGCGGGCTCCGACGTGTGGGTCAAGCTGGCCCGCTGCTGCACGCCGGTGCCGGGCGACCCCATCATCGGGTTCGTCACCCGCGGCAACGGCGTCTCGGTCCACCGCACCGACTGCGTCAACGTGGACTCCCTCACCCGGGAGCCGCAGCGGATCCTCGACGTCGAGTGGGCGCCGACCCAGTCCTCCGTCTTCCTGGTCGCCATCCAGGTGGAAGCCCTGGACCGGTCCCGCCTGCTGTCGGACGTCACCCGCGTGCTGTCCGACCAGCACGTCAACATCCTGTCCGCGGCCGTCCAGACGTCCCGCGACCGGGTGGCCATCTCCCGCTTCACCTTCGAGATGGGCGACCCCAAGCACCTCGGACACGTGCTGAAGGCGGTGCGCGGCGTCGAGGGCGTCTACGACGTTTACCGGGTGACGTCGGCGCGGCGGCCGACATAGGGGCCGCCTGCGCGGCGGAGGCCGGGGACCGGGGGAGAAGCCCCCGGCCGCGGAGTCCGCCGCAGCGGTACGCGACCACGAGGGCGGGGCGGAATCGGTGACGGCCTCAGCCGCGGCGTTCCGCCGCCCCGCCCGGCACGGCTAGCCGCCGAACTCCTGGAGCCCCTTCAGCGCCTGGTCCAGCAGGGCCTGGCGCCCCTCCAGCTCCCGCTCCAGCTTGGCCGCCTTGGCGGCGTTCCCCGCGGCGCGCGCCTGGTCGATCTGGGCGCGGAGCTTGTCCACCGCGTCCTGGAGCTGACCCGCCAGCCCGGTGGCACGGGCGCGTGCCTCCGGGTTGGTGCGGCGCCACTCGGCCTCCTCGGCCTCCTGGATGGCCCGCTCGACGGCGTGCATCCGGCCCTCGACCCTGGGCCGGGCGTCCCGCGGGACGTGACCGATCGCGTCCCAGCGCTCGTTGAGGGCGCGGAAGGCGCTCCGGGCGGCCTTCAGATCGGTGACGGGCAGCAGCTTCTCCGCCTCGGCGGCCAGTTCCTCCTTGCGCGCGAGGTTCTCCCGCTGCTCGCTGTCGCGCTCGGCGAACACCTCGGCACGGGCCTGGAAGAAGACGTCCTGCGCGCCCCGGAACCGGGCCCACAGGTCCTCCTCGTGCTCCCGCTGCGCGCGGCCGGCGGCCTTCCACTCCTGCATCAGTTCGCGGTACCTGGCCGCGGTGGGGCCCCAGTCCCGCGAGTCGGAGAGCGCCTCGGCCTCGGCGACCAGCTTCTCCTTGCGCTGCCGCGCCTCCTCGCGCTGCGCGTCGAGCTGCGCGAAGTGCGCCTTGCGGCGCTTGGAGAACGCCGAGCGGGCGTGCGAGAAGCGATGCCACAGCTCGTCGTCGCTCTTGCGGTCGAGCCGCGGCAGGCCCTTCCAGATGTCCACCAGGGCCCGCAGCCGCTCACCGGCCGCCCGCCACTGGTCGCTCCGCGCCAGCTGCTCGGCCTCGGCGACCAGTTCCTCCTTGCGCTGCCGCGCCTCCTCGGACTGCCGGGCCTTGCGGGCCCTGCGCTCCTCGCGGCGCTTCTCCACCGTCTCGGTCAGGCCGTCGAGTCGTTTCCGCAGTGCGTCCAGGTCGCCCACGGCGTGGTGCGCGTCGATCTGCTCGCGCAGGTGCCCGATCGCGTTCTCGGCGTCCTTGGCCGGCAGGTCGGTGGTGTTCACCCGGCGCTCAAGCAGGTCGATCTCCACGACCAGACCGTCGTACTTGCGCTTGAAGTAGGCGAGGGCCTCGTCGGGTGAGCCCGCCTGCCACGACCCGGCGACCTTCTCGCCCTCGGCCGTACGCACGTACACAGTCCCCGCGTCATCGACGCGGCCCCACGGGTCGCTGCTCACAGCGCCTCCTCCACAAGATGCCCCAGAGGGGCGGTGCGGCCCCCCGGCATCGTCCACGGTTCTCGTCACAGCCAACATAGGCGACCGGCGCCCGTGCTGTCCGCATCCGGCGGGAGGCGAAATGCCCGGCCGGGGAGGTGGGCAGCGCGGCGACGGCCGGGGCACTCCTGCGGCCTCCGGCCGGGGGTGTCCGCACGGCCGGAGGCCGGGGCGGTCAGGACTTGCGGACCGTTGCCTTGTCGATCACCACGGTGGCGTTCGGCGGGCCGTCCCCCTGCGGGGAGCCCACACCGGCTCCGGCGATCTTCTTCAGCACCTTCATGCCGGCGTCGGAGACCTTGCCGAACGGCGTGTACTGGGGCGGCAGCTTGCTGTCCTTGTAGACGAGGAAGAACTGGCTGCCCGCGGTGTCCGGGCCGCTGTTGGCCATCGCGACGGTGCCGGCCGGGTAGGTGGCGCCCTTGAGGTTCTCGTCGTCGAGCTTGTAGCCGGGGCCGCCGCTGCCGCTGCCCGTCGGGTCGCCGCACTGCAGCACGTTGAGCGGCTGCGGCTCGGGGAGGGCGGTCATGCGGTGGCACGGGGTGTGGTCGAAGTACTTCTCCCGGGCCAGGAAGGCGAAGGAGTTGACCGTGTGCGGTGCCTTGGCCGGGTCCATCTCGATGTCGATGTCCCCGCAGGTGGTCTCCAGCTCCATGGTGTACGAAGCCGACTTGTCGACTGTCATGGCCGGCTCCTTCTTCCACCGCTTGCCGTTCGGCTTGCCCTTGGCGGGCTTCTCGCAGGGGTCCGGCGCCTTGCTGGTGGGCGGGGCCGAGGGCGTCTCGGCGCTGTCCGCGCGGTCCTTCTTCCCCTTGTCGCCGTTCAGTCCGCCCGAGGCCGCGTACGCCCCGCCGGCGGCGAGGACGAGCACCACCCCGAGGGCTATCGCCGCGTTGCGTATCCGGGCCCGGCGGCGGGCCGCCGCCTGCCGCTGTAGATACCGCTCGTACTTCTCCCGGGCGAGCTGCTTCCTGCGCTGCTCACTGCTGACCACGGTCTCGTCTCCTTCGAGGCGTCGCACCTGCGGGGCCTCACGTACGGTATACGCCCCGCTTACGGGTTCGCCCCGCGTGGACCCGCGCCGGTAGGCTGAGGGCTGCCTGACCGGCGAACAGCCTGCTCGGCCGCTTCGCCACTCAGCCGCTGTCGGACGAATGAAGGACGATCGTGCTCGTAGCCGGGTTCCCCGCCGGGGCCTGGGGGACCAACTGTTATCTGGTCGCCCCCGCCGCCGGTGAGGAGTGCGTGATCATCGACCCGGGCCACCAGGCCGCACCGGGGGTCGAGGAGGCCGTCGCCAAGCACCGGCTCAAGCCGGTCGCGGTGATCCTCACGCACGGCCACATCGACCATGTCGCCTCGGTGGTCCCCGTCTGCGGCGCCCACGACGTACCCGCCTGGATCCACCCGGCCGACCGCTACATGATGAGCGACCCGGAGAAGGCGATGGGCATGAGCATCGGGCAGCCCCTGATGGGCGAGCTGACCGTGGGCGAACCGGACGACGTGCACGAGCTGTCCGACGGCAGCACGCTCAACCTGGCGGGTCTCGAGTTCGGCGTCGCGCACGCCCCCGGCCATACCAAGGGGTCGGTGACCTTCCGGATGCCCGAACAGGCCGACGTACCGCCGGTCCTCTTCTCGGGCGACCTGCTGTTCGCCGGCTCCATCGGACGCACCGACCTGCCCGGAGGCGACCCGGAGGAGATCCTCAGCTCGCTGGCGCGTGTATGCCTGCCGCTGGAGGACGAGACCGTGGTGCTGGCCGGGCACGGCCCCCAGACGACGATCGGCCAGGAGCGCGCCACCAACCCCTTCCTGCGGCAGGTGGCGGCGGCCGGGCCAGGCGGCGGCGCAGGCGGCGCCGCCCCGCGACGAGGATTGTGACGAGAAGCGAGTGAGCACTTTCAAGGCCCCCAAGGGCACCTACGACCTGCTGCCGCCCGACTCCGCGAGGTACCTCGCGGTGCGCGAGGCCATCGCGGCCCCGCTGCGCAGGTCCGGCTACGGGTACGTGGAGACGCCCGGCTTCGAGAACGTCGAGCTGTTCGCGCGCGGCGTCGGTGAGTCCACCGACATCGTGACCAAGGAGATGTACACCCTCATCACCAAGGGCGGCGACGAGCTGGCGCTGCGCCCCGAGGGCACCGCCTCCGTGCTGCGCGCCGCGCTGGAGGCCAACCTGCACAAGGCGGGCAACCTGCCGGTGAAGCTGTGGTATTCGGGTTCGTACTACCGCTACGAGCGTCCGCAGAAGGGGCGGTACCGCCACTTCTCGCAGGTCGGCGCCGAGGCGCTGGGCACCGAGGACCCCACGCTGGACGCCGAGCTGATCGTGCTGGCGTACGACGCCTACCGGTCGCTGGGGCTGCGCGGCTTCCGCCTGCTGCTCAACTCCCTGGGGGACCGCACCTGCCGGCCCGGCTACCGCGCGGCGCTCCAGGACTTCCTGCGCGGGCTCGACCTGGACGAGGACACCCGCGCGCGCATCGAGATCAACCCGCTGCGCGTGCTGGACGACAAACGCGAGAGCGTCCAGCGGCAGTTGGCCGGCGCGCCGATGATGCGCGACCACCTGTGCGAGGAGTGCAAGTCCTTCCACGAGGAGGTGCGCGCCCTGCTGAGCGAGGCGGGCGTCCCCTTCGAGGACGATCCGAGGCTGGTGCGCGGCCTCGACTACTACACGCGTACCACTTTCGAGTTCGTTCACGACGGCCTCGGCTCGCAGTCGGCCATCGGCGGCGGCGGCCGGTACGACGGGCTCTCCGAGATGATCGGCGGGCCCGCCCTCCCGTCCGTCGGCTGGGCGCTGGGCGTGGACCGCACGGTGCTGGCGCTGGAGGCCGAGGGGGTCGGGCTGGAACTGCCCGCGCCCACCGAGCTGTTCGCCGTACCGATCGGCGAGGAGGCCAGGCGCCGGCTCTTCCACCTGGTCACCCGGCTGCGCCGGGAGGGCGTCGCCGCCGATCTCGCCTACGGTGGCAAGGGCATGAAGAACGCCATGAAGTCGGCCAACCGCTCCGGGGCCCGCTTCGCGCTGCTGCTCGGGGAGCGCGATCTGGCCGAGGGCGTGGCCCAGCTCAAGGACCTGGCCAGCGGCGAGCAGACGCCGGTCGCACTCGATCGGGTGGTGGCCGAAGTGCGGACCAGGCTGCGGTGACGGCATTGCCGGTTGAGGCGGACGGCATCGCCGGTTGGGGCAGAATGAGCCCCGTACCGGCCGTGGATCGATGACGGGACGAAGAGGGCTATGACGACGACGGCACCCCCTGGCGAGGCGCACGTGGCTGCGGACACACCGAAGGGGGGTGCCGTCGGCGCGAGCCGGGCGTTCGGCTGGATGCTGATCGTCATGGGCGCCGCCGGACTGCTCGCGTCCTGGGTGATCACGCTCGACAAGTTCAAGCTCCTCGAGGACAAGAACTTCAAGCCGGCGTGCAGCATCAACCCCGTCGTCTCCTGCGGCAACATCATGGAGAGCGACCAGGCGTCCGCCTTCGGCGCCCCCAACCCCATGATCGGGCTGGTCGCCTACGGCATCGTCATCTGCGTGGGGGTGAGCCTGCTCACCCGTGTCGCCTTCCCGCGCTGGTACTGGCTGACGTTCAACGCGGGCTGCCTGTTCGGCGCCGGTTTCGTCACCTGGCTCCAGTACCAGTCGCTGTACGTCATCGGCAACCTGTGCCTGTGGTGCTGCCTGGCCTGGGTGGCGACCCTCGTCATGTTCTGGTACGTGACCGCGCACAACGTCCGCAGCGGATTCCTGCCCGCGCCCGCGGCGGTGCGCGGCTTCGCCGACGAGTTCCCCTGGGTGCTGCCGGTGCTGCACCTGGGAGTCATCGGCATCCTGATCCTCACGCGCTGGTGGGACTTCTGGACGAGCTGATGCCCGGCTCCCGTCCCGCAGCCGGTTCCGTGGCCGGGATCCACCGCGCGGGCGGGGCGTTTGTCGGTGGCCTGACTTAGGGTTTCGGGCGTGGAGCCCGATCTTTTCACCGCAGCAGCAGAGGACCGCCAGGCCAAGGACCCGTCCGCCAGCCCGCTCGCCGTCCGGATGCGTCCGCGCACCCTGGACGAGGTCGTGGGGCAGCAGCACCTGCTGCGTCCCGGCTCGCCGTTGCGCCGCCTGGTGGGGGAGGGCGGCGGCGGTCCGGCCGGCTCCTCCTCCGTGATGCTGTGGGGGCCGCCCGGCACCGGCAAGACGACCCTCGCGTACGTCGTCAGCCAGGCCACCGACAAGCGGTTCGTCGAACTGTCCGCGATCACCGCCGGGGTCAAGGAGGTGCGCGCCGTCATCGACGGCGCCCGCCGCTCCTCCGGCGCGTACGGCAAGGAGACCGTCCTGTTCCTGGACGAGATCCACCGCTTCAGCAAGGCGCAGCAGGACTCGCTGCTGCCCGCCGTGGAGAACCGCTGGGTCACCCTGATCGCGGCCACCACGGAGAACCCGTACTTCTCGGTGATCTCCCCGCTGCTGTCCCGCTCCCTGCTGCTGACGCTGGAGCCGCTCACTGACGAGGACCTGCGCGGGCTGCTGCGCCGCGCGGTCGCCGACGAGCGCGGCCTCGGCGGTCAGGTGACCCTGCCGGAGGACTCCGAGGCCCATCTGCTGCGCATCGCCGGCGGCGACGCCCGGCGTGCCCTCACCGCGCTGGAGGCGGCGGCGGGCGCGGCCCTGGCCAAGGGCGAGTCGACGGTGTCCCTGGACACCGTCGAGGAGGCCGTCAACCGCGCGGCCGTCAAGTACGACCGCGACGGGGACCAGCACTACGACGTGGCCAGCGCCCTCATCAAGTCGATCCGGGGCTCCGACGTGGACGCCGCCCTGCACTATCTGGCACGGATGATCGAGGCGGGGGAGGACCCGCGGTTCATCGCGCGGCGACTGATGATCTCGGCGAGCGAGGACATCGGTCTGGCCGACCCCACGGCGCTCCAGACGGCGGTGGCCGCCGCCCAGGCCGTCGCCATGATCGGCTTCCCGGAGGCGCGGATCACCCTCAGCCAGGCCACCGTCGCGCTCGCGCTGGCGCCCAAGTCCAACGCGGCCTACCTCGCCATCGACGCCGCCCTCGCGGACGTGCGGGCCGGTCATGCGGGGCCGGTCCCCTCCCATCTGCGGGGACAGCCACTACAAGGGCGCGCAGAAACTGGGGCACGGCAAGGGGTACCAGTACCCGCACGACATGCCGGGCGGGATCGCCGCCCAGCAGTACGCGCCGGACGCGGTGCACGGCAAGCGCTACTACGAGCCCACCCGCTACGGCGCGGAGGCCCGCTACGCGGATGTCGCGGAGCGGGTACGGGCACGGCTGCGCGGGGAGGGCGACTAGCGTGGCCCGGTGGCGGCCCCGG
>NZ_VJOK01000001.1:996134-1062067 GCF_013302895.1 Streptomyces albus subsp. chlorinus | reverse complement strand
GTCCGGCCTGGCGACGGCGCGGCAGGACCCGGGGGCCCGCGGCCGAACCCGCGCCGGACCCCGCGGTGGGACCGCGCGGGTGGCCGTCACAGCCGGATGACGACCAGCGCGATGTCGTCCCTGGCGGCACCCTTGCTGACGCCCATCTCCGACAGCAGCGCGTCCGCCAGGTTCTCGGGGCTGAGGTCACCGCGCCGGGAGACGGCGTCGGCCAGCCGGTTCAGTCCCTCGTCGATGTCCTCGTCGCGCCGCTCGACGAGCCCGTCGGTGTAGAGGACGAGCACAGCTCCCGGGCTGAAGCTGCGGGTCGCCTGCACCCGGGGCTCGGTCTCGTCCGGCCGGGTGGCCAGCGGCGGGTCGGTGGCCTGGTCGAGGAGTTCGCAGGTGCCGTCCGCGTGGCGCAGGATCGGCGGCGGATGGCCCGCGCTGCTGTAGGTGAGCAGGTGGTTGGGGCTGTCGACCATCACTTTGACGGCCGTCGCGTTCATGGCGCCCTCGACGGAGCCCGCGTACAGGCCGAGCACCTGGAGCGCCCGCGCGGGCCTGTCCGTGGTGCGCATGGCGGCGCTCAGCGCGCTGCGCAGCATGCCCATGACGGCGGCCGCCTCCAGGCCGTGGCCGACGACGTCCCCGACGGCCGCCGCGAACCGCCCCTCGCGGCTGTCGGTGACGTCGTACCAGTCGCCGCACACGTTGAGCGTCCCGGTGGCGGGCAGATAGCGGACGGCGATGTTCGGCCGGGGGAGGCCGGTGGAGTAGAGCATCGCCTCCTGGAGCCGGAGGGCCACCTGGCGTTCCTGTGCACTGGCCCGCCGCAGCTCCTCGTTGATCCGCACCAGCTCCTGTGCGCGTGCGTAGAGCTGGGTCGTCAGGTCCGGCGGCCGCTGCCGCGACTGTGCCTTTGTTCGTGCGTCCGTTCCCCCCGCGTCCGTGTGCGGGGGGTGGAGGCTCGTGGCTCCGGCCTCGGTCCCGTCGGGGGGCCGGCCGTGTTCCTGGTAGGAGCGGATGAAGCCGGTCATGTCCTCCTCGCGGCACAGGACGGCGCTGACCGAGCCGTCCGGGGCCAGCAGCGGGGTGTTGACCGTGTGCCACCAGCGTTCCTCGAAGACGCCCGGCTTCCCGGCGACCGGGATGTCGTACTTCTGGAGGGGGATGGTGTCCACCCTGCGGAAGGTGAGGGCCCGGTGCAGCGAGGCCCTCAGGCTCCGGATGCCGTCGGCGTCGGGGTCGGACCGGTTCTCGGGGAACACGTCGAAGATGTGCCGCCCCACCAGTTCGTCCCGGACACGCAATGTGAGTTCCAGATACGCGGAGTTGACGTCCCGGATCACGAGGTCGGGCCCCAGGAGCACGTAGGCGCTGGGGGAGGCCGCGAACACGGCCGCGTAGTCGATCTCCGGTGCGGTCACACGCTCCCTGCCCGGCAGGCGTCCTGACGCTACGGGTAGCACCAATCTAGCCGCGCCCGCGCACTGCCGCGCGCCGGACGGGGACTTCCCCTCCCGCCGGGTGACTACGCCGCCGAGCCGCTGTCGGGGCCGGTGTCCGAGCCGGGGTCCGGGCCGCCGGCCCCGGTGGCGAACAGCGCGTGCATGGCGTGCCGGAGTTCGGGGAGCGAACCGACCGGCTCGGGGAAGTCGAACCGGGCGTCCGCGCAGGCCCCCGAGGCGGTCAGCCCCCGCACCCGCAGCCCGAACCGGTCGAGTGCCAGCGGAACGGCGCCCTCCCAGTCCTGGCAGGCGCACAGGCCCCGCACCTGCTCCAGGTGCGCTGCGGCCAGGTGCTGGAGGAGTTCCGCCTCGTGCCGGACGAACGGGTCGGGGCGGGCGGCGGCGAAGTCGTCGGGCTCCACTTCCCCGGCGCCCCACAGGTCGTCGACGTAGGCTTCGCCGACCTCCAGCCGCAGCATCTGCCGCGAGGTGCCCGCCACGGGCGCGGAGGGCGCGGCCTCGGCCAGGAGCCGGGCGCAGGCGGCGCGCTCGTCGCCGCGTACGGGGGTGAGCCAGCCGGCGAGCCAGGCGCGGCCCCGTACCCGGTGGGGCACCGAGACGGGTGCCACATCCGTGATTTCCATCACCGCGGCGAGGTCGTCGTCCTGGGCGTAGGCGCACACGCGGGCCTCGGGCGAGTCCGCCGGGACCAGCACAAGGACGTCTCCGGAGGGGGTGACGGTACGGGCCTCGGGGACGCCCGCGCCCAGCTCAGGGGGGCCCTGCTCGGCTCCGGGAATGGTCAGCAGGGCGGATACGCTGGATTGTGCGAGGGTTCGTACACGCTCGGCGGCGGAGGGCTGCCGGGCGTCTTCCACGGGACGCGGCTGTTCCTCCTCGGCGTCTGTGCCAGGCAGGGAAATCCCAGGTCGAAACATACGTGCTCCTCGGCTAAGGTAAGGCTCACCTAACTTACACGGAGGTCCGTTCAACGTGAACCAGTCGCGTCCCAAGGTCAAGAAGTCGCGTGCCCTGGGCGTCGCGCTGACCCCGAAGGCCGTCAAGTACTTCGAGCAGCGCCCGTACCCGCCCGGGGAGCACGGCCGGGGCCGCAAGCAGAACAGTGACTACAAGGTCCGTCTGCTGGAGAAGCAGCGCCTGCGCGCGCAGTACGACATCAGCGAGAGCCAGATGCGCCGCGCCTACGAGCGCGCCCGCAAGACGGACCTCAAGACCGGTGAGGCCCTGGTGATCGAGCTGGAGCGGCGGCTGGACGCGCTCGTCCTGCGCGCCGGCCTGGCCCGCACCATCTACCAGGCCCGCCAGATGGTCGTGCACGGCCACATCGCGGTCAACGGCCGCAAGGTGGACAAGCCGTCCTTCCGCGTCCGTCCCGACGACGTGGTCACCGTCCGCGAGCGCAGCCGCGACAAGTACCCCTTCCAGGTCGCCCGCGAGGGCGGCTACGCCGGTGAGGGCGAGACCCCGCGCTACCTGGAGGTCAACCTCCAGGCGCTCGCCTTCCGGCTGGACCGGGACCCCAACCGCAAGGAGATCCCGGTGATCTGCGACGAGCAGCTGGTCGTCGAGTACTACGCCCGCTGACCCGCCGCACCGCTCCGCACACCGCAGCCCGCCTGCCCGACGCCGCTCACCCCGGCCGGGCACGGCGGGCCGCGGCGTTCCCGGGCCGGCCTGGCAACCCGCGGGCCCGGCCGCGCGGAATGCGGTACGGAGGCGGTGGCCGGGCGCGATAAGGTCGGTACCTCATACGCCGCCGCGGTCGGCCACCCGGCGAGCGGCGGCCGACCCCATGACCATCAAGGGAAGCGGTGCAGCGTGTCCGGTGGAGAAGTGGCCGGCCTCCTCGTGGCCGTCTTCTGGGCGATCCTGGTGTCGTTCCTCGCCGTGGTGCTGGTGAGGCTCGCGCAGACGCTCAAGGCGGCGACCAAGCTGGTGACAGGCGTGACCGAGCAGGCGGTTCCCCTCCTGGGCGAGGCGTCGGCGACCGTCCGCTCCGCGCAGACCCAGCTCGACCGCGTCGACGCCATCGCCTCGGACGTCCAGGAGGTCACCCAGAACGCCTCCGCGCTCTCCTCCACCGTCTCCACCGCGTTCGGCGGCCCGCTCGTCAAGGTCGCGGCCTTCGGCTACGGCGTCCGGCGCGCACTGGGCCGCAAGGACGCCGGCACGCAGACCGGGCGGGGCGGCCGGAAGGTCGTCGTCAGCCGTACCGTTCCCGCCGCCCGGAGGGGCGGCCGCAAGCGCGGAAGGGGCTGAGCGCGCGTGTTCCGCCGAGCCTTCTGGTTCACCACCGGCGCCGCTGCCGGGGTCTGGGCCACCACCAAGGTCCAGCGCAAGATCCGCAGCCTGGCGCCCGACGCGCTGGCGCTCCGCGCGGCCGACGAGGCCGTCGAAGGCGGCCACCGGCTGCGCGAGTTCGCCCTCGACGTGCGGGCCGGGATGGCCCAGCGCGAGAGCGAACTCAAGGACGCGCTGGGGCTGTCGGCGCCCGACGCGGCGGAGAGTCCCCGGCAGCTGCCCGCCCGACGGGCGCCCGCCCGCACCGCCGCCCTTCCGTCCCGGCGGCCCGCACGGCAGCCCGGCCCCCTCGGCGCCAGGGCGCTGCCCCGTGACCCGGGCCGGCCGGACCACCCGGACGAGCAGTCCCACCCCACCCACCCGAACGACCGGAATGAGGACCACTGATGGAGTCGGCTGAAATCCGCCGCCGCTGGCTGCGCTTCTTCGAGGAGCGGGGGCACCATGTCGTGCCGTCGGCGTCGCTGATCGCCGACGACCCGACCCTGCTGCTGGTCCCCGCGGGGATGGTGCCCTTCAAGCCGTACTTCCTGGGTGAGGTCACCCCGCCGTGGCCGCGCGCCACCAGCGTCCAGAAGTGTGTGCGCACGCCGGACATCGAGGAGGTCGGCAAGACCACCCGGCACGGCACCTTCTTCCAGATGTGCGGCAACTTCTCCTTCGGCGACTACTTCAAGGAGGGCGCCGCCAAGCTCGCCTGGGAGCTGCTGACCACCCCGCAGGACAAGGGCGGTTACGGGCTGGACCCGGAGCGCCTGTGGATCACCGTCTACGAGCAGGACGACGAGGCCGAGCGCATCTGGCGCGAGGTCGTCGGCGTGCCCGCCGAGCGCATCCAGCGCCTGGGCATGGAGGAGAACTACTGGTCCATGGGCGTGCCCGGCCCGTGCGGCCCCTGCTCGGAGATCAACTACGACCGCGGCCCGGAGTTCGGCCGCGAGGGCGGCCCCGCCGTCAACGACGAGCGGTACGTGGAGATCTGGAACCTCGTCTTCATGCAGTACGAGCGCGGCGAGGGCTCCACCAAGACCGACTTCGAGATCCTCGGTGAGCTGCCCAGCAAGAACATCGACACCGGTCTCGGCCTCGAACGCCTGGCGATGATCCTCCAGGGCGTGCGCAACATGTACGAGATCGACACCTCGCGTGCCGTCATCGACAAGGCCACCGAGCTGACCGGCGTCGCCTACGGTGCCGCCGAGGAGTCCGACGTCTCGCTGCGCGTGGTGTGCGACCACATCCGCACCTCCGTGATGCTCATCGGTGACGGCGTCACCCCGGGCAACGAGGGCCGCGGCTACGTGCTGCGCCGCATCATGCGCCGCGCCATCCGCAACATGCGCATCCTGGGCGCCACCGGCCCGGTGGTGCGGGACCTGATCGACGTCGTCATCGAGACGATGGGCCGGCAGTACCCCGAGCTGATCACCGACCGCAAGCGCATCGAGACGGTCGCGCTCGCGGAGGAGGCCGCCTTCCTCAAGACGCTGAAGGCCGGCACCAACATCCTCGACACGGCCGTCGCCGACACCAAGCGGGCGGGCGGCACGGTGCTCTCCGGCGACAAGGCGTTCCTGCTCCACGACACCTGGGGCTTCCCCATCGACCTCACCCTGGAGATGGCCGCCGAGCAGGGCCTGTCGGTGGACGAGCAGGGCTTCCGCCGGCTGATGAAGGAGCAGCGGGAGCGCGCCAAGGCCGACGCCAAGGCCAAGAAGCAGGGCCACGCCGACATGTCGGCCTACCGCGAGATCGCCGACAGCGCCGGCACCACCGACTTCACCGGCTACTCCGACACCTCGGGCGAGGCCACCGTCGTCGGGCTGCTGGTGGACGGCGTCTCCTCGCCCGCCGCGAGCGAGGGCGACGAGGTCGAGGTCGTCCTCGACCGCACCCCCTTCTACGCCGAGGGCGGCGGCCAGCTCGCCGACACCGGGCGCATCCGGCTGGAGGGCGGCGCCGTCATCGAGGTGCGCGACGTCCAGCAGCCGGTGCCCGGCGTGAGCGTGCACAAGGGCTCCGTCCAGGTCGGTGAGGTCACCGTCGGCGCCTCCGCCTACGCGCAGATCGACGTGGACCGGCGCCGCTCCATCGCCCGCGCCCACAGCGCCACCCACCTCACCCACCAGGCGCTGCGCGACGCGCTCGGTCCGACGGCGGCGCAGGCCGGCTCCGAGAACGCCCCGGGCCGCTTCCGCTTCGACTTCGGCTCGCCCGCGGCGGTGCCCGGCACGGTGCTCACCGACGTCGAGCAGAAGATCAACGAGGTGCTGGCCAGGGAACTCGACGTGCACGCCGAGTACATGGGCATCGACGACGCCAAGAAGCAGGGCGCGCTCGCCGAGTTCGGCGAGAAGTACGGCCAGACCGTCCGCGTGGTGACCATCGGTGACTTCTCCAAGGAGCTGTGCGGCGGCACCCACGTGCACAACACCGCGCAGCTCGGTCTGGTGAAGCTGCTGGGCGAGTCGTCCATCGGTTCCGGCGTGCGCCGCGTGGAGGCGCTGGTCGGCGTGGACGCCTACAAGTTCCTCGCCCGTGAGCACACCGTGGTCTCGCAGCTCACCGAGCTGCTCAAGGGGCGCTCCGAGGAGCTGCCGGAGCGGATCTCCGGCATGCTGACCCGGCTCAAGGACGCCGAGAAGGAGATCGAGCGGTTCCGCGCCGAGAAGGTCCTCCAGGCCGCGGCGGGCATCGCCGAGGGCGCCAGGGACGTGCGCGGGATCTCGCTGGCCGCCGCCCGGGTGCCGGACGGCACGGCCGCCGACGACCTGCGCACGCTGGTGCTGGACGTGCGGCAGCGGCTCGGCTCCCGTCCGGCCGTGGTCGCGCTGTTCGCGGTGACCAACGGCCGGCCGCTCACCGTCATCGCCACCAACGAGGGGGCGCGCGAGGCCGGGCTGCGCGCCGGTGATCTGGTGCGCACGGCCGCCAAGACCCTCGGCGGCGGGGGCGGCGGCAAGCCGGACGTCGCCCAGGGCGGCGGCCAGAACCCGGAGGCCGTGGACGAGGCCGTCGCCGCGGTGGAACGCCTGGTCGCCGAGGCGGGGGAGCACGCCTGATGGTGCCGGACGCGGAGGGCCCGGCGGCCTTCCGGCGCGGCCGGCGGCTCGCCGTGGACGTGGGGGACGCCCGGATCGGGGTCGCGAGCAGCGACCCCGACGGGCTCCTGGCCACGCCCGTGGAGACCGTGCCGGGACGGGACGTCCCGGCGGCGCAGCGGCGGCTGGCCGAGCTGGTCGAGGAGTACGAGCCGCTGGAGGTCGTCGTCGGGCTGCCCCGTTCGCTCAGCGGCGGGGAGGGCCCGGCGGCGGCCAAGGTGAGGGCCTTCGCCGGGCAACTGGCGAAAAACATCACACCCACGCCGGTGCGGCTCGTCGACGAACGCCTCTCGACGGTCACCGCGGCTCAGGGCATGCGGGCCTCCGGAGTCGGCTCCAGGAAGGGGCGTTCCCGTATCGACCAGGCCGCCGCCGTGGTGATCCTGCAGAACGCGCTGGAGACCGAGCGCGGCTCGGGCCGTCCGCCCGGGCAGTGCGTCGAGGTGGTTGTCTGATCGCTGTACGGTAACGTTCCGCGCGACACGGCAGCCGCCGCAACACCGCTCGTGGCGTATCCGTCCGGTGGCGGGGCCCGAGACGCAGGAGTCGGGCGGGGAGTGACCCGGCTGCCGCTCTCGCGTCTCAAGGGGATCGATGACTGAGTATGGCCGGGGACCTGGTTCCCCACCGTGGGACCCTGACGACCCCCTCTACGGGGACCAGGGGTGGAGCGGTGGTCAGCAGCCCGGGTACGACGGCTGGGACCAGCAGCCGCCGCAGGGGGACGGTTCCGGTCACGCTCAGTACGCGGGACAGCAGTACCAGCAGCAGTACCCCTACGACCAGCAGCAGTACGGCAACGGCAACGGTGGCTGGGACGGCCACGCCCACCCGCAGGCCGCGCCGCCGGCACCCGGCGCGGAGCAGCGGTACGACCCAGGGGCCTACGCCGACACGGGTGGGTACCAGCAGGTGGGGCACCAGCACGGCGCGGGCTACACGGACCCCTGGGGGACGGGCGAGTACTACCAGGGCGAGTACCCCTCCGGTGAGTACCCGACGGGGGAGTACGTCACCGGGGAGTACGGGACCGGGGAGTACCGCACGGGCGAGTACGGGACCGGGGAGTACCCCTCGGGCGAGTACCGGACCGGCGAGTACCCGGCCGCCGGACACCACACCGGGCAGTACCCGGCCGGTGGGTACGGCACGGAGTACGGGACCGGGGAGTACCCGACGGGGGAGTACCGCACGGGGGAGTACCGCACCGGGGAGTACCGCACGGGGGAGTACGGGACCGGGGAGTACGCCTCGGGCGAGTACCGGACCGGCGAGTACCCGGCGGGTGCCTACCCGGGCGGGGAGCCGGGCACCGGTGAGTACCCGGCCCCCCTCGCGCAGCGGGCCGGCCACCCGGCCGGGACCGCCCCGCACCCGCACGCCCCTCCCGACCCCCGCCCCGCGCCCGGTACGGCAGCGGACCCGGAGACCGGCTGGGACCCCGGCCCCGACCAGGGCGAACGGGACTTCTTCCTGGGCCGTGACGACGAGGGGCCCGAGGACGGCCGCGACGAGGACGAGGACGACGACGAGGTCCGGGGCCGCCGCCGGGGCGGCAGGCCCGGGGCCAGGCGCGGACGCGGCTGCGGCGTGGTGATCTCGGTCGCCCTGGCCGCCGGTGTCGGGGTGGTCGGCTACGTCGGCTACGACTTCTACCAGGCCCACTTCGCCCCCGCGCCCGACTACCCTGGCCGGGGCTCCGGCGAGGTCATGGTGGACATCCCCGACGGCGCCTCCCTCGCGGAGATGGGCGCGGTCCTCCACAAGGCGGGCGTGGTCAAGAGCCCCGGTGCCTTCGTGGACGCGGCCGACGGCAACGGCAAGGCGCAGCGCATCCAGGCGGGCACCTACGTGCTGCGCAAGAAGATGTCCGGTGCCAGTGCCGTGGAGATGATGCTCGACCCGGCCAGCCAGAACGGCATCATCGTCGCCGAGGGCTGGCGGGCCACCAGGGTCTACGAGGAGATCGACAAGAAGCTCGACGTCTCCAAGGGCACCACGAAGAAGGTGGCCGAGTCCGGGGACATCGGTCTGCCCAAGTGGGCGCACGGGAAGCCGGAGGGTTTCCTCTTCCCCTCCAAGTACAGCATCGGCAAGAGCAGCACCCCCAAGGAGGTGCTCCGCAAGATGGTCCACCGGGCGGAGGCCGAGTACGCCAAGGTGGGGCTGGAGGACGAGGCCGAGAAGGCCGGCAAGACCCCCGAGCAGATCGTCACCATAGCCTCGCTCATCCAGGCGGAGGCCCAGGAGGACCACGAGTTCGGCAAGGTGTCCCGCGTCATCTACAACCGCCTCGACAAGGACATGAGGCTCGGCTTCGACTCGACCATCAACTACGCGAGGGGGCGCTTCACGCTGGACATCTCCGTCGCCGACACCAAGTACCCCTCGCCGTACAACACGTATCTGCACAAGGGGCTCCCGCCGGGGCCCATCAGCAACCCAGGGCACCAGGCGATAGAGGCGGCACTGAAACCCACGGACGGTGACTGGCTGTACTTCGTCACCGTCAAGCCGGGAGACACCCGCTTCACCGACGACCCCGCCGAGCACCAGAAGAACGTCGACGACTTCAACAGGGAACAGCGCAAAGAGAAGGAGAACGGCGGCTGATGCCACATTCCCCCTCGCGTACCGCCGGCCGTGCCGCCGTCCTCGGCTCCCCCATCGCGCACTCGCTCTCGCCGGTGCTGCACCGCGCGGCCTACGCGGAACTCGGCCTCGACGGGTGGACGTACGACCGGTACGAAGTGACCGAACAGGGCATCCCGGGCTTCCTCGCCGGGCTGGACGACCGGTGGGCGGGGCTCTCGCTCACCATGCCGCTGAAGCGGGCCGTGCTCCCGCTGCTCGACGAGGTCAGCGGCACGGCCGCCTCCGTGGAGGCCGTCAACACCGTGGTGTTCACCGAGGACGGGCGCCGCAAGGGCGACAACACCGACATCCCCGGCATGGTCGCCGCGCTGGCCGAGCGCGGGATCACACGGGTGGAGACCGCCACCGTTCTGGGCGCCGGCGCCACGGCCTCCTCCGCGCTGGCCGCCCTCGCCCGGATCTGCGACGGCGAGGTCACCGCCTACGTACGCGGCCAGGAGCGGGCCCGCGAGATGCGGGGCTGGGGCGAACGGCTCGGGATGCGGGTGCGCACGGACGACTGGTCGCGCGCCGCCGAGGGGCTGCGGGCGCCGCTCGTGGTGGCCACCACCCCGGCGGGCGCCACGGACGGGCTCGCCCACGCCGTGCCCGCCCCGGGCGGCACCCTCTTCGACGTCCTCTACGACCCGTGGCCGACACCGCTGGCCGCCGCCTGGAACGGGGCCGTCGTGGGCGGCCTCGACCTGCTGGTGCACCAGGCCGTGCTCCAGGTCGAGCAGATGACGGGCTGCCGCCCGGCGCCGCTGGCCGCCATGCGCGAGGCGGGCGAGGCGGAGCTGCGGGCCCGCGCCGGTTGACCGGCCCTTGCGGGCAGGCCCCTCCCCGCGGCATGGGAGGATCGGTTCCAGGAACGTGGACGGGCCGCAAGACGGCCGAGAGGAGCACCGTTGAGCAGGTTGCGCTGGCTGACCGCAGGGGAGTCGCACGGCCCCGCACTCGTGGCGACGCTGGAGGGCCTCCCCTCCGGTGTCCCGGTGACCACGGACATGGTCGCCGACGAGCTGGCGCGCCGCCGCCTCGGCTACGGCCGCGGCGCCCGCATGAAGTTCGAGCGTGACGAGGTCACCTTCCTCGGCGGCGTGCGCCACGGGCTGACCCTCGGCTCGCCGGTCGCGATCATGGTCGGCAACACCGAGTGGCCCAAGTGGGAGAAGGTGATGGCGGCCGATCCAATCGCCCCCGCCGAGCTGGAGCAGCTGGCCCGCAACGCGCCGCTGACCCGCCCCCGCCCCGGCCACGCCGACCTGGCGGGCATGCAGAAGTACGGCTTCGACGAGGCCCGTCCCGTCCTGGAGCGCGCCTCTGCGCGTGAGACCGCGGCGCGGGTGGCACTGGGCACCGTCGCGCGCTCCTACCTGCGCGAGACCGCCGGCGTGGAGATCGTCTCGCACGTGGTGGAGCTGGGCGCGGCCAAGGCGCCCTACGGCACCCTCCCGCAGCCCGGTGACGTCGCACGGCTGGACGCCGACCCGGTGCGGTGCCTGGACGCGGCGGCGAGCGAGGCGATGGTCGCCGAGATCGACCAGGCCCACAAGGACGGCGACACCCTCGGCGGTGTCGTCGAGGTCGTCGCCCACGGCGTGCCCGTCGGCCTGGGCTCGCACGTGCACTGGGACCGGCGGCTGGACGCCCGGCTGGCCGGTGCGCTCATGGGCATCCAGGCCATCAAGGGCGTGGAACTGGGTGACGGCTTCGACTTGGCGCGCGTCCCGGGCTCCCTGGCGCACGACGAGATCCTGGCGACCCCGGACGGCATCCGCCGCGCCTCGGGGCGCAGCGGCGGCACCGAGGGCGGCCTGTCCACCGGTGAACTGCTGCGCGTGCGGGCCGCGATGAAGCCGATCGCCACCGTCCCGCGCGCGCTGGCCACCGTCGACGTCCGCACCGGCGAGCCCGACAAGGCGCACCATCAGCGCTCGGACGTGTGTGCCGTGCCGGCCGCCGGGATCGTCGCCGAGGCGATGGTGGCGCTGGTGCTGGCGGACGCGGTGGCCGAGAAGTTCGGCGGGGACAGCGTCGCCGAGACCCGCCGCAACGTGCGCGGCTTCCTCGACAGCCTGGAGATCAAGTGACCGGTCCCGTCGTGGTGCTCGTCGGCCCCATGGGGGTCGGCAAGTCGACCGTGGGCGCGATCCTCGCCGAACGCCTCGGCGTGACGTGCCGCGACACCGACCAGGACATCGTCGAGACGGCGGGCAAGCCGGTCTCGGAGATCTTCCTGGAAGAGGGCGAGCCGCACTTCCGCGAGCTGGAGCGGGCCGCCGTGCGTACCGCGCTGGCCGAACACACCGGCGTCCTGGCGCTGGGCGGCGGCGCGGTGCTCGCCGAGGAGACCCGCCGGCTGCTGGCCGGACACCCGGTGGTCTTCCTGGAGATGGGCGTGAACGAGGCCGTCAAACGCGTCGGCCTGGACGCCCCGCGGCCGCTGCTCGTGATCAACCCGCGCCAGCAGTGGCGCAGGCTGATGGAGGAGCGCAGGCCGCTGTACACCGAGGTGGCCCGCGCCGTCGTCAGCACCGAGGACCGCACGCCCGAGCAGGTCGCGGACGAGATCCTCGCCGCCCTGCAGCTCCCTTCCACCCAGCCGGAGAAGCAGCAATGACCACGCAGGACCCCGCCGTGACCCGTATCCCCGTCGGCGGCACGGCGGGCACGGCCCCCTACGAGGTGCTCGTCGGACGGCAGCTCCTCGGTGAACTCCCCGGCCTCATCGGCTCCCAGGCGCAGCGGGTCGCCGTGCTGCACCCGGAGGCGCTCGCCTCCACCGGGGAGGCACTCCGCGAGGACCTGGCAGCGCAGGGATACGAGACCGTCGCCGTCCAACTGCCCAACGCGGAGGAGTCGAAGACCGCCGAGGTCGCCGCCTACTGCTGGAAGGCCCTGGGCCAGTCCGGTTTCACCCGCACCGATGTGATCGTCGGCGTCGGGGGCGGGGCCACCACCGACGTGGCCGGGTTCGTCGCGGCCACCTGGCTGCGCGGGGTGCGGTGGATCGCCGTGCCGACGACCGTGCTGGGCATGGTGGACGCGGCGGTCGGCGGCAAGACCGGCATCAACACCGCCGAGGGCAAGAACCTGGTGGGCGCCTTCCACCCGCCGGCCGGGGTGTTGTGCGACCTGGCGGCCCTGGATTCGCTGGGCGTCCACGACTACGTCAGCGGGCTCGCGGAGATCATCAAGGCGGGCTTCATCGCCGACCCCGCGATCCTGGAGCTGATCGAGTCCGACCCGGCCGCGGCCCGTACCCCGCAGGGCCCGCACACCGCCGAGCTGATCGAGCGCTCGATCCGCGTCAAGGCCGAGGTCGTCTCCGAGGACCTGAAGGAGTCGGGCCGCCGCGAGATCCTCAACTACGGGCACACCCTCGGTCACGCCATCGAGAAGAACGAGCGCTACAACTGGCGGCACGGCGCCGCCGTCTCGGTCGGCATGGTCTTCGCCGCCGAGCTGGGGCGCATCGCGGGCCGGCTGGACGACGCGACGGCCGACCGGCACCGCGCGGTGCTGGAGTCGGTGGGCCTGCCCGTCACCTACCGGGGCGACCAGTGGCCCAAGCTGCTGGAGACCATGAAGGTCGACAAGAAGTCCCGCGGCAACCGGCTGCGTTTCATCGTCCTGGAGGGGCTGGCCAAGCCGGCCGTCCTGGAGAGCCCCGACCCCGCGATGCTGCTGGCGGCGCACGCCGAGATCGCCGCCTGAGAGCCCGGGGCGCCGCCGGGCCGTCCGCGCGTCCTCCGGCGGCCGGGCGGCCCGCGCGTTCCGGTGCGGAACCGCGGGCCGCCACCAGGCGTCGGGCACTTGGGAGCTGATCCGGCCGTTCACACGGAGACGGCCGGGGAAGGTACCGTCAGTGGTCGAACGCACGGCATATCGGATGGCGCTGCCCACCAGCGCCCGACACACCTGGGACGGAGTTGGGGTCCGGATGCAGCACAGCGGTGCCCAAGGTGCCTATGGAGGCTTCGGGGCACGGTGGCCGGCCCCGCCGGCGTCTCCCGGCGCCCTCGCGGCGGGCGGTCCGGTCCCGCCGCCGCACCCGCACGCCCAGGTGCCGCAGCCGCAGGGCCACACCCAGGTCCCGCCGCCGCACTCCCCGCACCCCCACACCCACCCGCATCCGCACACCCCGCCGCACTCCCCGCACCCGCAGCAGGCTCCCCAGCCGCCGCAACAGCCCCCGGCACCGCCCCAGCAGCACCCGCGGCCGGTTCCGGGCCCCCCGCCGGCCGTCCCCGCTCCTCCGGCGGGCGCCCCTCCGCAGCCGGGCGGCAGCATGCCGCCGGCCGAGGCGACGGGCCACGTCAGGCTGCCGGCCGGCGCCCCCGTGGAGATACCGGCGCCGGACGCGACACCGGCCCAGCTGGACGCCACCCGCGCCGCCGTCGCGGTCCTGCTCATCGGCCCCGCGGGCGCGGGCAAGACGACCGTCGCCCGGTACTGGGCCGACCACCGCGCCGTGCCCACGGCCCACATCAGCCTGGACGACGTGCGCGAGTGGGTCCGCTCCGGGTTCGCCGACCCGCAGACGGGCTGGAACGAGAACTCCGAGGCGCAGTACCGCCTCGCGCGCCGCACCTGCGGCTTCGCGGCCCGCAACTTCCTGGCCAACGGCATCTCCTGCATCCTGGACGACGCCGTCTTCCCCGACTGGCCCGTCATCGGCCTCGGCGGCTGGAAGCGCCACGTGGGCCCCGGGCTGATTCCCGTGGTGCTGCTCCCCGGCCTGGACGTCGTCCTGGAGCGGAACGCGGAGCGGACCGGGAACCGGCGGCTCGCCGACGAGGAGGTGGCGCACATCCACGGCCGCATGGCCGGCTGGTACAGCTCCGGGCTGCCGATCATCGACAACTCGCGGCAGGACGTGGCCAGCACGGCGCAGATGCTGGACAACGTGGTCGCGCGCAGCCTCGCCAGCCCGGTGAGCTGGTGACGGCCGCCTCCGTGCTCTGACCCCCCTGCCCCAGTCACTGTTCCTGCCCCTGTCATTGTCCGTGGCCCTGTCATCGGCCCTGATCCTGGCTCTGGCCCTGGGGCGGTCCCGGTCCCCGGCTTGGTGCCCGCTGCCGGGCGTGCCGGGCCGTACGGTGGGCCGGGGATCTTCTCCGCCGTCGCCCGTCCGGCCGCGTCCGGGCGGCCCCCGCGCCCCGTGCTGCGTACCCTCGGCATATGTCTGAGGTGCATGTGTCCCGCCGCGCCCGGCTGCGCGACCGCTGTGCGGCGAGCACCGCCCACGACGGCCCCGCCGACGCGGTGCTGATCTCCAGTCCCGCCAATGTCCGCTATCTGACCGGCCGCGCGGCCCCCGGCAGCGCCTTGCTGCTCGGCCCGGACGGCCAGGACACCCTCGTCTCGGTACCGGGCGGGGGTCCGGCCAACGGTGCCCATCCCGCCGACGACCTGCGCGAAGTCACGCTTCAGGTGCGCGGCGGCCCGCTGGGCGTACCCCCCGGCCACGGTCCGGGGAGCTGTCCGGGAGACGCGGAGAGCGGGAGCGGCGCCCATGGGGACGCCGTCGTGGCCGCGGCCGGCCTCGCCGAGCGGAGCGGGGCCCGCGCCCTCGCCGTCGAGGAGCACCATCTGACCGTCGCCCGGCACCGCGCGCTGGCCGCCGCCGCGCCCTCGCTCCACCTGGCGGACCTGGGGCTGGCCGTGGAGCAGCAGCGGGTCGTCAAGGACGAGGAGGAGATCTCCGCGCTGCGCGTCGCCGCCGAGATCACCGACCAGGCCCTGGGCGAACTGCTGGAGTCGATCCTGGTCGGCCGCACGGAGCGGCACCTGGCCCTCGAACTGGAGCGCCGTCTGATCGACCACGGCGCCGAGGGCGCGGCCTTCCCCACCTCGGTGGGCACCGGCCCCAACTCCGGGCTGGCCGGCCACCGGCCCACCGACCGGCGGGTGGAGGAGGGCGACTTCCTCTCCGTACGGCTGGGGGCCCGCTACCGCGGCTACCGCTGCCAGATCGGCCGCACGTTCGTCATCGGCACCGCGCCCGCCAGTTGGCAGATCGAGCTGTACGACATCGTCTTCGCCGCCCAGCGGGCCGCCCGGGAGTCGCTGGGCCCGGGGACGGAGTGCCGTGAGGTGGACCGGGCCGCCCGCCAGGTGCTGGGGGCCGCCGGGCACGGCGCGGCGCTCGGCGAGTCGACGGGGCACGGGGTGGGGCTGGAAATCGGTGAGGACCCTCGGCTCTCCCCGGCGGCCGTGGGTAAACTGGACGCTTGTGTGCCGGTCACCGTCGAACCGGGGGTCCATCTCCCGGGCCGGGGCGGCGTCCGGATCGACGACACGCTCGTCGTCCGCCCGCAAGCGGACGGCGGACCCGAGCTACTCACCATCACGACCAAGGAGCTGCTCGCCCTCTAGCCCCTGCGGGGGCCGGCCCACGGGTCGCGGAGGCGCGGCAGCCGCTTTGGTCTCCGCAGCAGTCTCAGGAGATTCCGCGACCGTGGCTTCCACGAACGACCTCAAGAACGGCATGGTGCTCAAGCTCGACGGCGACCAGCTGTGGTCCGTTGTCGAGTTCCAGCACGTCAAGCCGGGCAAGGGCCCCGCCTTCGTCCGCACCAAGCTGAAGAACGTCCTGTCCGGCAAGATCGTCGACAAGACGTTCAACGCGGGCACCAAGGTCGAAACGGCCACCGTGGACCGACGGGACATGCAGTTCTCGTACATGGACGGCGACTACTTCGTCTTCATGGACATGCAGACCTATGACCAGCTCCACGTCGACCGCAAGACCGTCGGCGACGCGGCCAACTACCTGATCGAGGGCTTCGACGCCACGGTCGCCATGCACGAGGGCGAGGTGCTCAACGTCGAGCTGCCGGCCGCCGTCGAGCTGACGATCAAGCACACCGAGCCGGGCGTCCAGGGCGACCGCTCCACCGGCGGGTCCAAGCCCGCCGAGCTGGAGACCGGCTACCAGATCCAGGTGCCGCTGTTCATCACCACCGGCGAGAAGATCAAGGTGGACACCCGCTCCGGCGAGTACCTCGGCCGGGTGAACAGCTAACCGTGGCCGCACGCAACAAGGCCCGCAAGCGCGCCTTCCAGATCCTCTTCGAGGCCGACCAGCGCGGTGCCGACGTGCGGACCGTGCTCGCGGACTGGTTGCGGCTCGCCCGGACGGACAGCCGGCAGCCGCCGGTCTCCGAGTACGCGATGGACCTCGTCGAGGGGTACGCGGAGAACGCCGCGCGGATCGACGAACTGCTCTCCACCTACGCGGTGGGCTGGACGCTCGACCGGATGCCCGACGTGGACCGGAGCATCCTGCGGCTCGGGGTCCACGAGCTGCTGTGGGTCGACGACGTCCCGGACGCCGTCGTCATCGACGAGGCCGTCCAGCTGGCGAAGGAGTTCTCGACCGACGAGTCCCCGGGCTTCGTCAACGGCCTGCTGGGCCGGCTGAAGGAACTGAAGCCGACGCTGAGGCGGTAACCCTCTTTCCGCCGCGGCGGCGGTGGGTCACAACGCAACAAACCGGCGGTGCCCAGCCGGCCGGACCCGTCCTGCGGATCGGGTCACGGCCGGTTCGGCACCGCCGGTCCACGCCATGGGGCGGCGCTCCCCCCCCCGCCTCCGGCTGGCCGGGAGGTGTCCCCGGTCGCGGCGGAAGGAGATGCTCCGCGGAAGAGGGTCACACCTCTTCGTGGGACACCGCCCTGCGGGCGTCCGCGTCCAGTACACCCCAGCTGATCAGCTGCTCCGTCAGCACGGACGGCGACTGGTCGTAGATGACGGCCAGTGTGCGCAGGTCGTCCTGGCGGATCGAGAGGACCTTGCCGTTGTAGTCCCCGCGCTGCGACTGGATGGTCGCGGCATACCGCTGGAGCGGACCGGCCTTCTCGGCCGGCACGTGGGCGAGGCGCTCCAGGTCGAGCACCAGCTTCGGCGGGGGCTCGGCGGCCCCGCCCGGAGTGGTTCCCGGTAGCAGCTCCTGCACCGGGACACCGTAGAAGTCGGCCAGCTCGGCGAGGCGCTGCACGGTCACGGCCCGGTCGCCGCGCTCGTACGAGCCCACCACGACCGCCTTCCAACGGCCCTGGGACTTCTCCTCGACACCGTGGAGGGAGAGGCCCTGCTGGGTGCGGATGGCGCGGAGCTTGGCTCCGAGCTGTTTGGCGTATTCGCTGGACATATGGCTCCCCGGACGCTGTGTTTCGCGCTGTCTCACGCTGAGCGGCTGCGCCACGCGAATCGCTGCGCCGCGCTCTTGGTAACTCACTGTGAGGTTACGCAGCGTAATGTGCCGCGTCAAGCCGAGGGGGTCCAGACGGCTGGTGCTGCCCCCGGGCGGGGCCGTCGGCGGGGCCTGGTAGCGTTGAGCGACGACAGACAGACGTCCTTTAAGGCCCGTCCCGTGAGGCGGGGAAGGAGGTCCGGTTTCCATGGACGACAGCAGCAGCGCAAGCCTGCAGCCGGCGCGCCCCGTACTGGAGGCGCCGGACATCAAGCGGGTCCTCACCCGCATCGCCCACGAGATCGTCGAGCGCGCCAAGGGCGCCGACGACGTGGTGCTTCTCGGCATTCCCACCCGCGGCGTCTTCCTCGCCCGGCGGCTGGCCGCCAAGCTCGAAGAGATCACCGGCAGGGCGATCCCCGTCGGCTCGCTCGACATCACGATGTACCGGGACGATCTCCGTCTCGGCCCCGCACGGGCCCTCGCCCGCACCGAGATCCCGGCCGAGGGCGTGGACGGACGGCTCGTCGTCCTCGTCGACGACGTGCTCTACTCCGGCCGCACCATCCGTGCCGCACTGGATGCCCTGGGTGACATCGGGCGCCCCCGCGCGGTGCAGCTCGCCGTTCTCGTGGACCGCGGTCACCGCGAGCTTCCCATCCGCGCCGACTACGTCGGCAAGAACCTGCCCACGTCGCAGCGCGAGATCGTCAAGGTGCAGCTGACCGAGGAGGACGGCCACGACGGCGTGCTGCTCGGCGCCCGCGCGACCGGCCCCGACGACGCGTCCGAGCCCGCCTCCCGCGGCACCGCCCCGGCGGGCTAGCCGCGCCCCGAACCGCTCCGGCCCCCGCCCGGCACCCGCTGACGGTACGCGACGGGGCGCGCGGAACGCCGCCGTACGCCGTCATGCCCGCACGACCCGGGTGCTCCCGGCGCGTACACCTGTGCGCGGAGCCCCGCGGCCTCGCGACGACCTCCATCCGACCCCACGGAAGGCACAAGGCAACAGATGAAGCGCCACCTCATCTCGGCCGCCGACCTCACCCGCGACGACGCCGTCCTCATCCTCGACACCGCCGAGGAGATGGCCCGGTTCGCCGACCGGCCGATCAAGAAACTGCCCACCCTGCGCGGCCGCACCATCGTCAACCTCTTCTTCGAGGACTCCACCCGCACCCGGATCTCCTTCGAGGCCGCGGCCAAGCGGCTGTCCGCCGACGTGATCAACTTCTCCGCGAAGGGCTCCTCGGTCTCCAAGGGAGAGTCCCTCAAGGACACCGCGCTCACCCTGGAGGCCATGGGCGCCGACGCCGTCGTCATCCGGCACGGCGACTCGGGCGCCCCGCACCGGCTGGCCACCTCCGGGTGGATCGGCGGCTCGGTCGTCAACGCCGGTGACGGCACCCACGAGCACCCCACCCAGGCGCTGCTGGACGCCTTCACCATGCGCCGCCGGCTGGTCGGCGCGGAGGGCGCGGGGCTCGACGGCCGGCGCATCACCATCGTCGGCGACATCCTGCACAGCCGCGTCGCCCGCTCCAACGTCCACCTGCTGTCCACACTGGGCGCCCACGTCACGCTCGTCGCGCCGCCCACGCTGCTGCCCATCGGCGTCGAGAGCTGGCCGTGCGAGGTCTCCTACGACCTGGACGCCGTGCTGGCCAAGTCCGACGCCGTGATGATGCTGCGCGTCCAGCGCGAGCGGATGAACGCGGCCTTCTTCCCCACCGAGCGTGAGTACGCCCGCCGCTACGGCCTGGACGGCGAGCGGATGGCGCGGATGCCCGAGCGGTCCATCGTGATGCACCCCGGGCCCATGAACCGCGGCATGGAGATCACCGCCGAGGTCGCCGACTCGCCCCGCTGCACCGCCGTCGAACAGGTGGCCAACGGCGTCAGCATCCGGATGGCCGTGATGTATCTGCTGCTCGGCGGCGCCGAGCCGGCCCGCCCCGCACCCGCCCCGGAGGGTGGCGCGGCAAGCCGCCCGCACGCCGGCGGGTCCCGTACGAAGGAGGACCACTGAGATGACCGAGCCGGACGACAAGACGCTGATCCGCGGGGCGCGGCTGCTGGGCGGTGAGCCGCAGGACGTCCTGCTGGCCGACGGCACCGTCCAGGAGATCGGCCGGGGCATCGAAGCGCCCGGCGCCGAGGTGGTCGAGGCCCAGGGCGGCATCCTGCTGCCGGGCCTGGTGGACCTGCACACCCATCTGCGCGAGCCCGGCCGCGAGGACTCCGAGACCGTGCTGACCGGCACCCGGGCCGCCGCCAAGGGCGGCTACACCGCCGTGCACGCCATGGCCAACACCTTCCCCGTCGCCGACACCGCGGGCGTCGTCGAGCAGGTGTGGCGGCTGGGCAAGGAGTACGGCTACTGCGACGTACGCCCTGTCGGCGCCGTCACCGTCGGCCTGGAGGGCAAGCAGCTCGCCGAGCTGGGCGCCATGCACGACTCCGCCGCCGGGGTGCGGGTCTTCTCCGACGACGGCAAGTGCGTGGACGACGCGGTGATCATGCGGCGGGCCCTGGAGTACGTGAAGGCGTTCGACGGTGTGGTCGCCCAGCACGCCCAGGAGCCCCGGCTGACCGAGGGCGCCCAGATGAACGAGGGCACCGTCTCCGCCGAACTCGGGCTCGCCGGCTGGCCGGCCGTCGCCGAGGAGTCGATCATCGCCCGGGACGTGCTGCTCGCCGCCCACGTCGGCTCCCGCGTCCACATCTGCCACCTGTCCACGGCCGGCTCCGTGGAGATCGTGCGCTGGGCCAAGTCCAAGGGCTGGAACGTCACCGCCGAGGTGACCCCGCACCACCTGCTGCTCACCGACGAGATGGTGCGCTCCTACAACCCCGTCTACAAGGTGAACCCGCCGCTGCGCACCGAGGCCGACGTCATGGCGCTCCGCGAGGCCCTGGCCGACGGCACCATCGACTGCGTCGCCACCGACCACGCGCCGCACCCGCACGAGGACAAGGACTGCGAGTGGGGCGCGGCGGCCATGGGCATGGTCGGCCTGGAGACGGCCCTCTCGGTGGTCCAGCACACCATGGTGGAGACCGGGCTGCTGGACTGGGCGCAGGTCGCCGACCGCATGTCCCACCGGCCCGCCGCCATCGGCCGGCTGGAGGGCCACGGCCGCCCCGTGGCGCACGGCGAGCCCGCCAACCTGGTTCTCGTCGACGCGGCTTACCGTGGACAGGTGGACCCCGCGGGCTTCGCCTCCCGCAGCGCCAACACCCCCTACGAGGGCCGTGAGCTGCCCGGACGCGTCACCCACACCTGGCTGCGGGGCCGCGCGACGGTTGTGGACGGGGTACTGAGGTGAGCGGCGTGTCGAACCACCCTGGGGCCGCACTGGCGGCCGCCCAGAAATCCCAGGAAGTCACCGACTGGGCCGCCCGCGCGGGCTGGGTCGTCGGCCTCCTGCTGTTCATCGCCCTGCTGTACTGGCTGATGCGCCAGGGCTGGAAGTGGCGCGGCACCCTCCAGGGAGACCTGCCCGAACTGCCGCAGCGGCCCGCGCAGGTGGGCGAGCCGCTGCTGGAGGCGGCCGGCCGCTACCACGGCTCCACCAGCGCCGGGCAGTGGCTCGACCGGATCGTCGCCCACGGCCTGGGCACCCGCAGCCGGGCCGAGCTGATCCTGACCGACGAGGGGCTTCAGGTGCGGCGCCCCGGCGCTGAGGACTTCTTCGTCCCCGCCGGGCAGCTGCGCGGCGCCCGGCTCGACACCGGCATCGCGGGCAAGGTCCTGACCGAGGGCGGCCTGCTGATCGTCACCTGGGAGCTGGGCGGACGGCGGCTGGACTCCGGATTCCGCTTCGACCACTCGGCCGCGCAGGCCGAGTGGGTCGAGAAGATCAACGCAATGAGCGGCGACAACGGCGTCGCGGCGACGCAGCAGCACAAGGAAGGCGCATGATGACGACCTCCGCCAGGGGAGCGACCGGCACGACGGCGAGGGACGCCCTTCTCGTCCTGGAGGACGGCCGTACCTTCCGCGGGCGTGCCTACGGGGCCGTGGGGGAGACCTTCGGCGAGGCCGTGTTCTCCACCGGGATGACCGGCTACCAGGAAACCCTGACCGACCCCTCCTACCACCGCCAGGTCGTCGTGATGACGGCCCCGCACGTGGGCAACACCGGTGTCAACGACGAGGACGCCGAGTCCGGCCGGATCTGGGTGGCCGGCTACGTGGTCCGCGACCCGGCCCGCACCCCCTCCAACTGGCGCGCCACCCGCTCCCTGGACGAGGAGCTGCGCGACCAGGGCGTCGTGGGCATCAGCGGCGTGGACACCCGCGCCCTCACCCGCCATCTGCGCGAGCGCGGCGCTATGCGGGTCGGCATCTTCTCCGGCGAGGCCGCGGCGGCGGGCGAGGCCGGACTGCTCGCCCGCGTCCAGCAGGCGCCCGTCATGAAGGGCGCCGACCTGAGCGGCGAGGTCGCCACCAAGGAGGCCTATGTCGTCCCCGCGCTCGGGGAGAAGCGGTTCACCGTCGCCGCCGTGGACCTGGGCATCAAGGGCATGACCCCGCAGCGGATGGCCGAGCGCGGCATAGAGGTGCACGTGCTGCCCGCCACCGCGACCGCCGAGGACATCGAGGCCGTCGCGCCCGACGGGGTGTTCTTCTCCAACGGCCCCGGTGACCCGGCCACCGCCGACCACCCGGTGGAGCTGATGCGCGGCGTGCTGGAGCGCGGCACCCCGCTGTTCGGGATCTGCTTCGGCAACCAGATCCTCGGCCGCGCGCTGGGCTTCGGCACCTTCAAGCTCAAGTACGGGCACCGCGGCATCAACCAACCGGTCCAGGACCGTACGACCGGAAAGGTCGAGGTCACCGCGCACAACCACGGCTTCGCCGTGGACGCGCCCACCGACCGGGTCAGCGACACCCCCTACGGCCGAGCCGAGGTCTCGCACGTGTGTCTGAACGACGGTGTCGTCGAGGGACTGCGGCTCCTCGACAGGCCCGCCTTCAGCGTCCAGTACCACCCCGAAGCGGCAGCGGGTCCGCACGACGCCGCCTACCTCTTCGACCGCTTCGTCACCCTCATGGAGGACCAGCGTGCCTAAGCGCACCGATATCCAGTCCGTCCTGGTCATCGGATCGGGCCCGATCGTCATCGGGCAGGCCGCCGAGTTCGACTACTCCGGCACCCAGGCGTGCCGCGTGCTCAAGGCCGAGGGCCTGCGCGTGATCCTGGTCAACTCCAACCCGGCCACCATCATGACCGACCCGGAGATCGCCGACGCCACCTACGTCGAGCCGATCACCCCCGACTTCGTCGAGAAGATCATCGCCAAGGAGCGGCCCGACGCGCTCCTGCCCACCCTCGGCGGCCAGACCGCGCTCAACACCGCGATCTCCCTCCACGAGTCCGGCGTGCTGGACAAGCACGGGGTCGAGCTGATCGGCGCCCGCCCCGAGGCCATCCACAAGGGCGAGGACCGCGACCAGTTCAAGGAGGTCGTCGAGGCCGTCCGCCGCAAGATCGGCCACGGCGAGTCCGCGCGCTCCTACATCTGCCACTCCATGGACGACGTGCTGCGCGGCGTCGAGGAGCTGGGCGGTTACCCGGTCGTCGTCCGCCCCTCCTTCACCATGGGCGGCGCCGGCTCCGGCTTCGCGCACGACGAGGAGGAGCTGCGCCGTATCGCCGGGCAGGGGCTGGCCCTCTCGCCGACCACCGAGGTGCTCCTGGAGGAGTCCATCCTCGGCTGGAAGGAGTACGAGCTGGAGCTGATGCGCGACAAGATGGACAACGTCGTGGTCGTCTGCTCCATCGAGAACTTCGACCCGATGGGCGTGCACACCGGTGACTCGATCACCGTGGCGCCCGCCATGACGCTGACCGACCGCGAGTACCAGGTGCTGCGCGACATCGGCATCGCCGTCATCCGCGAGGTCGGCGTGGACACCGGCGGCTGCAACATCCAGTTCGCCGTCAACCCCGAGGACGGCCGGGTCGTCGTCATCGAGATGAACCCGCGCGTCTCCCGCTCCTCCGCGCTCGCCTCCAAGGCCACCGGCTTCCCGATCGCGAAGATCGCCGCGAAGCTGGCCGTCGGCTACACGCTGGACGAGATCCCCAACGACATCACCCAGGAGACCCCGGCCTCCTTCGAGCCCACGCTCGACTATGTCGTCGTCAAGGCTCCCCGCTTCGCCTTCGAGAAGTTCCCGGCCGCCGACTCCACCCTCACCACCACCATGAAGTCGGTCGGCGAGGCCATGGCCATCGGCCGCAACTTCACCGAGGCGTTCAACAAGGCGCTGCGCTCCCTGGAGAAGAAGGGCAGCCAGTTCGACTTCGCCACCCCGGTGGCCGAGCTGGGCGACAAGGCGGAGCTGCTGGAGCGGGCCGCCCGCCCCACCGACGGCCGGATCAACACCGTCATGGCCGCCATCCGCGCGGGTGCCACGCCCCAGGAGGTCTTCGACGCGACGAAGATCGACCCCTGGTTCGTCGACCAGCTCTTCCTCGTCAAGGAGACCGCCGACGAGATCGCGGCGGCACCCGAGCTGAGCGCCGGGCTGTTCGCCCATGCGAAGCGGCACGGCTTCTCCGACGCGCAGATCGCCGCCATCCGCTCGCTGCGCGAGGACGTGGTGCGCGAGGTCCGGCACGCGCTCGGCATCCGCCCCGTCTACAAGACCGTGGACACCTGCGCCGCCGAGTTCGCCGCGAAGACGCCGTACTTCTACTCCTCCTACGACGAGGAGACCGAGGTCGCGCCCCGCGAGAAGCCCGCGGTGATCATCCTCGGCTCGGGACCCAACCGCATCGGCCAGGGCATCGAGTTCGACTACTCCTGCGTCCACGCCTCCTTCGCACTGCGTGACGCCGGCTACGAGACCGTGATGGTCAACTGCAACCCGGAGACCGTCTCCACCGACTACGACACCTCCGACCGGCTCTACTTCGAGCCGCTCACCCTGGAGGACGTCCTGGAGATCGTCCACGCCGAGCAGCAGGCCGGCCCCGTCGCCGGTGTCCTGGTCCAGCTCGGCGGCCAGACCCCGCTGGGCCTGGCCCAGGCACTCAAGGACAACGGGGTGCCCATCGTCGGCACCTCGCCCGAGGCCATCGAGCTGGCGGAGGAGCGCGGCGCCTTCGGCCGGGTGCTCACCGAGGCCGGACTGCCCGCCCCCAAGTACGGCACCGCCTTCTCCTTCGAGCAGGCCAAGGGCATCGCCGCCGAGATCGGCTACCCCGTCATGGTCCGCCCCTCCTATGTGCTGGGTGGCCGGGGCATGGAGATCGTCTACGACGAGCCGTCCCTGGAGTCCTACCTGGAGCGCCACGCCGGCCTCATCGAGAAGCACCCGGTCCTCATCGACCGCTTCCTCGACGACGCCATCGAGATCGACGTGGACGCGCTCTACGACGGCCAGGAGCTGTACCTCGGCGGTGTCATGGAGCACATCGAGGAGGCCGGCATCCACTCCGGCGACTCGGCCTGCGCCCTGCCGCCGATCACGCTGGGCGGCTACGACATCAAGCGGCTCCGCGCCTCCACCGAGGCCATCGCCCGCGGCGTCGGCGTCCGGGGCCTGATCAACATCCAGTTCGCCATGGCGGGCGACATCCTCTACGTCCTGGAGGCCAACCCGCGCGCCTCCCGTACGGTGCCCTTCACCTCCAAGGCGACCGCCGTCCCGCTCGCCAAGGCGGCGGCCCGCATCTCGCTGGGCGCCACCATCGCCGAGCTGCGTGCCGAGGGGCTGCTCCCCGCCGAGGGCGACGGCGGCGACCTGCCGCTGGACGCGCCGATCTCCGTCAAGGAGGCGGTCCTGCCCTGGAGCCGGTTCCGCGACGTGCAGGGCCGCGGGGTGGACACCGTGCTCGGCCCCGAGATGCGCTCGACCGGCGAGGTCATGGGCATCGACTCGGTCTTCGGCACCGCCTACGCCAAGTCCCAGACCGCCGCCTACGGGGCGCTGCCCGACAAGGGCCGCGCCTTCGTCTCGGTCGCCAACCGCGACAAGCGCGCGCTCATCTTCCCCGCGCGTGAGCTGGTCGCCATGGGCTTCGAACTGCTGGCCACCTCCGGTACGGCCGAGGTCCTGCGGCGCAACGGGATCGACGCGAGGGTCGTCCGCAAGCACAGCCAGGGCCCGGGCCCGAACGGCGAGCCGACCATCGTGCAGCTCATCCACGACGGCGAGGTCGACCTGATCGTCAACACCCCGTACGGGACGGGCGGCCGCCTCGACGGGTACGACATCCGCACCGCGGCCGTCGCCCGGGCTGTGCCGTGCCTGACCACCGTGCAGGCACTGGCCGCCGCCGTGCAGGGCATCGACGCCATGGACCGGGACGAGGTGAACGTCCGCTCCCTGCAGGAGCACGCCGGCCACCTGATCGCCGCCCGCACGAGCTGAGGCCCTCCCGCTCCCGTCCCGCCCCTCTCCGCAACCGGGCTCTCCGCGCCCGGACCCCGGGAAGGGGCGGGGCGGGGGCACGACCCACCACAGGAACCCACCACCCCATGTACGGACTCCTCTTCCGCACCGTCTTCTGCCGCATGGATCCGGAAAAGGCCCACCACCTGGCCTTCTCCTGGATCCGGGCGGCAGCCCGCGTCCCCGTCCTGCGCACCTTCGCCGCCGCCGTCCTCGCCCCCCGCCACAAGCAGCTCCGTATCGAGGCCCTGGGCCGGCGGATGCACGGCCCGCTCGGGCTGGCCGCCGGGTTCGACAAGAACGCGGAGGGCATCGACGGCCTGGCCATGCTCGGCTTCGACCATGTCGAGGTCGGCACCGTCACCGGCAGCGCCCAGCCGGGCAACCCGAAGAAGCGGCTGTTCCGGCTGGCCGGGGACCGGGCGCTGATCAACCGGATGGGTTTCAACAACGACGGCTCGGCGGCCGTGGCGGCCCGGCTGGCCGACCGGCGCCCCGTCTTCCGCACGACTGTCGGCGTCAACATCGGCAAGACGAAGGCCGTCCCGGAGGCGGAGGCCGCCGCCGACTACGTCCTCTCCGCCGAGGCGCTCGCCCCGCACGCCGACTACCTCGTCGTCAACGTCTCCTCGCCCAACACGCCCGGCCTGCGCGACCTCCAGGCGAGCGAACACCTGCGCCCGCTGCTGACAGCCGTCCGGGAGGCCGCCGACCGCGCGGTCACCACCCGGCGCGTGCCGCTGCTGGTCAAGATCGCCCCGGACCTGGCGGACGAGGACATCGACGCCGTCGCCGATCTCGCGCTCGAACTGGGCCTGGACGGGATCATCGCGACGAACACCACCATCGCCAGGGAGGGGCTCGGGCTGGTCTCCGGCCCGGAGCTGACCGCCGAGACCGGCGGCCTGTCCGGGGAGCCGGTCCGCGACCGGTCGCTGGAGGTGCTGCGCCGCCTCTACGCCCGCGTCGGCGGCCGGCTCACGCTCGTCGGCGTCGGCGGCGTCACCACCGCCGAGGACGCCTGGCGCCGCATCCTGGCCGGGGCCACGCTCGTCCAGGGCTACACGGCGTTCCTGTACGAGGGGCCGCTGTGGATGCGCCGGATGCACAAGGGGCTCGCCGAGAGGCTCGCGGCCAGCCCCTACGCCACCCTCGCCGAGGCCGTCGGCGCCGAGCACCGTGCCGGAGACGGACGGGGGAGGACCGCATGACCGGGCCGGAACCCTTCGGCACCCGCCTGCGCCGCGCCATGGACACCCGCGGCCCGCTGTGCGTCGGCATCGACCCGCACGCCTCGCTGCTGCACGCCTGGGGGCTGGACGACGACGTCGCCGGCCTTGAGCGGTTCAGCCGCACGGTGGTGGAGGCGCTGGCCGACCGGGCCGCCGTCCTCAAGCCGCAGGCGGCCTTCTACGAGCGTTTCGGCTCGCGGGGCGTCGCCGTGCTGGAGCAGACGGTGGCCGAGGCCCGCGCCGCCGGCGCCCTGGTGGTCATGGACGCCAAGCGCGGCGACATCGGCTCCACCATGGACGCCTACGCCGCCGCCTTCCTCCACCCGGACAGCCCGCTGTTCTCGGACGCGCTGACCGTCAGCCCGTACCTCGGCTTCGGCGCGCTGGACCCGGCGGTGGAGGCGGCCACGGCCGCCGGCGCCGGGCTCTTCGTGCTGGCGCTCACCTCCAACCCGGAGGGCTCGGAGGTGCAGCGCGCGGTCCGCGCCGACGGCTCGACGGTGGCGGCCACCGTGCTGCGGCACCTGGCGGAGCGGAACGCGGGCGCCGCGCCGCTGGGCTCGTTCGGCGCGGTGGTCGGCGCGACGCTCGGTGACCTGTCGGCGTTCGACCTGGCGGTCAACGGCCCGCTGCTGGCCCCCGGCATCGGGGCGCAGGGTGCGAGGCCGGCGGACCTGCCCGCGGTCTTCGGGCCGGCTGTCCGGAATGTCGTACCCAGCGTGAGCCGGGGTGTTCTTCGTCACGGACCCGGAGTGGGCGGACTGCGGGATTCCGCGGCGCGCTTCGCCGACGAGGTGCGGGCCGCGGTCGCCTGACGGCTGCGGAATCCGCACCCGTTTTCGACCCGGAACCGGAGCCGGAGACCGGACCGGATCCAAAAAATGCGTCGATTATGTCCAGAAATGTCCTGGTCGAGCGAGGCTGACCAGGACTTTTCGTCTGTTCTCGCTGACTCCTGCGCTCACGCCCGCTAGTCTCCGTCGAGAGCACCGCGAACAGCCGCGTTGCTCGTTGCTCCGCAGGTGGGGGAGTACTAGGTTCCTCACCGATCCGTATCCGACAGTTCGACATCCGAGGTGACGTAGGCGTGGCTCTTCCGCCCCTTACCCCTGAACAGCGCGCAGCCGCGCTCGAAAAGGCCGCCGCGGCTCGCCGGGAGCGCGCCGAGGTCAAGAACCGGCTCAAGCACTCCGGCGCGTCCCTGCACGAGGTCATCAAGCAGGGCCAGGAGAACGATGTGATCGGCAAGATGAAGGTCTCCGCTCTCCTGGAGTCCCTGCCCGGCGTCGGCAAGGTCCGCGCCAAGCAGATCATGGAGCGCCTCGGGATCTCCGAGAGCCGCCGGGTCCGTGGCCTCGGCTCCAACCAGATCGCCGCTCTGGAGCGCGAGTTCGGAGGCGCGAACGCCTGAGGTCTCAGGCACTCCCGTTAACCGGGATAATCGCTGCATGAGTTCTGCAGTTCCCCGGGGGGAGACCCCGGCACCCCCGGTCGGCACGTCGCGGCTGACCGTGCTCTCCGGTCCCTCCGGGGTCGGTAAGAGCACGGTCGTCGCCCATATGCGCAAGGCCCATCCGGAGGTCTGGCTCTCCGTCTCCGCCACCACCCGCAGGCCCCGCCCCGGCGAGCGCCACGGCGTGCAGTACTTCTTCGTCGACGACGAGGAGTTCGACAAGCTGGTCGCCAACGGCGAACTGCTGGAGTGGGCCGAGTTCGCGGGCAACCGCTACGGCACGCCCCGTCAGGCGGTGCTGGAGCACCTCCGGCGCGGGGAACCCGTCCTGCTGGAGATCGACCTGCAGGGCGCCCGGCTGGTCAAGCAGTCCATGCCTCAGGCGCAGCTCGTCTTCCTCGCTCCGCCCAGCTGGGAGGAGCTGGTCAGGCGGCTGACCGGCCGGGGCACCGAGGCGCCGGACGTCATCGAGCGCAGGCTCGAGGTGGCGCGCACCGAACTGGCGGCCGAGTCCGAGTTCGACCGGACGCTGGTCAACACCTCCGTCGAGGACGTGAGCGCCGAGCTGCTAGCCTTGATGCGTATCGATTGACCTCCAGCGCTCAGCGCGCTGCGCGCGCATCGATCCCCTCCTCAATCACCCTTCGGAAGGCAGAGAGTGTCCTCTTCCATCACCACGCCCGAGGGCATCATCAACCCGCCGATTGATGAGCTGCTCGAGGCCACCGACTCCAAGTACAGCCTCGTGATCTACGCCGCCAAGCGCGCGCGACAGATCAACGCGTACTACTCCCAGCTCGGTGAGGGCCTCCTCGAGTACGTCGGCCCGCTGGTGGACACCCACGTGCACGAGAAGCCGCTCTCCATCGCGCTCCGTGAGATCAACGCCGGACTCCTCACCTCCGAGTCCGTCGACGCTCCGCCGGTCACCCAGTAACCGGTCGGTACCACTGCACAAGGGCCCGGCAGCGCGGCTGCCGGGCCCCTGGTGTGTCATAGCCCTGGGGGACCGGGCACAGCGACGCGTGGGGAGTAACGAGTGAGGCAGCAGCGGGACGAGCGGGCGGCGGCGGGCAGGCCGAAGGTCGTACTGGGAGTGAGCGGCGGCATCGCCGCGTACAAGGCGTGCGAGCTGGCGCGGCGGCTGACCGAGAGCGGCCACGACGTGCGGGCCGTCCCGACCGAGTCGGCACTGCACTTCGTCGGGGCCGCCACCTGGTCGGCACTGACCGGGCACCCGGTGGCGACCGAGGTGTGGGAGTCCGTCCACGAGGTGCCGCACGTGCGCATCGGCCAGGAGGCCGACCTCGTCGTCGTCGCCCCCGCCACCGCCGACCTGCTGGCCAAGGCGGCGCACGGCCTCGCCGACGACCTGCTCACCAACACGCTGCTGACGGCGCGATGTCCCCTCGTCTTCGCGCCCGCGATGCACACCGAGATGTGGGAGCACCCCGCCACCCAGGAGAACGTCGCCACGCTGCGGCGGCGGGGCGCCCTCGTCATCGAACCGGCCGTCGGCCGCCTGACCGGCAAGGACACCGGCAAGGGACGGCTGCCCGACCCGGACGCCCTCTTCGACGTCTGCCGCCGGGTCCTCGCCCGCGGGGCGGCGGGCGCGGGCACCGACCTGGCCGGGCGGCACGTCGTCGTCACCGCGGGCGGCACCCGCGAGCCCCTCGACCCGGTGCGCTTCCTCGGCAACCGCTCCAGCGGCAAGCAGGGCTACGCGCTCGCCCGTACGGCCGCCGCCCGCGGCGCCCGGGTGACGCTCGTCTCGGCGAACAGCGCGCTGCCCGACCCGGCCGGCGTGGACCTCGTCCGGGCGGGCAGCGCCGGGGAGCTGCGCGAGGCCGTGATGGAGGCCGCCGCCGACGCGGACGCCGTGGTGATGGCCGCGGCCGTCGCCGACTTCCGCCCCGCCACCTACGCCACCGGCAAGATCAAGAAGCAGGAGGGCCGCGAACCCGAGCCGCTGGCCCTGGTGCGCAACCCCGACATCCTCGCCGAGCTGTCCGCGAACCGGCCGCGCCCCGGCCAGATCGTGGCCGGCTTCGCCGCCGAGACCGACGACGTGCTCGCCCACGGCCGGGCCAAGCTCGCCGCCAAAGGCTGTGACCTGCTGGTCGTCAACGAGGTGGGGGAGAGCAAGACCTTCGGCTCGGAGGAGAACGAGGCCGTCGTACTGGGTGCCGACGGCAGCGAGACGCCCGTCCCGTACGGCCCGAAGGAGGCCCTCGCCGAGACGGTCTGGGACCTGATCGCGGAGCGTTTGCCGCACAGCTGACATCCGGCGTGCGGCGGCGGTGGCGCCGGGGTCTTCCCGGGTGCCGCCGCCGGCAGCCCCCGCGTGGTGACGGCTGGGGCGGGTGTGGTCACGTACGGTCACGGTGGGGCGGAGGGCCGGAGCGGTGGCCGGTGGCGCTCGGAGGCGGCGGGAGTCCCCGGGGCGCCCCGGAACCCCGGTTTGACGGTTTCGCCGCGGGGCACCCGCACCCGGTGCGGCCGAGGGCCGGTCGGGGCGGAGGGTTTGCCTCCGGGGGCTGTCCGGGCCTCTTCCGGGGGTCGTACGGTGGAAATCGACATCTTGCCCGAGTGGGCCGGAAGTAGTCGAACAGGGCCGGAACGGCACTCTTGACGGAGGGCCCGGCCGACCGACACTCCCTGACTTGTCCGGATCTCCGGCGGCCCTCCGGCCGCGCTGGAGCCTGGATCGAGCAGGTCATGGTCGTCTCGGAGTTCGAGAGTCCGTGATTGGATGCGGGCGGAGATGGATAAACTGGCCGCGGACCGTGCTTGGGCGCAGCCCCCGACCGGTCCGCCCCATGCTCAGCCAGCAGCCGCTGCAACCCCAGGGAGCGATGTGTCGCGCCGCTTGTTCACCTCGGAATCTGTGACCGAGGGTCACCCTGACAAGATCGCTGACCAGATCAGCGACACGATCCTCGACGCCCTCCTCAAGGAAGACCCGCACTCCCGGGTCGCCGTCGAGACGCTGATCACCACCGGCCTCGTCCACGTGGCCGGAGAGGTGACGACCAAGGCCTACGCGCCGATCTCCACGCTTGTGCGCAACAAGATCCTGGAGATCGGCTACGACTCGTCCAAGAAGGGCTTCGACGGCGCCTCCTGCGGCGTCTCGGAGTCCATCGGTGCCCAGTCGCCCGACATCGCCCAGGGCGTGGACACCGCGTACGAACGCCGTGTCGAGGGCGACGAGGACGAACTCGACGAGCAGGGCGCGGGCGACCAGGGCCTGATGTTCGGCTACGCCTGCGACGAGACGGCCGAGTACATGCCGCTGCCGATCACGCTGGCGCACCGGCTCTCCGAGCGGCTGTCGGCCGTCCGGAAGAACGGGACGATCCCCTACCTGCGTCCCGACGGCAAGACCCAGGTCACCATCGAGTACAACGGCGACAAGGCCGTGCGGCTGGACACCGTCGTGGTCTCCTCCCAGCACGCCGCCGACATCGACCTCGACTCGCTGCTGGCACCCGACATCCGCGAGTTCGTCGTGGAACCCGAGCTGAAGGCCCTGGTGGACGAGGGCATCAAGCTGGACACCGAGGGCTACCGGCTGCTGGTCAACCCGACCGGCCGCTTCGAGATCGGCGGGCCGATGGGTGACGCCGGTCTCACCGGCCGGAAGATCATCATCGACACCTACGGCGGTATGGCCCGCCACGGCGGCGGTGCCTTCTCCGGCAAGGACCCCTCCAAGGTCGACCGCTCCGCCGCGTACGCCATGCGCTGGGTCGCCAAGAACGTCGTGGCCGCCGGCCTCGCCTCCCGCTGCGAGGTGCAGGTCGCGTACGCCATCGGCAAGGCCGAGCCGGTCGGCCTCTTCGTGGAGACCTTCGGCACCGCGACGGTGGACGTCGAGAAGATCGAGCAGGCCATCACGGACGTCTTCGACCTCCGCCCGGCCGCGATCATCCGCGACCTCGACCTGCTGCGCCCCATCTACGCGCAGACCGCCGCCTACGGCCACTTCGGCCGCGCGCTGCCCGACTTCACCTGGGAGCGCACGGACCGGGTGGAGGCCCTGCGCAAGGCGGTCGGGATCTGACCCGTCCCGCCCGCGCCGCGCACCGAGCACGGACCGAGGGCCCGGCACCCCATGCTGGCGGGGTGCCGGGCCCTCGGCGGGTGAAAGTCCCTCGCCCCTCCTCCGTCCCGTCCCCTACGGTGGACGCGGACGCGCCCGGTGCGCGGGCGGGGGCTCCTTCCTCCATTTGAGAGTCGTCTCTCCGCGGGTTCGAATCCCGCCGCCGGCCTCGGCGGCCGGTGTGGCCGAGCGGCCCAAGGCGATGGCCGGGTGCATGCCCGGGCCCCGGCCGACCAGACCTCGGGCGCGTCCCTCACCCGGCGGATGCCGGACGATGTGAGCACCGCTCCGGCAGGCCCCGCCCCGCCGCGCCCACCGCCGAGCACCCCCACGACACCGTCGGCCGCACCGGCGCCGTACGGCGACCGGCGCGCTGCTCGCCCACGCGTTCCTCGCCATGCTCGACGGCACCGTCCCGGGGACCGCGCTGCCGCGTATCGTGGCCGGCCGCGGTGTCGGTGCGGTCTGCCAGACTGGCCCTGTGAGCAGGGACGACGGCGAGGGCGAGGAGCGGCAGGGGCAGCCGGAACAGCTCGCGCTGATCCGCGAGACGGTCCGCGAGCACAAGGCCCGCCGGCCCCGGGCCAAGCCCCGCACCTGGCGGGGCGCCGAGTCGGCCGCCCGGCTGCCGGTGGCGCGGGTGCTGGTGGACAAGGGGCTGGTCCATCTCGACCGCTTCTTCGACTACGCCGTGCCGGCGGCGATGGACGAGGAGGCGCAGCCCGGAGTCCGCGTCAGGGTGCGGTTCGGCGCCGGGGAGCGCGAGGGGCGCCGCGAGGGCGGGGGCCTCATCAACGGGTTCATCGTCGAGCGGCGTGCCGACACCGACTTCACGGGGCGGCTCGCCCCGATCGCCCAGGTCCTCTCGCCGGAGCCGGTCCTCACCCCGGAGCTGCTCCAGCTGTGCCGGGCCGTCGCCGACCGCTACGCGGGCTCCCTCGCCGACGTCGTCCAACTGGCGGTCCCGCCCCGGCGGGCCAAGGCCGAGACGCAGCCCTCGCCGCGCCGGCCGCCGCGACCTCCGGTGCCCGAGCCGGGCGGCTGGGCACGCTATCCGCAGGGCCCCGCCTTCCTCCGGGCGCTGGCGGAGAAGGGCACGCCCCGCGCCGTCTGGACGGCCCTCCCCGGCGCGCACAGCTGGGCGGACGAACTGGCCCGTGCCCTGGCGACGACGCTCGCGGCGGGGCGCGGCGCGCTGGCCGTCCTGCCGGACGGGAAGTCGGCGGCGCGGGTGGACGCGGCCCTCACCGCGCTGGTCGGTGAGGGGCAGCATGTGCTGCTGACCGCCGAGGCCGGGCCCGAACCGCGCTACCGGCGCTGGCTGGCCGTCAACCGGGGCGCGGTGCGGGCCGTGGTGGGGACGCGGGCGGCGATGTTCGCGCCGGTCCGCCGCCTCGGTCTCGCCGCGATCTGGGAGGACGGGGACAGCGGTCACAGCGAGGACCGCGCCCCCCAGCCGCACGCCCGAGAGGTGCTGCTCCAGCGGGCCGTCACCGAGCAGGCGGCGTTCCTGCTCGGGGCGCACGGGTGCACCGTGGAGGCGGCCCAGCTGGTGGAGTCCGGGTTCGCCCGCCCGCTCGCGGCCGACCGGGAGACGGTGCGGGCGGTCATGCCCCGGGTGCGTACGGCGGCCGAGGGGGACGAGGGGCGGGACCCGGCGGCGCGCAGCGCCCGGCTGCCGAGCCTCGCCTGGCGCACCGCGCGGGACGCGCTGGAGCGGGGCCCCGTGCTGGTGCAGGTTCCGCGCCGCGGCTATGTGCCCCGGCTGGTGTGCGAGCGGTGCCGGGAGCCGGCCCGGTGCGCGCACTGTTCCGGGCCGCTGGAGGCGGCGGGCGAGGGCACGGTCCTGCGCTGCGGCTGGTGCGCCCGTGAGACGCCGGAGTGGCGCTGCCCCATGTGCGGAGGGGTACGGCTGCGCGGCAGCGTCATCGGTGCCCGGCGTACGGCGGAGGAGCTGGGACGCGCGTTCCCCTCGGTGCCGGTGCGGACCTCGGGCGGAGAGCATGTGCTGGAGTCGGTGCCGGCCCGTCCCGCGCTGGTCGTCGCCACGCCGGGCGCCGAGCCGGTGCCGGAGGGCGGTGAGGGCTACGTGGCCGCGCTGCTGCTGGACGGCTGGGCGCTGCTGGGGCGCCCCGATCTGCGTGCGGGAGAGGAGGCGCTGCGCCGCTGGCTGGGTGCCGCCTCGCTGGTGCGGCCGCAGGGTGAGGGCGGCAGTGTGGTGGTCGTCGCGGAGGAGTCGATGCGGCCGGTGCAGGCTCTGGTGCGCTGGGATCCCGCCGGGCACGCGCTGCGGGAGCTGGCGGACCGGGCGGAGCTGGGCTTCCCGCCGGTCTCGCGGATGGCGGCGGTCACCGGTCCTCCGCAGGCGGTGGCCGCGCTGCTCGCTTCCGCGTGGGAGGCCGGACTGCCCGAGGGTGCACAGGTGTTGGGACCGGTTCCGCTGCCGGTTCCGGAGCCGGGACGGCCGCGCCGTCCGGGCGACCCGCCACCCGGGGAGCAGTGGGAGCGGGCCCTGGTACGGGTGCCACGGGGCAGCGGCGCCGCACTGGCGGCCGCGTTGAAGACGGCGCTGGCAGGGCGGTTGGCGCGCAGGGAGGGCCCGGCCCCGTACGTGCGCGTCGACCCGCTCGACATCGGCTGAGGCGGCGACCGGGCCGGCCGGCGCCGGGGGAGGCGCCAGGTGCGAGGGGGCGTGCGGATGCCGGGACGTGCCTGTGCCCCGTCTCCGCGGGGCCACGGCTGCCGGAGCCTTCCGGGGGCTGCCGGAGCCTTCCGGCGGGTGCCGTATCAGCGAGGGCGGATGCCTTGAATGGGCGTTCCGCTGAGCACGTTCGGCGCCGGGGGAGGGCCCAGTCACGCCACCACCGAGCGGGACAACGACGGCCCCGGGCGCGCCGGTTCCACGGCGGCAGCGCACGGCGGCGGCCCGGGAGCCGCCCACGCTTCCGTGCACGGCGGCGGCTCCGGCTCCCGCGCGCCCCTTGGCGCACCGGCCTTGGGCGCACCCGCCATGGCGCTACGACAACAACCTCCCGGGCACGACAGCGCCCCCGGCACAGGGCGGCTCCACCCGGTCGGACACGACTCTGCCCGGTGCGCAGGCACCGGGCAGAAGGCGGCAGGAGGCGGGGGAAGGGAGGCCGAACGGGTCTGGGCGGCCTAGCCGTTGCGGGGCGAGGGGAGCGCCCCCCGCGCGCGGCTCGTGGCGTGGGTCGCGGCGGGTCTCGGGCCGCGGCTCGTGACGGGGGTCGTGCCTGGGGTCGTGCCGTGGATCGTGGCGGGGCTCGTACGCCGCCGAGGGGGCCGGGGACGTCGGCTGCGGCGGGATGGAGCGGGCGGCGGGCACGGCGGCCCGGGGCGTAGCGGTGGCCGCGCCCTGCGATGCGGGGGAGGGCAGCGCACGGGCTGCGGCGGCCACGGTCTCGGGCTGGCGCGGCGCGGGTGTCTCGGCGTTCTCCGGGGTGGTGCGCGCGGCGCCGCGCCGCGACGAGCCGTACCGGCGGTGCACGGCCTGTTTGGTGACCCCCAGCGCGGACCCCACGGCGTCCCAGGAGAAGCCGAGTGAGCGGTCGAAGTCCACCGCCGCTGTCACCAGGGTCTCGACACTGTCGCGTAGTTCCTGGGCGAGTCTGACGGTCGGCGCGGGGGCGCGGCCGTAGACGACGAAGCCCGTGGAGGGGCCGGTGCGTCGCGGGCGATAGACGTTGCCGAGCTGCGCCGTGAGGGTGCGCAGCGCGTCCACCTGCCGGCGGACCCGCTCGATGTCCCGTACCAGAAGATGCAGGCTGGCCCGCGCCTGGGCGTCGTGGGTTGCGTGGTCGGCCATGAAAAAGCCTCTCGGACCGGCTGAAGGGGGGATGTTCAGCTGTGGTGCTGTGTGGGGTGACTGACTGTGCGAACGTTGGGGAAGGAGGGGGAGCGAGGCCGCGGTGCCCGCGCGATGCGGCAGCGGCACTCGATGGCACTCGATCCGGTCAATCTGACTTGACCAACGCCGCGACGGGGCCTCGGGTCACGCTGCGGGGGCGCGGAGGGAGCTTCGGCAGGGCGCGCGGACGCTCGTACGCCCCCTCCGGTGCTGCCGGGGCGTTGACCGTAAACTGGGCTGTCTTTCCGCGTGTGAGAGGTAGTTCGCCACCGATGAGGCTCGTCTTCGCCGGCACCCCCGAGGTAGCCGTCCCCGCGCTCGACACCCTGATCGCCTCCGAGCGGCACGAGGTCGCCGCCGTGGTCACCCGGCCCGACGCCCGGGCGGGGCGCGGCAGGCGGCTGGTGCCCAGCCCCGTGGCCCAGCGCGCGGAGGAGGCCGGCATCGAGGTGCTGAAGCCCGCGCGGCCCCGGGACGAGGACTTCCTGGCGCGGCTGCGGGAGATCGGGCCGGACTGCTGCCCCGTGGTGGCCTACGGTGCGCTGCTGCCCCGGGTCGCCCTCGACGTGCCGCCCAAGGGCTGGGTCAACCTGCACTTCTCCCTGCTGCCCGCCTGGCGCGGCGCCGCTCCCGTGCAGCACGCGCTGCTGGCCGGGGACGAGGTGAGCGGTGCCACCACCTTCCTCATCGAGGAGGGGCTCGACTCGGGCCCCGTCTACGGGGTGGTGACCGAACAGGTGCGCCCGCGGGACACCAGCGGGGACCTGCTGACCCGGCTCGCGTTCGCGGGCGCCGGGCTGCTGGCGGCCACCATGGACGGCATCGAGGACGGCACCCTGCAGGCGGTGCCGCAGCCGGAGGAGGGGGTCTCCCTGGCGCCGAAGATCAGCGTGGAGGACGCCCGTATCGACTGGACGGCGCCCGCCCTGCGGGTCGACCGCGTGGTGCGGGCCTGCTCACCCGCGCCCGGGGCGTGGACGCTCTTCCGCGGGGAGCGGCTCAAGGTGCGCTCCCTGGCGCCCCTCGGCGCGGACAGCAGGCAGGGCGAGGCGCTCGCCCCCGGTGAGCTGCGGTCCGGCAAGAACGCCGTGCACGTGGGGACGGGGTCGCACCCCGTCGAGCTGGAGTGGGTGCAGCCGCAGGGCAAGAAGCCGATGCGGGCCGCGGACTGGGCGCGCGGGACGCGTCTGGAGCCGGGCGACCGGTTCGGGGAGTGACGCCCGGCGCCGTCGCGCGGTGCCGGGGGAGCGGGGCGGTGAGGGCGGTGCGCCGAGGTCGTAGGGTGGGGGTCTCGATCCCTCATCTCGCGGAGCACATTCATCTTGAGCACTCAACCCCGCCGGGGCGGCCGACCGGCCGGCAGGCCGTACCGGCGTCCGCGCAAGGACCCGGTCAGGATCCTGGCGTTCGAGGCGCTGCGGGCCGTCGACGAGCGTGACGCGTACGCGAACCTCGTGCTGCCCCCGATGCTGCGGAAGGCCCGCGAGAAGGACCCCGCCGAGGGCGGGATCGACGCGCGGGACGCGGCATTGGCCACCGAGTTGGTGTACGGCACGCTGCGCCGGCAGGGGACCTACGACGCGATCATCGCCGAGTGCGTGGACCGGCCGCTGCGCGAGGTGGACCCGCCGGTGCTGGACGTGCTGTCCCTGGGCGCCCACCAGTTGCTCGGCACCCGCATCCCGCGGCACGCGGCCGTGAGCGCCACGGTGGAGCTGGCCCGGGTGGTGCTGGGGGACGGGCGCGCGAAGTTCGTCAACGCGGTGCTGCGGCGCGTCGCCGCCGACGATCTCGACGGCTGGCTGGACCGGATCGCGCCGCCCTACGACGAGGACCCCGAGGAGCACCTCGCGCTGCGGTACGCGCACCCGCGCTGGGTCGTCTCCGCGCTGTGGGACGCGCTGGGGGCGCCCTCGGCGGCGGCCCAGGGAGGCGGGGGCGGGGACATCACCGACCTGCTGGAGGCCGACAACGAGCGTCCCGAGGTCACCCTCGTGGCGCGGCCGGGGCGGTGCACCACCGACGAGTTGAGCAGTGAGGAGACCCTCCCCGGCCGCTGGTCGCCGTACGCGGTGCGGCTGGCCGAGGGGGGCGAGCCGGGGGCGCTGGACGCCGTCCGGGAGGGCCGCGCCGGGGTGCAGGACGAGGGGAGCCAACTGGTGGCGCTGGCCATGGCGGCGGCGCCCCTCGACGGGCCCGACGAGCGGTGGCTCGACATGTGCGCGGGGCCGGGCGGCAAGGCGGCGCTGCTGGGCGCGCTGGCGGCCGAGCGGGGGGCCGCGCTGCTGGCCGCCGAGAAGCAGCCGCACCGGGCCCGCCTCGTCGCCCGTGCCCTGGAGGGCAACCCGGGGCCGTGGGCCGTGGTGGCCTCCGACGGGACGCGGCCCGCGTGGCGGCCGGGCGGCTTCGACCGGGTGCTGGTGGATGTGCCCTGCACCGGGCTGGGAGCGCTGCGGCGCCGGCCCGAGGCCCGGTGGCGGCGCAGGCCCGAGGACCTGGCGGGGTTCGCTCCGCTCCAGCGGGGGCTGCTGCGGCAGGCCGTGGCGGCGGCCAGGCCGGGCGGTGTCGTCGCGTACGTGACGTGCTCGCCGCACCTGGCCGAGACCCGTGCCGTGGTGGACGACGTGCTGCGGGGCCTGCGGAAGGAGTCCGACGGGACGGCCGCCGAGCTGCTGGACGCCCGTGAGCTGCTGCCGGGCGTCCCCGCGCTGGGGGAGGGCCCGGACATCCAGCTGTGGCCGCATCTGCACGGCACCGACGCGATGTATCTGGCGCTGCTGCGCCGGACCGCGTGAGGGCCTGACGGCCGCCCGGGAGGCGGCCCCACCGCGTGCTCACCTCGAACACCCACACGGAATACTGGTAACCATGGCTCAGATCAACCCCAGCATCCTGTCCGCCGACTTCGCCCGCCTCGCCGAGGAGGCCCGGCGGGTGGGCGGTGAGGGCGGCGCCGACTGGCTCCACGTCGATGTCATGGACAACCACTTCGTGCCCAATCTGACGCTGGGCGCGCCGGTCGTCGCCTCGCTCCGCAAGGCGACGGACACCCCGCTGGACTGCCATCTGATGATCGAGGACCCGGACCGCTGGGCGCCCGCCTACGTGGAGGCCGGCGCGGGCTCGGTCACCTTCCACGCGGAGGCCGCCGCCGCCCCCGTCCGGCTGGCCCGCGAGGTGCGGGCCCTGGGCGCCCGCGCGTCGATGGCGCTCAAGCCCGCCACCCCCGTCGAGCCGTACGAGGACCTGCTGCCGGAGCTGGACATGCTGCTGGTCATGACGGTGGAGCCGGGCTTCGGCGGGCAGGCTTTCCTGGACATCATGCTGCCCAAGATCCGCCGCACCCGGCAGCTGATCGACAAGCACGGGCTGGAGATGTGGCTCCAGGTGGACGGCGGTGTCTCGGCGTCCACCATCGAGCGGTGCGCGGAGGCCGGCGCCGACGTGTTCGTGGCGGGTTCGGCCGTCTACGGGACCGAGGACCCGGCCGCGGCCGTGCGGGCGCTGCGGCGGCAGGCCGAGCGGGCGGCCGGAACGGCCGGGGAGAGCTGAGGTGAACGCCGGGTGACCGACGTCACGTAGGCCAGGGGATCTGCAAGGATGAACGCGCGGCGCGCCAGCGCCACCAGCGCGGACACGGCAAGACAGTGAGGTGAGAGCGGTGTCGTCGGGGCGAGCCACGCGAATGGGACCCGCCGAACTCATGCAGGCTGCGGCGATGGCCCGCCGCTTCTATCTGGAGGGCAAATCCAAGATCCAGATCGCGGACGAGTTCGGGGTGAGCCGCTTCAAGGTGGCCCGGGTCCTGGAGACCGCGCTGGAACGTGATCTGGTGCGGATCGAGATCCGGGTGCCCGCCGAACTGGACGCCGAGCGCTCCGACGCGCTGCGGGCCCGCTTCGGGCTGCGCCACGCGGTCGTCGTCGAGTCGCCCACCGAGGCCGTGGACGACGCCGCCGACCCGGAGAACCTGGGCGAGGTGGCCGCCGACCTGCTCGGCGAACTCGTCACCGACGGCGATGTGCTGGGGCTGGCCTGGGGCCGCTCCACCATCCACATGGCGACGGCGCTGCGCCAGCTGCCGCCCTGCACCGTCGTACAGCTGACCGGGGTCTACGACGCCGGAACGGCCGACCGCGGCTCGGTGGAGGCCGTACGGCGGGCCGCCGAGGTCGCCGGGGGAGAGGCGCACCCCATCTACGCGCCGATGCTGCTGCCCGACAGCGCCACGGCCGCCGCGCTGCGCAACCAGACCGGTATCGCCCGGGCCTTCGAGTACTTCGACAAGGTGACCGTCGCCGCCGTCTCCATCGGCTCCTGGGAGCCGGGCATCTCGACCGTGCACGACATGCTCAGCCCGCAGGAGCGCGAGCACTACTCGTCGCTGGGTGTCGCCGCCGAGATGTCCGCGCACCTGTTCGACGCCCAGGGGCGGCGGATCGGCCGCGACCTGGGGGAGCGCTGCATCACCGTGGAGGCCGAGCGCCTGCGCCGCGTCCCGGAGGTCGTCGCCATCGCCGGCGGACACCGCAAGGCCGCCGCCATCGGCGCCGTGCTCCGCTCCGGCCTGGTCACCAGCCTGGTGACCGACACGGCGGCGGCGGACTGGCTGCTCACCGAGGAAGAAGCGGGGCCCCGTCCGGCGTTGGAGCGTACGGATCCGGACAGCACCGCCACTTCCTAGACCGCCGCATCGGAGAACGTGCGCAGCAAGGACACCGCGAAGACCTCACAGCAGGCCGCTTCGCAGACCTCGTGGAAGGTTCAGAAGGGCAGCACGCCATGACGACCAAGAGCACCAAGCTGCCGGGGCTGGGCAAGCAGTACGACATCACCACCCGGGCCGGCCGGCACATCTCCGTGGTCGCCCACCAGGACGGCCGCAGGTTCCTCGGCTTCTACCGGGAGGACGACCCGGACGCGTGCCAGGCCACGGTCCAGCTCGACCGGGAGGAGGCGGTCTCCCTCGCGGAGATCCTCGCCCCCGGCGAGAACCCCCGGCTGGGGACGTGCGAGATGGAGATCGACCTGGTCACCGTCCGCATCCCGCTCTCGGGCCAGTCCCCCTACAGCGGGGAGCCGCTGGGCGCGACGCGGGCGCGGACCCGCACCGGCGCCTCCATTGTCGCCGTCCTGCGCCGCACCGGTGCCGTCCCCTCCCCCGGGCCGGACTTCCGGCTGGAGGCGGGCGACACGCTCGTCGCCGTCGGCACCCGGGAAGGGGTGGACGAGCTGACCCGGATCATCTCCGGCACGTAAGAACGCTGGACAAGCCGCTGGACAACTGAAAGGCCCTCCGTGCACGACACCACCGTCCTGCTGATCGAACTCGGCGCCGTCATCCTGGGCCTGGGGCTGGTAGGCCGCTTCGCGGGCCGCATCGGGCTCTCCCCGATCCCGCTCTATCTGCTGGGCGGTCTCGCGTTCGGGCACGGAGGGTTCTTCCCGCTGACGGCCAGCGAGGGGTTCATCGAGGTCGGCGCGGAGATAGGGGTGATCCTGCTCCTGCTGCTGCTCGGCCTGGAGTACAGCGCCTCGGAGCTGGTGACGAGTCTGCGCACCCAGTACCCGTCCGGCCTGGTGGACTTCCTGCTCAACGCGGTGCCGGGTGCCGTGGCGGCGGTCCTGCTGGGCTGGGGGCCGGTCGCGGCAGTGGCGCTGGCGGGCGTCACCTGGATCTCCTCCTCGGGGGTCATCGCGAAGGTCCTCACCGATCTGGGCCGCCTCGGCAACCGGGAGACGCCCGTCATCCTCGGCGTGCTGGTCATCGAGGACCTGTCCATGGCGCTCTACCTGCCGCTGCTGACCGCCCTGGTGGCCGGACTCGGGCTGGCGGGCACCAGCGTGGCGATGCTCGTCGCGGTGGGCACGGTCGGCATCGTGCTGCTGGTCGCGCTGCGCTTCGGGCGGCACATCAGCCGCGCCGTCAGCTCCAACACCCCCGAGATGCTGCTGCTCGTCGTGCTGGGGCTCACCCTGCTGATCGCGGGCATCGCCGCCAAGCTCCAGGTCTCGGCCGCCGTCGGCGCCTTCCTGGTGGGCATCGCGCTGTCGGGGGAGACGGCGGAGAACGCGCGCAGCCTGCTGACGCCGTTGCGGGACCTGTTCGCCGCCGTCTTCTTCGTCTTCTTCGGGCTCAACACCGCCCCGTCCCAGATACCGCCGGTGCTGCTGCCCGCCCTGGTGCTGGCCCTGGTCACCTCCGTCACCAAGGTCGTCACCGGCTGGTACGCGGCGGGGCGTGCGGGCGTGGGCAGCAAGGGCAGGCTGCGCGCGGGCGGGGCCCTGGTGGCGCGCGGCGAGTTCTCCATCGTGATCGCCGGTCTCGCCGCGGGCACCGACCCGCGGATCACCCCGCTGGCCACCGCCTATGTGATGATCCTGGTGATCTTCGGGCCGTTGACGGCACGCTGGACGGAACCCCTGGTGCGCGGCACGAAGGGGCTGTTCGACGCCCGCCGGGAGCGGCGGGCGCGCGAGCGGGAGCAGCCGGCGCCCCCGCGGGCCGAGGCCACGCCCGATCCGGTGGGCGGCGGCGGTCACGCCGGGTAGGCGCCGCCCCGGCACCGGGTGAGCGGCTCGTACGATCCCACCAAGCCCTCCCCGGTCACTCCGGCGGATCGTCCGTTCTCGCATGGATGTGCGGCCGTGGGAGAATGAAGTACGTGCGTTTCCTCAATGATCAGCGGCCCCCGTACGACCTGACGTACGACGACGTCTTCATGGTGCCGAACCGCTCCGCGGTCGGTTCCCGGCAGGGCGTGGACCTCTCCTCCCCCGACGGCACGGGCACCACCATCCCCCTGGTGGTCGCCAACATGACCGCCATCGCCGGACGCCGTATGGCCGAGACCGTCGCCCGCCGCGGCGGGCTCGTGGTGATCCCGCAGGACATCCCGATCGACGTCGTCACCGAGGTCATCGGCTGGGTCAAGCGGCGGCACCACGTCCTGGACACCCCCATCACCCTCGCACCCACCCAGACCGTCGCCGACGCGCTCTCGCTGCTGCCCAAGCGGGCCCACGGCGCGGGCGTCGTGGTGCGGGACGGGCGGCCCGTCGGCGTCGTCACCGAGTCCGACCTGACGGGCGTGGACCGCTTCACGCAGCTGACCGAGGTCATGACGAGCGAGCTGATGGTGCTCGACGCGGACATCGACCCGCGCGACGCGTTCAACCAGCTCGACGCGGCGCACTTCAAGTTCGCGCCCGCCGTCGACGCCGACGGCAAGCTCGTCGGCATCCTCACCCGCAAGGGCGCCCTGCGGGCCACCCTCTACACCCCCGCCCTCGACGCGAACGGTGCCCTGCGCATCGCCGCCGCCGTGGGCATCAACGGAGACGTCGCGGCCCGGGCGAAGGCGCTGCTCGACGCCGGGGTCGACACCCTCGTCGTGGACACCGCGCACGGCCACCAGGAAGGCATGATCGAGGCGCTCAGGGCCGTCCGGGCGCTCGGGCCCGCGGTGCCGGTCGTGGCCGGCAACGTCGTGGCCGCCGAGGGTACGCGCGACCTGATCGAGGCGGGCGCCGACATCGTCAAGGTCGGCGTCGGCCCCGGCGCCATGTGCACGACCCGCATGATGACCGGCGTCGGCAGGCCGCAGTTTTCCGCCGTCCTCGAATGCGCAGCCGAGGCGCGCAAGTACGGCAAGCACGTGTGGGCCGACGGCGGTGTCCGCCACCCGCGCGACGTCGCCATGGCGCTGGCCGCCGGAGCCTCCAACGTGATGATCGGCTCCTGGTTCGCCGGCACCTACGAGTCGCCCGGCGACCTCCAGCAGTCCGCCGACGGGCGGCTCTACAAGGAGTCGTTCGGCATGGCCTCCGCGCGGGCCGTACGCAACCGTACCGCCGAGGAGTCGGCCTACGACCGGGCCCGCAAGGGCCTGTTCGAGGAGGGCATCTCCACCTCCCGGATGTTCCTCGACCCGGCCAGGCCGGGCGTCGAGGACCTGATCGACTCGATCATCGCGGGCGTCCGCTCCTCCTGCACCTACGCGGGCGCCGCGACGCTGGAGGAGTTCGCCGACAAGGCGGTCGTCGGCGTGCAGAGCGCCGCCGGTTACGCGGAGGGCAAGCCGCTGCACGCCAGCTGGTGACGGCCCGCGAGGCCACCACGACGCGCGGCGCCGCACCCCACGGGTGCGGCGCCGCGCGCGTGAGGGGGTCTTCCACGGCCCCCGTCCGCGTGGTCGGATGGCCGGCATGACCACCTACACGCGCCACGCCAACTCCGGTACCGGGCCGGGGCAGATCACCCCGGACGGCTGTGCCGTCGAGGTCTACGCCCGGATCCCGGACATGGGAGAGACCGCGATCGTCGCCTCCGCCGTGACCGAGCCGCGCGGCCTGACCCTCCTCGAACTCGGTGCCGGCGCGGGGCGGATGACCCACGCCCTGGTCCGCCGGGGCTTCCGGGTCACCGCGGTCGACGAGTCGCCCGGCATGCTCGACCTGATCGAGGACGCCCGCACCGTGCGCTCCGCCATCGAGGACCTCGATCTGGGCGAGCGGTTCGACGTGGTCACCCTCGCCTCCTTCCTCGTCAACAGCGCCGACGACGACCAGCGCACCGGACTCCTGGACACCTGCGCCCGGCACGTCGCCCCCGGCGGCTGCGTCGTCATCCAGCGCCAGCACGACAGCCGGCACGAGGACGTGGGGCCGGGGCACGGCTGGAGCGGCGGCGGGATGACCATCACCACCAGAAGCGTCGAACCCGTCGGGGACGGCATCGTGCGTTCCCTCGTGGAGTACGCCTTCGACGGCCGGACCTGGAGCCAGACGTACTACACGCGGCTGCTGACCGAACCGGTCTTCACCGACGTGCTGGCCGCCTCCGGGCTGCGCCTCGACCGGTGGCTGACCGACCGTCACGACTGGGCGCGCGCGGTGCCGTCGGCCGGCTGAGGCGAGGGGACGCCCAGCTCCTCGCGCAGCGCGCGGGCCACCGCCGAGGCGATCCGCGCATGCCCCTCGTCGTCGGGGTGGACGCCGTCCACCAGCCGGTCGGGGCCGACCAGCCCGGCGCCCGGCAGCAGGGCGAGACGGCCGTCCCCGCGGGCGATACGGGCGCGCACCGCCTCCTCCATGGCGGTGCGCAGCTCGGCAAGCGTGGCGCCCAGCGGGTTGGGCGTCCGCTCCGCGTCGGGGCGCGCCAGTGGCGAGACGACCAGCAGCGGTGTGCGCGGATGCCCGGCGCGCACCAGGCCGAGGAAGGCATCGACGGTCTCGGCCAGCAGCCCTGCCGAATACGGCACTCCTCTCCAGCAGTTGCAGCCGAACGCCACGGTGAGGACCTCGCCCGGCAGGGCCGCCAGCTGCTGGGCACTGGCCGGTTCGCCGTGCGCGGAGCCCGAATAGCCCAGATTGACGGTGTCCAGTCCGAGCGCGCGGCCCGCGCGGGCCGGCCAGCCCCGCGACGGCATGGCCGCCGACCAGCCCTCCACGATGGAGTCGCCGTACACCAGCCAGCGCGGCCGCGGTGGCGCGGGCCGGGCACCCCGTACGCCCAGCAGCACGGGTGAGTACCCCTCCGGCGGGTGGAGGACGCCTGAGCCGCCGGGCCAGTCGACGCGCAGCACGCGCTCCTCCTCGCTGGGGGTCTCCGGGACGACGGCCAGCCGCTCACCGTCCCGCAGCACCTCCCAGGCGCGGCCCCCCTCGCGCAGCGCGTCCACCGTGCCCAGGGCACCGGCCCGGTAACGCACCTCGAACGGGCCCTTCGCGGTGAATTCCAGCCGCACCCCCACCGGCATCACCGCCCGCGCCCAGGTCGCCAGCGGCAGCCGCGCGGCGTCCGCCGGGTCGGCGCGGACGCAGCGGTCCCCGTCCCACCAGCCCACGCCCCGCACGAACGGCCTGGCGTCCTGCCACCGATCCGCCGCGTCCCCGGTGCTCCGCACGTCTCACCTGTACCTTCCGTCGTTCCGTGCCGCCTTCGGCGTCGTGTTCTACTAAGCGCCGTGCCACCACAGAACGATCTCGACACCCTCGACGAACACATCGTCCACGCCCTCGCCGAGGACGCCCGCCGCACCTACGCCGACATCGGCGCGGAGGTCGGCCTCTCGGCGCCCGCCGTCAAGCGCCGTGTGGACCGGCTGCGGGAGCGCGGCGCCATCAAGGGGTTCACCGTGCGGGTCGACCCGTCCGCCCTCGGGTGGCAGACGGAGGGCTTCATCGAGATGTACTGCCGCTCCCGCACGTCCCCGGAGGACATCCACCGGGCCCTCGCCCCCTACCCCGAGGTCGCCTCGGCCTCCACGGTGACCGGGGGGGGCGGACGCGCTCGTCCAGGTCTTCGCCGCGGACATGCGGCACTTCGAGACCGTGCTCGAACGGATCGCGGGGGAGCCCTTCGTGGAGCGCACCAAATCCGTCCTGGTGCTCTCCCCGCTGCTGCGCCGCTACACCGCCGGCCCGCCGCTGTGAGCAGCGCTTCCGGAGCTGACCCGGGACCTGAGCACAACAAAACGACTGTGCCACGGGCAATCGCGCAAGAAAGCGGGGGTCACCTCGCAAGATCGACCGCTTGCCGCCCGCCGGGGTGCTCCGTAGCGTCGAAGACGTGCGCATCGCCCTCCACCAGACCCGGTCCCACGGCCTGGACACCCTCGACGACGCGGCCCGCGAGGCCGCCGCGCGGGGCGCCCGTCTGCTGCTGACGCCCGAGCTGTCCCTGACCGGATACGCCCTCGCCGACCCGGCCGAGCACGCGGAGCCCGCCGACGGTCCGAGTGCCGCCGCGGTCTCCCGGATCGCACGGCGGCACGGGGTCGCGGTGGTCTACGGCTACCCGGAGCGCGGGGAGGGCGGCGCCGTCCACAACTCCGTGCGGCTCGTCGGCCCCGACGGCCGGGCCCTCGCCGACTACCGCAAGACGCACCTGTACGGCCCGTACGAGGCCGAGCACTACACCCCCGGCACCCGGCTCCCGGTCCAGGCCGTGCTGGACGGGCTCACCCTGGGCCTGCTGGTCTGCTACGACGTGGAGTTCCCCGAGGCCGTCCGCGCGCACGCCCTCGCGGGCACGGACGTGCTCCTGGTGCCGACGGCGCTGATGCGCCCGTACGACACCGTCGCCACGACACTCGTCCCCGCGCGGGCCGTCGAGAGCCAGCTCTACGTCGCCTACGCCAACCGCGCCGGCCGGGAAGGGGAGTTCGACTTCGCCGGGCTGAGCTGTCTGGCCGCGCCCGACGGCACCGTGCCGGCCCGGGCCGACGGCGAGGCGCACACCGTGCTGGTGGCCGACGCGGACCCCGCGCTGCTGCGGACCTCCCGCGAGAACAACCCCTACCTGGCCGACCGCCGCCCCGAGCTGTATCCGTCCCGGGCCGAACCCGTCCCGAGCCTGACCCGTCCCGAGCCTGACCCGGTCTGAGCCGGACCCGGCCCGGACCGTCCGGCACCGGCCGGAGCGACCTGTGCACCGACCACGTCCCGTTCCCCAGGAGCACCACCCCATGACCTCCACCGTGCCCACGGCCGCCCACGAGCAGGACGAGCGGCAGCAGGACGCCCAGGGCCGCGCCGAGCGGCCGCTGACCATGTTCGGCCCCGACTTCCCCTTCGCCTACGACGACTACCTCGCGCACCCGGCGGGGCTCGGTGCCGTACCGCCCGCCGAGCACGGCACCGAGGTCGCCGTCATCGGCGGCGGACTCTCGGGCCTGGTGACGGCGTACGAGCTGATGAAGATGGGGCTCAAGCCGGTCGTGCACGAGGCCGACCAGCTCGGCGGCCGGCTGCGCACCGCCTCCTTCGAGGGCGGCGACCCGGAACTGCGCGCGGAGATGGGCGCCATGCGCTTCCCGCCGTCCTCCACCGCGCTCCAGCACTACATCGACCTGACCGGGCTGGAGACCAGGCCGTTCCCCAACCCGCTGGCGCCCGACACCCCCTCCACCGTCGTCGACCTCAAGGGCGAGACGCACTACGCGCGCACCCTGGAGGACCTGCCGCCCGTCTACCACCAGGTGATGGAGGCGTGGAACACCTGCCTGGAGGAGGGCGCCGACTTCTCCGCCATGCAGCGCGCGATACGCGAGCGGGACGTGCCCCGCATCCGGGAGATCTGGTCCGCGCTGGTGGAGAAGCTCGACAACCAGACCTTCTACGGCTTCCTGTGCGACTCCCCGGCCTTCTCCTCCTTCCGGCACCGCGAGATCTTCGGCCAGGTCGGCTTCGGCACCGGCGGCTGGGACACCGACTTCCCCAACTCCATCCTGGAGATCCTGCGCGTCGTCTACACCGGGGCCGACGACGACCACCGCGGCGTCGTCGGCGGCTGCCAGCAGCTGCCGCTCAGGCTGTGGGAACGCGCGCCGGACAAGCTCGTCCACTGGCCGCAGGGCACCAGCCTGGCCACGCTGCACCCGAACGGCGAGCCGCGCCCGGCCGTCACCCGGCTGCACCGTACGGCGGGCAACCGCGTGACCGTCACCGACGCGGCCGGCGACATCCGCACCTACCGGGCGGCCGTCTTCACCGCCCAGTCCTGGATGCTGCTCAGCCGCATCGACTGCGACGACGACCTGCTGCCCATCGACCACTGGACGGCGGTCGAGCGCACCCACTACATGGAGTCCTCGAAGCTGTTCGTGCCGGTGGACCGGCCGTTCTGGCTGGACAAGGACCCGGTCACCGGCCGCGACACGATGAGCATGACGCTCACCGACCGCATGACCCGCGGCACCTACCTGCTGGACGACGGACCCGACAAGCCCGCCGTCATCTGCCTCTCCTACACGTGGTGCGACGACAGCCTCAAGTGGCTGCCGCTGGACGCGGGCGAGCGGATGGAGGTGATGCTCAAGTCGCTGGGCGAGATCTATCCCGGCGTCGACATCCGCAAGCACATCACCGGCAACCCGCTCACCATCTCCTGGGAGGACGAGCCCTACTTCCTCGGCGCGTTCAAGGCGAACCTGCCGGGCCACTACCGCTACCAGCGGCGGCTGTTCACCCACTTCATGCAGGACCGGCTGCCCGCCGACCGCCGTGGCCTCTTCCTGGCGGGCGACGACATCTCCTGGACGGCGGGCTGGGCCGAGGGGGCCGTGCAGACCGCGCTCAACGCCGTCTGGGGCGTCATGCGGCACTTCGGCGGCTCGTGCGACCCCGCCAACCCCGGGCCGGGTGACGTCTTCGACGAGATCGAGCCGGTGCGGCTGCCCGAGGACTGAGCCGGGGCGTGGGCCGGGACCGCGGGAAGGCGGGGCGGTGGCGGGAGCGCGGTTACAGCCCCGCTTCCGTCGCCGCCTCCCGCAGCAGCCTCGCGGTCTCGATCAGCTCCCGTGCGTCGCCGCTGGTGAGCTGGTTGTCCAGCAGCACCTCGTCCACGCCGGCCCGGGCGGCCGAGGCCAGGTCGTCCACGATCTGCTCGACGCTGCCCTGGTAGGGGCGGCGCTTCCCGTCGACCGGGCGGTCGGTGACCCGTACGAAGGTCCGCAGGGTGATGGTGAGGTCCGCCGGGTCCCTGCCGTGTTCGCGGGCCAGTTCGGCGATGCGGGCGCGGGTGGCGACCAGCTGGTCGTTCGCGACCAGGGACGGCAGCCAGCCGTCGGCCCGCCGCACCAGCCGGCGCAGCGCCCGGTCGGTGCCGCCCGCCAGCAGCACCGGGATGCGGCCGGCCGGCTTGGGGCCCACGGCGGAGGGCGTGAACCGGGTGCGCTCCCCCTCGTAGGCGGCCGGGTCCGCGCCCCAGACGGCGGCGCACACGTCCAGCAGTTCGTCCAGCGCGGCCCCGCGCGAGGCGTAGTCCACGCCCGCGGCCGCGAACTCGTCCCGGGACCAGCCGGTGCCCAGCCCCGCGACGACCCGGCCGCCGCTGGCCGCGTCCAGCGAGCCGAGGGCGCGCGCCAGCAGGAACGGCTGGTGCAGCGGACCCACCAGCACGGCCGAGCCCAGCCGGACCCGTTCGGTGACGGCGGCGGCCAGTGAGAGGGTGACCAGCGGGTCGGAGACCGACCGGAAGTACTCCGACCACCGCTGGCCGGGGATCAGGTACATGTCGTCCACGGGCTGTTCCGGGCGCATGATCCGCTCCAGCACCCAGACGCTGTCGTAGCCGGCCTCCTCGGCGGCGCGTGCCACGGCCGTCACATCGGTGCTCAGATCGTAGGTGCCGGTCTGCGGCAGTCCCAGTCCCAGTCGCAGTGCCATCTCGCCTCCATGCGCCCCAACGCCCGACAGGTCACGTCCGGCACGCGGGTACCGGACGTCTCCCCCTGCCTACGCGATGTGCGCCCGGTCCGGCAACGGTGCCTCCCGCCGCCGGCACCCCCGCACCCCCTCAGTGCCACAGCGGTGTCAGCAGGCAGCGGCCCGTCATCCCGACCGTCGCGTCCAGCCCTTTGGCCATCTCCTCCAGCAGCTCGTCGAAGACCCGCAGCTCCCACAGCGCCCGGAACGCCGCCCAGGCACCGCAGCGCGCCCGCTCCAGGCTCCAGCTGCCGATCAGATGGGTCAGCGGGTCGGCCACGTCCAGCAGGTCGGGGCCCGGCATCAGATCCTCGCGGATCCGCTCCTCCAGGCCGGTCAGCAGCTCGCCGATCCGCTCGAAGTCCGCCTCCAGCGCCTCCGGGCCCACACCGCGCGCCCGGCAGGTGTCCACCAGTGCGAGCGGGAGGTCGTGGCCGATGTGCGCGTTGATGCCCGCCAGTGCGAACTGCAGGGGGTGGATGGAGGGATGGCGCCGGAAGCGGAAGAGCGGGCGCCAGCAGGAGGGCGGGCGCAGGCCCGCCGCCTCGGCGTCCACCGCGTCCAGGAAGCGCCGCGCGAACCGGGTGCCCAGCTCGCCGGTGGCGAGGCGGTCGCCGAAGTGCCCGGCGACCAGCCGCCGTTCCAGCTCCTCGGTCACCGACAGATACACCCGGTTGAAGACGGCCACCCCGTCGACACGCGGCAGGGTCGCGCCGATCTCCCGCATCCGGGCCGTCACTTCGGCGACGGGCGCCGATGCCACCGCGCGCTGCGCGGGAACCTGGTCCGTAGAGGTCATGCCCCGCAGCGTGACAGCCGTCCGCCCGCGGCGGCGGCAGCCCGCACCGTACGGCCCCCGGACGGAGGACGCCGCGGCGGCGCGCGGGCGCCCGGCGGCGGTTATTCGCGTGCGGTACGGCAGGCCCGTGTGATACGCCACCGGGCATGACCGACTTGCGCACCGCCCGGCTGGTACTGCACGCGATGACGCCCGAGGAAGCCGAGCGGATCGTTGCGGGGAAACCCGGCGAGGGAGACCTGTGGGGCCCCGAGTACCCCGACGCCATGGACGTGGAGGGCGCCACCGACCTGCTGAAGGCCTGTGCCACCACGGGAGACCCGCGCCCCTTCGGCAACTACGAGATACGCCGCCGCTTGGACGGACGTGCCGTCGGCGGCCTGGGCTTCAACCGGGTGCCCGACGCGGACGGCACCGTCACCATCGGCTACTCCCTCAACGCCTCGGTGCGCGGCCGGGGTTACGCCTCCGAGGCGCTGCGCGCACTGCTCGACTTCGCCTGGTCCCGCGGCGTCACCCTCGTCAAGGCCGACGCCGACCTCGGCAACCTCGCCTCCCAGCGCGTGATGCGGGCCGTCGGCATGCGGGAGGTGGGGGAGGACCACCGGGTGCGGTACTTCGAACTGGCCGCGCCCGCCGGGGCCGCTCAGCCCTTGCCGCCGTCCGCCTCCGGCTCGTCGTAGGCGCTGGTGCCTTCGTCCAGGAGCGGCTCCTGGGCCTTCAGGTGCGGCGGCGCCAGCGCCTTGAGGACGTGGTAGCCGGTCAGCACGACGAGGGTGCCCAGCGCGATGCCGCCCAGCTCGAAGGAGTCGGTGAACTTCAGGGTGACGCCGCCGATTCCGATGATGATGCCCGCGGCCACCGGCACGAGGTTGAGCGGGTTGCGCATGTCGACGCCGTTGTTGATCCAGATCTGCGCGCCGAGCAGGCCGATCATGCCGTAGAGGATCACGGTGATGCCGCCGAGCACCCCGCCGGGGACGGCCGCGACGACGGCGCCGAACTTGGGGCACAGCCCGAACAGCAGCGCGAAGCACGCGGCGGCCCAGTACGCGGCCGTCGAGTAGACGCGCGTCGCGGCCATCACGCCGATGTTCTCCGAGTACGTGGTGGTGGCCGGGCCGCCGAACGCCGTGGACAGGACGCTGCCGACCCCGTCGGCGGAGATCGCCGTGCCGAGCTTGTCGTCGAGCGGGTCGTCCGTCATCTCGCCCACGGCCTTCACGTGCCCGGCGTTCTCGGCCACCAGCGCGATCACCACCGGGAGCGCCACCAGGACCGCCGGCCAGGTGAAGCCCGGCCCGTGCACGGACGGCAGCCCGAACCAGTCCGCCTTGCCCACACCCGACAGGTCCAGCCGCCAGTGGTCCACCGTCCTGCCGCTCGCGTCCGGCGAGTGGATCCGGCCGAAGACGGCGTCGAACGCCCACGACATCAGATACCCGGCGACCAGCCCCAGGAAAATGGCGATGCGTGACCAGAAGCCGCGCAGGCACACCACGGCGAACCCCGTCAGCAGCATCGTCAGCAGGGCCGTCCACTGGTCCTGCGGCCAGTAGGTGGCGGCCGTGACGGGCGCCAGGTTGAAGCCGATCAGCATGACGACCGCGCCCGTCACCACCGGGGGCATCGCCGCGTGGATGACGCGGGCGCCGAACTTCCGCACGGCCAGGCCGACGAGGACGAGCACGGCGCCCACCACCAGGATGGCGCCGGTCACCGCGGCGCTGCCGCCGCCCTGGCCGCGGATGGTGGCGGCCACCCCCACGAAGGAGAGGCTGCAGCCCAGATAGCTGGGCACCCGGCCGCGGGTCGCGAGCAGGAAGAGCATCGTCGCGAACCCGGACATCATGATGGCCAGGTTCGGGTCGAGGCCCATGAGCACCGGTGCCACGAAACTGGCGCCGAACATCGCCACCACGTGCTGGGCGCCCAGGCCGGCGGTGCGGGGCCAGGAGAGGCGCTCGTCGGGCCGTACCACCGCGCCGGGCGCCGGGACGCGCCCGTCGCCGTGCACCTTCCACCGCACGCCGAGCCCGCCCATGATCGCTCCTGCTCTGTTCTGTGGCCGATTCTGATCGGCCCACATCCTAATTCGCCTGGCGACGCCCTTTTCCCAGCCGTTTCCCAGCCGTTTCCCAGGTCAGGTGCGCAGCACGTGCGCGGTGGCCACCAGGCCGAGGAGGAGAGCGGTGACGACGCCGAAGGAGAAGGACAGCGTCGTCGTCTCCGCGATCCAGCCGACGATCGCGGGGGCGGCCAGTCCGGAGGCGTAGGCGAGGGTGGCCACGCCCGCGATGGCCTGGCCGGGCGCGGCGGCCGTCGTACGGCCGGCGGCGGCGAAGCAGAGCGGGACGACCACCGCGATGCCGATGCCGATCAGCGCGAACCCCGCCACCGCCGCCGGGGGCGTGTGCGCGACGACGACCAGCGCGGCGCCCAGCGAGGCGAGCACGCCCCCGGCCCGTACCGTCGTGACCGGGCCGAGGCGCCGCACCACCGCGTCGCCCGACAGCCGGGCCAGCGCCATGGTGCAGGCGAACGCCGTGTACGCCGAGGCGGCGAGCCCGGGTTCGGCTCCCGTCACGTCCGCGAGGTAGATGCCGGACCAGTCCATGGAGGCGCCCTCGGCGAAGACCGCGCAGAAACCGAGCAGTCCGATGGCGAGAACTCCGCGCGTGGGCAGGGCGAACCGGGGAGGCGCCTCGGCTTCACCCTCGGCCGGAGCCGGAGCCGGAGCCGGAGCCGGAGCCGGAGCCGGCGCGGGTGCCGGCGCGGACGTGGGCCGTCCGTCGGCGGAGGCCGGCTCGTCACCGGGTGTCCAGCGGGCGGCGAGCACCGCGACGGCGGCGAGCAGCGGGGCGGTGAGGGCGAGGTGCAGTCGCGCGTCCAGCCCCGCGTGCGCGGCCACGGCCCCGCCCGCGCCGCCCACCAGCGTCCCCACGCTCCACAGCCCGTGCAGCCCCGACATCACCGAGCGCCCGTACGCCTCCTCGACCCGCACGCCCTGGGCGTTCATCGCCACGTCCATCAGCCCGAGCCCGCACCCGTACAGGAACAGGGACAGGCACAGCCACCCCAGCGCGGGGGCCAGCGGCGGCAGCACCAGGCCCGCGCAGCAGGCCAGGGAGACCGAGGCGAGGGCGCGCCGCGGACCGTACCGGTGGGCCAGCCGGGCCGAGAGGGGCATGGCGGCGGTGGCCCCGGCGGTCATGAAGACCAGGGCGAGCCCCAGCCAGCCGGGGCCCAGGTCCAGGTGCTCGCGCAGCCACGGGATGCGGGTGGCGAACGTCCCGCTGGCCGTCCCGTGCACCGCGAAGACGACGGAGACGGCGACCCGCGCGACCCGCGCGGGGCGCACCGGTCGGCTGGGAGGGGTGCGGACGAGCGCGGTGGCCGCGTCCTCGGCCCGCTCCGTCCGGGCCTTCTCCGGCCGGGCCTGCTCTGTCCGGTTGCCCTCCGTCCGGTCGCCCTCCGGCCGGGCCTGCTCCTCCTCCGCCGCCCGTCCCGCCGGGTGCCTCGGGCCGGGGCCGGGCCGGGGAGCCTCCGGCGCCCCGTCCACGGCACCGCCGGGGGAGGAGCCACCGGAACCGGTCTCAGCTCCGGCCCCGGAACCGGCCCCGGCCCCGGTCCCCGAACCGATCCCGCTCCCGGAACCGACCTCGGTCCCCGAACCGGCCTCGTCCCTGGACGACCCCGTTCCGGAACCTCCCGCGGTTTTGGGGCCGGTCCCCGCGTCGGCCGCCCCCGTACCGGCCCGCGCCTGGGACTTTTCGTCGCCCGCTCGCATGCCGTCTCCCTGCCGCGCCGCGCCCGCACCTCGTGGTGCCTGCCGTCCGTCCCGTTGCCGGACCCGCCCGAGCGCGGCCCCGTGCGCTGATCGTGCCCCGCCCGCGGGGCGCTCGAACGCGTGCGTGCCCGGAAACGCGAGGGCCCGGCTGCGGCCGCTGTGAGTCAGCCCACAGGCTCCGGTCGCACAGCCCCCACCCCCGCGTGGCAGACTGGACGGGTACCAGTGACGTCAGCGCACTCCGGGGTCGGTGAAAGTCCGAACCGGCGGTTACAGTCCGCGACCCGGCCGCATCCAGTGGCCGGTTGACCAGGTGAGATTCCTGGACCGACGGTGAAAGTCCGGATGGGAGGCAGTGCGCGGCGGACCGCGACGGTACACCGCCGTGCGGCGGTCCCCTCCGGGCGACAGAACCGGAGCGGGCCCCTCCGTTCGGACTGGTGTGCACCCGGAGCGCGTCCGTCCCTCGTCCCGCAGCAGCCCCGGAGTCCGTGCCCGAAGAGGCAGGAGGACCCGGTGGCCCCCCATCCCCAGGCGCCGTCCGCGCCGCAGGCGGAGCGCGAGGCGATGCGCCGCGCCCTCGTCCTCGCGGCCCGCGGACTCGGCTCCACCAGCCCCAACCCGGTCGTCGGCTGCGTCATCCTCGACCAGGCGGGACGCACTGTGGGCGAGGGCTGGCACCAGCGCGCCGGCGGGCCGCACGCCGAGATCCACGCCCTGGCCGAGGCGGGTGACGACGCCCGCGGCGGCACCGCCGTGGTCACCCTCGAACCCTGCGACTACACCGGGCGCACCGGCCCCTGCGCGCAGGCCCTCATCGACGCGGGTGTCTCCCGCGTCGTCTACGCCGTTCGCGACCCCAGCCCCCGTGCGGCCGGCGGCGCCCGCACCCTGGCCGCCGCCGGTATCGACGTCGAGGGCGGGCTGCTGGCCGAGGAGGCCGCCGCGGGCAACGTGGCGTGGCTGACCTCCGTCCTGCACGGCCGCCCCTACGTGACGTGGAAGTACGCCGCCACCCTCGACGGGCGCACCGCCGCCGCCGACGGCTCCAGCCGCTGGATCACCTCCGCCGAGGCCCGCGCCGACGTGCACCGGCTGCGCGCCGAGTCCGACGCCGTCCTCGTCGGCTCCGGGACGGCCCGCACCGATGACCCGCACCTGGCCGTACGGGACGTTCCGGGCGCGGTCCAGCCGCTGCGCGTCGTCGTGGACACCGAGGCCGCCGTCGTCAGGCCCGGAGCGCGGGTTCTCGACGCCGTCGCCCCCACCCTCGTCGCCGTCGCCCAGGACGCGGACACCGCCGCGCTCGAGGCCGCGCTGCGGGGCGCCGGGGGCTCCGCCGGGCTGCTGCGGCTGCCCCGGGCCGCCGAGGGCGCGGCGGGGCTCGACCTGTCCGCGCTGCTGACGGCCCTGTGCGAGCGGGGGGTGCGCTCCGTGCTGCTGGAGGGCGGTGCCACGCTCGCGGGCGCCTTCGTCGCCGCCGGGCTGGTGGACCGGGTGGTCGGCTATCTCGCCCCCGTACTGCTGGGCGCGGGGCCGCCCGCGCTGGGGGAGGCCGGAATCAGCACCATCGCGCAGGCGTTGCGGCTCACCGTGAGCGACAGCGTGCGCATCGGCCCCGACCTGCGGATCACCGCGGTGGGCCCCACGGCGTCCGGGACGGCACACGCCGCCGCGGCCGGGCCGGCCGATCCGGCAGGGCACACCGAACCGACAGGGTCCGCCGACCCGGCCGGCGCCGAACCGTCCCACCAGACCGAGCAGTCCGAGCTGACCGAGCAGTCCGAGGAGTCCTGAGTGTTCACCGGAATCGTGGAAGAGCTGGGCGAGGTCGTCGCCGTCGAGGACCGCGGCGAGTCGGCCCGGCTGCGGCTGCGCGGACCGCGCGTCACCGCGGACGCGCGGCACGGCGACTCGATCGCCGTCAACGGCGTGTGCCTGACCGTCGTCGAGACGAGTGAGGGCGAGTTCACCGCCGACGTCATGGCCGAGACCCTGCACCGCTCCAGCCTCGGCGCGCTCCGCGTGGGCTCGCCCGTCAACCTGGAGCGCCCCCTGGCGCTGGGCGGGCGGCTCGACGGCCACCTCGTCCAGGGCCACGTGGACGGCACGGGCACCCTCACCGCCCGCCGCGACGCCGACAGCGGCACCGACCTGACGATCGCGCTGCCCGACGGGCTGGGCCGGTACCTGGTGGAGAAGGGCTCCATCACCGTGGACGGTGTCAGCCTCACCGTGGTCGAGGCCGCCGGCGACCACTTCACGGTCTCCCTCATCCCGACCACCCTTGCGCTCACCACCCTCGGCACCAAGCAGCCCGGCGACCCGGTCAACCTGGAGGTCGACGTGCTGGCCAAGTACGTCGAGCGGCTGCTGGGCGCTTCCGCGCAGGGCGCCGGCGCGCAGGGGCAGGCGCGGCAGGAGGCGGCACAGGCGGCGAAGGAAGTCCTGCGGTGAACGTCTTCCAGTGGCTCAACAGCGAGGCGTTCACCGCCTTCGGCCAGCACGTCATCTGGTCCGACATGCTGGGCAACAGCATCGGCCTGCTCGCCCTCGCCTTCGGCTGGCGGCGCTCCATAGTCACCTGGCCCGCACAGCTGCTGTCGGGGCTCGTCCTCGTCGGCGCCTTCGCGTACGCGCACCTGGCGGGCGGTGTCGGCAAGCAGCTGCTGGTCATCACCGTGGCGGTGTGGGGCTGGTACCAGTGGCGGCGCGGCCACCGGAAGGCGCAGGACGGCTCCATCGCCGTCCGGTTCGCCACCTGGCGCGAGCGCGGCGTGCTGGCACTGGGCACCGCCCTGGGCACCGTCGCCGTGGGCACCCTCTTCACCCTCGTCCCCGCCCTCTCGTGGAGCCCGTGGGCGGACGCCTACATCTTCGTGGGCACGCTGACGGCGATGGTCGCCCAGGCGCGCGGCCTGGTGGAGTTCTGGTTCGCCTGGCTGCTGGTCGACGTGGTCGGAGTGCCACTCGCCTTCCACAGCGGGCTGGCCTTCTCCGCCCTCGTCTACGTCGTCTACCTCGGCCTCGTCCTGTGGGGCCTGCGTGCCTGGTGGCAGCGCTCCCGCAGCGACGCCCGCGCCCTGGCCGCCCGCACCGAGCCCGCCCTGCCCGGGGCCGGAGCCGCGCTGTGAACCGGCGGACGCCACCGCAGCGCACCGCAATGGAAGGAGCCCGCCCATGACCGCGCTTCCCGACCGGTACGACGCGCCTCCCGCGCCGCGCGTCCCCGGCATCCCCGGACCGGACGCCGCCGGCGAGGCGCTCGCCCTCGCGCTCGACCCCGTCGAGGAGGCGGTCCGCGACATCGGCGAGGGCCGCCCGGTCGTGGTCGTGGACGACGAGAGCCGGGAGAACGAGGGCGACCTCGTGGTGGCGGCCGAGCTGATCACCCCCGAGATCGTCGCCTTCATGATGAGCGAGTGCCGGGGGCTGATCTGCACCCCCATGGAGGCCGCCGACCTCGACCGGCTGGCCCTGCCGCAGATGGTCGCGGACAACACCGAGTCCATGGGCACCGCCTTCACCGTCTCCGTGGACGCGACGGGCGCGCACGGCGTCACCACCGGCATCTCCGCCGCCGACCGGGCCGCCACCATACGGCTGCTGGCCAGCGCCGAGGCCGGCGCCGAGGACTTCGTCCGCCCCGGGCACGCCTTCCCGCTGCGGGCCAGGCCGGGCGGGGTCCTCGCCCGCGCCGGCCACACCGAGGCGGGCGTGGACCTGGCCCGGCTCGCCGGGCTGCGGCCCGCCGCCGCCATCGTCGAGATCGCCGGCGAGGACGGCGCCATGCTGCGGCTGCCCGAACTGGTGCCGTTCGCGCGCAAGCACGGGCTGCGGATCATCTCCATCGAGGACCTGATCGCCTACCGCCGCTCCGCCGAACCCACCGTGCGCCGCGAGGCCACGACGAGGCTGCCCACCCGGCACGGCGAGTTCCGCGCCTACGGCTACCGCTCCACCGTCGACGGTGTGGAGCACATCGCGCTGGTCGTCGGCGACATCGCCGGCCCCGGCGAGCGGGAGGGAGCCGTCGGCGGCGAGGACGTCCTGGTGCGGGTGCACTCCGAGTGCCTGACGGGTGACGTCTTCGGCTCGCAGCGCTGCGACTGCGGACCGCAGCTGGACGCCTCGCTCGAACGTGTGCAGCGGGAGGGCCGGGGCATCGTCCTGTACCTGCGCGGCCACGAGGGCCGGGGCATCGGCCTGCTGTCCAAACTGCGCGCCTACGAGCTGCAGGAGCAGGGCCGCGACACCCTGGACGCCAACCTCGAACTGGGCCTGCCCGCGGACGCGCGCGACTACACCGCGGCCGCGCGGATCCTCTCCGACCTGGGCGTGCGCTCCCTGCGGCTGATGACCAACAACCCGGACAAGACCGCCGCGCTGCTCCGCCACGGGCTCCGCGTCACCGGGCGGGAGCCGATGCCCGTACAGGCGGGGGAGCACAACCTGCGCTACCTGCGCACCAAGCGTGACCGGATGGGTCACGACCTGCCCTGGCTGGACGCGGACCGCACCTCGCCCTGCGGCAGCCAGTGACCTACCGCCCCCGCGGGGAACGGCCGGGGGCCCGGTACCGGTACCCGCTACCGGCACAGCACCAGCGACAACCAGTACACACACCAGTCACCACGCACAGCACGAGGAGCCACCGTGAGCGGCAAGGGCGCACCCGAACTGACCGTCAAGAACTGCCAGGACCTGCGGGTCGCCGTGGTGGCGGCGCAGTGGCACCAGCAGGTGATGGACGGCCTGGTCGACGGCGCCCTGCGGGCGCTGCGCGAGCTGGGCATCGACGAGCCGACCCTGCTGCGTGTCCCCGGCAGCTTCGAGCTGCCCGTCGTCGCCAAGGTCCTTGCCGACCGGGGCTATGACGCGATCGTCGCACTCGGCGTCGTCATCCGGGGCGGCACCCCGCACTTCGACTATGTGTGCCAAGGCGTCACCCAGGGCCTCACCGAGGTGGCCGTCCGCACCGGCGTCCCCGTCGGCTTCGGCGTCCTGACCTGCGACGACGACCAGCAGGCGCTCGCCCGCGCGGGCCTGCCCGGGTCCGCGGAGGACAAGGGACATGAGGCCGTCACCGCGGCGGTGGCCACGGCCGCGGCGCTGCGGACCGTCGCCGAACCCTGGCGCTGAGGGGAGCCCGCGACCGCGTAGGGTGTCAGACACCATGGCGAACAAGACATTCGAGCAGCTCTTCGCCGAGCTGGAGCACAAGGCCGTCCACGGCGACCCCGCCACCTCCCGCACCGCCGAGCTCGCCGCGCAGGGCGTGCACGCCATCGGGAAGAAGATCGTGGAGGAGGCCGCCGAGGTCTGGATGGCCGCCGAGTACGAGGGGAATACGCGTACGGCCGAGGAGATCTCCCAGCTCCTCTACCATCTCCAGGTGCTCATGGCCGCCAAGGGCATCTCCCTCGACGACGTATACGCTCACCTCTGAGCGGCCCCCTCCCCGCGAGCACCCCGCTCGGCACCCTCTCCGCACCGCTGACGAACAAAGGAAGCTCCCTCATGCTGCGCATCGCCGTCCCCAACAAGGGTTCTCTCTCCGGCCCTGCCGGGGAGATGCTGCATGAGGCCGGATACCAGCAGCGCAAAGCCTCCAAGGAACTCGTGCTGGTGGACCCGGACAACGAGGTGGAGTTCTTCTACCTGCGCCCCCGCGACATCGCCATCTACGTCAGCTCCGGGCGCCTCGACATCGGCATCACCGGCCGCGACCTGCTGCTGGACTCCGGCGCGCGGGCCGAGGAACTGCTTCCGCTGGGCTTCGCCCGCTCCACCTTCCACTACGCCGCCAAGCCCGGCACCATCTCCTCGGCCGAGGACCTGAGCGGGCTGACCGTCGCCACCTCCTACGAGGGGCTGGTCGCCAAGCACCTGGCGGACAAGGGCATCGACGCCTCCGTCGTCCACCTCGACGGCGCCGTGGAGACGGCCATCGAACTGGGCGTCGCCCAGGTGATCGCGGACGTGGTGGAGACGGGCACCTCGCTGCGCAACGCGGGCCTGGAGGTCGTGGGCGAGCCCATCCTCCAGTCGGAGGCCGTCGTCATCCGGCGCACCGGCGCCGACCCGGACACCCCCAAGGTGCAGCAGTTCCTGCGCCGCCTCCAGGGCGTCCTGGTGGCCCGCAGCTACGTGATGATGGACTACGACATCCGCGCCGAGCACCTGGAGGAGGCCGTCGCCCTCACCCCGGGTCTGGAGTCGCCGACCATCTCCCCGCTGCACGACCAGGGATGGGTCGCCGTCCGCTCCATGGTCCGCACCACGGAGGCCCAGCGGATCATGGACGACCTCTACGAGCTGGGGGCCCGCGCCATCCTGACCACGGGCATCCACGCCTGCCGTCTGTGACCGGAGCGAACCGCATGACCGACACTCCTGACACCAGCGGCCGGGCCGGCGACGCCGTGGCCGCCGCCGAAGTGCCCGCGCTGCCCGTCACGTTCCGGCCCACCCGCACGCGGGTGGTGCTGCTGACGGTCGGCGTCGCCGTGTTCGTCGTCCTCACCGCCGTCTCGCTGATGCTGCGGATGGGCGGCGGTGAGCGGGCCAGCTTCATCGTCACCGCCGCGCTCTTCCTCGCCGTCCTGGTGCTGTTGAGCCGCCCCCGGGTGACCGTGGAGGCCGACGGGGTCACGGTCGTCAACCTGACGACCAGGCGCCGCCTGGTCTGGGCGCAGATCCTCGCCGTCCGGCTGCGCCCCGGCGACCCCTGGGTCTCCCTCGACCTGTCCGACGGCACCAGCCTGCCCGCCATGGGCATCCAGCCCGGCATCGCCAAGCGGCAGGCCCTCGCCCAGGCACGCGCCCTGCGCGCCCTCGTCGACCAGGGCGGCCCGCGCGAGGGCGCCCCCGACGGCACGGCGGACTCCCCCGGAAGGTGAACCCCGGCGCGGTGCAGCGCGTCTTCGCGGGGTGAGGCGCAGTGTCTACTCTGTTCCCACCGGCATGAGCCGCCCCGCGCTCTGCGGGCACCTGCGACCCGAGGAGTGACCACCACCAGCGATGGACGGATCGTCCTGTAGTACGAGCGCCGTGATCCCCGCACCCGGGGGCGCGGCATGACCCTCCCGCTCCTGCTGCTCGGCGTGGCGTTCCTGCTCATCCTCGCCAACGGCTTCTTCGTCGCGGCGGAGTTCGGGCTCGTCACCGTCGAGAAGGCCGAGGCCGAGCGCGCCGCCGCCCACGGCGACCGCCAGGCCCGCACCGTCGTCCGCGCCCTGCGCGAGCTGTCCTTCCAACTGTCCGGTACGCAACTGGGCATCACCCTCACCTCCCTCGTCACCGGCATGCTGGCCGAACCGGCGCTGGCCCGGCTGCTGGCCGGCCCGCTCACCGCCGCGGGGCTGCCGCTCGGCGCGGTCGGCGGCGTGGCCGTCGCCGCCGGCATGCTGACCGCCTCCGCCGTGCAGATGGTCGTCGGCGAACTCGTCCCCAAGAACTGGGCGGTCTCCCGGCCGCTGGCGGTGGCCCGGTTCGTCGCCGGGCCGCAGCGGCTCTTCTCCCGCCTCTTCCGCCCGGTGATCGCCCTGCTGAACGCCGCGGCCAACCGCGTGGTGCGCCTCTTCGGCGTCCAGCCCGCCGAGGAGCTGGCCTCCGCCCGCACGCCGGGCGAACTCGTCTCGCTGGCGCACCACTCGGCGCGGGCCGGCGCCCTGGAACCAGGCACCGCCGACCTGTTCGTGCGCACCCTCGGGCTCGGCGGGCTGACCGCGCAGCAGGTGATGACACCGCGCGTGCGGGTCAGCGCCCTCCAGACGCAGGCCACCGCGCAGGACGTGCTCAACCTGACCCGCGCCACCGGGCTCTCCCGGTTCCCCGTCTACCAGAACACGCTGGACGAGGTCGTCGGCATGGTCCACCTCAAGGACGCCCTCGCCGTCCCCGCGCACCGGCGCCTGCGCACGCCCGTGCTGCGCGTCGCCGTACCCGCGCTGCTCGTCCCGCAGTCGCTTCCGGTCAGGCCGCTGCTGGCGCGGCTGCGCAGCGAACAGCCCATCGCCGTCGTCGTCGACGAGTACGGCGGCACCGCGGGCGTGGTGACGCTGGAGGACATCGTCGAGGAGATCGTCGGCGAGGTGCGGGACGAGCACGACGGACAGCTCTACGACGAACTGCCCGAACTCGCCCCCGTGGCGCCCGAAGCGGAGGGCCGCCCGGCCTGGGAGGCCGACGGCGGCTGCCGCGTCGGCCAGCTGCGCCGCATCGGCCTGGAAGTGCCCGAGGGGCCGTACGAGACCGTGGCCGGGCTGGTCGCGGACCTGCTGGGGCGCATTCCCGTGCCCGGCGACACGGCGCAGCTGACGGTGGACCAGGGCGACGGCCAGGAGCCGGCGCGGTGGCAGCTGCGGGTCCGGCACGTGGCCCACCACCGGGCCGAACGGGTCCGCGTCATCGCCCCGGACCGCGGCCGGGCCGAACCCGTGCGGGCCGTGCGCGGCGTGGAGGCGGCGGCACGATGAGCGCCCTGCAACTGCTGTTCGCCGCACTGCTGGTGCTCGGCAACGGCTTCTTCGTCGGCGCCGAGTTCGCGCTCGTCTCCGTACGCCGCAGCCAGATCGAACCGCTGGCCGCCCAGGGCTCGGCACGGGCCCGGCGGGTGCTGCGGGGGCTGGAGACGCTGCCGCAGATGATGGCCGCCGCGCAGTTCGGCATCACGGTGTGCTCGCTGACGCTGGGCGCCGTGGCCGAACCGACGCTGGCACACCTGCTGGAGCCCGTCTTCCACGCCCTGCGGATGCCGCACGCGCTGATCCATCCCGCCGGATACGTCATCGCGCTGGCCGTCGTCGTCTTCTTCCACCTGGTGGTGGGCGAGATGGTGCCCAAGAACCTGGCCATGGCGGCGCCCGAGCGCACCGCGCTGTGGCTGGGGCCCGCGCTGGTGGCCTTCGCGCGGCTCACCCGTCCGGTCACCGCCGCCCTGGGGGCCTGCGCCACCGTGGTGCTGCGCCTCTTCCGCGTCGAGCCGAAGGACGAGGTCGAGGCGGTCTTCACCAGCGAGCAGCTCAACCGGCTGGTGGCCGACTCGCGGCAGGCCGGACTGCTGGAGGCCGACGAGCACGAACGGCTCGCCGACGCGCTGGAACTGGGCTCAAGACCGCTGACCGAGGTGCTGCTGGGCGGCACCGACCTGGTCACCGTCGGGCCCGGGGTCACCCCGCGCGAGGTGGAGGCACTGACCGTGGGCACCGGATACTCGCGCTTCCCCGTGCGTGCCGAGGACGGCGGCTTCCTCGGCTACCTCCACGTCAAGGACGTCCTCGACCTGGAGGAGAGCGACAGCGCGGTGCCGCCGCGGCTGTGGCGGCCCATGGCCACGCTGCCCGGCCAGCTGCCGCTGGACGACGCGCTCACCGCGATGCGGGCCGGCGCCTCCCACCTGGCGGCCGTCGCGGACGCCGAGGGGCGGATCCTGGGCGTGGCCGCCCTGGAGGACGTGCTGGAGATGCTCGTCGGCGAGGTCCACGATCCCGCGCACGCCGAGCGCACGCCGCCCGCGGCGCTGAGCCTCCCGCAGCCGTTCGGCCTCAGCCGGGCGGCTGCGGGCCGGGACGAGGGCCGTCCGGACCCCGCCCCGACAGCACCTCCCCGTACGCCTGCATGAGGTCGGGCAACCGCAGGGTCGCCAGGTCGTCCCTGGTGGGTGTGCCCGTGTAGCCGGAGAGCCGCAGATCGCGGTAGGCGCAGCTCTTCTCGTAGAGGGTGCGCAGGAAGCGGCCGTTGCCCAGCTCGTCGATCCAGCCCTGCTCGACGACGTGGCCGCTGATGCTGCGCAGCTCCTCCAGCGCCTCTTCGTCCCACACGTCGCCGTTGTCGGCGGCCAGCACCTCGCCGATCGCCGTCAGCTCCAGCGGGCGGTAGCTGGGGAAGTCCACCCGGGTGGTGAAACGGGAGGAGAGCCCCGGGTTGGCCGCCAGCAGCCGGTCCATCCCCTCCGGATAGCCGGCCAGGATCACCACGAGCTGGTCCCGGTTGTCCTCGGCGCGCTTGAGCAGCACCTGGAGCGCCTCGTCGCCGTACGCGTCGCCCTTCGTGTAGCCGGAGTTGGAGAGCGCGTACGCCTCGTCGACGAACAGCACACCGCCCAGCGCCGAGTCGATGAGCTCGTTCGCCTTGACGGCGGTCTGCCCCAAATACTCGCCCACCAGGTCGGCGCGCTGGGCCTCGACCAGGTGGTCCCCGCCCAGCAGGCCCAGCGCGTAGAAGGCGCGGCCGAGGATGCGCGCCACCGTGGTCTTGCCCGTGCCGGAGGGCCCGGAGAAGACGAAGTGCCGCTTCGGCGGCTGGACCGGCAGCCCCTGACCGGCCCGCAGCCGGGCCATGCGCAGCTGCGCGGAGAGCGCCCTCA
>NZ_VJOK01000001.1:943188-995973 GCF_013302895.1 Streptomyces albus subsp. chlorinus | reverse complement strand
GTACAGCTCCTGCGCCTCCGTGCCGCTGTCGGGGGACGGGCCGCCGAGGCCGCCCGAGAGGACCGCGGCGGCCAGGTCCTCGGCCGCGCCGCCCGCCCCGTCGCTCTCCGCGATGGTCGTCAGCCGTGCCGCCGTGTCCATGAAGGTGGGGTCGATGCGGTGCACCGCCCGGTACAGCGGCAGGGCGGCGGCGCTGCGTCCGGTGCCCTCGCGGGCGCGCGCCAGCCAGTAGCGCAGTTCCTTGCGCTGCGGTTGTTCGCTGCGGCAGCGCATCAGCGCGGCGGCCAGCAGCGGTTCGGCCTGCCCGTACATCTCCAGCCGCACCCGGGCCATACCGGCGAAGAGGCCCGCCTCGATGCCCAGCAGCGGGTCGTCCACCAGGGGTTCGGTGTGGGCGACCAGCCCTTCCCAGTCCTTGGCGAGGTAGGCGCGGCACGCGTGCAGGAAGCGCACCTGCGGATCGGTGTCCACCGGCGGGCAGCCGGCCAGCGCACGGTCGAGTTCGGCCACGTGGCGCCCGTCCAGCCAGTGCGAGGCGTGCGCCAGCAGCAGGTCCCGTTCGCTCTCCAGCACCGGTTGCACCCACCAGCCCAGCCAGTACCAGGAGTTGAGGGTGCGTCCGTGGCGGCGGCGCTGCTCGCCGAACCGGTCCCTGTGGTGGTACATCCGCAGCAGCGCGGTGGCGGTGTCGGCGCGCAGGGCGTGCAGGCCGAGCCAGGCGTCGGCCATTCCGGGGTCGAGGCGCACCGCGGTGCGGAACTCCTCCTCGGCCTGGGCGTATCCGCCGACGGTGTAGGCGTCCACCCCGCGAAGCCACGCGAGTTCGGCCGGGGCGTGCAGGCCCTGGGGGTCCTGCGTGCCGAAGTTCATCACGTCCCCCACGAAACGTCCCCCGTCATCTGCCGGTTATCACCCGGGGTTCCCACGCTGTTTCGCATCGTACCCGCGTACAGGGCGCCGCCGAAGAGCGGCGTCGGAGCGGACTGGGCGCTCGGGGCGCCGGGGCGGGGGCGCCGGTGTGCGCGGCGCCGCGGTCCGCACAAGCGGAAGCTTCCGCAAGCCATCACAACCAGTGAGGCAAATACGGTGTGGTGCTTCCGTTTCCCGCGTCAGGGCAGAACGAAGCCCCCGGTCACGGGGGAACAACCGGGGGCTCCGTGTCTGAGGACGACCTGCGAAGGTCGTTGCTGGAAAAGTAATCGGTCCAAGGCGTATGGGTCAAGCCGCACGGTTGCACTCGGTGCCCCGGAACGTCGTCAACTGCCGTGTCCTGTACGGAGGGTCATATTCACCCGAGGGACCGGCGCCCCTCTGGCGCCCTCCAGCACCTCGTATCCCGTACGCCCCTTACCCTTCTCCCGTACCAGACAGTCCGCGAACGGCCGTGAGGGGTCCGCGGCGAAGTGGGCGCGCTCCGCGGGGATCCATCCGGCCCAGAAGTCCCGCTGCGCGGGGCCGTCCCGCTCCTGGCCGCGCCGCCAGGCGTCCTCGGGCGGCACGTCCATCCACAGCAGGAGGGCGAGGTACGGCCGCAGCGCCGCGCGCCCCGCGCCCACGCCCTCGACGAGGACGACCGGCGCGGGCGGCAGCACCGCCTCGCTGGTGTAGGCCCGCGCCACCCAGTCGTACACCTGGTAGCGGGCCCGTCCGCCCTGCTCCAGCGGTCGCAGGACCTGTGCGGTGAGCCGGTCCGTCCAGGCGAACAGGGCCTCGTGACTGGCGAGATCGTCCAGGTGCAGCACCGGTGCCGCTCCCAGCAGCGCCGCCAGCCGCCGGGCCAGCGTCGTCTTCCCCGAACCCGCGTGCCCGTCCACACCCACCAGCCGCACCGGGCCGCACGAGGCGGGCAGCGTGCCCAGGCGCCGCGCGAGCGCTTCGAGGGACAGGGAACCGGGCATTCCCCCAGCGTACGCGGTGCCCCGGACGGGTGTGCGACCCCAGGTCGCGCACCCGGAGGGCCGCCGTTCACAGGCCCGGCCAATGGCGACGGCGTGCCGAACGGCCGAAGCCCTGGCACACGCCTGTCCGAGCCGTAATAGTGGGCTTCCCGCGGGCGACCGCGTACCCGTCACAACCCGCCGCACCGATCCACCGACTGGGGGCACCACGCATGACCAGCAGATCCGCCACCCGCCGCACCGTTCTGGCCGCCGCCGTCGCCGCGGCGGCCTCGGCCGTCGCGGCACCCGCAGCCCTGGCAGCCGACACCCGGTCGGGTGGTTCCACGGGCACGTACGGACAGGGCAGGCCCGGCCGCCCGGGCCGGCCGGGGAAGGCAGGCACGGTGGACTTCCACGCCTGGGCGTCCCAGCGCGACTGGGCCGCGGGCGAGGCCGAGGGGACCCGGGTGCGCACCGGCGCCCGCCCCGGCATCGTCATCGCCGCGCCCGCGGGCCGCACCGACTACACCGACCCGCACACCGGCAGGACGGCCACCTGGGAGTACGCCACCTGGACCTCGCCCCGCCACACCAGCACCGTGCCCGCCGGAGAGGTCATCGCCTCCTGGAACGCCCACACCCCCCACGGCACCTGGCTGAGGATCGAACTGCAGGGCACCTACACGGACGGCAAGGCGACGCCCTGGTACACCATGGGCATCTGGACCTCCGGCGACGGTGACGACGTCCCGCGCCGCACCTCCGTGGACGGCCAGAGCGACGGCAGGAGCACCGTCTACACCGACACCCTCTCCGTCGACGACCTGGCGGGCGGGCTGCGGCTGGCCTCCTACCGGCTGCGGCTGACCCTCCACCGCGCGCCGGGCACGAAGGCCACCCCGACGGTGTGGCGGGCCGGCGCGATGTGCTCCGACGTGCCCGACCGCTTCGAGGTCCCCGCCTCCACACCCTCGCTCGGCAAGGCCGTCGAGCTGAAGGTGCCGCGCTACTCGCAGGAGATCCACAAGGGCCAGTACCCCGAGTACGACAACGGGGGAGAGGCGTGGTGCAGCCCCACCTCCTCGCAGATGATCATCGAGTACTGGGGCCGCAGGCCCACCGCCGAGGACCTGGCCTGGGTGAACCCCGACTACGCCGACCCCCAGGTGTGCCACGCCGCCCGCCACACCTTCGACTACCAGTACCAGGGCTGCGGCAACTGGCCCTTCAACGGCGCCTATGCCGCCACCTACCGCGACATGAACGCCGTCGTCACCCGCCTGGGCTCCCTCAACGACGCCGAAGAATTCATCGCCGCCGGCATCCCGCTGATCACCTCCCAGTCCTTCATCGCCTCCGAACTGGACGGCGCCGGCTACGGCACGGCCGGCCATCTGATGACCGTCATCGGCTTCACGAAGGACGGCGACGTCATCGCCAACGACCCGGCCTCACCCGACAACCCGTCGGTCCGGCACGTGTACAAGAGGCGTCAGTTCGAGAACATCTGGCTCCGGACCAAGCGCAAGGACGCAAACGGCAAGGTCAGGAGCGGTACGGGGGGTGTCTGTTACGTCTACTTCCCGACGAAGCTGACGGCGGCGCAGAGGCGGGTGCTGCGCGAGCACGGGCTCGGCTGAGCCCGCCGGGCAGGTGGCCGGTGTAGGCCGTGGCCGCCATCTGACGGCAGCGCTCGTGGCCGTCCTGCGCCGGACGACCGTACCGCTTGGCCGTGACCTTGACCGAACGGTGTCCCCGCCCGCGGGCCCTTGGTGAGGGGGACACCGTTCGTCAAGGTCACGGTGGCCCATTTGTGCCGCAGATCGTGAGGAGTGTAAGGCCGCAGGCGCAAACGCTTGATGGTCCGGTTCCACGACCTCCTCAGCAGATCGGCATAGGGAATCGTGCCGGTCTCGCTGAGAATGGGGAATCGGGAGTCCCGTAACTGCTGGTCGGGTGAGATGATCTTGCTGTGTCTGGTGTGATCACGGCGTCGGAGCCGTCCTGGACAGCTCCGTTCACCGGGCTGAGCCCGCGCCAGTTCGGCAAGCTGATCACCGCGCTCCGGCGCGAGGGTGCCGGCCCGGTGCGCAAGGGCCGGCCCTGGAGCGCCTGCCGCTGGAGGACCGCGTACTCCTGGTCGCCGCCTCCTGGCGCACAAACCTGACGCTGCGCCAACTGGCTCCGCTGTTCGGGGTGTCCAAGTCAGCCGCCGGCCGCATCATCGACCACCTCGGGCCCGCGCTCGCCCTCCAGCAGCGCAAGCGGTACCGCAAGGACACCGTGCTGATCGTGGACGGCACCCTCGTCCCCACCCGCGACCACACCATCGCCGAGCAGTCCAAGAACTACAGGTACTCCACCAGCCACCAGGCCGTCATCGACGCCGACACCCGGCTCCTCGTCGCGGTCGGCCGACCAGTCACCGGCAACCGCAACGACTGCAAGGCGCGTGGGAGCTGTCCGGCGCGGAAGAAGCCGTCGGCAAGAAGACCACAGTCATCGCAGACGGCGGCTACCGGGGCACCGGTCTGGTCATCCCCCACCGCCGCGAGAGGGGCCGGACCGGACTCCCGGCCTGGAAGGAGGAGCACAACGCCTCCCACCGCACAGTCCACGCCCGCGTGGAGCACGTCTTCGCCCGGATGAAGGGCTGGAAGATCCTTCGCGACTGCCTGACGACGAAGCGTGGGCTTGCTTTTGGTGTTCAGCTCCAGCTCGGTGAGGGGCGGTGTGGCGATTTGTAGGGGATTGGTTTGCCGGTGACGGCATCCAGGAGCACGCGGTTGCCGACGGGCCGGTCCAGCTTCACCGTCACCTTCTGCAGTATCGCCTGCTTGGTACAGCGGCCCTTCTTCTGGCCCTTGACGGAGGGCGAGAGCACCACACTGCCGGAGGTCTCCTGTACGTTCACCACAGCGCCGTCGTCACAGGCGCCATGGAAGGCGACCACGCCTACCGAGCGTCCGTCGGAGGAGATGCGGACGAGCCGGTGGAGTGGGAGTCCGGGGACGTCGCCGTCCCGTCCGATGGGGGGTTGGGGGAGCTTCGAGGGCGAGACGGCGGCTCGTTTCAGTGGAGAGTCGTAGCCGTCGAGGCTGAACAGCCAGGCCGGGATCGTCGCTGCTCCGCGGCTGGTGGCCACACGCATCGTGCCCAGCTTCACCTTGGTCACCGTCAGGGAGGGCTCAGCCTTCTTCTGGGAGGCGGCCAGGGACTCGTAAGCCTTCTTCGCTCCCCACAGCGGGCGGGTGAGCGAGCCGCCTTTATCCCAGACCACCCGCCCCTCGGGTCGGTTTGCGGTGGGCAGCTTTGCTCGAAGAACGAAGCTGTAGTCCTTGAACGCTCGGCGGTCGGCCGAGTCCCGTAGGCCACCCTGCGGGAGTTGGACCACCCCGTCGATGGGGTGGTAGCCAGCGCGCCACGCGGCGGCTGACGCCGACCCGTCCCAGGCGGCGGCGACCTGCCGGGCACGGTGCGCCTGGGCCTTTGCGGAAGCGGTGTTGGTGGCGGTGCCGACGCCCCGTGCACCGTCCCCGGGTTCCTGCTGACTGCCGCAACCGGGTAGGGCCCCCAAGCCAGCGGATAAGGCAACCACGACAAGCAGACTGAGGGGACGCGAAACCCTTGCCCGCATGTGACCTCCCGGAAAAATGGTGTGACCGACCGTCACGTCGCTATGACGGGACTGGCCGAGGGTGCGTTCCATCGGTTGCGGCACAGCAGACGCGTCTGTCAGTAGACGCGAAGACCGCGTTGTTCCAACACCCTCTGCACCGGCGTGAAGTAGTTCCGGTACGTGCCGCTGGAGGAGGAGGTGCACCTCGTCTCATCGGTACCGCCGGAGAGGAGGCCCAGGGCTGTCGTTCCTCGGAGTGCTGGTCCGCCGCTGTCGCCCCCGAGAGCGCAGACGTCCGACTCGAACATGTTCTTCAGCTTGACGCCGTCGATATCAACGGTCACGACCTGCTTGGTGACGCGACCCGTTGTGTCCTGGCTGGTGACGCCGACCCGGTCGATGTCTTCCCCCTGCGCGGGGAAGCGCGACCTGTCGACTTGCTTATAGACGCCGCCGTGGTATCTGACAGTGCCGAGGGGATTGATACCGTCAGCGTTCGCCCTGATGGTGGCCCAATCTCCCTGCGGGCCACTGAAGCCCCACGCGGTTTGCTTCCCGATCGTGGCGGAGTTCCACTCCATGACCCACGTATTACCTGTTCCTGGCACGCAGTGGCCGGCTGTGAGCGTGTAGATGGCGCCCGAGGAGTTCTTCGTGTTGAATCCGGCGCTGCAGCCATGGCCTTGGGAGACGATCCCGTTGGCTCCACGCAGATCTGTGGCCTTGAATGACAGCTTCTGCTCGATCCGTTCGACGCGTATCGCGCCCGGGTGTGCTGCTGCGACCGTCTCGATCTTTTCCCGGCTGTCAGCGGGGGCTCCGTCGAAGATCTCGACGGACACCTGATTGGTGCTCGCGTCGGCGCCCCACGCCGCGTTGCGGAGGCCCTCCAGCTCGTCGAGTTCTTGGTGAACGGAGGCGAGTTCGGCTTTGCTGCGGGTCACCAACTCGGGTGTCCCGCCAGCCTCCCGGACTGTCTGGGAAGCCTCTTCGTCGGTAACGGTGACGACGAAGCGTCCGTCCTTGTAGTACATGCCGCCGGTTCGGTCGTCGCCGAGCTTGCTCTCCAATGTTTGTGCTTGGGGAACGCTCGTAAGCGGCTGGGCGGGGTCAGGGCCGTGGTCTTCGGCGGCTGCTGGGACCGTTGCAGCGACAGAGGCCAGAAGCGCAGCGGAGCCTAACCCCGCGAGTCTCTTTCGGGCATGCCTCACCTGTGACCTCCAGAGGTGTGGGTTACGAGTGGAACGATCGTGCGAATCGAGACACCTGCGACCTTATGCGGCAAGGATGCTGTGTGCAATCCATTCCATACGAGGAGTGACATCGAGACTTTGCTCCACGTGGGGGGAGGGAGGGGATGACGCGGCCAGAGGCATCTCGCAGTCAAGTTCCCAGGCTCTGCCACAGCTTGGTGGCGCCGAAGATCACCCGGGCCTCCGGGACTCGGGGATGGGAAGCTGGCTTCGTCCTGAGCCCTGGAATGCTCGGGGGCCTAGTTGGTGGAAGGTGCCGGGGGCTCGCACGCGCGGTGGCCCAGCAGTTCCTTCAGACAAGGAGGCGATTCGCCAGACGCAGGGCTTTCGTGGCCAGAGACATGACGGCGTGCAGCCCGAGTACCTCGTGGAGCGTGGGACGGACTACAGCAGCCCAATCGTCATGAGGGTTGGCCAGGTGGCGAGGAGGACCTCGGCGCTGGCCAGGCCGAGGTAGGCGGTCACATCCATCCCGCTGTCGAGGTCCAGGTTCAGGTTCTCCGCTAGCCAGCCCCGCGCGGCCAGCCGCTTCGCCTTCGACCGCACTCCTTCGATCTTCGCCGGGACCGGTTCGAGCCCCAATGCCTCAGCGATCTGCCGACAGATCATCGGCGTCTCACGGAAAGCCAGGATGTGCATGATCCGCTGGTAGTCCGGCGACAGCGCCGTGACTGCCAGTCCGTTCTGCCGCACCGGCACCGCCGAGCCGGGCACCTTCCCTGACAGACGCACCGCCGGCTCCGGCACGGTCGGCCCGGCAGCCTCGGGCACCTGAACGACACCCGACCTACCCGACTCCGACAGCACCCGGCTCACCGTCTCCTTCGCGATCGCCAGGCGTTCCTGCATGGACTCGGCTTCCTTCAACTCGGTCACAAGCCGATCCACCTCATCCCGCAGTGACTCCACCCGCTGCCGGGCGACCAGCTCCCGCTCCTCAATCAACTCCACCACCGACGGCATCCGGCACCTCCACCGAAGAGACGACACAACGTGCCATCCCTGCTGCACGGAAGCTGGTCTCATGCCTGACCTGTGGAAACCCGACCGTCACATCCGGAAAGACAACGGCTTCTGAGGAAGCACGGGCTGTGCTGAGCCCGCCGGGCAGGTGGCCGGCGTACGCCGTGGCCGCCATCTGACGGCAGCGCTCGTGGCCGTCCTGCGTCAGATGGCCGTACCGGTCGGCCGTGACCTTGATCGAACGGTGCCCCAGTCAGGGGGACACCTCGTGAAGGGAGACACCGTTCGTCAAGGTCACGGTGGCTTGTGCGCCGGCGTGGACCATGCCGGCCGGGGCGGGGGTACGGCCGCATGCCGAAACGCTTGATGGTCGGGTGCTTGAGTGGCCCACTGGTGGGCGTAAGGGCCGCCTCGTCCGTTCGTCCGCACCGGGTCGACGGCAGTGCGCTTGTGCCGGGTGGGTGGTGTAGGTGAACGCGGATGTCGTGCTCCACCCGGGTGGCGAAACCCACCGCGTCCCGCTCGCGGTCGAAGGATTTCTCGCAGCGTGCGGGGAACCGCAGAGGGCAGTTGCCTGAGGTGGCACTGGTTCTGTGTCAGGGGCGGGCGTCAGGGTTGCGCGAAGACCGCCGGGGATGGCGTCAAGGCGCTGCCAGGAGCGCAGGAGGGCGCGGGGCGGCTCCCGCACGCTGGGATCTCACCACCACGGAGGTCCCCTCATGCCCCTCTCCTCCAGACGCCCGCGTTGGCCTCACGAGTACAGCTCCCCCGCAAAGCCGGAGCCGCCGGACAGCCGTCCCGCCCTCCCCTCTGGCCGGTCGGACTCCGTCCCCGCCGGCGAGAGGTACAAGCTGACCTCGCTTCAGGGACTGGCCGCGCTTTCCCTGGACGCGATGGCGTCCGTCTCCTACGGGCCGGAGGCCATCGTCCTGGTCCTGGCGACGGCGGGCGGCCACGGTCTGGGGTTCACTCTGCCCGTCACCCTCGCCATCGCGGCGCTTCTGACGGTGCTGGTCGCCTCCTACCGCCAGGTGATCGCCGCGTTCCCCGACGGCGGCGGTGCTTACGCGGTCGCCAAGAGGTATCTGGGCCGCCGCAGCAGTCTGGTGGCGGCCGCCTCGCTCGTTCTCGACTACGTGCTGAACGTGGCCGTGTCGGTCACCGCCGGTGTCGCCGCGCTGACCTCCGCTTTCCCCGCCCTGTACGACCAGAGGCTGTGGCTGTGCCTGGGCGTGCTGGCCATGGTCACCGCGGTCAACCTGCGTGGTGTCGTCGACTCGGCACGGATCTTCCTCCTGCCCACCGTGCTGTTCGTCGGCTCGATACTGGCACTGATCGCCATCGGGCTTTTCCGGGACGCACCGGTCTCCACGGCGTCCGCCGACGGCCACGTCCCGGCACTGGGCGACAACGCGACGACGGTCGGCGCCCTCCTGCTGCTGAAAGCGTTCGCTTCGGGGTGTTCCGCGCTGACCGGAGTCGAGGCGGTGGCCAACGCCGTACCGTCCTTCCGCGCTCCGGCGGCCCGCCGCGCCCAGCGCACCGAGGTCCTCCTCGGTGCGCTGCTGGGCAGCATGCTGATCGGTCTGTCGGTCCTCATCAGCCGGTTCCATCTGCAACCGGTCGAGGGCGTCACCGTCCTCGCCCAGCTTGCCGATGCCTCGCTCGGGCACAGCGCGGCCTTCTACGTCGTCCAGTTCGCCACCGTGGTCCTGCTGGCTCTGGCAGCCAACACGTCCTTCGGCGGTCTGCCGGTGCTGATGGGCCTGCTGGCACGGGACAACTACCTGCCGCACGTCTTCGGCCTCAAGGCCGACCGGCAGGTTCACCGCCACGGCGTCCTGGCGCTGGCCGTCGCCTCTGCCGCACTCCTGGTCTTCTCCGGCGGGGACACCAACGCGCTGGTTCCGCTGTTCGCCATCGGCGTCTTCATCGGCTTCACCCTCAGCCAGGCTGGCCTGGTACGCCACTGGTGCGGCGAGAAGGGCAACGGCTGGCGGGCCAGGGCCACGCTCAACGGCACGGGTGCGCTGCTCACCGGAACGGCGGCGATTGTCGTCACCGCCACCAAGTTCGCCGATGGCGCCTGGCTGATCGCCCTCGCACTGCCGCTGCTGGTTCTCGCCTTCACCCGCGTCCACGCCGCGTACGCGCGGATAGGCGAGCGACTGGAACTGGGCCGGATACCCCGCCCCCCGCATCGCGACCGCTCACTGGTGGTCGTTCCCGTCTCCGGGCTGTCCCGCCTCACCAGTGAGGCCCTTACGGTTGCCCGCTCGCTGGGCGACGAAGTCGTCGCGGTCACCGTCGCCTACGACGACCACGAGGCCCGCCACGCCACCGAAGCGCTGCGCCGCGACTGGGAACTGTGGCGGCCGGGAACACCCCTGATCGAGATCCCCTCGGCCACCCGCTCACTCGGCCGCCCACTGACCGCGTGGGTGGACGACTTGGCACATCAACGCCCCGGAACACGCATCACCGTGCTCATCCCCGAGGTCGAGCCCGCCCGGCCGTGGCAGCGGCTGCTCCACAACCAGCGTGGCGCTGTTGTCGCGCACGCGCTGCGGCGGGACACCGCCGCTGTCATCTGCCGGTTGCGCTTCCGCCTCGGCAAGTGAGCGCGGTCCCGTGCGCGTCGCGTCCGGCGGGCCGCTCAACGGCGGTTCCCGTACTCGCGGACGCAGGCACGCAAGCGGTGGAGGAGGCGACGGCCGGGGCCATCGCCTCCCGGTGGCACGGGCCGTCACCGATGTGAGTCGGACGCTGTTCGCTAGCCGTGTTCCGGAATGCCGGTCGAAGGTGACCTTGATCCGCCATTGACAGGCCTTTGGCGTGCATCGATCCTCCGCCTTCGACAGCGCTCGCCGTAGCTCGCGGGGGAGGGCCGGGGCGGCGCCACGCGACGCCGGGACCGCGGCAGGCGTGACCTTCGCCGGAAATTTCCGCCGCTCGGCGTAGCGGCCCGGGCAGCGGGCGGAGTGGGTGCTTACGCTCGTGCCGTGGTCAAGATCGCCGGCTTGCTGAAGCGCGTCGTGATCGGTCGCGCGCTGCGCAGCGAGGAGCTGGGGGAGACCCTGCTGCCCAAGCGCCTGGCCCTGCCGATCTTCGCTTCGGACCCGCTGTCGTCCGTGGCCTACGCCACCGAGGAGGTCCTGCTGGTTCTCACCCTCGGCGGTCTGGCCTACCTGCACTTCACCCCCTGGATCGCGGCGGCGGTCGTCGTCCTGCTGGCGGTGGTGGTGATCTCCTACCGCCAGGTGGTGCACGCCTACCCGAGCGGTGGCGGTTCCTACGAGGTGGCCTCGCGGAACCTGGGGGTCAACGCGGGTCTGGTGGTCGCCGCCTCGCTTCTCGTCGACTACGTGATGACGGTGGCCGTGTCGGTCGCCTCGGGTGTGGACAACGTCATCTCGGCGGTGCCGGAGCTTGCCGGGTACCGGACAGCGCTGGCTCTGGGCTTTGTCGCTCTGCTCACGGCGATGAATCTGCGCGGGGTACGCGAATCGGGGCGCGCCTTCGCCACCCCCACGTACCTGTTCGTCGGCGGCGTACTGATCATGGTGGGCACGGGCTTGTTCCGCTATGTGCTGGGTGACGCGCCGGTCTCGGAGAGCGCCCGGTACGGCATCGAGCCGGTTCCGGCGGACGCGGATCTGCGGGGTATGGCCCTGGTGATGCTCGTCCTGCGTGCGTTCTCCAGCGGCTGTACGGCCCTCACGGGCGTGGAGGCGCTCTCCAACGGGGTGCCGGCTTTCCGCAAGCCGAAGTCGAAGAACGCCGCGACCACCATGGCGGTCATGGGGATCATCGCGATCACGATGTTCGGCGGCATCACCACTCTGGCCGTCGTCGCCAAGGTGCACATCACCGAGGATCCCTGCCAGCTCACCGGGCTGGAGGGAAGCTGCGGCTCCTACCAGCAGCGCACAGTAATCGCTCAGCTGGCGGCCTCGGTCTTCGGCGGTGAGCACAGCCTCGGCTTCTACTTCATCCAGGCCGCCACCGCGCTCGTTCTGATCCTCGCGGCGAACACCGCCTTCAACGGATTCCCGCTACTCAGTTCGATTCTTGCCCAGCACCGCTACCTGCCTCGCCAGCTGCACAGGCGCGGTGACCGGCTCGCCTTCTCCAACGGCATCATCGCGCTGGCCGCCGCGGCCGGCCTGCTCCTATGGGGCTTCGAGGCGAACGTCACCAACTTGATCCACCTGTACATCCTGGGAGTGTTCACCTCGTTCACGCTGTCCCAGACCGGCATGGTCCGGCACTGGAACCGCGAGCTGCGCGTCGAGACGGACCCGGCACTGCGCCGCCACCATCAGATGATCCGGGTCATCAACGCGATGGGTGCGGTGACCACAGGCCTGGTCCTGGTCGTCGTGCTGGCCACCAAGTTCACCCAGGGAGCCTGGCTGGCCGTGGTCGCCGCCGTGGTCATGTGGCTGATGATGCACGGGATCAAACGCCACTACGACGCCACCGCCGCCGAACTGGCCGTCACCGACCCGCGGGCCGAACTCACTCCGCCCTCCCGCGTGCTGGTGATCGTACTGGTCTCCACCATCCACAAACCGACACTGCGGGCCCTGGCATACGCCCGCGCCTTCAAGCCCCAGTGGCTCGAAGCCCTCACCGTGGCCGTCGAGCGCGACGAGGAACAGACACTGGAGCACCAGTGGCAGGACCTCGACATCGACGTCCCCCTCACGGTTCTGGACTCCCCATACCGGGAGATCACCCGACCCGTTGTCGACTACGTCCGCTCCATCCGCCGGGAGAGCCCGCGCGATGTGGTCGCCGTCTTCATTCCCGAGTACGTCGTGGGCCACTGGTGGGAGAACCTGCTCCACAACCAGTCCGCGCTGTGGCTCAAAGCCCGGCTGCTCTTCACCCCCGGGGTCATGGTCATCAGCGTGCCCTGGCAGCTCACGTCCTCCACCCGCGCCGACCGCCCGGCTGCCAGGGCACCCGGCTCGGTCCGTCGTGGCGAACCGTCTCGCTGACGGACACCCCAGCCCACTCCCCGGCGGATGCGGACCGCCTCCCAGCGCCGGGACGGGCCACTAGTGACCTGAGTCAGAGGTTCGTCGTTGGTTGGGTATGAGTCGTCCGGGTCCGAAGATTCCGCCGTTGTCGCTCACTGATGCCCAGCGGACCGTGCTGGAGGGCTGGGTGCGTCGCAGAACAACGGCCCAGGCTCTGGCCCTGCGGTCGCGGATCGTGCTGGAGTGCGCTGAAGGTCACTCGATCATGGAGGTGTCCCGCCGGTCAGGGGTCGTTCCGGACACGGTCCGCACCTGGCGGCGCCGCTTCCTCGAACGGGGACTGGACGGTCTGTGCGACGATCCGCGGCCCGGCGTCCCGCGGAAGATCACCGATGCTGACGTCGAGCGGGTCATCGTCAAGACACTCGAGGAGACGCCGAAGAACGCCACCCACTGGTCCACCAGATCGATGGCAGCGGCGACGGGAATGTCGCAGTCGACGGTCTCGCGGATCTGGCGGGCGTTCGCACTGGCGCCGCACCGGTCGCAGACGTTCAAACTGTCCACCGATCCGCTGTTCATCGACAAGGTTCGTGACGTCGTCGGCCTCTATCTCGATCCGCCGGAGAAGGCACTCGTGCTGAGCGTGGACGAGAAGTCACAGATCCAGGCCCTGAACCGGTCCCAGCCCATCCTGCCGATGATGCCCGGCGTTCCCGAACGCCGCAGCCACGACTACCTCCGGGCCGGCACGACCACCCTCTTCGCCGCCCTGGAGGTCGCCACCGGGAAAGTCATCGGCTCCCTCCACCGCCGCCACCGGGCGGCGGAGTTCAAGAAGTTCCTGACCAAGCTCGACAAGGAAGCCCCCGAGGACCTCGAAGTCCACCTGATCCTGGACAACTACGCGACCCACAAGACGCCGGACATCAAGCGGTGGCTGCTGGCGCACCCGCGGTTCCACCTGCACTTCACACCCACTGGTGCTTCCTGGCTGAACCTGGTCGAGCGGTGGTTCGCCGAGCTGACCCAAAACAAGCTCAAGCGCGGCGTCCACCGCTCCGTCCAAGCCCTCGAACGCGACATCCGGACCTGGCTCACCGACTGGAACGAGGACCCCAAGCCGTTCGTCTGGACCAAGACAGCCGACGAGATCCTCGACAAGGTCGCCACTTACTGTCGACGAATCTCTGACTCAGGTCACTAGGACGTTGGGCTTGACCCGGCGTCAGGAGGAGTCGGAGGACCCGGTGGGGCCCGTTGAGGGTCCGGGGAGCTGTCACACGGCGCCGGGCGGCAGGTGGACGGCCATGATCAGGTGGCAGGTCCCCGTGCCCACCGCACCGCAGTAGGCACGGGGAGCATGGGCCCCGAACACGGCGGTCCGGCGTCCGTCCTCGACGGCATGCTCGGTACCGCCGACGACGAGCGTCATCCGGCCCGGCGATGACACCGATGGTCTCGGTCAGGCCCGCCTGGTGCGGAGGACCGGGGTAATCTCCGCCGGGTTCCGGCTTCCAGCACCAGACCTCGGTGGCCGTCCGGCCGCCGGCGACCGGCATGAGCTGGGCCGCGCCGCCGCGCTCGCCCTTCCGCAGGGGCACGACACCGTCGGCGTTCCGCACCCGGACGCGCTCTTCCGCGCGGTCTTCCCTCAGGGCCGAGACGGATACGCGAAGAGTGTCGTCGAGGCGGACGAGGGTGGCGGAGTTCGGATTGCCCTGAGCCTTCTCCGGTCCCCCCGCCACCACCTGAACCTTGCCCAGGAGCCACGAAGAGGAGAACCCAGGAGCCACGAAGAAGAAAAGAGGGGGGCATCATGACCACCGCTCCGCCGATCGCCGAGACCGAGCACCTGCCGCCCGTGCCCGAGTCACTTCCCGTTCGCGCCGGGTTCCCCGCCGAGGGATTCCTGGTAGACGTCCGCGTAGGTGGGAGAGTCCTTGATCAGGTCGTCGCAGAACGCGGCGACGTCGGTGCCGATGAGTTCCAGAACTCCTCTGCCCGCGGCGGCACCCTCCTCGAAGAAGCCGACGATCCCGGGGAGCAGCGGCCCGTCAGGCAGGCTGACCGGTCCGACCTTGAACAGGTACTTCTGCATCTCCTTGTAGACGATCTGATAGTCCGGCGGCAGTGCCTTGACCCGGGCAACGTGCGCCCGCCACTGCTTCTTGCCTTCGATGATGTCCTGGATGCCCACGTCAGTCTCCCAGTCGGCTCAGTTTTCTCGCGACGTTCCTGTTCAGCTGCTCGCGCCACCGGTCGCGATAAGTCCGGGCCCCTGCTCCGCCGGCCAGCGCCGTGCAGAAGCCCCGGACATCGTCACCGAGCACCTCGTGGGCGCTCTGCCCGTCCGCCGCCGACACCTCCAGCAGCCCCAGGGCGGAGTCGAGGATCGGCGTCAGGTTGCGGCCGGTGAAGTCCCCGTAGGGGAAGAGGTGGGCGACGATCTGTCCCCACGCCGCCCGGTAGTTGTCCGGCAGCGCCTCGACCCGGACTTCGAACGCCTTCCAGTCTCTGGTGAGATCGCCGCCCGTGGCCTTTTCCCAGAAGTTCATCTCCCGCCCTCCTTGAGCTTGTTGATGCGCGATGAGAGGTACTGCCATTTCGCCCAGAACTTCGAGAGTTCCTCGCGTCCGGCGTCGTTGAGCGTGTAGAACTTGCGCGGCGGACCGACCCCGGAGGGTCGTTTCGTCACCTGGACGAGTCCGTTCCTCTCCAGTCGCAGCAAGATGGTGTACACCGTCCCCTCGATGACATCGGTGAAGCCGAGTTCGTTCAGCTGACGGGTGATGGCGTACCCGTAGGTCTCCTCGCTGCCGATGATTTCGAGCACGCACCCTTCGAGCGTGCCCTTCAGCATCTCCGTCAGGTCCTCCATCGCGGGTGCTCCTCAGCGTTGATCGGTACTATGTGCTACCGAGTACTGCTATACGGTACCACCGAGTACTGGAGCCGGCCAGGCCATTGCGTACGGCGTGGTCAGCATGGTCATGGCGGCCTTCGACGCTGTGCAGAGCGGCGCGACGGCCCGGCGCTCGACGCGTTCGGTGTCGTGGGTGGCCAACGAAGGAGCCCATGCCGCTCGGCATGTTGACGATGACCGGGTTCGCGGACTTGCGCGGCAGAGGCGGGAACGCGTGCGTGACGCGGACGATCCCCACGACATCGACCTCGAACACCGCGCCGGCGTCAGCGGCCGTGATCTGGTCGGCGGCGTTGTGGGTGCCGAGGATTCCCGCGGAGGTTCAGCGGATGCTGGCTCGTCTCGGGGAGTTTCCCGTGGGCGTGTTCAGCGCCGACTGACCTCGCTGTCGTGGACTCCGGCATGGGCGGCGCTGTCGGCGACCCCCGGCGGACGGACACACGTCGAGCGGAACCTGGTGCGAGCGGTCGTCGACTCGGGGCCCGGAGGGCTCGCGGCCTGGCCCGTGCGGCAGGACGGCGACCGCCTCGCCGCCCATACGTCCGAAGCTCTCATGAGACCGAGCCGCGTTCGACGCCTGCCGCCCCGTCACCGGTGAGCCGGAAAAAGCGACATCAGGTACCGCACCAGGCGACAGGTTTCAGGGCCTGTGCCCGCGCCGTCGGCAGCGACCGCGTCGAACTGGGCAATGGCGCCGGCACCAGTGTGAGCAGGGCCGGAGGTGGTTCCCAGGGCGCGGCAGTCGCACTGCCAGAGGCTTCCGGACAGTGGCGGCCGGATGGCTGGGGCACCGGCTGCCTCCGCTTTCAACACGTTCACGGAATCGCTCAGCGCATCCGTTCCGGAATGCTCGCACCAGGTGTTGCAGTGGGAGGTGTTCCGGCTACCGGGAGCGTTGCGCGTGTGAGGGAGGCGAAGAGGCGCATGGTCGGACAATTCGACCAGCTGGGACCGATGTACGAGGAGATGTTCACGCTGCCCTGGCGGGCGCACATGGAGTCCGTCAGCGTGCTGCGCTCCCTCGGCCCGGTGGAGGGCCGGCGCGTACTGGACATCGGCTGCGGCACCGGCCTGTACAGCAGGGAACTGAAGCGGCGTGGAGCCGCTCAAGTGCTCGGGTACGACGTTTCCGAGGGCATGCTGGAGGTGGCCCGCCGAGCCGAGGAGCAACACCCCCTGGGTGTGCGGTACACCCACACGCCCCCGGCGCGTGAGCAGTTCGCGGGGCGGTTCGACCTGGCGCTGGGCGTGTATGTCCTGCCCTACGCCCCGGACTACGCCTCCCTCTCCGAGCAGTGCGCCCTCGCCGCCCGAGCGCTGCGGCCCGGCGGCCGGTTCGTCACGCTGCCCGTCAACCCGTCCTTCCACCCCGACGGGACCTTCTACGAACGCTACGGCCTGCGGCTGTGGGAGACGGAACCGCGGGCCGACGGCTCGAAGGTGACCTTGGAGCTGTGTTTCGGCCGCTATCAGGAGCGCGTCACGGCGTACTACTGGAGCCGCGGCACTTTGGAGCGGGCATTGCGCGAGGCCGGATTCGGGGACATCAACTGGCCCGGATTCACCGTCTCTCAAGAAGGGATCGCCGAACACAGCCATGACTTCTTCCAGCCGTACCTCGATCGCCCCCACGCCGCGATCATCGTCGGCCGCAAGCGCTGAGCCGACAGCTCACACGCTCGCTCCCACCGACCCCGAGGCCACGGCCCTCACGACCGGCCGGCTCGCCAGCGTGAGCGAAGTGCCGCCACACGTATGGGATGCCCTGGTGGGTCCGGACAACTTCTACCAGAGCCACCGCTGGCTGCGCGGGGTGGAGCTGGCCAGCGGCCCCAGCCCGATCCTCACCGCCTGGGACGGGAACCGCATGGTGGGCGCTCTGCCCACCTGGCCTGGCGAAGGTGACGCCCCTGGGCTCTTCTCCCTGCCCGAGATGTTTCCCGACTTCCGCATCTCCCGGCCGTCGCGCTACCTGTGGCTCGGCACGCGGCGCTCCGTCTACAACGAACTCATGTGCGTGCGGGGCGCGATCCGCACCGAGGTGCTGCGGCAGCTGCTGCACGGCGCTCTTGCCACTGCCGAGCAGGAAGGCCGAGCGGGCGTCGTCCTGCCCTACCTCGCAGCCGACGACGCGCGGGAGCTGGCTCATCTGCACCCGCGAGCACGCGCGCTGCTGCACGACGCGGATGCGAACATCGACATCCCGGTCGGCGGTGTGGAGGAGCAACTCCATCGGGCGACCCGACGTGACCGGGCCCGACGCCGAGCCGAGCTGCGGGCCCAGGACCGGAGGGGGATCACCGTCACATGGCTCCCGCTCGATGCGGGTGCCGAGTCCGAGGCGGCACGGCTGGTCACCCAGAACCGGCAGCGTTACGGGAGCAGCGCCGGGCAGGAGTGGATGGACCGTTCCTTCGCCGCGCAGGAGGAGTCCGGCGTGCTGGACCGCGCGGTGGGCTGCTTCGCGCTGCGCTACGGCCGCCCCCTCGCGGTAACCGTCTGCTACGCACACCACGACCGGCTGTACGCGCGGTATTACGGCTTCGACTACGAGCACGCCACACCCTCCGGCGAATACTTCGCCCTCAACTACGGCGCGTTGATCGACTACGCGGCGGCGTGCGGCTTCCGCCGCTGCCGACTGGCCGTATCCGCCCAGCAGCTCAAGGTGCGCCGCGGAGCCCGGCTCTCACCGCTGGCGGCCGTCGTGCTCCCGGCGGAGGGCGAAGCGTGCACGCAGGAGGCGGCTGACGCGCACAACCACCGGACGGTGAGCCGTTGGCGCGAGCTGTGCGGCAGCAGGCCCTGGGCGGTGGGAACGGAGTGGGACGCGTGGGAGACGAGGCCCCCGGAGCCCCCGGAGCCCCCGCGCCCACCGCGCCCCCGCGGGCGTCGCCGCAGGCTGTCACGGACGGTGGGGTAGCCGACGACACCCACCACGGCAGGCGGCAGCGCGCGCACCCGCACGCGGATGGACGGAAGGGGAGATCACCGATGCTGCACATGGTCTACCGAATCGAACTCACCGAGGAAGCCGAACGGGACCCCCAGGCTTTCTGGGCGTGGTTGCAGAAGCGCGAGCAGTGGTTCTACGACGGCCTCGACACCGTACTGGCCACCCGCTGGACGGTGAGGACCATCGGCGCTCACGTCCACACGCTGGAGCACACCGTGACCTTCGCCGACGAGGCCGCCTGGGGACAGTACCGGCGTGCGGTCTCGCAGCGGGGCCGCGACCCGGTGTGGGAGAAGCGGCGCACGGAACAGACCCGCTGGTGGCGGCTGCTGGACGCCGCGCTGCTCAGCGATCCGCCCGTACCCCTGGGATTCGACCGGACCCGGGAGGAGGCGGCCGGCTCGTGAACGCTCCAGAGCAGGCATCCCTGACCGAGCGTAGCTGCCGCCTTTTCACCCAGGGGCGCTTCATGACGCTGGCGACGGCCCATGACGGCACCCCCTGGGCGTCCACGGTCAACTTCGTCGCCCTGGGCGCACCGCTGCGGCTGCTCTACTACTCCCTGACCCGCGCCCGGCACTCCCGCAACATCGAGCTGAGCGCGCAGGTGGCCGGATCCGTCTTCATGACCGGTCTGCCGGGGTTCGGCCTGGACGGACTCCAATTCACCGGGGAGTGCCGGGCGGTGGACGAACCCGAACTGGAGGAGACCCACCAGCTCTACTACGAACTGAACTTCCCCGACCCCGTCACCCGGACAGAGTGGACCCTTCCGGTGTCGGAGTTCCGGGACGACGGACCACGCCGGTTCTATCTGGTCACGGTACGGGAACTGTGGCTGCTCGACATCGACCGCTGGCTCGCCGACAAACACGACCAGCGCGTCGCCGTCCCTCTGGACATCCTTCCGAACAGCCTCTCGACCGCATAGTGAAAAGGCCGGCCCAAGCCGACGCCGAAGGCGTCCTGGACCGGGTTGCCGCGGTCGCCTTTGTCGTCGGCTCGGGCCGGCCGGGGGGGGTGAACACCTTCTCCCGGATGCCGTCAGCCGCCCACACGCACAGCCGGTCGCGCACTCCCTTCCACACGAGCCGAAATGCGCGGGCTCGGGCAGAGCACCGGCCTGTGGGGGCTTCCGTGTGTCCGTGAGGTCAGCCTGCCGGTGGCCTCTCGACCGCGGGCCCCGGCCGGTCGTCGATGACGATCCTCACCGCACGCCGTTCCTCCGCGCCAGCAGACTCCGGCACCTGTTCCGCGCCCTCCAGCGCTTCCCCGATGCGCCGGTATACCTGGGCAGCCATCCGCCGCGTCCCCTCCGACACCGTCGGCTCTCTCTGCACCTGCCACAGTTCGTCCACCGCTGCCAGCAGCGACCGGCCCGACACGTCCACCTCCACCGTGCCGTCCGGTTGCTCCGAGATATCCGTCGGCAGCCGGAAGTGTTCGCCGCGGGATGCCCGCTCCACGATGAACGCCCACGTATCGCGGTGGCACACCACCTCGGCGCGAGCCACAGCCGCCGCCAGGCCCAGCAGCCGCACCCGAGCCAAGCCCTCCTCATCGTCAGTGTCGGCACCAACGGCACCAACGGCACCAGTGGCACCTGCGGTCGCCGCCGGGGACGCGGGGTGGTGCCGCAGCGCGTAGATTTCCGTCCGCATCGCCGCGGACGAGTCCCGCAGCCCCTCCACCTCCTGCCGCAGCCTGGCCAGATCCGCATGCACCTGCTTCAGCAGCCCCCGCGATTCCGCGTTCTGCTCTCGCAGTTCGGTGAATCCCGAATCCGCCTTCTCGTACACGTCCTTGACGGCTTTCTGCAGCTTTTCGACATCCGTCTTCCAGCCCAACCGAACCCCCCAACCGAATCGGCCCATCACGCCGGAATACTCCCCTTCCTGACGGACGGCGACGCGGCGAATTCCGGACGCAACACAAGGCTTTCGCCCAGGTCAGACGGAGGCCAAAGCCTAACGAGGTGCTACGGATTGACGGTGGCTCCGCGCAGTTCTTTGAGCGCGTCGGTCACAACCTCCACCGGATTGCCGAGCCTTCACCTTCCGGCCCCGAGAAGGCACGAGCCCGACAAGGCGCAAGCGGGAAAAGAAAGGAACGCTGTCCGGGGCGGCGCCCTCACGTGCGGCTGCGCGAGCGCCGGTGGCCGCGGGTGCTGCTGGTACGCCGGAGGCCGAAGGGGCCGGGCAGGTTCAGTGAGGACGTGCGGCGGCCGGTGGAGCCGACGGTGCGGCGCGGCCCGCCCCGTCCGCCGAGGGTGACCGACCAGGAGCGGCGGCTCAGATTGAGCCGCACCCCCGGCAGGACGCGGATGCTCTTGCGGAAGGTCAGTGACATCGGCCCCTCCTCAGGTCGCGCCCTGGGTGCGGAAGTCCAGCTTCCCGTCCGCCACATCGACCAGCAGCCGGCTGCGGGGCTCGAGTTCCCCGCTCAGCAGCATGCGGGAGAGGCGGTTGTCCACCTCGCGCTGGATCGTGCGGCGCAGCGGCCGGGCCCCGTACTCGGGCTGGTAGCCCTGGTGGGCGAGCCAGTCGACGGCGGCGGGGGAGAAGTCGATGGACAGGCCCTGGGCGTGGACCTGCCGGCGGGTCTCCTCCAGCAGCATGTCGGTGATCTGCCGCAACTGGGCGTCGTCCAGCCGCCGGAAGATGACGATCTCGTCGATGCGGTTGAGGAACTCCGGCCGGAAGTGCTCGCGCAGCGGGCGCAGGACCCGTTCGCGCCGGGCTTCCTCGTCGGCCTCCGCCCCCTGGCCGAAGCCGAGCACCGCGCCACGCCCGGTGATGGCCTCCGAACCGAGGTTGCTGGTCATCACGATGACGGTGTTGGTGAAGTCGACAGTGCGGCCCTGGGAGTCGGTCAGCCGCCCGTCGTCGAGGACCTGGAGGAGGATGTTGAAGACGTCGGGATGCGCCTTCTCCACCTCGTCCAGCAGCAGCAGCGAGTAGGGATTGCGCCGCACCGTCTCGGTGAGCTGCCCGGCCTCGTCGTGGCCGACGTACCCGGGCGGGGCGCCGACCAGGCGGCTGACGGTGTGCCGCTCCTGGTACTCGCTCATGTCGAGCCGCACCATCTTCTCGTCGCTGCCGAACAGGGCCTCGGCCAGGGCGCGGGCCAGCTCCGTCTTGCCGACGCCCGTCGGGCCGAGGAAGAGGAAGCTGCCGATCGGCCGGTTCGGGCTGGAGAGCCCGGCCCGCGAGCGCAGCACCGCGTCCGCGACCGCGGTGACCGCCTCCTCCTGGCCGACGACCCGCTGCCGCAGCTGCTCCTCCAGACCCAGCAGCCGCTCCTTCTCGTCCTTGGTGAGATTGCTGAGGGGGATGCCGGTCTGCCGGGAGATGATGTCGGCGATGTCCTCGACCGTCACCTGAGCGATCCCGTGGTCCGGCCGGTGGTCGGTCCGCTCCTCGTCCCGGCCGATGGCCTCCTCCAGCTCGGTGAGCCGGTCGCGCAGCTCCTTGGCCCGCTCGTAGTCCTCGGCGGCCACGGCCTGGTCCTTGTCGCGGCGCACCTGCTCGGCCTCCCGCTCCAGGGCGCGCACGTCGGTGCCGCGGGTGGCGGTGCGCAGCCGTACCCGGGCCCCCGCCTGGTCCAGCAGGTCGATGGCCTTGTCCGGCAGGCAGCGACCGGTCAGATAGCGGTCGGACAGCTCCACGGCGGCCACCAGCGCCTCGTCGGTGTAGCGGACCTGGTGGTGGGCCTCGTAGCGGTCGCGCAGGCCCCGCAGGATCTCGACGGCATCCGCGGAGCTGGGCTCGGGGACCAGCACCGGCTGGAAGCGGCGGGCCAGCGCCGCGTCCTTCTCGATGTGCCGGCGGTGCTCCTCCAGCGTCGTCGCCCCGATGACATGCAGCTCACCGCGCGAGAGCGGCGGCTTGAGCATGTTGCTCGCGTCCATCGAGCCGCCCTCGCTGCCGCCTCCCGCTCCCACGACGGTGTGCAGCTCGTCGATGAAGACGATCAGGTCGTCGGTGTGGGCGCGGATCTCGTCGATGATGCCGGTGAGCCGCTCCTCGAAGTCACCGCGGTAGCGGGTGCCGGCCACGATGCTGCCGAAGTCGAGCTGGACGACCCGCCGCCCCAGCAGGTTGTCGGGGACATCCCCCTCGGCGATGCGCTGGGCCAGGCCCTCCACGACGGCGGTCTTGCCCACCCCGGCCTCGCCGATGAGGACCGGGTTGTTCTTGCCGCGCCGGGCGAGGATCTCGATGGTCTGCGCGATCTGCTCGTCGCGGCCGATGACCGGGTCGATACGCCCCTCGCGGGCCAGGTCCGTCAGATCCCGGCCGTACTTGTCGAGGGTGGGCGTGCCGCTCTCGGCCGGCTGGGGGGCGCCCCGCGCCGGTGCCTCGGGCCCGCCCTGGCCCTGGCCGGGGCCGCTGCCGGGGGCGGCGGAGCGGGGGTCGAAGCGGGCGGCGTTGAGGATCCGGCCCGCCGTGGAGTCGCGGTTGGCGGCCAGCGCGACCAGCACGTGCTCGGCGCCGATGTAGGAGGCGCCCCGGGAGCGGGCGATGTCGTGGGCGTCCAGCAGCGCCCGCTTGACCGCGGGGCTCACGGACAGGGACGTGCGCGGCGGCCCCTCCTGGGCGTCGCGGTCGATCTCGGCGGCCAGGGCGTCGGGGTCCGCCCCGGCCCGCGCCACCATGGAGTGCGTCGGCTCCGAGACTAGGGCGGCGCGCAGCAGGTGCTCGGTGTCCAGGTCGCTGCTGCCGTGCTCGGCCGCATACGACGCCGCCTGCGAGATCAGCTGCCGGGCGGGTTCGCTCATCAGGCGGAAGAAGTCGAAGTAGCGCGGGTCGCCGCGCCGGCCGCCGCCCCCGGACGGGGTGCCCCCGAGGAAGCGTGCGACGAACTCTTCGAACGGGTCCCGACCGAAGCCCCCGGGACCCATGTACCCACTGGTCATGGTGCATCCGTCCCGCTGACCCGACCGAGCCGGGCCACGCTGTGTCGACTGCGATGTGGCTACTCGACCGGGGTTCCCTGGTGCGTTCCGACGACACCCGTGCGCCGGGACGCGTACAAGGGGTCACACGGGGTTGCCGCGCTGCCCCTGCGGCCCCCGCACGCCCCCCCGCGCGGCTCCTCGTGCGGCCGGATGCGTGGACGTTTTCTACCCTTTTGGTGTGATCCGGTCACCGGTGAGGGAAGCGCCGAGCAGCGCGGAGGGCGAGCGGTGACGGCAGGCGCCGTCACGCCCTGGCTCCTGTCCGCGGGGGTCCCCCTGGCCCTTCTGGCGCTGAGCCTGCCGGCCCGGCGCCTGCGGTGGCCCCTGGTGCCCTCGCTGCTGCGCGAGGCGGGGATCGTCTCGGCGGTCTTCCTCGTCTGGCAGCTCCCCACGCGGATGTCCGCCGGGAACCTCGACGCCGCCGTGGCCCGCGCCCGCTGGATCCACCACTGGGAGCAGCGCCTCGGCCTGCCCGACGAGGCGGCCTGGCAGCACGCCGTGCTGCCCCATCCGTGGCTGGTGCAGACGGCGAACTACTACTACCTCGCCATGCACTTCGGCGCGATGGCCGCCCTGCTCGTGTGGATGTTCTGGCGACACCGGGCGGACTACGCGCGCGTGCGCACCGGCATCGTGCTGGTCACAGTGGTCTCCCTGCTGGCCCAGACCGTCGCCGTGGCACCGCCGCGCCTGGTGGCCCGGCTCGGCTTCGCCGACACGGCCGAGCGCTACGGACAGTCGGTCTACGGCGGTGGACCGGGGAGTGTCGTCGCCGACGAGCTGTCCGCCGTCCCCTCCGTGCACATCGCCTGGGCGCTGCTGATCGCCCTGGCCGTCGTCCGGATCGGCCGGCGCGGAGTGCGCTGGCTCGTGGTGGCCCACCCGGTGCTGACGCTGGTCGTGGTCGTCGTGACCGCCAACCACTTCTGGTTCGACGCCCTCGCCGCGGTCGCCGTCGTGGTGCTGTGCATGGGCCTCGGCCGGGCCGCCAGGGCCTGCCGCCGGGCCCTCACCACAGCCGCCCGCCCGGCTCGCGCCGCCCCCGACCCGCCCGCCCCCACCCCGCGGCCGGCCGGCAGCCACGGCCCCGGCGCCGCCCACCGCGACGACGACCCACCCCACGAGAAGAGCCCCCGTGGCTGACGGGCCGGCGGGGGAGGGCTGCCGCATCCGGTATCCGGTATCCGGCATTTGGGATCCGATAGTCGGCATCCGGTGCCTGGCATCTGGTAGCTCGGCATCCTGGGTATTGCATACCGCATACCGCGCGTCGCTCACCGTGTCCGACCCGGCATCGTGTGTATCGCATATTGCATACATTCGCCGTCCAACCCGGCATCCGGCGACCCCGTATCGCATACCGCATACCGCACATCGCTTCCCGCCATCCGCCATCCCCCGTCCGCCGCCCGGCAGCAGGCCGCCCGACCGGGCTCAGGCCGCCTGCCACCGGCCGGGCCGCCGGGCTGTGCCGCGCCCGGTGGGCGGCGGCGCGTCCGCGTGAATCCCGCGGCCGTTGCGCCGCCGTCCGGATGTCGCGGCCCCGGGACGGCCACCGCCGGGCTATAACCCGCAGCAGACCGGCCGGGCCGTGGCAGAACGACGGCGGCGGCCAACCGGGTGAGAAGGGGTGCCGACGTGGTGATGACGACGGAGCGTGCCGAGGGCGGAGGGGCCCCGAGCGCCACCGGACCGGCCGCACGCGGACCGGGCGCGGTGGTGGTGGCCTGGCTGACGACGACCGACCACAAGAAGATCGGCGCGCTGTACATGTGCACCGCCTTCGTCTTCTTCCTGCTGGGCGGCCTCCTCGCGCTCGGCATGCGGACGGAACTGGCCCGGCCCGGCCTCCAACTGCTGTCCAACGAGCAGTTCAACCAGGCGTTCACCATGCACGGCACGATCATGATGCTGATGTTCGCGACGCCGCTGTTCGCCGGGTTCGCCAACGCCGTGATGCCGCTGCAGATCGGCTCTCCGGACGTGGCCTTCCCCCGGCTGAACATGCTCTCCTACTGGCTCTTCCTGTTCGGCTCCCTCATCGCCATCGGCAGCTTCCTCACGCCCCAGGGCGCCGCCGACTTCGGCTGGTTCGCCTACACACCGCTCTCGGGCGGGGTGCGCACCCCCGGGCTCGGGGGCGACCTGTGGGTGATGGGGCTGGCACTCTCCGGGTTCGGCACGATTCTCGGCGCGGTCAACTTCACCGCGACCATCATCTGCATGCGGGCCCCCGGCATGACGATGTTCCGGGTGCCGATCTTCTCCTGGAACGTACTGCTCACCAGCGTGCTGGTGCTCATGGCCTTCCCCGTGCTGGCCGCCTCGCTGTTCGCGCTGGAGGCCGACCGCAAGTTCGGCGCGCACGTCTACGACGCCGCCAACGGCGGCCCGCTGCTGTGGCAGCACCTGTTCTGGTTCTTCGGCCACCCGGAGGTCTACATCGTCGCGCTGCCGTTCTTCGGCGTGATCACCGAGATCATCCCCGTCTTCGCGCGCAAACCGATCTTCGGCTACATCGGTCTGGTCGGCGCCACCATCGCCATCGCCGGGCTCTCGGTCACCGTCTGGGCGCACCACATGTTCCCCACCGGGGCGGTGCTCCTCCCGTTCTTCTCCTTCATGTCCTTCCTGATCGCCGTCCCCACGGGAGTGAAGTTCTTCAACTGGATCGGCACCATGTGGAAGGGCTCGCTCTCCTTCGAGACGCCGATGCTGTGGGCGTTCGGCTTCCTGGTCACCTTCCTGTTCGGCGGGCTGACCGGTGTGCTGCTGGCCTCGCCGCCGCTGGACTTCCACGTGACCGACAGCTACTTCGTGGTGGCCCACTTCCACTATGTGCTGTTCGGGACCGTGGTCTTCGCCATGTTCGGCGGATTCCACTTCTGGTGGCCCAAGTTCACCGGGCGGATGCTCGACGAACGGCTCGGGAAGATCCACTTCTGGACCCTCTTCGCCGGCTTCCACACCACCTTCCTCGTCCAGCACTGGCTCGGCGCCGAGGGCATGCCCCGCAGGTACGCCGACTATCTGGACGCGGACGGGTTCACCGCCCTCAACACCGTCTCCACCATCGGCGCCGCCCTGCTGGGGCTGTCCACCCTCCCGTTCCTCTACAACGTCTGGAAGACGGCCAAGTACGGGGAACGCGTCACCGTGGACGATCCCTGGGGGTACGGCCGGTCCCTGGAGTGGGTGACCTCCTGCCCGCCGCCCCGGCACAACTTCTACGCCCTGCCCCGCATCCGCTCCGAGTCCCCCGCCTTCGACTTCCACCACCCGGAGATCTCCGAGATCGACCAGATGGAGAGCACCGGACGCCGGGACGTCCTGGAGGAGGGGAAGGGAATGGCGCCGCCTCTGGGGAGGCCGGATGACCGGTGAGCCCGACAGCCGCCCCGGCCCGGACCCCGCCGTCCCACCCGACTCCGCCGTCGCCCCGCCAAGCTCTGCCGCCCCACCGGACCCCGCTGCCCCGCTCCCGCCGGACCCCGCCGGCCCAGCGGGACCCGGCCCGGCGGTGGCCGCGCGGGAGGCCGCCCGTGAGGCCGCGCGGGGTGTGGATGAACTGGAGCGCTATCTGCTGCGGCGGGCCGAGCGGCACAACGCCCACGCCGACGCCCTCTCGTTCACCGCGGAGCTGCCCTGGCTGACTCCCGCACAGCGCGAGGAGGTCGTCCGTCTCTACGTCCGCGAACGCACGGTCCTCGCCCGGCACACGCAGCGCCTCATCGAGGCGGCACTGGAGGAGACCGCGGCGCGGGACGCCGCCGCCCGCGAGGCACTGCGGCGCCGCATGTGTGTGACGGTCAGCGCGCTGCTGGGCGCCCTCGCGCTCGCCCTCTGCCTCCTCGCCCTAGCCCTCATCCCCCCGCGCTGAAGGGCTTCGGCCGCTCAGCGGGGGGCTGCCCGTCGGGCCGTGGGTCCGCGTCCCGCCGGCCGGGCACCGGTGCGGTCGGCGGCACCGGTGCCTCCGGCGCGGGCAGGGCCGGCTCGGGCAGCGTACGGGCCAGCAGCCAGGCCAGTGCGGGCATGGCGATCAGTGGTGCGAGCGCGGTGCGGAGCGAGGTCGCGTCGGCCACCGCCCCGATGACGGGACTCACCAGCCCGCCGACGCTGACCGTCAGACCGAGGGTGACGCCGCTCGCGGTGCCGACGCGCGAGGGCAGATAGTCCTGGCCGAGGGTGACCTGGAGGGAGAAGGGCACGTACAGTCCCGCGGAGGTCAGCGCGACGAACACGTACAGCGCCGGGCCGGGTATCCACACCAGCCCCGCGACGGCCACCACCGTGACCAGGTAGGAGCCGCGGACGACGGTGACCCGGTCCCACCGGCCGGCCAGCCTGCCGCCCAGCACGGTGCCGACGGCCCCGCCCAGGTAGAGCACGAACAGGGCCGCCGTCCCCGCGGCGGTACCGCCCGAGGTGCGCTCCCGGGCGTAGAGGGACAGGAACGTGCTCACCCCGACGAAGGTGACGGACCGGCAGGCCACCGCCAGCGAGAGCCGGACGAACGCGCGCCTGTCGTCGGCGGCAGCACGCGCCGCCGTCCCGGCGCCGGGAGCGTCCGGCCTCCCCAGCGCCCGCAGGACCGGCAGGCACAGCGCGCTGCCGGCCAGCGCGGGCAGGACGAGGAGTGGCGTCAGGCGCAGCCCGCCCGCCGCGATGACGGAGGCGACCAGGAGGGGCGCGGCGGCGAACCCCACGTTGCCGCCGAAGGAGAACCAGCCCATCGCCGTGTGCCGCCCGCCGCTCGCGATCCGCGCGACGCGGGCCGACTCGGGATGGTAGGCGGCGACACCGATGCCGGAGACGGCCACGCACACCAGCGTCAGCGCGTAGGAGCCGCACACGCCGCTCAGCGCGATGCCCACTCCGCCCAGGAACGTGCTGACGGGCAGCAGCCAGGGCATCGCCCACCGGTCGGTCAGCGCGCCGAACAGGGGCTGGGCCACCGAGGAGAGCAGCGACGCGGCGAGCACCAGGCCCGAGGCGGCGGCGTAGGTGTAGGCGCGCTCGGCGACGAAGAAGGGTACGAGCGCCGCCACGGCGCCCTGGTAGACGTCCACACAGCCGTGCCCGACGGCCAGCAGCGGGACGGTTGTGCGGCGGCCTGGCCCGGCGGCCCGCGGCCCCCCGGACGTGGGGACGTCGCGGTGGCGGGGGAGGCGGTGTGGGAAGGCGGGGCGGGAGGAGGCGGAGGCGCGGCGGTATCTGGACACGGCGTTCATGCTCGGGCCACGGCAGGGTGTCCCGCTTCCGATAAACTGCCAACTCCTGATGGAAATCCGCCACGAGTCGAACGCGCCGACCCGGGCCCAGTGGCTGGGCCCCGGCGCCGTCATCGACGCGCACCGCCACGACGACCACCAGATCGTCTACGCCGCCCGCGGGGTGCTGGCCGTCACCACCGACGCGGGCTCCTGGGTGGCGCCCGCCAACCGCGCCCTGTGGGTGCCGGCCGGCACCGTGCACGCGCACCAGGCCCACGGCGCACTGGAGTTGCACCTGGTCGGGCTGCCCGCCACCGTGAACCCGCTCGGTCTGGACGAGCCGGCCGCGCTGGGCGTCAGCCCCCTGCTGCGGGAGCTGATCCTCGCCTGCACCCGGCCCCCGCTGGACGAGAGCCCGCAGCGGCGGCGGCTGCGCGCCGTGCTCCTCGACCAGCTGGCCGCCTCCGCGCAGCAGCCGCTGCACCTGCCGGCACCCACAGCGCCCCGGCTGAGGGCGCTGTGCGAGATCCTGTACGCCGACCCCGCCGACAACCGCACACTGGACGAACTGGGCAGGCAGGTCGGTGCGAGCGCCCGCACCCTCTCCCGCCTGTTCCGCGCGGACCTCGGCATGACCTTCCCCCAGTGGCGCACCCAACTGCGGCTCTCGCACGCCCTGTTCCTGCTGGCCGAGGACACCCCCGTCACGACGGTGGCGCACCGGTGCGGCTGGTCGTCCGCCAGCGCCTTCATCGACGTCTTCCGGCGCACCTTCGGCCACACCCCGGGCAGCCACAGTCCCTGACGTCCCCCGGGGCAGACACCGGACCAAACGTCACAGACAGGCGATATCGACGGCACCCGGCCCGGTGGGATGCGGCTCGGGAGCCGTGGAGAAGTCCGGTGCCGCCGGCTGGGAGCCGGCGGGGGAGGGGGCGCCGGAACCCGGGGGCGCCGTCGTCCGGAGCGGGTCCGGCTCCGGTGTGTCGCACCAGCCGAAGTCGGCGCCCCGGGAGGGGCCCACGGCCGGGAGGGCGGGCGCGCCGGGCGGGCGTCGGTCCTCGGAGCCGTCCGGGCCGGACGCCGGGGGAGAAAGCCACACCGTCAGCGCGCCGCCGCACACCACCAGCACCAGCCATGCGCTCCCGGCCCACTGCCGGAGGCGCCGTTCGTCCGCCACATCCGCCCCGTTCCGCCCCGCCCCGACTCCCGGGCGCTGTCGATCACTTCGCCGCGGCGCACAGTCTGCCCCGTGGCGGGGGCACCGGACAATTCGTGGGCGGCTCAGTCCGTGCGGACCTCCGCGCGGTCGCCGCCCCAGCGGGTGTGGAAGGTCCCCTCGCGGTCGGTGCGCCGGTAGGTGTGGGCGCCGAAGTAGTCGCGCTGGGCCTGGGTGAGCGCGGCGGGCAGCCGCGCGGCGCGCAGCCCGTCGTAGTAGGCCAGCGCCCCGGACATGCCAGGCACGGGCACGCCGTGCCGTGTCGCCGCGGCGACGGTCCGGCGCCAGTCGTCCTGCGCCTCGCCCAGCTCGCGCGCGAACGCCGGGTCGGCCAGCAGCGTCGGCAGGCCGGGCCGTTCGGTGAAGGCCGCGCGGATCCGGTCGAGGAACGCGGCGCGGATGATGCAGCCCGCCCGCCAGACGGCCGCGACGGAGGCGAGGTCGATGCCCCAGCCGTACTCCTCGCTGCCCGCCCGGACCATGTCCCAGCCCTGCGCGTAGGAGATGACCTTGGACGCGTACAGCGACTGCTCGACCTGCTCGGCGAAGCGGGCCGCCTCGCCGTCCGTCATGCGGCCGCGCGCGGCCCCGGACGGTGCGGCCTCCGGCCCCGGCAGCGCAGCCGCCGCCGTGCGCAGCCGGGTGTGCCCCGACTGCGAGCGCGCGAACACCGCCTGGGCGATCCCCGGCACCGGGACGCCCAGGTCCAGCGCGGTCTGGACGGTCCAGCGGCCGGTGCCCTTCTGCTCGGCCCGGTCGGCCACCACGTCCACGAAAGGCAGGCCCGTGTCCGCGTCCGTGTGGGTGAGGACCTCGGCGGTGATCTCGATGAGGTAGGAGTCCAGCCGGCCCCGGTTCCAGCCACGGAAGACCTCGGCGATCTCGGCGGGCGCCAGACCGGCGGCCTTCCGCAACAGGTCGTACGCCTCCGCGATCAACTGCATGTCGGCGTACTCGATGCCGTTGTGCACCATCTTCACGAAGTGGCCGGCCCCGTCGGGCCCCATGTGCGCGGTGCACGGCGTGCCGTCCGGGGCGCGGGCCGCGATCTTCTCCAGCATGGGGCCCAGCGCCCGGTACGACTCCGCCGAACCGCCCGGCATGATGCTGGGGCCCAGCAGGGCGCCCTCCTCGCCGCCGGAGATCCCGGTGCCGACGAAGTGCACACCGCGCTCGCGGAGCGCGGCCTCGCGGCGGCGGGTGTCCTCGAAGTGCGCGTTGCCGCCGTCCACGAGCACATCGCCGGGCTCCAGCAGCCCGGCGAAGCGGTCCAGCACGGCGTCCGTGGGCCCGCCCGCCTTCACCATCGCCACCAGGCAGCGCGGCCGCTCCAGTGCCGCGACGAACTCCTCGGGGGAGCTGGTGGGCACGAAGTCGCCCTCGTCGCCGAACTCCTCCACCAGTTCCCGGGTGCGGGCCTCGGTGCGGTTGTGCAGGGCGACGGTGAAGCCGCTGCGGGCGAAGTTCCGCGCCAGGTTGCGTCCCATGACGGCCAATCCGGTGACACCGATCCGGGCCGAAGCGCTCATGTTTGTGCACCCCTTTCGGAGCGTCCGTGACGGGTCCGGGCACGACCCTGCCCCGTCGATCGTCCCCCGACACGTCCCGGAGCGCTCGTCCGCACGGCGGAAACCGTCCCCCGGTGGGGCGCGACGGGGCCGTCGTTCCGGCCGGGCAGGGCGTCACCCGGCCGGGGCGGGTCTCATTTGGCGTCCGCGTAGCACTCGACGACGGCCGTGGTGAAGGGGAACCGGACGGGTGTCGGCCCGAAGGCGGCGAGGGCCGCCTGCCGCCCCGCGGCGTCGATCGCCTCGCGCACCCGTTCCGCCTCCTCGGCGGGGCAGTGCACGATGACCTCGTCGTGCTGGAAGAACACCAGTTCGGCCGCCAGGCCCGCGAGCCGCTGCCGCAGCGCCGCCAGCATCAGCACCGCCCAGTCGGCCGCGCTGCCCTGCATCACGAAGTTCCGGGTGAAACGGCCCCGCGCACGCGCCGCGGGCGAGGCGCCGCCCCCGGCACGCGCCGCCGTACCGGGCCCCGTGCCACCGGCCCCCTCTCCGGCGCGCCCCCCGGCCTCCGGACCCGTGCCGGCCGCCGCCTCCTCCTCGTCCCCCTCGCCCTCACCGCGCCCCACAGGGGGACAGGTGCGCCCCAGGTGCGTCCGCACCAGGCGCCCCTCCTCACCGGCGCGGGCCGCCTCGTCCACATAGGCGACGGCGGCGGGGAAGCGTCTTCGCAGCGCCGCCAGATTCCTCAGCCCGTCGCCGCTGGTCTGGCCGTAGACGGCGCCCAGCAGGGCCAGTTTGGCCTGGTCCCGGTCCCCGGAGAACGCCCGCTCGGACAGCGCCGTGTACAGGTCCCGCTCGCTGCCCGCCACCGCCATCAGACCCGGGTCGCGCGAGACGGCCGCCAGGACCCGCGGCTCCATCTGGTCGGCGTCCGCGACCACCAGCCGCCAGCCCGGATCGGCGACCACGGCCCGCCGCACCACCTTGGGGATCTGGAGCGCGCCGCCCCCGTTCGTCGTCCACCGGCCCGAGGCCGCCCCGCCCGGGACGTACTCGGCGCGGAACCGCCCCTCCCGCACCCAGGAGCGCAGCCAGCTCCAGCCGTGCGCGGTGTAGAGCCGGTAGAGCTTCTTGTAGCGCAGCAGCGGTTCGACCGCCGGATGGTCCACCTTCCGCAGCTCCCAGGCCCGCGTCGAGCCCAGCCGGATGCCCGCGCGCGCGAACGCCTGCAGCACGTCCGCCGCCAGATCGGGCCGCACCCGCACGCCCTGCCCGAACGCGCGCGAGATCTCCTCCTCAAGCTCCACCAGGCGGCGCGGCAGACCGCTGCCCGCGTACCGCTCGCCCAGCAGCTCCGCCAGCAGCTCCCGGTGGATCTCCGCGCTCCACGGCACCCCCGCGCGGCTCATCTCCCCGGCCACGAGCGTGCCGGCCGACTCCCCGGCCAGCAGCAGCCGCATCCGGTCCGGATGCTCGGCCCGCGCCGTACGCTCCGCCTGCGCCGCGTACACCTCCAGCAGCGCCTCCAGCGGGTCCACACCGTCCGGCAGCGGCACGGGACCCGTCTCGAACAGGGACGGCTGCGGGTCCGTCTCGCGGTGCGCGGGCTGCCGGTCCGGCGGTACCGGCAGCCCGCGCAGCCTCGCCCATGCGGCGGGCAGCGAGCGCGGGTCCCCGGCCCGGCCCTCGTGGCCCAGCAGCAGCGCCTCGGCCGCCTCCACGTCGTAACACCGCTCCACCCGGACACCGGCCGCCAGCAGCTCGGGCTGGACCTGCGTCGTCGCCCGCCACACCCAGCGCGCCACCTCCGGCCGCGCCCGCACGGCCGCCGCAGCCGACTCCTCCGTCCACACCGGCCCCGCCGGACGGCCCCGCCCGTCCAGCGGACACACCCGCACCCGCCCCCCGTCCGCCGGGGCCAGCGCCCACCGTGACGCGGCCCGCACCTCCGGCATCCCACCGCCGGCCCCCGTTCCTTCCATGCCGCGAGTGTCCCAGCCGCCTCTGACAACCCCGTCCCCGCCGCACGCCCGCCCGGTGCGGGCCGTCCCCTACGGCGCCGTTCCGCCCGCGCCGAGCGTCAGCCCCTCGACGTCGATGACGTCCGAGGTCACCAGCGCCTGCTCCGCCTCGACCCGGGTCATGAAGACGAAGGGCGGCACCACGGGCGGCACCGGGAGCGTGTCGGGGGTGAAGGTGAGGCAGACAACGCCCTGCAGACAGCCGCTGAAACGGGTGAGGTAGAGCGTCACATGGCCGCTGAGACCCAACGCGTCGGCCCCCAGGGACATCGCCGGGCCCTCGTCCCTGGTCCGGAGCCGGTAGTCCGACAGCGACGCGGCCCTCATCCGCAACACCATCACCTTCAGCGGGCCCGCGCTGGTGGGGAGGGCACGGACCCCGGCGAGCGTGAAGCCCTTCGGGGCGAACCGCGTCGTCGTCACCGTGGGCGGATCCGCAGCGACCGGCCCGGGCCCGGGCCGGTCGTGCGACGCTGCCTGGTTCTGGGGCGCCGCGCGCTGCTGTGGCGCCGTCCGGTTGTGGGGCGCTGCGCGGATCGGACCCTGGGGTGCTGCCTGGGCCTCGGGGGCCGTCTGGTTGTGGGGCGCTGCGCTGCTCTGGCGCGCTGCGCGGTCCTGGGGTGCCGCGCTGTCCTGCGGCGCCGCCTCGGTTCGCGGTACCGCTCGGGCATCGGGTGCGTGGCCTGCGGCGAGGGCGGCGACGAGAAACGCGGGGAGCGCGACGGCGAGCGAGCGCACCCCGTCGGGCAGGGCCCCACGGCCCGCCCCGCCGCGCCTGTCCGGTCCGCCTCGTGCGGCCTGACCGCCGCGCTTGTCCGGCCCGCCTTGCGTGGCTCGACGATCCTGCCTGTCTGCTCCGTTCCGTGTGGCTCGACGGCCGCTCCCGTCTGGTTCGCCTTGCGTGGCACGACCGTCCTGCTCGTACCGTCCGCCGTGGCCTTGCTGCCTCTTCTGGCCTTCCTGACGGTCCCGCTCCTCCGGACCTTCCCGGCCTTCCCGGCCTTCCCGGCCTTCCCGGCCTTCCCGGCCTTCCCGGCCTTCCCGGACCCCCGAATCCTGCGGCCCTTCCCGGCCCGCCCAGCTCTCCGGACCTTCCGGGCTCTCCGGACCCTCCAAGCCCTCCGGACCTTCCCGGTCCTCCAGGCTGCTCTCCGGCCCCTCCCAGTCGGCGGCCGCCCCGGGCCGCCGCCCGGTGGCCCGGCCGCCGGGGGGCGGCCCGCGTCCGTCTTCGTCCTTCGCGGCGGGCGCCTCCAGCGGCGTCCAGCCGAACCCCAGTGCGCTGCCCGCGATTCCCAGCAGGGTGCCGAGGAGGAAGCCGCCCAGATTGGTGGCGGCGAAGGAGAGCACCGACAGCAGCAGGGCGTTGAGGCTGACATAGTGCCGGGTGTGCGGGGCGAGCCACAGGAAGAGCCCGGCGACGGCCAGCGCGGTTCCGAGGCCGATGGCCGCCAGCCCGCCCAGCCCCAGGCTGACCAGCACGGTCAGCGGGGACAGCGGTACGGCGACGAGTTCGGCGCCGCCCAGGATCAGCAGCAGTCCGCCCCAGAACGGCCGTCGGCGGCGCCAGGCGCGTGCCCGGCGGCGCGGCCCGGGCCAGGGCAGCAGGGCGTCGAGGCGTGCGCCCAGCGGGGAGAGGGCGCCGGGCCGGCCGGGCCTGCGCACCGCGTTCAGAAGCACTGCTCGCCGCCCAGGCCGACGGTCAGTTTCAGTCCCTTCAGGCGGAAGTTGCCGCCGGTGGCCGACCAGGCGTGCGACTTGACGCCCGCCACGGAGATGTCTCCTGCCTGGAGGCCGAACCTGCCGCGTTCGCCCCGGACGCCGGGGACCGCGTCCAGCCGTGAGGCGTCGCGCCCGATCTCGGCCGTGCCGAACCGGGCGTCGCCGGAGAGGTCCTCGGCGTCGATGACCAGCTTGCTCGCGGTGACCTTGCCCGCGTCCCCGCCCGCCCGGAGTGTGAAGACGGCGGTGCCCAGCGGCGTCGGCACCCGGGCGGACTGGCAGATGCTGTCCAGTTCCGCCTGGTCCAGGCCGAGCAGCGCGACGGGATGGCCCTTGCCGTCCACGGTCCGGTCCACGTCCACGTGGGAGGCGAGACCGCTGCTGGACAGCTTGCCCGAGGAGACCTGGAAGCTGGTGCCGGAGACGGCGAACGAGGCCGCCAGGGCGCCCTGTGCCATCGCGGCGCCCAGGGCGGCGACAGCCACCATCGCAGGCAGGGCGACAGCCGCTGACCTGCGCCACGACGTTTGTCCCTCGGGCAGGTGCTTCCGCCGCCGACGGCGTGTGCTGACCTCGTGCATGACTGACTCCTCGTTCGCCGGAGAACCGCCGGGCACCGTGCGCGGGTTCGAGCGGCGCAGGTGCGAGGTGCGAGGTGCGAGACAGATGTGCCTGAGCTGCGAGAGGTGCCTGGTGCGGAGGGTGGTGCGGAAGAGTGCGGAGGGTGGTGCCGAAGAGCGAGGGTGCTGACCGGACAGTGCTGCGATAGGGAACTGCTGAGCACGGAGGGTGTCCGCGGCGCGTCGAGCGCGGTGTCCGGTGCGCGCCGCGAGGCGGGAGGGGCGGCAGCCCCGCCGCTGTGGTCCGCCGGGCACCGGGAGGGTGACCAGGCCGGGACGTGAGCCGGTGTCATACTTCCCGCATCCCACCGCACTTGGAGACTAGGGCCCGATTTGAACAATAGTCAACAGCGTGGCGCGCACTCCGTCCCCGCGTCCCGCCCCACCGAGCGGTCCCAGGCGCGCCGGGCCGAACTCCTCGCCATCGGCCGCAAGTTGTTCGCCGACACTTCCTACGACGCCCTGTCCATGGACGACATCGCGCGCAGTGCGGGCGTCGCGAAGGGGCTGATCTACTACTACTTCACCAACAAGCGCGGCTACTACCTGGCGATCATCGAGGACGCGGTCGCCGAACTCGTGGTCCGGGCGACCAGCGGGCGCGACCTCCCGCGTCTGGAGCGGGTCCACCGCACCATCGAGGGTTATCTGCGGTACGCGCAGCACCATCAGGCGGCGTTCCGCACCATCGTCTCCGGGGGAGTGGGCCATGACGAGCAGGTCCTCGCCATCCACGACAGGGTGCGCGACCAGTTGCTGACCGCGATCGCCGAGGGCGCCTGGGGGCGTACAGACGTCCCCGCGCTCGCCCGGACGGCCCTGGTGGGGTGGCTGTCCTCGGTGGAGGGCGTCACTCTGGACTGGCTCTCCCGCCCCGGCGAGCTGTCCCGCGAGGAGGTCAGGGAGCTGCTCACGCGTACCCTGCGCGGCACGCTCCAGGTCATCGAGGGCTTCGACCCGGCGCTGCCCGCGCCACCGGAGAGCGAGGAGCCCGGGCCGGCCGGTGGCGGGCGGTGACCGCGTGACGGTCCGCCCCGGGGTGTGCCATGGGGTGCGGGCTTCCCTCCGCCGGTCCAGCACCGGCCGACATATCCGTGCCGCTCCGGGACACTCGGAAGTGGACGGGTCTCCTCGGCCGAGAGGGAAACCATGGATATCTCAGGCGTCATCAGCGCGCTTGTCGTCGGCGTCGTCATCGGCGCCCTCGGACGGCTCGTCCTGCCCGGCAGGCAGCGGATCGGAATCCTGTGGACGATCGTGGTGGGCATCGTCGCGGCGCTCATCGGCACGGCGATCGCCGGTGCGGCAGGCGTCGACGACACGAAGGGCTTCGACTGGATCGAACTGGTCATCCAGATCGTTCTGGCGGCGCTCGGCGTCAGCCTGCTCGACCGGGCCCGCGCCGGACGCCGGGTGGGCCGGTAGGGAGCCGGCGAGGGTCGGTGGGGCCGACGGTCGGCAGGGCCGGCGGGCGGTCGGTGGGCCGGTAGCGCCTGCTGACGCGGGGCCGGCCGAACGGTCCCCGGGGACGGTGCGGGACGTGTGACGGCCCCGTGGCGTGCTGCCACGGGGCCGCCGTGCGACCGGTGCTAGCCCTTGCCCCCGGTCACTTGATGGCCTTGATCAGCTCTCCGTTCGCCGTGTCACCGCTCAGCTCCCAGAAGAAGGCGCCGGCCAGCCCCTGCTGTGCGGCCCAGTCGCCCTTGGCGGCGATCGTCTCGGGGGTGTCGTAGCTCCACCACTGGTTGCCGCAGTGGGCGTAGGCGGTGCCGCCGATCTTGCCGGTGGCCGGGCACCGGCTCTTGAGGTCCTTGTAGTCCTCGATGCCCTGCTCGTACTTGCCCGGCGCGGGCCCGGTGGCCTTGCCGCCCGGTGCCGACTGCGTGACACCGCTCCAGCCGCGGCCGTAGAAGCCCAGCCCGTACAGCAGCTTGCTCGTCGGTACGCCGATGCTCTTCAGCTTGGCGATGGTGGCCGCGGTGTTGAAGCCCTCCTTGGGGATGCCCTGGTACGAGGTAAGCGGGGAGTGCGGCGCGGTCGGGCCCTGGGCGTCCCAGGCGCCGAAGTAGTCGTACGTCATCGGCAGGTACCAGTCGACGTACTGCGCCGCGGTCTTGTAGTCGGTGGCCTCCAGTTTGCCGCCGGGGGAGGCGTCGGCGGTGATGGCCGCCGTCACCAGCTGGCCGCCGAACTTGGCACGCAGCGCCTGCATCAGGTTGCCGAAGGCGGCACGTCCGCTGGTGTCGCAGGTCAGGCCGCAGGCGTTGGGGTACTCCCAGTCGATGTCGATGCCGTCGAAGAGCCCCTTCCAGCGGGGGTCGTTGACCAGGTTGTAGCAGGACTCGGCGAACGCGGCCGGGTTCCTGGCGGCCTCACCGAAGCCGCCGGACCAGGTCCAGCCGCCGAAGGACCACAGCACCTTCAGGTTCGGGTGCAGCTTCTTGAGCTTCAGCAGCTGGTTGAAGTTCCCGCGCAGCGGCTGGTCCCAGGTGTCGGCCTTGCCGTCCACGCTCTGGTCGGCGGTGTAGGCCTTCTCGTAGTCGGCCCAGCTGTCGCCCACGGTGCACCTGCCGCCCTGCACGTTGCCGAAGGCGTAGTTGATGTGGGTGAGCTTGTTCGCGGAGCCCGAGGTCTCGATGTTCTTGACGTGGTAATTGCGCTGGTAGACGCCCCAGTTGGTGAAGTAGCCCACCGTCTTGCCCGCCAGGGCCGACTTCTTCGCCGAGGACGCCCGCGCCGCCGAGGACGCGGATCCGGGCGTCTGTGCGGCCGACGCCCGGTCGGCCGGTGCCTTCGCCGGGGCGGCCGGCTGCCGTGGGCCGGCGGAGGCGGTGGCCGAGAGGAGCGTCGTGGCCAGTACGGCCGCGCAGAGTGCGCCCAGGAGCGCGAAGAGCCTGCGGCGGCGGGGGAGCGGGGGACGGGTGCGCCCGCCGGGTCTGGCGTGGAGCGCAGGGAAGGAGTGATGTCTGTCCGGTCCGAGCATGGTTCACCTCGCGTGTGGGGGTGCGGGGGGGGGGGTGCTGCGGCCGTGCCTGTCGTACGTTCCGGGAATGTAGAAGGACTAGACCAGTCAGTCAATGGTTCGGACCAATTTCCGTTCGCGGAACCGCAGTACGCCGTTCACACCGGTCACCGGCGGCCTCGTGCGTCCGCGCCGGTGACGGGTGCCCCTCGATCGGGCATACTCCAACTCGCCGCAGCCGCTGGTCAGCCGACGTCGCGATCCGACGGTGCAGTATCACGGCAGGGCGGCGGCACCCCGGTCCGCTGGCGGACCGGTCGCTCCCGGCGGACCGCCACACCCTTGGCGCACCCGCCGCAGTTCCGACCCGAAGGAGAGCGCACCATGCCCAAGGACGGTTCCCGGCCGGTGGAACGTGAACTGCCCACCGACGAGGCACGCGACCTGCTGGGTCTCGTACGCGACGTGGTGCGGCGCGAGGTGGGGCCGTCGGCCGCCGAGGAGGAGGCCGCCGGCGTCTTTCCGCGCGAGACCTTCCGGCTGCTCTCCCGCTCGGGCCTGCTCGGCCTGCCCTACCCCGAGGAGTACGGCGGCGGAGGCCAGCCCTACCTGGTCTACCTCCAGATCCTGGAGGAACTGGCGGCGGCGCGGCTGACCGTCGGGCTCGGCACCAGCGTGCACGCCCTGGCCTGCCACGGCCTCGCCCGCTTCGGCAGCAAGGAGCAGCGCGCCGAGTGGCTGCCCGACATGCTCGGCGGCGGCCTGCTGGGCGCCTACTGCCTCTCGGAGCCCTCCTCCGGCTCGGACGCCGCCTCCCTGCGCACCCGGGCGGTGCGCGACGGCGACCACTGGGTGCTCACCGGCACCAAGGCGTGGATCACCCACGGAGGCGTCGCCGACTTCTACACCGTCCTGGCCCGCACCGGGGAGGAGGGGCCCCGGGGCATCACCGCCTTCCTGGTGCCGGGGGACGCCGAGGGCCTGAGTGCCGCCGCCCCCGAGCGCAAGATGGGGCTGAACGGATCGCCCACGGCGCAGCTCCACCTCGACGGCGTGCGGATCCCCGACACCCGCAGGCTGGGCGAGGAGGGCCAGGGCTTCACGGTGGCCCTCTCGTCGCTGGACGACGGCCGCCTGGGCATCGCGGCCTGCGCCGTCGGCCTCGCGCAGGCGGCGCTGGACGAGGCGCTGGCCTTCACCGCCGAGCGCCATCAGTTCGGCCGCCCTCTCGCGGACTTCCAGGGCCTGCGGTTCATGCTCGCCGACATGAGCACCCAGATCGAGGCCGGCCGGTCCCTCTGCCTGACGGCCGCCCGGCGGCGCGACGCGGGCGAGCCCTACGCGCGCGAGGCGGCCATGGCCAAACTCTTCTGCACGGACACCGCCATGCGCGTCACCACGGACGCGGTCCAGCTGCTGGGCGGATACGGCTACACGGCGGACTTCCCCGTCGAGCGGTACATGCGCGAGGCCAAGGTCCTCCAGATCGTCGAGGGCACCAACCAGATCCAGCGCATGGTGATCGCCCGCCATGTGGTGGGTCCGGAGAGCAGGAGCTGACCACACGCGGCGTGGGAGCAGGAGCTGACCACACGCGGCGTCCGGCACCCAGGGAGGCCACCCCATGACGTCAGCCGCACCCCGCCTCACCCGCCGCGGCGGCATCCGTACCGCCGCCGCGGCGGCGCTCGCCCTTCCCCTCGCGGCAGGCGCCGCGAGGGCGCACGCGGCGGCCGGACGGACCGCCCCCGCACCGGCGCCGCGGCCCGAGGGCGACGGCGGGTCACCGGCGCTGAGCACCATGACCTTCAACCTGCGGTACGCCTCGGACACCCCGCCGCACAGCTGGCCCGAGCGCCGTCCCGTCACCCGGGCGCTGCTGCGTCGGGAGCCGCCCCACCTCATCGGCACCCAGGAAGGGCTGTACGCGCAGCTCAGGGACATCGCGCACGACCTGGGCCGGTCCCGCTACGACTGGATCGGCACCGGCCGCGCCGGCGGCAGCCGGGACGAGTTCATGGCGGTCTTCTACGACGTGCGCCGGCTGCTCCCGCTGGAGTACGACCACTTCTGGCTCTCCGACCAGCCCCGCCTCATCGGCTCCGCGACCTGGGGCAACACCGTCATCCGCATGGTCACCTGGGTGCGGTTCCAGGATCTGGCCACCGGCCGCGAGTTCGTGCACCTCAACACCCATCTCGACCACCGCAGCCAGTACTCCCGGGAGCGCTCCGCCGCGCTGATCGTCCGGCGCCTGGCGGAGTTCGACGCGTCGCTCCCGCGGCTGGTCACCGGCGACTTCAACGTCCCGGCGCACGGCAACCCCGTCCACGAGACGCTGCTGGCCGACGGGAAGCTGGCCGACACCTGGGACAGCGCGGAGCGGCGCGGCAAGCTCTACGGCACCTTCCACGGCTACAAGCCGCTGGTCCCCGACGGCGACCGCATCGACTGGATCCTCGCCTCGCCCGGGGTGCGGGTGCGGCGGGCCTCGGTCAACACCTACGCGCGCCACGGCCAGTACCCCAGCGACCATCTGCCGGTGCAGGCCCTCGTCGAGCTGTAGCCCTCAGGCGCGGGCGGCCTCCCGCACCTCCTCGGCCACCTTCGTGCTGAGGGCCGCCCGCACCAGACCCGCTGCCAGCGGAGCCAGCTCGTCCTTCCCGACCATCCCGGCCAGCTTCTCGGCCGAGGCGGGCAGCCCCAGCTTCTCGGCGCCCTGGAGGGCCTTGCCGTCCAGGTAGGGCTGGTACTCGGGCCACACCGCCTGGGCCTCGCGCAGGAAGATCGAGACGCCCATGGGGCCGATGCCCGGCACCTGACGCAGGGCGCCCTCGGGGTCGTCGGCGCGCCGCAGCCTGCGCAGGTCGCCGCCCCACCGGTCGAGCAGCAGCTCGGCGCCCTCGCCCAGCTGGGTGGCGGTCCGCTCGTCGTAGCGGCGGTAGCCGCCCTCGCCCAGCGCGTCCACCCGCTGCTGCCAGTCGGCCTCGGCCATGCGCCGGGCGTCCTTCATGCCGTGCTTCCAGAACGCCCGCGCGCTGGCGACCGCGATGTCGGCCCGGATGCGGGCGCTCAGCAGCAAGGAGAGCACCAGCAACTGGTAGAGCGGCATGGGGGTGTCCCGCAGGGTGATGCCCGCCTCCTCGGCGTACGTCTTCCCGTGCCGCTTCAGCAGTTCCTTGACGACCGCCCGCTGCCGGGCCTGCTTCCCGCCGCCTCCGCCGTCGCCCGCGGCCCTCTTGCCGCCGCTCTTGGTGGCGCCGTCCTTCGTGCCGCTCTTGGCGCCGCCCGCCCTGGTCTTCGTGCTCGTACCGGCCATGACCGCCTCCTTCGAAACCGGGTCCCCTGCCGTGCGGACTCCCACACGGCAGCACCGGAGGTACGCGGTCACCTGTTCCTCGGCGGCACCCGGGCGAAAACCAGCCGGGCCCTTTCCCCTCTTCCCGCCCGGCGGACGGCTGCTAGCGGCGGGACGTGGCGGCCGGGCGGGCGGGGTGACGGCCCGTCACTCGGCGGCGGCCTTGGCCCGGTCGGCGTGCCGGGAGCCGGGGACGCCCACGTGGGAGAACGGCTGGGTGCGCCAGTCGAGCCCCTCGGGCAGCGTCAGCAGCTCGCTCACCGCGCGCTCGCGGGGCTCGCTGTCCCAGGGGGCCGCGTCCTGGACCGGGCGGCCCGAACCCTGGCAGACCGTCAGTCCGAACGGGTCCCAGGGAGAGGCGCACAGGCCGTGCCGGGGCAGCTTCTCCTCCTGGGCGAACACCGCGATCGCCTGGCCGCAGTCGGGGCACTTGACGCGGAGACCCTCGTACATCTCGTCCTCGAAGGCGGGTTCCGCCGGCTCGTCGAACAGGTCGGGACTCCCGGCCGGAGCGGCTTCGCCCTGGTGGGCGTCGTTGTGATGAGCGGCGTCCTGACGAGCGGAGCGGGTGGACTTCGTCGTGCGCATGTAATCCCCCTTGATGGAACGGCCGGGCTGGGCTTCGGCCACAGCAAGCACTTCCCGCCGTGCCGCGCGCATAATCGCCCCGCACGGCAGGACACCGATGCATAAGTGTGGCCTTCCTCACATACCTTGTGCTCGTGTCTTCCGGGCGTGGCGCCGCGTGCCACGGCGCGCCGCACCCGTGCGCCGGTGCGCGCGCTGCGCCCGCGACGCGGGGGCAGTACGGTGATCGGCTGTGGAGGAACTCGACCGTCAGATCGTGGAACTGCTCGTCAAGGACGGGCGGATGAGCTACACCGACCTGGGCAAGGCCACCGGCCTGTCCACCTCGGCCGTGCACCAGCGTGTGCGCCGCCTCGAACAGCGCGGCGTCATCCGCGGCTACGCCGCGCTCGTGGACCCCGAGGCCGTCGGGCTGCCCATGACGGCGTTCATCTCCGTCAAACCCTTCGACCCCAGCGCGCCGGACGACATCGCCGACCGGCTGGCCGACGTACCCGAGATCGAGGCGTGCCACAGCGTGGCCGGCGACGAGAACTACATCCTCAAGGTGCGGGTGGCCACGCCCATCGAACTGGAGCATCTGCTGGCCCGGATCCGCACCCTGGCCGGCGTCTCCACCCGTACCACCGTCGTCCTGTCCACCCCGTACGAGGCGCGGCCGCCGCGTTTGTGAGCGCGCCGTCGCACGGGCGGGTGACCCCGTGCGTCCGGGGAGGGCCGGGGGCGGGAGACTGTCCCCATGAGCGAGAGCACCACCCCCTCCCGGCCGCGCACCGTTCTGCTGCGCGGCGGCGAGGTCCACAGCCCCGCAGACCCGTTCGCGACCGCGATGGTCGTCGAGGGTGACAGCATCGCCTGGATCGGCTCCGAGGGGGCGGCCGACTCCTTCGCGGACGGGGTGGAGGAGGTCGTCCATCTCGACGGCGCGCTCGTCACCCCCGCCTTCACCGACGCGCACGTCCACACCACCGCGACCGGCCTCGCCCTCACCGGCCTCGACCTGTCCGGCGCCCCCACGCTCACCGAGGCCCTGGCCCGTGTCCGGGCGTACGCCGAGGCGCGCCCCGACGACCGGGTGCTGCTGGGCACCGGCTGGGACGCCGGCGCCTGGCCCGAGCAGCGGCATCCCGGCCGCGCGGAGCTGGACGAGGCGACCGGCGGCAGGCCCCTCTACCTGACCCGGATCGACGTGCACTCGGCGCTGGCCACCACCGCCATGCTCGACCTGGTGCCCGGTGTCACCGACCGCGAGGGCTACCGCGGCGACGCGCCGCTGACGGGCGAGGCCCACCACGCGGTCCGCGAGGCCGCGCACGCCACCCTCACCGCACGGCAGCGCACCGAGGCCCAGCGCGCGGCGCGGGCGCACGCCGCCTCCCTCGGGATCGGGTCCCTCCACGAGTGCGCCGGCCCCGGCATCTCCAGCGAGGACGACCTCGTCTCGCTGCTGGCACTGGCCGCCGAGGAGGCGGGACCGCGCGTCTACGGGTACTGGGCCGAACTCGTCACATCCGCGAAGGAGGCGGACCGGGTCAGGGAACTGGGCGCGGTCGGCGCGGCCGGTGACCTCTTCGCGGACGGCTCGCTGGGCTCGCACACGGCGCACCTGTGCGCCCCCTACGCCGACGCGCCGGGTACGGCCGGCCGCGGTCAGCTGGACGCCGACGCGATCGCCGCCCACGTCGCCACCTGCACCGAGGCCGGACTGCAGGCCGGATTCCACGCCATCGGGGACGCGGCGCTCCGCGACGTCACCGCCGGGGTCCGCCGCGCCGCCGAGACCGTCGGCCTGGCCCGCGTCCGCGCGGCCCGGCACCGGGTCGAGCACGCCGAGATGCTCACCGGGCGCACCATCGCCGACTTCGCCGACCTGGCGCTGACCGCCTCCGTGCAGCCGGGCTTCGACGCCGCCTGGGGCGGCGCGGACGGAATGTACGCGCGCCGCCTCGGTGCCGAGCGCGCCGCCACCCTCAACCCGTACGCCGCGCTCCTGCGCGCCGGGGTGCCGCTCGCCCTCGGCTCCGACAGCCCCGTCACCCCCCTGGGGCCCTGGGAGGCCGTCCGGGCCGCCGCCTTCCACCGCACCCACGAGCACCGGATCTCCGTACGCGGCGCCTTCACCGCCCACACCCGCGGCGGCTGGCGCGCCCTGGGCCGCGACGACGCCGGAGTGCTGGTGCCCGGCGCGCCCGCCGACTACGCGGTCTGGCGCACCGGCCCGCTCGTCGTCCAGACCCCCGACACCCGGGTCGCCAACTGGTCGACCGATCCCCGCTCCGGCACCCCCGGGCTGCCCGACCTCACACCGGGCACCCCCGCTCCGGTCTGCCTGCGGACGGTGATCGGCGGACGGACGGTCCACGCACGGCCGGACGAGTGACAGGGGGGACCCCGATACGGCCGAACGTGAGCCCCCCGGTCGGCCGCCCCGTCCCGGCTTCTTCCGCACTGACCTGCTGATTTGTCGAAACACCCCAGGTGGGCAGGCTGTTGACAGAAATCGCCCGAAGCCCGGTAGGTTCGGCCGCGTCCACCACAGGACGTCCGACCGCGGAGCTTCCGCGCTGTCGTCGAACGCCGCTGGGCCAGGGGTGGTGTACCGCACCGGCGCACCACCGCTGCGAGCCAGGTCCAGCGCCCGCGGCACGGGGACAGATGGTTTCCGCCGGTCGGCGGGTGTGACCCGGGACGGGGCCCGGACGCTCAGTAGACAACGGCTTTCGGTCGATCCGCAGCCAGCGGGTCCCAGGTCGGCCCGAAGGGCGTCGGGCCCCGATCCGCAGACCGTACGCACCGGGGCGCTGCCTCGGTGATGACCCTCCGCGACGCGCCGATCACCGTGCTCTTCCCGGCCCTTGCCGCGCGCCGCGCATCCCCCCGGGTTTCCCGGGCATTCCTCATCCCGCGCCCCGCCGCCGCCCCCGCGCGTTGTACGGTCACCTCACCACCGCACGACCTGCCAGGAAGGCCGCGACCTTGGTATCGGGCCCCGAGACCAGCCCCGCCTCCGCCCCGGACGGCTCCCGGGAGCGCAAGGCGGCACCCGCCGCGCCGCGCGGCGCGCCGGACGGCACGGCACACGCCGAGCAGCCGCACCCGGCAGGCTCCGCCGTGTCCCCGCAGCCCGGCGCCCGGGACGGCGCGCCGGCGAACGGCCCCGCGCCGCACCGCGCTTCGGACAGCGGCGGCTCCCGGGACCGCAGTGACGTTCCGGCACCGGAGGGGAACGCGGCCGGAGCCGGTGACTCCGCCGAGGCCGGTGCCGGTTTTGCGGAACCCGGTGCCGATTCCGCGGAACCACGGAAGACCGACGGGACGCGCGGCACCTTCGACCCGACGGCGGACCGGGAAGCCGCGCCCACCTCGGCGGCGGACCGCCCCGCGCGCCCGCCGCGGTGGCGGCGCCTCGCGGCGCTGGCCCGGCGGGAGGCCCGGTCCACCGCACTGGCCGCGCTCAGCGGTGCGGCGCTCGCCTTCGCCTTCCCGCCCTACGGACTCTGGGTGCTCTCCCCGGTGGCCGTCGCCGCGCTGAGCCTGCTGACCCGGGGCCGGACCGGGCGCCAGGGCGCCTGGCTCGGATTCGCCTTCGGCTGGCCTTTCTTCCTCTTCCTGCTGAAGTGGCTGCACGTCGTCGGCTGGGACGCGGTCGTGGGACTCGCCCTCGTCCAGGCGCTGTTCGTGCTGGGACTCGGCGCCGGACTGGCCGTCACCTCGCGGCTGGCGGCCTGGCCGCTGTGGGGAGCCTGCCTGTGGGTGACCGAGGAGTTCCTGCGCGACCGGCTCCCCTTCGGCGGCTTCACCTGGGGGCGCCTCGCCTTCGCCAACGCCGACTCCCCCTACACACCGCTGGCCGCGCTCGGCGGCGCCCCGCTGGTCACCTTCGCGGTGGCGCTGACGGGCACGCTGCTGGCCGCCGCCGCGCTCGCGGCCCTGCGGCTGCGCTCGCCCGCGGCCCGCACCGCCCGTGCGTACGCGCTGGGACTCGGCCCCCTCGCCGTCGCCGCGGCCGTCACCGTCGCCGGGTTCGCGGTGCCCGTGCCGACCAAGGCCGACGACACGGTGCGGATCGCCGTCGTCCAGGGCAACGTCCAGCAGCCCGGGATGCACTTCCTGGGCCGCCCCATGCAGATCCTCAACAACCACGTCGAGGCCACCCTCGACCTCGCCGAGCGGATCAAGCGGGGCAAGGAGCCCAGGCCGGACCTGGTGATCTGGCCGGAGAACTCCTCCGACCTCGACCCCTACAAGTGGCCCGAGGCGGGCGACCGGATCGAGGAGGCCGTCAAGGCCGTCGGCGTGCCCGTCCTGGTCGGCGCCCTCGTCGACCACCCCACCAAGGAGGGCTACGTCGAGAACCAGGGCATCGTCTGGGACCCGAAAAAGGGACCCGGCGCCCACTACACCAAGCAGCACCCGGTCCCGTTCGGTGAGTACGTGCCCTTCCGGGACCAGCTCAGCAAGGTGATCACGCGCCTCCAGCAGGTGCCCAGGGACTTCTACCCGGGCGACCGCACCGGGGTGCTCCAGACCGGCCCCGCACGGCTGGGCGACGTGATCTGCTTCGAGGTGGCCTACGACGAGATCCCCCGGGACACCGTCCGGGACGGCGCCCGCGCGCTGGTCGTCCAGACGAACAACGCCACCTACGGACGGACCGGCCAGCCCGAACAGCAGCTGGTCATGTCGCAGCTGCGCGCGGTCGAGCACGGCCGCGCCGTGGTGACGGCGGCGACCAGCGGCATCAGCGCCATCGTCGCCCCCGACGGCACCGTCCGGCAGCGCACCGGGGAGTTCACCCGGGACGTGCTCACCGGACAGCTCCCGCTGCGCGACGACCTCACCGTCGCCGACCGCGTCGGGGCCGCTCCGGAGTGGGTGATCGCTATCGTGGGCGTGCTCGCCTGCGCCGGGGCCCTGGTCCTGGGCAGGAGGCGCGGCACACCGGCGGGGGCGGCCACGTCCGCACCGGGCGGCGCGGACCAGGGGGAGGGCCGGGACGGCACCGGCCACGACCAGCAGGACGGACAGGCTCAAACGGAGGGGCAGCACCAGTGACGGACGGCGGACAGCGGCGGTACGGCCCCCTCGGAACGGCCCTGGTCATCATCCCGACCTACAACGAGGCCGACAATCTGGCACCCGTCGTCACCCGGGTGCGCGAGGCGGTGCCCGAGGCCCACATCCTCGTGGCCGACGACAACAGCCCCGACGGCACCGGCAAGATCGCCGATGAGCTGGCCGCCGACGACCCGCACGTGCACGTGCTGCACCGCAAGGGCAAGGAGGGCCTGGGCGCCGCCTACCTGGCGGGGTTCCGCTGGGGCATCGACAACGGCTACGGCGTACTGATCGAGATGGACGCCGACGGCTCGCACCCCCCCGAGGAGCTGCCCCGGCTGCTGACCGCCCTGGGCGGCGCCGACCTGGTGATCGGCTCCCGGTGGGTGCCCGGCGGGCGGATCGTCAACTGGCCGAAGTCACGCGAGTACCTCTCGCGCGGTGCCAGCACCTACTCCCGGCTCCTCCTCGACGTGGACGTACGCGACGTGACGGCGGGCTTCCGCGCCTTCCGCAAGGAGACGCTGGAGGGCATCGACATGGACTCCATCGCCTCCCAGGGCTACTGCTTCCAGGTGGACCTCACGCGACGCACTGTGCACGCCGGCTACCACGTGGTGGAGGTGCCCATCACCTTCGTCGAGCGGGAGCGCGGCGACTCCAAGATGAGCCGCGACATCATGGCCGAGGCGCTGTGGCGGATCGCCGCGTGGGGCGTCGAGGGCCGCGTCAAGAAGGCCATCGGGCGCACCAAGCGCTGACCGGACGCTGACTCGTCCCCTACACGACGCCAGGCACACTGGAAGAATGACGACGCGCGCACCCTTCCCGTACGAGCCCCACGGACAGGACTCGGGCGGTGCAGACGGCGGTCCCGGGCAGGGAGCCGGGACCCGCTCCGGCGGGACACCTCCGCCCCGGCCGCCCCGGTCGAGGGCCCGCACGCTGGTGCCGCTCGCCGTGGCCGCGTGGGCCGTCCTGGAGATCTGGCTGCTGACGCTGCTCGCGGACGCGGCGGGCGGGATGACGGTCTTCCTCGTGCTGGTCGCGGGCATCGTGCTGGGCTCCGCCGTGATCAAGCGGGCAGGCCGCCGCGCCTGGCGGAACCTGGCCGAGACGGTGCAGCGCGCCCAGGAGCAGGCCCGCGGCGGTGGCGAGCCCGGTGAGAAGGCCGCCCGGCAGGAGCAGGGCGGCAACGGGACGGCCATGCTCGGCGGACTGCTGCTGATGATCCCCGGGCTGGTCTCGGACGCGCTGGCGCTGCTGTGCCTCTTCCCGCCGACGGGCAGGCTGCTGCGCGGCTCCGTCCAGCGGTTCCTGGACCGGCGGAGCGGCTTCGCGCCGGGCACCCTCGGTGACGCCTACCAGCAGGCCCGTACGGCCGAGCAGCAGGTGCGGATGCACCGCCCCGACGGCAAGGTCGTCCAGGGCGAGGTCGTCCGGGAGAAGCCGGAGGGGGACGGGCAGGGGCCTCAGGGCCGCTGAGCGGGCGGACACCGCCGGCGGGCGCGGGCGCAAGCGAGAGGGCCCGGGGCACGCGCTGTCGCGTGGTCCCAGGCCCTCTCGCTCGTGTCGTCCGGCGGCGTGACCGGTCGGGGTCAGGCGGACTTGCGCTTGCTCCCGCCCGCGTCGTCGCGGGGATGCACCGCCAGGTTCATGGTGCCGGACCGCAGCACGGCGAGCCGCTCGGCGAGTACCTCCTCGAGCTCCTCCCGGGTCCGCCGCTCCATGAGCATGTCCCAGTGCGTCCGCGCGGGCTTGCTCTTTTTCTCCTCCGGACCCTCGCCGTCGACCAGGAGTGCCTGTGCGCCGCACACCTTGCACTCCCACTCGGACGGAATCTCGGCCTCTACCGAGAACGGCATCTCGAAACGATGGCCGTTCTGGCATGCGTACTCCACGGCCTGGCGCGGGGCCAGGTCGATGCCGCGGTCGGTCTCGTAGCTGGTCACCACGAGTCGCGTGCCGCGAAGAGCTCGCTCACTCATGAATTCGTGCCTCCCGGGCTGGTCGCCCACAGGACAGGTGTCGCTGTCGTCGTCATCCGGTCAACGTCCGGCCGCCGGTGAAGATTCCCGCTGGGGAGAACACCCACCCGTCACGCACCTCCACTCATGACGGAGGGGCCGCGCGCCGCCGCTCCTCGTGCCGCCGCTTCGTTGATCTGCGGTACCCCCCGGTGACCGGTTTGTCACAACTGACAGAAGATGTCACCCACTGTTCGCATCTCTTCGGCGTGCAGTAACGGTCCATCCGGTGGGCCAAAGGCGTACAGTACCGGGCCGACACCCGCACGTCTAAATCCGGCCCGGTGCGACGTTGCCCACCGCGGCCGTCGCACGTCGAACGGGTACCCGCGACAGCGGCGCGAAACCGAGTGCGGGGAAGAGCACCAAGGACAGGATCGCATGGCGGTGGTCGCCCGTCAGCCGGTACGTCAGCCCGGACACCAGCGGGCCCAGCCGGCTCGTCCTCCGGTCGCTCACGGTCACCGTCCACACCGCCGGTGAGCCAGGAGGGTGCGCTTGGCGCCGTGACGCGCGGCGTGCCTGCCGAGAAGCGCCCCCGCCGCCGCGAGCACCCGCACGAGCAGGACCGCCCCGATCAGTGCCGTCCCGTCCGGTCCCCGGCCCTCCGAACCGTGGACGGACGCCCGGACGATCATTGCCTGGACGCCGTCGTTGCAGAGGGGATACGCAGCCAGGAACAGCAGTGTGAGCGAGTAGCGGCGCAACTCCCGGAAGAGGGCGCTCAGTTGCCCGCATCCATGGCTCAACGAAGCACGTGGAGCGCCCTTCTGGGCCGGTGGGGGGGGCGGGCCGCTCGGTCCCGGCGCTCTTCGAAACCGGAGCCGGGAGACTACAGTTCGCCTTCCGCCGCCCTGGTGGCCGGAGGTGCCGCGCACCCGGGGCCGCGGGGCCCGCGGACCATCCGCCCACCCGTCCACGCGGAACGCCGAGAAGGAGACCGCACCTCATGTCCGCCTCCCGTGACCGCCCCCCGCGCGGCGAGACCGTCACGCACCACCGGATGGCGACCGTCGCCGGACGGCGCACGGCCTACCTCGACTCGGGCGGCACCGGGCCCGTACTGCTCGCCCTGCACGGGCACTTCGGCAGGGGACGCATCTTCGAGCCGCTCGCCGAGGCCCTCGCGGACCGTTACCGCGTCATCGCTCCCGACCAGCGCGGGCACGGCCGCACCGACAGCGCCGGTGACTTCTCACCGGAGGCGTACGCCGACGACGCCGTGGCCCTCCTCGACGCGCTGGACGTCCCGTCCGCCGCCGTCCTCGGCCACTCCATGGGCGGCGCCGTCGCGTTCGTGCTGGCGGCCCGCGCCCCGGAGCGCGTACGGGCCCTGCTCGTCGCCGACATGACGGTGCTCAACCAGGAGCCCGAGGCACACCCCGTGCTGGACTGCTCGGGATGGCCGCGCCGGGCGCCGAGCCGGGCGGCACTGGGCGCCGCGATCGAGGCGCACGGCATCCCGGACGCGGGCTACTTCCTCGACAGCGCCGTGGAGTTCCCCGACGGCTGGGGGCTGCTGTTCGACACCCGCGACATGATGGCCTCCCAGCGCGCCTTCGCCGGCGACCTGGGCGCGCACTGGCGGGCCTCCGGGCAGCCCGCGCTGCTGATGCGCGCGGAGCACAGCTTCCTGCTCTCCGAGCGGACCGCCCGCCGTATGGCCGGGGAACGCCCGCACACCGAACTGGTCACCTTCCCCGGCTGCGGGCACTGGCTGTACCGGGACGACCCGGAGCGCTTCGCCCGCACCGTCGCCGGCTTCCTGGACCGGGCCCTGGGGTGAGGGGCGGTGCCGGTCGAACGCGTCGCGTCGTGGAGGGCGACCGGGGGCCGTCGGCCGTCGTGTGGACGTCCGTCTCCAGGTGGCGGTAGCCGAATCGGCAGCGCGGGCGATGGCCGCGTGGGTGTTCTCCGGGCCGAAGGCAGCGCCGCCACGGCGGGCGAGGGCGAGCGGCCCCCGGGAGGCCGGGAACGGTGGACGGGGCGGTGGGCGCGGGCGGCGGTCGGCCGGGTGCGCGTCACCGGCGCGGTATCGCGCGCCGCCCGCCGCCTCGGGCCACCACCCGGGTGGCCGTACCCGTCCCGGTGCTGCCGGGCAGCGCGAAGACGCGGAGGAAGAACTGGGCGAGCGGTCCGATGGCCAGCGCGTACAGCACCGTGCCGACGCCCGCCGAGCCGCCCAGCAAGATGCCGCTGATCAGCACGACCACCTCGATGCCGGTGCGGACCAGCCGGATCGAGCGGCCGGTCACCTTGTGCAGTCCGGTCATCAGTCCGTCGCGGGGGCCGGGACCGAAGCGGGCGGAGATGTACAGCCCGGTGGCGGCGCCGTTCAGCACCACCCCGGCAACCAGCAGGGCGATCCGGGGGAGCAGGGCCTCGGGGGAGGGCAGCAGCCACAGGGTCGCGTCCATCGAGAGGCCCACCAGGAACACGTTGGAGACCGTGCCCAGGCCCGGGCGCTCGCGCATCGGCCACCACAGCAGCAGCACCAGTGCCCCGACGATGATCGACACAGTTCCGATGGACAGCCCGGTGTGCTCGGAGACGCCCTGGTGGAAGACGTCCCAGGGGTCCAGCCCCAGCCCAGCCCGCACCATCAGCGCCGCGCTGGCCCCGTACAGCACCAGCCCCACGTACAGCTGTGCGAGCCGCCGCGCCGGCTGTCTGCCGGGACCCGTGGACGCGGGCCCGGAACCCCCGGCCGAAGCGGACCCGGAACCGTCCGACGACGCTGACCCAGAACCTTCCGATACGGACAACGACCTACCCCTTCTCGTGTCAGTGGACCGACCCATGGCACTCTGTGGCATGGAAGCAGGCCGCATCTATGGCCAATCTGCGAGAGGTGGACCGAAAACCATGGCGCACTGGAACTCCGCGGTAGGAGCCCCGCAGCTCGCGCGCCTCCTGGGCTCGCAGCACACGGTGCGGCGCGGCCCCG
>NZ_VJOK01000001.1:911585-942639 GCF_013302895.1 Streptomyces albus subsp. chlorinus | reverse complement strand
GCTGCGGCTCCTCGTCCTGGAGGGCCGCATCCCCGTCGCGACGCGGCTGCCCGCCGAACGGGAGCTGGCCGCCGCGCTGTCCGTGAGCCGCACGACCGTCGCCGCGGCGTTCGAGGCGCTGCGCGCCGACGGGTTCCTGGAGTCGCGGCGCGGCTCCGGCAGCTGGACGACCGTGCCCGCGGGCAAGCCGCTGCCCACCCGGGGCCTGGACCCCCTCCCGCCCGAGAATGAGGGCACCGTCATCGACCTGGGCTGTGCCGCGCTGCCCGCCCCCGAGCCGTACATGAGCGCGGCCTTCCAGGGCGCGCTCGCCGCCCTGCCGCCCTACGCGCACACCCACGGGGACTACCCGGCGGGCCTGCCAGTGCTGCGGGAGGCCGTCGCCGACCGCTACACCGCGCTCGGCGTCCCGACCATGCCCCAGCAGATCATGATCACCACCGGGGCGATGGGCGGCGTCGGCGCTCTGGCACGGCTGCTGGCCCCGCGCGGTGAGCGCGTCGCCGTCGAACACCCCTCCTACGCGAACGTCCTCCAGCTGCTGCGCGAGACGGGCGCCCGCCTCGTCCCCGTCCCCATGGCGGACCGCCTCGCCGGCTGGGACCTGCCGGCCTGGCACCGCACCCTGCGGGAGGCCGCACCCCGGCTCGCGTACGTCGTCGCGGACTTCCACAACCCGACAGGCGCCCTGGCCGGCGCGGAGCAGCGCCGCGAACTGGTGGCCGCCGCACGCGCCTCGGGTACCGTCCTCGTCGCGGACGAGACCATGGCGGAGCTGCCGCTGGGGCCGCCCGGCGCCACCGGCACCCCGCACACCGGTTCGGCGGGGCTGGAGATGCCTCCGCCGATGGCCTCCTACGATCCGGGCGGCTCGGCCGTCATCACCGTGGGTTCCGTCAGCAAGTCCATCTGGGCCGGGCTGCGCATCGGCTGGATCCGGGCCGCGCCCGAGGTCATCCGCAGCCTCACGGCGGCGCGCGCCTACGCCGACCTGGGCAGCCCTGTGCTCGAACAGCTCGCCGTCACCGAGCTGCTGACCGGCGACGGCTGGGAGCAGGCCGTCACGCTGCGCCGCGAACGCGCCAGGGAGAACCGCGAGGCCCTCACCTCGGCGCTCCGCGATCACCTGCCCGACTGGGAGTTCACCGTCCCGCGCGGCGGCCTCACCCTGTGGGTGCGCACCGGCGGCCTGTCCGGTTCGCGGATCGCGGAGGCGGGCGAACAGCTGGGCGTACGGGTGCCCTCGGGGCCCAGGTTCGGGGTGGACGGCGCGTTCGAAGGGTACGTGCGGCTGCCGTTCACCATCGCCGAGCCGCTCGCCCGGGAGGCCGCTGCCCGGCTGGCGGCCGCCGCCGACCTGGTGCGGTCCGGCGCGCCGACCCCCTCCGACCTGCCCCGCTCCTACGTGGCGTGAGGGCCGCTCGCGCCACGCGGGAGTGACCGGTCCGGGCCGGGGAGCCGCGGGGCGTGAGAGCGCCCGCCGGCGGTCCGGCGGGCTCGCCTCAGGTGGCCTGGGGCGCCCCGGTCACCGGTACCTGGCCCTCGGTCACCGGTACCTGGCCCTCCGCCGCGGAGGCGGACGGGGCGGGTGCGCGGACCGACTCCGGCAGCAGTTCCCGGACGGCCGTGCGCGCGGCCTCGGGCGCCGTCCCGTCCAGCGGGTCGGGGGTGACGGGCACCTGGAGACGCAGCACCGGGCCGCAGCCCAGCCGTGCGAAGCCCCGGCCGCGGGGCGCGTCCCGGGGCGGTCCGGTCTGCGGCGCCGCCCCGAGGACGGTGCCCGCCTCCTGGGGGGAGACCGCGCCCAGCACCACCCGGGCCCTGGTGCAGGCGAGGACCGGGTCCGCCAACTCCTCGTCGCTGCCGAACTGTTCGGCCACCACCACCGTCACGCCCGCCGCGCGGCCGTGCCGCAGGGGGGTGCGCAGCAGTTCCTGCGGGTCCGTGGCGCCGTGGACCCGTGCCAGGTGGCTGAGCGCGGCGGGCCGGTCCACCAGTACCCACAGCGGCCGCCGTGCGCCCGCCGGCGGGTCCTCGCCGCGCTGCCGGGCCCGGCCCGCGGCCGTCAGCCTGCGCTCGGTCTCGCGCGCCGCCCACTCCAGCGCGTCCAGCGCCCCGGGCAGCGTGGTCTCCACGCCCAGCACGCCGCGCCGCGCCGCGAAGCCGGCGAACTCGCCGCCCCCCTCGCCGTCGACGAACAGGACGTCGCCGTCGCGCAGGGCCTGCAGGGCGAGGGACCGCAGCAGCGTGCTGGTCCCCGCGCCCGGCAGGCCCACGGCCAGCAGGTGGGGCTCCGCCGGGCGGTGGCCGGTGCGCCAGAGCACGGGCGGCAGGTGCCGGGGGGAGGCGTGCGGGTCCAGGAGCCGCACGGGCACCGTCCCGCGGACCTCGTAGCCGTCCGTGAAGCCGAGCACCGTCTCGCCGGGTGCGGTGGCGAAGGGCTGGGCGGGGATGTCGGTGGGCAGCGGTTCGAGTGCGGTCATCTCCAGCAGGTTGCTCTCCTGGTCCCAGCAGAAGCGGTACTCGCGTCCGCGGCCGGTCTTTGCCGCCAGCAGTTGTTCGACGCGCAGCCGTTCCGTGAGGTGCCCGTCGGGGAACCAGGCCGGGTAGCGCAGCAGCAGTTCGCTGATCCGGCCATCCCGGAAGGCGTACTCCTCGAACGCCTGCTCCCACGTCCCGCCGGGTACGTACAGCGGTTCGGGGGAGGGGTCGCCCGCCGGGGCGAGGCAGGGTACCAGCGCCTCGTACAGGGCCTGGAGCCGGGCGCGTTCCCGCTCGCCGGCCTTTGCCCCGGCCGCCGCGGAGGCGGACGCGCCGTCCCTCCCGTACCAGGCGGTCGCCGCCAGCAGGCAGAGCGTGGCCAGCGCCGGGCCGTACGGCAGCAGCCAGAGCAGCACTCCGCACGCGGCGACGGCGAACAGCGTGGGACCCCGCCGTTCGCCGGGCGTCCGGCGCCACCAGTCGCGGCACCGCGCCAGCAGGCGCGGTGCGCCCCGGCCGAGCACGAGCAGCGGGTGCAGGACGTCGGCGAGACCGTCGGCCGCCCTCCGCGCCGCCTGCCGCGCGTGCGTCCGCGACAGCGGTGACGGCCGGTACGGCTGGGGCAGCCGTACCGGCCGCGGCAGTTTCGGCGGCCTCGCCCATCGGCCCACGCCCGCTCCTCCCGCCTGGCTCGCCGGCCCGTGCTCCGGTGCCGGCCTACAGCTTGAGGCCGCCCAGCAGGCTCGCCAGGCTCTCGCCTCCCGCCTTGATGCTGGGGGCCATCGCGGTGCCCGCGAGGTAGAAGCCGAAGAGGGCGCACACCAGCGCGTGGGAAACCTTGAGGTTGTCCTTGCGGAAGAAGAGGAAGACGATCAGGCCCAGCAGGACGACGCCCGAGATGGAGAGAATCACCAGTACTCCTGATGTAGGGGACGGTCACCATGAGTTTCACCAGCTTCACAGATCGTGCTATTCGTGGGAAACGGGCAACTGGGTGATTTAGCACATAACGCCCCTGAACGGGTCGTGTTGCCGCCTCGTCCCGGGGGGAAGCGCCACCTCGAGGCCGCACCGGCCGGCCCGGACGATCCAGCGCCCAGCAGCCCGGCCGGCCCGGAGAACGCCCATGTGAGCGGCCGGTTGTCGCCCCGTCAGGCCCTTTGGCGGGCTCCGGCGGACGCGCCGCCCGCCCGGCTCCGCGCCCGCACGCCCCTGGTGCGCGAGGCCGCGGCACGGAGGACGGCCCGGTCCCGGACGGGGGTACCCATCCGGTCGCCCGCCCGCCCGGCGCGGGCCGCCCCGCTCCCTCCCGCCGGGGAACCGCCGTACGAGACAGCACCCGCACCGAGGAAAGGCCCACCCGTGAGCGACACCGCACCCCACGATGTGACGACCGACGCGGCCGACGCCGTCCTGTCCGGACTCGGCGGCCTCCGCGAGAACCTGGAATCCCTCTACAAGGATTTGCACCAGCACCCCGAACTCGGCTTCCAGGAGCGCCGTACGGCCGGGCACGTCGCCCAGGCGCTGAACGAGTGGGACTACGAGGTCACCGAAGAGGTCGGCGGAACCGGCGTCGTCGGCGTCCTGCACAACGGTGACGGGCCCACCGTCCTGCTCCGCGCCGACATGGACGCGCTGCCCGTACGCGAACAGACGGGGCTGCCCTACGCGTCCACCGGCACCGGCACCGACGCGGACGGTGTCGAACACCCGGTCATGCACGCCTGCGGGCACGACGTGCACGTCACCTGCCTGCTGGGCGCCGCGCGGCTGATGTCCGACCGCACCGACGCGTGGCAGGGCACGCTCGTGGTGCTCTTCCAGCCGAACGAGGAGGGCGGCTCGGGCGCCCGCGCCATGGTCGACGACGGGCTCGCCCGGCGGATCCCCCGCCCGGACGTGGCGCTGGGCCAGCACGTGCTGCCCGCGCCCGCCGGGACGGTGCTCACCCGCTCCGGCGTCATGATGGCGGCCTCCGACAGCCTCCGCGTCACCCTGTACGGGCGCGGCGGGCACGGCTCCATGCCGGAGCGGGCCGTCGATCCCGTGGTGCTGGCGGCGATGACCGTCGTCCGGCTCCAGACGGTCGTCTCCCGGGAGGTCTCCGCCACCACGCCCGCCGTGGTGACCGTCGGCTCCATCCAGGCGGGCAGCGGTCCCAACATCATCCCCGACAGTGCCCGGCTCCAGCTCAACGTCCGCTCCTTCGACGAGGAGACCCGCACCCGCGTCCTGGCGGCGGTCCGCAGGATCGTCACCGGCGAGTGCGCCGCCTCCGGTGCCGACCGTGAGCCGGAGTTCGAGACGCTCAGCGAGTTCTCGGTGACCGAGAACGACGAGGAGGCCACCGGCCGGGTCGCCGCCGCCTTCGAAGCCGCCTTCGGCGCGGACCGCGCCCTGACCGTGGGGCCGCTGCCGGCCAGCGAGGACTTCGGGGAGCTGCCCGCCGGACTCGGCTGCCCCTCCACCTACTGGGGCATCGGCGGCATCGACCCGGACACCTACCGCAAGGCCGAGCGGGCCGGAACCGTCCACCAGGACATCCCCAGCAACCACAGCCCCCGCTTCGCCCCCGTGATCCAGCCCACCCTGGACACCGGTGTCCGCGCCCTGGTCACCGCCTCCCTCGCCTGGCTGGCCCCCCGGCCGAAGGGGGAGTGAGCGCGGCGGGCATTCCCTTGTCGTGGAACACGTTCTACTGTGTGCGCCGCCAGCGGGGAACCGTCACGGAGCGGAGGGGCACCGTGTACCTCGACTACACCACCGAACAGCGGGAACTGCGCGCGCACTTGCGGGAGTATTTCGCCGGACTGGTGCCGAAGGACGCGCACACGCGCTTCGCGGACCCCGCCGGCCAGAAGAAGTTCTACCGCGAGACCGTACGGCGGCTGGGCCGGGACGCATGGCTCGGGGTGGGGTGGCCGCGCGAGTACGGGGGGCGCGGCATGAGCGCCGTGGAGCAGTTCGTCTTCTTCGACGAGGCGGCCCAGGCGGGCGTCCCGCTGCCGCTGATGGCGCTCAACACCGTGGGACCGACGCTGATGCGCTACGGCACCCAGGAGCAGAAGGACCACTTCCTGCCCCGCATCCTGTCCGGTGAGCTGGACTTCGCCATCGGCTACAGCGAACCCGACGCGGGCACCGACCTGGCATCCCTCAAGACCCGCGCGGTGCGCGAGGGCGACACCGAGACCGGGTACTACACCGTCAACGGGCAGAAGATCTGGACCACGAACGGGGACACCGCCGACTGGGTGTGGCTCGCCGTGCGCACCGATGGGGAAGCGCCGCCGCACAAGGGCATCACCCTGCTGCTCGTGCCGACCAGCGACCCCGGCTACTCGTGCACCGTCATCACCACGCTGGCCTCGCACGACACCACGGCCAGCTACTACCAGGACGTCCGCGTGCCCGCGAGCCGCCGCGTCGGCGAGGAGAACGGCGGCTGGCGGCTGATCACCACACAGCTCAACCACGAGCGCGTCACCCTCGCCGCGCACGGCACGACGGCCATCCGCGCGCTGGCCGACACCCGCCGCTGGGCCGAGCGCACCGCGCTGGGCGACGGCCGCCGCGTCATCGACCTGGGATGGGTCCGCACCCGGCTGGCCCGCGCCCACGCCCGGCTGGAGGCGATGAAGCTTCTCAACTGGCAGATGGTGGAGGCCCTGGACAAGGGCACGCTGACCCCGTACGACGCCTCGGCCGTCAAGGTGTACGGCAGTGAGGCGCGCCGCGACGCCTACGCCTGGCTGATGGAGGTGGCCGGCGCCGCGGGCCCGCTCAAGGAGGGCTCGGCGGGCGCGGTGCTCAGCGGCGAACTGGAGCGCGGCTACCGCAGCGCCGTCATCTTCACCTTCGGCGGCGGCAACAACGAGATCCAGCGCGAGATCATCTCCTGGACCGGCCTGGGGATGCCGCGCGTACGCCGCTGAACGTGCCGCTCCGCACGGCCGCGGGCGGCTCCGTGTCCGGTGCTCCGGCCGGCCGGTCCGAAAAGCTCCGGAACGGAACGCGTCAGTACCGCGCCGAACCAGTCAAACGCGGACCCCCCGCCACCGGATGGCATACACGCCCAGGAACGAGGCAGCCATACTGAGCAGACATGGGGAGGGACGAGCACAACAGCACGCATCGACGGGGGCGACACGGGGATGGCTCTCAACACCCTGATCCATGACCGCTACCGGCTGCTCGAACTGATCGGGCGCGGCGGCATGGGAGAAGTGTGGCGGGCGCGCGACGAGGCATTGGGCAGACGAGTGGCCGTCAAATGCCTCAAACCGCTGACTCAGCGCGGGGACGCGGCGTTCCTGCGCGTGGTGCGCGAACGGTTCCGCCGCGAGGCGCGGGTGGCCGCCGCGCTGCAGCACCGGGGCGTGACGGTGGTGCACGACTTCGGGGACGACGACGGCCTGCTCTATCTGGTGATGGAGCTGCTCGAAGGCCGCAACCTCAGCCAGCTGCTGGCGGACGGCGAGCAGCCGCTGCCGGTGGCCGAGGTGGTGGACGTCGCCGAACAGATCGCGTGGGCCCTGGCCTACACCCACGACCAGGGCGTCGTGCACCGCGACCTGAAACCGGCGAACGTCATGCGGACCGGCGACGGCACCGTGAAGATCTGCGACTTCGGCATCGCGCGGCTCGCCCACGACATCGGGTTCACCGCCAAGCTCACCGGCACCGGCATCGCCATGGGCACCCCGCACTACATGTCGCCCGAGCAGATCGCCGGGTCGGCGGTGGACCACCGCAGCGACCTGTACTCCTTCGGGTGCGTGCTCTACGAACTGGCCACCGGCGTGCCCCCGTTCCAGGGCGGTGACGCCTGGTCGGTCCTGGTCGGCCACCGCGACACGCCACCCGAGCCGCCGTGCGCCCGCCGGCCCGAACTGCCGGCGCCGCTGGAGGAGATCATTCTGCGGCTGCTGACCAAGGCCCCCGACGAACGGCCGGACAGCGCCACGGAGCTGGCCTGCCGGCTCGCCGGGATCCGGGCCCGGCTGCCCGGGTGGCGGGCGGGTGCGGCGGCGGACGAGGGCGCCGCACCGCGGTGGATGCCCTCGTGGAGCCGCGGGATGGACGGCGGCCTTCCCGCGAACGGGACGCCCGGCCCGTGGGTGCCGCCGAGGGGGAGGGCGGCGACGGGCACGAGCGGTCTCGCGGGGCGCTGGACGGGCAACGGCAGGGCGCCCGAATCCCCGCTCGGGGGCGTGACCGGCCCTGGTCGGCGCGGGCGGGCCGCGCGCGCTCTCGGCCGGCTCCCGCGCGCCGGGTGTGTGGCCGGGGCCGGCCTCCGGCGCGGGCGCCCCTCCGCTCCGTACGCGCCCGCACGCCAGTCGGCGCCGCAGTACGCCGCCGGTCACCGGTCCGCCGTGCCCGACCCCCTCGCCGTGCTCGCCAGCAGGCACGGCGCCGGGATGAGTCTGGGGCGGCTCGGCCGCTGGGAGGAGGCCTACGAGGCGCATCTGGCGGTCGCCGCCGAGCGGGAGCGGCTCCTCGGCCCCTGCCACCCCGACGCCCTCGCCAGCCGCGCCGAGGCGGGCCACGCGCTGGCCCGGCTCGGCCGCTGGGGCGAGGCCCTGGAGGTCTGCCGCAAGGTGGCCGAGGACCGCGCCTGGGTGCTGGGCGGCGACCACCCGGACACCCTCGCGGCCCGTCAGGAGTGGGGCGCCTGCCTGACGGGGCTGGGCCGCCCGGCCGAGGCCCTGGACCTGTACCGCGACCTGGCGGCCGTCCGCACCCGCCTCGACGGCGCCGCCCACCCCGCGACGCTGCGCGCCCTGCACGGGCTGGCCGTGAGCCTGGGCGGACTGGGGCGCTGGGACGAGGCGCTCGAGGCCCACCGGCACGTGGCCTCCGTACGCGAACGCGTGCTCGGGCACGCCGACCCCGAGACGCTGGACAGCAGGAACGAGGAGGCGCTCTGCCTGGAGCGGCTCGGCCGCGGTGAGGAGGCGGCGGAGGCGTACCGGGCGCTGGCCCACAGGTGCTGAGGGGCGACCCGAAAATCTGACGCAGCATCAGGAAACGTCTTCCCTCCGTCGCACGGCTGCGGCATCCTGCGCCCATGCAGACGGAGCTGAGCAGACAGCTGGGAGCAGAGCACGCCCTCTTCGGCTTCACGCCGTTCCCCGCCGTGGCCGCCGCGCTCAGCCGCGCGGGTGGCTTCGGGGTGCTCGGCGCCGTGCGCTACGGCCGGGCCGACGAACTGAGGCGCGACCTGGACTGGATGGAGGCCCACACCGAGGGGCGGCCGTACGGGCTCGACGTGGTGATGCCCGCGAAGAAGGTCGAGGGCGTCACCGAAGAGGACGTCGAGGCCATGATCCCCGAGGGGCACCGGCAGTACGTGAGCGAACTCCTGGCCGCGTACGACGTTCCCGAGCTGCCCGAGGGCGAGCGCGGCGGCTGGCGCATCACCGGCTGGATGGAGAGCGTCGCCCGCGGCCAGCTCGACGTCGCCTTCGACTACCCGGTCAAGCTCCTCGCCAACGCGCTGGGCTCCCCGCCGGCCGACGTCATCGAACGGGCGCACCGCCAGGGCATCCCCGTCGCCGCCCTCGCCGGCAGCCCCCGGCACGCACAGCGGCACAAGGAGGCGGGCATCGACATCGTGGTCGCCCAGGGGTACGAGGCCGGGGGACACACCGGGGAGATCGCCACCATGGTGCTCACCCCCGAGGTCGTCCGCGCCGTCGACCCGCTTCCCGTGCTCGCCGCCGGCGGCATCGGCAGCGGTGAACAGCTCGCCGCCGCGCTGGCGCTGGGCGCCCAGGGGGCCTGGCTCGGCTCGGTGTGGCTCACCACCACCGAGGCCGATCTCGGCTCCCGTGCGCTGACCCGGAAACTGCTGGCCGCCGGCGCGGGGGACACCGTGCGGTCGCGGGCGCTGACGGGGAAGCCCGCGCGCCAGTTGCGGACCGCGTGGACGGACGCATGGGAGCCGGGGGAGGGGCCGGGACCGCTCCCCATGCCGCTCCAGGGGCTGCTGGTCGCCGAAGCCAACTCGCGCATCCAGCGGCACGAGGTGGAACCCCTGCTGGGCACCCCCGTCGGGCAGATCGTCGGCTCCATGAACAGCGAACGCTCCGTCCAGGCCGTCGTCGACGACCTCACCCGCGGGTTCGACCGGGCCCTCTCCCGGCTGAACCGCATCGCGGGCACCGGTTGAGCGCCGGCCGTCCCGGCCCCGCCCCGGGGAGCGGGGCGCCACCCACCAGAAGGGAGAGGCACGACGTGGACGCACCCAACGGGTTCTGGGCGCAAGCCCAGTGGGCTCCCGAACGGACGGTTCTCATCGGGCCGGACGGCACGCCGTGGACCGCCGCCCGCCTCCACGAGGAGTGCAACAGGATCACGCACGGCCTCAGAGCGGCGGGGCTGGGGACGGGCGACGCGTTCGCCACGCTCCTCCCCAACGGGCCGGAGTTCCTCGCCGCCTACCTCGCGGCCACCCAGGCAGGCCTGTACATGGTCCCGGTCAACCACCACCTGGTGGGCCCGGAGATCGCCTGGATCCTCGCGGACTCCGGCGCGCAAGCGCTGCTCGCGCACACACGTTTCGCCGCGACGGCGGCGTCCGCGGCCAACGAGGCGGGGGTGCCGCCGGCGCACCGCTACTGCGTGGGCGGCGCCATCGACGGCTTCCGTCCGTACGACGACCTCGTGCGCGGCCGGCCGGGCGGGCCGCCCGCCGGGCGGACCGGCGGCTGGGTGATGAACTACACCTCCGGCACCACGGGCCGCCCGCGCGGCATCCGCCGCCCCCTCACCGGCAAGCGCCCGGAGGAGACACATCTGGGCGGTTTCCTCGGCATCTTCGGCATCAAGCCGTTCGACGACAACGTCCACCTGGTGTGCTCACCGCTCTACCACACCGCCGTGCTCCAGTTCGCGGGCGCGGCACTGCACATCGGGCACCAACTGGTGGTGATGGACAAGTGGGAGCCGGAGGAGATGCTGCGCCTCATCGACCGGTACCGCTGCACGCACACCCACATGGTGCCGACCCAGTTCCACCGGCTGCTGGCGCTCGACGAGGAGACCCGCGCCGCCTACGACGTCTCCTCCATGCGGCACGCCATCCACGGGGCGGCCCCGTGCCCGGACCATGTGAAGCGGGCGATGATCGACTGGTGGGGGGAGAGCGTGGAGGAGTACTACGCGGCGAGCGAGGGCGGCGGCGCCTTCGCGACGGCCGAGGAGTGGCTGAGGAAACCCGGCACGGTCGGCAGGGCCTGGCCCATCAGCGAGCTGGCCGTCTTCGACGACGAGGGCACCCGGCTGGGCCCCGGTGAGCTGGGCACCGTCTACATGAAGATGAACACCGGCGGCTTCAGCTACCACAAGGACGAGCGGAAGACGCGCGGGAACCGGATCGGGGACTTCTTCACCGTCGGGGACCTCGGATACCTGGACGAGGACGGCTACCTCTTCCTCCGCGACCGGAAGATCGACATGATCATCTCCGGTGGCGTGAACATCTACCCCGCCGAGGTCGAGGCCGTGCTGCTGAGCCACCCCGCCGTCGCGGACGCCGCCGTCTTCGGCGTCCCGCACGACGACTGGGGCGAGGAGGTCAAGGCCGTCGTCGAGCCCGCGCCCGGCCGCACGCCGGGGCCCGCGCTCGCCGAGGAGGTGCTGGCCCTCTGCGCGGAGCGGCTCGCGGGCTACAAGCGCCCCAGGACGGTGGACTTCGTCGCCGAGATGCCCCGCGACCCCAACGGCAAGCTCTACAAGCGCCGGCTGCGCGACCCGTACTGGCGGGGACGCGAGCGGGCCGTGTGAGGCGGCGCCCGGCCCGGGTCGTCGCTCCGGGACGGGTGCCGGGTCCGGCGCGCGCTCCGGGACGGGTCAGGGCCGGACGGGTATGTCTCGGAACGATGCCCAAAGGAGACCTCGTGGACACTTCTCACCCCATCCTGTCGCGGTCATGATGATCACGCGCGGTCGCGGGCCCGCCCGCGGCGGCGCCGTCATCGCATCAACGGCAGGAAGAGGACCCATGGCCGGGCTCTGGAGCGGGGAAGGCGTACTGCGCCGCAAACCCATCGAGCACATCGAGGAACCGGAGGGAGGCTCCGGACAGCAGCTCACCCGCACGCTCGGCCTGCGGCATCTGACCGCGATCGGCGTCGGCGGGATCATCGGCGCCGGGGTCTTCAGCCTCGCGGGCACCGTCGCCAACGGCAAGGCGGGCCCCGCCGTGCTGATCTCGTTCCTCGTCGCGGGGCTGGCCAGCGCCTGCGCGGCGCTCTCCTACGCGGAGTTCGCCGGCCTCATCCCCAAGGCCGGCTCCGCCTACACCTACGGCTACGCCGTCCTGGGTGAACTCGGCGGCTGGTTCATCGGCTGGGACCTGCTGCTGGAGTACACGGCCATCGTGTCGGTGGTCGCCATCGGCATCTCCGGCTACTTCTCCTTCCTGCTGGAGGAGATGGGCGCCACCCTGCCCACCTGGATGATGGGGGCGCCCGGCACGGGTGACGGGCACCGGGTGGACCTGTTCGCGGCGCTGCTGTGCCTCCTGATCGCCTACGCGCTCACCCGGGGCATCAAGAACGCCGCCCGGTTCGAGCTGATCGTCGTGGCGCTGAAGGTCGCCGTCGTGCTGCTCGTCATCGTCGTGGGCGTCTTCCACATCAAGACCGGCAACTACAAGCCGTTCTTCCCCTACGGGCTCTCGGGCGCCTTCACCGGCGCGGCCACCGTCTTCTTCGCCGTCTTCGGTTACGACGCCATGTCGACGGCGGCCGAGGAGTCCAAGGACGCGCAAAGGCACATGCCCAAGGCGATCATCTACTCGCTGGTGATCTCCATGGTGCTGTACGTGGCCGTCTGCCTGGTGCTCACGGGCATGCAGAACTACAAGGAGATCGACCCCGACAGCGGCTTCTCCACCGCGTTCAAGTCCGTGGGCCTCGGCGGCGTCGCCGACATCATCGCGGTCGGCGCCATCATCGGCATCCTCACCGTGATGTTCACCTTCATGCTGGGCGTCACCCGCGTGTGGTTCGCCATGAGCCGCGACGGGCTGCTGCCCAAGTGGTTCGCCAAGACCGACCCGGTGCGCCACGTGCCCACCCGCGTCACCTGGATCGCGGGTGTCGCCTCCGCCGTCATCGCGGGCTTCCTGCCCATCGAGGAGGCGGCCGAGATGACGAACATCGGCATCCTGCTGGCCTTCGTCGTGGTGTGCGTCGCGGTGATCGTGCTGCGCTACCGCCGGCCCGACCTGCCCCGCAAGTTCAAGGTTCCGGGCATGCCCGTCGTCCCGCTGCTCGGAGTGGCGTTCTCCATCTGGCTGACGACCTACCTGGCCTGGCAGACCTGGCTGCGCTTCGGCGTGTGGTTCGTCCTCGGCCTCGTCGTCTACTTCGCCTACTCCTACCGCAAGTCCGAGCTGGCCAAGCGTCCCGGCGACACCCCTGCGCCCTCCTTCGAGAAGCGGGACGGCTAGCCGGTACGGTCCCCCGTATGAGCGAGAACGGAACACGGACGGTACACACGGGCGGGGTCCGGCTCGTCTACCGCGCCTGGGGCGCGGAGGCGGGCGTCCCCGTCGTCCTGCTCCACTGCCTCGGTGAGGACGGCGAGGACTGGCGCGGCCCGCTCATCTCGGCGCTCGGCGGTGAGCACCCCGTCTACGCGCTCGACCTGCGCGGGCACGGCGGGAGCGACTGGCCCGGCTCCTACGCGATGGCCGACTTCACCGGCGATCTGCTCGGGTTCCTCGACGCGCTCGGCCTGGACAAGGCCGTCCTCGTCGGCCACTCCTTCGGGTCCGTCGTCGCCTACCTGTTCGCCCAGGAGCATCCCGGGCGGGTGGACCGCCTCGTCCTGGAGGAGACGGTGGCCATGCGTCCCCTGGAGACGCCCCAGGAGGTGCCCGAGGAGCCGCCGCCGGGCACCCCGCGCTTCGACCGGGAGGCCGGGGTCCAGTGGGCCCGGCAGCGCAACGATCCCGACCCGCGCTGGTGGGAGCGGCTGGGAGCCGTCACAGCTCCCACCCTGCTGCTCGGCGGCGGCGACGGAAGCCACCTCCCCCAGGAGGACCTGCACCTGATGGCCGAGCGCATCCCCGACGCCCGCGTGCTGACCGTCGACGGCGCCGGGCACCTCGTCCACGAAGCCCGTCCCATGGAGTTCACCAGGGCGGTCGTGGACTTCCTGGCGGAGAGCTGAGCCGGAGGGCGGCGGCTGGGCCCGCCGCCGGACGTCTCCCCGTCCGGCGTCTCACCGGCGCGGCGGGCCCAGGACGTCGCGCGCCCAGCGGTAGTCCGCCTTGCCGCTGGGCGAGCGCTGGATGCGCTCGGTGAGCACGACGGTGCGGGGCACCTTGTAGCCCGCGAGCCGGGTGCGGGCGTGTTCCCGTACCGCCTCCGCGGTGAGCGACGCGCCGCCGGCACCGGCCCGCACCTGGACGACGGCCGCGACGCGGCTGCCCCACTTCTCGTCCGGGACGCCCGCGACGAGGGCGTCGTAGATGTCCGGATGGGACTTGAGCACCTCCTCGACCTCTTCGGGGTAGACCTTCTCGCCGCCGGTGTTGATGCACTGGGAGCCCCGGCCCAGGACGGTGACCACGCCGTTCTCGTCGACCGTGGCCATGTCGCCGAGGAGCACCCAGCGGGCGCCGTCCGCCTCGAAGAACGTCTCGGCGCTCTTGGCCGGGTCGTTGTAGTAGCCCAGCGGTACGTGCCCGCGCAGCGCGATGCGGCCGGTCCCGCCGGGCGGCACGGGCCTGCGGGTGGCGGGATCGACCACGGCCGTCCCGTCGTTGACGGTGATCCGGAAGCCCCTCTGCGGCCCCGAGTCCGCGGTGGCCGTGCCGTTGAAGCCGGACTCGGAGGAGCCGAAGTTGTTGATGAGCACGGCGTGCGGCACCAGCGCGGAGAACTGCTCCCGCACGGTCTGGGAGAGGACGGCGCCGGAGCTGGAGACCGCCAGCAGCGACGAGCAGTCGGTGCCCCGCAGCGGTCCCGCCAGGGCGTCCACCAGGGGCCGCAGCATGGCGTCGCCCACCAGGGAGACCGCGGTCACCCGCTCGCGCTCGACGGTGCGCAGCACCTCCTCGGGCACGAACTTGCGGTGCAGCACCACCTTCTGCCCGTAGTTCAGCCCGATGAAGAGGGTGAGCGTGGAGGTGCCGTGCATCAGCGGGGGAGTGGGGAAGAAGACCAGGCCCTCCCCGCCGGCCGCGACCCGTTCGGCCAGTTCCTCGGGCCGGGAGACCGGCTCACCCGTGGGCGCGCCGCCGCCGAGCCCGGAGAAGAAGAGGTCCTCGGCCCGCCACATCACCCCTTTGGGCATGCCTGTGGTGCCGCCGGTGTAGAGGAGGAACAGATCGTCGGCCGAGCGCGGTGCGAAGTCGCGCGCGGCCGAGCCCGCGGCCTCCGCCTCGGCGAACGCGACCGGCCGTCGCCCTGCGGCGACCGGTTCGGGTGCCCCCTCGGGCGCGGGCCCGACCCGCACCAGATGGCGCAGCCCGGTCGCGCGGGGCAGCACCGCCGCCACCCGCGCGGTGAACTCGCCGTCGAAGACGAGCGCGGCCAGATCGGCGTCCCGGTACAGGTACGCCAACTCGTCCTCGATGTAGCGGTAGTTGACGTTGACGGGGACGGCGCGGATCTTCAGGCAGGCGAGCAGGGTCTGCACGTACTCGACGCCGTTGTACAGGTGCACTCCGACATGGTCGCCGGGCGCGATGCCGTGGTCGGCCAGGTGGTGCGCCAGGCGGTTGGCGGCCTGGTCCAGTTCCGCGTAGGACAGCCGGCGTTCCGCTCCCGTGCCGGGGTGGTCGAGGTACACCAGTGCCTCGCGCCGCGGGACGGTGTCGGCGATCGACTCGAACAGGTCGGCAAGGTTGTACTCCACGGCGCGCTCCTCCATACCCGGCCCGGCATGCGTACTCGTGTGGCGTGCGTGCTCCGGTGTGCGTCCCCCGCGCGTGTCGTCCGGCGCTCATCAGAGCACCGGGGCGCGAAGACGGGAAGAGCCCCGGCACAAGAAATGTGACGGGTAGTCAGAAACCTCTTGCGGTCCCGGCCCCGCTCCTGCAACCTGTTCCAGATCCACGAGGTCCGCAAAGGCTGCTCTCCGGCCCTGGAGACGGGAGGCCCCCTATGGGCGGCACCGAACATCTGTCCGTGGAGCGGGTGGGAGCCACCCTGGTGCTCACCCTCGACCGACCCGAGGCGAAGAACGCCCTCTCCCTGCCCATGCTCGTCGGCCTCCACGACGGCTGGGCCGAGGCCGACGAGGACGACGCCATCCGCTCCGTCGTCCTCACCGGCGCGGGCGGCGCCTTCTGCGCGGGCATGGACCTCAAAGCCCTGGCCGGGGACGGCATGGCGGGCGAGCAGTACCGCGCGCGGCTGCGTGCGGACCCCGACCTGCACTGGAAGGCCATGCTCCGGCACCACCGCCCGCGCAAACCGGTGATCGCCGCCGTCGAGGGCCACTGCGTGGCGGGCGGTACGGAGATCCTGCAGGGCACCGACATCCGGGTGGCCGGCGAGAGCGCCGTCTTCGGCCTCTACGAGGTGCGCCGCGGGCTGTTCCCCATTGGCGGCTCCACCGTGCGCCTCCCCCGGCAGATCCCCCGCACCCACGCGCTGGAGATGCTGCTCACGGGGCGCCCCTACAGTGCGGCCGAGGCCGAGCGCATCGGGCTGATCGGACGCGTCGTACCGGACGGCACCGCCCTGGACGCCGCCCTGGAGACCGCCGAACGCGTCAACGCCTGCGGCCCGCTGGCCGTCGAAGCCGTCAAGGCATCCGTCCACGAGACCGCCGACATGACGGAGCGGGACGGACTCGCCGCCGAACTGAAGCGCGGCTGGCCCCTGTTCGACACCGCCGACGCCAAGGAGGGAGCGCGCGCCTTCGCGGAGAAACGGCAGCCGCGCTTCCGTCGGGCGTGACCGCCGGCCCCGCCCTCGTGCGCACGACCGGCAACCAGACCCCAGCCCTACCCGGGGGGACCCCATGAACACCGCACCGTCGCACGAGGTACTGAGCGCACCCCTGGTCGTCGAGTTCCCCTTCACCCGCTCGCTCGGCCCCGTCCAGAGCGCGTTCCTCACCGGGCTGCGCGAAAGGACCGTCCTGGGTGTCAGGGCGAGCGACGGCCGCACGCTCGTGCCGCCCACCGAGTACGACCCTGTCACCGCCGAGGAGATCCGCGACCTGGTGGAGGTCGGACAGGCGGGCACCGTCACCACCTGGTGCTGGAACGGCTCCCCGCGCAGAGGGCAGCCCCTGCGGCACCCCTTCGCCTGGGTGCTGGTCCGCCTCGACGGTGCCGACACCGCCCTCCTGCACGCACTGGACGCACCGGACGGCCCGGACTCGGTCCGCACGGGGATGCGCGTGCGCATCCGGTGGGCCGAGGAGCGCGGCGGCGCCATCACGGACATCGCCTGCTTCGAACCCGACCGCGAGGGGGGCACCCGGCCACCGGCCCGGCCCGCCCCGCACACCGGGGAGTTCACCGACCCCGTGACCGGGATCGTCGCGCACGCCCGCCTCGACTACACCTACACCCCCGGCCGCGCCCAGACCCGCTACCTGGAAGCCCTCGCGGAGCACCGCACCATGGGGGAGCGCTGTCCGCGCTGCCGCAAGGTCTACGTCCCGCCGCGCGGCGCGTGCCCCACCTGCGGAGTGCCGACCCGCGAACAGGTGGAGGTCGGCCCCGCGGGCACGGTCACCACCTTCTGCGTCGTCAACATCAAGGCCAAGGGGCTCGACATCGAAGTGCCCTACGTCTACGCGCACATCGCCCTCGACGGCGCGGGGCTGGCGCTGCACGGCCGGATCGGCGGCATCCCCTACGACCAGGTGCGGATGGGGCTGCGGGTGGAGCCGGTGTGGACCGGGTCGGGCCGCTACCCCGACCACTACCGGCCCACAGGCGAACCGGACGCCCCCTACCAGACGTACAAGGAGCTGCTGTGACCAGCCGCGAAGCCAGGTCCGTCGCCGTCGTCGCCGTCGCGCAGACCGACCACGTCCGCGCGGCCGACGGCCTCTCCGAGGTGGAGATGCTGCTGCCCGTGCTGCGCGACGTCCTCGGCCGGACAGGACTGTCGGCCGGGGAGATCGACTTCACCTGCTCCGGCTCCTCCGACTACCTGGCGGGCCGCCCCTTCTCCTTCACCATGGCGCTCGACGGGGTGGGCGCGTGGCCGCCCATCTCCGAGTCGCACGTCGAGATGGACGGCGCCTTCGCGGTCTACGAGGCATGGGTGAAGATCCTCACCGGCGAGGCGGACACGGCACTGGTCTACGCCTACGGCAAGTCCTCGGCGGGCGACCTGCCCGAGGTCCTCACCCGGCAGCTCGACCCGTACTACCTGGCCCCGCTGTGGCCCGACTCCGTCGCGCTGGCCGCGCTCCAGGCCCGCGCCCTGATCGACGCGGGCGGCACCGACGAGCGGGAGCTGGCCCAGGTCGCCGCCCGCAGCAGACGGGCGGCCCGGGACAACCCGCACGCGCGGCTGCGGGGTTCGCCCGACGCCGGGACCCTGCTGGAGAGCGACTACCTCGCCCGGCCGCTGCGCCGCCACGACCTGCCGCCCGTCACCGACGGCGCCGCAGCCGTGGTGCTCGCCGCCGGAGAGGTCGCCCACCGCCTGACCGGCCCCGACCGCCGGCCCGCCTGGATCCGCGGCATGGACCACCGCGTCGAACCGCACGGCCTCGGCCTGCGCGACCTCACCGACTCGCCCTCCACCCGGCTGTCCGCCGCACACGCCGGGCTGTTCGACGAAGGCGCCCCGCCCTGCGAGGTCGCCGAACTCCACGCCCCCTTCACCGCCCAGGAGGTCATCCTGCGCAAGGCGCTGCGGCTGGGCGAGGAGACCGTGGTCAACCCCTCCGGCGGGCCGCTGGCCGCCAACCCCGTGATGGCCGCCGGGCTGCTGCGGATCGGGGAGGCGGCGGCCCGGATCGGCCGGGGCGAGTGCCGGCGCGCCGTCGCCCACGCCACCTCGGGGCCCTGTCTCCAGCAGAACCTCGTCGCCGTCCTGGAGGCGGACGGTCCCGCCGAAGGAGGAGAGAGCGCATGAGCACCGACAAGGGGCGCCCGGGCCGGGCGGTGGGCAAGGAGCCCGTCGCGGTCGTCGGTGTCGGCCAGACCAAACACGTCTCCGCACGCCGGGACGTGTCGCTGGCGGGCCTGGTGCGCGAGGCGGCCGTACGGGCGCTGGAGGACGCCGGGCTCTCCTGGACCGACATCGACGCCGTGGTAATCGGCAAGGCGCCCGACTTCTTCGAGGGCGTCATGATGCCGGAGCTGTACCTCGCCGACGCCCTCGGCGCCGTCGGCAAGCCCATGCTGCGGGTGCACACGGCCGGTTCGGTCGGCGGCAGCACCGCACTGGTCGCCGCCAACCTGGTGGCCGCCCGCGTCCACGGCACCGTGCTGACCCTCGCCTTCGAGAAGCAGTCCGAGTCGAACGCCATGTGGGGCCTCTCCCTGCCCGTGCCGTTCCAGCAGCCGCTGCTGGCCGGCGCGGGCGGCTTCTTCGCCCCGCACGTGCGCGCCTACATGCGCCGCACCTCCGCCCCCTCCCACATCGGCGCCCTGGTCGCGTACAAGGACCGCCGCAACGCGCTCAAGAACCCGTACGCGCACCTGCACGAGGAGGACATCACCCTGGAGAAGGTCCAGTCCTCCCCGATGCTGTGGGACCCCATCCGCTACTCGGAGACCTGCCCCTCCTCCGACGGGGCGTGCGCCATGGTGCTGACCGACCGTGCGGGCGCCGCGCGCGCCCCGCGCCCTCCGGCCTGGGTGCACGGCGGCGCCATGCGCAGCGAACCGACCCTCTTCGCGGGCAAGGACGCCGTCTCACCGCGCGCCGGCAGCGACTGCGCCGCCGACGTCTACCGGCAGGCGGGCATCACCGACCCGCGCCGCGAGATCGACGCCGTCGAGATGTACGTGCCCTTCTCCTGGTACGAACCGATGTGGCTGGAGAACCTCGGCTTCGCCAAGGAGGGGGAGGGCTGGCAGCTGACCGAGTCCGGGGCCACCGCGCTGGACGGCGACCTGCCCGTCAACCCCTCCGGCGGGGTGCTGTCCACCAACCCCATCGGCGCCTCCGGCATGCTCCGCTTCGCCGAGGCCGCCCTCCAAGTGCGCGGGCTGGCGGGCGCGCACCAGGTGGAGGGGGCGCGCAGAGCACTGGGGCACGCCTATGGGGGAGGCGCGCAGTTCTTCTCGATGTGGCTGGTCGCCGCCGAGCCCCCCACCCGGTGAGCCCACGGTCCCCCGCGGACTCCGTCCCCGGCCGCTCCCGTCCCGCTCTCCCCCTCCGCTTCCCGCCCTTCCCTCCATCACTTTTCCCTCCTTCCGCGCCCTGTCCCAGCGGCCAGGAGCGTGGTTAGGGTGTCGCCGGGACGACCACGACCGGGAGGAGTACGCGTGGCCCACCGCACCGCCGAGCAGCCCGAACTCGATCTGAGCAGGGCGCAGTGGCAGTCCAGCAGCCGGGGTTCCGGTGACGTCGAGATCGCCTTCGTGGAGGGCTTCGTCGCCATGCGGAACGGCAGCCAGCCCGACAAGCCCGCACTCATCTTCGATCCGGGCGAGTGGCGCGCTTTCGTACGCGGGGCGCGCGAGGGGGAGTTCGACCTCACCTGACGCGCCGGAGCACGCCGCCCGCGCACGTGCCTGCGTACACCCTGACATCCGCCCGAGGGACGCACACGCTCACCGGTCCGGCGTCTTCCCAACCCCCGTCACGGCCACCCCCGCTGGCGTAGGCTCGCCCCAACTGCCGGAGCCGGGACGACGCGAGGACGGCGAGGACACCATCGTGGCGCTGCTGGAACGGGAAGCCGAACTCGCGGCCGTCGACCGGGGACTGGCCCGGCTGTGCGACGGCGGCGCAGGCGGCGCGCGCCCGGCGCACACCGCCCGCCCCGGCACGCCCCTCGCCTTCACCGGAGCCGCGGGCCTCGGCAAGACGGCCCTGCTGCGCGAGACCGCCGCCCGCGCGGCGGCACGCGGCTGCACCGTCGTCCACGCGACCGCCGGAGAACAGGAGCAGGAGGTCGGCCTCCACCTCCTCCGCGCGCTGCTCGAACCCCTGCTGCCCGTGCTCGACGAGCACCGGATACGCACCGCGCTGGGCAGGACCTACCACCTCGCCGCCCGGGCCGCGGGGCTGCCCGCACCCTGCCGCGCCGTCGCACCCCATCCCGGGCAGGTACGCCGCGCACTCGACGGGCTGCTCGCACACGCCGCCGAACACCTCGCGGCACGCGGCGCCCCGCTCGTCCTCCTCATCGACGACGCCCACTGGGCCGACCCCGCCTCGCTGGCCTGGCTCACCGGCTTCCTGCCCCGCGCCGCCGAACTCCCCCTGCTCTGCGCGCTGGCCTACGACACGGGCCGGCCGCGCCCGGACACGGCCGGCCCGCACACCGCGCTCGACAGCGGCGCGGCCACCTCGTACGCCCTCCAGGCACTGAGCGCCCAGGCCGTGGAGACCCTCGTCCGGGACACCCTGTGCGGGCCCGATGACGCCTCCTTCACGAAGGAGTGCTGGGTCCTCACCGGCGGCGTCCCCCTCGCCGTCACCGAACTGCTGGCCCGCGCCCGCCGGACCGGGCTCGCCCCGCACCGCGACAGTCTGTCCCGGCTGCCCGGCCTCGCCCGCACCCTCCACGGCACGGGCTTCCTCGACCACCTGGAGAGCCTCGGCACCGCCTGCGTACGGCTCAGCTGGGCGGTGGCCGTCCTCGGTGCCGACGCCACCCTCCCGCTCGCCGCGCGCGTCGCGGGGCTCACCGGCGCGGCGGCACACGACGCGGCGGACACCCTGCGCCGGGAGCGGGTCCTGGGAGCGTCGCCCCACTTCACCCACCCCTCCCTCGCCGGTGAGGTCTACCGCGCCGTTCCCGCCAGCCTCCGTACCGCCCTGCACGGACAGGCGGCCGCCACGCTCGCCGCCGCCGGACCCGGGGCGGGCACCTCGGCGCGGCACCTGCTGGAGATCCACCCCGACGCCGACCCCGATGTGGTGGACCGGTTGCGCCGCGCCGCCCACGCGTACGCGGTCGCGGGCGCCCCCGAGACTGCCTACCGCTTCCTGGGGCGGGCGCTGAGCGAACCGCCGGCCCGGTGCGACCGGCCGGCCGTGCTGTACGAGCTGGCCTCGGCCGCCTTGCGGTCCGGTGCCCCAGCCGCCGCGGTCCACCCCCTCCGCGCCGCCCTCGCCGAACCCGACTGCGCCCCGGCCCTCCGCTCCCGGGTCACCCGCCTCCTGGCCCGCGCCACCGCCGGCTCCTGAGCACCGCCCGCCCTCCCGCCGGGGGTGTCGTGGACGCGGAGGAGCGGGCGTGCCGGAGCGGGCCCGGAAGGGCGGGCGCGGCCGTGGGGCGGAGGGGCCGGCCCGGCCGATGCCGCCCGTGTGGTGCGCGGTGGCGGCCACGTACTATTGCGGCATGTCGTTCCTCCGCCGCCGCAGCGCCGCCGTGCCCGCAGGCCCGGACTTCGATGTCCTGGCCATGGACCCGTCCGACTGGCCGGGAAATCTCGGCGCGGGCCTGCTGCCCGCGCCGGACGGCACCTGCCAGGGCGTCTTCCTCCGCTACGACCTGTTCGGCGGACGCGGCCCGGCGATGATCATCGGCAATCTCCCCGAGGGCTCACCGGCGCGTGAGGTCGAGGAGGGCGAGGTGCCGTTCGAGGTGGCCCAGCTGCTGTCCGCGCTGGAGAACGACGAGCACGTCGAGGTCGTCGGCACCGAGGACGACCCGGTGATGCACGAGGACAACCTGCTGATCGTGCGCCGGATCAAGCTGTCGGAGGACCGGATCTCCTGCGTGCAGTTCGACCGCAGCGACGGCGTCCTGGTCACCATCGCCAGCTGGGACCGGCCCATCACCAACGACCTGTACGCGCTGCTCAAGCCGCTGCCCGCGGAGCTGTTCCAGCAGTAGTCCCCGGCTGTTCCAGCAGTAGTCCCGCGACCGCCGCCCCCTTCCCCGGCCGGGGAAGGGGGCGGCGGCGTCAGCGGACGCTCACCGCACCACCCGCACGTCGTCCGCCTTCACGAACGCCACCCGGTGGCCGAGCTGGATCTGGTAGTACTGCTGCCGGCCCCGCACGACCTGGAACTTCTCCGCGCCGGGGTCGTAGGCCACGGCGTACAGGTACTCGCCCGGGGTCTTCAGGCCCGCCACATAGCGCTGTCCGGCAGCCACCTTGTAGGGCAGCGGGGAGAGCGCCTGCACGGGCACGCCCTGCGGATACGCGTCCGCCTCGGGGTAGGCCCGCCCGTAGACGGTGATCTCGTCGCGGCCCTCCCGGGGCTCGATCAGGGTGCCCCGGCCCGGAACCGCGACCGGCTGCCGGGCGGGATTGTGGAACCATGCCTTCCGGCCGAGGTACCAGATGGCCGTCCACGCGCCCTTCCGCTCCGCCACCGCGTACTGCTGTCCCGCTGTGGCGCGCGCCCCGGTGTCGTTGACGCCCGTCGTGGCGGGGGACCCGTCAGGGCGCAGCCCCACATCGTTGACCAGCGGCGACGACGCGTCCGGCGCCTGGTGCAGCCGTACCGCCGAGGAGCCGTGCGCCGCGCAGGGCCTGCCGGAGGAGTCGCAGCCGGTGAAGACCGGCTCGTTCTCGTCGTAGGAGGGCCTGATCGTCACCACGCCCGACTTCGGGCCCGCCTTGGGCGTGAACGGCTTGCCCAGCAGCTGGAAGTAGTGCTCCCAGTCCCAGTAGGGGCCCGGATCGGTGTGCATGCCCTTGACGCCGGAGGCCGTACTGGCGGGCACGTTGTCGTGGCCGAGGACGTGCTGCCGGTCCAGCGGGATGTCGTACTTCGCGGCCAGATACCGCACCAGCCGCGCCGAACTGCGGTACATGGCCTCGGTGAACCAGGCGTCCGGGTCCGTGAGGAAACCCTCGTGCTCCAGGCCGACCGACGTGGAGTTGACGTACCAGTTGCCCGCGTGCCAGGCGGCGTCCTTGGTGCGCACGTGCTGGGCGATGTGCCCGTCTGAGGCGCGCAGTGTGTAGTTCCACGACACGTACGTCGGGTCGGAGACCAGACCGAGCGTCGTCTCGTAGGTCGCCTCGGTGTCGTGGACGACGATGTAGTCGATCTTCTGCGAGAAGGGCCGCCGCGCCTTGTCGTGGTTGCCGTAGTCCTCCGCGCCGGAGCTGTCCGTCCACTTCTCGTACGGCGCCGGGAGCCACTCGCAGTCCACGCTCCGGGGGCACTCCGCCGCCTCCGAGGCGTCCGAGAGCCCGGTGCCGGGCCGCCCGGCGGCCTTCGGCGTGCGCAGCTTCGGGGCGGGCTCCAGCGTGACGGTCTCGCCCGTGTCCGTGGTGCGGCGTTCACCCTGCCGGATGACGTCGAACACGTCGTTGGCGAACGCCTTGGCGTCCGGGTCGCCGTGCCCGCCGCCCGGGAAGGCGGCCACGGCCTCGTACCAGTCGGCGGGGTCGGTGCTCGGCCGGTGGCCCAGCCGCTTCTGCGCGTCCGCCAGCAGCGCGGCACCGCCCCGTACGTTCGCCGCGGGGGAGGAGCGCAGCGCCGAGCGCGAGAGCCCCGTCAGCCCGGCCGCCCGCTCCAGCGTCCGCAGCCGGGCCGGCAGCTTCCCGGCCGCCCCCGGCCGCGGCGGCTCCTCGGCCACCCGGGCCGGCCGCGCCGTGTCGCCCCGCGCGTCCTCCGTACCGGCGTGGCCCGCGGACCGGGAGGAGGCCAGCGCCGTACGCGCGTCGGTCAGATGCATCGGGCCGTAGCCGCCGGAGACGCTGGGCGCACCCTGGTGCGTGTCCCAGCGCGACTGGAGGTACGAGACGCCCAGCAGCACGCTCTCGGGTACGTGGTAGCGGTCGGCCTCGGCCGCGAACTGGCGCTGGAGCGTGCCGGGGCCGCTGCGGTCCGCCGCCTGCGTGCCGGCCGTCAGCAGGGGGACGACCAGCGCGGCCGCCACCAGCGGCACGGCGGCGGAGCGGGCGCCGCGCCCGCGAGCTGTTCCACCGTTGGGTCTGCCGCCGGCGGGCGTGCCGTCGGGGTCACGGAAGGATCGTGGCAATGCCGCCTCCTCGGACTGTGCGCCGTGAGGTCACGGACGCGCGCAGTCCTCAGACGTACCGACTGGCCGACGATCCGTCAATCATTCCGCGCCGGGGGCCCGTCGGCACCGGTTGCGGGAGGCGGCGGCGTACGGCATCCGGGGCCGGGGCGTCACCGGTTCGAACCGGTGACGCCACCCCGTCGCCCGCGCCGCGGACGGTCAGCGGGTGCCGACGGCGGCCCGTACGGCCCGCCGCGCGGTACCGCAGTCCTCGTGCAGCCTGCGCAGCAGCAGCCGCTGCGCCTCGCCGGTGGGCATCGCGCCCGCCCGGACCGCCGCCGCGGCCTCGGCGGCGACCTGCGGGGAGGGGTCGCGCATGGTGCGCTGCACCGCCGTCTCGTAGGTGCGGATCTCCCGGGTGAGGATCAGCATCAGATTCACCAGGAAGGCGTCCCGTGCCGCGGGCCCCGCCTTCTGCGCGAGCTGGCTGATCTGACGGCGCGCCAGCGGTGCGTCCCCCAGCACCGACCAGAGCGACGCCAGATCGTATCCGGGCAGGTACCAGCCCGCGTGCTCCCAGTCGACCAGCGACGGCCCCGTCGGGCCGAGCATCACATTGGTGAGCAGCGCGTCACCGTGGCAGAACTGCCAGGGCACGCTGCGCCTGCCGCCCGGGCCCGCGGGCTGCGCCAGACCGTGCAGCAGCTTCTGCAGGTCGCCCATGTCGCGGTCGGTGAGCAGCCCCTGCTGGTGGTAGCGCTCCAGCCGCGCCGGGTAGTCCACGGGCCGCTCGAACAGGCCCGGCGGGGGCTCCCACTGGTTGACCCGGTGGAAGGAGCCGATCACCGCGCGCAGGTCCGGGACCGGTGGCGCCTCGAGGGGGTGCCGCTGGGCCGACGCCACCCGGCCCGGCACCCGTTCGATCACCAGCGTGCAGGTGTCCGGGTCGGCGGCGATCAGCCGGGGTGTGCGGACGGGGGCCCGGTGTCGTACGAAGGCCCGGTACACCGCTATTTCGTGCTGGAAGCGCTCCACCCAGGCGGGGGAGTGGTCCACCAGGCACTTGGCGATGACCGTGTTGCGCCCCGCCGTGCCGGCGAGCAGGACGGACCGGCCGCGCCTGCGGAGCAGCTGGACGGGCGCGAAGTCCGGGCAGATCCGGTGGACCGCGGCGATGGCGGTACGGAGCTGGGCGCCTTGCGGGCCGGACAGGTCCAGCCTCCCGCTGACGGGCCGGGACTGTGTGGCGGCCGGGCGAGCGGGCGCGCGCCGCCCCATGAGCGCGCCGGGGTGCGGGCCGGGCAGCCCCGGCGCGCGCGACGGGTCGCGCGCGGGATCGGGCGCCAGCACCGCTCCCCTTCCGTAGGGCGGCGGGCCGTAGGGCTGCGGCGGGGCCGCGCTCGGGTAGGGCTGCGGCGGGGCGGCACGCGGCCGGCGCTGCACGGACACGGGGGACGGTGCTGAATACATGGGCGCGCGAGATCCCTTCGTGTGCCGACGGGGGTCCACGCCTCCCCGGCCGTCCGTCGCGTCCCGGGCACCCTGGGGAATGCGGGGCCGGACAGCAGGACCGGGGTGGCGCGTTCCTACAGCACACCCTCCGGCGGGTGGCACACCATCTGGCGGACCCTGGCGAACCCTGGCGAATACGCGCGGGGCCGCCGTACCGGGTCCTGGTGAAGCTACTGTCAACTCAGCCGAGAACCTGGGGGCTTGACGTGACCAAGGGACCCAACGCGCGCCTGGCGGACCTCTTCGCCCTCGCCGGCTGGTCGAAGGGCGAACTCGCCCGGCTGGTCAACCGGCAGGCGGCGGCGATGGGCTATCCGCAGCTGGCGACGGACACCTCACGCGTACGGCGCTGGATCGACACGGGGGAGACCCCGCGCGACCCGGTGCCCAAGGTGCTGGCGTCCCTGTTCACCGAGCGACTCGGCCGTGTCGTGACCACTGAGGACCTCGGGTTCAGCCGACCGGGACAGACGGCCCAGGGCCAGCCCGCCGATGGGGTGCCCCTGCCGTCCGGGCAGGTTGCCGCGGTCCTCACCGAATTCACGGGAATGGACCTCATGCTCAACCGACGCGGCTTGGTGGGTGCGGGCGCCGCGCTCGCCGCAGGATCGGCACTCAGCAGTGCCATGCACGACTGGCTCAGGACGGAACCGGTGAACCCGTCCGCCGCGGGCACCGGAGCCCCGGCCGGAACCGCCCACGCCGGCCCGGCGGCGTACGACCGCTACGAGGCGGCGCCGGTGGGTCTCCAGGAGATCGAGGCGCTGGAACGTTCCGTGGAGGTGTTCCGCGCCTGGGACGCCGCCCGGGGCGGCGGCCTCCAGCGCAAGGCTGTGGTGGGGCAGCTCAACGAGGTGGGCGGCATGCTCGCCTACCACCACCCCGAACCGCTCCGCCGGCGCCTGTGGGGCGTGGCCGCCAACCTGGCGGTGCTGGCGGGGTGGATGTCGCACGACGTGGGCCTGGAGCCCACCGCCCAGAAGTACTTCGTCATCGCCGCGCACGCGGCCCGCGAGGGCGGCGACCGGCCGCGCGCCGGGGAGGCGCTCTCGCGCGCCGCCCGCCAGATGGTGCACCTGGGACGCCCCGACGACGCGCTCGACCTGGTGAGGCTCGCCCGGACCGGCTCCGGGGACGAGGCGCTGCCCCGGACGCGTGCCATGTTCCACACCATCGAGGCGTGGGCGCAGGCGTCCATGGGCCGGGGCCAGGAGATGCGGCGCACCCTGGGCCGGGCCGAGGAGCTGTTCGCCTCCGACAAAGGGGATGTGCCGCCGCCCAGTTGGATGCAGATGTTCGACGAGGCTGACCTGCACGGCATGGAGGCGCTCGCCTTCCGCACGCTCGCCGACCACGAGCCCGTCGCGGCCAAGGCGGCCGAGCGGCACGCCAAACGGGCCCTGGCACTGCGCGAGGAGGGCCGGCAGCGCTCCCAGATCTTCGACTACCTCTCCATGGCGTCGGCGTGCTTCATCTCCGACGACCCGGAACAGGCGGACCGTTACGCCCGCCTCGCCCTGCTCACCATCAGTGAGAACTCCTCGCACCGCACCTGGGACCGGCTGCGCGAGATGTACCGGCTCACCGGCCGGTACGCCGGGCACGGGAAGATCGCGGACCTGCGGGCGGAGATCCAGGAGGCGCTGCCCAGAGCGCCGAGGCCGTCCCGGAGTGCCAAGGGGCTCAAGGACGCGGACGAGCTGCGGCGGGCGCCCGGCCACCTCCAGGATGTGCGCAAGGCGCGGAGCGACCGGGGCCCGGGTCCGGGGGGGAGCCGATCCGTATGAGACCTGTCCGCGCGGGACGGCCTGTTCGTGCGGGACGGCCTGTTCGTGCGAGACGAGCTGTTTCGTGCGGGATGGCCTGTCCGCGCGGGGCGGTCAGTCCGCGCCGGATCTACCGGGGCGGGTGAGCCGCTCACGGTTCGGTCCCCGTCGGCTGAGGCGGTCGGCGGCCCGTGCGGGCCTACGCCGCCACCCGGGCGACCAGTACGCAGGCGTCGTCCTCGCGTTGCCTGTCGTCGAACTCCTCGGCGACCGCGCGGACGCAGTCCTGCGCCGACGCGGCGGCGGCGAACCGGCCCGCGAGACCGAGCAGCCGGGCGGCGCCCGGATGCGGGGCGCCCTCCTGGCGGGGTGCGCTCGGGTGCCCCCCTTCGGGGGCGAGGCCGTCCGTGTGCAGCACCAACAGGTCGCCGGGCGCCAGCTGTTCGGTGCGCTGGCCGAAGGAGGCCCCCGAGGTGACGCCGAGGAGCACGCCCTCGGGACGCGTCAGCACCCGGCCGCTCCCGCCGCGGAAGAGCAGCGGCGGCGGGTGGCCGGCCTGCGCCCAGGTGAGCGTGCGCGAACGCGGCTCGTAGCGCAGGCACAGCGCGCTGCCCAGGGACGGCTGGGCCGAGGAGTCGAGGAGCTGGTTCAGATGGCCCATCAGCGCGCCCGGCGAGACACCCGCGACCGCCATCCCGCGTACGGCCCCGAGGAGCAGGGCCACTCCGGAGGCGGCGGCGACGCCGTGGCCGGTCAGATCGCCGGCCGCGAGCAGGGTGGAGCCGTCCGGCAGCTCCAGCGCGTCGTACCAGTCGCCGCCGACCAGCGCACCGGTGGCGGACGGCAGGTACTGCGCGGCCAGATCGAGGGCGCCCCGGGCCCGTTCGTCACCGTGCGGGAACCGCAGGGAGCCGCGCCACTCGGGCAGCACCGCCCGCTGGAGTTCGACGGCGAGCCGGCGTTCGGTCTGGGCGAAGTGGCGCTCGCGCTGGAGCGAGTCCCGGGTCTCGCGGACCGCCCGTTCACTGCGCCGCAGTTCGCTGACGTCCCGCACCACCGCCCACATGGAGGCGGTGCCGCCGTCGTCGTCGAGCACCGGTTCGCCCACCAGGTGCACCGTGCGCACCGAGCCGTCCGGCCGGACGAGGCGGAACTCGTGGTCGATGGTCCTGCCGTCCACCAGACAGGCGGTGAACGCGGTGGCCAGGGCGGACTGGTCCTCGGGCAGCACCCACGAGGGCAGTTCGTCCAGCGAGAGGGGGCCGTCCTCCTCGGTCCTGCCGAAGATCCGGTACAGCTCGGGAGACCAGGAGACCTCGTCCGTCAGCAGGTTCCAGTCGGCGCTGCCGACCCGGCCGACCAGTTCGGACGCCGCGCCCGTGCGGGGAGGGGGGAGGACGCCGTAGGCGGCGCCGGGGGTGCCCTCGCCGCCGTCCTCGTCCCGCTCCTGGCGCGGTGGCAGGTCGGCGGCGGGGAAGCTGTGCGGCGCCTGGGGCGGCAGGCCCTCCCGTAACTGGTCGAGCTGGCTGCCCAGGTCGTCGAGTTGGTGCACGGCCAGCTCGCACAGCGCGCGCTGCCACCGTACGCGCAGGTCGCCCTCGGTGAGCGCGGGCTCCGGCACGTCCTCGTACGCGCTCCCTCCCGCGCCCCGCCGCACCGCGTCGAGGCCGCCGCGCAGGGTCCGTGCCTGGGTGATCAGAGCGTCCAGGGTGCCGCGGTCCGGGGGCTGCGCGGCGGAGTGGTCCGCATGCAGATGGGAGGACATAGAGGGCTCCGATACGGGGGAGATTCGGTTACGACTGTCGCACAGCCCGCGACTGCCCGTAAGGGATTCGGCCACACTCGATCCGGTGGTGCTGCTGTCATATGTCATCCATGACGTACACCCGACACCGACGACCGGCGGAGGAGCGTCTGCTGCGTCCGTCCGCGTTCGTCCGTCCACCGGGTCCCAGGACGCCTCACCGGACCCCGCCGTCCCCACCCGGAGGAGGGGGGACCGGGGGCCGGGCGCGGCCGGGGCGGTCCGGCCGGGGCCGGGGGCTCGGCGGAATGGTTTCTTCCGGGTAGGCTCCCGCTCTGACCGGCGGCGACGCCCGGGAAAAGTGAAACCCAGGAGTAGAACCGCCGTCACCGGCAAGAATGCCCGGCAACGGAAATCCCGTTGCCAGCCGAAGACCCCGCACCGGATGCTGACTCTTATGTTCGTCGATTCCGTCGATTCAGGCATAGCGCCCAGCGGTACGCTGCTCGGCCTCCTCCAGAGGGGCCGCGGCGACGGAACGCTGCACGCTCTCGCGGCGCCGCGCGCCGAAGCGCTCAGCGCGCTGCGGCACTGCGTCCTGCACGACCCCAGGCGCGACTGGCAGATCGAACACCGCTCGCTGTACTACGCACGCCTGCACAGGGAGCTGGACGCCGGGCTCGACGACATCGCCGCACATCTGTTCGACCCCGCTGACCTCCGGTGCACCCCCGAGGAGGCCGAGGTCCGCACCGGGCTCGCCCTCTCCGTCCTCGGCCACCTGGCCTCCTACGCGGCGGCCCAGGGCACCGACTGGCGCCGCAACGAGCCGCTGCGCCTGCTGCGCCGCTACGCCACCACCGGCACCAACTGGCAGTGGGCCCTCGACGAGCTCGCCGTACGCGACGACGACGCCGGGCTGCGCCCCCTGGGCCCCGCCATCCTGGCCCGCTTCCCCCAGACCCCCGAGGGCGACGCCGAGCTGGCCGCGGCGGCCCGTGACGCCTTCGAGCCCCGCCCCTGGCGCCTGTGGGCCGAGGACGCCGCGCACCCCGGACAGGCCGACCGGCTGCGACGGGTGCGGGAGTGCCGCTCCTTCGACCGCTGGCAGCGCCAGCTGCGCACCGACGGGCCCCGGCCCGGCTGGAACGTCCGCGAGATCCTCGACTGGGCCCAGGACGGCCACGAACAGCACCCGCCCCAGCACCGCGAGGCACCCGCGGCCCGCTGCCTGTCCGCCGTCGCCGGGCCGGACGACCGGCCGCTGCTGCTGGAGGCCGCCCGCGGCCACCGCGAGGCCGCCCGGGCCGCCGCCCTGCGGCACCTCGCCGACCGCGACGATCCCGCCGTGCTCGACCTCATCGAGGAGGCCGCGAACGACCCGGCCGAGACGGTCTCCCGCGCCGCCCTCTCCTCCTTCGCCCGCATGCGCTCCCAGGCGGCCCTGGAACGCGCCAGGCGCTGGGCCGCCGCCCCCGAGGGCAGCCTGCCCGCC
>NZ_VJOK01000001.1:901873-911106 GCF_013302895.1 Streptomyces albus subsp. chlorinus | reverse complement strand
GCCTGACCCGCCCCACCGCCCCCTCTCCGCCGCGACGGCGGGATCCCCGCCGTGCCGCTGCGCCGCCGCGCCGTCCTGCCGTCCCGGGCCGGACCGCTGTGCCTTGCGGCGCGGGACGGCCGGGGCACCATGGAGGAGTGGCTGGTCGGTGGGAGTTCTGGGTCGATCGGGGCGGGACCTTCACGGACGTGATCGGCAGGCGGCCCGACGGGACGCCCGCCGCCGTGAAGGTGCCCTCGCACGATCCGGGGCGCCCCGGCCAGGACGCGGCCGTCGCCGGCATCAGGAGGCTGCTGGACGTGCCGCCCGGCGCCCCCGTCCCCGCGGAGCGGATCGCCGCGGTGAAGATGGGCACCACCGTGGCCACCAACGCGCTTCTGGAGCGCAGGGGCGAGCCGACGGTGCTGGTCACCACCCGCGGGTTCCGCGACGCCCTCGCGATCGCGTTCCAGGACCGCCCCCGCCTCTTCGACCGCCGCATCCGGCTGCCCGAGGCGCTCTACGACCATGTCGTGGAGGTGCCCGAGCGGATGGGCGCGGACGGCAGCACCGTCGTCCCGCTCGACCGGGAGGCCACCGGGGCGGCCCTCGACCAAGCGCGCCGCGCGGGCTTCCGCAGCGCCGCCGTCGTGCTGCTGCACTCCTACCGGTACCCGGCGCACGAGCGCGAGGTCGCCCGGCTCGCCCGTGACCGCGGGTTCACCCAGGTGAGCTGCTCGCACGAGGTCAGCCCGCTGATCAAACTGGTCCCCCGGGGCGACACCACCGTGCTGGACGCCTACCTCTCGCCGGTACTGCGCCGCTATGTCGAGGAGGTCGCCCGGGAACTGCGCGGCGTGCGGCTGATGTTCATGCAGTCCAACGGCGGGCTGCGCGAGGCCGGCCACTTCCGGGGGAAGGACGCCGTGCTCTCCGGCCCCGCCGGGGGTGTCGTGGGAATGGCCCGCAGCTGTGCCGAGGTGGGGCACGAGAGGGTCATCGGGTTCGACATGGGAGGCACCTCCACGGACGTCTCGCACTACGCGGGGGCACTGGAGCGGGTGTTCGGCACGCGGGTCGCGGGGGTGCGGACGCGGGCGCCCATGATGGACATCCACACGGTCGCGGCGGGCGGCGGCTCGGTGCTGCACTCCGACGGCATCCGCTTCCGGGTCGGTCCCGACTCGGCGGGCGCCGTGCCGGGGCCCGCCTGCTACCGGCGGGGCGGTCCGCTGACGGTGACCGACGCGAACGTGATGCTGGGCCGTATCCAGCCCGCCCACTTCCCCGCCGTCTTCGGTCCGGAGGGCGACCAGATGCTCGACGTGGACGTCGTGCGGGAGGGTTTCGCCCGGATCGCGGAGGAGACCGGCGGCGGACGCACCCCCGAGGAGACCGCGGCCGGGTTCCTGGAGATCGCCGTGCACAACATGGCGAACGCCGTCAAGAAGATCTCCGTCCAGCGGGGCCACGACATCACCCGCTACGCGCTCGCGGGCTTCGGCGGGGCGGGCGGGCAGCACGTGTGCGCGGTCGCCGACGAGCTGGGAATCCGCACCGTCGTCGTACCGCCGCTGGCCGGTGTGCTGTCGGCGTACGGGATCGGGGTGGCCGACGCGACCGCGCTGCGCGAGCAGTCCGTCGAGGAGGAGCTGTCCGAGGAGGCGCTGGAGGGGGTGCGCGAGCTGTGCGCGCGGCTGGAGCGGCGGACCCGGCAGGAGCTGCGTGCCGACGGCCTCCCCGACGAGGCGATCAGCACGGCCGCCCGGCTCCAGCTCCGGTACGCCGGTACGGACGCCTCGCTGACCGTGCCGCTGGACGGGGCGGCACGCATGGCGGACGCCTTCACGGCCGAGCACCGCAGGCGCTACGGCTTCACCATGGACAAGCCGCTCGTGGTCGCCACCGCCCTCGCGGAGGCCACCGGCCGCGCGGGACCGGTGAGCGCCCGCGCCGAGCTGCCGGAGGGGGGCGGGAAATGTCCGGAACCGGTCGCTGTGGCGCGGGTGTTCTCCGGCGGGCGCCCGCACGACACACCGCTGTACGCGAGGGAGGCACTGCGGCCGGGTGCGCGCCTGACGGGCCCCGCGATCGTGGTGGAGCCCGACGCCACCACCGTCGTGGACGACGGATGGGAGGCCGAGACGCATCCGCGCGGGCATCTGCTGCTGACCCGCGTGCGGCGCGGTGAGCCGGCGCCCGCGGTGGGCACCGAGGCCGACCCGGTGAAACTGGAGGTCTTCAACAACCTCTTCATGGCGATCGCCGAGCAGATGGGCGTACGGCTGGAGAACACCGCGCACTCCGTCAACATCAAGGAGCGGCTGGACTTCTCGTGCGCGCTGTTCGACCCGGAGGGCAACCTCGTCGCCAACGCGCCGCACATCCCCGTGCACCTGGGCTCCATGGGGGAGTCCATCAAGGAGGTGCTGCGGCGCACCGAGGGCACGCTGCGGCCCGGTGACGTGTACGCCGTCAACGACCCGTACCACGGCGGCACCCACCTGCCGGACATCACCGTGGTGACGCCCGTCTTCGACGAGGACGGCAAGCGGCTGCGCTTCCTGGTCGCCTCGCGCGGCCACCACGCCGAGATCGGCGGCCTGACCCCCGGTTCGATGCCGGCGTTCAGCCGTACCGTCGAGGAGGAGGGCGTCCTGTTCGACACCTGGCTCCTGGTGCGCGACGGGCGGCTGCGCGAGGAGGAGACCCGCGCGCTGCTGACACGGGCCCGCCATCCCTCCCGCGACCCGGACACCAACCTGGCCGACCTGCGGGCCCAGATCGCCGCGAACGAGAAGGGGATCGCGGAACTGGAGCGGATGACGGAGCAGTTCGGCCTGCCGGTCGTCCAGGCGTACATGCGGCACGTGCGGGACAACGCCGAGGAGTCCGTCCGCCGTATCGTCGCCGGGCTGCGGGACGGCACCTGCGCGTACGAGACCGACAGCGGCGCCGTCATCCGGCTCGCCGTCACGGTGGACCGGAGACGCCGCACCGCGCTGCTGGACTTCACGGGCACCTCGGCGCAGCGCGACGACAACCTCAACGCGCCCAGCTCCGTGGTGCTGGCCGCCGTGCTGTACGTCTTCCGCACGCTCGTCACCGACGACATCCCGCTCAACAGCGGCTGCCTCACCCCGCTGGACGTGCGCATCCCGGAGGGCTCGATGCTGGCGCCCCGCTTCCCCGCGGCCACCGTCGGCGGCAACGTCGAGACCTCGCAGGCGGTCACGAGCACGCTCTACGCCGCTCTGGGCGTACAGGCCGAGGGCTCGGGGACGATGAACAACGTCTCGTTCGGCAACGACCGCGTCCAGTACTACGAGACCGTCGCCTCGGGCTCCGGAGCCGGGGACGGCTTCGACGGGGCCGACGCGGTGCAGACCCACATGACCAACTCGCGGCTCACCGACCCGGAGGTGCTGGAGTTCCGCTGCCCCGTCCGCCTCGAGGACTTCCACATCCGGCGCGGCAGCGGAGGCGCGGGCCGCTGGAAGGGCGGTGACGGGGTGGTGCGGCGGCTGCGGTTCCTGGAGCCGGTCACCGCCGCCGTGCTCGCCGGCCACCGGCGCGTCGCCCCCTACGGCATGGCGGGCGGGTCCCCCGGGGCGCTGGGGGCCGATCTGGTCGAGCGCGCGGACGGCAGGACCCAGCGGCTGGCGGGGGTGGACGTGGTGGAACTCGCCGCCGGGGACGCGCTGGTCCTGCACACCCCGGGAGGCGGCGGCTACGGCCACCCGGCCGGTGGCGGCGGCTGAGCGGGGAGGGGCGAGGGCGGGCGGGGCGGCAGGCGGCAGGCGTGCGGCTCCGTGACCCCGGCTTTGTCCCGTTCGCGGAACTGCGGTTGACTTCCCCCCATGAGCGAGAACGTGCTGGCCGAACTGACGGACGACCGCAAACTGTTGGGGCGCACCAGCACGGCGGAGCGGGTCGCGGGCATCCTGCGCACCCGCATCATCGAGGGAGCGTTCCGCCCCGGCATGCGGCTGGCCGAGGAGGAGATCGGCGGCGCGCTGGGCGTCTCCCGCAACACCCTGCGCGAGGCGTTCCGGCTGCTGAGCCACGAACGGCTCCTCGCGCACGAGCTGAACCGCGGCATGTTCGTGCGGAAGCTCACCGTCGAGGACCTGGAGGACCTCTACCGCGTCCGGCGCCTCGTCGAGTGCGCCGCCCTGCGGCAGCTGTCCGCGCCGCCCTACGCGCTCGGGACGGTGGAGGCCGCCGTCGCCGCGGGGCGCGAGGCGGCGGAGGCGCACCGCTGGCGCGACCTGGGCACCGCCAACATGCGCTTCCACCAGGGGATCGTCGAGCTGGCCGGAAGCCCCCGCACCGACGAGATGATGCGCGGGGTGCTGGCGGAACTGCGCCTGGTCTTCCACGTGATGGAATACCCGCGCCGCTTCCACGAGCCGTACCTGCCGCGCAACCAGGAGATCCTGCGCACGCTCCAGGACGGCGACGCCCCCGCCGCCGAGCGCCTGCTCGCCGTCTACCTGGACGACTCCCGCCGCCAGCTCGCCGAGGCGTACGCCCGCAAGCTAGGCTGACGGGTCGGCCCTCCGTCCGGCGCGTCCGCGACAATCCGGCCCGGAGAGTGCCAACCGTGCCGTTTCGGATCTTGTCGGTGCGACGGCTTAATGTGTCCGTCGTGACTGAGAGCGCCACCACGACGAGCACCCCGGTGGGGACGGGTGCGTCCAGGCCGTCCCCGGCTCCGGGCCCTGCGGCCGACGAGGGCCTGGCCCGCCGCCTGCGCGCGCTCGCCTGCACGGCGCCGCTGCACGATCTCGACGCGCGCAAGGCCAACCTCGCCGGCGAGTACAGCACCTACGCGATGGCCGAGCTGGCCCTTGCCGCCATCGACCTGGTCACTCTCCAGATGGACTTCGACACCGGCGCCGACCACGAGCAGGTCGTCGCCAAGCTGCTGCCCCGCGTCGCCGCCCAGGCCCCGGCCCGCCCCACCGCCGAGCACGAGCGGGTCGCGCGCTGGGTGCTGGAGAACATGATCAACGTCGGCAGTGTCGACCGCGGCTTCCGCGCGGTCTACGGCACCTTCGGCCCCGACGGCACCTACGTGCGCAGGGACTACGACTTCAAGCTCATCGAGGAGGTGCCGGGCCCCGGCGGCAGCGTCTACCTGCGCACCACCGACGAGGCCGTCAACGTCCTGGTGGGCGCGCTGGACACGGACGTCACCAGCGCCCAGATCGCGGCCGAGGTCAAGCTGGAGGTCCTCATCAGCCGCGGCCGGCTGGCCGACGCGCAGCTCGCCGCCGAACAGGCCCGCTACCGCACCGTCCAGTACGCCGAGGCGCTGCGCCGCACCCTGGAGGCCACCCGCCGCGACGTGCGCGCCGTCGACTGGCTCAACGCCGTGCCCGACATGATCGCCGAGGCCCTCGACCACGTCGCCGACCGGTACCGCCACGAGAACGCGATCCTCACCAACATCCGCAAGGTCCGCGACGAGGCCGCCTCCGAGCGGGGCCCCGACCACAAACGCCGCGCGGCCGAGCTGGTGGACATCGTCAAGGACTGCATCCGCCGCCACACCCAGCTCCAGTCCCGGCTCCTGGAGGCCGGGCCGCTCTTCCGCGCCGAGCAGGACCGCCAGGCGTTCGCGCCGCCCGCCGCCCGCGCGGGGCTCGACCTGTACGGGCAGCTGCTCGCCCCCGTCCTGCCGCTGCCCCTGGAGCGGGCCACCCGCGTGACCGACGCCTTCTTCGCCCGCGGTGCCGGACTGCGCACGCCCGGCGCCGTCCGCCTCGGCGATCTGACGGACATGCTGCTCACCCCGCCCGCCCCCCGCGAGCACCTCGGCGCTCAGATGCCCGAGCCCGACCTGGTGGCCACCCCTGACGACAGCCGCTTCAGCGAGGAGCAGCTGGAGGCGGCGACGGAGCTGCTGGAGCTGCCGCCGGACGCCCCGCGCCGCCTGTCGGGCCTGCTCGCGGACGCCCGGCGCCGCGATCCCGATCTGCCCTACCTCGTCGCCCTGCTGGCCGTCCACGCCGCCAGCCCGCCGGTCGGCACGGCCTACCGCCAGGGGGAGCAGCGGCTGCTGTTCGCCGTGGACGACGGCACACAGCTGGAGGACGAGGAGTTCGGCGGTGCGGACCTCATCGTGGGCACCGCGCTGCTGGACGCCGCCGGGATGGCGGCGGACCGGACGGAGGCGACATGACGGGGCCGGTGCCCGGGGCTTCCCGCCGCCGGGCGCGCGCCCGCGCCTGGTGCCCGCCCTCCCGCGGCCCCGGCCCCGGTGGCGCCCGTGGCCCCTCCCGGGCGCCGGGTGCCCACGACCACGCGAACCGGAGCGACGATGACTGACCACACCACCCAGCCCGGCCCGGACGAGGAGGACGGCAGCACCGGCGCACCGCACCAGGTGACCCCCGCCGACGCGGCGGACGCGGCCCGTCTCGTCTCCTTCGGGCTGCATCCGAAGCTGGTCCCCGCCAGGGACGCCGACTACGCGGAACTCCTCCGCCGCTACCGAGACGAACCGCCGTTCGCCAGGCTGGCCGACGCGGTGGCGACGGGCCTCGGCCTGGTCGTGCTGGAGGTCTCCACGCGTGCCGGGATGGCCCTCGCGGCGGCCGAGGACTCCGTCTTCGCCGTCCGCATGGGCGACTACGCCCGCCGGGCCGCCACCGACTCGGCCGACCGCTTCCTGCACGGCCTCGCCCATCTGGCCTGCGCCGCCATGGCGTTCCCCCGCCCCGAGGACCTGGCCGACGACGGCTACATCGGCAGGATCACCGTCAACGGCGTCGACTCCTTCGTCCGGCAGGCGTGCCGGAAGCTGGAGGAGCGGGCCGAGGCGGAGGGCGAGAACACCGACCCGGTCACCGACGCGCCGGGCCTGGAGGCCGCGTGGCGCGTCTACGCGCGGCGCAGCTCCACGGGTGCCACCAAGGACGCGCGCAGGCTGGCCGGTTCGACCACGGGCATCATCGCCAAGGCCGTGGCCTTCCTCGCCGACTCCGGCTTCCTCCAGCGCACCGGGGACGACGCGGGCGGCACCTACCGCACCACCGCGCGCTACCAGCTCCAGGTCCGCGACATGGCGGGCAGCGCGGCCATGGCCGAACTGCTGGAGCTGGGCGTCGTCCCGGTCTCCGACGGCACGGCCAGCCTGCTGCCGCCACGGGGGGAGGACGGCCTGGAGCTGGCGCCCGACGCCGGACTGCCCTTCCACTCCTGAGCCCCTGGCCGGCCCGGCACCGCCCGGCCCGGCCCGACCGGACCGCCCGACCGCCCCGCACCACCCACGAACCCCAGACACGAGAGCCCCGCCGCCATGTACGAGCTGTCCCGGATCCGCCTCTACTCCATCGGGCCCGCCGGTGCGCGCTACGCCGACACCGTGCTGGACCTGCGCGGAGTGGGGGAGCCGGTACCCAGCCCGGCCCCGGCGCAGGCCGACTTCTTCGAGGAGGAGCCGCAGGGGCCGCCGCGCCGGCCCGCCCCCGCCGGCGTGCTCTTCCTGGAGAACGGCGGCGGCAAGTCCGTGCTGCTCAAACTGATCTTCTCGGTGATGCTGCCCGGCCACCGCAACACCCTCGGCGGCGCCAGCTCGGGTGTGCTCCGCAAGTTCCTGCTCGCCGACGACTGCGGTCACGTCGCCCTGGAGTGGCAGCACACCCGTACCGGCGAGACGATCGTGGTCGGCAAGGTCAGCGAGTGGCGCGGCCGGCAGGTCTCCGGCGACCCGCGCAAGTTCGCCGAGGCGTGGTACTCGTTCCGGCCGGGACCGGGGATGTCGCTGGACTCGCTGCCCGTCGCCGAGTCGGCGGCGCTGCGCCCCCGCGCGGAGGGCACCTCCTCGGCCCGGGGCAGGCGGCGCACCATGAAGGGCTTCCGGGACGTCCTGATGGAGACGGGCAAGGCGTACCCGAACCTGGACGTGGTGTGGGAAGAGGTCCACGAGCGCTGGAACGAGCATCTGACCACGCTCGGACTGGACCCGGAACTCTTCCGCTACCAGCGGGAGATGAACGCCGACGAGGGCGAGGCCGCCGGCCTCTTCGCCGTCAAGAACGACTCGGACTTCACCGACCTGCTGCTGCGCGCCGTCACCGACACCCGCGACACCGACGGTCTGGCCGACCTGGTGCACGGCTTCGCGCACAAGCTCGGCCGCCGCGCCGAGCTGACCGCCGAACGCGACTTCACCGCCGGGTCCCTGGACCATCTGCACCGCATCACCGAGGCGGCCCAGGCCCGGGCCAGGGCGCGGGAGATCCACGCGGGCGCCGAGCGCCGCACCCGGCTGCTGGCCCGCCGGCTGACCGCGCGCGGCACCCAGGAGCGGGGCCGCGCCGCCGAGCTGTCCGAGCAGCTCGCGCAGGCGCGGGAGACCGTCACCCGGGCCGAGGACGCCCGCTCCCGTGCCTTGCTCATCGCGGCCGAACTCGCCTACCGGCACGCCTCCCTCGCGCTGACCGCCGCCGAGAAGGCCGCCGCCGCCCACAAGCGGGAGCTGAGCGAGGCCCGCACCCTGCACTCGGCGTGGCAGGCGGCCGAGACCGTGCTCGCGCACCGTACGGCAGCGGACCGGGCGGCCCGGGTCGCGGCGGCCATCCGGGAGGCCGAGCGGGACGCCGCCCCCGCGCTCGCCGCCCGCGCCCAGGCCGCGACCGCACTGGTCAGGGCCCTCAACGCCGCCGCCGAGCACAGCGAACGCATCGCCACCGACGAGGAGGAGCGGTCCGCCGTCCTCCAGCGGGAGAGCGAGAGCGCCCACCGCGACGCCACGGACGCCGCCACCGAGGCGCAGCGGGCCCGCAGCGAGACCGACCACCTGCGCCAGCGGCTCACCGAGGTCGAGCAGGAGATGGCCGAGGCCGTACGGGCCGGCTGGCTGGACGACAGCGACCCGGACGCCGACCCGGCGCGGGCCGCCCTGGCCGCCGGCGACGCGGAGAAGAGTGCCGTGGCCGCGTTCGAGTCCGCCCGCGACGCGGCGGCGCGCAGCGCCGAACGCGCCCGCGAGCTGGCGAGCCGGCACGCCGGAGCCGAACTCGCCGCGGCCCGTGCCGAGGACGCCGCCGAGGCCGCCGAGTCCGCCTACACCGCCGAACGCGCCACCGCCGAGGCCCTCGGTGCCGAGGAGCGCCTGGCCGAACTGCTGGGGCTGCCCACGGCCGGCGGTCCGGCGCTGGCCGCCCGGCGCACCACCGTTCCCGGGCAGCGCGGCGTCGAGGACTCGCCGGACGCGCGGGCGTCCGGCCCCGGCCGGACGG
>NZ_VJOK01000001.1:883299-900589 GCF_013302895.1 Streptomyces albus subsp. chlorinus | reverse complement strand
AACAGGCCGTGCGGGAAGCCTGCGACGTGCTCGTGCGGCACGCCAACTCCAGCCGCTACGAGCAGGTGCGCACCCCGGCCCGGCAGCAGGTGCGGGAGCTGCCCGCCTCGGCGCTGCCCGACCACGCGGCCTCCTGGGCCGCGGCGTTCGCGCCCCGGCTGCGGGTGCTGAGCGACGAGCTGGAGCAGCTGGAGCGCAACCGGGACAGCATCGTGGACCGGCTGCGCGGTCTGGTCGAGTCGTCACTGACGACGCTGCGTTCGGCGCAGCGGCTCTCCCGGCTGCCGGAGGGGCTGGGGGAGTGGTCGGGGCAGGAGTTCCTGCGCATCCGCTTCGAGGACCCCGACCAGGCCACGCTCACCGAACGGCTGGGCGAGGTCATCGACGAGGCCACCCGCGCGGCCGTGCGCAAGAACTCCGATCTGCGGCGGGACGGGATGACGCTGCTGCTGCGCGGGGTCCACGCGGCGCTCCAGCCGCGCGGGGTCGGTGTGGAGATCCTCAAGCCCGACGCGGTGCTGCGGGCCGAGCGGGTGCCGGTCGGGCAGATGGGCGATGTCTTCTCCGGCGGCCAGCTGCTGACCGCCGCCATCGCCCTCTACTGCACGATGGCCGCCCTGCGCAGCAACGACCGGGGCCGCGACAAGCACCGGCACGCCGGCACCCTCTTCCTGGACAACCCCATCGGGCGGGCCAACGCCACCTATCTGCTGGAGCTTCAGCGCGCGGTCGCCGACGCCCTCGGGGTCCAGCTCCTCTACACCACGGGCCTGTTCGACACGACGGCCCTGGCGGAGTTCCCGCTGGTGATCCGGCTGCGCAACGACGCGGATCTGCGCGCGGGGCTCAAGTACATCAGCGTCGAGGAGCATCTGCGGCCCGGTCTGCCCCAGCCCGAGGCGGCCGGGGAGGGGGAGGCCGCGGTGCACGGGGAGATCACCGCGACACGGATGTTCCGCCGCCCCGGCCCGGAGCCGTCCGCCGGGCAGGACGGGCGGGGGAGGCGGACGCCTGCGGACGGGGCACCGAGGGACGCTCCCGCTGAGGGGACGCCGGGGGATGTTCCCGCGCCGCATCGTCCGCGGGACGAGCCGGACGCGGCACGCCCGCCCCGCTCCTGACATCCGCCGCGCCCGGCTCCTGTTCCGCGCCCGGCTCCTGTCCCGGGGCCGGCCGCTCTCCCGGGGCCGGGCCGGGGCGCGTCCCGTCCCGCGCGGGGGTCCGGTCCTCCGCGGCGGTCCCCGGAGCCGGGCGGCGGTGCGCCTCCACCGGGCGGCGTCTCGCCGCGCTGCTGGGCTCCGAGACGACGCCGTGGCGCTGCACCCACACCTGCCGGGTGATCCACACGTCCAGTACCGCCCAGGTGGCCGCGACAGTGCTGCCGATGGTGCAGAGCACCATCGGGAAGGCGAGCCAGACACCGGCCATCGAGCAGAAGAACGCCACCATGAGCAGCACCAGCGTCAGCGCCACGATGATCACCGCGCGCACCGCCGCGGCTCGGACCGGGTCAGGCAGCCGGGGCTTGGCGTACATCATTCACTCCCCCTTCACGACCCCCTTGATCTTCGCACGCTTTCACAAACGTGTGCTGTACCACACCTGTCGGGTGGTCGTTGGGGCATCGACGGACAACTCAGGATGAGGCACCCTGGACTGCCTGTTCCAACGTTCAAACATGTCTACGAGTTGTCTGCGCCTCAGTAGTAAGCTCGCGCCGCTTGCTGTCGGTACACGCCCCGGGCGATGGGGAGGACGTAGGGGAGGCCATGCGCTTTCGCGGAAAGTCCATCCGCCGGAAGATCGTGGTGCTGCTGCTGGTGCCGCTGGTCTCCCTGGTGTCCATCTGGGGCTTCGCGACCTACATCACCGCCACCGAGGCGAACAGCCTGCTGCGGCTGGACGAGATCACCCGCAAGATCGGTGACCCCACCGAGGACACCGTCCGGGCCCTCCAGCGCGAACGCCGCCAGATCATGGTCCGCATCGCCGACCCCGGCGGCCGGCGCGGTACGAAATCCCTGCGCGCGCTCCAGCGCGCCACGGACGAGAAGGCCGCCGTGGTGCGCCGCAACGCGTCCGACAGCGGGCTGCGTTCCGATCTGGGCCCCGACTCCCGGGCCCGCCTCGACGACTTCGTCGAGGCCCTCGACGGGCTGGAGCGGCTCCGTACCCGCGTCGAGAAGAACAGCGTCACCCGCGGTGGCGCCTTCCAGGCGTACAACGAACTCGTGGACCCGGCCTACGCGCTGGTCGCCTCGCTGAGTGCCGTGGACGACGTCGACCTGGAGAAGCAGGGGCGTGCCCTGGTCGGTGTCACCCTCGCCCGCGAGTACCTCTCGCGGGAGGACGCTCTCATGGCGGCGGCCTACGCCGCGGGGGAGTTCACCCGCGGCGACCAGCGGGCCCTCTCCGACCGGGTGGCCGAGCGCAACATCGCCTACCAGACGAACCTGCCCCCGCTGCCCGCCGAGGACCGGCAGGTCTTCGAGAACTACTGGAACGGCAGCGACGGCCGTACTCTGCGCAGCAACGAGGACGCCGTCATCGCCGCCGGCCCGCGCACCGGCACCGGACCGGTGGACGAGGAGCGCTGGCGGCTGGGCATCAGCACGGTGCTGGACGACCTGAGGCGCATGGACGCGCAGGCCCGGCACCGCTACCAGGAGCGGGTCGCGCCGGTCGCCACCCGGGTGCTCGTCCAGGCCGCCGCCGCCGGTGTGCTGGGCTTCCTCGCGGTGCTGGCCTCCCTCGTCATCTCCATCCGCGTCGGCCGCGGCCTCGTCCGCGACCTGGGCGCCCTGCGGAAGGAGGCCAACGAGGCCGCGGGCGCACGGCTGCCCAGCGTCATGCGCCGGCTGGCCGCGGGCGAACAGGTGGACGTCGAGGCCGAGTCGCCCCGCCTGGAGTACCCGGCCGACGAGATGGGCCAGGTCGGCCAGGCCCTCAACACCCTGCAACGGGCCGCCGTCGAGGCCGCCGTCAAACAGGCCGACATGCGGCGCGGCGTCTCCGAGGTGTTCGTCAACCTCGCCCGGCGCAACCAGGTGCTGCTGCACCGCCAGCTCACCCTGCTGGACGCGATGGAGCGCCGCACCGAGGACGCCGACGAACTCGCGGACCTGTTCCGGCTCGACCACCTCACCACGCGCATGCGCCGGCACGCCGAGGGCCTGGTCATCCTCTCCGGCGCCGCGCCCTCCCGGCAGTGGCGCAAGCCCGTGCAGCTGATGGACGTGGTGCGGGCCGCCGTCGCGGAGGTCGAGGACTACGAGCGCATCGAGGTGCGCAGACTGCCCCGGCTGGCCGTGGACGGCAGCGCGGTGGCCGACCTGACGCACCTGATCGCCGAACTGCTGGAGAACGCCACGGTGTTCTCCCCGCCGCACACCGCCGTGCAGGTCCTGGGGGAGCGGGTGGCCAACGGCTTCACGCTGGAGATCCACGACCGGGGCCTGGGCATGACCCCCGACGCGATGCTCGACGCCAACCTGCGGCTCGCGGAGACGCCCGAGTTCGAGCTGTCGGACACCGACCGGCTCGGCCTGTTCGTCGTCTCGCGGCTCGCCCAGCGCCAGGGCGTACGGGTCTCGCTCCAGCCCTCGCCCTACGGCGGCACCACGGCCGTCGTGCTCATCCCCGGCGCCGTCCTCACCGAGACCCCCGGCCGCGAGGAGACCCCCGGCCGCGAGGAGACCCCCGGCCGCGAGGACGACAGGCGCCCGTCCGCCGACGCCGCCGAGTCCGGCGGCCGGCCCGCGCGGCCTCTCGACGGACCCGTCGAGCTGGAGGCGCCGGTCGACGAGACGGAACGCACCCGGGCCGGGCGCACCCCGCGCCGGAGGGAGAGCGGCACCGCGCCCGCGGCCCCGGCAGGGGAGCAGCACCAGCAGGCGCGGGACGAGACGGCGTCCGCCTCCCGCGGCCAGGCGCGCGGCGACTCCGTCGAGGGTGACGGCACCCCCGCGAACGGGCGGGCGGCCCCGCTGCCGCGCCGCCGCCCCGGCGCGCCGGTGCTGATCGCCGACAACGGCCGCACCGTGGACCCGGACCGCCAGGCTGCCGACGGGCAGGCTGCGCACGGGCGTACGGATGCGGGCGGCCCCGCACCGCTGCCCCGCCGCAGAAAGCCCCGGGCCGACCGGCAGGACCGGGCCGACCGGCAGTCCGAGGACGGGCGCACCAGCCCCGGCACCGACCCGGTGCCGGCGCCGGAGGCGCGACAGCCTCGCGGCACCGCCCCGGACACGCCGTCCGCGAGCGCCGGCCCCGGACCGGGCCCCGTCCCTGGTCCCGGTGCCGGGTCCGGTGGCGGGCGCGCGGGCGGACTGCCGCGCCGGGTACGCCAGGCGAACCTCGCGCCGCAGCTCAGGACGGACAGCCCCACCGCCGGCACCCGCATGCCGGACCGGCGGCCGGGCACCCAGGATTCCAGCACGTCGGACGCCGCCGAGCGGGACGCCGACGCAGTGCGCAGCAAGATGGCCTCCCTCCAGCGCGGCTGGGAACGCGGCAGACGCGAGAGCGAGCCGCCGCACGACGCGGGGGAGACCGCACCAGGAACGACACCGGGAGGGGACGGTCGATGACCGCACCGCACGCCGCATCGCACTCCGCTGGAAGCGGCGAACTCAACTGGCTCCTCGACGAGTTGGTCGAGCGCGTCGGAAGCATCCGCAAGGCTCTCATCCTGTCCGGGGACGGCCTCGCCAGGGGCGCCTCGGAGGGCCTCACCAGGGAGGACAGCGAGCATCTGGCCGCTGTCGCCTCCGGGTTCCACAGCCTGGCCAAGGGCGTCGGCCGGCACTTCGAGGCCGGCGACGTGCGGCAGACCGTGGTCGAGCTGGACGAGGCGTTCCTCTTCGTCACGGCGGCGGGTGACGGCAGCTGCCTGGCGGTGCTCTCCGACGCCGACTCCGACGTCGGCCAGGTCGCCTACGAGATGACCCTGCTGGTCAAGCGCGTGGGCGTGCACCTGGGCACCGCACCCCGCGCGGGCCAGGACGACGGCGGAGCGACAGGGAACCGCTGACAGTACGACGAAGGATGACGGGACGAGGGGACGAGGGGGCGGGACCGGCGATGACGGACCACTGGTTCGACGACGCGGCAGGACCCGTGGTGCGGCCGTACGCGATGACGCGGGGCCGCACCCGCAGCAGCGCCCCGGAGGCCCAGCTCGACCTCATCGCCCTCGTCATCGCCGACGGCCCGGACCCCGGTCCAAAGGACCCGGACGGCTCCGTGGCCGAGGACAAGCTCCTGGCCGACCACGCCCTGGTGCCCGAGCACCTCGACATCGTCCGGCTCTGCCGCGCCTCCACCCTCTCCGTGGCGGAGCTGGCGGCCGAGCTGGACCTTCCCGTCGGTGTCGTCCGCGTCCTCATCGGCGACCTGCTGGAAGCCGGTCTGGTACGCGTCACCCGACCCGTTCCTCCGGCCGAACTGCCGGACGAGAGCATCCTCAGAGAGGTGATCAATGGTCTTCGGGCGCTCTGAGCGGGGCGGCGGCAAGGCCCCGGCCGAGCCGGTCACGCTCAAGATCCTGGTGGCCGGCGGCTTCGGCGTCGGCAAGACCACCCTGGTCGGGGCGGTCAGCGAGATCAAGCCGCTGCGCACCGAGGAGCGGCTGACCGAGGCGGGCCGCCCCTTCGACGACACCCAGGGGGTGGAGGCGAAGTCCACGACGACTGTCGCCATGGACTTCGGGCGCATCACCATCCACGAACAGCTGGTGCTGTACCTGTTCGGCACCCCGGGCCAGGACCGCTTCTGGTTCCTGTGGGACGAGCTGGCCAACGGCGCGCTCGGTGCCGTGGTCCTGGCCGACACCCGGCGCCTGGCGGACAGCTTCGCCGCCATCGACTACTTCGAACGCCGCTCCATACCCTTCACCGTCGCCGTCAACCGCTTCGACGGCGCCGACCGCTACCCCGCCGAGTCCATCCGCGACGCCCTCGACCTCGACGAGGGCGTCCCCGTCCTGCAGTGCGACGCCCGCGTGCGCGAGTCGGCCCGCGACGTCCTGGTCTCGGTGGTGGAGCACGCCATGCGGGCCGCCCCGCGCACACCGGCCGGGGCCTGAGCCCCGGCCGGCGCACCGGAACTCAGCCCGACTGCTCCCAGCCGAAGCTGCGCTCGACCGCCTTGTGCCAGTTGGCGAACTCCCTCTCCCGCTCCTCCTCGCTCATGCGGGGCGTCCACTCGGCGTCGCGCATCCAGTGGGAGCGCAGCTCGTCCAGGTCGGACCACACGCCGGTGGCCAGCCCCGCGGCGTAGGCCGCGCCCAGGCACGTCGTCTCCGCGACCACCGGACGGATCACCGGAACCCCCAGCACATCGGCCTGGTGCTGCATCAGCAGACCGTTGGCCGTCATGCCGCCGTCCACCTTCAGGGTGGTGATCTCGACCCCGCTGTCCTGGTACATGGCGTCCACCACCTCGCGGGTCTGCCAGCTGGTGGCCTCCAGCACGGCCCGCGCCAGGTGCGCCTTGGTGACGTAGCGGGTCAGGCCGGTGACGACGCCCCGCGCGTCCGAGCGCCAGTAGGGGGCGAACAGCCCGGAGAAGGCGGGCACGATGTAGGCCCCGCCGTTGTCCTCCACACTGGCGGCCAGCGGCTCGATCTCGGAGGCGTCGCTGATGATGCCCAGCTGGTCGCGGAACCACTGCACCAGGGCGCCGGTGATGGCGATGGAGCCCTCCAGGCAGTAGACCGGCGCGTCGCCGCCGAGCCGGTAGCCCATCGTCGTCAGCAGCCCGTTCTTGCTGGGCACCGGCCGGTTCCCGGTGTTCAGCAGGAGGAAGGAGCCGGTGCCGTAGGTGTTCTTGGCCTCGCCGACGCCGTAGCACGTCTGGCCGAAGACCGCCGCCTGCTGGTCACCCAGCGCCGAGGCCACCGGCACGCCCGCCAACTGCCCGACAGCGGTGCCGTACACCTCCGACGACGAGCGGATCTCGGGCAGCACCGCGGCCGGCACGTCCATCGCGTCCAGCACCGACTGGTCCCACTCCAGTGACTCCAGGTTCATCAGCATGGTGCGGGAGGCGTTGGTGACGTCGGTGACGTGCCGCCCGCCGTCGGTGCCGCCGGTCAGGTTCCAGATCAGCCAGGAGTCGATGGTGCCGAAGGCCAGCTCCCCTCTTACGGCGCGCTGCCGCAGCCCGGGGACGTTGTCCAGCAGCCAGGCGACCTTGGGCCCCGCGAAATAACTGGCCAGCGGCAGCCCCGTACGGTCACGGAAGCGGTCCTGGCCGTCCTCGCCGCCCAGCTGGGTGCACAGCTGGGCCGTACGGGTGTCCTGCCACACGATCGCGTTGTGCACCGGCTCGCCCGTCGCCCGGTCCCACAGCAGCGTCGTCTCCCGCTGGTTGGTGATGCCGATGGCGCTCAACTGGTCGGCCCGCAGCCCCGCGCGCTCCAGCGCCCCGGCGACGACCGACTGGACCTTCTCCCAGATCTCCGTGGCGTCGTGTTCCACCCAGCCGGGTTTCGGGAAGATCTGGCGGTGCTCCCGCTGGTCGACGGCGACGATCCCGCCCCGCTGGTCGAAGACGATGCAACGGCTGGAGGTGGTGCCCTGGTCGATGGCTGCGACGTACTTGTCCGTCATGGTTGACGACCCCTCGATAGGTGCGTTCGGACGTCGAGATCAGAATGCGGCCTTGCCGAGCGGCGCGCCGAAGCCCCGCCGATCGGTGCCGCACGGCCCCGCCGATCGGCGGCTCCACCCGGCCTGACGGCGTGTCCGCGACGAGCGTGACGGCAGTGTTCAGGCCCGGTGGGGGGCAGTCAAGGTCGGCGGCACAACCGCCCGGCCCGGCCTGCTGTGCGACGTGATCGTTGCGACTGTCACGAGCACGTCACCAGATCCTCACGTGCGCGTACGTCTCCCCGATCATGCGAACCGCCCCCGGGGGACCGGCGTCCGGACAGAACGAGAACGGTGGCACGGGGCCGACGGGGGTGGTCCCGAGCCACCGTTTCTCCTTTCCGCCCTCCTGGTAGACGAGAGGGCATGAGAACCCTCCGCACCCCACTCCGGGCAGCTCTCGTCGCGGCAGTCGCACTCGTCTCCCTCGCGGCGGCCCCCGCACCCGCCACTGCGGACCGGACCGGCCCGGGAGGGCGCGGCGAGCCCAGGGCCCCCGAGGAGTTCGTCGCCCTCCACGACGTCGCCCCCACCATCCGCCAGGAGATCCGCTACTTCACCCCGCACAACTTCGCCGGCGAGCCCATCGACGGCTACCGCGCACCGCTGTGCCTGGTCACCGAGGACACCGCCCAGGCCCTCGCCCGCGCACAGCGCTCCCTCCTCGAGCGCGGCTACACCCTCAAGGTCTACGACTGCTACCGCCCCCAGCGCGCCGTGAACCACTTCGTGCGCTGGGCCAAGGACCTCGACGACCAGCGCATGAAGGCCGAGTTCTACCCGCGCGTGGAGAAGAACCGGCTGTTCGCGGACGGCTACATCGCCGAGAAGTCCGGCCACAGCCGGGGCAGCACCGTGGACATCACCGTCGTGAAGCTGCCCGCGAAGCCCACCCGCCCCTACGTGCCGGGCGAGCCGCTGAAGCCCTGCTACGCGCCCCGGCCGGAGCGGTTCCCGGACAACTCCGTCGACACCGGCACCGGGTTCGACTGCTTCGACACGCTCGCCCACACCGACGACCCCCGCGTCACCGTCGAGCAGCGCGCCAACAGGCGGCTGCTCAAGACCACCCTGGAGCGGCAGGGCTTCACCAACCTGCCCGAGGAGTGGTGGCACTTCACCCACAAGCCGGAGACCTTCCCCGACACCTACTTCGACTTCCCCGTCTCCCGCCGCTCCCTGGCCTCCCGCCACTGAGCGCACCACGCCCGACGGCCGACCGGGGCGGTGCCCTGCCGCCCCGGTCGGCGCGGGCGGGCACCCGCGTGCTGGAATGGCGCACACACGGCTCCAGAGGCCGTGCCACTGACGGTACGTTGAGCCGGCACCCGACAGCCGCGGCCGGCCGCGGCCGGCCAGGCGAAGTCACCACCGCAGTCAGCCACCAGTCGACCAGGGAGCCAGCCATGACGGACCGCACGGCCCGGGCGCAGCAGCCGCCCACGCGGATCGACACCACCGTCCCGCACTCCGCGCGGATCTGGAACTACCTGCTGGGCGGCAAGGACCACTACGCCGTCGACCGCGCCGCCGGCGACCGGATCTGCGCGATCTTCCCCGGCATGGTCGACATCACCCGCCACTCGCGGGCCTTCACCGGGCGCGTGGTCCGCCACCTCGCGGGCGAGGCCGGGATCAGACAGTTCCTCGACATCGGCACCGGCCTGCCCACCGTCGACAACACCCACGAGATCGCCCAGCGGGTCGCCCCCGAGAGCCGCATCGTCTACGTCGACAACGACCCGCTGGTCCTCGCCCACGCCCAGGCCCTGCTCACCAGCACCCGCCAGGGGGCGACCAGTTACCTGCACGCCGACGTGCGCGATCCGGCCCGCATCCTCGAAGCGGCGGCCGAGACCCTCGACCTCGACCGTCCCGTCGGCCTGATGCTGATGGGCATCCTCGGCCTGGTCGGCGACTACGACGAGGCCCGCGCCGTCACCGCCGAACTGATGGCCGCGCTGCCACCCGGCAGCTACCTCGGCTTCAACGACGGCAGCGACACCGACCCCGCCTACGTGGAGGCCATCCACCGGTTCAACGCGGGCAGCGGCGCCGTGCCCTACACCCCGCGCAGCCCCCAGCAGATGGCGCGCTTCTTCGACGGACTGGAACTACTGGAACCGGGCGTCGTCTCCTGCCCGCACTGGCGCCCCGAGGCCCTCCCGTTCGGGGAGCCGCCCGAGGTCGCCGTCTACGGCGGAGTCGGCCGCAAGGTGTGAGACGGGCCGGCGCCCGGGCCCGGTCCGGTGCTTCGAGGGCCCGGTCCGGTGCCTCCCGTCGCCGGCCCGGAGCGGAGCACCGGGCCCGCGCCTAGCGCACCCGCACCGGAAGCCCCACCGCGCCGCCGCCCTCCCGCTCCACCACCACGGCACCGCCTCGCGCGCCCCGCACCGTGAACCGCTCCGCCTCCGGCCGCTCCCAGCCCTCGCCGGGATCGGGGATGTAGAGCCCGCCGCCCGCTCGCCCCGGGACGGGCGGCCACACCTCCAGCTCCGTGCCCCCGTCCGCGCCCCGCACCGGCACGGCGGCCCCCGCCCGGGCCAGCACCGGCACCCGTCCCAGCGGCGCCGCGAGCCGCACCGTGGCGGGACCGTCCCAGGAGCGGCCGGTCGCCGTGTCGTACCAGCGGCCCGCCGGGAGCCGTACCGCGCGCACCCGCACGCCGGGCTCCAGCACCGGGGCCACCAGCAGCGCGTCCCCCAGCAGGAACGCGTCCTCGCAGTCCCTCAGCCGCCGGTCCCTGGGGTGCTGCCACCACACGGGGCGCACGTACGGGGCGCCGGTACGGTGCGCGAGCTGGGCCAGCGTCATCAGATACGGCACCAGCCGCTCCCGCTCGGCAAGCGCCGCCCGGACCTGCTCCAGCACCTCCGCGCCGCACTCCCACGGCCCGTCACCCTGCGCGAAAGCGGCGGGGCCGGTACGGAACAGCGGCAGATACGCCCCCAACTGCAGGGCGCGCGCAAGCAGTTCGGGGGAGGGTGGCTCGGCGCCCCCGGCCACGTCCGGCCCCGCGTACGGGACCCCGCACAGCCCCAGTCCCAGCACCAGCGACAACGCCGCCCGCAGACCGGCCCACCCGGCCACCGGTGCGTCCGCCCCGGCACCGCCGTACCGCTGCATGCCCGCCCACCCGGCCCGGGAGACCACGAACGGGCGCCGCTCGCCCCGCAGCTCCAGCAGCCCGGCGTACCCGGCCTTCGCCATGGCCAGCGCGTACACGTTGTGCGCCTCCCGGTGGTCCCCGCCGCGCCCCTCCAGGGCGTGCCGCGCCGACAGCGGCAGTGTCCGGTCACCGAAGGCACACAGCGAGACGGGCTCGTTCCCCGTGTGCCACACGCCGGAGAAGCCCTGCTCCAGCCGCTCCCCGTACTGCGCGGCCCACCACTTGCGCACCCGCCGGTCGGTGAAGTCCGGGAAGACCGCGTCCCCGGACGGGGCGCCGCCCAGCACGGTCCGCCCCCGCACCTCCCGCACGAACACGTCGGCCGCCCGTCCGCTGTCGAACACCGGATGGCCCGGCTCCGCCCGCACCGCCGGCTCCACCGCCGGCACCAGCCGCACCCCGGCACCCAGCAGCCGCGCCGACAGCCGCACCGGGCCGGGAGAGCGGGCCTCGTCCACCGTGGAAGCGCGATGCCCCGCCCGGGGAGCACCGCCCAGGTGCAGCGCGCGCAGCGGCAGCCCGTGCGCCAAGAAGCCCTCCGCGACCCGCCGCAGCCGCTCCTCGTCCAAGTCACCGCCCGGCGCGTGCTGGTGGCCCAGCGCCCAGCGGGGCGGCACCGCCGGGGCACCCGTCAGCGCGGCCCAGCCGTGCAGCACCCGCGAGGGCGCGCCCGCCACCACCCAGTAGCGCAGCGGCCCGCCGGCCATCCGCACCTCGCACCGCGCCGGCCGGTCGTGCCCCGAGCCCAGGCCCTCCGAGCCCTCCCGCACGGTGACGGAGCCGTCGAAGGAGTTGTCGTGGAAGACCAGGAGCGTGCCCGGGTCCGCCACGCTCACCAGGACCGGCATGGTGACCGACGCCGCGCCCTGCGGCCCCGGGGCGGTGTTCCACAGCCGGTAGGTCCCGTCGCGCAGCCGGGGCCCGTCCGTCCTGCCGCCCAGCCCGAAGAACCGGGCGTCGGCCGGGAGTTCGGAACGCTGCAGCCAGCGCGGCCCGGCGGCTGCCGACGACCCGCCGGCCCCGCCCTCGCGGCCCGTCCCCTCCCACCAGCGGGGCGGCCGGTCCCGGCGCAGCAGCGCCCCGCCCGGCGTGCTCACCTCCACGGCGCCGTACCGCGAGACCGTCACCAGCACCCGCTCGGACACCAGCCGCCAGCCGCCGTCCTTGTCCGGCTCCAGCCGCGCCCGCTCGTCCGGCGCCGGACACGGACCCGCCAGCGCGTACGACGGCTCCGGCTCGGCACCGTCCCAGCCCAGGAAGACCGCACCCGTCACCGTCACCCGCACCAGCAGCACCGAGCGCGTGAACCGCACCACCCCGCCCCCGGGGCACGGCTCGGCCCCCACCGCCTCGCCCGGCGTACGGGCCCGCTCCGCGCGCTGCCGGGGCAGCCCCACCGCGTCCGCCCGCCGTCTGCGCCACGCCCAGCGCAACGCCCGCACCCCCTGGCGCGTCCCGCCCACCGTCACCGACCGCACCAGGTCACGCGCGTCCATGCTGCTCAGCCTGCCACCGACAACGCCCCACGTCAGCGCTGTTCAGCGGCCGTTCACCCGTTGGTCACCATGGTCTTCGCACACCCCGCACAGCGGGGGTGTGTGAGGCGTGCCCTGGCACAACCCGTGCTCACATGGCATCGTCCCGGCCGAAGAGTGACGACGGGAACAGGACGTCAGGGAGCCGCCATGACCGCTGAGCACAGCGACAGCACCTCGCACCCCTCCGAGCCGGAGGCGCTCTGGCGGCCCGACCCGCAGCACATCCCCGCCACCCGTCTGATCCGCTTCCAGGAATGGGCCGCCCGCCACCACGGCGCCCCCGCACCCGATCCGGACGACCCCGTCGCCTCGTACGCCGCCCTGCACCGCTGGTCCACCGCGCACCTGGCCACCTTCTGGGGAGCCTTCGCCGAGTGGTCCGGCGTCCGCTTCACCACCCCGTACGAGACCGTGCTGGCCGACGCGCGCATGCCAGGCGCCCGCTGGTTCCCCGGCGCCACCCTCAACTACGCCGAGCACGCGCTGCGCCCGGCCGACGACCCCGCCCGCGCCGACGAGCCCGCCCTGCTGCACGTCGACGAGACCCACGAACCCGCCCCCGTCAGCTGGCGCACCCTGCGCTCCCAGGTCGCCTCCCTCGCCCGCGAACTGCGCCGCCTCGGTGTGCGACCCGGCGACCGCGTCAGCGGCTACCTGCCCAACATCCCGCAGGCCGCCGTCGCCCTCCTGGCCACCGCCGCCGTCGGCGGGGTGTGGACCTCCTGCGCCCCCGACTTCGGCGCCCGCAGCGTCCTGGACCGCTTCCAACAGGTCGAACCCGTCGTCCTGTTCACCGTCGACGGCTACCGCTACGGCGGCAGGGAACACGACCGCCGCGAGACCGTCGCCGAACTCCGCGCCGCCCTGCCCACCCTCCGCGCCGTCGTCCACGTCCCGCTGCTGGGCACCCCCGCACCCGAGGGCGCGCTGGAGTGGGCCGACCTGACCACCTCGGAGGCCGAACCCGTCTACGAACAGGTCCCCTTCCAGCACCCGTTGTGGGTCCTGTACTCCTCCGGCACCACCGGACTGCCCAAGGCCATCGTCCAGTCCCAGGGCGGCATCCTGGTCGAACACCTCAAGCAGCTCACCCTGCACAACGACCTCGGACCCGGCGACCGCTTCTTCTGGTTCACCTCCACCGGCTGGATGATGTGGAACCTGCTGGTCTCAGGGCTGCTCACCGGCGCCACCGTCATCACTTACGACGGCAGCCCCGGCCACCCCGACACGGCCGCGCAGTGGCGCGTCGCCGAACGCACCCGCACCACGGTCTACGGCACCTCCGCCGCCTATGTCATGGCCTGCCGCAAAGCCGGCGTCCGCCCCGGCCGCGACTTCGACCTCTCGGCGGTCAAGTGCGTGGCCACCACCGGCTCCCCGCTCCCGCCCGACGGCTTCCGCTGGATCCACGACGAGGTCTCGCCCGACATGTGGATCGCCTCCGTCAGCGGCGGCACCGACGTGTGCAGCTGCTTCGCCGGCGCCGTCCCCACCCTCCCCGTCCACACCGGAGAACTCCAGGCACCCTCCCTCGCCGTGGACCTGGCCGCCTGGGACCCGCACGGCCGGCCGCTGGTGGACGAGGTCGGGGAACTCGTCGTCACCCAGCCCATGCCCTCCATGCCCGTCCGCTTCTGGAACGACCCGGACGGCTCCCGCTACCACGACAGCTACTTCGACATGTACCCCGGCGTCTGGCGCCACGGCGACTGGATCACCCTCACCAGCAGGGGCACCGTCGTCATCCACGGCCGCTCCGACTCCACCCTCAACCGCCAGGGTGTCCGCATGGGCTCCGCCGACATCTACGAGGCCGTCGAACGCCTCCCCGAGATCCGCGAATCCCTCGTCATCGGCGTCGAACAGCCCGACGGCGGCTACTGGATGCCGCTCTTCGTCCACCTCGCCGAGGGCACCGTCCTCGACGACGCGCTGCGCGAGAGGATCAAGCGGACCATCCGGCAGAACCTCTCGCCCCGCCACGTACCGGACGAGATCATCGAGATCCCCGCCGTCCCCCACACCCTCACCGGCAAACGCCTGGAGGTCCCCGTCAAGCGGCTCCTCCAGGGCACCGCCATGGAGAAGGCCGTCAACCCGGGCTCCGTCGACAACGCCGGACTGCTCCGCTTCTACGAGCGACTCGCCCGCGACCGCGGCTGACCGGGACCGGGCGGGACCGGAAACGACGGAGGGCCGCCCCGCACCGGCGGAGCGGCCCTCACCGCGTCGGTCCCGCGCCCGGCTCACTCGCCGGACAGCACCGCCTGCGCCGCAGCCCGCGCCTCCGGCCCGCTGTCCGCGGCCCGCGCCGCGGCGGCGGCCCGCTCGCACTGCGCCAGAGTGTGCTTGGCCAGCCGCGCCCGTACGAACGGAATGGCCGAGGCCCCCATCGACAGGCTCGTCACCCCGAGCCCCGTCAGCACACACGCCAGCAGCGGATCCGAGGCGGCCTCACCGCAGACCCCGCAGCTCTTGCCCTCCGCCTTCGCGGCCTCCGCCGAGAGCGCCACCAGGTCCAGCAGCGCCGGCTGCCACGGGTCCTGGAGCCGGGAGACGGCACCCACCTGCCGGTCGGCGGCGAAGGTGTACTGCGCCAGGTCGTTGGTGCCCAGCGACAGGAACTCCACCTCCTGGAGCACCGACCGGGCCCGCAGCGCCGCCGACGGGATCTCGACCATCGCGCCGAACTTCGCGCTCAGCCCCGCCGCCCGGCAGGCGTCCGCGAACGCCTTCGCGTCCGTGCGGTCCGCCACCATCGGCGCCATGACCTCCAGGTAGACGGGCAGCCCCTCCGCGGCCTTCGCCAGCGCCCGCAGCTGTCCCTGGAGCACCTCCGGGTGGTCCAGCAGCGTCCGCAGCCCGCGCACCCCCAGCGCCGGGTTCGGCTCGTCGGCCGGAGTCAGGAAGCTCAGCGGCTTGTCGGCACCCGCGTCGAGCACCCGCACCACCACGCGCCCCTCCGGGAACGCCTCCAGCACCTGCCGGTACGCCTCGACCTGCTTCTCCTGGGACGGCGCCCGCTCACTGTCGTCCAGGAACAGGAACTCCGTACGGAACAGCCCCACACCCTCGGCGCCCGCCTCCACGGCCGCCGGCACGTCGGCGGGGCCGCCCACGTTCGCCAGCAGCGGCACCTTGTGCCCGTCCGAGGTGGCACCCGGGCCCGTCGCCGCCGCGACGGCGGCCCGCCGCTCCTCCGCGTCCCTGGCCAGCGCCGCGCGCTCCGCGTCGGTCGGGTTCACCACGACCTCGCCGGTGCTGCCGTCCACCGCGACGACCGTGCCCTCGGCGAGGTCGCACGCACCCGGCAGCGCCACCACGGCGGGCACCCCCAGCGCCCGCGCGAGGATCGCGCTGTGACTCGTCGGCCCACCCTCCTCGGTCACGAAGCCGAGCACCAGGGCGGGATCGAGCAGCGCCGTGTCCGCGGGCGCCAGATCCCGCGCGATCAGCACGTACGGCCGGTCGCTGTCCGGCACCCCCGGCATCGGGACGCCCAGCAGCCTGGCGACGATCCGGTTGCGCACGTCGTCCAGGTCCGCCACCCGCCCGGCCAGGTAGTCGCCCGCCTGCGCCAGCAGCGCCCGGTAGGCGGCGAACGCGTCGTAGACGGCGCGCTCCGCCGTGCTGCCCACCGCGATCCTGCGCTCGACGTCGGCCATCAGCTCCGGGTCCTGCGCCATCAGGGCCTGCGCCTCGAGCACGGCCTGCGCCTCACCGCCCGCGAGGTTCCCCCGCGCGACCAGATCGGCCGCGACCGCCTCCACGGCCTGCCGCGCCCGCTGCTGCTCACGCGGCGCCTCGTCGGCGGCGATCTGCTTGGCCGGGGGCTCCAGCACGGCCGTGCCCATGTGCCGCGCCTCGCCGATCGCCACGCCGTGGCTCACACCCACGCCTCGAAGCGTTGTGTCCATCTCACCCGTCTCCGGTCGGCGGCGGCACCGGTGCCACCGCGGTCGTACTCCGCCCGGCCCGCGCACGCGTAGGAGGGGACTCCCGGTGACACGTGGAGGAGAACAGGGAAGGGGCCGGGCTGTGTGTCAGCTCCAGCCGAAGAGCGTCTGTCCCCGCTCGACGTCGCCGTCCTCCACCAGGTCGGCGAGCGCGTCGGCGGTGGCCTCGAGCGCGATCACCGGGGAGACGGGAGACTTCCCCTTCTCCTCCACCGCGGCCGGGTCCCAGCGCACCATGGGCTGACCCCGCGTGACGGTGTCCCCCTTGGCGGCCAGCAGCTCGAAGCCCTCACCGTTCAGCTGCACGGTGTCGATCCCCAGGTGCGTCAGCACCCCGTGCCCCTCGGAGTCCACGACGACGAACGCGTGGGGATGGAGCGAGACCACGACCCCGTCCACGGGCGCCACGGCCTCGGTGCGCTCCCGCACGGGGTCGATGGCGGTGCCGGGGCCCACCATCGCCCCGGAGAACACCGGATCCGGCACAGCAGCCAGGCCGATGGCACGCCCGGTCAACGGGGACGACACGGTGGTCATGGGAAGCCTCCAAGGGGCGGAGTTTCGATCAGCCGCCGTCGCTACCTGTTCAGGACGGCGCACCGTTCAGAAGCGTAAGTCATAGGAACAGCTGATTCCGCGCGAGTGCGCGGGCGGGTCCCACCCCCCGGAACCCGCTCGCCACCCCCTGCTTCCAGCCGCCTCCGCACTGTCCACGGCGCCCCTTCCTCCCCCTCCTCTCCCTCGGCCCCTCCAGACCGGAAGCCGGGCCGGCCCGTGCGGAACCGCCGCAGAACCGATTTGCCTCTCCGACGCGGTGAGCTGTACTGTCGTATGCCTGCCCGGCGCCGAGAGCGGCGAGGGCGGCACTCCAGGATTCCACCGGTTTCGGACGGTCGATCTTCTGCGCCTCGGCGCGGAGGGGATTTCGGATCACCGAAAACGCGGTGGTAGGCTTGGGAAGAACCAAGAGGG
>NZ_VJOK01000001.1:869549-879519 GCF_013302895.1 Streptomyces albus subsp. chlorinus | reverse complement strand
CGGTGCCAACAAGGCCTTTTTCTTTTTCCACGCGTGCCCGTCATCCACCGCGATGTCCCGATAGCGGCACCCCGTGCACGCTGGGTGAGCGCCGCCGGGTAGGGTCAGGGAGCATCGTTGGCACGCTCATTCAGGAGGCCCACGGGTGGAGGTCCAGGAGACGCGGATCCAGACGGATCGGGTCCTCACCATCCCGAACATCCTCAGCATGGCTCGCCTGGTCGGCGTGCCCGTGTTCCTGTGGCTGATCCTGTGGCCCGAGTTCGGTGGGCCCAACTGCGACCTGTGGGCGCTGCTGGTGCTCGCCGCGAGCGGGGTCAGCGATTACCTCGACGGCAAACTGGCCCGCCGGTGGAATCAGATCAGCAGTCTGGGACGGATTCTCGACCCGGCCGCCGACCGGCTGTACATCCTCTCCACACTGGTGGGGCTGACCTGGCGTGAGATTCTGCCGCTGTGGCTCACTCTCGTGCTGCTGGCCCGGGAACTGCTGCTCCTGGTCATGGTGTGGGTCCTGGACCGGCACGGTTTTGCGCCACCGCAGGTCAACTTTCTGGGCAAGGCCGCCACGTTCAACCTGATGTACGCCTTCCCGTTGCTGCTGCTCAGTGACGGAAGCGGGTGGGCCGCGTCACTCGCTGCGATTTTCGGATGGGCCTTCGCCGGTTGGGGTACTGCGCTGTATTGGTGGGCAGGGATCCTTTACGTGGTCCAGGTCCGCCGTCTGATCAGCGCGGATGCTGAGGCCGACTGAGCACCCTCCTCCACCCCGGAGGCCAACTGCCCTGAAAGCTACTTTGTGGGCCATCCTGGATGGGTGAAGGTCGGCATGACCGTCGTCTGTACGAGGAGGACGCTTCCGACATGAAGGCCGTCGTGATGGCTGGCGGCGAAGGCACGCGCCTTCGGCCGATGACCGCGAGTATGCCCAAGCCGCTCCTGCCAGTGGTGAACAAGCCGATCATGGAGCACGTGCTGAAGCTGCTCAAGCGTCACGGGCTCACCGAAACGGTCGTGACCGTGCAATTCCTGGCCTCGCTGGTCAAGAATTACTTCGGTGACGGCGAGGAGCTCGGCATGGAGCTCACCTACGCCCATGAAGAGAAGCCACTGGGCACGGCCGGCAGCGTCAAGAATGCCGAGGAGGCGCTGAAGGACGACGCGTTCCTCGTCATTTCCGGCGACGCGCTCACCGACTTCGATCTGACCGACCTGATCCGGTTCCACCGGGAACGCGGAGCGATGGTCACCGTCTGTCTGACGCGGGTGCCCAATCCGCTGGAGTTCGGCATCACGATTGTGGACGAGGACGGAAAGGTCGAGCGGTTCCTCGAAAAGCCGACCTGGGGGCAGGTGTTCTCGGACACTGTGAACACCGGCATCTATGTGATGGAGCCGGAGGTCTTCGACTACGTCGAGCCGGATGTGCCCGTGGACTGGTCCGGTGATGTCTTCCCGCGGCTCATGAAGGAAGGCAAGCCGATCTACGGCTATGTCGCCGAGGGCTACTGGGAGGACGTCGGCACCCACGAGAGCTATGTGCAGGCCCAGGCCGATGTGCTCGAGGGCAAGGTGGACGTCGAGCGGGACGGGTTCGAGATCTCGCCCGGCGTGTGGGTGGCCGAGGGCGCCGAGGTGCATCCGGACGCGGTGCTGCGGGGTCCGCTCTATATCGGTGACTACGCGAAGGTCGAGGCGGGCGCGGAGATCCGCGAGCACTCCGTGATCGGCTCCAACGTCGTGGTCAAGAGTGGTGCTTTTCTGCACCGCGCGGTGGTGCACGACAACGTGTACGTGGGCCCGCAGAGCAATCTGCGGGGCTGCGTCATCGGCAAGAACACCGACGTCATGCGGGCCTCGCGGATCGAGGACGGTGCGGTCGTCGGGGACGAGTGCTTCATCGGTGAAGAATCGATCGTCCAGGGGAACGTGCGGATCTACCCCTTCAAGACGGTCGAGGCCGGCGCCTTCGTCAACACCTCCGTCATCTGGGAGTCGCGCGGCCAGGCGCATCTGTTCGGGGCCCGTGGTGTCTCCGGCATCCTCAACGTGGAGATCACGCCCGAGCTGGCCGTACGACTCGCGGGGGCGTACGCGACGACCCTCAAGAAGGGCTCCACGGTCTGCACCGCCCGCGACCACTCCCGGGGCGCCCGCGCGCTCAAGCGGGCCATCATCTCGGCGCTCCAGGCCAGCGCCATCGACGTACGGGACCTGGAGAACGTGCCGCTTCCCGTGGCCCGGCAGCAGACGGCCCGGGGCAGCGCCGGCGGCATCATGATCCGTACGACGACCGGCGTGCCGGACTCGGTCGACATCATGTTCTTCGACGAGCGGGGCGCCGATCTGTCCCAGGCTGGGCAGCGCAAGCTCGACCGCGTCTACGCGCGCCAGGAGTACCGCAGGGCCTTCCCGGGTGAGATCGGGGACTTGAGCTTCCCCTCCAGCGTCTACGACTCCTACACCGGCTCACTGCTGCGTGCCGTGGACACGACGGGTATCGCGGAGTCCGGGCTCAAGGTCGTGGTGGACGCCTCCAACGGCAGCGCCGGCCTCGTCCTGCCGAGCCTGCTGGGCCGCCTGGGGGTGGACTCGCTGACGATCAACCCGGGGCTCGACGAGTCGCGGCCCACGGAGACCGCGGAGAGCCGGCGGGCCGGCCTCGTGCGGCTCGGGGAGATCGTGGCCTCGGCGCGCGCGGCCTTCGGTGTGCGGTTCGACCCGGTGGGTGAGCGCATCTCCCTCGTGGACGAGCACGGCAGGATCGTCGAGGACGACCGGGCGCTGCTGGTGATGCTCGACCTGATCGCCGCGGAGCGGCGCAGCGGCCGGGTGGCGCTGCCGGTGACGACGACTCGTATCGCCGAGCAGGTCGCGGCCTACCACGGCACCCAGGTCGAGTGGACGACCACCTCGCCCGACGACCTCACCCGGGTCAGCCGGGATGAGAACACCGTCTTCGGCGGTGACGGACGCGGCGGCTTCATCGTCCCCGAGTTCAGCTCGGTCTTCGACGGTGCCGCGGCGTTCGTCCGGCTGATCGGGCTGGTGGCCCGGACGCAGCTGACCCTCAGTCAGATCGACGCGCGTATCCCGCGGGCGCAAGTGAGCCGCCGGGACCTCGCGACGCCGTGGGCGGTCAAGGGGCTGGTGATGCGGACCGTGGTGGAGGCGGCCGGCGACCGGTCGGTGGACACGACGGACGGCGTGCGCGTGGTCGAGTCGGACGGCCGCTGGGTGATGGTGCTTCCCGACCCGGCCGAGGCCGTCACCCATCTGTGGGCAGAGGGGCCGGACGAGGCGTCGGCGCAGGCGCTGCTGGACGAGTGGGCGGCCGTGGTCGACAGCGCCGGTCACTGATCGAGTAGCGCCCTGGGCGGCGGGGCCTCCCCTCTCGCGGGGGCAAGTCCCGCCGCCCGGCGTGCCGGTGGGCCCGTTCGGCGGCACGGGTCTCGACGTGCGACGATGTGCGGCATGTCGCTGCAGCAGCCACCCAGGAGCACCTCGTCGCGGTTTCCGCGGCCCGACGCTTCGATGTCGCTGCTGACCAATGTGATGGAGCACAGCCTCGACGACGGCTACGCGGAAGCGGCGGCCCGCCGGGGTGAGGTGGGGCGCTCGCGGATGCCGCGCACCGTGCGGGCCAAGCTCGGGCTGGCCGCCGGGCTCGTGCTGGCCGCGCTCGTGGTCACCGTGGGCGCCGCGCAGGCTCGCGTCTCCGCGCCGACCATCGCCAAGGAGAAGCAGGAGCTGATCGAGCGGATCGAGTCGGGCGGCAAGGAGGCCGACAAGCTCCAGAAGGACGTCGACAAGCTGCGCTCCTCCGTGGAGGCCGAGCAGCGCGAGGTCCTGGCGAAGCACGGTGACGCCCGCGGCAGGACGACGGCTCTGCTCGCCGGGGCGACCGCGGCGAAGGGCCCGGGCCTCAAGCTGGTGGTCGACGACGCGAAGGACGCCGGCTCCGGGAAGGGGGACGGACCGCGGCAGAGCGACGGGTTCTCCGACACGGGGCGGATCCGGGACCGCGATCTCCAGCGCGTCGTCAACGGGCTGTGGGCGGCGGGCGCCGAGGGCGTCTCGATCAACGGCCAGCGCCTCACGTCACGTTCCGCCATCCGCGCCGCGGGCGACGCGATCCTGGTCGACAACAAGCCGCTGGTGCCGCCCTATACGCTGCTGGCGATCGGGCCGGGACAGAAGTTCAGCCGGACCTTCCAGGACAGCGTCGACGGGCAGTACCTGTACGTCCTGCACAAGGACTACGGTGCCAGAACCAGCATTTCCGTCCAGGACGAGGTCCGGCTGCCGGCCGCGCCGAGTCTGATTCTGAGAACAGCGAAACCTGTGCGGACAGGGAAGGGCAGCACATCGTGATCGCCGTACTGGGCCTCGTCGTGGGAGTCGTGGCCGGACTCGTCGTCCGGCCCGTGGTGCCGATGGCGGTCGAACCCTATCTGCCCATCGCCGTCGTCGCCGCGCTCGACGCGGTGTTCGGCGGGTTGCGGGCCATGCTGGACGGCATCTTCGACGACAAGGTCTTCGTCGTCTCGTTCCTGTCCAATGTGGTGGTGGCGGCGCTGATCGTCTTCCTCGGTGACAAGCTCGGGGTCGGCGCCCAGCTCTCGACCGGTGTGGTCGTCGTCCTGGGCATCCGGATCTTCTCCAACGCGGCCGCCATCCGCCGGCACGTCTTCAGGGCGTGAGGCCGATGAGCGACGGCAGCACTCCCGAGCACCGCTCCCCGCGGGAGCACCCCGGACAGCCGGCCGGACAGCGGGACGGCGGTGCGCCGCGGCTGACGGGACGGCAGCGGCTCGCCAAGGCGGTGTGGCCCCCGCGGGTGACCCGTGCCCAACTCATCGTGGCCCTCCTGCTGTTCGTGCTCGGCCTCGGCCTGGCGATCCAGGTGCGCTCCACCAGCGAGAACAGCGCCCTGCGGGGGGCCCGCCAGGAGGATCTGGTGCGCATCCTCGACGAGCTGGACGACCGCACCAAGCGGCTGGAGGACGAGAAGCGCCGGCTGAGCGGGCAGCGCACCGAGCTGGAGAACAGTTCCGACCAGGCGGAGGAGGCCCGCAAGCAGACGCGGGAGAAGGCGGCGCAGCTGGGCGTGCTGGCCGGCACGGTGGGGGCCGAGGGGCCGGGCATCCGTATGACGATCAACGACCGGGCGGGGACCACGGATTCGGACACCTTGCTGGACGCAGTCCAGGAGCTGCGGGCGGCGGGGGCCGAGGCGATGCAGGTCAACGGGGTGCGGGTGGTCGCGAGCAGCTATTTCACCGACAGTGGCGGCGGGGTGAACGTGGACGGGCATAGGATCGACGCGCCGTACCGGTTCGACGTCATCGGCAAGCCCGCGGATCTGGAGCCGGCGCTGAACATCCCGGGCGGGGTGGTGCAGACGCTGAAGAACAAGCAGGCCACGGTGCAGGTGACCCGCTCGGGGAAGATCACCGTGGACGCCTTGCGACAGGCGAAGCGGCCTGACTACGCTCGGTCGTCATCGCAGTGAGATGGTGAGAAGAGTTGCGGGGGGTCGGCGGGTCGGTCGGGCACCGTGTGAGGGAAACTGTCTACAGGTCACAGACGTTAGTCGAGCGTCGAGGGTGGCCAATGAGAGCATCGAGGGTCTGTCCTGCCCCACGGGCGGGTCTGTTTCGTGCGAGGGGAATCGCCCGTGAGTTTTTTTGCGAAGTTGTTCGGCAAGAGCCGCCGGGGCGGCGGCGCGGGTTCCGCACGGCACCGTGCCCCCAGGGATACGGAGATGACGGGCGGGGCGCCGGCGGCCGGCACCGAGCGTCCGCTCTTCCGCGACGAGGTGGCCGGGCCCCAGGGAGACAATTCGGGTGGTCGCGGCGCGGTTTCTGTTGACCCTGGTACGCAGGGCCGCATAGGTTCCCAGGCACCGCAAACCTCAAATTCGGGTGGAGGTTCTGCCTTGCCGGTGTGTAACAGGTGTGGAGCCCGCGTCGCGGAAGCGAGCCGGTTCTGCTCCAACTGCGGCGCCCCCCTGCGGGGCGGCGCCCCTGCGGAAGGGGCGTCCGAGACGACGTCCACCATCTCGATCTCCGGGCTGGAGGCCTACGACTCGGAGTCGACGGGCCAGCACATCTCTCCTGTGCTGCCTCCTGAGGCCCAGGCCGCGGTGGACGCGCTGCCGATGGGCTCCGCGCTGCTGATCGTGCGGCGCGGTCCCAACTCGGGTGCCCGCTTCCTCCTCGACGGCGAGCTGACCACCGCCGGGCGCCACCCGGAGAGCGACATCTTCCTGGACGACGTGACCGTCTCGCGTCGTCATGTGGAGTTCCGGCGCGGCCCCGACGGCGGCTTCACCGTCTCGGACGTCGGCAGCCTGAACGGCACCTACGTCAATCGCGAGCGGATCGAGGCGGGAGTGCCGCTCAGCAGCGGTGACGAGGTGCAGATCGGCAAGTACCGCCTGGTCTTCTACGGGAGCCCGCGCACCGTCTGAGACCCGCAGACCGCAGGGAGACGTATGCCGCACACGGTGTCCGGCGATGCCCCGACGGGCACCGCCGACGGGACGGGGACGGCGCCGATGAGCATCGGTGCCGTCCTCCAGGCGCTCCGCGAGGAGTTTCCCGAGGTGACGGTCTCCAAGATCCGCTTCCTGGAGGCCGAGGGTCTGGTGGAGCCGGCGCGCTCCCCGTCGGGCTACCGGAAGTTCCGCCCCGAGGACGTCGAGCGGCTGAGCTATGTGCTGCGGTTGCAGCGGGATCACTATCTGCCGCTCAGAGTGATCAGGGAGCACCTGGAGGCCGCGGAGGACGGGGCGCCTCTCCCGGTCGTCCCGGCGCCCTCCCGCGAGCCCGGGGAACCCGACGGGTTCCAGCCGCCCCCTCCGGCTCCCGGGCCCCCTCCCGCACATCCGGCTCCGGCCGTGCGTCTGGGGCGCGAGGAGCTGCTGAGGGCCGTCGGCGTGCCGGACGGGGAGCTGGCCGACTGGGAGGAGTACGGGCTGCTCGGCGCCGGCCCGGACGGCGCGTACGGCCCGGATGAGGCGGAGGTGGCGCGGCTGGTGGCCGAGCTGGGCCGGTTCGGGCTGGAGGCCCGGCATCTGCGGGCGCTGAAGATCTGCGCCGACCGGCAGCTGGATCTCGTCGAGCAGCTCGTGGCTCCCCTCCGGCTGCACCCGGATGCCCGTACGAGGGCGGGTGCCGCGAGCACGGCCGAGGAGCTGGCGGACCTGTCCGTGCGGCTCTACGGGGCCTTTGTGCGGGCCTCGCCCAGCTCCCCGGGTGACTGAATCGGCACGCCGACGCGGCCGCCGGGCGGCTGCCCGACTACCCAAACAGGCGCGGCACGGCCTAGGGTTACTGTGTGAATGAGCTCGACGTCGTGGGTGTCCGGGTGGAAATGCCCACCAACCAACCGATCGTGCTCCTGCGCGAAGTGGGAGGCGACCGCTACCTCCCCATCTGGATCGGCCCGGGGGAGGCGACGGCGATCGCCTTCGCCCAGCAGGGCATGACCCCCGCACGCCCACTTACCCATGACCTGTTCAAAGACGTTCTGGAGGCAGTGGGCCAGGAGCTGACCGCGGTCCGCATCGTGGACCTGCGGGAAGGCGTGTTCTACGCGGAGCTGGTCTTCGCCAGCGGCGTGGAAGTCAGTGCCCGCCCGTCCGACGCCATAGCGCTCGCGCTCCGTACCGGAACGCCGATCTACGGCAGTGACGACGTGCTGGACGACGCGGGTATCGCGATTCCCGACGAGCAGGAGGACGAGGTGGAGAAGTTCCGCGAGTTCCTCGACCAGATCTCTCCGGAGGACTTCGGCACCAGCAGCCAGTGACGCCCGTGCGCGCAGCCGCCCGGCTGGGGCCACTCCTGCCGGGGGGCTCGGCGTGGTGGCCCGGACTGCCGGCCCGCGGCCATCCGGCCAGCCTTTCCCCGTCCGGGGGCACGTGAAACCACCCTCTGGGGCATTATCACTCGCCGTGCCGAGTGTGGCGATCGTTGACGCACTCGGAGTGACTGCCTACCTTCATGTGGGCAGGTTCCGGGGGTAACCCGGGATGTGAAGGACGGAGGTCGGCGTGGCAAGCACCGGCGGCGAAGGCACAGCGGCTGGCGACTCGTCCCTATCCGACGGCCCACCCCCAGCCTCCGGCCGGGAGGTGTCCCCGGGGCGGCCGTCGCCGACACCCTCCCGTGGCCCGAGGCCGGGAGGAACCCCCGAACCACCGGCGGACTCGCCGGCCGAGCGGGTCGGCTACCGCGGCCCGACCGCCTGCTCGGCCGCCGGGATCACCTACCGGCAGCTCGACTACTGGGCGCGCACCGGCCTGGTGGAGCCCAGCATCCGCCCCGCCTACGGCTCGGGCACGCAGCGGCTCTACAGCTTCCGCGACATCGTGGTCCTCAAGATCGTCAAGCGTCTGCTGGACACCGGGGTCTCGCTGCAGAACATCCGTGCCGCCGTACGGCACCTGCGCTCGCGCGGCCGTACCGATCTGGCGCGGATGACGCTGATGAGCGACGGCGCCACCGTGTACGAGTGCTCCTCGCCCGACGAGGTCGTCGATCTGCTCCAGGGCGGTCAGGGCGTCTTCGGGATCGCGGTCGGCGTCGTGTGGAAGGACGTCGAGGGCGCGCTCTCCCAGCTGCACGGGGAGCGCGTGGACACCGGCGAGACCCTGATCAGGGAACACCCCGAGGACGAGCTGGCGCGCCGCCGCAATCGCGCGGGGTGAACCGGGCCCCGCCTGCGGGGCCTGCGGGACCGCCGTGATTGTCACGTGATTGTCAGTGGCATGCGGCACCATCTGAGGACGTGAGGACCCGGCCGATCATCCTGCATCTGGACATGGATGCCTTCTTCGCCGCTGTGGAGCAGGCGTCCAAGCCCAGCCTGCGCGGGAAGCCGGTCGTGGTCGGCGGGCTGGGTCCGCGCGGGGTGGTCTCCACCGCCTCGTACGAGGCGAGACGCTTCGGGGTGCACTCCGCCATGCCCACCGCGCAGGCCAGACGCCTGGCGCCGAACGCGGCGTACCTCGGGGCCCGCTTCGGGCTCTACCGCGCGGTGAGCGAGGTGGTGATGGAACTGCTGCACGAGCTGTCGCCGCTGGTGGAGCCGCTGAGCCTCGACGAGGCGTTCGTGGACCTGGAGGCCGGGGAAGCGCTGGAAGGGACGCAGGGCGGCGCTGAGGGGGCACGAGAGGTCGGTGAGCGGCTCCGCCGGGAGATCCGGGCGGCGACGGGGCTGAGCGGTTCGGTGGGGATCGCGGGCTCCAAGATGCTGGCCAAGATCGCCTCGGAGCAGGCCAAGCCCGACGGGCTGGTGCTGATCGAGCCGGGCACCGAGCGGGAGCGGCTGGCGCCCATGCCGGTGCGGACGCTTCCGGGGGTGGGCCCCGCGACGGGAGAGGTGCTGCGCAGAGCGGGGATCACCACGGTCGGGGAGGTGGCGGAGGCGGGCGAGGACGAGCTGCTGCGGCTGCTCGGCAAGGCGCACGGCGCCTCGGTCCACGCGATGGCCCACGGCATCGACGACCGTCCCGTGGTCGCCGAGCGGGACGCCAAATCGGTCTCCGTCGAGGACACCTACGACGTCGATCTGACCGACCGCACACGGGTGCGCCTGGAGGTGGAGCGGCTCGCCGGGCGGTGTGTGACGCGGCTGCGCGCCGCGGGGCGGTCGGGGCGCACCGTCGTCCTGAAGGTGCGCAGCTACGACTTCTCCACGCTGACCAGATCCGAGACGCTGCGCGGGCCCACCGACGACCCGGACGTCGTCCGGGAGGCGGCGCTGCGGCTGCTGGCGGGGGTGGACACCACGGCCGGGGTGCGGCTGCTGGGCGTGGGCGTGAGCGGGCTCGCGGACTTCACGCAGGAGGACCTGTTCGCGCAGGCCAGGGCGGCCCGGGGCGAGGCCGGGGCAGCCGCGCGGGCGGACGGGCCCGCCGGGGCCCCCGCCGAGCACGGAGCGCGGGCGTGGAGGAGCC
>NZ_VJOK01000001.1:859571-869512 GCF_013302895.1 Streptomyces albus subsp. chlorinus | reverse complement strand
GATACGCCCGAAGTCGCGGTCCGGGGGCGGCGGCGCCGGGGACTCGCCGGACGCCGGGACCTCCAGCCCGTAGTGGCGGTAGAGCTGGAGCTCCTGCTGCGGCGAGAGGTGGCGGCCCACACCGAAGTCGGGCGCCCCCCGGATCAGCTCCCGTTCGAACGGGATCCGCAACCCCGTCTCGTCCAGGCTGGAGGGTTCCAGCGGCACGAACGCGTCCCGGCTGAAGAGGCCGGTGCGCAGCGCCGCCCACTCGGGCTCGCCGGTGGCGTCGTCGAGGTACACCTCGTCCACGGTGCCGATCTTGTCGCCCCGGCTGTCGAACGCTTTGCGGCCGATCAGGCTCCGCGGATCTATGTCTGTCTGCACGGGTCTCCTCCCACGGCTGGTGACCTGCTGCTCATGCTCGTACTCACTACGAAACGGCACGTTGGGACCGTTGGCCACTCGAGTGCACTCCGGGTTACCGCTCAAGGGGGCGCTGATACGCTCGTCGTGGCTGTCGACCCCGTGCGGGAGAGTCCTCCGGTGAAGTTGCCGGAGGCGCCGAAGGAGCAACTCCTCCCCGGAATCTCTCAGGCTCACGTACCGCGCGGACGAGGTCACTCTGGAAAGCAGGGCGGGCCCCGGTCCAGTGCCGAAGCCCCTCCTCACCGACGGTGTAAGCCGAGCCTCCTGGATGTCGCGGGAGGATCGGTGAAACTCTCAGGTCGAGATGACAGAGGGGGAGGCCGTCCGGGCACCCGTAAAGGTGCCCCTCGCAGGTCGCACAGACCAGGAGGCCCCCGCAGATGACTTCCTCTCGCACCCCGCTCTCCGCGCTGGACGGCGGCACGCCTTTCGAGCGCCGCCACATCGGCCCCGACGCCGGGGCGCAGGCCAAGATGCTCGCGCAGGTCGGCTACGGATCGCTCGACGAGCTGACCGCGGCTGCGGTGCCCGACGTGATCCGCAGCACCGAGCTGCCGGCGCTGCCCGAGGCGCGCGGCGAGGCCGAGGTGCTGACCGAACTGCGCTCTCTCGCGCGCCGCAACCAGGTGCTGCACTCCATGATCGGGCTGGGTTACCACGGCACGTTCACGCCGCCGGTGATCCTGCGCAACGTCATGGAGAACCCCGCCTGGTACACCGCCTACACCCCCTACCAGCCGGAGATCTCCCAGGGCCGGCTGGAGGCGCTGCTCAACTTCCAGACGGTGGTCGCCGACCTGACCGGGCTGCCCACCGCCGGTGCCTCCCTGCTGGACGAGTCCACGGCAGCCGCCGAGGCGATGGCGCTCGCCCGCAGGGTCGGCAAGGTCAAGGAGGGGGTCTTCCTGGTCGACGCGGACTGCCTGCCGCAGACCGTCGCCGTGCTGCGGACCCGCGCCGAGCCCACCGGGGTGGAGGTCGTCGTCGCCGACCTGGGCGACGGCATCCCCGAGGAGGTCGCCGAGCGCGGCGTCTTCGGCGTGCTGCTCCAGTACCCGGGCGCCTCGGGTGCCGTGCGCGACCCGCGGGCCGTCATCGAGCGGGCGCACGAGCTGGGCGCGGTCGTCACGGTGGCCGCCGATCTGCTCGCGCTCACGCTGCTGACGTCGCCGGGCGAGCTGGGCGCGGACATCGCGGTGGGCTCCAGCCAGCGCTTCGGCGTGCCGATGGGCTTCGGCGGGCCGCACGCGGGCTACATGTCCGTGCGCGAGAAGTTCGCCCGCAGCCTTCCCGGCCGGCTCGTCGGCGTCTCCAAGGACGCGGACGGCGACCAGGCCTACCGGCTCGCACTCCAGACCCGCGAGCAGCACATCCGCCGTGAGAAGGCCACCAGCAACATCTGCACCGCCCAGGTGCTGCTCGCCGTGATGGCCGGGATGTACGCCGTCTACCACGGGCCGGACGGACTGGCCGCCATCGCGCGCCGCACGCACCGCTGCGCCGTGCTGCTCGCGGAGGGGCTGCGGGCAGGCGGCGTCGAGGTCGTCCACGAGCGGTTCTTCGACACGGTCACCGCGCGGGTGCCGGGCCGGGCGGCCGAGGTGGCCGGGCGGGCCCGGGAGGCCGGGATCAACCTGCGGGAGGTCGACGCCGACCACGTCGGCATCGCCTGCGACGAGACGACCCGCCGCGAGCACCTGACGGCCGTGTGGCAGGCGTTCGGCGTGGAAGGGGCGGACCCGGACGCGCTGGACGCGCGGATCGCCGGGGACGCCTCCCGGCCGGAGGCGGGGGCGGCGCTCCCCGAGGGGCTGCTGCGCACCGACGAGTACCTGACCCACCCGGTCTTCCACGAGCACCGCTCCGAGACGGCGATGCTGCGCTATCTGCGCCGCCTGGCCGACCGCGACTACGCGCTGGACCGTGGCATGATCCCGCTCGGCTCGTGCACGATGAAGCTGAACGCCACCACGGAGATGGAGCCGGTCACCTGGCCGGAGTTCGGCTCGCTGCACCCCTTCGCGCCCGCCGAGCAGGCCGAGGGCTATCTGACGCTGATCCGCGAGCTGGAAGAGCGGCTGGCCGAGGTCACCGGCTACGACAAGGTCTCCCTCCAGCCCAACGCGGGCTCCCAGGGCGAGCTGGCCGGGCTGCTGGCCGTCCGCGCCTACCACCGCGCCAACGGCCAGGAGCAGCGCACCGTCTGCCTGATCCCCTCCTCCGCGCACGGCACCAACGCGGCCAGCGCCGTCATGGCGGGCATGAAGGTCGTGGTCGTGGGGACCAGCGACAACGGCGACGTGGACGTGGCCGATCTGCACGCCAAGATCGAGCAGTACGGCGACCAGCTGGCCGTCCTGATGGTCACCTACCCCTCGACGCACGGCGTGTTCGAGGAGCACATCACCGAGGTGTGCGCGGCCGTGCACGACGCGGGCGGGCAGGTCTATGTGGACGGCGCCAACCTCAACGCGCTACTGGGCCTGGCCCGGCCGGGGCGGTTCGGCGCGGACGTCTCGCACCTCAACCTGCACAAGACGTTCTGCATCCCGCACGGCGGCGGCGGTCCGGGCGTCGGGCCGATCGGCGTGCGCGAGCACCTGGCGCCCTACCTGCCCAACCACCCGCTGCAGCCCGCCGCGGGGCCGGAGACGGGTATCGGGCCGGTCTCGGGCGCGCCGTGGGGCTCGGCCGGCATCCTGCCGATCTCATGGGCGTATGTGCGGCTGATGGGCGCCGAGGGGCTGCGCAGGGCGACGCAGGTGGCGGTGCTGAGCGCCAACTACATCGCCAAGCGCCTGGAACCGCACTACCCGGTGCTCTACACCGGCCCGAACGGGCTGGTGGCGCACGAGTGCATCATCGATGTCCGTCCGCTGACCAAGCAGACGGGCGTGAGCATCGACGACGTCGCCAAGCGGCTGATCGACTACGGCTTCCACGCGCCGACGATGTCGTTCCCGGTCGCCGGGACGCTGATGATCGAGCCGACGGAGAGCGAGGACCTGACCGAACTCGACCGGTTCTGCGAGGCGATGATCGCGATCCGTGCGGAGATCGACAAGGTCGGTTCGGGGGAGTGGGACGCGCAGGACAACCCGCTGCGCAACGCCCCGCACACCGCCGCGATGCTCGCCCGCGACTGGCAGCACGGCTACGGCCGTGAGGAGGCCGTCTTCCCGGCCGGGGTGGACGCCTCCGACAAGTACTGGCCGCCGGTGCGCCGGATCGACGGCGCCTTCGGCGACCGCAACCTGGTCTGCTCGTGCCCGCCGGTCGCGGAGTACGACGCCGGGTGACCCCGGGGCCGGTCCGGCGGGCAGCCGGACCGGCCCGCGAGGAGAGACGGCAACGGCACCGGGCGGGTACGGCGATCCCGTACCGGCCCGGTGCCGTATCCAGTGGTGATGCGCAACAGCCTTGGGCCGTATCCAGTGGTGATGTGCCACAGCCTTGGGCCGTATTCAGTGGTGATACGCCACAGCCTGGGGCCGTATCCGGTGGTGATGCGCCACGGCCCTGGGCCGTACCTCTGTGGCGACCTCGGACCGGCCCTGGGCCGTGACTCCGTGATCCTCCCGGCGTGCGTCCCGCGCGGCGCGCTCAGGCGGCCGTCGTGACGTGGCGGATGCCGAGCGGGCGGTGCGGAGCGATGATCTGGCCGTCCGGCAGCAGTTCTCCGGTGTCCTCGAAGAGGAGGACTCCGTTGCAGAGCAGGCTCCACCCCTGTTCGGGGTGGTGGGCCACGGGCCGCGCGGCCTCCCTGTCGGCTGAGTCCGCTGTCGGGCACGGTGGCTGGTGCTGGCACATGGTCGCTGTCGTCTTCCGTCGTGTGATGGCGTCTGTCCTGCGGCGCTTGCTTTGCATGGCCGATCCCCCCGTAACCCCGTACGTTCGGTCCGTCCCCCAGTGTTCCGCCGCCGGCTCGAATCCGCAGGGATTTCGCGTCAGCTCGTACCCAACCGCACAGACGCGTCACCCTCACGGGCGGTTGCGTCCAACACAGCGGTTCTTTCGGGGGAGTTCGGGGCACGGAAAGGACTAGTCCGTCCGGAGCAGCCCGCCTACGACGGCACGCCGACGTGTCCGGTCCCGCTCGCTGCGGCGTCGGTGTGTGCGACGGTCACGCCGGGGTGCGCAGCAGCGGCCCGGCCGCCGTACCGGGGGCGGCGGCCGGGGCGGCCACCAGCCGGCGGGTGAGCACCGGCAGCAGCGCGTCCACGCGGTGCGCGGTGTGCGGGGCGATGCCCGGCGGCGCGGGGGCCAGCGGGATCAGCAGGTCGGCCGGGTCGGGCGTCCCCTCGGCCGGATCGGCGGAGGCGTCCTGGTGCAGCCAGAGAGTGAGCATGTACAGCTCGGGCACGGACAGCAGGCGCGGCTGGTAGGAGGCGGGCAGCGCCTCGGCCTGCCGCACCGCCCGCACCGTGGAGAGCACGTAGGGCCCCTGCCGGAACTGGCCGAAGGCCCAGCCGTCCGCGGTCAGGACCGCCTCGGCGGTGCCGAGGTACGCCGTGCCCTGGCCGCCCTCCTGCCCGGTGGCCCCGTCGCGCAGCAGGAAGCGCCAGCCGGTCAGCCGGGTGCGGGGCGTGGGCGCCGCCGTCCTGGCGGCGCGCTCCGTGGCGTTGGGGGCCACCCGCGCCATCTCGTAGGTGGGCAGCGGGAGTTCGGCGCGCAGGGGGCCCTTGGCCGTGCGCAGCGCCGCGGGGACCCGGGTGCCTCTGACCGTTCTCGGGAGGCCGAGGGCGGTCTGGACGCTGCGCAGGGCCGGGGCGGGTGCCGGGGATACGTGCAGGGGCATGGCGGGACGCCTCTCTTCGGAGACACATGGTGCTGGCGTGGGCGCGGACGGCGGTGTCGGCGCGGAAAAGGACCGCGAACGCGGCGGGAGGGGTCGACAGGGGCGGCCGGGAACGCCAAGTCTCTGCCTCGTTGGCGTAGTTTATACGAGATGTGTTCGAAGAGTGTTTCCGCTAACCTGGCCCGGTGTTTCCTGAAAGGGCATAACCAGCCGAATCGGCAACCTTTTTACCTGCGGGTACGACAAGTGCGGGGCAATGACCTCGGAATTCACCGGAAACGCGGTCGGCCTGATGTCGCCGGTGTTTATCACGAGAAGTGTGCCGCAGGGCTGGGACGCCGCCGTATGCCCAGGGAATGTGCCGTCCGGCATCCGCCAGCCTAGCGGCGGTTACCCGCCCGGTCAGCCCTGCCAGGCGTTACCGGCGGCCGGGCAGGGCATCATCGGTGCACGCTCGGCCGGGACGGCCCCGGCACCAGCCCCGAGCAGGGAGGAAGCCTCCGATGGGAGAGAAAGTCGTCGCCGACAGGTTCGACCTGTCCGATCGACGGCGGTACCGGCAGAAGCTGCACGCGTGTCTCCAGGGACTGCGGCAGCTACTGGAAGAGAAGAGGTTCGACCGGCCCAGGAATCTGATGGGACTGGAGATCGAGCTGAATCTCGCGGACGCCGAGGGCCAGCCGCTCATGGTGAATGCCGAAGTTCTCCAGCGCATCGCGAGCGCGGATTTCCAGACGGAACTGGGGCAGTTCAACCTCGAAGTGAATATCGTGCCGCACACGCTCTCCGGACGCGTTCTCGACCAGCTCGCCGAGGAACTCCGCACCGGACTGGCGTACGCGGACCGGCAGGCCCGTGAGGTGGACGCGCGGATCGTCATGATCGGGACGCTGCCCACGCTCACCGCGCGCGACCTGACGTCCGCCAGTCTCACCGAGGTCGACCGCTACCGGCTGCTCAACGACCAGATCATGGCGACCCGCGGCGAGGAGATCGTCCTCGACATCGACGGCGTCGAACACCTGACCAGCACCTCGGAGTCGATAGCGCCGGAGTCCGCCTGCACCTCCGTCCAGTTGCACCTCCAGGTGACACCGGCCCGGTTCGCCGACGTGTGGAACGCCTCGCAGGCCATCAGCGGGGCGCAGATCGCCATGGGGGCCAACTCTCCCTTCCTGTTCGGGCACGAGCTGTGGCGCGAGTCGCGCATCCCGCTCTTCCAGCAGGCCACGGACACCCGGTCACCCGAACTGGCCGCCCAGGGGGTGCGACCGCGCACCTGGTTCGGGGAGCGCTGGATCTCCTCCGCCTACGACCTGTTCGAGGAGAACCTGCGCTACTTCCCCGCCCTGCTGCCGATCTGCGACGAGGAGGACCCCGAGCGCGTCCTCGCCACCGGCGGGGTGCCCACCCTCCCGGAGCTGACCCTGCACAACGGCACCATCTACCGCTGGAACCGGCCGGTCTACGGGATCATGCAGGGAGCGCCGCACCTGCGGGTGGAGAACAGGGTGCTGCCCGCCGGGCCGACGGTGACCGACGTGCTGGCCAACACCGCCTTCTACTACGGTCTCGTGCGCGCCCTGGCGGACGATCCGCGGCCGGTGTGGCAGCGGATGCCGTTCGAGTACGCCGAACGCAACTTCGAGGCGGCCTGCCGGTACGGCATCGAGGCCGAGCTGTGGTGGCCGCGCGCCGGCCGAGGCGGCCTCGCACGGCAGCCCGCCACCCGGCTGGTACGGGACGAACTGCTGCCGCTGGCCGCCACGGGGCTGGACGCCTGGGGTGTGGAGCCCGCGGACCGCGACCGCTGCCTGTCGGTGATCGAGGAGCGGTGCCGGCTGCGGGTCAACGGCGCTTCCTGGCAGGCGTCGGCCTACCGCCGGGCGCTGGAGTCGGGGCTCGACCGCGAGAAGGCGCTGGCGGCCGTCACACGCGCCTACTGCGACCGGGCGGCGGACGGCGCCGCCGTGCACACCTGGGACAACGGGCCCTGACGCCGGCTCTGACCGCGGCTCCTGGCGTCGGCTCTGACCACGGTTGCCGGCGACGGGACTTGGCGGCGGTTCCCGACGAGGGGTCCTGGGCGGCGCCGCTCGTCCGCCCTGCGCGCACGAGCCCCGGTCCTCCGGCGGGAGGCCGGGGACCGTGGGGGAGCCGGCCGGCGCCGGGCAGGCTCGCGGCGTCCGCGCGAGGGGACCGCGCCGTGCCCCCGCGGACCGGCCGCCGGGGAGTCGTCGGGCAAGCTGTGTCGTGGCAGGGCGGTCGACGTCCCGGAAGCTGTCCGCGCGGCGGCGTGCGGGAGGTACGGGCGCGACCGCCGGACGCACGTCGATACGGCACAGGCACACAGGAGGTACGGGTGCGCGCACAGGCGCCTGACAACCCGCCGCCCGCGCGGGCGGGTCTCGCCGGAGAGCGCCTGCCACGGCGCGCACTCCGTACGGAGACGTTGCTCGTCCTGGCCCTCTCCCTGGGGGCCAGCGGCGTCTCGTCGCTGATCAGCTTCGTGGGGGCGCTGACGAGGCCGGGCGGGCTGGGGGACCAGGCGGCGCGGCTCAACTCCTCGCAGGCGCCGGGGCGGCCGTGGCTCGACCTGGCCTGGCAGCTGTTCGGCATCGCGACCGCGCTGGTGCCCGTCGCGCTGGTGGCGCACCTGCTCACCCGCGAGGGGGCCGGCGGGCTGCGCGTCCTCGGCTTCGACCGGCGCAGGCCCTCCCTCGACCTGGGCGGGGGCGCGGTGGTCGCCGCGTGCGTCGGCGGCTGCGGCATCGGCTTCTACCTGCTGGCCCAGGCGAGCGGCTTCAACCTCACCGTCGAGCCGGAGTCGCTGCCCCAGGTGTGGTGGAAGTATCCGGTGCTGATCGCCTCCGCGGTGCAGAACTCCGTGCTGGAGGAGGTGATCGTGGTCGGCTACCTGCTGCGCAGACTGGACCAGTTGGGCTGGGCTCCGCTGTCCGCGCTCGCCGCGAGCGCGGTCCTGCGCGGCTCGTACCACCTCTACCAGGGCGTCGGCGGGTTCCTGGGCAATGTGGCGATGGGCGTCGTCTTCGTCCTCCTGTACCGGCGGTGGGGGCGGGTGGGGCCCCTGGTGGTGGCGCACGCGCTGATCGACATCGTGGCCTTCGTCGGCTACGCGCTGCTGGCGGGGAAGGTGGACTGGCTGCCCACTCCGTGAGGGCCCCCGCCGTGGAGCCCCGCGCCGCGGGGCTCCACGGCAGGGGCCCGGCCCCGCGGGCGCCCGCGCCGCCCATGGTGCGTGCGGCTACAGCGGTGTGCGCAGCGTCGCGTCCAGGACGGTGACCGCGCTGCCGCCCAGCAGTGTGCGGTCGCCGCGCAGTGTGGTGCGGACGTACCCGGTGCGCCGCGAGGCCTGAAGCCCCGTCAGGACGTTCCGGCCCAGCCGCCGTGACCACAGGGGGGCCAGCGCGGTGTGCGCGCTTCCGGTGACGGGGTCCTCCGGAATCCCCTGGGCGGGTGCGAAAACACGGGAGACGAAGTCGTGGGCGGGGTGCCCCGCGCTGCTCGCGGACGGCGTGGCGGCGGCCGTCACGACCGTCACCGGGCTGGGCAGCGCGGCGACGGCCACCGGGTCGGGGGACAGGGCGCGCACCGCGGGCTCGTCGGCCAGTTCCAGGACCAGCATGCCCAGCGTCCCGGTGTCCCAGGCGGCCGACGGCTCGGTGCCGAGCGCTCGCGCGGCACCGTCCGGCACGGGCACCGGGACCGGTTCGGCGGTGGGGAAGTCCAGGGTGAGCGTGCCGTCCGGTTCCCTTACGGCGCCGAGCACCCCGCCGCGGGTGCGGAAGCGCACGCGTTCGCCCACGCCCAGCAGGCCGTCGGCGGCGAGCAGGTGCGCGGTCGCCAGGGTGGCGTGGCCGCACAGGTCCACCTCCGTCGTCGGCGTGAACCAGCGCAGCGCCCAGTCCGCCTCCGGGTCGTCGGGGAGCGGGTGCGCGAAGGCGGTCTCGGCCAGGTTCATCTCGGCGGCGAGTGTCTGGAGGCGGTCCTCCCCAAGGAAGCCGTCCGCGCCCAACAGGACGACGGCCGCCGGGTTTCCGGTGTAGGGGCGGGCTGCGAAGGCGTCGACGGTACGGATCCTCATGCCCCAGGACGGTACGGGGCCGGCCGCGTTTCCGCGCGGGCGAGGGGCGCCTGGGGGTAGGCCGGGGCGGGCGGGGGCTTGTTATGCGATCGGTTCCGATATATCGTTGAAGCATCGCGACGGATCAAAGATGTGATGGTGAAAGGAGCCGGCGATGTATCCCTTCGGAGTGGAACGCGGCAAGGGGCGGCGCGGGGAGCCGGGCGCCCGTTATCACGGCCCCGGTCATGGCTTCGGTCCCGAGGGTCCCGGCGAGGCCGGACCCCTCGGGCCGCACGGGCCCGGCCGCGGGCACGGGCACCCGTTCGGTGGCGGGCGGGGCCGGGCGGGCTTCGGCCCCTTCGGGCCGCCGTTCGGCGGGCCTTTCGGTGCTGGGCCCTTCGGCGGCCGGGGGCGCGGCGGCCCGCGCGGCAGGGCGCGGCGCGGCGATGTGCGGGCGTCGATCCTGGCGCTGCTCAAGGAGCGCCCGATGCACGGTTACGAGATGATCCAGGAGATCGCCGAGCGCAGCGGCGGCGCATGGAAGCCCAGCCCCGGCTCGGTCTACCCGACTCTCCAACTGCTGGAGGACGAGGGCCTGATCGCCAGCGAGAGCGAGGGCGGCAAGAAGCACTTCTCGCTCACCGAGGC
>NZ_VJOK01000001.1:825577-859551 GCF_013302895.1 Streptomyces albus subsp. chlorinus | reverse complement strand
GTGTCGACTGGGAGGCCATGCAGGAGGTGCGCACCGCGGCCGGCGGCCTGGCCGCCGCCTTCCAGCAGGTGTGGGCGACCGGCACGGCCGAGCAGCGGGAGAAGGCGCTGCGGGTGGTCAACGACGCCCGCAAGAGCCTCTACCTGATCCTCGCTGACGAGGACTGAGCGCGCCCTGACGAGGACCGGCCACCGTCGGCGTGCGGCTCCCGGCCCCGCCCCGCTGCGGTGCGGTGCGGGCGCAGGGCCCGCCGCCACGCCGTCCCTCCTCCCCAAGGAGGAGAGGTCCGACGTCGGGACCCACCCACTGGGGGACAGGCATATGCCACGGAACGCCGATGAACAGGGCCCGGCGCATGTGATGTGGTGGTGCTGTGCACAGCCCTCCACCGTCCAGCCAAGCAGCCGACACGGGACCCGACGCCGTCGACCCGCGGGTCAGTGATGCGCTGGCAGCCATGATCGCCACCGCACGCCGCCGGGCGGCGCGGGACGGCGACCGGCAGATCGACACGGCGCACCTGCTGCACAGCCTGCTGGAGTCGGACAGCACCACCTGGGAACTGCTGGACGGCGGCAGCCCCCAGGTGGGCAAGCTCCTCGGCTATCTCGTCCAGCGCAGCATCGGCTACGGGCTGCGCTGGCAGAGCACCGTGGAGGACTCCGGTGCCGTACCCGCCGTGTCCGAGCAGCCCGGTGGCGTACCCGGCTGGTCCCCCAGCGCCCGGGCCGCCCTGGAACTGGCCGCCGAGCGGGCCCGCCGCCGTGGGAGGAGCGAGGCGGAGGGTGTCGACCTGTTCGCCGCGCTGGTGGCCGACCCGGAGTGCCGGGCCGTGGAGGTGCTGCGCCGGGCCGGGGTCGAGGTGGAGCGGCTGGCCGGCCGGCTGGAGGTCGGCGACGAGGGCCGGGGCGGCCACGGCCACGGTGACGGGACCGAGGCCGGGGCCGGACCCCGGGGGTGAGCGGGACGCCTCCGCGCCCGGGGGCCCGTCGCGATCGTCCGAGGCACCCTTGTCAGGAGTGACGGGGGTGACACTCCTGTACGGCCCTGTCATGATGCGCGCATGCACGCCGACTCGTCCGCCGTTGACGTCTCCCGGGCCCGCACCCCGGGACTGGTCCTCGCCCTCGTCTCCGCCTGCGCGTTCGGCAGTTCGGGGGTCGCCGCCAAACCGCTGATCGAGGCGGGACTGGAGCCGCTGCACGTCACCTGGCTGCGGGCGGCCGGCGGCGCCCTCGTCCTGCTGCCGCTCGCCTGGCGGCACCGCTCGCTGGTGCGCGAGCGGCCGTGGCTGCTGATCGGCTTCGGGCTGCTGGCGGTCGCGGGGGTGCAGGCGTTCTACTTCACGGCACTCTCCCGCATCCCGGTGGGAGTCGCCCTCCTGATCGAGTACCTGGCGCCCGCACTGGTGCTGCTGTGGGTGCGCTTCGTCCAGCGTCGCCCGGTGACGCGGGCCGCCGCCGTGGGCATGGTGCTGGCTGTCGGGGGCCTCAGCTGTGTCGTCGAGGTGTGGGCGGGGCTGCGGCTCAACGGGCTCGGGCTGCTGCTCGCGCTCGGCGCCGCGTGCTGCCAGGTGGGGTACTTCGTGCTCTCCGACCACGGCAGCGGCCCCGAGGAGGGCGAGGCGGCGAGGCGGCCGGCCGACCCGATGGGCGTCATCGCCTACGGCCTGCTGATCGGTGCCCTCGCGCTGACCGTCGTGGCCCGTCCCTGGCACACCGACTGGGCGGTGCTCGGCGGCAGCGCGGAGATCGCCGGGACGACGGTGAACGGGACGGTGCTGCTGGTGTGGATCGTGCTGGTGGCCACCGCGACCGCATATGTGACCGGGGTGCTCGCCGTCCGGCTGCTCTCGCCACCGGTGGCGGGCGTGGTCGCCTGCCTGGAGGCCGTCGTCGCCACCGTGCTGGCCTGGGTGCTGCTCGGTGAGCACCTGAGCGCCGTCCAGTTGCTGGGCGGCGCCGTCGTCCTCGTCGGCGCGTTCACCGCGCAGCGCTCCGCCCCGGCGGCGCGCGCCGAGCCGTCCGCGCCGGTCGCCCGGTCCTCCGGAGCGGCCGGCGCTCCGAGCGCGGAGGCGGACATCAGCGCGCGGTGAGGTAGCCGGGGACGGGGGTGTCCGCTGCCGGCTCCTCGGCCGGTATCGGGGTGCCGTAGACGAGGGAGACCGGCAGCACACCGCTCCAGTACGGCAGCTCCAGGTCCTCCGGCTCGTCGTTGGGGCCGCCGGTGCGCACCTTCGCCGACACCTCGTCCAGGTCGAGCCGGACCACGGCGGTCGCGGCCAGCTCCTTCGGGTTCGCCCGGCGGGAGTCGTCCGCGCGGCCGGGCACCACACCCTCCACGATCGCGTCGAGCGCGGCCAGCCGCTCCTCGTGGTCGGTGACCTGGTGGGCGAGGCCGTGCGCCACCACGGAGCGGTAGTTGATCGAGTGGTGGAAGGCCGCCTTCGCCAGCACCAGCCCGTCCACGTGCGTGACCGTCACGCACACCGGCATCCCCGGTTCGGCCCGGCCCGCGTCGCGCAGCGGCCGGGAGCCGGTGGAGCCGTGCACGTAGAGGCGCTCGCCCACCCGCGCGTACAGCGTCGGCAGGACGACGGGCGCCCCGTCGCGGACAAAGGCGAGGTGGCACAGGTAGCCCTCGTCGAGGATGGCGTGCACCAGCTCGCGGTCGTAGGAGAAGCGGTCGCGCGCCCGGGTGCCGGTGGTGCGCGGGGTGGGGGAGTAGGTCGTTCCGGTGGACGATGAGCTGGTCACGGCGCACTCCTATTGCACTAGTGCATAATAGATTTTGTGCTAGGAGACTACAGGATCGAAGGAAGCGGCGCAGCGGAGATCGCGGCCAGCGTCGAGCGCGGCGTCGGCAGCGGCGCCCTCGCGCCCGGTGCTGTCCTCCCGCCGATGCGGGAACTGGCCGCCCGCCTCGGCGTCAACCCGAACACGGTCGCCGCCGCCTACCGCACCCTGCGGGACCGGGGCGTCATCGAGACGGCGGGCCGGCGCGGCAGCCGCGTACGGGAACGGCCGGCCACCGCCCCCCGCGAATCCGTCCGGGTCGAACCGCCCCCCGGCGGTGTCGACGTCTCCACCGGCAACCCCGACCCCGCCCTGCTCCCCCCGCTCGCCGGCGCGCTGGCCGCCTCGGCCGACCGCGCCGCACGCACCCCCCTGCTCTACGGCGCCCCCGACGCCGACCCACGCTTCGCCGCCCTGGCCCGCGCCGCGCTCGACGAGGACGGGGTCCCCGGGGGCCCGCTCGCCGTCACCTCCGGGTCGCTGGACGCGATCGAGCGCGTCCTGGGCGCCCATCTGCGCCCCGGCGACCCCGTCGCCGTCGAGGACCCCGGCTGGGGCAGCCTGCTCGACCTCGTCCCCGCGCTCGGGCTGCGTCCGCTGCCGGTCGCCCTCGACGACGACGGGCCGCTCCCGGACGCGCTGGAGCGCGCGCTCGGCCAGGGGGCGCGCGCGGTGCTGGTCACCGACCGCGCGCAGAACCCCACGGGCGCCGCCGTGACCGCCGGACGCGCCCGTGCCCTGCGCGCCGTACTGGCACGGCGCCCCGAGGTGCTCCTCATCGAGGACGACCACGGCCACGGCATCGTCGACCTCCCCCTCCACCCCCTGGCCGGGGCCACCCGGCACTGGGCCCTGGTGCGCTCCACCGCCAAGGCGTACGGCCCCGACCTGCGGCTGGCCGTCCTCACCGGCGACCCCCTCACCGTCGACCGGGTGCGCGGCCGGCAGCGGCTGGGGCCCGGCTGGGTCAGCCACCTGCTCCAGCACGCCGTGACGCACCTGTGGGAGACCGGCGCGATCGATCCCGTGCGGGTCGCCGGCGCCTATGACGCGCGCCGCACCGCGCTCCTCGACGCGCTCACCGCCCGGGGGGTGCCGGCCCGGGGCCGCAGCGGTATGAACGTCTGGGTGCCGGTACGGGACGAGACCGGCCCGGTCGCGCGGCTGCTCCAGGCCGGATGGGCCGTCGCGCCCGGCGCCCGGTTCCGGCTCGCCTCCCCGCCCGGCCTGCGGCTGACCGTCTCACCGCTCGCCCCGCGGGACATCGAGCGCCTCGCCGACGACGTCGCGGAGGCCCTGCGCCCCGCCGACGCGGGCCGCTACGCCTGAGCGCCCGGCCGTGCGCGAGGGCGGCGCGCCCGGAACGTCGGTGCGGAGCCGTCGCGGTGAGGGGGCGTCGCGGTGCGGAGCCCTCGCGGTGAGGGTGCGGTCCGGCGGGGGTGCGGGCGCGGCGGGCCGGAGGCTACGATGCGGACCTTTGGTCCGTATCACCCCGGACGGGGCCCGCCATCACCCGGGCGGGGCCCGCCGCAGCGCCACTCACGGCCGTACGGGGAGCACGGGGGCGGCCGGTGCGGCGAGGCCGCGATGCGGCGGCGGCCCGTGCGCCGGAGACGCCGGGGCGGGCCGTGCGGCGAGGAGCGGCCCTGGCCGTGAGGAGCGAGGAGAGGTGACCGATGCCGGAACCCAGGCGGCGTGCCGACGCTGTCCGCAACCGTGAAGCCGTGCTCGACGCTGCCGAGACGCTCTTCTCCCGCAGCGGCCCCGCAGAGGTCAGCATGAACTCCGTGGCGGCGGCGGCCGGGGTCGGCAAGGGCACCGTCTTCCGCGCCTTCACCGACCGCACCGGACTGCTCCAGGCGCTCGCCGAGCGGCGCACCGCGCCCCTGCGCGCCGCCGTCACCGGCGGACCCGCGCCACTGGGTCCCGGCAGCCCGCCGCGCGAGCGGATCCCCGCGCTGCTCGACGCCCTGGCGGCGGCCAAGCTGGAGAACCTGAGCCTCTACCGCGCCCTGGAGGAGGCCGGCGCGGCGAGTCCGTACCAGAGCGCGTCGTACGCCTGGTGGCACACGACACTGCGCGACAGCCTGGCGCGGCTCACCGGCGGCCAGGACGCCGGATTCCTCGCCCACACCCTGCTGGCCGCCGTCCGTGCCGACCTCGTCACCCACCTGCGGACGGTGGAGGAGTTGCCGGAGGAGGAGATCCGCTCCCGCCTGGCCGCTCACGTGCGGACGGTGCTGGAACCGCTCAGCTCCTGATCCGCGCGGGGCCGTACGGCGGGGGCCGGGCGTGCGGGCCGGGCCGACGGGTCACAGCTTGCGGAAGTCCCAGGAGACGACCGACTCGGGCGTCAGCCTCAGCCAGGCGTGCCGGCCATCGTGCGGCATCCGCTCCAGGCCGAAGTACTTGACGGGGAAGCGCCGTTCCGCCTCGTCCAGTTCGGGGCAGGGCTCACCGGTGCGCGGGGCCTCGCCGACGGACTCCGCGCGGCCCGTCAGCTCGACGCCGCGCAGTTCCCCGTACTCCTCCCCGTCGTCCACCACGACCGCCAGCCGGGGGTCGTGGCGCAGCTGGTTCCAGCGGCGGCTGCGGACGAGCGAGTACAGCCACAGCGAGGTGCCGTCCCAGCAGAACCACAGGGCGCCCGCGTGCGGCGCTCCGTCGCGGCCCACCGTCGCGACGCGGCAGGTGCGCTGGGCGTGCAGGAACGCGTCGCGCTCCTGAGGGGTCATCATGATCCGGCGTCCCCGCCGCTGGCCTGTGACGGTCATGCGTGTTCCGCCTTCCGGAAGCCTCTGCCCGTAGCTGACTGGCTGTCAGAAAGCATGCGGGCTCTTCCTGTCCCACGCAATGCTCCCTATCCTGCGGGCGCCCCGACGAGAAGGGAGCGCCGCCCATGCCACCGAACGACCGGCCCTCGCACGACCCGCCCTTACGTGACCGGTCCTTGCCCGACCGGTCCTTGTGCGACCGGCTCGACCCCGCCGGCACCGCCCTGCTGACGGTCGAGTGCCAGCGCGGTGTGGTGGGGGAGGAGAGCGCGCTGCCCGAACTGGCCCGGCAGGTGCGGGAATCCGGTGCGCTGGAGCGCATCGCCCGGCTGACCGGGGCGGCGCACCGCGCGGGCGTCCAGGTGCTGCACGCCGTCGCCGAACGCCGTCCCGACGGGCGGGGCTCCGGGCGCAACGCACGCCTCTTCCGCGCCGCCGAGCGGCTGCCCGTCCAGCAGTTGAGCGGCACTCCCGCCGTGCGGGTGGCCGAACCCGTGCCGGTGGCGGAGGAGGACCTGGTCGTCCGGCGGCTGCACGGCCTCTCACCGCTCGCGGGCACGGACGTGGACGCGCTGCTGCGGAACCTCGGCGTACGCACCCTCGTCATCACCGGCGTCTCGGCCAACGTAGCCGTGCCGAACGCGGTCTTCGACGCCGTCAACCTCGGCTACACCGCCGTCGTCCCGGCCGACGCCATCGCGGGCGTGCCCGCCGAGTACACCGCGGCGATGGTCCGGCACACCCTGGCGCTGGTGGCGACGGTCACCACCGCGGCGGAGGTGAGCGCCTGCTGGGAGCAGGCCACCGCGACCGCACCGGAACAGCCCACCTGACTCCGGTGAGACCCCGGTACCGGGCCACGCGCCGCCGGTCGGCAGGAGGTGCCCCCCGGTCGGCAGGAGGTGCCGCGGTTACCCGGCCGCACATGTGGCGGGCACGTGGTGACACTCAGGTGAGGACGGGCAGGGCCGCCAGTCCGTGCACCAGGCGGGTGGGAAGCCGCACGAGTCGCTCCGGGGGCACGGCGAGCCGCAGGGCCGGGAAGCGGGCCAGGACCATGCGGAGGGCCACCTCCGCCTCCACCCGGGCCAGCGGCGCCCCGAGGCACCGGTGGATCCCGTGGCCGAAGGCGAGGTGGCCGGTGGCGTCGCGGCCGAGGTCCAGCCGGTCCGGGTCGGGGAACCGGCCCGGGTCGCGGTTGGCGGCTCCGATGGCCACCCGCACCGGTACGCCGGCCGGGATGCGGGTGCCGCCCAGCGTGACCGGCTGCGTGGTGTACCGGAACGTGGCGGTGCTCACCGGCGAGCCGTGGCGCAGCAGTTCGTCCAGCACGCCCGGAAGCAGGTCCGGCTCGCGGCGGAGCCGTTCCGCGAGAGCCGGCCGCCCCAGCAGGGCGAGGAGGGCGTTGCCGAGGAAGTGGGTGGTCGTCTCGTGCCCGGCGACGAGCAGGAGCACGGCCAGGGAGACCAACTCCTCCTCGCTCAGCCCGTCCCCGCCGTCGCGGACCGCGATGAGACGGCTCAGGAGCGCGTCGTCCGGGCGGGCCCGCTTGGCGGCGACGAGGCGCGTCACGTACCCGGCCATCGCGTGCGAGGCCGCGTCGGTCCTCTCCGGACGGCCCGCCGTGAACAGCTCGCCGGACCAGCGCCGCACATCCCGCCGGTCGGCGGGCGGTACGCCGAGGAGTTCGCAGATCACGGTGACCGGCAGGGGCATCGCCAGCCCGGCCACGGCGTCGGCCTCACCCGGGGAGGGCCACTGGTCCAGCAGCTCCCCGGTCACCCGCGCGACGAAGGGGCGCAGCCGTGCCACGGAGCCCGGGGTGAACGCCTTGGTGACCAGGCGGCGGAGCCGCGTGTGGCGGGGAGGGTCGCTGGCGAGCATGGTCGCGGACACGGCGGGGTGCAGCCGCCGGGTGGATTCCTTGTCCGCGAAGAAGGCGGTGGTGTCCTTGGACAAGCGCGGATCGCTCAGCGCCTGCCGGGCCTCGGCATACCCGGTGACGAGGCAGCTCGGGTGTCCGGCCGGGCCGTCGCGCACCAGTTGGACGGGGCAGGCCGGCCGCGAGGTTCCGCCGTGGTCCCGCGCGGATTCCGTCACGCCGCCGGGCTCCCCTCGCCCCGTGGCGTCCGCACACGCCACCTGGAGCCCGCCCCGCCGCGCACCGAGGGGATCAAGCGGCCTCCCGCCGGGCCCTGGCGGGGCAGGGCCGGCCCGTGCGCAGGTTCTCGGCGGCGGCGGTGAGGACGGAGTCGAGCCGGTCGCGGGTGCCGGCGAGTTCGGTGATCCGCCTGTCGATGCGGTCACGTTCCGCCGCCAGCCGGCCGATGAGTTCGGGCGTGGCCCGTCCGTCCACGACGCACGGCAGGAGCTGGACGATCGCCTTGCTGGACAGACCGGCCGCGTACAGCTGCTGGATCAACCGGACGCGGTCGACCGCGCTGTGCGGATAGTGCCGCTGGCCACTGGGACTGCGGTCCGCGGCGAGCAGGCCCTGCTGCTCGTAGTAGCGCAGCGCACGGACGCTGACTCCCGTCCTGCCGGCCAGCTCACCGATACGCATCGAGCGCCTCCTTGCGGACACTTCAGGCGTCGTGCCCCTGACGCTTGCCTCTGACGCCGGTGTCAGGTTTTAGCGTAACGCGCCGAGGCCCGCACCAGGGCCTCGGCCCGGCCGCAGGCGTCAGCGACGCGGCGCGCCCACGCCTGCCCGCCACTCGCACCTCGCGCCCGCAACCCTCGTTCGATGAGCGGCAGTTGCGGAGAGCGGCGCCTTTCATGACCACACAGGAGACGTGAACGACGTGAACACACCTGGAAGCAGAAGCACAGCGGAAGCGACGGCGACCGGTATACCCCTCGCCGCCCCGGCCCCCGCCCCCGTCGTCTCGGTGAAGCCGGTCGTCCTGCGTGCGCCGGGCCGTGGCGAGGATCTGCGGGTACGCGTATCGGCACCCGTGACCGGCGACGACCTGCCGCTCGTCCTCCTCTCCCACGGCTTCGGCTCGTCGCTGGACGGCTACGGCCCGCTGGCCGACCACTGGGCGGCCCACGGCTTCGTGGTGGTCCAGCCCACCCACCTCGACTCCAGGACGGTGGGCCTGCCCGCGGACGACCCGCGCGGACCGCGCGTCTGGCGGCACCGCGTCGAGGACATGAAGCGCGTCCTGGACCACCTCGACGTCCTCGAAGCCGCCGTCCCCGGCCTCGCCGGGCGTACGGACCGGAGCCGTATCGCCGCGGCCGGGCACTCCTTCGGCGGCCAGACCGCGGGCGTGCTCCTGGGCCTGCGCGTCCTCGACCCGGTGACCGGGGAGGCGGAGGACCTCTCCGATCCGCGGGTCGGGGCGGGGGTGCTGCTCGCCACCGCCGGCGCGGGCGGAGACGCCCTGACTCCTTACGCCGCCGAGCACCTCCCGTGGCTCAGGGAACCGGACTTCTCGCACATGACCGCCCCGGCCCTGGTGGTCGCCGGGGACCGGGACGACCTTCCGCTGACCGTCCGGGGAGCGGACTGGACGATCGACCCGTACACATTGAGCCCCGGCGAGAAGAGTCTGCTCACGCTCTTCGGAGCGGAGCACTTCCTCGGCGGCGTCTCCGGCTACGAGGTCGCGGAGACGACGGATGAGAACCCCGCACACGTCGCCCTCGTGCAGCAGACCACCTGGGCCTATCTGCGCCACGCGCTCGGTGTCGAGAGCGCCAGTTGGACGGCGGTGCGGCGGGTTCTCTCCGAGGGTGCGCACCCGCTGGGCGGGCTCCGGTCCAAGTGACCGGGACCGCCGCGGGCACCTTGGGCGAGCGCCCTGACGGGCTCAGACGAAGAACGCGTTCATGCCGGCGACGTCCGACAGGTACGTCTCGATGCTCGCGATCTTGCCGTCGCGCAGCCGGCAGACGGTGGACAGGTACTCGTCCAGCTTGAGGTCGCCCCGGCGGGCGGTGTTGTGCAGGGACAGCGCCATGTTCTCGCGGCTGACCAGGATGTGCAGCAGCTCGAAGTTGAGGCCGTAGGAGGCGATCTTCTTCGCCCGCTCCACGACCGCGTCGGCGCCCTCGGCCGTGCCGGAGATGGTGTTGTCACCGGGCAGCGTCCAGGTGGCGTCGTCCGTGAGCAGCGACCGGATGCCGTCCCAGTCGGCCGTGGCGAGGTAGGCGTGGAACTGCTTGCCGAGCTGGTGGGCGGTCTCGTAGTGGGACATGGTTCCTCCAGGGATAGCTGACCGACAACCGCTAAAGCGGTGATCTTTGCTTTTGGAAGCCTAAGACGGTCTGTGGCTAAAGCGCAAATCATTGCTTTAAGATGGAGGCATGCCCGCCAAAAGCAAAACCAGCCGCCCCGGGGGCCGCAGCGCCCGTGTCCGTGTCGCCGTCCACCAGGCGACGGTCGACCTGGTGCGTGACCTCGGCGCCGACAGGGTGACCCTCCCGGCCGTCGCACGTCGCGCCGGTGTCAACCCCAGCACCGTCTACCGGCGCTGGGGTACGACATCCGCACTCCTGGCGGACGTCGCCACCCAGCGCCAGGACGACGAGGCGCCCGAGCTGTCCGGCGATCTGCGCGGGGACCTGGAACAGGCCGCCGTGTGGACCCTCACCGATCTGTCCCGGCCCGGAGGAGTGGCGTTCTTCCGGGCCGAGGTGGCGCCGGACGTGGACGACCGCCGGGCCGGGCTGCGTGAGTGCCTGCGACGGGTCAGCGCCCGGTTCCGAGCGCCCCTGGAGGCCGCGGGCCGGCGGGGCGAGAAGGCCCCCTCGCTGGAACAGGTGCTGGACCGTGTCGTCGCGCCGATCTACTTCCGCGTGGTCTTCTCGATCCCGGAAACGGACGAGGACTACGCCCGGGCGCTCGTCGCCGACCTGTGCGACGCGGCGGCGGCCGGTCCCGCGCCGGCCGTCCCCGAGCCGGCCGGCCCCGGGTCCCGGCGGGCTTCCGCGGAGCGGGACCCCGGCCGGGTCGGGAGCGCGGCCGGGCGCCCTTGACCGGGGTCCTTCCCGCTTGGCCGGGATCTTTCCGGCGGCGGGCGGGAGCGGCCCGGGGTGCCGGTCGGGGCGCCCCGCGCGGTCTGCCGGAGGGCTGCGGGTGAAGCCGCAGCGACCCTCGGAAGCGGTGACCCAAAAAAGCGCAACCGCTCCACTTTTCGACGCGCCTCACCGGACGGGTACCATGCGGGCATGAGCGAGAGCCAGACGCAGCACAAGGCCGGCACGTCCGGCACCTCCAGCCCGTCGGGCCCGCCCATGGGGCGCCGTGAGCGCAAGAAGGCCGCGACGCGCCAGGCCCTGGCGGACGCGGCGCTGCGCCTGTTCCTGGAACGCGGCTTCGACGAGGTGGGGATCCGCGAGATCGCGGAGGCCGCCGATGTCTCCACAGCGACCCTCTTCAAGCACTTCCCCAGCAAAGAGGCGCTCGTCTTCGACATGGACACCGACCGCGAGGAGGACCTGGTCGCGGCCGTCACCGACCGCCCGGAGGGCCGTTCGGTACTGACCGCGCTGCGTGAGTACGTGCTGGCCCGGATCGCTCACATGCGGGACCCGCGGATGGCCCCGTTCCTGCACCTCGTGCGGACCACGCCCGCGCTCAGCGAGTACGCCCACCGCATGTGGCTGCGGCACGAGGACGCGCTCGCCAGGGCCGTCGCCGAGGCGGTGGGCGCCCCGGAGGGCGACGCGACCTGCGCGGCGCTGGCCCACTTCGCCCTGGAGACCTCCGCGCTGGCCCGGACGGCCCCGGATCCCCGGGCCGCGGTCGAGCGCGCCTTCGATCTGCTGGAACACGGCTGGACGGCCACTCGTCCCGGCGGCTGACCGGAACCATGCGGCTCGCCCCGGTGTCCTCAGCCGTGGCCGGGGGCGGGGCCGGAGTCGTGGTCCGGCGGTTCCGAACTCCCGTAGGTGGCGGTCGGGATGGTCCGGACGGCGGGTCGTAGGGTCCTTCCATGACTCATACGGAAACCGCTGACGAGACACCGGCCGCCAGGGCCGCCCGCTTCCGCGCGGAGGCCGCCGCGCGGGGGATTCCGGCGGCCGAGGTGGAGGCGCACATACGCGACGCCCGCCCGGCGATCTACCTCGCCGAGGACGGCCCCGGCCCGGTGGTGGCGCTGACCGGCGGGAACCCGCCGCTGCCCGAGGGCGTCCCCGCGCCGCCGGAGGCGTTCGTGGCGGCCGTCGACTGCGCGGCCCTGCCGCCGGGGGCGACGGACCTGCCGCTGCCCGCCGAGGGCCAACTGCTGTTCTTCGCCGACGCCGACCCGGGCAGCGGGTGCGTGGCCGCCGACGCGGTGCGGTACCTGCCGGCCGGGGCGCCGGTGGCCGAGCGGCCGGCCGGCCCGGACGACGGCCCGGCCCCCTACCGCCGGGCCCGGCTGGACTTCTGCTTCCACCAGTGGTCGTGGCCGTTCCCCGAGGAGGACGACGACGAGGAGTCGCAGCGGGCCGCCGAACTGGAGTCGGCCTGGTCGCACGTGGTCGGCTGGCGCCCGCGCTGGCGCTTCCAGCTCGGCGGCCACCCCGTCCTCTTCAACTGGGACCCGGTCGAAGCGGCCGGGGACGACGTACCGCTGTCCGCCGCGGACGGTGACGCGTGGACGCTGCTGGCCACCTGGCGGGGCGACGAGGACTGCGAGGAACTGGAGTCGGGGCTCTTCCACTGGGTGATCCGCCGTTCCGACCTGGCGGCCCTCCGCTTCGACCGGGTGTACGTGTACGTGGACGCGTTCTGAGGGAGGGGAGGCCCGGCCGGCCCCGGTGACCCGGCCCCGGTGGTCCGCCGGGGCCGTCAGCCGGTGGCCGTCCGGGGAGGGGCGAGGGGACCGGGACGCCGGCCGACGATCTTCCCGATGATGCTCAGCAGCCGGTCCCCCGCCTGGTCGATGCTGCCGTTCTGCGTGCTGACCTGGGCGCCTTCGAGGAGGAAGGTGATCTCGGCCGCGGCCTGCTCGGGATCGGGCAGCCCGGCCCTGCTGCACATGCCGACCAGCCTGCGGGTCTGGTCGGCCTTGTGCTGCTCGATCAGCCGCCGCGCGGGGTGGGAGCGGTCGGGCAGCTCGGCGAGGGAGTTGACGAAGGGGCAGCCCCGGTACGAGAGCCCCGGCAATCCCTCGGCGATGAAACGGGCCAGGGCCAGGATCTGCTCGTCCGGCCGGTCGGGGTGCGCGGCCTCGGCCCGGTCGAACGCCGCCTGGTAGTCGGCCGCGACGATCCGCAGCCACTCCACGACCAGCGCGTCCTTGGTCTCGAAGTGCCGGTAGACCGCCATCTTGGTGGTCTCGGCCTTCTCGGCGATCGCCTGGACGCTCACCCGCCGGATGCCCTCGCTCTGGAAGAGTTCCTCGGCCGCGTCGAGGATGCGCTCACGAGGCGGCAGTTTCGCCACCCTGCTCGGCCTTCTGGCGGTCGCTGTCATGGCTGCTCCGTGACGTCCGGTCGGTTGCGGGGCCCTGCTCGTTCTCCACGTGCTCCGCCACGGTACCAGTCCGTCCTGTGTGATACTGCTCGGTATCGTCTGGTACCAACCGGTACCGTTTCCCCTGGGAGTGACAGTGAGAGTTTCCGAGTACGTGGACTTCGACGCGGTCGGGCTCGCGGAGCTGGTGGCCAAGGGCGAGGTGTCCCCCGCCGAACTGGAGGCGGCCGCCCGCGAGGCCGTACGGCTGGTCGATCCGCACCTCAACGCCGTCGTGGAGACCTGGCCGGCCGACGACGAGCCCGTCCCCGGCGGCGCGCCGTTGGCCGGGGTCCCTTTCCTGATCAAGGACATGGGCGTCTCCATGGCCGGGCGGCGCACGGAGCTGGGCAGCCGCCTCGCGGCCGGCCACGTCGCCGGTGCCGACTCCTTCCTGATGCGGCGCTTCCGCCGGGCCGGGCTCGTGACGTTCGGCCGTACCGCGACACCGGAGATGGCCTACAGCATCACAACGGAACCGGCGCTGTACGGCCCCACCCGCAACCCCTGGGACCTGGAGCGGAGTGCGGGCGGATCCAGCGGGGGAGCGGCGGCCGCCGTCGCCGCCGGGGTGGTGCCGCTCGCTCACGCCACCGACGCTGCGGGCTCACTGAGGATCCCCGCCGCCTGCACCGGGCTCTTCGGGCTGAAGCCCACGCGGGGCAGGGTCTCCATGGGGCCCGGTTTCGACGAGGTCTTCAACGGCCTGGCCGTCCACGGCAGCGTCAGCCGCACGGTACGCGACAGCGCGGTCCTGCTGGACCTGATGCGCGGCCCGGAGCCGGGCGACCCCTACGTCGCGCAGGAGCCGTCCCGGCCGTACGCGGAGGAGGTCACCCGCTCTCCGGGCTCCCTCAGGATCGGTGTCCTCGGCCAGGCGTGGGGCGGACGCCGCACCGCCGCGCCGGTGGCCGACGCGCTGTCCCGCACCGCCGCCTTGCTCACGTCCCTGGGCCACCAGGTGGAGGAGGCCGACGTCGAACTCGGCGCCGACTGGGACGAGTTCGTCCTGGCGAACGCCCGTCAGTGGTCGGCGAACCTCACCGCGCAGGTGGACGAGATCGCTGCCGCCTCGGGCCGGCCCGTCGACTCCTCCACCCTCGAACCGTCCACCCTCGCCGGCTACCACTACGGGCAGCGGGTCAGCGGCGCCGAGTTCGTCACCGCCCTGGCGCTGCGCAACCGGGTCGCCCGGAGTCTGGCACGGTACTTCGGCACCTACGACCTGCTGCTGACCCCGACCCTGCCGGAGCTTCCCATGCCCCTGGGCACCCTCGCCGAGGGCGTGGAGGCACTGGACGGCCACGGCTGGATACGCCGTGTCTTCGACCACTCGCCGTTCACCGTGGCGTTCAACGTGACGGGCACGCCCGCCATGTCCGTACCCCTGGCGGCCGACGCCGCCACGGGGCTGCCCCTCGGTATGCAGTTCGCCGCCGGCTACGGGCGCGAGGACCTCCTCTTCCGCCTCGCCGGCCAGCTCGAACAGGCGGACCCGTGGGCGGGCCGGACCCCCGGGGTGTGGGCCGGGACCTCCACGGGCCGCTGAGGTCACGCCGCTCGCGCCTCGTCCCCGGCCAGGAACGGGCGCAGCAGCGTGAGCAGGGCGCGTGGCCGGTGCAGCGGGATGATGTGGCCGCAGTCCTCGAGGACATGCCCGGTGAGAGTGTCGGTGACCGGGCGGAGCTGGCGCTCCAGTGCCGCACCGACGGGCCGGGCGCCGACCGCCATGGTCGGCACCGTCAGCCGGGCGGTGGCGGCCGCCTGCGCGATCTGTGCCGCGCTCTCGGGCAGCGCCCGGTAGGAGGAGAACGCGCAACGCAGCGCCTGCCGCCCGGTGTACGCGCGGACGAAGGCGTCCCGGACGGCGGGGCGCACCCCGTCGCCGAGCGTGCCCGTGGTCAGGAACCAGTCGACGTACTCGGCCTCGTGCCCCTCCAGCACGGTCTCGGCGAGCCCGGGTGCGGCGGAATGGAAGCCGAACCACCACGGCGGCCCGTCGGCGAGGAAGTCCTCGGCGCCGGGCAGCCTGCCCAGCAGGGACTCCATGACGACCAGGCGCCGGACGAGCCGGGGGCGGCGCATGGCGAGGAGGAACGCCGGGGCGGCGCCCGCGTCGATGCCCACCACCGCGGCCGAGGACTCACCGAGCGCGGTCAGGAGCGCCTCGGCGTCCTCGGCCAGGGTGCCCGCGTCGTACCCGGAGGCGGCCCGGCTGCTCGCGCCGAACCCGCGCAGGTCCGGGGCGATGACGCGGTGGCGGCCGGACAGCTCGGCCATGACGTCCGTCCACAGCTCCCAGGTGTGCGGGAAGCCGTGCAGCAGCAGGACGGCCGGTCCCGATCCGGCGAGGGCGACGTTCAGCTCGACGCCGTTGACGGCGACGCTTCTCAACTCCGGCATGGAGCGACTCCAGGTGTGCGGTGAGTGTGCGGTGAGTGCGGGTGATGCGTGGCGATGCGTAGTGAGTGCGTGGTGATGCGAAGTGGGAAAAGGTGACGTGGTCACGGTAGGGAACTATCCTGATCGGCCCAAGACGGCACTTCTCTCTCAGGTGGTGAGCCCCGGGTGACCACGTCGACGTCCGGCGGAGAGGGCCGGCGGCCCGGTGAGCGCGGTGACCTGCTGGACCCGGGCTGCCCGACCCGCCGACTGCTCGACCGCATCGGCACCAAATGGACGTCGATGGCCGTCAAGGTGCTGGCCGACCAGGCCCCGGGCGAGGTCCGTTTCGCGGAACTGCGCCGCCGGATCCCGGGCATCTCGCAGAAGATGCTGTCCGCCACCCTGCGGAGTCTCGTCCGCGACGGCCTGGTCGAGCGCCGGGTGGAGCCCACCGTGCCGCCCGCCGTGCACTACCGGCTCACCGAACTGGGCCTGTCCCTCGAAGAACCGCTCTCCGCCCTGCGGGGCTGGGCCGAGACGCACATGGCGCAGATCGACCGCAACAACCGGCTCGCCGACGAGTCACCTGCGGGCTAGGGCGCGAGGGGCGTCCGCCCCGTGGGCGAATTCGGTTGCGGCGGAACCGGTGGACCCGGTGGGGTTCCCCCATGGACGGTGACGGTGCCGCCGAGCAGACCCGGGGAGTGAGGTCACCAGGCGACCGGGAGGCCACAAGGCGACCGGCCCCATGGCACAGGCCGGCGGTGCTGGCGGCACTGATGCTGGCCGCCTTCACCTTCAACACCGCTGAGAACCTGCCGGTCGGCCTCCTGGAACTCATCTCCGAGAGCCTGCGGGTGCCCGTGTCCGCGGTCGGTCTGCTGGTCACCGGCTACGGCGTGACGGTGGCCCTCTCGTCCCTGCCGCTCGCCCACGCCCTGCGGGCCGTGCCCCGTCGCCATGTGCTCACGGGGCTCCTCGCCGCGCTGGTCGTCTCCAGCCTGGCCGCCGCGCTGGCCACCTCCTACTGGCTGCTCCTCGCGGCGCGGCTGCTGACCGCGCTCGCCCAGGCGCTGTTCTGGGCCGTGGCGGGGCCGGCCGCGGCGGGGCTGTTCGCGCCCGCGGTCCGGGGGCGTGTGGTCGGCGCGCTGTCCGTCGCCGGTTCGCTCGCCCTGGTGCTCGGTGTTCCCGCCGGCACCTGGCTGGGGCAGTGGAGCGCCTGGCAGGTGCCCGTCGCCGCGCCGGCGGGACTGGGGCTCGTCTCCCTGGTGACGATCGCCGCCCTGCTGCCGACCTCGCGGCCGGAGGAGGAGAGCGCCGCCTTCGGTACCGGCCCCGACACCCGCCGGTTCCGGACGGTGCTGACGGCCGGAACGTTGTCCGCCACCGGGGCGTTCGCCGGTTTCACCTACCTGGTGACGTTCCTGGGCGACGTGAGCGGGTTCCCGCCGGGCACGGTCAGCGGGCTGCTCGTGGTCTTCGGCATCGCGTGTCTGGCGGGGGTGAGCGTCACCGGCGCGGTGCTGGACCGCTTTCCGCGGTCCGCGCTGACCGCCGCGGTGGCCACGCAGGCGGCGGGCATGCTCGGCCTGTACGCGGCCGGCGGCAGCCGTCCGGCGGCGGTGGTCTTCCTGTCCCTGATGGGCGCCGCTCTCGGCCCGGTGTTCATGACAACCCAGAGCGAGGTGCTGCGGTGCGCACCGGGCCGCACGGACCTGGCACTCGCGGCCAACTCCGGTCTCTACAACGCCGGTATCGCGGCGGGCGCGGCCCTCGGAGGGCTGGTGCTGCCGCTCGCCGGCGTACGGGCCACCTTCCTCGCCGGCGGACTGACGACCCTCGGCGCCTGCGCGGTGCTGGCCGCCGGGCGGCTGCGGCAGGGCGGGGGCCGACAAGCCCTCCCCGCGCCGGAGACGTGAGGCGGCGGGCCCGCGACGGCGGCACCACGACCGCTCCCGAGCGCGCTGCGGGTTCCGGCCGGGCAGCCGTCCTCGCGGCGCGGCCGTCCTCGCGGGCGCGGTGACGTGGCGCGGCATGCCACGTCCGGCGTAATGGCGACATCGCGCCGGAAGGCACGAGACGCTCTACCGGAGCAGTGGTCATGGCCGCGAGCGGCTGTGGACGGGACCGGGCGGGACGAGGGGCGTGATGGCCGAGGACACGGACCAGCTTTCCGGCCTGCTGGCAGCGGCCGAGGAGGCGGCACCGGTGGACTGCGTCGACGTGGTCGCCAGGAACCTGCGGCGCCGCCTCGCCGCCGAGGCGGTGTCCTTCCTCATCGTGGACCTGTCCAAGAAAGCGGCGGTCCGGATGAGGGCCGACGGCGGTGCCGAGTCCGGCCAGGAGCCCGAGACCATCGAACTGGCAGGCAGTGTCTACGCACAGGTGGTCCGCACCCAGCGGCCTCACCAGGAGCCCGCCGCCCGCGGAACGCGGGTGATCGCACCGGTCAGCAGCCGGGGAGACGTGCTGGGACTGCTGGAGGCGTGGCTGCCGGACGCGGGACCGGCCGAGGTCGGCGCCGTGTGCGAGACCGCCCGCACCCTGGCCTACCTGGTGATCGTCAACCAGCGTTTTACCGACCTGTACACCTGGGGCAGACGTACCACACCTCTCAGCCTTCCCGCGGAGATCCAGTACCAGTTGCTGCCCGCCTCGCTGTCGTGCCAGGCGCCCGAATTCGCGGTGGCCGGTGTGCTGGAGCCGTCCGCGTCCATCAGCGGCGACACCTTCGACTACGCCCAGGACCGCCACACGCTGCACCTGTCCGTGACCGACCCCATGGGCCACGACCTCAACGCCGCCCTCACGGCCACCGTGCTGGTGGGCGCGCTGCGCGGTGCCCGCCGCGTCGGGGCCGGTGTGGCGGAGCAGGCCCGGCGAGCCGACAAGGCCCTTCTGGAACTCGGCCGCGGCCACGCCACCGGGCAACTGCTGCGGATCGGTCTGGCGGACGGCCGCGCCCAGTTCGTCAACGCGGGCCATCCCTGGCCCTGGCGGATGCGCGAGGGCCGGGCCGAGGAGGTGACCATCGCCGTCGACCAGCCCTTCGGCCTGCTCTCCCCGCACGCCTACCGGACCCAGAGCCTGGACCTGCGCCCCGGCGACCGCCTGGTCATGCTGACCGACGGCATGCTCGAACACGGCGCCGAGTCCCTCGACCTCGCCGCCCTCATGGAAGGCACCGGCGATCAGCATCCCCGGGAGGCGGCACTGGCCCTGACCGCCGCCGTCCTGGAGGCCAACGACGGCCGGCTGCGGGACGACGCCACCATCATGGTCCTCGACTGGCACGGAGCCCACTGACGCCCACTCATCCGGTGACCGCCGCCCGCCGTCCGCCGGTGGGCCGGCCGCCGCCCCGGCGCCGTACGAGCCCCACGACCTTGCGGGACTGACGCCCTTCCGGCCCCGAGAAGAGAAGAGCTTCGGGGCGGACTGAGCAGTCCGCGGCCGGCCGGCGTCGGCGTCCGTGGTGGGGACAGCCGCGCGCTCGGGCGGACTATACCCACCGGTGGGTTGACTGCTTGGGCGGTCGGCTGATTTCCTCGACTAAACCGATCGGTCTACCGAAAGGGATGGCAATGAGGGCTGTACTACTGACGCGCTACGGCGGACCGGAGGCGTTGGAGTTCCGTACGGATGTCCCGGACCCGGTCCCGGGGCCCGGGGAGGTACGGGTACGGGTACGTGCGGCGTCGCTGAACAACACCGACATCTGGACCCGCGAGGGTGCCTACGGCTCGGCGGGCGACCCGCGCGCGCAGACCGGGTGGCGCCGGTCGTCGTTCAGTTTTCCGCGCATTCAGGGCGCCGATGTGGCCGGGGAGATCGACCAGGTCGGTGCCGGGGTGCCGGAGACACGGGTGGGCGAGCGCGTGCTGGTCGACCCGATGATCTACGACGGTGACGAGCGCGCGTTGGTCACCACCGACTATCTCGGCAGCGAGCGCGACGGCGGATTCGCCGAGTTGGTGGTCGTGCCGGAGAGGAACGTCCACGCGGTCGGCGGTTCGCTGTCGTTCGCGGAGCTGGCGACGCTGCCGACCGCGGCTACCACGGCCATGCGCATGCTCGGGCGCGCGGGACTACGGACGGGCGAGACGGTGCTGGTGACCGGCGCCTCCGGCGGGGTCGGGACGTCACTTGTGCAGATCGCCAAGGCCCGCGGGGCCCGGGTGGTGGCGGTCGCGGGCGCCGCGAAGCACGCGGCGATCCGGGCCATCGGTGCGGATGAGGTCGTCGACAGAAACGCCGAACTCCCCTCCGCGCTGGCCGCGGCCGGGATCGAGGAGGTCGACCTCGTCGCCGACGTGGTGGCGGGCCCCTCCCACGGCGACCTGCTTCAGGTCCTCGCTCCCTTGGGCCGTTATGTCGTCGCGGGTGCGATCGCCGGACCCTTGGTCGAGACCGACCTGCGGACCGTCTACCTGCGCCAGCTCACTCTGTTGGGGTCGTCGTTCGGCACACACGACGACTTCGCCGCGGTCGTCGACCTGGTCGATCGGGGGGTGTTCCGTCCGTTGGTAGCCGCTCGGTACCCGTTGGCCGACCTCGCGACCGCGCAGAAACACTTCGAGTCCAAGGACTTCGTCGGCAAACTGGTGGTGGAGCCGTGAGCCCGGGCGGAACCGAGAGGAGGACTCTGCGCGGGTTCCGGGTGCTGACCTTCGACGTCGTCGGGACTCTGATCGACTTCGAGGCCGGCATCGTGGAATGTGTGCGCCGGACAGCAGGACCGGACGGCTCAAGGCTGAGCGGCGAGGAGATTCTGGAGGCATTCGGCGTCGCAGAGGACGAGCAGCAACAGCGCGCGCCCCACCTGCCGTTCACGCAGATGCTGGACCCGATCTCCACGCGGCTGGCGGCCCGCCTCGATGTGCCGGCTCTGGACGGCTGCGGGGGCCCGAGCCCTTTGCGACTGTCCATCTCGGCATGGCCGGCCTTCCCTGACGCTCCGGAGGCGCTGGCTGCGCTGCGTCGCCGGTTCCGTCTGGTCGCGGTCACCAATGCGGACAATGCCGCGACGCGGGCGATGAGCCGCACGCTGGGGGATCCCTTCCACGACGCGGTCACCGCGGAGGATGTCGGAGTGAACAAGCCGGACCCGCAGGTGTTCGCCTACTGCCTGGGCCGGCAGAGCGTGCTCGGGATCGGCCGGTCCGATGTGCTGCATGTGGCGCAGAGCCAGTACCACGACATCGGAGTGGCGCGCCGGCTCGGCTATGCGACGTGCTGGATCGAGCGGCGTCGGGGCCGTGACGGTTTCGGTGCCACGCCCGCCCCGCGCGCGGTTGCCGTGCCCGATTACCACTTCGGCACGCTGGCCGAGCTGAGCGCCGCGGTGGACGACGCCCCGGCTGCGAACGGGGGCGGTGACTGACGTGCGGGTCACGGTGGTAGGAGCCGGACTGGCAGGGCTCACGGCAGCACGAGCTCTTGAGGCGGCCGGGCACACGGTGCTGGTCGTCGAGGCCCGGGATCGGGTGGGTGGGCGAGTCTGGTCGCAGCAGCTGGACAACGGAGTGTGGTTCGAACGCGGTGCGGAGTTCATCGAGGACGGCCAGACCGCCGTGCATCGTCTGGCCGGCGAGCTCGGCATCCGGTTGTCGCCGACCGGGATGAGCTACTCCGACCGCGAACCGCGGGACTTGGTCGGCACGGTCGCCCGCGGCGATGTCCTGGCAGGAGTCGAGGCCCTCCGGACCTCGGCCCCAACGGGGACCGTTGCCGAGGCGCTGGAGCGGATCGCTCTTCCCGGCCGGGTGCGGAGAGCCATCGCGGCTCGACTGCGGGTGTCGTTCGCCCAAGATCCCGCACGGCTCGGTGTGGAAGTCCTGCGCCACGACGCGGCGTCGTTCTCGGGCCGGGAAGCGTACCGATGCGAGGGGGGGAATCAGCAACTGGCGCTGCGCGCCGCGGCCGAGCTCAACGGGCGGATTCTCCTTGGCCACGTTGTCGAGTCGATCGCCTGGTCCCAGCACGGCGTGTTGGTGAGGTGGCACGGTGGACAGGCTGCCTCGGCTGCCTGTGTGGTGACCACCCCGGCCACGGTGTGGCGGCGCCTCGGCTTCGAGCCGGACTTGCCGGCGTGGAAGGCCGGTCTGCTGGACCGGATCGAGTACAGCCACGCCGCCAAGATCGCGGCACCGCTGGAGTCCCGCCCCGACCCGAGTGCGGTGCTGTCGGTCGATCACGCTTTCTGGACCTGGACCGCTACCCGCGGCGAGCAGCCGGCCGAACCGGCCGTGCACGCCTTCGCCGGTTCCTCCGAGGCGTTGCGGGGTCTCGCCGTGGTCGACGGGCCCGGCCGATGGCTGACCGCGCTGCAAGATCTGCGGCCCGAGCTGGCAATCGACCACCACAGCGCCGTTCTGAGCACCTGGGACGATGATCCGTGGGCGCTCGGCGCCTATTCCACGGGATCGCTGGGGGGTTCGGCCGACATCGCGGCGCTGCGGGCGCCGGTGGGGCCGATCCATTTTGCGGGCGAGCACACGGCAGGCGACTGGTTCGCTCTCATGGAAGGCGCGATCCGCAGCGGGCAACGCGCTGCGGAGGAGATCAGGAGCGGGCCCGGACAAGGAGGGGCGCGGAGCATACCGTGACCCTCCTTGCGGGAAGCCGTACGCTCCGCGGCGCTGCCCCGCCGCCACCAGTTCGGGCCACGGCACTCGCATCCGGCTGGACGGCCGACTGGCGTGGCGGTCCCCAGCAAGCGGGCTTGTCGCCCGGGTAGTGGTGCGTGCCTCGGATGGTCGCCGTATTTTCCAGGGCGTGGGTGAAGACCAACGTGTGATCGGCGTCGAGCCAGGAAGCCGAGATGTGCGGCCGCTCCCGGACGAGTCGCTCGATGCCTGCACGCCACAGTGCGTTGTACCGCCGCGCACGCCGCACAGTGCCGTCGCCGGCGATGGAGGCAGCCATGATCATTCGGATCGGGTGGTCGATCTTCCGGTACTGGTCGAGGACGGCGGAGCGACGCGATCGATCATGAGGTCCAGATCGAGGATGTACCTCCGTCCGCCCCTGGGCTGCGGCCAGGAGCCGGTCGACGGTTTCGCTGCCTGACCGGGGCGGGGCGGTCGGTCCGACTCACTCGAACCTGCTTGCCACCACAGGCGGCTCGGTGGGGAGGCCGACGGTCCTCTCACGGGCGGGAACGGTGGTAATGACGGCGGGCGCGTTCCCGGTTGCCGCAGTCACTTGAACTGCACCATCGGCGCGTGCCGCTCCGGCTGCGGTCCAGGAAGAACCATCCGCATCCCGGACCTTCGCAGCGCCTGACCCGCTGAACGAGCGGACTGGCGAGGAGTTCGTCGGCCTGCAGCGCCAGAGCGTGGGTGAGGTCCGCGAACCGAGCCGGCCGCACCTGCCAGCGCAACGGCAACGCCGGCTGCGGGGTCGCTTCCTGGCGGGCCGTCACGATCGACCGACGCAGGACATCCCAAGGGCCGGCAGGAAGAGGGCTGTCGTCGGCCCACGCGTCCAGCACCTCCCAAAGGGCGCTCCTCAGCGTCTCCAGGGCTGCGACTTCGTGCGTGAGGCGGGGCGCGCCGCTCCACTCGTACCCGTCGGTCCCCTCAGTCCGCTGACTCTGCCCGGGGCCTCCGCTCCGCGGGTTCCCGGAGGCGAGGGGCAGCAGCGCCGCGGCTTCCTGGGCGGTGAACAACCCGACGCGGCCGGCCCAGCGGATCCACGCTTCTGCACCCTCCACGCGGGCGACGCGGCGCTCGGGGTCCGTGCGCCACGCGACGGTGTTCGCGAAGTCGAGGACAGGGTGCCCGCCGACCAAGGGGGCGCTGTCATGCGTGGGGTGGGTCATGAGTCCGTGCCCGTCATGTCCTGGGATCCGCTCATCTTCGCCACCCTAACCAACCTCCAACCTAATGGTCTACTGCACTCAAGCCTGTTAGGGTCCGGCCATGTCCAACGAACTGCCCCTGTGCGATCACGGGCTGTCCCGACAGCGCCTGCGCGCGGGACTGCGCGTCGGGTTCAGCCTCGGAACGGCCTCGTTCCTGCTGGCTGTGAGCTTCGGCGCGATCACCCAGTCCCAGGGGTGGGCCATGACAGGCGCCCTGTTGTGCTCGATGGTCGTCTTCTCCGCTTCAGCCCAGTTCGCCCTGGTCTCGACACTTGGCGCGGGAGGCGGGGTGGCCTCGGCGGTCGTCGCCGCCGCCCTCGTGAACGCGCGCTTCCTGCCCATGGGCGTGTCGGTCGCCACTGCCCTCCGCGGCGGGCGGTTGCGCCGGGCCGCAGAGGCCCAGGCGGTGGTGGACGGTTCCTGGGCCGCCGCACACCTGGGGGGCGGCCGCTTTGACCGGTGGGTGCTCTTCACCGCCAGCGCGGTCCAATGGGTCCTGTGGGTCACGGGCACCGTGGCCGGCGCGGTGTTGGCGCCCAGCCCGCATCTGCAGACATCCCTCGGCCTGGACGTAGTGGCGCCGGTCATGTTCCTGTTCCTCCTCCTCGACGCACCGGGTGCCGACCGTCCGTACTGGACGTCAGCGTTGCTGGGCGGGGCCGTCGCCGCGGGACTCTCCATGTTTCTCCCCGCCGGGCCGGCGCTGATCGGTGCTGCCTGCGTCTCCCTGGTGGCCCTGGCGCGTCCTCTGCCGAAGGAGGACCGCGGCGAGGCGTACCGAGGGCACGCGGGTGAACAGGCCGGAACGGAGCCCCGGTGATGACCCCGTGGCCGGCCGTCGTGGCCGTCGCGGCCCTCAGCTTCGCCCTCAAAGCCGCCGGCCCCGCTCTCCTCGGTGAGCGTGAACTGCCCCCGCGCGCACGAGCGGTGATCGCTCTCATGGCCCCAGCCCTGCTGGCCGGGCTCGTCACAGTCGAGGTCGCCGACGAAGGATGGCGGACGGTGGATCCCGCGCTCCTGACGGCATTGACGGCGGTCCCGCTGCTCCGCTGGTTCCGACTGCCCATGCCGGCCGTTCTGTTCGGCGCGGCCGCTTTGGCGGCGGCCGTCCGCGCGCTGACGACCTGACGATCGGCTCGTCCACCCGACGAGGCCCCCGCAGCGCAACGAGGTTGCTGACTGGGTGCTGATGTCCTTCGTCCCGGAAAAGAGGGACCAGGCCGGACACCGCCTCCGACGCGGTTCGGCCGGCGGACTGACCACCCGGCTTCGACACGGAACGCTACAAAGCATGGCACAAGGTCGAGGCCAGGTGCCGGACCGGGCCGTTGAACACGCCCGAGGCGTAGCAGCGCGCAACGACAAGCTCGCCTGCCGATACGCGGCCACCATCCGGTCACCTTGATACGCCAATACCTGTGAGCCGGCCGGACGCATCGCGAACAGGCCCCGGCGAGGGGCAGTCCCAGCGGCGCGAACACCTCCCGTCCGGGCCCTGGCACAGACGTACCCGCCGCCTTCCGGCGCACCTTCCAACGAGCGACGTCCTCCCGCAGCGGCGCCTCAGCCCGGTCGGCGGCAGCGTACGACTGGCACGGCCGGGCATGTACGGGCCGACCGGTCGCCGCACCCCTCGCATGGCGCACAGGGGCGAGCGCGTCGCTCGCGCGCAGTGGCTCGGACAGGGTGGCAGCAGGCTCACACCTTGCGGTACTGCTGGGCCTGGCCACGGTCCCGCACGTTGATGCCGAGCGCACGCAGTTGCTCGAGCGCTTCGCCGGCGGCACCGGTCCGCTTGTCGGCGAGGGCCGCTGCCGCTTCCGCAGCAACGCATGGGCGCGCTCGTCGAGGCCAGGCGCGTTGTCGACCCAGGTGGTGTACTCGGCCTCGTGGGGATCGGCGGCGCCGCACCACGGATACTCCTGCCGCTCGAAGGCGGACCGCAGACGGCCGACGAGACCGCTGTCCACCTGTGTACGGATGTGCTCCCGGCCATCGTGATCGCGCAGCACCAACTCGCGGCCGTCGGTGAACGCCTCGGCAATCCGGGCCCGTGCGACATGGCGGCCACCACCGGAGGCGTCGCGGACGACGACGCGGTCGGCACCCACCTCGATCACCGGGTTCTCGTCGTGCCACTTGCCCGCCACCAGCGCCCCGGCGGCCCCACCGGCGAGCGTCAGTACTGGTATGGCCCACACGAGCGGCAGCGCGGCTGCCAGCTTGAGCGGGCCCGGCGCACCGCCGACCAGGCTGAACAGCCAGTCGGAGAGCGGGCCCACGGCGAAGGCGGTACCGAAGCCGACCGCGGCCCCGCCCAGGATGACGGCCCAGAGCCACGCCTGGGGCAGTTGCACGGTGACGGAAGACTCGCGCTTGACCATCGTCGTTCTCACTCTCTCGGGTTGTCCTCTCACCGCTGGTCCTTCCGGTTCGCTCTTCCTTCGAGCTAAGCGGGCCACGCTCGTGGCAGGTATCGGCCATGAGTCTTCGGCACGGCTGGACGAGTACGACTTTGGTCTGGGTCCCAGTCGAGCGCTGCAGACCACAGGACACGTCGATGGCAAACACAGCGATCACAACCTCCACCCCGAACGCCTGTTCGCCGGCTTGGTGGCGGCTCCTCGCTGCTCAAAGCCGTAGCAGGCGGTCGCGTCCCCCCCGGGGCACTGGATGACGCTTCCAAGGGGTCGGTGTGGCACTGCGCGTCGTGTGACGTGGGTGCGAGAATGGGACAGGTGTTGCGCCGGCGGGGATATGGGCCAGTGGCGGGACCGCTGTAGGTCGCGACGACCCTCGGGGTCGAGGTCCCGTTTGGCTCACACCGCGGCCGTCTCTCTGCGGCTCGCGCTTGATAGGCAAGTCAATACTTGCGTATCGTGTGGTGATGACGGACGATGTCTTCAAGGCGCTGGCCGATCCCACCCGCAGGGCGGTCCTGGACGAGCTGACCGAGCGGGACGGGCAGACCCTCTTCGAGATCTGCGCCCGGCTCACCACCAAGTACGGCCTCGCCTCGTCCCGCCAGGCGATCAGCCAGCACCTCGCTGTACTGGAGTCCGCGGGACTGATCCGCACCAGACGCCAGGGCCGCTACAAGTTCCACGACCTGAACACCGAACCGCTTGAGCGCATCGTGACCCGATGGCTCAAGCCCGAACAACCGGAGCACCACTCATGAGGATCCAGCTTGCCAGCGTCTTCGTCGACGACCTGGACAAGGCCCTGCGCTTCTACACCGAGATGCTCGGCTTCGTGAAGAAGACCGACCTCGACCTCGGCGGAGCCCGCTGGCTGACCGTGGTCTCGCCCGAGGAGCCCAACGGCACCGAGCTCCTGCTCGAGCCCGACACCCACCCTGCCGTGCGGCCTTACAAGGAGGCGCTGGTCAAGGACGGTATTCCCGCTACGTCGTTCGCGGTGGAAAATGCCCACGCGGAGTTCAAGCGGCTCCGCGAGCTCGGTGTGCAGTTCACCCAGGAGCCCGTCGAGATGGGGCCGTTCACCACGGCCGTGCTGGACGACACCTGCGGCAACCTGATCCAGATCCACCAGCAGTAGGCCCCACCCGCCGGCGGCCGCGCCCGGATGCTCCGCCGGGCAAGAGGAGCATCCCGGCGGGCCGGGGGCCGGGCGTATACAACCCGGCCTGCCCACCCAACTCGACCGCCGCAAGAACGCCGCCGGCGTCCGCGACTTCCTCGAACTGACGAGCTGAACCACCCCATCTGCGCCCACGCCGCCGGACGGACGCGACTCCGTGTCCAAGGTTTCCGAGATCTTGTCGAAGACGTCGGGAAGGACGTCGAGGAGACCGCAGATCTGCTCGCCGGTGCTGACAGTCAGCAGTTGCCGGCACCTCCACTGCAGCGGCACCTCGGGACGGCGCGTGAGCCGCTGCACGAGCGTCGGGAACAGGTAGTGCGTCGCTTCCGCGGCGAGGTGCTCTCGCAGCCAGCCAGCCAGCCAGCCAGCCAGCCAGCCCGTCCCGAGCCGAGGGGGCCGAGCCCTGGCTTTGGGCAGCGGCGCCCAAGGACGGCTTCCATGTGCTGCGGCACACCTATGCGTCGATCATGCTGGATGCGGGGGAGTCCGTGGTCACCTCGCGCGATGGCCGGGGCGCTCGTCGCCGACTGTCACGCTGGACCACTACGCGCACTCCGTGCCGGAGGCCGGCGACCGGGGACGGAGTGCCATCGACGCGCTTCTCGACGGCTGGGGGAGCGGGGGCGCCTCCCGGAGCTGGAACTCCCCAGATCCTCCCCAGGGGTGGTGGGGGTGGGTCGCCGGACCGGAAAGGCCCGGCGGCCCGCCGTGGATCCCAAGGACAGACGGGTGTATAACCTGGGAAAATGCTCGCCGAAGTCACAGCCACGCGCTACGTCACGCCGCTGCGCGAGGGCGGTTCGCTCCCCGGCCTGGTCGAGGCCGACGACCTGGGGACCTATGTCATGAAGTTCACCGGGGCCGGCCAGGGGCGCAAGACGCTCGTGGCCGAGGTCCTGTGCGGGGGCCTCGCCCGGCGGCTCGGGCTGCGGGTGCCCGAACTGGTGCGGATCTGGCTCGACCCGGTGATCGGCCTCTCGGAGCCCGACGAGGAGGTGCAGGGTCTGCTGAAGGCGAGCGGCGGGCTCAACCTGGGCATGGACTTCCTGCCCGGCTCGCTCGGTTTCGACCCGCTCGCCTACCAGGTCGCCGCCGAGGAGGCCGGGCGCGTGGTGTGGTTCGACGCGCTCGTGGGCAACGTCGACCGCTCCTGGCGCAACCCGAACATGCTGGTCTGGCACGGGGATCTGTGGCTGATCGACCACGGGGCCACGCTGATCTTCCACCACAACTGGCCCACCGCGCAGGCCGCGGCCGACCGCGCCTACGACGCCTCCGACCACGCGTTGGCGCCCTTCGGCCCGAAGATCGAGGCGGCGGCGGCCGAGCTGGCGCCCCGCGTCACCGAGGAGCTGCTGGCCGAGTGCGCGGCCGAGATCCCCGACGTGTGGCTGGAGGGCGAACCCGGTTTCGCCGACCCGGATGAGGTACGCGCCGCGTACACCCGGGTGCTGGCCTCCCGCGCCCGTACCATCCATGAGCGGATCACGGTCGGCGAGCCCAGCAAGGACAGACCCTCGCAGGCGCCGGGGTGGCTCACCGGGAAGGGCGGCGATGCCAAGTGACGCGCGCGAGTACGGCACAGGGTGCGCGCGGCGACCTCGACGTGTTCGAGTACGCGCTGCTGCGTGTCGTCCCCCACATCGAGCGGGGGGAACTCATCAACGCCGGTGTCCTCGTCTACTGCCGGGCGCGGTCCTTCCTCGTCGCCCGCACCCACCTCGACGAGGACCGGCTCTTCGCCCTCGACCCGTGCGCCGACGTGCGGGGCGTGCGCGCCGCGCTGCGCGCCGTGGAGGGCGTGTGCTGCGGGGGGCCGCGGGCCGGGCAGGCCGCCGGGGACGATCCGGGCCGGCGCTTCCGCTGGCTGGTGGCGCCGCGCAGCACGATCGTGCAGCCGGGACCCGTGCACACCGGGCTGACGGCCGATCCGGAGGCGGAGAGCGGGCGGCTGCTGGACCTGCTGGTGCGCTGAGCGCCGGCCGGGGCGGTCGCCGCGTCGCTCCGGCTTCCCCGTCCGGCCGCCCCGGCACCCCGTTGACAGGGCGTTGCCCGCCTCATAGCGTCACGACTGCCGTAGGTACTAAGCGGTTGCTCACCCAGCTCATCCACTGAGCGCGTCCAGGGAGCCCACCCACGGGGCCCGCCACCGGGCCCCACTCAGGCCGAGGAGAGACAGCATGTCCAGCACCGAGCAGCGAGTCGCGATCGTGACGGGCGCAGCACGAGGGATCGGCGCGGCCACCGCCCGCCGCCTGGCCGCCGAGGGCCATGCCGTCGCCGTCCTCGACCTCGACGAGGCCGCCTGCGCGCCGACCGTCGAGCGGATCACCGTGGACGGCGGCAAGGCGCTGGCCGTCGGCTGCGACGTCTCCGACTCCGCCCAGGTCGAGGCCGCCGTCGCCCGCGTGGCCGCGGAACTCGGCGCACCGGTGGTGCTGGTGAACAACGCGGGGGTGCTCCGCGACAACCTGCTGTTCAAGATGAGCGACGACGACTGGGACACCGTCATGAACGTGCACCTGCGCGGTGCCTTCCTGATGTCCCGGGCCTGCCAGAAGTACATGGTGGACGCGGGCTTCGGCCGCATCGTCAACCTCTCCTCGTCCTCGGCGCTCGGCAACCGCGGCCAGGTCAACTACTCGGCGGCCAAGGCCGGTATGCAGGGCTTCACCAAGACGCTGGCCAAGGAGCTGGGCAAGTTCGGCGTCACCGCCAACGCGGTGGCCCCCGGTTTCATCGCGACCGATATGACGGCCGCCACCGCCCAGCGCGTCGGCATGGGCTTCGAGGACTTCAAGGCCGCCGCCGCCACCCAGATCCCCGTGCAGCGTGTCGGCGAGCCGGAGGACATCGCCAACGCGGTCGCCTTCTTCGCCGACGAGAAGGCCGGGTTCGTCTCCGGCCAGGTGCTGTACGTGGCCGGCGGGCCGCTCGACTGACGGCCGGCGGGGAGCGGACGAGGCGAGGAGCGAGAAGCATGGCAGAGCAGTCAGCGGGCGCGTCCACGGCGGAGTCCGGCCGTCCGGGCACCGGGAAGGTCGCCCTCGTCACCGGCGGCAGCCGGGGCATCGGTTACGGCATCGCCGAGGCGCTGGTGGCGCGTGGCGACCGGGTCTGCATCACCGGACGCAACGAGGAAGCGCTCAAGGAGGCCGTCGAACGGCTCGGCTCCGACCGGGCCATGGCGGTCGCGGGCAAGGCACACGACGAGGCGCACCAGGCCGCCGCCGTGGAGCGGGTGATGGAGACCTACGGCCGCCTCGACCACCTGGTCAACAACGCGGGCACCAACCCGGTGTTCGGCCCGATGGCCGACCTCGACCTGAACGTGGCGCGCAAGGTGTTCGAGACGAACGTGGTCTCGGCGCTCGGGTTCGCCCAGCGCACCTGGGCCGCCTGGCAGCGGGAACACGGCGGCACCATCGTCAACGTCGCCTCCATCGCGGGTCTGTCCGCCTCGCCCTTCATCGGCGCCTACGGCATGAGCAAGGCCGCGATGGTCAATCTGACCCTCCAGCTCGCGCACGAGTTCGCCCCGGCGGTGCGGGTCAACGCCCTGGCCCCCGCCGTGGTGAAGACCAGGTTCGCCGCGGCCCTCTACGAGGGCCGCGAGGAGCAGGCGGCGGCGCGCTACCCCATGGGCCGGCTGGGTGCGCCCGAGGACGTCGCGGGGGCCGCGAAGTTCCTCACCTCCGACGAGGCCGCGTGGATCACCGGCCAGACGCTGACCCTGGACGGCGGCCTCTTCCTCAACGCGGGCGTCGAGTAGCCGGAACGCGGGCGTCGGGCAACCGGCGGACCGGGCCCGGGGCCCGGGAACGTGCGGATTGTGCGGATCGTGCGGGCGGCGGTGCCAAGCAACCGCCGCCCGCACGCCGGTTGGGGCACGAGGCGGCTGTCGCTGGGGTAGTGTCGGGGCGCTTTCCCCCACACGGGTCGCGCGTCGCGCGCGTGGGCGCCGTCGTGAGCACCGCACCACCAGTAGGGCACCGCCGACTGAGGAGCGTACGTGTTCGACCGGAACGGGCTGCGGAAAGCCGCAGCGCTCACCCTGCCCCTCGCACTCGTCACCGGACGCGGTTCCCTGCCCGGCCCGAGCCCGGACAAGGCCCACACCCTCGTGGTCGGCACCACCAGCGCCCCCAGCTCCCTCGACCCGGCGGCGGCCTGGGACGGATCCTGGGAGCTGTACCGGAACATCTACCAGACCCTCATGACCCTCCCGAACACGGGAACGTCGCCCGAGCCGGACGCCGCCAGGAACTGCGGCTTCACCGACGCGGCCGGCAAGGTCTACCGCTGTGTGCTGCGCAAGGGGCTGACCTTCTCCAGCGGCAGGCCGCTGGACGCCGAGGCGGTCAAGCACTCCTTCGACCGCACCGTCTCGCCGGCGAACCCGTCCGGCCCCGCCCGGCTGCTGTCCAACCTGGCGCGGGTCGAGGCCAAGGGCGCCCGCACGGTCGTCTTCCGGCTGAGGAAGCCCGACGCGACCTTCCCGTTCATCCTCTCCACCCCGGCCACCTCGCTGGTCGACCCCCGGGACCACCTGAGGTCCGGCCTGAGCCGGAGCGGCACGGCCACCGGTTCGGGCCCCTACACGCTGGAGAGCTACGAGCCGGGCGAACGGGCGGTGCTGGCCAGGAACCCCGACTACCGGGGCCCGGCCCGGCTGCGCAACGACAAGGTGACCATCCGGTACTACGAGCGCTCCACCCGGATGGCCGGCGACCTGAAGGCCGGCCGCATCGACCTCACCTACCGGGGACTGACCCCAAGCCAGATCACCGCCTTCCAGGACGCGGTCACCGCCGGGGACGAGTCCGTCCAGCTGAGCGAGATGACCGGCTCGGAGATCCACTACCTGGTCTTCAACCCGAAGGAGAAGCCGGCCGCCGAGCCCGCCGTGCGCCGTGCGATCGCCCAGCTGGTGGACCGCGAGAAGCTGGTGCGCGAGGTGTACGACAGGACGGCCGAGCCGCTCTACTCCATGGTCCCCACCGGAGTGACGGGGCACACCAACGCCTTCCTCGACCGCTACGGGAAGCCCGATGCGCACAAGGCGCGCCGCACGCTCCGGGACGCGGGCATCACCCGGAAGGTGCGCCTCACACTCTGGTACCCGCGGGGCCGCTACGGGGACTCCACCCGGCGTGAGTTCGCCGAACTGGAACAGCAGCTGGAGGACTCGCGGCTCTTCGCCGTCACCCTCAGGTCCCGCCCCTGGGACGCGTTCCAGAAGGGCTACCTCAAGGGCGAGTACCCCGTCTTCGGCCGCGGCTGGTCCGCCGACTTCCCGGACGCGGACAACTACCTCACCCCCTTCGTCGGGGAGGGGAACGCGGTGGGCACCCCCTACCGGAACCGCAGGCTGACCGAGGAGCTGCTGCCCCGGTCGCGCAGGCAGACCGACCGGGGCGCGGCCGGACGGGCCTATGCCGAGGCCCAGCGGCTGATGGCCGACGACGCGCGGCTGCTGCCGCTGTGGCAGGGCAAGGTCTACATCGCCTCGGAGAAGGACGTGGCGGGCGTGGAGTGGGCGATCGACTCCTCGGTCATCATGCGCATGTGGGAGCTGTACAAGAAGTCGAGCTGGTAGCCGTCCGCAAACCCGTTCGGGGCTGTCAGTGCCGGCAGGTACCTTCGGTGCGGTAATCGGGCACGGCCCCAACGAGCACCACCGCAGCGGAGGTACAGCGCGTGAAAGAGATGCTGCCCCAGTCCTGGCAGGGCGTCCTCGGCGAGGAGACCGAGAAGCCCTACTTCAAGGAACTGGCGGAGTTCGTCGAGGAGGAGCGGGAACGCGGCCCCGTCTACCCGCCCCGCGAGGAGGTCTTCGCCGCCCTCGACGCCACGCCCTACGAGCAGGTGAAGGTGCTCATCCTCGGCCAGGACCCCTACCACGGTCCCGGCCAGGGGCACGGGCTGTGCTTCTCCGTCCGCCCCGGGGTCAGGACGCCGCCCTCCCTCCGCAACATCTACAAGGAGATGCGGGACGAGCTGGGCCACCCCGTCCCCGACAACGGCTACCTGATGCCGTGGGCCGAGCAGGGCGTGCTGCTGCTCAACGCGGTGCTGACCGTGCGCGAGGGAGAGCCCAACTCGCACAAGGGCAAGGGCTGGGAGAAGTTCACCGACGCGGTGATCCGTGCGGTAGCCGACCGCCCGGACCCGGCGGTGTTCGTGCTGTGGGGCAACTACGCGAAGAAGAAGCTGCCGCTCATCGACACCGAGCGGCACGCGGTGGTGCAGGGCGCCCACCCCTCGCCGCTGTCGGCCAAGCGCTTCTTCGGCTCCCGCCCCTTCACCCAGATCAACGAGGCCGTCGCCGCCCAGGGCCACACCCCCATCGACTGGCGCATCCCCGACCTGGGCTGAGCCGCGCCGGGCTCCTCCCGGGGTGAGCCGCATTGTCAGAGGTGGCCGCTAGCGTCGTAGGTACGACCAGCCGCACGGTCGGCACGGCGCGGCGGACGACGTACGGCACACAGCACGGGAGGAGCCCGCTCGTGGCGGAACCCCAGCAGGACGCGCCCCAGGGCGCCGAGGACGCGACGATGGTCAGGATCGGCCAGGCCATCATGCTGCACCGCGGCGGCGACCGGGAGGAGGCCAGAAACCGCTTCGCCGCCCTGTGGGAGGAGACCGATCCGCGGACGGACCTCTTCCACCGCTGCACGATCGCGCACTACATGGCCGACACCCAGGACCATCCGGCCGACGAGCTGGCCTGGGACCTGCGTGCGCTCGCCGCCGCCGACGCCCTCCGCGGCGACCACGTCAGCTGGGGCGAACACCAGCTGGCCGTCCGCTCCCTCTACCCCTCGCTGCACCTCAACATCGCCGCCGGCCATGTGAAGCTCGGCGACGAGGAGGCGGCGCGGCGGGCGCTGGACAAGGCGCGGGCCACGCTGGACGCGCTCACGGCGGACGCGTACGGGGAGGGCGTCCGCGCGGCGATCGAGCGCCTGGAGAAGCGCATCGCGGACGGCGCCGCCTCACCGGACGGCACCGCGGACGGGCCGGGCGGCGGTACGGATCACCTGCCGTAGGCGGAACGGCAGATGCGGGCCTGCTCGCTGTCCGGGTCCCAG
>NZ_VJOK01000001.1:819758-824921 GCF_013302895.1 Streptomyces albus subsp. chlorinus | reverse complement strand
CCGCAACTCTTCCCAGCCGCGCATCCGCGGGGAAGTCCCCGCAGGGGTGATCGCCGCGGGTGCGGGTTGATGGCGGGATGATCAGAAGCCTGTCTTCCCGTCGGTGCGCTCCCGCGGCAGGCCGGCGCGGCCGTTGTGCCGCGCGTATTCCCCGGCCATGTGCGGGTACCTCCACCGCGGCGGGGCGGGCCGGCCGGTGCGCCGGGGAGGGTCGGCGGTCTCGTCCGGCGACTGGACGGCGGCGCACGCGCGGGCCCCGCACCACCTCCCGGCGCCGGGCGGCCGGCGCCCCTCGCCCGTGCCGGCCTCGCTGCCGCGGAAGCCGTCGTCGGGAGGGTTCCGCGTGAAGGAGAGGGGCTCGGAGTCCTCCTGCTTCCACCTGTGCCGGAACCGGGGGCGCGCCACGTCGGTCATCTGCCGCGGCGGGCGCGCGTCGGCGGGCTGTTGTCGATCAGTCGTCATGGGGGCCGTCCTGGGCGGCGGTCGCGCCCGGGGCGGCGGCTCTTCCGGCCGGTCCTCCGCTCCGGCCGCCCTGTTCGCCGGTGGCCAGCATTCCGGACAGGAGTTCCCGAAGGCCGGTCCGCAGCTCCTCCTCGGTGGGGACCGCGGCGTTGTACGAGCCCGCGGTGCAGGTGAAGAGGATGCCGTCGCACCAGGCCAGCAGCGAGAGGGCGTGCCGCTCGGGAGCGGTGGACCCGGCGGCGGCGAGCATCCTCCGCAGCGGGGCGGCGAAGTCGCTCAGGCCCGTCCGGTCGTAGTGGGCGCGCAGTTCCGGGCGGCGGGTGGCCTCCAGGGCGAGTTCGTAGCGGGCCACCAGGAGTGCGCGGTGCCGGGTGAGGTGACGGTGCAGCGCGGTGGCGACGAGGTCCGCGAGTGTGTCGGGTCCGGCCTGCGCCCCGGCGGCACCGGCCGTCTCCTGCGGGGTGAGGACGGCGCTCTCCAGCACGGTCAGCCGTCGTACGGCGGCCTCCAGCAGGGCTGCCCGGGTCCGCGCGTGGTTGGAGGTGGAGCCCTGGGGGAGTCCGGCCGCCTCGTCCACGGCCCGGTGGGTGAGGCCGCGCAGCCCGCGTTCGGCCAGCAGCCGGATCGCGGTGTCGGCGATCAGGGCGGAGCGGGGCGTGGCGGAATCGCGAGGGGTCATGGGGGAAATCTATCCTGGAGACTACAGGTGTAGTATTCTCGGTCACGGCGCACTACAGCTGTAGTCACCGACTTCCGGAGGTCCCCGTGTCCCCCTCGCGCGCCCTCGTCATCGGTGCCGGCATCGGCGGACTGACCGCCGCGGCGGCACTCGGCGACCGCGGCTGGTCCGTCACCGTCCTCGAACGCGCCGAGCGGCTCGAACCCGTCGGCGCCGGTATCGCGATGGCCCCCAACGCCCTGCGCGCCCTCGATGTCATCGGCGCGGGCGACGCCGTCCGGGCCCTGCGCACCTGGAGCGGCCGGGGCGGCCTGCGCTCCCCGTCCGGCCGGTGGCTCGTCCCCACGACCGGGGACCGGACGGCCGACCGCTTCGGTGCCCCCGTGGTCCTGCTGGCCCGTTCCACCCTCGTCGATCTGCTGCGCGACCGCCTGCCCCGCACCGTCGAACTGCGCACCGGCACGGCCGCCGCCCTCACCCGGCCCGGCACCCGCGGCCGGCCCGCCACCGTCACCACCGCACACGGGGAGATCCTCCACGCGGACCTGGTCGTCGCCGCCGACGGCATCCACTCCCCGGTCCGCCGCGCCCTCTTCCCCGCCCACCCGGGCCCCCGCTACGCGGGCTTCACCACCTGGCGCTTCCTGGCCGAGGCGCCCGCGGAGCGCGTCGAGCCGCACGAGACGTGGGGCCGCGGCCGGATCTGGGGCACCCAGACACTCCCGGACGGCAGGGTCTACGCCTACGCCGCCGCCGTCCTCCCCGCAGGGCTGCGCTCCCGGGACGGCGAACGGGCCGCGCTGCTGCGGCTGTTCGGCGGCTGGCACCGGCCACTGCCCCAACTGATCGCGGCTGTCCCCGAGGAAGCCGTGCTGCGCAACGACGTCCACCACATGCTCCGGCCCCTCCCGGCCCTCCACGCGGGACGCGTCGCCCTCCTCGGCGACGCCGCGCACGCCATGACGCCCAGCATGGGACAGGGCGGCAACCAGGCGGTCGAGGACGCCGTCGTCCTGGCCCAGCTCGCCGACCCCGCGGGCCCCGTCCCCGACGCGCTGGCCGCCTACACCCGGCAACGGCTGCCCCGAACGGCCCAAGTCGTGCGGCGCTCCGCGCGGGCCTCCCGGATGACGACCCTCACCAGCGCTCCCGCCTGCGCCCTGCGCGACCTCTCCCTCTCCGCCGTCGGCCGCCTGGCGCCCGGCCTGGCGCTGCGCGCACTGGCGGGGATCGCCGACTGGTGCCCGCCGCCGCGCACGTATGCTGCGCGGACGCAGTCACCCGTACGGCACTGAGGGAGGGCCCGTGAGGATCGGCGTGATCGGTCTCGGAGACATCGCCCGGAAGGCGTACCTGCCGGTGCTCATGGCGCAGCCCGGGCTGGAGCCGCACCTGGTCACCCGGAACCCGGCGACGCTGGAAGCCCTCGGTGACGCCTACCGGGTGCCGGCCGCCCACCGGCACACCGGCCTCGACGGCCTCCTCGCCGCGCGCCCGGACGCCGCCTTCGTCCACGCCGCGACGAGCGCCCACCCCGAACTGGTGCGCGGTCTGCTGGAGGCCGGAGTACCCACCTTCGTCGACAAGCCGCTCGCCTACGACCTCGCCACCTCGCGCGGCCTGGTGGAGCTGGCGGAGCGGCGCGGTACCGGCCTCGCCGTCGGCTTCAACCGGCGCCAGGCACCCGGCTACGCCCAGTGCCTGGAGCACCCCCGCGAGCTGATCCTCCTGCAGAAGCACCGGGTGGGGCTGCCGGAGGATCCGCGCCGCATGGTGCTGGACGACTTCATCCACGTCGTGGACACCCTCCGCTTCCTCGTCCCCGGCCAGGCCGACCGCATAGACGTGCGGGCCCGGGTCCGGGACGGACTGCTGCACCACGTCGTGCTTCAGATGTCCGGCGACGGCTTCACCGCGCTCGGCGTCATGAACCGGCTCTCCGGTTCGGCCGAGGAACGGCTGGAGGTCTCCGGGCAGGACAGCAAGCGGGAGGTGCGCGACCTCGCGGAGGTGGTGGACCACAAGGGCCAGCCCAGCGTCCGCCGCCGCGGCGACTGGGTGCCCGTCGCCCGCCAGCGCGGTATCGAACAGTGCGTGCTGGCCTTCCTCGACGCCGTCCGCGCCGGCGAGTCGCTCTCCGCGCGGGACGCGCTGGCCACCCACGAACTGTGCGAACGCGTCGTCACCGACGCGCTGGCACAGGCGGACTGACACTCCCGCGGGCACCGCCGCCCTCCCGCTCCCGCCGGGCCCGTACCGTCCGCACGCCCTCCGTCACCACGTACGCCGCCAGCGCGGTCAGCGCGAGGCGGACCGTCCAGTCGCCGAAGCGCACATAGAGCGTGGTGCCCGTCGCCAGCGGCACACGGGTGACCTCCGCCGCGCCGGCGTCCGTGCCCAACCGCCTCCCGGCCCGCTCACCATCCGGACCGAACAGCGCGCTGACCCCGGTGAGCGTCGCGTGCACCATGGGCCGCCCCGTCTCGGCCGCCCGCACCGCCGCCAGCGACGCGTGCTGCTCGGGCGCCCAGGTCCGCTGGAAGGTGGAGGTCGAGGACTGGGCCACCAGCACCCGCGCGCCTTCCGCGACCAGATGCCTGCTCATGTCGGGAAACGCCGTCTCGAAACAGATCAGCGGCCCGAACCGCAGACCGTCCGCCCGCATCACCACCGGCGTCCGGCCCCGGTGCCGGTCCTCGTCGGCCGCGCGCCCCACGGAGGTGGCCCAGCCCAGCAGGGACCGGGCCGGGATGTACTCACCGAACGGCACGAGCCGCATCTTGTCGTAACGCTGCCCGGTCAGGCCCTTCCCGTCCACGAGCACCGAACTCTTGAAGATGCCCGGCCGGTCGCTGCGCCGCGAGTCCACGTTCACCAGCAGCGGCGCGTCCGCCAGCCGGGACAGACCGGCGAGTCTGCGCACCAGCGCCGGATGGCTGGGCAGGTCGTAGCCGACACTGCTCTCACCCCACACCACCAGATCGGGATGGCGGCCCGCCAACTGCCGGGTCAACCGCTCGCCGCGCTCGAACCGCGCCGCACGCGAGGGGGTCTCCCCGATCTGGACCACCGCGATCCGCGCCTCGCCCGCGGGCTGCGGACGCGGTGCCCACAGCCACACCCCGCCCACCAGGACGGCCACGGCCAGCAGGGCGGCGACGGCGGCGCGGCGGGCCCGTGGCGCGGCCGGCAGCGCGGCGAGCGCGGTGTTCACCGCCACCACGAGGAAGCTGACCAGCCACACGCCGCCCACCGACGCCACCCGCAGCGCGGGCGGCACCTGCCACTGGCTCGCCCCCAGCAGGCCCCAGGGCCCGCCCAGGTACTCCCAGGAGCGCACCAGTTCGGCCAGCAGCCAGCCCGAGGGGACCAGCACCACGGCCGCCGCCAGCCGGCCGCCACCCGGCGTGCCCGCCAGCAGCCGGTGGACGAGCCAGCCCCACGGCAGCCACAACAGCCCCAGCAGAGCGGCGAGAAGGACGATGAAGACGTTCAGGCTCGGCATCAGCCAGTGGTGCATCACCAGCATGAAGCCCGTGCCGCCCAGCCAGCCCGTCCGCGCGGCGACGCGCGGGGTCGGCGCGGTACGCGCCAGCAGCAGCCACGGCACCAGCGCGGCGTACGCCACCCACCACAGGGAGGGCGCGGGAAAAGCCAGCACGGGCACCGCCCCCGCCGGCAGCGGCAGGACCCAGTGGGCCCAGCGGGAAGCCGCCAACGGACGCATGCCCCGCCTCCTTCATCCGGTGATCCACTCACCAGTGTGCGGGAGCGCGCGCCGAGGAGCGAGAGGGTGGGCGCCCCCGCTCTCCGGACCGACCACCGTGGACCTCCCGGTCCCGGCCGCTGCGTCGCTCGGAGGCCGTAGCCGTCCGCTGTCGAGGGTTCCTTGTTCCAAGGGGCGGCTGGGCCGGGGTGCGGGGCGCGCCGGACCAGGACTTCTACGGTGTGGCGACCGGGCTGCGTCCGCCGGGGGTGTGGCAGGCGGGGTGGGGGAGCACCGGGGGGCGTATCCCCGGCGC
>NZ_VJOK01000001.1:803030-819738 GCF_013302895.1 Streptomyces albus subsp. chlorinus | reverse complement strand
AGCGGTCCCGCTGCCGCGCGCTGTCGAAGGTCAGGACCACCAGGCCCCAGGCGGCGACCGCGCCGGCCGCCAGGGCCAGGAGCCCGCCGGCCGTGCCGTACCGGAAGCCCTCGTCCAGCAGGACCATGCCCGCCGCCGCAGCGACCACCGGGTTGGCCACGGTGGCCGTGGCCAGCGGCGTCGCCAGCCCGCCGCCCCGGTAGGAGGCCTGGGAGGCCGCGAGCCCGATCCCCGCGAGGGCCACGGTCAGCGCGGCCAGCGGCAGGGAGGCGACGAGCGCGGAGGACGCCCAGCTGTCGGCGAGGGTCTTCACGAACACCGAGCCGGCGCCGTAGGCCACCCCGGCGGCGAGTGCCAACGCGACGCTGCGGAGTGCGGGGGCGCGTCCGCCGGGGCGGGCGCGCCCGGCCCGTCCGAGGCCGGCGCCGCTGCCCACCAGCAGCGCGATGGAGCCGAGCACGCATCCGGCCAGGGCGAGTTGGCCGCTCCCGCTGAGCGAGTCGGCGCCCCGGTCCCCGGTGAGCAGCAGGATTCCGGCCAGCCCGGCCGAGACCAGGACGATGCCGCGCCAGGCGGCGGCCGTCACGGGCCGCCCCACCACCAGGGCGGCCAGCGGCGCGGCCAGCACGAGCGTCAGCACACCGAGCGGCTGGACGACCGTCAGCGGGCCCAGGCCCAGCGCCACCACGTGCAGCAGCGCGCCGGTGCCCTGGAGCAGGCCGGCCGTCCACCAGGTGCCGGAGCGCAGCAGGCCCCAGCGGCTCGGCGCCGTCGTCGAGGCGATCCGCTCCTGCACGATCGCGGCCAGCGCGTAGCTGACCGCCGAGACCAGCGACAGCAGCACCGCCAGGGTCAGCGCGCTCATGACCGGTCCGTCCGGCGCCGGTTGGGCATCCCGTTCATGCCTCCACGATCCTCCGCGCACGGTGACCTGTCGTCACCTGCCGGGATCGTCTTGGCGTACAGCCAGCGGAGTACGCCGTCCCCGCGCCTACACCTGCCAGGTGAGGCGCGTTTCGGCCCGGGGGCGCTCGCGAGCCGGCGCCCGGTGCGGCCGTACCGCCGGGCGGCGGGCCCGTGGAGGGCGGGGAGACCTCACGGGCCGGTGTGCCCGCAGGGCCGCGTGTTCAGGAGCGGTGCGCGGGGAGGGGGCCTTCGCCCGACACCTCGACGGTGCCGAATCCGCTGCCCAGGATGGCGATGCGGCCCTCGCGTCCGTCGGCGAGCCGCAGCCGGGCCGTGTCGCCCTCCAGCTCCGTCCACAGGGGTTCGGTGCCCTCCGGCCTGATGGTGCCGGACCAGGCGGACTCGGGGCCGGTCGCCTCCGTGAACAGCGCCGCGTCCACGGGTACCTGGGCGGCTCCGGTCAGCAGGATCGCGGGACCACGGTAGAAGTTCTCCATGTGGCCAGTGTGGCAGCGCGCTCCCCGGCCGGCACGGCCGCTCGCGGCGCGGGCCCGGACCGACGGAACCCCGCCACCCGCGGGAAGCGGGCGGCGGGGTCCGCCGGCCGACGTGCTGAGGTCTGTACGCCTGGTACGTCAGACGACCTTGCACTTCGATGCGTTCTGGGACAGGACCGGGATGATGGGGATGCCGCAGACGTTCGCCCCGAGATCCAGGACGTCGGGGTCGTTGTAGACGTGCGGGTGGGGATCGCTGCCGACGGCCGTGGCGGTGCCGGCCGTCGCGCCGAGGAGGGTCGCGGCACCGAGGACGCTTGCTGCGATGGCGGTACGAATACGCATGTTCGCTCCCGAGAGAGGTAGCTGTTGTCTCCACACCCACCGTGAGGGCGGGGGAGCGAACCACGCATTTCGGGCTACTCCGGGCGAGTGTTCGCGCTGGTACGGTGCGTCCCGTGGTAAGGGCGGACGCGCCCGTCGCGGGACACGGGGGAGAGGCACAAGGGAGGAGGCCGCGCATGGCCGGGGAGCGGACATCCGCACAGGGCCGGCCGGGCGCCGGGGCCGGCGGGGGCGGCCGGGACGCGACGGAGCCGGCCGGTGCGGCCGTCCTGCCGGGCAGCGAGCCCGAGGAGGGCGGGGAGGATCTCCCGGGCCGGGCAGCCAGGGGGAGGGTGGTGTGCCGCATGTGCGGCCAGCCGCTGCGCGACCGGGCCTCCCGCCTGTGGGGCCTGGGCCCGGACTGCCGCCACAAGCTCGCGGTGCGGACGGCGCCCGTGCCGCCCGCGCACGAGGTCGAGCAGGACACGCTGCCGGGCCTGTGAACGCCGCGCCTCGCTGGTGTGCCCTGTTCCACGGCAGTCCGGGGCCTTCCGCGGGCCCGCGGAAGCGGGTTGCGGGCGCGGACCGCGGACTTGCACCGGGGACGCGGCCCTGTCACGCCGGGCCGTCCGCGGCGCATCCGGGCCTGCCGCCCGGGTTCCCCTGGCGCGTCCCCGCGAGGTTCCCCGGCCCAGTGGCGATCATGGTGCCCCGAGCCATCCGGTGAAAGGCAGCACTCGTGTCCCAGTCACCGCCGCCCGGCCCCGGCCGGAACGACAGTCACCGCTCCCGCCGCCGCCCCCGTTCGGGGACGGAACCGCTCACCGCGCGCAGCGATCTGTGGCTGCGCACGCTGCTGTCGGCCATCGGAGTGCCGTTCTTCGCCGCCGTGACCGCGCTCCTCGCCTGGTGGGCGTACTCCTCCGACCCCCACACCTCGCCCAGCGACCGGGTGCTCAGCGTGCTCGCGGCCCTGTGCGGGGTCCTCATGCTCGGTGCCGCCGTCGACCTGCTGGTGCTCAGGCGCCGCCGCGCACAGGAGCGCGAGCGCCGGCGCTGAGCACTCCAAGGCGCGCCCCTCGGCCGTCCGCACCGCCTCAGTCCACCGGGAGCCTCCTCAGCCCACCGATTCGCCCGCGTGCGGGCTCAGCACGCCCGCCGCGATGAGCGCGAACAGGGCCAGTCCCAGCGCGATGCGGTAGAGGACGAACGGCATGAAGCTGCGGGTTGAGATGAAGCGCATGAACCATGCGATGACCGCATAAGCCACCACGAAGGCCAGTACCGTCGCGAAGAGGGTGGGCCCCCAGGAGACGTGGCCCTCGCCGATGTCCGTGAGTTCGAACAGGCCCGAGGCGAGCACCGCGGGGACCGCCAGCAGGAACGAGTAGCGGGCCGCCGCCTCGCGCCGGTACCCCATGAACAGGCCGCCGCTGATGGTGGCGCCGGAGCGGGAGACGCCGGGCACCAGTGCCAGCGCCTGGGCGCAGCCGAAGAGCAGCCCATCGCGTACGTTCAGCTGGTCGAGGGACTTGCGCTCCCGGCGGGCGCGGTGGCGGCCGCCCTTCGTGTCGCGGGCCGCCATCCGGTCCGCGATACCGAGCACGACGCCGAGCACCACCAGTGTGGTGGCGATGAGCCGCAGATCGCGGAACGGGCCCTCGATCTGGTCCTTGAAGGCCAGCCCCAGCACCCCGATCGGCAGCGAGCCGACGATGACCAGCCAGCCCATCTGCGCGTTGTGGTCCCGCCGGGCCTCCCGGCTGTACAGCGAGCGGAACCAGGCGGCCACGATGCGGCCGATGTCCTTGCGGAAGAAGATCAGCACGGCCGCCTCGGTACCGATCTGGGTGACCGCGGTGAACGCGGCCCCGGGGTCCTTCCAGCCCGCGAACGCCGCCACGAGGCGCAGATGGGCGCTGGAGGAGATCGGGAGGAACTCGGTCAGTCCCTGGACGAGGCCGAGGACGAAGGATTCAAACCAAGACATCTGCGGTGGGGCTCGTCCCTGTGGTGGTCGGTGTCAGCTGAGGTGGACCGGGCTGCGGCTCCCGGCGGCCGCCGCGGTGCCGTGCGCGGCGGCCGGGCAGGTCTCCAGGTGCGCGGCCGCCGCGCGCTCGTCCGCGCCGCGACCGGACGTGCGCGCGCCGTCGCAGCAGAAGGCGACGGGCCGGGTCTCCCGCCGGGGGCCGCGCAACCGCGTGCGCTTGCGCCAGGCGAAGACGGCCCCCGCGAGCCCGGAGAGCGCGATGAAGCCGAACGAGGCCAGGAAGGCCGGCGAGGTCGGCGTCCCGGCACGGGAGCCGGCGATCACGTACGCCGCCGTGTTGGGCACCGACCCCAGCGCCGTCGCGCTCAGGAAGGCGAGCCAGCGCATGCGGGAGACGGCCGCGCCGTAGTTGGAGGCCGCGAACGGCACACCGGGCAGCAGTCTGATCACCAGCATCGAACGGAAGCCGTGCTTGCTCAACTGCCGGTCGGCCGCGGTGATCCACCGCCCGCGCAGCAGTTTGCGCAGGGCGTCCTGGCCCAGGAGCCGGCCGAGCCCGAAGGCGATGCCGGCGCCGATCACGGTTCCGGCCGTCGCCGAGAAGGTGCCCGCCTGGGCGCCGAAGAGGACACCGGCGGCGACGTTGAGGACGGGACGCGGGACGAAGGCCGCCGTGCACAGCCCGTAGGCGGCGCCGAAGACGGCGACGGCCAGCCCGCCGCCGAACTGGGACGGCCAGCCGTCCGCGAGCAGGCGCTGGGGCTCGTACAGCAGCATCGCCGTGGCCGCGCCGCACAGCAGTACGGCGAGGAGGGCGAGGCGGGACCAGGGTGAGAGCAGCGTCTGGGCGAGACGGCCGGGGAGTCCGTCTGGCTGCGTGGCGGGGACGGGCACGCAGGGAGCGTAACCGACGAACCGGTCCTTCCGCCGTTCGATGGCGTGCGAAAAGCCCGGAAGGTTCCGTACCGACGCGGTGTTCGCCCGCCGTCCATCCCCGCTTCGACCTGCGGGGAATGCCGTCGGGAGGGCGGTGCGGGAAGGCGGCCGAAAACGGTTCGACGGGCGGGAAGTTGGCGGGGGATGATCGGGAGGTGCTCCGGCAGCCCTCTCTGTGCGCTCCGGCCGTGGTCGCGGCCGGTTCCCGGGCTGCCCTCTTCCTGATCCGGGGTGTGTGTGTCCGCCCCGTCCCACGCGGCGGCCACATCCGCCGACGCTGACCCTTCCCGGACCGACCGGGGACCCCACGGGGAAGGGTCGGTCTCCTTGTGGGGTCCCGTCCGCACCGCACCGGTTCTGGAAGGACACCCATGTCCGCGCACACGCTTCCCCGCCCGCTTCCGCATCTGACCATCGGCACGCTGGGCCACCCGGGGCACGGCAAGACGACACTCGCCGCGGCGCTGTCGTCGGCCCGCGGGGCCGCCGGCCCGTACCGTCCAGCGGCCCCGGGCGCCCCCTCGGCCCCACTGCCGCCCCGCCCTCCTCGCGAGGACCCCGAGCCGCGCCCACGGCGATTCCGGTACACGACCGACACCCGCCGCTACACGCTGGTCGATCCCGCCGGGGGCACGGAGCGGCTCGACGGCGCGATCCTGGCCGTCTCCGTCCTGGAGGGGGTGCGGCCGGGAGCGGCGGAACACCTCGCCCTCGCCCGCCGCTCGGGCCCGGCCCCTCTGGTCGTCGCCCTGACCATGGCCGACCAGGGCAGGGACGAACAGACCGAGCTGGTCGAACTGGACGTCCGGGCCCTGCTGACGGCGTACGGCCACACCGGGGAGACCCTCCCCGTCGTCCGGGTCTCGGCCCGCCGCGCGCTGGAAGGGGATCCGCGCTGGAAGGGCACCGTCGAGGCGCTGCTGGACGCGGTGGACACCTATGTCCCCCTGCCGGGCGGCGAGCACGGTGCGCCCGGCTGCCGGGCCGGGGCCGGCTGAGGCACGGGAGCCGCGCGGCCAGGCGGCGCACAATGGGGCGGTGGACACCGAGCCCGACGGGGAGCAGACACCCCGCACCCGAGCCGTCGCGGGCGGCGAGGCCAGGCTGATACCGGACATCGACAGGAGCCGGGCCTGGCTGCTGACCGTCGACGGATCACCGCAGTCGTACGTGGACCTGGACGACCCCGCGCATCTGGAGTTCGAGTACGCGCGCCGCATCGGTCACCTGCTGGACGTGGCCGCGCCGTCCGGGGCGCCGCTGGAGGCGCTCCACCTCGGCGGCGGCGCGCTCACCCTCCCCCGCTACCTGGCCGCGACCCGGCCCGGGTCCCGGCAGCGCGTGGCCGAGCCGGACGCGGAGCTGACCGCGTTCGTGACCGCCCGGCTTCCGCTGCCGCCGGGAGCGGACATCGCTCTGGAGGCGGCCGACGGGCGGACCGTGCTGGAGGAGGCGGCCGACGGCAGCGCCGATGTGGTGGTGGCCGATGTCTTCGCGGGGTCGCGGATCCCGGCGCACCTGACCACGCTGCCCTACGCGCACCAGGCGGCCCGGGTGCTGCGGCCGGACGGGGTGTACGTGGCCAACCTCGCCGACGCGGCGCCCTTCCGCTTCCTGGCCTCCCAGCTGGCGGCCTTCGCCGCGGCCTTCCCCCGGACGGCGATCGTCGCGGAGCCCTCGGTGCTGCGCGGGCGGCGGTTCGGGAACGTGCTCCTGCTCGCCTCGCACGGCCGCCTGCCGCTGCCGGAACTGGCCCGGCGCTGCTCGGCCGACCCCTTCCCCGCCCGGGTCGAGGAGGGCCCGGCGCTGGAGCGCTTCCTGCGCGGGGCGCGCCCGGCCGGGGACGGCGAGGCCGTACCGTCCCCCGAACCGCCGGACGGCGCCTTCAATATCGGCTGAAGGCGCCGTCCGTGGCCGTGGACGCCGCGCGTGCGGGGGAGGGCGAGGGGGAGGAGGTCAGCCGCGGGGCTCGTCCTGGCCGCCGGCCGCCTCGTAGTTGCGGAGGCTGCCGGTGATCTTCTTGATCGTGGCGGCCGGAAGCTCGTCTTTGACCCCGGCGTCGGTGTAGAGGACGAAGATGGCCAGGTCACCGTTGCTGTTGATCCAGGACACCGTGACGGCCTTGCCCGCGCTGGTGGAGCACTTGTCCTCCTTCGGCGCGTTGGTGACCTGGGCGGTGGCGGTGTGCCCCTTGATGCCGTGCTTGTTCTTGAACGGCTTGGCCTTGGTGACCTTGAGGGAGCCCTTCTGCTTCTTGTCGTAGCCGGCCAGGACGAAGTTCTCGGCGGCTATCTCCGCGGCCTCCTTGGTGTTCTTGGAGCCCTGCCCGCCCTTGGTGCCGACCGCGGCGCGGCTGGACTCCTTGCACCAGTTGTCCTTGTAGTAGGCGGGCGCCGACATGGCGACCAGGACCTTGCCCTTGTCGTCCTCGAAGCCGGTGATGGTGCCCGGACTGGAGACCGACCAGTCCTTGGTGTCGGGCACGTCGAAGGCCGAGTACCACTTGGGGTTGACGACGGACTGCCAGCCGGGGACCACCGGGTCGGACGGGTCCTTGGCCTTCTTGCCTCCCTCGTCGCCGCCACCGCCGCCGCCCGGTTCGCTCGTGTCGCTCTCCTTGGGCTTCTCCGGCGCGGAGGGCGAGGCGGACTCGCCGGCCTCGTCCTTCTTGGCACCGTCGTCACCGCTGAAGACGACGAAGCCCGTCACCGTGGCGGCGATGACCGCGACGGCGGCGACGAGGGAGATGACGACCGTCTTCTTCCGGCCACCGTCCCCGCCGCCCTTGGGCGACTGCGGGCCCCCCGGCACGCTCGCCGGGCCCCACTGGCCCGGTGCGGGGCCGCCGGGCTGCTGGCCGTACGCGTACGGCTGCTGTCCTTGCTGCTGTCCGTACCCCGGCTGCTGCCCCGCCGGTTGTCCGTAGCCGGGCTGCTGCTGGCCGCCGGGCTGTCCGTAGCCGGGCTGCTGGTACGGGTTCGGCTGCTGATACCCCGGCTGCTGGTACGGGTTGGGCTGCTGGGGGTTCTGCTCGCCCCCGGGCTGCTGCTGTCCTGGCCACATGGCCGACAACCCTATGGTGCGCCCGCCACACCGGCCACGGGTGCCCTCGGATCGGTACGCACCCGCGACATGGAAGGTGTGCAGCCGCGACATGAGCGTCGAAAACGGTCCCGGAGAGGAAGGGGGCGCCCCTCCCGGAGCTGGTTACTCGGTGGTAACGTGCGGGCATGACGACAGAGTCACAGCCGGACATCGGCGCCCTGATGACGGCCTCCGTGCCGATGGCCCGCACCCTGAACCTGCGGTACCTGGAGACCTCGGCCGAGCGGGTCGTCGTCGAGCTGCCCGACCAGAGCGAGTACCACAACCACGTCGGCGGCCCGCACGCGGGAGCGATGTTCACGCTCGCCGAGTCCGCCAGCGGCGCGATCACCCTGGCCGCCTTCGCCGATCAGCTCTCCCGGGCGGTACCGCTGCCCGTCCACGTCGAGATGGACTTCAAGAAGCTCGCCAAGGGCGTCCTGACCGCCACCGCCGAGCTGGGCCGCCCGGCCGCCGAGGTGGTCGCGGAGCTGGACCGCGGGGAGCGCCCCGAGTTCCCGGTGAAGGTCGCCCTGACCCGGGCCGACGGTGCCGTGACCGGCGAGATGACCATCGTGTGGACGCTCCGGCCGAACGACTGAGGGCGGTCAGGAACGGCTGCCGGGGCGAGGCCGTCGGCGCACCGGGGCGCCGGGTCGAGTAGGCTTCCGAACTCGACCCGAACAGCCGTGAGAGGAAGCCGTAGTTGCACATCCAGGAGTGGCTGGAGAGCGTCCCGGCCGTCAGCGTGTACCTCCTGGTGGGGGTGGTCATCGGGCTGGAGAGCCTGGGCATCCCGCTCCCCGGGGAGATCGTTCTGGTCAGCTCGGCCCTGCTGGCCTCCCAGCAGGGCCACATCGATCCGGTCGTCCTGGGCGTGTCCGCGACAGCGGGCGCCATCATCGGGGACTCGATCGGCTACGCCATCGGCCGCAAGGGCGGCAAGCCGCTGCTGGAGTGGCTGGGCAGGAAGTTCCCCAAGCACTTCGGGCCCGGACACGTCGCCACCGCCGAGCGGTCCTTCCAGCGGTGGGGGATGTGGGCGGTCTTCTTCGGCCGGTTCATCGCGCTGCTGCGCATCTTCGCGGGACCGCTCGCCGGCGTGCTGAAGATGCCGTACTGGAAGTTCCTGACGGCCAACGTGCTGGGCGGCGCCGTGTGGGCCGGCGGCACCACGGCCGTCATCTACTACGTCGGCATCGTCGCCGAGGCGTGGCTCAAGCGGTTCTCCTGGCTGGGGCTGGTGGTGGCCGTTCTGGTCGGTGTCGCCTCCATGGTGGTCGTCAAGCGCCGCGCGGCGAAGGCCACAGCCGAGCCGGAGGCGGCGGAGGCGGCCGAGCCGGAGGCCGCGGAGCCGGGCGGGACGGCGGGCGCCGTGTCGCGGTCCGCCACCGGGGGCGGGACCCAGGCCGCGTCCCAGGACGGCGGGGCGGTCGCGCCGGGCGGGGAGGAGAAGGCCGCACCCGTCACCGCCGCGGAGTGAACGAGACAGCGGGGGTACCCGCGGAGCGGAGCGCGTGGTGGCAGAGCGAGGACTGGTCCTGACCGTCGCGGGGCGCGAACCCCGGCTGGACGCGGAAGCGTTCCTCGCCCCGTCCTCCGTCGTCGCCGGTGAGGTCACCATGGCCGCCGGGTCGAGCCTGTGGTACGGCGCGGTGCTGCGCGCGGACGCCGGGCCTATCACGCTGGGCGAGGGCAGCAATGTGCAGGACAACTGCACGGTCCACGGCGACCCCGGTTTCCCCGTCACCCTCGGCGCCCGCGTCACCGTCGGGCACAACGCCGTGCTGCACGGCTGCACCGTCGAGGACGAGGTCCTCATCGGCATGGGCGCCACCGTCCTCAACGGCGCCCGCATCGGTGCCGGCTCGCTGATCGCTGCCCAGACCCTCGTCCCGCAGGGCATGGTCGTGCCGCCCGGCTCGCTGGTCGCCGGGGTGCCCGGCAAGGTCCGCCGCGAGCTGACCGACGAGGAGCGCGAGGGCGTGCGCCTCAACGCGCTCGCGTACGTGGACCTGGCCGGGCAGCACCGGGAGGCGGTCGCCGGGGCGGGACCCGAGGCCCCCTGAGCCGTCCCGGCCGCGGCACGACCGGGTACCCGTGAGGAACCTCACCGGGGGCGCCGGCCCCCGCGGACGCTACCGTGACACTGTGCCATCGATCAGGAACACGTTCTCGTCCCTCACCTCCCGCGCCGTGCACGGCGTCTGGCGCCGGGTGCGGGACGCCGGAGCCGTCACGGCGCAGCGGCCGGGGCCGTACACGTTCCGCCGGATCGGCACCGGCACCCGGCTCGCCTTCCCGCAGGGCACCCTCTTCGGCACACCCTGGATCGAGCTGGGCGACCACTGCGTCGTCGGGGAAGGCGTCACGCTGACCGCCGGGATGATGCCCGACCTCGACCTGGGGCCGGACACCGTGCTGCGGCTGGGCAACGGAGTCGTGCTCGGCCGGGGCAGCCACATCATCGCGGACACCACGGTGGAGGTGGGGGACGACGTCTTCTGCGGCCCCTACGTCTACATCACCTCGACCAACCACTCCTACGACGATCCCTCCCGGCCCGTGGGCAAGCAGTGGCCGCGCACGGCGCCCGTGGAGATCGGCTCCGGGAGCTGGATCGGGGCGGGGGCCGTGGTGCTGCCGGGCGCCAGGCTGGGGCGGAACGCCGTGGTGGCGGCCGGTGCCGTCGTACGCGGCGAGGTGCCCGACCACGCGGTGGTCGCCGGTGCCCCCGCCAAGGTGGTGCGCCGCCTGGACCCGCGGGAGGGCTGGCAGCCGCCGCTGCGCACCCCTGCGCCCGTCCCCGTGCCCGAGGGAGTCACGCCGCAGGAGCTGGCTGCGCTGGCCGAACTCCCCGAGGAGGGCGGCCTTCCCGGGCAGTCCGGCTCGCGGGGATGAACCGGTCCCTTACGCGCCGCCGCGGCCGCTCCGCCAGCAGCCGGCCGTCAGCCCGAGGCCAGCAGCACCGTGCCCAGGAGGGCCAGTCCGGCGCCCGTCGTCTGGATCGCCGGCAGCCTCTCCCGCAGCACGCCGCGCGCCGCCAGCGCGGTGACGACGGGGTAGAGCGAGGCGAGCACGGCGGCGACGGTCACCGGGCCGTGCTGGGCGGCGACGGCGTAGGTGCCGTTGGCCGCCACGTCCGCCAGCCCGACGAAGGCCAGCGCGGGCAGCGACGTCCACACCGCGCGCATCCCGGCCTCCGGCAGCGCCGGGGTGCCCCGCCGCACCGAGACGTAGAGCGTGCCGCCGCCCACCACGATGTTGACCACCCGCTGGACGAACAGGGTCAGGAAGAGGCCGGTGACCGTCGTGGACGCCTCGGCGACCAGGCTCATCGTCGCGCCGAAACCGAACGCGGAGACCACCGTCAGCAGGATCGTCCGCCGCTGGACCGGGGCCCCGCCGCCGCCCACGCCGCCCGCCAGGACCACGCCGGTGACGGCGACGAGCGTGCCGGCCACCTGGAGGGGGCCGGGGCGCTCGCCGTGCAGCGCCATGCCGACGGCGACCGGTACGGCCACGCTGCCGAGGGTGGCCACGGGAGAGACCACCCCCATCGGGCCGATGGCCAGTGCCCGGTAGAAGCACAGCATCGCGACCGGACCGATCGCGCCGGCCGCCACCGCGCACACCAGCAGCCGGGCGTCCAGCTCGCTCCAGGCTCCCGTCGTCAGCACGATGACGCCGAGCACCAGGCAGGCGGCGCCCTGGGAGACGACGACCACGGTCAGTTCGCGCAGGCGTTTGCTGAGCAGCCCGCCGCCGAAGTCGGCCAGCCCCCACAGGAGACTGGTGGCCAGGGCGAAGACAGCGGTCATGGCGAAACCCCTCGCAGTACAGTGTGCTGAACATTCAAGTCCAGCACACCGTAGTTCACCCTAGTGCACTCTGTCAGTGATTATTTTGGATGGTGCGGAACACCGTGACGGACCTCGACAACCTCACGCAGGCCCTCGCCCGCAAGCTGAAGCACCTGCGGGCCGAGCGCGGCTTCACCCTGGACGCGCTCGCGGCGCGGGCGGGCGTCAGCCGGGGCATGCTCATCCAGATCGAACAAGCCCGCACCAACCCCAGCGTCGGCACCGTCGTCAAGATCGGTGACGCGCTGGGGGTGAGCATCACCTCGCTGCTGGACTTCGACCAGGAGCCGCAGGTCCGCCTCGTCCCGCCGGAGCAGGCGGTGCGGCTGTGGTCCACCGAGGCGGGCAGCCACAGCACCCTGCTCGCGGGCACCGAGGCGCCCGGCCCGCTGGAACTGTGGCACTGGCGGCTGATGCCGGGAGACGCCAGCACCTCCGACCCGCACCCGGCCGGCACCACCGAACTCGTCCACGTCACCGCCGGCACCCTCACCCTCCAGGTGGACGGCACCGACCACACCGTCGCGGCCGGGACCTCCGCCTGCTTCGAGTCGCACGTCCCGCACGGCTACCGCAACGACGGCGGCGAACCGGTGGAGATGACGATGGCCGTCTCGGTGCCCGAACCGCGCTGACGACCCGCCCCGGCGCGGCTAGGGTGCCCCTCATGCGAGCCCCCATCGGAGACTTCGACAACGCCCGGCCCGCCCCCGAGGTGCTGGAGCGGCTCAGCGCGCCCGTGGCCGCCGCCGTCCGCGGCTGGGAGGGCACCGTTTCCGCCGACGAGTTGCTCTTCGTCGACACCGACCCGGACAAGGCCGACACCGCCGTCTTCGTCGAGACCTACGGGAAGGAACTGCTGGAGACCTCGGCGAACTGCGTCGTCATCGCCGCGAAGCGGGGCGGCGAGCGCACGCTCGCCGCCTGCGTGGTCCTCTCCTCGACCCGCCTCGACGTCAACGGCGCGGCCCGGCGCGCCCTCGGCGCCCGCAAGGTCTCCTTCGCGCCCCACGACGCGGCGGTGGAGGGGAGCGGCATGGAGTACGGCGGCATCACCCCCGTCGGCCTGCCCGCCGACTGGCCCCTGCTGGTGGACGCCGACGTCGTCGCCCTGCCGTGGGTGCTCGTCGGCAGCGGGAGCCGGCGCGGCAAGCTGATCGTGCCGGGCAAGGCGCTGGCCGGGCTGCCGGGCGCCGAGACCGTCGAGGGGCTGGGGCAGCGGGACTGAACCCCCGGCCCGGCACCGCCGCCGGAATCCGTCGGCCCCGCGGCCGGCCCGGTCCCGGAGCCGGCGCGGCTCCTCAGTCCGCCGCGGGGAACGCCCTGACGTCCAGCGACAGCGGGATCGAGTGCGGGGCGAAGCCGAAGGAGCGGTACATCGCCTCCGCCTCCGGCGTGGCGTGCAGATCCACGCGCGTCACGCCGCCGCGGGCGAACGCGGCCAGCAGGGCGTGCGTCGTCGCCCGCGCATAGCCCCGGCCGCGGTAGCGCTCGCCGGTGCAGACGTTGAAGACGAAACCGAACCTCCCCGTCGGATGCCCGGGCGCTGGCAGCCGCTCCTCGATCCGGCCCACCGCGCACGCCGCGAGGTGCGGCGGCCGCCCCGCGGCGTCGCCGTCCACCACGAACGCGAGCAGCGGCGGTTCCGGCTGCGCCAGCTGCCGCCGTGCCATGCGGACGGCGTCCCGCTCCCACGGCCCCGGCTCGTCCTTGCCGTTCATCGAGGCGAACATGAGACGGCGCAGCCGCACCAGCTCTTCGGCGTCGTCGGCCGTCGCCGCGCGCGGAGTGACCCGTGTGGTGACCATGTACCGGACGCTAGCGCACGGTCCCTCACCCCAACCGGGGGATCTCGATGGCCGGACACCGGTCCATCACCATCTCCAGACCCGCCGCCCGGGTACGCGCGAAGGCCGCCTCGTCCACCACCCCGAGCTGGAACCAGACCGCCTTGGCGCCGGCCGCCACCGCCTCGTCGGCCACCCGGCCCGCGAGGCCGGAGTTGACGAAGACGTCGACCACGTCCACGGGGAAGGGGATCTCGGCCAGGCTCGCGTAGCCCCGCTCCCCGTGCACCGTCTCCGCCTTCGGGTGGACCGGCACGATCCGCTTGCCGAAGCGCTGGAGCACCTCGGCCACGCCGTGAGCGGGGCGCGAGGTGTTCCGGGAGAGGCCCACCACAGCCCATGTGTCACCGAGCCGGGTGAGAATCCTGCGTACCGTCTCCTGATCGCCGTACACCGCCGCCTCCTTCGTCTGCCGCCTCCGCGCCGGGTGCGCGCCGGCCGCGCGCCGGAACCTCCGCCCGATCCTCGCGGGCACGCGCCCCGCGGACAACCGCACACACCCCGCGCGGATTCCCGCGGGCCGGGGCCTAGGCTGGCGGGATGCATCAGGAGCAGCGCGCGCGGCACCCGGAGCGGGGCGAGGGGCCCTCGGAGTACGTCACCGTCGCCGCCGAAGGCGTCCACGAGACGGAGGTCAGCCGCTCCCGCTTCCTGTGCGCGCTCGCCCCCGCGGCCACCGAGGCCGAGGCGCAGGAGTTCGTCGCGCGGATCCGCGCACAGCACCCGGGAGCGAACCACAACTGCTGGGCGTATGTCATCGGGGCCGACGCGAGCGTCCAGAAGGCGAGCGACGACGGCGAGCCGGGCGGCACCGCGGGCGTGCCCATGCTCCAGATGCTGCTGCGCCGCGAGGTCAGGTACGCGGCCGCTGTCGTCACCCGCTACTTCGGCGGCGTCAAGCTCGGCGCGGGCGGGCTGATCCGGGCGTACGGCGGCGCGGTGGGCGAGGCCCTGGACGCTCTCGGGACCGTCACCCGGCGGCGCTTTCGCATCGTGGCCGTCACGGTCGGGCACGAGCGGGCCGGCCGGCTGGAGAACGACCTGCGCGCGACCGGGCGCGCGGTGCGCGACGTGCGCTACGGCGCCGAGGTCACCATCGAACTGGGCCTGCCCGAGGCCGAGGTGGCCGATTTCCGCTCCTGGCTCGCCGACGCGACGGCCGGGACGGCCCTTCTGGAGCTGGGCGGCGAGGCGTTCGGCGACGTATGAGCCGGGGTGCCGCCGGGCGCGTACGGGCCGGGCGGCGGCCGGGCTGTCAGTGGCAGGTCCTAAGGTCGTTGACCATGCGTCTGCTGCACACCTCGGACTGGCATCTGGGCCGGAGCTTCCACCGCGTGAGTCTCCTGGACGCCCAGCGCGCCTTCCTCGACCACCTGGTCGCCACCGTCGAGGAGCGCGCGGTGGACGCCGTCCTCGTCGCCGGTGACATCTACGACCGGGCGGTGCCCTCCCTGGCCGCCGTCGAGATGTTCGACCACGCCCTGCACCGCCTCGCCGAGCTGGCGGTCCCCACCGTCATGATCTCCGGCAACCACGACTCGGCCCGCCGCCTGGGCGTCGGCTCCGCGCTGATGGGCCGGGCCGGCGTCCACCTGCGCACCGACCCGGCCGAGTGCGGCACGCCCGTCCTGCTGCCGGACGGCGAGGGGCGGGGCGAGGTCGCCGTCTACGGGGTGCCCTACCTGGAGCCCTCCCTGGTGCGGCAGACCCTCGGCGCCGAAGGCGGCGGCCACACCGCCGTCCTCCGCGCCGCCATGGACCGCGTCCGCGCCGACCTGGCCACCCGGCCCGCCGGGACACGGTCCGTCGTCCTGGCCCACGCGTTCGTCACCGGTGCCGAGGGCTCCGACAGCGAGCGCGACATCACCGTCGGCGGCGTCGCCTCCGTGCCCGCCTCCGTCTTCGACGGCGTGGACTACGTGGCGCTCGGCCACCTGCACAACTGCCAGGCCCTCAGCGAGCGGGTGCGCTACTCCGGCACCCCGCTCGCCTACTCCTTCTCCGAGGCGGGCCACCCGAAGTCCATGTGGCTGATCGACCTGGGACCCGGCGGCGAGGTGGCGGCCGAGCGGTTGCCCTGCCCGGTGCCGCGCCCCCTCGCCCGGCTGCGCGGCACCCTGGAGGAGCTGCTGGAGAACCCGGCCCACGAGAGGTACGCGGACTGCTGGCTGGAGGTCACCCTGACCGACGCCGCCCGTCCGCACGACCCCATGGCCCGGCTCCAGCGGCGTTTCCCGCACACGGTCAGCCTCGTCTTCGAACCCGAGCGGGAGGAGGCCGACGACGCACGCTCCTACGCCGTACGGCTGAGGAACCGCACCGACCAGCAGATCGCCGAGGACTTCGTCGGCCATGTCCGCCCCGGCCGCGCCGCCGCCCCCGAGGAGCGCGAGATGCTGGGGCAGGCGCTGGAGGCTGTCCGGGCCAGTGAGGGCGAACAGGACGAGCGGGACGAGCGGGGCGAGCCGGTCGCGGTGCCGCGCACGGCGACCGCGGCGCCGCCCGGCGGGGGAGCCGGCACGGGCGGCCGGGCCGTGGGCACCGGGGTGGCCCGATGAGGCTGCACTCGCTCACGCTCACCGCCTTCGGCCCCTTCGGCGGCACCCACACGGTCGACTTCGACACCCTCTCCGCGGCCGGGCTCTTCCTGTTGCACGGCCCCACCGGCGCCGGCAAGACCTCCGTGCTGGACGCCGTCTGCTTCGCCCTCTACGGCGGCGTCCCCGGAGCCCGGCAGCAGCCCGGCGGCACCCTGCGCAGCGACCACGCCGACCCGCACACCCTCACCGAGGTCGTGCTCGACCTGACCGTCGCCGGCCGCAGACTGGAGATCACCCGCGCGCCCGAACAACTGCGCCCCAAGGCGCGCGGCACCGGCCTCACCCGGGAGCGCGCCCGCTGCCACCTGCGCGCCTGGAACCCCGCCGCCGGCCGGTGGGAGGGCCTCAGCCGCTCCCACCAGGAGATCGGCGAGGAGATCGGCCAGGCCCTCGGTATGAGCAAGGACCAGTTCTGCCAGGTCGTCCTGCTGCCGCAGGGCGATTTCGCGCGGTTCCTGCGCTCCGGCGCCGAGGACCGGGCCAAGCTCCTGGGGCGGCTCTTCGACACCGGCCGGTTCGCCGCCGTCGAGGAGGAGCTGGCCCGCATGCGCAAGACCGCGCAGCGCGAGGTCGTATCGGCGGACGAGGAACTGCTGGAACTCGCGCACCGGATGCGGCAGGCCGTCGGCGACCGTACGGAGCTGGGCGAGGGCCCCGTGAC
>NZ_VJOK01000001.1:793751-801170 GCF_013302895.1 Streptomyces albus subsp. chlorinus | reverse complement strand
GCGGCCGAAGCCCGGCTCGCGGGCCGCCGAGACGGAACACCACACGGCCCGCGCCCGCGTGGAGGCGCTGGAGACGCTGGGCGCCCGTGCCCAGGAGCGGGCCCGCCGCCTGGCGCCGCTGCGGACGGCGTACGACCGCGTGGCCCGGCTGGCGGCGCTGACGGCGGGTACGTCCGCCGAGAACGAGCGCCGCATGCGCCTGGAGTCGTATGTGCTGGCCGCCCGTCTCGAACAGGTCGCCGCGGCGGCCTCGGCGCGCCTCGGCAGGATGTCGGGCGGCCGCTACACCCTGGTGCACTCCGACGAACGCGCCTCCGGGCGCGGCAGATCGGGGCTGGGACTGCACGTGGTGGACGCCTGGACCGGCGTCGAGCGCGACACCGCCACCCTCTCCGGCGGCGAGACCTTCTTCGCCTCGCTCGCGCTCGCCCTCGGCCTGGCCGACGTGGTCACCGAGGAGGCGGGCGGCACCCGGCTGGAGACCCTCTTCATCGACGAGGGCTTCGGCAGCCTGGACGAGCAGACGCTGGACGAGGTCCTCGACGTCCTCGACTCGCTGCGGGAGCGGGACCGCTGTGTCGGCATCGTCAGCCACGTCGCCGACCTGCGCCAGCGCGTCCCCGCCCAGTTGGAGGTCGTCAAGACCCGCACGGGCTCCGCCCTCCGCCACCACGCCGCCCCGGCGCCGGGCTGAGGCCCCCGTACGCCCGCGCCCCTTCCCGCCGCCGGGGTGCCGGACGGCCCACGGCCGGGGCAGGACCGCAGGCGGCGGGAAGGGCCGGTCCCACAGGGCCGGTCTCACAGGGTCGGTCTCACAGGGCCGAGAGTTCGGTCACCAGGTCGTCGAGGCCGAGGGAGCCCAGGGAGAGAGCGGCCATGTGCCAGGACTTGGCGTCGAAGGCGTCCCCGTGCGCCCGCTGCGCCGCGGCCCGGCCCTGCAGCCAGGCCCGCTCGCCCAGCTTGTAGCCGATGGCCTGGCCCGGCATGCCGAGGTAGCGCACCAGCTCGCTCTCGACGAACTCGGCCGGGCGGCCGCTGTGCATGCCGAAGAACTCCTGCGCCAGCTCGGGCGTCCACCGCTCGCCGGGGTGGAACGGGGAGTCCTCGGGGATCTCCAGCTCCAGGTGCATGCCGATGTCGACGATGACCCGCGTGGAGCGCATCATCTGCGCGTCCAGGTAGCCCAGGCGGCGCTCGGCCGTGGTCAGGTACCCCAGTTCGTCCATCAGCCGCTCCGCGTACAGGGCCCAGCCCTCGGCGTTGGCGCTGACCATGCCCACGGTCGTCTGGTAGCGGGAGAGCTTGTCGGCGACGTAGGTCCACTGCGCGAGCTGGAGATGGTGTCCCGGCACGCCCTCGTGGTACCAGGTGGTGACCAGGTCGTAGACCGGGAACCGGGTCTCGCCCATGGTGGGCAGCCAGGTGCGGCCCGGCCGGGAGAAGTCCAGCGACGGCTGGGTGTAGTAGGGGGCCGCGGCGCTGCCGGGCGGGGCGATGCGGGACTCGACCCGGCGGACTTCCTCGGACAGTTCGAAGTGGGTGCCGTCCAGCTCCTCGATGGCCTGGTCCATCAGCCCCTGGAGCCATGCGCGGACCTCCTCGACCCCCTCGACGGCCTCGCCGTGGGTATCCAGGTGGCGCAGCGCCTCCCAGGGGGTCTGAGCCCCGGGGAGGATCTTCTCCGCCTCCGTGCGCATCTCGGCCAGCAGCCGGTGGAACTCCTGCCAGCCGTAGCGGTACGCCTCCTCCAGGTCGAGGTCGGCGCCGTTCCAGTAGCGTGCCCAGCGGGCGTACCGTTCGCGGCCGACCGTCTCGGGCGCGCCCGCGACGCCGGGCGCGTACACGTCGCGCAGCCAGTCGCGCAGCTCGCGGATGGCGCGGGACGCCTCGGCGGCGGCGCCGTCCAGCTCGCCGCGCAGCGCGTCGGGCCCCTCGGCGGCGAACTGGGCGAACCAGCCGCGGTCGTCGGCGCCGTCGGTCTCACCGAGCCACTCCGCCAGCTGCCCCAGCACCGTGCTCACCTGGCGCGGCCCGGCGTGCAGGCCCCGGGCGAGCCCCTCGGCGAGCGAGGCGCGGTAGCCGTCGAGCGCGACGGGCATGGCCCGCATCCGCTCGGCGACCTTCTTCCAGTCCTCCTCCGTCTCGGACGGCATCACGGTGAAGATGCCGCGTACCGAGTGGACGGGCGAGCTGAGGTTGCTGACCGCGCGCAGGCCCTCGCCGGCCTCGTGGACGGCCAGCTCGGCGGTCAGCCGCTCGCGCAGCAGCCGGGCGCAGCGCCGCTCCTCGTCGCTGTCCGCGCCGGGCCGGGCCTCGGCCGCCGCCAGCTCGTCCAGGGTGGTGCGGCACAGGGTGGCCATGGCCTCCTGGCCGGCCGGGGAGAAGTCGGGCAGCCTTCCGTGGCTCTCGGGTACGCCCAGGTACGTGCCGGAGATCGGGTCGAGGTCGACGAGCGCGTCGACATAGGTGTCGGCGACCTGGCGGGGGAGGGGACCGGGGGTCGCTGAGGTGTTTGCATCGGACATGGGCCCATCCTCGTACGGGCGGGCCCCCGCCGTCAGCTCCCTCTCGACTCGCCCCTGACGCCGTGCGCGAACACCGGGCCGGCCCGGCGGCGCACACGGGGCCGGCCCGGCCGCGCGGGTCAGCGCGGTGCGACGGTGGCCGGTGCCAGCGTGGCGGTCACCACCAGGGTGCCCTCCTCCACCTGGTAGTCGAGCGGAAGCCCCAGCCCGCGCATGGCCGCGACCATGGCGGTGTTGGACGCCTGGGTGACCGCGTAGACGCTCTCGCAGCGTGCCTCCCGCGCCATGTCGGTCAGCCGCCGCAGCAGTGCGGAGCCGATGCCCCGCCGCTGCCAGGCGTCCTCGACGAGCAGCGCCGCCTCCGTCTCGTCGCCGTCCCACAGCAGGTGCCCGAGCGCGACCAGCTCACCCGTGGGCGACTCCACGGCGAGGGTGCGGCCGAACCGGGGGGAGAGCAGGTGGCGCAGATAGGAGTCGGCGTCCTTGACGGGTCCGTGGTAGCGCTGGCGCAGCGTCTGCCGGGAGCAGCGGGCGTGCAGGGCGAGCGCCCCTTCCAGGTCGCCCTCGCCGGCGCGGCGGATGGTGACGGCCCGGCCCTCGGGGAGGGTCAGCGCGTCCCTGTGCGGCGGGGTGCGCCGGCCCAGCCGCGCGTCCAGCTCCACCAGTGCGTGTGCGCGCGCGTATTCGGTGGGAGTGAAGGGCACATGGGGCCGTTCCACGACGATCTCTCCTCCGGCAGGGTCGGGCAGGCGCAGCGACGTACCCTCCAGTGTGCCTTCCCCGGGGGTGTCCCCGGGCACGGAACGGATACTGCACCGGCCGAGCAAGCTGCGGAGTGCGAGGGGGAGTTCGGCGCTGTCGAGCGCGGTGCGGGTGGCCAGGCCGAGCACCCGGGCGGGGCCGTCGACCAGGTCGTGCGCGTCGGCTCGCTCGACCCGGGCACCGGTGCCGCCCGCCCCGGTCAGCAGCCGTGCCAGCGCCTCGGGTTCCAGTGTCACCGGGGTGCGCAGCAGGAACTCGTCCACCGTGCGGTCGCCCAGCGGGTGTGTCTGGAGCGAGAGGATGTCCACCTGGTGCGCGGCCAGTGCCACGCACACCCGCGCGAGGGAGCCGCGTTCCTCCCGCACGGTGGTCCGCGCCCGCCACAGCGTCGTCTCACCCTCCGCGCCCGGCCGCCCGTCCGGCTCGGCGCCGCCCTGTCCGGGCCCCGGGTGCGTGTCCTGGGCGCACCATGCCCGCCAGCCGGCCCGCGCGGCGCGAACCGCCCGGTGCCAGGGGCGCGGTGCGCCGGTCGCGGGGCCCGTCTTCTGTGCGGCAGCGTCATCAGCCATACGCCCACCCTCGCGGACGGTCATTGCCTGGCCACGAACGACGCGTGACGGGTGCGTAAAAAGAGCACCTGGCGGCTAAACGTCCGTTTTCGGCCGCCGCGCCTCCGCTTCCGTGCGGCGGGGTGACCGCAGTGGTGGCGGGGGTCGCGGTGACCGCGGTGTGGTGGCCCGGGCGGGGGCCGTCAGCCGCGCGCCAGCCGACGCAGCACCTGTCCGCACCGGTACGCGTACAGGTGCTGGAAGACCCGCACCAGGGGGCCGCCCGCGCGGGTCCACCACAGCGCCGGCCTGCTGTAGGCCGACACCGTCAGCCACACCCGCCCGTCCTCGGCGTGCTCCACGACGAACGCCTCCTCGCCGCACTGAGGATGCCCCGGCAGCGTTCCGTACGCCCAGCCGGTACGCCGCTCCTCCCGGACCGTCCACACCACCCGGCACGGTCCCCTCACCCGCAGCGGCCCCACCCCCAGACCGACCGTCACCAGCACCCCCGGCGCCGCGCGGCCGGCGTCCGTCGCCATCGTCACGCCCATCGCACGGTGCGCACGCCACTCCATCAGCGCGCGCGAGGCCGCCTCGAAGACGGCCCTGCCCTCGCCCACCCGGGTGCGCACCCGCAGGCGGCCGAAGCCGGGCGGGACCGCCCCGGAAGCGGTTCCGCCGACGGGGGAGTAGGTGAAGGCCCGGCCGGTGCCAGGCACGTCCGCTACTGGCCCACCCGGCCGGGCTGGAGCACCTGCGTGAACAGCACCGCGCCGCTCTCCTCGCGCAGCCGGACGGTCAGTTCACCGGTGGAGCCGTCGATGTCGACCTGGCCGAAGTACTGTCCGTCCTCCGTCGGCGGGGTGTTGGCACGGGTGGGCGCCTTGACGAACTTCTGGTCCGGGCCGAAGGTGCCGTCCAGCTTCAGCGCGGCGAACCCGCCCGCGTTCAGCGGACCGGAGACGAACTCCCAGAAGGGCTCGAAGTCCTTGAACGCCGCCTTGGCCGGGTCGTACCGCTGGGCGCACGTGTAGTGCACGTCCGTGGTGAACCACACCGTGCCGGTGATCCGGTGGTGCTTGATGTGCCGCAGCAGTTCGGCGATCTGCAGCTCGCGCCCCAGCGGAGCCCCCGGATCGCCCTGCGCGACGGCCTCGAAGTCGGTCTTGCCGTCCGGGACGACCAGCCCCAGCGGCATGTCCGAGGCGATCACCTTCCAGGTGGCGCGGGAGTGCGACAGCTCCCGCTTGAGCCACCTCAGCTGCCGCTCGCCGAGGATGCCCTGCCTGTCGTCCGGTGTGCGGCCCGGCGAGTTGGCGTTGCGGTAGGAGCGCATGTCCAGCACGAAGACGTCCAGCAGCGGACCGTGCCGCACCACCCGGTAGACCCGGCCGTCCTCGTCCTTGGGCGGCAGCGTGCCGAGCGGGAAGTACTCGCTGAAGGCCCGCAGGGAGCGGGCCGCCAGGGTGGAGACGTCCTTGACGGTGTACCGGTCGTCGTCCAGGATCTCGCCCGGATACCAGTTGTTGAGCACCTCGTGGTCGTCCCACTGCACGATCGAGGGGACCTGCGCGTTGAAGCGGCGCAGCTTCTGATCCAGCAGGTTGTAGCGGAAGTTGCCGCGGAACTCCGCCAGTGTCTCGGCCACCTTGGACTTCTCCTCCGTGGTGACGTTCCGCCACACCCCGCCGCCCGGCAGCTCCACCCGCTCCTGGATGGGGGAGTCGGCGTAGATGGTGTCGCCGCTGTTGAGGAAGAAGTCCGGGTCCAGCCGCCGCATCTGGTCGAAGATGGGGTAGCCGCCCCGGTCCGGGTTGATGCCCCAGCCCTGGCCGGCCAGGTCGCCCGACCACAGGAACCGGACGTCACGCCGCCGCTCGGGGGCCGTACGGAAGGTGCCGTGGACGGGCCTGCTGGTGCGCCGGGGGTCGTCCGGGTCCGCGAGGGTCACCCGATAGTGGATCTGTTGTCCCGGGGGCAGTCCGTGCAGCGCGGTACGCCCCGTGAAGTCCGTGTCCGGCCCGACGAGCGGGCCGTGCCACCGCCGGGGGTTGCGGAACGCCTCCGTCGCCGCCGTCTCCACCATCATCCGCGCCGGGCGGTCCGACCGCACCCACACCAGCCCCGAGGACGTCGTCACATCCCCGGCCTGCACCCCCCAGTCGGCCGACGGGCGCCCGCGCCAGGCCTGCGCGGGCGCCGCCGCGCCCAGCAACGGCAAGGACAGGGCGGCGCCCGCCACGGCCGTACCGCGCAGCACGGTGCGCCGGGCAGGGGCTCTGCCGGTCGTCGGATCGCCTTGTGCCATGGTGCGGCCTCCTCGCAAACGAAGCGTCAGGTCCTGGCCGGCCGGACCGGCGGACGCGTGATCAACGACAACAGCTGTATCCGTTCCGTGTGCCGCGCACACGAAGCCCCAGTGAACACCCGACGTCACATCCGGCTGAAGGGGCGCGGCCCGACTGCGTACCGTCCGGCCGCCCGGATCGGCCTAGGATGCCGCTCCACGGGGCAACCCGGCCCGTACGCCACCCCTATGCCGACTCCCGGCCCAGGAGGCCAGATGACCACCAGCCGCACGCCCGCACAGATGCGCGAGGAGATCCGGGCGCGGGGCCTGGCACCGCACGGACCCGCGCGTGTCGCCCGGGCGGAGGAACTGGTCGCGCAGGCCGGGGCCCTGGCGGAGGCGGGCACGCGCGAGGGGCGGGCCGCGCTGGGCGAGGCCCTGCTCCATCTGGCCGCCAGCCGCGCCTTCGGCTCACCCGCCCGCACCGCCCACGAGCCCGTCGCACGTGCCCTGCGGCTGCGGGACGCGCACCCCGACGCCTTCGGCAAGGACGCCTCCTTCGCGCTCCTGTGGTCCCTGCGCTGGGCCGTCGAGGACCTGCTCGCCGACCCCGGCACCCCGGCGGCGGAGGTCGAGGAGTGGCTCGCGGCGATGGGCCGCCGCTACGCCGGCGCGGGCCTGTCCCAGCGCGCCGTCCACGCACGGCACTTCATGGCCGCCCGGTCCTTCGGTGACCCGGCCCGTGCCGACCGCGCCTACGCCGCCTGGCTGGCGGCCGAACGGGACGGCAGCGCCGACTGCCCCGGCTGCGAACTGGCCTGGCGCGGCCGGTTCCACGCGGAACGCGCCCGGGAGACCCAGGAGACCGCGACGGCGGGGCGTTTCGGGGCGGACGGGACGGAGGCGGGCTCGGACGCGGGGGAGGACGAGGCCGCGCTGCGCATGTGGGAGCCGGTGCTGCGCGGCGAGTACCCGTGCGGGAGCCAGCAGCCGTTCCTGCTCGCCGACTCGCTGCTGCCCCTGCTGCGCCTCGGCCGCTTCGACGAGGCACGCGGCAGGCATGTCGCCGGGTACCTGCTGGTGCGCGACGTCCCCACCGCGCGGACCGCCCTCGCCCGGCACCTGGAATTCTGCGCGCTGACCGGCAACGAGCCGCGCGGACTGCAACACCTGGCCGAACAGGGCACCACGTGCTGGGAGCCGCACGGCGACCCGGCCGGCCACGCCGCCTGGGCGGCGGCCGTCGCGCTGCTGACCCGCCGGCTCACCGACAGCGGTCACGGCACGCTCG
>NZ_VJOK01000001.1:777699-792297 GCF_013302895.1 Streptomyces albus subsp. chlorinus | reverse complement strand
ACCGGGGAGGTCACCCGGGCCAGGCTCCGGCTCGGCGGCTGCCTGCTCGCCCTCGAACAGAGCGACGAGGCCGCCGCCGTCCTCGTCGTCGCCCTGGAGGACCTGCTGGAGGCCGCCGACGAGCCGGGCATCGTGCAGGCGTGCGTCTGGCTCGGCCAGGCCTGCGGCCGGCCCGGACAGCTGCGGGCAGCCGCCCGGTTGCTGCGCCGCGCCGCCGCCTCCCCGCGCCCGTGGCAGGACCTGCACGGGCACGCCGTCGTCACCCACCTGGCCGCCGACATCCACCGCGCGGGCGGACAGCACGCCGAGGCGGGGGAACTGTACGCGCGGGCCGAGGAGCTGTGGCGCGCGCTGGGTGACGAGCAGGCGCTGATCCGTACGCTGCACGCCCGCGCCTGGCTCGCCAGGGAGGCGGGCGCCCCGTTCGAGGAGTCGCTGCGCTGCATGGAGGCGGCGCAGCACGAGATCGCCTCGGTGCTGGACGACCCCGGTCTGGAACTGGACGACGAGCGGCGGCTCCGCCTGAGTCTGGAGGCAGGACGCACCCACCGGCAGACCGCCGAACTGCTGACCGAGCCGGTGCCGCTGCCCGCGCCCGGCGAACAGGGCGAAGCCGTTCTGGCCTGCTACGCCCAGGGCATCGCCTTCGCGGACCGCGCCGTGGCGGCCTTCCACGCCTGCGGGGAGGCGGGACTGCACGAGGCGACCAGCGCGGAGCTGCGGGCCGCCGGGCTGGAGGCCGACCTGGGCCGCTACGACCAGGCCGTCACCCGGCTGACCCGGGTGCGCGCCGCCTACCCCGAGGGCACGCCCGACCCGTACGGCACCGTCGCGGAACGGATGAGCGAGGCGGGCGCGCTCGAACTGCGCATCGAGAACGCACTGAGCCGGCCCGCCTAGAGCCTCCGCACTGAGCCGGCCGCCCGGAGCCTCCTGGTGGAGCGGGCCGGAAGGCGGTCGCCCGTCCGGCCGGGCGGCTCCCCGCGACACCTCGGAGCCGCGCGGTCCGGAGCCGCGACGCCTCGGAGCGCGACGCCCCGAGCCGCGCGGCTCCCGCTTCTCCCGGCCCCAGGAACGGCGCCGGGCCGCCCCCGGTGGGCGGTCAGCGGGCCGGGTGGGCCGCGCGGGCCGTGTCCGCGATGACGCGGGCGACCGTGGCGGGGTCGTCGTTCATCGGCACGTGGCCGCAGCCGCGCAGCCGCACCAGCCGGGCGCCGGGGAGGACGCGCTTGGCCCGCACGCCCTGCCTGGGCGGCAGCAGCCGGTCCCGGTCGCCCCAGGCGAGGGTCACCGGCACGTCCGTGATGTCCTCCCGGAAGCGGGCCGCGGGCCGCCGCCCCTCCGCCAGCACCGGCGCGAAGCCCGGCGCCCGGCGCAGCGCGCGGGTCTCGGCGGCCACCGCGTCCGCCGAACGCCGACCCGGGCGGGCGTAGATGGTGCTCGTCAGCGCCGCCCGTCCCGGCGCCGAGCGGGCCAGCGTCTCCAGCACCGGATCGGGCAGCGCCCGCGCCCCGGCCCGCATGCCGCGCAGCACCGTGTAGGCGTACAGGCGGTCGGGCGTGGTGAAGAAGCCGGCGGGTGCCAGCGCGGTGACCGAGCGCGCGTACCCGTGCAGGCCCATCCCCAGCGCCAGCAGTCCGCCCAGCGAGTTGCCCGCCACGTGCGGACGCTCGACGCCCAGTGCCTCGCACGCCTGGGCCAGCAGCGGGACCACGCTCGCCGTCCCGTACGAGACGCCGTCCGGGAGGGCGGGGGAGGCGCCGAAGCCCGGCAGGTCGAGGGCGATCACGTCGTAGCTCCCGGCGAGCACCGTCAGCACGGGCTCCCATGCCTGCCAGTGGTGGCCGATCCCGTGCAGCAGCAGCATCGGTTCGCCGCAGCCGCGCCGCTCGTAGGCCAGGTCGCAGGAGGGGCCGGCGGGCGGGGCGAGCCGGAGGACCGTCCCTGAGTCGCGGACGGGTGTCTGCGGGGTGAAGACGGCGGGCATGGCCTCTCCTCCGGTTTCTCGCCTTGTGGTTCGTGTGGACGCCGCCGGTCGCCGGCGGCACGGCGGGCCAGCGGCCACGGCTCGTTGACAGAATGTCAGCAAGGCGCTCGTGCGGGGAACCCCCATGCGGCGGACGGCCCCGCCGCTGGTGGCATGATGGCGGCGTGACCGCTGACGCGACCGCTGAGGGGACCGCTGACGGGACCGAGGTCTTCGAGGAGCACCGGCCGGTGCTCGACGGCGTTGCCTACCGCATGCTCGGCCGGGTGGCCGACGCGGAGGACGTCGTGCAGGAGGCGTGGCTGCGCTGGTCGGCGACCGACCGGACGCAGGTGCGCGAACCACGCGGCTACCTGGTCCGCGTCACCACCCGGCTGGCCATCGACCGGCTCCGCCAGGCGCAGGCCCGGCGGGAGGCGTACGTGGGGCCCTGGCTGCCCGAGCCGCTGGTCACCCACCTCGATCCGGCGGACGCCCGCGAGCAGCAGGACGGTGCCGAACGCGCGGTGCTGGCCGAGTCGGTGTCGCTGGCCCTCCTGGTGGTCCTGGAGTCCCTCTCCCCGCTGGAGCGCGCGGTGTTCGTGCTGCGGGAGGCGTTCGGCTTCCCGTACGCCGAGATCGCAAAGACGCTGGAGCGCGGTGAGGCGGCCGTGCGCCAGCTCGCGGGGCGCGCGCGGCGGCACGTGGAGGAGCGCAAGCCGCGCTTCGAGGTGGACCCCGCGCTCCAGCGGGAGCTGACCGAACGCTTCCTGCGGGCCTCGGTCGGCGGCGACCTCCAGGAGCTGCTCACCCTGCTCGCCCCGGACGCGCGGCTCGTCTCCGACAGCGCGGGCAAGGCGAAGGCGCCGCGCCGGGTCATCGTCGGGGCCGACAAGGTCGGCCGCTTCCTGGCGGCCGTCGGCCCGGGCGCCCAGGGGCCCGGGTTCGGCCTGCGCTTCGTGGAACTCAACGGCAGCCCGGCGGCCGTGGCCACCTACGAGGGCCGCCCCGACGTGGTGTTCCTGCTGGACGTGGCCGACGGCCTCATCCGCACCGTCTATCTGATCCGGAACCCGGACAAGGTCGCCCACCTGCGGGGCGTGGGCGTGCCGGCCGAACTGGGCTGACCACCGCCGTTACGGACGAGGGCCGGCGGGCCGCGCCGCGCACCGAGGGGCCGCGGCCCGGAGCGCCGCGGCCCGGTCGTCGTCACAGCCCGCCGGCCACTCTCAGCACGGCGCCCGAGGTGTAGGACGCCTCGTCGGAGAGCAGCCAGGCGACCGCGTCGGCGATCTCCTCCGGCTCGCCCGGCCGCCGCGCGGGCGTGACCTCGGCCTTCTTCCACGCCCGGTCGGGGTCGCCCATCTTCGCGTGCATCCCGGTCAGCACGGAGCCCGGCTGTACGCAGTTGACCCGCACGCCCTCGCCGGTGAACTCCTTGGCCAGGCCCACCGTCATGGCGTCCACCGCGGCCTTGGACGCCGCGTAGTGGACGTACTCGCGGGGTGAGCCGAGCGTGGCGGCGGACGAGGAGATGTTCACGATGGCGCCGCCCATCCCGCCGTGCGCGGTGGACATCTCGCGCAGGGCGCGGCGGGCGCACAGCAGCGCGCCCGTCACATTGACCTCCACCACCCGCCGCATCACCTCGGGCGCCGTCTCGGTGAAGCGGCCGAGGGGACCGCTGATGCCCGCGTTGTTGACCAGGCCGGTGACCGGGCCCAGCGCGGCGCGCACGGTGTCGAAGAGGTGGTCGACGGCGTCCGCTTCGCTGGTGTCCACCCGCACTGTGACGGCCTCGCCGCCGGCCTCGCGCACGGCCTCCGCCGTGCGCGAGGCCGCCTGCTCGTCGCGCTCGTAACCGATGCCGAGGTGGTGCCCGTCCCGGGCGAGCCGCAGTGCCGTGGCGGCGCCGATGCCGCGGCTGCCGCCGGTGACGACGGTGACGCGCCGCACGGAGGCGGGGAGGGCGGGACGGGACATGGCTTCCTCCGGAGGTGAGCTGCGCCACAGGGACTCTGATCGATGATCGATCATCGCATCGGAGGAGCGGCCCGGCAAGGGTCCTCGGGCCGCGTCGATTGGTCTTGACCAAGGGTGGGGGCCGCCCTATCGTCAGGGCATACGCAAGGTCCTTTAAAAAACAAGGACAAGAAAACACGAGCACGAGAACGCCGCCACACACGGGCCTGTCGGGCGTCACGGGGATTGCGGAGGCAAGGGTGGGGACCATGCAGCTGGAGACGGTGCCGGAGCCGAAGTACTGGCATCTGAAGACCGTCCTCTCCGAAGCACTCGACTCCGAGTTCTCGGTCGGCGAGATCCTGCCGAACGAGCGCGAACTGGCCGCCCGCTTCGGCGTGGCCCGCGCGACCCTCCGCCAGGCCCTCGAACAGCTGGAACTGGAGGGCCGCCTCCAGCGCCGCCGCGGGGTCGGCACGACGGTGGCCCCGCCGCGCGTGGGGGTGGACGTCGGCTCCGAGAGCGGCCCCCACGCCTGGCCCGGCGCGCCCGGCGACGCCTGGCAGCCCGAGGACCACGAGTCCGCCCCGGCACCGGCGGCGGTGGCCCGCCTGCTGGGCACCGGGCGCGACGAGGTGCACGCGGTACGGCGCAGCCGGACGACCGGCGGCCAGCAGGTGGCGTCCGAGGTGCTGTACGTCCCCGCCACCCTGGTCCCCCCGGTCGCGGAAGGGGACGGCGCGCAACACGGCTCCGCCCGGGCCCGCGCCGTGCTGCGCGAGCTGCACCGGCTGGAACTCGGCGGCCAGGAGAGGACGGTGGAGCTGGGCTCGGCGCGCGCCGACGACGCCCGCCGCCTCGACCGGCTGCCCGGGGCACCGGTCCTCGTGGTGACGACGCGGTACTTCGCGGACGGCCGCACGGCCGCGGTGTCGGTGGCGACCTACCGGGCCGACACGTGCCGGCTCTCGTTCGGCGACGCTGACGCCGTCTCACTGATGGCGAGCTGACCCCGCGGTCCCGGCACGCCCTAGCGGACGGGTGCCGTCTCCAGGGTGAACAGCTCGCTCTCCGCGTGGTCCAGGGCGACGCGGAGAGCCCCGGTCGCCACCGCCGTCTCGCCCAGCCGGGAGAGGGCCACCCGTGGCGGGCGCAGGCAGTAGCGCTCCAACTCGGCACGCAGCGGGTCCAGTACGCCGTCGAGACCCGAGGCCCAGCCGCCCACCACCAGCAGTTCGGGGTCCAGCGCCAGCACGAGCGCGGCCACGTCGTGGACGAGGCGGGCGAGGAAGCGGTCCATGGCCCGGCGGGCCTGGTCGTCACCCCCCTTGGCCTGGGCGAAGACCCGGGCGACGGCGGCCTCGTCGAGCGGTGGAAGCGGCTCGTCCGTGGTCGACAGCAGCCGCTCGGGGGTGGCCTCCCGGCCCAGCAGGTGCAGCGCCCCGATCTCCCCGGCCGCGCCGCCGAACCCCCGGTGCAGGCGCCCGCCGATCAGCGAACCGGCCCCCGGGCTGAGCCCCGCCAGGACCATCACCACGTCGCCCACACCCCGGGCCGCGCCTTTCCAGTGCTCGGCCAGTACCGCCGCGTTCGCGTCGTTCTCCACCAGGACGGGACAGCTGAAGGACCGCCGCAGCCGCTCGCCCAGCGCCAGCCCCGTCCAGCCGGGCAGCGCGGTGCCCAGCCGGACCGTGCCGTCGGACTCCACGATGCCCGGCGTACCGACGCCGACCGCGCGCAGGGTGTCCCGCGCGGTGCCGGTCCTGCGCAGCACCTCGGCGACCGTGTTGCGGCTCCGCTCCAGCCGGGTGTGGGCCTGTGCCGTCTCGGAGACCTCCCGGGTGAGGGAGCCGATGATGCGGCCCGTCAGGTCCGAGACGACGGCGGCGACCCGGTGCGGACCGATCTCCAGGCCCAGCAGATGGCCCGCCTCGGCACGGAAGCGGAACCTGCGCGCGGGCCGCCCGCGGCGGGCCGCGCCGCGGGCGAGGGACGGGTCGTCCTCCGCCTCGGCCGCCAGCCCCGCCTCGATGAGGTCCTCCACGACGCCCTCGACGGTCGGACGGGACAGCTCGGTCGCGTGCACCAGCTCGGTGAGCGTGAGTGCGGTCGGCGTCGCCTGGCCGCGCAGCGCGCGCAGAACGGCCGTGGAATTGATCCGCCGCAGCAGGGACGGGTCCCGTCCGCTCAGCCTGCTCACGCTCCGCCTCCCTGCCTGTGCGCGTGGGGCGGATCGTAACCGCTCGGGGCGACCACGGCGAGTGGCCGGGGTACCCGCGGCGCCGGCCCGCCGGCGCGGGGAACCGGACCCCGCGTCAACCGGCTGCCGGTGGAAGGAGGTTGACTGGCCCCATGCACCTCGCGCACCATCTCGCCGCCCTCGGCAGCCTCCGGTCCGCGCCCGCCGCACGCGTCACCACGTTACGGGCGGCGGAGCTGGGCGCCGACAGCGATCCCGCCGCGCTCCTGGAGGCCGAGCAGGAGATCCGCGCCGACCACGAGGCCCTCGTCGTGCTGCTGTCCGGACAGTGGGGCGAGCCGGAGACGGTGGACCTGGACCCGCACCTGCTGGCGGCCGCGGACGGTGTCCCGGTGCCCGAGCCGGAGCGGACGCTGTGCCAGTGGGTCGCGGAACTGGCCGTCTGGACGGTGGAGGGCCGCTGGACGGGGGTGGGCGTGACCCGCCGCGCCCCGGGGACGTCGCCCCACCTCCTGGCGGCGGTGGGGGAGCCGGGCAGGCCCGCGCCGCACCACCTCACCTGATCCGGCGGCCGGGCCGCCGCCCGCGGCCGGTGCCGCCCCACCGCGTCACTCCTCGGGGGTGGCCGCCAGCCGCAGCCTGGCGAACTCCTCGGCGAGCGCCGGCGGCGTGTAGTGCGCGTTCAGCCCGCTGGGGTTCGGCAGCACCCACACCGGCACCCCGCCGACCAGCCGCTCCTGCGGGCCCATCGCCGCCCTGGGCTCGTCGAAGGCGGCGCGGTAGGCGGTGATGCCGAGTATCGCCAGCCAGTGCGGCCGCAGCCGGGCGACCTTCTCCTCCAGCAGCCGCCCGCCCTCGGCGAACTCCTCGCGGGACAGCTCGTCGGCGCGCGCCGTGGCCCGTGCGACGACATTGGTGATCCCCAGCCCGTACGACAGCAGCTCGTGCTCCTCCTCGGGCCGCAGCCGGCGCGGGGTGAAGCCGGAGGCGTGCAGCGCGGGCCAGAACCGGTTGCCCGGCCGGGCGAAGTGGTGGCCCGTGACCGCCGAGACCAGGCCCGGGTTGATGCCGCAGAACAGCACGCGCAGCCCCTCGGCGGCCACGTCGGGCACCAGCTTCCCGCGGGCCGCCTCCAGCTCCTCCTTGGTGAACCGCCGGGTCAGAGGATCGCCCCCGGCCGGTAGGCGGCGGCCTCGGGGTACAGGGACGTCACCTCCTGGACGCGGGCGACGACCTCCGCCGTCTGCGCGGCGGCGGCCCCGGTGAACGACAGCCGGTCGGCCATCAGGTCGTCCAGCGCGGGGCGGTCCAGCGGGATGCGCGCGTCGGCCGCCAGCCGGTCCAGCAGCTCGTTGTGCTCGGCGCCCTCGCGCAGGGCGAGCGCCGAGGCGACCGCGTGCTCCTTGATCGCCTCGTGGGCGACCTCGCGGCCCACACCGGCCCGCACGGCGCCCATGAGCACCTTCGTCGTCGCCAGGAACGGCAGGTAGCGGTCCAGCTCCCGGGCCACCACGGCGGGGAAGGCGCCGAACTCGTCCAGCACCGTGAGGAAGGTCTCCAGCATGCCGTCGAAGGCGAAGAAGGCGTCCGGCAGCGCCACGCGCCGCACCACCGAGCAGGACACGTCGCCCTCGTTCCACTGGTCACCCGCCAGCTCTCCCGCCATCGAGGCGTAGCCGCGCAGGATCACCATGAGGCCGCCCACGCGTTCGCAGGAGCGGGTGTTCATCTTGTGCGGCATCGCCGAGGAGCCGACCTGGCCCTCCTTGAAGCCCTCGGTCACCAGCTCCTGCCCGGCCATCAGCCGGATGGTCTTGGCCAGCGACGAGGGGGCGGCGCCCAGCTGGACGAGCGTGCCGACCACCTCGTGGTCGAGGGAGCGCGGGTAGACCTGGCCGACGGAGGTGAGGACGCGGCCGAAGCCCAGGTGCTCGGCGATCCGGCGCTCCAGGTCGGCCAGCCGCTCGGTGCCCTCGCGTCCTGAGCCGAGCAGGTCGAGCATGTCCTGCGCCGTGCCGACCGGGCCCTTGATGCCGCGCAGCGGGTAGCGGCGCAGCAGCTCCTCCAGCCGCTCGAAGGCCACCAGCAGTTCGTCGGCGCCGGTCGCGAACCGCTTGCCCAGGGTGGTGGCCTGGGCGGCGACGTTGTGCGAGCGGCCCGCCATCACGAGGGCGGAGTGCTCGCCCGCGAGGGTGCCCAGCCGGTGCAGCAGCGCCACCGTGCGGTCGCGCACCAGTTCCAGGGAGAGGCGGATCTGGAGCTGCTCGACGTTCTCCGTCAGATCCCTGGAGGTCATGCCCTTGTGGATGTGCTCGTGCCCCGCCAGCGCGTTGAACTCCTCGATGCGGGCCTTCACATCGTGCCGGGTGACCTTCTCGCGCTCCGCGATCGACGCGAGGTCCACGTCCTCGAGCACCCGCTCGTAGTCGGCCAGCGCCTTCTCGTCGACGGTCACGCCCAGGTCCCGCTGGGCCTTGAGGACGGCGAGCCACAGCCGCCGCTCCAGCACGATCTTCGACTCGGGGGACCAGATGCGGACCAGTTCGGGGGAGGCGTAACGGGACGCCAGGACGTTCGGGATGCGCGGCTTGTCACTCACGCCGCCCGAGTCTACGGGCCGCCGCCTCGGGCCTCGCGGCGCACCATGCCGCGAGGGAGCTGCCCCTGTCCGTCGGTGCGGGCCCGCGGGCTGGTCCGTGGCCGGTCGCGCGGTTCCCCGCGTCCCCGGAGGGCCGCCCCGCGAGCCTCAGCCGGTTCCGGTCAGCGGGGCGAGGCCGGGCCGCTTGGGGGCGCGCCCGTCCCCCGAGGAGCGGCCGGTCAGGCGGCGGCCGATCCACGGCAGCAGGTGGACGCGGGCGAAGCGCAGGTCGGCGGCGCGGCGGGCGGCCCAGGACGGAGGGGCGGCGGGCGGCAGCGGGGTGTCCCAGGCGGACTCGGCGGGCAGGCCGAGCCGCTGCCAGACGGCCTCGGCGACCCGGCGGTGGCCCTCGGCGGTCAGATGGAGCCGGTCGTCGGCCCACATCCGGGGGTCGCCCAGCGCGTGGGAGGAGAAGAGGTCCACGACCACCGCGCCGTACCGGTCGGCCAGCCCGTCGATGAAGTCGAACAGCTGCTCCATCCGGGGCCGGTACCGCTCCAGGACCGGACCGCGGCGCCCCGGGCTGCGCATCAGCACCAGCGTGCCGCAGGAGGGGGCCAGCGCGGCGACGGACTCCTCCAGCAGGGCGCACACCCGCGCGGTGTCGCAGCCCGGCCGCAGCACGTCGTTGAGCCCGCCCACCAGGGTGACCAGGTCGGCCTCCATCGCGGCGGCCGGGCCGACCTGGTCGGCCGCGATCTGTCCGATGAGCTTGCCGCGCACCGCCAGGTTCGCGTACCGGAACTCCGGCTCCAGCGCGGCGAGCCGGGCCGCCAGCAGATCGGCCCAGCCGCGGTAGGTGCCGTCGGGCAGCAGGTCGGACATGCCCTCGGTGAAGGAGTCGCCCAGCGCGACGAACGAGCGGAAGGCGACGGGCGGTTGTGCGGATTCCGCCGGCGCGGAGGGGGCTGCACTGGTCACGCCCGCCATGCTAGCCCGTTGCCCCGAGCAACGACTTCTCGGGCTTCCGGCGGCGGGCCCCGCGCGGGTGTGCCCCGGGCGGACCGCCCGGGGCACCCGGTCACGCCTGGCCGACCAGCTCCCGCAGTACGTCCTCCATGGTCACCACGCCCGTGGCGCGCCCGTCGGGGCCCGTCACGGCGGCGAGGTGGGTGCCGCTGGAGCGCATCGCGCCCAGCACGTCGTCCAGCGGCAGCGAGGCGCGGACGCGGGCGATGGGCCGCATGGCCGTCAGCGGGAACGGGGCGTCGCGCGGGAAGGCGTCCAGCGCGTCCTTGACGTGCAGATAGCCCAGCACCCGGCCGTCGTCGTCCACCACGGGGAAGCGGGAGAACCCGGACTCGGCCGACAGCCGCTCCAGCCCCTCGGGCGTCACACCGCGGCCCGCGGTCACCACCTTGTGCAGGGGCTGCGCCACGTCGCCGACCGGCCGCCTGCCCAGCTCCAGGGCGTCGCGCAGCCGCTCGGTCGAGCGGTCGTCCAGCAGCCCCGCCTCACTGGAGTCGGCCACCATCTGCGCCAGGTCGTCGTCGGAGAACGCCGCCTCGACCTCGCTCTTGGGCTCCACCCTGATCAGCTTGAGCAGGGCGTTGGCGAACGAGTTCACCGCGAAGATGACCGGACGCAGCGCCCTGGAGAGCGCCACCAGCGGCGGCCCCAGCAGCAGCGCGGCCCGCTCGGGTCCGGCCAGCGCGATGTTCTTCGGCACCATCTCGCCCAGCAGCATGTGCAGATACGTCGCCAGGGAGAGGGCGATCACGAACGAGACACCGTGCGCCACCCCGTCCGGGATGCCCACCGCGTGGAAGACCGGCTCCAGCAGGTGTGCGATCGCCGGCTCGGCGACGACACCCAGCACCAGCGTGCACAGGGTGATGCCGAGCTGGGCCGCCGCCAGCATCTGGGCCACGTGCTCCAGGCCCCACAGGACCTTGCGGGCCTTCTTGTCGCCGTCCTCGGCCAGCGGCTCGATCTGCGCGCGCCGCACCGAGATCATCGCGAACTCGGCACCGACGAAGAACGCGTTGACCACCAGCGTCAGCAGTCCCACGAAGAGCTGGACCACCGTCATCGCCGCGCCTCCGCCCGCTCGTCGGCCGCGGTGGCGGCCGGGTCGTCGTCCGGCCCGGGACCGAACAGCCGTACCTGTGCGGCGCGCCGTCCGGTCGCGTCCGTCACCTCCAGCCGCCATCCGGCGACCGTCACCGTGTCCCCGGCGGCGGGGATGCGCCCCAGCTCGGTGGCGATCAGACCCGCCAGCGTCTCGTACGGGCCCTCCGGGGCGCGCAGCCCGATGTTCTCCAGCTGGTCGGTGCGCGCCGCGCCGTCCGCGTCGTAGACGGGGCGGCCCTCGGCGTCCTCACCGGCGGGGGCCAGGTCGGGGGCCTCCAGCGGGTCGTGCTCGTCGCGGACCTCGCCGACGACCTCCTCGATGATGTCCTCCAGGGTGACGACACCGGCCGTGCCGCCGTACTCGTCGATGACGACCGCGATGCTGCGATCGCCGCCCGAGAGCTGGTCCAGCAGCCGGTCGACCGTCAGCGACTCGGGCACCAGCAGGGCCTCGCACATCAGCTCGGTGACCGGGCGCAGCCGCCGCTGCTCGGCGGGGATCGCGAGCACGTCCTTGATCCGCACGATGCCGACGACGGTGTCCAGGTTGCCCCGGTAGACGGGGAAGCGGGACAGCCCCGTGGCGCGGGTCGCGTTGGCCACGTCCTCCGCGGTGGCCTGCACCTCCAGCGAGGTGACCTGCACCCGCGGGGTCATCACGTTCTCCGCGGTCAGCTCGGCCAGGTGCAGGGTGCGCACGAACAGGTCGGCCGTGTCCTCCTCCAGCGCGCCCTCCTTGGCGGAGTGCCGCGCCAGGGCCACCAGTTCCTGCGGCGAGCGGGCCGAGGCCAGCTCCTCGGTGGGCTCCAGGCCCATGCGGAGCAGGATGCGGTTGGCCGTGTTGTTCAGATGGCGGATCAGCGGACGGAACGCCGCCGAGAAGACCCGCTGCGGGGTGGCGACCGCCTTGGCCACCGGCAGCGGCTTGGAGATCGCCCAGTTCTTGGGCACCAGCTCGCCGACGACCATCAGCACGACCGTCGAGAGCGCCGTCCCGAGCACCAGCGCGACCGAGGAGGACGCCGAGGACGGGACGCCCATCGAGCGCAGGGGCCCGGCGATCAGCACCGCGATGGAGGGCTCGGCCAGCATGCCGACCACCAGGTTGGTGACCGTGATGCCCAGCTGCGCGCCGGAGAGCTGGAAGGTGAGGGACCGCACCGCGGCCAGGGCGCTCTTCGCGCCGCGCTCGCCGCGCTGCTCGGCCCGCTCCAGCTCGCTGCGCTCGACCGTCGTCAAGGAGAACTCCGCCGCGACGAAGCCACCGCAGGCCAGCGCCAGCAGCAGCGCAACGAGCAGCAGGAGGCCTTCCATCATCGCTCCTTCACCTCCTTCCCATCCTGGGCCAGGAGGCGCGGGTGCGCGCGATGTCGGTAGCCGCTACTAGGAGGGTCGCCCATGGGCGGACGCTCACACCTTCCGTTGTGATGAGAGCGCCGGGCCTGCGGGAGTGCAGGTCCGGCGGGTTGTCCATCGTAAACGGACCGGACGGCCGACGGGTTCCGCGCTCCGTGGGGCCGGGAGCCGCCGGGCCGTCAGGGGGAGAGCGTCTTGACCCAGCGGCTCCACTGCGGCTGCGGAGCGTAACCCGCGGCCTCCCACGCCCGGTGTGCCCGCTCGTTCGCGTCCAACACCATGGCGTCGCCGCGCCGCCCGCCCAGCGCGGCGAAGCGCTCCTCGGCGGCGGCGAGCAGCGCGCGGGAGACGCCCCGGCGACGCTGGGCGGGCAGCACGGCCAGCCGGTAGAGCGAGCAGCGCCAGCCGTCCCAGCCGGCTATGACACTGCCGACCAGCTCCCCGTCGCGCTCGGCGAGCAGCAGCGCCTCGGGGTCGCGCGCGAGCAGCCGCGCGACTCCGTCCCGGTCGTCACTGACGCTGGTGCCCTCGGCGGCCTCCCGCCAGAAGGCCAGCACACGGTCGATGTCCCGCTCCTCGGCGGCCCGGATACGCAGATCGTCCATGGGGCGCATCCCAGCACGGCCGCCGGCCGCCCGCCACGCCGTTCCGCCTGGCGGGACGGCGTGGCGGGCCGGGTCATTCGCCCTTCAGCTCCTCGATCACCGGCGCGAACGCGTCCATGAAGGGGTCGAGCACGGTGTAGTAGGACAGTCCGAAGCGCTCCCGGTGGGCGCGGAGCCGGTCGGCCATCTCCCGGGGGGAGCCCACCAGGAGGGCCGGGTGCTCCAGCAGCTCCTCGTCGCTCATCCCCGGCCCGTACGGGCGCAGGCTCTCCAGCGCCTCGCCGGGGTCGGAGGCGCCTGCCACGTACTGGACGAGGTAGTTCAGCTCGGGCGGCTCCTCCCGGTCCCCGGCCAGGGCGCGGAGCGTCTTCGTCCGCTCCTCCAGCTCCGCCGGGGAGATCAGCTCCATCGTGCCCTCGGGCTTGCCCGGGCTCTGCCGGCCGCCCGTGAAGGCGGCCACCGCGGCGGTGCGGGCGGCCAGCCGCAGCACCCGGTCGCCGTTGCCGCCGATCAGCAGCGGCACCCTCTCCTGCGCGGGACGTGGCGCCTGCTCCGGGTCCGCCAGCAGCCGCGTCACCTGGGCGACCAGCTTCTCCAGGTGGTCGACCCGGCCGCCCGGCGAGGCGAACGGCAGGCCCGCGGCGTCGTGCTCGGCCTTCACATAGCCGGCCCCCAGGCCCAGCTCCAGCCTGCCGCCGGACAGCTGGTCCACGGTCGCCACCTCGCGGGCCAGGAGGGCCGGGTTCCAGAAGCCCGCGTTCAGCACGAAGGTGCCCAGCCGCGGCCGCTCGGTCACCGCGGCGATCTGGGCCAGCGCGGCGAACGGCGCGGGCATGCCCAGGTGGTCGGGTACGTGGAGGATGTCGTACCCCTGTTCCTCGGCCCGGCGGCAGCGCTGCCGGAACTCCTCCCCGGAACCGAGAGCCAGCATGTTGACGCCGAAACGAAAGGGCCGTACGGAACTGGTCACGCGGGCCTCCCTGGCCAGCCGCCGGTTGGGCGGGAACGACGGATACGGCTGCGAGCGCCCCGATCCTAGGCGTACGCCGGCGGTCCGGGTAGCGGCTTCCGCACGGTCCGTACGCCTGTTCACTGCTAGCGGAACGGTGCTAGCGTGAGGTTGTGGCCAAGACACAGATGAACGTGCGCGTGGACGAGGCGACCGCGCAGGCCGCCCGGGAGCGCGCACTGGCGCGCGGGGTGAGCGTGAACCGCTACATCGAGGAACTGGTCCAGCGGGACGCGGCCGAGGTCGGCCGCTCCTTCGTGGACGCGGCCGCCGACTTCATGAAGAGCTACGAAGCCGTCTTCGCCGAGGAGTTCGCCGCCGCCGAGACCGCCCACCACGGACGGGGCAGCGGGACCGGGGCCCCGCCGGCCGCGTGAGCGTGCGCATCGACCTCCCCTGGCTGCTCATCCTCGCCGAGGAGAAGACCCCCGGCGACCCCCGCGTCACCGACTACGGCGCCCTCGTCGCCGCCGTCAGCCGCCACGAGGCCGCCATATTCGACCGGCCCGTCTACGCCGAACCGCACGAGCGCGCGGCGGCCCTGCTGCAACTGCTGCTGCACGTCCCCGCGCTGGAGCGCTCCAACGCGCTGTTCGCCTCCGCCGTCGCCTACGGCTACCTCGTCGCCAGCGGACTGAAGGTCGTCACCTCGCCCGAGCGGATCCGCGATCTGGCGCGCCTCGTCAAGAGCGGCACGGCGGACCTGCCCGCCATCGCGGCCGAACTGCGCACCTGGACGCTGCCCGAACGCTGATCCCGCAGGCGCGGCGAACGCTGACCCCGCAGCCG
>NZ_VJOK01000001.1:773660-777679 GCF_013302895.1 Streptomyces albus subsp. chlorinus | reverse complement strand
ACGCTGACACCGCGGCCGGGCGGGCACCGGCCGGCGGCTCGGCGCCCACCCGGCCCGCCACCCGCCCCGGACCCGCGCCGGGGGGGGCCGGACCGTCAGCCGAACGCGGCAGCCGTGCCGCCCAGGGCCGGGGTCAGCCAGGACGGGGCCGCCGCGCGGAAGAGCGCGGGCGCCATCGCGCCCGCACCCCGGGGTAGGGCACCGGCCAGCGGCAGCCCCGTGTAGCGGGGCAGGTCGGCGAGGTTGCAGCGCTCGGCGAGGCCCGGCTCGGCGGGCATGCTGCCGATCACCGTGCCCGCGCACTCCACGCGCCGGGCCCGCAGCGCCTCGGCCGTCAGCGTCGCCGTGTTCAGCGTGCCCAGCCCCGCCTGGACGACGACCAGGACGGGTGCCGCCAGCAGCCGGGCGACGTCCGCCAGGGTCGAACCCCCCTCGTCGAACCGCACCAGCAGGCCGCCCGCGCCCTCCACCAGCACCAGGTCGTGGGAGGCGGCCAGCTTCTCCGCCGTCTCCGCGACCCGGCGCGCCGGCAGGCACGGCAGCCCCGCGCGCCGCGCGGCCGTCTCCGGCGCCAGCGGCTCGGGGTACCGGGCCAGTTCGACGCAGGTGAGCGGGCCGGAGCCGGTGAGCCGGCGCACCTCGTCCACGTCACCCGGCTCCCCGGGCGCCACCCCCGTCTGCGCCGGTTTCAGCACGGCGACCGAGAGGCCCGCGCCGAGCGCGCAGGCCGCCACCGCCGCCGTCGTCACCGTCTTGCCGATCTCCGTTCCCGCGCCGGAGACGCACACCACACCCCGCACCGCTGCCCTCATCCTTCCCGGGCCGCCGCGCACAGCGCGGCGGCGATCCGTGCGACGTCCTCGTCACCCGTCACATACGGGGGCATCGCGTACACCATGTCGCGGAACGGCCGCAGCCACACCCCGGCCCGCACCGCGGCGCGGGTCGCGGCCGCCGTATCCACCTGGTGGTCGAGGCGTACGACGGCGATGGCGCCGAGCACGCTCACCTCGCGCACACCGGGCAGCCCGGCCGCCCCGGCGAGGCCCGCGCGCAGCCCGTCGCCGATCCGCCGCACCTCGGCCCGCCAGTCCTGGGACAGCAGCAGGCCGAGGGAGGCGTCCGCGACGGCGGAGGCGAGCGGGTTGCCCATGAACGTGGGGCCGTGCGCCAGCACCGGTACCGAGCCGCGCGCGATCCCCTCCGCCACGCGCGGCGTGCACAAGGTGGCAGCCATCGACAGATAGCCGCCGGTCAGCGCCTTGCCGACACACATCACGTCCGGGGTGACCCCGGCGTGCCCGGCGGCGAACAGCTCGCCGGTACGGCCGAACCCGGTGGCGATCTCGTCCAGCACCAGCAGCACCCCGTGCTCGTCGCACGCCTCGCGCAGCGCCCGCACGTACGCGGGGGAGTGGAACCGCATCCCGCCCGCGCCCTGCACCACCGGTTCGACGATGACGGCGGCCAGCTCGCCGGCGTGCCGCCCCACCGTCTCCCGCAGGTGGGCGAGGTACGCCTCGTCGGGTTCCGCGTCGAAACCGGACGGCGGCGCGTCGGCGAACACCTGCACGGGCAGCGCGCCCGACCACAGGTGGTGCATCCCGCCGTCGGGGTCGCACACCGACATCGGCTGCCAGGTGTCGCCGTGGTAGCCACCCCGCCAGGTCATCAGCCGGCGTTTGCGGGGCCGCCCCAGCGACCGCCAGTGCTGGAGGCACATCTTGACGGCGACCTCGACCGCGACCGACCCGGAGTCGCACAGGAAGACGTGCTCCAGGTCCCCGGGCGCCAGCCCGGCCAGCCGCCGCGCCAGCCGCACGGCCGGCTCATGGGTGAGGCCGCCGAACATCACATGGCTCATCCGGCCGAGCTGGGCGCGGACCGCCTCGTTGAGCACCGGGTGGTTGTAGCCGTGGACGGCCGACCACCAGGACGACATGCCGTCCACCAACTCCCGCCGCCCGTACGCGGGCCGCGCCAGCCGCAGCCGCACCCCGGAAGCGGACTCCACCACCAGCGGCTCGCTGGTGCCGGGCATCGGCGCGTACGGGTGCCACACGTGCCGCCGGTCCAGCTCCAGCAGTTCACCGGGCTCCAGGGGTGGCGGCGGTGCCCACCCGGCGGACGCCGGCCCGCAGGCGCCGGACGGGTCCGCGGCGGCGCGTGCGGCGGCGACGGCCACCGCGGTCGTGCTGTCAGGCATTGGGCGGCAGCTCCGTCCCCGCGCCGCGCATCCGCACGGCCACCCGCTCGTGGGGCCGCTCGGGCCGGCCCGCCGCCTCCTCGCGCCGGTGTTCGGGGAGCGTGCTCGTCTCCCGGCCCTCCACCACGAAACCGGCGTCCGCGATCATGTCGAGGTCGGCCTTGCCCGCCTGGCCCTCGCTGGTGAGGTAGTCGCCCAGGAAGACCGAGTTCGCCAGGTGCAGCGCCAGCGGCTGGAGCGAACGCAGGTGCACCTCCCGGCCGGCCGCCAGCCGCACCTCCGCGTCCGGGCACACGAACCGCACCATCGCCAGGATGCGCAGCGCCCGCTGCGGCGTCAGGTTCCACTCACCGGCCAGCGGCGTGCCCTCGAAGGGGAGCAGGAAGTTGACCGGCACCGAGTCCGCGTCCAGCTCGCGCAGCGAGAAGACCACATCGATCAGGTCCTCGTCGCTCTCGCCCATGCCCGCGATCAGCCCCGAGCAGGGGGAGAGCCCGGCGGCCCGCGCCTGCTTCACGGTCGCCACACGGTCCTCGAAGGTGTGGGTGGTGCAGATGTCGCCGTAGGCGGCCTCGGACGTGTTGAGGTTGTGGTTGTAGGCGTCGGCGCCCGCCTCCCGCAGCCGTTCGGCCTGCCCGTCGGCGAGCAGCCCGAGGCACGCGCACACCTCCACGCCCTCGGCGCGCTCCTTGATGGCCTCGATGGTGCGCGAGACCCGGCGGATGTCGCCGTCGGTGGGGCCGCGTCCGCTCGCCACGACACAGACCCGCTTGGCGCCGCCGCGCACCCCCGCCGCCGCGGCCTCGGCGGCCTGCTCGGGCCTGAGCCAGGTGTACTTGAGGATGCCGGCCTCGGAGCCGAGCCGCTGGGAGCAGTACGAACAGTCCTCGGGGCACAGCCCGGACTTCAGGTTCACCAGGTAGTTGAGCTTCACCCGGCGTCCGAACCACTTCCGGCGCACCTTCCCGGCCGCCGCCACCACATCGAGCAGCTCGTCATCGGCGGACCGCAGCACCGCCAGCGCCTCGTCACGTGTGGGCGTCTCACCGCGGAGCCCCTTGTCCACCAGTGCGTTCAGCAGGTCGTCCATGGGGCACGATCCTTGCCGATGCCCCGGCGCCGGGTAATGGAGGAAGGCTACAAGACCGCCTGAGCGAGGTGTGGAAGTTGTCACACGTTGGCGTCCGAGATGGCGGGTTAGTTTCTATTGACAGCCTACAAACGCCTGCCCGGAAAACCGACCGGGCGCCGTGTGGCACGCGACGGACACACGAGGGAAAGAGGCCCATGTCCCCTCACCCGCACCGGCACCCTCACCCGGAACGGCCGTCCCCCTTCTCCTGGACGGCCGCCGCGCTCGGCGCGCGCCGCGCCGCCGGGCTGCTGCGCACCCTGGCGCCCCGGCCGGCCGACTCCCCGCTGCTCGACCTGGCGGGCAACGACTACCTCGGCCTCTCCCGCCACCCCGAGGTCACCTCCGCCGCCGCCGAGGCGGCCCTGCGCTGGGGTGCCGGCGCCGGCGGCTCCCGGCTGGTGACCGGCTCCACCGAGCTGCACGCCGAACTGGAGGAGGAGCTGGCCGCCTTCTGCGGTTTCGAGGCCGCCCTCGTGCTCTCCTCCGGGTACGCCGCCAACATCGCCGCCGTCACCGCGCTCACCAACGCCCCCGGCGATCCGGGGCTGCTGGTGTGCGACGCGCACAACCACGCCTCGCTGATCGACGGTTGCCGCCTCTCGCGGGCCCGCCGGGCCGTCGTCCCGCACGCCGACCCCCGGGCCGTCGCCAAGGAACTGGACGCGCACCGGGGCCGGG
>NZ_VJOK01000001.1:762567-772734 GCF_013302895.1 Streptomyces albus subsp. chlorinus | reverse complement strand
CGCGCTGCGCGCCGCCGGAGTCCACGCCGGGTGCTTCCGCCCGCCCTCCGTCCCGGACGGCGTCTCACGGCTGCGCCTGACCGCCCGCGGAGACCTGGACGAGGCCACCCTGGCCCGCGCGGCCGACACGGTGATCGCCACCGCACCGGCACCGTACCGACCCGCACCGCACTGACCACCACCGCACTGACCCGCACGGGCCCCGTCACCGCACCCGCACCCCGTACCCGAGGGCGGGGCGGCGGCGGTGGTGGAGGGGACACCGGGGGCAATACGTCCTCTCCATGGTCAAATGCGTCCCCGTGGCGGAGAGTTCACTGCTTCGGGGGACACAAGCCCCGGCAAGCAGGGGGATCGGCCGCGTCGTGCCGCGGGGAGTGGCACTCTGTCGCGCAGCGGCTGTCCGGGCCGCTCCGTCTCCCAGCACAAGCCCGCCGCCGCTCGACGGAGGAGCCGACGGCCCCGGGAAAGGGACGCCCCCGCCATGGCAGACAACCACACAGCGACGATCACGCTGCCGAGTGCACCAGCCTCCGTCACCGCCGCGCGCCGGCACGTCACGGACGTCCTCCTCTCCTGGGGGCTGGACAAGGACGCGGACGCCATGGACCGGCTGCGCCTGATCGTCTCCGAACTGGCGACCAACGCCGTTCAGCACACCTGCGGACGGTCCCCCGCCTTCACCGTCGAACTCCGGCTGGAGGACGACGCGCGGCTGCGGATGGGCGTCACCGACAGCCACCCGCGCCGGCCGCGCCGGCTTCCGGCGGCCGTGCAGCAGGACAACGGGCGCGGTCTGCTCATCATCCGCACGCTGGCCGCCGAGTCGGGCGGCCGGATGCGCGTCACCCCCGCCGCGGACGGCGGCAAGACGGTGTGGGTCGAGTTGCCCTGGCTGCCCGTGCCCGCCGGCTGACGGCTGACGGCCGACGGCCGACGGGCGCACGGGGCCGCCCGCGGAAGGCGGTACCCGCGTACGGAGGACTACGCGCCCCGCGCCGTCCCGGCCCGCGCCGCCTCGGCCCGGGTCAGGAACACCACGCCCGTCAGCAGCACCAGCGTCCCCAGCAGCATCGGCACGGTGAGCCGCTCACCGAGCAGCCCGACGGCGAGCACCGCCGCGCTGACCGGCTCGATCAGCATGACGACCGAGGCCGTCGCCGCCCGGACGACAGCCGTGCCCGCGAAGTAGAGGGGGTAGGCGAGCGCGGTCGGCACCGCCGCGACGTACAGCGACAGCAGGGCCGCCCGCCCCAGGCCGTCCGGGCCCGGCAGCACGCCCTCCGCCAGGGCGAACGGCAGCAGCACCAGGGCGCCGACCCCGAAGGACCAGGCGGTCAGCGTGAAGGAGCTCTCCCCGCCGCCCGCGCTGCCGAGCCACCGGGCCAGTACCACCGAGACGGCGAACGCGGCGGCGGCCAGCAGGGCGAGCGCGACGCCGCTTGGCCGTACCCCGCCGTCCTGGTCACCGAGCACCAGCACGGTGAGACCGGCCAGGGCGGCGGCCACGGCCGGCGCGCCGCCCCGGCCGAGCCGTTCCCCCAGTGTCAGCCGGGCGCCGACCGCGACGAACACGGGGCAGGCGCCCAGCGTCACGATGGTCGCGACCGCGACCCCGGTCGCCGGCACGGCGGCGAAGTAGGCCGTCTGGAAGACGGCCAGGCACAGTCCCGTGGTCACCCGCAGCCCGAACCGGGAGGGGGTCAGTCCCCGGAGGGGACGTACCACCGCGGTGTGCGTCCCGCGTCCCGGCCGCAGCATCCGGACGGCGGCGCGGCCCGCGAGCAGCAGTGCCAGCCCGCTCACATAGCGCCAGAAGGACACGGCGAGCGGGCCCAGTCCGCTGGAGGAGTAGAGGAGGTCGACTGCCGCCCCGGTGGTACCCCACGTGGTACCGGCGACGGCGAGGAAGAAGAGGCCACGCCCGACGGGCAGGGCGGGCGTACCGGACGAACCGGTGGAAGAGATCGGCACGAGAGCGCTCCGCGTTTGGAGGGATCGGTTGGTGTCCCTTGTGCGGGCACCACCGACCCCCGCGGCGGACCGTCATCCGTCGCGGCAGCCGTGCGTGGCGGCCCGCCTTACGCGGCGGGCGGGGAGAGGGTGACCGGTGCCGAAAGCATGATCAGCACTTTATGCGCGCCCTCGCCCGGGCACAATCGGCGTCCACGTGCTGGTCGTACGGCCATCCGTCACCCGCCATCCGCCACCTGGCCGCGGGTGACCGTGCGGCTCAGGTGGCGGCGTGGCCGGAGAGGGAGGGACGGGGAGGGGAGGAACAAGGGAGGGAGGGAGGGGCCGGGTGCCGGCTAGTCCCGGTCGCCCGGCCCGGCCGCCGGCGGTCCGACCAGCGCGGCACGCCGTTCCCCGTCCAGGATCCGCAGAGCCCTCTCGAGTGTGGCCGCGTGCAGCTCGCTCTCCCCGCGCTGGTGCATCAGCGTCAGCGCGTCCCGCAGTTGGACCGCCTTGCTGACCAGTCCCTGCGCGGCACGCAGACCGCGGTAGGTGTCGGTGCCGCGCGCGGGGTTGATGCGGCCGAGCAGGTCGAGCACCTCCAAGTAGGCGTCGATCACCTCGCACTCGGCGCGGGTCAGCGCGGGCAGCGGCGGCATCTCGGGCGGCCATCTCCGGTTCGCCACGACGGCCTCATCCCCGGGCCGGGCGGAGGGGGGTGGACTTGCGGCTGGCGGTGAGGCGGTCGATCAGCCCGTACTCCACGGCCTCCTGGGCGGTGAAGATCGTGTCGCGTTCCAGGTCCGCGCTGATCCTGGTGCGGGGCCGGCCGGTGTGGCGTTCGTACAGCTCCTCCAGGAGTTCGCGGGTGCGCAGCATCTCCCGTGCCTGGATCTCCACGTCCGAGGTCTGGCCCCGCACCGGCTCGGACAGCGACGGCTGGTGGATGAGGATGCGTGCGCCGGGCAGGGCCAGCCGCTTGCCCAGGGTGCCGGCGGCCAGCAGGACGGAGGCGGCCGAGGCGGCCTGGCCCAGGCAGACGGTCTCGATGTCGCAGGAGACGAACCGCATGGTGTCGTAGATCGCCGTCATGGCCGTGAACGAGCCGCCGGGCGAGTTGATGTACAGGGAGATGTCCTGGTCGGGGGCGGTGTGTTCGAGGTGGATGAGCTGGGCCATCACATCGTTGGCCGAGGTGTCGTCGATCGGGGTGCCCAGGAAGACGATCCGCTCCTCCATCAGCTTCGAGTACGGATCCATCCTCCGCAGGCCGCTGCTGGTGCGCTCGGTGAACTCGGGCAGGACGTACCGGGCCGTCGGCTGATTCCGCATGTGTCGCTCTCCGCTGTCGTCGCGTCAGGAATGTACAGGACGTACAGAACGTACGCGGATCAGCTAACCACGGTCCCGCTTCCAAGTCCCCCCGCACACCGCCCATTCCGCTGAAGGCGAAGCGGCTCGGGACGGGAGGGGCAGAGGCGGGAGCCTCCGGGCGGGAGGTCGCGGGGCCGTCCGGTCCGGCTGTCGCGAGGGGGCGGGCCCGCCGTCACGAAGGGGACGGAGGCGGCCGTCACGAGGGGCCGGGCCGGGTGCCGCGAGAGCCGGGGCACGGTAGTCGGCATACGCTCTGACCTGCGGTTTCGCGGGCCCCTAGAATGGGGGCATGGCTTACGAGATTCCGGTGACGCAGGCGCGTGCCGAGCTGGCTGATCTGATCAATCGGGTCGTGTACGGCAACGAGCGCGTCGTGGTCACCCGGCACGGCAAGCCGCTCGTCGGACTCGTCTCGGCCGCCGACCTGGAGCGGCTGGAGGCCGCCGAAGGGGCCGAGGCGGAACCCGAGGAGATCATCAGCACGGTGTCGGGGTTCCGGGAGGCCGCGGGGGGCGCGGTGCCGCCCGAGGCACGGCGGTTCGGGATCGCCGCCGAACACCGCGGCCCGGCCGCCGGGGACCGGCGGCCGGGCCAGGGAAGCTGAGCCTCACGGTTGATCCGCTCGCGGGCCGTCGGGTCGCGAGCCCGAGCTGAGGCCGGGTCAGGAGCCCGAGCTGAGCTGCCAGACCGCGTGGGCGATGGCGTCGCTGTGCAGGTCGAGCGCCTTCTCGTCGATGTTCGAGGTGTCGTCGCACGCCGAGTGGTAGCACTTGTCGTACGGCTCGCCCGCCGTACCGCCCCACTTGTCCGCCTGCGCCTGCGTCTTGGTCTCGCCCGCGCCGGTGAAGCTGCCGCCGACGGTGACGCCCGCCTGCTCGAACGAGGCGTGGTCGCTGCGCCCGTTGGTCTCCTCGGACGCCTCCGTCTCGATGCCCTTGGAGCGGAACCACTCGGTGAAGAGCGCCTCGACGGCCGGGTTCTGGTCGTAGACGAAGTGGCCCGCGTTGGGTGAGCCGATCATGTCGAAGTTCAGATAGGTGTCGATGGCGCCGATCTCGTCCTGGCCGAGGCTGTCGACGTAGTGGCGGGAGCCGACCATGCCGCGCTCCTCGGCGCCCCACCAGGCGAACCGCAGGTGCTTGTCCGGCGCGAGATCCGCCTTGGCCACGGCGAGCGCGGTCTCCAGCACTCCGGCGGAGCCCGAGCCGTTGTCGTTGATGCCGGGCCCGGAGGAGACGGAGTCCAGGTGGGCGCCGGTCATGACGGTCGGGCCGCTGCCGCCCTTGGGCCAGTCGGCGATGAGGTTGTAGCCGGTGCGGCCGCCGCTGTCGAACTTCTGGACCGTGGTCCGGTAGCCGGCGGCGTCCAGCTTCTTCCTGAGGTGGTCGAGGGAGGCGCGGTAGCCGGGCCGGCCGTGCGCCCGGTTGCCGCCGTTCGCCTCGGCGATGGCCTGAAGGTCCTTCAGATCCTGCTGGACGGCGGCGACGGAGATGTCCGGTGCCTCGGCCGCGCGGGCCCCGGTCCCGGTGCCGCCGGGGCTGGCCTGGGCTCCGGCGGTACCGAGGAGTGCGAGGGCGAGGGCCGCGCTGGAAGCGGCGGCGAGGGCGGTGCGGCGGTGCTTGCGGGCGTGCCTGCGCTGTCCGCTGTCCGCGGGTGTCGCCGGTGCGGGTATGTGTCCGCGTATCACTGCTGGGCTCCGATGCTGTGGGGGGCGGGGTGGGCCGCCGGTGTGGCGGCGGTTCGCCCGGAGCGGCGAGGTGAATTGACGTGCACATGAGACTGATGGCGGGGCGTCGTCCCGTCAAGAGCGCATAGCGGACAGGCCGTTGCGGGGAGCGGAGAGCCCCCTACCCCCGGCCCCGCCCACCCCGGGCGCCCGGTCCGTCCGGGGCGCCCGGCCCGCCGGCCCGCACCCGCTCGGAGCGCAGCCCGCCGGCCGTCACCGCGGCGAGCCCCAGCACCGCCCACGTCGTCAGGACCAGTACGGGGGTGTCCACGCCGTGGCCGTCGAAGAAGCCGACGCCGCGCAGCAGCGACCCCCCCGGCGCCCGGCGGCAGCCACTGGCCCAGCGTTCCGACCGGTTCGGGCAGCAGTTCCGGGGCGGAGGACATCCCGGACCAGGGGTTGCCCAGCAGCACCGTGAGCAGGCCGCCCAGCGCGAGGCCCCTGGTCCCCAGCAATGTGCCCAGGCCCGCCACGGTGGCGCCCACGGCCAGCACGGTCAGTCCGAGCGCGGCGGCCTCGGCCCACCAGTTGCCGGCCAGCACCCCGAGCCAGCTGTCGGCGACGGCCGCACCGGCGAGGCCGACCAGTGCGGCGGCTCCCAGCAGCGCGAGCAGTCCTCGCGTGCCGCGCAGCCGCAGGACGACGACCAGCGCCCCGGCGGCCACCCCGGCCAGGGCCAGGGGGAGGACGCTCGCCCCGAGTGCCGCGCCGCGCGGGTCGGCCGGTGGCGCGGGCACCACATCCTCGGTCCGCGGCGGTGTGCCCTCGGGGGCCATGCGCGCCGCGGACCGGGTCAGCAACTCGGCGACCACGGGGCTCGCCGCACTGGCGGTGAGCGTCTTGGGTCCAGCGGGGGTGAGCACGACGGCGCCGTAGACGTCGCGGTTGCGGACGGCCTCGCGGGCGGCTGCCTCGTCGGCGTACCGGTGCAGCGCGAACGCGCCCTCGTGCCGCCCGAGTTCGGCTTCGACCCGCTCGGCGGCGGGGGCGGGGCCCGCGACGCCGAGCGGCAGGTCGCGGGGTGCGATGCGGGCGGCCGGCCAGGCGAAGGCCCACAGGGCGAACGTGACGAGCAGCGGGACGGCGAGCAGCACGGTGAGCGGGCCCCGGGGGCTGCCGGCCGGACGGCTGCCCGGGGGGCGGGCGGGAGCCGTGGGCGCGGCGGGTGCGGCGGGGCCGGTGGGAGGGGCCATGGGTGAACCTCCGAGGGAAGTAAAAAAGAAGGATCGTTCGTTTTGAATGGTGGGCTCACCGTTGCGCGCTGCGGGTCGATTGTCAAGAAGGAACGTTCGTTTTACGATGCCCGCATGGCTCGCGTCTCCCCCGAACACCTCGAGGCCCGCCGCCGTCAGATCCTCGACGGCGCGCGTCGCTGCTTCCTCCGCAACGGCTTCCACGCCGCCTCCATGCAGGACGTGCTCAAGGAGAGCGGGCTGTCGGCGGGCGCCGTCTACCGGTACTTCCGCAGCAAGGAGGAGATCGTCGCGGCTGTCGCGCAGGAGGCCCTGGCGACCATCCGCGCCTCCTTCGAGCGGGTGGCGGCCGCCGAGGTGCCGCCGCTGCCCGACGAGCTGTTCGCCGAAGTCTTCGGCCGGCTCCGGGAGTTCATGGGCACGGGTGAGGACCCGAGGGAGCTGCCCCGGCTGCTCGTGCAGATCTGGGGCGAGGCGCTGCGCAACGAGGAGCTGGCCGAGACGGTCAACGAGGCGTACGCCCACCTGTCCGTCCAGTGGGCCCGGCTCGTCGAGGCGTACCAGGCGCGCGGCTGGGTCCATCCGCAGGCCAACACCGTGCATGTCGCCCGCACGCTGATCGGCGCTGTGCAGGGGTATTTCGTGCAGCAGGCGCTGTGGGGCGGCATCGCGCCGGAGGAGTTCGCCAAGGGGCTGCGCGCGCTGGTGGGCATGGAGGTGCCGGCGGACGCGGACGCGGCCGGCCCCGGGGAAGGGCGCGGCGGAGCGGGCTGAGCGGGCCCCTGCCGGCGGTGTCGAGGCCCGGCGCCCCGGGCAGGGCGACTCCGGGCACCCCGTCACCGGCGACCCGTCGGAGCAGTGCGTTGTTCACGCCAACGAAACAGCGCTGCCCTAATCTCCGGGGCAGTTGAGGACGGTGTGTCGCATGTGTGATACATCTACCCGCGTGGGTCGTCGCCGCGAGCGACCGGGGTTTCCCCCGGGCCCGGCGACGCCGGTGAGGTGGAGAGTATGCAATTGTCCCCGCACGAGCAGGAGCGGCTGCTCATTCACGTCGCGGCCGACGTCGCTCAGCGCCGCAAGGACCGCGGACTGCGCCTGAACCACCCCGAGGCCGTCGCGCTGATCACCGCGCACGTCCTGGAGGGCGCCCGCGACGGGCGCACCGTCGCCGAACTCATGGACTCCGGCCGCAGGGTCCTCACCCGTGACGACGTCATGGAGGGCATCCCCGAGATGCTGCACGACGTCCAGGTCGAGGCGACCTTCCCGGACGGCACCAAGCTCGTGACCGTCCACGAACCGATCGCCTGACCGCGCCGACGAGGAGCCGCACACCATGATTCCCGGAGAGATCCTCTTCGCCGAGGACCCGGTACCGGTCAACGAGGGCGCCGAGGTGACCCGGCTGACCGTGCTCAACTCCGCCGACCGCCCCGTCCAGGTCGGCTCCCACTACCACTTCGCCGAGGCCAACCCCGGACTGGACTTCGACCGCGAGGCCGCGCGTGGCAAGCGCCTCGACATCGCGGCCGGGACCGCCGTCCGCTTCGAGCCCGGCATCCCCGTCGACGTCGCCCTCGTCCCTATCGGCGGCAGGCGCGTCGTCGCGGGACTGCGGTCCGCCACAGGAGGCCCTCTCGATGCTTGAGCTGTCCCGCGCCGCCTACGCCGACCTGTTCGGCCCCACCACCGGCGACCGTGTGCGCCTCGCCGACACCTCGCTGGTCATCGAGATCGAGGACGACCTGGCCGGCGGGCCCGGACGCTCCGGTGACGAGGCCGTGTTCGGCGGCGGCAAGGTCATCCGCGAGTCCATGGGCCAGTCGCTGGCCACCCGCGCCGAAGGCGCCCCCGACACCGTGATCACCGGGGCACTCGTCCTCGACCACTGGGGCGTCGTCAAGGCCGACGTCGGGATCCGTGACGGGCGTATCGTCGCGCTCGGCAAGGCCGGCAACCCCGACACCATGGACGGCGTCCACCCCGACCTGGTCATCGGTCCGGAGACGGAGATCATCGCCGGGAACGGCAAGATCCTGACCGCGGGCGCCATCGACGCGCACGTCCACTTCATCTGCCCGCAACTCGTCGACGAGGCGCTGGCCGCGGGCATCACCACGCTGGTCGGCGGCGGCACCGGCCCGGCCGAGGGCTCCAAGGCGACCACCGTCACCCCCGGGGCCTGGCACACCGCCCGCACCCTGGAGGGCATGGACGGTCTGCCCGTCAACGTCGGCCTCCTGGGGAAGGGCAACACCGTCTCGCGGGAGGCGATGCTCGCCCAACTGCGCGGCGGTGCCGTCGGATTCAAGATCCACGAGGACTGGGGCGCCACCCCCGCCGTCATCGACGCCTGCCTGTCGGTCTGCGACGAGACCGGCGCCCAGGTGGCCATCCACACCGACACCCTCAACGAGGCGGGGTTCGTCGGCGACACCCTCGCCGCGATCGCCGGACGCGGCATCCACGCGTACCACACCGAGGGCGCGGGCGGCGGGCACGCGCCGGACATCATCACCGTCGTCGGTGAGCCCAACGTGCTGCCCTCGTCGACGAACCCGACGCGCCCGCACACCGTCAACACCGTCGAGGAACACCTCGACATGCTGATGGTCTGCCATCATCTCAACCCGGCCGTCCCCGAGGACCTCGCCTTCGCCGAGTCCCGTATCCGGCCCAGCACCATCGCCGCCGAGGACACCCTGCACGATCTCGGCGCCATCTCGATCATCTCCTCCGACTCCCAGGCCATGGGCCGCATCGGCGAGGTCGTGCTGCGCACCTGGCAGACCGCGCACGTGATGAAGGAGCGGTACGGCGCCCTGGCGGGCGACGGACGCGCCGACAACCTGCGGGCCCGCCGCTATGTCGCCAAATACACCATCAACCCCGCTGTGGCGCAGGGCATGGACGAGGAGATCGGATCGGTCGAGCCGGGCAAGCTCGCCGACCTGGTGCTCTGGGACCCGGCCTTCTTCGGCGTCAAGCCGCAGCTCGTCATCAAGGGCGGCCAGATCGCCTACGCGCAGATGGGGGACGCCAACGCGTCCATCCCCACCCCGCAACCGGTGCTGCCCCGGCCCATGTTCGGGGCGACGGGGCGTGCCCCCGGGGCGAACTCCGTCAACTTCGTGACGCGGACGGCACTCGACGACGGGCTGCCCGAACGGCTCGCCCTCGGCAAGCGGTTCGTCGCCATCCGCGACACCCGCCCGGTCACCAAGGCCGACATGCGCCAGAACGACGCCCGCCCCGATGTGCGCGTCGATCCCGACACCTTCACCGTCACGATCGACGGGACGCCCGTGGACCCGTCCCCGGCCAGGACGCTGCCGATGGCGCAGCGGTACTTCTTGTTCTGAGCCCTTCGCCCTCCCCCGGCGCCGGGTGAGGGCGACGAGGGGGCGACGCCGTCCGCACGGACCCCGGCGCGCGGTGTCGCGCCTGCACCAAGGAAGAGGTCTTCGTATGCCTGGTGGCACCGCCGCACTGCTGGTGCTCGCCGACGGGCGGTTCCCCGCCGGGGGACACGCCCACTCGGGAGGCGCCGAGGCGGCCGTGAAGTCCGGCCGCGTGCACGACGCGGCGAGCCTCCAGGAGTTCTGCACGAGCCGGCTGCACACCGCGGGGCTGACGGCGGCGGCCCTCGCGGCCGCCGCCGCGGCCGGCGCCGACCCCCTCGCCCTGGACGAGGCCGCCGACGCCCGCACCCCCTCACCCGCGCTGCGGCGCACGGCCCGCAAACTGGGCCGGCAGATGATGCGCGCGGCGCGGGCCACCTGGCCCGGACCGGAGCTGGACGCACTGGCGGCGGCCCGCCCCAAGGGCGCCCACCAGCCCGTGGTGCTGGGCCTGGCGGCCCGCTCCGCGGGCCTCACCCCGCTCGACGCCGCCTACGCGGCGGCGTACGAGAACGTG
>NZ_VJOK01000001.1:761515-762547 GCF_013302895.1 Streptomyces albus subsp. chlorinus | reverse complement strand
CCGAGGCCGCCGGCCGCGGCCCGGTGGACGACCTCCCGGCCGCCTCGGCGCCGCTCCTGGAGATCACGGCGGAGCAGCACGCGGCCTGGCCCGTACGCCTCTTCGCCTCCTAGCCCCCACCGGACACCGCCCGCCCCCGTTCCGGACACCACCCCCGTTCCGGGCACCGAGCACCGAGCACCGAGCACCGAAACAACCATCGCACCACCAGGAGGACCCCGTGCACCTCGACCACGCCACCACCTACCCCGAGCGGCACAGCGCCTCCGCGACCCGGGCCGACGGCAGCCGCCGCGCGCTCCGCGTCGGCCTGGGCGGGCCGGTCGGCTCCGGCAAGACGGCGACCGTCGCGGCACTGTGCCGCTCCCTGCGCGACACCCTCTCGCTCGCTGTCGTCACCAACGACATCTACACCCGTGAGGACGCCGCCTTCCTGCTCCGTGAGGCCGTGCTGCCGCCCGAGAGGATCACCGCGGTGGAGACCGGCGCCTGCCCGCACACCGCGATCCGGGACGACATCTCCGCCAACCTGGAGGCCGTCGAGGACCTGGAGGACGAGGTCGGGCCGCTCGACCTCGTCCTGGTCGAGTCCGGCGGCGACAACCTGACGGCCACCTTCTCCAAGGGCCTGGTCGACGTGCAGCTGTTCGTCATCGACGTGGCCGGCGGCGACGACATCCCCCGCAAGGGCGGCCCGGGTGTCTCCACCGCCGACCTGCTCGTCGTCAACAAGACCGACCTGGCACCCTACGTCGGCTCCGACCTGGAGGGCATGGCACGCGACGCCAAGGAGCAGCGCGGCGAACTCCCCGTGATCTTCCAGTCGTTGCGCGGTGAGCCGGGGGTCGGTCCGGTGGCCGACTGGGTGCGCGCCCGGCTCGCCGACTGGCAGGCCGGAGCGGCACCGTCCGCGCGGCCGGCGGCCCCGGCGGGCAGCCCCGCATGACGACCGCCGCCCCGGCGCCCGCCACCGGCGTCCGCGCACGGGCCCGGATCACCGCCGCGCCCGACGGACGCGGCGGCACCGCGCTG
>NZ_VJOK01000001.1:722524-761469 GCF_013302895.1 Streptomyces albus subsp. chlorinus | reverse complement strand
CGGGTCGAGCCGGGGGCGGCACTGCGCGTGGACGGCAGCGCCGCCACCCTCGCCCTGCCCGGCCGCACGGCGGAACCCGCCCACTACGACGTACGGCTGGAGGTGGGCGAGGGCGGGCTGCTGCACTGGCTGCCCGAACCCCTGATCTCCGTCCGCGGCAGCGAACTGCGCCAGCGCCTCCGCGTCGACCTGGCGCCGGGAGCCCGGCTGGTGCTGCGGGACGAGCAGGTGCTGGGCCGGGCGGGGGAGACCTCCGGCCGGCTCAGCACCCGGCTGACCGTGTTCCGCGCCGGGCGGCCGCTGCTCGACCAGCAGCTCGACTTCGGTCCGGGTGCGCCCGGCTGGGACGGTCCGGCGGTGCTCGGCGGGCACCGCGCGGTGGGCCAACTGCTCGTCGTGGACCCGGGCTTCGAGGACGCGCCGGCCGAGTCGCGGCTGCTCGGTGGGACGGCCGCCCTCACCCCGCTGGCCGGTCCTGCGGTGCTGGTGTCGGCCGTGGCGGCCGACGCGCTGCGGCTGCGCCGGGTGCTGGAGGGGGCGTTGACCCCTCCTTCGGGGGAGCCGGCCGCCAAAGATACGTCTTGGTAAAGAACCAATCTCCGCCCTGTCCCTTACGGCCTGTAAGGGACAAGGATCCCTCTGACACCACCATGTGGTCGCCGGCCACCACCGTGGTCACCGATCACCGCCGTCACACGCGGCAGTACCCGAAGGGGGAAGAGCACACGTGACAAGACGGAAGGCGGCCATGGCCGTCGCCGGCACCCTGGCCGCCGGAACCCTCACAGCGGGCCTGATATCCGTCCCGTCCGCCTTCGCGGACGGCACCGGTACCCGTGCGCGGTCCGCCGAGCGGCACGGCGGCGCCGAGGCCCGCGGCGTCCAGAAGGCCGCGGCGCGCGCCGCCCGGGCCGGCATCGACTGGAAGGAGTGCCCCGCCGACTGGGGACTCCAGAAGGGCGTCGAGTGCGGCTGGGTGAGCGTGCCCCTCGACTACGCCAAGCCCGACGGCAAGCAGATCAAGATCGCCGTCGACCGGGCGCGCAGCACCGGCGGCAAGGAGCAGCGCCAGGGCTCCCTCGTCTACAACCCGGGCGGTCCCGGCGGCTCAGGGCTGGCCTTCCCCAACCGCATACCGGCCAAGAACCCGCTGTGGGCCAAGGCCGCCACCGCCTACGACTTCGTCGGCTTCGACCCGCGCGGCGTGGGCCACTCCGCCCCCATCTCCTGCGCCGACCCGCAGGAGTGGGTCAAGGCCCCCAAGATGGACCCGGTCCCCGACAGCGAGGCCGACAAGCGCGCCCAGCGCAAGCTCGCCACCGAGTACGCGAACGGCTGCAAGGAGCGCAGCGGCGGCCTCCTCGCCCAGATGACCACGCCCAACACGGCCCGTGACCTCGACGTCATCCGTGCCGCGCTCGGTGACAAGAAGCTCAACTACCTCGGTGTCTCGTACGGCACCTACCTGGGCGCCGTCTACGCCGAGCTGTTCCCCGGCCACATCCGCCGGATGATCACCGACAGCGCGGTCAACCCCTCCCCGCGCAAGGTCTGGTACGACGTCAACCTCGACCAGGACATCGCCTTCCAGACCCGCTGGGAGGACTGGAAGAAGTGGGTCGCCAAGCACGACGACGTCTACGGCATCGGCGCGACGCCCGAGAAGATCGAGGCCAAGTGGCGCGAGCTGCGCGCCACGGCGAAGAAGGACCCCATCGGCGGCGTCGTCGGCCCCGCCGAACTGCTGGGCTTCTTCCAGAGCGCCCCGTACTACGACTCGGCCTGGGCGAACGTGGCCTCTGTGTGGTCCGCCTACCTCAAGGGTGACCGGAAGCCGCTGATCGAGGCCGCCGGCCCCGACATGTCGGACGTCGCGGGCAACAAGGCCAGCGAGAACGGCAACGCCGTCTACACGGCCGTCGAGTGCAACGACGCGCAGTGGCCGCGCGACTGGAAGACCTGGGACCGGGACAACACCCGGCTGCACGAGAAGTACCCCTTCCTCACCTGGTCCAACGCGTGGATGAACTACCCCTGCGCCGTCTGGCCCCTCAAGCAGCACCAGGCACTCGACATCCGCGCGAAGACGTCGCACCCGGTGCTGGTGATCCAGGCCACGCGCGACGCGGCCACGCCCTACCCGGGCGGTGTGGAGCTGCACAAGCGGCTCAAGGGCTCGCGGCTGATCACCGAGAAGGACGCCGGCTCGCACGGCATCACCAACCTCAAGAACCCCTGCGTCAACGAGCGCGTCGACGCCTATCTGCTCAAGGGCACCGTCGACGCCAAGGACGTGACCTGCTCGCGGCACGCCGAGCCGCAGCCGGCCAGGTCCGCGGCCGGCTCCGCGGCGAAGGCCCCGGCCGAGGTCCCGGTCCTTCCCGCGCCCGCTCCGTGACGCCCGCGCCGGGCGCACACTGAGTCCCACCGCGGAGGACACCCCGCGGGGGCGGACCGGCAACTCTTCCGGCCCGCCCCCGCGGCACTTCCGCCTCGCGGCCTCAGTCCCGGGGCTCTGTCTTGCGGCCTCGGCCCCGGTGCTCCGCCTTGCGGCCTCAGCCCCGGTGCCGCTCCAGCCAGCGGTCCTCGGCCGCGTAGTCGAACAGCTCGCCAATCGGGTCGTAGTTGGCAGCCATCTTCGGCAGTGCCTCCCGCCAGTCCCGGCCCCGGACCTGGCCGACCAGCCACTCCAGCGTCTCCGGCAGCGCCTGCTCGTAGGTCGTCACCGGCCGGTAGCCCAACTCCCGCTCCGCCGCCGCCATGTCCAGCACCAGCGGGAACGGCAGCGACCAGGGGGTGATGCCGACCATCGGCTCCTCCTTCGGCGGCGCCCCCTCCAGCAGCACCGTCTCGCACTCCCAGCCGAGCACCTGGTCGTGCAGCTCACCGATCCGCGCGACGGTCGGCGCCTCCGGGTCGGCCGCGTTGAGAACCCGCGCGCCCGGCTTCAGCGCGGACAGCCGCACCAACTCGGCGATGTTCCGCACGCTCGCGGGGTGGAAGCGGCTCTCCCCGCCGTGGGCCAGCACCCGCACCCGCCGCCCGTCCAGCCACCGCTTGACGAACCACAGCTCGCGCGGCGTACGGCAGTACGGTCCGTAGACCGCGCTCGCCCGCAGCATCGTGACCGGCAACCGGTCGCCCAGCCCCGTCAGTTGGTTCTCGATCAGGACCTTGAGCGAGCCGTAGTCCTCCTCGCCGGGGGCCACGGTCCTGGCCGTCTCCGGGACCGGCACCGGATAGCGCGGCCAGCCGTCGGGTTCGGCCTGCGTCGCGAAACTGCGGCCCTGGTCGTCCTCGTACACCGCGCCGCTGGAGAAGACCACGGCGGAGCCGAGCCTGTCGGCCAGGCCGGTGATCTGCCGGGCGTGACCGGCCGTCATGGCCGTCATGTCCACCAGCAGGTCGTAGCCGTCCCCGACGGCCTCCTCCAGGGCGCCGGGCTCCTCCCGGTCCAGGGTGAGGGTCCCCACCCCCTCCGGCCACCGCGCGTCCCGGCCTCCGCCCCGGGACGCCGCCGTGACCTCCCACCCGTCCTCGGCCAGCGCGGTCACCACCGGCCGTCCGATCTGTCCTGTCGCCCCCAGAACCAGGGCTCGTGATGCGTTCACCATGGCCGCACGCTAGGCACCGGGGGCGCCGGCCGGACAGCCTGTTTCGCCGTTGACGATTACGCTCACGGCGCACATGGCCCACCGCGCCGAGTGCCGTGCCGCCACCGCCTACGCCGACGGCGCGGCGTCACCGTCGGCCCGTGCGCCCGTCTCCTCCCGCCGCTCCTCCGCCGTCCGGCCCCGGACGCGTCCTGGCCCCTTCTTCCCCCGGGCCCGCCCCTCCTTCTCGCGGGCCCGCTCCCGGGCCTGGGCGGCCTTCGCGTCCGGCGCGTACATGTCCACGTACTCCTGCCCGGACAGCCGCATGATCTCGTGGATGATCTCGTCGGTGACGGCCCGCAGCACCGTACGCTCCGACTCCATGCCCGCGAACCGGGAGAAGTCCAGCGGGGCGCCGAACCTGATGGTGACCCGGCCGACGCGCGGCAGCTTCCGTCCCGGCGGCTGGAGTTCGAAGGTGCCCACCATGGCGCAGGGAACCACCTTCACCCCGGCGCCGAGCGCCATGGCCGCGACGCCGACCCGGCCCTTGTAGAGGCGGCCGTCGTGGGAGCGGGTGCCCTCCGGGTAGATGCCGAGCAGCTCCCCCTTGCGCAGCACCCGCAGCCCCTCCTCGATGGCGGCCTGCCCGGCGCCCTTCCCGGAGCGGTCCACGGGGATCTGCCCGACGCTGTGGAAGAACGCCGCCGTCAGCCGTCCCTTGAGGCCCGGCCCGGTGAAGTACTCGGCCTTGGCGAGGAAGGTGATACGGCGCTTGAGGATCGCCGGCATCACGAAGTGGTCGGAGAAGGACAGATGGTTGCCCGCGATGATCGCGGCGCCCTCGTCCGGCACGTTCTCCAGCCCCTCGATCCGGGGCCGGAACAGCAGCCTCAGCAGCGGCCCCAGCAGGACGTACTTGAGGACGTAATAGAACACGGGATCACCTCGGGCTCTGCGGGATCGGCTCACTGGCTGGTTTTCCGCAGGGCGGAAGGCCAATCGGCGGAGCCCCGGCTCTTCGCGTGTCTGACCTCCTGGGACCAGGTCTGATCGGACTCATGCTGGTTCCTCGCTGCTTTTGCTGACGCCGAGTCAGCGGTGTGATCGAGGTAACGATCGTAGTGCCTGCGAGAGGGGGAAGTCGGCGAATGCCTGTACGGGGCACACCTCGGCGAGCGGGCCTGCGGCGAGGCCGGCCCGAGTGCCCGGACGCGGTTCCCGGACGGGTGAGGGCGGTATGACGTTCGGCCGATGGCGACCGGCCGTTGCGGTGGGACGCGCGGTGAACCGGATGTCCCACGGGGGTCATCCGGGTACGGCGGTGCGCATGGCTGGTATCGAGCTGCGAAGCGCGGCGTTCAACGATCACGCGTACATCCCGGACCGCTTCGCGAAGCTGGGGGAGAACGTCTCCCCTCCGCTGAGCTGGTCCGGCGTTCCGGACGGTACGGCGGAACTGCTGCTGCTGTGCGAGGACCCCGACGCGCCGACCGGGACCTTCCTCCACTGGCTGGTCACCGGGGTCGATCCGGGGAGCACGGGGGCGGAGAGCGGCGAGACGCCCGGGGCGGCACGGAGCTGACGAACGGTTTCGGGGAGCCGGGCTGGGGCGGACCGCAGCCCCCGGCCGGCGACTCCGCGCACCGCTACTTCTTCCGCCTCTACGCCCTCCCCGGGCCCCTGCGGCTCCCTGACGGCGTGTCCGCCGACGAGGCGCGAGAGGCGGCCACGCGTGAGGAACTCGCCAGCGGGACGCTACCAGCGCTGAGGCGGCGGGTCCCGCCCTGCGGAGCCCCCGTGCGGCAGGGGGCGTTCCGGGGGCCGCGACTTCCGAAGCCGGGGGGCGTCGGGAGTCCTTGCGGCGGTCAGGCGTCGGACCGCGCCGGGGCGGCGGCGCCGCGGCACGGACGGGGCCGGTGGGCCGGACGCATGGCGTCCGGCCCACCGGCCCCAGGAGGCGAGGCAGGATGGTTGGCCCTGTTCCTCGCGGTGCGGCGCGGCTGTGCGCCGGAGCGGTTCAGCTGGTGCCCTGACCGCCGCCGCTCGTCCGGCCGCCCTTCCGGCCGGCCTCGGACGCGCGCTCACGGTCGTTGGCGAAGTTGCCGCCGCTCTCGTGGCCGCCCTTCCGGCCGGCCTCGGAGGCACGCCGCGGATTGTTGGCGAAGTTGCCGCCGCTCTCGTGGCCGCCCTTCTGACCGGCCTGGGAGGCGCGCTCGCGGTCGTTGGCGAAGTTGCCCTGGTTCTCGGCCATGGCGAATCCCTCCTCACTGACGTGGGATGCGGTCTGTGGGGCGCCGGGTACCCGGGTGGCCGGACTCAAACAGGGTGAGGCGGCGGACCGGATGATGTCCGGAGGACGGGCGGGGAGCGGCCGGTGTGCGCGGCTCAGCGGCTACGGCCCTTGCGGCGGATCCTGATGCCGCGCATGTCCGTGACCGCCAGGCGGAGCACACGGTGGGGATGGCCGTGCGCCTCCAGCGCCTCCGTCGCGCGCTGCGCCGCCCACGCCTCCTCGTCCGCGACCTCGCCCTCGGGCGGCGGCGGGACCTGGCAGCGGAAGGTGAAGGCGGACAGGCTGCTGTCGCAGGTGAAGGTGCCGGCCTCGGTGAAGGAGGCGCCGAAGCCCTCCGACGCCGTCCGCAGCGCGGCGCGGCTCGTCCCGTCAAGCTCGGTGAAGGTTCCTCGTACGGTCACCCGGAACACGGTCGGTCCTCTCGTACGGCGTAGGTGAAGGCGCGCTCGCCCAGGAGGTCCTCGACGGCGTCGAGGAGGCGGAGCACGTCGGCGGCGATCTCGTCGGGAGTGCGTCCGGCGACCAGCCGGCGGCCGATCTCGGCGAACACCAGGGAGTGGAACCAGCCGATCTGCCCGGCCACGGCGCACAGTTCCGGGTCGTCGCGCCCGGTGCCGGTCTCCTCGGCGAGCTGCGCGGCGAGGGCGTCGGTCATCTCGCGGCCCAGGTCCTCCAGGCGGGCGGTGAGCGTCGGGGCGGACCGCATCATCGCGAAGACGGCACCGAACCCCTCCGTGAGGCCGATCTGCCGCTCCCGCCCGCGCACCTCGGCGCGCAGCCGGTCGAGCACCGCGCCGGCGGGGGAGCGGCCGGGCGCCCGCTCCCTCACGATGTCGGCGAGCCGCAGGGGCGAGGCCTCGTCCGGCGGCAGGACGAGGTCCTCCTTGGCCTCGAAGTAGTTGTAGAGGGTGTTCACGGACACCTCGGCCTCCGCGGCGACCTCGGCGATCGTGACCTTGTCGAAGCCCCGCTCCACGAACAGCCGGATGGCCACCTCGCGGATGCGCTGCCGTGTCTGCCGCTTCTTGCGCTCCCGCAGCCCTTCGCTCATACGAGAAGTCTAACCCGGCTGCAAAAATGAATCGCATTGCAATTTTTCAGTCCGTTGTGCTTCCATCGGCGCCATGACATCCCGACCCCCCAGCCCGTCCGAACCCGCCCTCGACATCCGCTCGCTCAGCCTCACCTACACCCTCAAGTCCGGCCCGGTGCACGCCGTGCGCGGCATCGACCTGAGCGTGCCGCGCGGCGAGATCCTCGGCTTCCTCGGGCCCAACGGCGCGGGGAAGACCACCACGCTGCGCATGCTCACCACCCTGCTGCGCCCCACCGGCGGCACCGCCCGCATCGCCGGCCACGACCTGCGTGCCGAGCCGTCGGCCGTCCGCTCCCGCATCGGCTACGTCGCCCAGGCGGGCGGCCTCGACCCGGCCTGCGGTGTCCGCGAGGAACTGGTCACCCAGGGCCGGCTGCACCGCATGCCCAAGGACCAGGCCCGCCGCCGGGCCGACGAACTGGCCGCCGACCTCGGCCTGGACGGTCTCATGGACCGGCCCACCGCGGCCCTGTCCGGAGGGCAGCGCCGCCGGGTCGAGATCGCCCTCGGCCTGGTCAACCACCCCCAGGTGCTGTTCCTCGACGAGCCCACCACCGGGCTCGACCCGGGCAGCCGCGCCGAACTGTGGGACCTGGTCCGCCGCGTCCGCCGCGAACAGGGCACCACCGTCTTCCTGACCACCCACTACCTGGACGAGGCCGACGCCCTCGCCGACCGCGTCGTCATCGTGGACGGGGGCCGCGTCGTGGCCCAGGGCACCCCGGAGGCGCTCAAGCGCGACCACGGCCGGCGGCCCGGCGCCTCGCTCCAGGACGCGTTCCTCGCCCTGACCGGACGCGGCCCCAGCCACGAACCCGTCGCCGTCTGACCGGCCACCGGCCCCCGCCGCGTCCCTCCCGATACCCCGCTGCCCCGGCCGCGTCCTCACCGACACCCTCCGGTCCCGACACCCCTACGGAAGAGCCATGACCTCCCGCACCGAGACCACGTCACCCACCGCCGCCGCGCCCCTCGGACCGCGCGGACACCTCTGGGCCGACACCCGCCTGATCTTCGGCCGCTGTCTGCGCGCCACGCTGCGCTCGAAGACGAACCTGTTCTTCGGCATGCTCCAGCCCCTGCTCTTCCTCGCCCTGTTCGGGCCGCTGCTGACCCGCCTCGACCTGGGCGTGGAGGGCTCCTCCTGGCAGACGTTCGTCCCCGGCGTGCTCGTCCAGCTCGCGCTGCTGGGCGGCTCCTACGTCGGTCTCGGCCTGCTGATGGAGCGGAACGCGGGCGTCGTCGACCGGATGCGGGTCACCCCGGTCAGCCCGTCGGCCCTGCTGCTGGGCAGGGCGCTGCGCGATGTCGTGCAACTCCTTACGCAGGCCGTGCTGCTCGTCCTGCTCGGCCTCGCCCTCGGACTGCGTGCCCCGCTCTGGGGCGTCGTGGCCGGGCTGCTCCTCGTCGCCCTGCTGGCGGGCGCGCTCGCCGTCCTCTCCCACGGCCTGGCCATGCGCATCAGGACCCCGCCCGAGTTCGCCGCCATCGCCAACACCGCTGTGATGCCCCTGATGCTCCTCTCCGGTCTGCTGCTCCCGATGAGTCTCGCCCCCGGATGGCTGGAGGGCCTCTCCCGCGCCGTCCCGTTCCGCTACACCGTCGATGCCGTGCGTGAGGTCTTCCACGGCGAGCTGACCACCGGCACGGTCGCGGCGGGTGCCGCCGTCACCGCCGCCTTCGCCGCGCTGTGCCTGGCCGGGGCAGTACGGCTCTTCGGGCGGACGGGCGGTGGGGGCGGCAGGGCCCGCTCCTGAGAGCGCGGCGGCCGGACTGGGAGCCCGGCTGCCGGACGCCCGTCCGTTCGCGGATCCGGTGCTTCCGGCACGCGGACCCGGCGTTGCCGGCACGCATGGGCGATCGCACAGCGGGGACCCGTCGGGCGCACCCGAGATGACGGAAAGGACGTGAGGCCACGTGCGTGTTGCCTTTCTCGTCGCGCCCGAGGGCGCCGAACAGATCGAGCTGACCGACCCGTGGGACGCCGTGAAGAGCGCGGGCGGCACGCCCGTCCTGCTGTCCACCGGCGGGGAGAGGATCCAGGCGTTCAACCATCTGGACAGGGCCGACACCTTCCCCGTGGACCAACTCGTATCCCAGGCCGAGCCGTCCGACTTCGACGGACTGGTCCTGCCCGGCGGGGTGGCCAACCCCGACTTCCTGCGCACCGACGAGAAGGCCGTCGCGTTCGTGAAGGGCTTCTTCGACGCGGGCCTGCCGGTCGCCGCGATCTGCCACGCGCCCTGGACCCTGGTCGAGGCCGACGTGGTGCGGGGCCGGACCCTCACCTCGTACCCCAGCCTGCGTACCGACATCCGCAACGCGGGCGGCACCTGGGTCGACGCGCAGGTCAAGGTCTGCGACGGCGGCGCCAACAAGCTGATCACCAGCCGGAAGCCGGACGATCTGGAGGCCTTCGACAAGGCGTTCCTGACGGAGTTCGGCGCCGGCGGCTGACCGGTCCGGCCCCCCGCTCACGCCGGTACTCCCTCGCACAGCCGGGCCCCGGCGCCTCTCCCGGAGGAGGGCGCCGGGGCCCGGCCCGGTCTCGTCGCTGTCTCGCCGCTCCCGATCGTCCGTGCGCGCCGCGGACACGACGTGCGCCGCTCAGTTGCGAGTGGCGAACACCCCCAGCGTGACCAGCCCCAGCACGACCCAGCAGAACCACAGCCATCCGCTGCTGCCCAGCGCCACGGAGTACGCCGTGACCACCACCAGGCCCACGACCGTGCAGACGGTCATCGCCTTCGCGGACGCCGGTATGCGTGTCAGTCCAGCCATCACAGAACCGTCCTCCTCCCGGCGGCCCCGGGCGTGCCGGTCGCGCACGCGCGAAGGCCGCGGCCAGGTCCCATGGTCGCCTGCCCGCGGCCCGGTGCGCCACCGCGCACCCTGACGCGCCCGCCCTCCCGCCTTCCCGCGCCCTCGCAAGGGGGGAAGGCGGGCGGACTCAGCGCTCGCCGGTGCGGAGGGAGGCCAGATACGCGTTGTACGCCGCCAGTTCCTTGTCCCCGTCCCGGTCCGCACGGCGGTCCTGGCGACGGGCCTGGCGCTGCTCGCTGACGTACCACTGGAAGACCAGCGCCACCAGCACGATCACCGACGGGATCTCACTGAACGCCCAGGCGATGCCGCCCGCCGCGGACTGGTCGGACAGGGCACCGACGCCCAGGGACGCGGGCGGGTCGGCGTAGGTGTCCACCATCGGTTCCGACGCCATCATCAGCGCGATCCCGAAGAAGGCGTGGAAGGGCATCCCCGCGAACAGCTCCAGCATCCGCATCACGTAACCGGGGCGGTGCGGGCCAGGGTCCACGCCCATGATGGGCCAGAAGAAGACGAGTCCCACCGCGAGGAAGTGCACCATCATCGCGATGTGCCCCGCCTTGGAGCCCATCAGGAAGTCGAACAGCGGGGTGAAGTACAGCGCGTACAGGCTCGCGATGAACAGCGGGATGGTGAACGCCGGGTGCGTGATCACCCGCATGTAGCGGCTGTGCAGCAGGGCGACCAGCAGTTCCCGCGGCCCCTTGCGCGCGCCCTGGCTGCGGTTGGCCGAGGGCAGCGCCCGCAGCGCCAGCGTCACCGGGGCGCCCAGCAGGAGCAGGATCGGCGAGAGCATGCTGATCACCATGTGCTGCACCATGTGCACGCTGAAGAGCACCATGCCGTACTCGTTGAGCGCCGTGCACATCACCAGAGCCACGGTCAGCACGCCCGCCGTGAACCCGACGACGCGGGACACTGGCCACGCGTCGCCCCGCCGCCGCAGGCGCACCACGCCCCAGCCGTAGAGGGCCAGCGCCAGCAGGCACCCCACCAGGAAGAACGGTTCGCCCGTGAACTCCAGGCCCCGCGCGACCGTGAACGGCGGCAGATCCATCGTCATGCCGTGTCCGCCGTGATCCATCCGAACTCTCCCGCAACCGACCGATACGCCCGCACCAGACTAGAACCGCCCGTGGCGGGCGCCTCCACGGGGGCGCCCGCCACGGGCGGTGGTGTCCGTGTACTCTCCGCGTCCGCCGGGTCAGGCCGGCTGGGTCGCGGCCGCGATGCGCTCCTGCCGCAGCGCCTCGTACCAGGTGTCGTCGACCGGCGTCAGCGCGTTGACGTCCAGCGACAGCTTGATCAGCATGTCCGCGATCTGCGGGTTGCGGGCCAGCACCGGACCGTGCAGGTAGGTGCCGAAGACCGTGTCCCGCCAGGCGCCCTCGGTGCCGTCGCCGGTCCCGTTGCCGTGGCCGAGCCGCACCCGGGCCAGCGGGCGCACCCCGGGACCGAGGTGCGTGATGCCCTGGTGGTTCTCGAAGCCGGTGAGCGGGGGCAGCCCCAGCGCCTCGTCGGAGTCCCCCAGCACGTCGCCCACGCACCGCTCGGCCTGGCCCCGGCTGCTGACCACGTCCAGCAGGCCGAGGCCGGCGGACCGCTCGCCCAGGTCGTTGACGAACTCGTGGCCCATGATCTGGTAGCCGGCGCAGACGGCGAAGACGATCGCGCCGTTGTCGACCGCGCGGGTCAGACCGCCGTCGCGCAGCAGCCGCTCGGCCGCCAGCCGCTGCGGCCGGTCCTCGCCGCCGCCGATCAGGTAGATGTCGCCGGACGTCGGGATCGGCTGGTCCGAGCGGACGTCCAGCCGCTGGACGTCCAGCCCGCGCTGCCGCGCCCGCCTCTCCACCACGAGCGCGTTGCCCTGGTCGCCGTAGGTGCTCAGCAGGTCGGGGTAGACCCAGACCAGACGCAGACTCGTGTCACTCATGCCGCCAGTTCTCCTTGCGCGGATGGTAAGGGGACGAACTCTCGACGCCTCCGCGTCGCCTGGCTCGACGGCCCGTCCCCTCAGGGTACGGGTGATCAGTTGCCGACGGCGCGGCGCAGGTCCTGGAAGGCGGTGTAGTTCGCGATGGTCTCGATCCGGCCGGGCGGGCACCTGCGCACCGCGTCCGCCGGGTTCTCGCACACCTGGAACTGCACGCCCGCGACCTCCAGCCGCACCGCCAGGTCCAGCTTCCGGTCGCCGATCACACAGATCGGGTGCCCGGCCAGCCGCCCGTAGTCCACGTCCCACAGCCACGAGGTGTCGGTGCCGTCCGCGCTGCGCGCGTTCACCGACAGGATCACCGGCGTGGGCGGCGGGTCGATCAGCGAGAAGGTCTCCAGCCAGCCGGCGGGGTTCTTCGCCAGCAGCAGGCGCATGTCCCGGCCCTGGTACTGCACCACGTCGTAGCGGCCCGCGACCGCCTTGACCGCGTACATCCGCTCCAGCGCGACCTGCGGCGGCACCCCGAACGCGGCGGCCACGGCGGCGGAGGTGGCGGCGTTGGCCCTGTTGGCGCGGCCGGGGAGCTGGAGGTGGATGGGCCAGGCGGATCCGTGCGGGTCCAGCACGTGGTCGCCGGAGAGGGCCCAGGTCGGCGTGGGGCGGCGGAAGCCGCACTCGGCGCAGAACCAGTCGTCGCCCGGCCGCTGCATCACGCCGCCGCACGCCGGGCACGACCACGCGTCGTCCTTCCACTCCTGGCCCGCGGCGACCCACACCACGTTGGGGGAGGAGGAGGCGGCCCAGACCACCAGCGGGTCGTCCGCGTTGGCCACGATGACGGCCTTCTGGCCGGAGAGGCCCTCGCGCCACCGCTCGGCCAGCATCCGGGTCTCGGCGGCGCGGTCGAGCTGGTCACGCGAGAGGTTCAGCAGCGCTATGGCCTTCGGCGTGGTGTCCCGTGCGACGCCGGCCAGGTACTTCTCGTCGACCTCGATGACGCCGTAGCGCGCGTTCGAGCCGCCGGCCAGCGCCGAGGTGATCCCGGCAGGCATGTTGGCACCCAGCGCGTTGGAGACCACCTCACCGTTGGCACGCAGCGCCTCGGCGATCAGCCGGGTGGTCGTCGTCTTGCCGTTGGTGGCGGACACCAGTACCACGTCCAGGTGCTGGGCCAGCCGCTGCAACAGGTCGGGATCGAGCTTGAGCGCCACCTTGCCGCCGATCACCGACCCGCTGCCGCGGCCCGCAGCCCGCGACACCGCCGCGGCCGCCTTGCCTGCCGTGACGGCCAGCTTCGACCGCGCCGACAGCGGCTCCGCATTGCCTGCCATCGTGTCTGAACCTCCTTGCCCCTCGCGTAGAGGAGAAGCCTACCGAGATCCCGGCCGGCTCCCGACCGCGCCACCCTGCGAAGATCACCCGGCAAGCCCCCGGCGTAGGGTGGCGTCCATGCGACGCGGCCGGATCCCGGGCTCTGCCGGAGCCGTACTCCCCCTGCGGACGTACGGCGATCCCGTGCTGCACACCCCCAGCCGTCCCGTGACCGCGGACGACCGGCCGACGGCGGGGCTGGTCGAGGACCTGTTCGCCTCGATGTACGCGGCCCACGGCGTGGGGCTCGCCGCCTGCCAGGTCGGGGTGCCGCTGCGGATCTTCGTCTACGACTGCCCGGACGACGAGGACAACCGGCACCGGGGCCACGTGGTCAACCCGCGCCTGGTGCACACGGAGGGCGCGACCGTGCGCGGACCCGAGGGCTGTCTGTCCCTGCCCGGGCTGGAGGCCCCGACGCCGCGCGCCGACGTGGCCGTCGTCGTGGGCGAGGACGTCCACGGGGCGCCGGTGCGCATCGAGGGCACCGGCTTCTTCGCCCGCTGCCTCCAGCACGAGTGCGACCACCTGGAGGGGCGCGTCTACACCGACCGGCTCGGCGGGATCGCGCGCTGGCGCGCCCTGCGTGCCGTCCGCAGGGCGGACTGGTCGCGGCCGTTGCCGACGGGGGAGTGAGCCGGGCCCCGGCGGGAGTCGGCACGGGACGCCGACGGGGGCCGGAAACCGGTTTCGCAAACGGGGTTCGCGAACAAGGCTGGCGAACCAGCTTGGCGAACCAGGTTTCCGAACCAGCTTCGGAGACCTGGTTCGCGAACTGGGATCGCCAACCCCGTTCGCCAACCCGGATTGTGAACCGGGATTGCGAACCCGCGATCAGAAGCCCGGGCCGCCCACACGGTCGCCGGCGGCGGCCAGTCTGCCCCACAGCAGATCCGCCAGGTGACGTACCAGCCGGGCGCGTTCGCACGGCTTCTCCCGCAGCCACCAGTCCCCGGCCGCGTGCATCATCCCGACGATGCCGTGCCCCCACACCCGGGCCAGCTCCTCGCTGTCGGGCCCCAGGTCGAGCCGTTCGGCGATCACCTTGGCCAGTTCCTCGCCCAGGCGCCGCAGCAGTGGCGCCGAGTGCTGGCCGACGTCGAAGCCCCGTTCGCTGGTGGAGGCGTCCTCGGCAGGGTGCATGAGGAAGCGATAGACCTGCGGGTGGTCCTCGATGGCGGCCAGATAGGTGTCCAGGGTCTCCTCGACGCGCTCGCGGCGGTCGCGGGGCGCGTCGAGCGCGGCGCGCAGTGAGGCCAGCAGCGCGTCGGTGTGACGGACGGCCAGGGCGCGGTAGAGGCCGCCCTTGTCGCCGAAGTGCCGGTAGAGGATGGGCTTGGTGATGCCGGCCTCGGCGGCGATGGCGTTCATGGAGGCGCCGGGTCCTTCCCGGAGCACGACCCGCTCGGCGGCCTCCAGCAGTTCCCGGCGCCGCTGCTCGCTGCCGCCGGCCCGGTCGTCCTGCCGCGTGGTCCCCATGTGCGTCTCCCCGCCCCCTTTGTGCTGTGGTCGCCCCGCCGCAAAGTAACACTCTCCCCATGGCTTCACGTGCGCGGATGCGCGGGGGAGCGGGAGTTGACAGATGCTACTGGCGGGTAACACACTGGGGATTACCGACGGTAACGAGTTTCTGAGACAGGCGGAGGACCCCGAGGATGGCCGAGACCGAGTTCACACTGGATCTCAACGACGACCAGAAGGAAGTCCGGGACTGGCTCCACGGATTCGCCGCCGACGTGATCCGCCCCGCAGCCGCCGAGTGGGACGAGCGGGAGGAGACCCCCTGGCCGATCCTCCAGGAGGCCGCCAAGATCGGTCTCTACTCGCTCGACTTCTACGCGCAGCAGTACTTCGACCCCACCGGCCTGGGCATCCCCATGACGATGGAGGAGCTGTTCTGGGGCGACGCGGGCATCGCGCTGTCCATCGTCGGCACCGGGCTGGCCGCCGTCGGCGTGCTCGCCAACGGCACCGACGAGCAGATCGGCACGTGGGTGCCGCAGATGTACGGGGACGCCAACGACGTCAAGGTCGCCGCCTTCTGCTCCTCCGAGCCGGACGCCGGGTCCGATGTCGCCTCCATGCGCACCCGCGCCGTCTACGACGAGGCCAAGGACGAGTGGGTCCTCAACGGCACCAAGACCTGGGCGACCAACGGCGGTATCGCGGGCGTGCATGTCGTCGTCGCCAGCGTCGACCCCGAGCTGGGCTCCAAGGGGCACGCCTCCTTCATCGTCCCGCCGAACACCCCCGGACTGTCCCAGGGGCAGAAGTTCAAGAAGCACGGCATCCGCGCCTCGCACACCGCCGAGGTCGTCCTGGAGGACGTCCGCGTTCCCGGGCACTGCCTCCTCGGCGGCAAGGACAAGCTGGACGAGCGGCTGGCTCGGGCCAGGGAGCGGGCCAGGAAGGGCGGCGGGGAGAGGATCAAGAACGCGGCCATGGCGACGTTCGAGGCGTCCCGCCCGGCCGTCGGCGCCATGGCCGTCGGCACCGCCCGCGCCGCCTACGAGGTCGCGCTCGAATACGCCAAGACCCGCGAGCAGTTCGGCCGCCCCATCATCGACAACCAGGGCGTCGCCTTCCAGCTGGCCGACATGCGCACCAGTGTGGACGCGGCGCGGCTGCTGGTGTGGCGGGCCTCGTGGATGGGCGTGACGGGCCGCAGGTTCGAGTCCGCCGAGGGCTCCATGTCCAAGCTGTTCGCCAGCGAGACGGCCAAGAAGGTCACGGCGCAGGCCATCCAGATCCTCGGCGGCAACGGCTACACCCGCGAGTACCCGGTGGAGCGGATGCACCGCGACGCCGCCATCTACTCCATCTTCGAGGGCACCAGCGAGATCCAGCGCCTGGTGATCGCCCGCACCCTGTCGGGCATGCCGATCCGCTGACGCCCCTGCGGGGTCACAGCTCGAACCGGGGTGCCGCCGCGGTGAGGACGGCGGAGCGCGGGGCGGCGCCCCAGTGGGTGCGCAGCGCCTCGCCGAGCGTGCCCACCAGCTCCGCCACCTCGGCGGGTGCCGTCCCGTGCAGGGCCTCGGCGACCACGAGGACCTCACCCGTCTCCTCGCGTACGGCCGAACGGCCGCTCTGCCGGTTCGTCCAGCGCCGGGCGTGGGCCCGCCGTGCGTCGTCCGCGAAGATCACCTCTCCCGGCGCCGGGTGCTCCTCGGCGCCGGCGAAGGTCTCGTACCGCTCGTCGCCCTCGGCGTACCGCACCGTAAGACCGCCGTTGATCCGCGCCACGTCGAAGACGCCCACCGGGATCGCGTACGCCAGTGAGACGGCGTTGCACAGCTCGATCACCGGATGGACACGCGGCAGCGAGCCCTCCTTGCGGAAGCGGCGCAGCAGCGCCTCGGCCGCACAGCGGTACCGCGTGGGCTTGAGCCCCATCGCCGCGAACGCCCGCCGCCACGCCTGGATCTGCGGCAGCCCGCTCTCGGGGCCACCGTCCGCCAGCCGGGCGCCGGCCCGCGCGTAGCAGCGCCGTACGGTCTCCTCCACCGACACGTCGGCGGCGAGGCCCTTGGTGTGCAGGACCCCGGGAACGAGCTGGGGGAAGTCCCGCCACAGGGCAGGGGAGTGCGCGAAGTGCATGACGGCTCCATCGGGTGCGAGACGGTCGGGAACGCGGGACGGCCGGGGAGGGCCGGGGGCGGTCAGAACAGGGCGAGGCGGACGCCGAGCACGGCGAACGCCCCCGCGAACAGGCGGCGCATCCACCGCACCACGCGCGGCCGGGAGACCACCTGGGTGCGCACGGCGGCGGCCACCAGACCGTAGACGGCGAAGACCGCGAACGTCAGCAGTACGAAGAAGCCGCTCAACTCCGCCATCCGCCCCAGCGCGTGCGGATCGTCGCCGGCCACGAACTGCGGCAGGAAGGCGACGAAGAACAAGGTCAGCTTCGGGTTGAGGAAGTTGAGCAGCACGGCCGAGACGATGATCTGGCGCGCCGTGCGCGGAGCCGGACCGTCCGCCTCCTCGTCCGCGTCCCCCGCCGTCAGGGCGCTCTTGTCCCGCAGCGTGCTCCAGGCCATCCACAACAGATACGCCACCCCCAGGTACTTGAGCACCTGGAACGCGACCGCGCTGGCGTGCAGCAGCGCGGCCAGACCGGTGAGGGCCGCCAGAGCCTGCGGAAGAGTGCCCAGGGTGCAGCCGGCCGCCGCCAGCAGACCGGCCCGTCTGCCCCGCGTCAGTCCGGCCGCGACGGTGAAGAGCACCCCGGTGCCCGGTGTCACCACGATCACCAGCGTGGTCAGCAAGAACTCCATGCCCCGAGCCTCCCGGCACAATGGGCCCGTGAACAGATCCAAAGGATCTTCGGGCGACTGGACCACAACGAGTGGCCCGGCCACCTCGGCGGCCTCCGACTTCCTCCAGCTCGACACCGGACGGGCACCCCGCGGCGGTCTGACCGACTGGCTCGTCGGCGAGATCCGGGGCGCCCTCGCCGACGGGCGGCTGCCCGTCGGCAGCCGCCTGCCCGCCACCCGGCAGCTCGCCGCCGACCTGGAGGTCTCGCGCGGCGTGGTGACCGAGGCCTACCGGCGCCTGGTCGAGGACGGCCACGTGGTCGGCAGGGGCCGGGCCGGAACCGTGGTGGCCGCCACCCCGCTGAACACCGCCCCCGCGCCCGGACGCCGGCCGGCGGCGGGAGACGGAACGCCGGCCGGCGTCTTCGAACTGCCGCCCGGCACAGAGGTCTTCGAGACCTTCCACACCGCGCCCGCCCGTATCGACCTCTCACCCGGCCTGCCCGACCTGGCCGCCTTCCCCCGGACCGCCTGGCTGCGCGCCGAACGCGCCGTACTGGACGGCCTGGCGCCCGCCGACTTCGGCTACGGCGATCCGCGCGGCACCCTCGCGCTGCGCCGCGCCGTCGCCGGATGGCTGCGCGTCAACCGGGGCATCACGGCGGACCCGGCCGAGATCCTCGTCGTCTCGGGCACCGCGCAGGCGCTCGGCCTGCTCGCCCGGGTGCTGGGCGCCCACGGCATCGACCGGCTCGCCGTGGAGGACCCCGGCTCCCTCGGCACCCGGCAGCACCTGCGCCACTGGGGCCTGGAGACACCCCCCGTGCCCGTGGACGCCGAGGGGGTCAGCGTGGACGGGCTGCGCGCCACGGGGGCGCCCGCCGTGCTGCTGACACCGGCGCACCAGTTCCCCACGGGGGTCGTCCTCGGCGGTGAGCGGCGGCGCGCGCTGCTGCGGTGGGCGGGCGAGGGCGGACTGGTCGTCGAGGACGACTACGACGCCGAGCACCGGTACGACAGGGCACCCGTCGCGGCACTCCGCGCCATGGCCCCGGAAGCCGTCTTCTACGCGGGCAGCGTCTCCAAGATCCTGGCCCCCGCGCTGCGCACCGGCTGGCTGCTCGCCCCCGCCCGGTTCCGCGACGCCCTGGTGGACGCCAAGCGCTTCGCCGACCTGGGCAACGCGGCCCTGCCCCAACTGGTGCTGGCCCGGCTGATGGAGTCCGGGGCCCTGGAGCGCCACCTGCGCCACATCCGCCGCCGCCACCGCGCACGCCGCGACGCGATGATCACGGCCATCCGCCGCCACCTGCCGCACGCCCGGGTGCACGGTGCCGCCGCCGGGCTCCACCTGACGGTCACCTTCGACCCCGGGCTCGGGCTCCAGGACACCGAGTTGGCCGGCTGTGCCCTGGCCCACGGGGTGAAGACCCAGCCGCTCTCCTGGCACACGCAGCGCCCCAGCCGTCCCGGCCTCGTCCTGGGCTACGCGGCCGCCGCCCCCACCGCCGTCGCGGAGGGCGTCGAGACGTTGGCGCGCCTGATGCCCGCCCCCTCAAGAGGCCGAGGGCCGTCCCGGAGGCGCTGACCGGACCGGATACGGACGGAGCGCCGCGGCCGGCAGTCGCCGGAATCAGCGCCCGGGTGGGTCCGGCGCGGACCGGCCGGCACCCAGTGCTTGTCAACCGGGGCCCGCGCTCAGACGGTTCCGGCCCCCGCGGGCCGCCGGCGGCGGGCCGGCCTGCGCAGGGGCAGCCCGCGGAGCACGGCCCGGGTGAGGCGGACCCTGTCCACCCGGAGGATCAGGGTGTCGGAGTCCAGCGGCTTGGCGTACCGGCGCACGACGCCGCTGCGCCAGCGCGCCGTACCGAGCAGCGGCCGCGCGGGGAGGGGCCGGTCGCACCCGGCCGCGAGGTGCAGCGCCACCCGCCACTCGCCCGGTGCCAGGGTGTCGGCGGGCAGTTGGGCGGTGAAGCGGCCGTCGGCTTCCAGCGTCAGCGGGAGGTCGTGGCGGGTGCGGCGGGAGGCCACGCGGAGCGCCACCGTCCTGGGCGGCGCCCCGACGAGGTTGGTGCTGCCGCGGACGCGGAGGAGGGGACCGTTCCAGTCGAGGGCGTCCACCTCAAGGCGCAGGGTGTCGCGCAGCCCGGCGGGTGAACCGTCGAGGCGGAGGCTGAGGTTGTCGAAGGGGCGGGTGGCGTAGAGCCGGGCCGCGCGCAGTCCGGCCGCTCCGTCACCGGTGACGCGGGCGGCGGGGCAGGTGCCCGCTTCCGGATCGCGACGGTTGCCCAGCCGCACGGTCCTGACCAGCTCCCCGACCGCGACGCGCAGGTACAGGTCCCAGAAGCCGTCGGCCATCGGTCCCTCCCCTTCGCCGGGCCCGCCCAGCCGACCCCCGGCGCCCAGATCCACGTCCGCCTCGAAGGCGTCACCGTCGAGGCTGAGGTGGGCGTGCCGCTCCTCGGCGTCCTCGCCGCGGCGCCGCAGGAAGACAGCGACGGTCTTCTTCCCGGCGTGCTCGGCGTGGTCCAGCCGTGCCCGTCCGGCGAGGAGCAGGCGGGTGCCGGAGAAGGAGAACCGGGACACGTGGTGGGTGAGGGCGAGGTGGTCCGTCACGTCGAAGCAGGCTGCCGGGGCGCGGGAGGGGACGCTGAGCCGGTGGGGATAGTGGGCCAGCGCGCGCCCTCGGGCCACGCGTATGCCGAACGGCATGTGATCCTCGGCCGCCTCCGCGAGGGGCAGCAGTTCCTCCAGTATCCCGTGGTGCGCGAGGTGGCACCGCAGGCGCTGCACCGGGGAGAGCCGGGGCCAGAACCCGTCCTCGGCGTGGTCGGCCACCAGCCGCCGGATGCGCGCGAACTCCCGCTCCAGCACCCCGGGTTCCTCCTCCCGGGCCAGGAACTGGAAGGCGGCCTTGAGTTCCACCGTGAAGTGCCGGGTCAGCAGCCGGTCCCGCCGGGGGCCGGGCGGCAGCTCCTCCCTGAGCAGTGCGCACACCCGCTCCAGCGTGTCGAGCGTCGGCCCCGTCTTGTTGGTCAGCGTCAGGTGCTGGCCGTCCGGGCGGCGTACGAGGTAGTAGCAGTCGTAGTCCGCGACGACGGAGACGCGCCGTGCCCGCAGATAGGCGAGGGCGGTGAACGGCTGGTCCTCACCCACCCGCAGCCCGGGGTCGAAGCGCAGCCCCAGCCGCTCCAGCAGCTGCCTGCGGAAGAGCTTCTGCACCGAGAGCGCCCAGTAGATCCGGGAGGTGAACAGGTCGGCGTCGGGCTGGTTGGCCCGGAACATCGACCGGGGCACCCGCCGCCCCACGTCCTTCATCCTGCCGAGCACCACGTCGGACCCGTGCGTCTCGGCGGCGGCGGTGAGCCGTTGCAGGGCCTCGGGCCCCAGGTAGTCGTCGGCGTCGAGGAAGAAGACATAGCGGCCGCGCGCCAGCTCCAGGCCGCGGTTGCGCGGTGCGGAGGGGCCGCCGGAGTTCTCCTGGTGGACGACCCGCAGCAGGTGCGGGTGCCGGGCCGCCAGCCGGTCCAGCTCCGCCGCCGTCCCATCGGTCGAGCCGTCGTCCACGACGATCATCTCCACCCGGCCGGCCCCCGGCGACTGGTGCAGGACCGAGGAGACACACCGTCGTATGCAGGGCAGCGCATTGTAAGCGGGAGTGATGACGCTCACCAGATGTTCTTCACCCGTCATGAGCCAAACGTGACCGCCCGGCGGAACGGCCGCCACCGCGGCTGCGGCGTTCGGGTGACATCCGGCGAAGCTCCCAGGGGCCGGATGCCGGCGCCGGGTGCCGGGGTGTCAGATGCCGGGCCGGTAGCGCAGCGGGTGGTCCTCGGGTACCTGCACCAGGACCAGGCGGTGCCCGTCCGGGTCCGCGATCCACATCTCGACCAGCCCCCAGGGCTCCTTCACCGGGGGCCGCAGGATCTCGGCACCCGCGGCACGCAGCTCCGCGTGCGCGGCCTGCGCGTCGGCGATCTGGAGCCAGAGCCGCAGCCTGTCCTGGGGCGGTCCCTCACCGCGCCCGGAGACCTCCAGGAAGCCGCCGCCGAGGAAGTAGACGGTGCCGCGCTCCGGCCCCGTACCGAACTCGCGGGCGATCTCCAGCCCCAGCGTCCCGCCGTAGAAGGCCCGCGACCTGTCGGGGTCGGACGGGCGCAGCAGTACGCGGCTGCTCAGTACATGCACCATGGTCCGACTGTAGTGGCCTCCCGCCATGCGGGGAGCGGGGCCGGGTGGGGGCGGCGGGCGCGGGTTATACAGGGACAGTGGGTTCCAGACAGCGTCCACCGGTCACCGGCCGGCCGTGGCAGCCGCGCCAGGCACTGCTGGCGCTCCCGCTCGGCCTGATCGCCGCCGTCACGGTGGTCGACACCCTGGCACCGCCCGATGTGCACCTGGGCCCCCTGCTGGTGGCGGCACCGGCGGTCACGGCCGCCCTCGGCGGTCCCCGGCTCGTCGCGTCGGTGGGGGCCCTCGCGACGCTGGCGCAGCTCACCATCGGGGTGACCCGCCGCGGGTGGCTGTCGCTCAACCACGAGATACAGGTCCTCGCGCTGGTCATCGTCACCGCGGTGATCGCCCTGTTCGCCTCCCTGCGGGAGCGCCAGCAGCGGGAGATGACCCAGGTGCGCTCGGTCTCCGAGGTCGCGCAGCGCGTGCTGCTCCGCCCCCTGCCGCCGCGCCTGGGCCCGCTGCGGGTCGCCTCCGTCTACCTGGCGGCGGAGGCCGAGGCACACATCGGCGGCGACCTCTTCGCCGCCGCCCGCACCGGCGCGCTGACCCGGGTGCTCGTCGGCGACGTACGCGGCAAGGGGCTCGGCTCGGTCAGTGACGCGGCCGTGCTGCTCGGCGCCTTCCGGGAGGCGGCGCACCAGCACGCCGGCCTGTCCGGGCTGGCCCGGCACCTGGAGCGGAGCGTCACCCGTGAACTGGCCGAGCTGTCCGGGGGCGGCGTTGACGAGGACTTCATCACCGCCGCCGTCCTGGAGATCCCCGACGACGAGCCCGTGGTGCGGGTCGTCAACTGCGGCCATCCGCCGCCGCTGCTGCTGCGCGGCCGGCGCGTGACACCTCTCCTGTCCGGCCATCCGGAGACCCCGCTGGGACTGGGGGAGTTCGCCGCCTCCGGCTACCGGGCCGACACCTTTCCCTTCGAGGAGGACGACCTGCTCCTCCTCTACACCGATGGTGTCATCGAGGCCAGGGACGCGGCGGGAGCCTTCTACCCGCTGGCCGAACGGCTCACCGGGTGGGCGGGGGAGGACCCCGGGGCGCTGGTGCGGCGCCTCAAGGGGGACCTCCTCGCCCACAGCGGCGGCAGCCTCGGTGACGACGCCGCCGTCGTCGCCCTGCGGCGCGGCACCGCGCCGCCTCCCTCCCCGTAGCCCGTGCGGCGGCAGCGTTCCTTCGGGAGCGCCGCCTGCTTCGCCGGTCCCGCCAGGGGCGTGTCCTGGGAGGCAGCCGGATAGGCTCGGTGGACATGAGCAACTCCAGCAACTCCAGTCACACCAGTGACACCGCACAGCGGGGCGCGGCGCCCCTCACCTTCCGCCGCGCCGTGGAGGCGGACATCCCCGCCCTCACCGCACTGGTGGAGTCCGCCTACCGGGGCGAGGCCAGCCGCGCCGGCTGGACGACCGAGGCCGATCTGCTGGACGGCCAGCGGACCGACCCCGAGGGTGTGGGGGCCGTCGTCCGCGACCCGGACAGCATCCTGCTCGTCGCCGAGCGGGCCGGCGGGGCGGTGGGGGGCGGCGGGGCCGACGGAGGCGCGGGAGCCGGCGGGTCCGGCAGGATCATCGCCTGCTGCCAGCTCGAACGGCGGGGAGTGGAGGCCTACTTCGGCATGTTCGCCGTCAACCCGCTCCTGCAGGGCGGCGGCGTGGGCCGGACGGTGCTGGCCGAGGCGGAGCGCACGGCGCGGGCCGAGTGGGGCACCAAGCAGATGCAGCTGAAGGTCATCCGGCAGCGGGAGGACCTGATCGCCTGGTACGAGCGGCGCGGCTACACCCGTACCGGCGAGCTGAGCCCCTTCCCGTACGGCGACGAGCGCTTCGGCCGCCCCCAGCGCGCCGACCTGGTCTTCGAACTGCTGGTCAAGCCGCTGGAGTGAGCCCGGAGTGCGTCCGGCCGGGGGCTCAGGACGGGGTGCCGGCCGCCCGCCGGATGCCGGGCATGTCCGTGACCACGCCGTCCAGCCCCAGCTCGCGGGCGCGGGCCAGCTCCTCCTCGGTGTTGACCGTCCAGCTGATGACCTTGATCCCGGCGGCGTGGGCGCGGCCGACGGTGTCCGCGTCCACGTGCCGCAGGTCCAGGGAGATCATCTCCGCGCCCAGCTCCCCGGCCCGCTCCGGCGCGGTGGGCGAGGAGCGGCCCGCCACCAGCACGATCGGGATGTCCGGGAGGCGCTCGCGGGTCTCGCGCAGCGCCTCGGCGTGGAAGGAGATCACCGTGACGCGGTCGTGCAGTCCGCGCCGCTCGATGGTCTCGGCCAGCACCCGGGCCGCCGCCCGGTCCTTGATCTCGGCCTGGAGGGGGCTGCCGACCGCGTCCACGACCTCCTCGAAGACGGGCACCCGCTCTCCCTCGCCCGCGTCCAGCTCCCGCAGCTCGGCCAGGGTGAACTCACCGATGGGGCCCGAGCCGTCCGTCGTACGGGCCACGTCCGCGTCGTGCATCACCACCAGGGCGCCGTCCTTGCTCAGGTGGAGATCCAGCTCGATGACGTCGAGCCCCTCGCGCTCGGCGCGGATGAAGGAGCGCAGCGTGTTCTCGGGCTCGACGCCCATCACTCCGCGGTGTCCGACGGTGAGCAGTGGCACGTGCGGTCTCGCTTTCGCGCGGGGTGGAGCGGTGCGCCGCCAGATTAGCGGCCCTCTTACGGCGGCGGGACGGCGGCCGCACGGTGCGGAGGGGGAGGCGAGGCGGCGGGGGAACGGCGTACTGCGGAAAAAGACAGCCTCCGACCGGGTTGATCGCCGAAGTTTTGTCGGTCTACCCCGTGAGGTGCCGAATATTCTCCTGTGATCTCCCCTTGAGAGGAGATGGCTTCGCGTATACGGTTTCCATACGCGAGTTTCTCCTGTGGAGGGGTCAACATGACGGAAATCCTTTCGCCCGCGCACGCCGAGAGCGGCGTTTCGCCGTCCCTTGGCGCCGCTGCCGAGAGCGTGGCCGCCCACCCCGCCTGGGCCGTGCTGAAGGCGGCCGTCGAGGCCGTCCGCCCCGCGCAGGCCAAGGACGGCTCCATCGACTTCGACGCCGAGGGCGCGCCGTCCCGCGCGTCGGTGCGCGAGGAGCTGGAGCGGGTGGTGGCCTCGGTGGAGGAGCTGTCCCCGCTGCTGCCGCACGACGCCGCCTACCACCGCGCCCTGGTGAAGGACCTGCGCCGCTGGGCCGACGAGGGCTTCGGCGTGCCGGACTTCCTGGACTCGCTGCTGGCCTTCCAGCCCGCGCACAACCGCGCCGACGGGCTCCAGCACCTGGTCGTCTTCCCCATGTACACGCAGAACGGCAACCCGGACCGCAACCTGGAGGCGGTCGTCCTGCGCATGGTCTGGCCCGACTGGCTGGCCGAGCTGGAGCGCACCCGCTACGACAACCCGCTCTTCTGCGGCATCACCTTCGAGGACTTCACCTCCGGTTACGACACCCACTCCGCCGTGCTCTTCCCGGAGACCATCGCGGTGCGTGAGGCGCCCGAGCGCTTCAGCTGGGGCGGCATCTTCTGCGACCGGGAGGCCGCCCGCTTCCGCCGCGTGGTCCGGGCCGCCTGCGACGTCACCAGCCTGGAGCTGCCCGAGGAGGCCCAGGGGCTGCTGGAGGACCAGGAGCGCTGCCAGCAGACGTTCGTGCTGTGGGACATGATCCACGACCGCACCCACAGCCACGGCGACCTGCCCTTCGACCCCTTCATGATCAAGCAGCGGCAGCCGTTCTGGATGTACGGCCTGGAGGAGCTGCGCTGCGATCTGACCGCCTTCCACGAGGGCGGCAAGCTGGCGGCCGACGGCATCCCGCAGGGCCGCGACGTGCAGTACGCGATGCTGCTGGAGCGCCTCTTCCGCTTCCCGGTCACCGGTGAGCGCAAGCGCAACTACGACGGCCTCGGCGGCCAGCTGCTGTTCGCCTACCTCCACCAGCGCGACGCGCTGCGCTGGACGGACAACAAGCTCAGCCTCGACTGGGACCGGGCCCGCGAGGCCACCGCAGCGCTCCGCGAGGAGATCGAGACCCTCTACCGCGCCGGGATCGACCGCCCCAAGCTGGTGCACTGGTTCAAGGCGTACGAGCTGGTGTCCACCTATCTGGCGCCGCACCCGGGCTCCACCTGGGCCAAGGGCCCGGACGCGCTGGACCTGTCGCTGCCCCCGCGCAAGCTGGTGGACGAGGTGCTGCCCGACGAGTTTCCGCTCAGCATGTTCTATGAAGCCCTCGCGAAGAAGCTCCGGAGTGTGATCGCATCGACCCAGGGCATCACCGCTGACAGCCCGGTCAGGGCCGCCGCGGCATGAGCGGTCGCCCGGGGTACAGCGGAGGGTCAGGGAGCGAGGAGGCGACGGAATGACGGACACGACGACACGGCGCGGCTACGAGGGCAACGGTGAGGGCAGCCTGCAGGGCCGGGTGATCGCGGTCGCGGGCGCGGCCGGTCCCGCCGGGCAGGCCACCCTGCTGCGGCTCGCGGAGGAGGGCGCCACGGTCGTGGGCTGCGACGCGGACGCCGGGCGGCTGGCGCAGGCGGTGGACGCGGCGCGGTTCGCCCACGGCGGCGCGACCGTCACCGGTGACACCGTCGACCTGCTCAGCCTGGAGGAGACGCGGGCGTGGGCGGCCAAGACCGAGAAGGAGTACGGCCGCGTCGACGGCCTGGTGCACCTGGTGGGCGGCTGGCGCGGTTCGGCCACGTTCGCCGAGACCGACCTGGGCGACTGGGACGTGCTGCACGACCTCCTCATCCGCACCCTCCAGCACACCTCCCTCGCCTTCGAGGCACCGCTCAAGCGTGCGGGCGACGGCCGGTTCCTGCTCGTCAGCGCGCTGGGTGCCAGCAAGCCGACCGCGGGGAACGCCGCCTACGCCGCGTCCAAGGCGGCGGCCGAGGCATGGACCCTCGCGCTCAGCGACGCCTTCCGCAAGGCAGGGGGTGAGAGCCCGCCGCCGGCGGCCGCTGTCATCCTGGTGGTCAAGGCGTTGGTGCACGACCAGATGCGGGCCGACCGCCCGAACGCGAAGTTCGCGGGTTTCACGGACGTCAAGGATCTGGCCGAGGCCGTCGCCGACACCTGGAACAAGCCCGCCGAAGAGCTGAACGGAACCCGCCTGTGGCTGACGCCCAACCCCTGAACCGCTCCACCCCGCAGCAGGCCACCGACGCAAAGCGCCGCCACGACCCGGAGGTGCGCGGTTTCGCCAGCGACAACTACGCGGGCGCGCACCCGGAGATCCTGGCGGCGCTGGCCGTCGCCAACGGCGGACACCAGTCCGCCTACGGCGCAGACGACTACACCGAGCACCTCCAGACCGTCATCCGCAGCCACTTCGGACGGCGCGCCGAGGCGTTCCCCGTCTTCAACGGGACGGGCGCCAACGTCGTCGCGCTGCAGGCGGTGACCGACCGCTGGGGTGCGGTGATATGCGCCGACACCGCGCACATCCACGTCGACGAGTGCGGCGCCCCCGAGCGCGTCGGCGGCCTCAAGCTGCTGACCGTCCCCACCCCGGACGGCAAGCTGACCCCGGAGCTGATCGACCGGGAGGCGTACGGCTGGGACGACGAGCACCGGGCCATGCCGCAGGTGGTCTCCCTCGCCCAGAACACCGAACTGGGCACGCTCTACACGGTCGAGGAGATCCGGGCGCTGTGCGAGCACGCGCACGAGCGCGGCATGCTCGTCCACCTGGACGGCGCCCGCATCGCCAACGCCGCCGCCGCACTGGACGTGCCGATGCGCGCGTTCACCAACGTGGCGGGCGTGGACATCCTCTCCTTCGGCGGGACCAAGAACGGGATGCTCTTCGGCGAGGCCGTCGTCGTCCTCGATCCGGACGCGGTCCGCCACATGAAGCACCTGCGCAAGCTGTCGATGCAGCTCGCCTCCAAGATGCGCTTCATCTCGGTGCAGTTGGAGGCGCTGCTGGCGGGTGACCTGTGGCTGCGGAACGCACGCCACTCCAACGCGATGGCGCGGCGCCTGGCCGAGGGCGTCGCCGGGGTGGAGGGGGTGGAGATCCTCCACCCCGTGCAGGCCAACGCCGTCTTCGCACGCCTCCCGCACGAGGTGAGCGAACGCCTCCAGAAGCGCTACCGCTTCTACTTCTGGGACGAGGCAGCGGGCGATGTGCGCTGGATGTGCTCGTTCGACACCACCGAGCAGGACGTGGACGGCTTCCTCGCCGCGCTGCGCGAGGAGATGGCGCGGTAGTCCGTCCTCCTCCGCATAATTATGTGGCCCGCTGGAATTCTATTGAGTTCTGGCGGGCCGCTCCGTACGCTCTCGCGGCATGATGCTCACGCCCGTCACCGCTGACGAGTCGGCCTACCTGGCCGCCGACGACACCGTCGACCACTTCCACCCGCGCGTCCGCGAGACGGCCGCCCGCCTCATGGCCGCGGCCGGGGGCGAGCTGACCGGGTACGCCCGCGCCGCCTTCGAGTTCGTGCGCGACACCATCACGCACTCCGCCGACGCCGACGACCCGCGCATCACCTGGCGCGCCTCGGACGTGCTCGAGCAGCGCACCGGCATCTGCCACGCCAAGTCGCACGCGCTGGTCGCCCTGCTGCGGGCCGAGGGGATCCCCGCCGGGTTCTGCTACCAGAAGCTGGACGTCCTGCACGGCCTGATCGCCCTGCGGCTGCCCGGGGCGCGGCGCTGGGCGCGCCAGGACGCGCGCGGCAACAAGCCGGGCGTGGACGCGCAGTTCAGCCTCGGCCGGGAGCGGCTGGCCTGGCCCGTGCGGCCGGAGAAGGGGGAGTGCGAGTACCCGCTGCTCCACGCCGAGCCGCACCCGGTGGTCCTGCGGGCCCTCCGTACGGCCGAGGACCGCGCCGGGCTGTGGGAGTTGCTCGACCGGGCGCTGTGACCCGGTGCCGCGGGCCCGGTGCCGCGGCCGGCGGGTCCCGTGGGGAGGCGGGGTCCGCCCCGCATGTTTGAGAACCGCGCGGACGTGAAAGAGTGCCAGGTGTATAGATGGCCGATACAACTGACTTTCGGTGACGCATTCGCTACGGGGGTTGTGCTCACATCGGCCACGAACACCGAAGGTCGAAGCCGGAGGGAACAACATGTGCGGAATCACCGGGTGGGTGTCCTTCGACAGGAATCTGGCGACCGAGCGGACGACCGTCGACGCCATGACGGAGACCATGTCCTGCCGCGGCCCGGACGACGCCGGCACCTGGATAGACGGCCCCGCGGCACTGGGGCACCGCAGGCTCGCGATCATCGACCTGCCCGGCGGCAGGCAGCCGATGACCGTGGAGACCCCCGAGGGCACCGTCGCCATGGTCTACTCGGGAGAGACCTACAACTACACCGAACTGCGCCGTGAACTGGCCGGGCGCGGCCACACGTTCACCACCGACTCCGACACCGAGGTCGTCCTCCACGCCTACCTGGAGTGGGGCCCGGCGCTGGCCGAGCGGCTGAACGGCATGTACGCGTTCGCCATCTGGGACGGGCGCACCCGGCGGCTGGTCATGGTCCGCGACCGGATGGGCATCAAGCCCTTCTACTACGCGCGGACCCCCGACGGAGTGCTCTTCGGCTCCGAGCCCAAGGCCATCCTCGCCAACCCGCTGGCGCGGCGCGAGGTCACCCTCGACGGGCTGCGCGAGCTGTTCGCCCTCGTCAAGACGCCCGGCCACGCCGTGTGGGAGGGCATGCGCGAGGTGGAGCCGGGCACCGTGGTGACCGTGGACGCCAACGGCCCGCGCACCCACGTCTACTGGGAGCTGGAGACCCGGGCGCACACCGACGGCAAGGACGAGACGATCGCCCATGTGCGGGAGCTGATGGACGACATCGTGCGCCGCCAGCTCGTCGCCGACGTGCCGCGCTGCACCCTGCTCTCCGGCGGTCTCGACTCCTCCGCCATGACGGCACTGGCGGCCCGTCATCTCAGGGAGACCAGCGGGGAGACCGTGCGCAGCTTCGCCGTCGACTTCGTCGGCCAGACCGAGAACTTCGTCGCCGACGAGCTGCGCGCCACCCCGGACACGCCCTTCGTGCACGACGTGGCGCGGGAGTCGGCCACCGACCACCAGGACATCGTCCTTGGCTCCGACGACCTGGCCGCCCCCGAGGTGCGCTCCCGCGTCATCCGGGCCCGCGACATCCCGATGGGCCTGGGCGACATGGACGCCTCCCTCTACCTGCTGTTCAAGGCCATCCGGCAGCACTCGACGGTCGCCCTCTCCGGTGAGTCGGCGGACGAGGTCTTCGGCGGCTACAAGCACTTCTTCGACGAGGAGGCGCGCAAGGGCGAGACCTTCCCCTGGCTGGTCCAGTTCCCCCGGACCATCGGCGAGGACGGCAACATCCTGAACGACTCGCTGACCCGCGCCCTGAACCTGCCCGGCTACGTCCGGGACAGCTACGCCTCGGCCGTCTCCGGCGTCCAGCGGCTGGAGGGGGAGAGCGACTTCGAGTACCGGATGCGGGTGATCTGCCATCTGCACCTGACCCGCTTCGTCCGCGTCCTGCTGGACCGCAAGGACCGCGCCTCCATGGCCGTCGGTCTGGAGGTGCGGGTGCCGTTCTGCGACCACCGGCTCGTCGAGTACGTCTACAACACCCCGTGGTCCCTCAAGTCGTTCGACGGGAGGGAGAAGAGCCTGCTGCGCGAGGCGACGGCCGACGTCCTGCCCCGCTCGGTCTACGACCGGGTCAAGAGCCCCTACCCCTCCACACAGGACCCGAAGTACCACACCGCGCTCCAGGAGAACGTCAAGGACCTGCTGGCCAAGCCCTCGCACCAGGTCTTCGACCTGGTCGACAGGGGCTGGCTGGAGCGCGCGGTCAAGGTGGAGACCCCGCAGATCACCCAGGCGGGCCGGCGCGGCCTGGAGCGCGCCCTGGACCTGGCGCTGTGGCTGGACATGTACGCCCCGACCCTGACACTCTCCTGACCTGATCAGGACGAGCGTGGGGGAGCGATGGGGACCGGCCGGAACACCGAGACCGACGCGGCGTTCGAGATGGTGCTGGCCCTGCACCGGCTGCTGCGGTCGCTGCGCCGGGCCGGCCCCACGGGCGGGCTCCAGCCCACCCAGCTGATCGTCCTGTCGCTGCTCGTCGAGGGCGGGCCCAGCCGGGTCGGCGTCCTCGCCGAGCGGGTCCCCTGCTCCCAGCCGACGGCAACGGCCGTGGTGGCCGAACTGGAGGCGCTGGGCTTCGTACGCCGCGAACCCGACCCCACCGACGGCCGCGCCACCCGTGTGGCCGCCACCGAGGAGGGCAGGGGAACGCTGCGGGACGTGGCGTACGGCGAGGCCGAGGCGCTGCTGGAGCGCCTCGGCTCGCTGTCCGAGGAGGAGGTCGCCCAGCTCCTGCGGACGGCACCGCTGCTGCGGCGGCTCGCGGATTCCGGGCGGTAGGGGCAGCGCGCTACAGCGCCTGGACCTGCGCCGGGGAGGGGGCCGTGCCGCCCAGGTGGGCGGGCTGCCACCAGGCGTCGGCGGGGCCGCGCGGTGCGGCGGGATAGGCCCGCTGGGCCGCTTCCAGCAGTTCGTGCACGCGCTCGCGCAGCCGGTCGGTGATGCTCGGGACCGGCTCGCCGGGCTCCGCGTCCAGCGGCGCGCCGACGCGGATCGCGATGGGGAGGTGGTTGCGGCCGAAGTCCCGCTTGTGGCCCTTGGTCCACAGCCGCTGGGTGCCCCACAGCGCCATGGGGACCAGCGGGACGCGCGCCTCCTGGGCGAGCCGGGCCGCGCCCGACTTGAAGTCCTTGAGGGTGAAGGAGGGGGAGATCGTCGCCTCGGGGAAGACGCCGATGACCTCGCCGGCGCGCAGGGCACGCAGCGCCTCCGCGTAGGCGTGCTCACCGCGCGAGCGGTCGACCGGAATGTGCTTCATGGCGCGCATCAGCGGTCCGGAGATCTTGTGCCGGAAGACGGAGTCCTTGGCCATGAAGCGCACCAGCCGCTTGGCCGGGCGCGCGGCCAGCCCCGTGAAGATGAAGTCCAGATAGCTGATGTGGTTGCTCACCAGGACGGCCCCGCCGCGTGCGGGCACGTGCTCCGTGCCGCGGATGTCGAAGCGCAGGTCGAGCGCCTTGAACCACGCGCGTGCCGCACCGATCACGGGTGGGTAGAGGAGGTCGGCCATGTCGGGGATCCTTCGTCTCGGTATGCCTGCGAGCGGTCGGCCCGGCAGGCCGGGTACCCGGGACCCGCGGTCCCGCACTCAGCACTTACGGATGCGTAACTTCCGGCTGCGGCAGATCGTTCCCCAAAGCGTCGCTCCTGGCTACCCTCGCGGCAGACTTGTCCCCGGGCACGCGGGAATGGAGGACTTTGTGGCGGAGAGCGCGGGAAGCACCGGGCCCGGACCGGGGCACCGACCGGCCGACGAGGAGCGGAGGGTGGGCGCCGGCCTGCTCGGGGCCGGGGAGCTGGGCGCGCGGGCCACGCTCGTGCAGTTCTCCAGCGCCTTCTGCCAGCCCTGCCGCGCGACCCGCCGCGTCCTCGCCGAGGTGGCCGCCATGGTCGAGGGCGTCACCCATATCGAGCTGGACGCCGAGGACCACCTCGCACTCGTCCGCGAGCTGGAGATCACCGGCACGCCCACGGTGCTCGTCCTCGACGCGGCCGGGCGGATCGTCAAGCGGGCCACCGGGCAGCCGCGCAAGGCCGACGTCATCGCCGCGCTGGGGTACGCGATCGGCTGAGCCCGCGCCCGGCCGGGGCTCCGGTGCGCGGTCGGCGTGACCCAGATCCCGCCCCGGCGCACTCGCGCCGCGCCGCGTCGCGTGATGGAGTTGTCCGGTCACTCTCCCCGTTGGCAACGTCACAGTTCGCGGGTCTTGAGAACGGGGAACGTGCTGGATGTACTGACGAGTAATATTGTGGACGGACCGCCGGTCCCCCAAGGACCGGAACCGTAAGTCGAAGCAGTAGGAGAGCCGGCGTGAGCTTGAGGATCGTTGTCTGTGTGAAGTACGTGCCCGACGCCACCGGTGACCGGCACTTCGCGGAGGACCTGACCACCGATCGCGAGTCGGTCGACGGCCTGCTCTCCGAGCTGGACGAGTACGCGGTCGAGCAGGCGCTGCAGATCGCGGACGAGGCCGACGACGCGGAGATCACCGTGCTGACCGTCGGCCCCGAGGACGCCAAGGACGCCCTGCGCAAGGCGCTGTCCATGGGCGCGGACAAGGCCGTCCACGTCGAGGACGACGACCTGCACGGCACCGACGCGCTGGGCACCTCCTACGTGCTGGCCAAGGCCATCGAGAAGACCGGCTACGACCTGGTCGTCTGCGGTATGGCCTCCACCGACGGCACCATGGGCGTGCTGCCCGCCATGCTCGCCGAGCGGCTGGGCGTGCCGCAGGTGACCCTGCTGTCCGAGGTCTCCGTCGCGGACGGGAAGGTGACCGGCCGCCGGGACGGCGACGCCGCCACCGAGCAGCTGGAGGCGCGGCTCCCGGCCGTCGTCTCCGTCACCGACCAGTCGGGCGAGGCGCGTTACCCCTCCTTCAAGGGGATCATGGCCGCCAAGAAGAAGCCCGTCGAGTCCCTGGACCTGGACGACCTGGACATCGACGCCGACGAGGTCGGCCTGGACGGCGCCTGGACCAAGGTGGAGGACGCGGCCGAGCGCCCGCCGCGCACCGCGGGCACCGTCGTCAAGGACGAGGGCGAGGGCGGCAAGCAGCTCGCCGAGTACCTGGCGGGCCAGAAGTTCATCTGAGCCGCCGCTCCCACCACAGACCTTTCTCCCGAACCGCGCAGGAGCACTCCCATGGCTGAAGTCCTTGTCTACGTCGACCACGTGGACGGCGCCGTCCGCAAGCCCACCCTCGAACTGCTGACCCTGGCCCGCCGCCTGGGCGACCCGGTCGCCGTGCACCTGGGCCCGAACGCCGAGGAGGCCGCCAAGACGCTCGGCGAGTACGGGGCCACCCGCGTCCTGGCCGCCGACGCGCCCGAGTTCGCCGACTACCTCGTCGTGCCCAAGGTGGACGCCCTGCAGGCCGCCTACGAGTCCGTCTCGCCCGCCGCCGTGCTGGTGCCCTCCTCCGCCGAGGGCAAGGAGATCGCGGCCCGCCTCGCGGTGCGCCTCGGCTCCGGCATCATCACCGACGCGGTGGACCTGGAGGCCGGCGACGAGGGTCCGGTGACAACGCAGTCGGTCTTCGCCGCCGCGTACACCACCAGGTCCCGCGTCACCAAGGGCACCCCGGTCATCACCGTCAAGCCGAACTCGGCGGCGCCGGAGGCCGCCCCCGCGGCGGGCGCGGTCGAGCAGCTGTCGGTGAGTTTCGGCGAGGCCGCCACCGGTACCAAGGTCACCTCGCGCACCCCGCGCGAGTCCACCGGCCGCCCCGAGCTGACCGAGGCCGCGATCGTGGTCTCCGGCGGGCGCGGCGTCAACGGCGCGGAGAACTTCCACCTGATCGAGGGTCTGGCCGACGCGCTGGGCGCGGCGGTCGGCGCCTCGCGCGCCGCGGTGGACGCCGGCTGGTACCCGCACTCCCACCAGGTGGGCCAGACCGGTAAGACCGTCTCCCCGCAGCTGTACATCGCCACCGGCATCTCCGGCGCCATCCAGCACCGCGCCGGCATGCAGACCTCCAAGACGATCGTGGCGATCAACAAGGACGCCGAGGCCCCGATCTTCGACCTGGTCGACTACGGCATCGTCGGCGACCTGTTCGAGGTCGTCCCGCAGCTGACCGAGGAGGTCAAGGCCCGCAAGGGCTGACGCGCCCACCCGAGGGGCCCCGCACCAGGTCGTGGTGCGGGGCCCTGCGTGCGTACGGGACGCGGGTGGCGCGTGCCGTGGCGTCCCAGGTCAGAAGGCGAAGACGGCGGCTCCTTCCGCGTTCTTCACGCACGGGTTGGAGAAGGTCTTCTCGTAGCTGACGCGCTCGCCCTGCCACACGCCCTGGGCGGTGACCACCACGGGCCGCCAGTCGCGGGTGCACATCCGCTCCTCGTCGACGGCCAGACCGTCGAAGTTGCCGTCGGCGGCGCGCAGTTGGGCGCAGGCGTCCTCGGCGGCCGGGTGGGTGCCCGAGGCGCTCGGCGTGCAGCTGAGGGTGACGGCGCGCTTGGGCGCCGAGGTGGCGGCGCTCTCCCCGTCCGAGATCGTGAGGACGAGGGCCGAGGGCGCGTAGAGCGAGGTGGCCTTCGCGGGAGCGGCCTCGGCGGGGGCGGCCGCGAGTGCGAGGACGCTGACGGATCCCGTCACCGCTGCCGCCAGGGTGAGGGCGACGCTCCGGGATGCGGTCTTCCGCATTGTGTGCTTCCTTCCGCTTTGAGGGTAAGTGCCGGATCGGCGGGCTTGAGTCTGCCGAGTCCGGTCGGCGAAAGCACATCGGCATGACATGTTTCGGTAACGTTTCGCGTTGAATCAGTGGCGCAAAGTGACACCAGAGTTGGATGGTGGCCTGCGGCAACACCTCCCTGTTCGACCGGAGTTCACCCGTCATGGCCGGATTCCGCTCGTGGAGGACGACCGGATTCCGGGGCCTGCGGCCGGGTCTTGACTGGCTGCTCGGGTGGCCATAGCGTCGCCGCACCGGCTTCAACGTTTTGTTGAGAGTTGATTCCGGGTGCCGTGAGGTGAGGGAGAGGGAGCGGAGATGTCGCAGGGCGGGACGGTCAGGACCAGCTTGGAAGCCGGCGTGGTCGCGGAGGTCTCCAGGTCGCTGGCGCCGGTGGACGCCGAACTCGCGCGGCGGTACCCGGGCGACCCGGGCACGCGGCAGCCGGTGCACACGGTCTATGTCCCCGCCGACGCCGTCACGTCCGACACGGTCCGTGAGTGGGGCGCCTCGGCCCTCGCGCTGCTCGACGAGCACGCCCCCGACGCCGACACCCTCGCCCGCGTCCTGGGCATGGACGAGGCGCTCGCGGGACCCGTCTACTCCCGCATACGCGACAAGCTGCGCCAGGAGCCCGTCGAGGACCTGCGCATCGACTTCGAGGACGGCTACGGGGTGCGGCCCGACGACGAGGAGGACGCCGCCGCCGTCGGCGCCGCGCGCCTGGTCGCGGACGCGTGCGCGAAGGGTGCCGAGGGGCCCGTCCCCGCCTACGCGGGCATCCGCGTGAAGTGCATGGAGGCGGCCGTGCGCGACCGCGGCATCCGCACCCTCGACCTGTTCCTCACCGGCCTCATGGAGGCCGGAGGGCTGCCCCGCGGACTCGTGCTCACCCTGCCCAAGGTGACCTACCCCGAGCAGGTCACCGCCATGGCCCGGCTGTGCGAGGAGTTCGAGAAGGCGCGCGGGCTCGAAGCCGGCCGCATCGGCTTCGAGATCCAGATCGAGACGACGCAGTCGATCCTCGGCGCCGACGGACGCGCCACCGTCGCCCGGATGATCGACGCGGCCCGGGGCCGGGCGACCTCCCTGCACTACGGCACCTTCGACTACAGCGCCTCCTGCGGTGTCTCCGCCGCCTACCAGGCGATGGACCACCCGGCCGCCGACCACGCCAAGGCCGTCATGCAGGTGGCCGCCGCCGGCACGGGCGTCCGGCTCTCGGACGGCTCCACCAACATCCTTCCCACCGGAGGCCGTTCCCAGGTGCACGAGGCCTGGCGCACCCACCACGCGCTGGTGCGCCGCTCGCTGGCCCGCGCCTACTACCAGGGCTGGGACATGCACCCCGGGCACCTGCCCACCCGCTACGCCGCCGTCTACGCCTTCTACCGGGAGGGCATGCGGCGCGCGGGCGAGCGGCTCGCCGCGTACGTGGGGCAGTCGGCCGGTGACGTGATGGACGAGCCCGCCACGGCCCGCGCGCTCAGCGGCTACCTGCTGCGCGGCCTCGACTGCGGCGCGCTGGAGGCCCAGGAGGTCAAGGAGGTCTCCGGGCTCGACCGGGCCGAGCTCGACCGTCTCGCGGGGCGCTGAGCCCCGACCGTTCCCCCGGTGGCCGCCCTGGTCTCGCGGCGGCCGCCCGGCACCTGCCGACCGCTGGCCGGCCGGGGGCCCGGGGCCGGGTGGCGGGGTCAGGCGTCGGGCGCGCTGCCGTCGTCCAGCCGCTCCCACTCGTCGGCCAGGGCCGTCAACTGCCGCAGCAGCCGCGCGCGTTCGGCTGGCTCGTAGTGCCCGAGCAGCCGCTCGTCCAGCTCGCGCGCCCGGCTGCCGGCCTCGCTCAGCGTGCGTTCGCCCTCGGGCGTGAGGTACAGCAGCTTGCGGCGGCCGTCCGCCGCGGCCGTCCTGCGCTCCAGCAGGCCTCGTCTCTCCAGCCGCTGGGCCAGGTCCGCCATGGTGGAGGTGTCCAGTGTCACGGCTGAGGCCAGCGAACTCTGGTCGCTTCCCGGATTGGCCGCCACTGTGGTCAGTACGGCGTACTGCGGCCCGGTCAGCAACTGGTCGACAGCGCGCACCCATGCCGCCAGATATGCCTGGTAGAGCCGCCGCACCTGGTATCCGGGCGCCGAGGTGAGTGCCTCGGGGGCGGTGGGCGGGCCGGGGGTGGGGGCCGTCGCCGCGGAATCCGAAGCAGAGGTCTTGTCAGCCATGGGGCCACTTAAGCACGGGAGTTGGGTGCGTCGGCGCGCGCGGGTGCGGTGTTCGGCCGCCCCGCGGCGCCCGGTGCCGCCGGGTCCGTTCCGGAACGGGACCGTCCGGCTCGAGGGACCGTCCGGCTCGAGGGGCCGTCCGGCCCGAGGGACCGGGCCGAGACTCCTTCGCGGAACACACCGACCGGTCGGTCTGTACTGCGAAGGGGGCGACGCCGGGGACCGGCGACAGCGCCGCCCGCGGACCGCACCGGTCTCGGTGACTCCGCGCACGGACCGGCCGCGTCAGGAGACCCCGGTCAGTCGGCGGGCGGGATCTCGCCGGAGCCGCGGGCGATCAGCGACGTGGGGCGGGAGAGCGTGCGCGGCGCGTCGTCCGCGCCGTCCAGACGCCGGAACAGCAACTCGGCGGCGCTGCGGCCCAGGTCCGCGGGGTCCTGCGCGATGACCGTGACCGGCGGGGAGAGCAGATCGGCCAGCTCGAAGTCGTCGAACCCCACCAGCGCCACCGGCCTGCCGCCGCGCTCCGGCTCGGCCAGCACCCGCACCAGCGTGACCGTCACCCGGTTGTTGCCGGAGAAGAACGCCGTGACCGGCTCGGCGCCGCTGGTGCCCGCCAGCATCCGCTCCGCGTCGGCACGGACCCGCCCGGAGTCCGTCGGCCCGAGCGCCACCCAGCCCCCGGCCACCGGCAGCCCCGCCTCCGCCATCGCGGCCCGGTAGCCGCGCAGCCGCTCCTTGGCGGTGTGGATGCCGGGCTTGTCGCCGATGAAACCGATGCGGCGGTGCCCGTGCGCGATCAGATGGGCGACGCCCGTCCGCGCCCCCTCGAAACCGTCCGAGAGCACCATGTCGGCCTCTATGCGCCCCGGCGGCCGGTCCAGGAAGACCGTGGCCACCCCCGCGGCGATCTCGGGGGCGAGGTAGCGGTGGTCGTCACTGGCCGGGACGATCACCAGCCCGTCGACCCGCCTGGCGCACAGGGCCAGCGCCAGCTCGCGCTCCCGCTCCGGGTCCTCGGCACTCGAACCGTTGATCAGCAGAGCCCCGTGCGCCCGGGCCACCTCCTCGACGGCCCGGCTGAGCGGGGAGTAGAAAGGGTCGGCCAGGTCCTCCACGACCAGGCCGATGCTGGCCGTGGTGCCCTTGCGCAGCACACGGGCGCTGTCGTTGCGGCGGAAGCCGAGCGAGGTGATGGCCTCCTGCACGCGCCGCTCGGTGTCGCTGGAGACCCCCGCCTCGCCGTTGACGACCCGCGACACCGTCTTGAGGCCCACGCCCGCCCGGGCCGCCACGTCCTTCATGGTCGGCCGGCCCGCGTGCCGCCGGCCGGCGGGTCCCGGCCTGGTACGGGTCACGGGGCCCGGGGCGACGGTTCCGGGGGTGGGGCCGGGGCCGGTGGCGGTGGCGCGCGCGGGGTCGCTCGTGCCGGGTGTGTCGGGGGCGTCGGCCACGTGGTCTGTCCTCGTCGTCGGTGATCGCTGAGTTGTCGGTGATCGCGACACCGAGCAGCATAGTCCCGCTGGCCGGGCCAGGCTGGACAACGTTGTCAGAAGTAGCAACACTTGCCCCGTCCGCCCGCGCTCAGCGCGGGACCGTCCACCGCACGTGCAGGAGCCGACCGCCCATGCCCAACGACCTCGTCGCCGCACTCGACATCGGCGGTACCAAGATCGCGGGTGCCCTGGTGGACGGCGGTGGCGGACTGCTCACCCGCGTCCAGCGGCCCACCCCCGCACGGGAGGACGCCACGCGGATGAGCGCCGCCGTCGACGCCGTGCTCCGTGAGCTGACCGAGGCGCCCGCGTGGACCCGGGTGGCCGCCGTCGGCATCGGCAGCGCGGGCCCCGTGG
>NZ_VJOK01000001.1:716656-722254 GCF_013302895.1 Streptomyces albus subsp. chlorinus | reverse complement strand
GGGCGACCCGCCGGCCCGCGCCGCCTACGACCGCGCCGCCCGGGCGCTGGCGGCCGGGATCGCGGCCACCGCCGCCCTCGTCGAGATCGAGATCGCCGTCATCGGGGGCGGAGTCGCCCGGGCGGGCGCGGTCCTGTTCGACCCGCTGCGCGAGGAACTGCGGCGGTACGCGACGCTGCCCTACGTCCAGGGGCTCGAGATCGCCCCGGCCACCACCGGGACGGACGCCGGGCTCATCGGCGCCGCCGCGGCGGCGTGGCGGCTCCTGGGGGCCGAGGTGGCGTGAGCGGGCCGGGCCCGTCCGGCTCGACCTCTTATGGCTGGGCCCCTTACGGCCCGGCCCCGGCGTACGGGCGGGCCTCCGGAGGGAAGCCCTCGGGGGGCTCAGGGACTCAGGGGCTCTGGGGAACTTGCCCTCAGGGGAGCTTGTGCTTGCCGTGCCGCAGGGGCTCTTCCGGTTCGGCCGCTCCTGCGGGCGAGACGGAGGGCGGGCCGGACGTGTCCTGGGGGATGTCGGGGCCCCCGGACGCCGGGTCGCCCTCGGAGGGCCGGGCACCGGCCTCCAGCTGGTCGAGGCGTGCGGTCAGGATCTGCCGTACCTGCGGCCGGTCGGCGTGCGCCCGCTCGTACTCCAGGAGCTGTCGCACCTCGTCGCTCCCCAGTGACCTGATCCGGTGCTCCACGCTTCCCGCGGGCAACTGGTCGTAGTCGGGCAGCGGCAGGGAGTTGGACTGCTGTGCTGACATGGGGTTCCGGCCTCCTCGGTGCGCCACGGATTCCGGTTGTCCGGTGCCCGCCGGTCCTCGCCGGGCACCGTCCCGTCCGGGCCGTGGTCCCGCGGCGAGCGCGGCGGCCCGGCGGGCAACGCAGTCCGACGGGTAACCAGCGGCGCGCCCGGCACACGTGCGCGATCAGGCCGGAGGCCGCGGTGGCGCACCCGCGTCAGCCCGACCGCACCGCGCGGGCGTACGCCGCCGGTGTCGTGCCCACCGCCGCGGTGAAGTCGCGCACCAGGTGCGCCTGGTCGCTGTAGCCCAGCTCGGCCGCCAGCGCGGCCCAGTCCGTCGCCGGGCGGTGGGTGACGCGTTCCACCGCCTCGTGGACCCGGTAGCGCAGGATCGTCCATTTCGGGCTGACGCCGACGTAGGTGGCGAACAGCCGCTGCAGGGTCCGTACGGAGACGCCCTCGTCGGCCGCGAGATGTTCGACGCGCCGAACGGTGCGGTCGGTGCGCACACGGTGGGCGAGCGCCACGGCGCGCTCGGCCGCCGGGTCGGCGGTGGGGGAGAGGGAGAGCAGGAAGGCGTCGAGCGCGGCCACCCGGGCGTCCTCCGCCTCCGGCCGCAGCACACGCGACGGAGCATCCTGTCCGCGGCCGAACGCCTCCGCCAGCTCCAGCCGCCTGCCGGTGAGCGCGGTGAGTGGACGGGGCGGTGACAGGAAGGGACGGAAGCCGCCCGGCCGGAACTGCACCCCGCACACCCGTCCGGTCCCCTCCAGCTCGGTGGTGAAGAGCCCGGTCCCCACGCCCGCGACCACTCCGCTCTCCGGCGCGAGGTCCGCCGGGCCGCGCCGTTCGAGGACCAGGTTCACGCAGGGGTGCGGGACCACGTGCGAGACGTAGGGCTCGGACAGGTCCCAGTCGATCAGCCAGTAGTGCTCCACCCAGCGCCGCAGCGGTGCGGCCGGCAGCCTGCGGCGGAAGCGGACCCGCGCCATCAGCTCGGGGGCGCGCACGATGCCCCGCGTGTCGCGGCGCGGCCCCTCCGCACCCTCCCTGCCGTCCATCCTGGGGCCGGCCGCCCCGGTGGGGGCGGGGGCGCCGGGCAGGGAGGCCCGGAATCCTGTCGCCCCGGTCCGGGCGCCGGTCGCGGCGGTCCGGCTTCCCGCCGCGGCGGTCCGGCCTCCCGCTGTCGCGGCTGCCGTTCCGGCTGCGGCTCCGGCTCCCTCCCGGGCGACCGCTCCGGCGCCGGTGTCACCCGATCCGCCCTGATCTGCCATGGCGGGATCCTAGGCGCCGCTTCCGTGTCGCGTTTCTTCAAGCCGTCCCCCGCACCGGGCGCCTAGCGTGTCCGCATGGCGAACGCACTTTCCCCTCTCATCGACAGCGCCGCCCGCGCCACCGACCCCGTGGTCCGCGGGGTCGAGGACGGGCAGCTAACCCTCCCCACCCCCTGCGCCGAGTACGACGTCCGCGCCCTGCTCAACCACCTCTTCCACGTCGTCGTCGGCTTCCAGGCGCTGGCCGCCCGGGGCCAGGCCGACTTCTCCACCACCCCCGACTACCTCCAGGGGGACTGGCGTGACCGCTTCGGCGAGGAGACCGTGAAACTCGTCGAGGCGTGGTCGGCGCCCGACGCGCTCGAGGGCGTCTCGCAGGGCATGGGACTCCCGCAGCGGACCGTCGCGCACATGGTGATGGGCGACCTGGTCGTCCACGGCTGGGACCTGGCCCGCGCCACCGGGCAGGACTACCGTCCCGACCAGGCCGCGCTCGGTGAGGTCCGTCCCGCCTTTCAGGAGATGGCGCCCATGGCGCGCAAGGCGGGAGCCTTCGGGGAGGAGGTGCCCGTGGCGTCCGACGCCACTCCGTTCGAGAAGCTGCTCGCCGGCACCGGCCGCGATCCCCACTGGGCACCCAGCTGAGCCGCCCCCAACGCCCGTTGCCCCCTCTGTCCCCGACTCCTCTGTCTCCGGCTCCGCTGCCCCCGGCTCCGCTGTCTGTGACGGGTTTCCGGCTCGGGAAGGGTCGCACGCGCTCGCCGAACGCGCCGGGGCGCAAGCGCCGTGCCCCCCGGAGTGCGCGCCGAGCCGACCCGGCGCGTTTCCCCTACCGGGTGATGCGGGCAACTGAACGGGGGACGACGGATGAGGGGGGACCACCGTGATCGTCTGGCTGAACGGCGCGTTCGGCGCGGGCAAGACCACCGCGGCGTACGAACTCCTGGACCTGCTCCCGGGCAGCACGCTCTTCGACCCGGAAGTCATCGGCGCCGGACTGCGCGGAATGCTGCCCAAGGAACACCTCGGGCGGATATCCGACATCCAGGAACTACGGTCATGGCGGCGGCTCGTGGTGGACACGGCCGCCGCTTTGCTGACCGAGATCCCGGGCCCGCTGATCACTCCGATGACGCTGCTGCGCCGCGAGTACCGGGATGAGATGTTCGGCGCGTTCGCCGCCCGGCGCATACCCGTACGCCATCTGCTGCTGCACGCCGAGGAAACCGCCCTGCGGGAGCGCATCGCCGCCCGCGCCACCACCGACGGCGCCTCCACCAGAGCCTGGTGCCTGGGGCATCTGCCCCCCTACCAGGCGGCGTTGCCATGGATCACCGCCGAGGCGCACACCGTCAACACGACCTATCTCACCCCCCGCCGCACCGCCGAACGCCTCGCCGAGGCGATCCGGGCGGGGGAGGGTGCCGTGGACATCGTGCAGACGCCCGAACCGAAGGCCGAGACGGTGGCCGCGGGGGTCCTGCTCTTCGACGACCGCGACCGGGTGCTGCTCGTCGACCCTACCTACAAGCCAGGATGGGAGTTCCCCGGCGGCATCGTCGAGCGGGGCGAGGCACCCAGCACCGCGGGGGTCCGTGAGGTCTTCGAGGAGCTGGGGCTGAGGCTGACCGGAGAGCCCTCCCTGCTCGTCGTCGACTGGGAGCCGCCGCGCCCGCCCGCGTTCGGGGGGATGCGGCTGCTCTTCGACGGGGGCCGGCTCGCGGCCGATGAGGCCGCCGCACTGCTGCTGCCCAGCGCCGAACTGCGCGGCTGGCGCTTCGTGACGGAGGAGGAGGCCGCGGGGCTCCTGCCGCCGAACCGGCTTGAGCGGCTGCGCTGCGCCCTGCACGCCCGCCGGCTGGGACACCCCCTCTACCTGGAGGCGGGTGTCCCGACCGGCACCGGAAACCTGCTGCGCTGACACGCGGCCGGACACGCGCGGAAGGATGAGCACCGACGGACACGCGCCGACGGGTGTCCGCGCTGACGGGCGTCCGGGCGGGCGGGTGTCCGGGCCGACGGATGTCCGGTGCCGGTGCCGGACGGGGACGATCCGGTGCAGGCGGCCAAGTGCAGGTGGTCAGGCGCAGGCGGCCAAGTGCACAAGGTCAGGCGCGGACAGCGGGCGCCGGCGGCCGGGCGCGGACGGTCCGCGCAGGCGGTCAGGCGCTCTTCTGCTCCGCGTAGCCGTGCAGGAAGAGCGCCTCGGCCACCGCCATCCGCTCCAGCTCGCGCGGGTCCACGCTCTCGTTCGCCGCGTGGATCCGCGCCTCGGGCTCGCTCAGCCCGATGAGCAGGATCTCGGCGTCGGGGTAGAGCGCGTCCAGCGCGTTGCACAGCGGGATGGAACCGCCCATACCGGAGATCTGCATCTCCTGCCCGTCGTACGCCGTCCGCAGCGCCTGGGCCATCGCGGTGTAGGCCGGGCTGGAGGTGTCCGCGCTGAACGGCTGGCCCTGGCCCACCACTTCGGTCGTCACCCGGGCCTGCCACGGCACATGCGACTCCAGGTGCGCCCGCAGCAGCGCGATGGCCTTCTCGACGTCCGTGCCCGGGGGGATCCGCAGTGAGATCAGCGCGCGGGCCGAGGCGTGCACCGACGGGGTGGCGCCCACGACCGGCGGGCAGTCGATGCCGAGCACGGTCACGGCCGGGCGGGCCCACAGCCGGTCGGCGACCGTGCCGCTGCCGAGCAGGCCGACCCCGTCGAGCACCTTGGCGTCGCGCCGGAAGTCCTCCTCCGGGTAGGGCATGCCCTCCCAGCGCGCGTCCGCCTCCAGCCCGTCGATGACGGTGTTGCCCTCGGCGTCCCGCATCGAGTCGAGCGTGCGCAGCAGCGCCGCCAGCGCGTCGGGCGCCGCGCCGCCGAACAGCCCCGAGTGCAGGTTGCCTTCGAGGGTGTCCACCTGGATGCGCAGCAGGGTCATCCCGCGCAGTGTGGCGGTGACCGTCGGCAGCCCGCACCGGAAGTTGCCCGCGTCCCCGATGACGATGGTGTCGGCGGCCAGCAACTCCGGGTGCGCGCGGGCGTACTGCTCCAGTCCGCCGGTGCCCTGCTCCTCCGAGCCCTCCACGATCATCTTGACCGACACCGGCAGCCCGCCGTTCTCCTTGACGGCCCGCAGCGCCAGCAGGTGCATGAGGAAGCCGCCCTTGCAGTCGGCGGCGCCCCGCCCGTACCAGCGGCCGTCCGCGCCGTCGGTCAGCTCGAACGGCGGGGTGCGCCAGGCCGCCTCGTCCAGCGGCGGCTGCACGTCGTAGTGCGCGTACAGCAGCACGGTGGGCGCGCCCTCGGGGCCGGGCAGGTGGCCGTAGACCGACTGGGTGCCGTCCGGGGTGTCGAGTGCCGCCACGTCCTGGAAGCCCTCCGTGCGCAGGGCCTCGGCGATCCAGGCGGCGGCACCCTCGCACTCGCTCCGGGGGAACTGCTCCGGGTCCGCGACCGAGCGGAAGGCGACCAGTTCGGCCAGCTCGGACTTCGCCCGCGGCATCAGGGAGGCGACGGTGGCGCTGACGCCGGCCGCCAGGGCGGGGACGCCGGACGCCGTGGCCGGGGTGGCGGCCTTCGGGCCGGACGGGGGCTGCTGCATGGGAACG
>NZ_VJOK01000001.1:709106-715788 GCF_013302895.1 Streptomyces albus subsp. chlorinus | reverse complement strand
CGGAGGACGGGAGCGCGGACCCGCCCCGTCTGGGACGTCGTCGTGGTCGGCGCCGGGCCCGCCGGTGCTTCGGCCGCCTACGCGGCAGCCGTCGCCGGCCGCAAGGTGCTGCTCCTGGAGAAGGCCGAGCTGCCCCGCTACAAGACGTGCGGCGGCGGCATCATCGGCCCCTCCCGCGACGCCCTCCCGCCCGGCTTCGACCTGCCGCTGCGCGAGCGGGTGCACGCCGTCACCTTCACGCTGAACGGCAAGCTCTCCCGCACCCGGCGCTCCCGCACCATGCTCTTCGGCCTGGTCAACCGCCCCGAGTTCGACAACGCGCTGGTCGAGTCCGCCGTCGAGGCCGGGGCCGAGGTGCGCACGGGCGTCACCGTCTCCCGCGTCGAGCAGCACGGCCCCGCCGTGCCCGACCGGCGCACGGTCGCCGTCGTCCTGGCGGGCGAGAAGGAGCCCGTCCTCGCCCGTGCCGTCGTCGGCGCGGACGGCAGCGCGAGCCGGATAGGGGCGCACGTCGGCGTCAAGATGGGCCAGGTCGACCTCGGCCTGGAGGCCGAGATCCCGGTGCCGGCCAGCGTCGCGGAGGACTGGGCGGGCCGCGTGCTGGTGGACTGGGGCCCGCTGCCGGGCAGTTACGGCTGGGTCTTCCCCAAGGGCGACACCCTCACCGTCGGCGTCATCTCCGCCCGCGGCGAGGGCGCGGCCACCAAGCGCTACCTGGACGACTTCATCGGCCGCCTCGGGCTGGCCGGGTTCGAGCCCAGCGTCTCCTCCGGCCATCTGACCCGCTGCCGTACCGACGACTCGCCGCTCTCCCGGGGCCGGGTCCTGGTCTGCGGCGACGCGGCCGGACTGCTGGAGCCCTGGACCCGCGAGGGCATCTCCTTCGCGCTGCGCTCCGGACGGCTCGCGGGGGAGTGGGCGGTCAGGATCGCCGAGGCGCACGACGCGGTGGACGCACGGCGCCAGGCCCTCAACTACGCCTTCGCCGTCAAGGCCGGCCTCGGCGTCGAGATGGGTGTGGGACGCCGGCTGCTGCGCATCTTCTCCCGCCGCCCCGGCCTCTTCCACGCGGCCCTCACCGGCTTCCGCCCCGCCTGGAACGTCTTCGCCCGCTTCACCCGCGGCGCCACCTCCCTCGCCGAGGTCGTCCGCGTGCACCCCCTCGCGCGCCGCGCCCTGGACACCCTCGACCGCCGCGAAGCCGAACGGGACGGCGGCGCCGACGGCATCGAGGACGGCACGGCGAACGACGCCGCCGCCGACGACACGGAGCGGGGCGGCAGCACCGACAGCGACGAGACGACCGCCCGCCGCTCGGCCTGAGCGAGGCCGCCCGCCGGGCGCGGCCGTCGGCCCGGGGTCTGCCGCGCCCGGGCGGCCACCCCGGCCGGAGTGCCGTCCCGCGTCCGGGGCGCGCCGCCCCGGGGCCGGAGCGGGACCGGACGGGGACAGGGGGAGTGGGGCGCGTACTCCCCGGGGAGTAGCCGCGGGCACCGCGTCCGGCCGACGTCCTGCCGCGCGGCCGCGGCTAGCGTGGCGGAGTGACCAGCACACCGCCTTCCGACGGACGCCCCGGGGACCCTGGACACCCCAGGAGCCCCGGACATCCCGGACCCTCCGGCTCTTCCATACCCCCGGTTCTCCCCGGCCGGTCCCACGGCTCCGGCCCCGGCACCCGTGCCCTGGCCACCGGGTCCGGTCCGCCGCCACGGAACCCGGGGTGGCGGCGCGTCCTGGCCCCGTCGCTCGCGGTCCTGGCCGCGCAGCACATGGGTTCGGGATTCGCGGCGCACGCCCAGCGGGCGGGCACCGTCGGCCTGGACGGGGCGGCGCGGGCCCTGCTGACGCTGGGACCGCTTCTGCTGCTGGTCCGGTACCGATTCCCGCGTACCGCGGTGTGGGGCACCTCGGCGGTGACGCTGGCGTACCTGGCGGCCGGCCACCCCTACGGGCCGGTCCTCCTGAGCGTCGTCGTGGCGGGCTTCGCCGCGCTGGTCGCCGGGTACCGGTACGCGACGTGGGGCGCGCTCGGGCTGCTGTGGACCGGGAACCTGCTGGTCGCGCACGTCCTGTACGGGCGGCTGCCGCCCGGCGGCGACCCTCCGGGCTCCTGGGGCACGGACCTGTTCCTGGCCGTGTGGATGGTGGCGCTGTGCACGGCCGGGGAACTGGCCCGGGTGCGCCGCGCCGAGCGGGAGCGCCGGCGGCGGGAGGCCGAGGAGGCCGAGCGGCGCCGGGCCGGCGAGGAACGGCTCCGCGTCGCACGGGAGTTGCACGACGTGCTGGCGCACAGCATCTCCGTCATCAACGTCCAGGCGGGGGTCGGCCTCGCCCTCCTCGACTCCGACCCGGCACAGGCCCGCACCGCGCTCACCACCATCAAGGCGGCCAGCAAGGAGGCGCTGGGCGAGGTGCGCCAGGTGCTCGCCGCGCTGCGCTCCCCGGGGGAGGCGCCCCGCGCGCCCGCTCCCGGGCTCGGCCGGCTCCCCGAGCTGACCGGGCAGGCCGCGAACGCCGGGCTCGAGGTGCGTACCACCACGGAGGGTTCGCCCGTGCCGCTGCCCCCGGGAGCCGATCTGGCGGCGTTCCGTATCGTCCAGGAAGCCCTGACGAACATCGTCCGTCACTCCGGGGCCCGTACCGCCCGGGTGCGCATCCGCTACGGTACCGGGACGCTCGGGCTGCTCGTCGAGGACGAGGGACCGGCGACCGGGAGCGGGCCGTCCGGGGGCGGGAACGGGCTGATCGGGATGCGCGAGCGGGCCGCCGCGCTCGGGGGGACGGTGGAGGCGGGGCCGCGTGCGGACGGCGGCTTCCGGGTCCACGCCACCCTCCCGCTGCGCCCGGACGACGAAACGGCCCCGCCCCCACGACAGGAGGAGGCACCGTGATCCGCGTACTGCTCGCCGACGACCAGCTCCTGGTGCGCGCCGGGTTCCGCGCGCTGCTGGACGCGCAGCCCGACATCGAGGTGGTGGGCGAGGCGGCCGACGGCGAGGAGGCGGTCGGGCTGGCCCGCGAACTGGCCCCGGATCTGGTGCTGATGGACATCCGGATGCCGCTCGTCGACGGCTTGGCCGCGACCCGTCGGCTCACCACCGACCCCCGGCTCGGCGCGGTGAAGGTCGTCATGCTGACCACCTTCGAGCTGGACGAGTACGTGTTCGAGGCGCTGCGTTCGGGTGCCTCGGGGTTCCTCGTCAAGGACACCGAGCCGGAGGAACTGGTGCGGGCGGTGCGCGCGGTGGTGGCCGGGGACGCGCTGCTGTCGCCCGGCGTCACCCGGCGGCTCATCGAGGAGTTCGCGGCCCGCTCCAAGGAGCCGGCCGCCCCGGCCCGGCTGTCCGGGCTGACCGAGCGCGAGCGGGAGGTGATGGCCCTGGTGGGCATGGGGCTCACCAACGAGGAGATCGCCCGCCGCCTGGTGGTCTCCCCGCTCACCGCCAAGACCCATGTGAGCCGCGCGATGGTCAAACTGGGCGTCCGCGACCGCGCCCAACTGGTCGTGCTCGCCTACGAGTCCGGTCTGGTGCGGCCCGGCTGGCTGGGCTGAGGCAGCGCTCGCCATGGACGTGATGTCAGCACCCGCCATGAGCGTTAGGTGATCACCGGTCGCGCACGAACCGTTCCAGTACGGCGGCCAGTTCCGCCGGGGCGTCCTCCTGGACGAGGTGTCCGGCGCCCTCGATCAGGTGGAGCCGGGCCCCGGGGATGCGGCCGGCGAGCTTGTGCGCGTTGCCGGCCGGGATCCACGGGTCGTCGGTGCCCCAGCAGACGAGTACGGGCACCGCCGTCTCGCCGTACCGCGCTTCCGCCTCCCGGGTCCAGCGCTGGTCGTTCTGGGCCATCTGGCGGAAGAGGGCGGGCTGCCCCGCCTCTTCCAGCCACGGCCGGGCCAGCTGATCGAGCACCTCGGGACGTAGGCCGCGGGGGGCGGCGGAGGAGATGTACGCGCGCACGAGGGCGCTGTGCAGCGCGGGCGGCAGCTGGGCGAAGATCCCGGGGTGCGCGCCCATCAACCGGTAGGCGGGGGAGCCCCAGGTGTCGAAGGCCACCGTGACGTCCACCAGCGCGATCCGCTCGAACGCTACGCCGTGCAGCAGGTGCGCCCGCATGGCGACGGTGCCGCCGAAGTCGTGCGCCACGACGGCCGGCCGCTCCAGCCCCCAGTGCGCCAGCAGTTCGACGAAGACCCGCCCCTGGGCGCCCAGTGAGACGTCCTGGCCCTCGTACTTCTCCGAGGAGCCGTAGCCGGGCATGTCCCACACGAAGACCCGGTGGCTGCCCGCCAGCGCGCGGGCGATGTCCCGCCACACGAAGGAGGACCAGGGCGTGCCGTGGAGGAGGACCACGGGCGGGTCCGCCGGGTCTCCGAGCACGGCCCACCGCACCTGGCCATGAGCGCTCGCGTACGTACGGTCCAGCGTCCAGTTCACGTTCATGCCTGCCACTGTCCCCGGCTCCGGCACACCACAACACGGGCCAGACCGACGACAATCGCAAGAATCAGGCCACCGCTCCTGGTGGCCGCCTCAGCCTCCCGGCAGTACCGCCCGCCGCGCGCTCCACGCCGTCAGCGAGGCCAGTGCCGCCAGGACGGCCACCGTCGCCAGGGCCGCGGGCAGTGAGAACCAGTCGGCCAGGAAGCCGATGGCGACGGGGCCCAGCAGGATGCCGCCGTAGCCGAACGTGGAGGCGGCGGCGACACCGCCGGGGCCCGCCAGGTCGCCGGCGCGGCCGATGGCGATGGGGAAGACGTTGGCCAGCCCGAGCCCGGTGAGGACGAAACCGGCCAGCGTGGCCCACACCGAGGGCGCCAGCGAGCCCAGCAGCATGCCGGCGCAGCCCAGCGCGCCGCCCCAGATCAGCACCCGGCTCGGGCCGAGCCGCTCCACCAGGAGCGTGCCCGAGAGCCGTCCGAGGGTCATCGCGGCGGCGAACACCGAGTACCCGGAGGCGGCCAGTCCGGCGCTCGCCCCCAGATCGTCCGTCAGATGCAGGGCGCTCCAGTCGGCGAGCGCTCCCTCGCCGTACGCGGTGCACAGGGCGATCAGGCCGAGGACGGCCACCAGCCACCGGGTCCGCCCACTCGGCCGGGGGGAGTCCGCCGGGGCGGCGGTCCCGGCCCCGTCGGGTGCCGTACGGTGTGCGGGTGCCAGAGGGAAGCCGAGCAGAGGCCGGGTGCCGAGCGCGGCGACGGCCAGTCCGGCCACGGCGAGCAGCGACAGGTGCCGGGTCGGGCTCAACCAGCCCGCGACCAGGCCGCCCAGGCCGGCGCCGAGCATGCCGCCGAGGCTGAACGCGGCGTGGAAGCCGGGCATGACGGGGCGCCGCAGCACGGCGATCAGATCGACGGCGGCGCTGTTGAGGGCGACGCTCATCCCTCCGTACGCGGCGCCGAAGACGAGCAGTACCAGGCCGAGCGCGAGCGCCGAGTGGGTGAGCGGCGGCAGCGCCACGCTCAGCGGCAGCAGGACGCCGCAGCCCAGGACGACGCGTGGGGGACCGAGCCGGGCGCAGAGCCGTCCGGTCAGCATCATGGTGGCCACGGCGCCCGCCGAGACACCGAGCAGGGCGAGGCCGAGCGCGCTGGGGGAGGCGCCGGTCTGCGCCTTGACAGCGGGGATGCGGACGACCCAGCCGGCGAAGAGGAAACCGTCGAGAGCGAAGAAGGCGGTCAGGGCGATGCGGAAGCGGCGCAGGTCCGGGCGGGGGGAGGCGGCAGCGTTCGATCCGCGGTGCCCCGTCGCACCGGCAAGCGCCGACCGTATTTTGTTTAGTGTCGGCACAAAGAGAGAATAGAGGCGTGACCCACACCCGTACAACAAGGCTGGAGCGAGGGCGTTCGGCGCTCGGGCCCGCACTGGAGCTGGTCCACACCGGGCAGGCGCCCACCCGCGCGGTGCTCACCGCCGAACTGGGGGTGACCCGCGCGACGGCGGGAGCCGTGGCCGGGGAACTGGAGGCGCTCGGGCTCATCACCGTCGACGCCCACCCCACCGCCCCCGTCGGCTCCCAGGGCCGCCCCTCCCACCGGCTGTCCGTCGACCCGGACGGCCCCGTGGCCCTGGCCGCGCAGGTCCACGCGGACGGCTACCGCGCCGCCCTCGTCGGCCTCGGCGGCAACCTCGTGGCGACGGCGCCCGGCTGCGGCACCGTGGACGCCGATCCGGCCCAGGTCATCAGCGAAGTGGTCCGGACAGGGGCCGGGCTGCTGCGGGAGTCGGGGCGGCGGTGCGTCGGCGCGGGGCTCGCCGTGCCCTCCGCCGTCGCCGAGCCCGAGGGCACCGCGCTCAACCCGCTGCACCTCGCCTGGCAGGCGGGCGCCCCGGTACGCGACACCTTCCGCGCCTGCCTCGCCGAAGCGGGCGTCACCCACCCCGACGGCTCCCCGGTCACCGGCTTCGCCGCCAACGACCTCAACGTGGCCGCCCTGGCCGAACACCGCCACGGCGCCGGCCGCGGAGCCCGCCATCTCCTCGTCGTCGGGACGGGACACCACGGTGTGGGCGGTGCCCTGGTCCTCGACGGGCGGCTGCACACCGGGAGTTCGGGCCTCGCCATGGAGGTCGGCCACCTGACGGTCGATCCCGGGGGGCGGCCCTGCCACTGCGGCAGCCGCGGCTGCCTCGACGTGGAGACCGACCCCGCCGCACTGCTGGCCGCCGCGGGGCGCGAGGCC
>NZ_VJOK01000001.1:701084-709086 GCF_013302895.1 Streptomyces albus subsp. chlorinus | reverse complement strand
GGCCCCGGCACCTCCCTGCTGGCCCAGGCGGAGGAGCTGGTCCGCACCGCGTACGCGACCGACGCGCGCGTACGGGAGGCGACCGGCGCGCTGATCGACCGGCTCGGCCTCGGCCTCGCCGGGCTCGTCAACATCCTCAACCCCGACCGCATCGTGCTGGCGGGCCTCCACCGCGCCCTGGTGGAGGCCGACGGCGAGCGGCTGCGCGGCGTCGTCGCGGACCGCAGCCTGTGGGGGCGCAGCGGCAGCGTGCCCGTCCTGCCCAGCGCGCTGGAGCACAACTCCCTGGTCGGAGCCGCCGAACTGGCCTGGCAGCCCGTCCTCGACGACCCCATCGGCGTCCTGGGAGGCTAGGCCCATGCGCATCCGAGCGGGCTCCCCGCACGAACTGGGGCGACTCCAGGAGATCGAGCGGGCGGCGGGCCACTGGTTCCGCGACCTCGGCATGGACGAGATCGCCGACGACGAACCGCCCACCCTCGAGACACTGGCCGGCTTCGCCCGCGCGGGCGGCCTGTGGGTGGCCGTCCCCGAGACGGGCGGGGCCCCCGTCGCCTACGCCCTCGCCGAGCCGGTCGACGGCTGCCTCCACCTCGAACAGGTCTCCGTCCACCCCGACAGCGCGCGCCGCGGCATCGGCCGCGCCCTCATCGGGGAGCTGGCGGCCCGCGCGGCCGGCGACGGCCTGCCGGCCCTCACCCTCACCACCTTCCGCGACGTCCCCTGGAACGCGCCCTACTACCGGCGTCTGGGCTTCCGCACCCTCACCGACCGCGAACTGACCCCCGGACTGCGCCGCATCCGCGCCGGGGAGGCCGCGGCCGGTCTCGACCGCTGGCCCCGCGTGTGCATGCGCCGCGACCTGGGCGGGCCCGGCCGAGGGGCGTCCGGCACGGCGGAGCAGCCCGGCGGCGCCGGGGTACTTCCCGCGCGGTAGCGCGACGGCCGCCCGCGGTACGACGCCCCGGACCCCTCCCGGCCCGCACCCTCGGCGGAGGAAACACACCGTGCGGCGCCGCGAGCGCCGGAACCACTGCCGAGGAGCTGAGGACGATGGAACTGCTGGCGCACTGGCACGACGGCTCGGGACCCGGGCCCTGGGTGCTGCTCTTCCCGCTGGTGTGGGCGGCCGTGCTCGCGGGCGGCGTCCACCTGCTGCGCCGCCTCCGCCCGCGTGGCCGCCGCGGACCCTGGCAGCCGCACGCGGCGCACGGCCCGCACAGCCCGGTCGGACTGCTGGACCGGCGGTTCGCGCGGGGCGAGATCGACGAGGACGAGTACTGGCGCCGCGCCTCGGTGCTCCACGAGAGCGCCCGTGACCGGTACCGCGAGGCCGGGGGCGGCAAGCACTGAGCGGACCGCCAGCCGACTGCTCCCGGCCGCGCGTCGTCCGCGCGACCGGCGGCCGGGGCGGGACCCGAACGCCGGTGGATGCCGGCCCAGGGTTCCCGCCCCGCCGTGTGCTCAGTGGGCGGGGGCCGTCTCCACCTCGGCGGGCGGGGGCACGGCTGCCGGGGCGGCGTCGGCCGGCCGGTCCTGCGCGGTGGCCGGCCCGGCTCCGTCCGCCACCGCGCCCGGTGTCCGCGGTCCGGTGGAAGCCGCGGCGGGGCGGGGCGGCACCGGGAGGGAGAACCAGACGGTCTTCCCCGAACCGTCGTGCCGGGTACGCATTCCCCAGCTCTCACTGATCGCCGCCACCAGCGCGAGGCCCCGGCCGTTCGTGGACAGCCGCTCCCGCGCCGCGGTACCCCGCACCCGGGGCAGCCGCGGATCATGGTCGTGGACCAGGACCGTCAGCCGGTTCCACATGAACGACAGCTCGACCGTGCAGTGCTTGTCGGCGGGCGCGGGCCCCTCGTCGGGCACCGGCCCGTCGGTCTCCGCGTGCTGGTGCACATTGGTCAGCAGCTCCGTCAGGCCCAGGGCCGTGGCGTCGACGAGGGAGTCGAGGCGCCAGTAGCGCAGCTGCGCGGAGATGATCCTGCGGACCTGGCCGATCCGGGAGGGCAGCGCCTGGAACTCCATGGCGCAGTGCCGCCCCGGGGTGGTGTGCTTGCTCGTACTGCTCGGTGGACTGATCACAACTGTGACTCCCTGGGAAGGGCCTGCCCTGAGCAGGGCGAGGGCGGATCACATGTGACGTGCGCTACAGAGCCAGCATGAGAGTCGGTGGGCCGGGGCGCAAACGCGGAGCGACGAAGCGGTCACGGCGCGCGTCAGGTGCCGAGTACGCCCCGCTCGGCGGCCGCCTTGGCCCGGGCCGTCCGTACGGCCGACAGCAGCCCCTCGCGGTGTCCGAGACCGAGCCGCAGCCAGTAGCTCCTGCCGCGCAGGGTCGCGAGCGCCTGGTCGCGCAGTACGTAGCCGCTGATCCGCACTTCCTCGACCGGTGCGCTGTCGATCTCGCTGCCGTAGCTGGTCATCAGCACCAGCTCGCCGTCCCGCACCAGCACGTGGCCGGCCCGGGTGAGTGAGCGAAGCATCCGGCGTATCCCCACACCTGTCGCGTCGAACTCCGGCTCCGCCACAACACACCGCCTCCCACCGGATTCTTCCAGCCGGGGTACCCCCGAGCAGTGCCCGCACACCCCCGGGAAGCGCCACCCCCATGCCAGCAGGATGCCCGCGTCCGCGCCCGTCCACCAGCCCCCCTCTATGATCGGCTGCGTGAGCGCCACCGAACCCGCACCGCCCGTCCCCGGCCTCCCCACCCAGGACGTGGACCGCAGCGACACGGCGTACCGCGACTGGCTGAAAGAGGCGGTACGCAAGGTGCGGGCGGAGAGCGGCCGCAGTGCCGACACCCACCTCCTCTCCTTCCCGCTGCCCGAGGAGTGGGGCATCGACCTGTATCTGAAGGACGAGTCGACCCACCCCACCGGAAGCCTCAAGCACCGCCTGGCCCGGTCCCTCTTCCTCTACGCCCTGTGCAACGGATGGATCCGCCCCGGGCGGCCCGTCATCGAGGCGTCCAGCGGTTCCACGGCGGTGAGCGAGGCGTACTTCGCCAAGCTGATCGGGGTGCCGTTCATCGCGGTGATGCCCCGCACGACGAGCCGTGAGAAGACCCGGCTGATCGAGTTCCAGGGCGGCACCTGCCATCTGGTGGATGATCCGCGCACCGTCTACGAGGTCTCCGCACGCCTCGCCGCCGACAGCGGCGGCCACTTCATGGACCAGTTCACCTACGCCGAACGGGCCACCGACTGGCGCGGCAACAACAACATCGCCGAGTCCGTCTACCAGCAGCTCAGCAAGGAGAGGTATCCGGAACCGGCCTGGATCGTCGCCACGGCGGGCACCGGCGGCACCTCGGCGACGTTCGCCCGCTACATCCGCTACATGCAGTACGGCACCCGCCTGTGCGTGCCCGACCCGGAGAACTCCTGCTTCTTCGACGGCTGGCTGCGCGGCGACCCGGAGGCCACCAGCGCGGCCGGCTCCCGCATCGAGGGCATCGGCCGGCCGCGGATGGAGCCCAGCTTCGTGCCCGGCGCCATCGACCGGATGATGAAGGTCCCGGACGCGGCCAGCGTCGCCGCCGTCCGCGCGCTCGACCGCGTCCTGGGGCGCAAGGCGGGCGGCTCCACCGGCACCGGGCTGTGGAGCAGCCTCATGATCGTCGCCGAGATGCTGGCGCGCGGCGAGCGGGGCAGCGTCGTCACCCTGCTCTGCGATCCGGGGGACCGCTACCTGGACAAGTACTACGCCGACGCCTGGCTCGCCGAGCAGGGGCTCGACATCGGCCCCTACGCGCGCACCCTGGAGCGCTTCCTGGCGACGGGCGAGTGGATCTGAGCCGGCCCGAGCAGCGGGTGCCCCGTCCTGCGCGCGGACGGGGCGGATCCGGGAGCCCGCGCGGGCGGGCCGGGGCGCCGGGCGGCGCGCCTCAGGGGTTGAGCCTGCGCTCCAGCCGGCGCATCGCGTCCCGGAACGAGGCCGCGAGACCGGGCCTGCCCAGCCGGAACACCGCGCGCACCACCGGGGAGCCGTCCACCGCCATCGTCCAGCGCACCCGGGTGCCGCCGGCCGGTGAGGACGCCAGGTTCCAGTCCTCCATCATCGCCCGCACGCCCGGCGCGTTGGTGCGGTCGATCCGGTAGGCGTACCGCTCGGCGGGCAGCGCCGCCAGTACCGTCTCGTCGAAGAAGCCGCCCCCCTTGAGCCGGACGGCGCGGCCCTTGCCCCCTTCGGTGGGCCTCAGCTCGGTGACCGCGGTGAACCAGCACGGCCATGTCTCCAGCTCGTCGGCCAGCGCCGTGTAGACCCGTGCCGCCGTCGCCCCCACATCCGCCGTGAAGGAGAGCCTGAGCGGCGCGGTGTCGGCGAAGTCGAGTACGACGGGACGCAGTTGACGCGCCATGCTGACAACCCCCAGCAGTGTGCGAACGGGCGTGCGGAGCCCACCACCCTACCCGCGGCCCCCGCACCACCCTCCGAGCGCGCCCGCCTCCCCGCCGGGGGCGAGCGGTCAGAGAGCCTCCGCCTCGGCCACCTCACCGAGCCCGCGCTCCCCGCCCGGCTCCCGCTCACCGGCCACCACCAGCTCCGGCAGCCGCTCCCGGATCTCGGCACGGGCCTCGGCCGGCAGCCCGCCGTCCGTCACGAGCGTGTCCACCTCGTCCAGCGAGGCGAACGAACTCAGCCCCACCGTCCCCCACTTGGTGTGATCCGCGACGACGATCACCCGGCGCGCCGAGCCCACCAGATGCCGGTTGGTCTCGGCCTCCGCCAGGTTCGGCGTCGAGAGCCCCGCCTCCACCGATATGCCGTGCACGCCCAGGAAGAGCGCGTCGAAGTGCAGCGAGCGGATCGCCGCGTCCGCCACCGAACCCACCAGCGAGTCCGACGGTGTGCGCACCCCGCCCGTCAGCACCACCGTGGCCGCGTCCGGCCGGCTGCCCGCACCGGAACCCCCCGGCCGCTGCGCCGCGTGGAAGACGTCGGCGACCCGCACCGAGTTGGTGACCACCGTCAGGTTCGGCACCTCCAGCAGGTGCCGCGCCAGGGCGTAGGTGGTCGTGCCGCCCGAGAGGGCGATCGCGCTGCCGGGCTGCGCCATGGTCGCCGCGGCCCGCGCGATGTCCTCCTTCGCGGTCAGCTCCAGTGAGGACTTCGCCTCGAACCCCGGTTCATGGGTGCTCGCCTCGGCGACCGGCACCGCGCCGCCGTGGACCTTCTCCAGCGCCCCCTGCCGGGCCAGCGCGTCCAGGTCCCGCCGCACCGTCATGTCCGAAACGGACAGCTTCCGGGTCAGCTCGTTGACCCGCGCCCCGCCCCTGCGCCGCACCTCCTCCAGGATCAGCGCGCGCCGCTGCTCCGCGAGAAGGTTCTGGTTGTCGCTCACTCCACTTCTCCGTCCTTTCGTGACCGTGTGGTGAAGGCTGGGGGGAAGGCCGCTGGTCCGCTCATCCTGCCATGGGCGCAACGGGCGCGCCCATGGCAGGATTCGGCGCCGGACCCGGCCGGCTTCACCCGTGAGGGGCTGGCACCGGGGGCCGCCGGACGGGGATGCTGGTGTGGTAGCTGACACACCGTTTCGGGGGACTCGGGGGGAAGCACAGTGCCGTCAGACCGCATGGACCCGCCCAGGGACACCGACCCGGGCGGGGACAGGAAGACCGACCAGGACGGGGACCGGAACACCGGCCCGCACCGGAGCGCCGCGGCGGACACGCGCGAGGCCGCACCCGGCCTCGCGCTGGAGCTGCTCGTCCACGGCGTGGGGGGAACCACACCGGCCGAGATGCTCGGCGACCCGCGCACCGTGCGCGTCACCGGGGACAGCACGGCGGCCGTCCACCGCCGGGCCGACGACAAGGACGCCGAACAGCGTCCCCAGGACTACGCGGGCCGGCCCGTTCCGGAGGCGTACTGCTGGTCCAACCTGACCTCCGGCAACGGCGCACGCGCCCTGTGGCTGCTCCTGCTGCCGTTCATGGTGGCCAACCTCGCCCACTGGACCAGGCCCGCCTCCCGGGGACGCGACACCACGGTGCGGGCCCACGGACTGCTGGTGCGGCTGATCGCCCTGTCGCTGACCGTGCTGCTGGTCGCCGCGGCCTGCGAGGTCGCGCTCGACCTGGTGGCCTGGCAGTGCGGAGGGAGCAGCGAGTGCGCCGGGGACCGCTCGTGGCTCGCCTTCATGGCCCCGCCCGACGGTACCGGGCAGCCGGGCTGGTGGAGCCAGCCGGGCCGCAGGCTGGCGCTCGCCGCCCTGCTGCCCGTCGCCGTCACGGTGCTGCTGTGGTGGCTCTCGCACCGCACCTGGAGCGCCTACGAGTCGCAGCGTCCGCTGGAGGGCATCGTGCCCGAGGACGCCCCCGCCGCCGCCGGCCGCCCACCGCTGTCGCTGCCCGGTTTCTGGTACGGCAGGCGGCTGGTGGCCCGGCTGCGCGCCGCGCACACCGCCGCCGGGTTCCTCACCGTCGCCGCCGCGCTGACCGCCGCCGCGAGCCGCCACGACCGCAAACCCGGCGGCAGCGCGGCCCTGGACGCGCTGGGCTGGCTGCTGGAGGCGCTGCTGCTCGCCGGCGGCGTCTGGGTGCTCCACGTCGTCGCCCGCCGGGGCCGCAAGGAGAGCGAGCCGGACGACCGCGCCGACACCCTCGCCGTACGCGCCCTCCCCGGCGCCTCCGTCGCCGTCCTGCTGCTCGCCATGGTCCACGCCGGCTGGAGCCGTCCCGGATGGACCTCGGGCGGGGCCCTCCCGGGTGACGAGACGTTCGGCGTCCTGGCCGTGCTCCAGGGCACCCTCGTCGTCGTGCTGGGACTTTTGGGCCTGCTGCTGCACCGCACCACGCGTGTGCCCCGCACCGCACTGGCCGGGCTCGCCTCCGCGGCCGTGGCCATGCTCGCCTGCGCGCTGGGCGGCCTGCTGTCCGGCGGCGTCTCCCAGCGGGTGGGCGACTGGCTGGACGGGCCCGGGACACCCGGCGCCGGCGGCGGCCGCATCAGCGGTCCGCCCACCGTGCTCACCTGGCAGGCGTCGATCATCCCCGTCCTGCTCGCCCTCGTCGTGCTCCTGGGGTGCTGGTTCGTCCTCCGGATCTGGCGCGACGCGCGGCGGCTCACCGACGACGTGACAGCCGGCTACCCCGGCTGTCTGCCCGACGAGGGCCGCTCCCGCAGGATCGCCGCCGCCGTCGCCAGGGCCGGACTCACCGACGAGGCGCCCTGGCTGGTCGCGACCGTCGCCGTGGCCACCCTCGTGCTGGGCGGCGTGGCGGTCCTCGGCACGCTGCGGACCGGCCAGGTGCCCGGCGAGGCCACGGACGGCGCCCCCGCCGTCGTCGCCGGCTTCGCCGACACCGTGCAGGCCCTGGGCTCCTGGCTGGTCGGCCTCGGCTTCGTCCTGCTGCTGGCCTGCGGGCGCCGCGCCTACAAGGACCCCTCCGCCCGCCGCACCATCGGCATCCTGTGGGACGTGGGCACCTTCTGGCCCCGCAGCGCCCACCCCTTCGCCCCGCCCTGCTACGCGGAGCGCGCCGTGCCCGACCTGGCCTGGCGGATGGCGCTGTGGACCGACCGCAGGCCCGCCCGGCACCTGGTGATCTCGGGGCACTCGCAGGGCAGCGTCCTGGCGGCGGCGGCCGTCTGGCAGCTCGACCCGCGCACCCGCCGCCAGATCGCCCTGCTCACCTACGGCTCACCCCTCGAACGCCTCTACGGGCGCTGGTTCCCCGCCTACTTCGGGCCGGGGCCGCTCGGGGCGCTCCACAGCGAGCTGGAGTGCTGGCGCAACCTGTGGCGGCTGACCGACCCGATCGGCGGACCCATCAGGCCCGAGAGGGCGGACACCCCCGAGTCCGGCCCGCCCGAGGAGTGCCGGGGGGTGGACCGCGGCCCGCTCCTCGATCCCCTCGCCTACGGCCGCACCCGCGAGCAGCCCCTCCCGGAACCGATCCTGGCGCACGGCGACTACCAGGCCGACCCCGCCTTCGCACAGGAGCGGGCCGGACTGCTGACCCGGCTGCGCGAACCGGCCCCCGCGCCCGCCGGG
>NZ_VJOK01000001.1:690278-701035 GCF_013302895.1 Streptomyces albus subsp. chlorinus | reverse complement strand
CCGCGGAGACCCGCGGACACCCCGGCCCGCAGCCCGGCGGGAGACGGGCGGCCGGGGCGCCGTACGGGGCGTCCGCCGGCATACCGCGCCAGTCGGAACCGAGGGCGCCGGAACCGGGGGCGCCGGAACCGGGCGCCGGTCCGGCGCCGGCCTCGCGGCGTGCTCAGGCCGGGCCCGGCAGGTCCCCCGGGTAGAGGAGGGTGAGATCGTCGGTGCTCGGGTCGGGCAGCTGCGCGACCCGGCCCGCGTGCCGCTCGACCATCGCCTCGAACGTCTGCCGCGCGGTGCGCCCGTTGCCGAACGAGGGGCCCTTGGGCAGCCGCGCGAAGTAGCTCAGCAGCGCCTGCCGGGCACCCTCGCCCAGGTGGTACTCCTGCTCCTCGGCCTGCTGCTCGACGATGCGCAGCAGCTCCTCCGGCGTGTAGTCGCCGAACGCGATGGTGCGGGAGAAGCGGGAGGCGACGCCCGGGTTGGCCGCCAGGAAGTGCTCCATCTCGGCCGTGTAGCCGGCGACGATGACGACCACGTCGTCGCGGTGGTCCTCCATCAGCTTCACCAGCGTGTCGATGGCCTCCCGGCCGAAGTCGCGGCCCGCGTCCTGCGGCGCCAGCGCGTAGGCCTCGTCGATGAACAGCACACCGCCCTTGGCGCGTTCGAACGCCTCCTGGGTGCGGATCGCCGTCGAGCCGATGTGCTCGCCCACCAGATCGACGCGGGAGACCTCCACCAGGTGGCCGCGCCGCAGCACCCCGAGGGAGCGCAGGATCTCGCCGTAGAGCCTGGCCACGGTGGTCTTGCCGGTACCGGGCGCCCCGGTGAAGACCAGATGCCGCCGCACGGACGCCGCCTTCAGCCCGGCGGCCTGCCGCCTGCGGCCGACCTCGATCATGTCGGTCAGCGCGCGCACCTCGCGCTTGACGCTCTCCAGACCGACCAGGGCGTCGAGTTCGCCCAGCACCTCCTTGGAGTCACGGGGCTCCTCCCCGGCCTCCGGCTCCGCGTCCCCGCTGTCGCCGGTCGCCGGCGCCGCCGTCGTCCGCGAGCTGCCCGTGCGCTGCCGGGGTACGGCGGCCTTGGCGGTCAGCAGTCCCGTGGTGCCGTCGGCGGGGGAGGGGCCGGCACCCGACGAGGCCGGCGCGGGCAGCCCGGCGACGGCCGCCGCGCTCTCGTCGCTGGTGCAGTCCTCGACGGCCGGCCCCTCCTCGGCGAATTCGTAACCGCCGCGCGCGCAGCGCTCGGTGCGGCAGCGGCGCAGCGTGGTACGGCAGCCGTCGATCACATGGAAGCCGTAGCCGCGCGAGCCGGTCACCCGGCAGTTGTGGAAGGTGCCCCGCCCCTCGGCCGACACGTAGAAGCCCGCCTCGGCGGCTCCGCTGACCGTGCAGCGCTCGATGGTGGGATCGGCGCCCTTGGTGACGATGACACCGGTCGCCGCCTCGTCGATGGTGCAGCCGTTCAGCACGCCGCCGCTGCCGTGGTCGCGGAACCAGGCGCCGGTGGCGGCCTTGCTGATCCGGGAGTCGTCCAACTGGACGACGGCGCCGTCGCTCACCGAGACGGCGGTGCCGCGCACCTGGGACAGATCGCTGTCGAGCACGTCGGCGCGCGAGCCCCGATCGAGGACGAACAGCGCGTCGGGCACGGAGTGCACCCGGCAGGTGTCCAGCACGGCGGTGGCGCCGTCGCTCACCCACACGGCCGGATAGTCGCCCGTACTGTCGTGTATCTCGCAGCCGTTGGCGTCCGCACGGGTGCCCGGGTCCCATACCGACAGCCCGTTGCGGCCGAAGCGGCGCACCGTGGAGCGGGTCAGCGTCAGCACCGAGCGGGAGCGCAGGTCGATCGCGTTCTCGGGGATGTCGTGGATGTCGCAGTCGGCGAGGGTGAGCACGGCATCGGTGTCGAGGGTGACCCCGTCCGCCGTGGTGCGGTGCACCTGGCAGTCCGTGAAGTGGCCGCTGGCGCGGGAGGCCACGCGGACGCCGCTGCCCTTGATCTCGTACACCTCGCAGCCGATGGCCTCCATGGTGCTGCCCTCGCCCTGGAGGGAGATGCCCGCGCCGGAGGCCAGGTGCACACGGCAGCGCGAGAAACGGGGGCGCGCCCCGTCGCGGACCAGCACGCCGGACTGCCCGGCCGCCACCACCTCGCACTCCTCGTAGACGCCGCTCGCCCCGCCGCTGACGCTGATCCCCAGTCCGGCCGGGTTGTCCACGGTGCAGCGCCGTACGGTGGGCCGGGCGCCGCCGCGCACCTCGATACCGGCCGCGGAGCGCGTCATCACCCGCAGCCCGGCCAGTTCCGGCGCCGCGTCCTCCACCAGCACCGCGGGCACCGCCGAGTCCTGGCCCTCGATCTGGAGGTCCTGGACGAGCGCCGCCGACCGCAGCGTGAGCGCGACCCCGTCGGCCGGGGCGATGCGGACCGGTCCGCCGCCCGACCGCTCGGGGCCGCGCAGGGTCACCATGTGCTCGATGACGAGGTTCTCCCGGTAGGTGCCCGGGGCGACGGTGAGGACGTCGCCGTCCCCCGCCGCTTCGAGCGCGGCGGACAAGGATGCGTACTCGCCCGTGCGCCGCCGCCACCGCGACGTGCCGCTGTGCGTCACCTGGACCGAGCCCTGTGCCATGGAGTGTTGTGCCCCAACCTCGTGCGAACCAAGATGCGTTGTTGCTCGCGCGGACCGCCGTGCGCGCCGTCCGTGCTGGTCGCACCACCGTAGCGCGCGCCGCGCTCCAGGACCGACGGGTCCGGGCGAGTGACCTGTTCACATGCCTTCACACGTCTTCACACACGAGCGGCGGCGACCCGCCCCGCCTCAACTGCTGCTGCCCGTACGGCCCCAGTCGGGACCGATGCGGCCCCACTCCTCGTCCCAGCGCGCGTACCGACGCCGCATCGCCATGCGTACGGTGACCCGCCGCCCGGTCTCCAGCACGGCGATGGTGAACGCCCCGGCGGCCAGCCCCGCGAGCAGCGAGTGGGAGGCGGCACCGCGCGCACTCATCGGTCGGGAGGTCAAACGCCCGCCCGCGTCGGTCCACACGGGGAAGCGGTCGCCGGGCCGCACCGGGCGGCGCAGCAGGACCGTGCCGGTGTGCGGGGCGCCGTCGGGACCCGGCCAGCGGGCCGTGACCCGGTTGCGGTTCTGCTGCCGGCCCGCGGCCGTGTCCGCCTCGGAGTCCAGCGGCGGGTGGACGGTGACATGCTGGACCGTCGCCCAGGTGCGCTGCCGGGAGCGCTGCTGTTCGTGGACGGTCCGCAGCAGGGCGTCGCGTGCCGTCTCCTCGGCCCACCAGCCGACCAGGGGCGCGCCCACGGCCATCAGCACGGCCGCCCACAGGGACAGCCACGCCTCGCGGCGGTCGGTCCGGCGGCACAGCGGGTTTCCACGCCAACGCCACAGGCCGATGATCGTATGCACCGCCGTTCACCCCCATCTCGCCGTCCGTTACGTACCTCATCGGACGCGGTACATGCACGAGAAAGACCCGAAGAGCCCCGGTACACCGGTTCGTGACCGATTTGTGATCGATGCGTGTGCGACGCGATGGCCGGGCGGCTGTCTGGTCAAGACGGCCGGGCGTGGCCGGTGTGCGGCTCCACTCCTGTCGCGGCCCGCGGGCCCGCTTCCCCTCGTTCCCCCTCGCTTCCCCTCGTGATCCGCCGAGTTTACTGAGCGGCCCGCCGCCTGTGGACGGCGGGCGCGCACCGGAAAGGCGCGCGCTCCCCGTGCGCCCCGGCACGTCCTGGTGAGTTTCCGCACCGGAAAGCCGCCGCGGTGCCGCACCGCGCACGGCGGCGAGGGACGCGCAGGGATGCGGAGGGTGAGGAAGGCGACAGCTTCGTCACCCTGGGTCGACGGAATCGGTGGCGAGCCGCCCCTGTTACCCCGGACGGCGGGCCGACATTCGGAAATCCGATTCATCTTTTGAGTGATTGCCGCAGCTCACGGCCCTCACCTAGCTTCGTGGCCGCAGCGTGCGAATTACCAGATGAACTGAGATTGGCGGTGTCGGATGACGACTGCGGCGGAGCGGAATTCCGGAAACTCCGGGAGCGGCGCGGCGCAAGGGGCCGAGCAGGCGCAGCAGAGCCTCGCGACCGCGGCGGCACGGAATCTCGCGACCACCACGAAGACGCCCCCGCAGATGCAGGGCATCACCTCCCGCTGGCTGCTCAAGGTCCTGCCCTGGGTGCAGGTGACGGGCGGAACCTTCCGGGTCAACCGGCGGCTCAGCCACACGCTGGGGGACGGCCGCGTGGAGTTCGTCTCCACCGGCTCTCAGGTCCGGGTGATCCCGCTGGAGCTCTCCGAACTGCCGACGCTGCGCGGCTACGATGACCGGGAGGTGCTCGAAGCCCTCGCCGCCCGGTGCGAACAGCGCGACTTCGGGCCCGGTGAGGTCATCGTCCAGGAGGGGCAGCCCGCCGACCGGCTGGTGCTCATCGCCCACGGCAAACTGCGCAAGACCGCCCGCGGCCGCTACGACGAGCAGATCACCCATGGCGTCCTGGCGGACGGCGACTTCCTCGGGGACGACCGCCTGACCGGCGACTCCGGCACCTGGGAGCACACCCTCACCTCGCTGACCAGCGGCACCGTGCTCACCCTGGAGCGCAGCGCCTTCGACGCCGTCCTCGCCGGGGCCGACTCGCTGCGCGCCCACCTGGCCGCCGCCGGCTCCCGGATCCCCGCCCAGCGCACCGAGGACGGCGAGTCCGCCATCGAGCTGGCCTCCGGGCACGTCGGTGAGCCCGCCCTGCCGGGCACGTTCGTCGACTACGACCTCAAGCCCCGCGAGTACGAGCTGGAGGTGGCCCAGACCGTGCTGCGGGTCCACACCCGCGTCGCCGACCTGTACAACCACCCGATGAACCAGCTCGAGGAGCAGCTGCGGCTCACCATCGAGGCGCTGCGCGAGCGCCAGGAGCACGAGCTGGTCAACAACCGCGCCATCGGTCTGCTGCACAACGTGGACATGAAGCAGCGCGTCCACACCCGCTCCGGCCCGCCCACCCCGGACGACCTCGACGAGCTGCTGGCCACGGTGTGGAAGGACCCCAGCGTCATCCTGGCCCACCCCAAGGCCATCGCCGCCATCGGCCGGGAGTGCAGCAAGCGCGGCGTCTACCCGCAGTCCGTCGACTACGAGGGCCACTCCGTGCCCGCCTGGCGCGGTGTCCCGATCCTGCCCTGCAACAAGATCCCGGTCGGCCCGCAGGGCACCACCTCGGTGCTCGCGATGCGCACCGGCGAGAAGGCGCAGGGGGTCGTGGGTCTCCATCAGACGGGAATCCCCGACGAATACAGCCCGAGCCTTTCGGTCCGTTTCATGGGCATCAACGAAAAGGCCGTCATGTCCTATCTGGTGAGCGCCTACTACTCCGCCGCCGTACTCGTCCCCGACGCGCTCGGGATTCTGGAGGACGTCGAAATCGGGTACTGAACCCGGCCGCCGGTACGCGGCATCCGGCAGATCCCGGAAACAGCAATCCGTGACCACCAGGAACGGGACAGATGACAACGCACCCGGAAGAGACCGAGTACACCCCCTCCAGCCTCGCCACCGCCGCGGCGCGCAACCTCGCCACCACGACCAAGACGCCCCCGCAGATGCAGGGGATCTCCCCCCGCTGGCTGCTGCGCGTCCTGCCGTGGACCGAGACCACGGGTGGTTCCTACCGTGTCAACCGGCGCCTCACCCACACCCTGGGGGACGGCCGGATCGAATTCGTGAGCACCGGCGCCGACATCGGCGTCATCCCGGCCGAACTGCGGGAGATCCCGCTGCTGCGCGAGCTGGAGGACGAGGCGGCCCTGCGCGCGCTCGCCGACGGCTTCACCCAGCGCGAGTACGAGCCGGGCCAGCGGCTGACCACGCGCGGCGAGCCCGCGGACGAGCTGCTGCTGATCGCGCACGGCCGCGTCGGCAAGCACGCGGCCGGGCAGTACGACGACGAGATCGACATGGGGGTGCTGGCCGACGGCGACCACGTCGGTGACCGGATCCTCACGCCCGACCCGGGCGTCTGGGAGCACACGCTGCGCGCCCGGACGCGGTGCACCGTGCTCGCGCTGCCCCGTGCCAGGTTCCAGGAGACGGCGGACGCCTCGCCGGCGCTGCGCGAGCACCTCGCCGCGGTCCTCTCGCGCCCCGCCCCGGCACAGAACCGGCGAGGCGAGGCCGACATCGCCCTCGCCTCCGGCCACGTGGGCGAGCACCCGCTGCCGGGCACGTTCGTGGACTACGAGCTGAGCCCCCGTGAGTACGAGCTGTCCGTCGCGCAGACGGTACTGCGGGTGCACAGCCGCGTCGCCGACATCTACAACGGCCCGATGAACCAGGTCCAGGAGCAGTTGCGGCTCACCGTCGAGGCGCTGCGGGAGCGCCAGGAGCACGAGCTGGTCAACAACCGGGAGTTCGGGCTGCTGCACAACGCCGACCTCACCCAGCGCATCCACAGCCGCACCGGCCCGCCCACCCCGGACGACCTGGACGAGCTGATCTCGCGCCGCCGCAAGACCCGCTACCTGCTGGCACACCCCCGCGCCATCGCCGCCATCGGCCGCGAGTGCAGCAAGCGCGGCGTCTACCCCGGCCAGGTGGAGGTCGAGGGCACCACGGCGCATGCCTGGCGCGGCATTCCGCTGCTGCCCTGCGACAAGATCCCCGTGCGCTCCGACGGCACGACCAGCGTGCTGGCCATGCGCACCGGGCTGGAGGACCAGGGCGTCATCGGGCTGCACCAGACGGGCATCCCCGACGAGATCCAGCCCTCGCTCAACGTCCGCTTCATGGGGATCGACGAGAGGGCGCTGATCTCCTACCTGGTCAGCGTCTACTTCTCGGCGGCCGTCCTGGTGCCGGACGCGCTCGGTGTCCTGGAGGACGTCGAGATCTGACCGGCGGCCCCGGTGACGGGTGCCGGGCCCCGTCCCGGGTGGGGGAGAGGGGGCCCGGACCGGAGGCGCCGCCCGGAGGTCACCGGCCCGGCCAGCGCCAGTCGGTGACCTCCGGCATGTCCGTGCCGTGCTCGGCCACGTACCGGTGATGCCGCTCGCGCAGGTCGGCGGCGGCCTGCCGCACGCTCGCGGCGCCTGGCCCCAGCCCCTTTGTGCGGTCGATGACGTCCATCACCAGGTGGTAGCGGTCCATGCCGTTGCGCACCACCATGTCGAACGGCGTCGTGGTCGAGCCGGACTCGCGGTAACCGCGGACGACCAGCCCCGGGTGCACCGCCCGCCCGTAGGCCAGGCGGTGCACCAGCCAGGGGTAGCCGTGGTAGGCGAAGATCACCGGGCGGTCGCGGGTGAAGACGGCGTCGAACTCCGTGTCGCTCATGCCGTGCGGATGCTCCCGGTCCCGCATCAGCCGTGCCACGTCCACCACGTTCACCACCCGCACCGACAGCTCGGGCAGCCAGTCGCGCAGCAGCGACGCGGCGGCCAGCGTCTCGTGGGTGGGCACGTCGCCGGCGCAGGCCAGTACCACGTCGGGCCCGGTGCCGCCGCGTTCGGTGCCGGCCCACTCCCACACGCCCAGCCCGCGGGCGCAGTGGTTGCGCGCCTCCTCCAGGTCCAGCCAGTCGAAACACGGGTGCTTGCCGGCCACCACCACGTTCACCGTGTCGCGGGTGCGCAGCGCGTGGTCGGTGACGGCCAGCAGGGTGTTGCTGTCCGGCGGCAGGTAGACACGCACCACGTCCGGGCTCTTGTTGAGCACATGGTCGATGAAGCCGGGGTCCTGGTGCGAGAAGCCGTTGTGGTCCTGGCGCCAGGCGTGCGAGGTGAGCAGGTAGTTGAGCGAGGCGATGGGGCGGCGCCAGGAGACCTCGCGCGCGCTGTGCACCCACTTCACGTGCTGCGCCGCCATGCTGGAGACGAGGTTGGTGAACGCCTCGTACGAGGCGAAGATCCCGTTCCGGCCGGTGAGGACGTAGCCCTCCAACCAGCCCTGGCACAGGTGCTCGGAGAGGACCTCCAGCACCCGGCCGTGCCGCCCCAGGTGCTGGTCCGTGGGCAGCGGTTCGTCCTGCCAGCCGCGTGCAGTGGCGCCCCAGACCGCGCTCAGGTGGTTGGAGTCCGTCTCGTCCGGGCCGAAGAGGCGGAAGTCGCGCCGCTCGGCGGTGGCGTTCATCAGCCCTTCCAGGAACGAGCCGAGCACCCGCGTCGGTTCGTGCGCGGTGGCGCCCGGCCGCTCCACGGGGACCGCGTACGTCTCCAGGGCGGGCAGCGGCAGCTCCCGCAGCAGGCGCCCGCCGTTGGCCTCGGGCACCGCGCCCAGCCGCAGTTCGCCCTCGGGCACGCAGGCCAGCACCTCGGGGCGCGGCCTGCCTTCCTCGTCGAACAGCTCCTGGGGCCGGTAGGAGCGCAGCCACTCCTCCAGCTGCCGCAGCCGCTCCGGGTCGTCCCGTACGCCCGGCAGCGGCACCTGGTGCGACCGCCAGGTGCCCTCCACCGGCTGCCCGTCCACCTCCCGCGGCCCCGTCCAGCCCTTGGGGGTGCGCAGTACCAGCATCGGCCAGCGCGGCCGGTCCGGCTTCCCGCTCCCGTCCGCGCGCGCCGCGGCCTGGATGGCGTCGATCCGCTCCAGCGCCGTGTCGAAGGCGTCGGCCAGCGCGCGGTGTGCCGCCGCGTGCGGGGTGTCCTGCTGTGCCGAGACGAACAGCGGCTCGTAGCCGTAGCCGCGCATCAGCGAGGCAAGCTCGTCCTCGGGCAGCCGGGCCGGCACCGTCGGGTTGGCGATCTTGTAGCCGTTCAGGTGCAGCACCGGCAGCACGGCGCCGTCGTGCACCGGGTCGAGGAACTTGTTGGCGTGCCAGGAGGCGGCCAGCGGCCCGGTCTCCGCCTCGCCGTCCCCGACGACCGCGCACACCAGCAGATCCGGATTGTCGAACGCGGCGCCGTAGGCGTGTGCCAGCGCGTAGCCGAGTTCGCCGCCCTCCTGGATCGAGCCCGGCACACTCGGCGCCGTGTGGCTGGGGACGCCGCCCGGCTGGGAGAACTCCGCGAACAGCCGCCGCATCCCCTCGGCGTTCCGCGGCACGTCGGGGCGCAGCTCCCCGTAGGTGCCCTCCAGCCAGGCCCCCGCCAGCACGGCCGCGGCCCCGTGTCCGGGCCCCCACACGCCCATCACCCGCCGCCCGCGGGCGCGGATCACCCGGTTGAGATGGGTGTGGACGAGGGTGAGCCCGGGACAGGTGCCCCAGTGGCCCAGCAGCCTGGGCTTGACGTGCTCCGGCCGCAGCGGCTCGCGCAGCAGGGGGTTGGCGCGCAGGTACAGCTGGCAGGCCGACAGGTAGTTCAGGGCGCGCCAGTGCGCGTCCAGCGCCTCGGTCTCGCGGTCGGTGAGGGGCTCGTGTTCCGGCATGCCGGATGGGTACCAACCGGGGACGGATCCGACACCCGCACTCCGGCGGACGGGCGCGGCGTGCGGCCCGGGGCGGCGGGTGGTGCCGGGGGCGTTGTGCGCCGTCCCGGCCCGCTGCACGATGTCGGGGTGCGCAATCCATGGCTGGCGCTCGAAGCGGGAGCGGACCCGGCCGAGCGGGCCGGGCAGCTGCGCCGTGCCCATGAGCGGTTCCTGACCGGCGGCACCGTCGCCGCCCCCGTACGGCCCGTCGTGGCCGACTCCTGGCGGCGCTGCGCCGGGGCGCGGCTGGCCCCCGAGAGCATGGCCGGTGTGGAGATGGACGACGCCCGTCTCGCCCTGCGCCGCGAGCGGCACCCCCTCGCCCGCGCGATGCCGGTCTTCCGCGAGCTGCTGGGCAGCATCGCCGACGACGGCGCCCACCTGCTGTCCGTCTGCGACGAGCGCGGCACCATGCTGTGGGTCGAGGGCCACCCGCAAGTGCTGCGCCGCGCCGAGCGGATGAACTTCGTGCCCGGCGCCCAGTGGGCCGAGCACGCCAGTGGCACCAACGCCCCCGGCACCGCGCTGGCCGTCGGGCACGCCGTGCAGATCTTCGCCGCCGAGCACTACTGCCGCCCCGTCCAGTCCTGGACCTGCGCGGCCGCCCCGGTGCGCGATCCGCGGACCGGCCGCGTCGTCGGCGCCGTCGATCTCACCGGCGGGGACCATCTCGCCTCCCCGCACAGTCTCGCCCTCGTGCAGGCCACGGCACGCGCCGCGGAGGCCCGCCTCGCCGAGCTGGCCCCGCCGCCCGGCGCGGGCACGCCGCCCGACGGTCCCGCTCTGTGCGTCCTCGGCCGGGACGAGGCCCTGCTGCGCGCGCCCGGACAGCGCCCGGCCGACGGGCCGCTGCGGCTGGGACGGCGGCACAGCGAGATCGTGCTGCTGCTCGCCGCCCACCCGGACGGGCTGAGTGGCGAGGCGCTCGCCCGCGAGCTGTACGGCGACCGCGACGTCCACCCCGTCACGCTGCGGGCCGAGCTGTCCCGGCTGCGCCCTCTGCTCGGCCCGCTGCTGGCCTCCCGCCCCTACCGGCTGCGCCACCGTCCGCACACCGACTACGACACCGTGGCCGACGCGCTGGACGAGGGCGACCCCGCCGCGGCGCTCGACGCGTACCCAGGACCGCTGCTGCCCGGCTCCGAGGCGCCCGGTGTCGTGCGGCTGCGCCGCCTGCTGGAGCAACGGCTGCGCCGCCTGGTGCTCGCCCGCGCCGACCCGCGGCTGCTGGAGCAGTGGCTGTGCACGCCGGGTGCCGAGGACGACCTGGAGGTGTGGGAGGTCCTGCACGCCGTCCGTCCCGGCCCGCGCACGGCGGCCCGCGTCCGCGAACTGGGCCGC
>NZ_VJOK01000001.1:685998-689872 GCF_013302895.1 Streptomyces albus subsp. chlorinus | reverse complement strand
GGTCGTTCCGGCCGGCCGCGGCCCGCCCGCGCAACGTATCCGCAACGTTCGGCGCACTAGCCTCCCGGCACCGTGCCCGCCGACCGGACCGGCGGGTCAGCACGAGCCGGCACAGCCCGGCACAGGGAGGCAGTGCATGAGCCGCTACGCCGCACCCGGAACCGACGGCGCGCTGATGAGCTACCAGTCGCGTTACGACCACTGGATCGGCGGCAGCCACGTCGCGCCCAAGCAGGGCGGCTACTTCGAGAACCCGACGCCGGTGACGGGGCAGCCCTTCACCGAGATCGCCCGCGGCACCGCCGAGGACGTCGAACGCGCCCTCGACGCCGCCCACGAGGCGGCACCGGCCTGGGGCCGCACGGCGCCCGCCGAGCGTGCCCAGGTCCTCAACCAGATCGCGCAGCGCATGGAGGCGCACCTGGAGGAGCTGGCCGTCGCCGAAAGCTGGGAGAACGGCAAGCCGGTCCGGGAGACCCTGGCCGCCGACATCCCGCTGGCCATCGACCACTTCCGGTATTTCGCCGCCGCGATCCGGGCGCAGGAGGGCTCGCTCTCCCAGCTGGACGAAGACACCGTCGCCTACCACTTCCACGAGCCGCTGGGCGTCGTCGGGCAGATCATCCCGTGGAACTTCCCGATCCTGATGGCCGCCTGGAAACTGGCCCCGGCGCTGGCCGGGGGCAACGCCGTCGTGCTCAAACCCGCCGAGCAGACCCCGGCGTCGATCCACTACTGGATGAGCCTGGTGGCCGACCTGCTGCCGCCCGGCGTCGTCAACATCGTCAACGGCTTCGGCGCCGAGGCGGGCAAGCCCCTGGCCTCCAGCCCTCGGGTGGCCAAGGTCGCCTTCACCGGTGAGACGACCACGGGGCGGCTGATCATGCAGTACGCCTCCGAGAACATCAAGCCCGTCACCCTGGAGCTGGGCGGCAAGAGCCCCAACATCTTCTTCGAGGACGTCTCCGACGACGCCGACGACTTCTACGACAAGGCCCTCGAAGGCTTCGCGATGTTCGCCCTCAACCAGGGCGAGGTGTGCACCTGCCCCTCGCGCGCCCTCATCCAGCGCGGCCACTACCGGGCGTTCCTCGACGCGGGACTGGCCCGCACCGAGGCCCTGGTGCAGGGGCACCCGCTGGACACCGCCACCCAGGTGGGCGCCCAGGCCTCCAACGACCAGCTGGAGAAGATCCTCTCCTACCTCGACATCGGCCGCCAGGAGGGCGCGCGGGTGCTGACCGGCGGCTCCAGGGCCGAGCTGGGCGGCGAGCTGGAGGGCGGCTACTACGTGCGGCCCACCGTCCTGGAAGGCAGCAACGGGATGCGGGTCTTCCAGGAGGAGATCTTCGGGCCCGTCGTCTCGGTCACGGGCTTCGACGACTTCGACGACGCCGTCCGGATCGCCAACGACACGCTCTACGGGCTGGGCGCGGGCGTGTGGACCCGGGACGGCTCCCGCGCCTACCGCGCCGGCCGCGCCATCCAGGCGGGCCGGGTGTGGACCAACTGCTACCACCAGTATCCGGCGCACGCCGCCTTCGGCGGCTACAAGCAGTCGGGCATCGGCCGCGAGAACCACCGGATGATGCTGGAGCACTACCAGCAGACCAAGAACCTGCTGGTCAGCTACGACGCCAAGAAGCTCGGAATGTTCTGATGGGCACGCACGAGGCGAGGCCGGGCGAGGGGCCCGAGCGGGTCGCCGTCACCGGGGAGGCCGCACGGCTGCTGCGGTCGCTCACCGCCGAGCACGGGCCGCTGATGTTCCACCAGTCCGGCGGCTGCTGCGACGGGTCCAGCCCCATGTGCTACCAGCGCGGCGAGTTCCGCACCGGCGGCTCGGACGTGCTCCTCGGCGAGCTGGAGATCGACGGCCTGCCGGAACCGGTGCCGTTCTGGATGTCCGCGGACCAGTTCGCCCTGTGGAGCCACACCCATCTGACCGTGGACGTCGTCCCGGGCAGGGGCAGCGGCTTCTCCCTGGAGGCCCCGCGCGGGGTGCGCTTCCTGATCAGGTCGCGGCTGCTGGAGGGCTGAGCCCCTCCGGCGGTCCTGCCGCCCCAGGACAGCGGGCGCCGCCGTCTCCCCCAACGGCGGTGCCCGCGTGAGCGTTCGTGCCCGCGCTCAGTACCCGCGTCCGGGGTACTGGTGGCCGCTGTAGGGGTCCTCCTGGGCGGGCACCGGGCGCGGGGCGGCGGGACGCGGGGCGACCGGCCGCATGTACTGCGTCGCCTGGTTGTGCACCGGCTGCTGCTGGTACTGCTGCACCTGGACCTGCGGCTGCTGGGGCTGCACCGGCGCCTGCGGCTGGGCCTGACCGGGCTGGCCGGGACCGCCCGGCCCCGGGTAGCCGTAACCGCGCGGCGGCGCCTGCTGGGGGATGTGCGGCGCCGGGGTGTGCTGGAGCGGCACCGGACCGCCCTGCGTGCCCCCGCCGCCCGGCGGCAGGGCCGCGGCCGGCCGCGGTTGCTGCCGCATCGGCGCGGGCGCGGCCTGCTGCGCGGCCTGCTGCGGCATCTGCGGCTGGGGCGCGGCGGGCGCCGGATAGCCGTAGGAGGGTGCGGGGGTGTGGTGCAGCGGCGCGGGCTGCTGCATGTGCTGCTGCCCGGGGTCGTGTCCGGACGGCAGCGCGGGAGGCAATGCCGCGAGCGCGCCGCCCGTGCCCCCCGTGTCATATGCCGACGGCACCCGGATGGGAGCTATCTGAGGCGTACCCCGCTCGGCCACGAGCATGTCGTAGATCGGCGTCTCGGGGTAGGACGGTGCAGCGTAGTAGCCGCCGCTATAAGAGCTGCGGGGGGAGGTCATGCTCATAAGTTAAGCCCAAAATCAGCATCGACACTAGAGAGGTACGGCAGGAACGCCTGCCCCACCCGCATCGCCGCAGGCGGGAGCCGGTTTCCGCCCGCCAGGACCGACCGCGCCGACGGCGCGCGCGGGGGAGCCCGAACAGGGCGAATACCCCCCATGACGGACCGCGGTGACGGCCGGTCAGGCATGGCGAGGCGGCTTGTTCCCGCCTGTCCCGTTCCGGGCGCGCGGGAGAAGAAGCTGACAGAAGCATAAGCCCACCGGCAATGTCCCGGAACGCCCGTGTCCCCAGCGGGGTTTCACGCCCCGTCGGACCGGCGGAACGGCGCCCGTGCCGGGGCTTAGGCGGGTGCTGAGGCGTGCAATAGGTTGGGAGGAGGAACCGGTACGCGGGACAACCGAGCCCTAGGGGGATGTGGCGATGACGATGCGCAAGGGGACCAACGTCCCCGTACCCGCCTCGGCGGTACGGATCGAACTGGGCTGGTCGTCCGGCCCCCTCGTGCCGGACGTGGACGCCTCGGCCCTGCTGCTCGACGAGAGCGGCCGGGTCCGCTCCGACGACGACTTCGTCTTCTACAACCAGCCCCGGCACCCCTCCTCCGCCGTCCGGCACGAGGGCAAGAACCCGCTGGGCGCCTCCTGCACCGACACGCTGGCCGTCGATCTGGAGCGCGTCGAGCCGGATGTGGACCGCATCGTCGTCGCCGCCTCGGCCGACGGCGGGACCTTCGGCCAGGTGACCGGCCTGTACGTCCGGGTGCTCGACGCGCACGGTGCGGGCGGCTCCGGCGCCGGAGGGGAACTCACCAGGTTCGACCCCGCCGACGCCGCGGGGGAGACGGCCTATCTGCTGGGGGAGCTGTACCGCCGGCAGGGCGGCTGGAAGTTCCGCGCCATCGGGCAGGGCTACGAGAGCGGACTGGCGGGCCTGGCGACCGACTTCGGCATCAGCGTGGACGACGCCTCGCGCCCCGGCAGCGAGCCCTCACCGCCCGGCGCCGCCGCGCCCCTGCACCCGCACGGCGCCCCCACCCCGAAGGTGCCGGCCCCGCCCCCG
>NZ_VJOK01000001.1:683061-685978 GCF_013302895.1 Streptomyces albus subsp. chlorinus | reverse complement strand
CCCTCCGTCCCCGGCCCGGCGGCCGGCACGCCGTCCGCACCGCGGGTCCCCACGCCGCCGTCCGCCCCCATCCCTTCCGCCCCGCCCCGTCCGCCCCCGCCCCGTCCTCCGCCCCCGCCCCGTCCTCCGCCCCCGTACGCCTCAGCAAGGTGACGCTGACCAAGGAGGCGCCGTCGGTCTCCCTCACCAAGCAGGGCGGCACCTCGGGCGCCATGCGGGTCAACCTCAACTGGACCACGCAGGCCCAGCAGCCCAAGGGGCTCGCCGGGCGGCTGAGCCGGGCCATGGGAGCCCTCACGGGCCCCGACCTGGACCTGTGCGCCCTCTACGAACTGGCCGACGGACGCAAGGGCGTCGTCCAGGCCCTCGGCAACTCCTTCGGCTCGCTGAACCGTCCGCCCTACATCCACCTCGACGGCGACGACCGCACCGGCGCGGTGGAGACCGGCGAGAACCTGACCATCAACCTCGACCACGCCGCCGAACTGCGGCGCGTGCTCATCTTCGTCACCATCTACGAGGGGGCACGCAGCTTCGCCGGGCTGCACGCCACCGTCACCCTCCGCCCGCAGCACGGCGCGCCCGTGGACTTCTCCCTCGACGAGTGCACCATCCCCTCCACCGTGTGCGCCCTCGCGCTGATCACCAACGAGAGCGGCGAGTTGATGGTGCGCCGCGAAGCCCGCTACCTGGTGCCCCGGCGCGGTGTCAGCCCGCAGCGCACCGTCGACCAGGAGTACGGCTGGGGCATGCAGTGGACGCCGGGCCGCAAGTGACCGCCTCGCGGGACCGCCGGCGGGGCGTGCGCGGGCGGGCCGCAGGGAAGGGGCCCTCAGGACGAGAGCGGCGTCAGGAGTAGGTGCGCCCCTTCCACGCGGCACCCCGGCCCCGGTGGTGCCGCACCGCCGAGTCGACGGTCATCGCCAGGTAGAGCGCCGCCGTCACCGGCAGCAGGGGGGCGAGCCACAGCGGCTGCCGGTAGTAGCGCAGCATCGGCACGTACGTCAGCGTCATCACCAGCCACGCCGCCCCGCCCGCCGGCGAGCCCGCGCACGCCCACACCGGAGGCACCAGGTACACCAGGGCCAGCCCGAGCACCGTGGCCACCAGCAGCAGCGGGTTGTTGAGAAGCTGCGCGTAGGCGCTGCGCGAGACCATCCGCCACAGCGGCCCCAGCCCCACGTACGGACGCACGCTGCGCACACCGTCCGCCAGCCCCAGCCAGATCCGTCCGCCGGAGCGTTTGACCGCGCGGCCCAGGGACACGTCGTCGATCACCGCGTCCCTGATGCTGTCCGGCAGCCCGGCCCGCACCGCGGCCCCGGTCCGCAGCAGCGCGCAGCCGCCGGCCGCGGCCGCGGTGCGGGCGGAGGGGCGGTTGACCCGGCGGAACGGGTACAACTGCCCGAAGAAGTACACGAACGCGGGCACGATCAGCCGCTCCCAGCCGGTACGCACCCGCAGCCGCGCCATCTGCGAGACCAGGTCGAGCCGCTGGGCCAGCGCCCCGCGCACCAGGCGGCGCAGCGAGTCGGGCGCGTGGGCGATGTCGGCGTCGGTCAGCAGCAGGAACTCCGGGACCTCCGCGCGTGCGCGGGCGTGGGCGATGCCGCACCGCACCGCCCACAGCTTGCCCGTCCAGCCCGGCTCCGGGTCGCCGGGGTCGAGCACCGTCAACGGCAGCCCGCCCGGCACGCGTTCGGCCAGGGAGCGGGCGAGCGCGCCGGTGCCGTCCGTGGACCCGTCGTCCACGAGCAGCACCTCGGCCCGCCCCGGGTACTCCTGTGCCAGCAGCGACGGCAGGCTCACCGGCAGCACCCCGGCCTCGTCACGGGCCGGCACCACCACGGCGACGGCCGGCCACCGGTCCGGCTCCCCGCCCGTCACGGCGGGCATCCGCACATCGGTACGCCAGAAGAACCCCTGCCCCAGCAGCAGCCACGCCCACGCGGCCAGTGAGACGAGAGGTACGGCGGTGGTCCACGACAGGGTGTTCATCGTGCGGCAGTCTGCCGCACCCCGGCGGCCGGGCACACCTGACGGGCCGGGCGCACACCCGACGAGCCGGGGTGCGGACGGCCGATCGATTACAGTTGCTCCACGTGAAGATCGCGCTGATGGACTCCGGTATCGGCCTGCTCGCCGCCGCGGCGGCGGTACGCCGCGCACGCCCCGACGCCGACCTCGTCCTCTCCCTGGACCCGGACGGAATGCCCTGGGGCCCGCGCGACGCGGCCGGGATCACCGAGCGGGCCCTCGGCTGCGCCCGCGCCGCCGCCGCGTACGAGCCGGACGCGCTGATCGTCGCCTGCAACACCGCCTCCGTGCACGCGCTGCCCACCCTCCGCGCGGAACTGGAGCCCGGCATCCCCGTCATCGGCACCGTCCCCGCGGTCAAGCCCGCCGCTGCCGCCGCCGCCGGCACCGGGGGCCGCGTCGCCGTCTGGGCCACCCCCGCCACCACCGGGAGCCCCTACCAGCAGCGGCTGATCGACCAGTTCGCGAGCGGCGCCGAGGTGACGGGCGTGCCCTGCCACGGCCTCGCCGAGGCGATCGAGAGCGGCGACGAGGACCTCATCACCGCCGCGGTCGCCGCCGCCGCCGAGCGCACCCCCGAGAACGTGCGGACCGTCGTCCTCGGCTGCACCCACTACGAGCTGGTCGGCGACCGCATCCGCGAGGCCCTGGGCGGGTCCGGCGGCGAGGGGCCCGCGCTCCAGGGCTCGGCCGTGGCCGTCTGCGCCCAGGCGCTGCGCCGCGCGGGCACCGGGCCGGACGCCGGTGCCGCGCCCACCGGCGGCCTCACCGTCCTGCACAGCGGCCGGCCCGGTCCCCTCCCCGAAGCCGCCCTCACCTACGCCGAGGGCCGCCTCCTGGCCCCCGCCGGAGCCGTGACGCGCTGATCCCCGCACGGCGC
>NZ_VJOK01000001.1:680779-682784 GCF_013302895.1 Streptomyces albus subsp. chlorinus | reverse complement strand
CCGAACATGACGTCCCAGCCCCGCGACGGCGCGCTTCCCGCCGAGGGTGGCGCCGGACCTCGCGACGACACCGACACCACCTTGCCCACCCGCTCCACGCCCCTCGAAGACGTCGCCCTGCCGGCGAGTGCCGAGGTGTGGTCGGGACGGGCCACCAGCCGTCTCCAGTGGGCCCTGTCAGCGCTCGGCGCGGGCTGCCTCGCCCTCGGTATCGAACTCGCGGTCGATCCGAGCTGGTCGGGCGGGCTCGTCCCCCTGGTGATGTCCGTGGCCGGGTGCATCTCGACCGGGCTGCTCATCCTCTGCGGCACCCTGGCCTTCGTGCACGTCGAGGTGAGACTGCGCGACGACACGCTGGAGGTGCGGTGCGGCCATGCCGGGGTGCCGCGCCGCCGCATCCACCTGCGCGACGTGGTCGCCGCCGACCACGCCCGCACCGTCACCCCGCGGCACTGGGGCGGGTGGGGCTACCGCTCACGGCCCGAGAAGGGCACGGCCGTCGTCATCCGCCGCGGCGAGGGCCTCGTCCTCCGTATGGGGGACGGCCGCGTCTTCACCGTCACCGTGGACGACGCCGAGGCCGCCGTCCAGCACATCCGCACCCGCCTCGCCGCCCTCCGCGCCGCCTGAGGCGGCCTTCGCCGCCCGGTCCCGGCGGCCTCCCGCCGCCGCGTCCCCGGCGGCCCGCGGCCCCCTCGGCGTGGCCCCGCCGCCTCCCCGGCGAGGTCCCGTGGTGGAGCGGGCTCCACCACGAAGACGCCAGCGCGCTCCCTCCCGGGTGCCAGGGCCCGGTCCGTAGCGTCCGAGTCGCCCCCCGCCGCACTCGGAAAGGACGCTCATGCCCGGGCGCACCAGCGCACCCCCTCCCGCACCCCGCCCCGCCCCCCGGCCCGTACCGCCCCTCGCACTGGAACTCGACGGGGTCAGCCGCAGCCACAGCACGCGCCGCGTGCTCCACCACGTGGATCTCGCCCTGCCCCGGGGCCGCTTCCTGGCCGTCATGGGCCGCTCCGGCTCCGGCAAGTCCACCCTGCTGGCCTGCGCCGCGGGGCTGGACCGGCCCACCTCGGGAACCGTCACCCTCGGGGGCGCCGACGTCGCGGCCCTCGGCGAGCCGGAGCGCACCCGGCTGCGGCGCGAGCGGGTCGGCTTCGTCTTCCAGGACCTCAACCTGCTGCCCGCGCTCACCGTCCGGGAGAACGTGGCGCTGCCGCTGCTCCTGGACGAGCGGCACGTCCCCGGCACACCGCACACCGGGCCGTTCGGGCGGGCCGACCGGGCGCTGGAGCGGGTCGGGCTCCTCGACCGTGCCGACGCGCCGCCCGCCGAGCTGTCCGGCGGGCAGCGGCAGCGGGTCGCCGTCGCCCGCGCCCTGGTGACCGCCCCGGAACTGATCCTGGCCGACGAACCGACCGGGGCCCTCGACCCGGTCACCGCCCAGGAGGTGCTCGGCCTCCTGCGCAGCACCGCCGCCCCGGACGGTCCCGCCGTGCTGATGGTCACCCACGACCCGGTGGCCGCCGCCGTCGCCGACCGGACCCTCTTCCTCGCGGAGGGCAGGATCGCCGCCGTCCTGGAGCGCCCGTCCCCGGGCGCCATCCGTACGGAGCTGGCCCGGTGGTGAGGAAGCGGACGGCGCCCGCCGTCCCGCTGCTCGCCCGCCGCGCGGCCCGCCACCACCGCTCCGCCTGGTCCGCTGCCTTCGCGGCACTCGCCCTGGCCTCCCTCCTGCTGGGGGCGGCGGCACAGGCCGTCGCCGCGACCGCCCTGGGGCACCCCCGCGTCACCGCCCGCGCGGCGGCACCGGTGGTGGTGGCCGGCGACCAGAACACCCGCTTCACGGCGAAACCCTGGGGGAGCGAGCCGGAGACGGTGAGCGCCGCCCTCACCGAGCGGGTCCGGGTGCCCCGCGAGGCCCTCCCCGTGCTGCGCGAGGTGCCCGGGGTGCGCGCCGCGGTCCCCGACGACACCTTCACCGTGCGCAGGGGCGCGGGCCAGGCCCCCG
>NZ_VJOK01000001.1:657010-679425 GCF_013302895.1 Streptomyces albus subsp. chlorinus | reverse complement strand
TGGGGGTGACCGGACGCGGTCCGGCGGCCACCCTCGACCTGGGGGTCCGCGAGGGCTCGCTCGCCGCGCTGCGGCCCGGAACCGTCGCCGTGGGTGCCGACCGGGCGCGGGCACAGGGGCTGCGTCCCGGCTCGACCCTCCGCCTCCGCTTCGACGACGGAGCCGAACGGGCCCTGCGCGTCGCCGCCGTCTACGAACGCTCCCTCGCCCTGGGCGAGGCTCCTCCTCTCCCACCGGGAACTGGCCGGCCACACCTCGCGGGGCCGCGCCGGCACCCTCCCCACCCGCGCCCTGGTCGCCGTCGCGCCGGACGCCGACCCCCGGCAGGCCCGGGCCGCCGTGCGGCGGACGCTGGAGACGGCGGCCGAGGGGGCACGCGTCTCCGCCGCCCGGCCGCCGGCACCCCCGCGGGCGGAGGGCGAGGAGGCGGGGCGGCTGCTGTCCGCGGTGGCGGTGACCGCGATCGCGGCGCTCGCCGCACTGACCGTCCTCAGCACCCTCCGCCTCATCCAGGCGGGCCGGGGGCGGGAGTTCGCGCTGCTCCGCGTGGTGGGCGCCGCCCCGGGCCAGCTCCACCGCATGCTGCTGGCGGAGGCCTGCGTGGTCGCGGCCGCGGGCCTCACCCTGGGGGCCGTGGCCGCCCTGCTGCCGCTGACCGCGCTGAGCTTCGCCCTCGCCGGGTCCCTGCCCTCCCTGCCGCTGTGGCAGGCGGTGGCGATCGCCGGGTCGGCGACGGCGGTCACCGCCGCCGGCACCCTGTGGCCCGCACGCGGTACGGACCGTGCACGCGGTACCGGTCGCGCACGCGGTACGGGCCGCGGGCCTCAGCGCTTCAGATAGGCCAGCACCGCCAGGACCCTGCGGTGGCCGCTGTCACTGGGCGGCAGCCCCAGCTTCGCGAAGACGTTCCCGATGTGCTTGTGCACCGAACGCTCCGTGATGACCAGGGTCCTGGCGATGGTGGCGTTGTCCCGGCCCTCCGCCATCAGCCGCAGCACCTCCTCCTCGCGCGGTGTCAGGGCGTCCAGCGGACCGCCCCCGCGCCCCCGGGACATCAGCTCCGTGACCACCTCCGGGTCCAGCGCGGTACCGCCGCCCGCCACCCGCTCCAGGGCCTCCAGGAACTCGTCCACCCGGCCCACCCGGTCCTTGAGGAGATAGCCCACCCCGTGCGCGCCGCCGCCCAGCAGCTCGGCCGCGTAGGTCTCCTCGACGTACTGCGACAGCACCAGCACCGGCAGCCCCGGGAGTTCGCCACGGGCGTCGAGCGCCGCGCGCAGCCCCTCGTCGCGGAAGCCGGGCGGCAGCCGCACGTCGAGGACGGCCACGTCCGGCCGCTGCTCCAGCAGCAGCGGCAGCACCTCGGGACCGGACGTGGCGACCCCGGCCACCTCGTGCCCGGCGGAGCCCAGCAGCAGCACCAGGCCCTCCCGCAGCAGGGCGTTGTCCTCGGCGATCACCACACGCACGGCAGCTCCACTTCCACCACGGTCGGTCCCCCCGGAGGGCTCGTCAGGCGCACGGTGCCGTCCAGCGCCGCCACTCTGCGGCGGACGCCCAGCAGTCCCGTGCCGGCGTTCTCGTCGGCGCCCCCGCGACCGGTGTCCTCCACCCGTACGCGCAGCGCCCCCTCGCGGCGGGCGAGCGTCACCGAGGCGTGCGCGGCGCCGCTGTGCCGGGCCGCGTTGGTCAGCCCCTCGGCGACGACGAAGTACGCGGCGGCCTCCACCGCGGCCGGGGCCCGCGCACCGTCCTCGGGCCCGTCGGCCAGCCCCCGCGCGGTGACCGTCACCTCCAGCCCGCACCCGGCGGCCAGCGCCCGTACCGCGCCGACCAGTCCCCGGTCGGTGAGCACCGGCGGGTGGATGCCGCGCACCACGTGGCGCAGTTCGGCCAGCGCCTCCTCGGCCTGGTCCTGGGCGCTGTCCAGCAGGGTGCGGGCCGTGGCCGGATCGTGGTCGTAGGCACGGCGCGCCAGCCCCAGCCGCATCGAGAGGGCGACCAGGCGGGCCTGCGTGCCGTCGTGCAGGTCCCGTTCGATACGGCGCAGCTCCGCGCCGTGCGCCGCCACCGCTCCGGCGCGGGTCGCCGTCAGCTCCTCGACCCGTTCGGAGAGCCGGGCGCTGGGGGCGGGCAGGAGCAGTGACCGGGCCAGCCGCGCCTGGAGGTCCGCGAGGTCCGTGACGCGGGGCAGCAGTACGGCGGGACGTCCGGCCAGCCCGCACCAGACGCCGTCCACCAGCAGCCCCAGCGGCCACAGCACCATCGCGGCGTAGCAGAACAGCAGCCCGCACACCAGTTGGACGGCCAGCCAGCGCGCGTCCCGGTAGGTCCCCGGATCGGTGGTGGCGGCACGGAGGCGCTCCAGCAGTGTGCCGCGGTCGAGCGGCGCATACGCCTCCGTTACGGGCGAGCCCTGCCACGCGGCCACCCGGCGGCGTTCGAAACCGGCCAGTCCGCGCAGCACGCGTACCGTCTCGGGCAGCATGCCCGCGCCGACCACCAGCAAGGTGGCCGTGGCGGCGAGCAGCACCAGGCCGATCATCACGTAGCAGACCAGGCTCAGTCCGGCGCCGACCGCCAGGTAGCACGAGGCCCGGCCCGCCTCCCTCAGCGCCTCGCGCACAGTGGTCCCCCGCATGGTGCCCAGCGTATGCGGCGGGCACCCGCCGCGGCGGTGTAGCGGGCTACACCCCCGTTCCGGGAGCATGCACGGTGGGCCGGTCCCCCGCGGCCGGGGAGAGTGGTGTCCGAACACCGCTCATCCTCGGGAGGAACCTGTGAAAGTTCTGCTGTGGACCGTGCTCGCCGCCTGCTTCGCGGCCAACGTCTTCCTCGGCCTCGTGGCACCGGACGGCGCGACCCGGATCGTCCTCAGCTGTCTGACGGGGCTGGGCGTGCTGGTGAGCGGTGCGGGGCTGTGGTTCCTGCGGGACCGCCGCGCCGACTGACCCCGCGCGGCGTAGGGTCGGTGCATGGCCACACCCGACTTCATCCGCGACCTGCGGCTCTTTGCGGGGCACCAGTTGCTCTACCTGCCCGGCGTCAGCGCTGTCGTCTTCGACGAGCGGGGCCGGGTGCTGCTCGGCCGGCGGGCCGACACCGGTGGCTGGTCGGTGATCGGCGGCATCCCGGAGCCGGGGGAGCAGCCCGCCGACTGCGCGGTGCGCGAGGTCTTCGAGGAGACCAACGTGCGCTGCGTGCCGGAGCGGGTCGCGCTGGTGCACGGTCTCGAGAAGCCGGTGACCTACCCCAACGGCGACATCTGCCAGTTCATGGACATCACGTTCCGCTGCCGGGCCACGGCCGAGGCCGCCGCCCAGGCGCGGGTCAACGACGACGAGTCCCTGGAGGTCGGCTGGTTCGGCACGGACGAGCTGCCGGCGCTGAAGGAGTTCGCCCTCTTCCGGATCAAGCAGGCGGCGCAGGACGGCCCGGCCTGGTTCTCCTCCTCCGCGCACGCGCGAGGTTGACCCTTCCGCGCAGGTACGGGAGGCATGGGGAAACCGGACCGGGCCGCCCCCGCCCGCCGCGGCCTCACAGCTTGCGGTAGCTGTACGCCTCCTCGGCCGCCGCGGCCACCGCCTCCAGGTCGCCGCCGCCCGCCGCCGTCACCACCGCGGCCACCGCGCCCTCCACCAGCGGCGCGTCCACCAGCCGTGCCGCCGCGGGCAGTTCGTCGCCCTCCGCGAGCAGGGCCTTGACCGTCAGCACGGCGCTGCCCAGGTCGGCGAGGAGGGCCACGCCGGCGCCCTCGTCCATCCGGTGCGCCGCCTCGGTGATCAGTTCCTCGCTGGTGCCCAGGCCGCCGTCCGGCAGCCCGCCCGCGCCGGCGACCGGCGCGTCGGGCACCCCGGCGAGTGCCGCCGCCATCCGCGCGACCGACTCGGCGACCTCCTTGCTGTGCGAGACCAGGACGATCCCGACCCGCTTCTTGCTTCCCTCGGCCGCCACGTTCACGCACCTCCTTCCGTACCGGTCCCGCCCGCCGCGTCCGCCTCACCGGACGGGACCTGCCCCGCCTCGGCCAGCGCCGCCACCAGCAGCGCGGCGGAGGTGGCGCCCGGGTCCCGGTGTCCGATGCTGCGCTCGCCCAGGTAGCTGGCGCGGCCCTTGCGGGCCTGGAGCGGAACCGTCTCCTCAGCGCCCCGCTCGGCCGCCGCACGGGCCGCGCCGAGGTCCGTGCCGCCGCTGTCCGCCAGCGCCTCGACGGCCGGCAGCAGCGCGTCCAGCATCGTCTTGTCGCCCGCCGCGGCACCGCCCAGCTGCGCCACCGCCTCGACCCCGGTACGCAGCGCCCCCGCCAGCTCCTCGCCGGTCACCTGCTCCGCGTCGCCGAGGGCCTTGCCCGTACGGCGCAGCAGCGTCCCGTACAGCGGGCCCGAGGCGCCGCCGACGGTGGAGACCAGCTTCCGGCCCGCCGTCATCAGCACGGCGCCCGGCGTGGCGGGCACGTCCTCGTCCAGCTCGGCCCGTACCGCGTCGAAGCCGCGGCGCATGTTGCCGCCGTGGTCGGCGTCGCCGATCGCGGAGTCCAGCTCGGTCAGCCGGTCGGCCTCCCGCCGGACGGCGTCGGCGGCCGTCCTCATCCAGCGTGCGAAGAACGCGGCGTCCAGCCGTTGTGCGCCCTCGTCCCGCGCGCCGGACCCGCCGGCGCCGCCGTTCGTCACCTTGCCGCTCACCTTGCTCCTTTGCCGCTGTCCCGGTTCTGGCGCTGTTGTTCGGTTCTTCGCGGGCGCCCGCGTCAGGCGCCCCACCGCAGCCCCGGGGTGCGCACCGGCGCGTCCCACAGCCGCAGCAGCTCCTCGTCCGCCCGGCACAGCGTCACCGAGGCGCCGGCCATGTCGAGCGAGGTCACGTAGTTGCCGACGAGGGTACGGGCGACCGGGATCTTCCGTTCGGCCAGGACCCGGTGCACCTCGGAACAGAACCCGTACAGCTCCAGCAGCGGTGTCGACCCCATGCCGTTGACCAGCACCAGCACCGGTTCCTCGGGCCGCAGGTCGGTCAGCACCGCGTCGAGGGCGAAGTCCGCGATCTCGCCCGAGGTCATCATGGCGCGCCGCTCGCGGCCCGGCTCGCCGTGGATGCCCACGCCCAACTCCAGCTCGCCCGGCGGGAGTTCGAACATGGGGGCGCCCGTCGCCGGTGTGGTGCACGCGCTCAGCGCCACCCCGAAGCTGCGTGCCGAGCCGGCCACCTGCCGGGCGACGGCCTCCACCCGGTCCAGGGGCGCCCCCTCGGCGGCGAGGGCCCCGGCGATCTTCTCCACGAACAGCGTCGCGCCGGTGCCCCGGCGCCCGGCCGTGTGGGTGCTGTCGGTGACGGCCACGTCGTCCTCCACCAGCACCTTGGCGACGCGGATGCCCTCGTCCTCGGCCAGCTCCGCGGCCATCTCGAAGTTCAGCACGTCCCCGGTGTAGTTCTTGACGACGAACAGCACGCCCTCGCCGCTGTCCACGGCCGCCGCCGCGGCGACCATCTGGTCGGGCACCGGCGAGGTGAACACCTCCCCGGGGCACGCCGCGTCCAGCATCCCCGGGCCCACGAACCCCCCGTGCAGCGGCTCGTGCCCCGACCCGCCCCCCGAGACCAGCGCGACCTTCCCCGCCACGGGCGCGTCCCGCCGCACCACCACCCGCCTGTCCACGTCCACCGTCAGCTCCGGGTGCGCGGCGGCCATCCCCCGCAGGGCGTCGGGGACCACGGAGTCGGGAACGTTGATCAGCATGCGCATGCGTACCTCCTGGTGAGCGGACTGGTGAGCGGAGCGGTCCGGGGAGAGCCGGTGTCTTCCTCGCAGGGCGGACAGGTTCCGGGGGCGGCCACAGGTCGGTCCGGTGTTCCATCGTGCGTGTGTTGTGGTCCCAGAGGCTACGTGGCACGCGTGGGGGAGCGGCACCGGCCTCGTCCGGACGCCACCGGCCTCGTCCGGATGCGGCCGGGAGGGCGCGGGTACGCCCTGGGGTACGCGCTCCCGACCCCGGCCGCGCCCCGAGGAGGACACCCGATGAGCCCCCGCCCCACCGCCGCGCCCCACGTCACCGTCTCCACGCGGTACGGCCCCGTGCGCGGCGAACGCCGTGCCACCGGGGTCCGGTTCCTCGGCATCCCCTACGCGCGGCCGCCCGTGGGCCCGCTCCGGTTCGCCGCGCCCGTGCCGCCCGAGCCGTGGACGGACGTCCGCGACGCGACCGCGTACGGGCCCACCGCGCAGCGCCGTCCGTTCGCCGAGGTCACCACCATCCCCGAGCCGAGCGTCCCCGGTGAGGGCACGCTCAACCTCAACGTCTTCACCCCCGACCCCGATCCGGCGGCCCGGCTCCCCGTCCTGGTGTGGATACACGGCGGCGGCTTCGTCGCCGGTTCGGCCGCGAGCCCCTGGTACGACGGTGCCGCCTTCAACCGGGACGGCGTGGTCCTGGTCTCCGTCGGCTACCGCCTCGGCATCGAGGGCTTCCTCCACCTGCCCGACGCGCCCGACAACCGCGGTGTACGCGACTGGACGGCGGCCCTGGAGTGGGTACGCGACTCCATCGACCGCTTCGGCGGCGACCCCGGCAAGGTGACCGTCGCGGGCCAGTCTGCGGGCGGGGGAGCCGTGCAGACCCTGCTCGCCACCCCGGCCGCACGGGGACTCTTCCGCGCCGCCGTCTCGGTGTCCGGGGCGGTGATGCACCCGCAGGGGCGCGCGGTCGCCGAGGCCGTCACCCGGCTGTTCACGGAACGCACCGGCCTCCCGGCGACAGCCGCCGCACTCCGCGGCCTGCCGGACGGCGCACTGCTCGCCCACCAGGACGCGCTCACCGCCCCCGGCGGTGCCAGGGACGGGCTGCCGATGCTCCTCCTCGCCCCCTTCGCGGACGGCGAGCTGATCCCGCGGGCGGTACCGGACGCCCTCGCCGCCGGGGACACCTGCGCGGACGTCCCGCTGCTGGCCGGCTGCACCGCGCGGGAGTTCACCGGGGCGGGCGGTCCGGACGTCACCGAGGCGGACGTGCGTGCTCTGCTCGCCTCGCTCGGTCTCGACGAGAAGCGCGCCCGGCTCTTCCTCGACACCTACGCCTGCCATGCCGGTGATCCCGCCGCCCTGTGGTGGCAGGCGCTCACCGACACCACGTTCCGCGCCCCCGCGCTCGCGCTCGCCGACGCGTGGGCCGCCCGCGGCCGGCCCGTCTGGCTCTACCAGTTCGAGTGGGCCGCCGCCGCGCCCGGCCGCCCGCGCCTGGCCTCCCACTGCGTGGACCTGCCCTTCGCCTTCGACCTGCTCGGCGCCGACGGCGTCACCGCGGCCCTCGGCCAGGACCCGCCCCAGCACCTGGCCGACGCCGTGCACGCCGCCTGGGTGGCCTTCGTACGCGACCTGGACCCGGGCGCCGGCTGGCCCCGCTGCACCGCCCAGGGGCGGGAGACGATGCTCTGGGACAGCGAACCGCGCATCCAGCGCGACCCGCTGCGCCCGGTGCGGGAGATCTGGCTGCGGTCCGCCCCCTCGGTGCCCCGCGCGCGGTCCGCCCCCGAAGCCGGTCCGGTCCCGTCCGAGGGGGCGCCTCGCCGCCGGGGGTGACCAGGGCCGCCCGTGCCCGCCGTACTGCCGCTCCCCAGGGGGACCGGGCGTCACAGCGGGGTGGCCGCCTGGAGGACGAGGACGAGGGCGATGGCCGCGTTCGCCGAGGAGAGGGCGGAGAGGGCCGCCCCGACGGCCGCGAACCACGCGGCGAGCCCCACGACGAGCCCCGAGGTGGTGGTGGGCGGCGGCCACAGGCGCGTGGTCGGTGCGGGCTCCAGAAGCGCCCGCACGCGCCGGGGTACCGGTCCGGTGCCCGCGACGGCGGGCACGGTCCTGGCCGGGCTGTGCCTCGCGATGAGCGCGGCCTTGCCCACCGCGCGCGCCGTCAGACGCCGGTCCCCGACCCGCCGTGCGGCCTCCTCGTCCGCCCACCGCTCCACCCCGAAGGCCACCGCCGTCCGGAGGGGGCGCAGCAGCGGGTGGGCGCACGCCGCGAGTTCGGCGAGCAGCAGCATGCGCGGGTGACGGGCGGCCAGGTGGGCGCGCTCATGCGCGAAGAGGGCACGCCGCTCGGCGGGCTCCAGCGCGTCGAGCATCGCGGTGGAGACCACGATCCGTGCGGGCTCGCGCCGGGTGCCGGGCAGGGCGAACGCGTAGGGGGCGCTGTCGGGGAGGACCGCGACGGGTGAGCGCCGCAGCCCGTCGAGGGCGTGCCTGACACGCCGTTGGGCGCGACGGTGCCGCGTCAGCGCCCGGCCGCAGGCACCCAGGAGGACGACCAGCGCCGGGATGGACGCCTTCCCCAGGACCTCGTCGCAGGGGACGGCGGCGCGCACCTGCGGGTCGGACCACGCGTCCGGCAGCGGGTTGCCGGGCAGTTGGGCGGTGCCGACGACGACGAGCAGGCCCAGGCACAGGGTGCTGCACGCGGCCAGCACGACGCCCACCCCGACCAGGAGCCGGGTCGTGGCGCGCGGGTGCAGATGCCGCTCGGCGAGCCGGGCCACGGGCCAGGACGTCAACGGCAGGACGAGGGGGAGGAGCACGAAGAACCCCACGGCTCAGTCGCTCTTCCCTTCCCCGCCGCGTCGCGCGCCGCCGTCCTCCCCGCGGTCGTGTGCCGCGCCGTCGCCGCTCTGCCGCAGCAGCTCGCGGAGCAGTCGCTCGTCGTCGTCGGTCAGTCCCGTGACGAACCGGGTCAGGACGGTGCCGCGGTCGCTCTCGCCGTCGAGCACCTGCCGCATGCGGTGTGCCGCGAGCCCCGCCGCGTCCGCCGCGGGTGTCCACACGAAGGAGCGGCCGGACTTCTCCCGGGTCACCGCGCGTTTGGCGAGCAGGCGCGTGAGGATGGTGACCACGGTGGTGTAGGCGAGGTCCCCGCCCAGCCGCTCCCGCACCCAGGCGGCGGTCACCGGCCCGGGGGCCTCGTGCAGGGCCGTCAGCACCATGGCCTCCAGTTCGCCCTGGCCGCGTCGCCGCCCCGGGTCCCGCGCCGTCTTGCCCATGTCTCCTCCCTCCGCCGCCCGATGCGCCGGCCCGGTCCACCACCCGCGTCCTGCCGCCCGACGCGCCGGGACCTGCCGTGCGGCGGGTCCGGTGCGGGGCCGAGTGGTTCCGTGGCCGTCCGTTCAGTATCTTCTACAGGCTTGTAGATTTTCGTTTCGGGCGTCCGGAAGGAAGAGTAATGGGAGCCTCGCCGGTCAGGGGCGGGTCCGGCCCCTCCCTCCCGCAGGAGGACCGGGCAGAGTTCGAGCGGGTCGTGGACGAGGCGTTGCGGTCCGGGGCGCTGCGCCGGGCCCTGCGCGCCGCGCCCCCCGGCACCGCCGACCGGCTGCGGGAGCGGGCCCGCGCCTGTGCGGAAGACCTCGCGGCCGTCGTCGCCGCCGAGCACCGCGAACTGAGCCGGGTGCGAAGGAGCGCGCCTCCCGCCGGCGGGGCACCGCCGCGCACCCCGTCCGGTGGCGGCGGACTGCTCGCCGCGCTCGCCGTCCTCGTGCCGCTGGTCGCGGCCGCCGCCGCGGTGATCTTCCTGGTGCTCGGTTACGCCATGATGCTGCTCGACGCCCGCCGGGACACCGGCGCCTCGCTGGTGGTGACGGGCTGGTCGGGCGCCGGCGTCGCCGCCGTGACGGGCGCCCTGGGACTCGGCAAGCTCGTGGCCACGGCACGCCGGGGCGACGGCGGCCCCGGCGGGCGCCACCCCGCCGGTCCCGCGGCGCCCGGTGAGGAACCGTACGAGGTCGAGGCGGCGCACCTGGCCTGGCGTACGGCACTGCTGGAGCGGGCCGTGCTGCCGTATCTGACGGAGCACCTTCGCCGTGCGGGCCGGGAGGAGGACGAGCGGCGGCCCACCCCTCCGGCCCCGGTGCGGCCCACCCCTCCGGCCTCCGGACCGGACCGCACGGACCCCGGCGGCACCGGTCCCGGCGACGCGGCCCCCGAGTTCACCAGCCCGGGGTTCACCAGCCCTGACTTCGCCGGTCCCGGCTTCGCGGCTCCCGGCTTCGCCGGCCCGGACCCCGGCCGGGCCGGGACCGGCGCCCCGAGGGGCGGAGCCGTCTCAGTCGCGGGAGTGGCCGAACAGCAGGCGGTAGCCGACGAGCAGGACGAGTGAGCCGCCGATGGCCGCGCCCCAGGTGGGCAGGTCGAAGAACTCCTTCCGGATGGGCCGGTCCAGGAAGGTGGCCGATATCCAGCCGCCCACGAACGCCCCGGCCACGCCGATCAGGGCGGTGCCGATCAGTCCTCCCGGATCGCGTCCCGGCAGCAGCATCTTGGCCACGGCCCCGGCCAGCAGGCCGAGGACGACCCAGCCGATGATCCCCATCGCAACGCCCTTTCCGTTCCCCGGAGCGGGTGCCCCGGTACGGGGAAGGACGCCGTACAGCCCCGCAAAGGTTCCCTGCTTGCGCAACCGACGGCGTGAAGCGTGACGGGGGGAGCGGGCGAGGAGCACGCCTAGACTGAGGTGCGCCGCGGGCACGGAACCCGCGGCCGGGACACGGCGCGGACGGGAGAAGAGCGGTGGCAGCGGCGGCAGACGGCGGTGCGGCGGATCCGTCCCCCGAACTCCTGGAACAGGCCGCCACGGCCTTCGGGCTGCTCGCCTCGCCCTCCCGGGTGCACCTCGTCTGGGTGCTCTCGCAGGGCGAGTGCGACGTGACGCATCTCGCGGAGCGCGTCGGCGGCACGCTCCCCGCCGTCAGCCAGCACCTGGCGAAGCTGAAGCTGGCCGGTCTGGTGCGGTCGCGGCGCGAGGGACGGCGGCAGGTCTACCTGGTCGACGACCCCGCCGTGGTCGCCGTCGTCCACGAGATGGTCGGGCAACTGGCCGCCGGGGAAGCGCGGTCGCGCACCCCCGGGCGGCTGCGCGGCTTCGGTGCCTGAGACGACGGGCCGCTCGCGGGACGGCCGGACCCCGCCCGGAGCCCGGGACGGCGCGCCCCGCGTGCGGGACGGTGCCGCCCCCGGCGAGGACGGCGCCGCACCGGGCGCCGCGTCGACGGCCCTGACGGCCCTGACGGCGCTGCGGCGGCTGGAGACGGGCCCGCGCGGACTGACCGAGGCGGAGGCCGGGGAACGGCTGGTCCGGTACGGGGAGAACACACCGCCCGCCTGGCGTACGCCCTCGCTGCCGCGCCGTCTGGCCGCGAGCGTGCGCGAGCCGTTCACCGCCGTCCTGCTGTGCCTCGTGGTGGTCTCCGCCGTGGCCGGATCCCTCGGCATGGCCGGGGTGACCGCCGCGCTGGTGACCGTCAGCTGCCTGCTGCGGGCCCGAGGGGAACTGCGCGCCGACCGGTCCGTCGCGGGACTGCGGGCCCTGGTCACCGGCACGGTCACGGTGCTGCGCCGCACCGGTGCGGGAGACGGCGCACCGCGCCCCCGGGAGCTGCCGGCCGGCGACCTGGTGCCCGGCGACGTGGTCCGGCTCGGCCCCGGGGACATGGTGCCGGCGGATGTGCTGCTGCTGCGCTCCACCGGCCTGGTCGTCCACCAGGCGCCGCTCACCGGGGAGTCGGCCCCGCTGCCCAAGGAGGGCACCGACACCGCGGCGCATCTGACGCCGTCCGGCGCCGCCCTCTTCGAACAGCCGCACCTGTGCTTCCAGGGCAGCAGCGTGGTGTCCGGCTCCGGCACCGCGGTGGTGGTCGCCACCGGCGCGGACACCAGGCTGGCCGCCGGGCACCAGCACGCGCGGCCCCCGCAGCGCGCGTTCGACCGCTCGCTGCGCGGCATCGCCCGCGTCCTCGTACGGTTCATGCTGCTGACCCCGCCGCTCGCCCTGGCGGCCGACGCGGCCCTCAGCGGACGCGGCGTGCGGATCTGGCCGTTCGCGGTGGCCGTCGCGGTCGGCCTCATCCCTGAGATGCTGCCCGTCGTGCGGACCGCCGTACTCACCCGTGGCGCGGTCTCCCTCGCCCGCGAGCACCAGGTGATCGTCCGGCGGCTTCCCGCCCTGCACGACCTGGGCGCCATGGACGTGCTGTGCCTCGACAAGACCGGCACCCTGACCCGGGACCGCCCCGTCGTGGAACAGGCGCTCGACGCGGACGGCGCGCCGGACCCCGGTGTCCTGCGATGGGCCGCGCGCAACGCCCTGTGGACGCTCCAGCTCGCCGAGACCCCCGTACCGGACGCCCTCGACGAGGCGATCCTCCGCGCCGCCGCCGAGCAGGAGCACGACCGCGACCACGGGCACGGGCACGACAACGGGCACGGGTTCGAGGGTGAGGACGAGTACGAGGGCGTGGCGGCCCTCCCCTTCGACCCGGCCAGACGGGTGTCCGCCGCCGTACTGCGCGCACCGGGACACCGCCTGACGCACACGCTCGTTGTCAAGGGCGCGGTCGAGGCCGTGCTGGAGCGGTGCGCGCTCGACGAGCCGGAGCGCGCGGCGCTGCGCGAGCGGGCGGCGCGGTACGCGGCCGACGGACTGCGGCTGCTCGCCGTGGCCACCGCCGAGCGCCGTCCCCGGGCCGACGCGCGGCACCACGGCCCGGCGGACGAGTACGGACTCACCTTCACCGGCTTCGTCACGCTGCGCGACGCGCTCACCTCCGACGCCGCCGAGGCCCTGCACCGCCTCGCCGGCCAGGGCGTCGCCGTCAAGGTCCTCACCGGCGACCACCCCGGCACAGCCGTCCGCACCTGCCGCGAACTGGGCCTGGACCCCGGCGAGGCGGACGTGCTCACGGCCGGCCGTATCGACGCGCTGGGAGACGACGACCTGGCGCGCGCGGCGGAACGCACCACCGTGTTCGCCCGGTGCACCCCGCGGCACAAGGCCCGGGTCGTCGCGGCGCTGCGGGCCGCCGGGCACACCACCGGCTTCCTCGGCGACGGCGTCAACGACCTGGCCGCGCTCCACGCCGCCGATGTGGGGCTGTGCCCCCGCGAGGCGGTCGCCACGGTCCGGGAAAGTGCCGACGTGGTCTTCGGCGGGCAGCCCTTCGCCGCCCTGCCGGGGACGGTCACCGCCGGCCGCCGCTGCGGCGTCGCCCTCGTCTCCTACCTGCGGGTGGCGCTGTCCTCCAACCTCGGCAACGCCCTGGCGATGCTCGTCGCCGCGCTGCTGTTCCCGTTCGTGCCGATGCTCCCGGCGCAGGTCCTCACCCAGAACCTGTTCTTCGACGCCGCCCAGCTCGCCTTCGCCTTCGACCGGCACAGCACCGCCGCCCTGCGCGCGCCCGCGGCGCTGCGGCCCAGGGAGATCCTCCGGTTCCTGACGGGCTTCGGCGTGCTGAACGCCGCGGCCGACCTGGCCACCTTCGCCGTCCTGGCCACCACCGTCGAAGGCGCCGCCGACGCGGACGGAGGGGCCCTCTTCCACGCCGGATGGTTCACCGAGAACCTGCTGACCCAGGCGATCGTCATGCTGCTCCTGCGCACCGGCCGCCGCCCCGGACGGGCGGCCTTCCTCGGCCCGGTCGCCGTGGCCGCCGGGCTCCTGGCGGCCACGGGCGTCCTGCTGCCGCTCACCCCGCTGGGCCCTGCCCTTGGCATGGACCAGGCGCTCACCCCGCTCTCCTACCTGCTGCTCGGACTCGTCCTCGCGGCGTACGGCACCGTGCTCACCTGGTCCTTGCGGCGGCATGCGCGCCGTCACCCGCTGGAGCAGACCCGTGACGCGCGCCGTCACCCGCAGGAGGAGGCCGGCGATGTGCGCCGTCACCCGTAGGAGAGGTCGGCGCAGGGGTCGTCGGCGGCCGAACGGCCCGTTTCCCCGGGGGTTTTGCCGCTCGCGCCGGTCCCGCCGCCCCCGTTCCCCGCACCGCCGGCGTCCGGCCGGTAGTCGGCGCCCAGCGTGACGGTGAGCCCCGGCCCGTCGGCGGCCTCGACGGCCGCACCGGGGAAGAGGCGGGCCAGCGTGGCCGCGTGCTCCCGCTCGCCGGGCCCGTAGGAGACGACCGTGGTGGTGTGGTCCCGCGAGGCGGCGTTCCCGCTGCCCGTCACCGTGAAGTGGCGCTCGCGGAGTTCCTCGACGGCGGAGGCGGCCAGCCCGGGAGTGGCGGTGCCGTTGCGGACGGACACGCTGATGCCGTCACCCCGGACGGCGGCCGTGCGCCCTGGCGAGGGCTTGTTCCGGGGGCTTTTCGCGGCGCCGCCGCCGACGGGCCGGTCGGCCTTGAGCGCGGCCCACAGCCTGTCCGCGTCCGGGTGGACGACGGCGACGCGGTTGCCCTGGTAGCGCCAGGGGAGGGTGACGAAGGGTCATCGCGGAGAACCCCTTGAAGTCCACCACCACGGTGTGGTCCACCCGCAGTCCGGTCAGCTTCTCCACGGTGTTCTGGGTGCAGGCGGGGTTGCCCTGCCCGGTTCCCCCGACGGAGAACGCCGCGTTGAACATGGCGCTGCGCCGCGCGGCGGTCCAGCTTCCGTCCGGGAGCTTGCACGGCGGTATGTCCACGAGCGTGTCGCGGGGGAAGGAGACGGCCACCGCGTGCCGGCTGTCGCCGTAGACGTGCAGCAGGAACGCAGTGTCGGACCTGCCTGTGTCGTCCTTGCTGCCGCCGCCCAGCCGGTCGTTGCCGCCGGTGCGCGCGTCCGACCCGATGACCAGGACGTTCCGGCCGCCCGTCCCCGCCGCGGGGCGCTCCCGGCTCAGTCCGTCCGACCCGAAGGTGGTGATGTTCCCGTCGAGGCGGACGTAGAGCCAGCCGGCGCCCGCCACGACGAGGACCAGCAGCGAGAGCGCCACCAGCCCCGCGGTCCGGGCCCGCCCGCGCCTGCGGCGACGCCGCCGGGCGGCCCTTCCCTCGGCTCGGCTCCCGGCGCTCCTCGTGCGGCGGTCCGGCATGCGCGCTCCTCTTCTTCGCATCCTCGCTGCCGCGGTCGTGGCCGCGGCCCGTCCCGGCGGTGTGCGGAGGGGGTGGGCCCACCGCGACTCGCGGGTTGTACAGTTGCGCAATGTAGCAACTAAAGGAGAGAAGGGAGACGGTGCGGTGTTCCTGCGCAATGGTCTGGAGCCCTGGCACCTGCTGATCGTGGCGGTGGTGGCGATCCTCGTGTTCGGCTCCAGGCGGCTGCCCGAGACGGCCCGCGCGCTGGGGGTCTCGCTGCGCATCCTCAAGAGCGAGACGAGGGCCATGAAACAGGACCCCGGGCCCGCTCCCGCGCAGCCGCCCGCGACGACGGACCGGCCCGCGGCGGGTCACCCCGCCCAGGCGCGAAGCGGTGACGAGGGCGCTGTGCGCCTGGGCGGGTCGACCGGTGACGGCGGGGAGGTGTCCCGTGGAGGGGTCGGCCTGTGACGTCGGCGTCGTCGGCGTCGGCTGAAGCCTTGGTGGCGGCGGGTGGCGGCGGACGGCGAGGGACGCCGCCCGCCGGGTCTCCCCGCCGGTGAGGATCACCGGCGGTGGCGGTTCACAGGGGGTGGTTCACGGGTGGCGGTTCACAGGTCGAACTCGTGCGGCGGGAGCCCCAGGGCGTAGCAGGCGTCCCGGACGACGGCCTGCTCGTCCTTGTCGAAGTCGCCGTCGGCACCGCCGATGACGATGCCGATCTGCACGACCGCCCGCGCCTCGGCGGGCTTCTTCTTCGCCTTGCCGACCTCCTGGAGCACGCTGACCTTCCCGAAGTCGAAGTCGGCGGCCAGCTTGTCGCAGTTGGCCTCGAAGCGGGCGCGGAGGTCGTCGGCCGGGAAGTTCCGCAGGACCTCGTTGCTCGTGATGAGCTGGGCCACCTTGCTCCGCTCGGCCGGGTCGATGCTGCCGTCGGCGGCGGCGACGAGGGCGCACATCGCCATGCTGGCGTCCCGGAACGCGCCGCTCTTGAGGTCGTTCTTCTTCGCCTCCAGCTGGCTCTGCATCGACTGAGCCGACTCCTTGATGCGGTCCCACAGGGCCATGCGAACTCCGTTTCCTGGCAGGGGTGCCCGGCCGCCGTGGCGTGCCGGAGCGGTAAAATCTACAGTGCTGTAGAAATTAGCAGAAGCCGCGGGCGGACTCCGCCCCAACGCCCCTCGTCCGGGCGGAACCGTGCGGGCCAGCGCGGCGAACGGGGACAGGGCGGGTAGCTGTGGCACATGGCTCTCTGGGGCAAACGAAGCGACATGGTGGTCCACGAGCGGGAACCCTTCAACGCCGAGCCGCCCCGGGGCGCGCTCGGCGAGGAGGAGCTGACGCCGCTGGACACCTTCTACGTCCGCAACCACGGTCCGGTACCCGCGCTCGACCCCGCCGCGTGGCGGCTGACGGTGGACGGGCTGGTCGAGCGGCCCCTCGAACTGTCGCTGGACGCCCTGCGGGAGCGGTTCGAGGAGGCGGAGGTCGTGGCGACGTTGCAGTGCGCGGGGAACCGGCGCGCCGGGCTGGCCGACGTCCGGGACATCCCGGGTGAGGACCCGTGGGGGCCGGGTGCCACTTCCACCGCACGCTGGAGCGGGGTGCGGCTCGCGGACGTCCTGGCGGCGGCGGGGCTGCTGCCGCAGGCGGCCCACATCGCCTTCGCAGCCCCGGACGTGTCCACCATTCCCGACCCGCCCCAGCCCTACGGCGGTTCCGTCCCTGTTGCCAAGGCGTGCTCGGCGGAGGTGCTGCTGGCCTGGGCGATGAACGGCCGCCCGCTGCCCCCGGTGCACGGCGCCCCGCTGCGCGTGGTGGTGCCGGGCTGGATCGGCGCCCGCAGCGTCAAGTGGCTGCAACGGGTCACCGCGCGGCGGGAGCCGTCCGACGCCTACTTCCAGGCCACGGCCTACCGGCTGCTGCCCGCCGACGCCGACCCCGCGCACGCCGGACCCGGGGACGGGATCAGCCTCGGGCCGATCGCCCTGAACTGCGACATCCTCCGGCCTGGCCAGCAGCATACGCGGCTGCCCGCGGGACCCACGGAGGTCGTCGGTTACGCGTTGGCCGGCGACGACCGCACGGTCGCCCGCGTGGACGTCTCCCTCGACGGCGGCCTCACCTGGACCCAGGCCGACCTCGCGCCGCGACCTGCCCGCTGGACCTGGCAGTTGTGGCGCACCACCGTCGAGCTGCCGCCGGGCGAGGCGGAGATCACCGTACGGGCCTGGGACTCCACGGGAGCCACCCAGCCGGAGTCCCCCGCGCACCTGTGGAACCCGAAGGGGTACGCCAACAATTCATGGGCCCGGCTGCGGCTCGTCTGCGGCTGAGCCGTCCGGAAAGAGCCGCCCCGGGGGACGGGGGCGGCACCCCCCGGGGGCATCCCCGGACCGGCCCCGCCCCCGACCACGGCCACGGGCCCCGCCCCCGACCACGGCCTCGACGAACTCTCGTGCCCCGGCGCCCCATTGAGGGAGCGGCGGTCTGCCGCACAGCACGAGGCGCGTTCCCCCCGGCGGCGAGGATGCGCAGCCGGTCGGCGAGGGCGGCGCCGGGGCCGGTGTCCTCGACGGCGCTCCCGGTGAGCACGACGGCGGCGCGCCGGCGCTGGAGCGGGGTGAGGCAGGTCAGTTCGCGCTCGGGACCGCCCCGGTGTCGCAGACGACGGCGAGCTTCCGGCCCGCCGCGGCCTCGCCGTCGCCGCCCGTCTCGCTCTGCACGGCGCTCGTGAGGATGCCGGAGAACGGGTCCGCGACGTCGTTGACGAGGATGCCGACGAGGTCGGAGCTGGCCGTGGCCAGCGCGCTCGTGGGGCCGTCGACGACGTACCGCAGCTCCTCGACGGCGCGGCACCCGGGCTCGGGCGGCATCCGCGACCGGGTAGGTGCCGTTGAGGACGCGGGAGACGGTCGCCGGGGAGACGCCTGACCGCGCCGCCACCTCGGCCAGGGCCACGGCCATCGCTTCTCCCCGTGTCCGTCGCCCGGGACCGGGTCGGCCGTGCCGGCTCCCACGGGACGTTCCGTCGCCACACCGGCCCGGGACCGTTCCCGGCGAGCACCATGCTCACGCCCGCCTCGCGCCGTAACCGGCCGCCGGCCGTGGCCGCAGGCAGCACTCGCGCGGAACCAGCGCCCCGCGGGGACGGGGACGGGGGGCGACGGGGACGCCGACGCCGACGGCGACGGCGACGGCGATGCCGACGGGGACGACGTCGACCGCTGCCCGTCCGCGTCCCGCGGATCGGTTCCGTCCGCGCTGACCGGGCGTCAGGGGCCCCGCCCCATGGCGGGCCGTGCGTTCTTGTGGGGCCGGTGGCCGAGGGCTAGCGTGAAACCGGCGTGGAAAGCGCGCTTGCTGTCCGGTTCCCCGGGAGGGTGCGAGCGGACCGGAGAGGAAGGGTCCACGTGGCAGTCAGGGCCGTACGGATCGCCATGAACGGCGTGACGGGACGCATGGGGTACCGGCAGCATCTCGTCCGTTCGCTCCTCGCCCTCCGCGAGCAGGGCGGACTCGACCTCGGGAACGGCACCACCCTGATGCCCGAACCCGTGCTCGTCGGACGGCGCGAGCACGCCCTCGCGGCGCTCGCCGCCCGGCACGGTCTGCGGGAGTGGACCACCGACCTGGAGGCCGTCCTCGCCGATCCCTCCGTGGACATCTACTTCGACTCCCAGGTGACCTCCGCCCGCGAGGACGCGCTGAGGAAGGCCATCGCGGCGGGCAAGCACCTCTACACGGAGAAGCCCACCGCCACCCGTTCCGAGGGCGCGCGGGAACTCGCCCGGCTCGCGCGGGAGGCGGGTGTCAAGCACGGCGTCGTCCAGGACAAGCTGTTCCTGCCGGGGCTGCGGAAACTCAAGCGGCTCGTCGACGGCGGCTTCTTCGGGCGGATCCTCTCGGTGCGCGGCGAGTTCGGTTACTGGGTGTTCGAGGGTGACTGGCAGGAGGCGCAGCGCCCGTCCTGGAACTACCGGGCCGAGCACGGCGGCGGCATCGTCGTGGACATGTTCCCCCACTGGGAGTACGTGCTGCACCACCTCTTCGGCCGCGTCACCTCCGTCCAGGCCCACGTCACCACCCACATCCCGCGCCGCTGGGACGAGCGGGGCGAGCCCTACCGGGCGACCGCCGACGACGCCGCCTACGGGATCTTCGAGCTGGAGGGCGGCGCAGTCGCCCAGATCAACTCCTCGTGGGCGGTACGGGTGCACCGCGACGAACTGGTCGAGTTCCAGGTGGACGGCACCGAGGGCTCGGCCGTCGCCGGGCTGCGCCGGTGCCGGGCCCAGCACCGGTCGGCCACGCCCAAGCCGGTGTGGAACCCGGACCTGCCGCAGGCCGAGCCGTTCCGCGCGCAGTGGCAGGAGGTCCCGGACAACGGCGAGTTCGACAACGGCTTCAAGGCCCAGTGGGAACTCTTCCTCCGCCACGTCGCCCTGGACACCCCCTACGCGTGGGACCTGGCGGCCGGCGCCCGCGGCGTCCAGCTCGCCGAACTCGGTCTGCGATCCGCGGCCGAGGGCCGCCGCCTCCCCGTACCGGAACTGTCGCTGTGAGCGCCCGGGCGCATGACGCCGGTCACGCGGTGGGGGACCGGGCCGTCCGGCTGCCCGGTCCGGACGGCGTGCTGCGCACCTACGTGCCGCGCGCCGAGCCCGCCCCCGCGGTCACCGGCCCGGCGGGGCGCGGCCCGCTGACCTCCCGTACGGTCCTCGCCGCCGCGCACGTGGTGGCCGACCCCTTCGCCGACACCCACCCCGGCGGCCCCGCCGCCGTGGACTGGGACGCCACCCTCGCCTTCCGCCGCCATCTGTGGGCGCACGGGCTGGGCGTGGCCGAGGCGATGGACACCGCGCAGCGCGGCATGGGGCTGGACTGGGCCGGTGCCGCCGAGCTGATCGCGCGCTCGGCCGCCGAGGCCCGCGCGAGCGGCGGCCGGATCGTCTGCGGGGCGGGCACCGACCAGCTGGCCGGACCCGCCACCGGGACGGCCCAGGTACGCGCGGCGTACGAGGAGCAGTTGGAGACGGTCGAGCAGGCGGGCGCCCAGGCGGTCCTGATGGCCTCGCGCGCGCTGGCCGCCACCGCCCGCGGGCCCGAGGACTACCGGGACGTCTACGGTCACCTGCTGCGCCAGGCCGCCCAACCGGTGATCCTGCACTGGCTCGGCCCCGTGTTCGACCCCGCACTGGAGGGCTACTGGGGCAGTACGGACCTCGACGCCGCCACCGAGACGTTCCTGGCGATCCTCTCCGACCACCCCGGCACGGTGGACGGCGTGAAGGTCTCGCTGCTGGACGCCGACCGCGAGGTACGGCTGCGCCGCCGGCTGCCGGACGGGGTGCGCTGCTACACGGGGGACGACTTCCACTACCCGGAACTCATCGCGGGGGACGCCCACGGGTTCAGCCACGCGCTGCTGGGCGTCTTCGACCCGCTCGCCCCGCTGGCCGCCGAGGCCGTCCGCACCCTCGATGCCGGCGACACGGCCGCCTTCCGCGCCGCGCTCGATGCGACCGTCCCCCTCGCACGGCATCTGTTCCAGGCACCGACCCGCTACTACAAGACCGGCGTCGTCCTCCTCGCCTGGCTCGCCGGGCACCAGGACCACTTCACCATGGTCGGCGGCCTCCAGTCGGCCCGCTCGCTGCCGCACCTGGCGCGGGCCTACGAACTCGCCGACGGACTCGGCCTCTTCCCCGACCCCGACCTCGCCCGCGACCGCATCGAGCGGCTCCTCGCCGTCCACGGAGTGCCCCGGTGACACCCCTCCCGCACACACCGTCCGACCTGGCCCGCTTCTCCATCAACCAGCAGACCGTCAAACAGCTCACCCTGCCCCGACTGGCCGACGCCTGCGGCACGCTCGGTATCACCCAGGTCGGGCTGTGGCGCGAGCCGGTGCGGCGGTACGGCCCGAGGGCGGCGGCCCGGCTCCTGCGGGACGCCGGACTCACCGTCACCTCGCTGTGCCGCGGCGGCTTCCTGACCGCCACCACTCCGGCCGAGCGGCGCCGCGCCCTGGACGACAACCGGGCGGCGCTGGACGAGGCCGCCACGCTCGGCACCCCGACGCTCGTCCTGGTCGCCGGCGGCCTCCCCGACGGTGACCGCGACCTGGCGGCGGCCCGCGAACGCGTCGCCGACGCCCTGGCCGAACTGTGCGAGGCCGCGGCGGACCGGGGCGTCCGCCTGGCGATCGAGCCACTGCACCCCATGTTCGCCTCCGACCGGTGCGTGGTCTCCACCCTCGCGCAGGCCCTGGACCTGGCCGAGCGGTTCCCGGCCGGCCAGGTCGGCGTCGTCGTGGACACCTACCACCTGTGGTGGGACGACCAGGCACCCGCCCAGATCGCCCGCGCGGGCCGCGGCGGCCGCATCGCCGCCTTCCAGCTCGCCGACTGGGTCACCCCGCTGCCCGAGGGCGCGCTGCTGGGCCGGGGCCAGCTCGGCGACGGCTGCGTCGACCTGCGGGGCTTGCGCGCCCTGGTGGACGCCGCCGGCTACCGGGGCCCCGCCGAGGTGGAGATCTTCAACCCGGACCTGTGGGCCCGCGACGGCACGCGGGTGCTGGCGGAGACGGCCGAACGGTACGTACAGCACGTACTCGACCCCAACGCCGCGCGGAACCCGCCCCCGCGGGCCTAGCTCCCGCGCCGGTGCGCCCGGGCCCGGCCCCCGCGCCGGCGGGCCCGCCTCAGTGCGGCTTGCGGGCCAGGCCGCCGTACATGGCGATGTCCTCGTCGCGCACCCGCGCGTCTCCGGGGTCCGGACGCCACTTGTGGACCTGCACCACGCCGGGGTCGGCCAGGTCGAGCCCGGCGAAGAACGCGGTGGCCTCCTCGTGGGTGCGCAGTGCCATCGGCATGCCCTCCGCCGCGTACCGTTCGGCGACGCGGCCCACCTCCTCGGGCGCGAAGTCCGCGGTGCCGATGGTCGCGGCCAGGTAGCTGCCGGCGGGGAGCGGGTCCAGGAGCCGGCGGAGCAGCCCGTGGTCGTCGTCGCCGGGGTGGATGAAGTGCAGCATGCCGATGACCAGCAGCGCCACCGGCTCGCTCAGGTCCAGGGTGTCGCGGAAGCCGGCGGAGCCGAGGATGGCGTCCGGGTCCCGCATGTCCGCCTCCACGTAGGTGGTGCGGCCCTCCGGGGTGCTGGTGAGCAGCGCCTGCGCGTAGTTCAGCACGATCGGGTCGTTGTCGACATAGACCACACGGGAGTCCGGCGCGACGCGCTGGACCACCTCGTGCAGGTTCGGCGAGGTCGGCAGCCCGGTGCCGATGTCGAGGAACTGGCGCACTCCCCGCTCCCGGGCCAGGTAACGGCTCGCGCGCAGCATGAACGCGCGGTTGGCCCGCATGTGCACCGGCAGCGCGGGCCACATCGCGACCATCGCGTCACCGGCCGCGACATCGGCCTCGTAGTGGTTCTTGCCGCCGAGGATGTAGTCGTAGACCCGGGCCGAGTGCGCCGTGCCCGTGTTCAACTGCTCCTGCCCGTCACCGGTTTCCCGCATGGCCGCTCCCCGCACTGGTGCCCCGGTGGTCGGCCGGGGCCTCGAACTCGCTGGCGACACCCTACGGCCCGGGGCGAGTTGGCGCCGAACCGACAGGGCCGGC
>NZ_VJOK01000001.1:649324-656644 GCF_013302895.1 Streptomyces albus subsp. chlorinus | reverse complement strand
AGAGGTCCTTGGCCTTCTCGAAGAACTCCTCGAACGTGAGGACCCCGTCACCGTTCGCGTCGCGGGTCCTCACTATCGCCTCGGCCAGGCCCACGGTGTAGTGCCGGTCCCCCATCTCCACCATGGCCTGCTGGAACTCGACCGGCGTGACGAACCCGTCCCCGTTCCGGTCGAACTTGTCAAAGGTCTTGCGCGCGTCCTCGATACGGGCCACGTGAGCTCTTCCTCCGTGTGATGGAACTTTCCGCGTGCCCGGCGGCACGCTGCCGTCACGCTATCCCGTCCTCCGGGCGGCCCCGCACCGGCCTGCCCGCTTTCCGCGCGGCCCCACTCGGCGCTCCCGCGCCCCGGCCCTGTCACGTGTACGTGAGGGCCGCCTGTGGTAACCCGTCAGTGCCGGAGGCATCCCGGCCCGACGCGGGACCCCGGCCAGACGCGGGACGACGAATCGACGAGGGGACGAACGCAGTATGCCGATCCAGGGTGAGTACGAGCCGAGCCCGGAGCAGTGGGTACGCGACCAGGTCGATCTGTACGAGCGCTCCGGCGGTACGGAGGGCACGACCATGCGGGGCATGCCCGTCATCATCCTCACCACGCGGGGCGCCAGGTCCGGCAAGGTCCGCAAGACGCCGCTGATGCGGGTCGAGCACGACGGGAAGTACGCCGTGGTGGCCTCCAAGGGCGGCGCGGCCTCGCACCCGGTCTGGTACCACAACCTGGTGGCCGACCCCCGGGTCGAACTCCAGGACGGTCCCAAGAAGCAGGACATGACCGCCCGGGAGGTCACCGGAGAGGAGAAGGCGGTGTGGTGGGAGCGCGCCGTGGAGGCGTACCCCGACTACGCCGACTACCAGAAGAAGACCGACCGCGAGATCCCGGTCTTCGTCCTGGAGCCCACACCCGGCGGCCACTGAGCGGCCCGGCGGGCGGCACGGGGGCGGACAGGACGGTGGCGGCAGGACGGCGAGGAGACCAAGGAGGCCGATGAGCCAGCAGCACGGCCCGGCGGACGTACAGGTGCCCGACTCCCGGCTGGCCGCCGAGGCCAACGAACTCGTACGCGACACCGCCAGCGACCTGATCTACGACCATTCGCGCCGGGTCTTCTTCTTCGGCAGCCTCCTGGGCCGCGCCCGGGGACTCAGCCACGACCCCGAACTGCTCTACGTCGCGGCGCTCTTCCACGACGTCGGGCTGGGGGAACCGTTCCGCACCAGCGGGCGCCGCTTCGAGGTGGACGGCGCGGACGAGGCCCGCCGCTTCCTCCAGGCCCGCGGGGTGCCCGAGGACAGCATCCGGCGGGTGTGGACGGCGATCGCCCTGCACACCACCCCGGGCATCCCGGAACACATGGAACCCGAGGTGGCGCTGGTGGCGGCGGGCGTGGAGTACGACGTCCTCGGCTTCGGCTTCGACGAACTGGAGGCGGCCGACCGCGAGGCCGTCGTCGCCCTGCATCCGCGCCCGGCCTTCAAGCAGCGCATCCTGCGGGCGTTCGCGGACGGGGTGGAGCAGAAGCCGCAGACCACCTTCGGCACTGTGAAGGCCGACGTACTGACGCACTACGACCCGCACTTCAGGCGCGGCGACTTCGTGCGCACCCTCCTGGAGTCGCCCTGGCCGGAGTGAGCGGCCCGCACCCGGCGGGCGCCGCCCCGGCCACCGGCCGACCCTGGACGGAACCGGAACCGGAACCGGAACCGGAACCGGAATCGGACCCGGGACCGGTCCGGACCCCGGGCCTGGACCGGTCCCGGGGCGCTACCCAGCCACCACCGCGTCCCAGGCCGCACCGGCCGCCTCGGCGGCCTCGGCCGTCCCGGCGGCGTCCGGACCCCCGGGCACGCCCAGCGACTCCAGACCGGCGGCGAGCGCCCGCACGGTGTCCTGGACCACCGCCCGGTCGGCCGCCCGCCCGTAGTGGTTGACGCGCAGCATCTGTGCGGCCAGCGCACCCGCCGCCGCCTGCAACGGCACCCGCGGATCCGCCTTGAGCGCCGCGGCCACCACCTCGCGGGCGTCCACGTCCTGGGGTGCGCGCAGCGTGGTGGCGGCCGGGGCGGCGTCCTGGTCGCGTACCACGTACGGGGCCAGGCCCGGCAGCAGGCGTGCGGCGGCCCGGGTCGCGGCGGACGCCGCACGGTGCCGGGCGATCGACGCGTCCAGGCCCTCGGCGGCGATCCGGTCGACGGCCTGTTCCAGGGCCAGCATCTCCAACTGCGCAGGGGCGTGCGGCAGGGCGGTGCGGCCGCCGTCGAGCCACCGCTCCTTCCAGTCCAGCAGCGAGAGGTAGGACCGGCGCGGCGCCTGCCCGTTCGCGGCGATCCGCTCCCAGGCACGCGCGCTGACGGAGACGGCCGACACCCCGGCGGGACCGGCCAGCGCCTTCTGCCCGCCGATGACGCACAGGTCCACGCCCCACTCGTCGGTCAGCAGCGGTTCGGCGCCCACCGAGGCGACGGCGTCCAGCATCAGCAGCGCGCCGTGTTCGCGCACCACGGGGCCGATCTCCGCGACGGGGTTGGTGTTGCCGGTCGCCGCCTCCGCGTGGACCAGGCTCACCAGGCCGATGTGCGGGTGCTCCCGCAGCGCCCGGGCCACCTCGTCCACGCCGGCCGCCCCGGTGAACGGCGCCGTCAGGGTGACGACCTCGGCACCGCAGGAGCGCAGCCAGCCGCCGAACGTCTCCCCGTACGGCCCGGTGACGATGTTCAGCGCCGTACTGCCCCGCGGCGCGGCCGAACGGATGCACGCCTCCAGCGGCAGCAGTGCCTCGCCCTGCATGGCCACCACGTCGCACCGCGTCCGGAGCAGCGCGGCGATCTTGTCCTCGACGGCGGCGAAGCGCTCCGCGGTCAGCGGCGGCAGATCCAGCAGAATCGGGTGCTCGGTGTTCGCAGTCACGGTCGCCTTCCAGCCACGACGGGCCGCATCCTGCCACGGCCCGGGTACGGCACGACCCTACGTCCAGCCCGGCGGCCCCGCCCCCGGCACCCCGGTCACTCCCGGGGGCTGGTCACCAAGAGGGCGACGTCGTCGTGGTTGCCGGGATGGCGCAGGGTGGTCAGCAGCCGGTCGCACAGCTTCTCCAGCGACTCGCCGGAGTCGGGGCCCGGACGCAGCAGGTCCAGCAGCACCCGCAGCCGGTCGTCGATGTCGTCGTGCCGGGTCTCGATCAGCCCGTCGGTGTAGAGGACCAGCCGGTCGCCCGGGTGCAGGTCGACGGTGACGGTGCCGAACTCCCCGACGCCGGTGCCCAGCGGCGCGCCCGTCGGCGGCTCCAGGAGCCGGGGCTCGCCGCCGGCGGGCACGAGGACGGAGGGCAGGTGACCGGCCGAGGCCAGCTTGCAGGTGCGCCGGGCGGGGTCGTGCACCGCGTACAGGCAGGTGGCGAAGAACGGGTCGAGTCCCGTGGTGATCTGGTCGAGGTGGCGCAGCACCTCGGACGGGCACAGCGCCAGCCTGCTGAGCGTCTGGGTGGCGGTGCGCAGCCGGCCCATGGTGGCGGCGGCGTTGATGCCGCTTCCCATCACGTCGCCGACCACCAGCGCCGTCGAGCCGCCCTCCAGGTCGATGACGTCGAACCAGTCGCCGCCGACCTCGCTGTGCGCCCCGGCGGGCTGGTAGCGGGAGGCGACCCGCAGCGCGCTGCGGGTGGTGGCCGGGGTGGGCAGCATGCTGCGCTGGAGGGTCAGGGCGATGTTGCGCTGCTGGCGGTAGAGGCGGGCGTTGTCGATGCAGACGGCCGCGCGCCCGGCCAGCTCGCAGGCGAGGATGATGTCGTCGCGGTCGAAGGGCTTGGGGTTGCGGGTGCGCTTGAGGTCGAGGGCGCCCAGCACCTCGCCGCGGGCGATGAGCGGTACGGCCAGGTAGGAGTGGACGCCCGCGCGGGCCAGCAGCGCGGCGGCGTGCTCGTCCCGCGCGATGTACCGCAGGTCCTCGTCGCGGACCGCCGGGACGACGACGGGCTCGGCCGTGGCGACACAGCGGGTCACCAGCCGCTCGGCACCGTAGCGGGCCACGTGTCCGGGCGGGTCGGCGGCGTCGGCGGCGACCGTGGGGTAGTCGGTCACCAGCGCCAGCGCCCGGAAGGTGGCGGTCTGTTCCTCGGGGATGCGGACGGGCTGGTCCCGGACGGCGGCGTCCAGCACGTCGACGGCGGCGATGTCGGCCAGGTCGGGCACGGCGACCTGGGCGAGTTCGCGGGCGGTCTGGTCCAGGTCGAGCGTCGTACCGATGCGTACGGAGGCTTCCGCGAGGTGGGAGAGGCGCTGCCGGGCCTGCTCGGCCTGCCGGGCGGTCCGGTGACGTTCGGTGACATCGGTGACGGAGATGGTCAGCCCCAGGGGCCGTCCGCCGGCGTCGTCGAGCCGGAAGACGGACACGGACCAGGCATGCCCCTCGCCCGAGGACGTCTCGCCCCCGAGCACCTCCCGGTCGATCATCGGCTCGCCCGTCTCCAGCACCTGCCGCAGCACCCGCTCGGCGTCCCTGGCGTGCCGCGGCGGCAGGATGTCGTGGACGGTCCGGCCCAGGTGCTCCTCGGCGCTCACGCCGTCCAGCCGGGTGAGCGTGGGGTTGACGGACACGTACCGCAACTCCGTGTCCAGGACGGCGATGCCCATGGGCGACTGCTCCACCAGGCGCCCGGAGAACGCCAGGCTCCGTTCCACCTCCCGCAGCGTGGCCTGGTCCGTGACCAGGCCCAGCGCGTAGACGTCGCCCCGGTCGTCGTTGAGCCGCATGTTGCGGAACTCCAGGGCCCTGATCCTCCCGTCGCGGCACTTGACGGGGAACGAACCCGCCCAGCTCCTGCCCTCCCGCACGACCTGGTCGAACAGGCGCAGGACGACCTCCGTGTGCTCGTCCGGCACCAGCAGCGGGGCGGCGTACCGGCCGAGGGCCTCCTCCGCCGAGTAACCGAACAACTGCTCGGCCTGGGGGCTCCACAGCACGATGCGCCCGCGCGCGTCCAGCACGACGGCTCCCACGGCCAGCACGTCCAGGAGCCCGCCGGGCGGGGACAGGCTCACTCCGGGCGCGCCGCCGGGGTCGCCTTCGGGCGGCTCCTCGTGGTTCCTCACGACGACGGCACCTTCCTGGCCGGGGCGTACCCTCCCATCCTCCCTCGTGGACGGCGGGCGTGCCCCTTCGGGGGTGCCGTAGCGGACCCGGAGCCGGCAGGGCCCGCGGCGGGGGCAGGACCAGCCCGCCGTCCGGGCGCCCTCCACCGCCGCACCGGCCGCCCGCGCGGGTGCCGTCCCGCCCCGGTGCCGGGGTCACAGCACCCGGTGCAGCCAGCCGTGGGTGTCCTCCGCGCGGCCGTACTGGATGTCCAGGACCCGGGAGCGCAGGGCCGCCGTCTGCTTGCCCGGCCCGCCGTCCCCGACGGTGAACGCGTAGCCCTCGCCCTTGAAGCCGACGACCGGCGTCACCACGGCCGCCGTGCCGGCGGCGAACACCTCGGTGATCGAACCGTCCTCGACGCCCGAACGCAGCTCGTCGAGGGTGACCGAGCACTCCTTGGGGGTGAGCCCGAAGTCGGCGGCCAGCGCGAGGATGGTGTCGCGGGTGACGCCCTCCAGGATGGTGCCCAGCTCCGGGGTGATCAGGCGGCCGTCCGCGGTGACCAGGCACAGGTTCATGGTGCCCGACTCCTCCAGATGGCCCTCGCCCGCCGCGTCGAGGTAGAGCACCTGGTCGCAGCCGTGCTCCTCGGCCTCCAGCTGGGCGGCGAGGCTCCCCGCGTAGTTGCCGCCGCACTTGGCCGCGCCCGTGCCGCCCTTCGCCGAGCGGGTGTAGGTACTGCTCACCCACAGCGTCACCCCCTTGAGACCGTTGGCGAAGTAGGGGCCGGCCGGGCTCGCGATGACCGAGAAGGTGATCTCCTTGGCCGGGCGCACCCCGAGGAACGCCTCGGAGGCGAACATGAAGGGCCGCAGATACAGGCTCTCCTCGCTGCTCGGCACGGGCACCCACGGCTCGTCGGCGCGCACCAGTGCCTCCACCCCGGCCAGGAAGTCCTCCTCCGGCAGCACCGGAAGAGCCAGCCGCCGGGCGGAGCGGGCGAAGCGGGCGGCGTTCGCCCCGGGACGGAACAGCCAGACGCTGCCGTCGGCGTGCCGGTACGCCTTGAGTCCCTCGAAGATCTCCTGCGCGTAGTGCAGCACCGCCGCGCTCGGGTGCAGGGAGAACGGCTCCAGCGGGCCGACCCGGTGGCCGTGCCAGCCCCGGTCGGCGCTCCAGGTGGCCGTGGCCATGTGGTCGGTGAAGTACCGGCCGAAGCCCGGTGCCGCGAGGACGCGCTCGCGCTCCGCGCCGGGAAGCGGACTCGTCGTCCGGGTGAGGGGGAAGTCAGAGGCCACGGCCAGCTCCTAACGCCGATGCGGCAGTCGCGGCGCTCGGTTGCCCGGTCGCCGCCGCCGGGAGTTCTTGTGGGCGGACGCCGCGCACCGGCGTCACCCGGTGATGTTAATGACCGTTAAGCGGTCCGTCACCGAGGGGTTCACCGATTCCGCCCGGCAGTTCGGCGGGCCTGTGTTCGTACGGTGCCCCGTCGGGGGCCTGCCCGGAACCGGGCAGGCCCCCGACGGGGCGGTGCGGTCAGGCGGGCGGCGGCAGGGTGCCCGAGCGGGCGAGCCGCGCGTACCAGGCCGCGCTCGACTTCGGGGTGCGCCGCTGGGTGGCGTAGTCGACGTGCACGAGGCCGAAGCGCTTGCCGTAGCCCCAGGCCCACTCGAAGTTGTCCAGCAGCGACCACACGAAGTAGCCGCGTACATCGGCCCCCTGCCGGATCGCCTCGTGCACGGCCTCCAGATGGCGGTGCACATAGGCGATGCGTGCGGGGTCGTGGAAGCGGCCGTCGGCGTCCGGTTCGTCCGGGTAGGCGGCGCCGTTCTCGGTCACGTACAGCGGTGTGCCGGGTGCCTCGCGGTGGAAGCGGAGCAGCAGGTCGCGCAGGCCGCCCGGGTCGATGCTCCAGCCCATCGCGGTGCGCTCGCCGGGCAGTTGGTGGAAGGCGACGCGGTCGGCACCCGGCCAGGGGGAGTGCGCGCCGGCGCCGTGCCCGTCCCGGCGCTCGGGCACGGTGCCCTCCGGGGCGGTGGAGACCACGGTGGGCGTGTAGTAGTTGACGCACAGGCAGTCGAGCGGCTGCCCGGCCAGCCCCGGATCGCCGTCCCGCACGAAGGACCAGTCCGTGACCCGGGCGGTGTCGGCGAGCAGGTCCTCGTCGTATCTGCCGTGCAGCATCGGGCCGGTGAACACGCGGGTGGCCAGGGCGTCGATGCGGCGGGCCGCGTCCTGGTCGGCGGGGCT
>NZ_VJOK01000001.1:636271-649173 GCF_013302895.1 Streptomyces albus subsp. chlorinus | reverse complement strand
CGGGTTGAGGCTGACGGTGACGCGGGCACGCGCCGGCAGCGCCGCGCGCAGCGCCTGGACGGCCAGCCCGTGCCCCAGGTTGAGGTGGTGCGCGGCGCGGAGGGCGGCCACGGGGTCGGTCCGGCCTGGGGCGTGCACCCCCGAGCCGTACCCCAGGAAGGCGCTGCACCACGGCTCGTTGAGCGTGGTCCACAGCTCGACGCGGTCCCCGAGGGCGTCGGCGACGATCCCGGCGTACTCCGCGAAGCGGTACGCCGTCTCCCGGGCTGGCCAGCCGCCGGCGTCCTCCAGCTCCTGCGGCAGGTCCCAGTGGTAGAGGGTGAGGGCCGGGGTGATGCCCGCGGCCAGCAGTTCGTCGGTGAGGGCCCGGTAGAAGTCGAGCCCCCGCTGCGAGGCGGGGCCCCGCCCGCCGGGCTGGACGCGGGGCCAGGAGGTGGAGAAGCGGTAGGCGCCCAGGCCGAGTTCCGCCATCAGCGCCACGTCCGCGCGCCACCGGTGGTAGTGGTCGCAGGCCACGTCGCCGGTGTCGCCTCCGGTCACCTTGCCCGGGGTGTGGGAGAAGGTGTCCCAGATGGAGGGTGTCCGGCCGTCCTCCCGTGCGGCTCCCTCGATCTGGTAGGCGGCGGTGGCGGCGCCCCACAGGAATCCCGCCGGGAAACGCACAGGTGCGGTGGGGTCCTCGGCGGTGGCCGGTGTCTCGTCGGTGGGCAGGGTCATAGGAGCGCTCCCATCATCGGGGGTCGGGCATCCGGCACGGGGCATCGGGGTACGGGTCAGCCTTTGACCGCTCCCTGCATGACGCCGCCGACGATCTGCTTGCCGAACAGGGCGAAGGCGACGAGGAGCGGCAGGGTGCCCAGCAGCGCGCCGGCCATGATGACGGACTCGTCGGGGATGTAGCCGCGGCCCAGGCCGGTCAGGGCGACCTGCACGGTGGGGTTGTCCTGGGTGAGGGCGATGATCGGCCAGAAGAACTCGTTCCAGGCCAGGACGAACGTCAGCATGCCCAGAACGGCCATCGCGGGCCGGGCGGCGGGGAAGACCACGTGCCAGACGACGCGCAGGCTGTGGGCGCCGTCCACGCGCGCCGCCTCGATCAGTTCGGTGGGCAGCGCGCCCACCAGGTACTGCCGCATGAAGAAGACGCCGAAGGCGTTCACCATCATCGGCAGGATCACCGCCTGGAGCTGGTTGGTCCACTCCAGTTCGGCGATCGCCATGAACAGCGGGACGACGCTCAGCTGCGGCGGCACCATCATCGTGCCGATCACCGCCAGCAGCAGCGCGTTCTTGGCGCGGAAGCGGAGCTTGGCGAAGGCGTACCCCGCCAGGGTGGCGAACACCACGGTGCTCAGCGCGATGGTGCCCGCCACGAAGACGGTGTTGAGCAGCGCCTTGCCCATGTTGGCGTCCTGCCACGCGGTGGTCAGGTTCGCGAACAGGTTGCCGCCGAACCAGAAGGGCGGAGGTGTCTCGGCCAGCCGCTGGTTGTCCCGGGAAGCGGCGACGGCCGTCCAGACGAGGGGCAGGAGCGATCCGGCCGTGAAGACCACGAGCACGGCGTAGGTGACCGGCCCGGCGTGCAGGTGCCGCCCGGCGCCCCCGGCTCTCGGGGCCCGGCGCCGCCGGGCCGTGGCTGGCTGCATGTCCCGCCCCCTTCAGTGGGTCTTGTTGAGTCGTCGGGCGACCAGCCAGTTGAGCAGGCCGATCGCGATGAGGATCAGGAACATCGCCCAGGCGATGGCGGAGGCCCGGCCGAGCTGGAAGTCGAACCAGCCCTGCTCGTACAGGTACAGCCCGAGCGTCTGGTACTGGTGGGAGCCGCCGCCCGTCTGCGAGCCGCCGAACAGCAGGGGCTCGCCGAACAGCTGGGTGGCGCCGATGGTGGAGACGACCACGGTGAACAGGATCGTCGGCCGCAGGCTGGGCAGGGTCACGTGCACGAACTGCTGCCGGCGGGAGGCGCCGTCCAGCGCGGCCGACTCGTACAGGTCGTGCGGGACGGCCTGCATCGCGGCGAGGTAGATCAGGGCGTTGTAGCCGGTCCACCGCCAGATCACGATGGCCGAGACGGCGAGCTGGGAGGTCCAGGTGCCGTTCTCCCAGTCGATGTGGTCGATGCCGACCAGCCCCAGCCCCCAGTTGATCATCCCGTAGTCGCGGCCGAAGAGCATGCCGAACACCAGGGTGGCCGCGGCCACCGAGGTGGCGTACGGGGTGAGCACGGCGACCCGGAAGAACGTCGAGCCCCGCAGCTTGTAGTTGAGCAGGTGCGCCAGTCCCAGCGCCATCAGCAGTTGCGGCACGGTGGACAGGACGCCGATGGTGAAGGTGTTGCGCAGGGCGTTCCAGAAGAAGTCGTCCTCCAGCAGCCGGGAGAAGTTCCGCAGCCCCACCCACTCCATGTGCGCGGGGTCGTGCAGCGAGACCCGGTGGAGGGAGGCCCAGCCCGTGTACAGCAGCGGGAAGAGGCCGAAGGCGGCGAAGAAGCAGAAGAACGGCGCGATGAAGGCGTAGGGGCTCCACCGGGCGTCCCACCGGTGGCGCCGGCTGCCCCGGCCCTCCCGGGCCCGCGCGGGGGCGCCGGCCGCCGGTGCGGGACGCCCGGTGGCCCGGGCCCCTGGGGCCGGGTCAGTCCTCGACGACGTCATCGATCTTCTTCACCGCGGCGTTCCAGCCCTCCTCGGGCGACTTGCCCTGCTGCTCGACCTGGAGGATGCCGATGTCGGAGATGGTCGTCTTGACCGTCTGGTCCTTCGGGCCGAGCGGGACGGTGGGGATGCCCTCGGCCGCCCGGGAGAAGATCTTTCCGATGGGCGCGTCACCGAAGTACGCGTGTGTGGCGTCCTTGACCTCGGGCAGCGCGTAGGCGGCCCGCGCACTGGGGAAGCTGCCCTGCTTGCGGAACAGCTTGGCCTGCTGCTTCGGCGCGGTCAGCCACTTGGCCAGCTTCAGGGCCTCCTCGGCGTGCTTGCCGCGCTTGGGCACGGTCAGGAACGAGCCGCCCCAGTTGGCGGGCTTGGGCGCGGCGGCCACGTCCCACTTGTCGGCGCCCTTGTCCCCGGCCTTCTCCTTGATGTAGCCGAGCATCCACGGCGGGCAGATGACGCTGGCGAAGGTGCCGTTGGCGTACGCCTGGTCCCACTCCTTGTCGAACTGCTTGAGGCGCCCGGTCATCCTGCCCTCGACGGCGCGCATGGCCAGGTCCCAGGACGCGCGGACGGCCTTGCTCTTCTTGTAGACCAGCTTTCCGCCGGCGCTGTAGTACTTGGTGGGGTAGCTGGCGACCGAGCCGTTGTACAGGCCGGCGGCGCCGTCCATGAAGGCGGTGCCCTTCGGTGCCTTCTTCATGTACGTCTCGCCGGTCTCGACGTACTTGGACCAGTCGCCCTGCCACAGTCTGCCGACCTCCTCGCGGCCGGTGGGCAGGCCGGCCTTCTGGAAGAGGTCCTTGCGGTAACAGACGCCCATCGGGCCGATGTCGGTGCCCAGGCCGACGACCTGTCCGCCGGGTGCCTTGGCCTGGTTCCACTTCCAGCCGAGCCAGTCGGACTTGTCGACCCCGTCCTCCTTGGCCATGTCGACGAACTTGTCCGCGTGCAGCCGGGCCACCTCGCTGATGTTGTCCACCTCGACGGCCTGGATGTCGCTCAGCCCGCTGTTGGCCGACAGGTGGTTGAGGAGGGCCGGGTAGTAGTTCTCGTTCCGCTCGGTCGAGTTCTCCTGGATGCGGATGCCCGGGTGCTTCTTCTCGTACTCGTCGTAGAGGCCGGCCTGCTTGTAGCCGAAGACGCCGAAGACCCCCACGGAGAGGGTCGTCTTGCCGTCGGCGTTCGCGCTGGAGCCGCCGTCCTCGGCGCAGCCGGCCAGCAGACCCGCGCTGAGGACGGCCGCCAGACCGGCGCCGACGAAGCGGTGGCGGCGCGCGGGCCGCGGGGTTCTCTTCCCGGTGCCAGGTGTCTTCCCGATGGTGCGCATGCTCTGCCGTCCCCTCCCGAAGCCGCGGAAAGCCGGGAGCCGCTCCATGGTCAATGGCGCCGACGCAAAACTATGGGAGCGCTCCCATCAATGCGATGCAGCATGGGTGGAAAGTGCCGTGGCGTCAAGAGGGTTCGGACAGGGGAGCGCTTCCACAGCACGGTGTAGTTGAATGAGACCCGCACAGCACGACTCACCGGACCAGCGGCGGCGCGGCCGGCGCCGCAGAAGGAGGACCCGTCCATGCCAGCAGCCCGCGGGGGAGACGCCGGGAGGTCCGGGCCGACCCTGGAACAGGTCGCCGCGCGTGCGGGCGTCGGCCGGGGGACGGCCTCCCGGGTCATCAACGGCTCGCCCCGGGTGAGCGAGCGCACCCGCGCGGCCGTCCAGGCGGCCGTGGCCGAACTCGGCTACGTCCCCAACCGCGCCGCCCGCGCCCTGGCCGCCGGCAGCATGGACGCCGTCGCCCTCGTGGTCCCCGAGCAGGAGAACCGGCTCTTCGCGGAGCCCTACTTCTCGGAGATCCTGCGCGGGGTGAGCACACAGCTGGCCGAGACGGACATGCAGCTGCTGCTGACCCTGCTGCACGACGAACGGAGCCGGGAGCGCTTCACCCAGTACGCCGCGGCGCACCGCGTGGACGGCGTCCTGATGGTGTCCGTGCACGGTGACGACCCGCTGCCCGATCTGCTGCGGGAGGTGGGGATGCCCGCGGTGATCAGCGGCCGCCGCTCACACGCCGAGCACGTGCCCTATGTCGACTCCGACAACTTCCTCGGCGCCCAGCTCGCTGTCGAGCACCTGATCGGCCGGGGCAGGCGGCAGGTCGCCACGATCACCGGCCCGCTGGACATGTACGGGGCCCGGTGCCGCCTCGACGGCTACCACGAGGCACTGCGCGCCGCCGGCCGCCAGGGCGCACGGCCTGGCGAACGGCTCGTCGTGGAGGGGGACTTCACCGAGGAGGGCGGCCACCGGGCCATGTGCGCCCTCCTGGAGAGGGAGCCGGGGGTGGACGCGGTCTTCTGCGCCTCCGACGTGATGGCGGCCGGCGCCCGGCTGGCGCTGCGCGAGGCGGGACGCGAGGTCCCCGGCGACGTGGCCCTCGTCGGCTTCGACGACTCCGCGGTCGCCCGCCACATGGACCCGCCGCTGACGACCGTGCGGCAGCCCATCGAGGAGATGGGCCGGGCCATGGTCCGGATGCTGCTGGAGCTGATGTCCCACGAGCGCGACCGGGCCGGCGCGGAGCAGGGGCCCTACCTCGTGCTGCCCACGGAACTCGTCCGCCGCCGCTCGTCCTGACCCGCGCACCGGGGCCGGACGCCCGGGGAGCCGGGCACGCCGCGGCACCCCGGGCGTCACGTCACGGGTACGGGTACGGGTGCCGGAAGCGCCACGGGTGCGACGGGTGGCGCGGCGAGCGCTCGGCCGCGGTGCCGGACGGCGGAGTCCGGGCCGGGCCTCTCGCCCGCCACGGGCGGGCCCGCGCCGCTCGTCAGAAGCCGCCGCCTCCGCCACCCCCGCACGACGAACCCCCGCCCCCGCATGAGGAGACCCCGCCTCCGCATGACGAACCGCCGCCCTCGCACGACCCTTCGCCGCCACCGCTGCCGCCGTGGTGGGGGCCGCTCTCCTCGTTGCCCCCGGCCCGCCATGCCTGCCCGGTGTAGCCGCGGCTTCCGCGACGGCCTCCGTGGAGGTTGGGCGGCTTGACCATCATCTTGACGATGAGGGTGCCGAACACCAGCAGTAACCCCAAGAACACCAGCCACGCGACCATGTGCGTCCCCCTCGCTCGTCTGCGTGCCCCGTACTGGTGAGACGAGCGGGCGGCCCGGAAGGTTGGGCCGCCGGCGGATCCGGCCCGGCCACCGCGGAAGGAACCCGGTCCTTTCCGTGCCGTCGCGGGTATTGACCGGTCAATTGAGCGACTACTACGGTCCATTCATGTCGGCACCGCTGTACCTCCGGATCCGGAACGAGTTGGAAGCCCGCATCAGATCCGGGGAACTGCCGCCCGGCTCACGGCTGCCCACCGAGGCCGAGCTGCGGGAACAGCACGGGATCGGCCGCGCCACCGCGCAGCGGGTCCTCAACGAACTGGCACAGGCGGGCCTCGTCGAACGGCACCGGCGCCGGGGCACGTTCGTGGCGGACGGGGTCCGCAAGGAGAACCTGCTGCGGTTCGTCAATCCCCGGCTGGCCGCCCCGGAGATCCCGGGACGCCACGAGGTCCACAGCGCCGCCGTCGTCCGTGCCGCGGAGGTGACCCCTCCCGTGCCGGGGCTGGACGACGACACCCCCGTCAACCACCTGGTGCGCCGCAAGTTCGACACCGAGGAGACCCCCCTCGCCCTCGAATACGCGACGGTCCCCTTCGCACTGGCGCCCCGCCTGCTCGACGAGGACCTGGCGCACCTGACGATGATCCCCTACTTCCGCGCGCAGGGGGTGCCCCTCGCCACCTCCCGCATGTACCTCGATCCCGTCCTGCTCGACGAGAAGACCGCCGGACTGCTCGCCTGCGAGCCGGGAGTCCCCGTCCTGCGGCAGCGCAGGCTCACCTGGCTGGAGAACGGAGAACTCGCCGAGTCGGCGGCGTATCTGATGCGCCCCGGCCTCATGGAGTTCTACATCGAGCAGTCCGTCCGCGACGACTGACCCCACCCGTGCCGCGTCCCCGCGCGCCGCATTCCCAAGGAGCTTCCATGACGGCTTCCACGCCCCGTGTGGCAATCGTCGGCACCGGAGTCATCGGCGCCATGGCCGCCTGGCAACTGGCCGGCCGCGGCGCGCGGGTCCTCGCCTTCGACGCCTACGGGCGCGGCCACGACCGGGGGGCCTCGGCCGGCGAGTCCCGCATCTTCCGCACCGTCTACAAGGAGGGCGCCTCCTACGTCCCGCTGCTGTTGGAGGCCCGCGAGCTGTGGCGCACGCTGGAGGCGGAGAGCGGACGCGCTCTGCTGACCCTGTGCGGCGGCCTGACCATCGGCGCGCCCGACGAGCCCGATCTGAAGGCGGTACGCCACTGCGCCGAGGAGGCCGGGCTGCCGCACGAGATCCTCGACCGGGAGCAGACCGCGGCCCGCTTCCCCCAGCACCGTCTGGACGAGGGAGAGATCGCCCTCCACGACCCGGGCGCCGGGGTCCTGCGCCCCGAACCCTCGGTACAGTCCGCACTGGAGGCGGCGGAGCGCCACGGCGCCCGGATCCTCTCCTACCGTCCCGTCGACGACCTCACCGAGACGGCGCACGGCTGGCGGATCGCCTCGGGGGAAGAGACCTGGGACGTCGACCACGTCGTCCTCACCCCCGGTCCGTGGGCGGCACGGCTGGCGCCGCTCGCCGGGCTGCCGGTGCGGGCGAAGCGCATCACGGCCTGCTGGTTCGCGGCCCGCGAGGTGGCAGCGCACCAGCCGGACCGGCTGCCCATCGCCATCCGCCGCCACCCTGAGGCCGGCTTCTCCTGCTTCCCCGTGCTCGACGGGGTCGCCGTCAAGATCGTGCCCCACCACCTCGGCTGGCCCGACATCGAGGGCCCGGACGACCTGCCGCGCGGCGCCGACCCCGCGTTCGCGCGCGCGGCGTCCGCCGCGGTCGGCCGGCTGCTGCCCGGACTGGTCCCGGACCCGGTGCGCATCGGCACCTACGCGGAGGGCTTCACCCCCGACGGACACCCCGTCGTGGGCCCGCTTCCCGGCGCGGCACGCGCCACCGTCCTCACCGGCTTCTCCGGCCACGGCTTCAAACTCGCCCCCGTCTTCGGCCGGATCGCGGCCGACCTCGTCCTGACCGGTGGGACCGGGCACGACCTCTCCGGACTGTCCCCGCACCGGTTCGCCCACCGGTAACACTCCCCGGCCCCACCCCCACACCCCCCGCCGCTCCTCGTCCCCACCCTCACCACCCGTGCGCGCGCCGTCCGCTCACGTGCCGTGCACGGGTGCTGGTCCCGTCATGCCTGGAGGCAGGCCATGCCCAGAAACTCGACCGGCCAGATCCTCGCCATCGTCCTCGCCAGTGCGCTGATCATCGCCCTGGGCGCACTGCTGTCGATGTACTTCGGCAAACGTGCGAAGAATTCCGACGACTGGCTCGCGGCGCCCGAGTCGCTGCCCCTCGGCGTCGTCGTGATCACCCAGTTCGCCACCGCCGTCGGCGGCGGTGTGCTCATCGCCCACGTCGGCATCGCCTACTCGGCCGGCTGGTCCGTCTTCGCCTACGAAGGCTGCGTCCTGCTCGGCTTTCTCGGCCTCGCCCTGATCGCCCGCTGGCTGCGCCAGCAGCGCTTCACGACGGTCCCGGACATCGTCAGCAGGCTCTTCGGGACCAGCAGGCCCGTCACCGCGGTGGCCTCGCTGGCCGCGCTCATCGTGCCCTTCGGCTGGCTGGCCACCCAGTTCGTCGCGTTCGCGAAACTCTTCGGGGAGCTGACCGGCATCTCCGCCACCGCCCTGATCCTCACGATCACCGCGGGCTCGCTCGTCTTCGTGCTGCCCGGCGGGCTGACCTCGGTGGTGTGGACGGACTTCGTCTTCGGCATCTTCAAGATCGTGATGTCGCTGGTGGTGGCCGCCTACGCCGTCCATCTCGCGGGCGGCTGGAGTGGGATGACAGGCAAGGTGCCCGACGAGCTGTGGCGGCCCAGCGGCATCACCGCGGTGGGCGGCGAACAGATCGGGCTGTGGGTGGCCGCGATCGTCCCCGGCACGCTGACCAACCAGCTCTACTTCCAGCGGGTGTTCGCGACCAAGAAGGTCTCCGACGCCCGCCGGGGCCTGGTGCTGTCCGGGGTGACGATCCTGGTGGGCGGCCTGTATGCGGGGTGCATCGGACTCGCCGTCCGCGCCATGAACCCGGGGCTGGCCAATCCGGAGGACGCGGCGGGCTGGCTGATCACCCGGCTGCCCGCGGTCCTCCTCGTCGTCTACGGCGCGTTCCTCGTCGCGACGATCATCTCCACCACCGGCGCCGCCCTGCAGTCCGTCGTCGCCAATGTGATCAGGGACCTGTACCAGAACGTGTTCGCGCGCCGCCGCGACGACCGGGGAACGGTGTCCCTGTCCCGGGCCGTCACCGTCCTGGTCGCCGTCCTCGCGGCGGGACTGGCCATCGCCTTCCCGAGCGCGCTCGACTGGCTGGTGGCCAGCTACGCCTACTCGGCCGCCACCCTGGCCGCACCCGTATTCGGCGGCTACCTGCTGCGCCGCCGCTTCACCCTGCGGCCCGTGGCGGCGCTGGGCAGCATGCTCGCCGGGATCGCCGGCTGCGCCGCCGCCCAACTCGCCGGCACCACCGTGCCGTACGCCGTCTACGGCATCGGGGCGTCCGTCCTGGCGCTGCTCGTCCTGCTCGTGTCCGGCCCCGGCAGGCGGCCCGGCGCACCCGAGCCCGCCGAAACCGCCCTGGGCCTGCCCGCCGTCACCGAGAGCTGAGAGGAGACACCACCGCATGAGCCGTATGCGTATCGCCGTCGTGGGACTGGGAGTCGTCGGAGCGAGCGCGGCCAGGTCACTGGCTCTCGCGGGCGCCGAGGTGACGGTGTTCGAGCGCACAGCGCCCGCCGCCGGCACCACCGGGACCTCGTTCGCCTGGATCAACTCCCACCAGAAGAACCCGCTCGCCTACCACGAGCTGAACGTCGCGGGAATGGCCGAGCACGCGGCACTCCAGGAGCCCGGCGGGCAGTGGTACTTCCCGGGCGGAAACCTGGAGTGGGCGCACGGGCCCGGCCGGGAACGCCTCGCCGCCGCCGTCGCCGAACTGCGCGCCCGCGACTACCCGGTCGAGTGGATCAGCGCCCGGCGCGCCCGGCGGCTGGTGCCGGACCTGCGGGTACCGGACGGCGTGGAGGAGGTGGCCTGGTACCCGTCGGAGGGGTACGTGCTGCCGGTCGCGCTGCTGGCCCGCCTGTGGGGGGAGGCCCGGGACCACGGCGCCCGGCTGCGCTGCCCGGAGGAGGTCACCGGTCTCAGCCGCGAACGCGGCGGCGCCCGCGTCACGCTGGCGGACGGCGGAAGCGCGTACTTCGACGCCGTCGTCCTGGCGGCCGGCCGCTGGAGCGAGGCGGTGGCCCACCTCGCCGGAATGCCGCTCCCCATGGCGGACCCGGAGGCCCCCGGTTCGGCCACCGTCGGGTTCCTCGGCTGCACGGCACCGCTGCCGACCCGCGTCGGCTCGGTCCTCACCACGCCCGAACTCAACGTCCGGCCCGAAGGCGGCGGCCGGCTGGTGGTGCAGGGACTCGACCTGGACGCGGCCGCCGACCCCGCCGCGGTCCCGGCGCCGGACGGCCCACAGGCCCAGGAGCTGTGCGCACGGCTGCGGAACCTGCTGGAGGGCACCGAGGCGGCGCGCCTGGAGTCCCTGCGCGTCGGCCAACGCGCGCTGCCCGCCGACGGGCTGACCGTCGCGGGCTTCCACACCGACGGCGTGGTGTACGCGCTCGCCACGCACAGCGGCATCACCCTCGGGCCGCTGCTGGGCCGGCTGGCGGCCGAGGAGGTCGTCGCGGGGAAGGAGAGCCCGCTGCTGGCGGCGTTCCGCCCCGGCCGGTTCGCCGGTGTCGACAAGGCGACCCTGCCTCCACCGGTGCCGGCCCGTTTCGCCGGCCAGCAGTGAGCCGGACCGTCCTCACCACCGCCCGGCCGGACGACGAGGGGACGTGCCGGCCGGGGGCGGAGGGCGGGTCCGGGCGGGCTTGACGTAATTTCTGTCCGCCGGGTGTCCGGCGTCGCCGCCTTCTGATAGGAAACCTTCCTAACGGCGCGCCGGTACCACCCAACCCGCCACCGCTCACTCCCGCTTGGAGCTTTCAGATGTCACCGTTCGACGGCACGGCACGCTCTGGGAACCTCTCACGCCGCACCGCCCTCGCACTGCTGGGGGCCTCCGTGGCGGCGGTCCCCCTGGTGAGCGCCGGTCACCTCCCGGCCGCCTCGGCGGCCGGGAGGGGGACGGGGCTCGACGACCCCGCGAAGAAGGAGATCGCCATGAAGCTGGTCTCCAGCGCGGAGAACTCCTCCCTCGACTGGAAGGCGCAGTACAAGTACATCGAGGACATCGGCGACGGCCGCGGCTACACCGCCGGGATCATCGGCTTCTGCTCCGGCACCGGGGACATGCTCGACCTCGTCGAGCTGTACACGGACCGCGAGCCGGGCAACGTCCTGGCCCCGTACCTGCCCGCACTGCGCAGGGTGAACGGTTCCGACTCGCACGAGGGGCTCGACCCGCACTTCACCGGCGACTGGCGCGAGGCGGCCCGGGACAGGGTCTTCCAGCGGGCGCAGGACGACGAGCGCGACCGCGTGTACTTCGACCCCGCCGTCAAGCAGGGCAAGGCCGACGGCCTGCGGGCGCTGGGGCAGTTCGCCTACTACGACGCGCTCGTCATGCACGGCGACGGCAGCGACGCCACCAGCTTCCGCAACATCCGCAAGCGCGCCCTGCGCCGGGCGCAGCCGCCCGCCGCGGGCGGCGACGAGAAGAGGTATCTCGACGCGTTCCTGGACGCGCGGGTGTGGGCCATGAAGCAGGAGGAGGCGCACAGCGACACCAGCCGGGTCGACACCGCCCAGCGTGTCTTCCTGCGCGAGGGCAACCTCGACCTCGTACCGCCGCTGGACTGGAAAGTCTACGGCGACAGTTACCACATCGACTGACCGCGGCCGGTACGTCCCGGCCGGGGTGCGTCGGCCGTGGCCCGTGGCCCATAGTCGGTGCATGAGCGTCTCATCCGACAACTCCCGCCGAACCAGCCACGGTACGACCACCGGCACCGCCGCACCCCGGCCGCGGGCACCGTTCGGTGCCCGCGAGGCCGCGGCCACCGTGCTGACCGCCACGGTCGCGCTGTACATAGCGCTGGTCGCCTTCGGAAACATCACCGACTTCGGTACCAACAGAGAGTTCGTGCGCCACGTCCTGGCGATGGACACCACCTTCCGGGACGACGACCTGATGTGGCGGGCCGTCACGAGCCGGGGCCTGCAGGACGCGGCCTATGCGGCCATCATCGTCTGGGAGAGCGCCTCCGCCCTCGTCCTGATCGCCGCCACCTGGCTGTGGGCCCGCCGTCGGGACCCGCGGCGGGCCCGACGCCTGTCCACCGCCGGTCTGCTGATGCTCGTGCTGCTGTTCGGGGCGGGCTTCCTCGGTGTCGGCGGCGAGTGGTTCGCCATGTGGCAGTCGGAGAAGTGGAACGGCCTGGAGGCCGCCACCCGCGTCCTGGTCCTGGCCGGACTCGCCCTGCTGGCCGTGCTTCTGACGGAGGACCGCACCAGCCGCGCGGAGCCCGAGGAATGAAGGGGCGGAGGGGGGCGCCCGTGTCCGCGGTCCGGACGCGGTAGCGGCGCGGCCCCGCGCGACCGCCGCCCGGCCGTACGCAACCCGGCGCCGTCCGGCGGTGCGCGACCCCGCCGCCGGACAGTGCGCCAGCTCTCGCCGCCCACGCCCCTCGCCGCTCACCTGCTCGGCCGTCCGGCTCCTCGGCCGCCCGTCCGTGTCATCCGGGACCGTCGGCAAGGTCCCCCGTCCACCGCTCCCGGCCGCGCGCCGGAACCAGCAGCCACGGTCGCGGGTGGCGCCGCCAGCCGTGCGCCGTCAGCGTGGTGGGGGCGCGGTCGCCGGCGAACAGCAGGCGCGTCGCGTCCGTCACGCGCGGGTCAGCGAGGGCGGCGCCGCGCCCCGCGAAGGGCAGGCCGGTGGCGTACCGCCAGCGCAGCCGCACCCCCGCCGGGTGAGGCCCCGCGGGCAGGGTGACCTCCACCCGCCGCCAGGCGCGCGTACCGTGCCCGTACCGGGCCGTTCCCGGTACGGGCCGCCAGGTGCGGCCGCCGTCCCCGCTCGCCTCCATCAGGAGGCGGCTCCGCGGTCCGGTGTCGACCAGGGCGCGGTAGCCGACGCGCAGCCGGCCGCGT
>NZ_VJOK01000001.1:613335-636251 GCF_013302895.1 Streptomyces albus subsp. chlorinus | reverse complement strand
CACGCCGCGCGGGGTTGGTCGAGGAGGGTCTCGTCGGTGGGGTGCACCCGGTTGGTCAGCAGGATGGCGAAGGAGCGTGACGCGGGTCGATCACCAGGGAGGTGCCGGTGAAGCCGGTGTGCCCCAGCGTCCTCGGCGAGGTGAGGCCGCCCATGTACCAGCCCTGGTCCAGCTCGAAGCCGAGGCCGTGGTCGTGCCCGGGGAAGCGGCGGCCGGTGCGGTCGCGCTCCAGCAGGGCGACGGCGCGCCGGCTGAGAATGCGGTGGCCGCGGTAGGTGCCGCCATTCAGCAGTGTCTGGGCGAGCACCGCCAGGTCGTCCACCGTGGAGAACAGCCCGGCGTGCCCGGCGACACCTCCCAGGGCCCAGGCGTTGGCGTCGTGCACCGAGCCGCGCAGCAGCCCCCGCGCGGGCCGGTGCGCGTCCGCGGTCGCGGCGATGCGGGGCCGCCAGGACGGGGGCGGGTCGTAGGCGGTGTCGCGCATCCCCAGCGGCTCGGTGATGCCCTCCCGCACCAGGTCGTCCAGCCCGCGTCCGGTCACCTTCTCCAGGACCAGCTGGACGCTGAGCATGTTGAGGTCCGAGTAGCGGTACCGGGTGCCGGGCGGGGCGAACGGCCTGGCCTCCAGCACCGCCCGCTCGCGGGCCCGCACCCCGCCGGGCAGCCGCCACAGCGGGGGCGGGGGTCCGGGGGGAGGCCCGAGGTGTGGGTGAGCAGCTGGCCGAGGGTGACGCGGCTCTTGCCGTGCGCGGCGAACCGGGGCAGGTAGCGGGCCACGGGGGTGCTGAGCCGCAGCCGTCCGGCGTCCACCTGCCGCACCGCCGCCAGGGTGGTGAACAGCTTCGAGAGCGATGCCAGGTCCCAGATGGTGTCGGGACGGGCCGCGACCCGCTGCCGCGGCGGCAGCTCCCGGCCGCCCGCCGCGTACCGTACGGCGTCGCCCTTGGCGAACCTGGCCACCACGCTGCCCTCGTGCGCCAGCAGCGCGGTGGCGCCGGGGAAGAGGTAGCCGGCTCCGTCGGCCGGGTTCGTCCAGGCCGCGAGACGGCGTGCGAAGGCGTCGATGGGTGCGGGGTCCAGTCCCGCCCGCCCAGGCGTCGTGCGGTGCAGCACCGTGTCCGGGGGAGCGAAGGAGTGGTAGGGCGCGTCGAAGCCCCGGCTGACCCCCGGCAGCGGAGCGGGCGGCGGGCGCCGCCCCGGTGCGGACAGCGGCTGCGGGCCGCTTCCGGGGGCCGGCGGTGACGGCGGTGCGAGCAGCCCGGCCAGCGCGACGAGCACGCTCGCCGGGACGGCGACGTATGCCGGAATCCGCACGCGGGCCCCCATCCACCTCGTAGTCGTCCCCAGGCCGTGCCCGGACCACGAAAGTAGGCACGCCCCGCCGCCCGCACCCGGGCGCGACACGGCGCCGACCGCACAGGGTTCCCGGAAGGTGCCCGGGCGTCACGTCACCGGCCGCCAGTGGTCCCGGCGACCGGGAGGCCGGCCCGTCAGGTGCCCGGTTCTGCGGCCCCCCGTCAGGTGCCCGGTTCGGCGGAACCCGTGTCGCCGTCCGCGGGAGGTGTCGCGGACGGTGCGGGCCGCAGGGGTGTGCCGGCCACCGGACACTCGTACGGACACGGCTCCGTGGCCGGTCCGCGCTCGGCCGGGGCGGGCTCCGGTGCCGCTTCCGGGGCGGCGGGCCGGCCGGTCTCCAGGACATCACTGCGGATCGTCGCCCAGGCCAGCAGCCCTCCGGCCACCGCGAGGCCCGCGGTGATGAGCATGGCGGTGTGGAAACCGTCCGCGAGGGCCCGCGGGTCCTGGAAGTCCCGGCCCCCGATCCCGGCGAGCGGGGGGAGGGCGGCGACGGCGGCGAGCTGGGCGAGGCGCGAGACGGCGTTGTTGACGCCGGACGCCACACCCGAGTGCGCGGCGGGGGCGGCGGCCAGGGCCGTCGCGGTGACCGGGGCGACCGTGGTGGCCAGTCCGAGCCCGAAGACGAGCACGGCGGGCAGCACCGAGACGGCGTAGTCCCGCACCCCGCCGCCGTCGTCCGCGCCGATACGGAGCATCAGCAGCATCCCCGCCGCCAGCAGCAGCGGGCCCACCGTCAGCGGAACGCGTGGCCCCACCCGCTGGGCCAGCGCCCCGGCGCGTGAGGAGAGCGCCAGCATCAGCAGCGTGACCGGCAGCGAGGCGGCACCCGCGTTGAGCGGGCTGTAGCCGAGCGAGGTCTGGAGGAAGACGACGAGCAGGAAGAAGACACCGCCCAGCGCGGCGTACACCACGAAGGTGACCGCGTTGGCGCTGAGGAACTGCCGGGCCCCGAAGACCCCCGGCGGCAGCATGGGACCGGCCGCGCGCCGCTCCGTGCGGGCGAACTCAGCGAGCGCCCCGAGCCCGAGGGCCAGCGCGGTGAACGTCAGCCAGGGCGGCGCCTGGCCGCGCGGCCCCTCGATCAGTGCGAAGGTGACGCCGGCGAGTCCGGCCGTCGCCAGGACGGCGCCCCGCACATCGAGGCTGCCGGTGGCGCCCGGGTCCCGGCTCTCGGGCACGCGGCGGACGGTGGTGGCCAGCACCAGCAGTCCGATCGGCACGTTGATCAGGAAGATCCACCGCCAGGAGAAGGCGTCGATGAGCCAGCCGCCGAGGAGGGGGCCGAGCGCCGAGGCCACGCCGGTGAGCGCCGACCACATGCCGATGGCCGCGGCCCGGTCCACGGGCCGGTACGTCGCCTGGATGAGCGCCAGACTCCCCGGGGTGAGCAGCGCGGCCCCGACGCCCTGGAGCGCGCGGGCGACGATGAGGACCTCCGCGTTGGGCGCCACCGCGCACAGCACGGACGGAACCATGAAGCACACGGTCCCGACGGTGAAGGCGCGCCTGCGTCCGTAGCGGTCCGCGAGCGAGCCGCCGAGCAGGATCAGCGCGGCCAGAGTCAGCAGGTAGCCGTCCAGCACCCACTGCAGCTCCGGAACGTCGGCGCCGATGTCCCGCCCGATCACCGGGAGGGCCACATTGACGACCGTGGCGTCCAGGAAGCCCATGGCCGAGCCCAGCACGGTCGCCGCCATCACCCAGCGTCCGGCGGCCGACCGGAAGACCACGGTGCCCGCGGACTCCGCGGCGTCCTCGTGCGTGTCCGCCATCGCCCGCCGCCCTTCCGCCGTCCGCCGCGGCCACGCGCCGCAACCGTCCCGCTGCCGTCGCGCCGATGGTACGGCGGCACCGGGCATCCGGCCGCCCGGGCGGCCCCGACGCGCGGACGCACACCGGGGAGGCCGTTGGGCGTGGGGCCGGTGTGAAGCGCGGTGCGGCGCGGAACCCAGGCTGGGAGGGCCGGAGTACCACCGACGACGGAAAGGCACGACCGAGATGACCAACGGCAATCCGGGCGAGGCGACCATGCGGGCGATGACGTACGACAGGTTCGGCGGCACCGAGGTGCTCTCCGCGACCCGGCAGCCCCTGCCCAAGGTGGGGCCGGGCGAGGTCCTGGTGCGGGTGCGGTGCGCCGCGGTCAACCCCGTCGACTGGAAGATCATGTCGGGCGGTCTGAAGGACCTGATGGACACCGTTTTCCCCGTGGTCCCCGGCTGGGACGTGGCGGGCGTGGTCGAGCGGGTCGGCATCGACGCGCCGGAGTTCGCCGAGGGGGACGAGGTGATCGCTTACGCCCGCAAGGACTATGTGCACGGCGGAACGTTCGCCGAGTACGTCAGCGTGCCCGTCCGGTGCCTGGCCAAGCGTCCCGCCTCGCTCTCATGGGAGCAGGCGGCGGGGCTGCCGCTGGCGGGGCTGACGGCATATCAGACGCTGACCAGGCTCGGCACCCGCGCGGGGGAGACCGTGCTGATCCACAACGCGGCCGGCGGGGTCGGCTCGCTCGGCGTGCAGATCGCCCGCGCCCTGGGGGCCCGCGTCCTCGGCACGGCCTCACCGGCCAACCACGGCCGGCTGCGCGAGTTGGGCACCGAACCCGTCGCCTACGGCGAGGGCCTCACCGAACGGGTGCGCGACCTCGCCCCGCAAGGCGCCGACGTGGTCGCCGACTTCGTCGGCGGGGTGCTGGACGCCACACTCGGCGTGCTGGCCGAGGGGGGACGGCACGCGTCCATCGCGGACGACACGGTCACCCGCTCGGGCGGCCAGTGGATGTGGGTACGTCCCAGCGCCGGCGACCTGACCGAACTGGCCCGCCTGGCCGACGAGGGCCGGCTGACGGTACGGGTGGCCGAGTCGTTCCCCCTGGACCAGTTGGCCGACGCCTTCGAGCTGAGCCGTTCCGGTCATGTGCACGGGAAGATCGTCGTACGGCCCTGACCCGGCTCCGCCCCGTCCGGCCCGGCCCTGACCCGGTCCGGCCCCCGCCGGAGCGCCGCCGCGGACACGGCGGCGCTCCGGGGTGAGGCGCCGGCCGGGCCGCGGATCAGGGCAGGATCGAGTCGACGTAGCCGCCGTCCACCCGCACGGCACCGCCCGTGGTGGCCGAGGCCAGCGGGGAGCTGAGATAGACGGCCATGTTGGCGATCTCCTCCGGCTCGATCAGCCGCTGGAGCAGCGACTGCGGCCGGTGCTCGCGCATGAACTCCCGCTGCGCCTCCTCCCAGGGCAGGGACGCGTCCACGAGTTCGTAGACGAAGTCCTCCACGCCGCCGGTGTGCGTGGGCCCGGCGATGAGGGAGTTGACGGTGACGCCCGTGCCCGCCGCGTCCTTCGCGAAGCCGCGGGTGACCGCGAGCAGCGCGGACTTGGACATCCCGTAGTGGATCATCTCCACCGGGATGACCACAGCGGAGTCGCTGGCCACGTTCACCACCCGGCCCCAGGAGCGCTCCTTCATCCCGGGCAGGTACGCGCGGATCATCCGCACCGCGGCCAGGACGTTCACCTCGAAGTAGCGGCGCCACTCCTCGTCGGTGATCTCCAGGGCGTTCTCGGCGCCGAAGACGCCGAGGTTGTTGACGAGGACGTCGGCGTCCGGCACGGCCCCGGTGACCTGCCGGGCCCCGTCCTCGGTGGTGAGGTCCCCGGGGGCGGCCACGAAGGAGTCGCGGCCGGTCTCCTCGCGGAGCCGGCCGACGGCCGCCTCGACGGACTCCCGGCCGCGGCCGTTGACGGCCACCCGGGCGCCGGCCCGGGCCAGGCCGGCCGCGATGGCGGAGCCGATGCCCTGGGTGGAACCGGTGACCAGGGCCGTGCGGCCGGACAGGTCGATCTGCACGGGTTGCCTCCTTGTGCGGGGGAGTGGATGCGGCGTCCGCCGGACGGGGCCGGTCAGTTGACGGTGTCCGGGTCCGGGCCGACGCGGGTGCCGTTGTCGAGCGCGCCGATCGCCGCCATGTCGTCGTCCGACAGTTCGAAGTCGAACACGTCGAAGTTCTGGCGGATGCGCTCGGGCGTCACCGACTTGGGGATGACAATGTTCCCCAGTTGCAGGTGCCAGCGCAGGATGATCTGGGCCGGGGTCCTGCCGTGGCGCGCGGCGAGGGCGGCAAGCGTCTCGTGGCCGAGCAGCGCGCCCTGGGCGAGCGGGCTCCAGGCCTCGGTGGCTATGCCGTGCCGGGCGTGGAAGGCGCGCAGTTCGCGCTGCTGGAGCCGGGGGTGCAGCTCGATCTGGTTGACGGCGGGGACGATGCCGCTCTCCTCCAGCAGCCGCTCCAGGTGGGCGGGCTGGAAGTTGGAGACGCCGATGGCCCGCGCCCTGCCCTCGGCGTGGATCCTCTCCAGGGCGCGCCAGGTGTCGGGGTAGCGGTCGCGGGCGGGGGCCGGCCAGTGGATGAGGTAGAGGTCCACGTGGTCGAGGCCGAGCTTCTCCAGCGACGCGTCGAAGGCGGCGAGCGTGGTGTCGTACCCCTGGTCGTCGTTCCACAGCTTCGTGGTGACGAACAACTCGTCGCGGGGTATGCCGGAGGCGGACAGGGCGCGGCCCACGCCGGTCTCGTTGCCGTAGACGGCCGCGGTGTCGATGCTGCGGTAGCCGGCCTCCAGAGCGGTGGTGACGGCGGCCGTGGTCTCCTCGTCGGGGACCTGGAAGACGCCGAATCCCAGCTGCGGCATGGTGACGCCGTTGTCGAGGGTGAGGGCGGGGACGGTCATGGTGCTGATCCTTTCGCGGCCGCGGGGCGACGCGGCCGCGTCGTACGACGGCAGACACGGGTGAGTCGGGCACGCGCGGTGGTGGCGGTCCGCCGGTCGGCGGGGTGATCGCCGGGCGTGCCCCGGCCACGTTAATTGCGTGCGCCGTATATTGCAAGCGCTCCTTATTTCGAGTCCCCGGCGCGTGGCCGGGCGCCTGCGAGCGCGCCCTGCCGCGCGGGCCCGGCCCGCTCGGCACGCGGCGGTCCGGCCCCCGGCGGAAAGGGGGACCGCCCATCCCCGGACAAGTGCTGCCTTCCTCCGGATGTCCCGGCCGGAGACCATTCAACTGGAAGGACACCACCGCACGAAGGGGAACACTGTGACCCGTATCGCCCTGATCACCGGCGCCAACCGCAGCCTGGGCCGCAGCACCGCCCTGCACCTGGCCGGGGCCGGCACCGACATCCTGCTCACCTACCGCTCCCACGAGGACGAGGCCACCGCCGTCGCCGCCGAGATCCGCGCGCTCGGCCGCACGGCGGTCACCCTGCCGCTGGACACCGGGGACATCGCGGCCTTCCCGGCCTTCGCCGGGAACGTGCGGGACGCGCTGCGCCGGCACTGGGGCCGTGAGGACTTCGACGCCCTGGTCAACAACGCCGGACACGGTGTCCACAAGGCGTTCGCGCAGACCACCGAGGAAGAGTTCGACGGGCTGTTCGCCGTCCACATCAAGGGCGTCTTCTTCCTCACCCAGACGCTGCTGCCCCTCCTGGCGGACGGCGGCCGCATCCTCAACGTCTCCACCGGGCTGACCCGCTTCGTCGCCGCCGAGACCAGCGCGTACGCTGCCGCCAAGGGCGCCGTCGAGGTGCTCACCCGCTACCTCGCCAAGGAGCTGGGGCCGCGCGGCATCGCCGTCAACGCCCTCGCGCCGGGCGCCACCGCCACCGACTTCGGCGGCGGCGCCGTCCGGGACGGGCAGGAGATGCGAGCCGCCCTCGCCTCGGTCACCGCCATGGGCCGCGTCGGGGAGCCCGAGGACATCGGCGCCGCCGCCGCGGCCCTGCTCGCCGACGGCGGCGGCTGGATCACCGGGCAGCGCGTCGAGGCGTCGGGCGGCATGCTGCTCTGAGGCGTGCGCGACACGGCGCGGCGAGGTGCGGCGCCGCACGGTGTGGACCGGACCGGGAGGAACACCAGTGGACCGAGCACAGCTCGCCGACTTCCTGCGCACCCGCCGGGAGGCCCTGCAGCCCGAGGACGTGGGCCTGCCGCGCGGACCCCGGCGCCGTACCCGCGGTCTGCGCCGCGAGGAGGCCGCCGCGCTCAGCGGAATGTCGGCCGACTACTACAGCCGCCTGGAACAGCGGCGCGGCCCGCAGCCGTCCCCGCCGATGCTCGCGGCGATCGCCCGGGGGCTGCACCTGTCGCTGGCCGAGCGTGACCACCTCTTCCGCATCGCCGGCCACCAACCGCCGCCGCGTACCGGGTCGGACCACATCTCGCCCGGCCTGATGCGCATCCTCGGGCGGCTCGACGACACTCCCGCACAGGTCATCACCGAGCTGGCCGAGACGCTGTGGCAGACCCCCCTGGCCGCGGCGCTGCTGGGGGACGAGACCCGGTTCACCGGCCTGGACCGCAGCCGCATCCACCGCTGGTTCACCGACCCCGCCGCCCGCCTCGTCCACCCGGAGGAGGACCACCCCCGGCACAGCAGGTTCTTCGCCGCCGAACTGCGCGCCGCCTACTCCCGGCAGGGCAAGGGGAGCCGGGCCGAAGCCCTGGTCGAACACCTGCTGGCGTCCAGCGGGGACTTCCTCCGGTGGTGGAGCGCCCACGAGGTCGGTGCCCCGCGCGTGGAGCCCAAGCGGTTCCTCCACCCGGACCTCGGGGTCCTGCAACTGCACTGCCAGGTCCTCCTCGACCCCGACCAGGCCCAGGCGCTGCTCGTCTACACGGCCACGCCGGGCTCCGAGAGCGACGAGAAGCTGCGGCTCCTCCCGGCCCTCGGCGCCCGGCCGGTGGGCAGCTGAGGCGGGCGCTACTTGCCGCCGCCCAGCTCGAAGAGCAGGAAGAGGAAGCCCGCCAGCAGGTGCCCGGCCACGACGTAGACGAACAGCCGCAGGGCGAGACCGCGGGGGAAGCGCCCGTCGCCGCGCTCGGCACCCGGCTCGTCCCGGGGCCTGCGGGGCCTGCCGGGCCGGAGCCGCTCCTCCGCGCGGGACGGCTGTGCCGCCGGCTCGCCCGGTGCGGCGGAGGGGGCCGGGGCGGCGGGGGCGGACTGCCGGGGTTCGGGTGCCGGGGCGCTCATGGCGGGGCCTTTCCGCACGGAAGTGTGCACGGTCGGGGGAGGGGCGTCGTCGGGTACGGAGCGAGGGCGGTCCGCGCCCGGTGCTCTGCCGGGGCGGTCACGGGGAAGAGGGCCGTCCGGGCGCCGGACCGTGCCCGGGGAGACCGCCGACGCACAGGTCGGCCGTCGGGGACTGGAGCAGCGTATGGACGAAGAGGAGATCGACCCCCTCGCCCGAGACGGCTTCGAGGCGGTGCGGGGTGAGGGAGTCGAAGTGCGCCGAGTCGCCGGGCTCCAGTACCTCGACGGTCCGGCCGAGACCCAGGCGCAGCCGGCCGCGCTGCACATGGATCCACTCCTCACCGGGATGGACCCGGACCAGATCGCCCTGGGGGCCGGGCGGCACGTGGACCCTCAGGGCCTGCATGGCGCGTCCGGACCGTCCGGCCTGCCGGTAGCGCCAGCCACCGGCGTCGACGGGTTCCGTCTCGGCGCCCCGCACCACGGGGTCGGCGGCTGCCGCCGTCTCGCCCAGGAGGTCGCCGACCGTGGTGCCGTAGGCGCGGGCGAGAGTGAGGAGAAGCGGCAGGGAGGGCTGCCGCTTCCCGGTCTCCAGGCGGGAGAGGTGGGCGGGGGAGAGCCCGGCCCTGCGTGCCGCCGCCTCCAGGCTCAGCCCGCTGCGCCGCCTCAGCCGGCGCATGCGCGGTGCGAAAGCGGGCAGCTCTCCCTCTTCCGCCCCGGCTGCCTCATCATGGTGAGAGTGGGGGTTCATGCCCTGATTAAGGCACAGGCTTCGCCTCTGCGGCAAAAGCCTTGCCTCTGAGGCAAAATCCGCCTCGGCCCGCCCTCGTCAGCGCTACCACCACCGGCGTCCGGCATCTCGTGGCGCGGGAAGCCCTCGCGCCGCCGTGCTCCTGGCCGGTCACCGCTCGGGGACGTAGCGCCAGAAGGCCGGTACCGCGACGGCGAGGAGCAGCGTGCCGGCCACCACTAGCAGGCCGCCGCCGACGACGGTGGCGCGGGTCCCGGCGGCCGAGCCGGTCGTGCCGTGCAGCAGGTCCGCCAGGCGGGGACCGCCCGCCACGACCACGGTGAAGACCCCCTGCATCCGGCCGCGCATCTCGTCGGTGGCGGCCGACTGGAGAATGGCGCCCCGGAAGACCATGGAGACCATGTCGGCCGCACCCGCCACGGCGAGCATCACCGCCGCGAGCCACAGCGGCCCCGACAGTCCGAAGCCGGCGACCGAGAGCCCCCACACGCACACGGCGAGGACGACCATCACCCCGTGCCGGTGCACGCGCGCGTACAGGCCGGACAGCAGCCCGCACAGCATCGCCCCCACGGGAATGGCCGCGTACAGCACGCCCAGCGCGGTGCCGCCGCCCTCCGGGCCGCCGAAGTCGAGCTGTGCCATCTGCGGGAACAGCGCGCGGGGCATGCCCAGCACCATGGCGATGACGTCCGCCAGGAACGAGACGAGCAGCAGCCGCTGCCGCACCAGGTAGCGGAAGCCGTCGGCGATGTCGGCCAGCCCGGCGCGCCGGGCGGCGACCTTCAGCGGGGGCAGCGGGGGCAGCCGCCACACCGCGCACAGCGCCACCAGGAGCGCCAGCGAGTCGCACAGGTACAGCACCGGCAGTCCGAGGACCGGCACCAGCGCACCGGCCAGCAGCGGGCCGACGATCTGCCCGAACTGGGCCACGGTGGAGGTGAGGGCGGTGGCCGACGGCAACTGCTCGGCCGGCACCAGGCGGGCCACCGAGGCGGTGCGTGTCGGCTGGTTGACGCCGAACAGCGCCTGCTGCGCGGCGAGCAGCACCAGCAGCACGGTGACCGAGCGCATCCCGGTGGCGGCCTGGGCCCAGAACAGCAGGGAGGTCACGGCGATGCCGGCGTTGCTGAACAGCAGGAGTCTGCGGCGGTCCATCAGGTCGGCGATGGCGCCGCCCCACAGGGCGAAGACGACCAGCGGTACGAGCGCCGCCGCCCCGGCCAGGCCGACGAGCGCGGAGGAGCCGGTGTCGTCGTAGATCTGCAACGGCACTGCCACCGCCGTCAGCTGGCTGCCTATCGCGGTGACCACCGTCGAGGACCACAGCCGCCGGAAGGGGGCGATGCGCAAGGGCGCCGTGTCCACGGCGAACCGCCGCAGGCCGGTGCGCCGGGGCGGATCCGGCGCGGGGTCCGGGGCCAGGGCCCCGGAGCGGAGGGTGCCGGGGGCGGGCGGGCCGCCGGTTTCCCGGGGGCCGGACGGGGGCGGACCTGACTGGTCCTCGCGCGGTGTGTCGGTGCTCACCGGCCGTTCTCCGTTCCCGGCCGGAGGGTCCCGTGGCGGGGGCCGCCGCGTCGCCCCGGCCGTTCGAGCAGGCTGAAGTGACGCGTTGGTTGACGTTAACGCCTACGGTGGCGGCTCCGGGCGTCTGGTCGAGCGCGCCGGGCCTACGCGCGCACGCTAACCGGCGGCGGGTAAGAGGTCAACTCGCGACCGCCCACTACCGGTGCGGTGCCGTCCGCCTGCTCGGCTGCAGGTTTTCCCCGGACTCGGGGGAAGGCGGCAGGGCCCGGGATGGGGCGGCGGCTCCAAGGGGCTGGCCGAGAACCGATCTTGACCGGCCGTCACCCCTGGTTGCCTGTGGCTACCATCTTGTAGCGTCCTCCCGGGGCACACCTCGTGCACCCGTGCGAACAGTCCGTGACCTACCGCGGTACGCAGGAGGTACATCCGTGAGCTCGGACCAGCAGTGGGACATCGTCACCGGAGTGGGTGTGACGGCCCTGGCGGTCGCCGCCGGAAGAGCGGTGGAGACCGCGCGCCCCGACGCGCTGATCAGCGATCCCTACGCGGCCGCCTTCGTCGCGGCAGCCCCGGCCCCGACCCCCTTCCCCGTCACCCCCGGGGAACTGGAGGAGTACGAGGGACCCGCCGGACTGTGGACGCTGATGACCGCCTACCTGGGGATACGCTCGCGGGTCTTCGACGACTTCTTCACCGGCGCGGCCCGCGACGGCATACGCCAGGTCGTCATCCTCGCCTCCGGGCTCGACACCCGCCCCTTCCGGCTGGAGTGGCCCGAGGGCACCCGCTGTTTCGAACTGGACCAGCCCCGGGTGCTCGACTTCAAACTGCGCGTCCTGGCGGAGCGGAACGCCCGGGCGGGCTGCGCGCACACCCCCGTCCCCGTGGACCTGCGCGAGGACTGGGCCGCGGCCCTGGAGGCCGCGGGCTTCGACGCCTCCGAGCCCACCGCCTGGCTGGCCGAGGGCCTGCTGCCCTACCTGCCGCCGGAGGCGGAGGAACGGCTCTTCAAGGAGATCGACCGGCTCTCCCCCTCCGGCAGCCGCCTCGCCGCCGAGTGCGTCCCGGACACGGAGGGCCTGGCGAACGACGCACTGCTGCGGGATGGCGGCACCGCGCTCGGCATCGACCTGCCCGCCCTGCTGCCGGAAGGGGAGCGGCGGAGCCTGGAGGAGCAACTGGCGCCCCTGGGCTGGGAGTACGACGGCCGCCCGGTGCTGGAGTCGGCCCGGGAGCTGGGCCGCTCGCTCGGCCCGGTGCCGGGCGGTCTGGAGCGCATGGTCCACGCCTTCGCCCGCCGCCCCTGACCCCGGACCCGAGGCGGCCCGCGGCGCCCGGCCCCGCCCCGTGGGGGCCGGGCGCCTTCGCGGAGGCCGTGGCCGGCCCGGCAGCGCCGGCCCCGCACCGCCGCGCGCGGACAGGTCCTAGCGTCCGGGGCGGTGCAGGGCGCGGTCCGCGGGGGAGAAGCGGTCGGCGGCCAGGCGGGCCTGGTGCCAGTGCGGGTAGATCAGGGCCGGGGCGCTCACCTCGTCGAGGCGGGCGAGGTCGGCGGCGGCGAGCCGGACGTCGGCGGCACCGAGGTTGTCCCGCAGTTGCTCCTCCTTGCGCGCCCCGATGACCAGGGTGGTGACGCCCGGCTGGGCGAGAAGGTACGCGAGGGAGACCTGGGCGGGCGAGACGCCGTGCGCCTCGGCGATCTCCACCACCGCCTCGATGGTGTCGTACAGCTTCTCCTCGTCGCGCACCGGAGGCTCGTCCCACTCGGTCAGGTGCCTGCCGTCGGCGGCCCGCTGTCCGCGCCGGTACTTGCCGGACAGCAGCCCGCCCGCCAGCGGACTCCACACCATGACCCCGAGCCCCTGGTCGAGGGAGAGCGGGAGGAGTTCGTACTCGGCGTCGCGGGATTCGAGCGAGTAGTAGATCTGGTTGCTCACGAAGCGCTGGTAGCCGTGCGCGTCGGCGGCGGCCAGCGCCTTCATCAGCTGCCAGCCGGAGTAGTTCGACACCCCGAGGTAGCGCACCTTGCCCGAGCGGACCAGGGAGTCCAGCGCCTCCATGGTCTCCTCCAACGGCGTGAGGCCGTCCCACTCGTGCACGTGGTAGAGGTCCAGGTGGTCCGTGCCCAGGCGCCGCAGGCTGCCCTCCACCTGGCTCAGGATGTGATGCCGCGACAGACCCTGGTCGTTGGGGCCGTCGCCCATGGGCATGCGCACCTTGGACGACAGCAGGAGGCGGTCGCGGCGCCCGGAGATCACCTCACCGAGGATCTCCTCGCTGAGGCCCGAGGAGTACATGTTGGCGGTGTCGAACAGGTTGACGCCCGCGTCTAGGCACATGTCCACCTGGCGCCGGGCCCCGGCGACGTCCGTGGTCCCGACGTTCCCGAACACGTCCCGGCCGCCGAACGTCATCGTCCCCATGGCCAGGGCCGACACCCGCAGGCCGGAACGGCCCAACTGCCTGTACTCCACCTGAGTCTCCGCTCTCGTCGTGCCGACGCCCTCCGAGCCCTCCGGGTCTTCCCGCGCTCTTCCGGCGTCCTTTGGATCCATCCGCCGGTCCCCACCGGGACCGGCACCCCGGACCTACCCCGCGGCACACCCACCCCATGCGGCTCAGCGGCACCGGGGCCGTTCCCGTGGGCCGGCCGCCGGGCCGCCCCGCCACCCCGTCACCCGTGCTCGGCCGGTTCCCGGGGGAGTGCCGCCGCGAAGCGCGAGGCGATGGCGGCGGGGGCGGTGATGGCGCCGCCCACGACGACCGCCCAGGCCCCCGCCTCGACGGCGGCCCGCGCCTCCTGAGGGGTGCGCACCCGGCCCTCGGCGCACACGGGGACGTCCAGCCGGCCGGACAGCTCGCGGACCAGCTCCAGATCAGGGCCGGGCAGGTTGCGGCTGTAGGGGGTGTAGCCGGAAAGGGTGGTGGAGACCAGGTCCGCGCCGAGCGCCGCGGCCCGGACGCCCTCGTCGAGGGTGGAGACGTCGGCCATGAACAGCCGGCCCATCCCGTGCACGGCCTCGATCGTCTCGCGCAGGGGACGGCCGTCGGGGCGCGGGCGCGAGGTCGCGTCGGCGGCGACGATCTCGGCACCGGCCTCGGCGACCGCGCGCGCGTGGCGGGCGGTCGGGGTGATGTAGACGCCCTCGGCGCCGTCCTTCCACAGTCCGATCACCGGCTGGTCCACCACGGCCCGTACCGCGCGGATGTCCTCGACGCCCTGCACCCTGACCCCGGCCACCGGTGCCCCAGCCGTCACCGAGGCGGCCACCGCCGCCATGTGCGCGGGGGCCCGCAGCGGGTCGCCGGGCGGCGCCTGGCAGGAGACGACCAGCCCACCGCGGAGCCGCCGCAGCAGGGCGTCCGCACGTGCGGCGGGCATGGTGGTCCGGCTGGGGTACTGCTGTCCGCCGCCGGTCGCGGTCTCGGTCATGAGGGGTCCTTCGTCGCTGGTCGTCGCGTACGGGTCGTCGGGCGCGGGGCAGAGGGGCCCGCCGGTGTGCGTCCGGGCGCCACCGGCGGGAGCCGCGGGCCCCTCCTGAGACGGGATCCGGCTGTATTCCGCACACCTCAGCGCTCCAGCCAGAGCGCGGCGGCGCCGACGACGGCCGCGCGGGGGCCCAGGGCGGCGGGCACGGGCCGCAACCCGGCGGGCCCCGGCAGCAGTTCGGCCGTGAACGCCTCGGTCAGCGGCTGCCAGAACGGAGCGCCGATGGAGGCCACACCGCCGCCCACCACGACCCGTTCCGGGTCGAAGCTGTTGGCCAGCCCCGCCAGGGCCCGGCCCAGGGCCGCCGCTCCCTGAGCCAGCACGGAGCGCGCGACCTCGGCGTCCCCCCGGGGCGTGGGAACCGGGCCGGCTTCGGGGTGCTGTCCCCGGCCGGGGTCGGCCAGCGCCGCCACCTGCCGCAGGTCGGTGTGCCCGCCGCCGGTCCGTTCGGCGTACCGGGCGGCGACGGCGGGTCCGGAGGCGACGGCTTCCAGGTGTCCTGTGCGGCCGCAGTTGCACACCCGTCCGGTGGCCTCGGGCACCGCGATGTGGCCGAACTCGCCCGCTGTCCAGTGGCTTCCGCGCAGCAGCCGACCGCCGGTGACCAGCCCGCCGCCGATGCCGGTGCCGACGCTGACGTACAGCGCGTCCGCGCAGCCCGCGCCGGCCCCGTAGGTCTGCTCGGCCAGGGCGAAGACGTTCGCGTCGTTGTCGGCCACGACCGGGACTCCCAGGCGGGTGCGCAACTCGTCGCCCAGCCGGGTGCCGGCCCAGCCGGGCAGCAGGGCGTTGGCCGAGACGACGACGCCGCGGTCCCGGTCGACGACGCCTCCGGTGCCCAGGCCCAGCCCCACCGCCCGGTCGTGGCCGGGCAGTTCCCGCACCGCGGCGGCGATAGCGTCCAGGACGGCGGCCGGGCCCTGAGCGGCGGGAGTGGGCCGTACGACCGTCTCCAGCAGGGTGCCGTCCTCCGTCACGGTCCCGGCGGCGATCTTCGTGCCGCCGACGTCCACGCCGACCAGCGTGCGCTGCCGGTCGCGGGCGGTCACGAGCGGGTCCTGCGGACGGTGAAGCGGATGTCGTAGCGGTCGGCGCGGTAGAGGGTGGTGGTCGCCTCGACCGGGGTGTCCCGCCGGTCCAGGCCGACGCGCTCGACCCGCAGCCCGGAGCTGCCCACCGGCACGCCCAGCAGCGCCGACTCCGTCTCGTCCAGGTCCACGGCGCGCACGATCTGTTCGGCGGAGCGGATCCGCACCCCGTAGCGCTCGCCGAGCAGTTCGTAGAGCGAGCCGCTCAGATCCTCCTCGGTGAGGCGGGGGACCAGTTCGGCGGGCAGGTGGACGTTCTCCAGGCACATGGGGGAGCCGTCGGCGAGGCGCAGCCTGCTGACCCGGACCACGTCCGCGTCCGGTTCGACGCCCAGCCGCTCCGCGATCCGCCGGCCGGCCCGCACCGTCCGGGCGGCCAGCAGCCGGGAGGCCGGTTCCAGGTCGCGCTCCCGCATGTCCTCGGAGAAGGACGTCAGCGCGAGGGACTTGGAGACCACGGGGGGCGCCACGAACGTGCCGGCGCCCTGGACCCGGTAGACGGTGCCCGCGGCCTCCAGCGCGTTCAGGGCCTGGCGGACGGTGTTGCGGGAGACGCCGTGCCGCGCGGAGATCTCCCGCTCGGTGGGGAGCGGGGTGTGCGGGGCGGAGCCGGCCATCCCGGCCAGCAGTTCCCGGCGCAGCTCCTCGTGCTTGGCCGGTCTGCCCGCCCCGGCCCGGGTGCTCTCCTCGGCCTGCCCGGTCCGTGCGGACCGCCGCTCGGTGTGCTCGGCCTTGCCGGCCACTTCGGACACTCTCCGTCCTCCTGCCTCCGTGGCACCCGGAAGTCTGCATAGGTACCAACCAATGAAGAAATTCTACGGTAGATCTTGTGGACACCCAAGGAGAGTGCCAAATTGGTACCACCCAATTCGGGGGGATGTCGCGAAAGGACGTGCCATGACGTCACCCAGCAGTACCGTGCCGCGCACCGGATCCGCCGCCCTGCGGCCGGTCCTGGGCGTGACCCTCGTCGCCGCGCTGGGCGGGCTGCTGTTCGGCTACGACACCGGAGTCATCTCCGGCGCCCTGCTCGCGATCGAATCGGACTTCCACCTCTCCCCGTTCCACTCCGGCGTCGTCGTCAGCTCCCTCCTCGTCGGTGCCATGATCGGCGCCGCCGGGGCCGGCGGCCTCGCCGACCGCCACGGGCGCCGCCCGGTGCTCGTCACCGCCGCCGCGATCTTCACCCTCGGCGCGGCGCTGGCGGCCCTCGCCCCGTCCGCCCCCGTGCTCACGGCAGCCCGCCTGGTGCTCGGCCTGGGCATCGGCGTCGCCTCCAACCTGGTGCCGGTCTTCATCGCCGAACTGGCCCCGCCCCGCTACCGGGGCCGCCTCGTCGGACTCAACCAGCTGATGATCACCCTCGGCATCGTCCTCGCGTACGTCGCCAACTACACGCTGGAGGACGTCACCCACAGCTGGCGCTGGATGTTCGGGCTGGCCGCCGTGCCCGCCCTCCTCTTCGGCACCGGAATGCTCCTGCAACCCGAGTCCCCGCGCTGGCTCGCCCTCAACGGCAGTCCGGAGCGGGCCCGGAGCATCCTGCGGAGGCTGCGCGGGCACGACGACGCGGCGGCGGCCGACGCCGAACTGGCCGCCATGACCGCCCTCTCGCCGGTGCGGCGGGGCCCCACCGCCTCCGGCGGCCGGTGGCGGGCGCTGGCCGACCGCTCCGTGCGGCCGGCCGTCGTCGCGGGCATAGGCCTGCAGATCCTCGGCCAGGCATCGGGGGTCAACACCGTCATCTACTACGCGCCGAAGATCTTCGAGAGCGGCGGCCTGGGTTCGTCCGCGTCCATCCTGGCCACCGTCGGCGTCGGGGTCGTCAACCTGGTGATGACCCCGGTCGGGATGGCCGTCGTCGACCGGTTCGGCCGCCGGAGGCTCCTGGCCTGCGGTGCCGCCGTGATGGCCGTGGCCCTCGCCGGGCTGGCCGCCACGCTGGCCGCCGGCGGTCAGGACTCGTCCCTCGCCTGGCTCGCCGTGCTGTGCGTCGTCCTGTTCGTCGCCGCCGTGGCCACCACCCTCAACGTGGTCGTCTTCATCATCCCGTCCGAGCTGTACCCGCAGCACATCCGGGGCACCGCCATGAGCGCCACGATGTTCGCCAACTGGTCGATGAACTTCCTGGTCTCCCTCACCTTCCTCACCCTGCTCGACGCCCTGGGCGGGCCCGGCACCTTCACGCTGTACGCGGCGGTCTGCGCCCTGCTCACCCTCTTCACCGTCCGCCGCATCCCGGAGACCCGCGGCAAGAGCCTGGAAGAGATCGAGCGGGAGATCTCCCGGACGGCGGGCGCCACTCGGTGAACCGGGCCGCACGGCGACTCGGCCGTCGGAAACCCGGCCGCACGACGACCCCGGGCCGTCGGCAACCCGGCCGTTCGGTGACGCCGGTCCCACGGCGACGCCCCGGCCCGCACCGGTGGCGGGCCGGGTCAGCGCACCAGCGCCGACGCCCGGTCCACGAACGCCTCGATGGCCTGCCGCGCCAGGTCGTCGCGGCTGTCGTGCTCGGCGGACTCGCGCGCGTACGACACCTCGCGGGTGCGGTGGTAGGCCAGTTCGGCGGCCCGGACCACCTCCCGGTCGTCGGTGAGCAGCTTGACCCGGTAGAGCGCCTGCCGGGCCACCGTGCGCAGCCGGTGCGCCTCGTCCCGCGCGGCGCGGAACTCCTCCCCGTCCGGGTCAGCCAGCTTGCGGTACCAGCGGTCTGCCTGGCCGTGCCGGTAGTCCTCCACCGCCGCGGCGAACGTGCTGAAGGTGACGGTGCGCTCCTGCCGGAGGGCTTCGGAGCGGGTGAACTCCTCGTTGCGCGCGGACGCGAACCGCTGGAAGGTGTGCGTGATCACCGAACCCAGCAGGGTGCCCACGACCGCCACCACACTTGTCCAGATGGTCTCCACGCCCTCAGTCGATCACAGCGGCCGTCCGGCGTCAGCCCGCGAGCACGGCGGCGGTGGCGGCGGACGCGGGGTCGACGGTGGTGTTTCCTCCTCGTGCGGCGGATGTCTTCCGGCTGTCCGTCCTACGCACCCTGGAGCCACAGGTCCGGGCCGAAGACCTCGTAGTGGACCAGGGGCGCGGGAACGCCCCGGCGCAGCAGGTCGCCGCGTACCGCCCGCATGAACGGGAGCGGCCCGCACAGGTAGGCCGTCAGCCCCTCGGGAAGCTCCAGCCGGGACAGGTCGGCCCGGCCCGCGTACGCCTCCGGCGCCCCTGTACCGGGTTCCTCGTACCACAGGTGCAGCGCGGCCCGCGGCAACCGCCCCACCAGGCGGCGCTGTTCCTCGCGGTGGGCGTGGTCGGCGGGGGAGCGGTCGGCGTGGACGACGGTGACCGGGCGGGTGCTGCCCCGGCCGGCCAGGTCGTGGAGCATCGCCAGCATCGGGGTGCTGCCGATCCCGGCGGACGCCAGCAGGAGCGGCCCGTCGCCGTCGTCGAGCCACAGGTCCCCGAACGGCGCGGAGACGGCCAGCACGTCGCCGGCGCGTGCGTGGCCGTGCAGCCACGAGGAGACCTCGCCCTCCGGCCCCGCCCCGCCGCGCACCCGCTTGACGGTGACGCGCCAGTGCGGGCTGCCGGGTGCGCAGGCCAGGCTGTACTGGCGTATCTGCCGGGCGCCGTCGGGGAGTTCCACCTGGACGCTGACGTACTGTCCCGCGCGGAAGGGCGCCGCGGGAGCGCCGTCGGTGCGGCGCAGGGTGAGGGAGACGGTGTCGGACGTCTCCTCGTACCGCTCGACGATCTCCATCCGCTGCCACGCCCCGCCCTCGGCGGCGCCGGACTCGCGGCGGAGCCGGGCCTCCTGGGCGATGAGCGCGTCGGCCATCAGCCAGTAGACCTCGTCCCAGGCGGCGGCCACCTCGGGTGTGAGGGCGTCGCCGAGGACCTCCTCGACGGCGGCGAACAGGTGGGTGTGGACCAGCTCGTACTGCTCGGAGGTGACGCCGAGGGAGGCGTGCTTGTGGGCGATACGTCCCAGCAGCGCGTCGGGGCGCGTGCCGGGGTGCTCCAGCAGCATGCCGGCGAAGGCGGCGATGGAGCCGGCCAGGGCCTTCCGCTGCTCGCCGTTGGCCTGGTTGCCGCGGTTGAACAGGTCCCGCAGCAACTCCGGGCGGTCCGCGAAGAGTTTGGCGTAGAACAGCTCCGTGATCTCACCGAGCGCGGCGCCGACGACGGGGAGGGTGGCGCGGACGACCGGGGTGGACTGTTCCGAGAGCACGGCGACTCCAAAAACTTGCTAATGATCTTCGTATTTTGTGGGACGGGTGGCCCACTCGCGTCGTCGCGGCGGCGCGGAGTGCCCGGGTCACTCGGGCCGGCGGCCGACCAGACCGGCGAGGACCGGCCCGGTGGGCGAGGCCACCAGGTCGGCGACGGTCAGGGGGTCGAGGGTGGCGTAGAAGGCCTCCTGCGCGTCGCGCAGCGCCCTGCGCAGCCGGCAGGCGCCCCGCAGCGGGCACGGGGGGTCACCCTCGCAGGCGACGACCTCCTCCTCGCCCTCCAGTTCCCGCACCAGCCAGCCGACCGAGGCCCGCCGGCCGAGCCCGGTCAGCTCCAGACCGCCGCCGCGGCCCCGCCGGGCCTCCAGGACGCCGAGGTGCTGGAGCCGGGTGATCGCTTTCGCCATGTGGGCGTAGGGCACGGCCATCGCCTCCGCCACCTCCCGGGTGGTCGAGGGGCCTGTCTGCTCGGGGACCGCCAGGCGCATCACGGCACGGAGCGCCAGGTCGGTGAACTTCGTCAACCGCACGCTGGGACGCTAGCAAATGCGCATGTAAGATCCCTATTTGAAAGGGCTCGTGAGCTGTGTGGTGTACATCACGACCCACGCTCCGGTCCACGGCCCACCGGCCCGGGGCCGACGCAGGACGGAGCCCGAAGCAGCTGGCACGAACCGAACGGTGGCACCCATGAACGACCCCCACACCGGCCCCCGCGACCCGGCAGGCGGCCCGGTGCCGCGGGTCCTGTGCGACACGGCCGCGCTCGCCGCCGACTGTGCGGAGACCGGCGCGCTGTGGCGGCTGGCCGAACCGGGACGGCAGCTCGACGCCAACCTCGTGCGCATCCCGCCCGGCGGGCGGATCGACACCCACGTCGAGCCCGACGTGGACGTGCTGCTCCTCGTCGTGGCCGGGGACGGCAGCGTCGTCACGGCAGAGGAGGCGCAGCCCCTCACCCCGGGCACCCTGCTCTGGCTCCCGCACGGCACCGCGCGCGCCCTGACCGTCGGAGAGGGAGGCATGTCCTATCTGACCGTGCACCGCCGCCGCCCCGGCATGCGCATCCGGCCCCGCCCCGCGGACTGAGACCGGCCGGGGGCGGGCACGGCCGCCGCCCGGAAAGAGGCCGGCCGCCGTCGCGCGGAGCACGGCCGCCGTCCCGGCGGAAAACCGGTTGCGCGTGACCGCCCCGGTGGCAGGATGTCCGCGACCACGTAATCGGCAGCGACCCCGGCGGAGTGTGAGATGCGGCGATTCCTCGACAAGACCCAGTGCCCGTACCGGCCGACGGACTTCGAGGACTCCACTGCCCATGCCCGCATCCCCGCAGGGGCGCGCCGCGCGTGCCCGCACCCCGCACCCCGCCACCGACAGCCGCTGTGACACCCGCCCCCGCGAAGGCCAGGACACCGGGCCCCACCCCGGCCGCCAGGACGGACACCGCACCGGCGGCACCCGTACCGCCACGCGCAACATCGGCATCCTCGCCCACGTCGACGCGGGCAAGACGAGCCTGACCGAACGGCTCCTCTACGACACCGGGGTCATCGGCACGCTCGGCAGCGTCGACGCCGGGACCACGCAGACCGACACCGGCTCCCTCGAACGGCAGCGCGGTATCACCGTGCGCTCGGCCGTCGCGTCCTTCACGGTCGGGGACACCCGCGTCAATCTGATCGACACCCCCGGCCACGCCGACTTCGTCGCCGAGGTCGAGCGGGCGCTCGGCGTGCTCGACGGTGCCGTACTCGTCCTCTCCGCCGTGGAGGGGGTCCAGCCGCAGACCCGCGTGCTGATGCGGACCCTGCGCGAACGCGGACTGCCCACCCTGCTGTTCGCCAACAAGATCGACCGCACCGGCGCCCGGTACACCGGGCTGATCCAGGACATCCGGCGGAAACTGGCGCCGCACGCCGTCCCCCTCACCCGTCTCCAGGCCCCCGGCACCCGAGCCGCACGGGCGCTGCCCGTCTCCCTGGAGGACGACGCCGAGGCCCGTGCGGAGGTCGCCGAGACCCTCGCGGAGCTGGACGAGAAGCTCCTCGCCCGCGTCGTGGACGGTCCGCAGCCCACCCCGCAGGAGCTGCGGGCCGCGCTCGCGGACCACACCGCGCGCGGGGCGGCACACCCGCTCTTCTTCGGCTCCGCACTGACCGGTCAGGGCGTCGCCGCGCTCGTCCGCGGCATGGCCGACCTGCTGCCCGGCGCCCCGCGCGGTCTGGAGGGCGCCGGCCTTCGGGGCAAGGTCTTCGCGGTGGAGCGCGGCACCTCGGGCGCCAGGACCGCGTACGTCCGGCTGTTCGCGGGAGAGCTGACAGCACGCCGGCACGTCACCCTCCACCGGCGCTCCCCCGAGGGCACCCGCGAGGAGCACAGCGGGCAGATCACCTCGCTCGAACCGGTCGGCGCGCCCGGTACCCGCCCCGCACGGCTGGTGGCGGGCGACATCGGGCGGATCCGCGGCCTGGCACGGATCCGCGTCGGGGACGTCCTCACCGACGCCCGCGGCACCGGTGCCGGTCCCGGCGCCCCCGACGATGCCGAACCGCCTACCGGGCCCGCCCACTTCGCCCCGCCCACCCTCCAGTCCCTGGTCAGGCCCGCCGAACCGGGACCGGCTGCCGCCGCCCGGCTCCACACCGCGCTGACCCGGATGGCCGAGGAGGACCCGCTCCTGCACGCGCGGGCCGAACCCGACGGTGCCACCTCCCTGCTGCTGTACGGGGAGGTGCAGAAGGAGATCATCGCCGCGACCCTCGCCCAGGAACACGGAATCGAGGCGGTCTTCACCCCGAGCCGCACCGTGTGCAGGGAACGCCCCGTCGGCACCGGCGAGGCGGAGGACGGCATCGGCGCAACCGGCCGCCACACGCCCGCGACCAGCGGCCACTGGGCCACCGTCGGGCTGCGGGTGGAACCGGGGCCGCGCGGCAGCGGTGTCGTCTTCCGCTACGAGACGGAACTGGGCGCCCTCCCCTACGCGTTCCACCGGGCCGTCGAGGAGTCCGTGCACACCGCGCTGCGCACCGGCCCGCACGGGTGGGCGGTCACCGATTGCGTCGTCACCCTCGTACGCTCCGGCTTCGCGGGCCCGGTGAGCACGGCGGGCGACTTCCGGGGGCTGACGCCCCTGGTGCTGGCCAAGGCGCTGGAGCGGGCGGGTACGCGCGTCTACGAGCCGTACCACGCCTTCGAGGTGGAGGTGCCGCTCGACTCCCTGCCGCAGGTCACCAGGGTGCTGGCCGCCTCGGGTGCCACCCTGACCGACACGGCGGCGGCCACCGAGGTCTGCGTCCTGACCGGCACCCTCCCGGCCCGCCACCTCACCCGGGTCCAGCAGGCACTGCCCGGTCTCACCCGGGGCGAGGCCGCGTGGTGGTCCCGCCCGGCGGGCGAACAGCCCCTCACCGGACGGGACGCCGACGGCTGACGACCGGACCCGCCCTCGCGCACC
>NZ_VJOK01000001.1:575432-613073 GCF_013302895.1 Streptomyces albus subsp. chlorinus | reverse complement strand
GCCGGCGCCCCGTCACGGCCACCGCGCCCCGCCAGGGCCACGGTTCCCCGGCACATCACGGCACGTACGCCACGGCCGGTCCGGCCGCTGTGCTCCCGCCCTCCCCTCCGGACCGGGCGCACCGTGTCCCGCCGGGCCGTACGTGCCGTACGGCACAGGTTCGGGCGCGGTGAGGTCCGGCATGGGGTTTTGTGCCGCTCAGCGGTCACGACCGGGTCGTTGCCCGGTTCGGGCCGCGGTCTCGGTCCGGGGCGGCCCGGGTGAGGTCTTCCAATGCCAGCGCTTCGGCCACCGGCAGCCCGGCGCGGTCCGCGAAGGCGAGACGCGCGCGCACCTCCGCCATGGTGCGGGGCCGGTAACCGGGGCCGTCATAGCAGCACCCGCAGCGGGGGTGGAACCGCAGCCCCGCCTCCAGCACCGCGCCGAGCGCCCGCCAGCCGTCCCGGTCGCGACGGGAGGGCACGGCGAGGCACACGCCCGCGTCGGTCAGCGCCACCCCGCACCCCGGGCACGCCGCGGGCGAGCCGTTCCGTTTGAGGGAGAGGCGGCACCGTACGCAGACGTGGTGGGACCGCCTCGTCGCCGGGTTTCCGGAAGCCATGCCCCGACAGTAGGGCCCAGACCGTGCCCCGGCACGCGATTTCCGGCACCGCGCGGAAGGCGGACCCGGACGACCCGGACCCGGAGGTCTCAACCGCGCTCGCGGAGGTACGTCTCCAGCTCGGCGGCCCCGGTCAGCATCGCACGCGCGCGGGCGGAGAGCCGGCCGCGCCAGTCGTCCAGTGCCGCCTCCAGCGGCTCCAGCCCGCCGGCCGCCCGCACCTGGGCGATCAGCGGGGCGATCTGCTCCAGCAGGTAGCCGCCCCGCCTGAGCTGGTGGGTCAGCCGGGCGTCCCGTACGTCGGCCTCGTCGTAGACGCGGTATCCGGTCTGCGGGTCGCGGCGCGGGCGCACCAGCCCGGCGCGCTCCCATTTGCGCAGCGTCGCGGGCCGGATGCCCAGCTTCTTCGCGAGCGGCCCGATGAACGTGCTGCCGGGCCCGGACCCCGCGGCCGGCGGGTGGCCCGGACGGGGTTCGGGCGTCGCGCCGGGTCCCAGGTCGCGGAGGGCGCTCTCCACGGCCTGCAGGGTGCGGCGGTCGTCGAGAAGCTGGAGGTGGCTCTCGTCGATGAGGCGGAACGCCTCCTCCGTCGCGTCCTCGTTCACCGCCCGCATGATCGACGTCGCCGTCCGGTGGCCGTGTGCGGGCACCAGGGCGAGGAACGCGCGCAGGGCTTGCGCGTGCAGCGGCGTGTAGGCGCGGTAGCCGTGGGGCGTGCGAGCGGCGGCCGGAAGGATGCCGGCCTCCTCGTAGTTCCGGACCGCCTGCGTGGACAGGCCGTGCCCGCGCGCCAGGTCGATCGGCCTGAGCCGCTCACCGCTTCGGAGGTTCCGCACCATGCACGTGAGGTTATCGGGGGGCCTCGCCGGAGGACCGGCGAAGTCGTTGCGGCCCGGGCCGTGTTCGGCCTGCCGGCGAGCGGTGAGCGGCGAGCGGTGCCGGCAACGCGTCGTGCGGTGCCGGCAACGCGTCGTGCGGTGCCGGCAACGCGTCGTGCGGGAGGGCCACCGCGTGGGTCTCCCTCTGGTTGCGGAGGCCGGTCGGGTCCCGTCAGGTGCCCTCGGGACTCGCCGGTTTCGCCGGGAGCGTCGGCCGCCGGCCCTCGGTGGGAGGGTCGGTTGCCGGCAGGCCGCGCAGGAGGCTGTCCAGGAAGAGGTCGAAGCGGACGGGTGCGTCGCCCATCAGCCGCTGTTCCTGGGCGCCGAGCCAGGTGACCAGTGAGGTGCCGAAGATGTACCAGCTGTGCATGGCCATGCGGGGTGAGGCGCCCGCCGCGGTGAAGGCGGAGACCACGGCGTCCTGCATCGTGGTGAAGGCCCGGGAGTGCCGGTGGGGCCGGGAGACGCGGGTGGCGTAGCCGGGGACCGCGAGGAACTCGTCGTGGGCGGCCCAGGCGAGCCGGGCCAGCCAGTCGCGCCAGTTGTCCGGTGCGGGCGGGTCCGCCGGGACGATCTTGTCGATGACCGCCTCGCTCACCAGGTCGATCACTCCGTCCCGCCCTTCGACCCAGCGGTAGAGGGCGGAGTGCGAGACGCCGAGGCGGGCGGCCAGCTCCCGCATGGAGAGCGCTTCCAGATCGCCCGAGGCCACGGCGGCGCGCACGATCGCCTCTCTGCTCAGCCGTGCGGGCGGGCCGGGTCGCTTGCCGGGGGGAGTCATGACCAGGACTTTACCGAGTCGGCCGGCGGTGCTGCGGACGCACTGGTGACCACTGGTCTCTATTGAGTTAGGGTGACCTAACCATGCTGTCGCCAAGGGCGCCCGCACGCGGCCAACAGCGCGCGGAGAGGGGAGAGTTGTGTTCGCACGGAGTCCGAGGAGCGCCGGGGCCGCCGACACCGGCGAGGCGGTGGAAGCCGTCGAGGCCGGACAGGCGGCAGAGGCTGCCGCGACGTCCGGGGCCGCCGGGGACGGCGCCGCCGCCGGTCGCCGGGGTCGGTCGGCGTTGCGCATGTGGCTGGCCTGCGGGGCGATGTTCCTCGTCGTCCTGGACGCCACGATCGTCTCCGTCGCGCTGCCCGCCATCGGTGACGGGCTCGGGATGGGCGGCACCGGGCCGGGCTGGGTGGTCAACGCCTACACACTCGCCGTCGCCGGCTTCCTGCTGCTCGGCGGCCGGCTCGCCGACCTGTACGGCACCCGCGCGGTGCTGGTGGGCGGGCTGGTCGTCTTCACCCTCGGCAACCTGGGGTCGGCCGCGGCGGCCGAACCCGCTCAACTCGTCGCGGCCCGGGCCCTCCAGGGCGTCGGGGGCGCCCTGCTCATGCCCGCCACACTCACGGTCGTCCACCGGTCCTACGACGATCCGGTGCGGCGTACCAGGGCGCTCGGGCTGTGGAGCATGGTCGGCGCTGTCGGCGCGGCCGCGGGTACCGTCGCGGGCGGTTTCCTGACGGACGCGCTCGGCTGGCGCTCCGTCTTCTGGGTCAAGGTGCCCCTCGGGGCGGCGCTCGTCCCCCTGGCCCTGCTGACGCTGCCGCGGCGGAGGCGCGGGCGCACGGCGCCCGGCCGGCTCGATATGGCCGGCGCCCTGCTGGTGACCTCGGGGCTCACCGCCCTCGTCTACGGCGTCGTCGCCCTGCGGGCTCCGGCCACCCGCGCCGGGGCGCAGGCCGGGCTGGCCGCGGCCGTCGTCCTGCTCGGTCTCTTCCTCCTTCACCAGGCCCGCTGGGCACGTGTCCCGCTCGTACCGCTGCGGATCTTCGCCCACCGGTCGGTCGGCAGCGCCAATGCCGTGGTCTTCTGCCTGGGCGTCGCCTACCTCGCCAGCCCGGTGCTGCTCGCCCTCCACCTGCAGCGGGTGCTGCACTACAGCCCGAGCCGCGCCGGGTTCGGCTTCCTGCCGTGCGCCGTCACCGTGATGGCCGGGGCGCACTTGGCCGGACGTCTCACCTCGCGCTGGGGCGTACGCCGCACCACGGTCCTCGGTATGGGCGTGACGGCGGCCGGATTCCTGCTGCTGGCGCGGGTGGGGGTACACAGTTCCTTCTGGCCGGACATCGCTGTGCCCTCGCTGGTGTTCGGACTCGGTGCGGGGCTTTCCTTCACGCCGATCACCGTCTGCGCCACCGGCGGTGTCGGTCCCTCCCTCACGGGCCTGGCCTCCGGCCTGCTCAACACCACGCGCCAGGTGGCGACCGCGCTGGGTGTCGCGGTGCTCTCCACCCTCGCCGAGGCGCACGGGGGAGGGGTGGCGGAACTGGCCGACGGGTACGCGCGTGCCTTCGCCGTCTGTGCCGTACTCGTCCTGCTCGGGGCGGTGACGGCGGCCGTCTGGATGCCCGGTCCGCGCCGGGGCGCGTCATAGCGGCACCGCGCGTCCCGCGTCCACGGAGGCGGGCGGAGGGAGATCCGGAGACGGGGCCGGAGCAGGGCCGGAGACGGCGCCGGGGGCCACGGGAAATCCCCGGCGCCGAATTGCGGAGCGGGGATTTCCTTGGCTATATTCGGGGTTTCTGTGTGCCCACAGAAAAAGCCCTCATCGAGGGCTTCACTGGTTGAAGTTTATTGGGCAGGGAGCCGATTTGTCAAACCGGGAAAGCGCCGAGCTGCACAACGAGCAGGAATACATCGATCACCTTTATGCGCGGGTCGATGCCCTGCGCGGGCAGGCCGCGTCGGCCGTCGAGGAGGCGCAGACGCCGACCGGCAACACCCAGCAGGCCCGCGTCGAGCGGGACGTGCTCGTCGCCGAGCGCTCCGGGCAACTGGCCGCGCTGAACGCCGTGGACGGCTCGCTGTGCTTCGGCCGTATCGACCTCGCCGACGGGACGACCCACCACATCGGCCGCATCGGCATCCGCGAGGACGACCGGGTGGACCCCGAACGCACCCCGCTCCTCGTCGACTGGCGCGCCCCGGTCGCCCGCCCCTTCTACCTCGCCACCGGCCACACCCCCATGGGCCTGCGCCGCCGGCGGCACATCACCACCCAGGGGCGCACGGTCACCGAACTGCACGACGAACTCCTCGACCTGGGCGACACGGAACGCACCGGGCACGAGGACCCCACCGGTGACGCCGTGCTGCTCGCCTCCCTCAACGCCGCGCGCACCGGCCGGATGAGCGACATCGTGCGCACCATCCAGGCCGAGCAGGACCGCATCATCCGCGCCCCGCATCGCGGCGTCCTGGTGGTGGAGGGCGGGCCCGGCACCGGCAAGACCGCCGTCGCGCTGCACCGGGCCGCGTTCCTGCTGTACGAGCACCGCGAACTCCTCGCCCGACGGGCCGTGCTGATCGTCGGCCCGAACCCGGCGTTCCTCGCCTACATCGGCGAAGTGCTGCCCTCGCTCGGTGAGACGGGCGTGCTGCTGTCCACCCTCGCCGAGCTGTACCCGGGGCTGGAGGCGCGCGGCACCGACAGCCCGCGGGCCGCGGCGGTCAAGGGCCACGCCGAGATGGCGGAGGTCCTGCGGCTGGCCGTCCGCGCCCGGCAGCGGGTGCCGGAGCCGGGGGAGCCCCTGGTCATCCCGCACGACGACGGGGACCTGGTGCTCGACTGGCACACCGCCGACGAGGCCCGCGAGGCGGCGCGGGCCACGCGGCTGCCGCACAACCTGGCCCGCCCGCACTTCGTCTTCCGGATCCTCGACGCGCTCACCGCCCAACTGGTGGAGCGGATCGGCGCCGACCCCTACGGCGGCCCCAACCTGCTGGGCCCGGACGATGTCGCCCAGCTCGGCAAGGCGGTGGCCGCCAACCCCGCGGTGCACGCGGCGATCGCCGGGCTGTGGCCGCGGCTCACCCCCGAGGAGTTCGTCGCCGACTACCTGGCCGAGCCCACCGGGCTGTCCGAGGAGGACGCCGCGGCCGTCCGCCGTCCGGTCACCTCGCCCGCCGACTGGACACCGGCCGACGTGCCCCTGCTGGACGAGGCCGCCGAACTGCTCGGCGAGGACGACTCCGCGCAGCGGGCCGCGGCCGAGGCCGAGCGGCAGGAGCGCATCGCCTACGCGGAGGGGGTGCTGGAAGTCGCCCGGGGCTCCGAGTCGTTCGAGTTCGAGGACACCGAGTCGGAGATCCTGGCCGCGCACGACATCATCGACGCCGAGCGGATGGCCGAGCGGCACGAGGAGACCGACCACCGCACGGCGGCCGAACGCGCCGCCGCCGACCGCACCTGGGCCTTCGGCCACGTCATCGTGGACGAGGCGCAGGAGCTGTCCCCCATGGCCTGGCGGCTGCTGATGCGGCGCTGCCCCACCCGGTCCATGACGCTCGTCGGCGACCCGGTGCAGACGGCGGCGGAGGCCGGTGTCGGCTCCTGGGAGGACATCCTGGCCCCCTACGTCGAGGACCGCTGGGAGCACACCCGGCTCGGCGTCAACTACCGCACGCCGTCGGAGATCATGGAGCTGGCCGCCGCCGTCGTCCGCGCCGAGCACCCGGGCTTCGAGCCGCCGTCCTCGGTGCGCTCCACCGGGGTCCGTCCGTGGGCGCGGCGGGCCGCCGGTGAGCTGCCGGCCGCCGTCGCCCGGGAGGCGGCGGCCCGCGTCCCCGAGGAGGGCCGTCTCGCGGTCATCGCCCCGCGCCGTCTGCACGAGGCACTGGCCGCCCTGCTGCCCGGGGTCGCCGCGGGCGCCGAGCCCGACCTCACCCGGCACCTGGTGCTGCTCGACCCCCGCCAGGCGAAGGGCCTCGAGTTCGACCGGGTGCTGGTCGTCGAACCCGCCGACTTCGGCACCAGCGACCTGTACGTCGCCCTGACCCGGGCCACGCAGAGCCTCGGCATCCTGCACGAGGCGCCGCTGCCGCGGGCACTGGAGGAGGCGCTGTCCGCCTAGGGCCTGGACGCGGAGCGGTGGTTCACCCTTTCGTGGCCGCACTCGGCGGTCCCGGCCGCGTTGTTCCTCACAGAGGGCGGGAAAACGCGGGAAGCGGGTGCGCGATGGCTGGATCGGCGACGCGGGTGTGCATCGGTGTGGTGGCACCACTGACCGGGAGGCTGGCGCCGCTGGGCGAGCCGCTGTCGTTCGCGGTGCGGACGCTGGCTCCCCGGCTGGCCCGGCTGCGCGACGGCGGGCGCGCCTGCCAGGTGCGTATCGCCGTGCGCGACAGCCGCTCCGACCCGGAGGCCGCCCGCCGGGCCGTGCGGGAGCTGGCCGAACAGGACGGGGCGCACATCGTCCTCACCATGGCGGGCACCCAGGTGCTGCCGGCGGCCACCGACGCGTGCGAGGCGCTCGGCGTCCCCTGCGTGTCCACCACCTTCCCCTGGCAGGCGTACGGGTACGCGCGCGGCGGTGACCCGCAGCGCGCCTTCCGCTGGACGTACCACTTCGCCTGGGGGCTGGACGACATCGCCGCCGTCTTCGCCGACATGTGGGAGCGGCTCGGGGGGCGGCAGACCGTCGGGTGCCTGTGGAACCGGGACCTGCAGGGGCGGCTGCTGCGGCACGAGCGGTTCGGCTTCGCGCCGGTCGCCGCCGCCCGCGGCCACCTCCTCCTCGACCCGGGCGGCCACCCGGAACCGGCCGAGGACCTCGGCGCCCACATCGCGCGGTGGCGGGAGGGCGGAGCACGGGTCCTCACCAGCGCCGCCACCGCCGCCGACCTCGCCTCGTGCCTGCGCCAGGCCCGCGCGGCCGGCCTCACCTTCCGGCTGGTGACCTGCTCGCGCTGGCTGACCTACCCGCACACCCGCACCAGCGCGGCCGCGGACGTGCACGAGGAGCTGGCCCGCGCCCGGGTGGCCACCCTCGTCTACTGGAGCCCCGACCACCCGCACCGCTCCAGCCTGGACGGGACGAGCTGCGCGGAGCTGGCCCGCGCCTACCAGGAGGCGACCGGGCACGGCTGGCTCCAGCCCCTCGGCCTCGCCCACGCCCTCTTCGAGACGGCCCACCAGGTGCTGTCGGCCGCACCCGACCCGACCGACCGGGCGGCCGTCGCCCACACGCTCGCCAAGACCCGCGCCGAGACCGTCGTGGGCCCGCTGGACTGGACCCGCGGGCCCACCCCCAACATCGCCCTGCTGCCGCTCGCCGGCGGGCAGTGGCAGCCCGCACCGAACGGTCCCCGGCTGGCCGTCGTCAGCAACACCCGCGTCCCCGGCGTGCCGCTGACCGGCGAGCTGCGCCCGGTGGCCTGACGGGCCGGGCCCGCCCCGCCGCCTTCCCGAGTTGTCGGCCCGCCCGCGCGGGACCACCATCGTGGGAAAGGCCCAGGGACGGCGGAGGAGGTGCCGGTGGCGGAGCGGACCGCGCCGACGGGCGGCGCATGGCCGGGTCTCCGGGTGGCGGACTGGGCCGAGACGCGGGACACCCTGCACATGTGGACCCAGATCGTCGGCAAGATCCGGCTGGCCCATGCGCCGCTGGTCAACCACTGGTGGCAGGTGACGCTGTACCTCACCCCGCGGGGGCTGACCACCTCGTCGATCCCTTACGGGACGGGTGCCTTCGACATCGAGTTCGACTTCGTCGAGCACCGGCTCGTCCTCCGTACCAGCGACGGGGCCGGCCGCGCCGTGGAGCTGGCCCCCAAGTCCGTGGCCCGCTTCTACGAGGAGACCCTGCGGGCCCTGCGCGAGCTGGGTGTCGAGGCGCCGATCCAGGACCGCCCCAACGAGGTGGAACTCGCCATCCCCTTCCCCGAGGACACCCGGCACGCCTCCTACGACCCGCACGCCGCGCACCTGTTCTGGCGGCAGCTCCTCCAGACCCACCGGGTGCTGAGCCGGTTCCGGTCCCGGTTCGTGGGCAAGGTGAGCCCGGTGCACTTCTTCTGGGGCGCCATGGACCTGGCGTGCACCCGCTTCTCCGGCCGCCCGGCGCCGGCCCACCCGGGCGGCGCGCCGCACTGCGGGGACTGGGTGATGGTGGAGGGCTACTCCCGCGAACTGAGCAGCTGCGGTTTCTGGCCCGGCGGCGGCGAGGAGGGGGCCTTCTACGCCTACGCCTACCCCGAGCCGGACGGCTTCCGGGACCATCCGGTGGTCCCGGAAGCCGCGTACTACAGCGAGGAGAACGGCCAGTTCCTGCTGCCGTACGAGGAGGTGCGCACCGCCGGTGACCCGGACCGGGTGCTGACCGGCTTCCTCCAGTCCACCTACGAGGCGGCGGCGGAGCTCGGCGGCTGGGACCGCGCGGCGCTGGAGGACGATCCGGGCCGGTGGGACCGGGAGCGCCGCCGCTCCACGCCCGGCGCCGGGGGCGGCGCCCGCCCCGGGAGCTGACGCGCCGGGGCGGCGTGTCACATTTCCGGGCCCCCGGCCGGTCGTACGGGTATGAACGTGAGACTCCGGTGCGCCATCCTCGGACTGCTGGCCCTGTCGGCCTTCTCCACCGGCCTGTGGGCCTACTTCTTCCCGGAGGCGTGGTACGAGAACTTCCCCGGCTTCGGCAGGAGATGGCTGCCTCCGCTGGGCCCCTACAACCAGCACCTCGCCAAGGACACCGGCGCCCTCCTGCTGGCGCTGGGGGTGCTGGCGGTGGCCGCCGTGGTCCGGGTGCGCGACGACTCCTTCGTCCGCGTCACCGGCGGGGTGTGGCTCGTCTTCAACGCCCTGCACCTCGTTTACCACATGCGGCATCTGCACGTGTACGGGACGACGGACAAGGCCATCAACATCGTGGCGCTGTCCGGGGCGGTGGTGCTGGCCGCGCTCCTCCTGCTGCCGGCACCACCGCCCGCCGGACGGGACGGCGGGAAGTGACGCGCCCTTCCGGCGAGTGATCCGCCCTTCCGGCGCGGCCCGGGACGGCGCGGCCGGCCCGGAACGGATCAGCGGCGGAGCCGGAGCCGGTGGACCTGGTCCTCGCCCCGGGGGCCGGCCTTCGACTTGTCCACCACATAGGCGGTGCCGCGCGAGACGGTGACGTGGTTCGGGTGGGGGCCGGCGGCCAGCCTCTCCACGACGGTGCCCCGGCGCGGGTCGATCACGGTGAGGTCGCCCGCCGTGCGGTTGGCGGCCAGCACCCGGCCCGAGCGCGGGTCGGTGGCCACCGAGAGGGCGCCCTCGCCGGTCGGCACCGTCCGGGTGACCCTCCCCTTGCGCAGGTTGACGACCGAGACGGTGCCCGCCGCCTGGTTCGCGGTGTAGGCCGTGCGGCCGTCGGGGGAGAGGGCCACGGAGATCGGGCCGTCTCCGGCGGGCAGGAACTTCGGGGCCTTGGCGTGCGGGGAGAGGGCGATGATCCGGTCGCCCGCCAGGTCGGTCGCGTAGACCGTGCCGGTGCGCTCGTTGACCGCGAGCCCGGCGGGGGAGGCGCCCGCGACCGTGACGCGCTTGGTCTCCTCGCGGGTCCGGGTGTCGAAGGCGACCAGGGTGCCGTCGCCGAAGCCGCCGGCCCAGGCGGTGCCGTGCCGCTCGTCGACCACGATCTCCCGGGCGTGCGCGACACCGTGGAGGGTCGTCAGGTGCCTGCCGTCGCGCTGGCTGTAGACGGCCACGGAGTCGTCGCGGGTGTTGGTCGTCCAGACGGTGTTGTGCTCGTCGTCCACCGCGACTCCGTAGACCGCCTCGACCGCGCCGGTCTCCGGGTCGGTGACCGGGGGCCGGTGGGCGGACCTCACCTTCAGGGTGCGCGGATCGACGCGGAGCAGGGCGGAGTCGGTCACGGGCGGCCGGCCGACGGCCGCGGTGGCCCACAGGACGCGGTTCCGCTCGGAGTACGCGGACTGGTAGAGGCCGGCGGCGAGGGGCGCGGTGGTGACGGCCGGGCCGGTGCGGGGGGCGGGCTGTGCTGTCGCGGTGGCGGCCGGGGCCAGGGTGCTTCCGGCTGCGAGGGCCACGGCGAGGGCGGCGGATCGGCGGATACGGCAGGTGAGCGTGCTCATGCTGCGTCCAACTCCTCGGTGAACGCGCCTCCTGGTTGAGGCGGACGAGAGGTAAGTTAGCTTAGCCTTACCTAAGTCTCATCTCCGGGGGTGGACCGCCCCCGGTTGCCCGCCGCGTCCCTGGGAGCCCAGCCCCATGACCCCGACCGCCCCGCCCGAGGGCGCGCCGCACCGCCCTCCCCGGCTGCCCCGCCCGCATCCGGTGCCCCGGCTCGCGGAGCCCGGCTTCCCGCTGCCCGGCCCCGGCACCGCCTCCCCCGACGCCTTCTGGGCCGATGTCCGCCGCCTCGGCACCCCCCTGGTAGCCCCCGACCCCCACGGCAGCCCCGAACACCGCGCCGTGACGTTCCTGTGGCGGGGCACGGCCGCCACCCGCGCCGTCCAGGTGCTGCCCAACAAGCTCGCCGACCCGCGCGACCCCGAGGGCAACCTGATGACCCGCGCACCCGGCACCGACATCTGGCACTGGACCGTCCGGCTGCGCCACGACTGGCGCGGCACCTACGACTTCGGCGTCGACGAGGGCGACGGCCCCGAGCGCGGCGGGCCCGGCTACTGGTCCTGGCTGCGCGGCCGTCGCCGCACCGACCCGTACAACCCGCGTACGCTGCCGCGCCGTTGGGGCGGCGAACCGCTCTCCTGCGCCGCACTGCCCGCCGCGCCGGGCGCCGAGGACTGGCGGTACCGGGCCGAGGTGCCGCACGGTGAGGTCACCGGGCACAAGGTCGCGAGCGCGCGTCTCGGCACCGTCCGGCGGGTATGGCTCTACACCCCGCCCGCCACCACCGCGCCGCCCTCCCACGGGTACCCGGTGCTGGTCCTGCTGGACGGCGAGCACTGGCAGCCCCGGCTCGGTGTGGCCACCCTGCTGGACAACCTCATCGCCGACGGGCGCATCCCGCCGCTGGTCGCCGTGCTCCCCGACTCGGTGGACGCCCGCACCCGCTGGCGGGAGCTGAGCTGCCGCCCCGCGTTCGCCGCCTTCCTCACCCAGGAGCTGCTGCCGTGGGCCGCCGGGCTGGTGCCCGTCACCGACGATCCCGCGCTCACCGTGGTGGCCGGGCAGAGCCTGGGCGGTCTCACCGCCGCCTACGCCGCCGTCGAGGCCCCCCACCGGTTCGGCAACGTGCTGGCGCAGTCGGGGTCGTTCTGGTGGCCGGACGGCCCGGCCGCCGAGTGGCTGACCGGCCGCCTCGCCGCCTCGCCCCGGCTGCCCGTCCGCTTCCGGCTCTCCTTCGGCGAGCAGGAGTGGGTGGCCCTGCCCGCCGCCCGACGGCTGCGCGACACCCTCGCCGCCAAGGGGTACGGCGACGCGGTCCACCGGGAGTTCAACGGCGGCCACGACTACCTGTGCTGGCGCACCGAACTGGGGGACGGCCTGGTGGAGTTGTTCGCCGGGTCCACGCGCTGAGGCCCGGCCGGCACCGCACCCTCCGTGGTGCGCGGCGCCGGCCGGGCCGTGGCGCCTGCCACCGGCCGCTTCTCATCACTCCAGTCGCGCGAGCCGCCCGGCGAGCACCTCGGCCAGCGTGTCGAGGTGCTCGCCCCCCAGCAGCCCCGGGTGCGTGCAGTCCAGGTCGTGGTTGTCGACGGTGCCCGTCACATGCGGCAGCCACGCCCGGTGGGTCAGCCAGTGCTCGGCGCGCGGGGCGGCGGCGGTGAAGAACAGCACATCGCCCTCGTACACCCGGTGTACGTGCTCGCGCATCATCCGGGCGTGGTTGGGCACGATCTCCACGATCCGCGCCAGGGTCCGCCCGGACAGCCCCGCCAGCGGGCTCCCCGCGCGGCTCAGCGTCGCCAGCACGTCGTCGCGGTCACGCTCGTCCGTGCGGTCGAAGCCCGCCATGCGCAGCACCGCGGTGAGGGCGTCGCCCTCCTCGGGTGCGGGCCGCTGACGCCACTGCTCGGCGGGGAAGGCGTCGAGCAGCGCGAGCAGGTCCACCCGCTCCCCGGCCTCCTGGAGCAGCACGGCGGCGGTGTGCGCCAGGACCCCGCCCACCGACCAGCCCAGCAGCCGGTAGGGGCCGTGCGGCTGGACGGCGCGGATGCGTGCCGCGTAGTCGGCGGCCTCCTCCAGCAGCGTGGCCGGCAGCGGCTCGTCGTCCCGCAGCCCCCGGGCCTGGATGCCGTGGACGGGCTGGTCGGGGCCGAGCCGCGCGGCCAGCCCGGCGTAGCACCAGGCCAGGCCGCCCGCCGGGTGCACGGCGAACAGCGGCGGGCGGGTTCCGGTGGCGCGCAGCGGCAGAACGCCCCCCAGGGCGTCCCCGGAACCCGGGCGTGCCGCCTCCGTCCGGGCGGCGAGCGCGGCCGGGGTCGGCGCCTCGAACAGCGAGCCGATGGTCAGCTCCGTCCCGAGGACCTCCCGCACCCTGGCCACCAGCCGTACGGCCAGCAGCGAGGTGCCGCCCAGGTCGAAGAACGCGTCGTCCGGGCCCGCGTCGGCCACGCCCAGCACCTGGGCGAAGAGCCGGGTCAGCGTCTCCTCGCGCGGTCCCGCGGGGCGCCGCCGGCCGCTGCCCGACCCGGTGAAGACCGGCGCGGGCAGCGCCCGGCGGTCCAGCTTGCCGTTGGGCGTGAGGGGGAACGCGTCCAGGGCCACCACCGCCGAGGGGACCATGTGCTCGGGCAGTTCGCGGGCCAGCGCGGCCCGGACGGCCGCGGGCTCGGCGTCGCCGGTCACATAGCCGACGAGCCGCTGCTCGCCCGGCCCGTCCTCGCGTACCGTGGCACAGGCCCCCGTCACGCCCGCGCAGGCCGCCAACGCGGCCTCCACCTCGCCCAGTTCGAGGCGCTGGCCGCGCAGCTTCACCTGGTCGTCGGTGCGGCCCAGGTACTCCAGCTCGCCCTCGGCGGTCCAGCGTGCCAGGTCGCCGGTGCGGTACATCCGGCCGCCGGGCGGGCCGAAGGGGTCGGCGACGAAGCGTTCGGCGGTCAGTCCGGGGCGGTTGAGATAGCCGTCGGCCAGTTGACGGCCCGCCAGGTACAGCTCTCCGGGCACCCCGGGCGGGCACGGCCGCAGCGCCGCGTCCAGCACGTAGGCACGGGTGTTCCACACCGGGCGGCCGATCGGCACCGGCCCTTCGGCGTCCGGGGCGCAGTCGTGATAGGTGACATCGACGGCGGCCTCCGTGGGCCCGTACAGGTTGTGCAGCGTGGCGCCGGGCAGCGTCCGCGCGAAGGCGCGCGCGGCCGGCCGGGGCAGGGCCTCGCCGCTGCAGAAGACGCGGCGCAGGCCGCCGCACCGTGCCGCCTCCGGCTCGCTCACGAACGCCTGGAGCATCGACGGCACGAAGTGGCAGACGGTGACGCCCTGCCGGCGGATCACCCGCGCCAGCCGCACCGGGTCCCGGTGCCCGCCGGGTTCCAGCACGACCAGGGCGGCCCCCTCCCGTAGTGGCCAGAAGAACTCCCACACCGACACGTCGAACGACGACGGGGTCTTCTGGAGCACCCGGTCCTCGGGGGTGAGCGGATAGGCGTGCTGCATCCAGCGCAGCCGGTTGTCGATGGCCGCGTGGGAGACGACCACGCCCTTGGGCCGCCCGGTGGAGCCGGAGGTGTAGATGACGTAGGCGGGATGGGCGGGGGTCAGCGGGCGGGCCGGGGGCACCGGCGGGTAGGCGTCCAGCGCGGTCCCGTCCAGCTCCGCGAGGACGGCCGGCCGGGTCGTGGCGCCCTCGGGGAGCCGGTCCGGCCGGTCGGTGACGGCGCACACCGGCGCGGCGTCCTCCAGCATGAACGCGAGCCGTGCCGCCGGGTAGCCGGGGTCGAGCGGCAGATAGGCGGCGCCCGCCTTCAGCACGGCGAGCAGGGACACCACCAGGTCCGCCGAGCGCGGCACGCAGACCGCCACCACCGTGCCCGGCTCCGCGCCGAGCGTGCGCAGGTGCCGGGCCAGCCGGTTGGCACGGGCGTCGAGCTGGGCGTAGCTGAGGACCGTCGAACCGTCCACCAGGGCAGTGGCCGCCGGTGTGCGGATGGCCCGCGCCTCGATGGGGCCGATCAGGGTGGTGGGCGGCAGGGTGCGGGCGGTGCGGTTGAACTCGTCGAGGACCAGCGCCTCTTCGGCCGGTGTGGCGAGGGAGTGCCGGGCCAGCGGGGTGTGCGGGTCGCTGTTGGTGAGCCGGGCCAGCAGGTGGGTGAAGCGCTCCTGGTGAGCGGCCAGTTCGTCCGGGGTGTGGAGCGCGGGGTTGCCGTCGTGGTCGATGTGCAGGCCGCGGCCGTCGGCACGGTCGTAGACGTTCACCGTCAGGTCGTCCACCGGCCCGGCGGACAGGTTGCGCGCCCGCACCGGGGCGCCCGCGAAGTCCACGGCGTAGTCGAACGGCATGACGTTGACCAGCGGCCCCACCAGCCCCCGGCCCTCGCCCAGCAGCCCCAGGCCGCGGCGGATGTCCTCGTACCGGTAGCGCTGGTGGCGGCGGGCCTCGCGCACGCCGCGCACCACCTGGCGCACCAGCTGGGCGAGGGTGTCCTCGGGCCGGACGGTGAGCCGCAGCGGCAGCACGTTCATCACCATGCCCGGCACCCGCAGGGCGACCGAACCCATCCGGCCCATCATGGGCAGGCCGAGGACCACCTCCTCGCGGGCGCTCGCGCGGGAGGTGTGGAGCGCCTGGGCGGCGATCAGCAGATCGGGCCAGGTCGCGCCGAGGCCCTCGGCCACCTCCCGCAGCCGCTGTGCCGCTCCGGGTCCCAGCCGGGTGGTGCGGCGGTGGAACGTGTGCGCGGGCAGCGCGCTCCGGCCGGCCAGCCGGGGCGCCTCCGGGCGGTCGGCGAAGGCGCCGAGCCAGTGGTCGCGGTCGGCCGCGTACGCCGCCGAGGAGCGGTACTCCGCGTCCTCGGCCACCAGGTCGGCCAGCGGCCGGAACCGGCACGGCGGCGGCTGTTGGCCGTGCGCCAGCGCCGTGTAGACCTCGGCGGTACGGCGTACCAGCAGACCGTGCCCGTAGCCGTCCATGACCAGGTGGTGGACGCGCTGGTACCACAGCCACCGCTCCTCGCCGACGCGGAAGAGGGCGTGCCCGAACAGCGGTCCGGCCGCCAGGTCGCACGGGGTGGCCAGGTCGGCGCGCATCCACTCCTCGGCCCGCCGTTCGGCCTCGGCACCGGCGGCGGGGCCGGTCGCGCGGGGGCCGGTCGCGTCGGGGCCGGCGGCGGGGCGCAGGTCCCGCACGGTCAGCGGCACCTCCACCGTCTCCCGCACGTACTGGCGCGGCCCGTCGGGGGTGTCCGCCACGCGGACCCGCAACGCGTCCGCCTCGGCGGCCACATGGCGCAGCGCCGCCGCGAAGAGGCCGGGGTCCAGCGGGCCGTCGACGCGCAGGCACTCGGCGGTGTTCAGGGCCGGGCTGTCCGGGTCGAGGGCCTGCGCGTACCACATGCCCTCCTGGGCGGCGGTCAGCGGCAGTCGGGTCCCGCCGCCCGGTGCGGGAGCGGGGTTCGGTCCGGTGGCCGGGGCGGAGTCGGAGGCGGACAGGAGGGTCACGCCGCCCCCAGCAGGGGGACCCACGCCTCGATGGCGGGTGTCTCGGCCAGGTCCGCGAAGTCGGCGCGTACCCCGTGCTCGCGGCGCCAGCGCTCCAGCAGCGCCATCAGGCGGACCGAGTCGAGCCCGAGGTCGGCCAGGTCGCCGTCCAGGGGGATGTCCGCCGGGTCCTCGCCGAGGGAGGCGGCGACGTCCTCGCGGATCTGCTGCGGTGTCAGCGGCATCGGTTCAGACCTCCGTGCGGTCGGTGTCGGGGGGAGTGCCGTGGGGGCCGGTCCCGGCGCGGGTGCCGGAGCCGACGCGGGCGTCGGTGAGTTGGGTGACCAGCGCGTCCGTCGTGGCCACCACGGCGCAGCGGCCCGCGGTCCAGCGCAGGGCCGCGTCGTGGTCGGCGCGGGAGAAGTCGGCGACCGCGTCAGCGGCGACGAACGCCCGGATGTCCCGCATCCACGCGTCGCAGGCGGTCACCTGCACCCCGATGTGCGCGTACACCCCGGCGATCACCAGGTGGTCGCGGCCCCGCTCGCGCAGCAGCCGGGCGAGTGGGGTGCGGACGAACGCGCTGTACTTCCACTTGGTCAGCACCCGGTCGCCCGCCGCCGGGGCGACGGACTCCGGTACGGCGAGGGCGTCCGGATCGTCCTTCACCCCCGGCCCCCAGAAGTCGGCCTGGAGGCCGCGTTCCCGGGGCGTCTGCCCGCCGCGCTGGGCGGAGTAGACGACGGGCACGCCGAGGCGGCGGCACACCTCCAGCAGCCGCGCGGTGTTGCCGAGCATCCCGATGAGGGGCTGCCGTCCGGCGGGGAAGGCGCTGAGGAAGTGCTGTTGCAGGTCGTGGACGAGCAGCACGGCACGGGACGGGTCCACCCGCCAGTCCGCCCGGTTCGCGGGCAGTTCGTCGGCGGCGGGCAGGGGATAGGGCTCGATGGCGGGAAGCGCCATGGTGTCGGGGGCCTTTCAGTGCTGCGGGGTGGTGGCCGCGGCGGACCGCAGCCCCTTCTTGCTGACCTTGCCGATCCCGGTCTGCGGGAAGGCGGTGACGAACTCGACCAGGTCGGGGACCTTGTAGGAGGCCAGGCCCCGCTCCCGTACGAACCGTTTGATGTCGGCCGGCCTGAGCGGTGCCGCGCCGGTGCGGGGAATGACGTAGGCGAGGGAGCGCTCGCCCAGGTACGGGTCGGGCACGGCGACGACGGAGACGTCGTGGACCGCCGGGTGGGCGAGGACGATGTTCTCCACCTCCTCGGGGGCGATCTTCTCCCCGCCCCGGTTGATCTGGTCCTTGGCGCGGCCCTCTACCACCAGGTGGCCGGTGGGGGTGCGGCGCACCAGGTCGCCGGTGCGGTAGAAGCCGTCCGGGGTGAAGGAGCGCGCGTTGTGCCGCTCGGCGCGCCAGTAGCCGCGGATGGTGTACGGGCCGCGGGTCAGCAGGTGGCCGGAGGCGCCCTCGGGCACCTCGGCATCGTCGTCGTCGACGATGCGGATCTCGTCGTCGGGGGAGATGGGCCGCCCCTGGGTGGTGACCACCGTCTCCGGATCGTCGTCCAGCCGCGTGTAGTTGACCAGCCCCTCGGCCATGCCGAAGACCTGCATCAGCCGGCAGCCCAGGGCCGGCTCCAGCCGCCTCGCGGCCTCCTCGCTGTACTTGGCGCCGCCGACCAGCACCAGCTCCAGGCTCTCCAGGTCCTGCCGGGCGGCGGGCCCGGCCTCGGTCCACACCAGCGCCAGCGGCGGCACCAGGCCCGTCATGGTGATCCGCTCCCGCGCCACCAGCGGGAAGGCCGTCGCCGGGTCCGGGGACGGGCACAGCACCACCCGGCCGCCCGCGGCCAGCGTGCCCAGCCAGCCGGGGGAACTCATCGGGAAGTTGTGGGCGGCGGGCAGCACGACCAGGAAGCGGGTGTCCGCGTCCACGCCGCAGATCTCGTTCGAGCCGTACAGCGAGTACAGGTAGTCGTCGTGGGTGCGCGGGATCAGCTTGGGGGTGCCGGTGGTGCCGCCCGACAGCTGGAGGAAGGCCACCTCGTGCGGCTCGGGCCCGGCGAGCGGCTGCGACGGCTCGCACGCCACCTCGGCCAGCGGGGTGTGCTCGCCCGCCTCCCCGACGACGAACACATGGCGCAGCGTGGGCGTTCCGCGCTGCAGGCGCGAGGCCAGCTCGCGGTGGTCGAAGCCGGCGTGCCGGTCGGGGATCACGTACGCCACGGCCTCGGTGAAGGAGCAGAAGTAGGCGATCTCCGTCTCGCGGTGCGCGGGCAGCGCGTAGACGGGCAGCGCGCCGATCCGGAACAGCGCGAAGACGACCTCGGCGAACTCGCCCACGTTGGGCAGGTGCAGCACCACCCGGTCGCCCTTGCCGATGCCGCGCGCCGCGAACCCGGCGGCCAGCCGGTCGGCCCGCTCGTCCAGTTGCCGGTAGGTCCAGGTGCGGCGCTCGGGCGCGGGATCGACCAGGGCGATCCGGTCGGGGTGCCGGGCCGCGCGTTCCCGCAGCATCCGCCCGAAGGTCTCCCCGCGCCAGTAGCCCTTGGCGCGGTAGCGCTCGGCGAACTCGGCGGGCCAGGTGGGCGCGTCCAGGCCCGGGGTGGTGGCGGGCAGCGGGGCGCTGCCGGTGTCCGGCCGCACGGCGCTCACAGGGCGGCTCCCACGGCGTCCAGGAAGGTGCGGAACTTCGCGCCGGTCTCGGCGGTCTCCGCCTGGGGGGAGGAGCCGGCCACCACGCCGGCTCCCGCGAACAGCCGCAGGAGCCGTCCCTCCGCCTCGGCGCAGCGGATGGTCACCACCCACTCGCCGTCCCCGTCGGCGTCCTGCCAGCCGACCATGCCGGTGTAGGCGCCGCGTTCGAAGGGCTCGCAGGCGGCGATGACCGCCCGGGCCGCCTCGACGGGGGTGCCGCAGACCGCCGGGGTGGGGTGCAGCGCGGAGGCCAGGTCCAGCGCGGTGGTGGCGGGGTCGGTCAGTTCGCCGGTCACGGTGGTGGACAGGTGCCACATGGCGGCGGTGCGTACCAGCGTCGGCGCCCCGGGCACCTCCAGGCGGGTGCAGAAGGGCGCCAGCGCCGCCTTCACCGCCTCGACCACGACGGCGTGTTCGTGCAGATCCTTCGGGGACTCCAGTAGCGCGGCGGCGCGCCGTACGTCCTCGGCCAGGTCGCCGCTGCGGGGCGCCGAGCCGGCCAGCGGGTTGGCGGTCAGCCGTCCGCCCCGCCGGGCCACCAGGAGTTCGGGGCTGGCCCCGACGAGAGTGCGGCCCGGCCCGCTGGGCACGGCGAAGGTGTAGCCGGCCGGGTCGCGGCGGGCCAGCCGGCGCAGCAGCGCGGACAGGTCGGGCTCGTGCGGAGCGGTCAGTTCCAGGGTGCGGGCCAGCACGACCTTGTCGAGTTCCCCGGCCCGCATCCGCGCCACGGCCGAGGCGACCGCCGCGCCGTAGCGCTCCGTCGACGGGACCTGGCGCACCTGCCAGGGGCCGGTCTCCTCCGGCTCGGGCACGGGCAGCGCCACCAGGGGGTCCTCCCGCAACGGCGGCGCCCAGCGCACCCGTTCGGGGACCGCGAGGGCACCGGGCGCGTCCGGGTCGAAGGGCAGGGCGCCCACCACCAGCGGCGCGGGCTCGCCGTCCCGCCGCCGCGCGGTGAGCGCCTCGCGCACCCGCAGCGGCACGGGTCTCGCGTCGTCCGGTATCTCCTCGGCCGTGCCGTGGGCCAGCAGTGTGCGGTGCGGGGTGGCCAGCAGCCGGTCGGTGCCGGGCCGGTAGGCGTCGAGGAGGGAGGTGGCCGCGCCGGGGGACAGGCGCGGCGCCGGGGCGGCGGGCGGGCCGGTCCGGGGGGCCGGTGCGGGAGGGGTGCGGGTCGGGACAGTCATGGGTTCTCCACGGGAGGGGGCACGGTCCGGCGGCGGGGCGGCGGCGGGCGGTTCAGGCCCGCAGGGTGGCGCCGCCGTCCACGTACAGGTCGTGCAGGGTGATGTGGCGGGCGCGGTCGGAGGCGAGGAAGACGACGGCTTCGGCGATGTCGGCGGGGTCGGCGATGCGGCCGAGCGGGATGCCGGTGCGGTAGGAGGCCAGGTCGCCCTCGACGACCCGCGCGGCGGCTTCTTCCTCGTCGCTTCCCGGACCCCAGCAGGCGCGCTGCATGTCGGTGAGGGTGGAGCCGGGGGAGACGGTGTTGCAGCGCACCCCGCGTCCGGCCACCTCCAGGCCCAGGCACTTGGTGAACATCACCGCCGCCGCCTTGGAGGCGGCGTAGGCCGCCATGCCGGTGCGGGGGACGCCCGCCGCGTTGGAGGCGACGGTGACGATGCTGCCGCTGCCGCGCGCGGCCATCCGGCGGGCGGCGGCCCGCGAGACGTGGAAGACCCCGTCGGTGTTGACGGCGAAGGTGGCGGCCCAGTCCTCGTCCGCCAGGTCCGCCACGTTCGCGAGGCGCAGGACCCCCGCGACGTTGACCGCGATGTCGAGCGGCCCGAGCGTGCGGTCGCTCTCGGCCAGCAGCGCCTCGACGGCGGCCGGGTCGGTCACATCCAGCGGGCGGGCGGTGACGCGTCCGGGGTGGTCGGCCGCCAGCTTCCCGACCCCGTCGGGGTCCAGGTCGGTGGCCAGGACGCGGGCGCCCTGCCCGACGAGCGCCCGCACCACGGCGGCACCGATCCCCCGTCCGGCGCCGGTCACGAGGGCGAGCCTGCCCTCCAGTCCGGGTGGGGTGCTCATCCGGCCATGGCCTTCCGGATGTCGTCGAGCACCGAGAGGGCGGCCTTCGCGCCGCCCAGGCTGGTCCACTTGGAGCCGTCGATCTCCGTCACGTGCTGTCGCCGCACCGCGTCCAGGCCCCGGTAGGCGGGCTTGCGGGAGAGCTTGCCGAAGAGGTCGGCGTCCGGCCCGGAGGAGGAGAGGGTGCCGATGAACAGCCAGTCCCCGTCGATCTTCTTCAGATTCTCGTCGCTGATCGGTGTGGAGTGGCCCTCGCCCTTCCGGTTCTGGATGCCGGGCCGCTTGAAGCCGAGGTCCTTGAGGACGTCGCTGATGAAGACGCCCTGCTGCATCACGGCGGTGCCCTTGGCGGAGTAGCGGGCGACGGAGACGCGGTCACCGGTGTGCGGGCCGAGGTCCTTCTTGAGCGCGGCGGTCCGCTTCTCGTAGTCGCGCAGGAACGCGGTGGCCTCGTCGGTGCGTCCCAGGGCCTTGCCGGTGAGCCGCAGCGACGACTGCCAGTTCTTCGTCTTGTCGATCGTCACCACGGTGGGGGCGATCTTCCGCAGTTGCCGCAGCACCTGCGTGTCGGCCAGTTGGCCGGCCAGGATGACGTCGGGCCTGCTGCGGACGACCTTCTCGATGTCGGGGCCGGTGACCGCGCCGACCACGGGGATGCCCTTGGCCTCCTTGGCGAGGTAGGCGGGTGCGCCCTTCTGGCCCCGGCCCGCGGTCAGGCCGACCGGCTTCACGCCCAGCGCGAGGGAGGAGTCGAGGTCCATCTCGCTGAGGGCCACCACGCGCCGCGGCTTCCGCGGCACGGCGACCTTCGCCCCGGTGGCGTCGGTGACCCGGACGGTGCCGCCCCCGCCCCCCTTGCCCGCGGAGCCGGCTTTCGCGTCGGAGCCGCAGCCGGCGACGGTCAGCGCGCAGGTGGTGAGGCAGACGGCCGCGACAGCGGGGCGGACGCGTCTGCGGGCGGGGGAGGAGGGTCTGAGCTGCATGGGAGGTTCTCTCTTTCGGGCACGCCGTCGGCATCCGGGCATGCGGGAGTCCGGCGTCCGGCCGGGCCGGCCAGACGAGCTTAGGTTAGGCTAACCTTATGAGCAGTGTGCAAGAGAGGCGGCCGCCCGACCCGGCCACCCGACCCGGCCAACACCCCCGCCGCGCACGGCGGATGGCCGCCGGCACCGGCGCCGCGCTGGCGGCCCTCCTCCTGGCCCTCGCCCTGGCCTCCCTCCTCATCGGCAGCGGCTCCAGCTCCCCGGGCCGCGTCTGGGACTACCTACTCGGAGACCCCGCCGCCCGCTCCGACGCCCAACTCCGGCTCGCCGTCCTGGACGTACGGCTGCCCCGCACCCTCGCCGCCGTCCTGGTCGGCGTCTGCCTCGGCACAGCCGGCTGTCTGCTCCAGGCCGCCACCCGCAACCCGCTCGCCGAGACCGGACTGCTCGGCGTCAACTCCGGGGCCGCCTTCGCCGTCGTCCTCGGACTCACCTTCTTCGGCGCCGACTCCTCCGCCGCGCTGCTGGGCTGGGCACTGCTCGGCGGCATCACCGCCAGCGCCGCCGTCCTCCTCCTCGCCGCGTCCGGACGCACCGCGGGCTCACCGCTGCGGCTGGTCCTCGTCGGCTCCGCGCTCGGTGCCACCTTCCACGGCCTGACCTCCTACGTCCTGCTCGGCACCCAGGCCACCTTCGACACCTACCGCTACTGGACCATCGGCTCCCTCGCGGGGACCGAGACCCGCCAGCTCCTGCCGCTGCTGCCCTGCGCCCTCGCCGGGCTGGCCACGGCACTGGCCTGCGCCCGCCCCCTGTCCGCGCTCGGCCTCGGTGACGACAGCGCCCGCTCCCTGGGACACCACCCCGGACGCGTCCGGCTCGTGGTGGCGGGCGCCGTCGCGCTGCTCGCCGGCTGTGCGGTGGCGGTGGCAGGACCCATCGCCTTCCTGGGCCTGCTCGCGCCGTACGCGGCTCGGGCGGTGGCCGGCGCGCGGATGACCGCCCAACTCGTCCTGTCCGCACTGACGGCGGCCGATGTGCTGCTCCTCGCCGACCTGCTGGCACGTCTCGTCATCCGGCCGTGGGAGACCCCGGTCAGCGTGCTGCTCGCCTTCGTCGGCGGCCCGCTCCTCGTCTGGATCGCCCGCTCGCGCCGCCTGTCCACCACGGGAGCCTCCGCATGACGGCGCCGGGGTCCGGCCCCGGGCACGGGACCGCGCCGGCCGCCGCTGACGCCGCGGTGGGCAAGCGAGGCGCGCGGACGGGGCACCCCCCGGTGACCCCGCCCGACAGCACTGTGCTGCGCGCGGGCACCCGGTCCTGGCTCTTCCCGCGCCGCAGCGCCCTCGCCGTCGCCCTGCTGGTGCCGCTGCTCGTGCTCCTCACCGCCCTGGCCGTGGTGGCGAGTTCCACCGGGATGAGCGTCCCGGACGCCCTGTCCGGACTGCTGGGCACCGGGGACCCCGCAACCGTGATGATCGTGCGGGACTTCCGGCTGCCGCGCCTGTGCGTGGGCCTGATGGTCGGCGCGGCACTCGGCATCTCCGGGTGCCTCACCCAGACGCTGGCCGGGAACCGGCTCGCCACCCCCGACCTGGTCGGTGTCAACGAGGGCGCCACCGCCGCCGTCGTCGCCACCGCGGCGGGCTCCGCCACCGGCATGGTCGGACACTGGTGGCTCGGCCCGCTCGGCGCCGTCGCCGCCGCGGCCCTCGTCGTACTGTGCGCGGGCGGTGCCGGAACCGCCGGCCACCGCCTCCTCGTCGTCGGCATCGGCGTCTCCACAGTTGTCGGAGCGGTCAGCGACCTGGTCATGTCGCGGGAGAACGACAACACCGCGGGCGGCGTCTTCCTGTGGACCGTCGGCAGCCTCAACGGCCGCGACTGGAGCGCCGGGACCCCCTTCCTGACCGCCCTGCTCCTCCTGGTGCCGCTCAGCCTCGCCGCCGGACACCGGCTGCAACTCCTGCGCTTCGACGACGAGATGGCCGCCTCGCTCGGCGTGGACCTGCGCCGGCTGCGGGCCGCCGCGCTCGGGCTCGCCGTCGCGCTGGCCGGGCTCGCCGTCGGCGTCGGCGGCCCCATCGCCTTCGTCGCCCTGGCCGCGCCCGTCCTCGCCCAGCGGCTCTGCGGCCCCACCCGCGTCCCCGTCCTCGCCTCCGCGCTGACCGGCGCCGCCCTCGTCGTCGCGGCCGACGCGCTCGGCCGTGTCATCGCCCCCGTCGAACTCCCCGTCGGCGTCGTCACCAGCGTCCTCGGCGGGCCCTTCCTCCTGTGGGTCCTGCTCCGCTCGGACCGCACCACCGGAAAGGCGTGATCCGCACCATGACCGCGACATCACCGGGCTTGGAGGTCCGCGCCCTGCACGCCGGCTACCCCGGCCGGCCCGTCGTCCACGACGTGGAACTGACCGTCCCGGCCGGACAGGTGGCCGCCGTCGTCGGCCCCAACGGCTGCGGCAAGTCCACCCTGCTGCGCACCCTGGCCCGCCTCCACCGCCCCCGGTCCGGCACGGTCGGCGTCGGCGGCGTCGACATCTGGCAGCTGAGCCGCCGTCAGGCCGCGCACCGCGTGGCCCTGCTGCCCCAGTCGCCGCGCGCCCCCGAGGCGGTCACCGTCGCCGGACTCGTCCGATACGGCCGCCATCCCCACCAGGGGCTGCTGCGCCAGTGGTCCCGCGAGGACGAGCGCGCCGTACGGGAGGCGCTGGAGGCCACCGGCACCGCCGGGCTGGCCGGCGAACGCCTCGACGAGCTGTCCGGCGGCCAGCGGCAGCGCTGCTGGCTGGCGATGGTGCTCGCCCAGCACACCCCGGTGGTGCTCCTCGACGAGCCGACCAGCGCGCTCGACCTCGGGCACGCCGTCGACGTCCTCGAACTCGTCCGCGAGGTGGCCGCCACGGGCCGCACGGTCGTCATGGTGCAGCACGACCTGACGGCCGCCGCCCGCTACGCGGACACCCTCGTCGCGATGAAGGACGGCCGCGTCCTGGCCCAGGGCCCGCCCCGCGACACGGTCGACGAGGCCCTCGTCAAGGAGCTGTACCAGGTGGAGACCGACATCCTCCCCGCCCCCGCCGACGCCGCCCCCGTCGTCGTCCCCCGCCCCCGCGCGGCCGGCCCCCGCCCCAAGTGACGGCAGTCCGGCGACGCCCAGGTCCGACGGCTCCCCGGCCGCACCGGACGCGATCTCGCCGGAGCGGCGTCCATCCGGGTGGCGGGCGGCACCGGCCCCTCCCACACTGGGGGAGGAGCACGTGAGGCGTGTGCACTGCGGGCCTCCGCGCCGTGACGAGGAGGAACGGTGAGACTGTCCTTCCTGGACCCCCTGTACGCCGCCGAGGGGCGGGTCGCCAGCGTCTACCTGGACACCTCCCGCGACACCGGGGACCCGGACCGGGCGATCGGGCTGCGGTGGGGGCACGCGCGCGAGGAACTGCGGGCCCAGGGCGCCGACGCCGCCACCCTCTCCGCGCTGGCCGCCGGCGTGGGCACCGACCGGGACGTGGCGGGCCGGCACGGCCAGGCGCTGTTCTGCGTGGACGGAGACCTGGCGCTGACCGAGGAACTGCCCCGGCCGCCCGGCCGGGGCACCGCCCGCTTCAGCGCGCTCCCCGACGCCATGCCGCTGGCGGTGCAGCACGCTCCGGACCTTCCCTATGTGGCCGTGTCGATCGACAGGCGCCCCGCTGGCGGGCTCGGCGAGGCGGTCGAGGGGGACGAGGGGCAAGAGGGGGACGAGGCCGCCGCGCAGGACCCGGAAGCCGGCCGGACGGCGGCGCCCGGCCGCGGCGGGGACGAGATCGTGGTGCGCCTGCAGACGGGCCGGTGGCCGATGAGCCGCGTGGCACCGTGGCCGGTCACCACCCGCCGCTGTCCCGTCGAGGAGTGGCAGCGGGGCGCGGCGCGGCTGGCCGGTGTCGTCAACCGCGCGGCCGACGACACCGGCGCCCAGGCCGTCGTCGTGCGGGCCCAGGAGGGAGAGGGCTGGGCGCAGGGCGTTCTCGTCAACCGGCTGCCGCCCAAGCTCGCCGGCCGTGTCCTCACGGTCGAGGGCGGGGACCGGCCGGTGGCGGCGCCGGGCAGGGCGCTGATGGAGGAGGACCTGGCCGCGGTGCTCGACGGCCGGCTGAACGAACGCGACCTGCTGCACCTCGACAGATACCTCGCACAGCGGGCCCGCGACCCTTCCTCGTGCGAGGGCATGACCGCCGTGGTCGCCGCACTCCAGCGCGGTCAGGTCGAGGCGCTGGTGGTCAACGTGCCGGGCGTGGCCCCGCAACGGCTGTGGGGAGGCCCCAGGCCGACGCACATCGCCCGCTCCGAGGAGGAGCTGTGGGTCTTCGGCGCCCCCTCCGCCCGCCAGGAGCCGGTGGAGTCCCTGCTGATCCGTGCGGCCGTGGGCACCGGCGCCGAACTGGTGGTCGTGGACCGCGACGAACTCGCCCTGGAGGACGGCATCGGAGCCTTGCTGCGCTACGCCGCGCCCGCCGCCGCCTGACACCCCAGCGCCCGTGCCGGCTCCGGGGAGGGGGAGCGGACAGCCTCCGGCGGGGTCCGGCGGCGGAGGGGGAGAGAGCGGGGGAAGCGGGTCCGCTCCGGCGGTCGGCCCAGGGCACGCGCCCGCCCAGGGCACGCGCCCGCCCAGAACACGCGCCCGCGTAGCCTCCTCGCATGACGCGCACCGAAACCCCCTGGGGCCCATGGGAACCGGCACGGCCGTCCGAGGTGGCGGCGCTCTTCGCCGCGTGCGGGGCGCCCTGGTGGATCGCGGGCGGGTACGCCGTCGAACTCGCCGTCGGCCACGGCTTCCGCGAGCACGGCGACATCGACGTCCTCGTCCTGCGGCGCGACCAGCTCGCCGTCCAGACGGCCCTGTCCGGATGGGAGTGGTGGGCGGCGGACCCGCCGGGCACCCTCCGCCGCTGGTGCCCCGGCGAGACACTGCCCGCGGGTGTGCACGACATCTGGTGCCGCCCCGGCCCCGCCGGGCCCTGGCGCATCCAGGTCATGCTCGACGAGGCCGAGGAGGGGACCTGGATCTCGCGCGGGGACCGCCGGGTCCGCCGTCCCCTCGCCCGCCTGGGAAGGGTCGCCGCGGACGGAACGCCCTACCTCGCGCCGGAGGTCCAGTTGTTCTACAAGGCACACCGCCCCCGGCCCCGCGACGAGAGGGATTTCACCGAGGTGCTCCCCGTCCTCGACGACGAGCAGCGGCGGTGGCTGGCCGAGGCGCTGGCGCTCGTCCACGGCGACCATCCGTGGCGCGCCCGCCTGATGGCCGCGTCCGGCTGATGGCCGCGTCCGGCTTACGGCGGTCCGACTTGGTAATGGTGTTCATTTCCATTAACCTGGCGCGGTCACCACATCAGGAGGTTCCCATGGCCGTGCCCAAGCGGAAGATGTCCCGCAGCAACACCCGCCACCGCCGCGCCCGGTGGAAGGCCACCACGCCGCAGCTCGTGCCCGTCACGGTGGACGGAAAGGTCCACCGGGTGCCCCCAGCGGCTGGTCAAGGCGTACGAGCGCGGCCTGCTGCGCCCCTGAGGGCCGGGTGCCGTGACGCGCGACCGGCGGCCCGGATCGTCTCCGCCGGCGACCGTGCGCCCGGCCGCCGTCCGGTGAGGCGTCACGTGGTGGGCGTCCGGCTGCCGGGCCTGCCGGTCGCGTGCGCCCCACGGCGGCACCCGGTGCGGTGGGGCGGGGCCGTCCTGTCAGTCCTGTGTGCGCCGGCGGAGCTTGAGGGTGCTGTCCGGGCGGGTCGCCGGCCGCCCCTCGGGGTCGGTCACGGGGCGCTGGTAGGTCTCGCTGACGAGCACCTCCCACCGCCCGGCGGGCAGGTCGAGCGCGGCCAGCAGCTCTTCGGGAGTGGGGAAGGAGAACTCCGGGTCGGGGGCGCTCTCCCAGGGCGGCATACCGGCGTGGCTGACGATGAGGAGCACCCCGCCGGGCGCGACGGACCCCGCCGCCCTGCGCAGGATCGGCTCCCTGCCCTCGGGCCGGGGCGGGTAGAGGAAGTGGGAGGAGACGAGGTCGAAGGTCCCCTCCGGGAACGACTCGGCGAGATCGTGCCGCTGCCAGTCGATCCGGTCGCCCACCCCGGCCGCCTCCGCGCGGTCGGCGGCGCGCCGCAGGGCGACGGAGGAGACGTCGGTGGCGGTGACGGTCCAGCCCCGCTGCGCGAGCCAGACGGCGTCACCGCCCTCCCCGCAGCCCAGTTCCAGGGCGGTGCCCGGCACCAGGTCCGCCGTCTCGCGGACCAGCGCCGCGTTGGGGGCGCCGCTGAAGACCTGCTCCTCGGCGCGGTAGCGGGCGTCCCAGAACTCCTGGGTGGAGACCGCTTCCGTCCGGGCGTCGGTGGTGTCCATCGTCCGTGAGTTCCTCTCGTGGTGGGGCGGAGCCGCCCGCGGCCCGCACCGGCCGGGGCCGGGGAGCGCCCTGGGCCGTGGGGCTCCCGGGTGTGAGGCTGCCCGCACCAGCTGCCGCTTGACAAAGAACTTTGCCGTCTTGGCAAATAGGGACATGAAGGACGACGATCTCGCCGGGGCCGTGGCCGCTGTGGGCCCGCGGCTGCGGGCCCTGCGACGGGAGCGCGGCACCACGCTGGCCGGGCTGAGCGCGACCACGGGGATCTCCGTGAGCACGCTGTCCCGGCTGGAGTCCGGGCAGCGGGAACCGACACTGAAACACCTGCTGCCCCTGGCCACCGCCTACGGCCTGGCCCTGGACGAGCTGGTGGGCACCCGCACCGGCGACCCCCGCGTGCATCCGCGCCCTTTCACCCGGCACGGCCACACCTGGGTCCCGCTGACGCGGTACGCGGGCGGACTGCACGCCTACAAGCAGATCCTCCCCGCCCCCGCCGCCCCCCGGACCACGCGGCCCGAGCAGGGTGTGCACGAGGGCTACGAGTGGCTCTACGTCCTCTCCGGCCGGCTGCTCCTCGCGCTGGGCGAGAAGGACCTCGTCCTCACCGCCGGAGAGGCCGCGGAGTTCGACACCCGCGTGCCCCACGCCGTCGCCAACGCCGGGGACCGCCCCGTGGAGTGGCTGGCGCTCTACGGCGCCCAGGGCGAGCGCGTGCACGTCCGCGCCCGCCCCGCCGCCGGGACCTGAGAGGAGCGTCAACGCGCTTGTCGGTGCCGGGGTTTAGGGTCCGCCCATGATCGATGAGCGCATGATGACGCGGTACGGCGACCACGCGCACGGCCGGCACGACACGACACCGGTCCTGGAGCTGGAGGGCGTTTCCGTCGCCGTCAACGTGGACACCTCCGCGACGCTGTGGGTGTGTGACCTCGCCGCCGGTGAGTGCGCGCGGCGCCCGCTGGACCTCTCCGCCGCCGGCCCCGACGACGCGTGGTACCACGAGGTCGGCGAGTGGGACGAGGACTGGGACGAGGAGGAGGACGGCGAGCGGCCGCGCTGGGAGCTGGACGAGTACGAGATCGCCTCCGAGGTGACGGTCGCCCACCTGGACGGACGCCCCGTGGTCGTCACGGGCGGTGGCCGGTTCGACCTGGCCGGCCCCGACCTGGAGACGACGGGCGGGGCCGTGCGGCTCTGGGACCTGCGCACCGGCCGGCAGGTGGGCAGGACCCACACCGGGCACGAACTGGGCGTCACCGGGCTCGCGGCCCTGCACGGCGACGCCGGGCCTCTCCTCGTCAGCAACTCCGAGGAGGGGCGGCTGATCGTCCGCAAGCCGGGGACCGGAGAGCAGGTGATGACGGCCGAGGTCAGCTACAACGGTGATCTGGGCACGGGCTTCCTCGACGGCCGGCCCGTCGCCGTGACCGGAGGCCACGACGACTTCGTCCAGGTGTGGGACCTGCTCAGCGGGCAGCAGTGGGGGCCGTCCCTGACCGGTGTGGAGCCTGTTCCCCGGGCGATGGCGGCGGTGGAGGCGGACGGGCGCAGGATCGTGGCGGCCGGCGGGGACGAGTGCGTCCTCCACCGGTGGGACCTCGACACGGGAGAGCCGCTCGGAGAGCCCCTGACCGGTCACACCGAGCAGCTCTCCACCATGGGAACGGCGCGGGTGGCCGGCCGCGCCCTCGCCGTGACCGGCAGCGACGACGGCACCAGCCGGGTGTGGGATCTGGTCGCCGGGCGGCAGCTGGGTGCACCGCTCCCCGGTCACCTGCAGACCGTCACCGAGATCGCGGGCACCCCGGTCGCCGTCACCTCGTCCCGCCGGGACGGCCTGTGCGTGTGGGACCTCACCCGGGCCGTCGGCTGACCCGCGCGGAAACCGCCTCCGGCCGGGGCCCCGGGCCAAGGACGCCGGACCGTGCCAAGGTGCTCGGCGCATCGAGGCTCGGCCCGGTTGTGCGGCGGTACACCGGCGAACTGCTGGACGCGATGGCGGGCGGGCCACGCCCCCGGCACGGCCGTGGACCCGCGTACCGTCCCCGCGCCCCTGACCTGACCGCACCACCCGAGCCCGGACGCTTCGGCCGGCACCGAACCTGCCAGCCGCTAGCGTCCGGGCATGACGCAGAACACCGCACGGACCGGCGCGGCCCGCAGCCGCGCCCGGCACCGGCAGTCGCCCTTCGCCCGCCTGCACCACCAGGAAGAACCGCTGTTGCTGCCCAACGCCTGGGACCACGCCTCGGCCGCCGCGCTGGCCGCGGAGGGCTTCGCCGCCGTGGGCACCACGAGCCTGGGCGTGGCGGCGGCAGCGGGGCTGCCCGACGGTGCGGCGGCCACCGCCGAGGCAACCGTGGCCCTGGCCCGACGGCTGGGGCGCGGCCGGTTCCTGTTCACCGTGGACGCCGAAGGGGGCTTCAGCGACTGTCCGGACGAGGTGGCCGCACTGGCCCGGACGCTGCGGGACGCCGGGGCGGCGGGCGTCAACCTCGAGGACGGCCGCCCGGACGGCACGCTCGCTCCCGTGGAACTGCACGCGGCGAAGATCGCCGCGGTCAGGGCCGCGGCGCCGGGGCTGTTCGTGAACGCCCGCACGGACACCCACTGGCTGGGCTGCCGCCGGGAGGAGACCGCCGGGCGCCTGGCACGCTACGAACAGGCGGGCGCCGACGGGGTGTTCGTTCCCGGGCTGGGCGACCGGGACGCCATCGCCGCGCTGGTCGCCGGGCTGGGCGTGCCGCTGAACATCCTGTGGTCACCGGCCGGCCCCTCTCCCACCGAGCTGGCGGCGCTGGGGGTACGCCGGATCAGCCTCGGCTCGCTCCTCTACCGCGGGGCCCTGGCGGCGGCGGTCGCCACCGCGAAGGCCCTCCGCGAGGGCCGGCCGGCGGATCCGCCGGCCCTCGCCTACGACGAGGTGCAACGCCTCGCCCCCGGCGGCCGGCCCCGGTCCTAGTCCCGGGAGCCGTCCGCCTCGCCGGTGCCGCTCCCGGCCCGCTCGGCCAGGCGGAGCGCCAGGGCGAGGGTGTCGTCCTGGTGCAGCACCTGGGTGTGCATGTCCGTGGCGATGGCGCCGGGGATGTCCGTTATGGGGGCCGCCAGATGGCGGCGGGCGGAGTCGGCGAGCCGGCGTTCCCCTTCGAGCGGGTCGCGGAGGCTCTCGGTGAGCCCGTCGGTGTACAGGACGAGCAGGTCGCCCGGGGCGAGCCGGGTGTGCAGGACCTCCTCGCTGCCGGGCATCGGGAAGCCGATGCCGCGGCCGGGCGTCTCCAGATAGTCGCTGCTCCCGTCGGCGTGGACGAGCAGGGCGGGCGGATGACTGCCGTTGGCCAGCATCAGGTCGCCCGTCGCGGGCGCGAGCCGGGCCAGGAGCAGGGTGGCCATCAGCTCCGGGTCGATGCCCTGCAGGATCTCGCTCACCCGCTGGACGATGTCCTTGGGAGGGTGCCCTTCCAGGGCCAGGGTGCGTACCGCGTGCGTCACGTTGAGCGCGCTGCGCGTACTGCGCACCCCGTGGCCGAGGGCGTCCACGACGGTGATGTGCACGGTCCCGTCCGGCATGGTGAACCAGTCGTACAGGTCGCCGCCGGTGGGCGCGTCGGTGTCGGCCGGCGCGTAGTGCACGGCCAGCTCCAGACCCGGGACGTGCGGCGGTGCCGGACGCAGGGCGTCCTCCAGCTCGCGCAGCATCTGGCCGTGCGCGCGGCGCAGTTGCTCGTCCCGCTCCTCCAGTTGGACGTAGAGCGCGAGGACTCCGCTGTTGGTCTCCGCCAGCTCCTCGTTGAGGCGGCGGTGGCTCTCCTGGAGGCCGTCCAGCTCGGCCAGCAGGGCGCGGGTCTCCTCCTCGGCCGCCCGCTTCTCCTCGTCGAAGGCCCCGTCGTCGCCCTCCGCGCCGCCCGCGCCGTCCGGCGGCCACGGTGTGCGGGGCCCGGCGGAGGAGGGGAGCGCGAGCCGCCACTCGGCCTCGCCGTTGCCGGTGCGCTGCGCGGGCAGGGGGAGGGTGTTCCGCCGGCCGGGCCCGCTTACGGGGGCGGGGGCGGTGAGGGTCACCACCAGCTCGCCGCTCTCCTCCGCTCCGCCCGGCGGGTGGTAGCGGTCGCGCAGCCGGACGGGCTGACCGCGGGCCAGCAGCGGCCGGGCGACCTGTTCGGCTGCGTGTGCCAGCCGGGCCCTGGTGACCAGGGGCAGCCCGTACTCGTCCGCGATCCGCCGTGCCGCCTGCCGCACCTGGGCGGGGCTGGTGAGGGGTGTGCTCAGTCGGGTCATGCGACACCTGCCAGGCTGATCGCGCTGGCGTCGTCCCGCAGCCGGCGGTGGCGGTGGCCCAGTGCCGCGGGCAGCAGCGCCGCGGGCAGCTCCAGCAGGGCCGGTGAGGGGTCGCGTGCCCAGCGTGCTTCGATGCCGTCGGAGAAGAGCACGGCGGTCTGGCCCCGGGCCACCGTCGTGCGGCGGGTGTGCGGGGTGGGCAGGTTCCAGCCGACGATGCCCGGCCTGCCGTCCATGCGGCTGTGGGCGCCCTGGGGGTCGAGGACGCACAGGCGTACGTTGCCGACGGCGCAGAACTCCGTCCCCGCGGGGGACATGCGCAAGAGACCGACGGCGGCACCTCGGGTGTGCCGCAGTGCGTGGTGCAGGAGGCTCATGATCTGGGAGAGAGGTTCGTCGCGGTGGTCGTGGAAGACGCGCAGTCCCCTGCCGGCGGCGCGGGCGGCGGCCTCGCCGTGGCCGAGGCCGTCGATGACCAGGGCGGTGCGCACTCCCGCGTCCTCGTGGACGGCGGCGGCGTCACCGCACTCGTCCTCTCCCTCGGCGGGCAGGCACACCATTCCGGCGCCGGTCGGCAGGGGCCCGGGGTGCGCGGATATCCGTGCGGCCACCAGGGTGCCGTCCGGCACCCGGGAGCTGATCCGCAGCTCGGTGGCGATGCGCTCGACGGCACCCAGCCCGGTGCCCAGGGTGCCGGCCGTGGTGTAGCCGTCGGTGAGGCAGCGCCGCGGGTCGGCCATGCCGGGGCCGCGGTCCACGGCGATCAGCTCCAGTCCGTCCGCCAGCGGTATCGGCTGGATGAAGAGGCTTCCCGCGCGGGCGTGCTTGTCGAGGTTGCCGGCCAGCTCGCTGGCCGCCGCCGCTGCCTGGTCCGGCAGGGAGCCGCCCAGCCCGCAGCGCACCCCCATGTCCCTGGCGCGCGTCGCGGCGAGGTGCACCGCGCTGTAGTGGTCGATACGGACCTCCTCGGTCACCGGCCGCCTCACATCCGGTGCGCTCATCGTGTGCGCCACCGCACGGCCGTGATGGTGGTGCCCGCACCGGGCGAGGAGCACACGTCGAAGGTGTGCATGAGGCGTTGCGCCCCGCCCAGCCCGTGCCCCAGTCCCGAGCCGGTGGTGAAGCCGTCGGTCAACGCGCCCTCCAAGTCAGCGATCCCGGGCCCCTTGTCGGACACGACCAGCCGCAGCCCCACACCGCCCGGCCGGTGCAGCGGTTCGACGGCCACGGTGCCGCCGCCGCCGTGCACCAGGGCGTTGCGGGCCAGCTCGCTCGCCGCGGTCACCACGCGGGTCTGGTCGACCAGGGGGAAGCCGAGGTCCTGGGAGGCGGCGCGCACGGCGTGCCGGACCGTCAGCAGGTCGTCCTCGGTCCGCACCTGGTAGGTGTGGGGCTCGTCCGGCGGGGAGCCGGGTTTCGTGGTGCCGGCCGCGGCGGGTGACGAAGGGGCTCCGCCGGGACGTCCGCCGGCCGGGGTCACTCCCCAAATCCTCGGCCGTCTCGGGACCGGTGCCAGCCCAAGGCGGCCATGCCTTCTTCGGCGTTCAAGGCGGTCTCCACTCCCGTCAGTTCGATACCGAGTTCCACGAGGGTGATGGCCACCGGTGGTCTCATGCCGGCGACGATCACACGGGCCCCCAACAGCTGGGCCATCGTGCTCAGTTCCATCAGGGCACGGGCCACGAAGGAGTCGATGATCTCCAGCCGTGAGATGTCGAGGAGGACGCCGCGGGCGCGGTCCTCCGCGATCCGCGTGGTCAACTCCTCGGCCAGCGCGGTGGCCTGCTTGTCGTCGAGTTCGCTCAGCAGGCCCGTCACCAGGGTGTCACCGAGCCGCAGGATGGGGACGGTGGCTTCCAGGTTCGTCTGCGTTGCTCCCGGGACGGTCACGACAGCCTCCGCACTTCCGCCTCGTCGTTCCTCTCACCCGTCAGGTTCATGGCCGTCGCCAGGGCGTCCGCCAGGGTGGCGCGGGTGAGGATGTCCGAGAGGTCGATACCCAGTTGGACGATGGTCTGCGCGATGCCGGGCCGCACACCGCTGATCACACAGTCCGCCCCCATCAGGCGGACGGCCTTGACGGTCTGCATCAGGTGCTGCGCCACGGAGGTGTCCACTGTCGGCACGCCGGTGATGTCGATGATGGCGACCGACGCCTCACGCGACTGGATCGCCTCCAGCAGGTTCTCCATCACCACCTGGCTGCGGGCGGTGTCCAGGTTCCCGATCAGCGGGACGGCCAGCACCTTCTGCCACAGGTGCACCACGGGCGTGGACAGTTCCAGCAGCTGCCTGCTCTGCCGCTGGATGATCTCCTCGCGGCCCTCGACGTACGTCTCGAACGAGAGTGCCCCGGCCGCGTCCAGCAAACGGTTGATCACCAGGGCCAGTTCCAACAGCGCTCTCGTGCCCAGGTCCTCCTGCTCGACCGTCTCCAGCAGCGCCTCCTTGAGCGCGAGCACCGCCAGCGACGTCTCGGTCGGGGAGGTGCCCGCACGGGCGCGGCGCAGCGACAGCTCGCGCACCGCCTCGCGCAGCGGCGGGTGGCCGACCACGACGCGTTCTATCGGCAGCTCGGCCGCCAGTCCGTCGCTGAGCGCGGCTACCAGGCCGTCGGCCTCCTCGCGCAGCGCGTCCTCGTCCATGCCCGGGCCGTAGAGCTGCCGTTCACGCTGCAACTGCACCCAGTGGTCGGCGGTCTCCGCCTGCCGCTGGGCCAGTACCCGCGTCAGACGAGCACGTGCGGTCGGCTCATTGGCGGTCATCCGGCGATCCTCCTTCGTTCGCGAGGGTCTCGCTGCCTGGCGGTGTCACGGCCCCCGAGCGGCCCGATCGTACCCACCTGGGGGAACCGCGTGCCCGCCGGACGGTTCGACGCCCGACGATCGAGTGGTGAGGTGGCGCACACACAGGTGAGGCGATCTTTGTGGTTTACCCCCACAGGTGCCGGTTAGACGAGGCTCCACGTGCTTGGGACGACAGGCACATCGCGGGAGACGCACCTTACGGCCCCGATGTGCGCGGTCCTGGGGTGCCGGCTCTCCCGCGGGTGTGACGATCCACTCACCGAGGGAGGAGTCCGTACGATGTGCGCCGTTCGCTACCGCCCGCAGCGCCCCCGTCACCACCACGCCGACGCCCCTGACACGACTGCCGACTTCCAGCGGCTGGCGGAGCTGGCCGAGGGCCCCGAACGCGACGAGCTGAGGGACCGGATCGTGCGGGCGTGGCTGCCGATGGCCCACCGCCTGGCGGCCAAGTACCGCAATCGCGGCGAGGCCCTGGAGGATCTCGAACAGGTGGCGGCCCTCGGCCTCATCAAGGCGGTCGAGCGCTACGACCCCGCCCAGGGCACGCCGTTCGTGCCGTTCGCCGTACCGACGATCACCGGCGAGATCCGCCGTCACTTCCGCGACCGCACCTGGGACGTGCACGTGCCCCGGCGGGTGCAGGAGCTGCGCAACAAGGTGCGGGCGGCTGTCCGGGAGTTGAGCACCGGGGCCGAGGACCGCACCCCCTCGACCGAGGCGATCGCCGGGCACACCGGCCTCTCGGAGGAGGATGTCGCGGCCGGGCTGGAGGCACTGGAGAGCTTCCGCTCGCTCTCGCTGGACGCCGCCGCGGGTACGGACGGCGACGACGGCTTCTCCCTGCTCGACACCGTCGGGGAGCACGAGACCCGGTACGACACGGTGGTGGCCAGGGAGGCCGTCAAGCCCTGCCTGCGGGCCCTGCCCGAGCGGCAGCGGAAGATCCTCTACCTGAGGTTCTTCCGCGGCATGACGCAGTCGCGCATCGGACAGGAGCTGGGCATCTCCCAGATGCACGTCTCCCGCCTGCTGTCCAAGACCTGCGAGCAGGTGCGGCGCCAGGTCGAGCACGACCGGCGCCCGGCACGCGCCCACGCCGCCTGAACCGCCCGCGAAAGGGCCGGCCGCGCTGCGCCCGGAGGCGCGGCCCGGGGTGCGGTGGCCCGGTCCGGGGCAGGACGTCCTGCCCCGGACCGGGCCACCGCACCGCATACCGGACCCCGCGTCGCCGCCGTCCGGGCTTCCTGATGAAATGCCTGTTGTGACAGGTAAGTGGTCTGAGCGGTCAACGGGCACGGCAGCCCCTACGTCGTACGTGGCGATCGGGGACAGCTTCACCGAAGGCGTCGGGGATCCCGGGCCGGACGGTGTCTTCGTCGGCTGGGCCGACCGGCTCGCCCGGCTGCTGGCCGAGCAGGCGCCCGACGGCTTCCGCTACGCCAATCTGGCGGTACGCGGACGCCTCCTGGGACAGATCGTCGACCAGCAGGTCCCGCGCGCCCGGGAACTCGCCCCGGACCTGGTGACCTTCTGCGCCGGAGGCAACGACATCCTGCGCCCCGGAAGCGACCCGGACGCCCTGGCCGCACAGTACGAGGCCGCCCTCGTCGAACTCCTCACCACGGTCGGCACCGTGGTGGTGTGCACCGGCTTCGACACCCGCGGCTTCCCCGTGCTGCGCCACCTGCGCGGCCGGATCGCCACCTACAACGGCCACCTGCGCGCGATCGCCGACCGCCACGGCTGCCCCGTGCTCGACCTGTGGTCGCTGCGGGCGGTACAGGACCGCAGGGCGTGGGACGACGACCGCCTCCACCTGTCGCCCGAGGGCCACCGGCGCGTCACCCTGCGGTGCGCCGAGGTGCTCGGCATCGACCTGCCGGAGCGCGCCGACGCCCCCTGGCCTCAGCCGGGACCCGCGGCGGCCTCCCGCCGTGACGACCTGCTGTGGGCCCGGCAGCACCTGCTGCCCTGGATCGGCCGCCGCCTGCGCGGCGAGTCCTCCGGCGACCACGTCCGGGCCAAGCGCCCCGACCTCCTGCCGCTGCGGTCCACCCGGCAGTGAACCCCGGGTCCGGGGCGGAGCGGCCGGGGAGAAGGGGGGCGGCGGAAAAGCAGGAGCCCCCGGCCCGGCGGCGGCGTTAGGTTGACCGGATGCCAGAGCCCGTACCGATTTTGCGTACCGAACGCCTCATCCTCCGCGGATGGCGGGCGTCCGACCTCGGCCCCTGGGCCGCCATGAACGCCGACCCCCGGGTGCGCGAGCACTTCGACGGCCTCCTCACCCGCAGGCAGAGCGAGGCGTCCGCGGCCCGCTTCCAGGCGGACCTCGAACGGCGGGGCTGGGGCTGGTGGGCGCTGGAGGTGGCGGAGACCGGGGAGTTCATCGGCTTCGCCGGACTGGACCCCGTCGAGGAGGGCCTGCCCTTCACCGGAGTGGAGGCCGGCTGGCGGCTGGCCCGCCCGGCATGGGGCCACGGGTACGCCACCGAGGCCGGGCGGGCGGTGCTGGCCCACGGCTTCGACATCCTCGGCCTGGCCGAGATCCTCGCGGTGACCACCGCCGCCAACCTCCGTTCGCAGGCGGTGATGCGCCGCCTGGGCATGACGCGGGACCCCGCGGACGACT
>NZ_VJOK01000001.1:572707-575064 GCF_013302895.1 Streptomyces albus subsp. chlorinus | reverse complement strand
CAGGCAGGGAACCCGCCCGGTGCCCGCCGTTCCCCGTCCACCCCGGCCCCGCGGGACGGAGGCACGGGAACGGCCCCCTCCCGGCCCCTGGCCGCCCCGCCCTCCGCGGCGCAGGGACCGCCTGTGCCGCCGACATGAGGCCGCCGGGGCGGCGGGAGGCGGTCAGTCCCGGGCGTCGGCGCCGCCGGCCGGGACGGCGGACCGGGCGAGACGGAACCCCACGTCGTCCACCCGGAACGCCGGGTGGCTGCGGCGGCGCACCGACGCCCGGCAGCTCCAGTGCTCGTCGAACCAGCCACCGCCGCGGAGCACCCGGTAGTCGCCGTAGACCTCGGGGTCGTACAGATCCCAGCACCACTCCCACACGTTCCCGAGCATGTCGTGGAAGCCCCAGGCGTTGGGCAGCTTGCCGCCCACCTCGTGGGGGCGCCCCCCGGAGTTGCCGCGGTACCAGGCGATCTCGTCGAGCGGTCCGTGGCGCGGTCCCTCGGTCCCGGCGCGGCAGGCGTGCTCCCACTCGGCCTCGGTCGGCAGCCGGTAGCCGTCGCGTGCCGGGTCCCACGCGACGCCGCTGCCCGTGTCGCTGCCGGCGTCGCTGTCGCCCGTGAGGCGGTAGGCGGGCGCGAGGCCGTCCCGTTCCGACAGGGCGTTGCAGAAGCGGACGGCGTCGGTCCAGCAGACCCCCTCGACCGGCACCCGGTCACCCTGGACGCCGCCCGGACGGGAACCGGTGACCTCCGCGTACAGCTCCTGGGTCACCTGGAAGGCCGCCAGCTGGTACGGCGCCGGCTCGACCGGCCACCGGCGTCCCGTCCGCCGGTCGGACAGCGTCACCCGCCCCGGCGGGACAGTGATCATCTCGACGCGTGTCCCCATGATCCGGTGATGCTACCGGCGCACCGGGCACCGCCCGCCCACGGGACGCCCGCCGCCTCCCGCCCGGCCGTGCCCCGGTCGGACGGAGCAGGGGTTCTCCGCCGCCCGGATGCGTGATAGTGGTTCCCGTCATATCACCAACCGCTGTCGCAGCGCCGGAAGTTGAGGGCAGGCCCCATGCAGGAGTCAGTCGCACACGTCGATTTCGATCCGCTCGCAAAGGACCCCGTCGCGGACCTGGACGCGCTGCTGGCGGCCGGTCACCGGGTGGTGCGCAGCCCGCGGATGCGGGGCGCCTACCTCGTGCTCACCCGGCGGGAGGCCGAGGAGGTGCTGACGGACACCGCGACCTACTCCTCTGCCTACGCCCTCGGGGGACCGGTGGCCGCGGGGCTCCCCGAGGAGATCGCGGCCCAGCTGCCCGGTTTCCTGCGGGAACCGGTCAGCGGGGTGGTGGACGCGGACGCGCCGGAGCACGGGCGGCTGCGCGCCACCGTGCAGCGCGCCTACGCGGGGCCCCGCGTCAACCCGCTCGCTCCCCGCGTCACCGGCCTCGCCGAGGAACTCGCCGCCGCCCTCGCCCGGCACGAGCGGCCGGACCTGGTGGAGCACTACGCACTGCCGCTGGTGCACGGCGTCATGGGCCTGGCCATGGGCGTGCCACGGGACATGGTCGAGCAGGTGGCCGCCTGGGCCCAGGACATGGCCGCGCTGATAACGCCCGACACGCCGCTCCCCGACAAGAGCCGGGCAGCGGGAAGGCTCCGGGAGTACGAGGAGTGGGCGCGCGGCTTCCTCGCCGCCCTGCCGGACGGTCACGAGGGCGCACTCGGGGTATACGCCCACGGCGACCCCGCCGCCGGAGCGGAGCCCTTCACCGTGGCGAACCAGCTCAACAACATGCTGGTGCACTGGGTCGCGGGCACCGTCACCACATGCCACACCATCACCACGGCGGCCCACCTGCTGCTGACCGACCGCGCGCTGTGGGAGCAGGCCGTGGCCGACCCGGAGACCGTCACCGCGCGGGCCCTGGAGGAGGGGCTGCGGTATGCCGCCCCGCACCGCGGCCTCGTACGCGTCACCACCCGACGGACCACGCTCGGCGGCACCGACCTGCCCGCGGGTGCCCAGGTGCTTCCCATCCTCAGCGCCGCCAACCGCGACCCCGAGGCCGTCCCCGAGCCGGCCCGGTTCGACCCGCACCGCGACAGTGTCCGCGACCACCTGGCCTTCGGCACGGGGGCGCACGCGTGCGTCGGCGCGCACCTGGCCCGCATGGAGGGCCGTGTCGCGCTGACCACCCTCGTCCGTCGGCACCCCGGGCTGCGGCCGGCCGACCCGGACAGCCCGCCGCCCCTGCTGCCCAACTACTTCTTCCACGGCATCGCACACCTTCCCGTCACCGGCCTGACGGCGCGGAGTGCCACGGACGACGCCTCCTGACCCGCGGGACCCGGCGGGGGAGCGACGCACCGGCC
>NZ_VJOK01000001.1:556816-572687 GCF_013302895.1 Streptomyces albus subsp. chlorinus | reverse complement strand
ATCCGCGACGTCCCCCGGCGCCGGGCACGGGCGAGGCGGCGATGGCGCCGCCCTCCGGGCACCCGCGACCGCGCCCCGGGGTTCCTCCAGCGGTACCGAAGGGTCCACCGGTCGGTTGACGGCAGGTTCCATCTGCCGGTGCTGTCGGCGGCCGTACCGCGGCGACCAGCATGAACGCATGACGACATTGCTGGTGAAAGCCGCACGCCACAGCGCGGCGCACCCGTGGAAGGCCATCGCGGGGTGGTTCCTGTTCGTGGCGCTGTGCCTGGGTGCCGGACTCTCCGCGGGCTCCCACACGGCCACCACCGAGGACTTCCGCATCGGTGAGGCGGGACGGGCCGAGACCCTCGCCGCCGAGGGAGGACTCCAACAGCGCCCGGTGGAGCAGATATTGATCACCAGGGCACCGGGGGAGGGGAGGGGCCGCTCGCTGAAGGGCAGCGGGGCGCGGGCCGCTGCCGCCGACGTCGCGGCCCGGATGCGGAAGCTGCCCGAGGTCCGCTCCGTCAGCGCGCCCGTGCGCGCCGCCGACGGCAGCGCCCTGCGGATCTCCGTGACGCTGAAGGGCCCGGAACTCGACGGCAAGAAGCATGTGGAGCCGCTGCTGGCCGAGACCGGCAGGGCCGCCGCCGGCCACCCCGGGCTGCGGATCGAGGAGGTCGGGGGAGCGTCCGTCAGCAAGGGCGTCGACGAGCTGCGCTCCAAGGAACTGGCCCGCACCGAGCAGATCGCGCTGCCGGTCACCCTGGTGACGCTGCTGCTGGTGTTCGGCTCGGTGGCGATGGCGGTGGTGCCGCTGCTGCTGGCACTGACGTCCATCGTCGCCGCCGTCGGGCTGTCGATGCTGGCCTCGCACCTCTTCCCCGACGCGGGCGTCGGCACCAACGTCATCCTGCTGATCGGGCTGGCCGTCGGCGTGGACTACACGCTCTTCTACCTCAAACGGGAACGCGAGGAGCGGGCCAGGGCGCGGGGGCGGCTCAGCTCGCGTGCGGTGGTCGAGCTGGCGGCCGCCACCTCCGGCCGCGCGGTCGTCCTGTCCGGCCTGGCCGTCGCCGTCTCCAGCGCGACGCTCTACCTGGCCGACGACGTGATCTTCTCCTCGCTCGCCACCGGGGCCGTACTCGTCACACTCGTCGCCGTGGTCAGCTCCCTGACGGTGCTGCCCGCGCTGCTGGCGAAGCTGGGCGAGCGCGCCGAACGCCGCGCCGAACGCCGTGCCACCCGGAGGGCGGCGTCCGGTGCGGCGGACTCCGCCCGGCGCACCGGACGGACCTGGGCGCGGCGCCGGCGCACCGGCCGGATCACCGAGGCGCTGCTGTCCCGCGTCGAGAAGCGCCCCGCGGTCACGCTCGGGCTCGCCGTGGCGGTGCTGCTCGCACTGGCGGCGCCCCTGCTGGGCATCAATCTGACCGACATGGGACGCGAGACCCACCCGCGGTCCGTTCCGGTGATGCAGACCTTCGACCGGCTCAACACCGCCTTCCCCGAGCTGAAGGCGGCCCACCGGGTCGTCGTACGGGACGGCGCGGACCGGGCCGGGCGGGTCTCCTCGGCGCTGCGCGTCCTCGCGCGGGACGCGAAGCAGGACCCGGCACTGGCCGGCAGCTCCCGGCTCCGTGCCTCGTCCGACGGCCGGACCACCGTGCTGGAGCTGCCCGTGCCCCACCATGTGAGCACCGACGAGGCCCGCTCCTCGCTGGAGCGCCTCCGCGGCCGGTACGTACCCAGGGCCGCCGCCGCACTTCCCGGTGCCGAGATCGCCGTGACCGGTGACGTCGCCCGCTACGCCGACTACCCCGAGCACCAGAAGCGGCAACTCCCCCTGGTCATCGGCGCGCTGCTGCTCGTCACCTTCGCGATGACCGTCTGGGCGTTCCGCTCGGTGGTGCTCGCCCTGGCCGGTGCCCTGCTGAACCTGCTGTCCGCCGCGGCATCGCTCGGTGTGCTGGTGGCCGTCTTCCAGCACCACTGGGCGGAGGACCTGCTCGACTTCACCTCCACCGGGTCGATCGGCTCCCGGGTGCCGCTGTTCCTCTTCGTCATCCTCTTCGGCCTCTCCATGGACTACCAGGTGTTCGTGGTCAGCCGGATCCAGGAAGCCGTCCGGGCCGGTTCCCCCACCCGGGAGGCGGTCAGGGCGGGCGTCCGCAGCTCGGCGGGCGTGGTGACCAGCGCGGCGGTGGTCATGGTGACCGTCTTCGCCAGCTTCGCCGCACTCCACCTGATCGAGATGAAGCAGATCGGCTTCAGCCTGTCCGTCGCCGTGCTGCTGGACGCCTTCGTCATCCGCCTGCTGGTCCTGCCCGCGCTGATGCTGCTGCTCGGCGAGGCCAACTGGTGGCCCTCGCGCCCCCGCCGGGAGAGCGGGAGCGCACCGGCTCGGCGTCCGCTCGCGCACGTAGGGTGAGGCCATGCCTCCTGCCTCTCAGCTCGGTGAACGGGCCCCGGCTGCCACCTTCCACCGGTGGTACTCGGCCGGCTGGGTGCTGTTCGGGCTGGCGCCCCCGGCCATCGGCGTCGCCGACGAGCCCACCCCTACGCGGCTGCTCGCCTGGGCCGTGGTGGTCGCGCTCGGACTGTGCTACGCCAGCCTGCGCGGCCGCGCCGAGCGGCCGGCGGTGCGGCCGAGGGCCTTCCTCACCGTGCTCGTCGCGGGGATGGGCGTGCTGTCGGCCCTCCTCGGCGGCGGGGCGGCCCTGTTCGTGGTGTCACTGCCGCTGTTCTGGATCCACACCCGCGGCTCGCGCGCCCCGGTGCTCTGGAGCGGGGCCGCCGCGGTGGTCTCGGTGGTGGCGGGGCTGCCGCGCGAACAGTGGGACCCGGAGTTCTTCGGCGGCGACCTGACGATCACCGCGTTCGGCTACGCCGCCGGTGTCGGCCTGGGGTTGTGGGCGCGCCGCGTCCTGGAGCAGGGCGAGGCGCGTGCCCACCGTCTGGGCACCGAACTCCAGGACGCGCAGCGGGAGTTGGTGCGGGCCCACCAGCGGCGGGGCGCGGCCGAGGAGCGGGAGCGCATGGCGCGGGAGATCCACGACACCCTCGCCCAGGGGTTCGCCTCCATCGTGGTGCTGGCCGAGGCGGCGCGGGAGAACGTGGCGGCCGACCCGGCGAAGAGCCTGCGCCAGCTGGAGTCCATCGAGCGGACCGCCCGCGAGAACCTGGCCGAGGCCCGGGTGCTGGTCGGGTCGGCCCCGCGTGAGGGGATCGCCCCCGGCTCGGTCGCGCGGACCCTGCGCCGCGCGCTGGACCGGTTCGCGCAGGACACGGGGATCGCCGTGGACGCCGAGCTGCCGGACCTGGCGTGCGACCAGCCGACCCGGATCGCGCTGCTGCGCTGCGCCCAGGAGTCGCTCGCCAACGTGCGCAAGCACGCGGCCGCCACCCACGTCGGCGTCGTGCTGACCGGCGGTGACGGCTGCGTCGAGCTGGAGATCACGGACGACGGAAGGGGTTTCGTGGTGGCCCGGGCGAGCGGATTCGGACTGGACGGCATGGCCAGGCGCCTGGCGGAACTGGGCGGGGAGCTGACCGTCACCAGTGCGCCGGGGGAGGGCACCCGGGTACTGGCCGCGCTGCCGGTGCGTGAGGGGGCCGCCGCGTGAGCCCGCCCGCGAGTGCCGGGACCTCGCCCGGCGGCCGGAGCGCCGTCCGGGTCGTCGTCGTGGACGACCACGCGGTGATGCGGGCCGGGGTGGTGGCGCTGCTGGCCCCCGAACCCTCGATCACCGTGGTCGGTGAGGCGGGGGACGGACGGGAGGCGGTCTCCCTGATCGAGTCGCTCCGGCCGGACGTCGCCCTCATGGACCTGCGCATGCCGGTGCTCGACGGGGTGAGCGCCACCGAGCGCGTCGTCGCGGGCCCGGCGCCGGCCAGGGTGCTGATCCTGACGACGTACGACACCGATGCGGAGATCGAGCGGGCGGTCGAGGCGGGCGCGGTCGGCTACCTGCTCAAGGACGCCACCCGCGAACAGCTCGCCGACGCCGTCCACGCCGCCTCCCGAGGGGAGACGGTGCTCGCGCCCCGCGTCGCCGAGCGCCTGGTCGCCCGGCTGCGCCGGCCCCCGGCCGCCGCCCTCACGCCACGGGAGCTGGACGTGCTGAACGGCGCCGCCGACGGGCTGTCCAACGCCGCCATCGGTGAGCGGCTGCACATCGCGGAGGCGACCGTGAAGACCCACCTGCTGCGGGTGTTCGCCAAGCTGGATGTCAGCGACCGCACCCATGCGGTGGTCGTGGCCCTCGACCGCGGCCTGCTGGTCCGCCGCTGAGCGGCCGGCCGGGGACCGCCGCCGCGCCCTGCCCTCCGGTGGACGCACCGGTGCGTGACGCGGACCACAGGAACCCCTCCCGTCCCGCGGAGAGGAGACAGGTGTGAGGGACTCAGAGAACGAGGTACGCCGACGCGTGCGCGAGGGGGAACGCGCGGCGTTCGCCCAGCTGTACGAGGAGTGTGCCCGCGCCGTCTACAACCACGCGCTGCGGCTGACCGGCGACTGGTCGACGGCCGAAGAAGTCATGTCCGAGACGTTCCTGGCCGCCTGGCGGAACCGGGAGAAGGTGGATGAGGAGGGCGGCCCGCTGCTGCCCTGGCTGCTGGGCATCGCCACCCACAAGGCGGACAACGCCCGCCGGGGCCTGCGCAGGCGGATGCTCTTCCTGGCGCGCCAGCCCCGGCCGCGCGAGGTGGAGGACTTCGCGCCCACCACGGTCGGGCGCATCGACGACGAGCGGCGCCTCCGCGCGATCCAGGCGGCCCTGGGGAAGCTGCGGCGGCAGGAGCGCGAGGTGCTGGCCCTGTGCGTGTGGTCCGGCCTGGACTACCAGCAGACCGCCCAGGCCCTCGGCATCGCCGTCGGCACGGTGCGGTCCCGCCTCTCCCGCGCCCGCAAGAAGCTGGCCCGGCTCGCGGAAGAAAATCCGGAACCCCCGGCCGCCCGCGGAGAGATGACAAGTGCGGCCGCACTCGCGGCCCTGCCCGTGCGGGAGGAGCCCACATGAAGCACACCACCACTTCCGCGTCCCCGAACCCCGCGGACCCGGAGCGGGACGGCGATCGCGACCAGCTCGCCCGTCTGCTGCCGGCCCCGGCCGAAGCGGACCTCTCGCGCGAGCAGCACCTCCGTCACAAGGATCTGCTGATGCGCCACATCGACCGTGACCTGACCTCTGACCGGCCCGCCCGCCGGCTGCTGCGGCCCGCCCTCCTGGCGCCGGTCACCGCCCTCGCCCTGGCCGGCGCCCTCACCGCCGGCCTCACGCTCTCCGGCGACCGGGACGACCCCGGCACCCGGCACGCCGCCGAGATGCGGCCCGCCGCCGCCCTGCTGCACCGGATCTCCGACGCCACGCAGCAGCGCGACACCCCCACCGTCCGGGACGACCAGTTCGTCTACACCAGGGAGAAGGTCCGCGAGGCCGACATCACCAGCGGGAAGGCGGTGGTCGGCCCGCTGAAGGCGCGGGAGACCTGGGCCGCCCAGAAGCCGGGCCGCCTGCACAAGCTCGGCCTCACCCGGGTCGACGGGGAGACGCTGCCCATCAACGCCGAACTGGGTGACACCGACGGCACCCCGGCCGGGCTCAGCCGTCCCACCTACCGCTGGCTCGGCTCGCTGCCCACCGACCCCGGCAAGCTGCTGGCCTACCTCTACGACAAGACCCCGAAGGCGGAGGGCCGGGAGCGCGACCAGCAGGTGTTCGAGGAGATCGGGGACCTGCTCGGCAGGCTGACCCCGCCGCGTACCGCCGCCGCGCTCTACCAGGCGGCGGCCCGCATCCCCGGCGTCGAGCGGGCCCCGCAGGCCCACGACGCGCTCGGGCGGCGGGGTCTGGGCATCGCCCGTGACGACAGGCGGCACGGCGTCCGCACCGAATGGGTCTTCGCGAAGGGCGACTACTCCTTCCTCGGCTCCCGCAGCTACCTGACCGAGGCCACCGACTACGGCAAGGCGGGCACGCTGCTGTCGAGTACGGCCGTGATCCAGCACGCCGTCGTGGACAAGGCGGGCCGCAGGCCCGCCGCCGAACCGGCCGGGGCCACCCGCGGGAGCTGACCCCCCGGTGGCGGGTGGCCCGGCCTCCCCTGCGGGGCCGGGCCACCCGCCGTCCCTCGGCGGGAACAACCCCCGCTGAGGCTCCTCGTCGGCGGCCGTGAGCCGGGCGGCGAGACCGCCGGCAAAGCCCAGCAGCGAGCCGGGCTCCCCGCGGCCCTTCCCGCGGGCTGGAACCCCCGGCAGGACGGCCGTCCCCGACGCGGCCGGACCCGGCCGGCACCGTGCGCGGATTCCCCGCCTCCGCCCGCGGCGAGCCGCCCTTACCGCCTCGCGCGGAGGGAGCCACGGCGGCGGTACGGGCGCGCTCCCTCCCTGCGCAAAGGTGCGTAAAAGAACGCGGTTTCGAGCAGGAGTGAACTCTTGACACCGGGTGCGGCGGTGGGTTTACTCCGTGGCACGTCGTAGGCGAGTACTCGACGTCAGACGGTACGCCCAGCCGGTATGCGGCCCTGCCGCGAGCCCGGACTGAGTCGCCAGGACCCTGCGTCCGAGGCGGGGACGTACCCTCCACTTCTCTGGAGTTCGACGATGCACGCTGTCCGTCGACGCCCGCACAGGGCACTCGGAGCCGCCGTCGCAGCGGCGGCCCTGTTGCTGACGGCCGCACAGGTCAACGCTTCCTCGGCAGCGGCCGAGGAAGAACACCCATCCACCCAGGACCGCACGGCAGCGAAGGACCTGAAGCTGCCCCCGGCGCACGCCGGCTTCGACTACCAGATCGGCGGCGCCTACAAGCCCCCGGCCGGTGTCGGTGTCGTCACCCGTGACCACACGGCCGAACCGGCCGCCGGGCTCTACAACATCTGCTACGTGAACGCCTACCAGACCCAGCCGGGCGCCGCGAACCAGTGGGACTCCGACCTGCTGCTGAAGGACGCGGACGGCAAGGTCATCTACGACGGCGAGTGGGACGGCGAAGCCCTTCTCGACCTGCGGACGGCGAAGAAGCGCGAGCGGATCGCCGCGAAGGTCAACGGCTGGATCGACGAGTGCGCCGCCAAGGGCTTCCAGGCGGTCGAGCCGGACAACTTCGACAGCTACGAGCGGTCCGAGAAGCTCCTCAACACCACTCAGGCCCAGGAGTACGCCCGCCTGCTGACCGAGCACGCGCACAGCAAGGGCCTGGCCGTCGGGCAGAAGAACGCCTCCGAGCTGGCCGGCGCACACACCGCGAACGGTTTCGACTTCGCGGTCGCCGAGCAGTGCGGCCAGTGGGACGAGTGCGAGAGCTACACCAAGGAGTTCGGTGACCACGTCGTCGTCATCGAGTACACCAAGGACGGCCTCGCCAAGGCGTGCGACGGCTGGGGCGACCAGCTGAGCATCGTGCGCCGCGACCTGAACGTCGTGCCTCCCTCCAAGGCCGGCTACGTCCGGGAGACCTGCGACGGCTGATCCCGCCGTCCCGTTCCCCGCACCACCTTTGTCACCGCACGGGTCCCCGTGAGCGGCGCGCGTGTCCACGCATGCGCACGAACGCATGACGCATGGCGCAGTGGCGCCTGAACGTACGCCGCTCCACCCGTGGCGTTCCCGACGTAACCGCACCCCTTCCTCCGGAGGTACTGATGGCCGTACCCAGCGGTGCCCCTCTCCCCGGGCCCTCGCGCCGCGGGATCGTACGCGGCGGCGGCGCGCTGGCGCTGGCCGCGGCCGCCGGGACGGCGATGACCGGCTGCGGCGCCGAGAAGGACGACGGCGCCGACGCCGGCGGCCGGGTCACGATCGAGCTGTGGCACGGCCAGGCCGACACCGCACGGGCCGCGCTGCGCCGGCTGGTGGACGACTTCGAGCGCAGCCACCCGCACATCCGGGTCGACATGGGGGGCGGTGTGCTCGCCGACGCCATGCTCCAGAAGGTGACCGCGGCCCTCGCCTCCGGCGCCTACCCCGACATCGCCTACATCTTCGGCTCCGACCTGGCCAATGTCGCACGCAGCCCCCAGGTCGTCGACCTGACCGACACCGTCGGCTCCGCGAGCACCCCGTGGAAGAACTACTGGGCCCCCGCCCGCGAAGCCGTCACCCTCAACGGGCGGGTCCGGGCCGCGCCCGCGTTGGTGGACGCGCTCGCCGTGGTCTGCAACAAGAAGCTCTTCGCCCGGGCCGGCCTCGATCTGCCCGAAGCGGGCTGGAGCTGGGACGACTTCGTCACGGTCGCGCGGAAGCTGACCGACAAGAAGGGCGGCAGGTTCGGCACCGGCTGGCCCGGCACGGGCGACGAGGACACGGTCTGGCGCCTGTGGCCCATGATCTGGGACCTGGGCGGCGACATCGTCGGCGACGACGGGCGCAGCATCGGGTTCGCGAAGCAGGGCGAGCGCGCCCTGGAGGTCGTGGAGGCGCTGGCGCGGGACAAGAGCGTCTACATCGACCCCAAGCCCGGCGGCGAGCAGATGTACCAGGTGTTCATGTCCGGCCGGATGGGCATGGCCCTCACCGGTCCCTGGCAGCTGCCCGACATCCGGCAGGCGAAGATCGACTACCACGTCGTGCCGCTGCCCAGCTTCTCCGGCCGGCCCGTGACCATCTCCGGACCCGACACCTGGACGGTCTTCGACAACGGCTCCGCGCGGGTGCGCGCCGCCCGTACCTTCGTGGACTGGCTGGCACGCCCCGCCCAGGACGTGCGCTGGGACGTGGAGGCGGGCAGCCTGCCGCTGAGCAGGCAGGCACAGGCCCTGCCGCTCTGGCAGCGCAAGGCCCGCGACACCACGGGGCTGGCGACCTTCACCAAGGCGCTGGAGAGCGCCCGGGTACGCCCCGCGCACCCGGCCTACCCCCAGGTCTCCCAAGCGGTGGGCCAGGCCATCATCTCGGTGCTGCTCGGCAGGAGCAGCCCCCGCGCGGCACTGCGCTCCTGCGCCGACGAGGCCAACGCCGCCCTCCTGATACCTCGCTGAGGAGCCACGATGCCCCAACATCCCGCGCCTCTCACGGTGGCGAGCCCGCCCACCGCCCGGCGCACCTCCCACTCCGGCTCCCCGAAGCCCGGCCCCGCCGAGGGGCGGCGTGCCCGGCGTGCCGCCCGCCGCCGCGAACAGACCACCGCGTGGGCCTTCGTCTCACCCGCCGTCCTCGTCATCCTGGGACTGAGCGTCCTCCCGGTCGTCTGGTCGCTGCTGCTGTCCTTCCAGGCCAACGACCTGGTCACCCCCAGCCGCTGGGTCGGCCTGGACAACTACCGGGCGCTGGCCGCCGACCCGCACTTCAGCCAGGCGGTCCGCAACACCCTGCTGTACACGGTGCTGTACGTGCCGCTCAGCCTGGTCGGCGGCCTGGCACTGGCCCTCGCGCTGAACCGGCGGATCCGGCTCGTCGGCCTCTACCGCACGCTGATCTTCGTGCCGTTCGTCGTCTCCGCCACGGCGCAGGGCGTGCTCTTCTCCTTCATCCTCGACCCCGAGTTCGGCATGGCCAACTCGGTGCTCAGCAGGCTGGGCCTCTCGACGCAGGGCTTCCTGACCGACCCCGGCCAGGCGCTGCTGGTGCTGGTGGGCATCACCCTGTGGAGCGGCACCGGCTTCTGCGTCGTGGTCTATCTGGCCGCTCTCCAGGACGTGCCCGAGTCCCTGATCGAGGCGGCGCGGCTGGACGGGGCGGGCCGCCGGCACATCCTGCGGCACGTCACCCTCCCGGCGCTCACGCCGGTCACCGTCTTCCTCGTCCTGTGGCAGATCATCCAGTCCCTCCAGGTCTTCGACCTGGTGTACGTCACCACCAAGGGCGGACCGCTGGGCTCCACCACGGTGGTCGTCTACTTCATCTGGGAGCAGGCGTTCAAGAGCTTCACCGCCGGATACGGGGCCGCCGCCGCCTACGTGCTGGCCGTGGCGCTGTGCCTGACCGGCGTCGTGATGCGGCTCGTCCGCGGCCGCACGGAGCGGCGCGCCCGCACCGGGTCCGACCGCGGCGGCCGGGGCGGCGCGGCCGGGCAGACCGAAGGAGCCGCACGATGACCCTCACAGCCCCGCGCACCGGCACCCGTCGCCGCACCACGGCGGCGGACACCCTCCCGGGCACCGCCCGGCGCCGCTCGTGGCTCCCCTTCAGCGCCTGGCACCTGCTGCTGGCGCCCCTGGCGCTGCTGTTCGCGCTGCCGCTGGTGTGGCTGCTGCTCAGTTCGGTGATGAGCAACGCGGAGATCAACCGGTTCCCCCCGGCGCTGTGGCCCTCCCACCTGGACCTGGGCGGCTACCGGTACGTGCTGGGCAACGCCCTGTTCCCGCGCTGGTTCCTCAACTCGTTCATCGTCTCGGCCGTCGCCGTCGCCGCCAATCTGCTGTTCGGCTCCCTGGGCGGCTACGCGTTCGCCCGGATGCGGTTCGCCGGCTCCCGGACGCTGCTGGTGCTCATGCTGGCGACCATGGCCGTGCCGTTCCAGCTGACGATGATCCCCACCTTCCTGGTGATGAAGCGGCTCGGCCTCATCGACACGCTCGGCGCGCTGATCGTGCCCTCCCTGGTCACCCCGTTCGCGGTCTTCCTGCTGCGGCAGTTCTTCCTCTCGCTGCCCCGCGAACTGGAGGAGGCGGCCTGGCTCGACGGCTGCTCGCGGCTGCGGGTGCTCTTCACCATCGTGCTGCCGCTGTCCAGGCCCGCGTTGAGCACGGTCGCCGTCCTGACCTTCCTGACCACCTGGAACGACCTCACCTGGCCGCTGATCGCCATCAACCACGACACCCAGTACACCCTCCAGCTCGGTCTCACCACCTTCCAGGGCCAGCACCACACCCGGTGGTCGGCCGTGATGGCCGGGAACGTGCTCACCGTGCTGCCCGTCCTGCTGGCCTTCCTCGGCGCGCAGAAGTCGTTCATCCGCTCCCTCACCTCCACCGGCCTCAAGGGCTGAGACTCCCGGCGGACGCACGGGCCCCGCGCCCGGACCCGCCCCCACCACCGTGCCGGTACGTACCGCACTCCCATGCCTGGAAGGACCCATGCCCCACGACTACGACCTGCTCGTGATCGGCGACGTCAACCCGGATGTCGTCGTCGGGCCGCTGGACGGCCCGCTCGCCTTCGAGCAGCGCGAACAACTCGTCGGCTCCGGAACGCTGACCCTCGGCGGCTCCGCGGCGATCATGGCCTGCGGTGCGGCCCGGCTCGGCCTGCAGGTCGCTCTGGCCGGACGCGTCGGCGACGACGAGGCCGGCGAGTTCGTCCGGGACGCCCTCGCCGTCCGCGGTGTCGACACCGCGGCGCTGCGCGTGGACCCGGACCTGCCCACGCCGCTGACCGTCGTCGTCACCCGGGGAGAGGGGACCGGGGCCGACCGGGCCATCCTCACCAGCCCCGGCGCCCTGGCCGCGACCAGCGGAGCGGACGTGCCCCACCGCCTGCTGACGGCCGCCCGGCACGTCCACGCCGCCTCCTACTTCCTGATGCCGCGGCTCGCCGGCGCCCTGCCCGCGCTGCTGCGCACCGCGCGCTTCCGCGGTGCCACCACCTCGCTGGACACCAACGACGACCCGGCCGGGCGCTGGGACCCCGAAGGGCTGGCCGCGGTGCTCGCCGTCACCGACTACCTGCTGCCCAACGCGGCGGAGGCGCTCGCCCTGGCCGGTCTCGGCAGCGGCGGTTCGCCCGCCGAGGCGGCGGCGCGGCTGGCCGCCGGCGGCCCGGTCACCGTCGTCAAGAACGGCGCGGACGGTGCTCTCGCCCACGACGGGCGCACCCTGCTGACCGCACCGGGAATCCGCGTCACCCCGCGCGACACGGTCGGCGCGGGCGACAGCTTCGACGCCGGGTTCGTCGCCGCCAACCTGGCCGGGCTGCCGCTGTCCGAGGCGCTCGAGATGGCCGCCGTCTGCGGCGCGTTGTCGACCCGCGCGCACGGCGGCACCCCGGCCCAGCCCACCTGGGAGGAAGCCCGCGCCCGCACGGCCGTCCCGGCCGGTGCCGCCGGCCCGCCCACCACCACCGAACGGAAGAATGCGTGATGACCACCAGCGCGACCCCCAAGATCACTTTCATCGGCGCCGGCAGCGTCGTCTTCACCCAGGGGCTCCTCGCCGACCTGTTCGCCTTCCCCGAGCTGCGCAAGGCCCACATCTCCCTGCACGACATCGACCCCGAGCGGTTGGAGACGTCCCAGGCCGCGGCCCGCCACATCGCCCGGGTCCGCGACGCCGACCCGCGCATCACCACGCACGCCGACCGCCGCGAGGCGCTCAGGGACGCCGACTTCGTCATCAACTGCGTCCAGGTCGGCATGGGCGAGGCCACCCGCACCGACTTCGAGGTGCCGGCCCGCTTCGGGATCCGGCAGACCATCGGCGACACCCTCGGCATCGGCGGCATCTTCCGCGCCCTGCGCACCTTCCCGCTGCTCAAGGCGCTCGGCGAGGACATCACCGAGGTGTGCCCCGACGCCTGGCTGCTGAACTACACCAATCCGATGGCCATGAACGTCCAGTACGTGGCCCAGGCCACCGGACTGACCCGCGTGGTGGGCCTGTGCCACTCGGTGTACTGGACGATGCACGGGCTGGCCGAGCTGGTGGGCGTACCGCTGGAGGAGGTGGCCTACCGCGCCGCGGGCGTCAACCACCAGGCGTGGATCCTGGAGTTCACCCACGGCGGCACCGACCTGTACCGCAAGCTGGACGCCCTCATCGAGGAGGACCCGCAGCTGCGCCGCCGTACCCGCGTGGACATGTACCGCAGGCTGGGCTACTACCCGACCGAGACGAGCGAGCACTCGTCCGAGTACGTGCCCTGGTACCTGCGGCATGACAGCGAGATCGAGCGGCTCCGGCTGCCGGTCGGCGCCTACCTCGGCATCGTGGAGGAGAACGTCGCCGAGTACGAGCGCACCCGCGACGCCCTCGCCGCCGGGCGCCCCCTCAAGGTCGAGGGGTCGATGGAGTACGCGCCGCAGATCATCCACAGCATCGTCACCGGCACCCCGCGCACCGTCTACGGCAACGTGCCGAACCGGGGCCTGATCCCCAACCTGCCCGCTGACGGCACCGTGGAGGTGCCCTGCCTGGTGGACGCCTCGGGCGTCCAGCCCACCCGGACCGGCCCGCTGCCCGCCCAGCTGGCCGGGCTCAACCGCACGTATCTGAGCACCGTCGACCTGGTCGTCCGCGCCGCGCTGGAGGACGAGCCGGTCCGCATCCGGCAGGCCGCGATGACCGACCCCGCCACCGCCGCCACGCTGCCCCCGGAGCGCATCTGGGAGCTGTGCGACGCCATGGTCGAGGCGCACGCGGACCGCCTGCAGCCGGGACTCCGCGCCCTGCTGGGCAGCTGAGGCGACGGGCCGGGGCACCGGGGCCACTCCCCCTCCCGGAGCCCCGGCCCGTCTCGTGACCGGGGCCCGGCGCGCCGCCGGGCCTCAGCCGCGTGCGGCGGCCAGTACCGCTTCCGCCATCGCGCGGTGGCCCGCGGCGTTGGGATGGAAGCCGGCCGCGTCGGTCGCCTGGAGCGGCTCGACCCAGCGGGTTCCCACAGGCTTGCACATGTCGTGCCCGACCGAGGAGCTGTAGGTGTCCACGTACTCGGCGCCGCCGGCCGCGGCACGTGCGGCGAGCATGGAGTTCAGCCGCTTCTCGGTGTCCCGGAGCCAGGGCGCGTCGCCCTTGGCGAGGGAGACGGTCCTGGGGCAGTTCGTCCCGTCCTCGGGCAGCAGGTCCGGGTAGCCGACGACGAGGACGCGCGCGGCGGGTGCCCGGTCGTGGATGCCGCGCAGCACCTCGTCGATCTTCGTGGCGGTGGCCTGGATGCGCGCGGCCAGCTGGTCGGTGCCGCCGAGGGTGTAACTGGCCTTGCAGGGCGACCCGTTCGGCACCAGGGCGCCGAGGATCACGCAGCGCGCGACGATGTCCGCGAAGCCGATGTCGTTGCCGCCGATGCCGACGGTGACCAGGTCGGTGTTCTTGTCCAGCGCGTCGAACTGCGGGGGAGCGCTGCCCTGCGGTCTGGTCATCTCGGCGGTGGTGGCACCGCCGCAGCTCACGTCCTCGAAGGTGCCCGGCCCCAGCGTGGCGGCCGTCAGTGTGGGGTAGTTGCGGTCGGAGCGCTGGCAGTTCTCGTCCGTCTGGTTCGGAATGCCCGGCCCCGAGGTGTAGGAGTCCCCGAGCGAGACGTAGTGGGCGACGGCCTGCCGCGCCGCGGGCGAGCCGGGCGCCGTCGCGGTGGCGGACGGGGCACCGGCGAGGGTGAGCGCTGCCGTGGCCGGCAGGGCCACCGCGGCGGCCAGCACGGCACGCGACCGCGTCCGGGACTGTCGCTCGGACCTGGGGGAGGGGGGCATGGCGACCTCACAGGGGTGACGGCGGACGGGAAGCGGCGGTGCGGCGGTACGGCTGCGCGGCATGACGGTGGGGCGCGTGGCGCGGCAGAGCTGGCGCGGGGTGGTGGCGCGGCCGTCGGCGGCGCGTGACCCGGTGCTACCGAGCAGTAAGAGTGGCCACCAGCCGCGGCGGCGTCAATACCCCTGACACACAAGGGAGTCGGAGCCGCCGGGATGCCCCCAGTCTTCGGGGGCGTCGACGGGCGGCGGAGCGCCCGGCGGCTCAGTGCGACGGCACCGGGCGGACGGCGAGTACGGCGATGTCGTCGGTGCTGTCGGCGCCGAGGCCGATGAGCAGTTCGTCGCAGAAGACGTCGAGCGGCTCGTGGGCCAGGGCCGCCGCGTGGTCGCGGAGCCGCTCCATCGCGCGGTCGAGGGATTCGTCGCGGCGCTCGATGAGCCCGTCGGTGTACAGCAGCACCGTCGAATGCGCCGGAAGGGCGTCCGTGGCGGCGGGGCGCGGCATGTCGGGTTCCATGCCGAGCAGCAGCCCCGAGCCCTCGTCCAGATAGCGGGTGTGTCCCTCGCTGGTGGTCAGCAGCGGCGGCAGATGCCCGGCGGACGAATGCTTCAGCTCCCAGGGGCCGTTCGCGGGGCCCGTGACAAGGGCGTAGATGCAGGTGGCGGTGGCCTCCTGGTAGAGGGTGTGGTTCGCCACGTCGAGACGGCGCAGCACCTCGCCGGGCGGCTCCTGGCGGTCGATGGCGATGCCCCGCAGCATGCTGCGCAACTGGCTCATGGCGACGGCCGCCTCGATGTCGTGGCCGGTGACGTCGCCGATGACCAGCGCGGTCTGCCCGCCTGGGACGGTGAAGCAGTCGTACCAGTCGCCGCCGACCTGCGCGGTGGTGGAGGAGGGCGCGTAACGGGCGGCCATCCGCAGGTGGGGGATCCGGGGCAGCACGGGCAGCAGGGAGCGCTGGAGCCGCTCGGCGATGTGCCGTGTCTCCTGGAACAGGCGGGCACGCTCCACGCCGAGGGCGAGGTTGCGGGTCACCCCGTCCACCAGCGACAGCTCCTCCTCGCCGAACGGCTTCCGGGCCCCGGTGCGGGCCACGGTCAGCGCGCCGAAGACCGTCCCCCGGGCCCGGAGCGGGGCGACGATGGCACTGCTCGCCCCCATCCGCGCGAAGAGGTCGACATAGCCGGAGTCGAGGGGGCTGCCGGCCTCGCCCGGCGACGGCGCCCCGGTGAGCAGCAGCGGGCCGGCGCCGCGCAGCACCGCGCCAGCGGCCCGCGCGCCCGGACATCGGGGCAGTCTGCCCGCGCGGGCCTCGGCGGCCAGCGTCCTGGGTCGCGGTGGCTGGACGCAGACCGCTCCAGCTGATCGGGCTCCACGAGCAGGTCCACCACGGACCAGTCGGCCAGTTGCCGGGTCAGCAGCCGGCATACGTGCTGCAACCCCTCGTCCAGGCTCGGGGTGCTGCTCATCGCCTCCCCGATGTCGGCCAGCAGCGAGAGCCGCCGCTCCACCGCTGAACCGCCCGCCCGCTCACCGCTCACCCGCG
>NZ_VJOK01000001.1:555191-556796 GCF_013302895.1 Streptomyces albus subsp. chlorinus | reverse complement strand
CACCGGCTGCCTGTCCTCGGCGGCCCCGGGCGGCGGCGGAGGTGCCGACGGAGCCGTCCTGGGGGAGAGCTGGGCGACGAAGACCGTACGGCCGTCCGTCGTCCCCTGGGTCTGGATGAAGAGCCGGACAGGGACCTGCCGGCCGTCCCGGTGCAGCGCGGGCAGCGGCACCGAGCGGCCAAGGATGCGGGACCTCCCGGTGAGCAAAAGGGAGGAGAACGCGGCCAGGTGACGGGCCCGCAGATGCTCGGGGATGAGCGTCGTCAGCCGCTGCCCGACCAGCTCGTCCGCCTGCCAGCCGAGCATGGCTGCCGCCGGCCCGTTCGCCGCGATGATCCGGTTCTCGTCGTCCGCGGCGACGGTCGGCACCCGGCTGGCCCACACATGGCTGACGTCCCACGGCGCCAGCTCCGAGGGGCTGGCACCCGTCTCGCGGGGCACGACCGTCCAAGCGGTCGGTGCCTCGCCGCCGAGCTGGCCGATGACCTGGCCGAGCAGCCACTGGCGCAGGGCGCGGTTCTGCGGGAGGGCCGGACAGGTGAGCAGCCGCTCGTCCCTGGCCGCTTCCTCGGCCGCGTCGAGCACCCGGCACAGGGCGGACACCGCGGGCGCGATGTCCGCCGGAAGGGACAGGCTCAGGGAGTGGGGCTGCCCGGCCGTCCGCTGCTCCTCCAGCGCCGCCGTCACACCGGCGCTGATCACGTTGTTCGCGTCGTGGGCGGCGGCGAGGTCCTGGGGGGACACGCCGAGGAGGTCTCCGGCGGAGGCGGCGAGCACCATTTCGCGGAGCAGGGTGTGCCGGTGCTGCTGGGACGCGAGACAGAGGGAGCCCGGCAGGTCGATCAGCGTCACGGTGCGGGTGGGACGCGACACGGACCCCGTGTTCTCCCAGCCGGAGGGCGACGGTGCGGGCGGGGAGGGCGCCGCAGTGGTTCCGTCGCCCCCGGCCCTCAGTTCGCACCACACCGTCTTGTGGTCGGCCTCCGTGACGACTCCGTACCGGGCGGCCAGCCGTTCGACCACGGCCAGGCCCTGCCCCGGGCCGACGTGCGGAAGGTCGCCCTGCGGCACCAGGGCCCGGCCGGGCCGCCCGTCGCGGACCAGGACACGCACCGCGTCGCCGTGCGGCCAGGCCGACACCTCCGTCTCCGTGCGCGCGTGCAGGACCGCGTTGGTCACCAGCTCGCTGACCAGCAACTCGGCCGACGCCACCACCTCCGGGTCACTGCCCGCCAAGGCGTCCCGCAGAAAGCGCCGGGCCCGCGCCACGCTCTCCGGCCGCGGGGGAAACCGTTGCGCAGACGCCGTCCCGGGCTGACTGAGGTGGTCCATCCCGTCAGTGTGCTGCACCCGGCCGCCGCCCGGCTCCGTCCTCCCCCGGGTGTCCGGCAGCCGTTCCCCGGAATCCGCCGGGCGGGTGAGGCGGGCCGCCCGGGCCGTCAGGCCGTGGTGCGGGCGGCCCGGGCGGAGCGTGCCGCCGCGCGTGGGCGGTGTGCCGCCCACGCCTCCAGGTCGCCGAGCCGGTAGAGGAACTCGGTACCGCGCTTGCCCGCGGCGGCGGGGAAACCGGCGTCGTTGGCGCGGGCCCAGCGCAGCGCGGCGAGG
>NZ_VJOK01000001.1:542708-554432 GCF_013302895.1 Streptomyces albus subsp. chlorinus | reverse complement strand
CGCCGCGAACCCCTGGCGCAGGCGCGTCAGCAGACGGGTCAGCAGACGTGACACGTGCATCTGGGAGACGCCGAGCCGCTCGCCGATCTCCGCCTGGGTCAGCTCGTCGACGAAGCGGTAGTGCAGCAGCCTGCGGTCGCGCTCGTCCAGGTCGGCGATGAGCGGGGCGAGGGTCTGGAAGTCCTCGACCTGGTCCAGCGCGGCGTCGCGGGTGCCGATGAAGTCGGCCAGCGACGCGTCGTCGTCGCCGTCCTCGGACAGCGCGGCGTCCAAGGAGGCGGTGGTGTAACCGTTGGACGCCTTCCGCGCCTCGATGACCTCGCTCTCCGGCAGCGACATCAGCGCCGCCAGCTCCGCGACCGTGGGCTCCCGCCCCAGCCGGGAGCGCAGCTCCTCCCCGGCCCGGGCGAGTTGGACACGGGCCTCCTGGAGGCGGCGGGGGACGTGGACGGCCCAGGTGGTGTCGCGGAAGAACCGCCGGATCTCACCGACGATGTAGGGCACGGCGAAGGTCGTGAAGGCCACGTCGCGGGAGACCTGGAAGCGGTCGATGGCCTTGATCAGCCCGATGGTGCCGACCTGGACGATGTCGTCCATGTCGTCACCGCGGGAGGAGAACCGCGAGGCGGCGTACCGCACCAGCGACAGGTTCATCTCGATGAGCGTGTTGCGCACGTACTGGTACTCGGCGGTGCCCTCTTCGAGCTCGTCCAGCCGGGCGAGGAACCGCTGGGTGAGTTCGCGCGCGTCCGTGGGGGAGACGCGCAGTGGTTCGACGAGGCGCTCCCCGGACTCGGGGGCGGTTACACCTGTCCCCACACCTCCATGTGCGACAAGGCCCGTCACGGTCATACTCGTCTGCCTCCCCAACGTGTTCACGTTCCACCGGTGTGTGCGCTTCTGCCCCTGGACATCAGGGATATGCGGGTTCACACTCCGTGCGGACCTGCGTGGTGCCGTGTCCGTGGCCGGCGCCCCGGCCCTTGAGCGTCCTTCCCTGACTGGTCACCGGGCCGTCACCGCGGAAGCCGCCTCGTCCGGCCCGCGGTGGCCCAGGTAGGCGTCGGTGCGCACGTCGAGGGGCACGCGGGTCTCCAGATAGGCGCGCAGCGCGGCGGCCGCCTCCGCCCGGGGGACGGGGAGTCCCGTGGAGTCCCGCGCGGCGCGCAGCACGTCGGTGACATCGACGGTGGGCAGCCCGCACCCCCGGCCGTAGGCGCGGTCGGCGGCGCGCCGTGCCCGGCGCACCGCTTCCGCCACGGCGTCCTCCAGGACCGCGTGGAGGACGCCCGGGGCGACGGCCGCCGGGCGGTCTCCTCTGCCGGGCGCCCTCAGATCCCTCGCCCGTGTCCCGCCGGTACGGGCGGAGGGGGTCCGGGTGCTCGTCGTGTGTGCCGTGCTGGTCATGGTTCGCCTTTCCGTTCGTGCTGTGGGTGGTGCCCCGTGGACGCGGAGGGGCGGGTGGTGCCGGCTGCGGGCCGAGGGTGACGGGGCGGCCGGCCGGGACGGAGGCGTCCGGATCACCTTCCGGCGGATCACCTTCCGGCCGGGAGGACACTACTGCCGGACCGGGCCTCGGACGCCTGGGTGCCGGACAGTTGGCGGCGGGCCTCGGCCAGCGCGGCGGACACCTCACGGGTGCCGGTGGACACGCACAGGGTGTAGGAGACGTCTTCCAGCCGCTGCCGGGACCGCGGGGTGCGCTCGGCGGCGTCGAGGGCGCGGAGCGTCTCGTACCGGGCGAGCAGATCGGCCAGGACGGTGGGATGAGCCATGAGCACGGCGGGTTCCTTCCCTCGGGCACTGCCGGTGACAGTCACGGGAAGGCATCACGGCACGCCACCCGGAGGTGGCCGTTTCCGGCCTCTCCCGTGGAAGTGCCTGATTCCCTAAGCACGTCGCTCATGCGTCTAACCGGCCCAAAGGGACACCAAACCGCAGACGCCTGTGAGTGTGGCACTTCCCACACCTCCGGCGCGCCGAGTGCGGCGTGCCGGAGCCGCTTCCCGTGCCACGGCGGGAAATCCCTCGCTGCGCGCGGGAGTGTCGCCCGCGCCGGTGCGGCTCCGGGGCAAATCATCGAGCGCGTCCCCCCGCGAACGGGGGCACCACGTCCAGTGTCTTCGCCGGAGCCGTCGAGCGCGGAGCGCGCTCACGCCGATGACGCGAGGGAGGAGAGTCACCCGGATGAACGAGAAGAAGGGCGGGCCGCCGTCGGTGCGGGAAGGACCACCGGGCAGGAGTGAGCGAGGGGTCGCGTCCCAGGCACCGCTGGCCCGCGCCCGGCAGTGGCTGGAGCGGGCCAAGGGCTCGGCAGGGTATGAGCGGCACACGATCGAGTTGATCGTCAAGAGCGCGCTGGCGGCCACCGCGGCGTGGTTCGTCTCGCACGATCTGATGGCGGCGCGGTCGCCGGCCTTCGCCCCGTTCTCCGCCGTGCTCATCATGCAGGTGACGGTCTATCAGTCGCTGGTGCAGGCGCTGCGCTATCTGGTCGCCGTCGTCGCCGGGGTGGCGGTGCAGGCCGCGCTCGGCTTCCTGGCCGGGCCCGATCTGCTGACCTTCGTCCTGGTGGCGCTGATCGCCATGATCATCGGCAGGTGGCGGCGGCTGGGCTCGCAGGGGACCCAGGTCGCCACGGCGGCGTTCTTCGCGTTCTCCACCTACGCGGCCTCGACGGGGAACCTCCAGCGGATCGAGCAGCTCGGCCAGATCGTCGCCCTGGTCGGGATCGGCTGCGGCATCGGCGTCCTGGTCAACGTCACGATCCTGCCGCCGATGCGCTACCGGGGCGCCGAGGAGGGCGTCCGCACCCTGGCGCACGCGCTGTGCGACTTGCTGAGCGACATCCATCCCGCGCTGCGCGAGGAGGAGATGGACGAGGAGCGCACCGCCCACTGGCGGCAGCGGGCCGCGACCCTCGGGCCGATCACCAGTCAGGCGCGGGCGGCGTTCGACACCGCCGTGGAGAGCCGGTACTACAACCCCCGCCGGCTCCTTCCCGGCAACCGGTACCGCGACTTCACCGGCTACCGCGAAGTGCTCGACGCCCTCGAACGCGTCACCTACCAGGTCACCTCGCTGACGCGCACCCTGCACCACTGGCCGCAGGAGGAGGACGGAGAGGAGTGCAGGAGCTTCCTGCGGGACTACGCCCACCTGCTGGAGGCGCTCACCGAGATCACCCGCCGCTTCAGCGAGATCCGCGAGGAGACGCTGCCGGCCCAGGCCAGGGAGCTGGGGCGGGCGGCCCGGGCGGCACAGGAGCAGCGGGCCCGTCTGGTCGAGCGCACCCGCGAGACCTCCCTCCCCCTGGGCGATCCCACCCGGCCCTACGGAATCCTGCTGGCCGAGGCCGCCCGCCTGATGGACGAGGCCCAGCACTCCTGCGACGTGCTCCGGCACACCGTCGAGGACGCGGAAACGTGAGGGGATGAGCGAGCTGCGGGGGGCGGCGGAAACACATATGACGGTGAACGATATATATAGGTGTCATGAGTGATCGTTCGATGCAGGAACCCACCCTGCTCATCCTCACCGCACTCGCGGACCGCCCCCGGCACGGCTACGGCCTCATGCAGGAGATCGCCACGATCTCCGCGGGCCGCTACCGGATGCGCACCGGCACCCTCTACGGCGCACTGGACCGGCTGTTGGGCCAGAACCTCATCGCGGTGGACAGGGAAGAGATCGCGGACGGCCGGGCCCGCCGCTTCTACACGCTGACCGGCCAGGGGCGCGCGGCCCTCACGGCCGAGGCCGAGCGGCTGCGTTCGGTCGCCGCCGAGGCCGAGCGCCGGCTGCGCGCCCCCAGGCCCCGCCTCCAGGGGGGTGCGGCATGAGCACCGAACCCACCCGGCTCCCGTTCCCGGTGCGGCTCTACCCCCGCGCCTACCGCGAGGCCAACGGCGCGGAGACCGCCGCCACCTACGCCGACGCCACCGCCCGAGCGAGCCTGCCCGCACGGATCGCCGAGGGTGCGGGCATCGCCGCACACGCCCTGCGGATGCGTACCGGCCTCGGCTCCGACCGCCCCTTCCCGCAGGCCGCCGCCCTGGCAGCGCCGCTCGTGGCGGCGGTCGCGGCGGGCCAGAGCGCGGCGCAGCTCCTCCGCCTCCCGCACACCTCACCGCCAGGCACGCTCGACGGCCTGCACCAGCTCGCGGGCATGAGCGTCCCCGGCGCCTGGATCACCGGCCTGCTCTGGTGCCTCCCCCTGCTCGCCGTCCTCGCCGGACGGTGGACGGCGGCCAAGGTGTTCGGCGTCCTCGCGGCGTCCGCCGTGGCGGCCGCCCGGCTCGCCTGGTTCCTGCCGCGCGTGGCCGAGGTGCAGTTCGACCAGCTCGCCTCGCTGCTGCTGGAGGTCGGCCTGCCCCAACTCCTGTGGGCCTTCCTGCTGGTGGCCGCCCCACGCGACCTGCTCGACACCTCCCCGCCCGGCCGCGCCACGCTGCCCGTGGCGGCGCTGGCCACCTATGTCACCGCCGCCGTCGGCTGGCGGCCCGGCCCGCTCGGCGTGCTCGTCCTCGCGGGCGCGGTGGTCGCCGTCGCGCTGGCGTTCACCCGCCGGGAACGGCTGTACCCGGTCGCGGTGCTGCTCGCCGTCCTGCCGGTGCTGCTCGTCAGCTACACCTCACAGGTGACGCTGTGGTGCTGGAACGCCGGCCTCTCCTACGACGCGACCGTCGCCGTCACGGCCCTGCCCCTGGCCGCCACCGTGGTGGGCATCCTCCTGCTGAACCGCCGCCGTGCCCCCGACGTCCAGCCTCCGGCCTCGCCTCCACCCGCTGACACCGTGACCTTCTGACACCCGCCCGCCCCGCCGCGCGGACACCGCGGTTCACCGCAGGGCGGGGAGGAGAATTCCGTCGGAGCGATCTCGTTCGGTCCACGGGACGCTGGGCCGGGACGAGTTGCTCACCGCTGCTCGTCCCCGGAGGCGTGCTGCTCTTCCTCGACTTCCAGGGACCGCACCGCCGCACGGCCCGGCCCCGGAACGGGTCGGGGGGCGGCGGCCCCGGAGGGGGGTACGGCCGCGCCCGGAAAGGGCGGCCGTACCCCGCGGCTGCCCGGGTGGCCAGGACAGTCCGGGAAGCCGGGTTACCCGTCGGGCGCGGTTCACACCCGCGTCATCGGGACGTACCCCGGACAACTCTCCGCGTCGGCGGGGAAGTTCACCAAAGAGGCTTTCCGCAGAGGTCCTCCGTGAGGGAGGTTCTCGCCGCCGGAGAGGTTCTCCGTGCGCGGGAGGTTCTCCGTGCCGGAGAGACGACTGCCGGAGCCGTTCGCCGCGTCGGTGAGGCCGCCCTGGCCGGCGCCGCCGTACCGGGCCGTCCGGTGCTACTCGGCCCCGCTACTCGGCCCCGCTGCCGGTCCCGCCGCCCCGGCGGCTCCGGCTGATCAGGGCACCGCCCGCGACGACCGCGCCGATGGCGACGACCTTGGCCGCGCCGTGGAGCATGGTGACATCGCCCTCCGGGTCGAAGCCCCCGAGGAAGAGGAACAGCGCGGCACCGAGCCCCAGCACGATGAGGACGGCCCCGCCCACCGGTCCGAGACCGGCCCACCAAGGGGCGTCCGTCGGTATGGGGGTCTCGTTCCTGGTTTCGGGCTTCTCGCTCACGTTCTTCGTCTCTCTGTGTGGTCCCCGCCGCGGACACCGTAGGCAAGCGGTGTCCCGGGCGCGGTCGAGCGGGTGGTCCTTGAGAAGAGGCTACCCGGACCGGATCGAGCCAGGACGCCGCGCTCGTGGACCGCCGCCGCGGCGGCCCGGTCCCCGCCGACACCGGTGCCCGGAGCCGAGAGGCCGTCACATTCCCCGCGGAGCACGCGGCGGCGGAGGACGGCGCCATTGACGGCCAGGGGCGCGGCGGCCAGTGACGCCCGGCATCGGCACGGCGGGACCCGCGGCCCGCTCGACGGCATCCCCGTCCTGCTCCAGGACGACGAGAACGCCCGCGACATGCCGACGACGGCCGGCTCGCCGGCACTCGTCGGCGACCCTCCCGGCACCGACGCGGCCCTGGCCACCCGCGAGGCGTCCTCCTGATGGCCGGCAACCACCGGGACGTCGGGTTGTTGTCCCTGGGCGCCGTCGTACTCGGCACCCCGGGCCGCTGGGGGCCACACAAACGAGCGAACCCGGGGACGTGCTGTTCCCGCCGCGTTGCCCACCTCACCGCGTCTCGTTGATAGGACTATGAACGGATTCGAGCAGTGCGAAGAAACGCTTCCTCGCTGGGTGGTCTGGGCCCGGTACGTCCTGCTGGCCATCGCCGTCGGCGCCCTCGCGGCGGCCCTGCTGACAGGCGTGACGAAGGGGTGAGCCGGTGCCGGCCGCCTCGGATGCGGCGGCTGCCGCGTCGTCCTGCCGGTGCCGATCGGGTTGAGGACCTCGCGGGTGGGAGGCCGCCGGTCCGGGGCGGGGGAGCAGGCGGTCGCGGCCCAGCGCCGCACGTCACCGCCCGAGCCGGTACAGCCGGTACCCCGCCGTCGGACGGTCCCGGGCGGGCGGGTGCTGGACCACTGGCGGCCGGCCGAGGCGGGTCATGCGCCACACCGTCGCCCACCGCATCGGCCGGCGGGGCGGACAGGGGGTGCGCACTCCTTCGGCGAAACCGCCCCACCACGCCCGCAGCCCGCCCCACGAGCGGGTGCGGGCGAGGGTGAGGAGCGTCCAGGTGCCCAGGTAGGCGGGGACGAGGGGCAGCGGGAGGTGGCGCTTGGCGAGCCACACCCGGTTGCGTGCCACCATGCGGTGGAAGACCGCGTGGCGGGTCGGTGACGTCCACGGGTGCCGGAGCACCAGACCGGGCTCGTATTGCCGCCGCCCGGCACGATCACCGGCTGTCACACCGTGTGACCGTGAACCGGCCCGGCCCGGCCCGGCGCGGATCCGGTCCGGTGCGGAGGTGCCCTGTCCGGCAGGACCCGGGCGGGTCCCGGCCGGACAGGGCTTGGAACGGGTGAGCGGTGCCGTGGGGTCAGACGCGCTGACAGACGTTGCCGCGGACCCACTTGGGGACGTTGGCGTATCCCGAGGCGTGTCCGGGACGGCCCTTGCACAGGACCCGGATCCGGACGTGCTTGCCCCGGCTCTCGATGACGAAGTCGCCGCGAATGGTGCCGTGCCGGGGGGTGTTGACCGCCTGGCACCTGCTGCTGCCCACCACGGCCCTGTCGTCCCGCTCCAGCCGGTCGCAGACGTAGCCGCGACGGGCCGGGCGTTCGTCGTCGGTGTCGCTGCTCGCGGCCACCGCGGTCGGCACCACGCCGACCAGCGACGTCGCCGCCACCGCGACCACAGCCAGCGCACGCGCGCGGCGTGTCGTCTCCCGCATCGTCATCCTGGTGTCCTTTCGGCCGGCCCTGCCCGCTCCGCCCTCCTGGGGGAGCTTCGGGGCGCGTGCGGTCCGCCGGTGCGGCCGCACAGGAAGTCAGCCAGGGATGTTCCACCGCGGGAGGGCTCCCGCCGCGCGAGTCACTCGATAGCGAGCCGACACCACCCCCACGGTCTCCCCGCCTTGCGCGGGCGCACGGTCCGTGGTCCGGGACGCCCGCCCCGCTCCGGCCCGGGGCCGCTCCCCGGACGGTGCGCCCGGGCCGGCCCATGGACGGTATGTCCGGCCCGGGGCCACGCGCGGTGCCGCCACGGCCCCGGAACCACCGGGTCACCGTGCCGGACCGGCGCCCTAGGGCGAAGGGGCGGGGCGAAGCCGGGACCTTGTCCCGATGCCGCCGGACGCGCCGCCGCGCACGATGGCGGACATGTCATCCACACCGTCACTGTCACCGAGCGCCTCTCCACAGGGGGAGAGTGTCCGCGCTTGGGCGGTCGTCCTGGCTTCCAGCATCGGCCAGTTCCTCGTCGTCCTGGACGTGTCCGTCGTCAACGTCGCGCTGCCCAGCATGCGCGAAGGACTGTCACTGAGCGGCACCGCACTGCAATGGGTCGTGAACGCCTACGCGCTCACCTTCGCCGGCTTCCTGCTGCTCGGCGGGCGCGCCGCCGACCTCTTCGGCCGCAAACCCGTCTACCTCGTCGGACTCGGCCTGTTCACGGCCGCGAGCCTGGCGGGCGGGCTCGCGCAGGACGCGGAGATGCTCATCGCCGCCCGTGCGGTGCAGGGGATCGGCGCCGCCGTCCTGGCTCCCGTCACGCTCTCGCTGCTGACCTCCACCTTCCCCGAAGGCCCCGCGCGGACCAGGGCGATCGCGACCTGGGCGGCCGTGGGCACGGCGGGCGGCGCGGCCGGCGGACTGGTCGGCGGGCTGCTGACGGACCTGCTGTCCTGGCGGTGGGTGCTGCTGATCAATGTGCCGGTCGGTGTCCTCGTCGTCGCCGTCGTCGTCCTGGGCCTGCGCGAGCGGCACGAGCCGACCGGCCGCCGCGGACTGGACCTGCCCGGTGCCGCCCTGGTGACGGTGGGCGTCGCGGCCCTCGCCTACGGCACCGGCCGCACCGAGTCCCACTCCTGGGGCTCCGCCCAGGTGCTGGTCCCGCTGGTGGGCGGGCTGGCGGCGCTCGCCGCCTTCCTCCTGGTCGAGGCGCGCACGGCCGAACCGCTCGTGCCCCTGCGGCTGTTCCGGCTGCGGGCCGTCGCCGCGGGGAACGCGGTGACCTTCGTCGCCATGACCGGCGGCTTCGCCATGTGGTACTTCCTCTCGCTCCACATGCAGAACGTGCTCGGCTACTCCGCCGTCCGCGCGGGCGTCTCCTTCCTGCCGCACACCGCGGGCGTCATCGCCGGCTCGAAGGCCGCGCCCCGGCTGATGGCACGGTTCGGCACCCGCACCATGGTGGCCGCGGGCGGGGTCGTCACCACGGCGGGCTTCGCCTGGCAGGGGTTCGTGCTGACGGCCGACGGCACCTTCCTCGGCACCATCCTGGGACCCGGCATCCTGATGGCCACCGGCATCGGCCTGCTGATGACGCCGCTGACCGACGCGGCGACGACGGGGGCCGCCGCGCGGGAGGCCGGCGTGGTGGCCGGCCTGGTCAGCACCTCGCGGCAGATCGGCGGCGCGCTCGGCCTCGCCGTCCTGGGCGCCGTCGCCGTCTCGGCCACCGCAGCCCACGGCGCCGCGCCCTCCCGCGGGCAGCTCGCCGACGGCTACGCGGCCGCCTACCTGGCCGCCGCGGCCCTCACGGCCGTCTCCGTCCTCCTCGTGGGCCTGCTGCCCCGCACCGACACCCCGCGGCCCCGCACAACCCGGACGCCCACCCGGACCCCGGAGACCGCCGAGGCGACGGTGTAGGAACCCGGATCCGGCCCGGGGCGGGCAAACCATGCCGGGCCCGGCCCCGCGCCACAGGACCGGCCAGGCCCCGGGACGGCAGCCCTACGCCCTCCCGGTGTCCGTACTGCTGCCCGTACCGGTTCCGGTGCGTCGTGGGACGCGGCCCTGCTCGCTCAGGGTGCGCCACAGGAACGTGTGGACCAGTGCCTCGACGAAGGCGGCCTGGTCGTGGTCGGCGGCTCCGGCGTGGCCGCCGCCGGTGTTCTCGTAGTAGTGGACGGGCCGGCCGAGTTCCCGCATGCGTGCGGCCATCTTCCGGGCGTGGCCCGGGTGGACGCGGTCGTCGCGGGTGGAGGTCGTCAGCAGCAGGGGTGGGTATCGGCGGTCGGCGTCCAGGTTGTGGTAGGGCGACCAGCGCCGCAGGTGGGCGCGGTCGGCGGGGTTGTCGGGGTTGCCGTACTCGGCGGTCCAGGAGGCCCCCGCGAGCAGCCGGTGGAAGCGCAGCATGTCCAGGAGCGGCACTTCGGCGACGGCCGCGCCGAACAGTCCGGGGTGACGGGTGAGCAGGGCGCCCACCAGCAGTCCGCCGTTGCTGCCGCCCGCGATGCCGAGCCGGTCCGGCGTGGTGACACCACGCGCCGCCAGGTCGCGGGCGACGGCCGCGAAGTCGTCGAAGGAGCGCTCGCGGTCGGCGCCGAGCGCCGCCCGGTGCCAGGCCGGCCCGTACTCGCCGCCCCCGCGGATGTTCGCCACCACGTAGCTGCCCCCGCGCTCCAGCCAGGCCCTGCCGGTCACCGCGGAGTGGAAGGGGGTGAGCGACACCTCGAAACCGCCGTAGCCGTAGAGCAGAGTGGGGGCCGGGCCCTGACGCCGTTCCGGTCCGACGAGGAAGTACGGCACCCGGGTCCCGTCGGCCGAGACCGCGAAGTGCTGCCGCACGCACAGCCCGTCGGCCGAGAAGCGGGACGGCGCCCGCTTCAGTGTCTCCAGGCCGGGTTCGCCGGCCACCGTCCGGCGGAGGGCGGCCGGCTGGAGGAAGCCGCTGACGTCGAAGAGGATCTCCTCCGCGTTCTCGTCCTCCTCGTCCGGGGCGGTCGCGCTCACGGCGGCCGTGGACAGGGGCGGCACCTCTCCGAGCGGGCTGCGTCTCCAGCCGCCGCCGTCCTGTCGCGGGGTGAGGAGATGCAGGCGGGAGGAGACGTCGGTGAGGGTCTCCAGGACGAGATGGCGCCGGGTGGTCGCGTACCCCTCCAGCACGGTGTTCCCGTCCGGGGCGAACAGCACCTCGTGCGAGCGGTCGCCCCGCAGGAAGGCGTCGAAGGAGAAGGCCAGCAGCGCTCCGGCCGGCCGCTCCAGCCAGGGCGAGCGCAGCCGGACCAGCAGCCACTCCCGGTGGACACTGGCCAGGGCGTCGTCGGGGACCCCGATCCTCACCGGAGCGGCACCGGGCGGGAGCAGGAACCGTTCGCTGCGCCAGAAGTCCCGGTGCCGGACCGCCAGGTCGCGTGCGAACCCGGGGGTGGGGTCGTGCCACACGGTGACGGACACGTCCTCGTGCCGCCCCTCGAAGACGACCGGGGCCTCGTCGAGCGGCGTGCCGCGGCGCCAGCGCCGCACGGTGCGCGGGTAGCCGGACGCGGTGAGCGTGCCGGGGCCGGTGTCGGTACCGACGAAGACGTGGTCCTCGTCGATCCAGCCGACGGAACTCTTGGCCTCCGGGAGCCGGAAGCCGCCCTCCACGAACCGCCGCTTGGCCATGTCGAACTCCCGCACGACGGTGGCGTCCGCGCCGTCCCGGGACAGCTTCACCAGCGCCCTGCTCCGGCTGGGCCGCAGCACCGCCGCACCCGCCCACACCCACGGAGTGTCCTCCGCCTCGGCCAGCGCGTCCACGTCGAGCAGCGTGTCCCAGCGGGGGTGCTCGCGGCGGTACTCCTCCAGGGTGGTGCGCCGCCACACCCCTCGCGGGTGGGCGGCGTCACGCCAGAAGTTGTAGAGGTGCGGGCCGCGCCGCACCACGTACGGGATCCGCGCGGAGTCGTCCAGGACCTCCCGCACCTCTTCGCGCAGCGCCTCGAACCCGGGGTCCGCGGTGAGTTCCGCCACGGTCTCCGCGTTGCGCTCGTCCACCCAGGCGAGCGCGGCGTCGCTCTCGATCTCTTCCAGCCACAGATACGGGTCGTCCTCCATCACACCTCATTGTGGCCCGGGGCCGGGAACGGGCCGCGCCCCGGGCGGGACCGGGCCTCAACCAGGGGCGTACCGCCGCGGTTTACCCGGCCGGGGAGGGTCAACCCGGTGCGGGATGCCGGGCGTTCCCCGTCGCCGTAGCGTCGTTTCCGTGCACGCCGACCGTGCGCACGGGGGAACTCATCACAGGGGGAACACCTATGAACACCCACAGGCGTCTCGCTGTCGGGGCCGCGGCCGCCGCGCTGTGCGCGGTGACCGCGGGCGGGGCCGCGACGGCGAGTGCGAGGCCGG
>NZ_VJOK01000001.1:527617-541842 GCF_013302895.1 Streptomyces albus subsp. chlorinus | reverse complement strand
CGCGGACCGAGGCGGCCCCGGCCGCCGCCCCGGCTCCCATGGCCGGGACGCAGGCCCGGATCACGGCGAAGTGCCCGTACCCGTACGTGTGCTTCACCAAGGGCACCACGATTCTGAGCAAGTACAAGGACGCCGGGTACTGGCAGACGCTCGGCCCCCAGGGACGTACCGCCGACAGCGCGCACAACACGCGCAAGGACGACGTGGTCTACGTGTCCTTCTCCAACGCCGCGAAGATCTGCATGAAGCCCGGCCAGGGCTGGGCGTTCAACGGGGCCCACCCGCGTGAGGTCTTCATCAGCACCTCCAGCACGTGCAAGGGCGCGGGCCTGACGGCCGCCCCGGCCGGTGACCGGGGCACCGCACGGCCCGCACCGCTCCCGGCGGCCACCGCCCGCGGCGCCGCACCGGCGACCTCCGCCTCCACCGCCGCCCAGGCGCAGTGCAACTGGATCCGCAACTCAGGGCTCTACTGCGGCTTCTACTACGGCGAGAGTGCGGTGATCGGCGTCGGCAACCAGGGCAAGGCCGTCAAGGAGGCCCAGTGGCTGGTGGAGTACTGGGGCAACCCCGGCAGCCTCCAGCGTGACGGCATCTACGGGCCGGCGACCAAGAAGGCCGTCGTGTGGTTCCAGAAGAAGATGGGGCTCAAGGCGGACGGCATCGTCGGCCCCAAGACGTGGTACGCCCTGCGCACGGGCATCGTGTGAGCGGACGGCCATGACAGGCGCCCCGCAGCAGCTCTTGACGGGGGAAGGAGTTCTGCGGGGCGCGCCCCACCGCGAGGGCGGCCCGGCCGGCGCGACGCGGTCCGGTTGGCGCGGCTCCGGTGCGGTATGACGCCCGGCGCGCCCGGCGCCGGGCGTCCGATACTCCTCGGCTCAGCTCCTCACAGCTCCTCGGACTCCGGGGTCGAAGGGGACGCCGTCCGGCTTCGCCTTCGCCAGGTGGTCCCTGAAGGCGGCGTCCTTGATGCCGAGGGTGGCGCTGCCGAAGTCCGCTCCGGTCAGCCTCTCGCGCAGTCCCGCCGGATAGCCGTCCCAGCCGACGAGCGCGGGGTACTGCCAGGCTCCCTTGTGGTTCTCGGGCGGCTCGTCGCCTCCGTCCCGCTTGGCGGCGCGGAAGCAGTGGGTGCTCACGCCGTCCTTGTGGTAGACGACCTTCGGGTGGGTGCCGTCGAAGGGCAGTTCGTCCTTCCGGTGGACGGTGAACCCGCCGTGGTTGGAGGTGGCGACGTACGCGGCGCTGCCGTTGTGGACCCACACCACGACGTGCTCCCAGTCGTGCCGGTGCCCGGCGCTGCCGCCGCCGAGCGCCGCCTGGTCCTTCTCGAAGTAGGAGGCGTAGACGACGGCGCACCAGTCGTTGTCGCAGGCGGTGCGGGAGTAGGTGTTGGTGTTCTCCAGGTCCGAGGCGTCACGGCAGTTGCCGTTCACGTCACCGCCGATCTTCAGGCCCGGGGCGATCGTCCCGTCCGGTCCGATGGCGGGCGTGGCGTAGCAGCCGTCCGTGTCGTAGTCGTAGGCGGGCTGGAACGCCCTCTCCATTCCGGTGGCGTTCGCGGGCAGGGCCTGCGGCGGATCGGCGAGGGCGGTGCCCGGTAGCGCGACCACCAGGGCGAAGGCCCCGGCCATGACGGCCGGGGCCTTTGCGGCCCATCGGCCCGTCCGGCGGCCCGCCCCTCGGCCCGCTCGCCCGCCGGGCCGTCGGAAGGGGTGCCGGAAGGGGCGCCGGACGGGCCGTGGGGTGGGCGGTTCGCCGGGCCGTTCGCCGGGCTGCTCGTGGGTCTGTCCATGGGGCCGCTCGTGGGTGCGTTCGTGGGTGCGTTCGTGGGTGTGCTCGTCTGGCCGTTCGACGGTCCGGGCGAGGATGTCCTGCCCGGCTTCGGCGGCGTCGGTGCGGGCAGCGGGATGTCTCATCGGGTTCTCCAGCGTGGGGGGATGGTGCGCGGCTCACGGTGCCGTGAATGCGTGGACATGCCAAGAGGTCGGGCCGAGAGAGGGGCCCGGCCAGGTGCCGTCGACAGGTAAGCGGTGGCCTGACGGGTGTGCGGCTGGATAGCTTGCGGCCATGAACTCCCGGTCCGAGACCGCACCCGACACCCCGTGGCTGGGGCCCCCGATCGACGCCCGCCCGCTCTTCGCCCCCGAGCAGGCCGCGCTGATGACCACACTGCGCGGCTTGCGCCCCCAGGACTGGCGCGAGGAGGCGGTGCCGGGCTGGACCGTGCGCGATCTCGCCGCGCATGTGCTGGGCGACTTCTACGGACGCCTCGCCCGGGACCGCGACCACCACGAGGAGGGGCCGGCCCCCGCCCCCGGCGAGACGCTGGAGAGCTTCCTCCACCGCGCCAACCAGGAGTGGGTGGACGCCTGGTCGCGGGTGAGCCCCGCGGCGCTGACCGACACCCTGGACCTGGTCGGCGGGCAGCTGGCCCGGTACTTCGCCGGGACCGAGCTGCACACCGCGTCACTCGGAGTGTCCTGGGCCGGTGTCGATCCGTCCCCGAGATGGCTGGACGTCGCCCGCGACCTCACCGAGTTCTGGACCCACCGTCAGCAGATCCGTCACGCGACGGGCCGGGGAACCGACCCCGACCCGCGGTTCCTCTCCGTCGTCCTGGACACCTTCATGCGCGCCCTGCCCCACACCTTGCGCGACGTCGAGGCGCCGCCCGGCACACAGCTCCAGATGCGGATCGAGGGCAGGGCCGGAGGGGTGTGGACGGCCACGGCGACTGCGGACGCTTCCGGCGCCGGCGGCCGACGCTGGTCCCTGGCGGAGCCGGAGGGCGGCCGTCCCGCCGCCGCCGTCCGGCTGGACGCGGAGACCGCCTGGCGACTGTGCACCCGCGGCGTGCGGCCGCTCGCCGCCCTCGACCGGGCCCGCGTCGAAGGCGACCGCGCTCTCGCCGAGGCGGCCTGCCGGATCGTGTCGATCGTCCACTGACCGCACATGTGACCGCCGGCCGCTGCCAGTTCCCCGGTCACCGCGCCCCTCCGGTGGGAGAGCGACGGGGACCCGGACGGACGCCTCGGCCGGCGCCTCACCGTCGCCTCGGCCGGCGCCTCACCGCCGCCGGCCATCGCCTCGGGAGGAGGCGACGACGGCGCGGCATGGACCGCCGGACCGGCCGCGGCCACGCCCAGGGCACCCATGGAGGCCACCACCCCGGCGCGCCCCGCAACTTCGCCCTCAGCATGTCGACGGGCCTCTTCCTCTACGACTCCGGTCATGACTCCGGAGCTTCGGGTGCGCCGCCGGCGGGTGCGCCGAGGAGGAACCGCGCGGACTTGGCGGCGAGGTGATCCTCCAGATACCGCGCGGCGTCGTCGGGCCGCATACGGGCCAGAGCGACCATGCCGGTGATGACGACGTCCGCGACTTCGGCGTGCACGTCCTGCCAGCTGTGGCTGTCGCCCTTACGGGGGTTCGTGCCGCGTACGCCGATGACGGCCTGGGAGGCTTCGCCCGTCTCCTCGGCGATCTTCAGCACCTGGAGGGTCCACCGCTCGGCCGCGTCGAGTCCGCGCTCCTCGTCGTGGGCGTCGAAGCGGCGGGCGAGACGGGCGACGGTGGCCCAGATGTCACTGTGCACGGTGGTGTTGTCTCCTCAGGGAAGCGGCGGTGGGACCCCGGTGGTGTCCCTGAGGAGTATCCGTCCAACGCCCGTACGCCCGGCGGCACATCGGTCGACCGCCATGCCGCCGCAGGACCCCGGACGGCTCGTCGGCCCGGCGACCCTGACAGCCGACAGGTACCTCGTCGTGCTCCCGGGACGCAGAGTGGGCGGCGCAAGGCGGAAGTCGGTGCTGCGGTGCCCTCCCCGTGCGCGCCGTGCCGGGCCATCCGCGCGGCGCACCGGGACGGGGCGGCGCGGCACCCGCCGGCCGTGCCGCGACCCTTCCGGCCGGCACGGTCCGGCAACCGCTCCGTCGGCGGCCCGGCGGCCGGGCCGTCCCCCCACCGGAGGACCGAGGACATGCGTCAACACTCCGCTGCGGCCACCCTTGCGGGCGCCGCCGCACTGCTGGTGGTCGCGGCCACTGCCGCCCCGGCGGCCGAGGCGGCGACATCGCCCGCCCACCGGGAGCAGGCGGGCACCAAGCAGGCCGGCCGAATGGGTATGAAGCAGGCGAGGAGAGAGCTGGAGAGCAGGGAACCGGAGAGCAGGGAGCAGGTGAACAGGAAGCAGGTGAGCCAGGAGACGGCGCCCGACGGGGACGGTGCCGGCCGTGGGCTGAAGGCGTTCCAGGAACGGCACGGCCTCAAGGCCACCGGGTCTCTCGACGCGGCGACCGCGAAGCGGTTGCGCAAGGCGCCCGCGGGTGAGCTGCGCCGGACGTTCCGTACCGCCGCCGACCTCGGGCCGGAACAGCTCGCCAACGCCCGCATCGTGATCGGTGTCGGGAAAGGCGCGCAGATTCCCGAACAGGGACAGGTCATCGCGCTCATGACCGCGATGCAGGAGTCGAAGTTCGTCAACTACACCACGCCCGTCGACCACGACTCGCTGGGAATCTTCCAGCAGCGTCCCAGTACGGGCTGGGGGACGCCGGAGCAGATCACCCACGTCCCCACCTCGTCGAAGTCGTTCTACGGTGTGGCCGACTTCGGCAGCAACCCCGGGCTCATCCAGATCGCGGGCTGGGAGACCATGCCGCCCGGTGACGCCTGCCAGGCCGTCCAGCGGTCCGCGTTCCCGGACGCGTACGCGCAGTGGGAGCGGTTCGCCCGCGATCTGCTGGCCCAGGAGGGCCCGGCCTCGCCACCCATCCCCTGAGTCCGGTGCCGCCATGGCGGACGGAGCCCCACCGGCCCGTCCGCCACCACCGGCTCGTCCGCCATCACCGACCCGTCCGCCCCTACCGGCCCGTCCGCCCGCGCGGGCCCGGGTCGCCCGAGGGACGCCATACCGGAAGGGTGGGTACCGGGCACGCGGTCGGGGTCGAACTGTTCAACGCTGTATCAGTACGTCCCTTCCACTCGGTCAAATTCGCTCCCTCAGCGGTCAATTCCAGAACAAGAGTGGATGATTTCTGGCCTGACTTGGCATGTTCCGGGGGAATTTGCCGGAACGCACGCCATCGGGCACACACATGCGTAGCGTCAGCCTCACCGTCCGTGGCCGGGCGGTGTCGTGGGGGAAGCGCCGTGCCGGGGAGGGGAGTGCAGCGTGCCCGGAATCGACGAATGTCTGCTGGAGGCCATGCGAGTGCCCGGCGCCCGCAGCGCGGCCGTCGTGGACTGGATCAGCGGACTCGCGCTCGGGGCGGCCGGGGAGGCGCCCGGCGGCGATCACGAGACCGCCGCCTGCGAGACGGCCGAACTGGCCAGGATGGTCGTCGAATACCGCTCGCTGGGGCCGCTCACCGCGACCGGTGTCACCACCGACGCCGCGCCGCCCGCCGATACCCCGGCCGGCACCGATGCGCTGCCGGCGCCTGGAGGCCCGCCGGCGACCGGGGCGCCGGCGGCACCCGGGGTGGCCGTACCGGCTGTCGAGGACGTCATCGCGACGAACAGCGACAGCTACCACCTGCTGCGTTTCGTCACGGGCGTACTCGACAGCACCCTCTTCCTCCACCTGTGGCTCGCCCGGGACGAGGGAAACCTCGCGCTGGCGCGCATCAGGCTGGCGGAGATCGCACATCGGCTGGTGCTGTGATGCCCGCGTTCCCCGCCCTTGGCCCCGCCTCTGTTTCCGGCCCTGGCCCCGCCCTTGGTCCTCCCCTGGGCTCCCCCCTTGGTCCTGCCCCCGGTCCCGCTCCCGGAGGCGGCCTCGGCCCGGCCCTCGGTCCCGCTTGTGGGCCGGCCCCCGGTCCCGTTCCCCGACCGGTCCGCGGCCCCGCGCAGGCGCCGGTCCCCGGCCCGTCGCCCCGGTCCGCCTGGGACCACCCGGCGGCGTCGGGCCGCACACCCGGCGCCCCGGTTCCACGGCGAGGCACTCCCGCGCTGTGGCCGGGCACTCCCGTGCCGCACGGTGCTGCCGCCTCCCACGGCACCGGGCCGGGGAGCCCCGCACCGTCCGGCGCTCCCTCGATGCTGCACCGCCTCGCGGAGGAGGGGGCCACCGGCGCCTACACCCGCGCGGGGGGCACGCTCTTCCTCGTCGAGGGCCGGGTCGCCCATGCGGAGAGCCCTGCCGCGCCGGGGCTGGAGGCGTTGCTCTCCCGTGAGGCCGCACGGCTGCGGGGACACGGCAGACGCGCGGCCCATGAGCGCGCGGAGTCCGCCGAGGCGGCACAACTGCCCTCCGCCCTCGGGCGCTTACCGAGCGGGCTGCTCGAACTGTGCCACCGACTGGCGCTGTTCGACGCGGTGTTCTTCGTCCTGGCGCCCGGCGGCGGGCCGGGACGTTTCCGGCACGGTGTCCGGCACGGGCTGAGCACCGACGCCCCCCGCGTGACGACGGTGGCGGCCGAACGGGAGGCCGCACGCCGCCGGGCCCTGCTCGACCGCGTCTGGCCCGACACCCGCCTCGACGGGGTGCCCCCGGTGCGGACGGCACCGCTGCCGGGGGCACCCGTGCCGGACCGTCGGCGCGCGGTGCTGGAACTGGTGGACGGGATACGTACCGCCACCGACATCGCCCGCCTGCTCGGGCGCCCCGCCTTCCACACCCTCGTCGACCTGCGCCGGCTGGCGGCTGCCGGACTGGTCCGCCCCGGACCTTCCGGCTCGGGGGTGTCCGGCCCGCCGGGGGAGCCGCCTCCCGAGGAGTTCGCCGACCCGGACATCGCCCTGCTGCGCCGGCTCCGCGACGCGCTGGAGGGGCTGTGATCAACATGTTCCGCCAGCGCGCCGGGACCCGGCAGCGTGCCGAGAGGAGAGTGCTCATGGCGGCAGAGGCCGGTGTGGCCGAGGAACTGCGCGGGTTGCGGGCCCGTGTCCCCCAGGTCGGCGGGGCCCTGGCGGCGTCCGTCGACGGATTCGTCCTGGCGGAGGACCTCGGGCCGGTGTCCGGCGGGCGGCGGCCGGACGCGGAGCCGCTGGCCGCCCTCACCGCCGCCGCGCTGGGGCTGGCCTTCCGCATGAACGAGGCCACCGGACGGGGAGCCTTCCGCGAACTGCTCGTTCACGGGGAACTCGGGTACGTCGCCACCTACGCGGCCGGCCCCGCCGCCGTGCTCACCCTCCTCGCGGACGACCGCATCAACGTCGGCCGCCTCCAGCTGGAAGGGCGCCGCACGGCGGGGCGCATCGCCGCCCTCGTCGCCGGGAGCGGGCACGCCGCCGAGGCTCGGCAGGCCACGGCCGCGCCGCCCCCTGCCGCGCCAACCGCGTCCGGTGAAGGCCGGCCACCGACCGAACGCGGCCGGCGGCCGGCGCTCCCGACCCGCAGGCTCCCTCCTCCCTCACCCCGGTGACGGCACCTCGGGGCACCGCCCGGCGCCGCTCACCGCCGCCCGGCACCGCCTCGCCGCCATCCGGTCTCTCGGCGCCGAGGGACATCCCGGCGCCGATCCGCCCCCGACCGGCGACGAACGGCCGAGGGCAAGCCCGGATGCCCGACCCACCCCACCCCGCCCCACCCCGACGCGCCCACGCGTCGTGGACGCACCGAACAACGAAAGGACGGCACGCACCATGCCCAACACCGAGGCTTCTCTCAAGGAAGCGATGAGCAGCATCGACGGCACGATCGGCGTCGCCCTGGTCGACTACACCAGCGGTATGGCGCTGGGCACGCTCGGGGGCGGCAAGGACTTCGACCTGGAGGTCGCCGCGGCGGGCAACACGGACGTCGTACGCGCCAAGTTGCGCACCATGGAACACCTGGGCCTCCAGGACGAGATCGAGGACATCCTGATCACCCTGGGCCGGCAGTACCACCTGATCCGCCTGCTGCGAGCGAAGAGCGGGAACGGCCTGTTCCTCTACATCGCCCTCGACTCCGGCAAGGCGAACCTGGCGATGGCCCGGCACCAGTTGCGGCGCATAGAGGCCGCCTTGGAGGTGTGAGCCAGGATTCCCCGGCCCCCGGGAACGGCGCGCAGCCGACAGGCGGCCGTCTCCTTCCCTCCTCTCCCACGGCCGCACCGCCACTCCGGTCCGTACCCGTACCGTCACTCCGGGCCGCACCGGCCGGTGCGTAGCGGCGATCGAACCGCCGCGCACCGGCCGGGCGCCGTCTTGTGCGCCAGCCCGCGCCTCGCGTTCGCGGCCCGTCCGGTAAGCGGTCCGGTCGCGCGGCGCCGGCGAACAGGTGGCCCGGGAGGAGGCGGTCGCCACCTCGGCCGGCCCGGCCTCCCGGAGGAGGTGACACGGCGCCGCCCCGGCGAGCTGTCCGGCGGCGAGCCGCGGCGCGCAGCCCTCGCCCGCGCTCTGCTCGCCCGGCCCGGGCGCCGATCCGCGACGAGATCACCTCCGGCCTCGACCCGGTGACGCGCAGCGGCCTCCGCCGCCTCCCCGGCCTCCTCGGCCTCCTCGCCGCGCTGGTGGAGGAGGGCGGCGGCCTGTGCCTCGTCCTGCTCGCCCACGACCTGGACACGGTGGAGACCGCGCACAGCGCACCGCGCACCGCCTCGCCGTCCCGGACGGCGGTGCGGTCGTCGGGCAGGGGGCCGGCGAGGTCCGGCCAGGCCCGGCCAGGTGCGTCCGGCCCACGGCACCCCCTCACCCGCTCGCGCACGCGGACGACGGCGCGGCCGGAGGCGGGGGAGCGCGGCCGTCACCCGGCAACACGGGCCACATGACGGAACCACCCCCACCCCGCTCCCGTTCCACGGCTGGTGGCTGGTGGCTGGTGGCTGGTGGCTGGTGGCTGGTGGCTGGTGGCTGGTGGCTGGTGGCTGGTGGCTGGTGACCGGTAGCGCGGTGTGACGCCCCCTTCCGCTCCGTGCCGACCGCCTCCCCAAGCGCGTGCCCGCCTCCGGAGGCGGGCACGTACGCGTACGCGTCCCGGGGACGGCCCGGTGCCGTACCGTCTCGCGTTTCGCCCGGTCGCTTCCTGGGGACCGCGTCTGGCGAGCGGCGCTGCCGGATGCCGGTCCTCTGCTTGGGAGCGCGCATGACCTTCGACAGTGGCTCCGACCTCGGTGACGGTGCCGAGCCGGAGGAGTACTTCCCCGAAAGCGCGACCGAGCGGTCCGCGATGCTCGGCGCGCTCATCAGCGCGAGCCACCTGTCACCTCTGGAGGAACTGCCGGAGCGGCTGTCCGAGCAGGCCGCGCGCGTGGGGCTGACCGACGTCGTGATCTACCTCGTGGACCTGCAACAGGACCTGCTCTCGCCCCTCACCCCTCATCCCCCTCCCGCCGGCGGCGCGGGCCTGCGGCCGGAGGAGATCAGGGTCGAGGGCACCGTCGCGGGGCGGGCCTTCCAGCACGGCGAGGTCCTCCCCGCCTCGCCCGCCGACCACGACCACTGGTGGGTCCCCCTGGTGAACGGCACCGACCGGCTGGGCGTGCTGCGCGTCACCGCGCCGGGCGCCGACGCCGCCGCACAACTGGACATGCGACGGCTGGCGGGTCTGGTGGCCCTGATGGTGGTCAGCAAGCGCGGACTGAGCGACTCCTACAGCCGCCTGGTGCGCCGCCGCCGGATGGACGTGGCGACCGAGATGGAATGGCGCCTCATGCCGTCCCGGACCTTCGCGACCGAGAGCCTGATGATCAGCGCGCTGATGGAGCCCGCCTACGAGGTCAGCGGCGACGTCTACGACTACGCCTTCGACGGCCGGATCGCCCAACTCGCCCTGTTCGACGCGATGGGACACGACACCGCCGCGGGACTGACCGGCAACCTCGCCCTGTCCACGGCCCGCAACGCCCGCCGTGAGGGAGCCGGCCTGACGGCGACGGCCGCGGCCGTGGAGCGGGTCCTGCTGAAGCAGTTCTCCGGCAACCGCTTCGTCACCGGAATCCTCGCCGAGCTGGACGTCACCACCGGGACGCTCCAGTGGCTGTGCTGTGGCCACCCGCCGCCCGTCGTCGTACGCGGGCACTCCGTCGTGCACCTGGAATGCCCGCCGGCCCCGCCCATCGGCGCCGGCCTCGGGTCGGCCGACCACGTCTGCCGCAAGGAACTCGAACCCGGCGACCGGCTCCTCCTCTACACCGACGGCATCACCGAGGCCCGCAGCCCCTCGGGCGAGGAGTTCGGGCTGGGCCGCTTCATCGACTTCCTCCTCCGCCACCAGGCGGACGCCCTTCCCGTGCCCGAGACGCTCCGCCGCCTGATCCGCCACCACCTCGAGTACCACGGCGGCCGGTTGAACGACGACGCCACCGTCCTGCTGGCCGAATGGCACGGGCCGGTGGGCCTGGCGACCGAGGAGACGCGGGACCGCGCGGGCATCCCCGACATCGACGAGGCCACCGGCCTGGAGTAGGCCGGCGGCCCGGGGGAGACGGGCGGCCCCGAGGAGGGAGCCGACGCGCCGGGAGGGGGCGGGGACAGCCGCGGCCGGCCGGCCGCCTGACGGGCCGCCCGGGCGGCCCGTCACCGGGACGCGGCGGCGCCGGCACCGGTCGGCGCGCCGGTCAGGAGAGGACGACCAGGTCGCGCGGGGTCGCGTTGAGCCGCTCCCCGCCGTCCTCGGTGCAGACCACGATGTCCTCGATCCGGGCGCCGTACCGGTCGGGCAGATAGATGCCGGGCTCCACGGAGAAGGCCATGCCGGGCGCCAGCGGCAGCGCGTTCCCGGCGACGATGTACGGCTCCTCGTGGCTCTCCAGGCCGATGCCGTGGCCGGTGCGGTGGATGAAATACGCGCCGAACCCGGCCTCCGCGATGAGGTCCCGGCCGACGGCGTCCAGTTCCTCCGCGGTGATCCCCGGTCGCACGGCCTCGGTCTGGGCCCGCTGGGCGCGCAGGAGTACGTCGTAGAGCCGCCGGAACTCCACCGGCGGCTCACCCACCGCGTAGACGCGGGTCGAGTCGGAGCAGTAGCCGTCGGGGGTGGTACCGCCGATGTCGACCACCACGGGGTCGCCGGGCCGGATCACCCGGTCGGACAGCTCGTGGTGCGGACTGGCGCTGTGGGGCCCGGAGCCGACGATGACGAAGTCGACGCGGGCGTGCCCCTCGGCGGTGATCGCGGCGGCGATGTCCCGGCCGGCCTCGCGCTCGGTACGACCGGGCCGCAGCCATTCCCCCATGCGGGCGTGCACGCGGTCGATGGCGGCTCCGGCGCGGCGCAGGGCGGCGACCTCCGCGGGCGTCTTGCGGAGGCGCAGCTCGTTGAGGACGGCCCCGGCCAGCTCCTGCCGGGCACCGGGCAGGACGCGGTGGAACGCCAGGGTCTTCTCCGCCCACATGTGGTTGTCGACGCCGACCCGGGCCGGCGGAGCGGGCAGGCGTTCCGCGACGAGGGCGTAGGGGTCGTCGGTCTCGTTCCAGGCGACGATCTCCAGGCCCATGCCCCGCGCGGGGGAGGCCAGCGCGGCGGGCTCCTCCAGCGCCGGCACCACGAGGAAGGGCCGGCCGTCCGCCGGCAGGACCAGGCAGGTCAGCCGCTCCAGTTGCAGGGCGTCGTACCCGGTCAGGTACCGCAGGTCGGCTCCGGGGGAGATCAGCAGCGCGTCCAGCCCGGCGCGTGCCGTGGCCGTGCGGGCCTGTTCGAGGCGGTCGGCCGGATAGAGGGCCTGGCCGGGCTCTGTCGTGTGGGTCCCGTCGTGCATCGGGTTCCTCCGCAATGCTGTGCGGCCCGGTGGGGCCGAAACGGACGTCACGTGGGCGGCGCGACCGGTGCAACCTACCTCTGACCACTGCGGCGGGGAGGGGAGTTTCCGGCGCCCCGCGCCGGACGCGCGCCGGTCGTCCCCCTGGCCGGGGGCGCCCGCCCGTCCCCGCTCCCTGTCCGCGGTCGCCCGTCGGCTCGCGGCGGCCCTGTCGGCCCGCGGTCGTTCGGGTCGACCGCGGGCCGACGGGGCGGGAACCTGCTCGCGGGGTGCGGCGCGCGGCGCCGGGCAATTCCGTGGTGCCCGCCGCGAACTCTTGGCAGACTGCGGCGATGACCGACACCGAACCGCCCCGGCCGCTGCTGAGCCGGCCCGGGGACGGAGAGCTGATCGACGTGGCCGGAGTCCGCCACCTCTTCCGGCTGACCGCCCGGCAGACCGAAGGCCGCTTCTCGTTCGAGGAGTTCATTCTTCCGCCGGGTACGGTCGGAGCCCGCCCGCACGTCCATCACGGACACGACGAGTACTTCTACGTCCTGGAGGGCGAACTGACCCTCCACAACGGGGAGGGCGAGGTCACCGCGGGCCCCGGGACGCTGCTGGCCGCTCTGCGGGGCAGCCCGCACGGCTTCCGCAACGCGGGCCCGGCCCCGGTCCGCGCGCTCTGCCTGTACACCCCCGCGGGCTACGAGGGCTACTTCCGCGACGTGCACCGGGCGGTCGCCGCCGGCGCCGAGGTCACCGACGAACTGCTCGCGGAGTTCCGCGGCCGCTACCGCACCACGTCCGCCGGGAGCCGCGACGACGAAGGCCCCGCCGGCGGCGACGGGGAGTGAGGGCGCGAAGGGCCGCACGGAACGCGGCACGGCGGCCGCCCGTCACCGGCCGGGTGACGGGCGGCCGCCGCGGTTCGAGCCGACGGCTCGGCGGGGGCCGGCGGCTCAGTACGGGCCGTTGACGTTGTCGATCGAACCGTAGGTCTTGGCCGCGTAGTTGCAGGCCGCGACGATGTTGGCGACCGGGTCGCGCTGGTCGTAGGCGGTGCCCTCGACGTGGTACGCGTCGAAGGTCGGCTTGATCACCTGGAGCAGGCCGATGGACGGGGTGCCGTTCTGGGCGTTGATGTCCCAGTTGTTGATGGCGTTGGGGTTGCCGCCGGACTCCCGGATGATGTTGCGGTGGATACCCTCGTAGGTGCCCGGGATGCCGTGCTGCTTCATGACGGCGAGGGCCTCGTTGATCCAGCCGTCCAGACTGGTCGACCTGGTCTTCTGCACACCGCCGGACCGCTCGGCGGAGCTGCGGTCGGCCCGCTCGGGGGCGGCGGAGCGCTCGGCGGGCGCGGACGAGACGTCCAGGGTCAGCTTCTGACCGGGACGGATGAGGTTCGCGTCCCCGCCGATCGTCTGCTTGTTGGCCTTGTAGAGGGCGGACCAGCCGCCCTTGACGTCGTGGTCGACGGCGATCCGGTAGAGGGTGTCACCACCGGCGACGGTGTAGGAGCCGGACTCCTCCGCGGTCTTCGCCTGCGGGGCGGTGCCGGTCCGGACGACCTGTGCCTGCTCCTTCGGCTGGGCCGGGGCGGCGGCGTGCGCGCCGCCCGCGGTCAGCAGGGGAGCGGCGATTCCCGCACCACCGGCGAGGAGGGCCAGCGAGACGCGGGTCAGACGACGGGTACTGCTCGGATCATGGGCGCGACGGCCAGGAAACATGGGGTTGTCCTCTCCTGACGCCTGCGAGGTGAGCTGTCGGATTCGGGCTGGAGTGGCCCGGCCATATCTCTCCGCGTATCTCCGTGTACGAGAGCACGGACAGATATGGCTTCACCCCTAGCCGGGCCGCTGAGTGCGGCACGGCGCTTACCTGGTTCCCCCGCTCCTGCCGGATGTTCTGGTGCGGATTTCCCCTCACCGGGCGGCAGGATTCGGCGCCCCGGTAAGGGAACCCCAGCCGTTTGCATGGGCCGGAGCGAGGGACACGGAAACACAACGGATTGCCCGGATCAAGATGAGTCCTTCCCGTTCCTCGGATTCATCGGAAATGATCTCGGAATTGTTCGACGCTGTGCTGTGGATCATTTTCTGAGCGTGAAGAGGGGAAAGCAGTGGTTATGCCGAATGGAGAGCCGGAAAAAGCTTTTTGACGTTCCGCCAGAAGATCTCGTCTCGTTCGGGCGGTGTGGCCGTGTGTTTCGTGACACAGGCGGGGCGGCGGACATGCGGGAAGCGGAAAATCTCTCATATCCGGACATCGCTACTCTTATGGCCTGCTGGCATCCCAAGTTGGCGCTCCCTCCCCGCCCGGTGGGCCGCCGCCACGCTCCGGGGCACGAAACGCCGGTGTATCTCCTCCGGCCGCCCCGGCCCGCATACACTGGCCGTCACTGGCCACGGGAGTGCGACGGGGAGGGACCATGCAGCCGTGTTCGCGGCGTCCGGCCCCGCGCCGTTCCACCTCCGCGTTCCTCGCGCTCGTCTGGGGCGCCCTGCTGCTCCTGGCCGGTGCCGTCACGGCGGGGCCCGTGCACGGCGGCGCCCCCTCGCCCGTCACCGTCACGGTGGACAGGTCGGCGCACCACGGCGGCGAGGCCCGTTCCCC
>NZ_VJOK01000001.1:477356-527597 GCF_013302895.1 Streptomyces albus subsp. chlorinus | reverse complement strand
CGGCCGGCTCCCCTCCGCGCCCCGGGCTCCCCTGGCCCGCTCGCGCTCACTCCGCCTCGCACGACAGCGGCACGCCGTAGCCGCGGACCACCGGCCGACAGGGCCGTGCCCGCGCACGACGGGTGTGCCCGCCGCGGTGACCGGACGGACACCTCCCGTCCTCGCGACGGGCCGTTCCCCTGGTGCCGTCCGCGTACGTCGTCGCGGTGCGGAGGTGCCGCGGCACGGCACGGGACGGTGTGTTCCCGGGAACCGCCGGCGCCCCGCCGTCCGGCCTGAGCCGTGACGGCCCCGGCGTCACGGCGTGCGCGGTGCGGAGCGAGCGGCCGGCTGCCCTGCGCGCCGCGTACCGAACGCGGTGCCTCCTCAGCCTGGAGTGGTCTTGTCCCGTACGCCTCGCCGTACCCGTACCCCTGGTCGTTCCGCCGGTGCTCCGCACCGCTCCCGCGCGCCGCTGTGGCGGGCGCTGCTCGCCCTCGTCGTCGTGGGGGTCTCGCTCTTCTTCGCCCTGACCACCCCGGCCCGGCTGGGCCTCGACCTCAAGGGCGGGACCCATATCGTCCTGGAGACCCGCGACGGTCCCGGGGTGCGGGCCGACGGGCCCGCGACCGACCGCGCGCTGGAGGTGCTGCGCCAGCGCGTGGACGCCCTGGGCGTGGCCGAGCCGTCGCTGTCCCGCGCGGGCGAGAGGCGGATCGTCGTCGAACTGCCCGGAGTGCAGGACCCCCGCGAGGCCGCCGAGGTCATCGGCCGTACCGCCCAGCTGACCTTCCACCCCGTGGAGGAGGTGACCGGGAAGCGGCCGGGCGGGGACGCGCGGCGGGGGGACGGCGAGGGCGGCGCCAGGGTGCTGCCCGATCCCGACAGCAAGGGCGCGTATCTGCGGCTCGGGGAGACCTCGCTGACCGGGGAGGGCGTCAAGGACGCCGAGGCCCGGCTCGATACGGCGCAGGGCAGCGGCTGGAACGTGACCGTCGACTTCCGGGGCGGCGCCTCGGACCGGTGGGCCGAGCTGACGGGAGCGGCCGCCTGCCGGCCGCCGGACTCCCCGCAGCGGCGGGTGGCCATCGTCCTGGACGACCGGATCGTCTCCGCGCCGCGCATCCAGGAGAGCGTGGCCTGCCGCACCGGTATCACCGGCGGCTCCACCCAGATCACGGGGAACTTCCAAGCCGACGAGGCCAAGGACCTCGCGGCGCTCATCAAGGGCGGTGCGCTGCCCGTCCCGGTCGACGTGATCGAGCAGCAGACGGTCGGCCCGTCGCTGGGCGCGGACGCGATCCGGGCCAGCGCCCAGGCGGCGGTCATCGGCCTGGTGTGCACGGGGCTGTTCGTCACCATCGTCTACCGGCTGCTGGGCGCGCTGGCCACGGTCGCGCTCGCCTGCTACGGGCTGATCTCCTACGCGGCGCTCGTGGCGCTCGGAGCCACTCTGACGCTGCCGGGGCTCGCCGGGTTCGTGCTGGCCATCGGGATGGCGGTGGACGCCAATGTCCTCGTCTTCGAACGGGCCCGCGAGGAGTACACCCGGCCCAGCCTGCGGCCGGACGAGGCGCGGAGCCGGCGCGATCTGCGGCGGTCCCTGCGCACCGGGTTCCAGCAGGCCTACAGCGCCGTCATCGACTCGAACGTCACCACCCTGCTCGCGGCCGGCCTGCTGTTCTTCTTCGCGACCGGCCCCGTCAAGGGCTTCGGCGTGACCCTGTCCCTGGGCGTCCTCACCTCGATGCTCTCCGCGATGGTCCTCACGCGGGTGCTCGCCGAATGGGCCGTACGACGCGACTGGGTGCGGCGGCGGCCCCTTCTCACCGGCATGGCGGGAGCTTCCCGGCTGCGCGCCTGGCTCGCCGGACGCACACCGCGCCTGGCGTCGCGGCCCCGCCTGTGGCTGGGCGTCATGACGGGGCTGGTCCTGGTGGCCCTCGCCGGGATCGGTCTGCGCGGGCTGGAGTTCGGTGTCGAGTTCACCGGCGGCCGCATGGTGGAGTACACCACCAGCCGGCCCGTCGACGCCGACACCGCGCGCCAGGCGGTCGCGGACGCGGGCTTCCCCCGCGCGGTGGTGCAGGAGGCGGGGGACAGCGGCATCTCCGTACGCACCGAGAAGCTCACCGACACGGAGCGGGAGCACATCCGGGAGGGCCTGGAGTCCGCCGGAGGGAAGGTGACGGTCGAACGGGACGAGAGGGTGGGGCCGAGCCTCGGCAGCGAACTGCGGGACAAGGCACTGATCGCGCTGGCCGTCGCCGTGGGCGCCCAGCTGGTGTATCTGAGCATCAGGTTCCGCTGGACGATGGCCACCGCGACCGTGGCGGCCATGGTGCAGGACGTGGTGCTGGTGGTGGGCCTGTTCGCCTGGCTCGGCAAGCCGGTCGACAGCGTGTTCCTGGCCGCGCTGCTCACTGTCATCGGCTACTCGGTCAACGACACCGTCGTCGTCCTCGACCGGCTCCGCGGCATGCGGCGGGCGGACCGCGGGACACCGCTGCCCGACCTGGCCGACGCCGCGGTGCTGCGCACCTTGCCGCGCACGGTCAACACCGGTATGGGAGCGCTGTTCATCCTCGTCGCCCTCACCTTCCTGGGCGGTGACTCGCTGACCGACTTCTCCGTGGCGCTGCTGGCCGGAGTGGTCTTCGGCATGACCTCCACCGTGCTGACGGCGACGCCCCTGGCCGTCGTACTGGAACGGTGGAAGCCCGAGGCGCGCCGGGAGCAGCCGAGCCGGCAGCGCGACACCAAGAACCCCACCGGGGCCGTGGTGTAGCGGCACGCGGACGTGGCGGCCGGGGCGCTTGACGCTGGCCGCCACGCCGCCGCAGACCGGAAGCCGGGTGTCCCTCGCGGCTGTTGCCCTGGCTGTGCGCACCCGCCCGGTGCTGGTCGTCGCGGCCTGCGCGGTCGGCGCGGCCCCGCTGCCGGCCGGGGCGACGGGGGTGCTCGGCAGCGCGGGTGTCGCCCTGGCCCTGTTCACGGTGGCCGTCGAACGGGACACCACCACCGTGCTGCTGTGTGTGATCACCCTCACGGCCTGGCGGCTGCTGCACGGTCTCAGCCTGCACGGGCTCGACGACGGCCAGGGCCTCGACCTGGTCGTCACGGTCGAGGCGGTGCTCGGGCTGCGCGACCGTCGGCCCGAACTGGCCGGCCGGGCGGCGGAGTCCGCGCCGCCGGGCCCGTCCGCTCCCCGTGCCCGGGAGCAGGCCGGACAGCGGCCGCCGCGAAACCCGGTGGAAACCGGGGGCCGCGAGGGCGAACCTGTCCGGATGAACACCTCGATGATCTCCTACGGATGGCGTGACCCGGTGACCGACGCCGAGATATTGGACCTCGCCCGCTCGCACGGGGGCGCGGCCGTTCCGGGATGGTGGGACGGCGTCCGGCCGCACAGTCTGGGCTGGGTGGGTGCCCGCGACGGCGACGGCCTGCTGGTCGGGTTCGTCAACGTCGCCTGGGACGGCGGCGACCACGCCTTCCTGCTCGACACGAAGACCCGCGGCTCCTACCAGCGCCGCGGCATCGGCACGGCCGTCGTCCGCCTGGCGGCGGCGCACGCCCGCGCGGCCGGGTGCGAGTGGCTGCATGTCGACTTCGAGCCCCACCTGCGGGACTTCTACGTCCACGCCTGCGGTTTCCGTCCCACGGACGCCGGACTGATCCATCTGCCCTCCACCGGGGCCGGGCCCGCGTAGCCGGCCACGGGTTTCCCCTTCTCCGCCGCGATCCCTTGCCGACCGCCGCGCTCTCCCTTCCTCCCCTCGGGGGCATGCCCCCTCACCGCGCGGAGGAACTCGTGGAGCGGGAATTCCGGTGTCCGCCGTGGAATTTCGCTGCTGTTCCCCTTCCGTACAGTTTTCCGCGCGGTGGTGCCTGACAGGATGCGTGGGTCCGCTCGCCCGTGACCGGCGAGATGGCGCACCATTCCTCACCTCGCATCACAGGGCTGGCCATGTCTGCTGACAACATTTCCGTGAGACCCGTGACCGGGACAGCGGCGATTCCCGGAGCACATCCGGACTCCGCGCCCGCCGCGAAGGCGAGGGCGGAGCCGGCGCGGCGCGGACACCGGTACGACATCGATCTGATACGGGTCGTCTGCGCCTGTTCGGTCATCATCGGGCACGTCGGCGGCGAGTGCGTGCAGGCGGTCGGCAAGGACCCGCACAACGGCGGCGCGGTCTACTGGACGGGGCTCTTCCTCGACTCGGTGACGAGTTGGGCCGTCCCCCTCTACTTCGCGATCGCCGGCTGGGCGGTGCTGGTGGGAGCGCCTCCGCGCGACGGGGGGACGCTGCGCAAGCGCTCGCTGCGCATGATCGTGCCGGTGGGCGTCTGGTCGGCGGTCTACCTGGCCTGGGGGCGGTGGCGGGACACGAACGGCGGCCCGACGTCGAAGCTGGCGCTGGAGGCCGTCTTCGGCACCGTCCAGCCCGCCTACCACCTGTGGTACTTCTACGCGCACGTCCCGCTGATCCTGATCCTGGGCTTCGTGGTGCTGCTGAAGGCGGGGAAGCGCCCCTGGGGAGTGGCCGCGGCGCTCGTGGTGGTCGCGGCGGGGCCCACGGCCTTCGGCGACCTCGCCGAACTGACCGGCTGGGACGTCCCGCGCTTCGGATGGCAGACCGGGACCTATTCCCTCGTGTACGCGGTGATCGGCGCCCTGCTGCTCAGCCTGCCGGCCACCCGGCGCGGGCACCGCGGCTGGTGGCTCGCCGGCGCGGTCGTGGCGCTGGCGGCGGTGCTGTGGTCGCAGCACCGCATCCACTTCGTGATCCCCAACGCCAGCGTCCTGGTGGCCGCCCTCAGCGTCTGCGTGCTGATGGCCGTCAACGGGGTGCGGATCCCCGAACGGGTGCGCCCGGTACTGGTCAGGCTGACCGACGCGGGGCTGGGGGCCTTCATGTTCCACGTACTGCTGCTGAAGACGCTCTCGCCCGCCTTCGTCTCCGCGGACCACGGGTGGCTGGGCGCGGCGGGGGCCGCCGCCGCGCTGACACTCCTCACGGTGCTCCCGTCCTTCGGTCTGAGCATGCTGTGGGGGCGGCTGAAGCTGCGGCGCCTACTGGGCTAGCGCGCACCGGGCCGAAGAGAACGGCACGACGGGTGGCGGGCCGGTACCGGAGACCTCTCCGGTGCCGGCCCGCCACCCGTCGTACCCAACCCCTGTGCGGTGCCCTCCTTTCAGCCGGGCGCTCAGCTCAGCTTGCGCTGCACCGCGCGGACCCGGCGTGCCGCCCTGCGCGCCGTCGGGCTGGTGCGCAGCAGCCGGGCGCGGACCGAGTTGCTGCCCCCGGGCAGCGCCAGCGCCGTGAGGCGGCGGCGCTTGAAGTAGCGCATGGTGTCCTCGTCGAGGTGGGCCTCCAGCCAGGCGGCGGCTTCCTCACGCAGGAGGGGGTTGCGCTTGGCCTGCATGCAGTACCCCACCGTCCGTACCAGGGCGCCGAGTTCCTCGGTCACCGTCGCGGGAACCGGGGCGCCGGCCGTGTCGTTCTCCAGGTCGGGGACGGCGAAGTCGACGATGGTCACCGGCACCCGGTTGCTGTTCTGGTACGGCGTCAGCCGGTCCAGGAGCACGTCCGTGCCCACCCTGGCGATCGCGATGCCGTAGTAGGTGGACGCCGTCAGCAGCGCGGTGGAGAAGCAGCCCACCACCAGGGTCGGCCGGCACCGCTCGTAGACGGCCTCGGCCAGCACCGGGCCGTCCAGGATGTGCAGCCGCACCCCCTCCTGGGCGGCGGTCTTCTCCAGCACCCGCGAGTAGCGTGCCGGGGCGGTCGGGTGCGGCTTGAACGCCACGCATGTGTGACCCGCCGCCACCGCCCCGCGCAGCATCCGCGCGTGCAGCTCTTCCTCCTCCTCGAAGGAGAGGATGTCCAGCGCGGCGAGGTACTGGCCCAGCAGCACGGCGGTGGGGCGGTCCGCCGCGACGCGGGCCAGCTCCGGGTCCCCGGCCGCGGCCTTGCCCAGTTCGCCGAGCACCTTGGTGAAGGCGTCACCCGGCACGATCTCGGGCGCCACGCCGTGCTCGGCCAGCAGCATCGGGCGCAGCCCCGGCACCAGGTCCAGGTGCAGCAGCCGCCGGATGCGGCAGCCCAGCCACTGGGGCAGCCGGTCCCGGGTGGGGCCGTAGCTCATCAGGCCGTCGGCGTAGACGTGCACGGCGCTGCCGCCGAAGATGGTGGCCAGCGCTTTGGCGGGACTGACATGGACCGACTCCACGACCAGCTCGACCGGCGCGTCCCCGAGCCGCCACAGGTGACGGAACATCCGCTCCCACACGGGCGATTCGTCCCGGGGCGGGGACCAGGCGCTCGGGTGGTAGGGGCGGATGGCCTCGTTCCAGTCGACGACCTCGTCGAACCGCTCCGCGAGGCCGGCGAACCCGCTCATCGCCGCGAGCCCGGTCGCCGCCTCCGGCGTCGGGGCGTTGCTGGACACCAGCAGGATCCTGCGGGCCGCGTGCCGCGGCCCGAACTGCCCCGCGTCCAGGGAGGCGGCCAGGGTCGCCGCCCCGTAGAGCGTGGAGACCTCGAAGATCTGCACGGGCTGGGACACGGTCAGGCCGCCTTTCCGACGGAGTGGAGGCGCCGCAGCCTGTCGGCGCGCTCGTGGTCCATGCCGGCCAGCGTCTCCTCCAGCACGTCCTGGGGCATGCCCCGCAGCGCGGCGGCCGACATCTTCTTCAGCCGCCTGGCCACGGGGGCGTGGTAGCGGCGGACGTGGGAGAGGTGGAAGGCGATCAACGCGCAGTAGGTGCGCACCGCCTTGGGGAGGAAGCGGTCGCCCTCGGGGTCGTCGGCGAGGTCGGCGAGCAGGGCGTCGTGCGCGGGGATGAAGTCCAGTTGCCGGGCGTCGCGGATCTGGGTGAGGGAGGTGGTCACCCCGCGGCGGTAGAAGACGCCGAGCAGTCCCGCCACGGCGAAGGAGCGCGCCCGCAGGTGCAGCCGCCAGGTCCATAGCCGGTCCTCCGCGGTGCGCAGGTTGGCCGCGAACCGCATCGCGCCGTGGTCGAACAGGCTGCGGCGGTAGACGCCCGCCCACACGAACGGGTAGTCCACCATGGTCTCCGCCTGCGGCGGGGCGATCACGTCCCGGGGGTGCAGCACGGTGTCCCGCACGGGAGCGGGTGCGCGGCGCACCACTCGTCGGGTGTCGGTGCTCTGCACGTGGTCGGTCCGCACGAAGTCGCAGTCCAGCTCCTCGATGGTCCGGACGAGTTGGTCGAGGTACCCGGGGCCGTACCAGTCGTCACCGTCGAGGAAGGTGAGGTACGCGCCGCGGGCGGCGTCGATCCCGCTGTTGCGGCTCTGGGCGATGCCCTTGTTCTCCTCGTGCCGGATGACCGTGGTGTGGGGCAGCCGCTGCTTCCACCGGTCGAGTATCCGCGGGGTGGCGTCGGTGGAGCAGTCGTCGACAAGGATGAACTCGGTCGTCGGACCGGCGTTGTTGGCGAGGCTTCTGAGCGTGTCTTCCGCGAATTCCTGCACGTTGTGGCACGGGACGATGACGGAAAGTGTGAACATGGGCGATCCAGGCGATAAGGCGGAATGAAATGAACGGGCTCATCGGGCGGTACGGTGAACACCCGGTGAACGGCGGGGACCAGAGGGGCGAAAAGAAGGCGAACGGTGGGGTGGGGCCGGCCGGGGTATGGCATCGGGTGATGCGGCCGGAGTTCCAGCGTAAACGTGGGAAAACGCGTCGACCTGGCGCTTTCTGAAGTCCCGGAAAACGGCAATGTGTTCATTGGGGGCGCATAAGGCGCAACACCGAGCAGTTGTCCACCCGCTCGGTGAATTCTTCGTGATTCATCTCACGCCGTCCACGCCCCGGTGCGGACGGCGCCGCCCCGGACGTCCGGAAGGATCCGGGGCTTATCCGTCGTGGTCGGCACCGGCCGCGCCGAAGGGACTGTCGATCACATAGCGCCAGTACCCGTCGGGGCCGCGCCGGGCCACATCCGTGGCGGTGCCCGACACCGTGCCCTCGATCTCCCAGTCCACGATCAGCAGGGCGATGTCGTGCGCGACGTGCACGTGCCGGGGACGTACCCGGATCGGCAGTCCGAGGCCGAGGAACGGGGCGTTGTGCCGGGCGATGCCGGCCCTGCCGTGCACGGCGGGACCCGAGCGGGGCACGAAGGCGGCCCCGCCTTCGTACATCTCCTCGACGGCTCGCGGGTCACCGGTGTTGAACCGCTCGGCGAACGCGGCGGGAACATCCTCCGCCCGCGTCGGGAGCGGGCGGGCGGCGGTGGAGTGGGCAGCAGTGGGGCGGGCATGTGTCATCGTTGCGATCCCTCTTCGGTGCGTGTCGGGTGGGCGCCCGGGACGCGGCAACGGTAGGAGACGCACGCGTGACTCACCGAACGGTAGGCCAGGTCCCACCGGCCCCTCCGACGCCCGGGCTGCCCGACGCCCCTCACGCGCGGGGCACCGCGCCGACCCCGGGCTGCCCCGTGGAGATCACCCTCGCGGCCCTGCGCGGACGCTGGACCACCCTCGTGGTGCGCGAACTGCTCCGCGAGGAGTCCCGCTCCTACAGCGAGTTGGCCGCCTGCCTTCCGGCGCTCTCCGACAAGGTGCTCAGCGACCGGCTCGCCCACCTCGTCACGGCCGGCGTCGTCGTGAGGGAACGCGAACCGGGGTGGCCGCCCACCGTCGGCTACCGGCTCACTCCACACGGCCGCGAGCTGGGCCCTGTGCTCCAGGCGCTCTGGGACTGGGGCGCCGCCGCGCCGCCCGGACCCGCCGGGCGCTGAACCCCTTCGCCGCGCGCACCGCCACGGCTCCACCGCCCACTCTGCTCCCGGACAGCCGAGGGACCCACCCGCCGGGCCGCCCACAGGGTTTGGTCGGTGTCGCTCCCGGCGGGTGGGAGTTCGTCGCTCGGTCAGTGGGGGATGCCGTCGATGATGTCGCGGGCGTCCTGGCGCAGCAGTTCGGCGCAGACGCGGGAGCCGAGTGTGCCGGGGTCGTTGGAGGTCTCGCCCCAGATGTGGGCGTGCGCGAACTTGGAGCCGTCCCTGCTGAACACCATTCCCCTCAGGCTGAGCTGTCCGTCGGGTTCGGTGGTGCAGTACCCGGCGATCGGCGAGTTGCAGTGCCCGCGGAGGCCGTGGAGCATGACGCGCTCGGCGGTCGCTTCGGTCTGCATCTTCGGGTCGTTGAGTCGCTCCAGCAGGCCGGCGACGGGGGCGTCGTCGCGGCGGCACTCCAGTGCCAGGACGGCGGCGCCGACGGCGGGCAGCATCTCCTGCACCGGGAACTCGTAGACGATGCGGTCGGTCAGGCCCAGGCGTTCCAGGCCGGCGCGGGCGAGGACCATGGCGTCGGCCCGGAGGTCACCGGTCTTCCCGTCGAGCTTGTCCAACCGGGTGCCGACCGCACCACGAACTCTCACCACGTTCAGGTCGGGGCGGCGGGCGAGGATCTGCGCCTTGCGGCGCACCGCCGTGGTCGCCACCGTGGCGCCGGGGGGCAGGTCACCGAGGGACTTGACGGGGCTGCCGTCCGGCACGACCAGGACATCGCGCACATCGGCGCGGGGCAGCATCGCGGCGAAGATCAGTCCTTGGGGCAGCGGCTGGTCGCCGGGTACGTCCTTGAGGCAGTGGACGGCCATGTCGATGTCGCCGCGCTGGAGCTGCTGGTCGATGGCCTTGACGAACAGGCCCTTCCCTCCGAGCCGGGCAAGGTCGCCCTGCCACTTGTCGGCCTCGGTGGTGGTCGGCACCGTCTCGATCCTCAGCTCGGGCAGGAGCTGGTGCAGCAGGTCGGCCACCAGCTGGGTCTGGGCGAGGGCCAGGGGGCTGGAGCGGGTGCCGATCCGCAGCACGCGCTCGGGGAAGTCGGTCGTCACGGGTGTCTCTCCTGGGGTCGGTGTTCGAGATAGGCGGGCACGGGCCCGGCGCAGGCCCGGGTGAGGCGGAAGGAGTGCCGCTCGTGCAGCAGCTCCACCGCGATCTCCAGCGGCACCCATCGGCAGGCAGCCAGCTCCCCGTGCTCCAGCAGGATGCGGCCGGCCTCCTGAGGCGTCACCGGCGAGGTGCCGAACAGGAACGTCATGCGCGGCCGCCGGCCCGGTGTGAGGGGCAGGACCCACTCCTGGACGAGGAGACTGCCCGCCGGCCGGTCCAGGGCCAGCTCTTCGCGCAGCTCCCGCTCCAGCGCGTCACGCGGCGTCTCGTCCGCTTCAACGAGCCCGCCGGGCAGGCGCCACGGTGTGCCGTCGTCCGCGCCCCGGGGCTGGACGATCAGCACCCGGTGGGCCTGGTCGGTCAGCAGGCCGTAGGCCGCGGCGGGGAAGCCGGGCGGGGAGGAGTGGCGGCTCATTCTTCCCCGTCGTCGTACCAGTCCGAGTCCCAGTCGTCCGGGCGCGGGTAGCGGCGCTCCGGGGTGTGGGTGCGGATGTAGCGGTCTGCTAGCCGGCCCTGCGTCTCACCGGGCTTCCCCGTGGCGCTGCGGCTCGTTTCCTGCCTGGCGGCCCGGATCGTGTCCTTCTTCTTGCCCATGCTGCGGTTCTGGCCTTCCTGGTGGTGCGGTGGTGGGGCCCACCCCGGCCGGCCCGGTGCCACAAGGGGGAGCACCGGGGACGGTGTCCGGCCGGGGTGGGAGTCGATGGCTGCTACTTCCGACGGCGGCACGCGGTTCCGTGCCGGTAGCGGTTCCAGTGCGGTTTCGCCTCGTCGGCGCCGCGGACCTCGACACGGTGCGGGCAGTCGGCCGCGAAGTGGCCGTGGAACTCACCGAACCCGAGAGCCCATCGGTAGAGGGCGTGGGGCCAGACGAGGCATTGGAAGAACCACATGCCCAGCCGGTCGAGCCGCTCCTTGGGCGGTGGTGGCTCGGTCTCTCCGGGCATGCTCATCGCGAAGGCCGGGCCGCGGCCGATCGCGGTGAGGATGGCCGCGCCTGAGCAGAACCAGACGGGTACGGCGCTTAAGCCGACAGTCGTGAGTGTGGTCACCATGCGTCTTCCCATGTGTCGTTCTTCCAGCTGGCGTCGAGGAGGAGCACCGCTGTCTCCAGCTGGACCGCCAGGTCGTCGGGCAAATCAGTGCGGGCGACGGTGAAGGAGCTGCCGTCCCTGATGTGCTGGAGGGCGGCGCGCCGCAGTTGCCGGGTGAGGCGGTAGGCCGCGCGGGTTCTGGACGTCGTGACGGTTGCCTCCCGGGCACGCCACGCCTGCCGGGCCAGCACGTTGGCCCGCTCCTCGGCGCTGCTGTTCGCCCAGAGGGTGCGGAGGAAACAGCTCGTCAGCGCGCCGTCGATACCGTCCCGCTCCAGCGCAGTGGTCATGATCCGGACGAGGGTGTGCACCCTGTGCTCACGCACGGGGACGGCTGCGGGATTCGGCCGCCCGCCCTTCCAGCGCCTTGACGGCCGCGCGGCCGGCCTCGCCGTAGGGTCTGCCGTGCATCTTCCGCGCGCACGGCAGGCATACGGAGATCGCGGCGGCTGGGCCGGAGCCGCGCTCTTCGTAGAAGATCGGCTCCACGTCCTCTGCTCTGTCGCGGTGCCAGGCGCACCATCCGGCGCTCATGACCGCACCCCCTGGGCCTGCCGGGGCACAGCGGCGTCGTAGGCCCCGCACTCCTCCTCGGTGGCCAGCCGCAGATGCTGGATGCGGGCGGTCCACTCGATGCCGCGCGGGGTGACGAGGCGGACCTCGTCCTCGTCGATGACCGTCTGCACGCGGCCCACCCAGGGCGGCTCGGGCGGGACGAGTTGCCGGGTGGCCTCGTCAACGAGGTAGGCGCCTCGGGCAGGGGCGCTCATGAGGCCCTGCCAAGGTGTCGGGCGCGGCTGGCGGAGTAGGCGGCGCACGCCCCGTACAGGTCGGCCCCGTCCATCAGGGGTGCGCGGGGCGGCACGATCCAGGAGTGGCCCTGGACGGTGTGCGGGGCGGTGACCACCGGGTGCGGAACCGTGACCGTGGACCCGGCGGGCAGCAGAGCCCCGGTCGGGAGGTCCCAGCCGTCAGCGGTGCCGGGAGCGACGAGCCAGTGCACGCCGCGCACGGTGCTGAGGACGGGACCGGCCGGTGCTCCCATGCGGCTGAGGTAGCGCAGCACCGACGTCCAGCCGACACGGGACGGGACGGCGACGACATCCCACGCGCGGCCGGCGGGCAGCTCGGCCACGTCACCCCGGTCCCAGGCGATGAGGACCTGCGGGATGCTGGCGCCGGTAGCGGCCACCCACTGGAGCGGGGGTCCTCCCAAGCCGTGGACAGCGCCATCAGCGAGCTGTGCGCGGCGTAGATGTTCGCCGGACGGACGTCGGAGTGGTACTGCGTCGATGGTCACGGGTCTCGCGCTCCCTGGTCTGCACGTTTGCGGTGCCGACCTGACCTCTGGCGGGGGTGCAGGTCGGCACCAGCTGTGCTGATCACGCTATGGAAGCGCGTGATCACGTTACAGGGACTATGTCACCTATCCGTGTGCGCAATTCTCGCGCGACTAGGACGTGTTGTCCTGGTGGAACGGTTTTTTTGGTTACCAAGTGGTCGAGTTGTACGACAGATCAGCTGAAGCGAGGGTCATAGGAGAGGGTCAACACCCAGGCGGGCGGCCAGCCCGCGGAGCGGTGTTGAGCGGCGTCGCTCAGCCTCCAGCATCTCTCGCACCGTGGCCGCGGCGAGGGTCTGGTACCTGATCCACTCCGGCTGGTCCCGCTCGACCTCCAGCAGTGTTTCCAGCGCTCCGTCCCAGTCCCCTGTCTCGTACTGGGCATGGGAAACGTCCACCCGATGAGCGGCGCTGTGTACAGGGCGGGAGATCGCGGAACGGTCTACGCGAGCTGCCACCTCCAGCGCATAGGCGTGGTCAGCCTGCTCACCTGCAATGGCCACGTTCACCTGCTGCGTCAGCACGTCCACGGTCGAGAACGCTGTGCCGTAAGCCCGGACGGGTCCGGAGCGCACCGCAGCAGCTTCAGCGAGGTTCAGGTATCCACGAGCTTCGTCGTGCCGGTCTCGGCGCGCGGCTGGCGTAGCAGCGGCGACGAGGAGGTTGCCGAACACGGCGAATTCGATGGGCCTGGCTCTGCTGAATGATGGCTCCAGCGCTTCGGCTTTTCGCTCGGCCACTTGCTGGGCCTGTTCCCAGCGCCCCTGTCTCAGCAGGACCCAGGACAGTGTGCTCACGCCCATGCCAGACATCAGCGGATCGGAGGCACGCTCGGCCGCCTCCAGTTGTTTTCGGACGGCGTCGAACGCCCAGGAGGCATGACCAGCTTGAGTCGAGAGAGACGCCGCCAGCTGGTACGAGAGCGCCAGCTGTGCCCACGCTTTCTCGGCGCCCGTGCCCGTCAGCTCCCGAACTAGCCGGTTGCCGTCGCGGAGAATGAGAGGGAGCCGTCCGGCCAGAGTGCTGTAGGCACCCGCCCAGTACAGGGAGGTCGCCTCACGGACCGCGTCCATCCACTCGTCCGCGTCGGGGGCCTCGTTCAACGCGGTGTCCGCCAAGACGCCTGGAAGCGCGTCCACGTCCTGGATGGCGTCGCGGAGGGCAAGGAGCCCTCCGTCGTCAGTCTGGGAGTGCTGCGTCACGGTGGGCTGCCCCAGAAGTCGCTCCAGCTCCACGTCCAAGGCGGACGCGATCTTTCGCAGAGTACCGATCCGGGCGGTGGTCCGGCGGCCTTGCTCCAGCTTCCGAATTGTGTCCACGGACACGCCCGCCTGCTCGGCCAGTTGCTCTTGAGTCATCTCGCCTCGGAAGTCGCGCAGCTTGGCGATGCGCGCACCGATGTGGTCGCTCATGTCTACCCCCGCCAGAGAGTCTGTGCTCTCCACGCTACGCCGGGTATTCGCGGTCCGTTAAGGCTGAGGCTTGTGTGACCTCATTCGGGTGGCTGGCTACCCCTACGCCGAGATGCGGTGGCCGACGACTGGCCGCACCGTGGTGTCATGGCTGCACCGATCGTCGTCCATGCGCCCGATGAAGAGGGCGGGCGCCGCGTCCGCGCGTCCGACACGATCCTCGGCCGCGCCTTCAGCACCACCGACCTTCTGGAATTCCTCCGCCGCGCCGGCCTAGACCCCGACGACACAGCCCTGGACGACCCCGGACTGATCGAGTGGCGCGGCGGCGGCCCCGACGTGTGGGGACCGCCGCCGCCTAAATCCGTCCACCCGGCGGCGGTCGCCAAGTCCACGAGCAGCCGGCTGTCATGACTACCCAGGTACGAGATCGGTTGCAGTCCTTCTCACTGTTCGCTGTCCACATGCCTCACATGCTTACCGACCAACCAGCCGAGGCGGCTCCGTCGGCAGTACTCGGCGGGGCCTTCCGTAGAGGGAGCAAGGTGTCCAGAACCCTCAAAACGGAATGATTCCCCCTCCGGCCGCCCGGGGTCCAGGCAGCCACAGCCCGGCCGCCGGCCGGGTCCGCCACCCACTGGGCTCGCCCCGGCCCCGGCCACGCTCTCAGTTCGTCGCCGCGACCACCGGTGTCCACCGGATCCTGGTGCTGCACAGGGACACCACGGCGGCCGACGCCGCGACCGCGGCCATGCCCCAGGCCAGACTGCTCGCGCTCGCGAGGAAGCCGATGAGCGGCGGGCCGGCCAGCAGTCCGGTCGTCCCCATGGCGGCGACGAGGGTCAGCGAGTCCGAGCCGAGCCGGGCCGCGGCGGCGTAGACGCACGGGGTGACGGCGGCGATCCCCAGTCCGACACAGGCGAAGCCGAGAAGGGCCGGCACCACGCCGCCGCTCACCAGGGCGAAGGCGAGCCCGGCACCGGCCAGCGCGCTGCCGAGAAGGACGACGCGCCCGTCCCCCCATCTGCCGCGCCAGCCGTCGGCGAAGAGGCGGGCGAGCACCATCATTCCCGACACTACGGCGATCCCCAGGGGCGCCACCTCGGCAGATGCCTTGGCTACCTCCTTCATGTAGAGGGTGGACCAGTCGTTCATGGCGCCCTCGGCAATGGTGCCGAACACCATGGCGCAGCACATCCACAGCGCCATACGGGACGGGACGGCCCACCGGCGGCCCTTCTTGCTCCCCGCCTCCGCCTCGCGCGCGGCCGGTTCGTCCGCGAGCAGCCCGGTGCGCGCGTACGCGCCCAGCAGCAGGAGGAGGGCGGCGGCCACGCCGAAGTGGGCCGTGACCGAGGGAGTCGCCAGCGTCGTGACGGAGGCGAGCAGGGCCGCCAGCAGTGAGCCGCCGCTGAAGGTGGCGTGCAGCCTCGCCATGGCGTTGCGGCCGTGTCCCGTCTCCAGCGCGGCGCCCTGGGCGTTCATCGCGACGTTGAGGCATCCGACGAACACCCCGTCCACGCACATCACCAGCAGCGCCACCGGGTAGTCCGGCGCCGCCGCCAGGGCGAGGAGCAGCAGCGCCAGGGCCAGGTGGGAGGCGAGGGCGAGCCGCCGCGAGCCCAGCCGCCGCATCAGCATCGCCACCAGGGGGAACGAGACCGCGGCACCGACTCCCGCGGCCATCAGCAGGACGCCCACCTCCGCGGCTGTCAGCCCGAGGTCCTTCTTGAGGGCCGGGATGCGCGAGGCCCAGGTGGCGTACTGGAACCCGAGGGAGCAGAACAGCGCGGCGATGGCCAACTGGCCGCGGAGGAAGGCACGGCGGGCCGGTGCCGGGGTGGGGCCGCCGTCGCCGGCGCGGACGTCGTGGTCGCGGGACTGGTGCATCAGCTCACCTCGTGGTGCGGGGACGGTCGGCGTTGCGGAGCGCTTCCCGTCGCGGGCGGTCCGGTACGGCCGGGCGGCACCGGTTTGGACATGTACACCGCGTCGGTGCCGTAGCCGCTGCCGGGGGGCAGCACCCGCGGGTGGGGGACGAAGCCGCGCGCGGACCAGAATCCGGCGCTGCCGCCGACGGCGATCAGCGAAAGGCGTGCGTCCCCACGTGCCCGGGCCGCGTGGCCGAGGTGGCGCAGCAGCACCTGGGCGAGCCCCCGGCGGCGCAGGGGCCGTGCGACGACGATGTCGTGCAGGTGGAGGTTCCCGGTGCGGAACCCGGCGCCCTCTTCCCGCCCCGGCCCGCCGCCGCGCCCCGACCGCATGGGCCCGGCGCCCTCCCTCCGTCCCAGTTCCGGGTAGTGGAAGGGCGGGCAGGGCAGGGCGAGCGCGTAGCCCGCGCAGCGCGAGCCGACGTCCAGCAGGAAACACGTGCCCGGCGAGACGGACGCCCTGTCCTGCAGCGCCGCCCGCCCCTCGGACAGGCCGAGCGGGGCGTAGGCGTCGCGCTCCAGTTCCACGATGGCGTCCCAGTCGCCGGGGGCGATGCGGCGTACGCGCACGGCCTCAGCCATGGCGGCTGTCCTCGTCCGCCGCCCGCCCGGTGGCCCGACGCCCCGGCCGCGGTCCTTGGGGCCCCGTCACGAAGCAGGGGAGCGGGGCGATGCCGTTGAAGCCGCGGGTCATGTAGCTGGTCGCGTACGCGCCGCAGGACAGCACCCACACCGGGTCGCCCGACGCCAGGGTCTCCGGCACCGGGACGAGCCCCCGCGCGGGGGAGCAGGTGTCGGCACTGTCGCAGGTGGGGCCCGCGACCACCGCCGGGACATAGGGGCCGGTGCGGCCGGGGAACACCAGCCGGTAGCGCACGTCGTCCATCTCGTAGAGGCCGTTGAACTTGCCGCAGCTGAGATAGAGCCAGTACCGGCGCCCGCCGTCCGGCATCCTCCGCCGCGCGAGGCGGGCGACGTGGGCACGGATCGCTCCGTGGTCGGCGACGAGGTGGCGGCCCGGTTCGACGACGAACCCCAGGGAGCCGCCCGCGATCCGGCGCAGGCCGGCCATGCCGTCCCGGATCACCGCGAAGATCGTGTCGAGGGGCGGCTCCAGCGGCCGTCCGTCGTCACCGAGGTAGCCCAGTGCCGGCAGGCCGCCCCCGAGGTTGACGTATTCCGGACGGATCCCGCGCCGCATCAGGGCGCGCAGGACCTCCGCCAGCACCGCCAGCGCGTCGTGCCAGGCCCGGGCGGTCAGCTGCTGGGAGCCGACGTGCACGGACAGCCCGGCGGGCACCAGGCCCGCTTGGCGCGCCCGCTCCAGCACCCGCACCGCCTCGCCGGGCGGGCACCCGAACTTCTCCCCGAGCGCCCACACGGCGCCGTCGCCGCTGGTCGTCACCCGGCAGAAGACGCGGGCGCCGGGAGCGTGGGCGGCGAGGGCGGCCACGTCCTCCCGGCTGTCGGTGGCGAAGTCCCGGATGCCCAGCCGGTGGGCGGCGGCGATGTCCTGGTCGGACTTGACGGTGTTGCCGTAGTGCATCCGGCCGGCGGGGATCCCCGCCCGCAGCGCCCGCTCCGCCTCGCCGGGGCTCGCCGCGTCGATCCCGGCGCCCCGGTGCGCGAGAAGGGTGAGTACGTCGTCGACCGGGCACGCCTTCATGGCGAACCTGACCCGGGCCCTCGGCAGTTGGCGGCACAGGGCCGCGTAGCGCTCCCCGATGCCGGCCAGGTCGTAGACGATCCGGTCCTCGTCGGCCGCGGCGAGCGCAGCGGCCAGGTACGGGCCGAGCCGCGCGGTGTCCGCCGCCGCCGGGGCCGGCACCGTTCCCGTGCTCGTCACCGGCCCACCGTCCCCGGCCGGCCGTACGGATCGAGGGGCGTGTCCGCGGCGGCGGCCACCAGCCCGCCCCATGCCTCGGTCAGCAGCGCGAAGTCCTCGATGTCGCCGCGGGCTTCGGCGAGCAGCCGCTCCCGGCGGGCGTCGAGCCGGTCGGCGAAGACCGCGTACCGCCCGCCCAGCCGCCGGTAGGCGGAACCGAGGACGTCGAGCCGCTCCACGTTCTCCCGCTGGTCGAGCCGGGCGCTCTCCCTGGCCAGCGCGGCGACGGCCGGGGCGCGGACCTGTCCCAGCTCGTCCAGCAGCGTGTCACCGGCCTCGCGCATCCCGGCGTAGACGGAGTGGAAGTGGAGCATCGAGAGGAGGAACTTGGCGAAGCGCAGCTGGTAGGCCAGGAAACCGGCGTCCGTCCTGCGCTCGGCGGTGTAGTAGTTGACCACGTTCCGGTTGTGCAGGACGCCCGGCAACCGGGCCTCGCGCACCAGGTGCAGCAGGAAGTAGTCGCTGCCGATGGTGTCCCGCGCGGGCGGCAGCGGCACTCTTTCCTGGACCCCGTGGAAGCTGATGTTGCACATGTCCACGCGCATCGGGTCCACCAGCGTCAGTACCGAGTGGTCCCGCTCGAACGGCCGCGTACCCGCCCCGCGGAACGACTCCTCGGCAAGCCCCCGTTTCCGCTCGGCGGGCCAGTGCGCGGGCGCCCACAGGCCGACGACCTGCCGGTAGATCTCCGGGTCGGCCGCCCGGATCTCCCCGATGTCCACGGACAGCTCGCCCACGAAGGAGCTGCCCACCATCGCGACCGGGCGCTGCGCGTACTGTGCCGCCAGCGCCGTCTCGCTCACGCCCGCCGCGGCGTCGGCGGCGCGCTTGCCGAGCGAACGCAGCTCGTGGTGGACGGGGAAGACCGGGCGGCCCTCCACGGTCTGGTACCGGCTGTCGGAGTCCCTGCGGTGGACCGACTCGCAGCCCAGCGCGGCGGCGGCCAGGAACGCCCGGTCGGTGCAGGCCCCGTAGGAGAGTCCGTCCGGAAGCAGCAGGTCCAGCAGCAGTTCCGGCTTGGTGCTCCCGGCCCGCTCGACGACCCGCTGGAGGAAATCCCGCTGCCGTGCCTCGTCGAGGTGGTGCACCGTGAGGCGGGACGAGGCGGGGAGCCGCCGTACGGCCCCGGCGTGCTCGGCGCGGACCGCCGGTGCGCAGGAGTCGAGGACCAGCAGATGGACCTCGGCGTCGAAGTGCTCGACGGCGTGGGCCGCCTCCTCACCGACGGCCGTGATCGTGTGCGCACAGGGCCTGTTGGTGGGCAGCGTCAGACAGATACGGCGCATGTCTCATCCCCGGTGACCTCGGCCTGGTCGGCGCCGTCCTGCCCGTGCCAGGAGTCGAGCCCCAGCAGCCTGGCGCCCAGCCCGGTCAGTTCGGCGGGCCCGTAGCGCAGCGACTCGTGCTTCCTGGCGTCGCCGAGCAGCGTCGCGTTCCAGTCGGGGGTGCTCAGCCGGCGCCAGGAGTCGATCCGCGACCGCCGCAGCGTCCGGTGGGTCTCCAGCGCCGGCATCATCGACAGGTACTGGACCGCGCGCACGCCCTTCCGGGAGGTGTTGGGAGCCACCCCGTGCGCCAGCAGGCCGTTCCAGATGAGCAGGTCGCCGGCCTCCAGCTCGGGCCGTACGACGGGCATCTCCTCCCGGTCGACCGCGGGCCGGATCGGGTCGCGGTCCTCGGGCTGGAGGGCCTTCCACCTGTCGAACCGCCGGAACAGCTCGGGGCAGCACTGGAAGCCGCCCAGCTCGGGTTCGGTGTCGTTGAGCGCGATGATGCCCTGGACGCGCTGGGGCGGTATGCCGAGCGAGGTGTCGATGTCCCAGTGCAGCTCGATGTCGAAGCCGCGCTCCCGGTGCCCGATCAGGGACCTGGCGCGGTTGCGGACGTTGGGCGGGTTGAGGTTGAGCCGGTCCAGGGTGACCCACAGCTCTTCGCAGTCCCACACGTCGGCGAACGCGTCGTAGACCCGCTGCGTCTGGCGGCTGTCCCAGATGAGCTGGTGGTGGTACGCCTCGACGAAGCCGTAGACGTGCAGTTCCCGTTCGAGGTCGGAGCGGAACCGGCGCTCCTCGTACCAGGTGTCCGGGCGGTCCGGGTCGAGGCCCTGGAACTCCCAGGCGAAGTCCAGCAGGCGCCGGGCGGCCGAGGCGGGTACCGCCTCCTTGACGACGATGTAGCCCCAGGTCTGCCAGAAGGAGAAGTCCTCCTCGGACAGCACCCGCAGGGGACGCGTCTTGCGGAGGTCGCGCAGCGCCGTGCGGGCGAGGTAGGTGTCGCCGTCGGCACTGAAATAGGGGATGTCCGATGCGGCTCGGTGGAGATAGCGGTCTGAGGTCGCCATGACGGTACTCCAGGTGCTCACTGTCGCCCTGGCTCGGCCGGGGAGCGGCAGTCTGAACGAACGGGTGATCGCGCGGATGCGTGTGAGCGGATGCGCGGGCGGTCGGGGCCCGCTTGGTGGCTGTCCGGCGGAGCTGTGCGCGGGTGACGGCGGCCAGGCGACGTGCGGGGTGGCGGCTCCCCGCCGCCGTGGACGGCACGGAGGTCCGCGGCCGCTCTCGGGCCACGGGTGCGTGTCGGGTTGCGACCGCTCACCTCGCGGCTCCGGGGCAGCCGCGAGGTGAGCCCCGCGCCCCGTGATGACGGAACGCGGGCCACACGTGCCTCTGCTGTGACTCGCGCCTCACCCAAGTTGGACTAGACCAAATCGAATGCCAACTCCCGCCCACGGCACGGGCGATGGGTTCGCGTCACCCTTCCCGGCCTCCCGACGTGCAAAGAAGAGCGGCGGATCAGGCCTTGACACGGGCCGCTACGCTGAGGGCGCGTTTATTGGTCTACACCAAGACGCGTGGGTGACGGCGGTGCCGCGCACCGCCGTCACCCACGCGTTCCCGAGCCCACCGAAAGGCGCGGTCGATGTCCGAAAAGAGCGCCCCCCCGGCCCACCGCCGGGGAGCCCGTCGGCCCTTCGTCACCCCAGGGGCGGAGGCCAGTTGAGGATCTTCTTGGGCCGGGGCGGGGCGTAGGTGCGCACCTTGGACGTGGACAGGCCGAGGCCGACGAGGGACTCGGCGATCTTCACGGCGGCCGTCACACCGTCGACCACGGGCACCCCGGTACGGGCGACGACGCGCTCGGTCAGCCCGGACATGCCACCGCAGCCCAGGCAGATCACCTCCGCGCGGTCCTCCTCCACCGCGCGGGCGGCCTGTTCGGCGATGGCGTCCACGGCGGCCTTCTCGTCCCGCTCCAGGTCGAGCACGGCCAGTCCGCTGGCGCGCACGGAGGCGCAGCGGGCACTCAGCCCGGCCACGTGGAGGCGCTCCTCGATCAGGGGGACCGTACGGTCGAGGCTGGTGACGACGGAGTAGCTGCGGCCGAGGAACTGCGCGGTGCTCGCGGCGGCCTCGGTGATGTCGACGACGGGGACGTCGAGCAGCTCCTGCAGCCCCTCCCGGCCGTGTTCGCCGTACCCGGCCTGGATCACCGCGTCGAACGGCCCCGGGTGGGCGCGGACGGCTTCCATCACGGCGACGGCGGCCAGATAGCTCTCGTAGTTGCCCTCGACGGACTCCGCGCCGAAGGACGGGGTCAGCGGAACGATCTCGGTGCCGGGCGCCGCCGCGTCGGCCGCCTGCCGGCCGATCGCGTCGGTGAGGGACCGCGTGGTGTTCACATTGACGACGAGGATGCGCATGGTGCGGCCTTCCGCTGGTCGGTTCACTCGGCGGCGACGGCGATGGCCTCGCCGTCCACGTCCTGGAAGGAAGCGGTGCGGTCCGCGATGACCGCGTAGAGCACGGCGGCGAGGAGGGCGCCGATGAACCAGGAGAATCCGGCCACGGCGTGGAAGAAGGGCACCAGGGCGAGGACGACCGCGGCGGCGGCGCTGGGGGCGAACGCCGCGACGGCCCTGGGGTTGTAGCCCCGGCGGTAGTGGTACTCGCCGTGCGCGTCCTCGGTGTAGAGGTCGGGGACGTTCACCCGGGACCTGCGCAGCAGCCAGTAGTCGGCCATGATCACTCCGAAGAGGGGGCCGAGCAGGGCGCCGAGTCCGCCGAGGAAGTAGTTGACCACGACCGGGCTGTTGTAGAGGTTCCAGGGCAGGATGACCAGGCCGAGGACGGCGCTCACCACGCCCGCCCTGCGGAAGTTCAGCCGGCGGGGGAACAGGTCCACCAGCGCGTAGATGGGCGCGACGAAGTTGGCCAGTAGGTTCACCGCCACCGTCAGGGCGATGAGGGCCAGTGAGGCGAGGGCCAGCAGGAACATGTTCGGAATGGTCCTGACGATGTCCGTCGGGCTGGTGATGACGCGGCCGTCCAGTGTGAACTGGGCGCCGCTGAGGACCGCCACGATGACCGCGAAGAAGAGCATGTTCAGCGGAATGCCGATCACGTTGCCGCGGACGATGGCGCCGCGGCTCCTGGCGGAGCGGGTGAAATCGCAGAAGTTCAGCACGAAGGTCCCGTAGACCACCACCCACAGCGCGGCGCCCTGCAGGATCTGCAGCCACATCGCCCCGCCGGTGAGCGGTTCGTCCACGGACAGCGAGACCGAGCCGTCGGCGCGGAAGAACATCCAGACCGCGAGCGCGCACATGGTGAGCAGCGTGGTGGGCGCCGCGAAGGCCATGTAGCGCCGGATCATCTGCATCCCGTAACTGACGATGAGCACCTGGAGGGCCCACAGCGCCAGGAAGGTGATCCAGCCGAGCGTCGACTGGCCGAGCAGGGAGTTGGAGTCCAGGCCGCGCAGGCCGGGGAACATCGCCGTGAGAAGGGCGGTGAGCACGGAGGAGGCCAGATAGGTCTGGATGCCGAACCAGGCGATGGCGACGGCACCCCGGACACCGGCCGGTACCTTCGCGCCCTTGATGCCGAACGCGATCCGGCTCATGACCGGGAAGGGGACGCCGGTCTTGTGGCCCATGACCCCGGAGAGGGTCAGCAGGAGGAAGAGCAGCACGGAGGCGAGCGCGAAGGCCGCCAGGATGCCCCAGATGTTCAGGCCAAGCGCGAACAGGCCGATGGCGAACGCGTAGTTCCCGAGGCTGTGCACGTCGTTGGCCCAGAGGGTGAAGACGTTGTAGGCGCCCCAGCGGCGCCCTTCCTTCTTCGTCGGGGCGAGGTCGTAGGTGTAGAGACCGGTGCTGGCGGCACCGCCGGTCTCCACGGACGGCCGCTCATCCACAGCAGGCATAGGGGCTCCGGGGAGGGAGGAGGGGAGCGTTCAGATGTTTCCACGAAATGGAAGGAGGATTTCGCTGGCCAGAACGTAGTTTTCTCCGAGCGACACCGTCAAGAGGTGGGAACGAAAGAGTCGATCACGCGGAAGAACCCGTGCTGAACAGCACAGAACCCCCGCAACGGCTCCACGGGCGCTGTGCTTCCCGGGCGCCGGGCGCCCGGCGCGGGGCGCGGAGGTACGGGGGAGAAGAGGGAGTGGCGAACTCCGTGGGGCCGGGGAGCCCTTCCACGGAGGTCCGCCCGGGACTCAGCCCGCCGCCGAGTCGGCGGCGTTGTTGCGGAGTGCCTTCGCCACCTCGTCCTTGTGGCTGGGGGCGTGGATCTCGCTGGAGAGAGCGGTCTCCACCTTGAAGTCGATGTTGACGACGGGACCGGTCTTCCCCGCCTCTTCGACCGCCTTCCTCAGTTTCCGGCCGGTGACGGTGCAGCCGCCCTCGGCCTTCGCGCCCGGAGCCAGCTCCCCCAGCCGGAGGCGGCAGGTGCCGAGTTCGGGGAAGAAATCCGGCAGGGTGCCGGGTTCGCCGCCGCTCAGCGTGACCTCCACCCGGGGGCGGACCCGCTCCTCCTCCATCGTGTTCTCCACGGTGACGGGCACGGCCACCGAGGAGCACTCGGGCCCGCACGCCTCCGAGCCCTCGTCCACCTGGACACCGTCGTCTCCACGCTCCGTCTCGACCGGCACGGTACGGCCCAGTCCGGCCACCGCGGAACGCAGCCCGGCATAGGCGCGCTTCGCCGCGCGCGCGTCCTCCTCCCGTACGGACAGGCGCACCATGCCCGCGCGCGACTGCGCGGCGGGGCTCTGGTCGGTCACCCGGGCGTCCATGCCCGTGTAGCCGAGGAGCCGCCGCGGACGTTCGGCGTCCACCCAGTAGACCCCCTCCTCGCTCACGCCGTCCCGGGCCCTGGTGCGGAACCGCAGCGCGTCGGAGGGGACCCCGGGGGGCCGGGAGAAGCGGGAGGGTGCCGAGCGCGCGGGTGTCCAGGGGGCGTCGTCGCCGTCGGGGTGGTAGGAGCTCAACTCCGTGCCCTGGCTGCGGGGTGACAACCAGCCCAGGTCGAGACCGAGGACCCCTCCGGTGCCGGCGGTGTCGCCGGCACCGCGGATCTCCACCCAGCGGCCCGCGAACGCGTCGGTCCGGTCGCCGTCCGTGCCGAAGACCTCCCGCCACATCGTCCGGTCCGCCTTGACGAAGGTGGACGCCTGGGCGATGTGCGCCACCGTCGCGGTGTGCCCGTCCGCCCGGAGCGTGCCGTGGACATCACCGGCCGGCAGGGCCCGCAGATCGGCGGTGACACGGGTGGTGGGCGCGTCGGGAGCAGAACCGGTGCGCCAGTTCCACGCGCCCTTCCAGTGCAGCACCTCGGACCGCTCGACCGCCTGGGCCGTCCCCCGGATGGTGAGGGCGGGCTCCTCGGGTTCCGGTTCCTCGTCCGCACAGCCGGTCAGGAGGACGGCGCCGAGCACCCCGACCGTGAGCAGCGCCCTCCCGGGCCCGTGTCCTGCGTTCTCCGTACCGCGCACGCTTCTCCTTCTTCCGCTTCCCCGCGTGCCGCCACGCGGAGGCGTGGCGGCACGCTGACCGGTCACGCCCCGTTGGATGGCGGCTGGCGGCACGGCGGTTGCTGCGTACTTGTACGTATGGCGGGGGGTGCGGGAGGCGGGCAGGCTGGCCGGGACCGGGGGCGAGGACGGCGGGCACCGCGGCATCGGACGCGACCGCCCCTCCCTCCGCAGAACCTTCCGACCCACTACGGGGAGCTTCCGACAGTGCGCATGCTCAAGACCGCCGCGACGAGTGCCGCGGCCTTCGCTCTCGTGTCCGCCGTGGTCCCGGCCGCCCAGGCGGCGACGGACGGGGCGCCTTCGCCCGCCGACACCTCCGCGGTCTCCGTGCGGCAGAGCGGTTACGTCTTCTTCTACAGCCAGTACCCCAGCCGTGAGGCCACCTGGAAGGCCTGCTACGAGGCCAGGAAGTCCTACGAGCAGAGCGGCTACCAGACCAGGTGCACCGAGATGGCCGGCAACCAGGGGGTCGAGCTGATCTACTGGCGCTGAGCCCGCCGGCCCGGTACGGGGAGGCCCCGTACCGGGCGCATCGTGCCGACAGGGTGCTTGTCCGGTTCCTCCCCGGGCAAGCACCTTTGTGCTCACCGGAGTCCGTCCGGGGACGGCCCGATGGTGACCGTCCGGTGAAGGACAGGACGGTCCGCTTCCTCTTCCGGCTCATTGTGCTCACCAACAACCGCCCGTCCCACTAGGCTCACCCGTCGGTCGGCCCGGGGGAACGCCTGGCCGTCGACGAGGAGGAGAAGAGGATGCGCAGGACCATCACGGGAGCGGCCCTGATCATGGCCGGGATTCTGCTGACCGGCTGTGGCGGCGACTCGGGGGACGGCGGGAAGAGCGAGGGCAAGTCCGCCTCGGCGGCGAAGCCGAAGAAGAAGTGGGGGCCGCCCGAGACCCACAAGGTGACGTTCGAGGTGAAGGGCACGGGCTCCTCGCAGATCGGATGGGCGGCAGGGGACAACCACTTCGAGACGGCGGACCTCCCCTGGAAGAAGACGGCCCAAGTCACCCTCCAGGGCGCCGAGTTGAAGGCCGGCGTGCAGATCTACGTCACCCCGCAGTCCGTGAAGGGCGCCGACGGCACGTTCGTCTTCCCCTCCTGCGCCATCGAGGTGGACGGCAAGCAGGTGGACGAGAACCCCGGCGGGGAGAGTTCGCAGGGCTGCAAGTACACGCTGAGGGGCTCCTGAGCACTCCCGGCGCCGGAAGCGCCGGAAGCCCGCGCGGCAGCCGGGGCACGGGGCCTCGTACGCCAGTGAGGCCCCGCGCCCCGGCGCCGCCGGCCGGGTCGCCGCAGGGCCGGTGCCGCCGTTCCGCCGCGGTCGGCCCGCCGCGGTCAGCCCGGTGTGGTCAGCCGGGCCCTGCGGCGGCGGCCCAGCCAGGTCTGGACGATCACGACGAGGACGAGGAAGGCCCCGCTGACGACCTGCTGGTAGGCGGAGTCCAGCGAGCCGATCTGGTTGATGACGTTCTGGATGACCTTCAGCAGCAGGACCCCGACCAGCGAGCCGCTCACGAACCCCATACCGCCGCTCAGCAGCGTGCCGCCGATCACCACGGCCGAGATCGCCTCCAGCTCCATGCCCTGCCCAAGGATCGTCACCCCGGAGGCGAGCCAGGCGGCGTTGAGGGCGCCGGCGAGTCCGGCCAGCAGGCCCGACAGGATGTAGACCGCGACCTTGGTCCGGGCCACCGAGGCGCCCATCAGCGAGGCGGCGTCCTCGTTGCCGCCCACCGCGTAGACGTTCTGTCCGAACCGGGTGCGGCGCAGCAGCAGCCCGCCCAGGAGGAACAGCGCCACCGTGATCCACACCGGTACGCCGATCCCCAGCACCGTGCCGCGGCCCAGGTCGGCGAAGAGCGAGCCCTTGGCCACCAGATAGGTCTCGGCGCCCTCGTCGGTGAGGTTGAGCATGAGGCCCCGGGCGCCGAGCATCGTGGCGAGCGTGACGATGAACGGCGCCAGCCGCAGCCGCGCCACGAGGAGACCGTTGACCAGGCCGATGCCCCCGCACACCGCCAGCGGCAGTGCCAGTGCGGCCACCGGACCGTACCGGGAGCCCCACGCGGCGAGCACGCCGCCGAGGACGAAGACGGAGCCCACCGACAGGTCGATGCCTCCGGAGACGATGACGAAGGTCATGCCGAGCGCGACGATCGCCAGGAACGCGGAGGAGACGGCGAGGTTCTTCAGGTTCCCGGCGTCGGCGAAGGAGTCGAAGGACACCGAGGCGGTCAGGACCGTCAGCAGCAGGGCCACCAGCGCGCCGTGCCGCTGCGCGAAGGCGCTCAGCCGCTCGGCCCGCCTGCCGCCCGCGCCGCTCAGGGGCCTCCTCGTCCACGGCGGCCTTCCGGCCGCGCCCTGTGGCGGCGGGCCGGGCGAGCGCTCGGTCGTACGCGTCGCGCTCACTGCTTCCCCCTCCCGCGTGCCGCGCAGACCGCGAGCACGATGACGACGGCCTGGGCGATCTGCGTCCAGGAGGGCGGCAGATCGTGTTTGACGAGCGTGGCCGTCAGCAGCTGGATCAGGACGGCGCCCGCGACCGTTCCACTGATCCGCACCTTTCCGCCGCTGAGCGGCGTACCGCCCACGACCACCGCCGTGATCGCGGACAGCTCCATCAGGGTCCCCAGCGAGGTCGGGTCGCTGGCCTGCAGCCGGGCGGTGGCCAGGTACCCGGCGAGCGCGGCCAGCGCGCCGGAGACGGCGTACACGCAGAGCAGCACGCGCCGCACCGGCAGCCCCGCGAGCCGGGCCGCCGGGCGGCTGTCACCGATCGCGAGGAGCTGGCGCCCGAAAGTGGTGCGCCGCACGGTGAAGGCGACCAGCACCACCAGGGCCAGCGCGATCAGCGCCGGGTAGGGGATCCCGAGCAGGTCTCCGGAACCGAGCGAGCGCAGCGCGGGGTTGCGGACGTCCTCCAGCTGCGGCACCAGCACCAGGGCGAGCCCCCGGCCACCGACCATCAGCGCCAGCGTCGCCACGATGGGCTGCACCCCGACGACGGCGATCAGCGAGCCGTTGACGAGCCCCACCAGCACCCCGCCGGCCACCGCGGCCAGCAGCGCCGTCACCGGCCCGTAGCCCAGGTAGAGCGCGACCAGTGAGGTCGAGAGCGCCATCACCGAGCCGACCGACAGGTCGATGCCCTCCGAACCGATGGCCAGCGCCATGCCGAGCGCGACGATCAGCGTCGGCGCGACCTGTACGGCCTGGGTGCGGAAGTTCTCTGCGGACAGGAAGTGCTCGGTGAAGGCGACGTTGAAGACGAGCAGCACCGCGAGGCCCGCGTAGACGCCGTAGGACCGCAGCCAGGCGGTGGGGGCCGTCCGGTCGGCCCCTGCCCCGCGGTGGACCGCTGCCTCAGCCATGCGGCGCCTCCTCGTTCGGCGGGATGCCGGGGCGGGGGCCGTCGTGCTCCGCCGCCGCGGCGATGGTCTCCATCAGCCGGTCCTCGGTCACCTCGGTCCCGGACAGCTCGCCGACCACGGCGCCGTCCCGCAGGACCACCACCCGGTCGGAGCCCGCCACCAGTTCCTCCAGGTCGGAGGAGATCAGCACCACGCCGAGGCCGTCGCGGGCGAGTTCGTCGACGAGTTTCTGCACCTCGGCCTTGGCGCCGACGTCGATGCCGCGGGTGGGCTCGTCCAGCAGCAGTACCTTCGGCGCGGTGGCCAGCCACCGCGCGAGCAGCACCTTCTGCTGGTTGCCGCCCGACAGTTCGCCCGCCTTCTGCCGGGGCGAGGACGCCTTGATGCGCAGGCGTTCGATGAAGGTGTCCACGAGCGCGTCGATGCGCGCCTCGGAGACCAGCCCGGCCCGGGAGAGCCGGGGGAGGATCGCGAGCGCGATGTTCTCGCGTACCGACAGGCCGGGAACGATGCCCTCGGTCTTGCGGTCCTCGGGCAGCAGGGAGACGCCCGCCCGGATGGCGGCCGGCGGCGATCCGGTGCGCAGCGGGGCACCGGCCACCAGTACCCGGCCGGAACCGAGGGGGAGGGCGCCGGAGACCGCCTTGACGGTCTCGCTGCGGCCCGAGCCCAACAGCCCGCCGAGCCCCACCACTTCACCCGGCCGCACCTGGAAGGAGACCCGGCGCAGCTGGTGGGGGACGGTCAGCTCCTCGGCGCGCAGCACCGGCTCGCGCGCGGTGGCCGCGTGCTCCCCGCCGAACCTGGTGGTGCCCTCGGCCCGCACCTCGCCGGCCTCCCGGCCCAGCATCAGCGAGACCAGCCGCAGCCGCTCCAGTTCCCGCAGCGGCCCGGTGTGCACACGGCGGCCGTCGCGCAGCACGGTGACCGTGTCGCACACGGCGTACAGCTCGTCCAGCCGGTGGCTGACGTAGACGACGGCCACGCCCTCCTCCCGCAGAGCGCGGATGACGCCGAACAGCGTCTCCACCTCGCGGGGCTCCAGCGAGGAAGTTGGCTCGTCCATGATCACCACGCGGGCCGCCACGGAGACCGCGCGGGCCAGCGCCACCATCTGCTGGGCCCCGACGCCGAGTTCGCCCAGCGGGCGGCGCACATCCGCGCTGACGCCGTAACCGCGCAGCAGTTCGGCGGCCTCGCGGTGCATCCGGGAGAAGTCGATCAGTCCCAGGCGGCCGCGCGGCTCCCGGCCGAGGTAGAGGTTGCGGGCCACGCTCATCAGCGGGACGAGGTTGACCTCCTGGTAGATGGTGGAGATCCCGGCCCGCTGGGCGGCCATCGGGGTGTCGAAGGTGACGGGTTCGCCGTCCCGGCGCAGCTCTCCCTCATCGGGGCGGTGGACCCCGGTGAGCACTTTGATCAGCGTCGACTTGCCCGCGCCGTTCTCCCCGACCAGCGCGTGCACCTCGCCGGGCGAGACGGCGAAGTCCACCTCGTCCAGGGCCAGCACGCCGGGGAAGCGCTTGGTCAGCCGGCGGACGGACAGGGCCTCCATCAGTAGGCCTTGTTCAGGTCCCGCTCGGCGTTGGCGGGAGTGTAGGCGCTGTCCTTGATGACGATGTCCTGACCGACCTTCTCACCCCGGGTGAAGTCCTCCAGGGTCTGGAAGGCGAGCGGTCCGAAGCGTGGATTGGACTCGATGACGGCGTGGATCCACGTGTCGACCACGCCCCGCACCGCGTTGCGGGTGCCGTCCACCGTCACGATCTTCACCTCGCCGGGTTTCTTCCCCGCGCCCTTGAGCGCGTTGACCGCGCCGAGGCCCATCTCGTCGTTCTCCGCGTAGACGGCGTCGATTCCCGGCTCGGACTGGATGAGCTGCTCGGTGACCTGCTGGCCCTTCTCCCGCGAGAACTCACCCGTCTGCTGGAAGACGACCCGCAGACCGGGCGCCTTCTTCTTGATCCGCTCCCGGAAACCCTTGGTGCGTTCGGTGGTGACGTTGTTGCCGGGCGTGCCGAGCAGAATGGCGACCTCGCCCTTGCCGCCCGTCGCCTTGATCACCTGGTCCGCCGCGCGGCGCCCCTGGGCCACGAAGTCCGAGCCGATGAAGCTCACGAAGTCCTTGCAGGGCCTGGCGTTGATCTTGCGGTCGATGGTGACGATGGGAATCTTCTTGTCGGCGGCCCGCTGGAGGACCGGCTCCCAGCCGTCGGAGTTCAGCGGCGCGATGACCAGCAGATCGGCGCCCTTGGCGATGAGGTCCTGCACATCGCTGATCTGCTTGGAGAACTGCGACTGCGCGTTGGCCGTCAGCAGTTCCACCCCCCGTTTCTTCGCCTCGGCCTTGAGGGAGGCGGTCTCCGCGATACGGAAGGGATTGGCTTCCTTCTCCGACTGGGAGAAGCCGACCGTCGCGTCGTCGAGATCCAGTTTCTTTCCGCCGTACCGGGCGAGGGTGCAGGTTTTCGCGCCCTTGGCGGGTTCGGCGGCCACCTGTCCGCTGTTCTCCCGGGCGTTCGCCGATTCCGGTTTCGTGCCGTCGGCGTCGTCCTCGGACTTGGCGCAGGCGAGGGAAAGGGTGAGAGTGGTGAGGAGCGCTGTCGTCGCCGTGAGGCGTCTTGCGAGCGGCTTCATGCCGGTGGTTTTACATCGTTGGAACGGCACGTGTAAATACTCGGTACGTCAACTGCCCCGTGCATACGCGAAGTTCGGTGGGGCCTCGCTCCCCGCGTCCCGCACGGGCGGTCGGGGCCCGTACGGGACATGTCCGCGTGGGCCCGGGGCGGCCCCGGGGCTCACCGGGGTGCGCGGCCCAGCGTGCTCTCCCTCTCCAGCAGGGTGAAGTGCGGCTGGAGCTGCCGGGGCCGCCCCGGGGCGGCCAGCTCCCCCGACAGCCGGCCGACCAGCGACTCGACGGCCAGCCGGGCTATCGCCTGCTTGTCGGGGGCGACGGTCGTGAGGGTCACCATTCCGTACCGCCCCTCCGTCAGATCGTCGAACCCGACCACCGCCACGTCCTCCGGTACCCGCAGCCCCCGCTCGGCCATCACCCGCATGGCACCGATGGCGACCAGGTCGTTGTAGGCGAAGACCGCGTCCGGGCGCTGCCCGTCGTCCAGCAGGGCGGCCATCGCGGCGGCGCCGTCGGCCCGGTCCCAGCCCTCCACCCGCGCCACCAGCGCCTCGTCGGCGGCGACCCCGGAGGCGGCCAGCTCCGCCTGCCAGCCCAGCAGCCGCAGATGGGCGGGCTGGCTGGGGCGGTCGCGGCGGGCCCCGAGGAAGGCGATCCGGCGGCGGCCGAGGTCGAGCAGATGACGCACGGCGGCACGGGCCGCGGCGATGTTGTCGATCGCGATGTGGTCGTAGGGCAGGTCGTAGCGCCGCTCGCCGATGAGCACCAGCGGCGCGTCGTCGGTACGGGCCGCCAGGTCCTCTGCCTCCAGTTCGAGCGGGTTGAGGATCAGCCCGTCGATGACCCGGGTGCTGAAGCCCTGGGCGACCAGCAGTTCGCGCTCCCGGCGGCCCTGGGTGTGGTCGAGCAGGACGGTGTAGTCGTGCTCGGCGGCGGCGTCGATGACCGCGCCCGCCAGCTCCGCGAAGTAGGGGTTGCCCAGTTCGGGGACGGCCAGGGCGATGATGCCGGTGCGGCCTTTGCGCAGGTGACGGGCGGTCAGGTTGGGCCGGTAGCCCAGTGTGTCGATGGCCCGCTGCACCTTCTGCCGGGTGGCCGGGGTGACGTGCTGGTAGTTGTTCACCACATTGGAGACCGTCTTGATCGAAACACCCGCGTGTTCCGCCACGTCCTTGAGACTCACCCTCACCTGGGCCCCATTTCCTGTGTCCTTGTGTCCGTCACGCACCCTGGACAGGCTCCGACGACGCGTGCTGTCATGCCAACTGCCCTTGTTTCCAACGTTATACAAAACGTCGGACGCCCACAGACCAACACCGGACCCAACCCCTGGGTCCGAACACCTGGGCCCGGACACCTGAGCCCAACACGTGGGCCCAGGACCGGACCAGGGGCAGGACCGCGACCGGTCCTGCCCCTGGATCCGGAGAACGGCCCGCACCCGAGCCCCGGCACCGGCCCGACGGCCGGTCCCGGGCGGAGTCGCATCCACACACAGCAGACCTCATCCGGAGGCCCCCGTGAGACGCGCACACCCCTGGCCGGCGGCGCTCACCGCCGCTTTCGCCCTCCTCGCCCTGCTCGCCGCCGCACTCGGCTCCTCGCCCCCGGCCGCCGCCGCCCAGCCGGACCCGCCCGCGGTGCACGGCCTCAAGGGCGAGTACTGGACGCAGTCGGCCCCCGGCGCCTACGACTTCGGCACCCTGAAGGCCACCGCCTTCGACCCCGGGCTCGACTTCGACGATCTGGAACCCCGGCTGGGGGAACGCGCCGGCCGGTCCGACCACGTCAGCGTCCGCTGGACCGGCAAGCTCACCCCCGACAAGAGCGGGGAACACACCTTCCACATCATCGGTGACAACGGCTTCCGCCTGTGGGTCGGCGGCAAGCTCGTCATCGACCACTGGGTCGCCGACTGGGACCGGGAACAGCACTCGGCGCCCGTCGACCTGACGGCCGGCACCGCCTATGACGTGAAGGTCGAGTACTTCGAGGAGGTGGGCGGCTCCAACCTCCACGTGCGCTGGACGCCGCCCGGCGGGCAGAAGACCGCCGTGCCCCGCTCCGCCCTCACCCTGCCCGACGGTTTCGCGTACGACGGGCCGGCCGAGGCCCACGTCCTCGCCTCCGGCCGCACCCTCCAGCTCCGCTTCCCGCGGCCGCTCGACGCACCGCCCGCCGGACTGCGCGACCACCTCCAGGCGGTCATCGGCGGCGCCGAGTGGCCGCTGGGCACGCCCCGGCGCGCCGCGGAGGACCCGTACGCGCTGCTCGTCCCGCTCACCGAACCCGTCGTCGGCCGGGGCGGCACCGCCGAGATCCGCTACGACGGCGAAGGCGGGCTGACCGGCGCCGACGGCACGGCGGTCGGCGGCTTCTGGACCAGCGGCGACAACCGCTCCGAGCACCAGCTCACGACACGCTGGGCCAGGCAGGTCGGCCCCGGCAACGCCCTGCCCGCGTACCCGCGGCCCCAGCTGAAGCGCGAGAGGTGGCGGAACCTGAACGGCACCTGGCAGTTCGCCGGTGCCGAGCGGGGCGAGCAGCCGCCGGTCGGCACCCGCAAGCGGCTCGAGGAGAAGATCCTGGTGCCCTACCCGGTCGAGTCCCGGCTCTCCGGTGTGGAGCGGCACGAGGAACGCATGTGGTACAAGCGGACGTTCACCGTGCCCCGGGACTGGAAGGTCGGCTCCCGCGCCGCGGGCAAGCGGCTGCACCTCAACTTCGACGCCGTCGACTGGCAGGCCACGGTCTACGTCAACGGGAGACGCGTCGCGACCCACAAGGGCGGCTACGACCGCTTCACCGTCGATGTGACCGACGCGCTGAGGGCCGGTGGCCGCCAGGAGCTGGTCGTCGGCGTCTGGGACCCGACCGACGCGGCGGACGGCCCCAATCCACCCGTCGGCAAGCAGCGGCTGAGCCCGGAGGGCATCTGGTACACCCCCTCGTCCGGGATCTGGCAGACGGTGTGGATGGAACCGGTGGCCGCCGACCACACCACGGAGGTGAAGACCACCCCCGACATCTCGGGCGAGAAGGTCGCGGTCACGGCCCGCGGCGTCCGCGACGGGGTGCCCGTCACCGCCGTGGTCCGCGACGGCCGCAAGAAGGTCGGACGGGCCACGGGCCACGGCAGCGAGCCGTTCGACGTGCCCGTACCCGACCCGCACCTGTGGTCACCCGACGACCCGCACCTCTACACCGTCGAGCTGCGGGTCGGCCAGGGGCGCTCGGCCGACACCGTCGAGAGCTACTTCGGCATGCGGCAGGTCGGCGTGGAGACGGTCGACGGCAAGCGGCGCATCGTGCTCAACGGGAAGCCGGTCTTCTCCATGGCCACCCTCGACCAGGGCTTCTGGCCCGACGGCCTCTACACGGCCCCCACGGACGAGGCCCTCGCCTTCGATCTGAAGGAGCACAAGCGGATGGGCTTCAACTCCGTGCGCAAGCACATCAAGGTGGAGCCCGACCGCTGGTTCTACCACGCGGACAGGCTCGGCCTGCTCGTGTGGCAGGACATGCCCTCCATGCGGTCCGACCGCAGGCCCGACAGCGCGGCGCGGGCGCAGTACGAGCACGAGATGAAGCAGATGATCCGGCAGCACGACAGCCACCCGTCGGTGGTCATGTGGGTCACCTTCAACGAGGGCTGGGGCCAGTACGACCAGGCACGGATCGCGGACTATGCCAAGGGCCTCGACCCGACCCGCCTCGTCAACAACATGAGCGGCCACAACTGCTGCGGCGCCGTGGACGGCGGCAACGGCGACGTGTCCGACGCGCACGGCTACCCCAGCGCGCAACTGCCCCGGGCGGACGGGAAGCGGGCGCTGGTCAGCGGCGAGTACGGCGGCCTCGGGCTCGCCGTGCCGGGGCACGCCTGGCCGGTACGGCACACCTACGTCGGGGTGGAGAAGGACAGGTACACCGACGAGTACCTCGCCAAGCTGGGCGAGGTGGAACGGTACGCCGCATGTGACGGCAGCAGCGGGGCCGTCTACACCCAGATCACCGACCTGGAGGGCGAACTGAACGGCCTGCTCACCTACGACCGCGAGGTGGTGAAGCCCGACGTGGACCGGCTGAGGGCGGCCCACAGGAAGCTGATCGAGGGCGCCGCCGACGGCACCCTCACCTGCGACCGGTAGCCGGCCGCCGGCCCCGGACGCCGCCGGCTCCCCCGCACCGCGCGGAGGCGGGGGAGCCGGACCCCGGCGGGCGGCGGCCCCGCCGGGCCGACGGTCCTCCGGGGCGCCTCAGCCCCTGGCACCGGAACACGCCCCGCCCCGGTCCCGGAACAGACCCCGGTCCCGGTCACAGGAACCGCGTCACGTCACCCGCTCCCCGCCGCACGATCTCGGGCTCGTCACCGGAGAAGTCCACCACCGTGGTCGGCTCGGTGCCGCAGTCGCCCGAGTCGACGACGGCGTCCACCACGTGGTCGAGCCGTTCCTTGATCTCCCAGCCCTGCGTCAGCGGATCCTCCTCGTCCGGCAGCAGCAGCGTGCTGGACAGCAGCGGTTCGCCCAGTTCGGCCAGCAGCGCCTGGGTGACGACATGATCCGGAATGCGGACCCCGACCGTCTTCTTCTTGGGGTGCAGCAGTTTGCGCGGCACTTCCTTCGTCGCCGGGAGGATGAAGGTGTAGCGGCCGGGCGTCGCCGCCTTGACCGCGCGGAACACGTCGTTGTCCACGTGCACGAACTGGCCGAGCTGGGCGAAGTTCTGGCACACCAGGGTGAAGTGGTGCCGCTCGTCCAGGTTGCGGATGGACCGGATGCGGGCCACGCCGTCGTGACTGCCCAGCCGGCATCCCAGAGCGAAGCACGAGTCGGTCGGGTACGCGATGAGCGCGTCCGCCCGCACACTGTCGGCCACGGTACGGATGGTGCGCGGTTGCGGGTTCTCGGGGTGGACGTCGAAGTACTTTGCCATCCGTCGAGCCTATGCGCCCGCCGGCCGCGCGGGAGAAACCCGGCCCCGGTCCGGCCCCACCGGTCCGGCAGCCCCGGCACGTCGCCCGCCAGCCCGCCATGCCGGACACGTCCGGTCCACCGGCACCCATGCGCGACCGGTCCACCGGCTCCCATGCGCGATCAGCACCGGTCCACCGGGCCCGTAGAGTGACAGCGTGGATCTTGTGGGTGCCTGCCGCGCGTTCGTGTACGTGAGCGAACGCGGCAGTTTCACGCTCGGTGCCGCCGCCGCGCACATGTCGCAGTCGGTGGCGAGCCGCCGCGTCGCCGCCCTGGAGCGGCACCTGGGCGAGCGGCTGTTCGAGCGCAGCTCCCGCCAGGCGCGGCTGACACCCTTCGGCCGCGAGCTGCTGCCCGCCGCCCGGCAGCTGATGACGGCCGCGGAGGAACTGGAGCACGAGGCGGAGACCGCCCGCCGCAGGCCCGTCCGGCTGGCCCTCCCCGAAACCTGCCCCGCGCCCGGCCTCGCCCGCCTCGTGGCCGCGGCCCGCGCCCAGGGCATCGCCCTGGAGGTGCGTACCGCCGCCCCCGCTGCCCGTCCGCACCTCGTCCGCTCCCAGCAGGTGCGGGCCGCGGTCGTCACCGTGCCGCCCGACCAGGCGCGCTGGTCCGTGCCGCTCGGGCTCGCCGGGGTCGCACCGCCGCGGGCCCGGCGCGTCTACCTGGAGACACTGCGCCCCCGGCGCACCGACCAGGGCCCGCCCCGCCGCGTCTGGCTCCAGCCCGAGGACGACGTCCCGCACGTCAGGGACCGGGTCGTGCGGGTGCGCGACGCCGTCGGGCTGCGCCCCGCACAGCTGGCGGTGGCGACGAGCCTCGCCCAGGCAGCCTCCGAGGTGTTCACCTCGGAGGACCTGCTGCTGTGCACGCCGCTCCAGGCCCGGGAGTTCGGCCTGCACTGGCGCCCGGTGGGGGAGCTGCGGCTGGAGCGGACCTTCGGCCTGCTGGCCGTCGAGGAAGGCGACGCCGAACGTCTCGGAACCCGCCTGGGCGGGGCTCTCGCGGAGTGCCTGGGCGCGGCCGGTGCGGCCGGTGCGGCCGGGGATGCCGGGGAGGACGGGGATGCCGGGGAAGACGGCGTGCCGGTGAGGGGAGAGAGGAAGACGTGACCGCCGACCGCCTGCTGCGCGAGCTGCGCCGGACCCTGCGGGAGGGAGGACTGCGCGGCTCCTTCCTGGTGCGTGACCTGCGCTCCGGCGAAGAGCTGGGCATCGACCCGGACACCGAGCTGCCCGTGGCCTCCCTCGTCAAGATCCCCCTCGCACTCGCCACGCTCGACCGCGTCCGGCGCGGCGAACTCGACGGGGCGCAGACGCTGGAGGTGCAACCGGGCCGCGAGACCAGGCCCGGCCCCACCGGGCTGACCCGCTTCCGGCACCCCGCCCGGGTCGCCCTCGACGACCTGCTCTACCTGAGCACCTCGCTCAGCGACAACGTCGCCGCGAACGCCCTGTTCGGCCTCACGCCGCCCGCCGACGTGGACGCGCTGCCGCGGAAGCTGGGCCTGCGGGGCATCACGGTCCGCCACGCCCTGGGCGAACTGACCGACGCCCCCCTCGAAGACCTCCCGCCCGAGGCCGCGCACCTGGCGCACTCCCTCGCCATCGCCGCCGGCACCAGCGGCCACGGCCACCGTCTGCCGCAGCTGGACGTCTCGCGCACCAACACCGGTACCGCCCGCGCCTTCACCGATCTGCTGGAGGCCCTCTGGACACCCTCGGCCGTCCCCTCCGAGGTGGCCGCGCGGATACGGTCCCTCATGGCCGACAATGTCATGCGCCAGCGGCTGGCACCCGACTTCAGCTCCGACACGGCCACCTGGGCGTCGAAGACGGGAACACTGGTGAACCTGCGCCACGAGGTCGGGGTCGTGGAACACGAGGACGGGGACGTCTTCGCCGTCGCGGCCCTCACCGAGTCCCTCGTTCCCGCCGCCAGCCAGCCGGGAGCCGAGGCGCTGATGGGCCAGGTCGCCCGCGAACTGCGCGACCAGCTGCGGCACGCCTGACCGGGAACGCCATCAGGTTCACTTATGGATAAGCCCAGAAAATCTTGAATTGCTTTGAGGTCGGTTCTGTCGCACGCTCTTGCCACCAGGAAGCGGCGCGGAACAGCGCACGCACGAGGCGGGCGGAAGAGGGGCCATGAGGACGATCGGGCTGATCGGCGGGATGAGCTGGGAATCGACGGCGGAGTACTACCGGATGCTCAACGAGCTGACCCGGTCCCGGCTCGGCGGACTGCACTCGGCCCCGTGCGTGCTGTACTCCGTCGATTTCGCGGAGGTCGAGCGGCTACAGGTCCAGGGGCGCTGGGAGGAGGCCGGCGAACTGCTGGCCGCCGCCGCCCGGTCGCTGCAGAGCGCGGGCGTCGACATGGTGCTCTTGTGCACCAACACCATGCACAAGGTCGCCGCGCACATCGAGGCCGCCGTCTCGGTTCCCCTGCTGCACCTGGCCGACACCACCGCCCAAGCGGTGCGCGCCGCCGGGCTGCGCCGTATCGGACTGCTGGGGACCGCGTTCACGATGGAACAGGACTTCTACCGCGGCCGCCTGGAGGCGGCCGGCCTCGATGTGCGAGTCCCCGGCGCGGAGGGACGCGCCCTCGTGCACAAGGTGATCTACGAAGAGCTGTGCGCGGGCATCGTGCGCGAGGACTCACGCGCCGCCTACCAGCGGGTCATCGGGGAGCTCGTCGCCCAGGGAGCCGAAGGGGTGATCCTGGGCTGTACCGAGATCGAACTCCTCATCGGCCCGGAGCACAGCCCGGTCCCGGTCTTCCCCACCGCCCGGCTGCACGCGGAGGCCGCCGTCGACGCGGCGCTGGCCGGACACCCTTCCTGACGACGGCGACCCCGCGGCCCCCTCTTTCCCGAACCGGCACCGGCCCCGCCCACCGTCCGGACGCGGGTCACGGCCGCCGGTCGTCGGGCCCTGGGGGCAGGAAGTGCGTCTCCGCGTGGACGCGGGAGCCGAGCGCGGTTCCGAAGGGGCAGTCGGGAGCGAGGGTGCCGAGCAGCTCGTACGCCTCGTCGCGCAGGCCGGCCAGGCGCGCGTGGTACGCACGCAGCACGGTCGGCTCGGTCATCATCGACCGCAGTTCCGCACGGCTGGCCTGAGAGACCGGCGCCTGGCGCAGCAGGGCCAGGGCCCGCTCCCGGCGCCGGCCGGTCAGGGTGCTCAGCAGGTGGACCAGCAGATAGGTGGGCGTCTGGTTGCGCAGGTCCTCGCCAGGGCCCCCGTGCAGGTCGTCCTCGTCGTTGCGGAACTGCGCCAGCAGGCCGAGGGTCTGGCCGAAGCGCCGCCAGCCGGCGATCCGTTCGGCGGCCCCCCGGCTGGGGTGTCCGGTGCCGATGGCGAGCCGTGCGGCCATGGCGCAGGCCATCGCGTAGATCGCCCCGCTCTTGTCCCGGTAGACGGCCAGCACGTCGCGCGGGCCGGAGCTGTCGGGCCGGGTGAGCAGGTCTCCGAGCTGGCCGTTGCTGGCGGTGGTCCAACCGTCCAGATACGTCCTGGTCAGGTCCTCGCGGACGGGGCCGGGAGCCTCCATGGCGGCCAGCGCCCGCAGCGGCAGCGCGTAACCGCACTCCAGCGCCGCCGTCAGCACGACGCCGCCGGGCATCCCGTACAGGCGGGGCCGGCCGTGGTCGTCGGCGAGGTCGTCGAAGGCGTTGGCGGCGCGCCACCACAGCGCGTGCACGGCGGCGACCGGAACGGCCGGGGCCGGGTCGCCGGTCATGGAGGCGTGCACCAGCAGCGGCAGGGACAGCTCATGCGGCGAGGCCCTGCCCTCCGCGACGAGCCGGCCGAGCGGCTCCCGCAGATGCGCCTGTCCGGGGAGGTACGCGTCGAGGAGTCCGGCGACGTACCGGCGTACCAGCGGGAAGACGCGGGTCAGTCGCTCCTCCGCGACGGGGGAGCGGGGCGGTGCGGGGGACTGCGTGGCGGGGGGCAAGAGGTGCCTCCGTTGTCGGGTGACAGGGAATCGCGGAGCGGACCGGATACCGGCCGTCCGCGGGCGGCGGCCCGGCGTCGGGCGGGCCGCGACGACGTCCGCCGCACAGGGCGGCGACGCGGCGTCAGGGTCTGGCGGCGCGGGGGAGGGCGGCGGTGGTGTCCGGCGTGCGTGCGGCGGGCCGGATGCCCCGTGCCCACAGACCACCGGCGGCGGTGGTGACGGCGATCGCCGCGGCGGTCGCCGCGAACGCGGTGGAGAAACCGCTGCCCGAGTCCAGGAGCGCGAAGAAGACGGCACCGAGAGCGCAGACGCCCAGCGCCGCGCCGAGCTGCTGCACCGTGGCGACCACTCCCGAGGCGGCACCGGCGATGTCCTCCGGCACGTGGCGCAGCGTGGCCGTCAGCACCGGCCCGACGAACAGCCCCAGTCCCGCGCCGGCCACCCCCAGCGAGCACATCAGCGTCCCCGCCCCGAGGCCCGCGGCGCTCACCGCGCAGCCGAGATACCCGGTGGCGGCGAGCCCGGCCGCACCGCACAGCAGCCACGGCTGGGGCACCCGCCGGACTCTGGGCACCAGGAGGGAGGCGAGCGCGAACGCGGCGGCCGTCGGCACCATCCCCACGCCGGTCATCAGGGGTGACCAGCCCAGCCCCTGTCGGAGCAGCAGACCGAGGGTGAGGATGAAGGCGCCGAGGCCGCCGTTGACCACGGCCACCACGGCGAGCCCCCGGCCGAACCCGGGGCAGCGCAGCAGGGCCGGGGGCAGCAGCGGATCGCCCCCGCGCGCGTGCACCGCACGTTCGTACCTGAGGAAGCGCAGCGCGACCGGGACCGAGGCGGCGAGCAGGGGAAGGGACCACGGCCCCGGACCGGAGTGGCCGCCGAGCAGCACAGGGCCGATGAGCAGTCCGAGAGCGAGCGCGGCCAGACCCGTCCCGGGCAGGTCCAGCCGGGCGCGGGTGCGCGAGGCGCCACGGGCACGCGGGGTGTCCGCCGCGTCCCGGGCGGGGCCCGGCGCGTCCGTTTCCCGGGCGGGGCCCGGCGCTCCGGCCGGGGTGTGGGAGGCGGAGCCTGAGGTGCCGGCGGCCCACGGCAGCGCGGCCAGCGCCGCCACTCCCACCGGTACGTTCACCAGGAAGACCGAACGCCAGCCCAGGCCCGCCGGATCGGCGGTCAGCAGCCATCCGCCGAACAGCTGCCCGCACACGGCGCCGAGCCCCATCACGCCGCCGGTCAGTGCCAGGGCCCTGCGCCTGCCCGCGCCGGTGAACAGCGTCTGGGCCGACCGGTACACCTGCGGCACCAGCAGCGCCGTGCCCAGCCCCTGGGCCAGCCGGAACGCCACCAGCAGCCCGGCGGACGGGGAGAGCGCGCAGCCCACCGAGGAGGCGGTGAACAGCACCATGCCGGTACGGAAGGTGCGCAGCGTGCCGGTGTGGTCGCCCAGCCGTCCGCCCGCGATCAGCCCCAGCCCGTACACCAACTGGTAGCCCGCGAGGACGAGTTGCTGCTGGCCCTCGCCGGCGCCGAGGCTCCGGCGGATCTCGGGCATGGCCACGACCACGATGAACACATCGAGGTTCGCCAGGAACACGCCGGACAACAGCACGACCAGAACCATCCATCGTCGCACCGCGCCCTCCGTCCACTCTCCTTGCCACTACTGTAAGCGATGAGTCGCTACCCTGGGCAATCGCATGCAAGTGCCCCCGTACGCCCGGGACTTCCCGGATCGCACGCCGCGGCGCGGGCGAAACCCCGCGATCGCGGCTGGTCCGTGCCGCCTGGGCGGCCCGGCGGCTCGGGAGCGGCCCACTCGGGTGCGGCGCCCGGCGAACTCGCGGGCGTCCAGCGGTGGTTACACGTCGTGTCCACGGTCCACTCGGTGCCGCGGAGCACCTTCATGCCGCCGGGCAGCAGCCTGCCGCCGTCGGCCCGCAGCACGATGCCGGGGCCGAGGACGGCCGCAGGCCCTCGAGGTCGCCTCCGCGCGCGGCCGTCAGGAAGGCGTCCACCGCACGGTGTTGGGCGACCGGATCCGGGTCGGGTGCGGGTGCGGTGCTCCGGACGCGGAGGCGGGCCCGGCTGGCGCGCTTGTGGGTGGCGACGGGCGTGCGGCCGGTGACCCGGGCGATCCCGTCGAAGGGCCGGCCGGACAGACCGCGCAGCACGAAGGCCGGCCGTTCCGCCGGGCGCGGCGAGTCCAGCACCGCCAGCAGTGCCGGCCCGGCCGCGTCGCACGGCAGCGCCTGCCGCTCCGGGCCGGTCTCCCCGGGGCCGTGCCCGGACGGGTACGCCTCAGGGCGTGTTCTCGCCCCGGTGCAGAGGACCCCAGCGGCCCGGCTGGCGAGTGATGACGGCGGTTGCCTGGGTGAGCACCTGGGGCCCGATCCAGCCGAGCGGTTCCACGTGCCGGACCAGCGGCTCGTTGTCGGGGCCGCGTCCCCGCTCCTGTCCGGCCAGCACCCACGGGCGGGCGCGCGGGTCCTTGACCCGGGGGAGGTGGGAGTAGTCGTAGAGCCGGCGCGCCACCCACACGTGGACGGGGCGGTCCTCCCACCACTCCTCGACGTCGAGCGGGCTGGCGGACAGCCCCGGCATCGCGGCACCCGTCAGGTCGTCCATGCTGGAGGACCGCTCCAGATCGACGGCGGGGCCCCGTGACCAGCGCACGTACAGATGGCTGCGGCGGGTGACCAGCCGGGTGAGCGCGTCCAGCGTGGTGAAGACCGGCATGGGCTGGCTCGCGTCCATGGACGACTCCCGTCACTCACCGGCGCGGCTGCCACGCGCACGGACCGCCCTCGATGTCACCGTCCGCACACGCGCACCTCCCGCACGTCACTCGCTGCCCGCTCCTCGAGCGCCTCACGCACCGGGGTTTCCCCACCGCAGCAAAGCAATCACAGCAGAGGCGGGACGCCGACGACGCGGTGAGTTCCCTTGCGCGGCAGGGGTTCCGCACCGGCGGCCGCCCAGTAGGCTGGCCGCGGAGCGCGCCGCGACGCGCCACGACAGTGCTCCGAGGAGACGCGAGGGGGATGAACGCCATGCCCGGCGGGACCACGGCAGGACACCGCCGAGGTGGGGCGGGCCGCACCGTGCCGGCTGCCCTCTGCGCGGTGGCCGCTCTCTGCGCGATGGCCGTCGCGGGATGCGGCGGCTCGGACGCCGGAACCGGCGACGGCGACTCCTCGGCCCCCCACCCGGCCAAGAGAGCGTCGTCCTCCTCGCCCCGCCCCTCTCCCTCGGTGACGGCCGCCGACGGGAGCGACCCGCGGGCGTGTTCCGACGGGAACTGCGAGATCGCGGTGTCCGAACCGGTGACCGTCCGCTTCGAGATCGCGGGCCGCTCCGCGAAGCTGTCCCTGAGCGAGGTCGGCAGGAACAAGGTCGCCTACAAGGTGACGTCGGGCAGCAGCAGGACCAGCGGCGAGGCCGGCGGTGAGGGCAGCGGCTGTGTCGCCGTCTTCCGCAGCGGCGGCAGCAGCAGTTCGTGCGGCGCGGCGGGCGAGGAGCCGCCCGAGAAGGTGGACGGCGCGGTCGTGCTCCAGGTGGCATCCGGGCCGGACGGTACCGCGGTCCTCCGGCTCGTCTCGTGACCGGCCACCGGGCCCGGCCGGTCGCTCCGGCCGGCACCCCCCGGCCGCCCCGGCCTCTCCGTAAGGTGCACCCGTACCGGCCACCGGGAGGGCGGCCCTGCCGGTGACCGGCGGCGGCACAGGGCCGAGGGGGTACCGGACGGGCCGGTACCCCCTCGCCGCCGCGCTCGCGGCGGGTCCTCCCGTCGCCACCCCACCGGTGGGAGGGGAACCGCGTCATCTCACCGGTGGGAGGGGAACTGCACCACCTGCTGGTAGGTCGGCCGGTTCTGCCAGCTGGTCAGAGCGTGGGTGATGCCGCCGAGGGGGCGCTGCTGGACGGCGTCGGCGCACCACTGGTCGCCGGCCTCGCACACGTCGTCGCCCGGGTAGGTCTTCGCGGCCGGGGTCCGCGCCGCCTCGGCGAGCGTGCTCAGCAGGGTGCGGCGGCACTGCGCGACATCGCCCGCCCCGCAGAACTTCCGGGGCGCGGCGCCCGGCACCTTCTCGCCGAGCACGTTGCGCAGGTCCTTGTGCACGTACGACCACCATCCCTGCTGGAAGGCCGACCCCTTGTGGCCCACCCCGTCGCCGGGGGTGGAGGGCGTCTCGTCGATCTGGAGCGCGCGGGTGAGGGCGTCGTACAGGTCCGTTCCGAGGTTCGGGCGGAACTCGTCCTCGACCAGCAGCGGCCACCAGGCGTCCATGAGGCGGATCGCGTCGGCATGGGCGTAGGTCCTGCTGCCCGGACCGGTCTGCTTGCGCTTCGCGCCGTCGTCCAGCCAGCTGCGCAGGCTGTCGACGGCCTCCTTCTGGCCGGGGTCGGTGACCTTCTCCGTGCCGATGACCTTCAGCAGCAGGGGCAGTACGGCCTCGCCGCGCAGGTCGGTGACCGCGGCGTCCTCCATGGCCCGGGTCAGTGAGGCGCGGGAGACCTTCTTGCCGTCGCTGATCAGGGACTTGATCCTCTCGTCGAGCAGGTTGCTGCGGTAGACGGGCCCGTTCCCGAAGCCGGCCACCGTGTACCCCTTGGCTATCTTGTTGTTCCAGGACTCGTAGTAGTCCTGGCCGATGTCGTGGGGGTGCGCGGCGAACGGCGTGTTGGGGACGGTGTTGGTCTCCGGGTCCCAGCCTTGCCACTCGGTCCCCTCGTTCGCCCGGATCGGCAGGTTGGGGTCGACGTCCGGGCGGCGGGTCGGGTTGAGGCCGGAGTTGTAGTAGGCCGTGTGCCGTGCGTCGGCGTAGAACCAGTTGAAGGTGTAGCCGATCCGGGAGGCCGCCTTCTGGAAGCTCTCCGGGCCGGTGACCGCGTCCGGGTCGTTGAACATCTGGAAGCCGATCAGCGTGTCGACCTCGTGGTGGTACGTGGAGCGCAGCGCGGTGTAGGCGACGGGCTTGCCGTCGATCGTGGCCCGGTAGCGGACCACCCCGTACTTGGTGCGGTGCGCGACCAGCTTGTACGAGCCCGCCCTGGTGCCGTCGGCGAGGGTGGGCCGCCAGGCGTTCTCGCGGACCAGCTTCTCCATGGGCGTGCACCTGCCGTGGAACACGTACGCGGTGGAGTCCTTCGTCGCCGGGCTGCCGTCGGTGTTGCACAGGTCCACGGCGTAGGTGTCGGTCATGTTCTGGTTCGCCGAGGTGGCGCTCCAGGCGTAGTCCTGTCCCCGGCCCAGCTGCACATACATGTTGAGCCCGGCGAAGGCGGCGCCGCGTGCGCTCAGCCCGGGCCCCTGGATCTCCTGGAGCATGAGCAGCTGCGGCGCGAAGTAGCCGGTCTGCGGGCCGAAGACGGCCACCGGGTTGCCGGTGTCGGTGTGCTTGCCGGACACCACCAGTGCGTTCGACATGCCGTGCTTGCGCGCGAACAGGTCCTTGGGCAGCACGCCGCCGGACAGCGCGCCCTTGGCCTTCGCCAGTTCCGGCCGGTGCCTCAGGTTGGCGCCGGAGGTGGCCGACCGGTCCCGCGCGGACTCGGCCGCGGCCCCGGTGCCGGAGCCCTTTTCGCCCGTGCCGGCCGCCCGCTTCGCCGCCTTCCCCCGAGCGGCCGACCCTGTCGGGTCGTACACCACCTGCTGCTCGCTCACCGAGCCCGGGTCGGGCAGGGCCACCCCGCGCGGATTCCCGGGGCTCGCCGCGTAGTCGAACCGCTGGCCGTCGTGGAGCGTGAGATCGGCCTCCGGGTCGTTCTGCATCCGGAACGCCCGGTAGACCTTCTCGCCCTCCTCCTTGCCGTACTTGCGCTCGGCGGCCTGCTTGACCAGTGCGGCGGCCACCTGGTCGCCGCCGCCGGAGCCGAACAGGGCGCTGATGACCGTGCCGATGGCCACCAGGTCAGTGGCCTTGAACGGCTCGATCCCCTCGCCGGTGAGGATGTCGGCGTTCCCCGTCAGGTCGTACTCGCCGGGGAAGTACAGCCCCTTCTTCGCATCGTCGATGTAGCGGTTGAGGCCCTTCAGATAGGCGGTGACGTCCTCGTACGCCTGCTGTCCGCGCGGCCCGGAGTCCCTCACCCGGTCCACCTGCGCCCGCAGCTCGCTCTCCTTGTAGGCGCCGCCCAGGTAGAACTGCTGCTCCAGCTGGCGGTTGCCCTCCGCGCCGCCCGCGAAGGAGGTCAGCTCGCCCCGCCCTATGTGCCGGAACACATCCATCATCCACAGCCGGTCCTGGCCTGCCGCGTACCCGGCGCCGTACTCGGTGCCGAAGCGGGTCGTGCCCTTGATGTGCGGGATCCCGGACCTGTCCCGGGTGATGGTGACGTCCGCGCGGCCGCCCGGGTTCTTCCTGCTCTCCGCCTGGCCCTCGGGCACACCGAAGGAGGCGTCGTTGAAGAAGGTGCTGAGCTTGCCGTTGGTCAGCCCCGCGTAGTTGTCCACCAGATCGGCGTACTTGCCCAACTGGTCGTCGCTGTGCTTGGGCTTGGCGCCGGTGATCTTGTTGAGGATGATCTGCGCCGCGGTGGCCGAGCCGTTCTCGCCGGGCGGCAGGACGTCGTGGCACTGGCCCCGGCAGTGGTCGGTCACCTCGCCGGACGAGCCGGCCGCCTGCCCGGACGCGGCGGCGGGACGCTCCCGCGCGGCGGGGGCGGCGGGGGCGGCGAGCGCGAGTGAGGGCGCCGCGGTCACCACCAGACAGGCTGACGTGACGAGGCCGGTCCATCGTTGTCGCATCTGGCGCTCCTTCAGGCGGTCGCTGCTCGACGGGCTCGCCGCGGAAACCGGCCTCCCGGGTCCTGACCGGCACAGCTTGCCGCCACGGCATGAACAGGTCAATCGTCCTGGACGCTTGACCTGAAAGCTGTCCTGACGCAACCTCGGACCGCTGCCTGTGTCCGCGTCCGCCGCCGTAGGCGTCGGGCGTCGACCCGCGAAACCGTGAGCATCCCGGCGTGCGGGACCTGCCCGGCGCCCGCCGCCCGTACTCTCCCCCTCGCCTTCACCGGGTCTTCACCGCCCATCGGTGACGGCCGGGGCGGCCCGCACCCGAGGAGCACCCCATGGAACGGCTGCCGTCGTCGGAACGGCGCAGACAACTGGTCGAGGCGGCGATCCGGGTGATGACCCGCGACGGTGCCGGGAAGGCCACCACCCGCTCCATCTGCACCGAGGCGGGCGTCTCGCTCAGCGTCTTCCACTACTGCTTCGCCTCGAAGCAGGAACTGATCGAGAACGTCATGGAGACCATCACCGCGCACTCCGCGACACCGGTCGCCGCGCGCATCCACCCGGCGGCCGGCGTACGCGAGAACGTCCGCACCGCCCTGCACACCTACTGGGCGCATGTGCTCGCCCACCCGGACGAGCACATGCTGACCTACGAACTGACCCAGTACGCCTTGCGCCGGCCCGGTTTCGGCTACCTGGCCAGGCGCCAGTACGAGCAGTACGCCGCTGCCAGCCGGGAACTCCTCGACCGCCTGTGCACGGACCTCGGCCTCGAACTCCTCGTCCCCGCCGAGACCCTGGTGCGCTACCTGGCGTCCGCGATCGACGGCCTCACCCTCAACTACCTCGTCCTCGGCGACGGGCAGGACGCCGCCGCCGTCCTGGACACACTGGCCGCCCATGTGGTCGGCCTGGTACGGCGCAAGGATCCCGGCGAGGGGACCGCCGGTGACTGAGGCCGTCCGCCGGTGACTGAGGCCGCACGGGGGCACTCCGGCGGGGGTGCCTCAGCCGGGCAGCTTGGCGAGCTGGGCGCGGACCACCTCGGGTGCCGGCTTCGTCCTGTCCGGCTCGACGAGATTGGTGCCGAAGAAAACGGCGAGCGTGCCGCCGGAGCGGATCACGGTGAAGGTCAGGGGCACGGTCTCGCCGTCCATCGTGCTCTTCAGCCGGTAGGACACCCCCTCGTCGCCCTGCGCGGGGTCCGGCAGCGCGGCGAGGCCCCGGTAGGAACCCACCTCGTCCTTGAAGCCGTCACCGCACTTCTCCACGGCGGTCCGGAGGGCCGCGACGATCCTCGCCGCGTCCGCCGCCTCGTGGCCCATCAGCCCCACGGACGTGACCAGGCCGTCCTCCCGGCTGGTCGTGACGGCCCCGCGGGACTTCGGCGCGGGGACCGAGGTGTGCGCGGCCATGTGCACCAGCGGCGAGCACACCGCCGGTCTCGCGCCGCCCGCCGCCAGCGCGAGCTTCGCCTCCGCCTCGTCCCCCGGCAGGGGCTCGACATCGACCCCCTTGACGTCCCCCTCGCGCAAGAGCGCCTTCTTCAGCGCCGCCCTGCCGAGCGGGGCCTGCGACGGGGGAGCGGCCTGGGAGGTGCTCCTGCCGTCACGCTTCCCGGGGGGACCGTCCTTCTCGGAGGAGTCGTCGGACGAGCACCCCGCCAGGACCGCCGTGGCGGCGAGGGAGAAAGCGGCCGCCGTGACGGCGGTCCTGCGCAGCTGGTGGGTCACGATGGTGGTCCTTCCGGCAAGACACCCGACCGGTTCGGGTATCCAGGTGACCCCGCCGCGGGCCCGGAGGTTGCCCCGCGGCCCCCTCCCGATCACAACGGTCCGGTATCGGCGGCGCCACCCACCCCGGTGCCGGAGCGATTGCACTGAAGAGGTGAGTGTCCGCGCCAATGCCGTCCGAACGGGTACTCGTGTTCATCCGAGTCCAACCCCCGGCGCGGACCGAGCGCCTTCGAGTGGCGAAGGAAACCGAGAGCAGTGACAGACGTAGCAAGCCAGGGCCCCACACCCGGCGACGACCGCCCGGTGCTCACCAACCGGCAGGGACACAAGGTCTACGACAACCAGAACCAGCGGACCGTCGGCGCGCGCGGACCGGCCACGCTGGAGAACTACCAGTTCCTGGAGAAGATCAGCCACTTCGACCGGGAGCGCATCCCCGAGCGGGTCGTCCACGCCCGCGGCGTCACCGCCTACGGCTACTTCGAGAGCTACGGACAGTGGGGCAACGAGCCCATCGGCCGCTACACCCGGGCGAAGCTGTTCCAGGAGCGGGGCAAGCGCACCGATGTGGCCGTACGGTTCTCCACCGTCATCGGCGGCCGGGACTCCTCCGAGGCGGCCCGCGACCCGCGCGGGTTCGCCGTGAAGTTCTACACCGAGGACGGCAACTGGGATCTGGTCGGCAACAACCTGGGCGTCTTCTTCATCCGGGACGCCATCAAGTTCCCCGACGTCATCCACGCCCTCAAGCCCGACCCGGTCTCGCACGAGCAGAAGCCGGCCCGGATCTTCGACTTCATGTCGCAGACCCCCGAGTCGATGCACATGCTCGTCAACCTCTTCAGCCCGCGTGGCATCCCCGCCGACTACCGGCACATGCAGGGCTTCGGTGTGAACACCTACAAGTGGGTGAACAGCGAGGGGAAGACCGTCCTGGTCAAGTACCACTGGATGCCCAGGCAGGGGGTACGCAGCATGACCGAGGAGGACGCGGCGGCCGTCCAGGCGCAGGACCTGGGGCATGCGACGAAGGACCTGTACGAGGCGATCCGGCGCGGCGACCACCCCGAGTGGGAACTGCTCGTCCAGATGATGGACGACCACGAGCATCCCGAACTGGACTTCGACCCGCTGGACGACACGAAGACGTGGCCGGAGCAGGACTTCCCGCCCAAGCGGGTGGGCCGCCTGGTCCTGGACCGCACGGTCGGCAACTACTTCGCCGAGAACGAGCAGGTCGCCTTCGGCACCGGTGTTCTGGTCGACGGCCTGGACTTCTCCGACGACAAGATGCTCGTCGGGCGGACCTTCTCCTACAGCGACACCCAGCGCTACCGGGTGGGTCCGAACTACCTCCAGCTCCCGGTCAACCGCGCCAAGAACGCCACGGTGCACACCAACCAGCGCGACGGTCTGATGACCTACGAGCAGGACCCGCACGGCGGCGACCCGGAGGTCAACTACGAGCCGTCGATCACCGGGGGACTGCACGAGGCCCAGTACCCGACCTCCGACGACGAGGGGCCGGAGATCCGGGGGCGGGTGACCCGCAAACGCATCCCGCGCACCAACGACTACCTCCAGGCGGGCCAGCGCTACCGCCTCATGGAGGACTGGGAGCGCGACGACCTGGTGAAGAACTTCGTCACCCTCATCTCCCAGGCCGACCGTGCCGTCCAGGAGCGGATGGTGTGGCACTTCCTGCTGGTCGAGAACGACCTCGGCCTGCGGGTCGGGGAGGGGCTCGGCATCGGCCCGCGGGACGTCGCCCACCTCGAACCGCTGGCCGGCCAGAGCCTGACCGACGAGGACCGTGAGCGGCTCGCCAACCTCGGCGACAACCCCCCGAGGGACGTCACCGGTCTCACCATGACCCACTGCGTCCCCGACGAGAGGCACGTCGTCACCCGCTGAGGGGCCGGCCCACGGGCCGCACCGACGGGCCGCGCCCACGGCTCGACGCGGAGGGCCGGCGACCACCGCCGGCCCTCCGGCCACCGCGCCGGATGCGGGAACGCGGAAACGCGGGAACGCGGGGACACGGGAACGCGGGGACACGGGGACACGGGAACGCGAGGAGGCGCGAGCACACATGGCAGCATCGAAGCGCTACGCGGTCGCGGCATCCGGCAGGTGGGTGGACGAGGAGGACGGCCGCCGTCTGCCCGCGGGCGAGGTGCACGCCTGGGAACAGGGCCTCAACCAGACCGTCTGCGGCCTCTCACTCAGCCGCTCCCAGCTGGTGCGGTTCCCCCACATCGGGTGGCCGGACATCTTCCCCGACTCCGGCGGAGCCGCGGACCGCGTACAGCGGGTCTGCCCCCGCTGCGCGTCGGTCGCGGGCCGCCGGGGCGCCGACGCCCGCCCCCGCTGGCACCGCACCGACCCCCGGCCGTGACCGGGCCGCCGCGCGCC
>NZ_VJOK01000001.1:457922-476940 GCF_013302895.1 Streptomyces albus subsp. chlorinus | reverse complement strand
CGGCGCGGGCCAGCAGGTCGCGGCGGGCCAGCGCCGTGGCCACCGGGCCGGTGCGCAGGCCCTCGGGGGTGAGCAGCGCGGCGTCGTCGGCCCACCGCAGGGCCAGATCCACGTCGTGGGTGGCCATGACGACGGTCGTACCCGCCTCCTGGAGGGACCGGAGGGTGGCCAGGAGGCGCTCCTGGCCGTCCGGGTCGAGCCCCGCCGTGGGCTCGTCGAGTACCAGGACGCGGGGACGCATCGCGACGGCACCCGCGATGGCGGTCCGCTTGCGCTGGCCGTAGGAGAGCAGATGGGTGGGGCGGTCGGCCAGGGCGGTGATGTCGAGCGCGGCGAGCGCCTCGGTGACGCGGGCACGGACCTCGGCGTCGGACAGGCCAAGATTCAGCGGACCGAACGAGACGTCCTGCTCGACGGAGGCCGCGAACAGCTGGTCGTCCGGGTCCTGGACGACCAGCTGGACGGTGGTGCGCAGCCGGGTCAGCCCCTTGCGGTCGTACGTCACCGGGCGGCCCTGCACCCTCACCTCGCCCGTGCGTGGGCGCAGGCCGCCGCTGAGCAGCCGCATGAGGGTCGTCTTCCCGCTGCCGTTGCGTCCGAGGAGCGCCACCGCGCGGCCGTCGCGGACCTCGAAGTCCAGGCCGCCGAGCACGTCGGGCCCGTCCTCGTACGCGTAGGAGACGCCGCGCAGAGCGACCAGGGGCTCGCTCTTGCCGCTGTTCATGGCAGAAACCTTTCCAGGACGAAGGTGAGGGCCACCAGACCCGCCAGGAGCGTGCTGCTCGCGGCAAGGAACGGCCGGGAGACGCGGGCCTCGGGCAGCAGCACGCGCAGGGTGCCGTCGTAACCGCGCCCCGCGAGCCCGGCCTGCAACCGGCTCGCCCGGTCGAAGGCCCGCACGAAGGCGGTGGCGCCGAGACCGGCGAGCGACCGCCAGGCCGCGGCCCGGGTGGTGTGTCCGAGCCGTGCGGACTGCGCCTGCCGGACGCGGCTGGTGGAGTCGAGCAGGAGGAAGGTCATGCGGTACGTCACGAGGGCGACGTCCACCACCGCGGCCGGCACCCCGGCCCTGGTCAGGCGGGGCAGCAGGTCCGACATCGGGGTGGTGAAGGCGAACAGCAGCACACCCAGCGAGGCGGCCGAGGTGCGCAGCAGCAGACCGCCGGCCCGCTGGGGTCCGCCGTCCGCGAGGGAGACGAACCCCTCGGGACCGCCGAGCTGTACGAGCAGGGTCAGGGCCCCGGTGACGCAGAATCCGAGCGGGATCCGGTAGGCACGCCACACCTTGCGGGCCGGAACGCCCGCCGGGCCCAGCAGGATCGCCAGAGCCGCGGCCAGCACCAGTGCCGCGCCGGGCCAGGGCGGCAGGGAGACGGCGAGGACGGTGAGACCGAGTCCGAGCACGGCCTTGTCCACGGGATGGCGGCGGCGCCAGCGACTGCTGTGCGCCGCCGCGTCGAGGGGCAGCACCGGGGCTCAGACCCCGCCGGTCCCGGGCCGGGAGGCGTCCGCCGGCCCGCCGTCCGGCTCGGTCCCCTTCCCGGTACCGGTACCGGGAAGGGGACCGGAACCGGTTCGGTCCAGGGCTTCGGCCACGGTCCCGCTGGGGGTGCCTGCGCCGGCGCCGGTTTCGGCGGACGCGCCGGCGAGGCGGGCCCGTGCGCGCCGCTCGCCCTGCCGGCGTCCCCTGCGCAGTCCGAAGTAGTAGGCGAGGACGCCCGCGCCGAGCGCCGCCTGCAGGGCGAAGAGCGCCGACTCGATCTCGCCGGAGGGCGGTTCGTACAGGGGGGAGAACCAGGGTTTGTAGTCCGGTTCCAGTTCGGTGATCGCCGATTCCGCCTGGGCGTCGGCCCCCGTGAACGGCTCCTTCTTGCCGTCGCCGAGGCCGAGCGCCAAGGGCAGCACCGCGAGCGCGGCGACGAGCACCAGCAGCAGGGTGTTGATCTTCGTGTTGCGGCTCATCGGGCAGCGGCCTCCGTCCCGGCCGCGGTGGCGGGCCGCCTGTCGTCCCGCAGCACCCCGAGCCGGGTCAGCTCTCCCTTGCTGGACTGCACCAGCAGCCGCATCACCAGGACGGTGAGCAGCCCCTCGCTGACGGCCAGCGGGATCTGGGTGACGGCGAAGATGCCGCCGAACTTGCCCAGCGCCCCGAGGAAGCCGCTGCCGGGGTCGGGGAACGCCAGGGCGAGCTGGACGCTGGTGACGCAGTACGTGGACAGGTCGGCGACGAACGCCCCGAAGAAGACGGGCACCATGGGCGGCATCGAGTACCGCCCGAGCAGCCGGTAGGCGCCGTAGCCCGCCCACGGTCCCACGACGGCCATGGAGAAGACGTTGGCGCCCAGAGTGGTCAGCCCGCCGTGTGCGAGCAGCAGCGCCTGGAAGAGCAGCGTGATGGTACCCAGGACCGCCATGATCGGCGGCCGGAAGAGGATCGCACCGAGACCGGTTCCGGTGGGATGGGAGCAGCTTCCCGTCACCGAGGGCAGCTTGAGGGCCGACAGGACGAAGGTGAAGGCCCCGGAGGCGCCGAGGAGCAGCGTGCTCTCCGGGTGTTCCTTGACCTCGCGGGTGAGAGAACGCACTCCGTGGACGACGAACGGCGCTGACGCGGCACCCCAGGCGATGGCGTGCGCCGGCGGGAGAAAACCCTCGGCTATATGCATGGTTGAGCAGACCCTCTCCAGCACCTCGTGGATGGACAACACGCCTTGGCCGGTCTCCTGGCTGACGGGCCGTACCGCCCGGACTCCGCCTTCCCGGGTGCGTACGCACCCAGTGGCTGCCGCGAGGGCTGGAGCCGGACTTCCCGATCACAGTGGCGAGGGCCGCACCGGCATCACACCGGATTTCCCGTGCACCAAGGCGTGGCGACGATAGTGCGTGGTCGCGACGACTGACAACCTGCGCAGACGGTGCAGTGGTGGCGCATCGGGGCGCGCGTCACCGCAGCGTGCACCCTTGGTCAAAGGTTGAGCCGGGTTCCGGAATACGGCTGCTTCAGGCCCGGGATCGTGGCGCGCGCTGATGCGGGACAATGCCGCAGCCGTTTTTGTCCGCGCCGGCGGGAGGAAGACGGAAGAGATGCCGCCGATCCGGTCGGAAGCGGCATGGAAAGGGAGAGGTAAACACTCTGCTTCGTATTCGGTTCCGCAAACCGACTCGTCCACCTGTGGTTCCGGAACGGACTCGCCGCGTGCGTGGCGGAGGGAATGGGCCGCTCGGCGGGATTTCCCCTCTCCTTTCCCGGGGAAAATCGGCGTCACAAGGGGCGGTGCCATGCCCGTGCGGAATTCGGGGCCGCCCGTCGAGGTGCCGGCCGGGAGGCGGTGTCGCAGGTCTGGGCGGTCGGTGTGCCGGCTCTCCGGAGAGGGTCCGGGCGTCCGGCCGCGCCGTGTCCGGGGACGCGGTCGGGCGCCGCGCTGCGAAGTGGCGGATTCCGCTCTGTTGAGGGCGGCCGGAGTGTCAGCTTCCGTGTCCCGCCCCCTCCCTCGCCCCTCGCTCCTGTCTGCGGCTTCGTGTCAATCATGTGGCTACAAGTCCGGAACAGGTCATTTTCCGCTGCAAGATCATGATTGACCGCCCGTGGGTAACCTGCTAGAACAGGCGTCGCAAAAGCGCCCCGCTTCGGTGGGCGCGTCAACACGGGGGCACTTTGGGGGACATCAACGGGGGATGACCGCGTCCTGAAGGACCGGGGAACAGTCGGTACGAGAATTCATTCACCTTGGCGCCGTGGAAACGACGGACCGTTGCGCTCGCACACACCTTGCGCGACCGGTCCGCTCCGGCGTCTTTCTTTCGCATAGGGAACACGGTCCGGTGTGCACACCACGTCGTCCCGCCTGATTCTGCTGCCCTTTTCGGTCTACCGAGCGGTGTGAATGTGAAAGCTTACCTGAATCTTTTACGCATAGGGGACTACCGTCTCCTGTGGTCCGCCCTGGTGCTCAACCTCCTCGGAGACGGCGCGACGTACGCCGCCCTCGCCTGGATCACACTCGGCAAGGCGGGCGCCGCCGGGCTCGGCGTCCTGGGGGTCTGTCTCACGCTGCCGGTGATCGTCGGCGGTGCGGTCGTCGGCCCGCTGCTCGACCGGTTCTCCCGGCGCAAACTGTTCATCTACGACTCGGTCTTCCGCGGTGCGGTCGTCGCGCTCATCCCGCTGCTGGCCGTCAGCGGCGCGCTCGCCGTCTGGCACCTGTACGCGGTGGCCCTGGTCTACGGGCTGCTGAAGATCATTCCGCTGGCGGGCACCCCCGCCGTCCTGCCCGAACTGGTGCCGGCGGACAAGCTGCAGGCCGCCTCCGGACTGGAGGCCACCGCGATGGGGGCCGCCAACGTCCTCGGACCGGCCATCGGCGCGGGGCTCATCACAGCGTTCGGCGCCCCCAACGTGCTGCTGCTCGACGCCGCGACCTATCTGCTGTTCGCCCTCCTCATCAGCCGCATCAAGGCTCCCCTGGCGCGGCCCGAGCCGTCCGGCGACGGCGCCGCCGAGGCCGGCAAGCCCGGCTGGGCACCGGTGTTCCTGCTCATCGTGCGCGACCGCTTCCTGCTGGTGCTCACGCTCTCCTTCGGCGCCTTCAACGTCTCGGCCGGGGCCCTGGTGGTGGCGATCCCCTGGCTCGCCAGGTACGAGTTCCACAGCGGGCCCGGGGTGCTGGGCCTGATGCTCGCGGTGATGGCGGCGGGCGAGCTGATCGGCTCGCTGGTGTCCGGGGCCGTGGAGACCTCGGAGAAGCAGATGCTGCGCATCGGCGTGCTGCAACTCCTCTCCGGCGCGGTGCTGTTCCTCCTCATCCCCACCGCGCTGCCGTGGATCCTCCTCGGTCTCGCGCTGAACGGCGTCCTCTCCGCGCCCATGACGGTGCTCGGCGGTGTGGTGCGGATGACGCGGGTGCCCGACGAGATGCGCGGCCGGGCCATGACCCTGATGCGCACCGTCATGGCCGGTGCGCTGCCCGCCGGTTCCGCGCTCGGCGGCATGCTGCTGAGCGGCAGCGACTACCACGCCCTCATCTTCGGCGTCGCGGCCCTGGCCACCGCGCCCGGCCTGCTCACCGTCGTCCTCTTCCGCCGTACTCCCTTCAGACTGGGGGTGACAGCAGCCGATGACCAGCGCGCCGAGCGGGGCCCCGACCCCGATGCCGAGACCGTTCCCGCCACCTCCTGAGACCCCTCCCTCGTCCCCGGGCCGGTCCGGGGACGACGCCGAGGCGGTCCTCCTGGTCACGGACCGCTCCCGCACCGGCGGGGGCGGGGCCGGACCCCTCGGCCGGCTGCGGCTGCCCGGCGCGGCCGGGCCCGCCTCCCTCGCCGCCCTCGCCCTGGTCCTGCACCGCTGGACCGGGCAGCGCCGGATGCTGGTCGACGCGGACCTGACCGACGGCGGAACCGGTGCCCTCGCCCTCACCGTGGTGCCCGGGGAGCCGTCGGCCGCGCTGCTCGCCCGGACCGGCGCCGCGATGCCCCACGGCACACCGACGGGCAGGGGCGTGCTGGTCACCGACCGGCCGGTCCCCGAGGACGGCGGCTGGGACATCGTCCTGACCAGGGACGGCGAGGCTTTGCTGCTGGGCTGGCGCGCCGCGCTGTTCACCAGGGAGACGGCCGAACGGCTGGGGCGTCACCTCCGGCTGGCCGCCGCCTTCCTGACGGGTCATCCGGACGCCCCGGTGCGTCAGGCCGAGCTGCTGGAGGCCGGTGAACGCGAACTGGTGCTGCGCGGGTTCAACGACACGGCGCGGCCCCGCCCCGCCTCGGCCACCGTGCACCAGCTCTTCGTACGGCAGGCCCGCCGCGCCCCGTCCGCGCCGGCGGTCACCTGGCGGGGGACGACGCTGACCTACGCCGAACTCGACGAGCGGAGCGACCGGCTGGCAGCGGCGCTGCGGGCGTCCGGGGCGCGGCCCGGCGACCGGATCGGGCTGCGCACCGGACGGACCCCGGGCCTGCTCGTCGGGGCGCTGGGCATCCTCAAGGCGGGCTGCGCCTATCTCGCCCTGGAACCGGACCACCCGGCCGAGCGCACCGAGTGGCTGCTCGCCGACTCCGGCGTCTCGCTCCTGGTCGCACCGGCCGGCACGGCGTTGGACTTCGCCTTCCTTGGAACGGTGCTCGACGCCATGGACGCCACGGGGGAGACGCCCTCGGCGCCTCCGGGCACGCCGGGCACACCCGGCGACCTCGCCTACGTCTGCTACACCTCCGGCACCACCGGCACCCCCAAGGGCGTGGAGGTGACGCACGGCAACGTGGTGCGGCTGGTGTGCGGCGCCTCCTATGTGCGCTTCGGCCCGGACATGGCCGTCATGCCGACCGGTTCGATCGCCTTCGACGCCAGCACCTTCGAACTGTGGGGCCCGCTGCTGAACGGCGGACGGGTACACCTGACCGACAGCGACACGGTGCTGGACGCCCACGCGCTCGGCCGGGAGCTGGCGGAGCACGGCGTCACCACGCTGTGGCTGACCTCCCCGCTCTTCAACCAGCTGGTGGAACAGGACCCGGCCGCCTTCGCCCCGCTGCGCGAACTCGTCGTCGGCGGTGACGTCCTGTCTCCCGTGCACGTGGCCAAGGCGATGGACGCCTGCCCGCGGCTGGCACTCGTGAACGGCTACGGCCCCACCGAGAACACCACCTTCTCGGTCACCCACCGCATCGGCCGCGCCGACCTGGAGCGCATCCCGATCGGCCGGCCCATCGCCAACTCGACCGCCTACGTACTGGACGAGGACGGCCGCCCCTGCCCGGTCGGCGTGCCCGGCGAGCTGTACCTGGGCGGAGCCGGTGTCGCCCGCGGCTACCTGGGGCGCCCCGGGCTGACCGCGGAACGCTTCGTGCCCGACCCGTTCGCGGACCGCGAGGCGGGCCAGGACGAGACGGACGAGGACGAGCCGGGCCGGGACAGGGAGGGCCAGGACGCGGCGGCCGGCGGCCCGCGGCTCTACCGCAGCGGCGACCTGGCACGCTGGCGGCCCGACGGGGTGCTGGAGTTCCTGGGCCGGCGCGACCACCAGGTGAAGGTGCGCGGCTTCAGGATCGAACCGGCGGAGATCGAGAAAGCCATGACCGGCCACCCCGGCGTCGCCGAGGCCGTCGTCGTGGCCCGCTCCCGCCCCAGCCGCACCGACACGTACCTGTGCGGCTACTACACGGCGCGGCCGGACCACCGTACGGGCAGCGGCACGGACACTCCCGCACCGGCCGCGCCCGCGCCGGAAGAGCTGCGGGCCGCCCTCGCCTCGGCGCTGCCCGACCACATGGTCCCCGCCTTCCTGGTGCCGCTGGCCGGACTGCCGCTCAACCACAACGGGAAGGTGGAACGCTCCCTGCTGCCCGACCCCGACGGCGCGCACCTGCTGGAGTCGGCCTCCTATGTGCCGCCCCGCGACGCGTTCGAGCGGATCCTGGTGGAACTGGCGCAGGACGCCCTGGGCATCACCGGCGTCGGCACCGCCCACGATCTGCGGGACCTGGGCGCGGACTCGCTCACCGCGACACTGCTGGCCGCGGGGGTGCGGCGGCGGCTGGAGCGCGCGTGCCCCGTCAGCGCGGTACTGGCCGAGGGCACCCTCGCCCGGCTCGCCGCACGGCTGCGTACCGCCCCGCGGCATCAGCGAACCGGCATCCCCCCGGCACCACGGCAGCCCACCCACCCGCTCACACCGCAGCAGCGGCAGCTCTACTTCGAGCAGCTGAAGGACGAGGGCGCGGTGCACTACAACGTGCCCGTCACCCTCGACCTGCCCGCCGGCACCGAGCCGGGGCGGCTCGCCGCCGCACTCCAGCGGCTCGCCGCACGGCACGACGCGCTGCGCACCCGCTTCGTCGCCGAGGACGGGGAGATCCGGCAGCGCGTCGAGCCCGCCGTGCGGGTACCGGTGCGCATCGACGACAGACCGCCCGGGCCGCTGCGGGACTTCGTGCGCCCCTTCGACCTGGCGGAGGCACCCCTGTGGCGGGCGGAGATCCACCGCACGGCCGCGCGGGTCACGCTCCGCCTCGACCTGCACCACATCGTGGTCGACGGCTACTCGCTGGCGCCGCTCTTCGCCGACCTCGCGGCACTGTACGCCGGTGCGGAGCCGGGACCGCCGCCGCTCCAGTACCGCGACTACGCCCACTGGCTGGCGGGGGAGCGGGGCGCCGCCCTGAGGGAGGCCCAACGCCCCTACTGGGAGCAGGTGTTCGCCACCCCGCCCGACCCGGCCGACCTGCCCACCGACGCGCCCCGCCCGCCGCTGCGCGCGCTCGACGGCGCCGTGGTCACCCGTGACCTGGGGCAGGCGAGGACCGCGCGGCTGCGCGAGGCGGCCCGCGGGCACGGCGCGACCCTCTTCGCCGTCCTGTCCTCCGCCTACAGCCTGCTGCTCGCCGCGCTCAAGGGCAGCGGTGACGTGACCGTGGGCGTGCCCGTCTCCGGCCGCACGGTGCCGGGGCTGGAGGGCACGGTGGGCATGTGCGCCAACACGGTCTGCCTGCGCTCGGCGGTCGAACCCGCCCTGGACTACGGCACCTTCCTGCGCCGTACCGCCGAGGCGGCCGAGGGTGCCTTCGCGCACCAGGACTTCCCGTTCGAAGACCTGGTGGCGCTGGCCGCCCCGGTCAGGGACTACAGCCGCACCCCCGTGTTCGACGCGCTCATCGCGCTGCACAGCGGGCGGTACCTGTCCGTCGACTTCCAGGGCGCCAGGGTGCCGCTGCGCCTGGAACAGACCGGGCAGGCCGTCTTCGACCTCAACCTCCAGATCCACGAGCACGCCGGCACCCTCCGGCTCGCCTGGCAGTACGCCTCCGGGCTGCTGCGCCGGGAGACCGTCGAGGGATGGCTCGGCACCTTCACCGCCCTGCTCGACGCGCTGTGCGCCGACCCCTCGGCCCCACTCGGCGCCCTGCTGCCCGGCCTCGCCCGGTCCCTGCCGCGACCTGCCACCGGGCCGGGAGCCGCACCGGAACCTGACGACGGCTTCGACTTCGACTTCGACCTCTGACCCCGCCGTCCCCGGCCCGCGCCCCCTCCCACCAGGAGGAACGCGGGCGGTGGCCGCGATCCCGACCGGGAGGCCCGCACGGCCGAGGCCGCGCGCGGCCCGTCCCGGCGTCGCTCCACGCACCGCTCGACCTCTCACCGCACTGTGCAGGAGACATCCATGCAACTGCTCGACTCCGAGGCAGCACGCTCCGCACCGTCACCGCAGGCCGCGTACTGGCGATCCCAGCTGGCCTCGCTCGCGGAGACGTCCGGGTTCCTGCCCGACTTCCGTCCACCCGCCGGCCGCGACGGCACCGGCCCGGCACCGACCCGGCGCGGCACCCACGCCGAGCCGCTCGGCGCGGACCTCACCGAACGGCTCGACCGGATCAGCCGGGGCCGCCCCGGGACGCTGGCCGTCCTCCTCACCTCCGCGCTGGCCGCACTGCTGGGCCGGTGCACGGGCCGGCAGGAGGTGACCGTCTGTGTGCCGAAGCGGAACGCCGGGCCGCCGTTCGCCGACGGTCCCCTTCCGGTCACCGTGGACCTGAGCGGCTCCCTGCGCGAGCTGCTGGTCCGGGTCGGCGCCGGGATCCGGGACGCGGAGCGGAACCAGGACTGCGACGTGGCGGCGCTCGCCGCCGAACTGGGCGTGACCGGCGCCCTCGACACCGGGCTGGCACTCGACGGCCACCACGGCACCGGCTTCACCGCACCCGGTGTGATGCTCACCGCCTCCCGGACCGGGGAGGAGCTGACGGTCGCTTTCACCTACGACGCGCACCGCTTCGCCGGGACCTCCGTGCGCCACCTCGGCGCCCACTTCCGGCGCCTGCTGGAGTCAGCCACCGAGGAGCCCGACCGGCAGCCGGCCACCGTCGGCCTGTGGAGCGCGGAGGACGAGCGGACCGTCCGCGCGGCCAACGACACCGCGCGCCCCTTCGACGAGAACGCCACCCTGCACGGCCTGTTCACCGCCCAGGCGGCCCGCACCCCCGACGCCCCGGCGCTGCTGACCGACGAGGGCACCGTCACCTACGGCGAGCTGGACGCCCGTGCCGACCGGCTCGCCCACACCCTCAGGGAACGCGGCGTCGGCCCCGGCTCGATCGTCGCGCTGGTCACCGAGCGCTGTCCGCAGATGATGACGGCCCTCCTGGCCGTGCTGAAGGCCGGCGCCGCCTACCTGCCCGTCGACCCGTCGTACCCGCAGGCCCGCATCGACCACCTGCTGACCGACAGCGCCGCCACGCTGGCCCTGCACCAGGCCCGGTTCGGCGCGCTGGTGGGCGCGACCCCGGCCCTCGACCTGGACGACCCGGGTTCGTACGCGGACCGCGCGGGCCCGGTGGACGAGACGGCGGGCGCGGGGGACGTCGCCTACGTCATCTACACCTCCGGGTCGACGGGACGGCCCAAGGGCGTCCTGGTCGAGCACCGCGGCGCCGTCAACCGGCTGCAGTGGATGCAGCGGGCCTACCCGCTCGACGCGCGGGACGTCATCCTGCAGAAGACCTCCATCTCCTTCGACGTCTCCGTGTGGGAGCTGTTCTGGTGGTCCCTGGGCGGCGCGGCGCTGGCACTGCCCGCACCGGGCACGGAGAAGGACCCGGCCGCGCTGCTCGCGGCCCTCGACCGGCACCGGGTGACCACGCTGCACTTCGTACCCTCCATGCTGGGCATGTTCCTCGGCCACCTCGACAGGTTCGGCGGCGGGGAGGCCACGCGAGCGCTGCGGCAGGTCTTCACCAGCGGCGAGGCCCTCGCGCCCGCGCACGCCGACGGCTTCGCGCGGCTCGTCCCGCACGCCCGGCTGGTCAACTTGTACGGGCCCACCGAGGCGACGGTCGATGTCACCCACCAGCCCGTCGAGGGGCTCGGTGACCGGGCCCGGCTGCCCATCGGACTGCCCATCGACAACATCCGGCTGTACGTGCTCGACGGCGAGGGGCGGCAGGCGCCCGTCGGCGTCCCCGGCGAACTGCACATCGCCGGTGTCGGCGTGGCCCGCGGCTACCTGGGGCGGCCCGAGCTGACCGGGGAGCGCTTCGTCACCGGCGAGGCGGTGCGGGCCGCGACCGGCGAGGAGCGGCTCTACCGCACCGGCGACCTGGCGCGCCGGCTGCCCGACGGCGCCCTGGAGTACCTCGGCCGCGTCGACGAGCAGGTGAAGGTGCGCGGCTTCCGCGTCGAACCCGGCGAGATCGAGGAGCGGCTGCGCGCCCACCCACGGGTGCGGGACGCGGCCGTCGTCGCCGTGGACGACGGGTGGCAGACCTCCCTGCGCGGCTTCGCGGTGCTGACCGGCGAGGCCGGCGAGGCGGAACTCAAGGAGCACCTGGCGGCGGCCCTGCCCGGTTACATGGTGCCCGGCCGTCTCATCGCCGTGGACGAGCTGCCGCTGACCCCCAACGGCAAGCTGGACCGGGCGGCCCTGCGCCGTCCCGAGGCCCTGCGCCGACGGGCCCCCGGACATGTGCCGCCGCGCACCCCGCGCGAGGAGACGCTGGCCGGCATCTGGTGCCAGGTGCTGGGCCGCGAGCGGGTGGGGGTGAAGGACAACTTCTTCGCGCTGGGCGGCAACTCCATCCACTTCGTCTCCGTCCTGGCCAAGGCCCGGGAGGCAGGGCTGGACTTCACCTTCCAGCAGCTGTTCCGGCACCAGACCATCGCCCAGCTGGTGGCGTCCATGGAGGGGGCGGCAGGCGGGGAGGAGGCCGCGGAGGACGTGGCGGCCCGCGGCGCCTTCCGGCCCTTCGAGCTGGTGTCCGACGAGGACCGGGCCCTGCTTCCCGACGACGCCGAGGACGCCTATCCGCTGTCCATGCTCCAGGCGGGACTGATCTTCCAGACGGAGATCACCGGCGGCCTGGGCCAGTACCACGACGTCCTCAGCTACACGGTCACCGGCGCCTTCGACGAGGCGGCCTTCACCGAGGCCGTGAGGCTGCTGACGCTGCGGCACCCGATCCTGCGCACCACCTACCACCTGACCGGCTACAGCGAGTTCCTCCAGATCGTGCACCGCCAGGTGCCGCCCCCGCTGACCGTCACCGACCTGCGGCACCTGGACGAGGACGGGCAGGCGGCCTGGCACGAGGAGTGGCTGGCCGCGGAGAAGGCCCGCCGCTTCGTGTGGGAGGAGGGCGGCCTGGTCACCCTGCACGTGCAGATCCTCGGCGACGAGCTGTACCGGTACACCGTCAGCCAGCACAACTCGGCGCTGGACGGCTGGTCCATCTCGCTGCTGCACACCCAGCTGTTCGAGCTGTACCACCAGGTGCGGGAGGGCCGGGACACGGTCAGGCCCGCCGTCGACAACCATCTGCGCAACTTCGTCGGCCTGGAGGCCGAGGCGCTGCGCTCCGCCCGGTCCAAGGAGTTCTGGCGCACGGTCATGGCCGACCCGCACCCGGCCGGCGTACCGCCGAAGCCGGACGCGGAGCCCAGCGACGACTTCCGCGTCGTCCTGCGGGACGTACCGCTGCCGAAGGGCCTCACCCAGCGCGTCGAGGCCACCGCGGACGCCCTGTCGGTGCCGTTCAAGGACGTGCTGCTGGCCGCGCACATGAAGGTGCTCGGCCTGGTGAGTGGGCAGTCCGTCGTGATGACCGGCTACGAGCACAGCGGCCGGCCCGAACTTCCCGGCGCGGAGACGACGCTGGGACTGCACCTGAACACGGTGCCGTTCCAGATCGAGGTGGCCGGGGGCAGCTGGGCCGACCTGGTGCGCCGGGTCTACCAGGCCGAGCTGGAGCTGCTGCCGCACCGGCGCTACCCGATGGCGCGGATGAAGCAGGACCTGGCCACCCAGCGGCAGCTGTTCTCCACCACGTTCAACTTCACGCACTTCTACCTGCTGAAGAACCTGCGCGAGCTGCCCGAGTTCTCCATGCTCCAGATGCGGGTGGACTCCGAGACGGAGTTCCCCTTCCGCACCGAGTTCTCCCGGCACTTCGCGGACGACGAGGTGCAGCTGTGCCTGCACTACCACACACAGCTGTACGACGAGGCGCAGATCGACCGGATCGGCGGCTACTTCGTGCGGGTGCTGGAGCTGATGGCGAGCGAGCCCGACGCCCCCCACGAGGCCCACCAACTGCTGGACGAGGCGGACCTCGCGCTGCTGGGCACCGCGCCGGGGAGCGAGCGGACCGCTGACGCGCCGCGTCCCGAGGGCACCGCCTCCCGGGCCACGGTGGAGCGGATCCGCGCGGTCTGGCAGCAGATCCTGGGGCTGACGGCGGAGGAGATCGGTGACGGCGACGACTTCTTCGCGCTGGGCGGCAACTCGCTCTCGGCGCTGCGCGTCGTGCTCGAACTGGACGGACTGGTCACCCTCACCGACCTCACCCGCATCCCGCGGCTGGGCGAACTGGCCGCCCTGGCCGACGGCCGCGGGGAGGAGGACGAGGAACTGCTGCACCTGCTGACCTCCACCGGCCGCGACGCGCGGGCGGCCGTCCTCTGCGTGCCGTATCCGTGCGGGCACCCGGTCAACTTCAAACCGCTGGCCGAGGCCGTCGAGAAGCGCACCGGGGACCTGGTGGTCTACGGACTGGAGCCGCCGGGGCACAACCCCAGCCGCCCGGGCCGGTTCACCGACGTGCCGGAGACCGCCGAGCGGGTGGTCGCCGAGATCGAGCGGAAGGCCGACCTGCCGCTGATCCTGTGGGGCCACTGCGGCGGCGCCGCCGTCACCGTCGAGCTGGCCCGGGTGCTGGAGGAGCGCGGCTTCGACCTGCGGGCGGTCTTCATCGGCTCCAAGCTGCTGCCGCCGGCCCCGGACATGCGCGAGTCGATCGGGATGATCGAGAGCTGGACCGACGAGCAGATCATCTCCTACATGGTCGAGGAGACCGGCTACTCCGAGCTGGACGGCCTCGACGAGCGCTACACCTCGTTCACCGGCGACCTGTTCCGGCACGACGTGTGCGGCGGCTACCGGTACTTCGTCGCCCTGACCGAGCAGGATCCCGGGTGGCGGATCGAGGCGCCCTTCACCGTCGTCGTCGCGGACGACGACAAGGGGCTCACCCACGCCGCCGACGCGTATCGCTGCTGGGAACGGGTGGCCGGCACCGTCCGCTTCCACCGGCTCGCCTCGGGCGGCCACTACTTCGTGCGCGGCAATCCGGCCGCGACCGCGGAACTGATCGAGCGGGCGTGGGCGTCCGCCGCCGAGTTGGAGGACTGACATGCGGATTCCCGTGCTCTGCTTCCCGTTCGCCGGTGCCGGGGCCTCCGTGTACCGCCGCTGCCAGGAGTACGGCAGCGACGCCGTACGGATCACCCCCGTCCAGCTGCCGGGCCGCGAGGAGCGGTTCGGCGAGCCGCTGCACACCGAGGTGACGGCCGCGGTGGACAGCCTGCTGCCCGAGGTCCTCGACCTGGTGGCCGGGTACCCCAGGGTGGCGCTCTTCGGCCACAGCCTCGGCGCCGTGCTGGCCTACGAGACGGCCCACCGGATCGCCGGGCTGGGCCGGCCCGAGCTGGTCACCCTCGTGGTCAGCGGCTCGCCCGGACCCTGGACGCAGCGCGAGAGGCGCGCCACCGGCCTGACCGACGAGGAGTTCCTGCGCCAGGTGCGGGAGTTCGCCGGGTACAGCCACCCCGCCCTCGAACACCCGGAGCTGCGCGAGATGCTGCTGCCTCCGCTGCGGGCCGACGTGGAGATGCACGAGAACTACCGGGCGCCCTCCGACAAGCCGCTGTCCGTCCCCGTCGTCTCCGTACGCGGCCAGGACGACGAACTGGTCTCCCGCGCCCAGGCGGCCGAGTGGGAGACCGCCACCACCGGCGGCTGCCGGCAGGCGGAACTCCCCGGCGGCCACATGTACCTGGTGGACGACCCGGCCGGGCTGATGCGGCTCCTGGAAGAGGAGACGGCCGGTCAGGGGGCGGGCAGATGACCGGAGTGCTCACCGCGGCGCCGCTCGCGGGCAAGGCCGCCGTCATCACGGGGTCGGCCCGTGGCATAGGCCGGGCGTGCGCACTGGCGTACGCCCGCGCCGGGGCGGACCTCATGCTCACCGACATCGCCCGCGACCTGCCGGGCGTCCCCTACCCGCTGGGCACGGCCGGCCAGCTGGCCCACACCGCGCACCTGTGCCAGGAGGCGGGGGCGGACACCGCGGTGGTGACCACCGCCGAGGCGGACGTACGCGATCTGGACGCCGTACGCTCCGTCGTCGCGGGGGCCCTGGACCGGTTCGGCCGCATCGACGTGCTGATCAACAACGCGGGCATCGCGGCGCCGTCCGGCAAGACCGTGCACGACATCACGCCCGAGGAATGGGACCTGATGCTGGACGTCGACGTCTCGGGCGCCTGGCGGATGCTCCGCGCGGCCGGCGCGGCGATGACCCGGCAGCGCGCGGGCAGCGTCATCAATGTCTCCTCCACCGCGGGGCTGGTCGGCTACCGGCACTTCGCCGGATATGTGACGGCCAAGCACGCGCTGGTCGGGCTGACCAAGTCTGCCGCGCTGGACCTGGCCCCGTTCGGGGTGCGGGTCAACGCGCTGTGCCCCGGCTCCGTCCGGGACGACGAGCGGGCCGAGGGCCGGATGCTCAGCGAGATCGCCCGCTCCCTCGACGTCCCGGTGGCCGAGCACGAGGAGACGTTCGTGTCCGCGCAGCCGATGAACCGGCTCATCGAGCCCGAGGACGTGGCGGGCGCCGCGGTGTGGCTGGGCTCCGACGCGTCCCGCCAGGTGACCGGCTCCACGGTCACCGTCGACGGCGGGTTCACCAGCCGGTGAGCGGCGGCGGCACGCCACCGGCGCACGGGGCCGGCAGCGGGGACGGCAGGGAGCGCGGGGAGAACGGGGAGAAGGGGGAGGGGACGAGGATGAACGACACCGGCCGACTGTGCCAGGCGCTGGCCGTGCGCCTGCACCAGGGCGCCGGCACCGAACAGTTGCGGGCCCGGCTCGACGCGTACGGCGGCGGCGCCCGGCTCTGGGTGGAGCACATCGACGAGGCTGCGGACGGTCCGCGTGCGGTGGCCCGGCGGGAGAGCGAGCTGTCCCGCCCGGCCGACCCGCGTACCGGGCCGGGGCTGCGGGCCGTCCTGCTGCGGTACGCGGACGGGCTGCGGGACCTGGTCGTGGTCGCCCACCGGGCGGTCCTGCCGGAACCCTGTGAACTGGTACGCCGGTTGCTGGGCGAACAGCCGTCCGGGCCAGAAGGCGCCACCGGGGCGGCGTCCGGCGGACGGGCCGGGCGAAGCGCCGCGAGCCCGGAGGAGAGTACCGCGCGTCAGGAGCGGCTGCGGGCGGCGCTCGACGACCTCGACCGCGTCCCGGCACCCGACTGGGGGCTGGGCACCGACGGCGCCGGCACCGTGGGCGCGCACCGCTTCCGGGTGGCGTCCGGCGGACAGGCCCCGGCCGAGGCCACCCTGCGGGCGGCCCTGGGACTGGTCCTCGCCCGCTGCACGGGACGGGCCGAGGTGGTGATCGGCCTGGACGCCGGGACGGTCGTGGCGTTCTCAGCCGAGGGAACGCAGAGCGTGGCCGCGTATCTGGAGCAGGTCGCCGGGGCCCGGCCCGCCGAGGGCCTCAGCCCCGTCGTCGGACTGCTGACCACCCGGGCCGCCGACGCCCTCACCGGCGACGGGGTGAAGGCCGAACCCTTCGCCGTCCGCCCGTTCCTGGCCCCGCCGCACGCGCTGTCGCTGCACATCGCCGACGACGGCTCCACCGTGCTGGAGGGCCGGTGCGCCTATCGGCACGCGGCCTTCGCGGACGCGGCGGCCGAGTGGTTCACCGGCATGCTGGCGACCGCCCACCGGGCGCTGCTGACCGCCGACCCGGCCACCCCGGTGGGGGAACTGCCGCTCTTCGACGAGGAGCAGCGGTCGGCACTGGCCCGGCTCGGCGGGCTGGGGCGCCGGCGGGAGGTGCCCGGCGAGCGGATCGAGGAGACCGTCGGCCGCCGCGCCGCCGCCGCACCGGACGCGCTCGCCCTCACCTTCGGGGACCAGCGGCTCACCTACCGGCAACTGGAGGAGCGCGCCGGCCGGTTCGCCGCCCGCCTGCGCGAGTTGGGGGTGGCGCCCGGCGACCGGGTGGGCGTGTGCCTGGACCGGTCGGCGGATCTCGTGGTGACGCTGCTGGCGGTGCTCAGGACCGGGGCGGCCTACGTGCCGATGGACCCCGCCTACCCGGCCGAGCGGCTGGCCTACACCACCGAGGACGCCGGTGTGTTCCTCGTCGTCACCGAGGCCGCTCAGTTCCCGGAGCGCGAGGGGCTGCGGCTGGTGAGCCCGGCCGCGCTCGACCGCCCCGCCGCGTCCCCCGGGCCCGCCCCGGCCGGGCTGTCGGCCGACGACGCGGCCTACGTCATCTACACCTCCGGCTCGACCGGCCGCCCCAAGGGCGTCGTGGTGCCGCACCGCAACGTCGCCGCCCTGCTGGCCGCCACCGAGGACGACTTCGGCCTCGGCGAGCGGGATGTGTGGACCCTCTTCCACTCCAGCGCGTTCGACTTCTCCGTCTGGGAGATCTGGGGCTGCCTGATGACCGGCGGACGGCTGGTGGTCGTGCCCTATTGGGCCTCCCGCGACCCCGCGCGGTTCGCCGGCCTGCTGGAGAGCGAGCGGGTCACGGTACTCAGCCAGACCCCCAGCGCCTTCGCGCAGCTGATGGCCCGGGACCGGGAGCGCGGTCTCGACGGGGCGGTGCGGCTGGTCGTCTTCGGCGGCGAGCCGCTGGACACCCGCCCGTTGCGGTTCTGGCTGGACCGCCACCCCGAGCGTGAGTGCCGCCTGGTCAACATGTTCGGCATCACGGAGACCACGGTGCACGTCACCGCGCAGACCGTCACCCGCAGCGAGGCGCTGACCGGATCGCGGTCGGTGGGCCGCCCGCTGCCCGGCTGGCACGTGTACGTCCTCGACCCGGAGGGCCGCCCGCTGCCGCCCGGTGTGGCGGGCGAGATCCACGTCGGCGGGGCGGGTGTGGCGGGCAGCTACCTCAACCGGCCGGAGCTGACCGCGCAGCGGTTCCTGCCCGACCCCCACGTCCGCGGTCCGATGTACCGCAGCGGCGACCGGGGCAGGCTGCTGCCCGACGGCCGGCTGGAGCACCTGGGACGCCTGGACAACCAGGTCAAGCTCCGGGGGTTCCGCATCGAACTGGACGAGATCCGCGCCCGGCTGCTGGAGGCCCCCGGCGTCACCGCCGCGGCCGTGGTCCTGCGCCAGGGCCAGGACGGCGACACCGCCGCAGCCAGGCTGGACGCCTATGTGGTCTTCGGCACCGCCGCCGCGCACCCGCCCCACGGCACCGACGGCACCGACGGCGGGGAGGACGGCACCGCGCGCGTACGGCGGCACGCCGCGCGCTTCCTGCCCGAACACATGGTGCCCGCCACCGTGACGGTCCTGCCCGCGCTGCCGCTGACCCCCAACGGCAAGGTGGACACCGGCCGCCTGCCGCTCCCGCTGACGGGCCCCTCCGACGCCGGCGAGGAGGGGGAACCGGCCGGGGACGACGTCGAGTCGCGGCTGCGCGCCGTGTGGGAGAAGGTCTTCGGGTTCCGGGTCGGGCTGGACGACGACTTCTTCTCCCTGGGCGGCAACTCCCTGCTCGGCGTCCGGCTGCTCGCCGGGCTGAAGGCCGCCGGACTGCCCGCCTTCCCGCTGCCGCAGCTCTACCTCCACCGCACCGTGCGGCAACTCGCCCCGGTGCTGGCCGGGCCGGAGGTGCCCGCATGACGCTGCTGCTGGTGGGCGCGGGATCCCAGGTCTACCGCGAGTACCTGCTGCGCCCGGTCGCCGGGGAGTACCGCGTCCACCTGCTGGCGGACCGCGAGCCCACCTGGGAGACGCCGTATCTGTCCGGGCACACCGTGGTGGACACCGCGGACGCGGCCGCGATGGCCCGCGCGGTCCGGACACTGCCCGTCGAGGGGGTGCTGACCTGGGACGACACCCGGGTGGTGCAGACGGCCGAACTGGCCGCGCTGCTCGGCCTGCCCGGCACCCCGCCGCACGCCGCGCTGGCCTGCCGGGACAAGCGGGCCACCCGCGAGG
>NZ_VJOK01000001.1:440875-457902 GCF_013302895.1 Streptomyces albus subsp. chlorinus | reverse complement strand
CTCAACGCCAGTACGGGCGTGGTGCTGGTGACCGCCCCGGAGGGGCTGGCCCGCGCCTTCCGGCTGGCCCGTGGCGCCACCGCACCCGGCGCCGTGGAGGTGGCCCCGGGCGACGTCCTGGTCGAGGAGTACCTGGACGGGCCGGAGATCAGCGTGGACGCCGCCTGGTACCGGGGCCGGATGGTGCCCGCCTTCACGGCCCGCAAGGAGTGCGGCTTCGCCCCGTACTTCGAGGAGACCGGCCACCTCGTGGACGCCTCGGACCCGCTCCAGGACGATCCCGCGGTCCTGGACGTGGTCGCACGCGCGCACGAGGCGGTCGGGTTCACCACCGGCTGGACCCACACCGAACTGCGGCTCACCGCCCAGGGCCCGAAGGTGGTCGAGATCAACGCCCGGATCGGCGGCGACCGCATCCCCGACATCGGACGGCTCGCGCTGGGTACCGACGCGGCGCTGACCGCCGCCCGCCTGGCCTGCGGCGCCGCACCGGACATCCGTCCGGACCGCCGGGGTGCGGCCGCCGTACGGTTCCTCTACCCGGAGGCGGACTGCCTGGCCCGCACCGTGCGGATCGACTCCCGCGCCCTGCCGGCCTCCGTGGTCGAGGCCGTGCCGATCGCCCTGCCCGGCCAGGAACTGCGGCTGCCGCCGCACGGGCACGTCTCGGGCCGCTACGCGCTGCTCACCGCCGCCGGCGGGACCCCGGAGGGCTGCCGCGCCGAACTGGACAAGGCGTCCGAGGCGGTGCGTCTGGAGGTGCTGCGGACCCTGTGACACCCCGTCAGCACGCGGGGGCGGAGGGCGTTTCCGACGGCGGGCGGCCCCGCACTAGGCTCGCCGCCATGACGGACGTCGATCTGTGGTTCGACCCCTCCTGCCCTTACACCTGGATCACCTCCCGCTGGCTGCGGGAGGTGACACGGGTCCGGGACGTCACCGTGCGCTGGCGGGTGATGAGCCTGGCGGTGCTCAACGAACACCGCGAGGTGGACCCCGAGGGCGATCCGGGCGGATATCTGCGGCTGCCCGTGCGGGTGTGCGCCGCCGTCACCGAGGAGCACGGCCCCGACGCGCTCGGCGCCTTCTACGACGCCTTCGGCGAACGGGTGCACGAGCGCGGCGACTGGGACTGGGAACGGGTCCTGCCCGCGGCCCTGTCGGCGGCGCGGCTGCCCGCGCGGCTGGCCGAAGCGGCGGCCTCCACGGCGTACGACGCCGCGGTACGGGCCTCGCACGGCGAGGCGGTCGGCCTCGTCGGGGACGACGTCGGCACCCCGGTGCTGGGGGTGCGCCACGGCGGCGGCCCGCCCGCCGCCGTCTTCGGCCCGTGCGTCTCCCCGGCCCCCCGCGGGGAGGCCGCGGGCCGCCTCTGGGACGGCGTACTGGCCCTGGCCGGCACGCCCCAGTTCTACGGACTGCGCCGCGCCCCGGCGCCGCTCCCGGGCTGAGGGCCGAGCAGGCGCCACGCGGTGAGGGCGACGGTGGCGCACAGCAGGCCGGCGGGCTCGGTGAGCTGGACGCCGAGGGCTTTCGCCAACCGGCCGAGCCGGCGGGCGACGCCGCTGCGGTGCGGCGGGAGCAGGTCGGCGGTCCAGCGCGGGGAGCCGGTGGCGCCGTAGGCGTCTCGTGTGTCCACGGCCCTTCCTTCCGGGGCCCGGGCGAGCGCGGCCCCGGTGCGTGCCCGGCAGGTGTGTGCGGGCCGGGAACGGGTGCGCGTGGCCCGCGGCGTCCGAGGCGTGCTCAGCGGGGGAGCGGCAGCCGCCGTTTCGAGGCGGCCGCCACCAGTTCGGGGACGGTGGCGAGCTTGCTGCGCGGCCTGCCCGCGCGGCTGCCGCGGGCCTGCTCGGCGCGGTCGATGGCGGCCAGTCCGCGGGCGTCGACCACATGGCGGCCGCGGCGGCGCACCAGGCGCCGGAACTCCTTCGCCGAGCGGGTGGCGCGCGGGAGGGCTCCGGTGGCGGCGTCGTGGAGCAGGGCGGTGACCGTCTCGGCGGCGCAGGCGCGGTTGGCGCCGATGCCGCCGGTCGGTCCGCGTTTGATCCATCCGACGACGTAGGTGCCGGGCAGGCCGGCCACCCGGCCGCTCTCGTGCGGCACGGTGCCGTCGGCCTCGTCGAACGGCAGCCCGGGGACGGGTTCTCCCCGGTAGCCGATGGCCCGCAGGAGCATCCCCGTCCCGATGTCCGTCTCCCCGGTCGCCCCGCTCACCCGGACCTTGGTGACGCCCGGCGCGTCCCTGCCGTCGTCCCCCTCCCGCACCGTCAGCGGAGCCGAGTGGAAACGGAAGACCAGTCGCCGCTCTCCCGTGGGGGACGGGGGCCCGTAGCCGGTCCTCTCGCGGCGTACGCCCCGCAGCAGTGCCGCCTTGTCCCGTGGGCCCGCGGTGTCGATCGCCCTGCCCGTGCGCGGGTCGTGGTCGTCGACGACCGGCTCGATCCCCGGGAGACGGGTGAGCGCGAGGAGTTCGGGCCGGGTGCAGGCGGCGTCCTCCGGGCCCCGGCGGCCCAGCAGCACGACCTCGCGGACGGAGCCGGCACGCAGGGCCTCCAGCGCGTGGTCGGCGATGTCCGTGCCGGCCAGCTCCTCCGGGTCGGTCAGCAGGATGCGGGCCACGTCGAGGGCGACGTTTCCGGTGCCGACCACGACGACCCGGGAGGTGGACAGGTCGACCGCGTCCGCCGGGACATCCGGATGGGCGTTGTACCAGGCGACGAAGTCGGTGGCGGAGATGCTGCCGGCCGCCTCCTCGCCGGGGATGCCGAGGCGCCGGTCGCCGGGGGCGCCCACGGCGTAGACGACGGCGTCGTGGTGGGCGGCCAGCTCCTCGGCGGTGATGTCCCGGCCCACCTCCACCCCCAGCAGCATGCGTACCCGTGGATGGTTGTGGATCCGGCCGAACGCCTCCCCGATCCTCTTCGTCGCCGGGTGGTCGGGCGCCACCCCGTACCGTACGAGCCCACCGGCCACCGGGAGCCGGTCCAGGAGCGTGACGTGGGCCGAGGTGTGCAGCAGCAGGTCCTCCGCGGCGTACATGCCGGCCGGTCCGGTGCCGACGATCGCGACCCGCGGGGCGGCGAAGTCGGCGGGCAGGGTGCGGGCGAAGTCCGGCTCGTCCCAGGGGTGGAAGAGGGGGCTGCCGTCCGACGGGCGCGGCGCCGGGGAGCCGGCGTAGTAGGCGGCGTTGATCTCGGCGTACGCCCGCTCCCGCGCCCGCCCCGGGCCGGTGAGGCCGTCGACGGGGAAGACGGCGTCCACCGGGCAGGCGTCGGCGCAGGCGCCGCAGTCGATGCAGGCGGCGGGGTCGATGTGGAGCATCTCCGTGCTGCCGAAGTCCGGTTCACCGGGGGTGGGGTGGATGCAGTTGACGGGGCAGACGCTCACACAGGTGGCGTCGTTGCAGCAGTTCTGGTTGATGGCGTAGGTCATGGCACCGGTTCTGTGTGCGGCGGGGCGGCCGGGCGGCGGGAGCGGTCAGCGGTCAGCTCTGCGGTCAGATGAGGTGGGCGCGCTTGTAGAAGACCAGCGCGGGCCTGGTCAGCAGCCGCGCCGAGGCCAGGAAATCCATCAGGCCCGCGCAGCTGGAGCGCAGCATCGACTTGTGGTGCTCGTTGGCCCGCGCCTCGGAGAGCGCCCGCGCCGCGTCGAGCCCGGCGTTGGCGTACACCTTCTTGTTCACCATGCTGGTGACGATGACGTAGGAGGCGACCGCGATCACGAAGGCGTTGATCTGGCGGCGCACCCACCCCGCCTTCGCCAGCCGCTTGCGGGTCTCGTCGCGGGCGAACTTCATGTGCCGCGACTCCTCGACGACGTGGATGTTGTTGATGGTGCGCACGAACGGCACCACGCGCTCGTCCCGCATCCAGTCGCGCTGCATGACGTCGAGGACCTCCTCGGCGACGAGGATCGCGGCGTAGGCCGCCTCGCCGGACGCGAGGGTCTTGAACGCGCGGCCGAGTTCCCGGGCGAGGGGGCGCGGCTGGTAGGCGGGCGCCCGCAGCTTCTTCGCCCCGCGCGCGAACATGATCGAGTGCCGGCACTCGTCGGCGATCTCGGTCAGCGCCCACTGGACCTTGTCCTGGGACGGGTCCTTGGCGTAGATGTCGCGCAGGATCATCTGCTGGAGGATCAGCTCGAACCAGATGCCGGTGCCGGCCACCGACGCGGCCTCCTGGCGGGTGAGTTCCTTGCGCTGCGCGTCGGTCAGCTCCGCCCAGTAGGCGGTGCCGAACAGGGTGCTCCACTCCGGGCTGGTGCCGTGGAAGTCCTCATCGAGCGGAGTCTCCCAGTCGACTTCCGTCCGCGGGTCGTAGGACAGCGTCGCGGCGGAGTCCAACAGCCGCCGGACGACTGCGTGTTCGCCGGCGTCGTGGGAGAGGTCCGGCCGGGTGGTGCTGCGTGCCATGCTGCGACTCCTCGGTTCGGATAGCGGGCCGTCGCCGACTGGCCGTCGGCGCGGTGAGGCGTCCCAGGAGACGCGCTCACGCCTCTTGTTAGACGGACTGTATAACAAGGGGGCAGCCGTGCCTACCTGTGAGTAGAAAGCCGGACCTGACGCCGCGGAGGCCCCGGCTCCCCCTGCCGCCGGCCGGGCGGATGCGCCCTTACGGGGTGGGCGCGACGGCGATGTCGGCGTGGCCCGGCAGGGTCTGCGCCGTCAGCGGCGGTGCTCCGCACAGCTCCGCGTGGAGCAGCCGCCGCAGCCGCCGGGCGCTCGCGTGGTAGAAGCGGTGCTGCGTCCGCCGTCCGAACACGGCGAAACCTGCCCGGATGACCGGGTTGGCCAGCGGCGCCCGCCGCGAGTGGCCCAAGATGTGGAACTCCACGGTGCCGGTCCGCAGGCGCTTGACGACCTTGTAGGTGAGTTCGCCCTGCTCCAGGTGGCCTTCGAGGGTCCGGTACGCCCACCCCCACACCCGCGCCTCCGCCTCGCCGCTGCCGCGTACCTCGTCGATCACGGAGGTCACCCGTACCCCCATGTCGAAGCGGAGCCCCGCGAACCGGCCCTCCAGCAGCATGTCGCGGCCGAGCAGGGCGGTGTCGGTGCGGTAGAGCGCGCGCAGGATCGTCGGCTCGGCGAACTGGTAGTCGCGCACCAGGCGGCAGGCGATCTCCCAGGCCCCGCCCCGTACCGGGTCACCGGCCGGTTCCCGGGCCAGGGGCCGGCAGACCGAGTCGATGTGCCACCGGGCGCCCCAGGTGGGCAGGCGTCCGCCCGTCAGCGGGCCGTAGTTGATCTCGCGGTCGGCCAGCGAGTGCAGCCTCGCCACGGCCTGCGGGCGGTAGAGGCGCCCTTCACGCGGCATCGGTGGTGCCCGGTGCGGCCGGGCGCCCGGTGGGTCCGTCCTCCCCCAGGGACTGTCCGATCACCCACAGCGTGGGCGCCCACAGTCCGACGAACAGGGCGCGGCGCTCGGCGTTGCCGCGCTCGTCCTGGTCGTAGCCGGCCGCACGCATCCAGAACACGACGCAGAGCGCGACCGATCCCATCGTGGCCAGTTGCAGGTGGGCTCTGCGCAGGCCGCACCGGAACAGCAGCTTGTCGAACAGCACGCCGGCCTCCAGGGCTGGGCGGGTACGGACGGCACGGAGGGCGGTTTCTCCCTTTTCGTGATGTCATAAGTGTTATGTCCCCACAGGGTCAGGCGCAGGCCACCGCCGGGCACCCGGTACCGGGCGAGGCGGGCGGGCGTTCGGCCAGGCGGCCCGGCAGGCCGTCGCCGAGGCGCCGGATCGGCACGCTGCTGCGCTTCCCGCTGGGCGTCCTGCTGGTCTCCTGGCAGTACATGTGGCGGGTGACCGCGCTGCACCGCAGCGAGGTGGCGGGCGACTCCGGGGATCTGCCGCCGCCGCTGCCCGCCGCCCTCGTCGACGACCTCACCAAGACCCTCACCGACGGGGTGGGCCCGATGTTCCACCGCCGTTTCAGCGTGCGGGTCCGTGGCGCGTGGATGAGCGCGGACGCGCTGATCGCCGCCATCGCGGCGAACCCGAACGCACCGGCTCCCTCGACCGTCGCGGTCTTCCACAAGACACACGGCGCTCAGGGCCCGGCCCGCGTCGGGGACGAGTACCGCGTGCAGATGCCGGGCCCTTGGGACGGCCCGGTCCGGGTGCTCCACCGCGACCCGGTCACGATCCGGCTGGGCACCCTGCGCGGCCATCTGGAGGCCGGGCAGATCCAGTTCACGGCCCGTGACGAGGGAGACGAACTGCACTTCCACGTCGAGGCGTGGTCCCGTGCCGGCGACCGGTGGGCCGACCTGCTCTACAGCCGGCTCCGCGTCGCCAAGGAGATCCAGTTCAACATGTGGGTGCACTTCGTCCTCGGCGCCGCGGCACTGTCCGGCGGACGCCCGCAGGGCGGCGTCACCATCGAGACCCGCGGCATCCCCTCCGCGCAGTGCGCGGTGCCGGACCGCTGAGGCGCCGCCCGGCACGTCCTGGGGCGGGCCGCGCCCGGACGTGCCGGGCGGCGGGGGTGCTCGCTCACGGTTCCGGTCCGTCGCCGGGCCGAGGGGCGCGCGGCGCGGCCCGGCGTGCGCGGTGGTTGGCGACGTTGAGGCGGTTGCCGCACAGTCCGGGCATGCAGTAGCGGCGGCTGCCGGGCCGGGTGGTGTCGATGAACGCCCCCTTGCAGGTGGGCGCGCCGCACGAGCGGAACCGCCGCTCTCCGAGGGTGTGGACGACCCCGAGGACGCCGATCCCGCAGATCAGCGAGAGGGCGTCGGCGATGGTCGCCCCCTCGCGGAGCGGGACGGCCCAGCGGGCGCGGTTCCCGTGTGCCGGACCGGGGACCAGGGTGGCCCCCCGGGCGGGTGAGGTGAGCGCGGTGCCGCCGGCGACGAGGCGCTCGCGCTCGGGGTGGTCGATCAGGTCGCGCACGGCCGTCCTCAGCGCGTGGACCGCGCGCAGTTCGGCTGCGCCACCGCGCCGGGCGAGTGCGGACAGCGCGCCGGGGCCGCCCTCGTGCCCGGGCCCGTCCCCGTGCAGCTTCGCGAACGCGACGAGGGCGGCCGGGTCGGGGAGGCGGTCGTCGCCGCGCCAGACCTCGGCGGTGGTGTTGACCAGTTCGGTCGCGACCCCGGCCGCCCAGACGTAGTCGTCCAACGCCACTTGCATCCCTTACCGACCTCCGGTTACGTTCGGCTAACCCTGATTTTAGCCCTTACATGCGCCGGGCCGGAACGTCCGCCCCGGCCCGTGGGGCGCCATGTGGTGACCGCCGCCCATCCCCCTCGTTCCGGGAGACCCCGCTCATGCCGCAGATCGAGATCGACGCCCTCGTGTTCGACATGCTCGGCACGCTCGTCGACGAACCCGCCGGTATCCGCGCCGGCGTCCGCGCACTCGACCCGTCGCTCGACGACGACGGCACCGAGCGGCTCGTGTCGCTGTGGCAGCGGCACGTCGAACGCGAGCAGCGCCGCGTCCTCGACGGCAGACGGCCCTACCTCGCCGGCGATGTCCTCGACCGGGAGGCCGCCCGCCTCGTCGCCGACGCCGCCGGGGCCGGCGACCCGGACGCCGTGGCGGCGCTGGCCCTCTCGGGCCGCCGCCTCCCGCCGTGGCCCGACACCGCCGCGGGACTCGACCGGCTTGCCGGACACTTCCCGCTGATCGGCCTCTCCAACGCGAGTCGGACGGCCCTGCTGGAGCTGAACGCCCACGCCGGACTGCGCTGGCACCAGGCCCTGTCCGCCGAGGACGCCCGGACCTACAAGCCGGACCCGGAGGTCTACCGGCTCGCCGTCACCGTCTCCGGACGGGCGCCGGAGCGGCTGCTGATGGTCGCCGCCCACGCCTGGGACCTGCGCGCGGCCCAGCGCCTCGGCCTGCGCACCGCCTATGTCGCCCGGCCCGCCGGCGACCCGCCCGCCGCCTCGGACCGGTTCGACCTGTACGCCGACGACCTGGCCGACCTGGCCGGCCGACTGGGCGCGGTCTGAAAACCGCCCTGCCGGGCCGCCGTTCGGTAAACGGATGGCAAATTGCCGCCGTCCGGCATTCTGGCCCGAAACGGCGGCACATCGGGCGGAGAACAGTCACGGAAGCGCGTTGTTGAAGAGGTGTGCGGAAAGCCGCTGCCCGCTGTTTTCCACGTTCCGGGAAATCAAACAGGCGGGCATCGGCGGGCGTGGCAGGCCGGTCGGCGGGCACGGGGTACGAAAGGGAATTCTCGCGTCCACCGGCCGGTGGCACGGCGTCGAGGGCGGTGGATGATTCCGCCGCTCCATTGAGTTTCCGCAGCTCAGGGCGGGTTCTCCCGGTGGCGCTGTGCCGCCGCGCCGCCTCTGGTGCCCCTTCCGCCCCCCGAGTGGGACCACTGCCCGGTTATCCGGCCCTGTCACCCAAGGCCCTCTGGTTTCCCGAAAGAGGGCGTGGTTATCGTCAGCCCTCGCACGGTGCCGCACTGAGCGTGCCGGGTGCGACGTCCTGTTCGTGCACCGGACGTGTCGTGCCCGACGGCCGCCGCCACCTCTCCTCCAGGGGGCTCGATGTTGGGAAAGAGCGGATGGAATCGTCTGGAGCCGGTCACCGGACCGGATTCCATCCTTCATCAAATGGCGCTGAACGAGACCCACCACCCACCGACACCCGCAGTTCTCGAAGCCGTCCGCGAGGCCGCCGCCCGGTCCCACAGAACCCTGGACGCCCTCGCCTCCGGACTGACCAGCACGCTGGCCGAGCACCTCCAAGTCCCCCCGCACGACGTCATGGTGGGCCCCGGCTCCGGCGCACTGCTCCAACTGCTCTTCACCGCCTTCACCGGACCGGACAGCCACACGGTGCACGCCTGGCCCTCGTGGGAGGCGTATCCGATGATGGCGCGGAACGCCGGCTCCTCCGTCGTACGGGTGCCCCTCACCGACGAGCGGCACGACCTGCCCGCCCTGGCCGCGGCGGTCACCGACCGGACCCGCATGGTGGTCGTCTGCAACCCCAACAACCCCACCGGGACGGTCCTCGCCCCCGGCGCGCTCGCCGACTTCCTCGACCGGCTGCCCGGCCATGTCACCGTCGTCCTCGACGAGGCCTACCTCGACTTCGCCGACCCCGGCAGCACGGACGACGGCATCGACCTCTACCGCCGCGACGAACGCGTCTGCGTCGTGCGGACCTTCTCCAAGTCCCACGGACTGCTCAGCCTGCGCGTCGGCTACCTCGTCGGCCGGCCACGCGTGCTGGACCCGCTGCGCGGACAGCAGCTTTTCCTGCGGGTGAGCGCCGCCGCACAGGCCGCGGCCATCGCCTCCCTGGGTGAGATCGCCGACGTTAGCGGCCGGTGCCGCGAGACCGCACGCGAACGGGACCGGCTGCACCGGATCCTGACCGGCCAGGGCTGGGTGTGCGCGCCCAGTCAGGCCAACTTCGTCTGGCTGCCGCTCACCGACGGCGTCGAGGAGCTGACCCAGCACTGCGCCGACCACGGCATCCTCGTCTGCGGCAAACCGGGAGAGGGGCTGCGCGTCACCCTCGCCGAGCGCGCCGCCAACGACGCCTTCGCCGCCCGGGCCGCCGCCTTCCTCACCGAACAGGGGAGCCACGCGTGAGCGCACCTTCACCCGTCACGGCCCCCGCCCCGCCGGCCCCCTTCGCGGAGGACGGCCCGCTGGCACCCACCCTCCGGCTCCTCGCAGCGGAACTGGCCCGCCGCTGCGACCAGGACGGCCCGCACGCGGACGGCACCGGCACCGGCGGGGTGGCGGAGATGGAACGCGCCGCGCTGCTGCCGCCGGGCAAGCTCCTGCGCCCCCTGCTGTTCACCGAGTCGGCGGCGGCGACCGGTATGCGCCGCGCCGACACCCTCGCCGCCGCGCTGGGCGTCGAACGGCTGCACGTCGGCTCCCTCGTGCACGACGACGTCATCGACGGCGACACCCAGCGGCGCGGGCGCCCCAGCGTCGTGGCCCGCTACGGCCTGCCCAACGCCATCGTCACCGGGGACGCGCTGCTCATCGGCGCGTTCCGCGAAGTCGCCGCGCACACCCCCGCCAGCGTGCCGGACGCCCGCCGCCTCGCCGTCGTGCAGACCCTCGCGGAAGCCGGTGTCGACCTGTGCCGCGGACAGGCCATGGAGGATGAACTGCGCGCCCAGGGCGACCGGGACGTCGACCGCTACCTGCGGATGATCAGCCTGAAGACCGGGGCCCTCTTCCGCGCCTCCTGCCTGGGCGGCGCCCAGCTCGCGGGCGCGCCGGCCGCCGCCCAGCACGCGCTCACCCGCTACGCCGAACACCTGGGCCGCGCCTTCCAGATGGCCGACGACCTCCTGCCGCACACCAGCGACACCGCCACCAGCGGCAAGTCCGCGCTCAGCGACCTGCGCAACGCCCGGCCGACGTTCCCCGTCCTGCTGTGCTGGCACCGGACCAACGAGCAGGGACGCGCACAGCTCTCCGCCCTCCTCGCCGGAACCCTCCCCGCCGAGACCGCGATGGAGACCCTCCGCGTCCTGCTGCGGGAGAGCGGCGCGCTCACCCAGGCCCGCGCGGCGGCCCGGGCCGAGGCGGCACAGGCCAAGGCGGCACTGGACGAACTCCCCGCCACCGAGGCCAGAGCCGCGCTGCACGCCGTGGCCGACCTGGCCGTCGACCGGGACCGGTGAGGCGGCCCGTGGGATCGGCAGCCCGTGCCCACCTGGAGACCTGGCGTCCCTACACCCTCGCCCACCCGGGTCTGGTCGGCCTGGCGGGGGCGGCGGCCGGGGCCGGGGCGCACACGCCCCAGGGGCTCCTCGCCGCCTGGCTGTGCCCGACCCTCGGCTGGCTCGGCGGACACTACCTGGGCGACTACTTCGACCGCGCGCTCGACGCCATCGGCAAGCCGCAACGCCCCATACCCTCCGGGCGGCTGGCCGCGCGCACCGCGCTGCTGTGCGGTCTGGCCGCCGAGATCTGCGCGGCGGCCGTCACGCTCGCCGTCAACTGGCCCGTCGTCGTCGGGGTCGTGCTCGCGCTGGCCGGGATCGTCGCCTACAGCAGGGTCCTCAAGGGCCGGGGCATCCTCGGCAACGGGGTGCGCGGGCTGCTGACGGGACTGGCCGTCCTGTTCGGCGCCGCCGTCTCCGCCCCGGCCGGACGGCCGCCCTCGTGGGACGTGCTGCCGGTCGTGGTGGCCCTCGTCCTGCACGACACCGCCTCCAACCTGGTCGGCACCCTGCGCGACACCGACGCCGACCGCTCGGGCGGCTACCGGACCGTACCGGTGCTGCGGGGCGTGGCGGCAGCCGCCCGCATCGCCGCACTGCTGTACCTCGCGGCGCTGCTGTGCGCCGTCGTCCACCTCGCGACAGCCGCCCGGCACCCCGCCGCCGGCGGACTGCTCGCCGCCGTCGCCGCGGTCGCCGGGGCGGCGGCCTTCCGCCCGCTGCTGCGCACCCCGTCCCTGGACGCCCGGCTTGCCCTGTGGTCCCACGAGGTACTGGTCGGCGAACGACTCGTGCTCTCCGCCGCCGTCATCGCCTGCCACTGGGGCGGCCGGCCGGCTCTGGCGCTCCTGCTGCCCGCCCTGGCCGTCAGCCTGCCGGCCCAGCGGCGCATGAGGACACGCCACGAGTTCCCGCCCGGCACCCGCCCCCGATCCCCCGTCCCCGCACCCCGTTCCGCGCCACGCTCCCCCGAACCGAAGGGCTGACGCACCCCGATGCCCGAGAACGCAGTGACCGCCAGAGCCGGACGAGCCGTCCTCGCGGGCGCCGAGGCGCTGTTCGGCGCCCGCCGCGAGGACGGCGTGGTCACCCCGCCCGGTGACCGGTTCTCCCCGGCGAACACGGCCGCCGCACTGATCGCTCTGCACACGTCCCGCGAACCGGCCACCGACGCGTCCGGCCCCGCCGTCGACCCGGCCACCGCCGACCGGGTGGTCGCCACCGACCGGGCCACCGCCGTGCGCGACCGTGCCGTCGCCCGGCTCCTGGCCGCACAACGCCCGGACGGCGGCTGGGCGATGGACGGCGTGCCGACCGAGACCCTGACCACGGCGGTGGTCGCCTCCGCACTCGCCCTGACCGCACCCGGATCCACCGGCACCGCCGTGGCGAAGGCGCTCGCGCTGGTACGCCGCCGCGGCGGCCCCGGCAGCCTCCCCGAGCCCGCCATGACCGGCCTGGCCCGGCAGTTCGCCGCGCTCGCCGGACAGGACGGCGCGTCGGCACCGCCCCGGCTGCCGCTGGGTGTCCTGCTGGTGCCCGGTGTGGCCCGCCGGGCGCTGAGCCTGCGCCTGCCGATCTTCGCCGCGCTCGCCCTGGGACAGCCCGCCCGGCGGCGGACCCCGGTCGGCCGCCTGCTCGACACCCTGGGACGCCAACGCGCCCTGGATATCGTCCGGGAGGTCTTCGCACGCGAGCGCGGCACCGGATCGTTCAGTTCCGACCCCTGGCTCACCAGCCTCATCACCCTCGGCATCAGCCGCTCAGGGCTGGCCCCCGACATCGTGGTCGCCTCGCGCGACTGGCTGGTCCGCGGTGCGCTGCCCGACGGCGGCTGGGCGCTGATGCCGCTCGACCTCACCTGGTCCAGCTTCGCCACCGCGGCTCTCCTGGAAGCCGGGTACGCCCGCGATCCGCGACTGGACCCGGTCGCGGAGATGTTCCGCCGCCGCCAGCAGGACACACCCTTCCCCGCGCTCGGCACCCCCGCCGGATTCTGGGGCTTCTCCACCGACCGCAGCTGGCCGATGGCCCTGGAGACGGCGGAGATCAGCTCCCTGCTGCGCCGGCTGCCCGGCGGGGCGGACGACCGGCACGCCGCGCGCGGCCTCGCCTGGCTGACCGCCATGCAGGACCGTCCGGGCTCCTGGAGCCTGGCCGTACGCGACAGCAGACCCGGCGGGTTCGGGCCCTGCCCGCAGATGACAGCCAAAGCCGTGACGGCACTGCTCGACTGCGGTGCCGGGCCGCGGGACCCGCGGGTGCTGCGGGGCCTGCGCAGCGTCGCACGCGCCATGCGCGCCGACGGGGGAGTGGAGGCCATGTGGTACCGCGGTCTCACCCCGGGGACGGCCGCCGCGCTCGTCGCCTTCGCCCGCGCCGGGCGCGCCCGTGCCGAACCCGCCGTACGGGCCCGCGCCTTCCTGCTGGCCACCCAGCGGCCGGACGGCTCCTGGCACACCGGAGGCCACGACCCCGCGGCCGGCGCCGACGCCGGCCGGGACGAGTCCGGCGCGGTCCCGGCCGGCACGGTCGAGGAGACCGCGTGGTCGCTCCACGCGCTGCTCGTCGCGGGCACCGCGCCCGACTCGGCACCCGTGCGGTCCGCCGCCGCGTGGCTGCTGGACCGGCAGGAGAGCGACGGCACCTGGCCGGGCGCGGCCGTCAACGAGTACATCCGCCACTGCTACCGGTACCCCGACCGCGTCCTGGCCACCGCCCTGGCGCTCAAGGCCCTCGGCCGGCTGCGCACGGCCACGGGCGATGTCCCCCGAGTCCGGGAGGAGACACGGCGATGAACGACCCGACCACAAGCCACACCCACACCCACCCCACCCCGGACCGACACCCGGCCGCCCCGAGCAAGAGCGAGGACGGTACCCACGGGAACTCCGGCAACCAGGATGGCGACGGCAGTTGTGAGGGCCACGGCGCCCATGAAGACCATGGCGCCCGTGAAGGGCACGGTGCTCGTGAAGGGCACGGCACCCGTGAAGGCAACGGCACCCGTGAAGGCAACGGCGCCCGTGGGGGCAGCGGGGCTCGGGAGCGCGGGTGTGACCGTGGCGCCGGGGGAGGCGGGTCGGGGGCCGGCGATGCCGATGTGCTCGTGTGCGGGGCCGGGGTCGCGGGGCTGGCCACCGCGCGGGCCCTGGGGGACCTCGGGCTGCGCGTCCTGGTGCTGGAGCGACGGCGCGTGGCCGTGGATGTGGCCAAGGGCGAGGTGCTCCAGCCCGGCGCCCTGCGGGTGCTGCGTGCGTGGGGGACTGAGCGGCTGCTGCTCGAACGCGGTGGTCTGGTCCTGGACCGCCTCGTGGTCCGCAGTGCCTCGGACGCCCCGCTGATGACGCTGGACTACGGCTGTTTGCCGCCGGGGGACCGGGGGCTGCTGGCCCACGACCACGGACGGATCCTGGCCGCCGTCACCGAGGGGCTCGGACCGGAGGTGGAGATCCGGCGCGGCGTCCTGGTCCGCGGGCTGCTGCGCGGCCCGGGGGGACGGGTGGCCGGGGTGACCGTCGCCGGCGCCGGGGGCGGCGGCGAGACCGCGCTGCGGGTGCCGCTCGTCGTCGCGGCGGACGGGATGTCCTCGCGGCTCCGCCGGGAGGCGGGCATCCACGGCCGGCGGACGGGCTACCCGCACCGCCTGGTCTCCGTCGAACTCACCGGCACCGGCTGGGCGCCCCGGGACTTCTCCGCCTACCTCACCCGTCGCGGACTGCGTCTGGCCTATCCGCTCCCCGGCGGACGGGTCCGCCTCTACCTCCAGACCGAACCGGACGAACTGCGCGGCCTGGGCGGCGACGGCTTCGCGCGGTGGCTCGAACGGGCGGTCGCGGAGGTACCCGCACTCGCCCCGCTCCTCCCGGCCGCGGCGGAGGCGGCCGGGAGCCGGCAGCTGTTCTCCGTCAGCCGGCTGCTCGCCGACCGTCTGGCCGTCCCCGGGCTGGTGCTGGCCGGAGAGGCGGCGTACGCGGTGCATCCCATGGCGGCCCAGGGGATGAACACCGCCATCACCGGCGCCGCCGCACTCGCCGGGCAGCTCGCGCGGGCGCTGGCCGGCCGGCCGCCGGTGTCCCGTACCGGGCTGGAGCCGGCCGTGGTGGACGCGGCCCTGCGCGGCTACCAGGCCGAACGCCGCCCGGTGCTCGCGTCGGCGGCCAGGACCAGCGCCAACGCGGCCCGTATGGTCACCGATCTGTCCTGGCCCGGCCGGGTCGTGGGACGGCGGGCGGTGCGCCGCACCGGCGCCAACCCGCGCCTGCTGCACACCGTCACCCACAACATGGCCGGCCTCGGCCCCCTGCCGCTGAGCCTGCTGGACCGGCTCCAGCAGGTGGGCCTGCTGCCCGATCCCAGGGCCGACCGGGTGCCCGCCTGACCGCGTACGACGGGCCGCCGACACCTGACGCTCGACGCCGGCACCCGACGCCCGGCCGCCGTACGCCTCCGCCGCCGAACCCGCCGTCCGGCCCCGCCGACCGCCTACGCCCCCACCCCCGACACGACGAGGAGCGACTCCGTGCCCCGAACCACCGCCCTGCGGGAAGACCTCGACATCCGGCCCGTCTCCGGCGCCATCGGCGCCGAGGTGCGCGGCATCGACCTGAGCACGCTCACCGACGAGCAGTTCGCGCACATCCACGCGCTGCTGCTCGACCACCTCGTACTGTTCTTCCCCGGCCAGGAGAGCCTGACCCCGCAGGCGCACGTGGCGTTCGGCCGCCGCTTCGGCGAGGTCGAGGTCCATCCGCTGCTGCCGAAGCTCGAGGACCATCCCGAGGTCACCCTCATCGAGTCCGAGAAGGGCGGCAAGGCCGACGAGTGGCACATCGACGTCACCTTCAGCCCGCACCCGCCCATCGCGTCGATCCTGCACCTGGTCACCTGTCCGCCGGCGGGCGGCGACACCATGTGGAGCAACCAGTACCTGGCGTACGAGACGCTGTCCGCGCCCTTCCGCGAGATGCTCGACGGGCTCACCGCCGTCCATGTGCTGCGGCGGCCCGAGGTGGGGGAACTGTCCGCCGAACACCCCGTGGTGCGGGTGCACCCGGTGACCGGGCGCCGCTCCCTGTACGTCACCCGGATGTGGACCTCGCACATCCCGCAGCTGAGCCGGCACGAGAGCGACGCCGTCCTCCAGCACCTCTTCGAGCACTCCGAACAGCCACGCTTCACCTGCCGGTACCGCTGGGACCCGCACACCGTCGCCCTGTGGGACAACCGCGCCACGCAGCACCTGGCCGTGAACGACTACCAGGACCACCGCCTGGGCCACCGCGTCACCGTCCTCGGCGACGCGCCCACCAGCGACGTCCCGCGCAGGCCGGACTACGAACCGGACGGCGACCAGCGGTACTACCCGCGCCGGGTCAATGCCATGTACGGGTACTGAGGGCGCCGTGGTGGCCCCGGACGCGACCGCCGCCCCGCTGACCTTCGTCGTCGGCACCGGACGCTGCGGCTCCACCGCCCTCTCGCAGGTGCTGCGGCTCCACCCGTCCATCCTCGGCCTCAGCGAGCTGTTCGCCACGGTGGAGCCCGGCGCCCTGCCCGACGAGCCCCTGGACGGCGCGGAGTTCTGGCGGCTGCTGGCCTCGCCCCGGCCGTTCGCCGACCGCATGATCCGCGACGGGACGCCCGTGCCCGAGCACCTCTACCCGCACTCCCCGGGCCGGTTCGCCGCCGGCGGGGGCCAGGGCGTACCGGCGCTGTGCCTGACGACGCTGCCCCACCTCACGGACGACCCGGACGCCCTGTTCGACGCGCTGCGGCCGGCGCTCGTGGCCCGGTCCCGGGGCCCCGCGGCCGGGCACTACCGCGCGCTGTTCGCCGAGCTGGCCGCGCACTGCGGCGGCCGGGCCGTGGTGGAGCGCTCCGGGTACTCCCTGCCCCTGGTGCCCGCCCTGCGCCGCCACTTCCCGGAGGCCCGGTTCGTGCACCTGTACCGCGACGGACCGGACTGCGCCCTCTCGATGAGCCGTCACCCCGGGTTCCGTCTCATCGAGTTCCTCGCCGGCCGGGCCCGGCACCACCGCGCCACGGGGCACCACCACGCCAGGGACCCGCTCGCCGCACAGGAGCCCGCGTCGCTCGAACGGCTGCTGGCCGACGACGACTTCGACCTGCGGGCCGCCCTGGACCAGCCGATACCGCTCGCCCGCTTCGGGGCCCTGTGGTCCCGGACGATCACCGAGGGGCTGGCCCACCTCGACGCCCTGCCCCCCGGGTTCTGCGTGCCGCTCGCCTTCGAGGAGCTGCTCGACGCCCCGGAGCGCGAACTGACCCGGCTCGCCGCCCACCTCGGTGTCGAACCCGACCCCGGGTGGCTCGGCGCCGCGAGCCGCCTGCTCGACGGCGACCGCCGGGG
>NZ_VJOK01000001.1:350768-440522 GCF_013302895.1 Streptomyces albus subsp. chlorinus | reverse complement strand
CCCCGGGGACCCGGGCCCTGGCGGACAGGGGGCAGGGGCGTGCCCGCCGCGCCGGGTAAGGCACCGCACCGGCGCCCTGCGGGCTGAGAGGCCGCCCGCCCCCGGGCGTCAGGCGCGGCTCCAGCCCACGGTGCCGCTCCCGCCCGTGCGGGCCCAGTACAGGTGGCCGTCCAGTCCCGCCACGGCGAGATCGGCGTCCCCGTCGCGAGGGCCGGAGACACCCGCCGGGGCGCCGGCGCACAGGAAGCCGGTCCTGCTCCACCGGACACGGGCGGCCACCGTCTCGGCGCGCGGGGCGCCACCGGCCGTGTCCTGGCGCTCGTCGACGACTGCGGTCTGCAGGTCGCCGTTCTCCGCGCGGGCCGCGAGCAGTGTGCGGCCGTCGGGGAGGCGGGTGACGGCGACGGGGCCGTACCCGGCGGCCCCGCCCAGGTCCGCGACCCGCGCCGGGCGGACCGGGCCGCCCGGTGTGCCGAGCCCGGCGGCGCCGATCCGGGCGGTGAGCACGTGCCCGGAGCCGGGGGCGCGCATGTGGAGGCGTACGGCGTCGTGGCCGTCGCGGCGCACCGTGAGCGGGCCTGTGACGGCGGGCAGCCCGGTCGCGGACGGGCCCGAGAGCGGGCCGCCGGCAGCCGGCCGGGTCCAGGCGAGCACCGTTCGCGCCGTGGCACCGAAGACGAACAGCCGGCCGCCGCCGTCGACAGCCGCGGCCGGGTCGCCGTGCACCCCGGTGCCGCCGAGTGCCCGCCACGGCAGCCAGGTGCCGTCCGGCTGCCGGACGCGGGCGGCGAGCTGGTGGCGGGAGGTGCGGACGACGGCGGTCACGGTGCCGTCGGGGGTGACCGCGGCGGCCGGGGCGCTGATGTCCGAGAGCCCCGCCAGGTCGCCGGGCTCGGGGGTGCCCAGGGAGTGCCAGGGCCCGAATCCGGCGGGGGAGCCGGCCCCCGCGCCGCCGGGGCGCTGCACGGTCCAGCCGACCTCCCTGCGGTAGCCGCCGGGGCCGTCCTCGGTGACGGTACGGGTGCCGAGGAGCGCGGTACGTCCGTCGGGCAGGCCGACGGCGGTGAGCGTGGGATCGATGCCTTTGTCCGGCAGCAGGACGGGGGCGCTCCAGCGGGCGTGCGCGCCGGGCGGGCGGTGGCGGACGGCGATCCGGCCGTCCAGGACCCCGTACGCCCACAGCGCGCCGTCCGCACCGGCCCGCAGCCAGGAGACGGAGTCCCCGCCGGTGTGCCGTATGCCGTGCGACCAGCCGTGGTGCTGCCGGCGCGGCACCATCTTCAGATCGCCGCAGCCGGCCGCGAACGCGCAGGGCCGCTCGGCGCGGTCGGTCCACGCGTAGGTGTCCAGGGTGCGGAGCTTGTTCTCCGCCGTTCTGCGGCCGAGTACGGGCGGCAGACCGCCGTTGAAGTAGCCGAGGTAGGTGGCGACCGTGAAGTGCGGCACCCTGCCGCGGGCCGCCTCGTCCCCGTACCGGGCCAGGGCCTCCTGCACGAACCGGGCGCCCGCGAAGTGGTCCTGGTGGTCGGCGTAGGCGCCGCCGCGGTCGAGCCGGCCGGGTGTGGGGTCCTGCATCCGGATCTGTGTCGGCCGGAAGCGGCGCAGGTGGCCGACGAGGGTGTCCACGAGCGCGCCGCGCGTGACGTGGAAGCCGCGGGTGACCGGACCCGCGGACGTCAGCTGCGAGCCCAGTCGGGACGTCTCGCCCTTCCACAGGCCGTAGAGGCTGTGCGGACGGTCGCCGGTGAGGGTCCCGGCCTCGTGGAGCAGGTCCCACACCAGGCGGATGTGCGGGTGCCCCTCCAGGGTGTCCAGCTCGGCCCGGCCGCCGCCCGCCGTGTGCAGGACGGTGCGCTTCCAGGGGGTGGCGCGGTCGCCGGTGGCCATCTCGGCGTAGGCGGCGCGTATGCCGTTCTGCCGGGCCTCTGCGTACACCGCTTTGTCGCCCCGGTCGCCCGGCTTGCGGGCCGGTGCCGCGGCACCCGGTACCTGGCGGCGCGGGGCGTTGACGCCGTCGGACTCGCCGGAGGTCAGATACACCGTGGTCAGCGGCCGGCCCGAGCGGAGCGACTGGGCGGTCTCCGGGTTGATGAAGTACAGGTCGTCGTCCGGGTGCGCGACGATCTGCAGTACGGACTCGGCCGTGCGGACCCGGCCGCCGGCGCCGGCCCAGGTGCCGGTGGGGACGGGAGCGGCCTGGTGGGGCGCGCCGGCCTGCCGGGTTCCGCGCCGGTCGGTGGGCTCGACGTGGGCGCAGCCGGTCAGTCCGGCCAGCAGGCCGAGGGCGCACAGTGCGGCGGTCAGTGGGCCGTGGCGCCGCCGGCCGGTGCCGGCTCGGGATATGGGGGGCATGGGCGTGGTGCTTTCTGCATGCATGATCACTTCGCCATGCATGATCGTTCCGAGGCGCGCAGGGATGTACGCTCCGTTGTGAATTCTGCGGGACCGGCTGAGTGTCCAGGCCCGCGGCCAGGGGGAGGAGACGGGGTCCCGTGCCGACCCCACCCCCTGCTGAACGCGCAACCATGCGGCGGCGCAAGGGCGTTGCCATCCGTCGAGGTCTTCTTGGCGCGCGGAAGCTCGGGCGGGTGTGGGGTATCGCACAGTGCGCCCGCGCGGTGCGACCCGCGCGCCGCTGCCCCGGAAGCCGGGCGTACCCCCTGCCCGTCCCGCGCCGTTACCGTCCCGTTGCGTGCCCGTCCCGCGCCGTGACCGTCCCGTTCCGCGCCCGGTCCGCCGCCGAGGGGCTCAGCGTTCCGTCGGCAGCAGGGCGCCGGCCCGTTTCACCGTGCGGATGACGGGGGCCGTCTCCATGGTGTGGATCGCCTCCAGCGAGGCGATGCTCTCGGTCAGGTACCGCGCCAGGTCGAGGGAGTCGCGGCAGTTGACGGCCGCGAGGAGGTTGGTCGGGCCGGTGGTCTGGGCCACCAGCGAGACTTCGGGATGGCGGGCCAGCGCGGAGGCCACGGCGGTGAGCCGGGAGGGCTGTACCGACATCCACAGGCGGGCCTCGGAGTGGAAACCGAGCGCGGACGGCGGGATGTCGACGAGGAAGGTCAGCACGCCCGACCGGCGCAGGGCGGTGAGCCTCCGTCGCACGGTCGACTCCGACCATCCGGTCGCGGCGGCGAGTTCGGTGTGGCTCGCTCTTCCGTCCCGGGCCAGAACGTCGAAGAGCGGCCGGTCCGCGGGGGCGAGGGTGACCTCGCCCCCGCTGTCGCCCCTCTGGTGGCTGTCCGCGTGGTTCCCGGGGCCGCCGCCGGTGCCCGGCGGCGTCAGGAGCGCCGTCTGCTCCGGGGTGAGGCGGGCGGGTCCCGCCCAGGTGCTGGGCAGTGCGTGGTGGCCGAGCAGCAGGTGCGCGGAGACGGACGTGATGCGGCCGGTCCTGGGCGGCTTGTGCAGCAGCAGCGCCTCGCTCTCGTCCGCCGTGGGGGTCTGGACGCTGCACGAGATCTCGGTGCCGCCGGAGAGCAGGTAGACGTACGAGGTGTCGGAGCGGGCGGCGAGGGCCTTGGCCAGGGAGGTGGCCGCGTCCGGGGTGCACCGCAGCCGGATGGTCCATGCCTGGTACCCCAGGCGGACGCCGTTGAGGGTGCCGACCACCCGGAGGACGCCGGAGGTGCGCAGCCGGCGGTAGCGGCGGGCGACGGTGTTCTCGGAGACGCCGAGGACGGCGCCGAGGAGGCGGAGCGGGGCCCGGCCGTCGATCCGCAAGGCGTGCACCAGGCCCTGGTCGACCTCGTCCAGCGTGACGGTATTCGTCTTCATGGGGTGCCAGTGTGCCAGTATCCGCTGCGGTCGCCGGGCTGGATGGCGAGGACCGGGACCGTTCCGGACCGTGTGGAGCGTCCGGAAACTCCACGGAGGAAACTCTCATGCGCAAGTGGTGGCCCCTGGTGGCCGTCTGTCTCGGTACCTTCATGTTCCTGCTCGACACCACCGTGCTGTCCGTCGCCCTGCCCCGCATCGGGACGGACCTGTCCGCCTCGCTCCCCGCCCTGGAGTGGGTGGCCAACATCTACACGCTGGTGCTGGCCGCGCTGATGCTCACGGCGGGCACGCTGGTGGACCGGTTCGGCGCGCGCACGGTGTACGTGGCCGGCCTGGCCGTCTTCGGCCTCGCCTCCCTGGCCTGCGGCCTGGCTCCCGGTGTGGGCGTACTGGTCGCGGCCCGCGGGGTGCAGGGAGTCGGCGGGGCGGCCATGGCCGTGACGGCGTTCGCCCTGACCGGCTCCGTCTACCGGGGGCCGGACATGGGCCGGGCGATGGGCGTCTTCGCAGCGGTGACCGGCCTCGCGGCCGCGGCGGGGCCGATGCTCGGCGGCATCCTCACCCAGTGTCTCGGCTGGCAGGCGGTCTTCCTCCTCAACCTTCCCCTGGTCGCGGTCACCGCCGCGCTGTCCCTGCGGGTCCTGGAACCGGGAGGGCGGGGCACCGGGAAGCGCGTCGACCTGCCGGGCGTGCTCGCCTTCGCCGTGTGCGCCGGGTCGCTCACCTATGCCCTCACCCTGGCCGGCGAGGAGGGGCCCACGCACCGGGTGCAGGCCCTGCTGGTGACGGGTGCCGTCGCCGTGGTCGTCTTCGTCCGCCTCGAACTGCGCGGCGACGCCCCGCTGCTGGACGTCCGGCTGTTCTGCCGCGCCTCCTTCTCGGCCGTGATGATGTGCGTCGTCGCCTCCACGGCCGCCTTCGCCGCGCTCGTCCACACCTCGGTGTGGCTGCAGTCCGGACTCGGCCTGGGCCCGGTGCGCGCCGGGCTGGCCCTCATGCCGCTGGCCCTGGCCTCCTTTGTCACCTCCTTGGCCTGCGGGCGGGGGCTGCACGGGAAGTCCCCGCGCCTGGTCCTGGGCACCGGCCTGCTGCTCTGCGGGATCGGCAGCGCCCTGGAGGCGGCTTCGCACACGGACGCGTCCGCGGGCTCGCTCGCCGCCGGACTGGCCGTCACCGGCATCGGCGTGGGACTGACGGCGCCGGCCATGGGGGCCGCGGTCTTCGCGGCGCTCCCTCCCGAGCGGACGGGGATGGCCGCCGGTGCCATGACGACCTTCCGGCAGCTCGGACAGACCCTCGGCGTCGCGGTGTTCGGCGTGCTCTTCCAGCACGGCGGTGCCTCGATGTCCCACAGGCTCGACCTGGTGCTGACCGCCGCCGCGGCCGTCGGCATCGCCGGTTCCGCCCTCGCCTACGCGTTCGTACCGGACCCGGGGCGGGAGCCGGCCGCCGCGGCACCGGCCGGGCGGGAGCCGGCCGGGAGCGGCCGGGAGGCGGGCACGGTCGGCGGCGACGGCTGAGCGGCACCGGCCCGGCGGGGCGGGGCGGGGCGGGCCCGGTGGTGGCCCGCTTCGGCCGGGGCGATGCGCAGGGGCCATTGACATGGCCGTGACCCGGCCTTACGGTCCCGCACCCGAATCGCTTCGACGGACGCGTCGAACGGATTCGACAAAGCCGCCACCCCGGACCGGGGAGGCCCCGTCCGGGACACCCGCTCGCGTTCGGATGTCGTCCGCCGCACCGGATGACACGGCGACAGGAGAGGCCGTTGGTCAAGATCACCGATGTGGCACGGCACGCGGACGTCTCGCCGAGCACCGTGTCCTACGTGCTCAGCGGCAAGCGCTCCATCTCGGCGGCGACCCGTCAGCGGGTCGAGCGCAGCATCCGCGAGCTGGGCTACCGCCCGCACGCCGGGGCGCGGGCGCTGGCCAGCAGCCGCTCCAACGTGCTGGCGCTGGTGATGCCCCTGCGCAGCGGCATCCACATGCCCGTGCAGATGCGGTTCGCCGCTTCCGTGGTGACGACCGCGCGCACCCACGACCACGACGTCCTGCTGCTCACCCAGGAGGAGGGCGTGGACGGACTGCGGCGGGTGGCCGACAGCGCGCTCGTCGACGCGCTGATCGTGATGGACGTCCAACTGGACGACGAGCGCGCACCGTTGCTGCGCTCCTTCGCGCTGCCCTCCGTGCTCATCGGCTTCCCCGCCGAGGCGGCCGGTCTGACGTGCCTCGATCTGGACTTCACGGCGACGGGCGAGGTCTGCGTCTCGCACCTCGCCCAGCTCGGGCACCGCTGCGTGGCCTTGCTGGGGTCGCCGCCCGAGGTGTACGCGCGCGGCACCGGTTTCGCCCGCCGGACAGCGGCCGGCTTCACCGCCGCCGCCCGCCGCTTCGGCATGGTCTCGACGGTCCGTGCCTGCGAGCCGGGCGGGGAGGCCGCGCGGGAGACGGTCGACGCGCTGCTGCGCGAACACCCGGACCTGACCGGGGTGGTCGTGCACAACGAGTCCGCGCTTCCCCCGCTGATGGAGGCGTTCCAGCGGTGCGGGATGCGCGTTCCCGAGGACCTGTCCGTGGTGGCGGTGTGCCCCGACGAGCTGGCCGAGTCCGCCGCGATACCCCTCACCTCCGTCGCCATACCCGCCGCCGAGGTGGGAGCGCGGGCGGTCGGGCTGCTCATGGCCAAGCTGGCCGGCCGGAAGGTGCCCGAGGCCACCTGGCTGGCGCCCCGGCTGACCGAGCGGGCCAGCACCGTCCCGCGCCCCGTGCCCTGACCCCCGGCGGCGCGGCGCACCCGCACACGCCCGTCATCGAAGCGCTTCGACCCGGAGGAGTCCGCAGTGGACCGACAGCGCGTTCCCCGCCGCCGTTCGCCCGCCCGGCGCCCGGCGGTGCCACCGCCCGGCAGAGGTCACAGCCCCGGCACCGCCCACCCGGCCACCGCGCGAAGACGCCCCGCACCGGGCGGCGGCGCGCGGTTCCGACCGGCCCCGCGGGTGCTCGCCGTGGTAGCGGCGACGGCGACGGCCGCGCTCGCGCTGCCCGGATGCGCCCCCGCACCCGACCCCGGGACCGTGACGGTGCTCAACTCGGCGACGGACACCGCCGAGCACACCAAGAACCAGAAGTTCTTCGACCGCTGTGCCCGTCCGCTCGGCCTGCGGGTCGAACAGCTCAGCGTCCCCGCCGACCAGGTGGCCTCCAAGGCACTGCGGATGGCCTCCTCGCACTCGCTGACCGACATCCTCGAACTCGACGGCTCCGAGCTGCCGCAGTTCGCGGAGACCGGCGGGCTGCGGCCGCTGGCCGAACTCGCCGTCACCACATCGGGCTTCTCCCGCGGTGCCGTCTCCCTCGGTTCCTACCGGGGCACCCGCTACGGGATCGCCCGCGCCGTCAACTCCCTGGCGCTGTACTACGACCCGGACAAGCTGGAGAAGGCGGGTGTCGGACCGCCGCGCACCTGGCGGGAGCTGCGGACGGCCGCCAGGAAGCTGACCGGCGGCGGCAGCTACGGCCTGGCCTTCAGCGCGAGCCCCGACGCCGACGGCGTCTACCAGTTCCTCCCGTTCTTCTGGTCGGCCGGCGGGAACGAGGCCCGGCTCGACGGAGGCGAAGACGGGGGCGGGGGCGGGGGACGGGCGGCGCTGCGGCTGTGGAAGGAGCTGGTGGATGACGGGTCGGTCTCCAAGGCCGTCGTCAACTGGAACCAGCAGGACGTCAACGACCAGTTCGTCGCGGGCCGCGCCGCCATGATGATCAACGGCCCGTGGCAGGTCCCCGCGCTGGAGGCGCAGCGGAAGGTGGACTGGGCCGTGGCCTCCCTCCCGGTCCCGCACCGGGGAACAGCGGCCGTGGCGCCCATCGGCGGCACCGTCATGACCGTCCCCGGGAGCGGCGACGAGGGGCGCCGGAGGAACGCCGCGAAGATCCTCACCTGCCTCAACAGCCCCTCGAACCAGCTCGCCTGGTCGGAGGCCGTCAACAACGTCCCCAGCCGTACCGCGGCGGCCCGCCGCTACGCCGGCCAGAACCCGAAGCTCGCACCCTTCGCCGACCTGGTGACCACCGCCCGCTCCCGTACCGCGCGGGTCGGCACCCGGTGGCCCGCCGTGAGCGACGCCCTCGCGGGCGCGTTCCAGACCGTGCTGACCGGCCGCGGCAGCCCGGAAACCGCCCTGCGCCGCGCCCAGCGGCAGGCCACCGGAGGGGAGTGAGGAGCCGCCATGAGCACCGCCGTTCCCTCTCCGTCCGCCGGCGCATCGCCACGCGCCGGCGCACTTGTCCTCACGGGTGCGCCCGCGCGTGGCCGCCGGCACCGCGCGACGCTGCTGCGCTGGCTGTTCGTCGCCCCCGCCCTCGTCTACATGGCGGCCTTCTTCGGCTACCCGCTCGTCCGCAACGTGCTGATGAGCTTCCAGCGCTACACGCCTGCCACCTACTTCACCGGCGAGGCGCCCTTCACCGGCCTCGACAACTGGCGTGCCGTCCTGGCAGATCCGCTCTTCACCGACGCGCTGTGGCACACGGCGCTGTTCACGGCCGGCTCACTGCTGGGCCAGTTCACCCTCGGGCTCGCCCTCGCGGTCTTCTTCGCGCGCCGCTTCCCGCTCTCCGGGATCGTCCGGGCCGTCCTGCTGCTGCCCTGGCTGGTGCCCATGGTGGTGGCCTCCGTCGTGTGGCGGCGCGTCCTCGACCAGGAGCACGGGGTCCTCAACGCGGCACTGCGCGCCCTCGGGCTGACCGACGGCGGAGTGCCGTGGCTGAGCAGCCCGAGCGTGGCACTGCTGTCGGCGGTGCTGGTCAACATCTGGATCGGCATCCCGTTCAACATGGTCATCCTGTACGGCGGCCTCCAGGAGATACCGCGCGAGCTGTACGAGGCGGCCTCGCTGGACGGGGCGTCGGCATGGCGGACGTTCCGCAGCGTCACCCTGCCGATGCTGCGGCCCGTCATCACCGTGGTCCTCGTCCTCGGATTCATGTCCACGGTCAAGATTCTCGATCTGATCCTCGCCCTCACCGCGGGCGGTCCCGCCGACGCCACCCAGACCCTGGGCACCGTCACCTACCAGATGTCCTTCCTGCGGCTCGACTTCGGCCGGGGCGCCGTCGTCGGCAACGTCCTGATCCTCATCAGCGCGGTCTTCGCCGTCCTCTACCTGCGCGCGGACCGCGCCGACCGGGCCGACCGCACCGACCTCGGCAAGGGGAAGTGATCCCGTGGCCCCGACGACCGTCCGCCGGCTGCGCGGCGCCCGGAACACCGCCGCCGCGCTGCTGATCCTGGCCGTCCTGCTGTTTCCCCTCTTCTGGATGCTGGTCACCGCGCTGCAGCCGTCCGCGGGCATCGACGTGCGGTGGTTCCCGGCCTCTCCCGGACTCGACAGCTTCCGCGCCGCGCTGGAGAGCCAGGGCCGCTCCCTGCTCACCAGCCTCACCGTCGCCCTGGGCGCGGTCCTGGTCTGCCTCACGCTGGCCGCTCCGGCCGCCTACGGGCTGGCCCGCTCGGGACTGCGGGGCGGCCGTGCCGTCGTCTTCACCACGCTCATCACCCAGATGGTGCCGGGCATCGTCATCGCCAACGCCCTCTACAGCGCCTACGCGGAGCTGGGACTGGTCAACTCCTGGCTCGGCCTCATCCTGGCCGACGCCTCGCTGGGCCTGCCGTTCTCCATCGTGCTGCTGCGCGCCTTCATGGTCTCCCTCCCCGGCGAGATCGTGGAGGCCGCCCTGGTCGACGGCGCCAACCGGTTCACCGCGTTCGTCCGCGTGGTGCTGCCGATGTGCCGCAACGCCCTCATCACCGCAGGGCTGTTCACGTTCCTGTTCGCCTGGTCGGACTTCATGTTCGCCCTCACCCTCAACACCACCGACGACGTCCGACCGGTCACCCTCGGCATCTACCAGTTCGTCGGCGCCCACGTCAGCGACTGGGGCGCCGTGATGGCCACAGCCGTGCTGTCCGCCGTGCCCGCCGCGGTGCTGCTGGTCGTCGCGCAGAAGTACATCGCCGCCGGAATCGCCGGCGGTTCCGTCAAATAGGCCGCTCCGACCCGGATCTCGTACCCAGCTCTCCGCCCCGAGTCTTCGCCGAGGCCACCGTTCCAGGTCTTGGTCAGGCTCTTCGTCCCAGGCCCGTCGCAGGGCCGGCCCCCGCAGCGAGTGAGGCGTGTTCTCCCGATGAAGTTCACCGACGGCTACTGGCTGATGCGCGAGGGCGTCGAGGCGTCCTACGCCGCCGAGATCGCCGACACCCGTGTCACCGACGACCGCTTCACCCTCTACGCCCCCGTACGCCGTGTCCGGCACCGGGGCGAGACCCTCAACGGGCCGCTGCTCACCGTCGAGTGCTTCTCGCCCGCCGAAGGCGTCATCGGGGTGCGTGCCACCCACCACGCCGGGACGCCCGGCCGGGGGCCCCGCTTCGCGCTGCGCACCGGTACCGGACCGGACGGCGCCTCGGCCGGGACCGTCACCCGCGACGGATCGCGGCTCGAACTGTCCAGCGGGCGGCTGTCGTTGCGTGTGGACACGTCGGCCCCCTACCGGCTCGACTTCACCGCCGACGGCCGTGCTCTCACCTCCGTCGGGTCCAGGGGCACCGGCTTCGCCACCACTGCCGACGGCGCCCACCACTCCCTCGCCCAGCTCTCCCTCGGCGTGGGCGAACTCGTCTACGGGCTGGGGGAGCGGTTCACCCCGTTCACACGCAACGGGCAGAGCATCGACCTGTGGCAGGCCGACGGCGGCACCGCCAGCGAACAGGCGTACAAGAACGTGCCGTTCCACCTCACCAACCGCGGCTACGGCGTCTTCGTCAACCACCCCGGGCGCGTCTCCTACGAGGTCGGTTCCGAGGCCGTCGGCCAGGTCCAGTTCAGCGTCGAGGACCAGACACTGGAGTACTACGTCGTCCACGGCCCCGAGCCCAAGACGGTCCTCGACCGCTACACGGCCCTGACCGGCCGCCCCGCCCTGCCCCCGCCCTGGTCGTTCGGCCTGTGGCTGTCCACGTCGTTCACCACGTCCTACGACGAGGAGACCGTCGGGCGCTTCGTCCGCGGCATGGCCGAACGCGATATCCCGCTCGGCGTCTTCCACTTCGACTGCTTCTGGATGCGCGCCTACCAGTGGTGCGACTTCACCTGGGACCCCGACGTCTTCCCCGACCCCGAGGGCATGCTCCGGCGGCTCAAGGAGGAGCACGGGCTGCGCGTCTGCGTGTGGATCAACCCCTACATCGCCCAGAAGTCGCCGCTGTTCGAGGAGGCCGCACGGCTGGGCCACCTCGTCCGCAGGCCCGACGGGAGCGTGTGGCAGTGGGACATGTGGCAGGCCGGCATGGCGCTGGTCGACTTCACCAGCCCCGGCGCGTGCCGGTGGTACGCGGACAAGCTGCGGGCCCTGCTAGGCCAGGGCGTCGACTGCTTCAAGACCGACTTCGGGGAACGCGTCCCCACCGATGTCGTCTGGCACGACGGCTCCGACCCGTCGCGGATGCACAACCACTACACCCACCTGTACAACCGGACCGTCTTCACGACCCTGGCCGAGGAGCGGGGGAGCGGCGACGCCGTGCTCTTCGCCCGCTCCGCCACCGCCGGCGGCCAGCGGTTCCCGGTCCACTGGGGCGGGGACTGCGAGTCCACCTTCGGCGCGATGGCCGAGTCGCTGCGCGGCGGACTGTCGCTGGGCCTGTGCGGGTTCGGCTTCTGGAGCCACGACATCGGCGGCTTCGAGGGCACCCCCGCCCCGGAGGTCTTCAAACGCTGGGTGCCGTTCGGCCTGCTCTCCTCGCACAGCCGCCTGCACGGCAGCAGCTCCTACCGGGTGCCGTGGAACTTCGACGAGGAGGCCGTCGCCGTCACCCGCGCCTTCACCCGCCTCAAGCTGCGGCTGATGCCGTACCTCTACCGCGCGGCCCGGCAGGCCGCCGAGCACGGCACGCCCGTGCTGCGCGCGATGCTGCTGGAGTTCCCCGAGGACCCCGCCTGCCACACCCTGGACCGGCAGTACATGCTCGGCGACGACCTCCTGGTGGCCCCCGTCCTCGCCGCCGACGGCACCGTCGAGTACTACCTGCCGGACGGGGAGTGGACGCACCTGCTCTCCGGTGAGCGGGTACGCGGACCGGGCTGGCGCCGCGAGCGGTACGGCTTCGACAGCCTCCCGCTCCTGGCCCGGCCCGGTTCGGTGATCCCGTTCGGGGCACGGGACGACACCGCCGTCTACGACTGGGCGCACGGGGTGACTTTGCGGGTGCACGCGCCCGTGGACGGCGAGACCGTGACGACGTGCGTCCCGGCGCCCGACGGCGGACCCGACACGGTCTTCCGCACCCGCCGCGAGGGACGGCACATCCGGGTGGAGACCGCGCGCTCCCCGGGACCGTGGCACGTCCGGCTCGACGGCGGCGCGCTACTGACCGCCGCACCCGGCACGACGGAGCTGACCGGCCTGCTGGCCGAGCAGCGCGTGCCCGGCCTTGCCGGCCCCGCGGCCGCGACGCGGCGCCGGTCCACCCCGGGGTGACGCGGCGCCGGTCCACCCCGGCGTGACGCGGCCGCGGGGCCGGCAGGGCGGGATGCGCCGGTTGCCCACCCGGACACGACGCGGGCCGCCGGCCCCGCCGGCCGCCTTCTCGCCGCGCCGGCCGTGGCGCCCTTCACCGAGGAGACCGCGCACCGACCGGGGGACAGGCCGGTCCCCGCTCGGTGAGCACCAGCCGCACCGCGCACGGGCACAGTCCCACCGGGTGCGAAACCCGCGGGGCGTGTCGGGCCACGCCCCGCGGGCGGGCTCGTCAGGCCGCCGGCCGGGTGACCTCGACGGCGACGTGGTCGACGAGGAGGGAGCCGCCGGACGCGGTGGCGGCGGTGGGCGTCGGCCGGCCGGCGACGCCGTCCGGGAACGCCCCGCCCATCGCCAGGTTGAGCAGGACGAAGTGGCCGTGGTCGGTGGCCTTCTGCCAGGTGGCGGCGTCCATGTCGGACTGCCGGACGGTGTGGAAGAGCCGGCCGTCCTGGTACCAGCGCAGCTCCTCGTTCGCGCCCGTGCGGTCGAGTTCGAGGGCGAACTCGTGGTAGCCGCCCTGGCAGGTGCCGCCGCACGGGGCGCTGTTGCCGATGCCCTGGGTCTCGTCGCAGGGACCGCCGGGGTTCACGCCGCAGTGGAGGACGCCGTGTGCGGCGCCCTGGCCGTTGACGTTCTCCATGATGTCGAACTCGCCCACGCCGGGCCAGTTCTGGTAGTTGCCCCGGTAGTCGGCCCCCAGTGTCCAGAAGGCCGGCCAGTAGCCCAGCGCACCGTCACCGGAGACCTCCGGCAGCTTGAGGCTCGCGGAGATCCGCAGCTTTCCGCCCTCGGGCGCGGCGAAGTCCGTCCGCCGGGTCTCGATGCGGGCCGAGGTCCAGGCGTCGCCCTGTTTGAGGGCCGTGATCTTCAAGTGGCCGGCGCCGTCCAGCTGGACGTTCTCCGGCCGGTCGGTGTAGGTCTGCACCTCGCCGGTGCCCCAGTTGGGCGGGCCGCCGGGATAGCCGGTGCCCGTGTCGATGATCCAGTCGTCACCCGAGGGCGGGGAGCCGGCGGCACCGTCGAAGTCGGTCCGCCACACCTTCTGTGTCACCCGCGCCTCGTCGGTGGAGGGCGCACGCCGGGACGCCGGTGCCTCGTCGGCCCGCGCCGTGGGCAGCGCCAGCGCGCCCAGGGTGGTCAGTGCCGCGGCCACCGCGGCCGCACGTGTTCGACGGTGTCTCCTGCCCGCAGGGAACATGGCGACGCGCTCCTTAGTAGTGGGGGGTGGGTGAGCGCTCTCACGGCACAGCACCGTGCCGAAGGTATGGACCAACGTCAAGGCTTCCGCGCGAACGGGCACACCCGGGCATGAGCCCCTCCGTGCGGGCGGAGCCGGCCCGCCGCCAACGGGCGTACGCCCGGCTTCCGAGACGCCACTGAGTCCCCGTCCGAACGCCACCCCCTCGCCCCTGCGTTGCTGCACGGCGGTGCCTGAAAAGCCCCGTGCGCCACGAGCCCGGGTGGGCGAATCGCTCGACCGGTCCCGCATTCCCCGCGTCGCTCCGTACGGGCTCGTTTGTCGGGGTCTGCCGAAAGGCTCGCCCTTCGCGGCTGGTGACGATTCGTACCGCCGGGTGTGCGAGGAGCTATGAGGCGCGAGCAGAAAGGGTGCGAGAGTTCCTGCGGGCCGGATGCCGTGAAGATTTTTTCTGCCCGCTCGCCGTGAACTCCAAGCTGTGATCCATGTCACATCCTCTGCTGTAAAGGATCATGAATGCGCATATCCCCATCGCCGGGTCCCGTGTGACACGATGCGGCGGTGCGGGCCGCAGGGGAAAGAAAACATCGCCTGGCAATCGACGTGGTTCCGGCCGGGTGGGACACGTGCCCGCGAGGAAGCGTTTATCCGCCGCGCTGAGCACCCGAATCATCACGCCGGCGGCAGTAGTACGGCACACGAACTTCTTGCGCGTTCCGGTGTGCCGTAAACGGGGAGACGATGATGCCGACAGTGATCGTTATCGGATACCGGGAAGATCTCGACCGCGCACTGCAACGGCGAGGCCTGGAACCCTACTACCTCGTGCAGTCCTCCATGGGCGAGCCGAAAGGACGCAGGTTCTCCCGTGTCACCGACATGGAGAACGCCCAGGAAATCCTGCGGGCCGTACTCGCCGCGCGTATCGGCGAGGTGGCCGGGGTTCTCACCGTCCACGAAATGGGTGTGTTCGGTGCGGCCTACCTGCGCAGGGAGTTGAAGCTGCCCGGACACAGCGACCCGCAAGCGACTCTCTGCTTCCGGGACAAATATCTGCAGAAGAGCAAACTGCCGCCCCACATCCGCCGGGCACGCTGCCGGTACGCGACGAAAGACACGACATTCGCGGAACTGGCCCGGGAACTGGGGGAGGTGTTCGTCGTCAAACCGGCCACCGGAGCCGGCTCCCTCCGTACGAGCATCGTGCGGTCCCCGGACGAGTACGCGCGCGCCCTGCGACCGCTCTCCGTCCAGTCGGATGTCGAGGTCGTCGCCGAGTCCTTCATCGATGCCCCGGAAATCTATGTGGACGGTGTCTGGCAGGACGGCGCGCTGCGATGGTCGTCCATAGGCCGCTACCAGCTCTCACCGCTCGGCGCCGTGCAGGGCGGCATCCTGGCCGCGCACGTCCTGGACAGAAGGCGGCATCCGGCGCTCTTCGAGGAGGCGACCACACTCGTCGAGCAAGCGCTCTTCGGCCTCGAAGCACCCGATTGCGTCTTCCATCTGGAAGCGTTCGCGGAAGAGGCCGGACTGACCTTCGGGGAGTGCGCCATGCGACTTCCCGGGGCGCTCTCCCCCAAGGTCAATGAACTGACTTTCGGCGTCGATCTCCTCGACGTCGAAATCAGCCTTGCTCTCGGGGAAGAGCTGACACAGCCCCTGGAATCCGAGGCCCCGGACCGCTTCTACGGCTTCCTCCTTCTGCGGCGCCCCAAGGCCGGCACCCTGACCCAAGAGGACTTCGAGCGCAACTTCGCTTTCGACGAGATCGAATACGACTCGTCCCCCGGCGCGCCGGTGGGGCCCTACGGCCGTGTCGGACAGGCGATCGTCTCCGACACGGACGAACTCCGGCTGGAGAAGACCCTCGGGGAGATCGTGCGGTTCAACGAGAGCGGCTGAAGCCGGCGGGAGCGCGGTGCACCTGCCGGAACCGTCCGGGACAACACGCCGTCCGCGGCGGGCCGGAACCGGCCGCCCGCAGCGGAATGCGCCGCGAAGGGCACGTCGGTACGGAACGCCGTCCTCGCGGCGCCCGGCAATCGCACGCCGAGAACTGCTTCGACTTGATCGCACGGGGGTGGACGTGGGCGAGAAGCCAGGCGGCGGACGCGGCTCCGCCGTGCGACACCGCATGAGGCGCGCCACGGACTTCTCCCCGCACGGCGGAAAGCCCCCGCCCCGGGCTGTGTCGCGCCGCCCCACCTGAATTCCACGGCGGCGCCGCGACAATACGCGGCCCGCCCGGGACCGCCCCGAACGCCCCGCCCCCGCCCTCCGGCTCCGGCGTCCGCGAGCCGGCTCACGTACCAGCCCGGGTCTCTTCGGCGCATCCGCCCACGAGGGGAGGCCGAAGCCGGACCCGGGCCATCCGACGCACACCCACGCGTCCACGCGGCTTGTCCGCCCCTTCCGATCGGAGGTCCTCGTCCCATGCCGGAACACCCTTCTGCCCCGACGCTCCCCCAACTGCTGGAGAACGCCTGCCGCGACAGCTCCCGTGGCCTCACCTTCGTCGGCGGTTCCTTCCTCTCCTACACCGAGTTGCGGGAGTGCGCCTCGCGGATCTCCCAAGGGCTGCGCGAGAACGGCACCGGGCCCGGCGACCGGGTGCTGATCGCCGCCGGCGACCCCGAAAGCTTCTTCAAGGCGTTCTGGGGCTGCGTGCTGAGCGGAGCGGTGCCCTGCCCTCTCGCGCCGCCGGCCGACCCGTCCCGCGCGCGGCCCCAACTGGAGCAGCTGCGCGAGCTGTTGGGAAACCCCTTGGTGGTCGTCTCCAAGACGGCACACGGAGACCTGCCCGATGCCGGACTGCGGACGGTGGCCGTGGAGGAGCTGAGCCACACCGCGTCCGACGAGACCCGGCACCACGCGCCCGCGCCCGACGACCTGGCCCTGCTGATGCTCACCTCCGGCTCCACCGGATCGAGCAAGGCCGTCAGGCTCACCCACGCCAATCTGCTGGCGGCACAGGCCGGGAAGGCGGGGGCGCTGGAGCTGGGACCCGCCGACACCACGATGAACTGGATCTCGACCGATCACATCGCCGCGATCGAGGCACACCTGCTCCCGATGTTCACCGGCGCCGACCAGGTGATGGCGACTCCGGCGACCGTCCTGGCGGACCCGGTGGAGTTCCTCAGACTTCTCGCGGCCCACCGGGTGAGGGTGACGTTCACGCCCAACTTCCTCTTCGGCCAGATCAACCAGGCGCTCGCGCAGCGGCCTCCCTCGCGGCAGGAGACCGACCTCTCGCAGGTGCGGTACATCATCTCCGGCGGCGAGGCCACCGTGACCGCCACCGTGCGCGCGTTCCTCGACAGCCTCTCCGGCTGCGGGCTGCGCGGCGACGTGGTCGTTCCCGCCTTCGGGATGACGGAGACGTGCGCGGGCAGCGTCTTCAACCGCGAATTCGCCGCCCGGGACCTGCGGACGGAGTTCCCGCCCCTGGGCCGCCCGGTGCGGGGGCTGCGCATCCGCGTCACCGACGGCAGCGGCGAGGTGCTGGCCTCCACCGACCGGCCCGCCGCCACGGAAGCGGGTGAGGTGCAGCTGCGGGGCCCGATGGTGACCGCCGGGTACTTCGGCGACGCCCCGGCCACCGAGGAGGCGTTCACCCCCGACGGCTGGTTCCGCACCGGAGACCTGGGGCACCTCGACGCCGAAGGCCGGCTGACGCTGGTCGGACGCACCAAGGACTCCGTCATCGTCAACGGCGTCAACTACTACAGCCACGACCTGGAGACGGTGCTGGACGAGCTGGACGAGGTGCGGCGCGGCCAGGTCGCCGCCTTCCCGGTGCGGCCCCAGGGAGCCGACTCCGAGCAGCTCGCCGTCGCGTTCACCCCGGCGGGCGACCCGGCCGACGACATGGCGGTGTACCGGGCGATCGTGGCGGTCCGCAGCTCCACGATCATGCACTGGGGCTTCCGCCCGCAGCTGATCCTCCCCGTCGCCGAGGAGGAGATCCCCCGCGGCAACCTCGGCAAGATCCAGCGGACCCGGCTGCGCGCGGCGGTCGAGAAGGGCGGCCTCGACGCGGCGGCACGCCGGGCGAGCGAGGTGACCACCCGGTTCCTGGGCGGTCACGTGGCGCCGGAGTCGGACGCCGAGAAGACCCTGGCCGACGTGTACGCGCGCGTACTGAACACCGCGCCGGTGCCGGTCAACGCCGGTTTCTTCGACCTGGGCGGGACGTCGCTGGACGTGCTGCGGCTCAAACTGGAGATCCAGAGGGCGTTCGGGATCGACGACGTCCCGATGGCGACGCTTCTGCAGGCGCCCACCGTACGGGCCCTGGCCGGCCGTCTGACCGCCGGGCAGGGTGCGGGCGGGGACTCGGCCTACGACCCGCTGGTGCCGCTCCAGGTCACCGGCGGGGGAACGCCGCTGTTCTGCGTCCACCCCGGCCTGGGGGAGGTCCTGGTCTTCGTGAACCTCGCCAAGTACTTCACCGGCGAGCGGCCGTTCTACGCCCTGCGCGCCCGCGGCTTCGGGGAGGGCGAGACGCACTTCGCCTCGTTCGACGAGATGGTCACCACCTACACGGAGGCCATCCGGCGGGTGCAGCCCGGCGGCCCGTACGCCGTCGCCGGGTACTCCTACGGCGGGGCGGTCGCGTTCGAGATCGCCAAACGGCTGGAGGCCGACGGCGACGAGGTCGGGTTCGTGGGCATCTTCAACCTGCCGCCCCGCATCGCCGACCGCATGAACGAGATCTCCTTCACCGACGGGGCGATCAACCTGGCACTGTTCCTCGAACTGATCGACCCCGGCGACATCGAGCGGCTCACCACCACCCTCCGCCCCCTGCCCGAGGCCGACCAGCTGGCCCACCTCATCGCCCACGCGCCCCAGCGGCGGCTGACCGAACTCGACCTCACCCTCGAACGGTTCACCGCGTGGGTGCACCTGGCGCAGAGCATGGTGCACCTGGGCCGCACCTACGCCCCCTCCGGCTCCGTCGCACAGGTACGCGTCTTCTACTGCACGCCGCTGCACGGCACCAAGCAGGAGTGGCTGGACAACCAGCTGCGGCACTGGGACGGCTTCACCCGAGGCCCGAACCGCTACATCGAGGTCGAGGGGGAGCACTACACCCTGATGAGCCCCGAGCACGTGCAGAGCTTCCAGGCGACCCTGCGGCGCGAACTGGGCCGGGCGCTCGGCTGACGACGGGTGGACGCGACCGCTGACGGAACAAGGACCAGGAGCCGCCGGACATGCAAGGCAAGAAGATTCTCGTCACCGGAGGGACCGGGCAGGTCGCCAGGCCCGTCGCCGAGGCCCTCGCCCCCGACAACGAGGTGTGGTGCCTGGGCCGCTTCGGTGACCCGGACGCCCGCAAAGCGCTGGAGGAACGGGGGGCCCGCACCGTCACCTGGGACATGGCCGCCGACGGACTGGAGGACCTGCCGCGCGACTTCACCCACGTACTGCACTCGGCCGTCCACCGGGGCGACGGACGCGACTTCGAGGAGACCGCACGCGTCAACGCCGTGGGCACGGCACGGCTGATGACGCACTGCTCCTCTGCCGAGGCGTTCCTGTACGTCTCGTCCGGTGTCATCTACCACCGCGCGGACAGCACCCACCGCTACCGGGAAGGCGACCCCCTGGGCGGTGCGGCGCCGTGGCTGCCGACCTACCCCATCGCCAAACTGTCCGCCGAGGGAGTCGTGCGCGGCCTGGCCGAAGCACTGTCGCTGCCCGCGGTGACGGCCCGCCTCAACATCGCCTACGGCCCGTACGGGCACGGCGGCATGCCCATGATCCTGTTCGACCAGATGCGCAGAGGGCAGCCGTGCGCGGTGCCCCGCGAGGGGCAGAACTACTGCAACCTGCTGCACACCGATGACGTCGTCCGCCAGGTACCGCTGCTGTGGGACGCGGCCCGGGTGCCCGCACGCGTGGTGAACTGGGGCGGCGACGAGGAGGTCGGCGTCACCGACCTGCTGGGGTACATGTCCGCGCTCACCGGGGTGCCGGTCGTGCTGGAGCGCGGCGACCACAGCCGGGAGACCGCCGTCTTCGACCACGAGGTGCGCCGCGGCCTCATCGGCGGCTGCTCCGTCGGCTGGCGGAGCGGTATCGCCCGCACCTTGGCCGAGATGTTCGAGGAGTACCGCGACCGCATCGAGCGGTACGCCGACGAGCACGCGGCCGGGATGTCCGAGTGACCAGGAGGAGTGGAGACTCAGCATGCGCAGGTCCGCAGACATCGACGCGCTCCAGCACGCGCTGTGCGCCGCCCTCGGCTCCCGCGCACCCGTGTGCACCCTCGCCCGGCTGGGCCAGGACACCGGCGCGCTCGCGGCACTGGACCCCGCCGTCCTCGACCGCCCCACCCTCGTCCACGGCGGAGCCCCCTACGGACCCTCCAGCCCGGCCCCCGCGCCGCACGCCCTCAACGCGCTGCTCCGCCGCGCCGAGACGCTGCACGCGCCCCAGGTCCTGGTGCCCCACGTGCGGCGCACCGACGACACCGGCCCGCTGCGCGCCGCGGGCTTCGTCCCCCTCGCCACCGCGCCCGAGTGCGTCGTACGGCTCACAGGCGAGGTGGACGACGTCCTGCGGGCCCGCGTCGGCCCCGCCCGGCTCCGCGATCTGCGCCGCCGCCACCACGCCGTCTCCCGCGACCTCACCTGGGAGCGGATACGGCTGAGCCGGCTCGACGCGAAGCCCTGGGCGCGGGACGCGTTCGTGGAGCTGCACCGGCGCCGTGCGGAGCACCACGGCGGCGGCCACAACCCGTACACCGCCGACGCCCTCGACGCGCTGGCGAGCGGCGTGCTCGCGGACCGCACCGAGATGTTCGTGCGCCGCCGTGGGAACGCGGTCGTCCAGGCCGGTCTCGTCACGGTTGCCCACAACGGCCGCGGGCTGTACCACCTCACCCAGGCCGTCGACCACGACGATCCCGCCGCGGGGCGGAACCTCTACGTGGCGAGCCTCTACAGGCTCTACCTCGACGCACGGCACTCCGGCCTGCGCTGGGTGCACCTCGGCCGGGGGGACGCCGAGCGCAAGCGCCGCCTCGGGGCCGACCTGTTCGTCCCCCTCGACCACTGGCTGCGCGCCCCCGGCCTCGGCCCCGCACCCAACAGGGAGGCGGAGCCGGCGCTGTCGCGGTTCGCGGCCCCGCCCGTCACGGCGGTGCCGGTCCCCGGCCCGGCCCGCTTCCGGCACCGGCCGCGGTTCGACACCGTCGACCTGTCGGGCAACACCAACCCGTTCCTGGAGCCGGAGAGCCAGTACCCCCACCTCGACACGGCGGAGCTGGCCCGCACGTATCTGGCCGCTGTCTCGAAGGTACCCGGCCACAACGATCTGACCGGACTGAGCGCCGACCACCTGCTGTTCAGCAGCGGGGCCGTGGACGGCGTCATGCTGCTCCTCGCGGCGCTGGCCTCGCCCGGCGAACGCGTCTGCGTGACGCCGCCCACCTTCGAGCTCTACGCCCACTTCGCCCGCGTCCTGCGGCTGCCGGTCGTCGAGGTGCCCCTGCGCGGTGACGATCTGTCCCGGCTGGATAGCGAACGGATCCTGGCAGCCGATCCCCGGGTGACCCTCCTGTGCGACCCGAACAACCCCGTCGGGACGCGGCTCGACCGGGACCAGGTGCGCACCCTCGTCACCCGTACCAGGGGAGTGGTGGTGATCGACGAGGCCTACGTCGAGTTCAGCGGCAGCCCCTCGTACGCCGGGCTGGTCGCGGAGCACGACAACCTCATCGTGCTCAGGACCCTCTCGAAGGCGTGGGGGCTCGCCGCCGCGCGCTGCGGCGTCGCCCTGGCCCAACCCGGCCTCGTCGACGCGCTGCGCCGCGTCCAGGTGCCCTTCGGGTTCACCGACGCGTCGCAGCACGCCGTACGGGACCGGCTGACCAACTCCCGGCGGGCGCTCGCCAGTATGCGGCTCATCCGGGCCGAGCGGGACCGGATGGCCGCGGCACTGGCCCACCATCCCGCGGTGGACCGCGTGTTCCCCTCGGAGGCCAATTTCCTGCTGGTCCGACTGCGCAAGCACGAGCGCGTCATGGAGCACCTGCGCGGCGCGGGGATCGTCGTCGCCGACACCGCGCGCCTTCTCCCGGCGACCTGCCGCATCTCCGTCGGCGACCGGCGCGCGAACAACGCCCTGCTCGAAGCGCTCTCCTTTGCTCTGTGAACCGGCGGCCGGGTCCCGGGAAGACCCCGGGGCCCGGCCGTGGTCGCGGTCGTGGTCGTGGTCGTCAGAGATCCTCTCCGAGGGGAAGGGGGGCATTCGCGCCGCCCTTCGTCTCCACGACCAGGAACGAGAGGACCTCGTCACCGATGTTCCTCAGATCGTGGAGGTGGTATGCGCCGTCGGAGAAGTCGAAATGCTGGGCCTGCCCCCGGGAGTAGGAAATCTCCCGGGTGGTCCCGTCGCTCACGTGCTGGCGGGCCCGGCCGCTGGTGAGGGCAATCCAGAAATAGTCCAGTACGTGCCGGTGGACAGGTATGCGTGCGCCCGGCTCCAGACGTGTCTCCCAGATGCGGAACGTGTCCGTCTCCTTGACGAGCGTCCGGCCGATCCGGCCGTTCGCGGCGTTGCGGTCGAATTCCTTCCGGAGTTCCGGACTCCAACGGTCGAATTCCTCGGCGACAACGGTTGCGGCCAGGGGGAGTTCGGAGCGGAAACTTTTGCCCACGAACCGGTTCCTTTCGGTCGTGACGGAGTTTTCCGGCTCAGGCTATAGCCGCCCGAAATGCGGCGGCAAGCATTGGGTAGGGAAAGGGGAAAGAGGATCCGGCGAGGCTTGCGGGCGCCACCCGGTACGCCCGATGTGACCGGTGCGCCCGGTGTAGCCCGTGCCGCGGCCCGCATCCGCGTGGCGGCGCTCGGCGGGCCGCCTCCCGGCCGCTGGCCGGCGTTCCCTGGAGCCGGACCGGCCCGTGCGCGTACGTGGCCGAAAAAGGAAGTAAGGTTCGCCTAAGTAGTATCCCCGAGACCCGGAGCACCCGATGCCGATACGCCCGAGCGGCCGCGGTCAGCGCGCTGCCGCAGCCGTCGCCCTGTCCCTCGCCGCGGCGCTGACGCTCTCCTCCTGCGGTTCCTCCGACGACGGCGGCGGCTCGGGCGGCGGCAAGGGCGGCGCGAAGGAGAAGGTCGCCCAGGGCGGCGAGGACTTCGCGCGGGCCGCGAAGAAGACCGCCTCCTTCGGCACCAAGGCCGCGCCGGGCGAGTTCCCACGCACCATCACCCACGCCATGGGCAGGACGGAGATCAAGAAGGCGCCCGAGCGCGTGGTCGTCCTGGACGTCGGTGAACTCGACAACGCCGTCTCCCTCGGCTTCAAGCCGGTCGGCCTCGCCCCCACGGAGGGGGACAACGAGATCCCGAGCTACCTGGAGAAGCAGGCGGGCCACCCGGAGAACGTCGGCACCATCAACAACCTCAACCTCGAGGCCATCGCCCGGCTGAAGCCCGATCTGATCCTCGGCAGCCAACTGCGCGCCGCCGACAAGTACAAGCAGCTTTCGGCCATCGCCCCGACGGTCTTCTCCCTCCGGCCCGGCTTCACCTGGAAGGAGAACTACCTCCTGAACGCCGCGGCGCTCGACCGTACCCGGCAGGCGAAGGCCAAGCTCGACGCGTACGAGAAGAAGGCGGAGCAGCTCGGTGACGACCTCGGGGACAAGAAGCCCACCATCTCGATGGTGCGGTACATGCCGGGCATGATCCGGCTGTACGCCAAGGCGTCGTTCATCGGCACCATCCTCCAGGACGTCGGCCTGCCCCGGCCCGGGAACCAGCGGGTCAACGATCTCGCGACCGAGATCAGCCCCGAGCGGATGGACGAGGCCGACGCGGACTGGATTTTCACCGGAGCCTATGGCGACCCCGAGTCGACGGACCGTGCCAAGGCCCGGAACAGCCCCCTGTGGAAGAACCTGCGCGCCGTCAGGAAGGGCCATGCCAGGGACGTGGACGACGAGACCTGGTACCTGGGCCTCGGGGTGACCGCCGCCGACAGGGTCCTCGACGACCTCAGGCACCACCTCGTCAAGTAGCGGACCCCCGGCCCCGGTTCCGGCGGCGGTTCCGGGAACCGGGGCCGGACGGCTCCGGCAGCGGAACCGGCCGCGGGCGCCGGGCGTCGCGGGCCGCCCGGCGGGGCCGTCAGGCCAGGCGCCCTATGCCGCCGTACCAGGAGACCTCCGCGTGCGAGGGGCGCTCGGACTCCGGGACGGTGGCGCGCCAGTCGGAGACCACCTGGATGCCCGGCTCGACCAGGTCGAACCCCGCGAACAGCTCGGTGAACGCCGCCTGGTCGCGCAGGGTGAGCGGTACCCCCTGGGCGCGGTAGGCGGCCTGGACCCCCAGAGCCGTCTCGGGGGAGATCTCGGCGGTCGCGTGGGAGAGGACGAGCACGCTGCCGGGGGCCAGCGCCTCGCGCAGCTGCGCGACGAGCGCGCCGGGATTCTCCTCGTCGGAGATGAAGTGCAGGATCGCCACCGCGAGTACGGCCACCGGCTCGCTGAAGTCGATCAGCGCCCGGGTCTCGGGGTGCTCGATGATCGAACGGGGGTCCCGGATATCGGTCTCGATGACGGTCGTGCGCGCGTCGGTGGACAGCAGCGCCCGCCCGTGGGCCAGGACGATGGGATCGTTGTCGACGTAGACGACGCGCGCCTCGGGATCGTGGCGCTGCGCGACCTGGTGCACGTTGTGGGCGGTCGGCAGCCCCGACCCGATGTCCAGGAACTGGCGGATGCCCGCCTCCTCGACCACGTACCGCACCGCGCGGCCGAGGAAGGCCCGGTTCTCGCGGGCCGCGGTCCGCAGGGTCGGAAAGGCCGCCATCGCCGCCTCGGCGGCCTCCTGGTCCGCGGGATAGTTGTCCTTGCCGCCGAGGAGGTAGTCGTACATACGGGCCGAATGGGCCTCATTGGTACGCAGTCCGGTTCCACTGGACTCGAACAGCCCCGGCGACTCCTCGTTGGTGTGCGTCACGCTTCCTCCGCTTCTGGCCGCAACTCCCCGATACAGCACGGCAGATCGGATGATCTGCTCGCATGGGAGGAAGCCTATCCGGCCCCGGACCGCGCCCGGCCGCGGCCTCGCGGATCCAGGTAGGGAACCGCCGTGCCCTGGGAACTCCGCGCCGGTCGCGGCGCGCCGGCGGTGTTCCTTCGAAAGGGCGGTTTGCCCCGATGTTCGCTTGGCTGCGGCATCTCGGATGTGGCTTGCTGGGCACCGGACGGCCCCACTGGTTTTCCACCGACGGAAAGCGATTCCGTCCCAGGGGGCCGTCGGCACGGGAAAAGAGGAATGCACGCCATGCGTCGTATCTACTCGATCGCCATTGTCTCCGTCACCATGGCGGCGGCTTTCGGCACCGCTCCGGCTCAGGCCGCCGCTCCGCAGGCACCCCGGCAGGCCGCGGCCTACAACTGCTCCCCGGGGCACTTCTGCATCTACAGCGGGTGGGACGGTGGCGGAACCCGCTGCCAGTGGTCCCAGCGCAGCAAAGCGAACACGGCGGACGACTGCTCCTTCATCCGGAGGGGGCAGAACGTGCGCTCGGTGTGGAACGGAACCGGGCACCGGGTTCAGTACTACACCCAGACCAATTACCACAACCGTGTCGGCTCCACGCCCGCCGGTAAGGGCGGAAACCTCCAGGGCAACTATCAGATCCGCTCGTTCAAACCGCAGTAGGCACCGCACGGCAGCGGACACGCGGACACCGGACACCCGGTGGTCGTGACAGCGCGTCTGCGAGGACTGTGAGGGGACGGCCCGGTTCCGGGACCCGCGAGGGCACCGGGACCGGGCCGGGTCGCGTCCCGGCACGGCGAGTGCCCACGAGAACGCCGCCCCGGGCCGAGGCGGAAGAGCGGAAGAACGGCGGCCGGGCCACGGGACCCCGGGCCGCTCCGCCCTCCCGGTGGTGCCCGGCACACCCCGCGCCCCGTCCCCGGTTTCCCGGCGCCCCCGCGTGGTGCACCATGTTCCCCGCGCCGTCGCCGCTCGCCGGCGTACGGCCGACCGTGCCCGTCCATTCGGAGGCCCGGGCGCCATGCCGGGCCGGGAGCACCAAGGGGAGAATTGAGCGACGAATTCGATCTGCTGGCCGCGCGGATGGAGAACCGCCGGGCGGCCGAGGACGCGGAGCGGGAACTCGCCGGGTTCGACGAGGCGCTCGCGCGGCTGTCGCTCACGGACGCGGAGGTTCCGCTGACCCGGGAGGTGCTCGGGCGACCCCAGGCCTACCCGACTCTGGCCGCGATCGCCTGGCTGGTCACGGCCGCGACCGCGGTGTTCCTCGGACTGGCCGTGGAGGACCGGCTGGAGCCCTCCCATCCTTCCCTGGCGACGGCCGGCGGCGCGAGTGCGGCCATGGTGTTCGCAGTGGTGCTCGGCTCGGGATCCGCCTGGCTGCTGACGCGGACGAGGGCGGGCGGCGAGGCCGCGCGCAACCGGCTCGTCCACGTGGCGGCCAGGACGGTGCTCGCCTGCGCCCGCGTCCACGACGTGCACGACCTCGCCCGGCGCGCCGGGCACATGCGGCAACTGGACCGCTCCTACCGGCAGTTGGAGCAAGCCGTGCTGCGAGCGCACCGCGCCCGCGCGACCATGCCCTTCTCCTCCCCCCGGCACGCCGTCGCCCGGCAGCACGCGGCCTGGGTCGTGGGGGCACTGCGACAGGACATCTACCGGCTCGACACCGAACCCGACGACGCGGTGCGGAAGCTGGCCGCGAAGGTGGTGCTGCTCGGCGAGCGGTACGCCGAGGGCCGGGTCGGGGCGCTGCTGCCCGAGGAGGCGCTCGAAGGAGCCGAGCCGGTCTCCCTGGCGCGAAGAGCCCTGCGGGAGTCGGCACACATGGCGCTGGTCCTCGTGGCGGCCGTGGCCGGGGCCTGGGCGGCGCAGGTGGGAGGGCAGGCGATCGACGCGTCGAAGGGCCTCCAGGCGGTTCTGCTGGCCGTCGGCGTCGTCCTGGGCGGCACCCTCGCGGGCGGGTGGCAGCGGGCGTCACGCCTCGTGGAGCTGTTGCCAGGGAAGTAGTGGCCCGCTCGGCACCGGCGGGACTCCGCCGTGGTGCCGGCCGTCACCTCCTCCTGGAGGTGAGTTCGTCCACGACGAACCCGAGGCCGATCCCCAGCATCCACACGTCCTTGGCCAGCGGCGTGCCCTGTTCCGTCGGGCGCACACTGCCCTCCTCGTGCATGCCGGGGGTGCGCAGATACATCCCCAGGAGCCCGGAGGAGAACGCCACCAGCCCCGCGCCCGCCAGCAGCGTCGGCACGACCGGCAGCAGCAGGGCGGCACCCAGGGCGATCTCCCCGGAGGAGAGCAGCCGCGCGAAGGTCGTTGGATGCGTCTTCTCGAGGAAGGGATAGGCGCCTTTCGCCATCCCGTGCAATCCGGTGGCGCTTTCCTCGTCCATCCCGCGCTTGGTCAGTCCGGAGTTGAGAATGAACGCTCCGGTGGCCAGCCGCGGCGCTACATGCCTGAGGGCGATCGGAAAACGCATGGGGCCTCCCGGCTTCCGTGGGGTCGGAGTGCCAGTCTAGGCGGAAAGTCCGTTTAGAGGATTGAGGGAGGATTCGGCCGAACAGGTCGGATATGGCGGAGCCGACGGCGCTTCCGGCGGCGCACGGGGCGGCGCACCGCCGCGCCCTGCCGTGCCGGAGCCGTCCGGACGGCCGAACGGGCGCCGCCCGGCGGACATGAGCGCCCCCGCCCCGGGAACAGCCCGTACGCCGCACCCGGCACCCCCTCTCCGCAGGCCGGTACGGTGACCGTGTGAGCAACACGGACACCCACCCCCCGGAGCAGACGGTGTGCTCCGGTCCGCCGACGGGCCGGCCGGAGCCTGACATCGAGCTGCTCGAAGCCCGTGAGGTTCCGCTGGGCGGCCCCCGGGCCATGCTGGTGGGGCGCAGCCTGCCCAACCGGGACCGGCGGATGGTCGGGGCCTGGTGCTTCGCCGACTCCTACGGGCCGGCCGACATCGCGGGCCGGCCGGGCATGCAGGTGCCCCCGCACCCGCACACCGGGCTGCAGACCGTCAGCTGGCTGCTGGAGGGCGAGGTGTGGCACCAGGACAGCCTCGGCAGCAGGCAGATGGTGCGGCCGGGGGAGCTGAACCTGATGACGGCGGGAGCCGGTATCGCCCACTCCGAGCAGTCGCCGCCGGACCACTCCGGTTCCTTGCACGGGGTCCAGCTGTGGATCGCCCTGCCCGAGCGGGACCGCGGCGGGCCCGCCCACTTCGACCACCACACCGGGCTGCCCGCCTTCAGCGAGGCGGCGGGCAGCGTCACCGTTCTCATGGGCGGGCTGGCCGGTGCCGTGTCCCCGGCCCGCGCCTACACACCGCTGGTCGGCGCCGAGATCGCCCTCGGCGCGTACGGGCGGATGACCCTGCCGCTGGAGCCGGAGTTCGAGCACGCCGTGCTCGCCCTCGCCGACCCGGTCCGGGTCGAGGGGCACACGGTCACCACGGGGGCGATGCTCTATCTGGGCCGGGGGCGTCGTGAGGTGCGGCTGGAGGCCGGGCCGGCCACCCGCGCCCTGCTGATCGGCGGCGTCCCCTTCGAGGACCCGCTGGTGATGTGGTGGAACTTCGTCGCCCGCACCCACGAGGAGATCGTCGAGGCGCGGACGGCATGGGAGGCCGAACGGGAAGCGCGCGGCGGGGCGGCGGCCCGCTTCGGCGCGGTGACCGGTTACACGGGCCCCGCGCTCCCCGCGCCCGCCCTCCCCACGACTCCGCTGCGCGCCCGCCCCCGCTACCGGGCCCGCTGACCCCCGGCAGGCGGCCCGCAGAGGTGGAGGGCGGGCCCGCGGGCAAGGATCCCGCGGGCCGGCTCCGTCCCGGCTGGCCGGCTCCGCCGGCACCGATCCGCCCTGTCACCACCGAGGCGTCCCCGGCCACCGCCGATCCGCCCCGGCACCGTCGATGCGGCTCGTCCGTCGCGGACGTGATCGGGGCCGTATAACATCAGCACCCATGTCGAACGCTGATGAGCTGCTCGTTGACATCGCCGCCATGGTGGAGTCCGAGCAAACCAATCAGATGTCCCTGACCGTCGTGGTCCACGGAGCTGTCATCACGGGCCGGCTGGCCCCTGAGACGGTGTGGCGGGAGCGAGTGGCCGAGGTCCTGAGGGACTCCGACCGGCTCGTCCCGTTCGCCGGCCTCTTCATGGGTGCGCCCGACGAGTCGGGCCGCGAGCGGACCGGGCCGCCCTCCCACCTGCACTTCCACGTGGCCAGGATCCTGCAGGGACAGGTGGGCATCCCCGAGACGGGCGGGATGTACCGCATCGCCATCAAGGACGTGAGCGCCTGGACGATGGGGGACCTCAGCTACTCCGACCAGTGAGCCGCGGCTGCTCCGGCCGGCGCCCCGGCCGGGGGCCCGCGCCGCCGAGGAACGTGACCGTCTCCGCGAGCGGGGCGCGGCCGATGCGGGCGCAGGCCGCGGCCCGGTCCTCGTAGCCGACGGACAGGCCGCCGAACAGCAGCAGCTCCTTCGGGGGCGACACCACGGCGGCGGCCGTCCGGTGGTAGACCGACCACGCCATCTGCGGGCAGCTGTGCAGCCCTTCGGCACGGAGCAGCAGCATCACTGTTTGCAGGTAGATGCCCAGGTCCACCCACTGGGCCGCGCCCATGTCCCGGTCGATGTAGCAGAGCAGCAGGGCGGGGGCGCCGAAGCAGCGCCAGTTCGCGGCGACGGCCTCCTGGCGTGCCCGGGAGTCCTCGCGGCGGATGCCGAGCGCGTCGAAGCGCTGCGCCGCCGCGGCGGAACGGCGCTCCCGGTACGGCGGTTTCAGCTCCGCCGGGTACATCCGGTACTCCCGCTCGTCGCCCGGGTCACCGGCCTCGGCGCGCCGCGTGGCCCGCTCCTTCAGCTCGGCCAGCGGAGCACCGGTGAGCACGTACACCCTCCACGGCTGGAGGTTCCCGCCCGACGGCGCCCGTGCCGCGGCGGCCAGGACGCGTTCGAGGGCCGCCGTCGGCACCGGCTCGTCCCTGAACCCGCGCACCGCCCGCCGGCTCCCGACCGCCTTGTAGATGTCCACCCGTACGACCTCCCGGCTCCTCGTTCCCCGGACCCCGGCGCCACCCGTGGTTCGGTGTGTTCCCTACTGTGGTGACGGGCGGCGTCCGGGAAAGGTGACAGGTGGAGCAGCAGCACGAGGCCCTCGCGGAACTGTTCGAGGCCCATCGCGACCGACTGCGTACGGTGGCTCACCGGATGCTGGGCTCCCTGCCGGACGCGGACGACGCCGTGCAGGAGACCTGGCTGCGGCTGGCGCGCGGCGACGCGAGCGCCATCGTCAACCCGGCCGGCTGGCTGACCACGGTGATCTCCCGCATCTGCCTGGACATGCTCCGCTCCCGCGAGGCCCGCCGCGAGGAGCCGGCCGGCCACCCGGAGACGCTCGACCACCCGGACCCCACCACCCGCGGCGACCCGGAGCGGGAGGCGCTGCTGGCCGACTCGGCCGGACGCGCCCTGCTGGTCGTCCTGGACCGGCTGTCCCCGGCCGAGCGGGTCGCCTTCGTGCTGCACGACGTCCTCGCGGTGCCGTTCGACCAGGCCGCGGCCGTCGTGGACCGCTCGACGGCCGCCGCGAAACAGCTCGCCAGCCGCGCCCGCCGCAAGGTGCGGGGCACACCGGCGGTCCCGGCCGACGAGCTGTTCCGGCGGCGGCGGGTGATCGAGGCGTTTCTCGCCGCGTCGAGGAGCGGCGACATCGACGCGGTGCTCGCGGTGCTGGCCCCGGACGTCGTCCGCACGGCGGACCGGGCCGCCCTTCCCGGCGGCAGGCCGTCCGAGGTGCGCGGCGCGCGCGAAGTGGCCGGGGAGGTCGCCGTCTTCGGACGGAACGCGAGGTTCGCCGAGGTGGCCCTCGTCGACGGCGTCCCCGGGATCGTGGTGGCGCCCCACGGCCGGCTGCGCCTCGTCCTCACGGTCACCGTGGAGGGGGACCGGGTCGCCGGCTACCGGGTCGTCGCCGATCCGCTGCGGCTGCGCGACTTCGACCTGGCGGTCCTCGACCACGCTCCCGCACGCGGCTAGCGCGGGGAGCGGCACCCGGGCCGGTGGCGCGTCTGCGATCCTGCCCCCATGCCGTTCACCTCGCGCGGTCCCCACCCCGTCACTCCGGACGCACCGGTGGACATACCGCGTCCCCTGCTGACGCAGCAGTGGCTGGATCTGACCTTCGTGCACTGGGCGGTGGACCCGGCCGCCGTGGCGCGGGTGCTGCCGGCCGGGACGGTGCCCGACGTGTTCGACGGGATGTCGTTCGTGGGGCTCGTCGCCTTCCGGATGCACCGGGTCGGCTGGCTGCGGCTGCCGGGCGTGCCGTATCTGGGCACGTTTCCCGAGACCAACGTCCGCCTGTACTCGGTGGACGCGCACGGGAGGCGCGGTGTCGTCTTCCGCTCGCTGGACGCCGCCCGGCTGGTGCCGGTGCTGCTGGGGCGGTTCGGGTTCGGGCTGCCGTACATGTGGTCCCGCATGGCCGTCCGCACCGGGAAGGACACGGTCCGGTACGAGAGTGTGCGGCGCTGGCCGGGACCGCGCGGGGCGCGCAGCCGGATCGTCGTACGCCCAGGTGAACGCGTGGCGGAGCCCACCGGCCTCGAGCACTTCCTGACCGCCCGGTGGGGCATGCACACGGCGTTCTTCGGCGCGGCTGCCTACCTGCCCAACGCCCACCCCCGGTGGCCGCTCCACAAGGCGGAGCTGGTCGCCTGCGAGGAGGATCTCGTGACGGCCGCGGGGCTGCCCGCGCCGGTGGGGGAGCCGGTCAGCGTGCTGTATTCCCCAGGCGTCCCCGTGCGGTTCGGCAGGCCCGTCCGCCCGGCCGGCGTCCCTACGCCCTGAGCCCGCCTCGGTCCGCGGCCCCGTGCCGCAGCGGGCGGGCCGCGGCCCCGCGATCCACAACGAGGGTGCGTGAAAGGGGCGCCGACAGGTGTTGGACCGCGCCCCCCGGCGGCGGCGACGCTGAACGGCATGCCCGTCTACCACCGCCCCCGGCCCGCCCGTCCGTCCGCCGCCACCGCACCGGCCCGGTACGCCGTCCACGGCAGCACCCTCCTCCTGACGCACCCCGCACCGACGAAGCGCGAGCACGCGCCGCACGCCCGTGAACCGCACACCCGTGAACCGGATGAGGGGGAACCCCATGAGGGGGAAACCCATGAGGGGGAACCGCACGGTCGGGGACCGTGCGACCGGCCCCGTGACGGGCGGGAAGCGCGTCCGCGGACAGCACGCAATCCGTACGCCCGGCTGTTCGCCCGTCCCGGCACCGCCGGCTTCACCCTCGGCAGCCTGCTCGCGCGGCTGCCGATGGGCATGTTCACCGTCAGCGCCGTGCTGATGATCGCGGGGGAGCGCGGTTCGTACGCGCTGGCCGGGAGCGTGACCGCTGCGGGACTGGCGGCGACCGCGCTGGCCGGACCGCTCGTCGCACGGCTCGTGGACCGGTACGGGCAGGCTCGTGTCGCCCTGCCCGCCACCTCTATGGCACTGCTCGGCTCGCTGGCGCTCGTGGTGTGCGTCCACACCCACGCGCCGGACTGGACGCTCTTCGCCGCCTACGCCGCCACCGCCACCACCCCCAACACCGGCGGTATGGCACGGGCCCGCTGGGCGCATCTGCTGCGCGACGACCCGGCCGCGCGGCACACCGCCAACTCCTTCGAACAGGCCGCGGACGAGCTGTGCTTCATGCTCGGGCCCGTCCTCGCCACCTTCCTGTGCACGGCGCTCTTCCCGCAGGCCGGGACGCTGGCCGGGTGCGGGCTGCTGCTGACGGGGACGCTGCTGTTCGCCGCGCAGCGCTCGACGGAACCGCCACCCCGCCGCGAGAGCGCACAGGCCGGGCCCGCACCGCTGACCCGGCCCGGAATGCCCGCGCTGCTGCTGGTCTTCCTCGCCACGGGGGCCGTGTTCGGCGCGCTGGAGGTCGTCACCCTCGCCCACGCGGACGGGGAGGGGCACCGGGCCGCGGCCGGCGCCGTCCTCGCCTGCCAGGCGGCCGGTTCCGCCCTCGCCGGGCTCGCGTTCGGCGCCCTGCCGCCGGCCCGCTCGGCGCGGCGCCGGCTGGCCGGATACGTGGGGGCGATGGCCGCCCTGACGACCCTGCCGCTGCTGGCCTCGCTGACGGCGCCGCTGCCGCTGCTGGCCGGGGCACTGCTGGTGGCGGGCATGGCGACGGCACCGGCGATGGTCACCGGCATGGCTCTCGTCCAGCAGCTGACTCCGGCCGGCCGCCTCAACGAGGGCATGACGCTGGCCGTCACCGCGCTGCTCGGCGGCATCGCCACCGGATCGGCCACCGGGGGCTGGGCCGTGGAAGCGCTCGGCCCCGACGGCTGGGCCTACACCGTCCCCCTGACGGCGGCCACCACGGCAGCCCTCCTCGCCACCGCCCTGGCGGTACCGTCCCGCCGGTCCCGGTGAACGGCGCCGGGCGCTCCGCGAGAGGCGGGCGCGCCGAGGCCGTCGCACCGCCGCCGGCCCGGCAACTCGGGGAGATCCCTGAGCAACCCCCGACCCGGTCCGGTCAGCGCGGCGGGGTGCCGTCAGGGGCGGTGCCGTCCGTCAGCAGCGCGACGACCAGCACGAGGGCGAGCCGCAGCCGTTCGACGTCGACGCCCAGGTGCCGGGCCGGCCTCTCGCCCAGGGCCAGCAGATCTCGGCGGCGGGCGTAGCAGGGCGCCACGAGGAGCCCGGCGAGCGCCCAGGGCAGGACGGCCAGCACCTTGGGCCAGGTGGCCCGGGCCAGTGAACCGAGCTGCCAGAAGGTGATCTGGGTGAGCTGCGCGTTGTCCGCCCTCGCGGCCCCGGGCACGGTGCGCACGGCCGCTCCGGCAGCCGCCCCCGCCCTCCCGCTCACCGGCGGGACGCTGGACTGGGGCGTCAAGAAATCCTTCCGCGCCTGCCTGACCGGCCGCGCGGGCGGGAAGATCACCGTGGGGACGGCGCCGGAACCAACGACGACGGCTCCTCCCGCTTCACCAAGGGGAAGGGCGGCTACGACGCGAGGGCGCACGCTGTCACCATCCTTCCACGGCAGCGTCCACCTGTACGGCCACCACGGGGCACTCGACATCAAGCTCTCCGGCTTCTCCGTGCGGACCGGGGGCAGGAGCGGGACCCTGACGGCCGATCTGGCCACCGGAACGGGCGAGAAGGGCGACGGCGAGCCCAAGGAGACCAAGGACGACGTGCCGTTGGCCGCACTCGACCTCTTCCAGGTGACGCCCGCCTCGGGCCGGGGCGGCGAGATGACGTTCGCCGACATCCCCACGACCCTGACCCCGAGGGGTCGGACGCGCTCGGGGGCCGGCGCCCGGCCGCCAACCGCCGGGCGCCACCACCGGGGTTCACGGCGAGCACGGCCCCCGCTTCGAAGGCTTCGCCGCTCGGATACGGCGCCTGTGCGGAACCGCACCGACGGCGGGCTCGACTCGCCGCCGTCGCGGGCTTCCTGGCACGGGCGACCCACCGGCAGTCCGGGGCGACACGCCTCCTCGCCTGAGGGCACACCCCCCCGGACTCGTCGTCCACTGCGGTGTCAGAAGCGTGCTCCGGCTTCGCGGGGCTCCGCGCCGGGCTCTCCGTTCACGGCCATACGCCGGTAGTCGCGCGGCGGGATGCCGTAGGCGGCGCGGAACGCCCGGGTGAAGTCGCCGGGACGGGGGAAGCCCCACCTCGCGGCGATGGCGTGGATGGGCCGGTCGCGCAGCCGGGGGTCCGCCAGATCGCGACGGCAGTGTTCCAGGCGCTGCCGCCGGATCCAGGCGGCCACCGTCAGGCCGTGGTGCTGGAAGAGCCGGTGCAGCGAGCGGACCGAGATGTGGTGTGCCGCCGCCACCTCGTCCGGGGTGAGGCCCGGGTCGCCCAGCTGCCGGCGGATGAAGTCCTGGACCCTGAGGAACAGGGCGCGATGCCGGCTCTCGAACGCCACGGTGTGGCCGGTGCCGAGGCGCTCGGCGGCGGCTCCGGCCACCAGGTCGAGCAGGACCGTCGAGAGGCGGGACGCGTCCTGGCCGCCGTGGCGAGGGGGACGGCAGGACAGGTGGGTGAGGAACCGGGCCAGCAGCGCGGTGCGTTCCGCGGTGCGGGGGAGTGGTGCGGCCACCAGGCGGGTGAGGTGGTCCGGCGGTATCGGCAGGCCCTTCTTGGGGAACTGGGCGACGATCTGCCGGGAGCGTCGCGAGCCGGACCGGGTCCAGCCCTCGAAGGGCAGCGAGGAGTCGTAGACGACGAGGTCGCCGGTGCCGAGCCCCGCCCGGCTCCGGCCTGTTCGAGGCCCATGGTGCCTTCGAACGTGAGGGAGAGCTGGAAGAAGTCGGGATCGCTCCGCCGGATGAGCCGGGGTGTGCGACGGACCGTCATGGGCGGGTACGCCATGGTGGAGACCTGGACACCGCCGAGGTCGAGGATGTCCGCCGTCGCCGGGAAGTCCCCGGCGCGCTCGCTGCTCATCGCGGTGGGGATCAAGGACGTGGCGGTCATGTCGTGCCACCAGCCGAAACGGTCGCAGGCGGGCAGCCGCTCCGTGGACAGACGCAGACGTGCGGGCTCCACGTTCCGCCGTCACCTCCCTCGCTCTCACGGCACATACTGGTCCGCCGGTGCGGCCTGGGGAACAGCGGGCCGGGCCCTCGGGTGCCGGGGCGGTGCGGCCGGTCCACGGGGCGGATCCTCTTTGACAACGGCACAGGTCGCCGCATAGTTTGCCGCTCACCTGCGACGCGGCACCCGCGTCGCGCCCGATTCCGAGGGAGGGCAGCGCTGTGACGACTCCGCGTCTCACCCAGCGCCGCTACCTCGACCTGCGGCGGTCCACCAGCACGGGATGTTGAGCGGCACTCTCCTCCGCTCCGTCCTTCCCCCGCTCACGCACCCTCACCCTGGACCGCCATGCCCTCCGCGCGCATATCGCGGCGGCTGACGCGGCGCGGCCTGCTGTCGCTGGCCGCCGCGTCCGCCGTCACCGCCACCGGTTCCGCCCTGCTCACCGCCCGCGGCACCGGCGGCGCCTCCGGCGACAAGGTCGTACCCTTCTACACGACCGAGTCGGACCCCGAATCGCTCGCCTTCTACCGCTCGGTGATCAGGAGGTTCGAGCGGAAGCACCCGGGCGTCACCGTGAAGATGACGCTGTACTCGGACGAGAACCAGCTCCAGTACCTCCAGTCGGCCATGCAGACCGGCACCGACATCGGCGTCTTCGCCCCGCCCGCCGCCAACATCCTCGACTGGGCCGTGAAGGGCTATCTGCTGCCGCTCAGCGGCATGGTCCAGGAGATCGGCGAGGACGACTTCCTGCCCGGCACCCGCATCATCCACCGCGGTGAGGACTACGCGATGCCGTTCCAGGCCAACGCCTCCGTCCTCTACTACCGCAAGGACCTGCTGGACAAGGCCGGCATCGAACCGCCCCGCACCTACGAGCAGTTCCTCGGCGCCGTCCGCGAGCTGCACGGCCGGGACGGCATCGACGGCATCTCGTCCGGCGCGGGCAACACCCCGGGGATGACGACCCAGTTCCTGGCGCCGTACGTCTACCAGGCGGGCTGGGACTACTACGGGCCCGACGGCGAGGTGCTGTTCGGCAAGGACGAGGTGCTGGACGCGGTCCAACGGCACGTCGCGATCATGCGGTACGGCCGCAAGGGCGCGTACAACACCACCTACCCGGACCTGATGAACACCTACATCTCAGGGAAGGCCGCCTTCGCCACCATGGCCGGCCGGCTCGGCGTGAACCTCGCCGCGCAGAATCCGAGGATCGCCGAGGTCACGGGCGTCCTGCCGGTTCCGGCCGGGCCGTTCCGCACGGGGCGGCTGGCGTACGGCGGCAAGAACCAGTACAGCGTCTTCGGGCACACCCGGCACAGACGCGAGGCCACGGCCTTCCTCAAGGAGCTGACCACCGGCGGGAACGCGCTGGAGTTCTCCCTCACCGTCCCCGGGCACCTCGTCCCTCCGCTGAAGTCCGTGCTGGCCCGGCTCCGCGAGGAGATCGGCCGCTCGCAGGACCCCTACCTCACCCAGTACGGCGACTGGGTGCGCACCATCCTCGACCTCGTCCCGCACGCGATGAGTCCCGACATGGCCATGGGCTCGGTCGTGGACGGGCGCTACGACGGCAAGCGCTCCAATCCCTGCCCCTGGGCGGGCAAGGCGTGGGCGCCGCCACCGGCCGACGCCTCCATGGTGCAGTCGATCCTGCTGCGCGGCGACGACCCCGAGCGGGCGTGGCGCCGGGCCGTGGACCAGTTCGCCTTCGCGGCCCGCGACTGGAAGTCGGCCAACCCCACGTGGAGGCCCGCCGCATGAGGACCCTCCGCCCCGGGCGCGCCCTCCAGTACGCGGCGCTGGCCGCCGTCGTCCTCGCCGCCGATCTGCCGCTGCTGTGGATCCTGTGCACGGCCGTCAAGCCGGACCAGGAGATCATCGCCTACCCGCCGACGTTCCTCCCGCACGAGATCACCCTCGACAACTTCCGCACGCTCTTCGAGATCTCCTCCTTCGGCACCTACCTCGGCAACTCCCTGATCGTGGCCGCCTGCTCGACGCTGCTCGTGGTCGTCCTCGGCACCTGCGCCGCGTACGCGCTCGTCCGCTTCCGCATCCCGGGGCTGCGCTGGGTCGGTGAGCTGTCGCTGTTCGCCTACCTGGTGCCGCCCATCCTGGTGCTGGTGCCCGTCTCGCAGCTCGTGGCGCGGTTCGGGCTCGCCAACAACCTCGCCGCGCTGGTCGTGATCTACACGGCCACGCTGCTGCCCTTCGCGCTGTGGACGCTGCGCTCGTACTTCCACGGGCTGACCGTCGAACTGGAGGACGCGGCGATGGTCGACGGCTGCACCCGCTTCGGCGCCTTCGTCCGGGTCGTGCTGCCCCAGTCGGTACCGGGGATGGTCGCGACAGCCGTGTTCGCCTTCAACGCCGCCTGGAGCGAGTACCTCTTCGCCTCCACGCTCATGGCCGACCCGGAGAAGCTGACGCTCAGCCCGGGGCTCTCGCTGCTGATGGACCAGACGAGCGTCTACTCCTGGGGTGTGCTCATGGCCGCCGCGCTGATCGTCGTCGCGCCGGTGCTGGTGCTGTTCGTGTTCGTCCAGAAATTCCTCGTCGGCGGCATCGGACAGGGGGCCGTGAAATGAAGACCGTGAACGCCACACCCCGCAGGGGCCTCTCCGACCGGACACTGGGCACGCTGATGCTGCTGCCGGCGCTCGCACTGCTGCTCGTCTTCGCCGTCCACCCCTTCCTCGCCTCGGTCTTCGACAGCTTCTTCCACGTCGACTTCCTCACCCGCGAGCACACCTTCCTCGGCCTCGACAACTACCGCCGCCTGTGGGACGACCCCGCCACCCGTGGCGCCTTCGGGCGCAGCGTGCTGTGGGTCGCGGGGAACGTGGTGGTCCAGGCCGTCGCCGGCGTCGCGCTCGCGCTGCTGCTCAACGCCGGGCTGAAAGGCCAGACCCTCGCGCGCGGACTCGTCCTGTTCCCCTACGTCGTCCCCGCCGTGGTGGCCGCCATGGTCTTCCGCTTCGCCTTCAACGACACCTCGGGCATGGCCGGGTACGTGCTGCGCACCCTCGGGCTGAGCGACAGCCTCGTGAACCCCTTCGCCGACCCGGCCACCGTGCTGGCCGCGCTGGTCGCCGTGAACTGCTGGAAATATGTGCCGTTCATCGTGATCGTCGTCCTCGCACGGCTCCAGACACTGCCGGGCGAGCTGCGCGAGGCGGCGGCACTGGACGGCGCCGGGCGCTTCGGCGTCTTCCGCCACGTCACCCTGCCGTGGATCGCGCCCGCGCTCGTCGTCGCCATGCTGATGCGCACCATCTGGACGGCGTACGACGTCGACCTGCCGTACCTGCTCTCCGGCGGCGGCCCGATGGACACCTCCACCACCGTCCCCCTGGAGATCCGCAAGCTCGCCTTCGCCGACCAGGACCTGGGGGCGGCTTCCGCGCTCGCGGTGTGCGTGGCGATCCTGCTGGTCGCGGGGGCGCGGCTGTACCTGCGCGCGTACCGGGCGAGCGAGGACGCGACGGGCTGAGCCCCCGGCGGAGCGCCGATTACTCCCCTCACGACGAGAAAGGCACCACCCCATGTCCGATGTGATCGACGCCGTCGCGGGCACGCCCGCCGCGCTGCGGACCCACCGCGACAAGGCGTACCTCCACACCCAGGGCGCCCACGACGCGCTGCTGTCCGCGACCGCGACCACCGGAACGGGAACGGAGACCGGAAACGGCGGCGGCAGTGGGCTCGGCCGCGCCGAGCGGGCGGCGCTCGCGGCGTACGCCGCCGAACTGGACGGCGCCTCGGCGCTGGCCGCGCACTATCGGAGCCTGGCGCAGGCGCCGGCTCCGTCCGCGCGTTTTTCGGCGTTGCGGCGCCACGCCGACCTCCTCGTCCTCGCCCCCTCCAAGGCGGGCCCGAAGGACATCGCGGCGCTGCAGCGGGCGGGCTGGAGCGCCCCCGACATCGTCACGGCCTCGCAGCTCATCGCGTTCGTCACCTACCAGTCGCGGCTCGCGGCCGGGCTGCGGGCACTCGGCGGCCTGACGGCCGAGGGCGGCGAGGCGCCCGCGTACGAGCCCGCGAGCGAGGGCCGCCCGTTCACCATCGACGCGCTGGAGTGGGACGCGTGGGTGGAGACCGTGGACGTGGAGCACGCCACGCCCGAACAGCTCGCCGTACTGGAGGAGTCTCTGCCGACGGCGAAGACCTCCCCGTACTATCTGGCGCTGGCGCACGATGTGACGGCGCTGCGCGAACGGTCGCGGCTCTACAACGCGATCATGTACGCGCCGCGCGGGCTCGACCGCCGCGAGAGGGAGATCGCCGCGCTCGCCGTCTCCCGCGTCAACGGCTGCGTCTACTGCGCGTCCGTGCACGCGCGGCGCTTCGCACAGCTCAACAAGGACGCCGCACCGGCCGAGGCACTGCTGCGCGAGGGTGTGACGGCGGACATGGGGACGGCCCGTCGCCGCGCGGTCACCGACCTCGCGGTACGCCTCACCCGCGAGCCCAACCAGCCGCTCGACCTGACGGCGCTGCGGAGGGACGCGGGACTGGACGACACGGAGATCCTGGACCTGATCCACGTCGTCGCCGTCTTCGCCTGGGCCAACCGCCTGATGCTCACCCTGGGCGAACCCCGTCCGCTCCCCTCCAGCCCCTCGTCCCCCTCCTCCCCGTCCTCCTCCTCGCACTCCTCGCACCCCAAGGAGCCCACAGCATGACCGCGACCCCCGACCACCCCCTCGTCGAGGCCGCCCGCCGCCTGGCCCACGACGTCCTCGCCCCCGCCGCCGAGACGCACGACCGCGAAGGAGTCACCCCCGAGGCCGTCGCGGCCGTCAAGGCATCGGGTGTACTGGGCGTCAACGCACCGGCGGCCTACGGCGGCGCGGAGGCTCCGGCGGCGGTCGGCCGGGAGATCGCCGAGATCCTGGCGGGCGCCTGCTGCTCGACGTTCTTCGTCCAGGCCCAGCACCACACGCCCGTGCGCACGCTCGCCGCGGGCGGTACGGAGGCCGAGGCGGCCCGGGAACGCTGGCTGCGCCCGCTGGGCGAGGGCACCCGGCTCGCCGGGATCGCCTTCTCCCACCTGCGCGCCCACCCCAGGCTGCCGGTGCGGGCGACCCGCGTGCCGGGCGGCTGGCGCTTCGACGGCCGCGTGCCCTGGTACACCGGATGGGGGCTCAACGACCTGTTCCTGCTGGGCGGTGCCACCCAGGACGGCGAGGTCGTCTTCGCCGTCGCCGAGGCCCGCGAGCAGCCGGGCCTCGCCCCGACGACGCCGCTCCAGCTCGCCGCGCTCACCGGTTCGCGCACGGTCGGCCTGCTGCTCGACGGCCTGGTCCTGCCCGACGAGGCGGTGGCCCTGCGCACCCCGTACGAGCGCTGGGCGGAGGAGGACCGCCCCAAGAACACCAACACCAACCCCGCCGTCTTCGGCGTGGCCCGTGCCGCCCTCGACCTCCTGGACGCCTCCGGCGACGGAGAGGCGAAGGAGACCGCGGACATCCTGCGCACCCGCCTCGACGCGGCCCGCCGCGACGCCTACGCCCTCGTCGACGAGGTCCCACCCGCCGAACGCCTGGACGACAGGCTCGCGGTCAAGACCCGCGCCTACGACCTGATGCGGGCCGCCACCACGGCCGCGCTCGTCGCCGGCGGCGGACGCGCCTTCGGCCTCTCCAGCCCGGCCCAGCGCCTCGCCCGTGAGGGCCTCTTCCTCGTCGTCCAGGGCCAGACGGCCGAGGTCCGCACGGCGCACCTGGGAGCGCTGCGGGCCTGAACGGGAAGCGCCGGCCGCCGGGTCGGTGGAAGTGCGCACGCGGCGCGCGGCCCGGCCCACGAGGCGGCTGTGCACCGGCGTCCCCGTCCCCGTCCCCGACAAGACCCCCGACAAGACCTCCGACAGGACCGTGCCGGTCAGCGGGCGCCGACGTAGGCCGCGAGGTGTTCACCGGTGAGGGTCGAGGGGGCGGCGACGAGGTCGGCGGGGGTGCCCTCGAAGACCACGCGGCCGCCGTCGTGGCCGGCGCCGGGTCCCAGGTCGATGATCCAGTCCGCGTGCGCCATGACGGCCTGGTGGTGCTCGACCACGATGACCGACGTGCCGGAGTCGACGAGCCGGTCCAGCAGACCCAGCAACTGCTGGACGTCGGCGAGGTGGAGGCCGGTGGTCGGCTCGTCGAGGAGGTAGACGCCGCCCTTCTCCCCCATGTGCCCGGCCAGCTTGAGCCGCTGCCGCTCGCCGCCGGACAGCGTGGTGAGCGGCTGGCCGAGGGTGAGGTAGCCGAGCCCGACGTCGGCGAGCCTCCCCAGGACGCGGTGCGCGGCGGGCGAGCGGGCCTCGCCCGCGCCGAAGAACTCCAGGGCCTCCGTCACCGGCATGGCGAGCACCTCGCTGATGTCCCGGCCGTCGAGGCGGTGTTCCAGCACCGACGCCTGGAACCGCTTCCCCTCGCAGTCCTCGCAGAGGGTGGCGGTACCGGCCATCATCGCCAGATCGGTGTAGAGGACGCCGGCGCCGCCGCAGGTGGGGCAGGCACCCTCCGAGTTGGGGCTGAAGAGCCCCGGCTTGACGCCGTTGGCCTTGGCGAACGCCTTGCGGATCGGGTCGAGCAGACCGGTGTAGGTGGCCGGGTTGCTGCGCCGTGAGCCGCGGATGGGGCTCTGGTCGACCGCCACCACGCCCGCACCGGCCGCCTCCGCCTGCTTCGGCACCGACCCGTGCACGAGCGAACTCTTGCCGGAGCCCGCGACCCCGGTGACGACGACGAGCACGCCGAGCGGGATGTCCACGTCCACGTCCCGCAGGTTGTGCGCCGACGCGCCGCGGATCTCCAGCGCGCCGGTGGGCCTGCGTACCGTCTCCTTGAGGGCGGTCCGGTCGTCGAGATGACGGCCGGTGACGGTACCGCTGGACCGCAGCTTCTCGACGCTGCCCTCGAAGCAGACGGTGCCGCCCGCCGCACCCGCCCCGGGGCCGAGGTCGACGACGTGGTCGGCGATCGCGATGGTCTCCGGCTCGTGCTCCACGACGAGCACCGTGTTGCCCTTGTCCCGCAGCCGCAGCAGCAGGTTGTTCATCCGCTGGATGTCGTGGGGGTGCAGGCCCGTGGTGGGCTCGTCGAAGACGTAGGTGGTGTCGGTGAGGGAGGAGCCGAGGTGGCGGACCATCTTGACGCGCTGCGCCTCGCCGCCCGACAGCGTCCCCGAGGGCCGGTCGAGCGAGAGGTATCCCAGCCCGATCTCCTCGAACGAGTCGAAGGTCTGCCGCAGCGCGGTGAGCAGCGGTGCCACCCTGGCGTACTCCTTGCTCGACGAGCCCCGCGAGGATTCCTGGAGCCCGCGGACCCACTCGGCCAGGTCCCTGATCTCCCTCGCGCAGGCGTCGGCGATGCTGACCCCGTCGATCTTCGACGACCGGGCCGCCTCGCTGAGCCGGGTGCCCTCGCACTCGGGACAGGTGGTGAAAGTGACCGCCCGCTCCACGAACGCCCGGATGTGCGGCTGCAGTGCCTCCTTGTCCTTGGACAGGAACGACTTGTGGATCTTGGGGATCAGCCCCTCGTAGGTGAGGTTCACCCCCTCGACCTTCACCTTGGTCGGTTCCCGGTACAGGAAGTCGCGCATCTCCTTCTCGGTGAACTCGCGGATCGGCTTGAGCGGGTCGAGGAACCCCGACTCGGCGTAGACCCGGACGGTGAAGAAGCTGTCGGACTTCCAGCCCGGAATGGTGAACGCGCCCTCGGCCAGCGACTTGTTCTCGTCGTAGAGCTGGCTGAGGTCGATGTCGGAGACGCTGCCACGGCCCTCGCATCTCGTGCACATGCCGCCGGTGCGCGCGTAGGTCGCCTTGACCGCCTTCCTGTTGCCGCGCTCGACGGTGATCGCACCGCTCGCCCGCACCGAGGCGGTGTTGAAGGAGTACGCGCTGGGCGGGCCGATGTGCGGCTGCCCCAGCCGGCTGAAGAGGATGCGCAGCATCGCGTTGGCGTCGGTGACGGTACCGACCGTGGAGCGGGGGTCGGCGCCCATCCGCTGCTGGTCGACGATGATCGCGGTCGTCAGCCCTTCGAGCACATCGGCCTCGGGCCGGGACGGCGTCGGCATGAAACCCTGCACGAAGGCGCTGTAGGTCTCATTGCTCATCCGCTGCGACTCGGCGGCGATCGTGTCGAACACCAGGGAGCTCTTGCCCGAGCCGGAGACGCCGGTGAACACCGTCAGGCGGCGCTTCGGGATCTCGACGCTGATGTCCTTGAGGTTGTTCTCGCGTGCGCCGTGCACGCGGATCAGACCGTGGCTGTCGGCGGGGTCCGGCGTGTGCGCGCCCGTCCGCTGGGCAGCCGTGCTCATCGTGTCTCCCTCTGTCGTGGGCCGGTGCGGCCGCGGAGTGTCCTCCCCTGCCAGGACCCCGGTGCCTCGCAGGCCTTCCACCTGGTGTGCGGGGTGAGGTCCATGGCGTCACGCTAGCCGGGCCCCGGCGCGGTCTGCTTCTCGATTCCTGACCTGTCGGTCCGCAACGGCCTCGCCGCCGCCTGCCTGCCGGGGGAGGAGCGGGAGCGGCGGGAGGAGGCCGTCCAACTGTTCGAGCAGGCCGCGGGCGGCTGGGCGCGGGCGCTCGGAGAGGAGCACCATGAGACGCGAGGGGTGCGCCGTGCCCTCGCCGCCACCCTGCTCGGCGTGCGCTCGCCGCCGCCCTGCTCCGGCATGCCCTCGCCGCCCACGGCGACGACTCACCTGCACCACCGTGCCCTCGTTCCCTTCCCGCCGGACACACCGCCGCCGTGCGGCGCTCGCGCACAAGGCCGCCGCGGCAGCCGCCCGGACGCGGAGAGGGCTGCCGGGCGGTCCCTCGCTCCTGCCGCCGGAAGGGGACGGCGTTTAGTGGCGGGAGGCGGAACCGATCGCGTCGCGGACGCGGTCGAGGAGCGCGGCGAAGGGACCCAGGGCCCACTGCGCGGCCGCCGAACCGGTGGTGGAGGGGTGCGGGCGGGTGGGGGCGGCCTTCTCCACGGCGAGGAGGCGTGCCCCCATCCTGACCAGCTCCTCCGGGGTGCACAGACGGAGCAGGGAGGGGAACTCCTCGCGCTCCTCCAGGTCGGCGTGCTCGTGGACCGCCCGCTCGAAGTCGGTGAAGGCGGCGGTGAAGCGTGCGCTGCCGAAGTCGAGCTTCTCCAGGCCGGCCAGGGCCCTGGCGGCCTCCTTCTCCTCCTTGTCGCGGGCGGCGGCCTGCCGCTCACCGCCGATCTTCCTGACCACGGGGCGGACGATCATCTCCTCCGCGGTCTCATGCACCGCCAGCAGGACACGCAGCTCCAGGAACCTCTCCTCGCGCCGGTCGGCGGGGCCGTCGCGTACCGCGTCGAACAGTTCCCGGATCCGGGAGTGCTGGGCCAGCAGTACGCCGATGACATCGCCGGGCGGCAGCCCGGCGGCGGCCTCACGGTCGTGCCGCGCGTCACGCATGGGATCTCCTTGCTCGCGGGGTAACTCACCCGGCTGAGGGCGCGTACCCGGGGAAGGTCCCCACCGACCCGGGAGTGGCGGCACCGGCGGCGGCGCCGCCACTCCACAGGGTGCCGACTGTCACCCCGATGGGGACGGCGCCGGGACCGCGCGGAACGCCTGGCCCCTGCGAGTCACGGGTCAGGCGAGGAGCCCATACGGGCGCCGCCGGTCGCGGCCCGCCGAGGGCGGTCCCAAGGCCGCGCGTCCCAGCCGTCCGTCCGCCTGCCCGCCGACCGACCGGAACCGTGGGTCAGCCGGCCGTCGCGCCGTGCTCCCTCAGCCGTGCCACGTCGGTGAGCACCCGGTCGCGGATGTGGCAGATCAGCTTGGTCAGGTCGGCGCAGTAGACGGAGGGATTGAGGAAGCCCGTGCCGGCGCGGTAGCGGGTGCTGTACTCGCCGGCCCCGCAGATGTCCCGGACCGAGCAGCCGGTACAGGCCGGCGACAGGGCGGCCACGCCGCGCTGCCGGGCGACCACGCCCGGGAGGAGGCGGGCCTCGTCCAGTGAGTTGCGGAAGACGTTCAGGCCGGTGAACGGAGCGCCCGCGTAGGCGGACTTGAGCGCGTCGCCGAGTTCGATGGTGCCGTCGCTCTCGATGACGAGCAGCTGGAACGGGGCGAGCCCCACCGCCTCGACCCGGCTGTGCCCGCCGAGCGTCATCGCCATGACGCTCTCGAAGAGCCGGACACCGGTCGGGACCGGGACTGTGCCGTACCAGTGGTCGAAGACGGGGATGAGCCAGTCGGCGTAGGCGGTGCCTCCGTCCCGGCCGGTCCATCCCGGCGGCGGTGACGTCCAGTTGCCGAGCGGCAGGAGGAAGTCCACGGCGGGCGCCCCCGTATCGGCCAGCGCCCGGTAGGTGGCCAGCGGGTCGTTCTCCAGATCGATGGTGCACAGCACGATGTCGAACAGCTCGCGGTAGGCGGGCCGGTTCAGCGCTTCGATGCCGCGCATCACCCGGTCGTAGCTGCCCCGGCCGTTGGCGTACCGGCGGTGCCGGTCCTGTCCCTCCTGGTCCCCGTCGAGGCTGACCGTGACGCCGATGCGGTGCTCGCGGAGCACCTCCAGCAGCTCCTCGTCGTCGAGGAGTATGCCGTTGGTCGTGGTGACGAGCCGCAGCTCGGCCTCGGGCGGCGCGGCCGCACGCAGTGCCCGGGCCGCGTAGGCGAACCGGTCCGCACCGGCGAGCAGCGCCTCGCCGCCGTGCATCCGCACCGACGCTCCGCGGACCTCGCCCGCGTGGGCCCGCAGATGTTCTCCGAGCCGGAAGGCGAACTGGTCGATCACCTGCCGGGACATGGCCATCGGCTTGTCACGCCAGCTCTGGTCGGCCATCTCGTACATGTAGCAGTAGTCGCAGGCCAGGTTGCACCGGCCGTGGAACTTGAGGGCGAACTCCACGAAGGGCAGCGGGCGCCAGGCCGGATCCGCGAGCGCCTGATCGGTGACCTCCTGGGTGGGCCACTCGGCAGTCCGCTCGTTCACCTGCACGATCGGCAGCTCGGTCACGAAACGATTCCTCCGGATCTCGGCAAGTATGTCGTCCCGGTGGGCCGTTCCACGGACGAGCCGTCCGTGGAACGGCCCGGGCTCGTCACCTGTTGAACAGCCCCAGGGAGCCGACTTCCCCGTCCTCGGCGGTCACCTGGTTCAGGACGGCCCCGAGAGCGCTGTCCGGCTGGGCGGCCGACGCCGCCTCGGTGAGCTGGGCGGAGGTCGGCTCGGCGGCTGCGGCGCTGCCGGCCGTCCCGGCGGTGAAGGCGGAAGCGGCCGCGACCGCGGCAGCCGCGAGGGCTGCCTTTCGGACAAGATGCCCTGCGTGTTCAGGCACTGGGTTTCCTTTCCACGTGAATGGACGAGGGAGTGCCGCCGTGACGATCGGCCACGGCGACTTGCTGAAGCGTACTGACTCGAACGTGAGTTCACTAGGGAGTGTGATCTCCTTATGTGTGCAGCTAGTTGACACCCCGTCAGTGCCTGGATGCGCAGCTGCGGGAAGCCCCTCGGGGCCAGGGCCGGAGGGGCGGAACCTGGCGTCCGGGCGCCCACCGGTGCCGTCCGGAGCCCGCCCCACCCTCTCCGTGGCCGTCCTCTAGGGTGCGTATCAGGCCATCGACCCAGGGCCCGAAGCCGTCTCACCGAGGAGCACCGAGGAGCACCGACCATGACGACATGGCACGCCGATGATCTGCGTGGCGCGCTCAGCCTCGGCGAGGACTGCCGGAGCTGGACGGAGGCCCTGGAACTCATCGAGGGCCCCTTTCCCCCGCCGGCCATACCCGAGGGCGACGAACTGGTCGCCCTGCTGGACCAGTTGGGCGTGCGTGACGAGGACCGCGCCGACCTCACCGCCGCCCTGCCCGCACTCACCGCGCCCGGCTCGCCCTGGCGCTGGCTGCTGGACCGCACGGTCCGCGTCCTCACCACCGGCATGGGCACCAGCGCCGACGAACTGCAGCTGGGACCCCTGCTCCACGAGTACGGCCGGACGGCGCGCTGGTTCCACGCCGCCGTGTACCTCGCCGCCATGGAACACACCCGCGCCTACCACCGGAGCATCGACCTGCCCGAGGACGTCTCGCGGGACAGCCTGGCCGTCTTCGGGGACCAGCTGGCCTGTTACCGCCGCAGTTTCGGCGAGGGCGGCTGCGGCCCGTTCGTGCCCCTCACCTACGTCTGCCGCGGGGTCACCTTCCGGATGGGGCAGCTGGACTGCGCGGTGCCCAAGGGCGCCCGCAGCATCGCCGTCGGGGTACGCGGTGAGGCGGGCCCGCTGACGACCGTGCCCGACCTGCGGTGGGCGAAGGAACTCGTGGCGTTCTTCCACCGCCACGTCCCCGACTTCGCGCGGGACGTCAGATGGGGCTTCGACGCCGCCGGAGTGGAGGTCATCAGCTGGGTCAACGACCCGGCCCTGCGCGACTACCTGCCGGAAGACCACGACCTCGTGCGGTTCGCCGGCCACCTGGGATCGTGGCTGGGCACGGAGCCCGCCGGCGTCTCCCAGGAACCGGACGCGCACGGCCTCACCGAGGCGGACCGGGAAGCCCTCTGCTACGCCTACGGCCGGCTCGTCGACGACCTCGAAACGGCCCTCACCCTCCCCGCGCACACCAACGTGCAACGCGCGGTCACCACCCATCTGCGAGCGGGAAAGCACTGGAGACTCCGCAAAGGCGGCTACCCGGTCTTCACCTTCTGGGACTGAACAGCCTGTCATCCGCAGCCCACCTCATGCCCACGGGCCCGTGAACGACCGACCGTCCCGGGACCGGCTTGGCGACGAGTGCGGCGGAAGGGAAGAGGCTGACCTGTCCGATGGTGGGGCCACGCGCGCAGGCGGACGAGGCTGAGCGTGGTGCGCGGCACCGAGCGGTTGCCGGTGGCCTCGTACAGCGCCGCCGGCACCTCGGCCGACTCGGGAACCGGCTCTGCGGGGACCTGCGTCCACCCCGCCCTCGGCAGGTCTGTGCCCGGTGAGCGTCGCACTCACCGGGCACAGGGCACTCACCGGACACCGGCGCCGCGGCCCGTGTCGCTCCTCACCGCGGTCCGGCCGCCGGTCGCGCCCCGGTCAGCCGGAACAGGTGGAGCAGGAGCAGCAGGTCCCGACCCGCACGTCGTCGATCACAGGGCCGTACGCGCCGCTGGCGGTGGTGCTGGCGAACGACAGCGTGGTGGAGGTGCCGGTGGCCACGAACGTCGTCTGCCGTCCCACATAGCCCATGCGGGCGCGGGTCTTGCCGGTGGTGTCGAAGGAGAAGTCCTGGACGTTCTGCCCGTCGATGAGGACCCGCCCCGTCTTCACGCCCTGGTTGCCCTCCGGATTGCCGGCCAGCGCGTAGGAGACCGTGTACGTCTTCCCCGCCGTGGTCGGGAACGTCTGCGACACCCGGGCGGGACCGGTGCCGTTGAGATCCACGGACTGGACCCGCTCGGCCGCCTGCCAGAAGCCCCTGCCGATGAGGTCGACCGAACCACTGTCCACCGTCCAGGGCCCGATGGTCTGGCCGGCCCTCAGCGTGCTGAAGGAGTTCGCGGGCGCGGCGGGGTACTCGAAGCTGCCGTCGTCGACCCCGGCCGTCACGGCCAGTGCGGTGCTGGGCATGAGCGCGAGCAGTCCGGCAGCGGCGACCGTGGTGAGGTACGTGCGTATGGCCACTATGGCTTCCTCCTGATGAGGGGTTGGGGTTGCGCTGGTGGAGCAGGTGAAGTCTGTTGCGCCCACCAGGCTTCGGCCAGAGCACAAAGACGGCGTGCGGAGGCGGCCCGCCGGGTGTGTCCACGGCTTCGCGCCGCCCCCTCACCCTCGCGCGCCGGACGCCCGGCGCCGGACGCCCGTTGTCAACTGCCCGATTCGGACAGCGGACGACCGGACGCGCTCCCGGCGCGGGACCGAGCCCGCACGCGGCGGCAGCCCCGCGCGTCAGTTCAGCAGGTTCCAGACGACAACCGAGCGGGCCTCGGAGACGGGGTCGTCGAAGGAGGGGCCGTCGTCGGACCCGCGCGGACCGTCATCCCTCGGCGTCGAGCCGGTCCTGTCGCTGTTCGTGCGTGGGGCCTCCGTGCTGCCGTCGGCAGGCGAGCCGGCCTCGCCGGGACGGGCCCGCACCGGCTTCCGCTGTGCCGGGGGAGTCGCGCCGCAGCACCGCGGCGGCGACCACCACTCCGGCGGTCACGCAGGCTCCGGCGGCGAGCATGGTGGCCGTCTGCGCCTGTGTGAAGGCGGTCCGCGCGGCTTCCGCCAGCTCCTGCCCTGCCACGCCGCCCTGCGCCGCGCTGTGGTCGAGGGTCGCGGCGAGCGCGCCGCGCGCGGACCCGGGGACGGCGGAGGGCAGCTCGGTGCGGTAGACGGCGGCCAGGAGTCCGCCGAGGGCGGCCACACCGAACGCGACGCCGAACTGCTGGTGGGTGTCGTTGAGCGCGGAGCCCATGCCCGCCCGGTCCTTGGAGACGGCTCCCAGCACGGTGCTGGTGACGGCCGGACCGGCGAACCCGTTCCCCGCGCCCACCAGGAACAGACCGACCGCGACCAGGCCGTAACCGGGGTACAGGGCCAGCGCGGCCAGGACGAGGAAGCCCACGGCCGTGCCCGTGAAGCCGAGGACGACCGAGCGGCGGTGACCGATACGGCCCGGTGCCCGGCCGCCGGCGTACGAGCCGAGCACGATGCCCGCCGCCATCGGGAAGGAGGCCAGCCCGGCCTCCAGCGGCCCCATCCCGCGTACCAGTTGCAGATACTGGGCGAGGATGAACAGCGTGCTGCCGGTGCCCAGCGAGATGACCGTCACGGCCAGGCTCCCGCCCGCGAACTGGCGGTCCCGGTACAGCGTGAGGTCGACCATGGGCGAGGCCGCCCGGCGCTGGCGTCGCAGGAAGACGGCCACCGTCACCAGCGCGAGGATCCCGCACGCCAGCGGCAGCGGGCGGCCCGCCCCGCCCTCTCCGGCCATGATCACCGCCGAGGTCAGCGCGGTCATGCCCACGGTGATGAGGACGGCGCTGTACGGATCGACCACACGCCCCTGGCGGTCGCGGGACTCGGGCACCAGGCGCACGATCGCCGCCACGGCCCCGCACACCACCGGAACGTTGATCAGGAACGCGCCCGGCCACCCCCACAGCTGCACCACCGCCCCGCCCAGCACCGGTCCCAGCGCCATCGCGACGGAGGCGACCACACCCCACACGGCGAACGCCCGGGGACGCTCGGAAGCGGGAAACACCTGTACCAGCAGGGCCAGAGTGGCGGGCATCACCAGCGCGGCCCCCGCGCCCATCAGCGCGCGCGTCACCACGAGCCACCACACCGACCACGCGAGCGCCGCCGCGGCCGACGACAGACCCAGCACCACCAGGCCCGTGACCATGGCACGCCGCCGCCCCCACCGGTCCGACACCGCCCCCGCGGTGATCAGCAGCCCGGAGAAGACGACGGTGTACGCGTCCAGCACCGCCTGCTGCCACGCCGTGGACGCACCGAACGACGCGGAGACCGAGGGCAGCGCCACGTTGAGGACCGTGTTGTCCACCACGATCACCAGCAGCGCGGCACACACCGCCACCAGGATCGCCCACCGGCGCGGATGCCCGCCGCCCTCCTCCTCGTCCCCGCACGGCACTTCCCCCGCCGGGCTGGTTCCGCTCACCTGGACTCCGCCTGCTCGTCTGTTGTGCCTGCTCCGCTTGTGCCGCCTGTGCCGCCTGTTGCGCCTGTGCCGCCGTTCACTCCCGTCGCCCAGGGACGGTGGCCGTGGCTCGCGGCCCGTGGCCGGGACACGCGGGAGGGCGGCCCGTGCCCGGCGGTCTTGTCCGGCCTTGTGTTGTTCGGCCTGGTGCGGCCTGCGTGACCTGGCGGACCGGGCGCCGGAGCGGCTTCGCCGCCCCGTCGGCCTCGCTGCCTCGCCAGGGACCGTCCATTATGTGCTTGTCCGCCTTTCACCCCCGCACTACCGTGCGGGGGTGGATCTCTTCTCACGCTCGTGGACGGCGTTGCGGACGGCGGTCGCCCAACTCCCCGACGAGGACTTCGCGCAGCCCTCCGGCTGCACCGGCTGGCTCGTCCGGGACCTGGTCTGCCACCTGGTCATCGACGCGCAGGACGTCCTGATCACCCTCGTCACCCCCGCCGACGCGGAGCCGACCGCCGACGCGGTGACGTACTGGAACGTCCAGGACCGGCCACCGAGCGGCGAGGACCCGCTCGACGCGCTGATCGTCCGGCTGGCCGCCGCGTACGAGGAACCACGCCTGCTCAAGTTCCACCTCGACGACGTCGGCTCGGCCGCCGGCCGCGCCGCCGGACTCGTCGATCCCGGCCTTCGGGTGAGCACCCAGGACAAGGTGCTCACCGCGGGCGACTACCTCACCGCGTACGTCCTCGAATGGACGCTGCACCACCTCGACCTGGCCGCACACCTTCCCGGCGTGGCGGAACCGCCCGCCGAGGGCCTCGCCCGGTCCCGCGCGATGCTGGAGGAGATCGCCGGGACAGTCTTTCCCGCGTCCTTCACCGACAAGGACGCCCTTCTGACCGGCACCGGCCGCCGGACGCCGACCGGCGCGCAGCAGGCCGAGCTGGGCGCCCTGGCCGCGAAACCGCCCTTCGTCATCGGCTGACTCCCTGCCCGTCCGTCCCGCCGAGCGGCACCTGACCCGGCCGCGCGGCATCGCGTCGCCCCGAGGGCCTCTCAGCTGTCACCCGCGAAGGGGACCGACCCCTGACCGGGACTCCAGGCGGTGGCGAACGGTACGAGATCCTGGACGCGTACGCGTCCCACGCCCTGCTCCGTGGGAAGGATGACCTCGATGCCGGGGTGGTGGGCCAGCAGCACCTGGCGGTCCCTGCCCACCGTCTGGGCACCGCCCTCCCACCGGCCGTCAGCAGCGAGGCCGCGCACCAGCAGGTGGGGAACCCGACGCGGAGACAGGCGGGTTCGGCCAGGGCCTTGCCGAGCGCGCCGCGCGAAGTCGACGCGGCGGACACCGGTGGCGGTGCGCAGGTCGTTGACCGGGCAGGGGCGCCGTGCGGCGGCGCGTGGCGGTGCGCCGGGCCGGGCCGAGCCGGCCGTCGAGGGCGGTGCCGCGGTCCGGCCCGCGCGGGGCGGGCCGGACGCGGGTGTCCTCAGGACACCGGCGGGTAGGCGTTCTTGAGGAGTTGCTGGAACTGGGCCGGGAACCATGTGCCGGACAGCGGTGCGTTCGGCAGCGCTCCGGACGGGTTGTAGTTGTTGCGCGCGTTGCCCTGGTATGTGGGGTCGCACATGCGGTCGAACCCCTTGCCCTCGTTGTTGGGGATCTCCGTGCTGGACCCGTCGGACTCGCCCGGCGGCTTCATCCACACGTAAGCGTCGATGCCGGAGGCGGGGGAGGACCGCGGACGTTCGCCGAGGCCGGCACCCGCCTGGTTGCACCAGTTGCCGACGTGGATGCGGCGGTCGTAGCGCCCGCCGTCGACATACGCGTTCACCGAGGTCGTGGGTCCTGGGCCGGTGGGCCGGTCCGGACCGCCCCAGCCGTTGCGCGAGGTGTCGATCAGCATGCCGATGCCGGAGGAGAAACCGGCCGAGACGGCGGCGCGGCGGAATCCCTGCGCGAAGCCGAGTTCGTCGACGTACTGGTTCCAGTCCACCCACGTGGACTGCCGGACGGGCTGGCCGTTGACCGTGTCGCCGACCGAGAAATTCTTCTCCTTCAGCGCGCTGTAGTTGGCCGTGTTGACGATGAAGCCGTGGACGTCGGCGGGCGTGGCGCCGCCCGCCCTGGCTGCCTGGTACATCACGTCGGCGGCGGGCTGGAGGTTGCTGTCCCAGCCGAGCCAGCCGTGGTGGCCGGCGTCGATGTAGTTGTAGACGTTGCTGATCGCGCCGAGTTGTGCGAGAGCGTAGCCGACCCCCTCGATGTAGTTGCCGTTCCGCTTCATCTCGTCGCACTCGGGGGTGGAGGTGGGCCGTCCGCTGACGTTGGTGACGAGGTTCGGCAGCGAGTCCGGCTCGATCGTCGTGACGACCCGCAGGTTCGGGTGGGAGGAGTACGCACGCAGGATGTCGCGGATCGGGTTGATGTAGTCGCTCTTGTACCGGCCGATCTCCTCGGGTCCCAGTTCGCCGTTGGAGGCGAGCGCCGCGCAGTCGCGGCCGGGAAGGTCGTAGACGACCAGCTGGACGACGACGGGCTTTCCGCCCGCCTGCTGGAGCGCGGCGTCGAGGTGTTCCCGCAGGCCCATGGCGTCCCGGGTGCCCTCGATCGCCGCGATCCGGTCGAGCCACACGCCCGTTCCCTCGTCGGCGACGGCGTCGCCACCCGGCTCGGCGGCGGCCTTCGCCGACCAGTCGGGGTTCACGTACAACCGCGCGCCCTCGTACGGGTTGTCCAGCTTGGCCTGGGCGCCGGCCGGAGGCTGCTGCGCGAATCCTGCCGCGCCGAGCGGTCCGGCGGTGAGCGCGAGTGCGGCGGCGACGGCGCCGGCAAACCGTCCGGTTCTGCGGCCCCGGCCGCCGCGGTGTCGATCGGTGAGGCGTCTCATGTGGTGTGTTCCCTCCAACGGTTGCTGTGGTGCGGGAGTGCCTCGCGCGGTCTCGCGCTCCTTCGGGATCACGATTCCGCCGGCCTCCCGTGGAACCCCCGTGAGGTGGAACCGCTCCCATCCCCACGACGCGGTACTTGGGCGGTGCGGATGGAAGCGCTCCCACGGACGGTAGCGCCAAGTCCCCGTTGCGCAAGGGGCGGTGCGAGCCGGATTCGGGACGTGCGGACGGACAGGTGCGGCGAACCCGCTTCCCCGTCCTGGCGGAACCGTCGGGCCGGTACGAGGTGACCACCGAGCCGGTACGAGGTGATCGCCGACGCCGGTGCGGTGACCGCCGATGCGGGGATGGGATGACCGCCGGCGCCGGGTGAGATGACCGCCAACGCCAGCGGCAGGTCGTGGAATGCGTGGAACGGAAGTTCAGCCTTTCACCCGATAGGGGCTGTCCCCCTCCCCACCACACCGGCTGCGTCACTCTGAGGGGTGGCCGGGCGACGTCGTGGGGAGTGGGGAGCGGGCATGGAAGCCGACCAACGGGCGCACACGGGCGGACCGTCGCAGGTGAGTGACGCCCTGCTGCTGGCGGTGGGCGCCGCCGAACTGGCGGTCAGCGGGCTGGCCACGGCGCTGGGACGTGTCCGCGAACTGCTGAGCCGGGCGGACGTACCGGAACTGGCGGCGGACGGAGGAGAGGAACTCAAGGCGCGGGGACGCCTCGTCCTGGACAGGCTCGCGACCGGCCCCGCCCACCTCGAAGTCCTGGCCCGGCAGGCTGCCGCCCGCCGCGCGGACAGCGATGACGCCGCCTGACGCGCTCCTCCAGCTGGGACTCCGGGAGCGCGTCGATCAGGAACTGCGGGCTTTCGTCGAGGAGGAGATCGCACAGCTGGTGGCGATCGACGAGGAACTGGAGCCGGTTGCCGCGCAGTTGCGCGTGGCCACCGCCCACGGGAAACGGCTGCGCGCCGCCTTCTGCTACTGGGGCTGGCGTGCGGCCGGCGGGCCCGACAGCGAGGCACTCGTGCGGGCAGCGGCCTCGATGGAACTGGTGCACGCCGCGGCGGTCGTTCACGACGACGTGATCGACAGCAGCGGGCTGCGCCACGGGCTGCCCACCGCCCACCGCGCGCTGCTCCGGTCGGTGAGACGACAGCCCAGAGCACCTGCCGCGGCACGGTCGCTGGCCGTGCTCGTGGGGGACCTGCTGATGGCGTGGGCCGGGCAGATGTTCGCCCATTGCGGACTTCCCGCCGCCTACCTGGGCAGGGCCCGCCCGCTGTGGACGGTGCTGGCCAGGGAGCTGGTGGCCGGGGAATGCCTGGAGGTGCTGCGGACCGGGAACCCGCCGGACACCGCCGCGTCGATGCAGGTGATCCGCTACAAGACCGCCAAGTACACCGTCGAGCACCCGCTCCTCATCGGCGGCGCCCTGGCCGGTGCGGCACTGGCTCTCCGCGACGCCTACTCCGCCTACGGGGTACCGCTGGGGGAGGCGTTCCAGTTGCGGGACGACCTGCTGGGCCTGTTCGGAGACCCCCGGCGCACGGGCAAGTCCACCGGCGACGACCTCACCGCGCGCCGCCCCACCGTGCTGCTCGCCCTCGCCTGGCAGCATGCCGGTACCACCGAACGCGGCGTCCTGGAGGGCTTCCTGCGCCGCCGCGAGCTGACGGACGCCGAAGTACGGCACGTGCGCGAGGTCATACGCGGCACGGGGGCGCCGCAGCGCGTGGAGGACATGATCGCCGAGCGGGTCCGGACCGCCACCGCGGTGCTGGGCCGGACGCCCGTGCCGCCCCAGGCCGCGCGGGCGCTCACCGAACTCGCCCGCACCGCGACGGCCCGCTCGGGGTGACCGGTGACCCGGTGGCTGACACGGTGACACTGTTCCCGTACCGCGACGCGACCGCGAGGACGGTCCGGGGCGCCTGCCGCGACCGCTCCGCCCCCGGAAGCCGTGCGCCGCCCCGTGACCGGCCGCGACCACCCACAATCCTCCCCCCCAGCCTTTCGCAACCGTTCTCGATGCGCACGAGGAGCTGCCGTGTCCCGTTCCGAGGAAATCCCGCACGCGCTGCGGCTGGCCGGTGACGAGATGGCCGACGCCACCGTGGCCACCCTCTTCGAGCGCGGTGAGGCGGGGAAGTTCAACACGCTGATGCGCTGCTTCTCCACTGCCGGGCAGGAACTTCCCGAGGGGCTGCCGGTGTACGTCCGCGACTACCTTCGGGAAACAGCCGCCCCGCCCTCATGGGTGGACTGGGGACTGATGGAGAAGGCGCGGCTCTTCTTCCTCGACAACAACGTGCACATCTCCACGGCGCTGTCCTTCGCCTCCATGCCCGCCTGCTACGTCGTACCGCACGTGGCGAAACTCCTGTACGCGGCCCATTCCCTCGAGTTCCCCTCCAAACGCATGGCCGAGACGGGGCAGTTCGTCATCCACCTCATGCAGCCGGAAGCCTTCGAAGCCGGGAGCCGTTTCCTCCCCGCGGTGCAGAAAGTGCGCCTGGTCCACGCCGCCGTCCGCCACCACCTCCGGCGGGAGGGCGACTGGGACACCGACACACTGGGCACACCGATCTGCCAGGAGGACATGATCGGTGGCCAGATGATCTTCTCCACCCAAGTGCTGGACGCCCTGCACCGGCTCGGCGTCCACATGACCGAGGAGGGCGCCGGGGCCTACTACTACGCATGGCGGGTGGTGGGCGCACTCCTCGGTGTCGACCAGAGCCATGTGCCGCGCGACCTGGAAGAGGCACGCCGCTTCTCGGACCGCTACATGACCCGCTACATGGGCCCCAGCGAGGAGGGCGCCCACCTCACGGGCAAACTGATCGAGCTGTACGAGGAAGTGGTGCCCGGCACCTTCTTCGACCCCCTGGTCTCGGCGTTGATCCGCTATCTGCTGGGGGACACGTGTGCCGACTGGCTGCGCGTGCCGCGCTCCGGCTGGGACACGGCCGTGCAAGCGGCACCGGCGCTGCTGAACGTGCTGGAGACCATCGAGGACCGCTCGCCCCTCGGCGCGTGGGCGCTGGACCGCCTCGGACACCTCACCGCCGTCTTCGAACTCAGCTCGCTCACCCGGGGCCGTGTCATGCACCACGCCGTCCCGGAACACCTCAAGAAGGATTACGGGGTCTCCTCCGCGATTCCCCGCACCCGCCGCTGGGTACCGCCCGCCGCGATCCTGTGACTTCTGCTCAACTCCACGCCGGACGAGTGTCCTTGTCCGCACCTGAGAGTTTCCTCACGGCTCCTCTTCCCCACCCCGGGCAGCATGACGCGGGCCTTCCGCCGACTTTATGATGCGGCGTCGGACGTGACGGAAGGGAACCAAGTGATGGACCAGTCCTGGGCGGCAGCCGGGAACGACGGCGTGAACGGATCCTGGCGATTCGGTGTCCTGGGAGACGAGGCCGTCATCGGCGTGGCCGATGAGGACATGGCGGATTTCACACGGGCGGCCTCCCGGATCGCCGAATCCCACGCAGAAAAGGAACTTGATGATCCGGTTGTGCTGGGCGCCGCCGAAATGGCACGCCGTTTCCTGCCCGACTTCCTGGTGGAGCAGTTGATACGTTTCCGGGTCGCCGGAAACGAACCCGGAACGCTGTTGCTGCGGAATCTCCCGGTGGAGACGGCACTGCCCAAAACACCGGTGGACGGAAAGCTGGCGGGCCCCTGGGCCGCGCTTCCCCTCAGTACGCTCACCCAGCTCTCCGTCATGAGCGTGCTGGGCGACACGGTCTCCTACGCGGACGAGAAGGAGGGGCGGCTCGTCCAGGACATCTGCCCGCAGCCGGGGGCCGAGGAGCGCCAGGAGAACTCCGGCAGCGTCCTGCTCGACCTGCACACCGAGGACAGCTTCCACCCCTGCAAGCCCGACTATCTCAGCCTGTACTGCCTGCGCTCCGACCCGGACGACGACGCCTTCACCGTGACCGGTTCGATCAGGGCGGCGCTCCCGCTGCTGTCCCCGGCCTGTGCGGCGACGCTGCGCGAGCCGCTCTTCCGCACCAGGTTCAGCAGCTCCTTCACCGGCGACGCGGAACCCCGCCATACCTCGCCGCGGCCCGTGCTCACCGGTCCGGCCGACGACCCCGATCTGTGCGTCAACTTCTTCGGCACCCAGGCGCTCGGTGAACGAGCTGCCACAGCCCTGGACGAACTGCGCGGGGCCGTGGAGAAGGTGCTGTGCGGAGTGGTCCTGCGGCCCGGCGACATGATCGTGATCGACAACCGCGTCGCCGTGCACGGCCGCACCGGGTTCACCCCCCGCTACGACGGCACGGACAGGTGGCTGCGCCGCTCCTTCGCCGTGGCCGATCTGCGCCCCTCCCGGGCCCTGCGGCAGGGCGACTCGCGCGTCTGCGCCGCTATCCGGTGACCGGAACCGCTCCGAGGGCGGGATGAGGCAGGCCCGGCTCCGGGTGGGGCGGGGCAGGGCCGTACCTGACGAAGTTCACCGGGCCGAGGGTGTGTGCGGCCTCGGCCCGGCGACGCGTACACCCTCCGGCCCGGCGGCGTCTCCAGATCACGTCTTCGACTTGCCGCTGTCCGTCTTGATGCTGTCCGTCTTGGTGCTGTTCGTCGGGGCGCTGTTGGCCTTGGCCACGGCGGCGGCCAGCTGCTTTTGCACGGCGTCCGGCAACGGGACCCCCTCGACCGTGCCGACCAGGTCGCTGGCCAGACGGTGCAGCTTGGTGTTGGTGTTCTGGGAGGTCGTGACGAGGACGTTCCAGGCTTTCTGGGGACTCAGGTGGAACGTGGCCATGAGCATGCCCCGGGCCAGGTCGATGGTCGGCCTGGTCTCCATGGCGCGCCGCAGTTGGTTCACCTCGGCCCGCAGGTCTTCTTCCGCGGCGTGGTCCGGCTCGACGGTGTCGGCCGCGTCCTTGGCTTCTGGGCTCGGATGAACGAACAATGTGCCGGCTCCGGTCAGGTCGAGCAGCCGCTCGACCGGGGGACTGCTGGAATGGATGGTGACGGTCTTTCCCTGCGCGAGGGCCCGGCGGCGCAGGCCGAGCAGGACGCTGAGCCCTGAGCAGTCGCAGAACGCCACCCCGGACAGGTCCAGGTCGATGCCGCTGCCCGACCTTTCGAGCGCGCGACGCAGGTCGGGCTGGAGCTGGTGACCCTGGAGATCGAGTTCTCCTCGCACGCTCACGCGAATCCGGTCGCCGTGCGGCACGGTGCTGAGAGCGGCCGGACACAGCGGGAAGTCCGGTGCGCTCACGCTGTCCGCCTGCGCGGTGCGTGCGGCGGGTGGTGTGGTGAGAGGCCGCGCGGGAAGCGCAGGTTCCGACATGGGCTTCTCTCCCCTCGGTGTGAGGCCCGTCTCGGTCCCAGGCCGCTTCCCCGACCCGCATGCGTCAGAATATACACGAACTCTCTTACGTGTATGTGGCTGCGTGAATGGCTGATCGGTAGAATCACGGCATGCATGGAGTGCCCGAGTCACACACCGGATGGACGTTTCTGACCAATCACGCACGGGTGCTGGCGGCCATCGCGGACAACCACAGCGCCCGCATCCGCGATATCGCGGTGCACTGCCGGCTCACCGAGCGTGCCGTCCAGAAGATCATTTCCGACCTGGAGCGGGACGGCTACCTCTCCCACACCCGCGAGGGGCGCACCAACACCTACCGGATCGACCCGAGCAAGGTGCTGCGTCATCCGGCCGAGGCCGGCCTGACGGTCGCCTCCCTGCTGTCCTGGCTCCTACGGGACGAGGCCGACCGCAACGAGGCCGACCGTGGCGAGACCTCCCTCGACCGGGACCGTCCCCACGCGACGGCCTGAGGGGAGGGGCGGTGCGGCCCGAGGGGGCCGTGGTGACGCCCGGTGCCGAGGCATTCGCCACGCCGAGGTGGTTGGCCGGAGCGCGGGGGATGCCGGCCGGGCGTATGAGCCGCGAGTCGCCGCACGATGACGCGGAGTTGTCGTGCGTCTCCGCGATGACGCGGCGCAATGGGCAGGTGCGGGCGTTGCCGTGTCGTGGGTAAGCCCTCGGTGTCACCGAGGCGTGTCGCGGTCGGCTGTTCTCCGCCTGGCACTTGTCCGGAAGCGGCTGGGCACTCGTCCGGAAACGGACGCGCGCCCGCCCCGCGTCGAAGACGGCGGGACGGGCGGCGTCAGGTGCGACGGAACAGCCGAGGATATCGAGGGCTGTCGACGGCCGGGGTCAGACGCCCGCGACGGACTGGACCCAGGAGCGGTACTGGGTCACATTGGTGTACGCCGTGGTGGTCTGCCGGTCGCTGGTGGACGCGACTCCCACCTGCACACCGTTGGCCATCATCGGGCCGCCGGAGTCGCCGCCGGCGGTGATGCCGTCACCCCGCCGGGCGCAGATCGCGGAGCCGCCGTAGGCGTCCGAACACCCGCCGGTCACCGTGACGTTGGCGTACTTCAGGTACTGCGACTGGCAGTTGATCTCCTGTCCGCACCGGGAGGTGGCCCCCCAGCCGTAGACCTGCACGGACTGGCCGACCGACACCGAACCCGGGTTGCCGAGCCGGGCGTAGGTCGTCGCGACGGACCGGTCGAGGCGGACCAGGGCCAGATCCGCCGTCGAGTGGGTGTGGACCTGCGTGCCGTTGGCCAGAGTGCCGCCGCTGGTCTGGTCGAGGCTGCCGATGCGGAAGGACAGCTGTCCGCCGCTGACACAGTGTTTCGCGGTGAGGATCCAGGTGGGGGCGATGATCGTCGAACTGCACGTCTGCCTGCCGGCGGAGAACAGCCGCGCCGCCCACGGACCGCTCTGGGCGTATCCGCCGCCGATGATCGGCCGCTGACCACCGGTGGCGGCGCGGTCGTCGGCCGTGACGCCGGCGGGGGCGGCGCCGCTGGGCGAGCGGTCGGCGGCGACCGCCGCGCTGCCGAAGGTGAGGGCCGCCAGTAAGGCGGCTATGAGTGTGGGGAGTAGCCTGGTGAATCTCACGGTTCCTCGTTTCCGAAGTCGCGCTCTCGCGCGAGACGGCCAGGGAGGTTCGGGACTCAGGGTTCCGGAAAACGAGGAGAACCGGGTAAGAGCATTTCTCTCATAGCACGCCGTTATGCCCCGCCGACGTTCGAGGGCGGCCTGATCACCTCTCCTCCCATGTACGAGGACAGCCTGGCCGTCCGCGAGGCGTCCGACCGACGTCCGGCAGCCGGCGACCGGAGCCCCGGCCCGCTCGTGCGCCGGTGCGCGGCGCTCACGCGTCCAGGAACCGGCGCAGGGAGGCCGTCATGGCGGCGACGAACGCCTCACGGGTCCCGTCCGGAACCAGGTCCAGGGACAGATAGGGATTGAGGTCCTCCAGCTCGACCAGGAGCAGGTCGCCCCGCTGGGTGCGGCAGGCGTCCACCCGCTGGACGCCGTGCTCGAGGGTGTTCCAGTCGAGGAAGCGGCGCGCGAAGGCGAGGTCCGTGCCGGTGGGCTCGTAGGGCTCCAGCACCCAGCGCCGGCCGGGGTCGGGGGCGTACAGGGCGTACTGGAACGCGTCGTCGACGTAGAAGAAGGAGACCTCGTAGCGGAAGTCGACGCGGGGCTGGACCAGGATGTCGCCGTAGGCGAGGCCGCTCAGCTCGTGCCGGGGCACGAACGCCAGGCCGATGGAGTCCGCGCCCTCCTTCGGCTTGACCGCGTACTGCTCGGACTCGGGCAGCAGGTGCAGGTCCCGCTGCCGGTCGATGGTGGGGATGACCGGGTACCCGGCGGCGGTGAGATCCAGCAGATACCGCTTCCCGCCCATGTCCCCGCGCCCGGACAGCGGGTTGTAGACCCGCGTGCCCCGTGCCTCGGCCCGCGCGCGGAAGGCGTCGTACTCGTTCCGGTAGTGCAGTACGGGACCGCTGTTGCGGACCACGACCGCGTCGAAGGTGTCCATCAGCGCGGCGGCGTCCAGCGGGTGGCACAGCGCGATGTCGAAGGCGTCGCGCAGCCGGGAACTCAGAAAGATGTCCTCGTCGCAGTAGCGCCGTCCCCGGGCCTGGTAGGCCAGGTCGGTCACGTAAAGAATACGGGGGCGGGCAGGCACGGCGCGTCTCCTTCGGCCCTTCGGCATCGGCCCATCAGCCTAACCGCGCAGGTGGCGGACGATCCGGGGGGCCCGTCCCGCTGTCTGCCCGTCTCCTCCGCGCGCACGCGCCTCCGCTGTCGTCCCCCCCTCCAGACATCCACGTCAGCCCGGCTGTACCCTCTTACGCCTCTTCAGCGAATGCCATAATCACCGCATGTTCGTACAGCTTCTGGCGGCAGGCGGTGTGCTCGCCGTGCTGACCGTGGTGCCCGGGCCGGACATGGCCGTGGTGACGAAGCGGGCCATCTCCTCCGGTTGGCAGGACGGACTGCGGACCGTGGGCGGCATCACGGCGGGGCTGCTGGTATGGGGCGTGCTCACCGTGATGGGCCTGGCCGCCGTCCTCGCCGCCTCGGCCACGGCCTACACCGTCGTGAAGCTGGCCGGCGCCGTCTACCTCGCCTTCCTCGGACTGCAGGCCCTGTGGCACAGCCGCCGCGGCCGGCTCCAGGCGGCCCTGGCCGCAGGCGCGCCGTCCCCTTCCGGCAGCCCGTGGCGGACCGGACTTGTCAGCAACATCGTCAATCCGAAGATCGCCGTCTTCTACACCGGCCTGCTGCCCGCGCTCGCGCCGTCCGGTCTCCCGCCGCAGGCCGGGATGGGGCTGCTGGTGCTGCTGCACGCCGTACTCACCTTCGGCTGGCTCGGCGGTTACGTCATACTGCTGAGCAAGGCCCGCGCGTTCTTCGAGAAGCCGGCCGTACGCAGGAGGATGGACCGCCTCACCGGTGTCGTCCTGATCGGATTCGGCGTCAAGGTCGCCACCTCCCAGCCCTGAGAGAACCGGCGGGCCCGGTGGACCGGACATCGGGCCCGGTGCGATGGCAAGCCAAGGAGCCCGCATGTCCTTTCACGATGTGAAGATCGACGCCCTCACCGGTGGCCCGGCCGACCTCGCCCAGTACCGCGGCACGGCGGTACTCGTGGTGAACGTCGCCTCGCGGTGCGGCCTGACACCGCAGTACGCGACGCTGGAGAAGCTGCACGAGCGGTACGCGCCCCGTGGCTTCACCGTGCTGGGCGTGCCGTGCAACCAGTTCATGGGACAGGAGCCGGGCACCGCCGAGGAGATCGCCGCGTTCTGCTCGACCACCTACGGCGTCACCTTTCCCCTGACCGAGAAGATCGACGTCAATGGTGAAGGCCGCCACCCCCTCTACGCGGAACTCGTCGCCACCCCGGACGCCGAGGGCCACACAGGGGACATCCGCTGGAACTTCGAGAAGTTCCTGATCGCCCCCGACGGTACCGTGGCCGCCCGCTTCGACCCCCGCACGGAACCGGACGCCCCCGAGGTGACCGCCGCCATCGAGGCCGTACTGCCCGTTTGACGGCCCCGCACCCCCGACGACCGCTGCACCCCACACCGCTCGCCGACGCGGGCGCGTGTGACCGCCTCAGCGGCGGGAGTCGGGGGTGGCCGTACCGTCCGGCCGTCCGCCGTCGGAAAAGGCATGGCCGAGACGGAAAACGCGCCGGCCGGTGAGGAAGAATTCCCGGGACGGCATGGAGCCTCGCCGGACGAGCCGGAGACCGATCACGGGACAGCCTTCAGGCACGCGTCCGGGTTGTCGGGGTCGGCCTGCGGCGTGGCCGCGACAAGGGCGTCCAACGCCGCCCGCGCGGTCAGGAGATCGGCCACCGCTCTGTCGATCCGCTCGCGTTCCCGGTGCAGATCGGGGAGCAGGCCGGAACAGGCGGGCACGGGTCCCGTGCCGTCATCGACCGTGCAGGGCAGCAGTCCGGCGATCGTGCGGGTGCTGAGACCCGCGCCCAGCAGCATGCGGATGCTCCGGACGGTGCGTACGTCGTCCTCGTCGTACTCGCGGTACCCGCTGGCCCTCCGCTGCGGCTTCAGCAGTCCTTGCTCCTCGTAGTAGCGCAGCAGCCGCTGGCTTACTCCGGTCCGGCGGGAAAGTGCTCCGATGCGCACGTGACGGTCACCACACATATTCGATTTGACTCTCACATCGATGTGAAACCCTAACCTGCCGCTCATGACAACACAGCGGACAACTCATCAGCTCAGCAGCCCCGTCACGGTCGTCGGCCTCGGCCCCATGGGGAGGGCCCTCGCCGGGGCGCTTCTGGAGAAGGGGCACCCCCTGACGGTCTGGAACAGGACACCCGAGAAGGCCGAGGACCTGGTCGCCAGGGGCGCCCGGAGCGCGGCGACCGTCGCCGAAGCGGTGTCCGCGAGCCCCGTCACGGTCATGTGCCTCAAGGACTACGCGACCATGTACGAGGTCTTCGACCCGGCGGGCGAAGCGCCGGCGGGCCGCACACTGGTCAACCTCAACTCCGGTACGCCGCAGGAGGCGCAGGCCGCACACAGCTGGGCCGGCGAGCGCGGCATGGAGTACCTGGACGGTGCCATCATGGTGCCGCCGCCGCTGGTCGGGCAGCCCGGAGCCGTCTTTCTGTACAGCGGATCGCGGGAGGTCTTCGACAAGCAGCGGGAGACGCTCGCGAGCCTGGGCGACCCCCGCCACCTCGGCACCGATCCCGGTCTCGCCGTGCTCCACAACACGGCGCTGCTGGAAATGATGTTCGCGACCATGAACGGCTGGCTGCACGCGGCCGCCCTGGTCGGCTCCGCCGGCGTCCCGGCGAGCCGGTTCGCCGAGCTGGCTTTCGGCTGGTTCATGCCCACGGTGGTGAGCAACACCTTCTTCCTGGAGCAGGCGGCCAACCTGGACAAGGCCCACTATCCCGGCGACCTCGGCACGATGGAGATGAACCTGAACGCACTGGAGCACATAGCCCGCACCAGCGAGGAACAGGGCATCCACTCCCGCCAGCCGCACGTGATGAAGGAGATCGCCGAGCAGGCGATCGCGGACGGCTACGGCGACCGGAGCTACCTCTCCCTCTTCGAGGTCTTCAAGAAGGCGGCACAGGCTCAGGGACCATCCCGGCCGCGACCGTAGCGCCCGCCGGCCTCACGGCATGGAGGAGCCCACCAGCGACACCAGCGTGGCGGCACCGGCCGCCGTCGCCAGCGGTGCGCTTGCCCTATCGCCGTACTGGTGTCCCGGCGCACGTCCCCGAGCGGGGACACCCCCGGGCTCCGGCCGCTGTGCCCGCACTCGGTGCCCTGTCCCGCGTGGTGCCGGCGACGCACCGCGACGCGGGTGTGTGGTCGCGCGGACCGGCCGTGCTCGCCGCCGGTCTCAGTCCGTCGCCTCGCGGTGGGACCCGTGGGACCCGCGCGCCTCGGGCGCCCCGTGCGAGCCCGTGAGCCGGTCGCCGAGTTCGCTGCGCCGGTACAGGACCTGCCGTCCGTCGCGTGCCCGGGTGACGAGCCCCGTCGCGTGGAGTACGCGCAGCTGCTGGGAGACGGCGCTCGGGGTGACTCTGAGACGGCGTGCGAGTTCCACCGTGGGCAGCGGCTCATCGAGCAGGGCGAGCAGTCGTGCCCGAGGTGCGCCCACGAGCGATGCCAGGGCGGCCGCGTCCGCCGTCGGTGCAGGTGCCCACAACGTGGCCACTCCACGGCTGGGGTAGACGAGCGAGGGCGGTTCCTCGGCGCTGACGGGTGGCGCCGGCTTGTGGGCGAACACGGACGGCACCAGCAGCAGTCCCCGGCCGGCCGCGGTGGTGCGGAAATGGCTGATCATCTTGTCGATGTGCAGGACGCCGTCCTTCCAGCGCAGGTCGGGATGCATATCCGCGAACAGCAGCCGAGCGCCGCCCAGGGCCAGTTGGCGGGCCCGATAGGTCATGTCGGCTTCCAGTACCAGTCGTATCCGGGGCCATAGCGGCTCCAGAGCTGTCTCCCAGTACTGCCGCAGCACGTCGCAGATGTCGTCGCGGAGGCGGACGACGGCAGCGTCCTCGCCCGTGGCGGCGTCGCGCAGCGCCGGCGGCAGCGGGTCCGGTGCGTGCGCGGCCACCAGATCGCGGCGGACCGCGTCGGGCCGGGTCCGCCGGACGACGGCCAGTTCCTCGCCGAACGCCGGTGAGAAACCGCCGGGCCGCGGGGTCAGGAAGTCGGGGAGGGTGCGCCTCCGCGCGACCAGTGACAGCAGCAGGCCGGTGTCGAGGGTGCCAAGGGTCTCCAGTTTGCCGAGGACGGACCTGCGCCACGGCAGGTGCAGCGCGGACAGGCCCGGCTCCCGCAACACCCTGAGGCTGAGCACGGTTTCGGCCAGGGGCGAGACGGCGAAGCGCGTGTCCGCGAGGTCCTCGACACCGAGCACAAAGCTGATCATTAAGCCGTACGCTACATCGATTGGCGGGGCGGTACCGATGCCGTGAACTTCCCCGCATGACGCACACGGACATCGCGCACGGACGAAGACCGGCCCTCGTCGCCGGTGCCGCACGCGGTATCGGCGCAGCGGTGGCCCGACGGCCGGCACACGACGGGTTGGCGGTCGGGGCGACCGACCTGGACGGGGCGGACCGCGCCGACACCGTGGCGGCCATCACCGGCGCCGGGGGAGTAGCGGCAGCCGTCGCCGCTGACGTTTGGGACGAAGCCTCGGTGACGGCAGCCGTCGCACGGGTCGCGGACGAGCTGGGGCCTTGGACGGTCCTGGCCGGCAACGCGGGCATCGGCGCTCGTGCCGGGCTGGTCGCGAGGACCGCACAGCGATCCGTCCGGCGCCTCGGCGGCGAGTCCGAGGAGTTCCGGCGCGGCGCGGCGCGGTCGATCCCGGCCGGCCGGGTGGGCGGGCCGGAGGACGTCGCGCACACGGCGTCCTTCCCGGTGAGCCCGGAGGCGGGCTTCGTCTCCGGGCAAGTCGTCCACGTCGCCGACGGGCCGGTGGGCCGGGGATGAGCCCACGCATGACGCTGCTCCTGGCCGTGACCTGCGCCGTGGCCGTGGGCAACCTCTACTTCCCGCAGGCGATCGTCCCCTTGGCCGCCGAGGGACTGCACACGTCCCCCGACGCGGCCTCCCTGGCCGTGACCGCCACTCAAGCCGGCTACACGGCCGGGATCTTCCTGCTGGTGCCGCTCGGTGACCGGCTGCCGCACCGGCGGTTCCTCGTCACGCTGCTCACCCTGACCGGACTGGGCCTGCTCGGCGCGGGCTGCGCCCCCGGCCTGCCCTTCCTCGTCACCGCCGGCGCACTCGTCGGCCTCACCACCGTGGCCGCGCAGGTCGTCGGCCCGATGGCGGCCGGGCTGGTGGCCTCCGACCGTCGCGGAGCGGTCCTCGGCACTCTCCTGAGCGGGTCGACCGGGGGCATGCTGCTGGCCCGCGCCTTCAGCGGAACACTCGGGGAACGGCTGGGGTGGCGAGCCCCCTACCTGGTGGCCGCGGCGGTGACCCTGCTGCTCGCGGGCGTACTGGCCCGCGCCGTGCCCGCTGTCGCCCCGCCCTCGCGTCAGCCCTACCGGGCGCTGCTGGCCGATACGCTGCGGCTGCTGCGCACCGAGCCGGGCCTGCGCCGCTCCTGCTTCTACCAGGCGACCGTCTTCGCCGGGTTCTCCGCCGTGTGGACCTGCCTGGCGCTCCTCCTCTCCGGCCCGGCCTACGGTATGGGCGCCCAAGCCGTCGGGCTCCTCGCCCTCGTCGGCGGCGCGACCATGCTGTGCACCCCGCTGGTGGGCCGCCTGGTGGACCGCCACGGCCCCGGCCCCGTGAACCTGGCCTCCATGGTCGCCGTTCTCGTCTCGGCCGCGATCCTCGTCGCGGGTGCCCTGGGCGACGTACCCGGACTGGTCGCCCTGGTCGTCGGGACGCTGCTGCTCGATGTCGCCATGCAGTCGGGCATGGTCGCCAACAAGGCCCGGGTCTACGCCCTGTGTGCCGACGCCCGCAGCAGGCTCAACACCGCCTACATGACCTGCGCCTACCTGGGCGGCAGCGCCGGCTCCTGGCTCGGGGTACGCGCCTGGGGCCAGGCGGGGTGGTGGGGCGTGTGCGCACTCCTGGCACTGCTCGGGTCCCTGGCCCTCGCCCGCCACTTGATGGTGCCGCCTGGTGGCCGGAGGGGAGGACGCGGCGACATGACGTCAACGGTGCGCACTTCGGATGGGCGGCACGAGTGCTGATCGTCATGAGTGCTGACCGTCACGAGTGCTGAGCGGCACAAATGCGTGGTGCACGAGCCCCCGCCGCGTGCGCACACCCGACCGGTGCGGTCCGCCCGTCTCTCTCCCCCCCCCCCCCACGCGCAGACCGGTGGATGCTGGACGCCGGGGGGTGGTCGCGCCGTGGCCGGTGAGCGGGAACGGCAGAGCGTGATCGAGGTGGGGGAGCTGACGTTCTACCCGGAGCCGCTGGGGCGGACCGGGTGCTCCTTCCATCCGGTCGGAGCCCGGCAAGGCGGCATGCTCGGCTGGAACGCCGTCCGGGGGACCGCGGCCGAACGCGACGAGTGGCGGGCGGCGGGCGAGCGGTTCCGCCGCGCGGTGCGGGAGGCGGAGGACGCGTACCACGCCGTCACCCGGCGAGGCGTGGGCCGTCGCCTGCCCGGGGCGCGGCGGCGGAAGGAACGCGCCGCCGAGCGCTTCCGGGGGGTCGTGGCCGCCGCCGAGGAGCGCTGTGCGCCGGTGCGGGCGGAGATCAGGCGCCGTCTCGTCCTCGCGGAGGAAGAGGCGCGCCGGGAACGGGGAACCGTGAACGTCTCTGGGCGGCCGAGGAGGCCAGGCGGAAGGAGCGGGAGCGGGTGGGACTGGCGCGCGGGAAGCGGTGCCACACGCCGGCGTCCCGGGCGGTATGGGGCTGGATGCTGGTCGGCGAAGACGGCACGACCGCGCTCGTCCACCGCCACGACGTACACCCCGCACAGCCGCTGCCGACCGCCTCAAGGCGGTCCGCCGACCCTTTGAACGCCTACGCCCTGGCGAACGAACTGGAGGAACTCGGGAAAGGGGAGGGGCCCGCGCGACTCACCCGCGTCCGGTGGGAGAAGGCCGCCCGCGAGAGCGTGATCCGCGCATGTTCGACGCCGGAGGACCCGGTGCGGTTCGAGCAGTGGTGGGCCGAGGTCACCGGCCGCCGCCGGCGGCCGCCCGAGGAGCTTCCCCCGCCCTCGTCCCCCTCGTCCCGCCCGGGCCACGGGCACGGCCACTCGGGCGGCGATTACGGCGGCATCGGCGGGGACTTCGGCAGCGGACACAGCGGTGGCGGCTTCAGCTGCGGTTTCGGCGGCGGGTACTAGGGCTCGGGCACCAGGGCTGTCGCGCTCCCGATGCGTCCCACCCGGACCGGGCGGGACGCCCGCCCACGCGTGTCGCCCGATGTCACCGCGGACGCGTATCGGAACGACGGCCGTCGCGGCGCACGAGCCCGGCCCGCTCAGCGTCTGCTCGGCCGGCGCGCGGCGCATGTGTCGGTCCTGGCGCCCGTAGGAATCCAGGCGCCCATGGGAGCCCAGGTGCCCATGGGAGTCCAGGTGCCCAGGCGACAGGTGCGGCCGAGCGGGTCACAGGAGGTACGCGGACTCCGCTCACCGGGAGCCGGACGCGTGGTGGCCGCCGCCGGGAAACCTGTGGTGCCCGGGAACCCGGCGGGGCGGTTACTCCTGGCTCCTCAGGTGTTCGACGGCCGCGCGGGCCGTGGCGCCGATGACCGCGTCGGCGCGGGGCAGCCGGCGGTCGGCACGGGCGGCCTGGGTGAAGACGACGGCCGTGTACGCGCGGCCGTCGGCCAGCTCGACGATTCCCGCCTCGTGCCGCATGACGCCGAACGTCCCGGTCTTCCCGTAGACCGCGACCTCGTCGTAGGGGAAGCCCGCAGCGAGCCGGTGCTGCCAGGGCTGGCGTGCCATCGTGCGGCGGATGAAGGCGCAGCTCTCGGGGGAGGCGGCCTCGTCCAGCCAGATGGCGCGCAGCAGCCGTGCCATCTCCGCAGGGGTGGTCGCGGTCGCCCAGGCCGGGTCGTAGACGCCCGGTGGCACGGCCCTGTCGTTGTCGGTGATCCGTGCGAGTGCCGCGTCCACCGTCTCCGCGCCGGTCTCCGCCACCAGCCGTGCGAGGGTGCCCGCGATGCCGTCGTTGAGGTGGGTGCGGAAGAGGCCGAGGGCCCGGCAGGTCTCGTCGACCGCCGCGGCACCCACCTGGTGCAGCACCGCGTCGGCCGCCGCGTTGTCGGAGATGGTCATCATCATGACGACGAGGTCGCGCAGGGACATCGTCACCTCGTCCCGCAACTGCGAGATGCCGGTGGGGCCCGGCAGCCGGTCCTCGGGGGAAAGGGTGACGCGCTGCCGGGGGTCGAGCACGCCCGCGTCGACCTGGCGGCAGAAGGCGACCATCAGCGGCATCTTGTAGACGGAGCCCATCAGCGCGCTCTCGTCGGCGTCGACGGTGACGCGTGCCCCGGGCCGGTGCAGGTCGGCCACGTGGAGCCAGCCGCGCACCCCCGCGTCGTCGAACATCTCGCGCAGGGTGCGCTCGATGCCGCTGCCGGGCGCCGCGTTCACCGGGTCCCCTTCCCGGCCGGGCGGCGGGCCGCGGCCAGCGCGTCGATCAGGGCTTCCGCCGCTTCGTCCGCGTCCGCCGCGGCCAGCCGCCGGGCGTCCCACACCACCCGCAGCCGCAGCGGGAGCGCCGGGTCGGCGGTCGGCCGGCGGGTGACGCCGTCGGCGGTGAGCGTCTCGTCGGCCGTGACGAGCACGGCCTGGCCGGCGGCGACGAGGGCCAGCCCGGCGCGCTCGTCCGAGACCACCACCGTCTCCACCCGGCGCCCCCGGCCGGCGAGCGTGTCCAGGAACAGGTCGTGCGCGGCGGGTGCTTCGGCGCGTGACCGGACGGCGTACGGCAACAGCTTCCCGGGCGGGATCTCGTCCATCTCCTCGGGCGTCAACAGCCAGGTCGGCAGCAGCGTCACCGGACCCGCGGCCAGCCCGTGCAGGACGGCGGGGTGACGGACGACGGCCAGGTCGAGCCGTCCCGCCGAGACGTCCGTCAGCAGCGTGGCCGTCGGCGCGGTCGTCACCGAGACCCGGCCGCGGACCCCGGCGCGCACGGGTGCGGCCGCGACGGACGCGCCGGTGCGGGGCGGCAGTTCGGGCGGCAGGCCGAGTCGCAGGCGCTGACCGTCCGCCTGCTCCCTGGCGCCGGTCTCCCGGAGTTCGGACAGCGCGGTGAGGGCCCGGCGGGCGTGGGGGAGGAGCAGGGCGCCCTCCTCGGTGAGGGAGACCCCGCGTTCCCGGTCGAACAGCCGCACCCCCAGCAGGGCCTCCAGCCGCCGCAGCGCCTGCGAGAGGGGCGGCTGGGTGATGCCCACGCGCTGCGCGGCGTCGCCGAAGTGCCCCTCCTCCGCGAGCGCGACGAATATTTCCAGGTGCCGCTCCGTCAGCATCCGCCCCCCATGGTCTGCGGTGATATGCCGAACGAATCGGCACGCTCTCGAGAGCGTATTCGACATCGGTTGGCCGCCGGCGCTTGACTCCCTTCCCCCGGGCCCGGGCAGCAGGGGAAACCCGTACGACACGAAGGAGTTCCGCCATGCCCTCTCAGCAGCCCGCAGCCGCTCAGCAGCCGACAGCCGTTCAGCAGCCGGCAGCCGCTCAGCACCTGCCCAGCCGCCGCAGCGTGCTGCGGACGAGCGTGGCGGCCGGGGCCGTCGGCGTCACGGGAGCGTCCGCGACCTCGGCGACGGCGGCCTCCGCCGACGCCCCGGCGAGCGCGTCCCGCCCCGCACGCCGCAGCCGCCGGGGCAGCAGCGGCGTGCGGTTGCGCTGGCTCGGGATCGCGGGCTGGGAGCTGGCCTTCGACGGGCACCGCCTGCTGGTCGACCCGTATCTGACCCGCCAGCCCTACACCGGACCGGACGGCAAGGGCGATATGACGCGGGCGCTTGAGGTGGACCACCGGATCATCGACCGGGTGCTGCGCGAACACCTCGAGGGAGCACCCGAGTTCGTCCTGCTGACCCACGGCCACTGGGACCACCTCGCCGACGTGCCGTACCTCCTCGACCATCCGAGCTGGCGGGACGAGGAGATCAACGTCCTCGGCGCCGAGACGCATCTGCATCTGCTGACCGCCATGGGCGTCCCCGGCAAGGGGCGCGGGCACCGCCTGGTCGTGGTCTCCGGCGGCGAGGTGCTGCGCCACCCCCTCCAGCCGTCCGGCAAGCGGCCGCGTCCGGACTACACCATCGAGGTGTTCCGCAGCCTGCACAGCCAGCTGGGCGGCTACGGGTTCGACCCCTACGGCACGCTGACCGCACCTCCTTCCCGGCCCCGCACGCTGGGCGACCTGGTCGAGGGCGGCACGCTGGGATACCAGGTGACGGTGGGCGACCGGCTGAGCGTCATGTTCCTGAGCGGGACGGCCAACTTCGCCGCCCGCGAGGTCTCCGGCGCCGCCCCGGACGTCCTGGTGCTGGGCGCCAGCGGGCACGCGGCCGTGCACGACTACGTCGAGCGCGCCGTCAGCGCCCTCGGCCGGCCCCGCGTCGTCGTGCCGAGTCACCACGACGACATGGTCACGGCGCTGGACGACCCGGCCGTGCACGGCACGGTGAACCGCCAGGCGGTCGAGCGGCTGCGGCAGGTGGTCGGAGCCGCCGGCCACGTCGTCGATCCCCGGCACCTGGAGCAGTTCGAACTCTGAGCGCCACCGCGTCACCGCGTCACCGCGTCACCCGGAACACGAAGCCGCGAGCCCCCACACGCACACACACCCACCCGAAAAGCAACGAGGAGAACCCCCATGACACCTCCGCCCCGCCCTCGTTCGACGCCCGGCCCTCTCTCCAGGCGCCGTTTCGGACAGCTCGCCGGCCTCGCCCTCGCCGCGGGGGCCGGCTCGCTCCCCCTCGCCCCGGCGGCGGCCGCCCCGGCGGGCGGGCAGGTCCACTACGACCGTGCCCGCCGGCTGGCCGGCGACGACCCGGTGCTGCTGGCCCTCGTGAAGGCGCTGGCCCCGGGCAACGGCGAGGTCCCCCGCCCCCGCGCACCGGAACCGCTGAAGCTCTTCGACGACCTCGCCCTGCTGAGCGCCGGCTGGGTCTCCGCCATGGCCGTGCTGACCGACGACGGCATCGTGCTGATCGACGCGCTCACCTCCGCGCGGGAGGCGGAGGACATCATCGTCCAGGGGCTGCGCACGCTGGGAGCCGATCCGGAGACGCTCGCGTACGTCGTCGTCACACACGGCCACGACGACCACTACGGCGGTGCCCGGTACCTCGCGGACCGCTACGGCGCACGCGTCATGATGGCACCCGCCGACTGGGACCTGGTCGCCCGCACCGACCCGGACCGCGCCCCCGTCCGGGACCTGGACATCCAGGACGGCCAACGGCTCACGCTCGGCGGTACGAGCATCCGCCTGCACCACACACCGGGCCACACCCCGGGCACCGTCTCCCCGGTCTTCCCCGTCCACGCGGGGCACCGGCGCCATACGGCCATGCTGTGGGGCGGCGTGAACCCGCCTTCCACGCCCGCCGAACTGCGCACCTACCTGGCCTCCCTCGACTCCTTCCGCGACCGGACGCGGGAGGCGTGGGTGGACGTGGAACTGTCCAACCACCCCAACGACTACGGCCTCCAGCGCGCGGAGCAGCTGCGGAACGATCCGCACGGACCGAACCCCTTCGTGCTGGGCCGGCCTCGGACGCAGCGGTACCTGAAGGTGATGGACCTGATGCTGCACGGCAGGCTCGCGGACGCCGAGGCGGCGGCCCCCACCCGGCCGGACACCGGAACCGCGTAGGCGGGCCCCCGGCCGGACCCCCGGGGGTGCCGGCCGACCCCGGGGGGCGCGCTCATGACGTGCGCGGGGCCGGGCCGCGGGTGTGTGTGGCCGGGCCGAGGGACTCGACGAGCCGGGGCGGACAGCCGGCTCGGCGCAGCGGTGCGCGGACGTCGCGGTCGAGGTCGGGCAGGTAGCCGAACAGGACGTCGGCCGGACCGGTGATCTCGACCTGGCCGCACACCGCGGGCAGCAGCAGCGTCTCCGCCCGGCCGAGCATCGCGCTGCCCGTGCCCGTGCCCGTGCCCGTGCCTGTGCCCGTGCCCGTCCGCACCCGCACCGGCGCACCGACGTTGGACAGGATCTGTGCGGTGGTGAAGGCGTGCCGCAACGGCTCCGCCGTCCCGGCACGCCACCGTTCGAGAGCGAAGTACGGGCCCGCGCACAGGAAGATGCGCTCCACCCCGTCACCGACGGCGATCCCCAGGCCGGGTGTGAAGTCCGGTCGGCTGTCCAGATCGACCTGCCGCATCAGCATGTCGAGGTTGGCGCCGAACTCGGCGTCGCCCACGGGAGAGCCGTCCTCCATCTTCCAGCGCATCGCGTGCTGCTGGATGTCGGAGGTCTGCTCGATCTCGTAGACCAGCGTGTCCGGGCCGAAACTGTGCGGGGTACCGCCGGGCACGTACACGGTCTCTCCCGCCCGCACCGGCAGGCGGCGCAGGACGGCGTCGAAGTCCTGGGCCTCCAGCGCGGCGCGCAACCGGTCGGCCGTCACTCCGTTCCTGACACCGCACAGGGCGGTCGCGCCGGGGGCGGCGTCGAGGATGTGCCAGGCCTCCGTCTTGCCGTTGAGCTGCCCCTCCAGGCGGCGGGCCGCCCCGTCGTCGGCGTGCAGGTGGACGGGCAGCGCTCCGGCGGCGTCGATGAACTTCGTCAGCACCGGGAAGCGGGGGCCGGACCACCCCTCGCCCATCAGTTCCCCGGGGTGGTCGAGCACCAGCCGGCGCAGGGACCGGCCGGCCAGGGGGCCCTGGGTGACCACACCGCTGGTGCCCTCCACATCGCTGCACTCCCATGTCTCCGCGACGCTCCAGTCCGGGATGCCGGACTTGCCCAGGCGGCGGGCGATCGAGTGGCCGCCGAAGACCAGCGGCTTCGCCGTGACGGACAGCCGCAGCGGGTAGAGGCCGCGTCCGCCGGCGCTCACAGGATCGGCTGCCCGCCGGTGACCGCGATCCGGGCCCCGGAGACGTAACCGGCCTCGTCCGAGGCGAGCAGCACATAGACCCCCGCCAGTTCGGCGGGCTGGCCCGGTCGTCCGAGCGGCACCTGGGAGCCGAAGGTCTCCACCTGCTCCTCCGGCATGGTCGCCGGGATGAGCGGCGTCCAGATCGGACCGGGGGCGACGCTGTTGGCGCGGATACCTCTCGGGGCCAGCATCTGCGCCAGGGAACCGACCATGTTCGCGATCCCCGCCTTCGTCACGTTGTAGGCGAGCAGCTGCGGCGGCGGGCTGTCGGAGTTCACCGAGGTGCTCCCGATGATCGCCGAGCCGGGCCGCATGTACGGGAGGGCGGCCTTGGTCAGGTGGAAGAAAGCGCTGATGTTGATCGCCAGGGTGCGGTCCCACTCCTCGTCGGGGATGTCCTCGACGCGGTCCCGCGTCATCTGGAAAGCGGCGTTGTTGACCAGCACGTCGATCCGGCCGAACGCCTCCACGGCTTCCCCGACGAGCGACCGGCAGTGCGCGGGGTCGGCCACGTCGCCGGGCACCAGCACGCAGCTGCGGCCCGCGGCCGTCACCCACCGCCGGGTCTCCTCCGCGTCCTCGTGCTCATCCAGATACGAGATCAGGACATCGGCGCCCTCACGGGCATAGGCGATCGCCACCGCCCGCCCGATGCCGCTGTCACCGCCGGTGATCAACGCAGCCTTGCCGGCCAGCCGCCCGGATCCGCGGTAGCTCTCCTCGCCGTGATCCGGGGTCGGTGTCATCTCGGAGGTGACACCTGGCGGAGTCTGCTGCTGGCGGGGCTGGGACATGGTGCTTGCTCCCATGGATCGGCCGAGCGGGACGGAGACAGGGGGACGGGAACGGGGGACGGGGGCGCAGGGCCCGCGCTCACCCGGGCCGCGGTAACCGTGTCCCCCTCCCTTCCATGCTCACCCGCTGGCCGGGCACCCGCCATGTGAGCGCACGAGGGCGGCCATGACGCCTCCTCTCCGGGCGTCTGCCGGGACGGCCGGCCGCACGCGCGCACACCGCCGGAAGGGGCGAGGGCGCACGGGGACAGCACAGCTCACGGACAGGCGGCCACCAGCACATCGACCACATACATCTCTTCCAAGGTCTCGCCGGGGAAAGCCGCACGCAACCGCCGGCGCTCCTCGGCGAAGAAGGCGCTGTTGGCCTCTTGGCCGAGGACGAGGAACGCCGAGCGGCTGCCGATGTTGGCGAGGTGCGTGTCGAGGGAGACCACCCGCCGCCAGCGGATCTGCCGACGCGCGACCCGCAGCCCGGTCAGGCCCGCGAGCCGGACGGCTGCCTCGTCGTCGGGCCGGACGGCGGGACGCGGGGGCACTCCGCAGTGCCGTGCGATGCGCTCGTGCTGGGCACGGATCCACGGCACGTCGAGAGCGGTGGTGTTCCACCAGAGCGCGAGTGACCCGCCAGGACGCAGGACACGCAGCGCCTCCGGGACGGAACGGCTCGTATCCGTCCACTGCCAGGACTGCGCGTAGGTGAGGAGGTCCTGCGAGGAACCGGCCAGCGGCAGGGCGTTGCCGTCCCCCCGGACGACCGGCACGCCCGGGAGCACCCCACGGAACCGGGCGGCCATCGCGTCACCGGGTTCGACGGCGATCACATCGGCACCCCGCTCGCGCAGGAGCCTCGTCGCGATTCCCGTGCCCGCGCCGACGTCGGCGACGCGGAGACCCGCCAGCGAGCGGCCCAGGAACTCCTCGACCGTGTCGAAGAGCGCGGGCGGATACGAAGGGCGGCTCGCCTCGTACCGGGCGGCAGCCGAGTCGGACGAGCGAGCAAACGAGCGAGCACGTGAGCCGGAAGTCATCTCCCCATCTTCAGGCCCGCTCACCGTCACCCGTGCCGCGGGTGCCACGCGGCCGCGGCACGGGTGAGGCAGTACGGGCGGCCTGTGCCGGTGGGGTCACCGAGGTGAGCGCCAGCCCCGCCCTCCGGCCACCAGCGCGAAGCGCTCCGGTCCCGCCGCTGCGGCTGCCGGCCGCTCCCGCGGGCGGCCCGCGTGCCGTCCCCACACCTCCGCCACATCGGTCACCGTGCCGTCCGGTTCGGAGAGAGGCACGCCCGGCAGGGAAGCCGCGACCAGCGGTGGCAGACGCACCTCGACGCAGTCCACCCGGTCGCTGCGAACGCGCCCCAGAGACCTGGCGGCGACGAGGCGCCGGGCGTCTGCCGCCGGGTGGTGCCGCCGACGGTCAGCATGTCGTCCTCGAACCCGATCACCACGGTCGCGACGGGCCGGGGCGACACCCGCATCTCCAGCCCGGTGCCCCAGCGGTCCCGGAACGCGGCCACCTCCACGCCGCAAACCCGCAGCCCGCCGGCCGGTGCGGTCACCTCCCGGCCGGCCACTTGCCCGGACACGTCGTCACGCACCACTGGATGCGATCCCCGCCCGGATGCCGTCCCCCTGCGTCCTCTCGACGTCCTCTCGACGGGCGCCGCACGTCCTGGAAGGACGTTCCCGACGGGTCCTCGGAAAACGCGAAGCCGGCAACCAGTCCGACACCGGCCGGGCTGCCGGCTTCGCGCTGTCCTTCCGGACTACTTGGATTCGACCTGTCCGAGCGGGTCGGACTCCGCTGCCAGCGCGTCGCACGCCGTCTGCCACGCGGTGTCACCGGGGAAGAGGGCGGAGCGGAGGTAGGCCCAGGTGAGCTGCTGGACCGCGGCCACGCGCGCGGGGTTCTCGTCCGTCGTCTCGGCCACGTCGTAGCCGGAGACGCCGCCGAGTCCGTGCTCCGCGTCGAACAGGGTGAGCAGGGACTTGGGACCCGGGGAGAGGACGTACGGGTCGGTGTGCCACTCCGGGCCGCTGACCGTCAGATGCTCGGAGGTGTCCTTGTCACCGGCCACCACGAGCGCGGGCGTCGTCATCCTGGAGAAGTCCGTGGTCAGGAAGACGGGGTAACTCCTGGCCGCGTTCTCGCTGAGGGCCTCGCCGCCCCGGCCTGGCGCGGCGAGCAGGACGCCCGCCTTGATGCGGGGCTCGCTCAGGTCCACTTCCGCCCCGTCGAGCGGGTCGACGGTCCGGGCCCCCAGCAGCAGGCTCGCGGTGTGACCGCCCATCGAGTGCCCCGCCACGGCGACCTTGCCGGGATCCAGACGCCCGGCCAGCTGCGGGACGGCGGCTTCGAGGACGTCGAGCCGGTCGAGGACGCGCCCCATGTCCTCGGCCCGTGAACGCCAGTACAGCGGCGCCTCGGGGTCGTCGGAGTCCAGGCTCAGGGTCGCCGAGCTGAGATGGGTGGGCTGTATCACCACGAAGCCGTGCGCCGCCCAGAAGTTGGCGAGAGGGGCGTAGCCGTTCAGGGAGGAGAGGTGGTTCGAGTAGCCCTGCCCGTGCGAGAGGAGGATGACCGGCAGCTCGCTCCCGGTCGCGGGTGCGGAAACCCGGACCTCCAGGTCCACGGCCCGGCCGGGAGCCGGCAGCACCACCGGGCTGACGGAGAGGACGGGTGCGGGGGCACCCGGGGCGGCGGTCGCCTGGGTCGGTTCGCTCATGGTGCGCATATCCCTTCGACGGCCTCCGCCGCCGGTCTCTTGCGGGAGGCGGGCGCGGAGGTGGGCAGAAGTGTCCGGCTTCAGTCGCGACTGAAAGCGGATCGTTGTTCCGTTTACGATACGGAGCACTGTTCCGCTTTGTCAACGAGTGCTGGCACCTCCCGTGCTGTGCAACGCCCTGCGAAGCCCCGACACGGAGACCGGTACGGCCCTCCACCCCCGAAGAGCGCCGCCGCACCGATCGCGTGACCGCCCTTGGCGGTTGCAGCCGGTCGGCCCGGTCGGATAGGAAGCGTGCATGCTGGAAGACGGCAAGCCCGGCTCATGGCCGGACGGCCGGAACGAACACAACGCGCCGCGGAGACAGGGCGACAGCGCCGCACCGCCGGCCCCGGCGAACGTCGTGGGGATGGGGGCCACTTCGACCGGGCGCAGGCAGACGGACACCCGCCAGAGGGGATCGGTGAACGTCTCCCCCGGTCCGAGGCCGCCGCACCGGCGCCGCTGCCACGCCGCTGAAGCGCCGCCGAGGAGGGGAGCGGCAGGGGCGGATCACCGCCTGAGCCTGGTACCGCCGCCCTCCAAGGCGTCCCGCGCGGCCTCCAGGAAGGCGTGCCGGCGTTCCCGTTTGACAGGGATCTCTTCCGGGGGGACGGTATCGCGCATGCGGACGTGCAGCGCCTGCGTCTAGTCGTGCGCGGCCTGAGCTGTCTCGTGCGAACAGGCCAGCTCCACGGCTTTCTTCGCCAGCCACAGGTCGTGCAGCTTCTCGTCGGCGGGATCGTCGGGAGCCGGCAGGCCGAGTTCGCGGCGGTCCAGGACCAACTCGACCCGCTGGGCGGCCGCGAGGAAGCCCAGGACGGCTTCCTTGCGCTCAGCGCGCCGGGCGTCCATGCGCTGCCGCCGGTCACGCCGCTCCTCGACCCGCGTCGTCATGTACTGCCCCAGAAGGGTGCCCGCGGTCCCGACAAGGACGCCGACCAGCGCGAGAACCGTGCCTTGAGCAACTCCGTTCATGGCGTACAGCTTGCTGGTTCCTCCCCCGTTCTGTCCGGCGGGACCATGACGGCGGCCGCCTGCCCGTGCGCAGCCGGCAGCCGGCGGGCAGGAAGCGGATGCCTGCTCCCTCACCCGTCCTTTGTGCGGGACAGGAGGTGGGCGAGTACGCGTTGGGCGACGGTACGGATCGGTTTCCTGGTCGTTCCCCACACCTGGACCGATCCGGTGCCGGGGCCCGTGGCGATGGTCACCGATGCGCCGCCGCCCCGCCGGCCGCCACTGGTCCGGAAGCCGCGCATCGGTTCGGCGGCGTCCTTCTTCCCGACCCAGCTGTTGCTGCGCTCGGTGCGGTCGAGGGCGACCATCAGGCGGTACCGGCCGTTGGGCCCCGAGTTCCAGCCGCACATGCTGAAGTCCTCGTTCTTCGGCCCGTTCGGCCCCTCGGGGAATTCGCCTCCCTGCGGGACGCCGTAGCCGGCCAGCTCCGTCCTGGTCAGGAGGTCGGCGCAGGACACGCCCGTGATGTCGAGGGTCTTCCCGTCGGAGGACGACGAACAGGAGGCCACCACGCACGCGGCGGTGAGCCAAACGGCCGCTCTGGTGGCGGTTTTGAGGCAGAACACGGGGTCAGCTTGCCATGTCCGTCCCGGGTGGCGCACGGGCGCGGGCCGGCGGCCGGGGGGCCGTGAGCCGGGAGGCCGTGGGCGGGGTGTGCCGCCGGTGCCGTCGTGGTGCTCACCGTGCGCAGCGCACGGGTACGGAGTGGGAACGGGGCGGAGCGGCCGGCCGGCGGACACCGGCGGTCGCGGCCGTCCTCCCTGCCTGCGCTTCTCCGCGTCCTCCCGCAGGCTGGAGACGAGGGGCCGGTCGGGCGGCGGGCAGGGCTGCCGGAGGAGGCCCGGAGGAAGACGGAACCGAGGAGTGGCACATGGAGGTCCCGGGCACGCAGGGGCTCGCCGGCCGGCGTCACGCACACATGGTGTCCGAGGTGTTCGGCGCCGGGGTGCTGCTGCTGGATCCTCAGGCGCGGATCGTCGAGGTGAACAGTGAGGCCGAGGTGCTGCTCGGCCGGCCGGCCGCTGACCTGCTGGACCAGGATGTGCACGACGCCCTCCACCGGGACCGCCACGGGCAGACGATGCCCCGGAGCAGTTGCCCCATCCGGCAGGCGTTCCACCGCGGCCGGGCGGCACAGGGACAGCTCGGGTGGTACGAGCGCGGCGACGGCACCCTCCTGCCGGTCCAATGGGTGATCACCCCGTGCCGGACCACCGACGGCACGGACGGTGCGGCGATCCTCTTCCACCGGCACCGATCCGGCGCGGACGGGGAGGAGCGAGGGGAGGGCTCCCAGGAGGCGCTGCCGGAGCTGGATCGTCTGGCCCTGCTGGCCGAGACCACGACCACGCTCACCTCGACCTTGGACGTGCACGAGGCGCTGCGCCGGCTCACGCGGCTGGTGGTACCCCGTTTGGCGGACTGGGTGGTGATCGACTTGATCACAGAGGGCGACGAGGTGTGGCGTGCCGCTGTCGTCCACTACGAGAGCGGTCTGCTGGTCGACCGCGAGGACCTGCAGGGCCCGATGCCGCCCATCCCGCAGGAGTCCGTGATGCCGCTGTCGCGGGCCCTGCGTGGCGCCGCGTCCACACTGGCGGGGCCCGAGAACTACCAGGGGCCGCCGGACGCGGGCATCGCGGTGGCGCAGCGGAGGATGTTCGAGGCGACGGGGATGCACTCGGCGGCCATCGCACCGATCAGGGGCGTGCGGCAGGTGCTGGGCGCGTTGACGCTGGGCCGGTCCGAGCGGCCGGAGGCGTTCTCGGATCTGTCCCTGCTCGAGGACATCGCACGTCGGGCGGGGCTGGCGCTGGAGAACGCGCGCTTGTACCAGCGCCAGCGGCGTGTCACCGAGACCATGCAGCGGCACCTGCTGCCCCAGCTGCCGCGTGTGCCGGGGCTGGAGATGGCCGCACGGTATGTGGCCGCGCCGGAGGCTTCGGAGGTGGGCGGCGACTGGTACGACGCCTTCCGCCTCCAGGACGGGACACTGGCCGTGGCGATCGGTGACGTCGTGGGCCACGACGCCGACGCGGCGGCCGGTATGGCGCAGGTCCGCAACATGCTCCGCGCCTACGCGTGGTCGTACCAGGAACCGCCCAGCTCCATCGTCGGCCGGCTCGACCAGGCCGTGCGGCATATGACCGACGCGTCGCTGGCGACGATGGTCTTCGCACGGGTCGAGATCAGCGGCGAGGACGGGCAGCGCTGCCGGGTGCGCTGGACGGATGCCGGGCACCCGCCGCCGCTTCTCGTCACCTACGACGGACAGGCCCGCTTCCTGGACGACGTCGAGGACCTTCTGATCGGCGCGGAACTCGTCCCCTCCCGCCAGGACGCCGTGGTGGACATGCCGCCCCTGTCCACGCTGATCTTCTTCACCGACGGGCTGGTGGAGTCGCGCGTCCGCTCCCTCGGCGAGGGGCTCGACCGGCTGAGCCAGCACGCTGCCGCCCTGGCGCACCGCCCTCTCGACGCCTTGTGCGATCTGCTGCTCGACCGTGTCCGCCCTGCCGACAACGACGACGACGTCGCCTTGCTCGCCGTGCGCAGACCGGCGCGGACCGCGGCTGACCCGGTGGCGCAGGAGGGGCACCCGGGCCACGACCACGGGTGGGCCGCACCGGGAAGGCCGTCAACGCGTCAATGAACTCGGGCCGTTTTCGCGGTGATCCTGCGACGACCTGTGGAGGACCGGATGGACGACCTGAAGAGGCCGCGTATGAGCAGAGGGGCCGGTGATACGCAGGAGAAATGAACAACGAGGTTCAGCAGCCCCACGACGACGCGGCTGCGCACAAACACAAACCTGAAGTCGGCCGCACCGACATCACGGTGACGGACGAGGCGACGGTCAAGCGGGCCACGAGGGCAGCGGCCATCGGCAACGCCATGGAGTGGTTCGACTTCGGGATCTACGCGTATCTCGCGGTCACCATCGGCAAGGTCTTCTTCCCCGGAGACGGCGCCACCCAACTCCTGGCCTCCTTCACGGCCTTCGCCGCCTCGTTCCTGATCCGGCCGCTGGGCGGGCTGGTCTTCGGCCCGCTCGGCGACCGGCTCGGCCGAAAACACGTCCTGGCGCTGACAATGGTGCTGATGGCGGCGAGCACCTTCCTCATCGGCCTGATCCCCTCCTACGACTCGATCGGCATCGCCTCTCCCGTCCTGCTGCTGCTCTGCCGGATGCTCCAGGGCTTCTCCACCGGCGGTGAGTACGGTGGCGCGGCCACCTTCATCGCCGAGTACGCGCCGGACAAGCGGCGCGGTTTCTTCGGCAGCTTCCTGGAACTGGGCACGCTGGTCGGCTACATCGGCGCCGCCGGCCTGGTGCTGGTGCTCAACACCGTGCTGGGCGACGCGCAGATGCTGGCCTGGGGCTGGCGGATCCCGTTCCTGGTCGGCGGACCGATCGGGATCGTCGGTCTGTACCTGCGGACGAAGCTGGAGGAGACGCCGGCCTTCCAGAAGCAGCAGTCGCACTCGTCGGTTGCGGAGGACGACGAGGGGACCGGACCTGCGCTGTCGGAGGACATGCCGCGCAAGAAGTTCACCGCGATCTTCACCGCGCAGTGGCGCATGCTGCTCCTGTGCGTCGCCCTGGTCGCGGCGTACAACATCACCAACTACATGCTCCTGTCGTACATGCCCGCCTATCTGACCGACGCCCTCGACTACAAGCACTCGATGGAACTGGTCGCGGCGATCATCGCCATGGTGGCCATGGCCGCGGTGATCCAGCGGGTCGGGCACCTCAACGACCGCTTCGGGCGCAAACCGCTGCTGATGGCCGGCATGGGGGGCTTCGCCGTGCTGACCGTCCCCGTCTTCGCCCTCTTCCAGCAGGGCAGCTTCGCCGCGGTGATCGCCGGGCTGCTGGTGCTGGGTGCCTGCCTGGTGTGCCTGCTGGGCACCATGTCGGCGACGCTGCCCGCGCTCTTCCCCACGGATGTGCGCTACGGGTCCCTGTCCATCGGCTACAACGTGTCCACCTCCCTGTTCGGCGGTACGGCGCCGGGCGTGATGACGTACCTCGTCGACACCACGAGCGACAAGATGGCCCCGGCCTACTACGCGTCGGGCGCGGCCGTCCTCGGCATCATCGCGGTGGCGCTCATGAAGGAGACCGCCCAGCAGCCGCTCGCGGGCTCGCCGCCCTCTGTCAGCACCCACGAGGAGGCCCGGGCCCTGGCCCGCGCCGAAGCCGAGCACGTAGTCTGACCGCGCCCAGCGGTCGCCTGTGCGCCCCGGCCGTGGAGCCGGGGCGCACCCGGGACGGCACCGGCTGCGCGAAGCCGGCGCCCACGGCACCCGTGAGGAACACATGCGGGCGGAACCGGGCGGGAACGCCGACCGGAAAGACCATGCACCGTCCGACTACGACATCGGAGAACGCGTGGACGCGTACCCCCAGCTCCTGCAGACCGTGTTCGACACCACCACGCCGCGACGGCTGGCCGAGTTCTACCGGCGGCTGCTCGGCATGACCTACCGCCCTGGTGACGAACCACCCGGGGAGGGCGGCCCGGACGACCCGGAGTGGCTCGTGCTGCGTACCCCTGGCGGTAGGAACAGGCTCGCCTTCCAGCGAGTCGACCGCCTGCCCCGTACCACGTGGCCCGCGCACGACGTTCCCATGCGGATGCACCTCGACCTCACGGTGGCCGACACGGCCGAGCTGGCCCGGCAGCGCCACCGCGCGCGGGAACTGGGTGCCGAACTGCTCCTCGACCGCTGCGACGACCCCGAAGAACCCCTGTACGTCTTCGCGGACCCCTCAGGACACCCTTTCTGCGTGTTCGTCTCCCCCCAGCCATGAGCACACCGGCGCCGGCCGGCGCCGCACGGGCAGATACCGGGCGCGGCCACAGGCGTGCCGCCGCCCATGGCCGTGGCCCGTGAGACGGGCGGCGGAGTTCAGGGGCGGGACAGCCGCTGCCGGATCTCGGCGGTGATCAGGCCGGCAGCGCCCACGACGGCCAGGGCCTGCGGCAACTCCACACCGGCCAGGAGAAGAACGATGAGCGCGGTCAGGACCAGGGCCAGGAGGACCAGGTCGCCCCAGGTCGGAAGAGGGGAAGGGGAAGCGGAGGAGGAGTTGCCCGTGTCCTCGGGGGTGAGAAGCGCCAAGGTGCACTCCCTTGCGACATGGCACCGGTCGCGGACGGCCGGTGCCGGTGTGGGGGACGCCGCCCGTCGTGCCGGTGACCGCGTGCACCGCGGTCAACGGAACCGGGACCTCGTCGAGGAGCGCGCCCACCTCGCCGATCTGCCACCTCAGTGAAGATGTGGCTGTTCATGTTAAATGTGTAGCACTCGGACTTGCCGCATCGCGGCAGGGAAACGCCAGGACTCCGACGTTTTTCGAGGGCGTCCCTCATCGGCCCGCGGGCCGTGCCGGCCCGGCTGGGGGAGCGGTTGGGGCGCGAGTGGGACGCCGGGGCAGGACCCGCCAGGCGGCTCGCGCCTGGAAAGCCCCCCGGTCAGTGTTCGCTGACCGCGTACTCCCACGGCGACGGGCCCGTACCGTGCCACCACGCTTCCACCTCCCGGCCGTTCACGCACACGATTCCGCACTGGTCCGCGTATGCGAGAGCGGGTGCGGTGAAGTCGCTCGTCGTGACCACCGCCGCGATGTCGGCCTCGTGGACGGTGAAGCAGGTACCGCCGAAGCGCTGCATGTCCTGCGAGCCGACCTTGTTGGCGTCGCCGTACCGCTTGCACTGGATGACCAGCCGCCGCCCGTCCCGGGTGACGGCGACGACGTCCGCCCCCAAGTCGCCCGCCCCGCCGACCACCTCCACGTCGCGACAGCCGTCGCGCTCGCACAGCCGCGCCACGGCCTGCTCGAAACCTTCGGCGTCCAGCTCGGCGCAGTCCGCCACGCGGTCGGGCGCGGCGGCCTCGGTGTCGTCCGCCGCGCTGAGCGGCACGGCACCGGTCTGCCTCGTCCACCGCGGTGGGCACGCCTCGCCGGGGTCGGAAACCGGGGCTGCCGTCCCGGCCGGGGGCTCGCCCGGCGCACCGGTCGGCACGGCGGGCTGGGCGTCCTCGTCCGCCGTCGTGGCGCCGAGGCTGTCCGACGCCGTCTCGGCCGCCTCCTCCAGTGCCTGGGCGGTCCGGCGCGCGCACCTCGCCGCGGAGAACCGGCGCCACCTGGAACGGGACAGCCAGGCGACCGCGATGCCGAGCAGCGCCAGCGCACCGGCCCACAGCGGCCGGTTCTCGGCGAAGTGCAGCGCGGCGCGCGCCAGGAAACCGAGGGCGCATACGAGGAGGGCGAGGAGAAGGAAGAACAGGGCGGTCGTGCGCAGGTCGAAGCGCCGGTCGCGATCGACCCGCCGCGCTCGGCGCACGGGTGCGGACATGCGGTTTCCTCTCTCGGGCGGCGATGACGAAGATCGTCGGCCCGAGTACCCGAGATCACCGCCCGCTGTCGTGGGTGTTTCCGGCAGCCGGATGTGCGCGGAGTCCCGCCGCCACGACGGCATTTGACCCTGACGCGGGGTCAACCTCGCAGTATCCGCGCATGACGACGAGAACGAACGCGATCGAGGCCGCCGGGCTGCGCAAGTCCTACGGCGGCCTCCAGGTGCTCGCCGGAGTGGACCTGACCGTCCCGGAGGGCACCGTCTACGCCCTGCTCGGCCCCAACGGTGCGGGCAAGACCACCACGGTGCGGATCCTGACCACCTTGCTCGACGCGGACGCCGGTGCGGCGCGGGTCGCCGGGTACGGCATACGCCGGGACGCCGCGCGGGTGCGCGCGTCGATCGGGGTGACCGGACAGTTCTCCGCCGTGGACGAGTTGCTGACCGGGCGGGAGAACCCGCGGCTGATGGCCGGCCTTGCCCACCTCGACCGGCGCCGCGCCCGGGCCGTGGTCGGGCACCTGCTGGAGCGGTTCGGCCTGGCCGACGCCGCCGGCCGGCGCGCGGGCGCCAACTCCGGCGGCATGAGGCGGCGGCTGGATCTGGCGATGACGCTGGTGGCGGCGCCGCGGCTGATCTTCCTGGACGAGCCGACGACCGGCCTCGCCCCGCGCAGCCGCCGCGATCTGTGGGGAAACGTGCGGGAGCTGGTGGCCGACGGGGTCACCGTCTTCCTCACCACCCAGTACCTGGAGGAGGCCGATCAGCTCGCGGACAGGATCGGTGTGCTGGACGGGGGCCGACTGGTCGCCGAGAGCACCGCGGCAGAACTGAAGCGGCTGGTTCCCGGGGCCACATCGAGCTGAGGGCCGCCGACGGCGCGCGGTTGGCCGAGCTGGCGCACAGGCTGCCCGAGGCGAGAGCGAACGCCCAGGAACTCACCCTGACCGTGCCGTACGACGGCAGCCTGACCGCTCTGAGGCGTCTGCTGGACGGCCTCGTCGAGGAGGCGGCCGAGGCGCCCGGCACGGCCGACGCGGTCACCGGCTCACCGTGCACACCCCGGACCTGGACGACGTGTTCCTGGCCCTGACCGGAGATCCCGCAGCCGGCGAAGAGCCCGCCGTCACACGGTCCGGCGGCCGGCGATCCGAGGAGATGCCTGCATGAGCGCCGCGAGCACTCCGACAGGCACGACGTACGCTGTCCGCGACTCGGTGACCATGTTGCGCCGCAACCTGACGCACATGGTGCGGTACCCGTCGATGACGCTGATGCTGATCGGCCAGCCGCTGCTGTTCCTGCTGCTGTTCACCTAAGTCTTCGGCGGCACCATGGGCGCCGGACTGCCGGGCGCCCCGGCGGGCGACCGCGGCGACTACCTGACGTTCATCACCCCCGGAATCCTGGTGATGACGGTGGCGAGCGTGTCCATCGGCACCGCTGTCCTGGTCGCCACCGACATGACCAACGGCATCATCGACCGGTTCCGGACCATGGCAATCGCCAGGTCCTCGGTGCTCACCGGGCACGTGCTCGGCGCGATGATCCAGACCGCGCACGCGCTGGCGGTGGCCCTCGGCGCGGCGTTCCTGCTCGGCCTGCACACCGCCGCCTCGGTGACGCAATGGCTGGGCCTGGCCGGTCTGCTCGCGCTGCTGTCGTTCGCGATGACCTGGTTCACCGTGGCGCTGGGGCTGGCCGGCCCGGACCCGGAGACCGCGAGCGACCTGCCGATGATCTTCGTGCTGCTGCCCTTCGTGGGCAGCGGGTTCGTGCCGGTCGAGTCGATGCCGTCCGGGCTGCGCGGATTCGCCGAGCACCAGCCGTTCACCCCGGTCATGGACGCCTGCCGCGGCCTGCTGGCCGGTTCGCCCAGTGGCGCGGACACGCTCGGGGCCCTCGGCTGGTGCGCGGTGATCGGTGTGGGCGGCCACCTGTGGTCACGCCGCCTGTACCGGACCCGCGCCGCGAAATAGGAGACTGACCGGATGCTGACCATCAGCGAGCTGGCGTCGTACGCGGGGGTGACGGTGCGCGCGGTGCGGCACTACCACGCCAAGGGGCTGCTGCCGGAGCCGCACCGGGACCACTCCGGCTACCGCGGATACGACGCCGGGGCCGTCGTCGAGCTGATCAGGATCCGGACCCTCGCCGAGGCCGGTGTCCCGCTCGCACGCGGGCGCTCGACCGGACCGACGACGACCCTCGGCTGGTCGGGCTGGCCGACGAACTGGCCGCCCACCTCACGCGGATGGCCGAGGAAGAGGGCGACGACTACGTGGACGACGTCGAGATGGAGCCCCCGTTCGTCCAGCTGATGGACGCGCTCGCCTTCGATGCGGCGCCGCCCGCCCGCAGACTGATCGAGCTGCTGAAAGAGCGGGGCTGGACCGGCTGGACGGAGCTGGAGCGAACCGGCCGCCCCGGCCGGCGCTGACCGCTCCTCCGCGCCGGCTCCTCGGGGCCCGCGTGCGATACGGCACGGCACGGCGCGTCACGCCGCACGCGGGCCGGACGGCGCATCGGATGGTGACGGTGCGACCGGCTCGGTGACGTGGGCGCGGGCGTAGCCGTTGTCGGTGCCGACGAGGATGCCGACGAGGATGCCGACCACCTCGAAGGAGCGGACCTGCCACGGGGTTTCGCACAGCGCGACGCCGTCCGCCGCACTCCGCGCCCGGCCGGGAAGGCTGCTCTCCCTGACGGGTCCGGGCGCCTCCCGGCCCGCACCGTGTCCGCATGCCGGGACAGTTCCGGCGTGCAGGAATGGGGGCGTGCCGGTGCCGGGTTGTCCGGGGCGCACAGCAAGCGCGCCGGAGAGGAAGACCATCGATGACGCAGTCGACAAAGCAGTCGCGGGAGGCGACCGCGGGAGCGGAGCCGGGGAAGCCGGACGGGGTGAGAGGCAGGCCGCCCGGGCGGACGGCCCGGCAACTGGTGGCGGCCTCCGTCGGGAACGGCGTCGAGTGGTACGACTGGTTCGCGTACTCGTTCCTCGCCACCTACATCGCGGATGAGATCTTCCCCAAGGGGACCGGCAACTCGCTGGTCCCGCTGCTGTCCACCTTCGCCGTCTTCGCCGTGGGCTTCTTCATGCGGCCGGTGGGCGGGCTGCTGCTGGGCGCGGTCGCCGACCGGGCCGGACGGCGGGGCGCGCTGACGCTGACCATTCTGCTGATGGGCGGCAGCAGCCTGCTGGTCGCGGTCACCCCCACCTACGCGTCCGCCGGGGTGCTCGGCCCGGTGGTGCTGGTGGTCGCCCGGCTCGTGCAGGGGCTGTCGGTGGGCGGGGAGTTCGCCGCCTCGACGACGTTCCTGGTGGAGTCCGCGGGCCCGGGCCGGCGCGGGCTGTTCTCCAGCTTCCAGTACGTGTCCACGACGGCGGGCCAGTTGGCGGCCTCCGGGGTCGCCGCGCTGTTCGTCTCCACGCTGGACGACGGGCAGATGCACCAGTGGGGATGGCGGGCCCCGTTCGTGATCGGGGCGCTGCTGAGCCTGGCCGGCTTCTGGGTGCGGCGCGGGGCGCAGGAGACACGGAGCGAGAAGCACGCCGCGAGCCCGCGCCCGGGGCTGTTCGACGCGCTGCGCGGCCACCCCCGTGAGTCCCTGCTGATCGTCGGCATCACGGCCGGCGGGACGATCGCCTACTACGTGTGGACCTCGTACCTGCCGACCTACGCGCAGGTCAACGCCGGTTTCGACAAGGGCGACGCGCTCATCGCCGGCACGATCTCGCTGGTGTTCTTCATGCTGCTGCAACCGCTGGGCGGGATGCTGTCGGACCGGGTGGGCCGCAAACCGCTGCTGCTGGGGTTCGCGGTCGGGTTCGCCGTGCTGTGCGTGCCGCTGCTGCACGCGGTCGGCGACTCCTTCGTCTCCCTGCTGCTGGTGCAGTGCGCGGGAATGGTGCTGCTCACCGGCTACACGGCGATCGCGGCGGCGGTGAACGCCGAGATCTTCCCGGCCCGGGTCCGCGCCGCGGGCATCGGCTTCCCCTACTCGCTGGCCGTGGCCCTCTTCGGCGGCACCGCGCCCTACATCGGCACCCTCTTCAAGGAACTGGAGATGCCGGGCGCCTTCCCCTGGTACGTGGCCGTGCTGTGCCTGTTGTCGGCACTGGTGTACCTGCGGCTCCCGGAGCGCGCGAAGGAAGAACTGGAGCGGTGAGCGGCGGGCGGACGACGCGTCGGGCGGTCGGCCTCCGCGG
>NZ_VJOK01000001.1:338738-350614 GCF_013302895.1 Streptomyces albus subsp. chlorinus | reverse complement strand
CGGCCGCCACCAGTTCGGCCAGCCCGGCGGCCAGGGTGACGCCGCTGTGGGTGACCCATCACATAGAGGCCGCCGGCGGAGCCAGTGCGCCTGTCTCCGGTACCGGCCCCGTTCCCGTCCCCGGCCGCCGCTCCCGGCGCGCGAGCGGCGGCGTCCGGGACGGGTACCGGCCCGATGACGGGGTGCCCGTCCAGCGGCAACGGCCTCACGCACACCCGGCGTTCGAGCACCCGGGCCCCGGCCAGGCCGGGAACCAGCGCGCGGGCCCGGGCCAGCAGCGTGTCCGCCCAGCGGTCGGCCTCCTCGGCGGGGGTGTGCAGGTCGACACGCACATCGCCGGCCTCCAGGTGCACGGTGGCGCCGCCGTCCTCGTCGTGCGGGCGCAGATGGACGCGCGGGGTGTGCACCACCCGGGTCAGCGGTGTCGCCACCGGTCCCACCCGTGCGACGAGGCCCGGCGCCGGTGAACCGGCCGTCGTGGGGTCCACGATCGGTACCGGGGCCCCGGCCAGAGCCGTCACTTCGGGCGTCCAGCGGCCCGCGCAGCACACCACCGCGTCCGCCCGGAGAGTGCCCCCGTCCGCGGTGCGGAGAAGCCAGCCGCCCCCTCGGCGGCCGGAGCCGGCGCCCTCGCCCTCCGTGGTCCCGTCGCCGGGGGCCTCGCGTTCCAGGCCGACGACGTGACCCGCGGGGCCGGTGCGGATGCCGGTACCAGCGTCCCGCAGCCGGTCGAGCAGCGTGGCGATGAGCCGCTCGGTGAGTACATAACCCTCGTCCGGGAACCAGGCGACCTGGGACACGTCCGCCGGCAGCCGCAGCGCCGGTTCGAGCGCGGAGATCCGTTCCGGGGCGACCAGTTCGGCCGCGTAGCCCCACTGCCGCAGCCGCTGGACGCGCTCGGCCAGCCGGCCGCCCTCCGCGGGGTCGTCCGGGTCGGCGGGCGCCGGGTCCGCCCAGCGCATGTTGCCCACCGGGCGGTACCACTCCGCGCCGCCCGCCTCCTCGGCCAGCCGCGCCCAGGCGCGCAACGATGCGGTACGCAGTTCGTGGTAGCCGCGGTCGGGCACGCCGTTGGAGTTGAGCCACGCCAGGCTCCAGCGGGAGGTGCCGTGTCCGGGCTCGGCGCGGTCCAGCAGGGTGACGGCGGGTGCGGCTGCGGGGCCGGTTCCCGCGCCGGGGCGTGCCGTGTGCCGCGTCAGCCGGTGGGCGAGGGCGGTGCCGAGCACGCCCGCGCCGATGACGGCGATGTGGCCGGGACGGTTCATGCGCTGTCCTCCTCGTCCTCTCCGGAGGGCGAACCGGGGGCCCGCCGGTTGCTCATGGTCCCGGACGGTTCCGCCGCGAGCGGCGTGGGTCCGGAAGGCCGCGGTGCGGGGCCGGTCGAGTCGCGGGTGATCAGCCGGCCGCGCAGCACGACGCGTTCCCCGGCCGGGAGGTCCACCGCCTCGCGCCCGTTCCCGGCGGCTTCGGCCGCGCCGGTGTCCGTGCGGTCGCCGTCGCCCGGCTCCGCGCTCGCTGTTCCCGCGCGGCTGCGGGCCCGCTCGGCCATGCGCTCCAGCAGCTTGCGCCCGGCGGCGGCGCCCAGTTCGCGGCGGGGCTGGCGGACGACGGTGAGGCGGGGGCGGACCAGCGTCGTCCAGTCCTGGTCGTCGAAGCCGACCAGGGAGATCTCGTCGGGGCAGACGCGGCCGCTGTCCTGGAGGGCGGCCACGGCGCCGGAGGAGAGCACGTTGTCGGTGCAGAACAGCGCCGTCACGTCGGGGTTCCGGCGCAGCAGCCGCCGCACGGCGCGCTCGGCGGCGTCCCGGTCGTAGGGCGAGTGGACGACGAGTGCCGGGTCGGGGTCGATCCCGGCGCGGCGCAGCGCGGCGAGGTAGCCGACCAGGCGTGCGGCGCTGGGGCGTTCGTCGTCGCCGTCGCGTACGGGCGCGTCGCGCAGCCGGTCCAGATCACGCGCCGCCTCGCTGACGACGGCGATCCTGCGGTGTCCGAGCCGCGTCAGATGGGCGACGGCGCTGCGGGCGCAGGCGGTGTTGTTGATGGTCACCTGGTCGACCTGGGGGAGCGCCGCGAGGGGGCGGTCGAGCAGCACCGTGGGCAGCCCGGCCTCGGCCATGGTGCGCAGGCGTTCGGCGGTGCCGGGGCCCTGCGGGGCGATGACGAGCCCGTCGACGCGCTTCTCCCACATGACCGTCAGGGCGCGCTGTTCGGCGGCCGGGTCGGAGTCGGTGTTGGCGAGCAGGATCTCGTACCCGGCGGCGCGCACGACATCGGTGACCGCGCGGACCGCGCTGGCGAAGAAGGAGTTGCCGATGTCGGTGACGATCACGCCGACGGTCTCCGTGGAGCCGTGGATGAGGCTGCGTGCCAGGCCGTTGGGCCGGTAGCCGAGGCGCTGCGCGGCCTCCTCCACTTTGGTGCGGGAGGCCGCGCTGGCCTGGCCGTAGCCGCCGAGCACGCGGCCCGCTGTCGCGGTGGAGACACCGGCGGCCCGGGCGACCTCGACGATGCTGGGCGGTCCGCCCCGCCGCTGACTGTTGCGCACCCGTGTTCTCCCCATCCGGCCGTCTGCCCGGTCGCGGTGGCCGGCCGGGAATTCTCCCCGCCGGTCGTCCGCGACCTCTTGACGTCAGTCTAACTGCGCTGAGAAGGTTCTCAGCACTTCGACTGAGAACCTTCTCAGTCGGGCTTCTCATCGTGCCGCAAGGAGAGAACCACCCGTATGCCCGCCTCCGTCGTCACCGTCGACCCCGTCCCGCTCGCAGCCGACCTCACCCCGACCCTCGAACACACCGTCGCGCAGGCCGGGGCCGCCCGGGAACTCGCCGCCCGCGTCGTCGAACGCGGCCTGCGCACCGTCTACTTCATCGGCTGCGGCGGCTCCTACTACTCCACGTTCCCCGCCCAGGACCTCATGGAGCGGCACTCCCACGCACCGGCCTCCTACCGCATGACGGCCGGCGAGATGATCCACCGCGACCTGGCCGGACTCGACGAGAGCGCGCTCGTCGTCGCCTCCTCGCACTCCGGGGCCACCCCCGAGACGCTGGAGGCCGTCCGGCTGGCCAGGAAGGCCGGGGCCACCGTCGCCGGGATCGCCCGGTCAGCGCCCGGGCAGGGCTCCCCGCTGGCCGACGAGGCCGATGCGCTCTTCGACTACCCCAGCGATGTCACCGTCACCGAGCCGAAGGCCATCCACTTCACCCAGCTCGCGCTCGCCGTGCTGGAGGCGTCCGGCGCGCTGCCCGACCCCGAGGAGGCATGGCGGGCCGTCGCCGCCGTCCCGCGGGCGCTCACGGCGGCCAAGCAGGAGGTGGCACCGCTCGGCCGGAAGGTCGGCGCCCAGTGGCGCGACGCCCGCCTGGTGTACGTGCTGGGGGCCGGACCCAACTTCGGCGCCGCCAACGCGCTGGCCGCCTGCTACCTCCAGGAGATGAACTGGCTGCACGCCTCGGCGGTGAACGCCGGTGACTTCTTCCACGGGCCCTTCGAGATCGTCGGCCAGCACCCGGTGCTCGTCCTCAACGGCGAGGACGAGACCCGCGCGATGGGGGAGCGGGCGGTCGCCTTCGCCGAGCGGTACTACGACACCTGGGCCGTGCTGGACTCCAAGGAGTTCACCCTGCCCGGGGTGCCCGAGGCGCAGCGCGGGCTGATCAGTCCGCTCGCCGTGGCGAGCGCCTCCCGCCGGCTGCTGGACTTCTGCGCCGCCGAGCGCGGCCACAACACGGCGCAGCGCCGGTACATGTACCGGGTGGCGTACTGATGCCCGAGCCCGCACCGTCCGGCCGCCCGGCGCGGCACGGCGACCGGCCCCGGCTGCTCGGCATCGGGGACAACGTGGTCGACCGCTATCCCGACCTGGGGCTGATGTTCCCCGGCGGCAATGCCGTCAACGTCGCGGTGCACGCCCGCCGCGCGGGGGCCGACGCCGCCTACTGGGGCGTGACCGGCAACGACCCGGCCGGCGCGCTGGTGCGCCGGGCGCTGGCCGCCGAGGACGTGGACACCGGGCGGGTGCGCACCGCGGACGGGCCCAACGCCTGGGCGGAGATCGGACTGGTCGGAGGGGACCGCGTCTTCAAGGGGTCCGATGACGGCGTGTCCGTCTTCTCGCTCGACGAACAGGAACTGGAGGCACTGGCCGGCTGGGACGTGGTCCACACCGCCTACAGCGGCTCCCTGGTGGCGCAGGTCCCCCGGATCGCGGCCCGGACCCGGGTCTCCTTCGACTTCTCGCACCACTGGCACGAGCCCTGGGCCGCCCCGCTGCTGCCGCATCTCTTCCTCGCCGTGTTCTCCGCGTCACAGATGGATCCGGACGCGGCGGACAGACTGCTGGGCGAAGCGGTACGGCAGGGCGCGCGCTGGGCCCTCGCCACCCGGGGGAGCGCCGGTGCCGTGCTGACCGACGGCGGCTCCTGGTGGCGGCAGCCGGCCGTCGCCACCGCGGCCGTCGACACGCTCGGCGCCGGGGACGCCTTCACCGGGACGCTGCTGGCCGCGCTGGCGGCCGGCGGCGGTCCCCGGCAGGGGCTGGCCCGGGCAGCCGAGGCGGCCGCACGGGCCTGCACGGCCCACGGCGGGTTCGGGCACGCCGCCCCGCTGCCCGCCGAAGGACCCGGCGGGCCGGCGGAAGCGGTCGAGCCGTCGCGGGCAGCGGCGGGAGAAGGGCCGCGCTCGCAGCGGCCGCACGGCAAGGACAGGTAGGAACGGCATGACTCTGCGCATCGGTGTCGACACCGGCGGCACCTTCACCGACGTCGTCGCCTTCGACGAGGAGACCGGCGCCCTGCACGTACGGAAGGTCTCCAGCACTCCCGAGGATCCCGGACTGGCCATCGTCGAGGGGCTGGAGCGGATCCTGGAGCAGATCGGCGGCCGGTCGCCCGCCGACGTCGGGTACTTCGCCCACGGCACCACCGTGGGCACCAACGCCCTGCTCACCCACCGCGGCGCCCGCACCGGCGTCATCACCACCCGCGGCTTCCGCGACCTGCTGGAACTCGGCCGTGGCCGGCGCCCCCGGCTCTACGACCTCCAGGCCGACAAGCCCGCCCCGTTCGCGCCGCGCGACCTGCGGCTGGAGGTCACCGAGCGGGTACGGCACGACGGCAGCATCGAGACACCGCTGGACGAGGACGAGGCCCGGGCCGCGGCACGCACCCTGCGCGAGGCCGGGGTGGAGGCCGTCGCCGTCTGCCTGCTGTACAGCTTCCTGCGGCCCGAGCACGAGCAGCGCATCGGTGAGATCCTCGCCGAGGAGCTGCCCGGGGCCCACATCTCGCTCTCCAGCCGGGTGCTGCCGGAGTTCCGCGAGTACGAGCGGCTCTCCACGGTCGTCACCAACGCCTACGTGGGCCCGGTCGTCGCCGAGTACCTGGCCAAGCTGCGGCAGCGGCTCGCCGAGCGGGGGCTGAAGGCGGTGCCGCACGTGACCCAGTCCAACGGCGGCATCATCCCGTTCGAGGCCGCCGAGGAGCTGCCGGTGCGCATGGTGCTCTCCGGGCCCAGCACCGGCGTGGTCGGCGCCGCCGGGATCTGCGCCGCGGCCGGCCACCCGGACATCATCACCTTCGACATGGGCGGCACCTCCTCGGACGTCTCCCTCGTCCAGGGCGGGGTGCCCAAGGTGACCACCGGCATGGAACTGGACGGGCGGCCGGTCCGTACGCCGATGCTGGACATCCACACCGTCGGCGCCGGCGGCGGCTCGCTGGCCCGGGTTGATGCGGGCGGGCACCTGAAGGTCGGGCCGGCCAGCGCGGGAGCCGACCCGGGCCCCGCCTGCTACGGCAAGGGCAGCGAGGCGACCGTCACCGACGCCGACGTGGTGCTGCACACCCTCAACCCCGCCTACCTGCTCGACGGCCGGATGCCGGTGGACGAGCAGGCGTCCCGCGCCGCGGTGGGCCGGATCGCCGAACGTGTCGGGCTCGGCGTGGAGGAGACCGCCCACGGCATCCTGCGCGTCGTCACCGCCAACATGGCGCGCGCCATCCGCGTCATCTCGGTGCAGCGCGGCTACGACCCGCGCGACTACACACTGGTCCCGTTCGGCGGCGCGGGCCCGCTGCACGCCTCCCAGCTCGCCAGGGAGCTGGGCATCCGCACCGTCCTGGTGCCGCCCACCCCGGGCGCCCAGTCGGCGCTGGGTCTGCTGATGACGGACGTGCGCGCGGACTTCTCGCGCACCCGCATCCAGCGGGTGGACGGCGAACGCGCCGAAACGGCGGCCCGGCTCGGCGCGCTCTACGCGGAGCTGGAGGAGGAGGCGGGCGCCTGGTTCGACGCCGAACGGATCCCGGAGGCGGACCGCGGCCTGGAGCGCACGGCCGAACTGCGCTACGCGGGCCAGAACTACGAGATCCCGGTGCCGGTCCCCGCGGGCACGCTGGACGCCGCCGCGCTGGCCACCCTCCTGGAGGACTTCGCCGCCGAGCACCGCAGGCTGTACGGGTACGACGCGCCCGGGGAGCCCGTGGAGGCCGTCACGGTGCGGCTCCAGGCGGTCGGCGCGGTGCCGCAGGCGCGGCTGCCGCGGCAGGAGGCGGCGGGCGAGGACGCCTCGGCGGCGCTCGCCGGCACCCGCGAGATGCACCTCGCCGACCAGGGCTTCGTGCCCGTCCCGGTCTACCGGCGTGACGCCCTGCGCCCGGGCAACCGGGTGGCCGGGCCCGCGGTGGTCGAGCAGATGGACACCACGACGGTGCTGCTGCCCGGAGACGCCCTCACCGTGGACGCCCACTCCAACCTCGTCATCACGGTGGGCGGTTGACCCGCAGCGCCCGGGCCCGGCCGTCCTCCGGCCGGACCCGGGAGGCGCACCGGAACCCCGCACCGGTCTCCGCCAGTCCCCGTCCGCCGCACCCTGGCACCTCCCCGCCCCCTCCGCACCCGCCGCACAAGGAAAGCCGATGAACGACACCCCCGCCACACCGCCCGCGTCCGACCCCGTCCTGGTCGAGGTCATGGGAGCGGCCCTGTCCTCACTCGTGGAGGAGATGGGCGAGACCCTGGTCCGCGCCGCCTACTCCAGCAACATCAAGGAACGCCGGGACTGCACCGCCGGGCTGTTCGACGCCGAGGGGCACATGCTGGCCCAGGCGGAACAGGCCTCGCCGATCCACCTCGGCTCCCTCATCGGCGTCGTCGCGGCGGTGCTGGAACGCTTCCCCCGCGAGGACATCCGCCCCGGTGACACCTTCCTGAGCAACGACCCCTACTCGGGCGGCGGCTCGCACCTGCCCGACATGGTGCTGGTCACCCCCGTCTTCGCGGACGGCCGCCTCACCGCCTGGGCGGCGAACCTCGCCCACCACGCGGACTTCGGTGACCGCGGCCACGCCCACATCTTCCAGGAGGGCATCCGCATCCCGCCGGTGCGCTTCGCCCGCGACGGGGAGATCGTCGACGACGTCTTCCAGCTGGTGCTCACCAACTGCCAGGTGCCGGCCGAGCGGCGCGCCGACTTCCGCGCCCAGCTCGCCGCCAACCGCCTCGCGGTGACCCGCTACGGCGAGCTGGTGGAGCGCTACGGACGGGAGACGATGCTCGCCACGGCGGCGGCCCTGCTCGACTACACCGAACGCCGCACCCGCGCCGCCATCGCCGAAGTCCCCGACGGCACCTATGAGTTCAACGACCGCTTCGACTGCCCCGAGCTGGCGGACACCGAGCTGGAGCTGCGGGTGCGGATCACCGTGGCCGGGGAGGAGCTGCACTTCGACTTCACCGGCAACCCCGGGCAGGTGCGCGCCTCCGTCAACATGGTCCGCACCGCGCTGTACGCCACCGTCTACTACGCGGTCAAGACCCTCGTCGACCCGGACATCCCCTCCAACGCCGGCCTGCACCGCCCCATCCGGATCGACGCGCCGCTCGGCACCATCGTCAACTGCCGGGAACCCGCCGCCGTCAACGGCCGGACCGAGACCTGCCAGCGGGTCGTCGACCTGGTGCACGGCGCCCTCGCCCCGGCCGTCCCGGAGCGGGTCACGGCCGCCGCCAACGGCGCCAACACGGGCGTGCACTTCTCCGGCTACGACCATGCCAGGGGCCGCTACTTCGTCTACCTGGAGACCATCGGCGGCGGCTCCGGCGCCCGCGCCGGCAAGGACGGCCTCGACGGCGTGCAGGTGCACGTCACCAACACCTCCAATCTGCCCGTCGAGGCGCTGGAGACCGAATACCCGCTGGTCGTCGAGGCGTACGAGCTGGTGCCGGACTCCGGAGGGCCCGGCCGCACCCGCGGTGGCATGGGCATCCGCCGCACGGTCCGGGTCGAGGCGAGCGCCCCCGGTGCGGACACGGGAGCCGGCGGCTCGGACACCGAGGAGGAGGGCGTGCAGTTCTGGCTGGACACCAGCCGCCTCAGGTCCCGCCCCTGGGGCCTGTTCGGCGGGCTGCCCGGCAGCTCGGCCCGCGTCGAACTGAGCGAGGGCGCCCGGCCGGTGGTGGGCGGCCACACCGTGCTGCGGCCCGGGGACCGGGTCAGCGTCGTCACGGCGGGCGCGGGCGGCTACGGCGACCCGGCCGAGCGCGACCCCGCACGGATCGAGCGGGACCTGCGCGAGGGCGTCGCCACCCCCGACGAGGCCCGCCGCGCCTACGGCCCCCGCGCCACGGGGACGGACGGCTGACGCCGACCCGGCCAAGCCCGCGTCACCGCGTCACCGCGTCACCGCGCCACCGCCCACCGGGCCGAGCCGCCGCGCACCCGCAGCCACGCCCCCCCGCAGCCGCATCCCGCGGCGGCCCGCCCGCACGGACTCCGAACACGCAACAGCCACGCACGCACAACCGGTACGGAAACAGAAGAAGAGGAGGTGTGCGATGACGGACACCCCCGCACCACCGGCTCCGCCGCCCGCCCACCGCGACGCGGCGGGAACCGGCCCGGCCACGGGAACGGACACCAGGAAGCCCCCGCACGAGGACGCCCACTCCGACGGCACCGCACCGCCCTGGCGCCGGGTGCTGTGGGCGGCCATGCTCGGCAACGCCGTCGAGTGGTACGACAACGCCCTCTACGGCATCCTCGCCGTGGTCATGTCGCGCACCTTCTTCCCCGAGGGCGACGCGACCGTGGCACTGATCTCCACCTATCTGGGCCTGATCCTCTCCTACGCGATCCGGCCCATCGGCGGCACCCTGATGGGGCGGGTGGCCGACCTGAAGGGGCACAAGTTCGTGCTCACGGTCACCATCTCCCTGATGTCCGTGGGCACCGTGGCGATCGGCCTGCTGCCCGCCTACTCGGCCATCGGCATCGCCGCGCCCCTGCTGCTGGCGCTCTGCCGGCTCGTGCAGGGCCTCGGAGCAAGTGCCGAGTACACGGTGGCCACCAACTTCCTGCTGGAGCACGGGCCGCGGCACCGGCGCAACTATCTGTCGGGCTGGAGCGTCGGCTCCACCTCGCTCGGCCCGCTGATCGCCTCGGTGCTCGCCTACCTGCTGATCGTCACGCTGCCGGGCGAGAGCTTCGACGCGTGGGGATGGCGCCTGCTGTTCCTGCTGGCCGCGCCGCTGTCGCTGGTCACTCTCTACATCCGCCGGCACACCACCGAGGCGCCCGAGTACCGCAAGGCGCTGGAGGAAGCCCGCGCCGGCGCCACCGAACAGGCCCCGTTCACCGAGGCGGTGCGCGGCCACTGGCGGGACATGCTGCGGGCCATCGGCCTCGGCGCCGGCCAGCGCGTCGGCTCGTTCATGATCCAGAGCTACTTCGTCACCGCGCTGGTACGCAGCGGCTTCGGTGAGGACCGGGCGCTGCTGGCCGCGATCCTGACCTATGTGGTGGGCGCCCCGGCGGCCGTCTGGGGCGGCCGGTGCGCCGACCGGTACGGCGGGCGGCGGCTGCTGGTGTGGGGCTACGGCGTCTTCGTGCTGTTCACCGTGCCGACGTTCTTCGCCATCGAGTCCGGTTCCTTCGCGCTGGCCTTCGTCGCCGTCGTCGTCTTCACCGTCCTCAACAACATCGTGGGCGCGCCGCTGACCACGGCCTACGTGATGAGCTTCCCGCCGCACGTGCGGGGCACGGCCGCCGCGCTCAACTACAACCTCGGCACCACACTGCTGGGCGGCACCGCGCCGCTGCTGGCCACCTGGCTGGTCGATATCACCGGTACCGAGGTGTCCTTCGGCTGGTACATGGCGGTCGTCTGCCTGGTCTCCGCCCTGGTCGCCGCGTTCGCACTGCCGAAATCCATCGACGAGGCCCGTGAGGTCCGCGAGGCGGCCGGCAGCCCGGCCGCCTCGCGGCACCCGTCCACCGGTACGGAGGAGAAGTGAGCACCCGCGCCCCTGTCCCGTCCGGCGGCCAGGACCCGGTACCGGCCGCCCGCTACGGCCCCAAACCGCCGGTGCGGGGCGGCGAAGGACTCGTCGTCACCTCGCACCCGCTGGCGACCCGCGCCGCACGCGACGTCCTGCGGGAGGGCGGCAACGCGACCGACGCGGCACTCGCTGCGGCAGCCACCCAGCTGATCGTCGAACCGCACATGACCTCGCTGACCGGCGGCCTGAGCCTGCTGCACCGGGAGGCGGCCACCGGCGCCGTCCACTATCTGAACGGCAACGTCAACGCGCCCCTCGCACCGCTGCCCGACTTCTCCGGCGCCGACCTCACCCGGGGACGCGGTGTCCCCGTTCCCGGCTGGTGGCCCGCCTTCGAGGAGGCCCGGCGGCGCTTCGGCACGCTCGGCCGGGCCCGGCTGCTGGCCCCCGCGCTCACCGCCGCCACCGAGGGCTTCGAGGTCAACCCCTTCCTGTACGGCATCGCCTACGGCGAGCAGGCCCACCTCGGCGCCTCGGCGCAGATGCGCGAGGTCTTCTTCGCCGAGGGCCACCTGGCCGTCCCCGGCCAGACCGTCACGCAGCCGCGCGCCGCCCGCACCCTGGAGCGGCTGCGCGACGAGGGCATGGACTACTACCTGGGCGACTTCGCCCGCGCGGTCGCCGCCACCGCCCGTGCGGACGGCGGAGTCCTGCACGAGAGGGACTTCGCCGCCTACCGGGTCCGCGTCCAGGAACCGGTGCGCGGCACCTACCGCGGCGCCGAGATCGTCGCCTCCCCGCCGCCGGACGACGGCGGTGTCCAGCTCATCTCCGCGCTGAACATGCTGGAGACCGCCGACCTGCCGCGCATGGGGCCGCCCGCCGAGGACCCGGAGACACTGCGGCTGCTCATCCAGGCACACAACACCGCCTACTACGCGCCCCCGCTGCGGTACGGCCTGGAGGAGGACCGCGAGCGCCTGGAACTGCTGCTGTCCAAGGAGTACGCCCGCACCCGCACGGCACTGCTGGCCACCGCGTCCACCGGCACGGCGGCGACGGCCACGCCCACGCCCGGCACCATCCACATCAGCGTCGTCGACGCGGCCGGGAACACCGTCTCGCTCACGCACTCCCACATGTGCTCCGGCTTCGTCAACGGACTCTTCGCCGAGGGCTTCCAGCTCTCCGGCGGCGGCTCCTTCTTCCAGCGGGTGATGCCGCTGCCCGGCGAGCGAGCCTGCGTCTACCTCGCGCCCAACCTGGTCCTGCGCGACGGCCGTCCGGTGCTGGTCTCGGGGTCGCCCTCGGTCTCGCTGGTCGCCAACGTGCTCCAGAACCTCGTCAACATCCTCGACTTCGGCATGACCATCGAGCAGTCGGTGCGCGCACCGCGCTTCGGCGCCCGCCCGCACAGCCCGGACCGCGGCTGGCAGCCCGGCAACCTGCTGGAGGCCGGCTTCGGTGAACCCGTGCTCGAACAGGTGCGGGCGTGGGCGGACCGGGAACGCCTGTGGACCCGGGTCGTCAACCCGTGGAACGCGCTCACCGGCAACTTCGAGGGCATCACGGTCGACCCGGCCACCGGCGAGGCCCAC
>NZ_VJOK01000001.1:199565-338548 GCF_013302895.1 Streptomyces albus subsp. chlorinus | reverse complement strand
AGCGGGACGGCGGTGGGGCGATGGACTCGCGCGGAACGAACGCGGTGTCCAGCACGATGTGCTCGGGCCGGACCTCCGCGTGGCCCTCGATACGGGCGAGGAGGGCCCGTACCGCACGCGCGCCCAGCTCCTGGACCGGCTGCGCCACCACGGACAGGCGGGGGCGGATGACGCTGGTCCAGTCCGCGTCGTCGAACGTGACCAGCGAGATGTCCTCCGGCACCCGCAGCCCCGCCTCCTGGATGGCGGAGAGCGCGCCGAGGGCGATCAGGCTGTCGGTGGTGAAGAGGGCGGTCGGCGGCTGGGGGAGGCCGAGAAGCCCGGCCGCCAGGACGGCCGGGTCCTGGCCGTGGACGCCCACCCGCACATAGGTGTCCGGATCGTCGAGACCGGCCGCGTGCAGGGCGGCGCGGAATCCTCTGACGCGCTCGACGCCCGTCGAGACCTGCCCGGGAGGCTCCGCACGGCGCCGGTCTCCGCCGGGCCCGCTGACGCGCGGGCTCCGCTCGTCGCGGTCGTCCCCGCTCCCGGATCCGTCCGTGCCGGATCCGTCCGCGCCGGAGCCGTCCGTGCCGTGCCCGCCGGTGTCTTTGTGCCGCCCCGCCGGGCCGGACACGTGGACGCCGCTGCCGCCCAGCGTCACCAGGCCGATCCGCCGGTGCCCGGCCTCCAGCAGGCGGCGTACGGCGTCCTCGGCGGCCCCGCGGTTGTCCACGGTCACGGTGTCCGCGCCCAGCGACGGCACCTCGCGGTCCAGCAGGACGAGGGGGCAGCGGGCCTCCCGCAGGGCGGCCAGGTGGGCGGTGCTGGACGGGGAGGCCGGAGCGATGATGACGCCGTCGACGTGCTTGTCGCGGAGCATCTTCACGGCGGAACGCTCCTGGGCGAGGTCCTCGTCGGTGTTGGCCAGCAGGACCTGGTAGCCCGCCGCCCGCGCGGTGTCCGCGATGCCGCGGGTGACGCCCGCGAAGAAGGGGTTCTGTATGTCGGCGACCACCACGCCCAGTGTGTGGGTGCGCCCGGTGATCATGCTGCGGGCGAGCTGGTTGGGGCGGTAGCCGAGCTTCGTGGCCGCGGCCCGCACCCGCTCCCGCGTCCGGGGGCTCACAGAGCCGTAGTCGGCGAGCGCGCGGGAGGCGGTGGAGCGGGAGACCCCGGCCTCGCGGGCCACGTCGGGGATGGTCGCGGGGCGCTGGCTGCGGTGAGTGGTCATGGCGGCAACAGATTATCCGGCGCACCGTATTGACGGTGCCGAGTGGTGGTGGGAAGGTTCTCAACACCGCGGATGAGAACGTTCCCAAATCCGCTTGTCCCTGCGCTTGGGAACGTTCCCAATCCGATGCTTCCCTTCGCTCGTCCGCCCTCGTCAGATGTGGAGAAGAACCGCGTGACCACCGCAACCCTGCCGCTCAAGCCCATCAACCCGGACTTCAAGGAGACCGTCTCCTTCGCCCTCGGGCAGCGCGAGGCCGCCCGCACCTTCGTCGAGGGCGTCACCGGTTCCAGGACCGGGCTGCGCAACGTCTTCCTGGTCGGCTGCGGCGGCTCGCTGGTCGCCTCGTACGCCGTGCACCATATGCTGGAGACCCGCGCCCCCTTCCCGGTCTTCCACATGAACAGCGCCGAGTTCCGGTTCCGCGAGCCCGCGCTGCTCGGCGAGGGCTCGCTCGTCGTGGTCGCCTCGCACACCGGCACCACCAAGGAGACCGTCGCCGCCGCCGAGTACGCCAGGGCGGCCGGGGCCACGGTCGCCGCCGTGACCCGGCTCCCCGACAGCCCGCTCGCCAAGGCCGCACACACCGCCTTCACCTACGGCAGCGAGGACACCGTCACCGCGCCCAAGCACGTGCTGTTCGGCCAACTCGGGCACGCGCTCCTGGAGAAGACCGGCGTCCCCGGCGACTACGCGCGCACGCGCGCCGCCTACGAGGCACTGCCCGAGGCGCTGCACGCGGCGCAGCGGGAATCGGAGGACCTGTGCCACTCCATCGCCGCCGCGCTGGCCGACGAAGAGGTGACCTACGTGCTGTCGGCCGGCCCCAACTACGGGGCGGGCTACGGCTTCACCATGTGCTACCTGATGGAGATGCAGTGGAAGCACGGCGGCAGCTACAACGCCGGCGAGTTCTTCCACGGCGCCTTCGAGGTGGTCACCGAGGACCAGCCGGTGCTGCTGATGCTCGGTGAGGACGGCACCCGGCCGATGGCCGAGCGGGCGAAGACCTTCCTCGACAGGTACACGCGAAAGGCGCACTACCTCGACACCCGGTCGCTCTCCCTGCCCGGCGTCCCCGGGGACCTGCGCGGCGAGATCAGCCCGATCGCGCTCAACACGCTCGCCAGCCGCCTCGCACACCACTACGAGGCGGTACGCGGCCACGACCTGGACAAGCGCCGCTACATGTTCAAGGTCGAGTACTGAGACGAGCGGAGTGACGAACGGAGACGAACGGGAAGAGGCCGCCGGCTTCCGGACAGCGCCCGGCCGCGACCCCGTTCTCCCGGCCCGGCCCGGTGCCGCCCCGCACCGGGCCGGGCCGCCCCATCCCCCCGCACGGACAGGAGAGACCATGCGCATCTGCGGAGTAGGCGACAACGTCGTCGACCGCTACCCGCAGCGCGGACTGATGTATCCCGGCGGCAACGCCCTCAACGTCGCCGTGCACGCCGCCCGTTGCGGAGCCGAGGCCGCCTACCTCGGCGTCCTGGGCACCGACGAGGCCGGACGGCACGTCCGGGCCGCGCTCGACGCCGAAGGGGTCGGCACCGACCGCGTCCGCACCGCCGACGGCCCCAACGCCTATGCCACCGTGCGCCTCGACGCGGAGGGCAACCGGCACTTCGCCGGCTCCGACGAGGGCGTCTCCAGGTTCACCCCGGACGACGCCGACCTCGACTGGCTGGCCCGGTTCGACCTCCTGCACACCGGCGACTGCAGCGGCCTGGAGCACGCCCTGCCGCGCCTCGCCGGGGCCTGCCCGGTCAGCTACGACTTCTCCGACCGCCCCTGGTCGTACGCCGAACCGCTGCTGCGCCACGTCCGCCACGCCGTCTTCTCCCGGCCCGGCGCGAACGACCGTGACGCCCTCGCCCTCGCACGGGCCGCGCACCGGGCCGGACCCCGGATCGTGGTCGTGACCCGCGGCGGCCGGGGCGCCCTGGTCTCGCGGGACGGAGTACCGCACCTCCAGCCCGTGACGCCGGCCGAGGTCGTGGACACGCTAGGAGCCGGCGACTCCTTCGTCGCGCGGCTGTCGGTGGCCCTGCTGGGCGGTGCCGCGGTGCCGGACGCCGCCGCACAGGCCGCCGCGTACGCCGCCGAGGTCTGCACCCACGAGGGTGCCTTCGGACATCCCCGGGTCTTCTCGGACCCGCACATCGCACCCGCGAGGTGACCCGTGCTGCGCTTCCTGCGAACCCCGGCGCTGCTCGCCACCGCCTTCGCCGCCGTCCTCTCGCTGAGCGGCTGCGGGCAGGCGCCCGTGCGCACCACCCCGAACGACTTCACCCTGGACGGCCGGCCACGAGGGCACCTCACCGTACTGGAGAAGTGGGCCGACCCGCAGTACGCCCCGTACTTCGCGCGGATGGCGAGGGAGTACGAACGGCGCAACCCCGGCGTCAGCATCGAGATCCAGGCCGTCGGGGACCAGCCCTACAAGGACCGCATCGCCGCCCTGGCCGCCTCCCGGGACCTGCCCGACATCTACTTCGCCTGGCCGGGGCAGTACGCCGAGCGGTTCGCCGACGGGAAGCTGGCCGCCGACCTCACCTCCCAGCTCGGTGACACCGCCTGGGGCCGCTCCTTCGTGCCGGACGCGCTGGGCGCCTACCGGTACGACGGGCGCAACTACGGGGTTCCGGTGACCCTGGACGCCAAGGTCTTCGCGTACAACAGGCGCCTCTTCCGCGAAGCCGGGGTGAAGGGGGTGCCGCGTACCTTCCCCCAGCTGCTGTCGGCCTGCGACCGGATCAGGAAGACCGGCCGTACCCCGGTCACTTTCGGCAACCAGTACGGCTGGCCCGTCGGGCACCTGCTCACCCAGCTGAACGCGATGCACGTACCGCCGAAGGTCCTGGCGTCGGACTACGCGGCCCGGAAGGGCGGAGGCTTCCGGCACCCCGGGTACGTGCGCGCCTTCGCCGATCTGCGCCGGCTGAAGGAGCGGTGCTTCGCGCCCGGCGGCTCCAGCGTGAGCCACGAGAACGCGCAGACCCAGTTGGTGTACGGGAAGGCTGCCATGCAGTACCTGGAGACCGTCGAGTTCCCCTTCCTCACCGAGAAGGGCGGAGCCCCCGCCTCCTTCGAGCGGGACTGGGGCTTCTTCCCCATGCCGGGCGACCCGGGGGGACAGGGTGACCCCCGGGCCCTCGCCGGCGGCACCGACGGGCTGATGGTGTCCAACAACTCGCCCCGCAAGGCGCTCGCCGTCGACTTCCTGAAGTTCCTCACCGCACGCCCCCAGGCGCGCGAGATGGTACGGGAACTGGGCTGGCTCAGCGCCGTCAAGGGCACCTCGCGGGCCGGCCGGGTCAAGGGGCTCCGCTCCGCCCAGCGGCTGATCGACGGCCGCCGGATGTCGGTCTGGTTGGACACCCGCACCGACAACAAGATCGTCAACCCCACGCTCGCCGCGGCCGACTCCGTGCTCGGCGGCCGGGTGAGCCCCCAGGAGGCCGTGCGCCGGGTACGGGAGGCGGCCGACCAGGCGTACCGCTTCTCCTCCCGCGGCGGCTCCTCCCGCGACGAGGCGTCCGGCACAAAGGCGTCCGGCGACGAGCTGCCCGGAGTCGGGATGTCCGGCGACGAGCTGCCCGGCGACGAGACGTCCGCCGCCACCGTGCCCGGCAACAAGGCGTCACCCGGCGGCGCTTCCTCCCCCGCGCACCGCAGAGCCGGCCACCCGGACCAGGGAGGGACGAGATGACCACGCTTCACGGCCTCCCGGCCACCGGAGGCCGCGCCGCCCGCCGGATGCGGCACACGCTCTGGGCCGCCCCCGCCCTCGCGCTCATCGCGGTCTTCGTCTACTACCCCGTCGTCGAGAACATCCGCCTCAGCCTGCTGAAGTTCAGCGTCTTCCAGCCGGGCACCCGGTTCGTCGGACTGGACAACTACCGGCAGGCGTTCGCCGACCCCGTCTTCTGGAAGGCACTCGCCAACAACCTCCTCTTCGCCGTCACCTCGGTCACTTTCCAGGTGGGCGCCGCCCTGGTGCTCGCCGCACTCCTGGAGGAACTGGTCGGGCGGCGCCTCGGAGGACTGCTGCGCACCCTCTACGTCGTCCCCGCCGCCGTCTCGATGACCGTCGCGGGACTCCTCTTCCAGTTCCTCTACCAGCCGGACGCCGGCCTGGTGAACAGCCTGCTGCACGCCGTCGGCCTGGGCAGTTGGCAGCGCGACTGGCTCGGGCAGCCCGACACCGCCGTCTGGGGCGTCATCGGGATGAGCCAGTGGCAGTCCTTCGGCTACACGACGATGCTGCTCACCGTCGCCGTGCAGCGGATACCGCGCGAGCTGTACGAGGCGGCGTACGTCGACGGCGCGGGCCGGGTCCGCACGTTCTTCACGGTCACCGTTCCCATGGTGCGGCAGATGACCACGCTGCTGGTCATCCTCACCGTCTCCGGCGCCTTCCTGGTCTTCAACGAGGTGATGGTGATGACCGGCGGCGGCCCCTCCAACTCCAGTCAGGTGCTGGGCACATGGCTGTACACCAGCGCCTTCACCGGCGACGACATGGGCTATGCGGCGGCGGTAGGCACCGTGATGTTCGTCCTGACCTTCGCCGCCGGCGCGGCCCAGCTGTACTACTCACGGCGAAAGGCGGTGGAGGCATGACCCTCACCATGCAAGCGAAGGGCCACGCGCCCGCGGCGCGGACACCGTCCCGGGCGGCGGACCCCTGGCGGGCGGGCGGCGCCTCCGTCCGACGCCGGGCAGGCATCGTGCCGAGGCTCCTCGCCTACTGCGGCCTCGCCGCGCTGGCCGTCGCCGTGCTCTACCCCCTGTGCTGGATGGCGCTGTCCGGGCTGAAGAGCAACGGGGAACTGTTCACCGCGCCCTGGTCGCTGCCCGCGCACCCGCGCTGGGACAACTACGCGGCCGCCTGGAACCAGGGCGCGCTGCGCTACCTCCTCAACAGTGCGCTGGTCACCAGCGCGAGCGTCCTGGCGGTGGTACTCATCAGCGCCTGGGCGGCCTACGGACTGACCCGCCTCGACATCCCCCTGGCCCGCCCCGCACTGCTGCTGGTGCTCGGCGGCATGATGCTCTCACCGACGGTCGCGCTGGTACCGCTCGCCCAACTCCTGCAGGCTCTGCACATCTACGACACGTACTGGGCGCTCATCGTCCTCTACACGGCGTTCAAAGTGCCGTTCACCACCTTTCTGGTCCGTGCCCACCTGCTGAGTCTTCCCACCGAGGTGGAGGAGGCCGCCCACATCGACGGGGCGAGCCGCTGGCAGACCTTCTGGCAGGTCGTCGTCCCGATGTCCCGGCCGATCCTGGTGTCCGCCGCCATGCTCCAGACCCTCTTCTGCTGGAACGAGTACGCCTTCGCGCTGGTCTTCGTCACCGACGACCGGTTGAAGACACTTCCCGTCGGTCTCGCCGACATGGCGGGCAGGCTCAACTCCGACTGGCCCATCCTGTTCGCCGGACTGACCATCGCCGCGCTCCCCATGATCGTCGTCTTCCTGCTGGGACAGCGGCACTTCGTCCGGGGCCTGGCGGAGGGGATGGGGAAGTGAGCCCCTCCGGTACGGGGCAGCCGCCGCGAGTGGTGGAACGGGGCGGCGTCGCGGAAGGTGAGCCGGGGCGCCGGCGACCGCCCGGCCAACGTGCGGGTCCTGCTTCTTGCGGCGCATGAACGGCCGGGCGGCCGGAGGGTCGTCCGTGCGCACGCCGGCCGCCCCGGCGCTCCCCGCCGACGAGGAGCCGGGCTCGTCAGCCGGAGGTGCCGACGTCCAGGGCCGTGCCGTACAGCCGGGAGACCTTGAGGCGGATGACGACGCGGCGTTCCCTGACCGCCTCCGCCAGGAATTCCGCCTCGTCCTGGGGCGGGACGGACGGGCCCGCCATGGCGAGGAGTTCACGGCCGACCGGGTCGCCGGGGACGGTGGTCGGCTCGGAGACCTCGGCCTCGCCCTCGGCCACCGCGTAGCTCCACACGTCCCGGCTGACGTGCAGGGCGGCGTGCGGATCGGCGCGCAGGTGGCGGGGCTTGAGGCGGTCCTGCGTCGTCGATATCCGCAGCACGCGCTGCTGTTCGTTCCAGCGGTAGAGCACGGTGGCCAGGTGCGGGTGACCGCTCTTGCGGACGCTCGCCAGCACACCGAACTGCTGCTCGTGCAGGATGTGGTTGAGTTCGGCGTCGGTGAGGGGGCGAGGCGCGGGGCCGGGCATGGGAGTTCCTTTCCTGGGGCGGGTGGGGGGGTGAGCCCGGGTGGTGAGCCGGGGAGAAGGCGTTGCGATGGAAAGACCGTAGCAGATAGTTCTGTTGTAGACGATATTTTTCGGAACCAGTCATGGACTAGGCTGGTCCCATGACCGCCATGACCCCGCCGACCCGCACCCAGCCGGACCTCTCCTACCTGCTGGACCACACCAGTCATGTGCTGCGCACGCAGATGGCGGAGGCGCTCGCCGAGATCGGCCTCACGGCGCGGATGCACTGCGTGCTGGTCCACGCGCTCGGGGAAGAGCGGACCCAGAGTCAGCTCGCCGAGATCGGAGACATGGACAAGACCACGATGGTGGTGACCGTCGACGCCCTGGAGAAGGCGGGACTGGCCGAGCGCCGGCCCTCCAGCACCGACCGGCGGGCACGGATCATCGCGGTCACCGAGGAGGGCGCCCGGATGGCCGAGCGCAGCCGGCGGATCGTGGACGAGGTCCACGAAAAGGCCCTGGGCGCGCTGCCCGAGGACGATCGCGCGACGTTCCTGCGCCTGCTGGACCATCTGGCCACCGGCCACCTGAGCACCCCGGCCCCCGGCCCCGCGCCCGCCCGGCGAGCACGGCAGCGCGCCTAGGACCGGTTCCCCCGACGCCGGCGACATCGACGACGGCGACACCGAGGACGCCGTCGGTCGTGCGCGGGACGGTACGGCATGGGGCGGAGCGGCGCGATGTCCGTCCCGCAGCGGGGCCCCGGACGGTGCGGCGAGGCACCCGCCAGGGGCCGGTGGCAGGGGTGGCAGGAGTCGAACCTGCGGCATCCGGTTTTGGAGACCGGCGCTCTGGCCTCTGAGCTACACCCCTTCGAGTACCACCAGCTTGGCACCTGCGGGGACCCGGCCGCCAGGGAATTCCACCGCAAGGGGGAACGTCCCTCGCCATGCCCGTACCCCCGTCGGGAATGCCGCAGCCCCGACGGACACTGACCGGCGACCGTGCCGCCGTTCAGCGGTGCCGCACACCACCGGAAGTGGTCGTCACCGCTGTCCGGACTGAACAGGCCATAGGCGGCCGACGTGTACGCGGCCTGACAGAGCGTCAGCACCTCGGTGGCCATAACCCAGCGCGTCGCGAACAAGCGGGTCAGCGCGGCCGCGTGGTGCTCCGCGTGGGGTCCGTACATCTCCCGGATCGTCGCCGTCACCGCCGCCTCGAGCGCCGGGTCGCCGGGTGTGTGTCCCGCAGCTGGAGCGACCTGGCTCCGAGAAGCGATGTCCGGACGACCGCTCGCCGTCACCGAGGCCAGCCACCGGACGTGGTTCGGGCCCGGCTCACCGTGCCCCGAGGCGGTCCGGGAGAGGGGGCCGCCGCCCAGAAGAGAGCGGAGGGAAGGACGCCGGTGTTGTTAGCATGATTCTCATGGCACGAGGTCTCTGGTCGCAGAAGGTCCGCTCCGCCCGCTGACGGCGGCGCGTTCCCTCCTGCTGAATTCGCGCTCGCCGTCCCGGTTCCCGCCGGGCGGCGACCTGCTGCTGCCCGGCTCCACTGCGAGCTGCGGAGCACCTGTTGAACCTCACTCCCACCCCTGAAACCCTGTCCGTGCCCGCCGGGGCGGGCGACAGCGCGCATGTCCGTGCCGAGGGCATCACCGTCACGCGTGGGTCCCGGCGTGTACTGAACGATGTCTCGGTCACCGTCTCCGCCCGGTCGCGGGTCGCCGTCGTCGGTGAGAACGGCCGTGGCAAGACGACGCTGCTGCACGTCCTGGCCGGGCTCCTCGCGCCGGACGGGGGCACCGTCCACCGGACCGGGACGATCGGCCTGGCCCGCCAGGAGTTGTCCGCGCGGGACGGCGAGACTGTCGGCACGCTGACGTCGGAGGCGCTGGCGGCGTCGCTCGCCGCACTCGACGCGCTGGACCAGGCGGCCCTCGCCATGGCCGAGGGCGACCCCGCCGCTGGTGACCGCTACGCCGCCGCTCTCGACGCGGCGACCCGGCTCGACGCCTGGGACGCCGAGCGCCGTGTCGATGTCGCCCTCGAGGCCCTGGGCGCCTGCACCGACCGGGACCGTCCGCTGTCGACGCTGTCGGTCGGGCAGCGTTACCGGGTCCGGCTGGCATGCCTGCTCGGTGCGCGGCACGATGTCCTGCTGCTCGACGAGCCGACCAACCACCTCGACGCCGGCGGGCTGGACTTCCTGACCCGCAGGCTGCACGAGCACGAGGGCGGGCTCGCTCTGGTCAGCCACGACCGGGCGCTGCTGCGCGACGTCGCCGACCGGTTCCTCGACCTCGATCCGACCCGCGACGGGAAGCCGCGCCTGTACGCGGGCGGTTACGACGCCTGGCAGGACGCGCGGCGCCGGGAGCGTGAGCGCTGGGAACAGGACCACGAGGAGCAGCAGGCCGAGCACCGTCGGCTCCAGGACTCGGTATCGAAGGCCCGCGACCGGCTCTCCACCGGCTGGCGGCCGGACAAGGGGACCGGAAAGCACCGGCGTCAGTCCCGCGCGCCAGGCGTCGTCCAGGCGCTGAACCGGCAGAAGGAGGCCCTGGCGGCGCACCGGATCGACGTGCCGGAGCCGCCGCCGGCGCTGCGGTGGCCCGACCTGGGTGTCCGGCCGGGTGCGCCGCAGCTGCGGGCGCACGGCGTCGCCGTCCGCGGACGGCTGGCCGGCCCGGTGGACCTCACCCTGGACGGTGGGGACCGGTTGCTGGTCACCGGCCCGAACGGTGCCGGGAAGTCCACACTGCTCGCGGTGCTGGCCGGTGCGTTGCCGCCCACCTCCGGTCACGTCCGGACGGCGAAGGGGGCCCGGGTCGTCCGGGTCGGCCAGGAGACCGTCGAGCAGGATCCGTCTCTCACCGCGTACGACGTGCACGCCCGGCACGTGGGACGGCTGGTGGCCGGTGGGCGGCTCCGCGACGCCGAGGCCGTCCCGCTCGGTGCGCTCGGGTTGCTGGACCCCGACGCGATGCGCACACCGGTGGGGCGGCTGTCGCAGGGACAGCGGCGGCGTCTGGACCTGGCGCTGGCGCTGGCCGGCCGCCCCGGACTGATCCTGCTCGACGAGCCGACCAACCATCTGTCCTCGGCGCTGGTCGACGAGCTGACCGACGCGCTCCGCGTCACGAGTGCCGCCGTCGTCGTGGCCACGCACGACCGGCAGTTGCTACGGGACCTCGCCAACTGGCCGCGTCTGCGCGTGAGTGCGTGAGCGGTGACGATGCCCGATACCGGTACGCCCCGGCCGGCCGCGCTGCCACGCGCCGCCCGGCCGGGGCGTTCCCTTCACGGGAGGGGGAGGGGCCGGGTCAGCCGCGGACGGTGCCCTCGTCCAGGGCGGTGTCGGGGATCCATGAGCCGTGGATGCCGGCCGTGACCCGCCGGGGCAGGTGGACGGTGGCGATCAGGGCGAGGCCGGAGGCGTCGAGGACGAGCAGCTGGGAGGCGTCCTGCTTGAGGTCGGAGACGACGGTGAGCAGGTAGCCGTCGTCCTCACTGGTGGCCCCGGCTGCCGGGACGAACACCGCTTCACTGGGCAGCCGGGCGTCTCCGGCCTCGTGGATGCGGCGCGCGCCGGTCCGCCGGTCGTACTTGACGATGCCGTAGCCGCCGAGACCGTTGTGGTCGGGGAAGGAGACGGCGTACTGGTAGCGGTGCTCGGTGCCGGTGAACTCGTCGTTGATGGTGGGGAACTCGATGGCGAGGTCGTCGACGACCTGTTCCTCGACGCTCCCGGCGGCCAGGTCGACCACCCAGCGGCGGGTCCAGGAGCGGGCGTTGGGCTCGCTGCCCCGGCCCGGCGCGCCGACCCACCAGTTCCATGAGAGCCGGAAGCCCTCGCGGTCGACGGTGGGTGCCTCCAGGACGATCCGGCCCCGGGCGTCCTCGTAGGCGTTGGCGGCGTGCAGCGCGCTGCCGGGCTCGATGGGGAACCAGCGGATGCGTGCGGCGCCGTCCCGGCCGCGGGGCATGACACCGATGCGGGCGGGCGTGCCGTCGTTCCAGCTGTAGGGGATGCCGGAGTGCTCGGTCGGGTCGAAGGTGACCGTGCCCTCGAAGAAGACCACGTGGCCGGTGGTGAGGGCGAAGTCGTGCTTGAGGGCGGCCGTGGCGCCGGGAACCTCGGCGCTGTGGGTGATCCGGCCCTCCGCGTCGGCGACGTAGTAGATCAGGTACGGCGGAAAGGGTGAGGACCCGAAGAAGTGGAGTTCACCGGTGGCCGGGTCGGTCTTGGGGTGCGCGGTCATCGCGCTGCGCAGCGTGCCGTCGAAGTCGTACGGGCCGACGGTGTCCAGGTCGGGGGTCAGCTCGAAGGGGAGGTTGGACTCGCACAGTGCGAGGAGGCGGCCCGCGTGTTCGACGATGTGGGTGCCGGCGGTGCTGGCGGTCAGGTCGGGGCCTTGCTCGGTCATGTAGGGGGCGCCGTCGAGGGCGGGAGTGCGGACCCAGCGGTTGCGGTACCACTCGGCGCGTCCGTCCCGCAGGCGGATGCCGTGGACCATGCCACTGCCCTTGAACCAGTGGGTGGGGGTGATGCCCGGCTTGGGGTTGTGGCTGTTGCGGACCAGCCGGCCGGTCAGCTCCGGGGGCAGCGTGCCCTCGACGGCCAGTCCGGTTGCGGAGATCTCGTCGACGGCGGGCTCGTAGTGGCCGGTCAGATAGGGCTTGGCGGACATGGGAAATTCCTCGTTTCCTGGTGTCGGTGGCGAGTGCTGGGAACGGGTCCGGGGCCGACCCCTGACCTGCGGAGCCGGGACGGTGGTCCGCGGGCAGAGCGAGGCAACGGACGTGTGGGGTGCGGGGGTTGAGGGGTGTGGCCGCTCGAGGGGGCGTCGAGTGGGACGCCCGCACGGGGGGCGGCGCCTCGGAGAAGAGGTCGTGATCAGGGCCTGGGGGCACTGGGTGCCGTCTGCTGCGCGGGAGTTGAGGGCTCCTTCGCAGGAGCCGGTCGCTCACGCCCGCAGCGGGCACCGCGCCGGGTGACGATGGCTGCGAGGAGGGCGGTGAGGGCCAGCACCGCGGCCGAGGCGGCGAACGCGGCGCGGTATCCGGCGGTCAGCGCCTCCAGGTGTGCTCGGTGGGGTGCGGCGTGCGCGGTGACGGAACCGGCGAGGGTGGCCAGGACGGCCAGGCCGACCGCGCCGCCGACCTGCCGGGTGGTGTTCACCAGACCGCCGGCCAGTCCGGCGTCCCCTCCGGCCACGTCCTTGACCGAGAGTGCGGTGAGCTGGACGAAGGCGCTGCCGAGCCCGAGCCCGATCAGGACGCTCGGGCCGAGGACATCGGCGAGGTAGCTGCCGTGCGCGTCGATGCGCGACAGCCACACCAGTCCGCCGGCCTCGGTGAGCAGGGCCGTGGTCACGGTGGCCGCGGCACCGATCCGCCGTGCCACCCGGGCGGCCAGTGCGGAGCCGAGCATGTTCGCGGCGGCGAGCGGGAGTTGGCCCACTCCGGTGACCAGGGGGCCGGAGCCGAGAACCTGTTGCTGGTAGAGGGGCAGGAAGAAGAACAGGGCGATCCACACCGAGCCGAGCAGGGCCATGAGGATGTTTCCTGCCGCGACCTGTCCGCCGGCGAACAGCCTCGACGGCAGCAGCGGGTCGGGGTGCCGCCGCTCGGCCAGGGCGAAGACGGCGAGGAGAACCGCGAAGAGGGCGAGGGCGCCCACCACCCGGGTGTCCGTCCAGCCCGCGCTGCGCGCGGTGGTCAGCCCCCACACCAAAGCGGTGAGGGAGAGGGTGACGGTGACGGTGCCGGCCAGATCGAAGCGGCCGCCCCGCACGGCCGGCACGCGCGGTACGTGGACGGCGGCGGCGACCAGCACCAGCAACGTGCCCGCCGCGACGATGTGGAAGATCCACGGCCAGCCCCACGCCTGCGTGATCACTCCGCCGAGGAGCACTCCGGCAGCGGCTCCTGCCCCGGAGACCGCGCCCCATACGCCCAGCGCCCTGCCCCGGGCGGGGCCGGGCGGCGACACCTCCACGACCAGGGCCAGCGCGGCGGGGGCGATCGCGGCGGCGGCCAGGCCCTGCACCGCGCGGGCGGCGATGAGAACGGCGGGCGAGGTGGCCAGTCCCGCTGCCAGCGAGGAGAGCGCGAAGACCGTGAGGCCGCCCAGCAGAATCCGGCGGCGCCCCAGCACGTCCGCCGCGCGCCCGCCGGCCAGCAGCAGCGCGCCGAAGGCCAGGCCGTAGGCGTTGACCGCCCACGTCGTTCCACTGTCCGACAGTGCGACGCCGGCCCGGATTCTCGGGAGCGCCACGTTCACGATCGAGGTGGCGAGCATGACGGTGAACTGCGCGCCGGCCAGGACGGCGAGCGCGGCGGTGGTGTTCGCGCCGGTACCGGACGGCTTTCGAAGGGAGACGTTCATGTGTGGTCAACCACTCACTCTTTGGTTCGAAAAAAGGGACGGGGCCGCACAGGCGCCCCGTCGGGGTCGGAGGCGGGCCGCGGTCTAGTGGTGCCTGATGCCCGCCGACAGAGTCCGCGTCCAGGGGGCGTCCAGCGAGTCGGCCCCCGCCGAGACGATCAGGTGGCACAGCATGCCCCGGGCGAAGAAGTCCTGCACCTGCTGGTCACTGCCGCCCGAGGCGCCGCGTACGTACTCGACCAGGCGCGCGTAGCCCTGTCGGACCGCCTCGCGCACCGCCGGTTCGGACACGGCCGCCGCCTGGGCGTGCAACTGGATCAGCATCAGGTCGTTGTCGCTGATCAGCCGGGAGTAGGCGTCGCCCATGGCGGCCAGGACCACGTCCGGGCTGCTGCCCGAGGCATCCGCGACGCCCTGCTCCAGGCTGGCCCGCACCTGGACGAAGCAGTGCTCGACGACGGCGACGAACAGCACTTCCTTGTTGGGGAAGAGCCGGTACACATACGCCTGGGAGATACCGGCGGCCTTGGCGACCTCGGTCGTGGTGGTGCCCCAGTAGCCGCGCGCCGCGAAGGCGCCCAGAGCGGTGGCCAGCACCGTCCGGCGGCGCTCCTCGGCGGTGGAGAGCCGGCGGGGGCGTTCCGTCTTCATGTGAGTACTCAACCACTCACACTGTTCCCTGTCAATGACGTACCCCCGGTCGCGCACGCTGTGCGGTGCCGAAGTCGGGCCGCGGGCGGCGACGCGGTGCGGACGCCGGCAGATGCCGGCGGCTGATCACTTGCCGGCGCCGACCGGACCGACCCTGACCCCCGGTGACGACGGGCTCTCGGTGACGGACATGTTGATGCTGACCGGGAGGGTCCGCGACTCGGTCTGGTTGGGCGGGGTGACCACAAGGGTGTTGAAGGTGGCCCCGCTGCCGCCCGAGTCGTTCGGCGGGTAGGTGAGGGTGAACCGGGTCTCCTCGCCGGGCGCCACATGGACCGGCGGTGGCGCTTCGCCGTTACGGGCGGCGATGACGGGACCCGCGTCGCCCTCGAGGTCGGCCCCGGGGAACCCGGTGAGGTCGCAGGAGCTGGAGCCGACGTTCTTGATGTTCACCAGAAGGCTGCCCTCCGCCATGCCGTGCGAGGTGCTGAACGCGAGGTCGGAGGTCTTGCAGGAGGAGCTGCCGGAGGTCCCTCCGTCGGAGCCCGAACCCGAGCCGCCCGTGGTTCCGGAGGAATCCGTGCCGCCGTTCCCCGACGCGCCCGGGCGCGCCTTGCGGTCCTCGCCCTTCCCCCCGCCGGACTTCGAGGACGACGAGGGCGAGGCGCTCTTCTTGTGCGAGGGGCTGGTGGCGGAGTCGCCGGGCGCGGGCACCGCCTGTCCGGCCACCTTCTTGGGGCGGCGGCGTCCGCGCCCTCCTGGCCGCATCCGGTGAGCACGACCGCACCGAGCCCCACCGCGGCGACGGCCGCGAGACGGGTGGTTCTGCCGAGGTGTCCTCGGGCGGCACCGCCCTGCCCGGACTCCTGCCCGGGCCCGGTCTCTGCCGGGCGTGGAATCGACCGCGCCGGGTGTCGCCGTTGTTCCCTGGTTTCCGCCATGCCCTGTTTCATCCCCTCGTCGATGAGCCCCGGATCCGGAGAACCGAGCCCATGTCCCCACTTTCCCCCGCCGTGTACAGTCCGATGACCGACTCGGCGGAAAAGTTCACAGTAGGTTGGCGGCACCGTTGCCGCCCAGTGGGCAGGGGCACGGTGTCGCCCGGCAGACGGTACCCGCAGGCCGGGACGCCGGGGGAGGGGCTCCCGGCGCCGGGAGGAGGCCATGGCGATGGCAGCGGAGGGACGAGGCGGGGTGGCGCGGGTCCGCGAGGTGCGCCGTCGGCTCGCGGAGGAAGGGCCGCCCCGGACGCGGGACCGCGAGGCCGACTTCGAGACGGTCACCGTGCCCGGACGCGACTGCGACCTGCTGCGGGATCTGCTGATCCTCGAGGGTGCGCGGACGGTTGCCGAGGTCGGTCTCGCCTACGCCGGCTCCGCGCTCGCGATCGGTGAGGCACTCCTCACCGTCGACCCGCCGCGTCCACGGCACTTCGTCATCGACCCGTTCCAGAAACGTGACTGGTGCGACGCCGGCTGGGACCTGATGCGCTCCGCCGGACTGGACACGATCGCCTCGCTCATCCTCGCCCCGTCGTCGATCGCGCTCCCGCGGCTCCTGGCCGCGGGCGTCACCGCCGACGCCGCGTTCGTGGACGGCAGCCACCGGTTCCACGAGGTCTTCGTCGATCTCTACTTCCTGCGCAAGATCGTCCGGCCGGGCGGACTGATCGTCCTCGACGACGCCTGGGCCCCCTCGGTGCTGACCGCCGCGCGCTACTACGAGCGGAACCTGGGGTGGACGGTGCTTCCGGACGCCTTCCCCGGTGGCACCGCGACGGCCCTCGCCGCCGGTTCCGGTGACCGGCCGGCGCGTCGCTGCCAGGCCATGCGCTTGCCCGACCCCTCTTTCGAGCCGCCCTTCGAGGAGTTCACGGCGTTCTGAGCAGTCCTCCTCGGGTGAGGCGCCCGTTCACGGCCTAGCCTCCCGGTATGACTTCCGCGAACGAGACCGCCGGGCCGCTCGACGAGGGGCGGGGAGGGGAACCGGACGCGGGGCCGGAGGCGCTGCGCGGTACCTCGTCGCTGGTTTCGGGCGCGATCGCCGTCGCCCTGTACGGTTCCCCCTTGCTGCCGGCCGCTCTTCCGCCCTGGCTCCGGTTCTTCCCCCTCTACCTCACGGTGCCGGCGGGCGTCTTCGCGGTCGTCTCGGGCGCCTTCGCGCTGCGGGACGCGCGGCACACGCGTGCCGTGCCGGACGCTCCGCACGAGCCGGGGACCGACCGGCGCCGGGCCCGGACGGGGATCGCGCTCGGCGCGGTGGCCCTCGCGGTGCCGCTGGTCCTGCTCGTGTGGGCGGGTTGGGCACTGCCGTGAGGGGACATTCGACGGGCACCCGTGGCCGCATGCGGGCGGGTTGAGGGCGGACGACGAGCGCCGGGGCGGTGAGACGCACCGGGGCGCCGCCGGACCCGTGACCTACCCCGGCCTCAGCGCACCTTGCGCACGGACGTCGTGTCGACGTCGGCGGGGTTGCCGCGCGAGCTGGCCGGCTGGAGCCGCGGGAGCGGCAGGCCGCGCTCGTCGACGAGGACGGAGCGGGGCTCGTCGGGGGCGAAGGCGTGGCGCTCGCCCCATTGCCGCAGGGCGACGACGACCGTGAACAGGTCCCGTCCGGCCGGGGTGAGCGTGTAGAGCTGCCGCTTGCCGGAAGGCGCGGTCCGCCGGTCGAGGATGCCTCGCTCGACCAGGCGGCGGAGCCTGTCGGTGAGGATGTTGCGGGCGATGCCGGTGCGCTGCTGGAAATCCGTGAACGCCCGCGCACCGTCCATGGCGTCGCGGACGATGAGCAGGCTCCAGCGGTCACCGACCAGGTCGAGGGTCCGGGCCACCGGGCAGGTCGGGTCGGTCCAGGACGCCTCGTCGGCACGGGTCGCGGGCTGAGTCATCACACCCCCAGAAGAGTTGCTGATTGAAACCATTCTGCCGTACTCTCCGATCGGTTGCGTTTTGCAACTGATCAATTGGAGGGTGCGCTGATGGGCCTGACCACGGGCCGGAAAATGTTGTTCGCCGCAGTCTGCGCGGTCGCCGTCGCGAGCATCTATGCGGCGCAGCCCGTTCTCGCTCGGATCGGACGGGACCTGGGCGTGCCGGACGCGCGTCTGGGATGGGTCGTCTCGGCCGGTCAGCTCGGCTATCTGGTGGGGCTGGCCGTTCTCGTGCCCCTGGGCGACATGATCGACCGGCGAAGGCTCCTCGCGGGGCATCTGGTGCTGACCGCGGCGGGCGCGGCACTGGCCGCGACGGCCGCCCACGCCTGGGTGCTGCTCGCGGGGCTCGCCCTCGCGGGCCTGTTCGCGGTCGTCGTCCAGACGACGGTCGCCTACGCCGCGGTCCTGTCCACGCCGGAGGAGCGCGGCCGGAACCTCGGCGTGGTGACGTCAGGCGTCGTCCTCGGCATCCTCGGAGCACGCGTCGTCGTCGGCGCCCTGGCCGCGCTCTGGGGCTGGCGCGGCGCGTATGCCGTCCTCGCGGTGCTCCTTGTGGTGCTGGCCTGCCTCGTCCTGAGAATGCTGCCGCCCGACACGCGGAGCGGCCACGCCACCTACCGGCAGGTGCTGTCGTCGCTGGGCGGACTGTTCCGCGAGAGTCTGTTTCTCTCCCGCGGGCTGATCGCCTTCTTCCTGTTCGCCTCTTTCGGCACGCTGTGGAGCGGTCTGGCGCTGCCGCTCGCAGCCGCCCCGTGGCACCTGAGTACCGCCCAGATCGGCCTGTTCGGTCTTGTCGGCCTGGCGGGCGCGCTCGGCGCCGCCCGCGCGGGCCGCTGGGCGGACGGCGGGTCCGCGAGCGCCGTCACCGGCGGGGCGCTGGTTCTCCTGGCCCTGTCATGGCCGGCCGTCGGACAGGCGTCGTGGTCGCTGTGGCTCGTCGTCCTCGGTGTGGTCGTGCTGGACTTCGCGGTGCAAGCCGTGCACGTGAGCAACCAGCACCTGCTCACCATGGCCCATCCGGACCGCACCAGCAGTGTCGTCGGCGGATACATGCTCTTCTACTCGCTCGGCTCCGCGCTCGGCGCGGCCACCACGACCACGGTGTTCGCCAGGGCCGGATGGGCCGGCTCCAGCATCCTGGGCGCGGCCTTCGCCGTCTGCGCGTTCGCGGTCTGGGCGGTGGACCGCCGCCCGGTGGCCGCGCGCCGGCTGCCGCCGTGCGACGAGCGGCAGGCGAGCCCGCTGTGACGCCGCCCCCTGTCTGAGGCGGAAACGCGGGCCGGGCGACGATGACCAGCCGCACCGGGTCACCCAGGGCGGCCATGACGGTGGCGGAGCGGAATCGGTCGCGGTCCGCCGAGCACCCCCGGTCACACGGAGCGGCTCAGGGGGCATGCCTGTGCGGAGTGACCCGTACGGGGCGGCACCGCACGGACCGGCCGGTGGATCGCGCCGTGACATGATCGGCGCATGGAGCAGAGCAGGGGATACCTCCTGGACAACCGGCAGGTCGAGGCGGGAGCACGTTTCGACGCCCTGTCCGACCTCTTCGACGCCTCGACGTTCCGCCATTTCGAGGCGGTCGGGATCGCCGAGGGGTGGCGGTGCTGGGAGGTGGGTGCCGGTGGCCCGTCCGTTCCCGCGTGGCTCGCCGAGCGTGCCGGGCCCCGCGGGCGGGTGCTCGCCACGGACATCGATGTGTCCTGGACCCGGGCGGTGGCCGGCCAGGGCGTCGAGGTGCTCCGCCACGACGTCGCCGTCGACCCACCCCCGGCCGGACTCTTCGACCTGGTCCACGCCCGCCTCGTCCTCGTACACGTCACCGACCGCGACGCCGCGCTGCGCTCCATGGTCCAGGCGCTGCGCCCCGGCGGATGGCTGGTGGTCGAGGACGCCGACCCCGCACTGCAGCCGCTGATCTGCCCGGACGAGTACGGTCCCGAACAGGAGCTGGCCAACCGGCTGCGGCACGGTTTCCGCCAGTTGCTGCGACAGCGGGGTGCCGATCTGTCCTACGGGCGCAAGCTGCCGCGGCTGCTGCGTCAGGCCGGTCTCGACGACGTCCAGGCCGACGCCTTCTTCCCCCTCTCCTCGCCCGCGTGCGACGCCCTCGAAGCGGCCACCGTCCGCCAGGTGCGTGACCGGCTCACCGCCGCCGGTCTCGCCACGGACGAGGAGATCGACCAGCACCTCGCGAACGTCACGGCAGGGCGCCTCGACCTCGCCACCTCACCGATGATCTCGGCCTGGGGCCGCCGTCCCGCCGCCGACGTGCGCTGACGCGGCACTGTGCGCGGAAGCCGGTGACGCGCACGGGAAAGCCGGACGTGCGCTGAAGACCGGCCCTCCGTCCCTCCCTCCGGACAGCGGTGAGGCTCAGAGCGCGGCGCGGGCCTCACCGATGGCCTGGTCCAGGATCGACAGGCCGAGCGACAGCTCCTCCTCGGTCGCCGTCAGCGGCGGCGCGATCCGGAAGGTCCCGCCCATGCCGGGCAGTTGGACGATGTTCATGTGCAGGCCGAGTTCCAGGCAGCGTCGGGTGACCGTGCCGCCCAGCTCGTCCGAGGTCTGCTTCGTCTCGCGGTCGACGACGAGTTCGAGCCCGGCGAGCAGACCGCGGCCCCGGATGTCCCCCACGACGTCATGGCGTGCGGCGATGGCCGCGAGACCGTCGCGGAGGAAGGCGCCGAGCGACCGGGCCCGCTCGTCGAGCCCGTCCCGGGCCAGGACGTCGAGGACGGTGTTGCCGACCGCGGCCACCAGCGGGTCGGCCACATGCGTGGTGAAGAACAGGAATCCGCGCTCGTGCGCCTCCTGCTCGATCTCCGTGCTGGTGACCACGGCCGCGAGGGGGAGACCAGCTCCCAGTGTCTTGGACAGCGTGAGGATGTCGGGGACGATGCCGTCGCGCTCGAACGCGTACCAGGTTCCGGTGCGGCACAGCCCGGTCTGGGCCTCGTCGAGGATCAGCAGCATGCCGCGTTCGCGGCACTTCTCCCGCAGCGCTGCGAAATACCCCTCCGGCGGCTCGATGATGCCGCCCGAGCTGAGGATCGGTTCGACGAGGCACGCCGCCAGGCTGCCGGTCGACTGGGCGTCGATCAGGTCGAAGGCGAAGTCGAGCTGGCGGCGCCAGTCGAGTGTGCCGTCGGCCGTGGTGAAGTCCGGCCGGTAGGCGTTCGGCACCGGGATGGCGAAGTTCCCGGGCGCGCCCGGACCATATCCCTTGCGTCCCGCGCTGTAGGTGGCGGACGCGGCGGCCTGCGTCATGCCGTGCCAGGACCGGGCGAAGGAGACGATCTCGTGTTTGCCGGTGACGAGCTTCGCCATCCGGATCGCGGCCTCGTTCGACTCGGCGCCGGTCGTCAGCAGCAGGGCCTTCTCCAGCGGCGCGGGCAGCGTGCCGGCCAGCCGCCGGGCGAGATCGACCACCGGGCGGCTGAGCATGCCGCTGTAGAGATGGTCGAGGGTCGCGACCTGCCGGTGAACGGTCGCGACGATCTCCGGGTGCGCGTGGCCGAGTATCGCGCTCATCTGACCGGAGGTGAAGTCGAGGATCTTCCGGCCGTCCGCGGTGAAGACGTAGCTTCCTGCGGCACGGTCGATGATCTCCGGGGTGAACGCGCCGCCGTAGCGGACGAGGTGCCGCTCGGCATCGGCCCAGAAAGCCCCGGCGGACGACGACGGGGCGGTGGTCACAGCAGTCATGGCCCGACGGTAGGCCGGGGCCGAGCAACGCGTCCATCACACATTTCCGGAAGTCCTGTGCGGTGATACCGCACAATAATGAGCGCATGATGAATCCCTGGAGGCTGCAACTGCTCAGCCGGCTGGACACGCTCGGCACCGTCCGCGCGGTCGCCCAGGCGACCAACCTGAGCCCGTCGAACGTGTCCTCGCAGCTTGCCGCGCTCGAATCCGAGACCGGGACGCAGCTGCTGGAACGCACGGGCCGCCGGGTGCGGCTGACCCCCGCCGGGCTGATCCTCGCGCGCCGGGCACGCACCCTTCTCGAGCAGATGGCGGGCATCGAGGCGGAGCTGCGCGGCTTCGGCGAGGAACCGGCCGGGAGAGTGCGGCTGGGCGCTTTCCAGAGCGCCATCCACACCATGGCGGTGCCCGCCGTGACCCGTCTGACCCGCGAGCACCCCCAGCTCGACATCGAACTGCTGGAGCTGGAGCCGCACGAGAGCATGCCGGCGCTGCGGATCGGTGACGCGGACATCATCATCACGACCACGGACTTCGACGAGCTGCCGCTGGGCCCGGACATCGACCTCGTACCACTGGCCACCGACCCCATCCTGCTGGTGGTCCCGCCCGACCACCCCGCCGCCCGGCGCGGTGCCGTCGATCTGGCGGCCTACGCGGACGAGCCCTGGGCGTTCGACAAGCCGCAGTCCTACATGGCGAACCTGGCGCTGCGCCTGTGCCGCCAGGCGAGGTTCGAGCCGCAGGTGGTGTGCCGCTTCAGCAACTACATGATGACGCTTCAGCATGTCGAGGCCGGGCTGTCGATCGCGCTGCTGCCCGGGCTGGCGGTCGACCTCGGCCGCTACCGCGTCACCACCCGGGAGCTGTCGACCCCGGTGACCCGTACGATCACGGCAGCGATCCGCCGGGGGTCACCGCCTCGCGCGGCGGTCCGCGCCGTCCTGGACGCCCTGCGGCACAACCCGGATCTGCCCGTGGAGCCGGAACCCTGAGCCGCACCCGGTTACGCCCACCGCGATACCCACCCGGCGCCGGCGGCCCCGGACCTACCGTGACCGCATGACCTCACCGCTTACGGGCACGGCCGCCGGCGTGCCGTTCACCGCCCTGCCGCCGGCCGCCGGCGGCACCGCGCCGCTGATCGTCACCTGGCACATGCTGGACGCACCGAGGACCGACGCCGCGTTCGCCGCCGCACTGCCGATGAACGACCTGCCCGCGTGGCGGGTGCACCTCGGCATGCCGATGTGCGGGGCGCGCATGGTCGACGGCAGCATGGACGCCATCCTGGAACGTGCCCGCCAGGACCCGCTGATGGCCGTCCTGCACCCGTTCGTCCGCCAGGCGGCCGAGGAGTTCCCGGCCGCACTGGCGTCGCTCCGTGCGCGGCTGCCGGTCGACGACGGCCCGATCGGTGTGCTCGGCGGCTCGCTGGGCGGGGCCGTCGCGCTGCGGATCCTCGCCGAGAGCGATGTCCCGGTCTTCGCCGGCGCCGTGGTGAACGCCGCCATCCGGATGCGGTCCGTCGTCGAACTGTTCCCGGAGGAGTACCAATACGACACGGAATCCGAGAAGGCCGTGGACAGCCTGGACTTCGTCGCCAAGGCCGGCAGCATCGCCGCCCGCGCGCCCCTGCTGGTCGTCAGCGGCGAGTTGGACCACCCAGCACTGCGTACCGACGCGCAGGACCTCGTGGCCGCGCTGGGGGAGCGGTCTCAGCTGCTGCCGATCCCCGGGCTGGCGCATCCCCTCGCCGACGAGCCGGGCATCGAGCCGGCACCTCAACTGCCCCTGACCCGTGAGGTGGATGCCGGACTGACCGCATGGTTCCGGCGCCATCTCCCGGACCCGGGATAGGCGCGGGCGGTTCCGGTCGGTTCACGCCGCACGCGCCGGGGCGGGCCACAGGAACCCGGCGGACCAGACGCCTCGCCGGAGCCGCCCGCTCCCGCGTTGGTCCCTGCGTGAACTCCCCGGGGAGCAGCGGAACCCGGGGTGCCGCGCGGTCTCTCCGGGTTGCCGCGGAGGCAGGGGGCAGTGTCGGGCCTGTCCGGCCGGAACGGGGGCCACCGGCCCGTGCGGGGCGACGACGCGTAATTCCCTCCGCGGAGGGGACCCGCCGGTGCGCGACACCACCTGTCGTGGTCGAACGTCTTCGGCGGACACCGCCGAAGGCCCCGCACGCCGCACAGAGGAGGCTCTTTTGACCGACAAGAAGCTGCCGCTCGTCTACAAGCCGGTCGGGCTGGCGTTCGGCTGGGCCGGCGGTCTCGTCGCCGGCCGGCTCTTCCGGACGACCTGGAAAATGGTACGCGGCGAGGACGACGCCCCCGATGCGCTGGACCGTGAGCGCGGCTGGGGGGAGATACTGCTCGCCGCGGCCGTGCAGGGCGCGATCTTCTCCGTCGTACGGAGCGCGGTGGACCGGGCCGGGGCCGTCGCCATCGAACGCTCCACCGGAACCTGGCCCGACACGGGCGGCCAGGGGCGCTCCTGAACCCCCCCGAGGGCGGCCGGGGAGTCCTTGAGGAGGGCCGGGGCCGTGCGGCCTTTCCGGGCCGGCGGCCACCGGTCCCCGGCCTCTCACTCGCCCTCGGCGCCGAGCCGTTCGGCGATCTCCTCGTCCGCCACGGCCATGGCGGCCTCGGCGCGGCGGTACCAGACCTCCCGCCTCGCGGGGGCCAGGCTCGGCCAGGGGTGGCGCTGCGCGCTGAAACCGAGGGTGTTGTACAGCGCCAGCGCGTACCGTTCGCGGCGCTCCTCGTCACTCATGCGGGTTGCTCCTTCGGGAACGTCTTCGGCGGTGCCGGCCGCGGAAACGGAGGGGCGGACTTCGACGGCCGCCGGGGAGAGTCTGCCATCCGGCCGAGCGACCGACCGGGCCTGTGACCGGCCGGCTCTCCGGCCGACCGGACGGGGGTGCCCGTCGTCACTACCCGTGCTCGGACAAAAGCGCATCGCGTGTCGGCGGACGGGGCTTCGCCGGTGTCCGTGAATTTTGCTGCTTTCGAAAGGCCTCGGAAATTGCGGCGATCACGTGAAGGTTTCGCGTGAGGCAATTGTGATAACCGCCTAAATTGGTCTTTGCCGAGCAGGAGGGCGGTGACTGGTGGTACAGCATTGGCCGTACTGCCCATCGTCGAGTCGCCAGGTGAAGCATGAAACTGTTCAGTCGTGGCATGTCACCCCGCCCCCAGGCGCCCCCTGCCCCGGACGGCCGAGCCCACGCCGACGCAGGAGTGGTGGCGGACCCGATGCTGCGCGCGCTCACGGGTGAATGGCTCATCGACCCCGCCCACAGTCGCATCGGTTTCTCCGTGCGCCACGCCATGGTGACCACGGTGCGCGGAGCATTCACCGAGTACCAGAGCCGTCTGTATTTCGACGGTTACGACCCGTCATGCTCCCGCGCAGAGGTCGACATCTCCACGGCCAGTGTCGATACAGGAGTGGAGCAGCGGGATGCCCATCTGACCGGTCCCGATTTCTTCGACTCCGCCATTTTCCCCCGTATGCGGTTCGTCAGCACACACGTGCAGCTGACCGGCGGGGACGTGTACCGGATGACGGGGAACCTCACGATCAAAGACGTCACGCGGCCCGTCGTCCTGGAGATGACCTACATAGGCCAGGTGATGGATCCCTTCGGCTACCAGCGCGTCGGCTTCGACGGCACGACCACCATCAACCGCACCGACTGGGGCCTCACGTACAACAGCAGGTTGGCCGAGGGAGGCTCGATGGTGAGTGAGAAGGTCCGCCTCCAGTTCGACATAGCCGCGATCCGGAACACCGCCGCCGATTGAGTACCGTCGTCCGAGGGGTGCCAACTCCCGTACGGCCGCGCTGGGTGCGATACGGGAGAGGTCGTCGTCCGTCCCGCTGCTCTCGTCCGAGGCCGGCAGCTCACCTCCGTGAGAGCAGTTCCTCGGAGAGGCCGAGCTGGTCGCACAGCACGTGGCGCCCCTCGGACGTGACGGTCACGGCGCGGGTGCTGCCGATGCGCGAGATCCAGCCCGCGTCGAAAGCGTGGCCGCACAGGGCCGCACCGACGGCCCCCGCCAGGTGCGGGCGGCGTTCCGTCCAGTCGAGGCACGGCCGCACGGCGGGCCGGCGCGTGGCGGCCGGGACCGTGACGCCCAGCTTCGCGAGCCAGGTCCGCCCGTCGCCGGTGAGGCGCAGTCCGTGCTCCCAGTCCAGCAGCCCCCGCTCGGTCATCGCGTCGGTGATCGCGACTCCAAGGGTGCCGGCGAGGTGGTCGTAGCACGTGCGCGCGTGGGCGAGGGCACGACGGCGGCCGGACGCCGACAGGGAGCGTGGCGGCGCGGCCTGATCGGGGGCCATCGCTGCGAGGTTCTCGATGAGTTCCGCGACGGCCGGATCGGCCAGCCGCACGTACCGGTGCCGGCCCTGCCGCTCCTCGGCGAGCAGGTTTCCGCGGACGAGCGCGTGCAGGTGCTCGGTGGCGGTCGACGCCGCCACCCCGGCATGGCGGGCCAGCTCGGTCGCTGTCCACGCCCGGCCGTCCAGCAGCGCCAGACAGAAGCTCGCTCGCGTTCCGTCGGCCAGGAGCCTGGCCACGGAGGCCAGGTCAGGGCCTTTTGTGCGGGGGCGCCGACTGGTCATGCTCCCGATTATCACCGACAAGGCTTCGGCGACTGCCGAAGCGTCCCCTCTCCCAGGAGCCCGGCGGCACGTCTTCCAGGGGTGCCCGACGGCAAGGCCTTCAGGAAGGGTTCCGCCACGTTCAGGAAGGGGCCCGGCGGTAGACGGAGCTGAGCAACTGGTCCTTGGCAGGGCCCTGGACGTCCCAGCGAAGCCGCCACTCGTCGGGGGAGACCACGGTGAAGGTGCCCTTGTACAGGTCGGCTCCGCACTTGTGCCAGGCCGTCCACAGGCCGCTGCTCAGATCGAGCGGGTGGAAGGGCCGGCCATCCGTGAAGGTCACCTCGGCGGTACCGTCCGCGCTCGGCACCAGTTTCAGCGTCCGCCCGGCCTTCCGCCGGACCCCGTCCCACTCGAAGATGCCTTCTTCCACGTGCAGCCACTCCGCGCCCGTCCCGGTCCGGAACGCGGCCCGGCCGGAGAACCAGCCGCTGTGTCCGGTCGCCCGGTCGCACAGCTCACGGTGCACGGCCCACTCGCCGGCCAGATAGGAGAGGGCATCGGGGACGGGATGTGGCGCTGCTTCCATGGCAGTAGTCTCGCAGGGCCGGACCGCTCCTCGGCGCGCTGTCCTGCCCTCCGCCTCCGCCACCCCCGCCTCCTCGCCGCTGCTCCCGCCTCCTCCCGCTGTCCTTGTCTCCCGCCCTCCGGCGAGGTCGTCCAGCACCCGCCGGGAAACCTCTCCGACGGAGCCGGTGCGCTCGGGCGGGTCGATGGGGACGCGAGCGAGGAGCGCTGGAGAGGGCCAGGCGGGGCCGGAGATTCCACGATTTCCCGCAAGCGCTCTCGGGAGCCCGTCACGGCGGAGTGGTCGAGCACGGCGTCCGCCCGGAATGTGGTCGCCGAGCGGCGGTCAGTCGTGCGGGGGGTGGTGGGAGAGATGGTGGTCGGCCAGGCTGAGGGCTTCGTCCACGACCCGGCGCAGATGTCCGTCGGCCAGGGAGTAGATGACGCGGCGCCCCTCCTTGCGGCTCTGGACCAGACCGCTGAGTCGCAGCCTGGCCAAGTGCTGGCTGACGGCGGGTCGTTGGGCGCCGCACGCCTCGGTCAGCGTCGTCACGTCGGCCTCTTCCCGGGCGAGGGCGTGGAGCAGCACCAGGCGGGTGCGGTCGCCCAGGAGGGCGAGGATCTCGGCCGCCAGGGCGAACTGTTCCTCGCTCGGGCTGTGCGGGTGCGCATCGTGCGCAGTTGATAGGTGCATGTGTGCGCTCATGCGCACATAATGGGGGCCGGGCCCGCCCTGTGTCCAACGGCGGCGGTCCCGTCCGGTCCGCATGCCCGCATGTTCGTATGTTCGCCCGCACGAGGAGGAAACCGTGAGCCACGATCACGGCCACCACCCCCACCCCCACGACGAGCCCGGGCACCACCACCCCCACCGTCATACGGGCGGCAGGCTCGCCCGGCTGCGGCACCGGCTCGGGCACCTGCTCACCCCGCACTCCCACGAGTCGTCCGACAAGCTGGACGCGGCACTGGAGTCCTCGGCGCAGGGAATGCGCGCGCTCTGGGTCTCTCTGGCGGTTCTCGGCGTCACCGCTGTCGCGCAGGCGGTGATCGTCGTGGTCTCCGGCTCCGTCGCGCTGCTGGGCGACACCGTGCACAACGCCGCCGACGCACTGACGGCCGTCCCGCTGGGTATCGCCTTCGTTCTCGGCCGCCGCGCCGCGACCCGCCGCTTCACCTACGGGTACGGGCGGGCGGAGGACCTGGCGGGCATCGTCATCGTGGTCACCATCGCCGCCTCCGCGCTCTTCGCCGCCTGGTCGGCCGTGGACCGGCTGCTCGATCCGCGTGCGATGGACCACCTGTGGGCGGTCGCGGCCGCGGCCGTGGCCGGATTCCTCGGGAACGAGTGGGTGGCCCGCTACCGCATCAGGGTCGGCCGCCGGATCGGCTCGGCGGCGTTGGTCGCCGACGGCCTCCACGCCCGTACCGACGGCTTCACCTCCCTGGCCGTCCTCCTGGGCGCCGGCGGCACCGCTCTGGGCTGGGAACTCGCGGACCCCGTGGTGGGGTTGCTGATCACGGCCGCCATCGCGCTGGTCCTGCGGGACGCCGCCCGGGAGGTCTTCCACCGCGTGATGGACGCCGTCGATCCCGCCCTGGTCGACGCGGCCGAGACCGCGCTGCGTGCGGTGCCCGGAGTGCGGGAGGTCGGACAGCTTCGGCTGCGGTGGATCGGACACCGGCTCCGCGCCGAGGTGGCCGTCGTCGTCGACGGCCACCTCAGCGTGCGCGCCGGACACGCCATCGCCGTGGAAGCCGAACACGCCCTCCTCCACGCCGTACCGAAGCTGACCGCCGCCGTGATCCACACCGACATCCAGCCGGACCCCGGGGAGCGCGACCCCCACCACGCCCTGACCCACCACGCCACCGCCTGACCCGTCTGCTCCCCGCCCGCCTGCTTTCGGCTCGTCCGCTTCCCGTTCGGCTGCTTCCCGTTCGGCTGCTTCCCGTTCGGTTGTTTCCTGCTCGAACTGACGGGGCCCGACCGGACCCGGTGACGTGGACCGGACCTGGCCGGACCTGAAGAGGCGCCCCCGGGCCTCGTCAGGCCCGGCGGGTCATGCGAGGGCCTCGGCAAGCGGTGAAGGGGGCTCAGTCGTCGCCGGCTGACACCGCGGCTGCTCCGGCGCCGGTGAGGGTGGCGAGCATGGCGCGCACGTTCGTCATCTGGGCGTTGATGGCGTCGCGGCGGTTGGCCAGCGCGGCCAGTTCCCGTTCCGATTCGCTGCGGATGCGGTCGGCCTTGTTGTTGGCCTCCGTGATGAGATCCTCCGCCTGGTGACGTGCCGTCTGCACCGTCTTGTGGGCGCGGCGCTCCGCCTCTTTCCGCTGCTTCTCGGCCTCCGAGCGCAGATCCTCGGCCCGGCGCTCGATCTGTGCGAGCTGTGCCTCGGCCTTGGTCTGCTGCGCGGTCAGGTCGCGTTCGGCCTGGTCGCGACGCTTGGCAAGGCTCGCCTCGAAGTCGGCGGCGGCCTGCGAGGCGCGTTTGCGGGTGTCCTCGAAGAAGGCGTCGGCCTCCTGGCGGGTGGCCGCCGCCTGCGTGCGTGCCCGCGTGCGCAGCTCCTCGGCCTCCGCACGGGCGTTGTCCATGATGCGCGCGCACGTCCGGTCGCTGTCGGCCCGCACGTCCGCGGAGAACGCGGCGGCCTCCGTCTGCAACTGGTCGGCCACCGCGACAGCGGCTGCGCGCTCCTCCTCGGCGGCCCGCCTCGCGACCGTCTCCAGCTCGTCGGCCTCCTCCTCGGCCAGTCGCAGCATCTCCTCGACACGAGGACTCAGGTCGGCGTAGTCGGGTTCGGCCTCCGCGCCCTGGGCCTGTTCGGAGTTCACCTGCGTCAGCAGTTCATCGATGCGCCGTTCCAGCGTCGCGATGCGGGACAAGGCGTTGTCGCGGTCGCTGACGAGCCGCGCCACGTGGGAGTCCACCTGGCCGGGGTCGTAACCACGCCGGGCGAGGTCGAAGCCGAAGGAGGAAGCGGGGTCGCTCATGGAGTTCCTGTATGCAGATGCGAGGGGGCAAGGAGTGTCGCTCGATCAACCGACGCCGAGCAGGGGGAGGAGGGGGCGCGGACGGCCACCCTCCCGGCCTGAAGATCATAATCAAAATCCTGCTGTGCCGGAGGGCTGACGAACCACCGAGGGGGAATCGGCCGGAGCGGTACCACCACCTGCGCGCCCACGACTTGCGGCCACGCGCGCAGCGCGCGCCCCCACCCACCGTACGGGCGGTGCACAACGCGCCACAGGCCCCTCTCCGCCGCGGGCCGAGAACGGAACCCTGTGGAGTGCGAACGGAACTTTGCGGAGTTCGGGGCCCGGAACCGCCGGCCGCGGACGACGAGACGCTCGTGCGGCAGCCGCCTCGCGGACAGCTGCCGCACGTGGGACGGCCCGCGCGACGGGCCGGTGCGCGCCGCTCAGAGCGGAACTGCGGCGATGACACAGATCCCGCGCACGGGAGACAGTGCGCTTCTCCCGTACGACGGGGGATTTTCCGCACGCCTCAAGGCGTCGTCACGCCGTGGCCACGGTCGCCTCGCCGTCGGCGTGTTCCGCTCCGCCACCGGGCTGCGTCTTCGCGCGGTGGTTGTCCGGCGAGGCGCCGTCCGCGGACGAGGAGTCGGCCGACGAGGGCTCGGCCGACGCGGACTGGGACCGGCTGACGTACAGCACCGAGTTCTTCTGCTTCATCCTTTCAGCTCGTCCCTTGGCGACGAGGCTCTCAAGGTAGTTGCGCACCCCAGGGGCGGAGAACGTGTGTTCAGCGTGGTTCTTCTGCAGCACTTGCAGGACTTCCTTGACCGTGGCCGGCTGGCCGTCACGACCGCGCAGCACCTCCTCGGCGAGGTCGGGCATTGTCGCCCGCCCCTTGCGCGGGGAGGACGTGCCGGCGGAGGACTTGGGCGCGGTCTTCTTCCCCGCCGCGGCCTTCGGCTTCGCACCCGGCTTCGGCTTCGACCTCGGATTCGGCTTCGGACTCGACTTCTTCGCCGCGCGCGCGGCGACGGTCTTCTTCGGCTTCCTCTTCCCGCTTCCCGCGGACTCGTTCTTCCCCGCCGGAGCTTTCCGCTCCCGAGGCCGCGGGACGACCGGCTCGTCCGCGCTCTTGGCCGCGTCGGCACCGGAGGCGGACGGCGCGGGGGAGCGGTCCGTCTTCACGGAGGAAGCGGCAGCGCCGTCAGATGTCTCCGCGCCTGCCGGGGCGGTTCCCAGCCTGCTGTCATAGAGCTGCGACAGCCATTCCGCGTCCTGCTGCAACTGCGTCAGTTGCTCCTGGAGCCTCGCGATCTCCTCCTTCACGCGTTGCTGCGCCTCGTGGTTCTTCTTGAGATCTTCGGCGAACTGTTTCGCGTACCGTTCCTGAATAGGGGTGAGGGGCTCGCTGGTCACAGCAGATCACGCTCCTGTTTTCCGGTTGTGCTGTCGGATGCTACTCGCACAACGCTTCCCGGCTCTGTGCCCGGGAAGCGGTATCTCCACGCTGATGCGGCGCACCGAGGATGATGCGTCCGCGGCCGGACACGCACATTGGCAGTGGTGGACAGCACCTGTACGACGGGCTTCTCGCTTCCGTCAAGCCGGACCTTCCGTCGCGTACGCATGTCACGACGGCGGTCGACGGCGCACATTGCTGCCGCGATCGCAGCAGGTGCGAGGATGTATCGTCCCCCGCTGCCCGATGGACGAGGGCGACACCGTATCTGCTCGGTGCCCGTCGCGGTGCACCGGGAAAGAGCCGCAAGTGCTGTTTTCCCCGGCGGACTTGAGCCCAGCTCACGTGAGAGAGGCTGGTCCTGGCCCGGCACGCCACCGAAAGCCGCACCCACCGAAATCCTCGGTTTCCGGCCCGCTGCCCGCGGACTGACGGAGTGCCTCAACTCCGCCCCCGCAGAACCCCATACCCACATGAATGCCCGGACCGCCGGTGTGCCGGCTCGTTGGAAAAGCACCCGGAGGAGCGCTGCCGTACGAGGCGGCACCTTGACGGTGGGGCCGACAGCGCCGCAGTACAGCACCCGCCCCAACCGCCCTCACCTCCTCCCGGGCCAGGTATTTCTCACGGGTGCTCACCCTGTTGTGCGGAGCGTCCAACGAGCGGGGCAGGTGACTGCGCGGCAGTGCGGTCCGTGGCTCGGCCGCGAGTTGGTGCAGGGAGCCGCTCTTGTCGCCGAGGACCCGACCGCCCTGTGTGAAGAGGCAGCACACAGTGGTCGGCGCTTGTCGGGGCGACTCCGTGTCCGACGGCCCACGATGTGGGTGCGGCGGTACGAGTAGTACGTGGTCAGCGTCCATGTCAGAGCGGAAAACGTCATGCCGGTGTCTGGCGCAGGCGATCCAGCTCTTCCCCGATCGCCTCGCGCAGCGGATCGTGCCGCGGGCCGAGCGCGAACCGCTCGTCGGTCCAGCTGCCACGGGGGTACAGTCACACCGGCCCCCCACCGGGCCGGCCGGCTCCCAGTCGAACCGTGCCATATGTGTGCGCCCGGCCCGGCAGCTCCGGTGCGTGGTGCTGGACGGTTTGTCCGCCATCGACGACGAGTGCGGTTCCGGTGGTGAAGGCGGCGCCTTCGGAACAGAGCCACAGGACGGTGGAGGCGGTCTCATCCGGCTTGTTCAGCCGGCCTACGGGCTCGTCGGCGATGAGCCTTCGCGCCCTCCGGGCCGGCTGTCGCCGAAGCGGCGGATCATCTCGGTGTCGATGATGCCGGGGCAGATGGCGATGGCGTTGACGCGGATGTTGGCGGCGGTGTAGTCCAGCGCGGTGGAGCGGGTCAGTCCGATGACACCGTGCTTGGCGGCGGCGCAGGCCGCCTGCCCGTCGGCGGCGGGCTTGACGGGCTGCTCGACCCCCGCGTTGTTGAAGGCGGCGTCGAGGCGCCCGAAGGTGGCGACCGTGTCGTCCACGGTGCCGCGTACGTCATCGTCGTCGGTGACGTCGCAGTGCGCGAGAGCGTCCGGCCCCCGCTCTCGTGGATGAGGCGGGCGGTCTTCTCCAGGCCGCCGGCGGAGCGGTCGACCAGCGCCACATGGGCGCCCGCGCGGGCGAAGGCGAGGGCGGTGGTGCGGCCGACGCCGGAGGCGGCACCGGTCACGAAGGCCGCCTTGCCGGTGAAGTCGCCGTTGACGCTGGGCATGAGGGGGCCTTCCGAGACAGGCGACGGGGAGGAGACGAGGACGAGGTGTACGGGAGCCGGCGCGGGCCCGGCGGGCTCGTCAGTTGTCGACGGCGAGGAGGGCGGTGGCGTACTGCTCGTCCGTGACCGGCTCCAGCCAGGTGGTGCCGTCGCCGTTCCCGTCGCCCACCACGAGGGCGAGGTGGGCCATGGGGCCGGTGTCGATGGCACCGTGCCAATGCTCTTCCCCGGCCGGGCACTTGACGGTCTCACCGGCGCGGACGCGGACGATGTCGCCGTCGCGGGTGCCGACCAGGCCGACTCCGTCGGTGATGTGCAGGACCTGGCCCAGGGCGTGGCGGTGCCAGTTGGTGCGGGCGCCGGGGGTGAAGCGCACCAGGGCGGCCGCGAGGCGGGCCGGCTCGGCCGGGGTCTCGATCACGTCGAGGTGGACATCCCCGGTGAAGCGTGCGGCCGGGGCCTTGAAGGTGGGGGTTTCGGTGAGGTGTTCCACGGCTGCTTTCCTCGATCGAGTGGTAGGGGGCGGCGAGCGGACGGCCACCAGGTGTGCGTTCGCCGGGAGCCGTCACGGACCGGATCTTCGCGGTCCGTGCACAGGCCGGCGCGCGGAGCAGGTCCGGCGCCGGTGTGTCTCTGGCCGGTTCCCCGGCGCCGGCCTGTCGCCCGGGAGCACGCCCTGTGGTGGCCGAGCCGCCCGCCGCCCCGGGCTCCAGGCTCCTCCGGGACGAATTGGAGCGACGCGCTCACGAAACCACCGACGGAGCGGGGCTCCACCCGCGCCGCACGGGGCCTCGTCCGCGCGTCACACGCGCAGCAGAGCCTTGATGGCGCGGCGTTCGTCCATCGCCCGGTACGCCTCGGCGGCCTGGTCGAGCGGCAGGGTGAGGTCGAAGACCTTGCCGGGGTCGATCTTCCGCTGCCAGATCAGGTCGATCAGCTCGGGCAGGTACTGGCGGACCGGGGCGGGGCCGCCGTGCAGATGGACGTGGGAGAAGAACAGTTCCTGGCCCTCCAGCGCGACGTCGTGCGAGACGCCGACGAAGCCGACGTGACCGCCGGGGCGGGTGGAGCGTATGGCCTGCATCATCGACTCCTGGGTGCCGACGGCCTCGATGACCGAGTGCGCGCCCAGCCCGTCGGTCAGCTCCTTGATCCTGGCCACGCCCTCGTCGCCGCGCTCGGTGACGATGTCGGTGGCGCCGAACTCGGCGGCGAGCTTCTGCCGGGGCTCGTGGCGGCTCATCGCGATGATCCGCTCCGCGCCGAGCTGCCGGGCGGCCAGCACAGCGAGCAGACCGACCGCGCCGTCGCCGACGACCGCGACCGTCCTGCCGGGGCCGGCCTGGGCGGCCACCGCGCCGAACCAGCCGGTGCCCAGCACGTCGGAGGCGGCCAGGAGGCTCGGGATCAGATCGTCGTCGGGCGTGCCGGGCGTGGCGACCAGGGTGCCGTCGGCCAGCGGGACGCGCAGCCGCTCGGCCTGGCAGCCGAGCGCGCCCATCCCGACGCGGTGGACGCAGGAGGGCTGGTAGCCGGCCCGGCATATCTCGCAGGTGTTGTCCGAGGCGAAGAACGAGCCGACCACGAACTGGCCCGGCTGGATGGAGGTCACCTCGCTGCCGACCTCTTCCACGACGCCGACGTACTCGTGTCCCATCGGCGTCGGCCCTCCGACCGTCTCGACACCGCGGTAGGGCCACAGGTCCGAGCCGCACACACAGGTCGCCGAGAGCCGGATGACCGCGTCGGTCGGGTGGATGATCCTCGGGTCCTCGCGCTGTTCCACCCGGACGTCGCCGGGCGCGTGCATCACGACACCACGCATGGGGGTTACTCCTTCACGTTCTGCGACCGGCCTTCGCCGTTGCCGGGGCCGGCGGTCCCTTGACCGTCCAGGACGGTAGCGGGACCGGGCACCCGCCGACAGGACGGGGGACCGGTGGACGGGGGCACGGGGTGGTCGCACCGCTGCCGCCCCCGATTCGGGGCTCGGGCATCTCCGCGGTGACGCTGTGGCGTCCGGCCGGGGAAGTGCCACGTCGACAAGGAAACCCGGTCCGGCCTCGTACAGCGAGGCCCCGAGGAGGGGTGTACCCGCGGTACACCCCTCACGGGACGCGGTGGACGTACGGTCGAAGGGTGGACAACCGTCAAGAGGTCCGCGAGTTCCTCACCTCGCGGCGAGCCAAGATCGGTCCGGAGCAGGCCGGGCTGCCCGCCGGGCCCAGGCGCCGCGTCCCCGGCCTGCGCAGGAGCGAGGTCGCGGCCCTGGCCGACGTCAGCGTCGAGTACTACGCCAAGCTGGAGCGCGGCAATCTCGCCGGCGTCTCACCGGGTGTGCTCGAAGCCGTCGCCCGCGCCCTGCAGCTCGACGACGCCGAGCGGGCTCACCTGCTCAACCTGGCCCAGGCGGCCGACGGCTCCGACACCCTCACCCGCCCGCGTCGCCGTCCCACCGCCCCGCAGTGGACGCCGCACCGCAGCCTGCGGTGGACGCTGGACGCGATCACGGCAGGGGCCGCCTTCGTCCGCAACGGCCGTATGGACATCCTGGCCGCCAACGCGCTCGGCCGCGCCTTCTACAGCGATGTCTACGACAGCTGCCCCAAGCAGCCCAACCTCGCCCGCTTCAACTTCCTCGACCCGGCATCCCGGCGCTTCTACCCCGACTGGGAGCTGTTCGCCGACACCTGTGTCGCCATCCTGCGCACCGAGGCCGGCCGCGATCCGCACGACAAGGCCCTGCACGACCTGGTCGGCGAGCTGTCCACGCGCAGTGAGGAGTTCCGCACCCGCTGGGGCGCCCACGACGTCCGCCGGCACGGCACCGGCACCAAGCGCTTCCACCACGCGGCCGTGGGCGATCTCACCCTCGCCTACGAGGGCCTGGAGATGGCTGCCGAACCCGGTCTCACCCTCACCGTCTACACGGCTGAGCCCGGCTCGCCCTCCGAGGAGCGCCTGCGCCTGCTCGCCTCCTGGGCCGCCACCCGTGAGGCCGAGTCGCCGGGGCAGCCCCTCACCTCCGACTGAGTGCCGGCGTCGCCCGTGGGACCTGGCATGATCGGGGGATGCCAGAACGTATGGTTGCGGCCTGTGACGGTGCCGCCAAGATCAATCCGGGGCCCGCGGGCTGGGCCTGGGTGCTCGCCGACCCCGCGGGCACCCCACTGCGCTGGGAGGCGGGTCCGCTCGGCCGCACGACGAACAACGTGGCCGAACTGACCGCCCTCGCCGAACTGCTGGAGGCCACCGATCCGGCCGTGCCGCTGGAGGTCCGGATGGACTCCCAGTACGCGATGAACGCGGTCACCAAATGGATCGCGGGATGGAAGCGCAACAGCTGGCAGACCGCGTCGAAGAAGCCGGTGGCCAACAGGGACCTGGTCGTCCGCATCGACGCCCTGCTCGAAGGCCGGGACGTGGTCTTCCAGCACGTACTCGCCCACCAGGTGAACGGCGACCCGCTCAACGCCATCGCCGACGCGGCGGCCAGCACCGCGGCGACCGAGCAGGCTCCCGCCGGCACGGCACACGGCGCCACCGGTGTTCCCCGGCCGAGCCCCGCGACCGAGGACAAGCCCCGCGCGGCCCGCTCCGGCAAGACCCGCACGCGCCGTTCGACGGGGCGCGGAGCCGGCCCGGTGATCAAAGCGAAGTTCCCCGGCCGCTGCGGTCACTGCAAGTCCCCTTACGAGGCGGGCGAGCAGATCACCAAGGTCGCGTCCGGCTGGGGGCACCGGGCCTGCCGCGAGGGTGCCACCCCGTAACGGGAGGCTTTCGACCGGGGGCGCGGCCGTCGTCGTCGGCGTACGGAGGGAGGCCCACAGCACCCGGGCGACGGACTCGCACTCCGCCTCGGCCGCAGGGGACCGAGCCGGCCGGGAACGCCCTGCGCCCGAGCGTGGGGCAGGGGCACGCAGGCAGGACCAGCCCGGGCACGGACGGGGTTGCGGTCGTTGTCACTGCGCAACGATCACGGCCGCCACGTGCCGGACTCCTCGGTGGTGGTCACCGGATGTCCCCCGCCAGACAGCTCAGTGCCCGCATGGCCTCGCGTTCCACGCGGGAAAGGTCACCGAGGAGGTCACCCGCCGCCACGAGACGCTGTTCCTCGCCTGTTTCACCGGCTCGGGCGATCAGAGCTGCCACTTCGGTCCACAAGGTGGCCGCCTCGGAGTACAGCCTGTGGCCCGTCCGCAGGTGGCCGCTGTCGAGCAGCTCGGCGCATTCGGCGAGGAAGTCGCGGTAGAGGTTGCGGAACAGGGCGCCGCCGGTGCCGGCCCTCTCCATGAGGAGCGCGGCCTGCGGCAGGTCCCGCTCCGGGGCGTCGGTGCGCCGGAGCCATGTGCGTACCAGCTTGCCGGCCTTCTCGATGCCCCGGTGGCCGAGGTTGGCGATGGGCGGGTTGAGGAAGGCGTGCGCGCAGAGCGTGATGGCGGCGACGAGCCGGCGGTCCTGCGGGGCGCACAGGTCTCCTGGGGCCGTGAGCGTGAAGGACCGGTTCCTGGCGGTCATCGGACCGCGCGCGGCCCGGGCGCGGGCCAGGCCGGCCAGGCCGGTGGAGACGGCTCCGCCCTGCTGGTCCGTGTCCACCAGGTAGGCGTCGTGGTCGTCGTAGCCGTACATGGCCACCACATGACCGCCGAAGTGCACCTTCGAGGTGAAGTAGTCCAGGTGGTAGCAGTCGAGCCGCAGTCCGACGGGGCGTCCCGCGGTGAGGGGCGCCACCACGTTGTCCCACGCCTTGCGGGGTGAGGTGGTCTCCTCGACGAGGAGTTCCAGCCCGAGCAACGAGGCGAGGTTCCTGGTGAGAGCGAAAGGTCTCACCCGTCCCCCGAGGAACGGGAAGCCCATGCGCTTGCTGTCCAGTAGACGAAGGACAGGCCGGAGCCGAGGCCGAAGAGCATGGGTTCGGACAGATCGATGCCTTGGTGCCGCAGCAGCACGCCCAAAGCTGTCGTCTCGCAGTGCCGCATACCGCGGGCATCGACGTCCACCACTGCGCTCACGCCGCGCCCTCCTCGTCGCTCTCCTGGACGGGAACGACCAGCCGGGTCGTCAGTTCCTCTTGCGGTGCTTCTGCCGGTCCCACGAGATACGCCTCATGCACAGGCGCGCGCGGGCGCAGCCCGCGCTCATGGATGGCGGCGAAGAGCGCGTTGCAGGCCAAGGGCAGCTCCTCATAGGACCCGGTGTGCACGGTTTCCGCGACGAGGCCGCCCGGCAGCACCTGGGACTCCAGGCCGAGGGGCTCCTCCCGGTGCGGGCCGTGCGTCTCTTCCGTGTCCGGTATCCGCGCTTCTTCCGTGTCCGGTGTCCGCGCTCCGACGCGGATGTCCATCCGCTCTTCCGGATCCAGCGGGTACAGCCCCCACAGCGGCGGCTCCCAGGCGAGGCCCGCTTTGGCGAGTGCCGGCAGCAGCCGGCCCACGCACGCCCCGACCGTCTGCCCGGTGTCCGCGCGGAAGCATACCGCTCGTACCGTCGCCAGCCGCCGCTCCGGCTCCCTGCCAGTCGTCACCTCGTAACCGGGCAGGCCGTCCTCCGCCAGCCGCTCCAGCATCCGGATCCGTGTCCGGTCCCGGCCGATCCGCTCGGCCGGCCGGTCCCGCTCGGCGCGCAGGATCCGTGCCCTGTGCCCGGAGTCGGCGGCCAGCGTCCGGGCGATGACCGGCAGGGGGAGATCCATGTCGCGGAGCAGGGCGATGGTCAGGGCATCGCGTGCCTGTTCCGGGGCGTAGTAGCGGTAACCGGAGCCGGAATCCACACGGGCCGGGGACAGCAGCCCCAACTCGTCGTAGTGGCGCAGCTGTTTGACGCTGAGCCGGCAGAGGCGCGCGAAGCGCCCGATGGTGAGAAGTTCGATCCGCACCCCGCCATGGTGGGCCCTCCCGCAGAGGGAGAGTCCACTGCCGGGGCCCACGGAACCCGTATGTCCCGGAGCGGCACCAGACCGGTGCGGACATGGACGCACCGGCCTGGTGCCGCTGTCACCCGCGGGGGGCATCCGTCAGCGGTGGGGCGGGTACCACCGCTTCGCTGTCACTCGGCCGGCCTGGCCCCTTCCCGGGCCGATGCCGAACCGGCGTAGGCGGCCAGGCCGTCGACCATCCGCTGCATGAAGCGGGTCAGGTACCACCGCCAGAACGGCCCCGAGAAACGCAGTTTCGGCTCGAAATCCGCCGCCCAGGTGATGTCGGTGCCGCCCCGCGGCCCCTCGGTGAGCAGGACGCTCCCCAGGTAGGACCGGAAGGGGCCGCCCATGTTCTCGTAACCGAACCGCTGGTCGGGGACGAGTTCGACGATGCGTTCCCGGGAGACGGCCCGGCCGGTGCGGAAGACGCGGACGTCGCCGACGTCCTGTCGCTCCCCGGGGTCGCCCCCGCCCTCGATCTCCGCGGCGTCGATCGGTGACCACGACGGCCAGGTCGCCGCGCGGACGAGCGCCGCGTAGACGGCCTCGGGGCCGGCCGGTGAATGGGCGGTGACGGTGTAGCTGTACGGCATTTCTCCAGCCTAGGGCGGCCGGGGCCGCAGGTGGATACGCTCAGTTGCTCACTCGTCGGCGAAATCTTGCGGTGCGTAGAAGGCCGTACGCGGGCGCGATGTGCGTCGCGAGCGCCCGGCGGCGACAGACAGGGGCCGGTTCATCCGTTCTGCGCGGTGGCCAGGGAGCGCTGCATGAGCACGGTGTCGATCGAGCGGCCGTGCTTGTGCCCGACACCGGTCAGCCGGCCGGCGTGGGTGAAGCCGAAGCGCTGGTGCAGTGAGGTGGAGGCATCGCTCCCGGTGTCCGCGATGACGGCGATCATCTGGCGGATGCCCGCTTCGGCGCACCGGGTCAGTGTCGCGTCGAGCAGTGCGCTGCCCAGCCCCTGCCCTGTCAGGTCCGGGGAGAGGTAGATCGTGTCCTCCACCGTGCGGCGATAGGCGGGCTTGGGCCGCCATGGGCCCGCGTAGGCGTACCCGGCCACGTCGCCGTCCACCACGGCGACCAGGAACGGCAGACCCAGGGCGGTGAGTTCGTCGAGCCGTTCCCGCCATGCGGCCGCGGGCGGTGGCGTCTGCTCGAAGGTGATCACGGTGTGGGTGACGTAGTGCGCGAAGATGCCGGCCACCGCCTCCAGATCCGCGGGGGTGGCGGGTCGAATGGTCACCGAGGGCACTGTCACGACAGCTCATTTCTCTATAGCGAAAATCGTGGCTATTATAGAATAATGTTCGACCTCGCGGCACTGGGTGCGCGCGTCCAGGGGTTGCGGCGCGATCGAAGGCTGACCCTCCAGCAACTCGCAGAGGCGGCGGACGTCAGTGTGAGCATGCTGTCCTCCATCGAGCGCGGCCGGAAGGCGCCCACGGTCGTGGTACTCGCCCGCGTCGCGGAGGGTCTCGGCGTGCCCCTGACCGATCTCGTGGCGCAACCCGAGGATGACCGGGTCGTCGTGCGACGCGCCGCCGACCAGGAGAGGATCGACGAACCGGGTGGGTGGCACCGCACGATCCTGACGCCGGTCGTACCCGGAGTGAACTTCGAATGGATCCGCACGACCCTGCCGCCCGGCTGCGACGCGGGCCGCTTCCCGGCCTACGCCGCGGGCTCCCACGAGTACGTCGTCGTCGAATCCGGCACGCTCCGGCTCACCCTCGCCGGCACACCCGTCGTCCTGGCCGAGGGCGACTCGGCCTACTTCGCCGCGGACGTCGTCCACGCCTACGCCAACGAGGGTTCCGAACCGTGCACGTACTACGTCGCCGCGCTCATCATGCGTCCCCGTGCGGGCGGAGCGCGTCCGGGGGAAGGGGGCGCGGCGGCAGCGGTCTGAAGCGAAGTGATCTGAAACAGTCCGAACGGCGGCATGCTGGTGGCGTGGTGGCGTGGTGGTGCCTGGTCAGCACCGTGTTCGCCTGGTTTGGACCTATTGCCGCCGGATACCCCGCAGGTTCTCGGCATCACTTCGGTGCCGCTCCCGCACACGAGAGAAAGGGTGTTTTCCGTGGGCATCATCGCCTGGATCCTGATCGGTCTGCTCGCCGGGGCCATCGCGAAGGCCCTCACGCCGGGGAAGGACCCCGGCGGCTGCCTCGTCACGATGCTGATCGGCATCGTGGGCGGACTGCTCGGAGGCTGGCTGGGCAAGGTGCTCTTCGGAGTCGAGTCGATCAACGGCTTCTTCCACCTGTCGACCTGGGTCGCCGCGATCGTCGGCTCGGTGATCGTGCTGCTGGTCTACCGTCTCCTCACCGGAAACCGGTCGCGTTGAGCGGTGTGCAGCGGCAGGTGGTGGCATGTGCGCGGGCGCGAGGGCGGGGTGCCGAAGGCGCCGATCGCGTGAACCAGCCCTCCATGAGCGTGATCAGCCCTCGATGAAAGATCAACCTCTTGCCACAACCAGCCCGGAATCGTAGGTTCGCTTTCGGAAGACGAACGTGAAAGGCCCGGCAGCGCCGCCGGGGCGCCGGGTGTGCGACAGCGAGTGAACGCCTGACAGGGTGCCGACGCCCGGACCACGCGGGGCCGTGGGAGACCTGGAGCCGCGCCATGCCGGATGTCACCAGAAGGGGCTTCGCCGCGCTGTCGCTCGCACCGGTCGGGGCCGTCGCACTGAGCGCGGTTCCCGCCCAGGCGGCGCAGCGCCCGACGGACGGACGCGAACAGGAACCCGGCACGCGCCCGGAGCAGCCGGGAGGAGCACCGGCGGGCGAGCTGACCGACCTGCTGGACCTGCGCGGCTTTCCCGCGGCGGCCCAGCCGCCGGAGAACAACCCGCTCAACGTGTTCGCGGACCTCGGCGCCTGGCACGCCTACGGCCTGCCGGACGCGGCGGACGAACAACCGCTGGGCGCCGGCCTCGGGTTCAGCGGGCCGCTGTATCTGGCGGAGGAGTACCCGTGGTACCTCAGCCGGGCGTTCACCTGTTTCGGGCTCACCGACATGCGCACCGGCAAGCGGGTGGACCTGCGGCAGGATCCCGTGCCCCGCGCGCACAGCGTTCCCGGGCGGCTCGTCCAGCACCGCACCGTCTCCGGACTGGAGGTCACACTGACCCTGTGCTACGCCAGCAACCGCACCGCACTCGTCACCGCGGAGGTACGCAACAGCGGCAGCGCCCCGCGCACCGTGCGCGCCGACTGGTCCGGGGCCCTGCTGCGGCACACCGAGGAACCCGTCCGCAGCGCACCCCAGTTGGCGGCGACCGGCACCGGAGTGGCGGTGCGCTTCGCGCGGGTGCGGGACCACGAACAGTTCCTGACGACCGGTCAGGCCCGCTTCGAGGTACGGCACGCCGAGCCGGTGCACACCACCGTGCGCGCCGACCACTACCGCAGCACCGCCCGCCACGCCCGCCGGCTCGATCCCGGCGAGCGCACCCTCTTCGCCTGGACGGAGAGCTACACCTTCACCACCGCGGAACGGCACGCCGACGCCTCCACGGCGCGTGCGGCGCTGAGGCATCCCGCACGCGTCCTCGCCCGGACGGAGAGCCGCTGGAGCGGGTACCTCACCCGCGCGCTGGAGCGGGTACCGTCACACCGGCGGCGCGCGGCGGCCAAGGCCGTGCAGACCTTGCTGACCAACTGGCGCAGCCCGGCCGGCCTGCTGAAGAAGGACGTGATCACGCCGTCCCTCACCTACACCTGGTTCGCGGGCGGAGCGTGGGCGTGGGACTCGTGGAAGGAGGCCGTCTCCACGGCCCTGTTCGAGCCCCGTCTCGCCGCGGCGGCGATCGAGGCGATGTTCGACCACCAGATCACCGAGGACTCCGCCCAGCGCCCGCAGGACGCCGGAATGGTCCCGGACGCCGTCTTCTACAACAACGTGCGGCAGGGCGGCATCAACTGGAACGAGCGCAACTCCAAGCCGCCGCTCGCCGCCTGGGCGGTGTGGGAGGTCTACCGGCGCGGTGGCGACACCGGCTTCCTGCACCGCATGTACCCGAAACTCACCGCTTACCACGCGTGGTGGTACCGCAACCGGGACCACGATGGCAACGGCCTGGCCGAGTACGGCGCCACAGTGGACCCGGCGAACGACTCATCCAAGGAACGCCGCTTGGCCGCCGCCTGGGAGAGCGGCATGGACAACGCCCCGCGCTTCGACGAGGTCGCGGTCGCCGCCAACAAGGACGAGGGCGGCAGGACCGTCGGCTACTCCCTGCGCCAGGAGTCCGTCGACCTCAACTGCTATCTGTACGCCGAGAAGCAGTACCTTGCCCGGGCCGCCCGCGTACTGGGCCGCGTCGCCGACGCGGACCGGCTGCTGCGCGAGCGCGCCGCGCTCGGCAAGCGGATCCGCTCCCGCATGTGGGACCCGAAGACCCGGTTCTTCTACGACCGCGCCCTGCACGGTGACCCCCGCACCGGCGCGGGCAAGGGCATCGAGGGGGCGATTCCGCTGTGGGCGCGGGTGGCCACCGCCCGGCAGGCGGCCGGGGTGCGCACGGCACTCACCGACGAGGAGCAGTTCGCGACACCTCTGCCGATGCCGACCGTCGCCCGGAACAACCCGGCCTTCGACCCGACCGGATACTGGCGCGGTCTGGTCTGGCTCGACCAGGCGTACTTCGCCGTCCTCGGTCTGCGGGCCTACGGCTATCACCGGGACGCCCGCCGGATCACCGAGCGGCTGCTGACCCGCGCCGACGGACTGCTGGGGGAGGGCCCCATCCACGAGAACTACCACCCCCTCACCGGAAAGGGCCGCAACTCCAGCAACTTCTCCTGGTCCGCCGCGGCCCTGCTGGAACTGCTGCGGCCGGCCTGAGCACGCTTGCGGCGGCCCGGCCCGGCCCGGCCCGGCCCGGGAACCCCTGGGGCGGGCCGCCGGAAGCGAGGGCAAGGTCTCCTGTGCCGGCCAGGAGGTGCCCCGGCCCTCGTAATCTGACTCCCATGACAACCTCCCGCCTCCGGCACGTCGCCGTCCTCGTGCTGGAGGGCGCCAAACCGCTCGACGTCGGCATCCCCGCGCAGGTGTTCAGCACCCGCGCGAGCATGCCGTACGAGGTACGGGTCTGCGGCGCCGCGCCCGGCCTCGTGACCGGCGGGGACGGCCTGTCGTACCACGTCGCCGACGGCCTGGACGCGCTCGCGTGGGCCGACATCGTCTTCCTCCCCGGCTACCGGTTCCCCGACCGTGAGGACCCACCGCGAGCAGTCGTCGACGCGTTGGTCACCGCCCATGACCGGGGCGCGCGGCTCGCCGCCATCTCCACGGGCGCCTTCGCGCTCGCGGCCACGGGTCTGCTCGACGGCAAGCGCGCCACGACACACTGGCACTACACGCGGGCCCTGGCGGTGAAGCATCCGCGGGTCCACGTGGACGAGAACGTCCTGTTCGTCGACGAGGGCAGTGTGCTGACCTCGGCCGGTGCCGCCTCGGGGCTCGACCTGTGCCTGCACATCCTGCGCGGTGACCTGGGCGTGGCGGCCTCCAACCACGCGGCGCGGCGTCTGGTCGCGGCCCCCTACCGCAGCGGCGGCCAGGCCCAGTACGTACCGCGCAGCGTGCCGGAGCCGCTCGGTGAGCGGTTCGCCGCCACCCGGGAGTGGGCGCTGCACCGGCTCGGTGAGCCGCTCACCCTCAGGGGGCTCGCCCGTCACGCGGGCGTCTCGGAGCGTACGTTCTCGCGGCGGTTCGCCGAGGACACGGGGTACACGCCGATGCAGTGGGTGATGCGTGCCCGCATCGACATGGCCCGGGAACTGCTCGAGCGCTCGGAGCGGAGTGTCGAGCAGATCGCCGCCGACGTCGGTCTGGGCACCGGCGCCAATCTGCGGCTGCACTTCCAGCGCATCCTCGGCGTCACACCGAGCGAGTACCGGCGCACCTTCACCCAGGGCGAGTAGCCGCGGCGCGGTACGTCCAACAGGGCGTTCGGCACCCGGGGCACCCGGGGCACGCTGGCTGGTGGCTGGTGGCTGGTGGCTGGTGGCTGGTGGCTGGTGGCTGGTGGCTGGTGGTGGCGGAATACTTGTGATCTATGGCGATCACGCCACTGTCACCGGCGGACGCGGAGCGCGATCGTGGTGGTGGGCCCGGGGCTCGGGAAACCAAGGAACGAAGGGACACCACCACCCATGACGCGCATCGCCATCAACGGTTTCGGCCGCATCGGGCGCAACGTGCTGCGTGCGCTGCTCGAACGCGACAGCGACCTCGAGGTCGTCGCCGTCAACGACCTTTCCGAGCCCGCCACCCTGGCGAGGCTCCTGGCCTACGACACGACGGCAGGGCGGCTCGGACGCCCGGTGACCGCGGAGGGGGACCACCTCGTCGTCGACGGACGGCGGGTCAAGGTGCTCGCCGAACGGGAACCGGCGCAGCTGCCGTGGACCGAACTCGGTGTGGACGTCGTGCTGGAGGCGACCGGACGCTTCACGTCCGCCAAGGCCGCCCGCGCCCACCTCGACGCCGGGGCGAAAAAGGTGCTCGTCAGCGCACCCTCGGACGGCGCCGACGTCACCCTCGCCTACGGCGTCAACACCGAGGCGTACGACCCGGCCCTGCACACCATCGTCTCGAACGCCTCCTGCACCACCAACGCGCTCGCCCCGCTGGCCGCGGTCCTCCACGAGCTGGCCGGTATCGAGCACGGGTTCATGACCACGGTGCACGCCTACACCCAGGAGCAGAACCTCCAGGACGGCCCGCACCGCGACGCCCGCCGTGCCCGTGCCGCCGCCGTCAACATCGTGCCGACCACGACGGGCGCCGCCAAGGCGATCGGTCTCGTCCTGCCCGCGCTCGACGGCAGACTGTCGGGCGACTCGATCCGGGTGCCGGTGCCGGTGGGGTCCATCGTCGAGCTGAACACCACCGTCTCCCGCGACGTGGGGCGGGACGACGTGCTCGGGGCCTACCGCGCCGCGGCGGCGGGGCCGCTCGCCGGAATCCTCGAGTACTCGGAGGATCCGCTGGTGTCGTCGGACATCACCGGCAACCCGGCCTCCTGCATCTTCGACTCGGCCCTCACCCGCGTCGACGGCCGCCATGTGAAGGTGGTCGCCTGGTACGACAACGAGTGGGGCTTCTCGAACCGGGTGATCGACACGCTCGAACTCATCGCCACCCGCTGACCTGCCCTCAGCCGGGGCCCGCTGTTCCCGGGCCGGACGCGCTCGCTGTGCCGCGGGCGAGCGCGTCCGGCCCGGAGGCGTTGCCGGTCGTGGTCGCCGGGCACAGCCGGCAGTGGGTGAAGAGCCCGAGGAAGAGCCCGTGTTCCTCGCACCGCTGGTAGTCGGCCTCGGTGCGCTCGTACTCCCACACATACAGGGGGTCGGAGAGCGGCGGTTCCGGTACGAAGCCGGCGACCAGTTCGCGGAACCTCTCCAGATGGCCGTGCATTCCGCGCGGCTGGTACGGCAGGACGTCCCACCCGCGATGCGACAAAGCCGCGTCGACCACGCGCAGCAGGAAGTCGTGCTGGGTCCGCCATTCCCGGTCCCACGGCAACTCGTCGAGGTCGAACCCGTCGTTGCCGCCGCCTGTCCTGGAGTCGCAGCACACCAGCGCGAAACGCCGTTCCCACTCGGTCTCGGCCAGTTCGCACGCAGCGAGGGCCAGGACGTCGAGAAGCACGGCCGTGCCGGTGTTGGACAGCTCCAGAGCAGGCTGCCGTTCTCGTACTGATCGCCGAAAGATGTCACTCATTTCCTGGGCTCCCGGGGCGTGGCCGTTTCTGCGGTGCCGTCCGGACCCAGACGGTTCCGGTCATCGGCGGACGGTTCCGGTCATCGGTGGTGCGGCCTGTTTCCCTTGGACGAGGCAGGCTACTCCGCGTAGGGCTGGTCCTCACCCTGGGCGCTGTAACCGAGGCTCCAGATGTAGCCGTCCGGGTCCGCGAAGGAGCCGCCGTAGCCGCCCCACGGAAGGGTCCCGGCGGGCTTGAGGATCGTCGCGCCGGCGTTCTCGGCCTCCGCCATGATCTCCTCGACCCGCGCCTCGCTGCGGACCACGTAGGTGAGGACCAGTCCGCTGAAACCGCTGCCCTCCGGGCTCGTCCCCACCTGTTCGGCCAGGCCTTCGCGGGCGTAGAAGCCGACGGGTGAGCCGCCGTCCGGTTCGAAGAACACCGAGACGCCGTAGTCCCGCTGGATCTTCCAGCCGAGGCCCTCTGTGTAGAACCGCTTGGAGCGTTCCATGTCACGGACGCCGAGGAGGACCGAGCTGATGTGCGCTTTCATGCCGTGCTCCCGTGTGTGCAGGTGGTGGTACGCATGAAAGTCACGCTACGGCGGCTGCGAGCGTGCCGCTTCTTCATTCCTGACCGGTTCGCGCAGTGGTGCCTCCGGGGAAGAGAGATGGTCGCGCGCCCGGCCACTGGCGCCCGTGGGACGACGGGACGGACGCCCGATGAACTTCACCCCGGGCACGCCGGACGCGGATGCCGGGTGCGGGGTGCCGGGCGTGCGGTGCGGCCGTCCGGGTCGGCCGGAGCGGTGCGCGTCATCGCCGTCGCAGCTGTACGGCTGCCAGTGCGGCGGTGCCCGCCAGCACCGCCGCCGCGACAGCGCCGACAGCGGCGAAACCCTGGGTGTAGGCGTGCTGGGCGGCTTCCCTCAACGGTGCTCCGTGCGGGCCCGCGCCCCTGGCCTCCGCCAGCGCGGCGGCCAGGGAATGCCGCGCCCGCGCGTCCGTGGCGGCCGGAAGCTCCCCGGGCGGCTTCAGCTGAGCACGGTAGACCAGCGTCAGCACGGTGCCGAACACGGCGATGCCCAGGCCCGAGCCCAGTTCGAAGGAGGTCTCCTGTATCGCTCCGGCCTCGCCGGCCCGTCCGGCCGGGGCCGCGGAGGTGATGGCGTCGGCGCCGAGCGTCATGACCACCCCGGCACCGAAGCCCGCGAGGACCAGCAGCGCGACAAGGGTCCCTGTCCCGGGGCCGGCGCCGTCGGCATGGGTCAGGGCCAGCCCGCAGAAGGCCGTCCCGAAACATCCGAGGGCGGCGGTGACCACCCAGCGAGGTCCCCAGCGCGCGGCGGGCCACGGCGCGAGGGCGGCACCGAGGGCACCGGCGACGGCGAAGGGCAGCAGCAGCACTCCGGTGCCCAGTGCCGAGCGCCCGTTCACGAGCTGCGACTGCTGGGTGACGAGGAAGAGGAGGGTGGCGTAGCAGCCGAAGCACACCAGCGCTGCCACCGTGGCGACCGAGAACCGGGGGTCCGCGAACAGGGACAGGTCGAGGAGCGGCTCCCGGAGGATGCGCTGGCGGTGGACGAAGAGCGCCAACAGCAGAAGGCCGCAGGCCAGCGCGGAGAGGGAGGCCATGTCGACAGCCATCCGGTCGGCCGCACGCTTCGCCCCGTAGACGAGGGTGGCCAGCCCCGCCGCCGACATCACGGCACTTGGGGCGTCCCAGCGCTTGGGAGCGGGGTCGCGGGACGCGGGGAGCAGCCATGCTCCGGCGGCCAGCGCGGCCAGCACCACGGGCAGGTTGACGAGGAAGACCGCGCCCCACCGTCCGCGGTCCACGAGGAGGCCGCCCAGCACGGGGCCGAGCGCGGCCCCCACGCCGCTCGCGGAGGTCCACAGGCCGAGTGCGACAGCGCGTTCACGGCGGTTTGTGAACACCTCCCTGATGAGGGCGACCGTCGACGCCATGAACATCGCCGCTCCGGCCCCCTGCACCGCCCGGGCGGCGATCAGCTGGGCCGGTGTGCCCGAGAACGCGGCAGCCGCCGAGGCGGCCCCGAAGACAGCGAACCCGCCGAGCACCATGCGCCTGCGCCCGAGCCGGTCGCCGAGCGTGCCGCAGGTGATGAGGAGGGCGGCCACAGCGAGCGGATAGACGTCCGCGATCCACAGCAGGCCGGCACTGGTCGGCAGCAGATCCCGGCTCAGGGCGGGCACGGCGACGTGCAGCACGGTCAGGTCGATGCCCGCCAGGAAGAGGCCCGTGCAGAGCACGGCGAGCACGGCCCATCGGCGTACCGGCGCGGTGGCAGATCCTGGGGGCCGGGCCGTCCCGGCGGTCCCGACGGCCCCGGCGGGGGAGGGGCAGTGGGCCTCGGTGAGGTGGGGCGGGGAGCAGGGGGAGCCGGGTCCCGGCCGGATGTTCATGGAGCCGAAGCTAGTGACTACGGCTCCGCCGGCCCAGTACGGTCTTTTCTGTGCTGTAGTACCACTCTGTATACCCTCGCAGGTGAGAGGCGGGCATGCGGGAAAACATCGAGCAGCTGCCGGAGGACTGCGCCCTCGAAGCGGCAACGAGCGTCTTCGGCGGCAAGTGGAAGCTGTCGGTGGTGAAGTACCTGCTGGACGGCCCGATGCGTTTCGGAGAGCTGCGGCGGGCGCTCCCCGGCGTCACCCAGCGGATGCTGACGCGGCAACTGCGCGAACTGGAAGCGGACGGCATCGTCCTGAGAACCGTGTACGCGCAGGTCCCGCCCAAGGTCGAGTACTCCCTGACGCGGACGGGCCGCACCCTGGAGGACATCGTCTGGCAACTGGACGCGTGGGGGCGCTGGTACCGGGACCTGCGCCGGTCGGCACCGGGGCCGGCATCCACCTCGGAGTCGGCTCCGGCCGCGGCCCCGCTCTCCGACCGTGCCTCGGCCGCGTCCGCGCCCGCTCCCGCGCCCGCGGACGGGGGTACGCGCGAGCGTGGCCGGCCCTCGCGTTGTCGGCGGTCGTGAGGTACGCCGAGGCGTCAGTGGTGGAGACGTTCGGCGCGGGCCGGGCCTTTCCCATGGCTGCTGTCGCCGTTTCGGGAGCGACTCGCCACCTCTGTCGCCGCGTTCGCATGCTCCGGCTCACCCCGTCGGAACTCGGCGTGCCGCCGCGCTTGCGGTGACCCCCGCTCCCGGTGTGCCCGGGGCGGGGCTCAGCCGGGCGTCGGCGCGGCACTGGCCGGGGCCTCGCCCATGCCCTCGGGGCGCTCCGGTTCCGGTGCGGCTGCGGCAGCGGGGAGGTGGCGGGCGAAGCGGCGGACAGCGTCACTGAAGGCGGCTGGATCGTCGAAGTTGGCGAGGTGGCGCGCGCGGGGGATGAGTTCGATCCGCGCCCGGGGGTGGGCGCGTGCGAAGTCCGCCTCGTTCGCGCGGAAGAGCGTGTCCTTCTCACCGTTCAGGATCAGCACCGGTGCCTTGACATGGCGCATCGCCCGCGCGTCGAAGGCGCCCAGTACGTCTTTCCAGGCCGCCGGGAGGGTGTGGAAGGCGTAGCCGGAGCGGATGGTCGCCTCCACCACGTGCGGCGGGTAGAGCCGCCGCAGCAGCCGGTCGTTCCACCGGGCCAGCCGGTCCGCGGGTATGCGGGGCACCTGCCCGGCGATCCACCGGTACGGCGCTGCCCACAGGCCCCGCGTCGAGGCGCTCGCCCCGGCGAGGACCAGCCCGCGCAGGAGTTCCGGACGGCGCCGTGCGAAGTCCAGCGACACGTACCCACCGAGGGAGTGCCCGACGACGAGGGCGGGGCCACGGCCGAGCGAGTCCACCGCTGATGCGATGACGTCCGTCGCGGCGTCGAGGCTCCAGCGTTGCGCCGAGCGCCGCCCGTGACCGGGCAGGTCGATGGCGGTCACCGGGAACTCGTCCCCCAGCGCGGCGAGTTGCGTGCTCCACTGCCCCGCGCTGAAGCGCGTTCCGTGGACGAAGACCAGGGGCACCGCGTCCGCCGTCGTCATGTTCCCTCCCAGCCATCAGTGTTCTCGGGGGAAACTACCAGCGTGGTCGCCGCGACAGCGTCCCGCTACGGCCGTGCCGCCACCGCGTCCACCTCGGGCAGCACCGGGTGGCCGCGGCCGAACGGCGCCGGGCCGTGGAGGGCGGCCGGATGCGTGATCGTGAGCTGGTCGTTCGTCATGCCAGATCTCACCATGTCGCTCGGCCTTGCCCGTTCCGTGCGCGGAAGGCCGCAGCGGTGGAGACGCGGGTTCGGCGGTGGAGACGCACGTCATACTGCTTCATGTCACAACCGGCCGGGGCTGTTCCGTCGTAGGGGTGAAACCACCGGACAACACGAGGGAGCGCCTCATGGAAGCCCGTCTGAACCCCTTCACCAGCCCGGTCCTCGGCAAGGTCTTCAAGCACCTCATCGCCGCGGGCAAGGTGCTCGAGGACTGCGGCCTGCCCGCCTCGACGCAGGAGTTGGTGAAGCTCCGCGCCAGCCAGATCAACGGCTGCGCCTTCTGCGCCGACATGCACTTCAAGGACGCCGTGCACGCTGGTGAGTCGGCGGAGCGCCTCAACCTGGTCGCGACCTGGCGGGAGGCCACGGTGTTCACCGAGGCCGAGCGTGCGGCGCTGGAGCTGGCGGAGGAGGCCACCCGTATCGCCGACGCGGCCGGTGGCGTCCCGGACGAGGTCTGGGCGAACGCCGCCAAGCACTACGACGAGGAGCAGCTCGCCGCTCTGGTCGGCGTCGTCGCGGTCATCAACGCCTTCAACCGCGGGAACGTCATGCTCCAGACGCCCGCGGGCGACTACCAGCCCGGCCAGTTCGGGTGACCTCGCGAGCCACCTGAGGGGAAGCGGACGGACAGAAAGCTCCGGCCTGAGGGGAAGCGGACGGAAGGGACGCTCCGGCGGCCGGCGCGCCGGTCACGGCGTCGTGCCGCCGGAGGCCCCCGGTGATCACGGCACCGCACCCGCCCCGGCGCTCCATGCCGTGAGCGGCCCCTGCGCCCTGTCCGTGCGCGAGGGGCCGTCCCTCACCACGGCACGGACGTCCCGTCCCAGGAGAAGAAGGAGCCGGACGGTCCGTCGTCCGGCAGGAGCGCAAGCCGTACGGCTCCCCGTGCGGCCTCCGCCGGGTCCCCGCCGGCCTCGGCCGCCAAGGAGTTGAGGCCGGTGGCCCGCATGCCGGGAGCGAGTGCGTTGATCTTGAACCCTTCCTCGGCCAGCGTCTGGGCGTACAGAACGGTGAGGGCGTTGAGGGCCGCCTTCGACGACCGGTAGGCGGCCGCGCCCCCGCTGCCGGGGGCGAACTGCGGGTTCGGGCTCGTGCTCCAGGTCAGTGATCCGGTGCCGCTGGACACGTTGACGACGCGGGGACGCGGTGAGCGGCGCAGGGCGGGCAGGAAGGCGTTGGTCACCGCGACGACGCCGAAAACGTTGGTCTCGTAGGTGCGCCGCAGGACATCCGTGCTCGTTTCGGTCGGCGGCGCGAGCGAGGGCGAGACGCCCGCGTTGTTGACCAGCACGTCCAGGCGGTCCACCTGGTCGGCTGCCGCGGCGATGCTGTCCGGGTCGGTCACATCGAGAACCAGCGGACGCGCGGCGTCGCCGATCTCCTCGGCGGCCTGCCGCCCGCGGCCGGCGTCGCGGGAGCCCACGTACACGCGGAAACCCTCGGCGGCGAGCAGGCGGGCGATCTGCTTGCCGATGCCTTTGTTGGCACCGGTCACCAGTGCTGTGCGATCGTTCATGGCAGCCACGATCCCCTGGCGCGGCCCGGCCTGCCAGGGACAACTTGTACCAGGCACCGGGAAAGCAACCCGTACCAGGCGACGGAGGAGGGCAGCCCATGGCGCGGGACGAACTGGCCCGTTTCCTGCGGGACCGCCGCACGGCCCTGCGCCCACGGCAGCTCGGTCTGCCCACCGGGACCCGGCGCCGGACCCCGGGACTGCGCCGCGAGGAGGTGGCGGAGCTGGCCCACATATCCGTCGACTACTACACCCGGCTGGAGCAGGCCCGCGGCCCCCGGCCCTCTCCCCGCGTCCTGGACGCGCTGGCCCAGGCCCTCCGCCTGACGCCGGCCGAGCGCGGCCACCTGTTCGGCCTGGCCGGGACGAGCGTGCCGCCGCCCGCCGCGGGCGCCGTGCGACGTGTGCGCCCGCACGTGGCCCGGATGCTGGAGCGCTTGCCGGAGACCGGCGCGCTCGTCACCGACGCGGCCTACGGCGTCGTCGCCTGGAATCCGCTGGCCCGGGCGCTGCTGGGCGGGGACCTCGGACGGGGGACGGTGAACCTGGCCCGTCGCCGCTTCCTCGGTGCGGGACGGATGCCCGACAGCTCCAGCACCGAGGAGTCCGGGCACATCGTGGTGGCGCGTCTGCGCCGGGCGGCCGCCCGCTACCCGCACGACGCGGCGCTCGCCTCCCTGCTGTCCGAGCTGCACGACGCCAGTGACGAGTTCCGCCGGATCTGGGAGACCGGACCGGTACACGCCCCCGGTCACCGCACCAAGACGCTCGACCACCCGACGGCGGGCAGACTCCGGCTGAACTGCGACGTGCTCCTCGTCCCCGAGGACGACCAGGAAGTCGTCCTGATCACGGCCGATCCCGGATCGCGCTCGGCCCGGGGCCTGCGCGCCCTGGCAGCGGCGGCGGCCTAGCCTCGGCCGCGCGGCCGGACCACTCCTCGCGCGGGGCCCGTTCCGGGACCGGTGCGCGGTTGCCACGGGCGGTCCCCGGCCGGCAGGACGACGCGGTCCAAGGCGGCGGGCGAAGAGCGCGGCGACGGGCTCGGGGCGCCGCCGGCCCGCCAGGGTGCTGGTGCCGGGAGAGTCGTCGTCGCCCACGTGGTGGTCTGGCCGACGGGTTCGTGAGGCCCTCGCCGGGAGGGCCGACCGCAGCCGCCCCTGCCGGGCCGAGGGCTTCGTCGCGGCGATATCCGCAGATGCCCCAGCTTGTCTCTCATCACACTGTTGCGCGCCTAATAGCCTGTGATGTATGCGCTCCGTACACTACTGGCCATGACCCAGGGGGCAGACACCAGCAGCGCGGACGCACAGCGGGACCCGCGCGAGGCCGCGAACGAGGCCATCCGCCGGTTCGTGCACGGCCGCACCGTGTGGACACCGGAGGCTCTGCGGGAGCTGGACCGGCTGCGCAGCCGGTGGCAGGAGACGCACCAGGGCTGACCACCACGGGGCGGGGCCCGGGCTCCCGTGGCGGTCAGCGAGGCGGGACCGTCGAGCAGACGCGGCCCCAGCGTGGTCGCGGCCGGGCGGCCGGTCACCGGCGCAGTTCCCGGCTCCGCACGTACCGCAGCCCTCAGGTGTCCCCGTACGGGTCGCCCTCAGCGCCGACCAGCGAGCGCAGCGGTCGCACCGGCACGAAAGGCGGCTGTCGTGCCGGCTGCGGCTGTGCGTACGGGGAGGGGCGCGGGTGCGCCTGCGGGTACGCGGCCGTCGGTGGATGGGGCGGCTGGTGGGCGGGGTACTGGTTCCCGGGCGGCTGATGGCGATCGATCACGAGGTGGCATCCCGCCGCGGGCGCGGGACACGGGAGAACGCCCCCGGCGAGGACGCGGGGGGCCGCTCGGGCAACGCCGCAGGGGGTGGGGTCGGAACGGGGTCAGAGCCACCGCTGCGCCGCCGCGAAGGTGTCCGTGATGCTGGTGTTGAACGCGATGGCGGCTTGCGGCGCGTGACGGCGCACCAGGTTCACGATCTGCTCGAACAGCGGCAGCAAGCTCTCCTCCTTGCGGATACCGCCGCCGATGACCACCACTCGCCAGGGCCGTTCGGTGAGTGACGGGACGAGGACGGACTCGGCCGACTCGCCGGAGACGACCAGCGCCGAGGCCGCATCGATGCCGTGCTCACCGAATCGGGCCAACTCCGCGTCGAAAGCGGCGGTCAGCGCTCGCGCGTCGACACCGGGTATCGCCTGGGGGTCGTAACCGATGACAAGTACCGAAGACATGACGGCCAATCTACCGCGCTCCGCCCCGTGATCACCGGCTCCGCCGCCCGGATCGCTCGGGCACCCGTACCTCGTCGGGCGGGCCGCTCCCGGCTGGGAACAGCCCGCCCGGCCTCACCCCCTCCGTGATGCCGCGTGATCCCCGTCCACCGCGTGATTCCCCTCCGCCGCGCGTTCGGCCGGGTCCCCGTAGCCCCCGCCTCCGCCGGACTCGCAGCGCAGCACGTCGCCCTTGCGCACCCGCAGGCTGTTGGCCTTGAGCAGGTCGCGGGCGTTCCCGGTGCCGGGGTTGAGCACCACACGGGGTGGTGTGCCCGGCCGGCCGCCGGCGAGCCCCCACGCCGGGGTGACGGAACGCTCCCACCACAGCGAGAGGTCCTGGTCGGCTTCCATGACGTACTCACGCACCACGCCGTCGCCGCCGCGCCACCTCCCCGCGCCGCCGGAGCCCTGCCGGATGCGGTACTCGGTGACCCGCGCGGGATAGAGCGTCTCGAACACCTCGATGGGCAGGTCGCACAGCGAGCCGTTGACGTTGTTGATCAGCGCACTCTCGCCGTCGCCGCCCCGCCACGCGCCCCATCCGCCGACCGTGGCCTCAAGGGTGACGAACGGCTTGCCGGTGCGCGGGTTGTGGCCGGCGAACTGCACGATCATCGAGTCGCCGTAGCTGGCGGCGGCGGCCTTGTCGGGCATCACCGGTGCCAGCGCTTTGACGATGAGGTCGATGAGCATGCCCAGGCTGGAGTAGTAGTACTGGCATGCCGCCGGCTCGCCGGCTCCGAGCATGGACCCGTCCCGCACCAGCACGTCGAGCGGCGCGAAGGAGCCGCCGTTCAGGCTGACCGCGGGGGAGATCAGCAGTTTGTAGCCTACGCGCGCGGCCGAAACGGCCTGGGCGCGACCGCAGTTGACCGGCCCGGTGGTCTGGTCCGCGCAGTCGGTCAGGTCGATCGTCATGCGCTCGCCCGCGATGGTGACCCGCACCGTGACCTCCAGCGGAACCGCCAGGTCGATGCCGTCGTTGTCGAGGTGACCGGTGGCCTCGTAGGTGCCGTCGGGGATCTCGGCGATCCGCTGCCGTTCCAGCCGCTCGGTCTGCGCGAAGATCTCCTGCCTGGCCTCCTCGATGGTGGCCGCGCCGTATCTGGCGAACAGCTCACCCAGGCGCCGCACCCCCATGCGGGCGCAGGCGACCTGGGCGCGCATGTCCCCGAGCGTCACGTCGGGGAAGCGGACGTTGGTCGCGATCAGCCGCACCACGTCGGCGCACTCCTCGCCACCGGCGACGATCCGGGTGGGCCCCATGCGCAGGCCCTCCTGGTAGATGGTGGTCGAGTCCATCGAACCGCCGGGGTCCTTGGAGCCCATGTCGATCCAGTGGGCGCGCGAGGCGGCGAAACCGACGCGTTCCCCGCCGACGAAAATGGGCGCGTAGACGGTGCAGTCGTTCAGGTGGGTGCCGCCGATGTAGGAGTCGTTGAGGACCCACACGTCGCCGGGCTGCCACACCTGCGGACCGAACTCCTCCTCGGTGCGACGGGAGCACTCCTCCAGGTTGCCCAGGAAGATCGGCAGCCCGGACGACTGGCCGAGGACCCGGTGTTGGCGGTCCAGCAGCGCGACGGCGCAGTCCTTGCCCTCGTAGATCGTCGGCGTGTACGCGGACCGGATGAGGGTGGTGTTCATGTCCTCGGCCGCCTGGATCAGTGCCGAGCGGATGATTTCGGTGGTGACGGGGCTGATGGTCATGCCAGGTCCTCCGCTTCCGGCCGCGCGGCGAGGGTGATGATCAGGAACTCGTTGTCGTCGACGCGCAGTTCGGCGTCCGGGGGTACGACCGTCGTGGATGTCTCCTCGTGCACGATGGCCGGGCCGGCGAGCCGCGTGCCCACGGGCAGTGCGGACCGGGCGACGACGGTGGTGGGCCGGGTCGTGCCGTCGAAGACGACATCCCGGGTGACGGGGGACGGGGCCGGGCCGGTGGGGGCCTCGGCCTCGCTGTGCGCGCGCTCCACCCGCCCGTGTCCGGTGGTGCGCAGGGCGACGAACTGCACCGGGGCGCCCGGGGTGGCGTGGCCGTAGCGCTTGTGGTGCGCTTCGGCGAAGCGCTGTTGGAGGATCTCGACGAAGCCGGTGCCGGTCACCTCGTCGGTGTCCAGGATCGGCACGGTCAGTGTGTAGTCCTGACTCTCGTAGCGCATGTCGATGCCGTGGGTGACGGACCGGTCGGCCGGGTCGATGCCCTGCTCGGTCAGGGCCTCGTCCGCCTGGCCGCGCAGCCTCTCCAGTGCCTCGGCCAGAGCGGTGGTGTCGAGAGTGTCGTTCGTGGCCAGGAACTGCGTGCTGAAGTCGCGCCGCACGTCGGACTCCAGCATCCCCCATGCGGAGAAGGCGCCGGGGAACCGGGGGACGACCACCTCGGTGATCCCGATCTCCCGGGCGATGAACGCCGCGTGCATGGGCCCCGCGCCGCCGAAGGCGAGAAGGGCGAACTGCCCCGGCTCCCGGCCGTGTTCCACGGTCAGTGTGCGGATGGCCTGCGCCATCTTGGCGTTGCCGACGTCGCAGATACCGGAGGCCAGCTCGACCGTGTCCATGTCCAGCTCTTCCGCCAGCGCCGCCACGGCCCGGTGCGCGGCGTCCAGGTCGAGTTTCATCCCGCCGCCGGCGAAGGAGCCGGCATCGACCCTGCCGAGCACGCAGTTGGCATCGGTGACGGTCGCCCGGCTGCCGCCGCGCCCGTAGCAGGCGGGCCCGGGCACGGCCCCGGCGGACTCCGGGCCGACCCGCAGCGCCGTGCCCTCCGCGTAGGCCAGGGAACCGCCTCCCGCGCCGATGGTGTGCAGATTGACCATCGGCATCAGCACGGGGAACCCCTCGCAACTGCCGCTCGGGGACACGTCCGCCTCGTGGTCCATGACGAGCGAGACGTCGAAGGAGGTCCCGCCCATGTCGACGCAGATGATGTTCGGACGGTCCAGCAGTTCGCTCACCGCGACCCCGCCCATGGTGCCGCCGACAGGTCCGGACAGCAGCGTCTGGAGCGGGTGCCGCCGGGCGAAGTCCGCGTTGACGAGCCCGCCGGAGGACTGCATCACGTGCACGGGGACGTCGAGGCCCTTGTCGGTGAAGCGTGCCTCGATCCTGTCGAGGTACCGGTGCACCGACGGCCCGGTGTACGCCTCCATGGCGGTCGTCGACGTCCGCTCGTACTCGCGCCATTCGGGGGCGACCTCGTGCGAGAGGACGACCAGCCGGTCCTCGCCGAGTTCCTCCCGCAGGATGCGGCCCGCCCGGCGCTCGTGCTCCGCGTTGCGGAAGGCGAACAGGAAGCACACGGCCACGGCGTCGAAGCCCTCGTCGCGTACCCGCTCGGCCGCCAGGCGGACGGCGTCCTCGTCCAGCGGCTCCAGCTCCTCGCCCGTGGCGTCGAAGCGGCCGCCCACCTCCACGACGGCCTCGCGCGGCACCAGCGGCGTCGGCTTGCGGTAGTGCAGGTCGAAGAGCCGCTCCCGGTTTCCGCGGGCGATCCGGTAGACGTCGCCGATGCCGCGCGAGGTGACGATCAGCACGTTGGCGCCCCGGCGCTCCAGGAGGGCGTTGAGGCCCTGCGTGGTGCCGTGGACGAAGAAGGAGACCTCGTCGAACGGGAGCCGGAACCGCTCCAGCGCGTCGAAGACCCCGCGGGCCAGGTCGTCCGGTGTGGTCAGGACCTTTCCCGCGCGGACCTGGCGTGAGGCCGAGTCGAAGGTGACGACATCGGTGAACGTGCCACCGATGTCCATGGCGACCCGGTATGTCATCGCAACTCCTTACCGCTGAGGGTGGATCGGGTTCGTGTGTGCCACCGCCGCCGGAAGCCGCGGGGCTCGGTGTCAGTCGAGGGCGCGGCCCTCGGTCTCCTGGATCGGGAGGGCGGCGAGCAGTGCGACGACCAGGAAGGCCATGATCGAGCCGACGGTGACCCCGGTGGCCAGGCCGCTGTCCATCAGGGCGCCGATGACGGGCGCCGAGAGGGTGTTGGCCAGCAGGATCGCCGCCGTCACCCAGGAGTAGCCGATCCCGCGCAGCCCGGTCGGGAGGATCTCTCCGGACCAGGTGTTCCAGATGCCCCACGCGCCGAGCGAGACGAAGGACAGCAGGAGGTTGCCGGCGTACGTCTGGGTCTGGCTGGTGGCGAAGCCGAACAGCAGGCCGCCCACGGCCGAGACGAAGGCGAAGGTGAGGAAGACGGGTTTGCGGCCGAACCGGCGGGTGAGCCACGCGGCGAGCACGTACCCCGGCACCGAGACGAGTTGGGTGAGGGCCACGAACCCCACCGCGCCGGACATGCTCAGCCCCTTGCTCTCCAGCAGCACCGGCAGCCAGGTCTGCAGCCCCCAGTAGCCCCAGCTGAACGCGAACGAGACGACGAGCAGCAGCAGGAACCGACGGCGCAGCGGGGGAGTGAACAGGCTGCGCAGGGTGCCGGTGCGTCCGTCGTCGTGGGCGAAGCGCGTACCCTCGGGGACCGGGCTGCCCAGCCGCCGCAGCACCTGGACGGCCTCGGCATGGCGTTCCTGGCGGGCCAGCCAGTACGGCGACTCGGGCACCCACCGCCGGATCGCCAGGGCCCACAGGCCGGCCAGCGCGGCCACCACCGCGACCAGCCGCCAGCTGACCGCGCCGAGGGTCTGGCTCACTCCGATGCACAGCAGCGTGCCGACGGGGAAGCCGATCGACAGCGCGACCGCGCCCTGCCCGCGCCATCTGGTCGGCAGGAGTTCCAGGAAGTAGGGGAACGTCACGGTGTAGACACCGCCGAAGGCCATCCCGGACAGGCACCGCAGCACGAGGAACGGCCAGAAGGCCGGCGACAGCCCGGCGAGCAGCGCGAGCAGGGCGTAGAGCAGCAGGCTGGAGACGGCCACCCGGCGGCGGCCGAGCCTGTCGATGAGCCTGCCCCACAGCAGCGCGCCGGGCACCATCCCGAACGCGACGGCCGACAGGGCCCAGCCCAGCCGGGTGTTGCCGATGCCGAAGTCCGCCGCGATGCCGTCCGACACGTAGACGAGGCCGACCTGCTCCCATGCCTCGACGACGAACGCGAAGAACAGTACGGAACCGGCGACCAGATGTGCCGGGCCGAGTCGCATGCCGTCGCAGACCTCGCCGACGGTCCGTGGTTCGGTGGATCTTCCCGGGTCTTCTCCCAGGAGGGAGCCGCTCGAAGGAGTCATCGCGATCCCATCAAAAGGTTTTGACGCGTGCGGCCACCCTGGGACTCCCCGCCTCGGACTGTCAAGAGTCGTGCGGAAGGGCATCCGGCGACCACCCGCCACGTGTGCGCCGGGCATGGGCGATACTTGGTCCGACCGAGGAGGCCGAAAGGAGTCGACGCCGGTGGGCGGCAGAACCTCCAAACGCAAGGTCACCATCCGGGACGTCGCCGAACGGGCCGAGGTGTCGATCAGCACCGTCTCGCACACCTTCTCCGGGCTCAGGCCGATCTCCCGGGCGACCAGGGACCGCGTCCTCAAGGCGGCGGCCGAGCTGGGGTACGAGGCGAACCCGAGCGCCCGTTCGCTGCGCACCGGCCGCTCCGGCCTCGTCGGGCTCGTCCTGCGCCCGCGCTTCGCCGTCGCGCACACCCGCGACCGCGCCGAGACCTTCAACCGGCTGGTGGGCTCGGTCGCCACCGAGATGCTGCGGCGCAAGGTGGGGCTGATCCACGTTCCCGAACTGGACGACCCGGCCGTGGCCAGCGTGCCGATGGACGGCTGCATCGTCGCCCACCCGTACGGCGGGGACAGCGTGGTGACCGAACTGCTGCGGCGGAACGTCCCGCTCGTCACCATCGAGGAGGACCCGGAGCGGCCGGAGCTGCCCTGGGCCGTCCGGCTCGACTACTCCACCGCGGTCTCCGGCCTGCTGGACCACCTCCGCGAGCAGGGCGCCGACCGGGTCACCCTGTTCACCGGCGGCGAGGACAACGCCTGGAACCGGCGCACCCGCGAGACGTACCACGCCTGGTGCGAACGGCACGGGCACCGGGCACGCACCGAGCTGCTCAGCGAGAGCCTCAGCGCGGACAGTGCGGCGACCCGCATCCGCCGGCTGCTCACCGTCCCGCGCCGTCCGGACGCCGTGGTGGTGGCCACCAGCGACTTCGCCGCCATCGTCGTCCAGATCGCGCGGGAGCTGGACCTCCGTGTCCCCGAGGACCTGATGGTCGCGGCGCTGACCGACTCGGAGCACTCCCGGCTGTCCACCCCCCCGATCACCGCGATGGACCTCAGCCACGAGCAACTCGCCGCGGCCGGTGTGGAGTTGATGCTCGCCAGACTCGCCGGTGCCGCGACACCGGACGGGCCCGTCGTCATCGGCCCCGACCTGCGCTTCCGGGCCTCGACACGGCGCGACGGCGGCGCCCGGTAGCGAGGCCGGCCGGACGCGCACTGCGGCACCCGGCGCCGGGCCGGCGGGCCTTCGGCGAGCCGGGGGGAGCCGTCAGAAAGGTGGGCATGCGCGGACGGCCTCACGGCCGGCGGGGTCGTCGATGTCCACGATGGCAGGGCATCCGCCGATATCGGCGCCTCTCGCGCGTCTCTCGCCGTCTTCCTGCTGTCACGCGGCCCCCGCGCGGTCGTCGCGCGGGGGCCGGGCCACGGCGTCTCGTGGCCGGTTCAGTCGGTCCGCCCGGCTCCCTGTTCGTGCCGGCGTGCGAACCGCCTACCGGCGGCCTCGTGGACGTCGCGCAGAAGCCGCAGAACGGTGCCGGTCGTCCGCTCGCCGGGATTGACGACACAGACCCAGCCGAGCGCGCCGTACACCGGGTGCGGCATCACCGTATCGACGGCCCTGCAGTCGCGGGGGCGGCCGAGGCCGCGTGGCTCTTCCCCGGTGAGCTTCTGGAGCGTCGCGCGGCCGACGTGGATGTTCACGCGCCAGCGATCCGGGGAGTCGAGGTCGCCAGCGGTGTCGTCGGGGTAGTTCTTGGTGACGATCGTCCCGTAGGGCTGGACGTTCGTCGGGACCTTTCCGTCGGGGGCGTAGTAGAAGAACGCGTCACCCCACGCGATCTCGGGGAAGTCGTCTCCGGGCCCCGGAAGAAGCACGAGCGCGCCGTGGAGGCCTCGCACGGCCGCGATGATCTGTTCCATACTCATGGTTCAAGCATCACCTTCAAGTGCTGGTGTGGGGTTTCGCCTGTGGACAGGAGCGCGTGCGAGAGCGACGGTGACGGCGTGTGCGGTTCGCGGCGCGTACGGCTCAGAACGGTCGACGTCGCCAGAGAAGCCGGTTACTCGGTGCAGCAGGTCCGCGACCTGGAGCGGCTGGGAGTCATTCCCCGGGCCGCCCGGTCGGGCAACGGCTACCGTTCCTACACACCTGTCCATGTGCGGGCTCTCCGCGCCTACCGAGGGCTAGCGGGCGCCGCGGGGCCGGTCGCGGCCCGGCAGCTGATGGCTCAGCTGCACACGAAGACGCCCGCCGCGGCAGCCTCGGCGGTCAACGCGGTGCACGTCCGGCTCGCCCGGGACCGGGAGGAGGCCGTGCGCGCTCAACAGGCGCTCCGCGCGATCCAGACCGAAGCCGGCACCGGCGACGGTGAGCAGGACGGCGACGCCATGACGATCACCGAACTCTCCGGAGCGCTCGGCGTACGTCCCTCGGCCCTGCGGTTCTGGGAGCGGGAAGGGTTGATCGCCTCGGAGCGTGTGACGTCACTGCGCGCCCGTCGCTACGGTCTCCCGGCGATCAGAGCGGCCCGCATCGTCGTGGCCCTGCGCGGTGCCGGCTACGGCATCCCCGCAGTGCGCGACATCATGCACTCCCTGCACCGCCTCGGTGGTCTGGAAGAGGCCGAGGACCTTCTGCGACGGCGCCTGGACCAGATCGCCATGAAGACCGTGGCGCTGCTCCGAGCGGGCTCCGACCTGGCAGCCGTCATCGCGGCCGACCAGGACATGACGATGTCCTAGCGGACGCGGCCCAGGGGGTGTGTGCCTTTCCACGCCGGTCGCCCGGCGCAGCGGTTGCCGACCGGGGAGCGGCGCGCGGCGTCATCCGGCGGCGGGTTCCGTGGCGCGGAAAGTGCGCCGGTACGCGGACGGGGCGACTCCCGCCTCCGCGGCCAGGTGCCGCCGCAGCGAGGTGGCGGTGGCGAATCCGACCTCGTGGGCGACCCGTTCCACCGGCAGGTCGCTGGACTCCAGCAGGTGCCGCGCCCGCCGCAGCCGCTGCTGGGTCAGCCAGCGGCCGGGGCTCATACCGGTCTCCTCCCGGAAGCGCCGGGCGAAGGTGCGGGTGCTCATCGCCGCGTGTGCGGCCAACTCGTCCAGTGTGAGCGGCAGTTCCAGCCGCTGGAGTGCCCAGTCGCGGGTCGGCCCGGTGCCGGCCGCGCTCGCCGGCGGCAGCGGCCGTTCGATGTACTGGGCCTGTCCGCCGTCCCGGTACGGCCGCACCACGCAGCAGCGGGCCACGTGGTTGGCCACCTCGCTGCCGTGGTCCTTGCGCACCAGGTGCAGGCAGACGTCGACACCGCTCGCCGCCCCCGCGGAGGTCAGGACATCACCGTGGTCGACGAAGAGCACGCCCGCGTCCAGCTCGACCCGGGGGAACAGCTCCCGGAAGTGGTCGGCGAGCGCCCAGTGGGTGGTGGCCCGGCGCCCGTCCAGGAGACCCGCGGCGGCCAGCAGGAAGGCACCCGTGCAGATGGACACCAGACGGGTGCCGGGCCGGACGCGGGAGAGCGCGGCGAGGGCCCGCGGGTCCGGGTCGGCGGAGGAGGCGCGGGAGAGCGCGTAGGGAGGGATGATCACCGTGTCCGCCTCGGCCAGCACCTCGGGGCCGTGTCCGGGCGTGACGGTCAGGTCCGAGTCGGTGCGTACGGGCGCTCCGTCCGCGCTCGCCGACAGCACCTCGTAACGGCCGCCGGCGGAGCCCAGGACGCGGTGCGGGATGCCGAGTTCGAAGGGGTAGACGCCGTCCAGGGCGAGGACGACGACCTTGTGGGCGCCGGGCCGCGGGTCCGGATGCATCAGGCGGTCCAGTTCCGCCGCGCGGTCGGCGAGGTCACGGGCCAGGGAGGGCGGGGCGGGTGCGGGGCGTGCGGCGCGAGCGCCGGAGGCATCGGGGACGTGGCGGGTGGCGGGCTCGAAGGGCATGGCAAGAATGTATCGGAGCCTGGCCTTCTTGCCATCGTCACGGGCCTGGCCGCACCGCCAGGATCGGGACATGGCTTCGACGCACACTCCTGAGAACCTCCACGCCCCGGACCCGGCGGCCACCGCGGACTCCGCGGAACCGGCCGCCCCGGACGGCGCCCCCGTGATGCTCGCCCTGCACCAGACGGAGCTGGGCGGCCCCGAGGTCCTGCGGCTGACCGAGCTTCCGCGTCCCGCACCCGGCCCCGGCGAGATCCTCGTCGCCGTGCACGCCGCCGGGCTCAACCCCACGGACTTCAAACACCGCGCCATGCGCGTCTTCCTGCCGCCGCCACCGATGACCCTCGGCTGGGATGTCTCGGGCACCGTGGTGGAGACGGGCTTCGGCGTCACCCTCTTCCAGCCCGGTGACGAGGTGTTCGGCATGCTGCCCTACCCGTACGGGGCGGGCTCCCACGCCGAGTACGTGACCGGCCCCGCCCGCGCCTTCGTCCCCAAACCGGCCGGGATCGACCACGTCCAGGCGGCCGCTCTGCCGCTGGCCGGACTCACCGCCTGGCAGGCTCTCGTGGAGACCGCGGGCCTTGGGGCCGGACAGCGGGTGCTGATCCACGCCGCGGCCGGCGGCGTGGGACACCTCGCCGTACAGATCGCCAAGGAGCGCGGCGCACACGTCACCGGGACGGCCAGCGCCCCCAAGCACGACTTCCTGCGCGGGCTCGGCGCGGACGCCTGTATCGACCACCGCTTCGAGGACTTCACCGACGCCGAGGAGCCCTATGACGTCGTCCTCGACACGCTCGGCTGGGAGACCGCCACGCGTTCCGTGGGCGTGCTCCGCCCCGGTGGCGTCCTCGTCTCCCTGCTGCCGGGCGCCCAGGACACCCCGGCCGCGGCGGAGAAGGCGCGGGTCCGCGCCGTCGGTCTGCTCGTCGAGCACGACCAGGCCGGGATGCGCGCCCTCGCCCAACTGGTGGAGCGGGGCAGACTGCGCGCGCACGTCTCCGGCACCTTCCCCCTCGCCGAGGGCGCCCGTGCCCACGCCCTGGGGGAGACGGGCCGCACCACGGGCAAGCTGGTCATCACCGTGCGGTGAGACGGGCCGCCGCAGGGAGCGAGGGCGGGGCCCGGCCGCCCGGCTGCGTACTCGCCGACCGCTTCGGCGTGAGAGGGGTCCCGGACGCGGCGGCCCCCGCGCGACGGCTGATCCGCACCCGCCGGGAACACCGTCCCGCCGGGGCGCCGTGTGCCGCACGGCGGCCCGGCGGCCATGGTCCGGGGCGCGCTGGCCGATACGCCGCTCCCGACGGGCGCTCCGCGCGTCAGGTCCGACGCCAGTAGCGCTTCAGGACCTCCAGTTGCAATGTGCATTCGACGGCCGTGACGTCCTCGCAGGCGGCGCTCCCGCCGCTGATGAAATCGGCGAGGTCCTGTTCGTCGCGGAACACACCGTCGCACACGAAGGTGCTGGAAGCGCCGATGAGCGCGAGGAACCGCGTGGCCGGATGGGCGGCGATCGCCGTGCTCAGCCGCGTGGTCGCACTCGGCGGGCAGGAGATCTCGAGTACGGCCTCGACCTGGTAGCCCAGGTGTCGCGGTTCGATCTCGACGCGGGGGCGCAGCAGCCCCGAGTCGAACATGGCCGTCGCTGTGCGCCGGGCGCGGGACTCGGATACGTCCAGGGCGCGGGCGAGGTCGGAGTAGGGCGCCCGCGCGTTGTCACGCAGCACGGCCGCGACCTCGCGTTCCAACGGGCCGAGGTGCGGGCCGTTGCTTTCCTCGGGGACGGTGTGCGCGGTGAGCGCCGCCTTCTGGTCCGCGGTCAGCCGGGGCAGTCGCCACGCCGCCGAGCTGGCGAGCCTCCGCAGGCTCCAATGCGTCCGTGTCCCGCGGACGCCCGGGATGCCCGGGATTTCGTCGACCAGTGCGCGGCTGGTCGACGCCCGGGTCATCCCGTGCAGGACGGCATAGACGTCCGCACGGCCTGAAGTGATGCCGACGTGTGTGGTGTCCGCCCGGTCGGCGAGCCTGGCAGCGACATCCCGGGTCCGCCCTGGCTTCGTGCCGATCCACATGTGCACGGGGGGTCCCTCGGCCAGCAGAGACCAGTCGACCTCGCAGATGACACGAAGCAAGCCGTCGTTCAGCAGACGGCTGTACCGGCGCCCGACCGTGCGAGCGGAGCTGCCGAGTACCCGCGCGAGCAGGTCGAAGGGTGCGCGGGGCGCGTGCTGCAGCGCGGCGATCAGGTCGAGGTCGGCGTCGTCCAGCTTGCCCTCGTCTGCCATCGAGGCCCTTCTCCCTTCCTACGGTGCGCGAAACCGGCATCGGCACCGGTGACAATGCACGGATCAGGCATCCTAGCGGCCCGGCCACGCGCCGGTAGGGCGTCTCGGAGAAGGAGTGACTGGATCAGGCGTCGATTGCCAGATCCTTGCCTGAATGCGGCGACCACGGTAAAACTGCTGCACGACTTCGTCGCCGAGGGGCGCCCAGCGCGTCAAGGAGAGTGGCTGGATGGCCGCACCACCCGGAGCACGCCCCGGCATGCTCAAGATATTTTTCGTGTCCTGCATGGGGACCACGCTCGAGTACTACGACTTCCTCATCTACGGCACCGCAGCATCGCTCGTCTTCAACAAACTGTTCTTTCCCGCCGCCGATCCGCTTGTCGGCACACTCCTGGCCTTCGCCGCGTTCGGTACCGGCTTCCTGGCCCGCCCGCTCGGCGGGATCCTGGCCGGGCACTGGGGCGACAGGGTCGGACGGCGCCGGATGCTGATCCTCACGCTGACCACGATGGGGCTGTCCACGGTGGCCGTCGGGCTGCTGCCCACCTACTCGGTGATCGGTGTGTGGGCCCCCGTCCTGCTCGTGGCGCTGCGCCTGGTGCAGGGCGTCGCCGCGGGTGGTGAGTGGGGCGGCGCGGCACTGTACGGGGTCGAGTCCGCGCCACCGGACAAACGGGCCTTCTACGGCAGCTTCACCGGCGCCGGGATCAGCATCGGCGGACTGCTCGCCATCGTCGTCTTCGCGCTGATGAACGCGCTGTTCCCCGACACGATGCTCACCTGGGGCTGGCGGGTCCCGTTCCTCCTGGGCGGTCTGCTGATCGTCGTCGGCCTGGTCGCCCGCCAGGGCGTGGACGACGTGCCGCCGCAGCCGGAGTCCGGCGCGCCACCGTCCATACCCCTGCTCACCGTGCTCCGTCACCACCCCCGCGCCCTGCTGCTGACGTTCGGCCTGAGCCTGGGCTACAACGCCATCGCCTACATCGGTTTCTCCTTCTTCCTCACCTACGCCGTGGCGGTCGGCCATTCCGCCGGACAAAGCCTCGGGGCACAGGCGGTCTTCCTCACCGGGACCACCCTCTTCTCGCTGGTGTCCGGGGCCTTGGCGGACCGCTTCGGCCGACGCCCTGTCGTACTGACCGGCGCGGTGCTGACCGGGTTCTACCTGTTCGCCTTCTTCTGGCTGGTGAAGAACGGCAGCCCGGTGCTGTTCTACCTGGCGTTCGCACTGGCCTCGCCGTTGACGGCGTCGATGAAGGGCGCGACACCCGCGATGATCGCGGAGCAGTTCCCGGCAGCGGTCCGCTACAGCGGCGCGTCGCTGGGCTACCAGCTCGGTGCCGCACTGGGCGGCGGACTCGCCCCGACGGTGGCCACGCTGGTGTTCGTCTCCTCCGGCAGAGCCGCGTGGAGCGTTCCCCTGCTCGGGCTCGCGGTCGCGGCGCTGGTCGCCGCCTGCGCCCTGGGCCTGCCGGAAACCATGCGGCGGCCGGTGGCCGCGAGCACGAGGACCCCACAGGAGGCATGGCGATGAACGCTGTACCCAACGCTTCGGCACTGCGCGGCATCGACGTCGTGGGCCTGCACCGATGGCTCGAAGCGCACCGCGCGCAACTACTGGACGACGTCCTGGACCTCGTCGGCCGCGAAACCCCCAGCGACGACCCGGTACTCCTCGACCGTGGGCTCGCCCGGATCGAGCGGTGGATCACCGACACGCTCGGCGAACCGCAGCGCCGCTCACGCACCGACGGCGGCCCTTACGGGGACGCGCTCACGCTCGAGTTCCCCGGCGTCGGTTCCGCACCGGTCGTCCTGCTCGGGCACTACGACACGGTCTGGCAAGCCGGCACGCTCGCCGAGTGGCCGTGTGCCGTGGACGGGGACCGGGCGAGCGGTCCGGGAATCTTCGACATGAAGGCCGGGCTCGTGCAGGCCGTCTGGGCGCTCCGCGCGCTGGACGCGACCGGCCACCGCCGGCCCCCGGTCCGGCTCGTGCTCAACGGTGACGAGGAGATCGGCAGTCCCGCCTCCCGTCCGGTGATCGAGCGGGCCTGCGCCGGGGCAGCGGCCGTTCTCGTCTTCGAAGGCAGCGCCGACGGCGCGCTGAAGACCAGCCGCAAGGGCGTCGGCATCTTCGACGTGACGGTGACCGGGCGCGAGGCGCACGCCGGGCTGGATCCGGAGAAGGGGGTGAGCGCCATCGACGAAATGGCCCGAGCCACGCTGAAGCTGCACGCGCTGGCCGATCCGGCGGCCGGAACCACGGTCAACGTCGGCCTCGTACGCGGCGGCAGCGCGATCAACGTGGTGGCGGGGCAGGCGACCGCACGGGTCGATGTGCGGGTCGCGAGCCAGGCCGAGGCGGACCGGGTGGACCGGGCGCTCGCACGCCTGGAGCCCCACGACCCGCGGGCCGCGATCACCGTCACCGGTGAGTGGAACCGGCCCGTGATGGAACGCACCCCCGCGATCATCGCGATGGCCGGCCTCGCGCGCGCGGCGGCCGCGGAACTCGGGGCAGACCTCGCGGAGGTCGCTGTGGGGGGCGCCAGCGACGGCAACTTCGCCGCCGCCACCGGAGTTCCCGTGCTCGACGGTATCGGCGCCGTCGGCGACGGCGCCCACGCCCGTGACGAACATGTGTCGGTCGCGGCCCTGACCGAACGATCCGCGATCGCCGCCGCCGTGCTCGCGGCATTTCCGAAAGGACCAACCGCATGAAACTCGAGGGAATCGAGCTGCTCCAGGTGACGATGCCCCTGCGGCACCCGTTCCGCACCTCGTTCGGCACCGTACACGAACGGGACCTGCTGCTCGTCCGCGTGGTCACCCCGGCCGCGGAGGGCTGGGGCGAATGCGTGGCGTTCGGCACACCGATGTACTCCTCCGAATACGTGGCGGGAGCGGCGAACGTGCTGGAGCACTTCCTCGTCCCACGGCTGCTCGAACGCGGCGACGTGCGGGCGGAGGAGGTCGCGGAGCTGCTCGACCCGGTGCGCGGGCACCGCATGGCGAAGGCCGCCGTGGAAGCCGCCGTGCTCGACGCGCAGTTGCGGGCCCGCGACGAGTCGCTGGGCGACTACCTGGGCGCGACCCGGAACAGGGTGCCCGCCGGTGTCTCGGTCGGCATCCTCGACTCGGTGCCGGAACTGCTCGACGCCGTCGCCGGATATCTCGACGAGGGCTACCTGCGGATCAAACTGAAGATCGCGCCCGGCTGGGATGTCGAGCCCGTACGCGCGGTGCGGGAGCGGTTCGGCGACGACGTCCTGCTGCAGGTCGACGCCAACGCCGCGTACACCCTCGGCGACGCCCGCCACCTGGCACGGCTCGACGACTTCGGGCTGCTGCTCGTGGAGCAGCCTCTGGGCGAGGAGCATCTGCGCCAGCACGCGGAACTGGCGCACCTCATGCGGACACCGATCTGCCTGGACGAGTCGGTCGTTTCGGCGCGGGCGGCCGCGGACGCGCTGGCGCTCGGGGCGTGCCGGATCGTCAACATCAAACCGGGACGTGTGGGCGGCTACCTCGAAGCCCGGCGCATTCATGACGTCTGCCGCGCCCATGGCGTGGCTGTCTGGTGCGGCGGCATGCTGGAGACCGGCATCGGACGCGCGGCGAACGTCGCGCTGGCCGGACTGCCGGGTTTCACGGTGCCGGGCGACACCTCCGCCTCCTCCCGCTACTACGAGCACGATCTGACGGAACCGTTCGTGCTCCGGGACGGGCATCTGGACGTGCCCACCGGTCCGGGCATCGGGGTCACTCCCGACGCCGCCGCCCTGGCCGCGCGAACCCGCGCCAAGACCTGGCTGGCCGCATGAAGAGCGGCAACCGGCCGTAGGGACCGGTCCGGTCCCGTTCCCCGTGGACCCGTCGCGGGGAACGGGCCGGCCCTCCACGGCGTCAGCAGCGGGGAGCGGGGCGCCGGCGGGTGAGCCGACGGACGCTCCAGCGAGGTGACACACTTCCGCCGCCATGCGCCCGGACTCCACTTTTCCCCCGAAGGAGTGCCTGCCCGGGTACGCCCGACCGCGCCCGGGCAGGCACTCCCTGGCACGAAGTTACCGCTGCGCGCGGTCGGTTGAGGGTGGATGGCATGGGTTCCAGGACTCCTCCCAGGCATGTCGCCTGCATCATGGACGGCAACGGCCGCTGGGCCCGGCACCGCGGGCTGGAGCGCAGCCACGGCCACATGGCCGCCTGGGCCGCCCTCGAAGCGGTTCTGGACGGCGCGTTGGAGGAGGACGTCGAGTGGCTGACGTTGTTCGCCTTCTCCACGGAGAACTGGTCGCGCCCGGAGGAAGAGGTCAGCTTCCTGGTGCGCTTCCTCGCCCAGCACGTCATCGACCGGGGAGTGCGGCGCATGCACGAGCGTGGCGTCCGGTTGCGTCTGCTGGGCCGTGAGGACCCCCGCATCCCCGCGGACGTGATGGCGAAGCTGCGCGAGGCCGAGGACCTCACCCGCGGCAACAGCACCCTGCACCTGAGCCTGGCGTTCAACTACGGAGGCCGCCAGGACGTGTGCGATGCCGCGCGTTCCCTGGCCGCCGAGGGCGTTGCGGCCGAAGAGATCACGGCGGAGAGTTTCGCCCAGCACATGCAGCTGCCCGAACTCCCCGACGTGGACATGCTCCTGCGCACCGGGGGCGAGCACCGGCTGTCGAACTTCCTGCTGTGGCACTGCGCCTACGCCGAGCTTGTCTTCCTCGACGTGCTCTGGCCCGACTTCCGCGCCCCTCACTTCCGTCACGCCCTGGAGCTGTACCAGCAGCGCCGGCGCCGTTTCGGCACCCTGGGACCGGAGGACACGGCGGGCGCGGGGGAACCCGGTGGCACTGCCCCCTCCGCGACGCTCAGCGGCCACGCCCTCCTGCCGGACCCGCAGGACGCGTCGGGCCGCTCCGGTCCGCCCGCGTTGCTCGGCCTGTCCACGGCGATCGCCTCCCACCTGGGCACCACCTTGTGGGACGGGCTGAGGGACACCGCCCGCTTCGCCCTGCACCAGCTCACCGGGGAACCGCCGCAACCGGGGCAGGCGAACCAGCCCTCATGACGGCGTCCGTCCTGCCGCTGCTGCGCCGGCTCGGGACCGAGGCCGCGCCCTGGCAGCGCACACTGCACCTGGCGGGGATCCCCCGGGGCCGGCTGCGCGACGACTACACCGCCGCGGCGCACCTGGCGGCCCGCAGATACCCGGGCCTCTACGTTCCAGGGCGCCTCCTGAGCCCCCCTGCGTGGCAGCCCCACTTGCTCGCTGTGGGCGCCCTGTCCATCCACGCCGACTGCCTGGCGGATGTGCCGGTGCGCCAGTGCGACCCGGCGGCCTTCCACGCCTGGGCCGACCAGGTCAGGCAGGGGCTGGCCACCGGCCGCGCCGAACAACCTCTGCTGCGGGCGTTTCTGCACACCATGCGGGTGCGGCCCATCGACCCCGGCGACGTCCACGCCTACCTCGCGGCACAGGCCGGTCGCCTGGGACTGACCGGATACGCCACCGAACAGGACCACCACGACAACGTCGAGCGCGGCAACCTGCCGGCCGCCCGCATCCTGCTCGCCGCATGCCGCGTCCCGCCCCACGCGCGCAACGTGACCGCGTCGAGGCTGGCCATCGACGCCGCGCAGCGCTGGGACGATCTCGCCGACCTGGCGGACGACCTGCGGCGCGGCCTGCTCACCATCCCCGAGACCGACCTGCTGCACTTCCGCGTCACCCGCGCCGACCTGGAAGCCGGCCGGGAGACCCCCGCCGTCCGTGCTCTCCTCGCCCATGCGTGCGGCAAGGCCCGCGCCGCCTTCCGGACCGCCCACGCCGCGCTGGACGAGGCCGACCCGGCAGCCCAGTTCCTCTACCGTCCCCTCCTGATGCTCCTCTTCCAAGCCGTGCTGGGCCTCGAGCGACAGGGTGCCGCACTGCTCCGTCCCAGCCCCTGCTGGCACTTCCGCCTCTCACCCACCCACCTGGTCGGTGACACGCTCCGGATCCTCCACCACCGTCTTCGCCTCACCTGACCTGGTCCACGTCCCGCACTCTGACCGACGGCCGGGCGGTCGCGCCCGGGAATCGCTTCCGGGGCGAGGCGCCCGGAGGCGCGCCGGGCCGCCGTGTCACGGGGTGCGCGGTGACACCAGGCCGGATTCGTAGGCGCGGACGACCAGTTGGGCGCGGTCGCGGACATGGAGCTTGGCCATGGCCCGGTTGATGTGGGTCTTCGCGGTGAGCGGGCTGATGACGAGGCGCTCGGCGATCTGGTCGTTGGACAGGCCCTGCGCGACCAGGACGACGGTCTCGCGTTCGCGGCCGGTCAGCTCCTCCAGCCCCGTGCCGGTGTCCGTGCGGAGAGGCTGGGTGACATACCGGTGGATCAGCTTCCGGGTGATCGCGGGGGCGAGCAGGGCGTCGCCTCGCGCGGCGACACGTACGGAGTGCGGGAAGTCCTCGGGCACGATGTCCTTGACGAGAAAGCCGGCGGCACCGGCGCGCAGCGCGTCGAAGACGTGTTCGTCGAAGCCGTAGTTGGTCAGGATCACCACGTGGACCCCCGCCAGTGCGGGGTCGGCGGTGATGCGGCGGGTCGCCTCGATCCCGTCGGTGCCCGGCATCTGGATGTCGATGAGCGCGACGTCGGGCAGATGGCAGGCGGCGAGCCGCAGGGCCTCGTCACCGTCCGCCGCCTCGGCCACCACCTCGATGTCTTCCTCCAGGTCGAGGAGCGCGCGGAAACCGCTGCGGATGAGCGACTGGTCGTCGGCCAGCAGGACACGGATCACGAGGGCTGCTCCAGGGGGAGTTCGGCGTGGACGGTGAAGCCGCCCTCGCTGCGGGGGCCGCCCGCAGCCGGCCGCCGAGGGCGGTGACCCGTTCGCGCATACCGAGCAGGCCGACGCCGGACGCCGGTGGGGCGACCGGCGTCGCCGTCCCGTCGTCGTCGACGCGTATCGCGAGGGTGTCCGGGCAGCGGTCGATGCGGACCGATGCCGTGGCGGCGTTCGCGTGGCGGGCGATGTTGGTGAGCGACTCCTGGACGATGCGGTAGGCGGTCCGGCCCACCGCGGACGGTACGTCGTGGAGCTGTCCCCGCATCGTCAGTGTCGCCTCCAGGCCCGTCCTGCCCGCTCGTTCCACGAGGCCCGGGATGTCGTCGAGTCCCCGCGGCGGAGCCGTGTCGTCGTCGCGCAGCGCCTCCAGGGTGGCGCGCAGTTCCCGGCTCGCCTCACGGCCGGCCTCCTGGATCGCCAGCAGGGCCTCCGGCACCTGTTCCCCACGCTTCCGGGCCACGTGGACGGCGACCTCGGCCTGCACCTTGATGACGGAGATCTGGTGGGTGAGCGCATCGTGCAACTCCCGTGCGATGTGCAGCCGCTCCTCGTCCGCGCGGCGCCGAGCGGTCTCCTCCCGGGTGCGCTCCGCCTCGTCCGCCCGCCGCTCGGCCTGCCGCAGCGCCTCGCCGGCGGCGCCGGCCGCGACCAGCCAGGCGATCTCCAGAGCACCTCGGGCCTGTGCCAACGCCTCACCCGCGTCATGCGGACCCGAGACCAGGGCCGCGAGCGGGAGAAGCGCCAGTACGGCCACGCTCACCGCCACCGTGACGGCGCGGTGTCCCGCCCGCACAGCCGCGTACACCGCGAACAGGTAGGCGACGGCGGGCACATCGAAGCCGACCGCCTGGTATCCGGTCGCGCACAGCCCGGTGACGGCCAGGACAGCGACCGGGAACCGGCGGCGCGCCGCCAGCGCCAGCCCGCCGGCTGTCAGCAGCCCGTACCCGGCGAGTATGCCGGGGTGCGTGGCGGAACGCTGCGCGGACAGCCCGGTGGCCAGCAGCGCCGCCGCCACACCCGCCGCGATGGCCCAGTCAGCGATACGTGCCCGGACACCGGACTCACCCGCACTCATGCGCGGCACCCTAGCTCGCTTCCGCCGGAGGGCGGGTCCCCATCGCGGACGAGAGGCCGGCTACCGCGTACGCGGTAGCCGCCGCCCTCCTGCCGCGTCCGTGGCAGCCGGGCGCGGCAGCGGCGGTACCGCGAAGCGTCCGCGTTCGCGGGACGACCGGGCACGTGCCGGGCGGACATTCTCGGGCGGTACGCATTCGCAGGGAGAAACGGAGCACCCCATGTCTGTTCGCCGTTTGCTCGCCACCGTCACGGCCGCGCTGCTCACAGGTGCCGGGCTTGCCGCGCCGGCGGCCGCGCGGGACTCGGCCCAGCCGGTCGCCGCCGGGGTCTTCGAGTTCGGCGCCGGGCGGCTCGGAGCCGTCACGGGCGCCCTGCCGGCGCTCGCCGGAGCGGTCGTCGCCGGGCTGGCGCTGGCCCGTCCGGCCGGTCGTCTCATCACAGCCGGCGGAAGGCTCGCCGCCAAGGTGGCCACGGCGGCAGCTGCGGCCGGCATGGTGCTGGGCGGGCTGGTCGCGGCCACGGCCGACGGCGGCCTCGGTACGGGGAACGGACTGGGCGGGGCCTACGTGGCCATGCTCGTGGGGCTGCTCGGCACAGCCCTCGGCGGACTGGCGCTGGTCCGCTCGCGCCGCGCGGACCGACCGGGCCGGACCGGCACCCGTCCGGGCCTGTGACCATGCGACCGGGGCCGGCGTCGGAACCCGGTCCCCCGTACGTGTGTCAGCGTCTTCGGCGACTTCCCACCGTAGGGTCCAGCCCTCGCCGACCAGCCTCCTCGTGTCCCATGGCACCGGGAAGGTGGGAGTCACACCAGATCCTGGCAAGGGGTGTGACGATGGGTGCTGCCCGCACGCCGGAGCCGGCGGTGAAGCCGTCGATCTGACCAAGACCTGTCCGACCGGCCGGGACAAGCCGCCGGTCCGGCGTTGCGGGGGCTGAGCTTCTCCGCGGCGAGGGGAAGCGTCTTCGGACTGCTCGGCCCGAACGGGGCAGGCAAGTCGACCACGGTGAAGGTCCTCTCGACGCTCTCGGCCGCCGGCTCGGGAGCGGCACGCGTGGCCGGGACCGATGTGGCGGCCGGGCCCGAGCAGGTGCGCCGGGCGATCGGCCTCGTCTCCCGGCGGCCCGGCACGGACCCGATGGGCACCGCGACCGAGGACCTGGTACTCGCCGGGCGCCCGCACGGGATGCCCCGCCACGAGGCCGCCGCATGTGCCCGTGAACTCCTGGACAGGTTCGGTCGGGCCGAAGCCGCGCACCGGACGGTGCGACGGGCTTCGCTCTGCTGGCCGCCGTCACCCGGCGCGGCCGGCTGTTGGGCCCTGACGCCCGTCCTGGCGGTCCTCGGCACCGCAGGCTACGCCATCGCCGGGCCCAGACACTGAGGCGCCCGCTGCGGCATGCTGCCGGCGGACTCAGTGGACCGCCCGCGCCGCCTCGGTGTAGACGACCAGCGTCAGTTCCGGCTGTCCCGCCGGATGGAACGCGGTGTAGGCGAACTCGGTCACCTCCCGCCCCGGGGGCCGCAGCCGCTTCCGGCCGCTGTGCCGGGCCTGCACGTCGTACCGCGGCCACCAGGCACGTACCTGCCCGCTTCCCTCGTGCAGTTCGTCGATCAGCCGCGTGTACCGGGGGTCGCCGGGGTGGCGCCCGGCCAGCGCGCGGAGCCGGGCGAGCAGTCCGCGTGCCTCCGGCTCCCAGTCGACGACGACCTCTCGGGCCGCGGGTTCGAGAAAGGTCCAGCGGACGAGGTTCGCGGGCCGCTCCGCCACTCCGGCGAGGTTCGGGAAGAGCGCGTCGGCCGCCTCGTTGCGGCTGAGCACGTCGTAGTTGCCGGCGATGACATAGGCCGGCTGCGGCTGGAGCAGCTGCGGGACGGCCGCCACCTCGGGGGCGAGCGGCTCGGCCTTCGCGGTGCGGACCGCGGGCGGGTGGCCGGCGAGCTGGAAGAGGTGATCGCGCTCGGGGCGGTCGAGCCGCAGCGCCGACGCGAGGGCTTCGAGCACCTGGTCCGAGGTGCGGATGTCCCGGCCCTGCTCCAGATACGTGTACCAGGTGGCGCTGATCCCGGCGAGCAGCGCGAGTTCCTCCCGGCGCAGTCCCGGTGTCCGGCGCCGGCCGGTGCGGGGCAGCCCCACCTCGTCGGGGGTGATCCGCTCTCTGCGGCTGCGCAGGAAAGCACCCAGCTCCTGGCGCCGGTCCTCATGGCTTCGCACGGTGGGTGGCACCTTCGGTTCCAGAATAAACGGGCTCTGTATACCAGGCCGAACCTACCGCAGACTGAAGCCGGGACCAGGGCCGCGCGGTTTTCTTCACGGCGCCGGGAGCGCCATGGCGGCAAGGTCTGCCGGAGCGGCCCCGCCGACCGCATCGCTGGCCGCCACCCCTCGGCACCGATGTACCCACGTAGCGGCGCACCGGCACCGACCTCGACCGATGCCGCCGCATGCGGTACCGGACCGCGGGTTCCCGCTCACCGGAACCCGACTGCGCGACGGCCGCATGACCGACCGAAGGAGACACCAGAGCAATGCCGGACACGGAGAGAACGACGAATACGGAGAGAGTGACGAACACGGAGAGAACGACGAACACAGTCGGAACGCAAGCGCGCGGCAAGGTCGTCGCCGTCACCGGCGCCAGCAGCGGGATAGGCCGGGCCACCGCGCTCGCCCTGGCGGAGCGCGGGGCGGCGGTCGTCCTCGGCGCCCGGCGCGCCGAACGCGTGGAGCGGCTTGCCGCGCGGATCCGCGCCGACGGTGGCCGCGCCATCGGGGTACCGACCGACGTGCGGCGGCGTGCGGACCTGGTGCGCCTCGTGGAGGCGGCGGTCACCGCGTTCGGCCGGCTCGACGTCCTGGTCAGCAACGCCGGCATCGGACCGGTCTCCGAGCTGGGGGAGTTGCGCGTCGACGAGTGGGACGACCTGATCGACGTCAATCTGCGCGGCGTCCTGTACGGCATCGCCGCCGCACTGCCGGTCTTCCGCGGGCAGGAGAGCGGACACCTCGTGACGGTGGCCTCGACCGCCGCGTACCGCACCGTCCCCGGGCAGGCGGTGTACTCCGCGACGAAGACGGCCGTGCGTACCGTCTGCGAAGGGCTGCGGCAGGAGTCCGGTGATGTGCGCGTCACCGTGGTCTCCCCGGGCTTCGTCCACACCGACTTCGTCCACGCGGTCGCCGATCCCGACGCCCGCGCCGCACTGCTGGCCCGCCGCGACGCCATCGCGCTGGACCCCGCGGCGATCGCGGACGCCATCGCCTACGCGATCGCCCAGCCCGACCGGGTCGACGTGAACGAGATCGTGGTACGCCCCACCGCGCAGCGGTGACGGCCGCGCGTCAGGAGCACGGGACACGGACGCCGGGACGCTCTGCCGTTGGCCCCTCGCGTGTCATGGCGGTCGCCGCCCGGCCCGGCCGGGTCAGGAAGTGCTCGGCCTGGTTCTCACCGCGCCCGCCGTCGGTGCGCATGTCGCCGCGCCGTTGGCCGAGCGCTTCGGGACGCGCGGCCGACTCGGTTGCCCGGGAGGCGCCGGCGACTCGGTGTCGGCGGCGTCGGTGCGGCTCAGCGGCTGTGCGCGTCGTAGAGCCGCTGAAGCAGTTCGTTGAGGTGTCGGCGTTCGTTCTCACCGAGGGGGGCGAGAAAGGTGTCCTGGCCGCCGCGCGTCTCGACCGCGAGCCGGTCGGTGAGCGCGGTGCCGGCCGTGGTGAGGCGCACCCTCCGGCGGCGACGGTCGTGCGGGTCCGCCTCGCGCCGCACCCAGCCCGCGGCGGAGAGGGAGTCCAGTACGGCCACGAGATTGCGGGCGTCGATCGCCACCAGCCGGGCGAGCCGCCGCTGGCCGAGGGGGCCGTGCTCGCGGAGGGCCACGAGCGTCGCGTACTGGCTCTGGGTCAGTCCGTGCTCGGTCAGGAACGCGGACCACGACCGTGTGGCCAGCATGCCCAGGCGGGACAGCAGGAAACCGGTGCCCCGCTCGAAGGCCGGGCGCGACTCGTCATCGTTCACGGTCACACGATAGCCAGTCGGTCGACATGATTCATGTCAGCTGATACACCTGATCCATGTCTATGGAGTTCCGGCACAGTCACATCCCGGTCGGCGACGGTTCGCTGCACATCGCCGAGGCGGGCGACCCGCACGGCCGGCCCTTTCTCTTCCTGCACGGCTGGCCCCAGTCATGGCGGGCGTGGCAGGGCGTCATGCGCCACGCCGCGCCGGAGGCCCGCGCCGTCGCCGTCGACCTCCCCGGGATCGGTGAATCCACCACCACGAGCGACGGCACGAAGAGCCATGTCGCCGACCTCGTGCACGAGTTGGTCACGGCGATGGGGCTGAGGGGGGCCACCCTGGTCGGCCACGACGCCGGCGGCATGGCCGCCTACTCCTACCTGCGCCGCTACCGGGACGTGGCCCGGGTCGCGATCCTGGACGTCGTCGTACCGGGTGTGCCGCCGTGGGAAGCGGTCGTCCGCAACCCCTCCGTGTGGCACTTCGGATTCCATGCGACCCCCGGGCTCCCCGAGACCCTGACACGAGGGCGGCAGGCCGTCTATTTCGACCACTTCTTCGACATCCTGACCGTCGACCACGCCAGGATCACCCCGCAGGCACGCGCCGCGTACGCCGCCGCCTACGGGAGCGACGCGGCGCTGACGGCCGGATTCGACCTCTACCGCGCCTTCCCCGAGGACGCCCGGCACAACGCCGCGTACGGCGCCTCCCAGCCCGTCGCCACCCCGCTGCTCTACGTGCGCGGCGAACACAGCGGCGGTGACATCGGCGCGTACGCCGAAGGCTTCCACGGCGCCGGCATCACCCAGCTCACCACTGCGGTCGTGCCCGGTTCGGGTCACTTCGTTGCGGAAGAGGCCCCGGCGGAGCTCTGGCGGCTCCTGCGGAACTGGGCCGACGGCCGGCACTCCGGGCAGGACCTACCGTGACCCGCGCGCAGGCCCGGCGGCGTACGAGTGCGCGATCACCGCGGAGCGACCGTTTGATAGCGTCCTTGAGCTGCGCGGGGTGTGTAAAAGGGGGAAGCCGTGCGCCGGATACGGCAGCGCTGGGGACCCGGATACGGCAGCGCTGGGGACGACGTGGGGTCGCTCTCGCGGTGGCTCTGGTGGTCGGCGTCGCGGGATGTGCCGTTGCCGCGGCGACGGTTCACCACGGTCGCGAGCGGCAACTGGCCGAAAACCGAAAGCAGTTGGGCCGGGCATGTGCGGGTCTGCTGCCGGAGAGGGAACTGCGGCGGTTCCTTCTCGCGGACTCCCGCATGGAGCGCGGAGCATGCCGGAAGCGTGAGAGGCCAGTACCCTCCGGTGCCGCTGGACCGGGGCTGGAAGGGAGTCTTCAACAGCACGGGTGCCGACTACGAGTTCGGCACCCGCGCCGAGGGCGCCACCACGATTCTGCTCACCTGCGCCAAGGGACGCCCCGACCTGCTGGTGACGGTGGCGACCGAGGAGGACGAGGCCGGCTACGACGATCCCAAGGTCCGGCTCCGGCACGCCCGTATCGCGACCGCCACGGCCGGCAAGGCGTCCCGGAAATGGGGCTGCGGTGCCCACCTGGGAAAACCGCTGCGCACCGTCGGCCTCCCCGTGACCGATGTCGAGAGCACGCCTGTTCACTCCGCCACCGGCACCTGCGCCGGGCTCCCCGGCCGTCGGGGCACTGTCACGCACGCCTGGGAAAGCCGCCGCGACGGCATCGCCCCGCTGGAGAAGTGCGTGCTCGGTGACGGCCGTACCCACCGGAACGAAGAGGGGGACGAGGAACTCGTGCACTCGGCCCACTACGACCTGAACGCGTATTACGGTGCGTACGCGACGGAGCGGCTGGCACACGAACGGGCAACCGGAACCGGAACCGGAACCGGAACCGGGATCGGGACCGGACCGCCTCCGGGGAAGGGGCTGGAAGGCGAACTCCCGCGCGGCGGTTACTGGCGCACCGCCTCCTGCCCCGGGGACAGCACGCCGGCGTTCTTCACCATCGTCCGCCCGGACCTGGCGGACACCTTTGACACCCCCTCCCGTGGCGAGGCCGCCTACCAGCGGTCCGCACTCGGAGCCTTCACGAAACAGTCAGCGGCATCCCACGGTTGCACGCCGAAGACGCCGAAGCACTGACCTCGGCGAAGCGGCATGCCATCGGGCTGTCGTACCGGCTCACCACCGCCCCCCTCGTGTGGGTACGGCGACGGCCGCCGGCTGTCGGTCCCCCCGGATAGGGTTCCGCGCATGGTTCCGAAGAGCTTCTATGACCTGAGGTTCGGTGTGTCTCCTGGCGCGGCCAGGAAGGACGCGCACTACATCTGCGGCAGTCTCGACGAAGCCGTGGCCGCTCTGGACTCCGAACTCGATGAGTCCAGCAACGTGTGGCTGCTGTTCGGCTACAGCAGTGGTGCCGATCTGGCCCTGGACGTGTATCAGCGGGGGGAACGCACAGCCTCGATCGACCTTCACCCCTTCATCACGCTCCGGATCGACGGCTATCCGGACATCACCTTCGACGGGCCGGGCAAGCCGACCGGCCATGCCACCGCTGCCGAGGACCCTCGAAAGGCGAGACAGAAGCTCGCCGAGGGGATATTCGCCGGTGATGTCGCGGACGTGACCGAGGTCGTCGTGGACTGGGACAGCGTGCCCGTTCCGCCCCTGGTGGGCGAGGTCGCGCAGGACGGCGACTACGTGCTGCTGGGCGACGGCCCCCTCGAAGATCTTTCCGGCCTCGACGACCTCGACGAGGACGAGCTGGTGGACGAGCTGATCGACCGTGGTTATGTCGAATACGGTGACCACGATTTCGACGCGTGACCGACGAGGACGCGACGCACCCGGCCGCTGAGCACCCGTCAGCCGCACCGGACGCGGTCGTCAGCCGCTCACCGGACGCGGTCGCCGGAACCGGGGCGAGCGTGCTGGAACGCGGCCCTGATCTCGGAGACCAGGAGTTCCGGTTGTTCCAGCCCGGGGAAGTGCCCGCCCCGGTCCATCTCGTGCCACCACCTCAGGTCCAGGTAGCGGCGCTCGGCCCAGCGTCTGGCTGTCGGCCATGGTTCGGCGGGGAACAGGGAGCAGGCAGTGGGCACCGTCACCGGTCGTGCGTTCTCCTCCTCGGCGCCGCGGGGAACCCACCGGGCGGCCTCCCAGTACCAGCGCGCACTGGAGGCGCCGGTCCGGGTCAGCCAGTACAGGGCGGCGTGGTCCACCTGCTGCGACACATCGACCCCGCCACCGGCCTGCGGCCGGGAGTCGGAGTAGGCGTCGAACTTCTCACCGAGCCACGCCGCCAGGCCGGCGGGCGAGTCGAGCAGGGAGTAGCCGAGCGTTTGGGGCCGGGTGCTCATGATCAGCCCGAAGCCGTAACCGTCCATGAGATGGGTGTCGCGCCGTTCCAGGATGCGCTGCTCCACCGGGTCGGGCGAGGTCCGGTCCTCGGGCAGGGGAGAGGCGAGAGGCATCGTCAGGTGCAGTCCCGCGACCCGTTCGGGCACCTGGAGTGCCAGTTCGGTGCTGATGAACGAGCCCCAGTCCCCGCCGTGTGCGCCGAACCGCTCGTAGCCGAGCGCGGTCATCAGCTCGGCCCACGCACGCGCCGTGCGGCCGGGGTTCCAGCCGCGCTCGCGCGGCGGCTCGCTGAACCCGAACCCCGGCAGCGACGGCACGACGACGTGGAAGGCGTCCTTGGCGGAACCGCCGTGCGCCACCGGGTCGCTGAGCGGCCCGAGGACGTCCGCGAATTCGAGCATGGAACCAGGCCAGCCGTGGGTCAGCAGCAAGGGCAGTGCCGTGGGTTCGGGCGAGCGCACGTGCCAGAAGCCGATACGCAGGCCGTCGACGCGCGCGCGGTAGTGCGGGTACGCGTTCCAGTGCTTCTCGCGGGCCCGCCAGTCGTGCTGCCGCCACGTGTCCAGCAGCTCCGTCAGCCGGGCCAGCCCGATGCCCTGCGTCGCGTCCGGCACCGTCTCGGGTTCGGGAAGCCGGACGTTGCCGAGACGGACACGCAGGTCCGTCAGTTCGCGGTCGGGGACGTGCAGGGGGAAGGGCTCGACCTCGGGAGTCGGCGCCGGGCTCGCGGACATGGACGAAACCCTAGGCACGGCCGTCTGGCGGGCCCAGACCCGTGATTGCCGTGTCGGTGGTCAGGAATTGCGATACGCCGACGGCCGGACTCCGGTGTGGCGCAGAAAGGCGGTCGACAGGGACTGAGGACTGGCGAAACCGCACAGCGGCGCGATCTGGGTGACCGTGAGGTCGGTTTCCCGCAGCAGGCGCTGCGCCTTCTCGATCCGCAACCTGGTCAGGAACCGGTGGGGCGTCTCTCCTGTCGCCTGACTGAACACGCGGACGAGGTGGAAGACGCTGAGATACACCCCGTCCGCGATGTCGGAGAGGGTGAGGGGTTCGGCCAGCCGGTCGTGCATGAGCGCGATCGCGGCGCGGACGCGCGAGTCCTCCCGCACCGGTTCCCGCCTCTCCCGCACCCGGGCGTGCCGGGTGAGCAGATGAGCCGCCAGGAAGGCGGCGGCGGACTCGGCGTACAGGTCGCCGATCTCGTCCGCGGCTCCGATGGAACGGACGGCCTCCTCCAGCAGCGGGTCGCCCGCGGCGACCGATGCCGCCATGCTCTCGTAGTCCACCGGAGCCCCGCCCATCCGTTCCGCCGTCCGCTCTACGAGGCCGCGCGGGATGTGGATCTGGACGCTGCCCAGCGGTCCGTCCGCCTGGTAGCGGCGGAGGGCCGGCCGGTCCGGCACACCCAGCTCCAGCTTCCCCGGCGTCCAGATGTGGCGCCTCCACCGGCCGCCGGTCCGGGTCTCCATCACGGCCCGGCCCGCCACCGGCAGCACGAGGTGCAGGTCCGCGGCAGCCGGCAGCTCCATGTACTCGACCAGCGGCACGTGCTCGAACCGCTGCACGAGCAGCGACTGCCATCCGGCGTCCTCCCAACTGCAGTGGGTGCGTCGGACGTAACGGCTCATGTCGAAGCCGGTGTAGGGCTGAAGATCGAAATGGGCGGAGTCGAACACCATGGGATCGAGACTAAGAGTTCGTACGGGAACGCTGCCCCCCAGCGGGTGACGCAGTGAGCCCCGTCACAGAGGCCGCCGCCCCGGTGACGCTGCCGAGGTTTCGGAGTGCGCCGACCGGCTACAGCGGGAACCGACAGGTGAGGGGCCGCACCGGGCGGCCGGGGCCGCGGGGAGCCGCTGATCCCGTGCGGAGGAAAACCCGCGCGCCGACGGCGGGGCGGCTTCCGGCTCCGCTCGGGGCGTCGGAAGGTCCGGGGTGTCCGCACCGGAAAGGAGCATGTGCATGGGCAGGGACGACGAGAAGCCGCGTACGGCGGCAGAGGAGACGGTGGAGGAAGCGCGTGAGGCGCTCACTTCCGTCGGGGAGAGGGACGAGGAGAACAGGACCGGGGAAGCGGGTGATGCCCTCAAGCCGGACAAGGAGGCGCAGGACCAGGCTTACGGCGAACCGGACGAGTGACGGGCCCCTCCTCGGCCGGCAGCGGCCGCACTCGTGACGGCGCGGTGAGCGCTCGTGACGGCGCGGTGCATCGGTGGCGGGCGCTTCCGGTCGAAGCGCCCGCCACCGGCGGCGCACCGTGAGGACGGACGGGACCGGGGCGCGGCCGACGACGTCCGGGAACCGGCGTCCGCGGCCGTCCGGCTGCTCACTCAGCCGCGGCCGTCCGGCGGCTCACCCGGTGCCACGGTCCACCTTCTCGCGGAGACCTCGCGCTCCGACTATCCCGACGAGCAGCAGAACGGCGACGGTGCCGAGCGTGAACGTCTCGAACAAGGCACGGGAGACGCCCCAGGTTTCCTGGAAGTCGTAGGTGACACCGAAAAGCTCGTCCAGGACTCCGGGGAAGAGCGCCGACCAGGACCCGACAAGGATCCAGGCGTAGACCAGCGCCGCACACGCCAGGAAGCCGCGCCGCCCGCCGGGCACCCGGTAGGGCCGTGTGACATCGGGCCTGCGCAGCCGGAGCACGACAAGTGCGGGGACTGTCACCAGGTACGACAGCAGCAAGGTGGTGACCGCGACGGTCAGCACCACGGCGAACACGGCCCCCGCGTCACCGTCCGCGAGCTGCATGGCGACCAGCATGAAAGCCGTGGCCACCGCCCCGGAGAGAAGGTTGGTGCGCACCGGCGTACCGAGTCCGGGATGGAAGACGCCGAGCCGGCGGGTGAAGAAGCCGCCGTCGGCAGCCGCCATGGCCTGCATGCGGTCGCTGACGATCATCCACGCGCTGCCCTGGGTGAGGAGGGCGAAGACGAACATGACGGCGGTAAGGGTGAGGACGGACGTCGACGCGCCGCCGTAGACGCCGAAGACGAGGCGTGCGCCTTCCATGAAGCCGCCGATTCCGGTGAGCTTGCCGGGCGGTACGACGGCCAGGAGCGCGAGGACGGGCAGCAGATAGCAGCAGGCCGCGACGGCGGAGGAGCGTCCGAGCGCCACGGGCACGTCGCGCTGCGGGCTGTGCATCTCCTCGCCCGCGGCGTTCGGGCCCTCGAAGCCGACGTAGGCGAACAGCAGGATCGGCACGAGGGCGAGGAAACCGGCGGTTGTCGGGGCGAAGTGGGCGTCGGCCAGCCCCGCGAAGCCGTGTTCGGCTCCGTAGAGGACGGCGGTGAGGGTGAACAGTCCCAGAGCGAGGACCTTGACCGCGGCGCCTGCCGTGGTGATCCACTTGCCGCGCCGCAAGGAGACGATGGCGGTGAGGATGGCGGCCCAGATGAACAGCAGCTTGAAAGCGTAGTCGGCGAAGGTGCCCGAGCCCAGGTGGAAAACGAAGCCGTCCCAGCTCTCCGCGGCGAGGAACACCAGGGAGCCGCCCAGCCAGACGGGGTTGGTGACCCAGTAGAACAGGGTGGTCAGCGCGGCTGCCGGGCGGCCGAGGGCGAGCTTGACCCACACATAGGGACCGCCTTCCTGCGGGAAGGCGGCGCCGGTCTCGGCGAACAGCAGGGCGTAGGGGACGAGGAAGAACAGGGCGAGGACCGCCGACCAGGTGACGGCCTCGCCGCCGCCGGTGGCGATCTGTCCGACGGTGTCGAAGGAGACGACCGCGGTGACGGACATGGCGGTGATGTCGAAACGCCTCAGACTGCGTTGCAGGCTGGGCGTGGTCCGGGGCGCACCGGGGTCGAGGGAGGCTGACAGGCTGCTGGTCACGGGCAGCTCCTGGGAGGGGAGAGGGGGAAGGAAGTGGCGTGTGCGGAACCGGCGACGGTGCGGGGACCGTGCCGGAGGACGGACGGGAAGGCCCCGGCCGGGCTCGTGCTCGCGGGGCGGTCACGACGGTGTCCGGGGTGGCATCGACGGGGCGGCGGACCACTCGCCCGGGCGCCCGTAGGCGGTGGCCACCTCGTCGAGGATCACCAGGATGCCGTGCCGGTCGAGGACCTCGCCTGCCCGGGGGCAGAAATCGGCCACGGGACGAGCACGCCGCCGACGGCCTTCACGGGCCGTCCGCCAGCGCGGCGGGGGTGCGCCTGCCAGGGCCCGTCGTGCGCCCGTGAGAGGGGCTGGGCTCAGCCTTCGGCGGAGCGGGCGGCGATCTCGCGCAGCAGGCCCATCACGGCCCGGGCGCGCGTGGTCTGGGTCATGCTCTTCACGGAGGTGAGCGTGACTTCGAGCGGAGGACCGCCGTCCCGCAGCTCCAGTTCCGCGATCCCGCCGCCGCCGTAGGTCTGGCTCGTCGCCGGCCGCTGGTTCAGCACGGAGAACCCGAGTCCCCGGGCCACCAGGGAACGGACTGTCTCATAGCTCTGGGTGCGGTAGCGGACGTCGGGTGCGGTGCCGGTGGTGGCCACCAGCGAGCGGAAGTAGTCGCGGCTGTGGGGCAGGTCGAGGAGGACGAGGGGCTCGGCGGCCAGCTCCGCCAGTTCCACGGTGCCCTGCCCGGCCAGCGGGTGGTCCGCCGGGACGATGACATAGGCCGGGGCGTGGGCGATCGTCTCGCTGTGCAGGTCCGGCTCGGCCGTCAGACCGAGGTCATAGGTGAGGGCGAAGTCGATGCGGCCCGTGCCCAGGGCCTGGACGAGCCGGCCCGTCTCCGCCTCCAGCACGTCGATCTCGATGCCGGGGTAGCGGCTGGTGCACGCGGCGAACAGGGGCGGCAGGTAGTACGGGGCCAGGGTCACGAAGCAGCCGACGGTCACCGGACCGCGAATGGTCTCGCCGTCCCCCCGGGCCTCCCGTTCGACCTCGCGGGCCCGGGACAGCAACTCCCGCGCCTGCTGCCGCAGCCTTTCCCCGGCCGGTGTGAGGGTCAGCCCCCGGCCCCTGCGGCGGATGAACAACTGCACGCGCAGGTCGCGTTCCAGGTTGTAGACGGCCGCGGACACGGCGGACTGCGCGATGTGGAGCTCCGCCGCCGCCTCCGTCATCGATCCGCGCTCGGCGGCGACGAGGAAGTAGCGGAGCTGAACGAGCGTGAAACCCACCGGTGCCGTCATGCGCGCTTCCCTCGCCGCCTGCTGATCCGTGCCCTCCCGACCCTATGCGGCGACTCCCTCAGGGCGTGTGCTCCGGACCGTGCCGGGCTCTCGAAGGCTCTTGCCCGAGACCCGAGACACTCCTAGCCGTGCTCTTCGGACGCCTCGGAGATGTCCTCGGGGCGCAGCAGCGCGGAACCGGCGGTCTCCCGCAGGGACAGTGCCGCGACGAGGCCGCCGACGGCGAACAGCATCAGATACGGGCCGGGCAGCAGGGTGCTGCCGGTCACGGACATGAGCACGGTCATCAGATAGGGCACCGTGCCGGCGAACAGGGCGGCGGTGATGTTGTAGGCGATCGACAGGCCGCTCTGGCGGGTGCGGGTGGGGAAGATCTCCGCCGACCACACCGCGTACGTGCCCAGGATCGCCGCGAGGATGACGCCCAGCAGCAGACCGGCGATCCAGGTGCCGGCCGGCCCCGTCCGCATCAGGAGGAACGCGGGGGTGGAGAGGACCAGGAGGGCCGCCGTCGCCCCGACGAAGACCGGCTTGCGTCCCACACGGTCGGACAGGAGGCCGAAGACCGGCACGAGGACGAGACCCAGCAGCGAGATCACCGTCGAGAGCAGGGCAGCGCTGTCGGCCGGGTGCCCCAGGTGGTCGGTCTCGTAGGTGACCAGGTAGGTCAGCACCATGTAGAAGGGCACGTGCATGGCCGCCATCAGGCCCGCCGCCTGGAGCAACTGCCGTCTGCTGGAGCGGAACAGCTCCTTGGTGGGGCTGGGGGAGAGGGAGTCGCCGGCCTCCAGCGCCCGGTACTCCGGAGTGTCCTCGATCCTGTTCCGGATGACGACGCCGATGACGCCGAGCGGCGCGGAGACGAGGAAGGGGACGCGCCAGCCCCAGGAGGACAGCTGCTGGTCGTCGAGCCCTGCCGACAGCAGCAGGAAGACGAACGATCCGGCGAGGAAGCCCAGCAGGGAGCCGACCTCCAGCCAGCTGACACCGAATCCGCGGCGGTGCCGGGGCGCGCTCTCGGCGAGAAAGCTCGCCGCGCTGCCGAACTCGCCCCCGGCGGCGAAGCCCTGGACGAGGCGCAGGATCACCATGAGCACGGGGGCGGCGATGCCGATCGAGGCGTAGCCGGGCAGCAGGCCGATCGTCAGGGTGGCGCCGGACATCGTGAAGATGACCAGCGACAAGGTGCGTTTGCGGCCGATCCTGTCGCCGAGCGGTCCGAACACCATGGCGCCCAGCGGCCGGATGCCGAACGACACCGCGAAAACCCCGAAGACGGCGAGCAGTCCGGTGGTGCCGTCCTTGGCCGGAAAGAACACGGTCGCGACGGTACCGGCGAGATAGGCGTAGGCAGCCCAGTCGAACCAGTGTACGAACACGCCGATGGCCCCCGCGGTCACGCTCCTGCGCAGGGCGACCACGTCGCTGGCCCCGTCGGCCACGGTCGTCGCAACGCCAGTGTCAGAGGTGGGCATGCGCGCCTCCTGAGGGTGAGGGGAAGAAGCCGGAGTTGTGCGGGTGCCGTCGGCCCTGGAGCCGGACCGGCGAGGGGCGCGGCTACCGTGCGGGAACGGTGCCGGCCGCCGGGAGCACGGTCGCCGCCGTCACGTCGCCACACCTCCGCGCGGCACGCTCCGGTCCACCCCGGTCCAGGCCAGCGCGATCGCACCGTCCAGCAGGGCGCGCCGGGCCTCGCCGCCCACGCAGAACGCCGCGAACTCGGGCTGGTGGTTGGTGGCGGGCAGGGAACCGATGCCGATGTAGGGGTGGATGGCCGGCACCACCTGCGAGACGTTGCCCATGTCGGTGGAGGCGCGGTTCATCCGGGCCGCCTGCCCGGGCGGCGCGAACTCGCGTCCGAGCGCGAGCGCGTTCGCCCGGTAGTGCCCCAGGGCGGTCTCGTCCGTGCGGAACTCCGCGTACGGCTTGCTCTCCGGCTCGATCTCCAGCTCGCACCCGGTGGCGAGGGCGCCCGCCTCGAAGGCCCGCATGACCCGCGGCTCCAGCTCCGCCAGTTCGGCGAGCGTCTCCGCCCGCACGTACCACCGGCCGGTCGCCCGCTCCGGAATGGCGTTGGGGGCGTCGCCGGCGTGGGTCACCACGCCGTGCACACGGGTCGAGGCGGGGAGCTGCTGCCGGAGCAGGCCGAGGGCGACCTGGGCGACGGTGAAGGCGTCGGCCGCGTTGACCCCGGCCTCCGGGTAGGCCGCGGCGTGGGCGGACCTGCCGGTGTAGGAGATCCGGGAGTGGCTGACCGCGAAGGGACGGGCCTCCGCGACATCGACCGGCGCCGGGTGCACCATCATCGCGAGGTCCACTCCCGTGAAGGCGCCCCGTTCGAGCATCTCGATCTTGCCGCCTCCGCCTTCCTCGGCGGGGGTGCCGTAGACCTCCACGGTGAGACCGGCGTCGTCGGCGACGGCGGCCAGGCCGAGCGCGGCCCCGACCGCGCTCGCCGCGATCAGGTTGTGCCCGCAGGCGTGGCCGAGACCGGGCAGCGCGTCGTACTCGGCGCACAGCGCGATCCTGGTGGGCCCGCTGCCGAAGCGCGCGAGGAACGCCGTGTCCAGACGCAGATAGGACGGGGTGATCTCGAACCCGGCGCGGTCGAGAAGCTCCGGCACGGTGGCCGCGGCCCGGTGCTCCTCCCAGGCCGTCTCCGGGTCCGCGTGCAGCCGTTCGGAAAGACCTGTCAGCTCTTCCGCGTGCCGCTCCACCGCCCGCCGGGCCGTCTCCTTCAGCGTGCTCGCCGGCGCCGTCTCTTTCTGCGCCCTCTTCTTCCGCGCTGTCTCTTCCGGCGCGGCCATCACAGATCGCCCGGGACGCCGTAGGAGGGCGCGGCTGCCGGATCGAGACCGCGGCGCACGTAGTCGTCGCGCTGCGGCAGCCAGACGGCGACGAGTTCGGCGAGCCGGTCGATGGGCGCGTCGGCCCAGTCCACCCGGAGGTCGGTCACCCGCCAGTCCACGTCCGCGACGACCGCCAGGCCCGCGGATCGCACCGGGCCCTCCTCGCCGCCGGCGTCGACGGCGGCCAGCAGGGCGGCGAGCAGCCGTTCCTCCAGCTGCCCCGTGGCCCGGGAACAGGCGTCGAGAAGCACCTCGGGAATGTGCTCGCCGGCCAGCAGATTGCCCGCCGCGACCGCGCCGTCCGCCGTGGCCGACGCGTGCTTGCCCAGCGTCCGGGCCCCGCTGTAGGCGTATCCGGGGCCGGTACGGCCCAGCACGGTCAGCTGCCGGTACTCGATGGCCGCGGCGTTGCGCTCCGCACCGGTGACCTCGGCCAGCGCGCGCCGGGCGTCGCCGTGGTCCGCGAGCCCCCGCAACAGGCTCGGACCGAGCGTGGGGTCGGTGACGTTCTGCGAGGTCGCGGCACCGATCCCGGGCCGCAGGTGGGTGACCCGGGCGGCGACGGCGGGGCTCGAGGAGCTGACCGCGACACCGAACCGGTCGCCGTCGCGCACCACCAGCGAGAAGGTCATGAGCGCTCCTCCTTCGGGATCACGGCCACGGCGTCGATCTCGCACAGCCATTCGGGACGGGCCAGGGCGGAGACCACGAGGCCCGTGGAGACGGGGTGCACGCCCTGGGTCCAGCGGCCCACGGTGCGGTACACCGCCTCGCGGTAGCGGGGGTCGACCAGGTAGATGGTCAGCTTGACCAGGTGTTCCATGCGGCTGCCCGCTTCTTCGAGCAGCAGCCGGATGTTGGCCATGGCCTGTTCGGCCTGGGCGGCGACGTCGCCGATGCCCACGGACTCGCTGGTGTCGAGATCCTGGCCGATCTGGCCCCGGACGTAGACGGTGTCGCCGGCCACGACGGCCTGGCACAGGTCGTTGTCCAGGTTCTGCTCGGGATAGGTCTCGCGGGTGTTGAACGGGCGGATCCGGGTGTGCCCGCCCGCGACGACCGGGGCCTTGGCCCGGCCCTCGCTCATGGGGGTCATCGTCTGCTCCTCAGCTCTTACGGGTCGCTCGCGCGGTGCCGGACCGGTCGGTGGTGCCATAGGCCAGGTACCTGCGCCGGGTCGCGATGTGGTCCGCGATGTGTCTGGCGTCGTGCCAGACACCCCAGATGAAGCTCGACCCGCGACGGGACAGCCAGGGGAGCCCGAGAAAGTAGACGCCGGGCTCGCGGGACACCCCCCGTCGGTGGGCCGGCCGGCCGTTCTCGTCGAACGCGTCGACCTGGAGCCAGCCGTAGTCGGTGGCGAAACCCGTCGCCCACACGATCGAGGTGACGCCTGCACCGGCGAGATCGAGTCGCGGAAGGGGGTCGGTCACGCATTCCGGGTCCGGCGCGAGGAGATGGGCCTCGGGCTCCTCGGGGAGGCCGAGGCCGTTGCGCTCGACGTACGCGTCGGCCGCGCGGAGGAGTGCGAGGTACTTGGCGTCACCGAGCGCGATGTTCTCGGCGAGATCCGGCGCGAAACGCAGTACACCGTCCTCGTAGGAAGCGGTCATACCGACGAGTTCGATACCGGTGCGGGCCAGCGCGCGGAAGTCCACGGTGTGGCCGCCCCGCGCGCCGCTGACCGCGATGGTGACATGCTCGGCGCCCTGAGGGGGTGTCTCCGCGTCCCAGAGCCCGAGCACCCCGAGCCACCAGCAGAAGTCACGTCCGCGGTAGGTGCGGGGAGGGCGGTCGTGCGGGCCGACGGAGAGGAAGACCCGGCGGCCCGAGCGGCGCAGCTCATCGGCGATCTGGACCCCCGAGGAGCCGGCCCCGACCACGAGGACCGCGCCGTCGGGCAGCTGCCGGGGATTGCGGTACCCGCTGGAGTGGAGCTGCACGGGAACGGCGCCGTCCGGCACGATGGGCGGGATCACGGGCCGCTGGAACGGCCCGGTCGCGGCCACGACGAAGCGCGCGTCGATGGTGCCCTCCGCCGTCTCGACCCGGAAGCCCGGCCGGCCGGGGCGTTTGCGCACCGAGGTCACCTCGACACCGCACCGGACCGGGGCGGCGATCTTCTCGGCGTAGGCGACGACGTAGTCCGCCACCTGTTCCTTCGAGGCGAAGGCGTCCGGGGCGACGTCGGGGAACTCCATCCCGGGGAAGCGGTCGTGCCACGCGGGGCCGTTGGCGACCAGGGAGTCCCACCGCTCCGAGCGCCACCGCTCGGCGATGCGGTGCCGCTCCAGGACGATGTGCGGTATACCGCCTGCTCCCAGGTGCTCGCTCATCGCCACACCTGCCTGACCGGCCCCGACGACGACTACTTCGGTCTCTTCACTCGACATGTCAACCTCCGCTCAGGCGGCAGCTCGGCCGGTGTCGCGTTGGCCGTGCCATCGCCCGGGAAATCCTCGTGCGCGGCGGAAGTTCTGTCGAACAGATGTTTTTGCTGAGGGCGATCTGTTTTACCGATGAAGCCGTCGAAGTGCGGCGGGGACAGCTGGTTCGGCCAGGCCGGCAAACGTGCCCGCTCGACGCCGGATCCTGGATCGCGGCCGGCGCTCCGGCCCGGCACCCGCAGGAGGGGTGCCGGGCCGCGCGCGTTCAGAGCATCAGCAGCAGCCGCGTGTGCGGCACGAGCTTCCGGTTCACGCTGGTGCTCTGGACGAAGATGGTGAAGTCGTCGTTGTGGTCAGGCTTGACGCGCACTTCCACATCCGGCAGGCCGAGCAGGGCCCGGGCCTCGGGGCCGGTGTACACCCGGTCCGTCTTCTTCTCCAGCACCGCGATCTGCTTCCGCGCCTGGATCTTCTCCGACTTGCTCAGCTGGTAGAACGCCCCGCCGGTACGGTACGTGTGGCCGCACTCGACGACCCAGTCACGGATCGCCGCCTCACGAGCCACCGGTATCAGCTGGTACTCCGACGGATCCACCGGGGTCAGTCCGGCCGCCTCGATGGTGTCCTTGTTGACCGTCTCCGCACCCGTGGAGAACACGGCCCGCGAACCCCGGATGCCCTGGGCGCGGCCCACCATGAACCTTTCGGTGGCCTGCTGGATGACCTGCCCGGCCTCCTCCAGGCCCTGTGTGCTCGTGGCGTCCCAGATGGCGATGTTGTCCTTGGGGAAGCCGCACTGCATGGCCTCGCGCTTGCCCATCTGATCCGGCACGAGAACGGCCAGCGTCCAGTTGTCGTCCTGCTTCGCGATCATCTCCGCGACGGCGCCGACCAGTTCGCGCGGATTCCGGGCAGGAGCGTCAGGGCAGCGGTGGCTCGCGTTCTCCTGCCCGTCGGTCAGCACGAACGTCAGGAAGCTGTGATCGCCGTACAGTTGCGCTGTCTGCGCCAGCTCCCGCTGTGACTTCAGCGCGGCGGCCAGCAGGGCTGTCATCCCGCCGACCCGGTACAACTGCTGGAGCGACGGCATCCGCAGCACGTCCTTGTCATAAATGACGCACTCCACCTTGTCGGCGAAGACGTACACCGTGACGCGGGTCTCCTGGTCGAGTTCCCTCGACCGCCGGGCAAGGTAGGCGATCTGCTGGTCGGCGACCTCGACGACCTTCTGCCTCAGATGAGACATGGACGAACTGGCATCCAGCACGAGAGCAACGTGGTTGATGTAGTTCTGGGTTCCGGACATGGCAGCGCCCCCTCTTCCGACTCGGTGCTTCCAGCCTCTCACCCACCACTGACAATCGATCTTGGAACGGACCGCGTGAAAACCCGTCCGACCTGGGATCCGGCCGGGCGCGATACGAGGGCCCGCCTCCACCTGAACCTGCTCCTCCGGCGGCATGAAACGCCGCCTCGCCGTCGCCGTGATCCTGGCCGGCAATCCCCGGACCATCGTCCCCGACGGGCCCACCACCGGCCGCGACTCCCGCCCCCGCCACCGCGGTTGGCAGCTCATCGGCCACCTCGTCACCGACCGGACCGCCACGTCCACTGCGCGAAGCCGCGGAACCGCCCACCTGCTCCTCACCCAGTGCCGGCCGGTAGCCGGCCGGGGTGCTGACGACGACGTCGGCCCCGAGCGGGGAACGGGTCCGGGAGGCCCGGATCCGCAGCGCGTCGGCCGGGTGCCGGGTCGCCCGGCGACTCCTCCCGCCACAGGCCGTCCCCCAGCCGCGCGGTGCCGCTACCGGAGCGTTCGGCCGTGAGCAGCGCGGACGGACCCCGCAGCCGGGGCGCGGTGATCTCCCGGCGGCGGTGGCCACGCGGGAGGGCCAGGCCGATCACTCGCCTGGTCAGTCCAGTGACAGCGGGAGTCCGGTCGGCCGTTCAGGACCCGGGCCGGGGTGATGAGGGAGAGGGAAGTGATGGCGTACGGTCAGCCCCGGCAGGGAAGCCGTCGTCGGCCGGTACCGTCGGGGCGGGCGCGCCGCCGCGGGTTCACGCAGGCGGCCGCGTGACGCGGAGTACGTGCTGGTCGTGGCGCATGGCATAGCCGCCCTCGCCGTCACCGAGGTGCTGCCGGACATACGCCTCGACCGCCTCCCTGGCCGGCGGCTCGCAGCCGGGGACACTGAGGTGGAAGCCGGCGACCCGGACGGTCTCGTCCAGATCCCGGCTGCGGTAGCGGGCGGGGACGACATCCAGCCGGGCATCGGCGACCAGGCCGGGCGGGAGCGCGGCCAACTCCTCGGCCAGCTCCCTCAGATCGAAGCGGCTGCCGGTGAAATGACGGACCATGCGCATACAGGCGTTGTCCGGGTCCTGCAGGACGAGGAGCAGGACACCGCCCGGCGCCACCCACCCCAGGACGCGAGCCACCGTCGCGGTCCACTGTGCGCGCGGCACGTAGTACAGCACATGCGACAGCAGAGCCAGATCGGCCCGCGCTTCCACCCTGGCCTCCGACACGGGTTCCGCGACCAGCTCGGCCTGCGGGCAGGCCCGCGCCAAGGCGCGCCGCATCGGCTCGCTCGGCTCGATGCACACGGTGTGCTCGAAGAAAGGGGTCAGGTACCGCGTTGTCGTACCGTCGGCGGCGCCCACGTCCAGGAACACCTTCCGGGAGGGCAACTGCTCGACCACCCGGCGCAGGTAGGCATGGGTGGTGGCCTTCTCGTCGGAACCGGCGAGAAACAGGCGCCACGCGTCCCGATAGGCATCCTCGTCCGTCAGCAGGTTCTCTGCTTCCGCGGTCTTCCGTGCTTCCACTCCCGCGCTCCCTTCGTCCGGAACGGCACGCGCACCGGTGCCGCCGGTGACTCGTCGAGGCGACAGTGACACGGTCGGTGCGCCCGGTGAGTGACCGGCACGCCGCTGAGGAGCCTGCCTTGCAGGGCAGGCCGACCGGGCGGAGGAGACCGGTCACCGGAATGGTTCTGGAGCCCAGGGCCGCCCTCGTTCGGCAGGGCCGTCGGCGTTCGGTGGAGGCGCCCGGACCCGGGGACATCGGTACGCGGACCTGCGGGTCCGGGCTCGGCGCATGCCAGACTCATGCTGCCTTGCGGCAGACTCATGCTGCTTGCGGCTGTCCGGGCTCCTCGGCAGGGCGCTTCGCCTTTGCAGCGCGCTCCTGTGCCGACAGCGGGCCGCTGCTCAGGAGCAGGCCGGACACGAGCGCGCCGAGGGCCAGAACGACCGCGCACCACCAGGCAGAACACCGTGGAACAGCTGCGGACCGGTGGAACAGCTGTGGGCGCCGCGAGGCGCAACCGCTCCACGGACGGCTTGCCCCGCGTGTGGCTCCCAAGGCCATAGCGGGTAGCGGTGCCGGCTGTCCCCGTGCTGTCTGCGAAAGTCGGCCGTGAACCCGGAGCAGGACCCCGCGCACGGACGGGCCGGGAACCGACGGGGTCCACCAGTTCGTCACGGCGCCCCTCGTGGTGGCCGAGGACCGTCTGGCCACCCTCGCCTCGACCGGCTCGACAGCTCGAAACACTCTTACGAGACTCTCACCCAACCGGCTCAAACGACTTCAATACCGGACCGCCACCCTCGACAGCCTCACAGCCGGCACCCGCCTCACCCTCGACCACCCAGCATCACCCTGACGAGCCGGAGTCGGTAACACGGCCCTGGGCATGCGCTGTTGGGGGATCGATGCCGTGCTGGAGGGCGCGGAACGCCTGCTCCAGGTGGGCCGTGTGCCGCGCGGCGAGTGCGTCGAGGGATGTCCCACCCGTGGCGACGAGTTGTCGGACGGTGGCGACGGTGACCGTGCGATAGCAGGTGATGATGAGTGCGGCGGTGAGGGGCGCGTCGCCTGTGAAACGGGGGTCCGCGTCGAGTTCGGCAACGATGGCGGCCTCGGCCTCGTAGGCGAACTCGCGGAGCCGCGCAATGAGGGTCGGGGCGTCCCGCACCACGCGCACAAACGGCGCGATGCCCTCGGCGAGGCCGGAGAGGGGATGCCTTTCCTCCGCCATCGCGATGGCGAGACGGAGCATCCGCTCTGTTACTGACAGCTCGTCCGGCCGGGTTCTCAGCGCGTTCCTGAGGGTTTCCAGGGCGCTGGGAATGCGGTCGAGCAGCAGGTCTTCCTTGCGGTCGAAGTGGGAGAAGACCGTCACGCGCGACACGCCGGCCTCCCGTGCGATCTCCGCGATGGTGACGTCGTCGAAACCGCGCTCGAGGAAGAGGTCGGTCGCGATCCGCGCGATGCGCGCTCGCGTCTTCGACCCGCCCCGGTCTCCCTTGTTCGCCATGAGCGCCACCTTACCCTGACCCAGTATGTTTACCATGTAAGCTTACCGAGTTCAGTTTGCTCGTCGGGCAGAAAGAGGGCACGGCATGGAAACCAAGGAGCGGGCCGAGGCCGTCGTGGTCGGCGCGGGCCCCACAGGTCTGCTCGCAGCGAGCGAGTTGGCCTTGCAGGGCATCGAGGTGGTGGTGCTGGACCGGCTCACCGAGCCCGACCACACGATCAAGGCCGGCTCGATCAACATCGCCAGCGCCGAGATCCTCGACCGTCGTGGGCTACTGGGCGAGGCCGAGGCCGTGCAGCGCACACTGATGGAGCGGGTGGGGATGCGGGTCCCCGCGCTTGCCCCGGGCACGCTGCCGGCATTCCCCGCGATGGGTCACTTCGGGGGAATTTTCTTCGACGCCTCCGCCATCGACCAAAGCGATCCGGTGCTGTCCGAGCACACCGCGGCAGCGGGAGGAATCGCCGTGCCGCAGGCAGAGGTGGAGCTGATTCTCCGCGAGCGATGCGCGGCGCGGGGCGTCGAGATCCGTCGCGGTGTGACGGTGACCTCGCTGGAGCACACGGGTGCGTCGTGGGACGACGACGCCGATGTCCTGGTGGAGACCAGCGCCGGCACCATCATGGCGGGCTGGGTGGTCGCGGCGGACGGTGGGCGCAGCACGGTTCGCAAGCTGCTGGAGATCGACTTCGTGGGCACGGAGCCCACCCTCGTCGGCTACCAGGCGGTGGTGCGGATGCAGCCCGCCGAGGCTCTGTCGCGGGGCTGGACCTGGACACCGCGAGGTGTGTACGCGTCAGGGCCCGTGCCCGGCCGTGTTCTGGTGGCTCGTTTCGGGGAGCAGCCTGCCGACAAGCGGGCGGAGGTGAGCGTGGAGGAGCTGCAGGAGGTGCTGCGGGATGTGACCGGCCATGAGCTCACGATCACCGGAGCCCAAGGGCGGATCACCCGCTGGTCCGACAACTCGCGGTACGCCGCACGGTACCGACGCGGGCGCGTCCTGCTCGCCGGAGACGCCGCGCACGTCCATCCGCCGTTCAGCGGGCAGGGCCTCAACCTCGGCTTCGGTGACGCCGTGAACCTCGGCTGGAAGCTCGCCGCCACCATCTGCGGCACCGCTCCCGCCGGGCTGCTCGATTCCTACGAGAGCGAGCGCCAGAGGATCGCGGCGCAGGTGCTCGACTGGACTCGTGCGCAGGTGTCGATCATGCGCGGCGACCCGCAGAGTGCCCAGATGCGCGGCATCCTGCAGGACGAGTTGCTGCCCCTGCCGGCCGTCGCGACCCGCATGCTCGCCCGTACGGCTGGCATCACGCAGCGCTATGAGGTGACCGCGAACCCCAGGGGCGCGGAAGGCACTCTCGTCGGCAACGGTCTCATGGGCGACGGGAGTCGCTTCGCCGAGTACGCCCATGACGGAGGTTTCGTCCTCGTCGACCGCACCGTGGACGCGCGGCACGCAGAACTCGCCAAGACATGGACCCCGGGCGTCACGATCGTCCGGGACTCCGAGAGAGACGCCCCCAGCATCCTCGTCCGCCCGGACGGGATCATCGCCTGGGAGGGCGGCGACGACACGGATCAGGAACGGCTGGCCGCGGCGCTGCGCCGGTGGGCCGGTAGACGATGACCACCACCCTCACGGCCGCTCCCGCGGCGCTGAAGACTCCTACCCGCTCGGGCCGCGGGAGGCCGGAGCCCGCACACCACCCTCTCGCCACAGCCGACGCCACCGGCAAACCGACTTCGGGCTCACGCGCAGTTGCCGCGCGACCTGAGATGGCCTGGCCTTCTGCTCGGACATCGCAGTCCCTGCATCCACACGGTCCTCTGCGTCGGCGTCCCGCAGCAGTCAGCCGCCCCACCCGTGTTTCTCACACAGCAAGGAGGACGACCACCACCTCGGACTCGACAGGGACTTCGCCGAAGTTCACCCCCGACAAACACCCCGACAAGCACCCCGACAAGCCGGAGCCGGTAACCGCCGGGTGTCCCGGACAAGGTGCTGACCAGGCTGGACACGGCCGGTCTGTCCGGGACACCCGGCGGTCGTTGCCGTGCTCGGCCGGCACTCAACACCATGTGACCCGTCCGAAACACCGCACACACGGCGGCAACAGGGAAGGAACAGCCCATGCTTCGTCTCGTGAAGGTCGGGGCGCTCGCGCTCTCACTCGCCGGGAGCGCGCTTCTGGCCACGGCGACCCACGCCACGGCCCAGCCCGCAGGCACCACTGCGGACAGCTGCACCATCATCGCCCAGGCGCCCACCTATGCGAACGGCACCGTCACCGCGGCCGGAGAAGGCAGTTGCCGCCCGTTGGGAAACGACGAACTGGTGGTCACCGAGGTCACCCTCACCCGGGACGGCCAGACCGTGGCAAGCGACTGGACCGGATGCGAGTACTCACCCTGCGAGGCGTCGGCGAGCGCCCCCAACCGTTCCGGGAACCAGCAGTGGTGCACTTATGTCGAGGTCAGCACCATGGAATGGGGAGGCAACCTGAAATCCTGGGGACGCCACTCCTCGTGTGAGAACGCGAGCTGGTGACAGCCGGTACATGACGCGTCGGCACGGCACGCTTTCCGAGGCGCGGAGTGCGGCACCCCGGCTCGTCCGGTGGTGCCGCGCCCTGTGACGCCTCCGGCGCGGACATCCTGTCTGGGGGCTATGTTGGTCACATGCTGTCGACCGGGACGCTCGACTGGAGCTCGTGGGACGTCGCTGTCCCGCGTCCGCCCGGTCGGCTGCCGGGGATCAGAATGGCCGGCTTCCGCCCGCACGTTCCCGCACCAGTCGACATCGCCATGATCGCCCACCCCTCCGTCACCCTGCTCATCGACCTGAGCGACGGAGGAGACCTCGCCTATGACGCCCATGGCCGGCACGGGCGCGGCAGTGTCGCCGCCGGGCTGCTCCCCGGTGAACTCCGGGCGAACGGCCAGGTGGGGGAGGTGCTCGAGATCCGGTTGGAACCGACCGTGGCGGCCTTTCTGCTCGGCGCTTCGGCCGGTCTCATGGGGACGGTGGTCCCCCTGGAAGAGGTGTGGGGCCGCGCCGCAGGGGAAGCCGAGGACCGGCTGCGCGCGGCCGGGTCGTGGAACGAGCGCTTCACGACAGCGGCGGAGATCCTCACCCGGCTGACACGGAAGAGCACCCGTCCACCGGTCGACCGGGAAGTCGCTCATGCCTGGCGACGGACGCTCGGCACGCGGGGGCGGGTGCGTGTCGACAGCCTGGCGGACGAGGTCGGCTGGAGCCGCAAACGCCTGTGGGCCCGTTTCCGTTCCCAGCTCGGCATCACACCCAAACGCGCCGCCCGGCTGGTGCGCTTCGACCACGCCGCCCACCTCCTCGCGGCGGGTCGCACCGCCGCCGCGGTCGCCGCCGAGAGCGGATACTTCGACCAGTCCCACCTCCACCACGAGGCCAAGGAGTTCACGGGGCTCACCCCCGCGGCGGTGGCCGTCGCGCCGTGGCTCGCGATCGACGACGTCGCATGGGCCGCGCCCGCCGCCGCTTCCGGGATCTGATCCGCCTCCACGTCGTCGTCCCGCAGCCACTCGATCGCCGGCCCCGTACTCCGCGAGGGAAGGGAACGGGGACCGGGGCAGGGAAGGGAACGGGGAACTTGGGAAGGCCGGGGACATTTTTCCAAGACGCCGGCAACGGACACTCACGACCCTGCGGGTATGTCCAAGAACACTTCCGATGTCACACCTCCGCCCGTACACCGGCCGCGATACGGCGTCGACGCCCCGGCACTCCCAGCGGCCCTCGGCGCCGCCGGAGCCGTCTGCTGTCTGGCCGCCGGCCGGCGACGGCCAGGGCGCGGGGCGACAGCGATCGCGGGCGCGGTGCTGTTCGCCCACGCCGGCGTCTACCTTCACACCACCCTCCGCGGCAAGCTGCGCGTGTGGCGGCGGCAGCTGGACCTGGCCGGTCTGAACGGTGACGAGCGGCTGCTCGATCTGGGATGCGGTCGCGGCGCGGTGCTGATCGAGGCTGCCCGGCGGCTGCCGAGGGGCCACGCCGTGGGCGTGGACCTGTGGTCAGGGAAGGACCAGAGCAACAACCGGCCCGATGCCACGCTCGCCAACGCCGCCGCGGCAGGGGTCGTCGACCGGGCGGAGGTGACCACGGCCGACATGACCGCGCTCCCGTTCCCCGACGGTTCCTTCGACGTCGTCACGAGCGCGCTGGCGCTCCACAACATCCCTTCCTTCGAAGGGCAGTACCGCGCCCTGGACGAGGCCATGCGGGTCCTGCGTCCGGGCGGGCGGCTGTTCGTCGCCGACTTCTGGTTCGCGGCCAGGAAGTACGCCGCACACCTCGGACAGGGCACGCTGCGCGGGCTCGGGCCCGGGTACTGGTACGGAAGCCCGTTGCTCGGCGTCACACTGCTGCATGCCGTCAAAAAGCCTGCGGCAGCCGGGACTTCTGCTCCGGGACAGTAGGCCCACCCTGGTCCAGCAGGTCCGCCGCGGTCCGTACATGACGCCGCACTGATGGCATGCGCGCCAGGAGGAGCCGCCTCCCGTGTGGTGGGTCGCCTGGCGCGTCGTTACCGGAAGGCGAGCGCCTCGACCCACTCGTCGACCGTGACGACGTCCGCCCACTGCGGGAAAAGTCGCTCGACGAGAACCCGGTGCACCTCCGGGTCGGTGTCCAGACAGGCGTCGGACAGGACGGTGAGACCGAAATCCATGTCGTTCGCCTGGCACAGGGTGGACAGCACCACAGCGCTGGTGGCGATCCCGGTGAGGACGAGGCTGTCGATCCCGCGTGCCCTCAGCACCACGTCGGGATCGCTGCCCGAGAACGCGCTGGCGCGCCTCTTGGTGACCACCACATCGCCTGGCCGGGGCGCGACTTCAGGGTGGATCTCGGTGCCCGGAGCGCCTTCGACGTAGAGGCCGGCCTGTGCGATGGCGGCCAGAGGCCTGTTGCGCGTGCCGACTTCCGGGAAGCCGGGGCGGAGCGCGATGACCACGTAGACCACGGGAATATCCGCCGCACGGGCCCCGTCGATCGCCCTGCGCAGACGCGGCAGATATCCGGAGCCGTCGTCGACGACGTCCACGATGGCCTGTTGGACGTCCATCACGAGAAGGGCGCGGCTCATGTCGTCTCCACAAGAGAGCTGAGTTCGGTGGTCGGGCAGTCGGGTTCTGCTGCCCGGGTCCTACGCGGTGTCGGTCGTGCGCCACCCGGACCCAGGGTTGCTCGTGAGGGATGACGGCGTTGTCCGGCCGCGACCAGGGGCCGTGCCGGGAGACGGGGGATCCGTTGGGCAGGCGGCGCGTGCGGAAGAGGCTCCGGCACGAACCGCGAGGCCCGGGTCCAGACCCGGTCCGGAACGGTTCCCCGGATTCGCCCGCAGGGAACGGCCCGACGAACAGCCCTGAGAAACCCGGGTGGTCATGCTCTGGAAGCGTGCCCGAACAATGCGCTCGCCTTGCCCGGGGATGTGTCGTTGGATCGTCGGGGATCGACGTCGAAGGAGAGAGTGAACCAGGTGACGAGTCATTCCACGGACGCCGGGCGTTTGCAGGTACCACCGCCGGGCGGTCCGCACCGGGTAGGGACGCAGGCACTGCCGTTTCTCGACCCGGACCGTGCCGACCCGTGGCAGCCGCATCGGTGCCGTGAGCTGATGGTGCAACTGTGGTACCCCGCCGCACCGTTGGCGGGGAGTACTCCACCCCCTGCCCGCTACCTGACACTGCCGGTGGCCGCGCACGTGCTCCAGATGTGGGCCGAAGAAGGAGAGGAGTTCGGCGCCGGGCCGCACGAAGCGCTGGCCGGAGTACGGGTCCACGCGACAGAGGGGGCGCCGGTGGCCGACGGAACGCGCCGGCCTCTGGTGCTGCTCTCGCCCGGTCTGGGCGAGTACCGGGCAGGACTGACCGCGTTGGCCGAGGACCTGGCCTCACGCGGATTCGTGGTGGCAGGCGTCGACCATCCCGGCGACGCTGCCGCGGTGGAGTTCCCCAACGGACGCGTCGTCCCTCACCACGAGCCGAAGGACGAGGAGGGCAGCTCCGCCGCCGACGGCTCCACCACCGATGTGGAATCCCGTTACCTCGCGACCCGCGTCGCCGACCTCCGGTTCGTCCTGGACCAGCTCCTCGCCTCCCCTTCGCCGTGGCACGGTGTGCTGGACACGACCAGGGTCGGGGTCGCCGGGCACTCTCTGGGCGGTGCGGCAGCCGCAGAGCTGGCACGGACCGACGCCCGCCCTGCCGCCATCGCTGTCCTCGACGGCAGTCTGTACGGCCCGGTGCTCTCCAGCGGCCTGGACCTGCCGGTCCTCCTGTGCGGCCTCACCCCGCCCGACCCCGAGGATCCGGACATCCTCGCCGGCTGGGACCGGCTATGGCCGCTGCTGCGAGGCCCGCGCCACCATACGGCGGTACGCGGCGCGGGACACATGTCGGCCACCGACTTCGATGTCCTGGCAGGGCCACTGGGGCTGCGTGACCCGGACGACCCCGACGACGCCTTCAGCTTCGGCACGCTGCCACCGGGCCGCGGCATCGCCCTGGTACGTGTGGTGCTCACAGCGTTCTTCAACGAGCACCTGAGGAACAGCCCCACACCCATACCGCACGCAGCGTTCCCCGAACTGTCCTTGGACACCGCCCCGCGGAAAGAGTGCTGATCACTGCCGCCCCGGCTGACCGCCACCGCCCATCGCCTGTCGCCCATCACCTGTCGCCCACCGCCTGGCAGCGTTCCGCCTCGCCGCTACCGTGCGCGTGGGTGTCCTGCTTGGGCCCGCGGGACGAGCCGTCTCGCATCGACGACCTGAGCGGGGAGGCGAGGTATTCGCCTCGACGGCGCGTCGGTTCAACGGCGCGGCGGCAGCCGGTGCAGCTTCACCTCGGTCAGGCGCCCGGCCGTTGCCTCGGCGGTCATGTAGGTGCAGTGCGGCTGGCGCCGCCGGTCCGTCGGCGAGCCGGGGTTGAGCAGGCGCAGCCTGCCGTCCTCCGTGACGGTGTCCCAGGGGATGTGGCTGTGCCCGAAGACCAGGACGTCCAGGTCGGGGAAGCGGGCGGCGCACCGGCGCTCCCGTCCCTGCGCCGGGCCCGTCTCGTGGACGGCTCCGAAACGCAGGCCCGCCAGCTCCGCGTACGCCACCTCGGGCAACCGGGCCCGCAGCTCGGGGCCGTCATTGTTCCCGTACACACCGATGAGCCGCCGGGCCCGCGCCTCCAGCAGCTCCAGGGTGGCGGTGTCCACCCAGTCGCCCGCGTGCACGACGACATCGGCGCGCGGGACCTCGTCCAGCAACTCATCGGGCAGCCGCTTGGCTCGCTTGGGCAGATGCGTGTCGGACATGAGGAGGAGACGCACGCGCCGACCGTAACGCACTGCGCCGCGCCTGGCCCACTGTTCACCAGCGCGCCGCCAGCCGTCTCCAGCGCCTCATCGCGCCGAGACACGGCGGCGCGGCTCGGGGGCCGCCGCATCCTCGGGCCCGGCAGTGTGGCCGGGCCCGAGTGCCTTCGCTTTCAGGGGAACCCCTGGAGGTCACGGGGACCCCTGGAGGTTTCGACGGGGTCCCCGCGAAGTTGGAGCGTGGGGGTGCGGAGAGCCTTGGGGCTCAGCGGTGCATGGTGCGGATGACGCCGACATTGTCGTTCCAGGCCCCGAGATTGGGGACCGGAAGCCAGGTATTGAGGTTCTTGGTGCCGCCCTTGTCGGTGAACGTGGCGTAGTTGCACTGGTTGAAGCCCTTGACGGAACTCAGCACGTTCCCCCACTCGAAGGGCAAAGTGGTGCCCAGGCGCAAGTAGTACCCGTCTCCATCGCAGGGGCCATACAGCCCGTAGGCGTCCCAGTAGTTGAATCCTGTGCTGTACTCGTAATTGGCGTGTTCGTACAGCCTCAAGAGGTGGGTCTGAGTGCTCAGCCTGGGCGTGAGGCCGGGGTGTGCCTCTTTGACCTCGGCGGTCGCCTTCGCGAGCGCGTCCGCCGAGGACTTGCGTGAACAAGCGGTGCCCACGACGGGCGACACACCGTTCTTCGGTGCCTTGCCGACGATCACCGCACAGCGCTTGCCGCTGACAGGCTCTTTGGCGGCGGCATGTGCCGGGCCTGTCGCGACGGCCAAGCCGAGCAGCGACGCGACGATGACGGACGCGGTCAGCGTTCTGGATGCCATTTCTTCCCCCTCTATGGCCTCTTGGGATGAGAAGACCGTAGACAGCCTCCATAAACGACTGATGAACACGCTTGCTCCGAGGGGGAGTGGACGCTCGATCACCGGCACTCGCGCATGGCCTGCTCGCGGGCCCCAGCAGGAGGTGCGCCTGCTCGGCCGTACGAGAGCGAGCGTCCGCCGGTGCGGGCCGCTCTCGCGAACTGCCGGACGCGGTCGCCCGGGGCTGCTCCGCGTTGACCGCACAGGGCTCACCGGGCGATCGGTGTGGCGCTGGCGCCGGTCGCGGCGGGGGACCCGGCGGTCTCGGTCTGGCCGTATGCCGGGCACCTGTCGTAACCGGTGCGGCGGTGCGGTCGTACCAGCGGATGTCGGTGCGCGTGCGGCCGGCGGACTGTTGATGACGGCGCGCGTGCCGTCCGCGGCGGTCAGGAGTGGATACAGCTCGCGGGTGAGTGTGAAGTGTCCGCGATGGTTGGTGGCGAGCTGCCCCACGCGGCCGGGTCCGACCCGCCACCCCCGGGCGCCATGACGCCGGCGACGGCCATCAGGAGTCGAGCTGCTCTTAGCGGTCGCTGCTCCGTGCGGCGGCGGCGCGCACGCTGGCGGCGTCGGCAAGGTCCACGCCGTTGACGTCACGCCCCTCCGTGCCCCGAAGAGCGGCCCGGCCGGCCTCGGCGCGGCGCGCCGGGACCAGGAGGCGAGCCTTGGCGGCTGCCTCAGGGCCGGTCACCTCAAGGGTGACGGTCGCGGGGAATGTGCGGGACGGGATGGACGCGGTGGTTGCCATGGCCCTCACGCCAGGGGCTTCTCGCCGACGTCGGCTTCTCGCTTCCTGACCGGTCTTGTCACCTGTTTCGCCACGCACGCCGGCATCCCCTCCAGCGTGACCGCCGAGTCCGCATCAGCGGCCGTACGCGCGGCGTCGGCACGGTCGGCCGACGCGTCCCCCTCCCGTGCACCCGCCCGGCGCGTATCCGCCCCATGCGTATCCGCCCGGTGCGCGTTCGAGGTCTGCGCGTCCGCCGCACGGCGTCGGAAAGCTCCGGGCGGCATGCCGACCAGCTCGGTGAAGCGGGTGGTGAACGTGCCCAGCGACGCACAGCCGACCGCGAAGCAGACCTCGGTGACGCTGAGGTCACCGCGCCGCAGCAAGGCCGCCGCCCGCTCGATACGGCGCGTCATCAGGTACGCGTACGGCGATTCCCCGTAGGCGGCCCGGAACTGCCGGCTGAGGTGCCCGGCGGACATGTTCACACCGCGTGCCAGCGCCTCCACGTTCAGCGGCTGCGCGTACTCCCTGTCGATCCGGTCGCGGACACGGCGCAGCCGCGCGAGATCGGCCAGGCGCTGCGCCTCGACACGTGCACGCCGCCACTCGGGCTGGCACATGGGCTCTCCTCTTCGACGAGTCGTTCTTCAATCCACCGGCACCGGTCGGCACCGACGCCGGCACCAGCACGGACACCGACTCCGACGGTCCTTCACCGCGAGTGTCCGGGGTGTCCGACGGCTCACCTCCGGACACTCGCGGCGAAGGACCGTCGGGTCGGAGCCGTCCCGCCGGAGCCGTCCGGTCGGAAGCAGGCATCGGAACCGGCCGGTCGGCACCGGCAAGCCGGAGCCGACCACCCGGAACCGACCACCCGGCCGGTGCGGTCCCGTCGGCGTCCGCCCGTTTCAGCGAAGTTCCTGGATGCGGACCAGATTGCCCGCGGGATCGCGGAAGGCGCAGTCGCGGATGCCGTACGGCTGCTCGGTCGGCTCCTGGACGACCTCGGTGTCACCGGCCTGCACCTTCTCGAACGTGGCGTCGAGATCGCGGGTGGCCAGCAGGATCCAGCCGTAGGTGCCCTTGGCCATCATCGCGGTGATGGTGCGGCGCTCGTCCTCGGTGATCCCCGGGTCGGCGGCCGGCGGCGCCAGGAGGAGGGATGTATCGGGCTGACCGGCCGGGCCGACCGTGATCCAGCGCATCCGGCCCTGCCCGACGTCGCCGCGGACCTCGAAGCCGAGGACGTCGCGGTAGAAGGCGAGTGAAGCGTCGGGGTCGTCGTGCGGCAGGGCGCTCGTGTGAATGGTGATGTCCATGCTGAGCAGGCTAGAGCCCGTCTGTCTCCCGTGCTTCTCGATTCCTGACCGATCACCGGGGGAGCAAGCCGTCCGCCCGCCTGGCAGGAGCAACCCGTCCGCCCGCCCGGAGCGGAGCGTGCCGTCGCACCGCCTGGTCGCGGTCCCGACCAGGCGGTGCGACGGCCGGTGTCCGGCTCGTAAGCTGCGGTCATGACCGAGAACCAGACCCCGACGCCCCGCGAAGCCTTCGATCTGCTGCTGGCCGGCAACCAGCGCTTCGTCGCGGGCTCTCCTGAGCATCCCAACCAGGACGCCACCCGCCGCGCCGAGATCGCCCCGGGCCAGCAGCCCTTCGCCGTGCTCTTCGGATGTTCCGACTCCCGGCTCGCCGCCGAGATCATCTTCGACCGCGGCCTGGGTGACCTGTTCGTGGTGCGCACCGCCGGTCACGTGGTGGGCGCGGAAGTACTGGGCAGCATCGAATACGGCGTGGAGGTGCTGGGCAGCCCGCTTGTCGTGGTGCTCGGTCACGATTCGTGCGGCGCGGTCGGCGCGGCGTGCGCCGCGCTGGAGGACGGCAAGGCACCGGCCGGGTACGTACGGGACGTCGTCGAGCGGGTGACCCCGAGCGTGCTGGCGGCGCGTGCCGCCGGGCGGGTCGCGCCGGACGAGATCCTGGCCGAGCACGTGCGGCACACCGTCGACCTGCTGCTGGACCGCTCCCGGGCACTCGCCGAAAAGGTCGCCGCCGGCCAGACCGCCGTGGTGGGTCTGTGCTACCGCTTGGCCGACGGCACCGCGCAGCTCGTCGCGGCCCGTGGCCTCGACGCGGCGGTCCCCACCGTGCCCGCGTCCTGACCGCCCCGGCCGTCCGTGTCCGCCGGACCGCCGGCAGTGATGCGCCGCGGCCGGAGGGGGCCCGTCCACGCGAGGAGGACCGGCGGACTCACCGCCTCGCTCCTCCACGGAAGGGCCCCCGGGGCTCACGGAGCCCGACCCCGCGCCCCGCGGGCACGCTGCCCGCGCGGCCCCGGCGCGGCACCGGTACGGACCCGGCACGAGTCGTCGGCCGTACCGGTGTGCGGCGCGGGGGAGCGGTCGTCACCGGGTACCGGTCACGCGGTGGGCCTGGGGCCCGCGGCGCGGCGGAGCCGGTTGGCGATCGCCAGCCCCAGCCCCTCCTCCGTCGGCAAGGAGGCGACGACGAGGTCGCACCCCCGCTGGTCGAATTCGCGCAGGAACCCGTAGAGCCCGCGCGCGTAGGCGGCCGTCGATCCGGGGACTGCCACCTTGGTGTGTGCCTTCACCGGGGTACCGGCGCAGGAGGGAGGCAGCAGGACGCCCACCCGGTGTCCCGACTCCTGCGCGAGTTCCGCCTCGGCGACGACCTTCTCGGGCTCGACGAGGACGACCCGGGCCCTCGGTGCGTAGTGGGACGGGTGCTGGCCCGGCACCCGCACGCGGCTCGTCGAGGGGACCGGGAGCGGGCGTCCCAGCACCGCTTCGAGGTCCTCGCGCGTGACCCCGCCGGGCCGCAGGATGCTCGGGTTCCCGCCCGTGGCGTCGACGATGGTCGACTCGACGCCGACCTCGCACGGCCCACCGTCCAGCACGAAGTCGACGGCATCACCGAGCTCCGCCCGGACGTCGTTCGCCGTGGTGGGGCTGACCTGGCCGAAGCGGTTGGCGGACGGGGCCGTGACACCACCGCCGAAATCCGCCAGCAGCGCGCGTGTGACGGGGTGGTCGGGCACGCGTACGGCCACCGTCTCCAGGCCGCCGGTCGCCTCCAGCGGTACACGGGGGCCGCGCCGCAGGACCAGGGTGAGCGGCCCCGGCCAGAAGTGTTCGGCCAGCAGGCGCGCCGTCGTCGGCACCTCCTCGACCCAGTCGTCCAGCTGCGCGGAGCCACCGAGGTGGACGATCAGCGGATGGGAGGGCGGACGCCCCTTGACCTGGAAGATGCGCGAGACAGCGGCGGGGTTCTCGGCGTCGGCGCCCAGACCGTAGACGGTCTCGGTCGGGATGGCCACCAGCCCTCCGGAGCGCAGTACACCGGCCGCTTTCTCGATATCACTGGTTCTTGCCGTCACTCTCGCAATCCTAGGCGCACCTGGGGGACGAGTGACGGCCGTGATCGCTGTCTCACCTCATCGGGGGGCTCGGCCGGCTCCTCGCCCCTCCTCCCCGGCCGGCGAGGGCAGCACACAGGGTGGGCGGCAGGCGCGGCACCGCGGCCGGAGGGCCGACGGCGGCAGCCGGAACCGGGCGACCGGGACCGGGTGACGGGAAGGAGCACGCGGATGCGGGGAAGGGCAATGCGGGGAAGGACACCGAGGGCGGCCGGGGTAGCGCCAAGGCGGGCTTACGGGGCGGCGGGCGGCAGGCGGGGAAGCGCCGTGGCCGTGGCTTTCTGCGCGGCCACGGCCCTGCTGTGCGCCTCAGCCGGCGCCCAGGCTCCCCGGTCAGCGGGTTTTGCGGGTGGAACGGGGGCGGTTCGGGCTGGTCGGTTCGAGGCAGCGGGACTGGACGTGCTCGTAGACCATCGTGGTCTGTACGTCGGCCACTTCGCGGCGTTCGGTGAGGCGGTCGATCACGAAGGCGTACACGCTGTCCACGTTCGGGACGGCCACGTGGATGAGGAAGTCGTGACTGCCCGAGGTGACGAACAGGCCGACCACCTCCGGCAGTTGCGCCGCCCATTCCCGGAAGCCCTCGATGACGGGGCGGGCCGGAGGCCGGATGCGCACGGAGATGAGTGCCTGGACAGGTCGGCCGGCCGCGTCGAGGTCCAACGCCGCGTGGTAACCGGTGATCACGCCGCGCTCGCGGAGCAGCCTCACCCGCTCCAGCGAGGTGGAGGGCGAGACGCCGGTCTTGGCCGCGAGGTCGCGGTTGGTCTGCCGTGCATCGTTCTGCAATTCCCGCAGCAGGGCCCTGTCCAGCGCATCAAGTTCCATGAAAACCACTGTACGCCGATCGATATGCGGCAATTCGTGATCCATTGAGGACTTCTGCCTAGTCTCCCTGGCCATGGATACGCAAAAAGACGGCGCCGCGTTCGGCGTGGGCCTGGTGTTGGTGACGGCGGTGCTGTGGGGCACCGTCGGCCCCGCCCAGGTGCTGGCCTCCAGTCCCATGACACCGGCGGCCCTGGGCGGATGGCGGCTGCTCGCGGGCGGGCTGGTCCTCGGGGTGTTCACCGTGCGCCCGAAGACGATGCGGATTCTGGCCGCGCCGACGATCGTGCGCCCGCTGTTGGTCTGCGCGTTGTCGACGAGTGTCTACCAGGCGGCCTTCCTCGGCTCGGTGGCGCGCACCGGTGCGGCTCTGGCCACGGTGGTCGCCCTGGGCACCGCGCCCGTGGCGACGGGCCTCTGCGCCAGGTGGGTCACCGGTGAGCGGATGGGGCCCGCCTGGTCGGCCAGCACCGTCGCGGCTGTCGCGGGCTGCGGCCTCCTGCTGGCGCCGGGAGGCAGCCGTGTGGATCCGCTCGGCCTCTTCCTGGCCGTTGCCGCCGGTACCTGCTACGGCCTGTACACCGTCTCGGCCAAGCAGTTGGCCACCACCACTACCAACGCACACCTGCCCGCGCTCTCCGCCCTCTCCCTCCTGGTCGGCTCTCTCCCCCTGCTGCCCTGGATGATCAACGGCGCCGCCGCGATGCGCGACGGCGCCACCCTCGGCCTGATCGCCTGGCTGGGCGTCGTCACCACCGCGGCCGCCTACTGGCTGTTCACCCTGGGGCTCAGCCGGGTGCGGGCGACCACGGCCGGGACACTCAGCCTCGCCGAGCCCCTGGCCGCGGCCCTCATCGGCGCGCTTCTCCTCCACGAACGCCTCTCAGCCTCGGCGTGGGCCGGCTGCGCCCTGATCCTCCTCGGAATGGTCACCACGTGCCTGCCCTCGCTGACCCGCGGCCGCTCTTCCGTACGAGCGACGCACACGGCGCGGAACCGCCGCACCACGTTCGCCGGGCACCCGGAACAGCCTGGCAGGGGCGAAGTATGTGCGGGTCAGTCGGAAGCCAGCACCAAGTCCTAGTGTTCCCGGCCGGCCGGGGCGAACACCGCGCCTCAGCAACGCTGGTGACGAGCCGACGGCTCTCCGCCATCGCTCGGCGCGTCTCCCGCGCCCACCCCCCGGCACCCCCGCCCGCCCTGCCCGGCTGCCCGAGCGGTACCGGTTCCGGAAGCCGGTCAGGCGCTCGCGGGGGCCTTCGTGAGCGCTTCGTCGTCGGGGGCGCCCGTCAGCACGGCATCCAGGAGCCCCGGGTAGCGGGCGTCGAGGTACGTAGCTTTACGAACAATGAGGGCGGCGTCCGAGGACGTTGCTCGCGACCGTTCGCGCAGCCCCAGAAGGAGCGCACTGCCATGCCCGCAACCTCAGCGCCGCCACGTAAGACCTCGGAGGGCACCCCCACGCCACCTCGGCTGGACGCTCGCCTTGCTGGCCCTCGCCCAACTGCTGTACGGCCTCGACCTGAACATCGTGTGCGTGGCCCTCCCCGAGATCGGACAGGACCTGGGCTTCCCCGGCCAGACCCAGCAGTTGGTCGTCAGCGCCTATGTCGTCTTCGCCGGCGGCTTCCTGCTGTTCGGAGGGCGCGCGGCCGACCTGCTGGGCCGGCGCAGAATGTTCGTCCTCGCCCTCGCCCTGTACGCGCTGTCGTCACTGGCCGGCGGCCTCGCGCCCAGCCCCGGGTTCATCGTCGTGGCCCGTGCCGTTCAGGGCGTCGGCGGCGCCCTGCTGCTGCCGTCCACCCTCGCGCTGATCAACACCCTCTTCCAGGAAGGCCCCCAGCGGAACAAGGCGCTCGCGGTCTGGGGCGGCGCCGGGGCCAGCGGTCTGACCCTCGGCGCGCTTCTGGGCGGCCTGCTGACCGACAGGTTCGGCTGGTCCGCGGTCTTCTTCGTCAACGTGCCCATCGGCGGGTTGAGCGCGCTGGTGTCCGCCCTCGTCGAAGGGCCCGAACTGGGGTGGGGCGACGGCCTTGTGACCGGGGCGTTCGTCCTCGCGGTTCTCCTGCTGGGACTCTTCGTCCTGATCGAGGTTCGCAGCTCCGATCCGTTGATGCCGTTCCGGCTGCTGGGCAACCGCAGTCTCACCGTCGGGACGCTCGTCACCTTCCTCTACATGGCGACCTTCGGTGTCCTGCCCTACTTCCTCACCGTCCTGATGCAGAGCGTGCACTCACCGTCCTGATGCAGAGCGTGCACGGCTACAACGCCCTGCAGACCGGCCTCGTCTTCCTGAGCCCCTCACTCGCGATCGCCACCGGCACCCAACTCGGAGAGCGCCTCGTCGGCAGGATCGGCACTCGCACCACGCTGATCACCGGCTTCGTCATCGGAGTGATCGGCACGGCCGCTCTCGCGCTCGGCTTCGACGCCGACGCCGGCTACGGACTGCTGGTGCCCGGCCTCATCGTCTCCGGGGTGGGCCAGGGCATCGTGTGGACCGCGATGTGGATCGCCGCCGCCACCGGAACCGCCCCGCGGGAACAGGGCGTGGCCAACGGCATCGCCTCAACCGCCCTCAACCTCGGCAACGCCATCGGCCACCCGGCTGCCACCCGCCGTCCGAGCCTCTCCGGGGCACCCGGCCGGTTGTCACACCGCCCTGCCGGGGTGCGCGCGGGCCGGTCCCGGTCGGATCCCGTCCCGGTTGTCGGTGCCGGGGCCGCAAGCGACCTCGGCGCCAGCGGGGCGTTCCCCCGCGCCTCGATGGTGACGCTCGTCGGCTTGGGCGACGGGGCGGGATCCCGGCTTGGGCGCTCAATCCCTTCGGCGGCGCGGACTTCGGGGAGTACGGCGGACAGCGGCCGGTCACCTCTTTCGCCCAGGCGTGGCACGAGGAGACAGAGGTGCTCGCCGGTGCGCTGCGGGAGGTCCGTCCCAGGATCGGTGACGGCGTGAACCTGAACGGAACACCGGTCACGGCGTCCCCAGCAAGCCGCACTCCCTCTCGGTGCTTCGTCTCCGAGCTTCGGCACGGTCTGACCCACCGTTTCCGCGAGTACGTGGCCACCGCCCGGGCGAACCGCCGGGTCTTCGGTGAAACTCCCACGCGAGCGGTCCCGACCAGCCTCGGTGCAGCCCGCCGGGGGCGATCAGCAGCAGCCTGGGCTGACAAGTGGCGGGGCGGTCCCGGCGAAACGAGTGGGCGCGCCCCGCAACAGCAGGCATCAGCCGGCCGGGGCCTGTCCGGTGGATCTGGCCGGACAGGCCCCAGCACCTGTGAGGGCTCAGCGTTTGAGAGTGAAGGTCACCGCACGGTGCCGGGAGCGCACCAGCACGGGCGCGGGTGCCCAGCGACCCCAGCTGCCCCGGTGGGCCCGGGGCGGCGGTGGACCGTATGGCGACTGCCAGGCGGGGCGCCCGCCCTGGTCCCGGGTGCCTGTGTGACCGAAGGCGCGGGGGGATGCCCGCGGCCTCTCGGCAACGGTGTGTGAAAGGGGGAAGCGTGCGGCGTTCAGTCGCACCGGCCGGACGGAGATCCGCGCCGCGATGCGGGCCTCGGCGCCGCTCGCCTCGTCTTCCAGGCGATACGGCCCGTCGGCGTCGAGGCGCCAGGCGGAAAGGAGCCCGGCGCGCGCGTTGACGCGGGATTCGCCGTGTGCCAGGAGGCGCTTGGACGCGCAGGCGTGGCAACGGCACAGACAGAGTGGCAGACATGTGGGCAAGGCCCGGTTCGTGAGCACAGAAGTACACCGGTTTCCGTGAGAAGTCCGCAGCAAGAGGCAGCGCGGCGCACATGCGCGACGCGCGACGAATCAGCGCTCGGGGGATCTCACAGGGTGTACAACGGCGTGTCTCCTGAGTCGGACGGCTTGGTTCGGGCAGCACGTTAGTAGCGCACAGCCGCGCCGCTCCACTGGTTTTCGAGCGCCTCACCCCCTGGCTCCCCACCGTCCGGCGGTCGCGGAGCCGGAGCCGGACCGTGTGCGCTTTCCGCAGGTGAGCGGCGGGTATGCATCACAGCCGTGTCGCTGCCGTGTGGAGAGGCCGAGCCCGCCCCGGCCGTGGCGCCTGCGGGCAGGTGGACAGGCGGGTCGGGGCGGGGGCTTCCGCGGCACCCGCACGCCCAAGGACCGGGCCGGGCACTCCGCAACACACCAGATGGAGGACGACATGGATCTGACCACATGGCTGACCGCGGCGGTCGCGTCGAACGCCGAGTGGGAGAAAACCTTCGGCTCCTTCGAGCCGCATCCGGCACTGGCTGTCGACGACAGCCGGTTCGCCGCCGCCTTCGAGGAGTTCACCGAACGGCTGAAGGACACCTACCCCTTCTTCCACCCCCGCTACGCGGGCCAGATGCTCAAGCCGCCGCACCCGGCGGCCGTGGTGGGTTACCTGGCCGCGATGCTGGTCAACCCCAACAACCACGCCATGGACGGCGGGCCGGCCACCGCCGCGATGGAGCGTGAGGTCGTCCAGCGGCTGGCCACCATGTTCGGCTACGACACCCATCTCGGGCACTTGACCACCAGCGGCACACTCGCCAACCTCGAAGCCCTCTTCGTCGCCCGCGAACTGCGTCCGGGCAAGGGCGTCGCCTACAGTGCCGAGGCCCACTACACGCATGGCCGGATGTGCGGTGTGCTCGGTGTGGAAGGCTTTTCCGTACCCACCGACGACCTCGGCCGCATGGACCTCGACGCGCTGGAGGACCTGCTGCGCGGGGGACAGGTCGGCACCGTCGTCCTCACCACCGGAACGACCGGGCTCGGTGCCATCGACCCGGTCCACGAGGCACTGGCACTGCGCGAGCGGTACGGCGTGCGCGTCCACGTCGACGCCGCCTACGGCGGCTTCTTCACCCTGCTGGCCGGTGCGGACGGCCCCGAGGGCCTGCCGGCCGAGCCCTGGCGGGCCGTCGCCCGGGCGGACTCCATCGTCGTGGATCCGCACAAGCACGGTCTGCAACCGTACGGCTGTGGTGCGGTCCTCTTCCGCGATCCCTCGGTCGGCCGGTTCTACCTGCACGACTCGCCGTACACGTACTTCACCTCCGAGGAACTGCATCTGGGCGAGATCAGCCTGGAGTGCTCGCGTGCCGGTGCGGCCGCCGCCGCGCTGTGGCTCACCTTCCAACTGCTGCCGCCCACCCGCGAGGGACTGGGCCAGGCCCTGGCGGCCGGCCGGCGGGCGGCGCTCCGCTGGGCGGAGCTGATCGGGGAGTCCGAGCACCTGGAGCTCTACCAGGCCCCGCAGCTCGACATCGTCAGCTACTTTCCGGTGACCGCCCGCAACACGCTGTCGGAGATCGACGCGGCCAGCCACCGGATCCTGCGGGAAGGGATGAGCGATGGCCAGGACCCGGTCTTCCTCAGCACGCTCCGCGTCGGCTCCGAGCGCTTCACCGCCCGCCACCCGAAGGTCACGGCGGACGCCGACGGCGCGCGGGTCCTGCGCAGCGTGTTGATGAAGCCCGAGTCCGAGACCTACGTCGAGCGGCTGCACCGGAGGCTGGAACAGCTCGCGCGCTCATGACCGCCCCGGGGCGCCATCGGCTCACCGCGGCCCGGCCGGCGGTGGGCCGGAAGCCGGTGGTGGTCGGTCACCACTTCGCGGCCCGGTACAGGGGTGTTGCGGGCCGCGCGTACCGGAGCGGCCCCGTTTCCCGTGCGAGTCCGCCTTCTGCCGCGGTTCGCGTAGTACAGCGCCTTCGGCCCACGGGTGAGGACGCGGAGCCGGCCGTGACGGACGCGCGTCGACGCGGCGTACCGCACCAGGTGCCAGGCGCCCTCAGTGGTCGGTCCGTCGATCAGTTTCCCCTGCCGGTGACCTTCGCCCACGCGCCGTGAGCCGAGGCCGACTCGGCGTGGGCCCGCGTACTGGGCGCGACGGCGCGGGGAAGCGCGTGGGAGCGCGGGGAGAGCCCGCGCTCCGCGAGTCAGGCCGGCTGTGCGCTGCTTTGCAGCCGCTGGACAGCGTGTACCAAGGGCGCGAGCGCGGGTTCGGCGGCTGCCTCGTCGAGGGCCTCGCGCAGGGCGGTGTTGTGGGTGGGACGGGCCTCTTCCAGCAGGCGCATACCGGCCTGGGTCACATCCGTGTAGATGCCGCGACGGTCGGTGGGGCACAGGTACCGCGACAGCAGGCCGCGGTCCTCGAGCCGGGTCACCAGCCGTGTGGTGGCGCTCTGGCTGAGGACGACGGAATCGGCGACCTGCCGCATCTGGAGGTGGCCGCCTTCGCCGTCGTGCTGACGGCTCAGTACGTCCAGCAGTGAGTACTCCCGTGCGCTCAACCGGTGCTTGGTCTGGAGGGCCCGCTCGACTCTGCTCTCGATACGGCCGTGCAGCAGCGAGAGGGCCGACCAGCTGTGCGCGAGCGCGGTCATCGCCGGGTCGGTGGCAGTCATCAGCGGCTCCTTCGGTGGGGCAGCGCGCGGAGGCGCAGGCGGATTCCGCCCCGGGTCACAGCTCCCAGCATACCCGCGTTTGCCATTAGCCGTCGTATGCAATTAATGTGTGTGCAAGTAAAACGCGTATGCATTTTCCGTCCCACGCATCGAAGGGTTCCTGTCATGCCGCTCGCACTGCTGGCCCTGGCCATAGGGGCTTTCGGGATCGGCACCACCGAGTTTGTGATCATGGGCTTGCTGCCCCAGGTCGGCGCCGACCTCGAAGTCTCCGTCCCGACGGCCGGCTACCTGGTCACCGGTTACGCCCTCGGTGTCATGTTCGGCGCGCCGATCATGACCGTCCTCGGCACCAGAATGTCCCGCAAGAACATGCTCATGCTGCTCATGGGCCTGTTCATCCTCGGCAACCTCGTCTCCGCCGTCGCCCCGGTCTTCGCTGTCATGCTGGTCGGCCGGGTGGTCGCCTCGCTCGCCCACGGCGCGTTCTTCGGTATCGGCGCCGTGGTCGCCGCCGAACTGGTGGCACCGGAGAAGAAGGCGGGTGCCATCTCGATGATGTTCACCGGTCTGACGGTGGCCAACGTCGTCGGCGTCCCCCTGGGCACGTTCGTGGGGCAGAGTGCCGGATGGCGGGTGACCTTCGTGATCGTCGCCGCACTCGGCGTACTCGGCCTGACCGGTGTCGCCAAGCTCGTACCGGACGTGCCCAAGCCGAGTGGTGTGCGTCTGCGGCACGAGGTCGCCGCCTTCCGGAGCACCCAGGTGATCCTGGCCATGGCCATGACCGTTCTCGGCTTCGGGGGTGTGTTCGCCGCCATCACCTACATCGCGCCCATGATGACCGAGGTCAGCGGCTTTGCGGAGTCCTCCGTCACCTGGCTGATGGTGGTCTTCGGGCTGGGCATGGTGGCGGGCAACCTCATCGGCGGCCGGTTCGCGGACCGCAGGCTCATGCCGATGCTCTTCACCGCGTTGAGCGGCCTCGCACTGGTTCTGCTGCTGTTCACCTTCCTGGCCTCCGGCAAGGTCGCGTCCGTGGTGGCCGTCTTCCTCATCGGCGCCCTCGGTTTCGCCACCGTCCCGCCGCTGCAGAAGCGGGTCCTGGACTACGCCCACGGCGCCCCGACGCTGGCCTCGGCGGCCAACATCGGCGCCTTCAACCTGGGCAACGCCCTCTCCGCCTGGCTCGGCGGCCTGGTGATCTCCGCGGGGCTCGGCTACACCGCTCCCAACGCCGTGGGAAGCGTACTGACCGTCCTCGCTCTCGTACTCGCCGTCATCTCGCGTCGCCTCGAACTGCGTTCTGCCCGCGCCGCGGCGCAGGCGGACCCGATTCCTGGTGCCCGCACGGCACCCGACGGCGGTGCGGCTTCCACCCCGGTGGGAGCCGTCCGCTCCTGACCCGCCCGCGCGTCCTGCCGGCCGCCGACGCGCCGGCAGGACGCGGACGCTCCAGCAAGCAAGGGAGAACCTCGATGGCCGCCGCCGTGACTCCGCTGACCACCGCCGACGCGGACTCACTCGTCCTTGCCGCTCGTTGTGCGGCCGAGGAGGCGGACGCACCCGTCAGCGTCACCGTCCTCGACGCCGGCGGACCTCAGCACGCCGCCGGCAGGGGGCACAAAGGATGCGGAGCCCGGATGCTGCGGCGCTCCAGTGAAGGGCTCGCGTTGGCCGACACCCCCCAGTTCCACGCCGGTTGGCGGCCCTCGGATGGCCGGGAGGGGCGGGGGCGGCCAGCCCGGCGAGGCTGACGACGGGTGGGCCGGCGCCAACGACGGCTCTACGCGGTCCGGTAGGCGCGGAGGAAGGTCCGCACTCCCTCGACGATGAGCGGCCGGACGCGGGTGTCCTCCGTGGCGTTCGCGGAACCGAGCCTGTCCAGCGCGACGCCGAAGGTCAGCGCGAGGAACTGGTCGGCCGCGAGACGGGGGTCGGGGACGTCGAGCAGTCCGGCGGCGGCGAAGGCGGCGAACCGGTCGGCGATCGCCTCGTCGGGGGTGTCGGCCAGGGAGTTGTAGCCCCGGTGCGGCAGGTGGCCGGACTCCTCCCGGACCAGTCGTCTCAGTGTCGTGTACTCCGCCGAGTCGAGCATGTCGGTCGAGATGCGCATCGAGAACGTGATCAGGGCGTCCTCAAGGTCGGCGGCCTCGGTGACACCGGTGAGGGCGTCGTCGAGGGTGCGCCGGATCGTGGTGATGAGTGACTGGCCGACGGTGTCGACGACTGCTTTGAGCAGCGTCTGTTTGTCGCCGAAGTAGTCGTAGACCGTCCGCTTGGACACCTGGGCCCGGGCCGCGACCGCGTCGACGCTGGTCCGGTCGAAGCCGTCGGCGAGGAACAGTTCGCGGGCCGCCGCGAGGATGGCGGCCCGCTTCCGCGTGGACCCCTCGCGCAGTGTCTTCGTGGTCGGCATGGGCACATCCTATCCTCCTACACTGCACGGTGTAGTGTAGTTCCCTGAGTTGTACAGCCGCCTCCTCGTGCGGCGACGACGGAAGGGACGTCCATGACCGCAACTCCGGCTCAGCCGCCGGTCCGGGCCGGGAAGGCCGCTGTCGGCGCCCTCGGCCTGCTGGCAGTCGCCACCGGTGCCCTGGAATCGGTGGTGGCGCCGACGCTTCCGCTCCTGCAACGCGAGCTGGACATGAGTCCGGCCGAAGGGGCGTTACTCAGCATCGTGCTCCTGATCACCGGCGCGCTCGTCACACCGGTCGCGGGCAAGCTCGGTGACCGCTACGGCGGGAAACGCGTCCTCGTCCGGCTGATGGCGGTGGTCTCGGCCGGGGGCCTGGTGTCGGCACTGGCACCGAACCTGCCGGTCCTGCTGCTCGGCCAGGTACTGCAGGGGGCGATGGTCGGCGCGCTGCCCCTGTCGTTCATCGTGGTGCGCGAACACCTCCCCGCGGGGGAGTCGAAGGTGGCCATCGGGGTGGTCAGCGGGTTGTTCGTGGGCGGCGGGATGGCGGGGATGCTGTCGGCCGGGCCCGTGGCCGAAGGGCTGTCGCGGCACTGGATGTTCGCGCTGCCGACCATCGCGGTCATCGGGGCCACCGTGCTGGTGAACAGGGCGATGCCGCAGGACGCGCCCGGCCGGCCGGACGGCGCCGGGATCGACTGGCCGGGCCTGGTCCTCCTGAGCGGGACGCTGGTCACGCTCATGCTCGTGCTCGCGCTGGCACCCGGCATCGGCTCGCAGCCACTCGTACTCGGCGCCCTCCTCGTGGTGCTGGCAGCCTTCGCGACCGGATGGACGGCAGTCGAGCGCCGTGCCGCCTCGCCGATGGTCGATCTGCGCATGCTGGCGCGGCCCGCGGTGTGGAAGTCGTGCGTGCTGACGTTCGTGATTTGCGTCGGTACCTCGATGGCCGTCTATCTCGTCCCGCAACTGTTCGCGGTGCCCGCGGACTCGCATGGTTTCGGGGCCGGTGCCACCCGGATCGGCTTCTTCCTGCTCCCCGGCGCCCTGGCCGCGTCGCTGGCCGGGCCGGTCAGCGGGATCGGCGCGCGGCGCTTCGGCCCGCGTGCCGTGGTCACCGCCGGGGCCGTCCTCATGGTCGTCGCCCTGACCGCTCTGGCGGCCGTGCACAGCGAAATATGGCACCTCGTCACCGGCAAGGCGATGATCGCGCTCGCCAACGGCCTGTGCGTCACGGCGATGGTGACGGGCACCGCCACCTCCGTCGAGCGGCACGACACCGGCATCGCCACGAGCCTGGTCCTGGTGGCGCGCGTGATCGGCTACGCCGTCGGTGCGCAGGTCAGTGGCGCGCTCCTCACCGCCGGGACCCCTTCGGGGTCGGACGTCCCGGCCGAATCCGCCTTCGTCACCGGCTTCGTCCTGGCCGGGGCCGTCACGGCGCTGTCCCTGTTCGTCGTCCGCACCATGAGCAAAGGAGCCGAGGCATGACCCGCACCGATCTGTCGAGGGGTGTCCGCACCACACCGGGGCGCGAGATCCTGATATCCGGGGCCGGCGTCGCGGGGGCCGCCCTCGCGTTCTGGCTGAACCGCTACGGCTTCCAGGTCACGGTGGTGGAGAAGGCGCGCGCACCTCGTGCCGGAGGTTATCCCGTCGATGTGCGCGGCACCGCACTGGAGGTCGTCCGGAGGATGGGGATCCTGCCGCGCCTGCGGGAAGCGCACATCGACCTGCGCCGGCTGACCTTTCTCGACGAGGACGGCGGTGAGGTGGTCTCGGTCAGCCCGCACGCCGTCACCGGCGGTGTCGCGGGACGGGACCTGGAAGTGCGGCGCGGGGACCTGACCGAGGCACTGTGCGCGGCGGTCCGTGACGACGTGGAGTTCGTGTTCGACGACTCCATCGACACCCTCGACCAGTCCGGCCACGGGGTCGACATCACCTTCCGCGGCGGCGGCAGGCGTACGTTCGCCATGGTGATCGGCGCGGACGGCCTCCACTCGCGCACCCGCGAGTTGGTGTTCGGCCCCGAGGAGCGGTTCCACCGGTACCTCGGCTACTGCTTCGCCGGATTCACCCTGCCCAACACCTTCGGCCTCTCCCACGAGACGACGCTGTGGAACGCCCCGGGCAGGGCCGCCGCACTCTACGCCGTGGGGGAGGACGAGGACGTGCACGCCTTGCTGGCCTTCGCCCGCCAGAAGCCGCCGGCCGACGCGTTCCGGGACCCGGAAGCACGACGGGACCTGGTCACCACCGTCTTCGCCGACGCGGGCTGGGAAGTCCCGGGCATGCTCGCCGCTCTGTGGGACGCGGACGACCTGTTCTTCGACGGGGTCGGCCAGATCCGGATGCCCCGCTGGTCCAGCGGCAGGGTCGCGCTGGTGGGCGACGCCGCGTACGCTCCCTCGTTCCTCACCGGACAGGGCTCCAGTCTCGCGCTCGTCGGCGCCTTCATGCTCGCCGGTTCCCTGGCCGACCGGGACCATGGTGCGGGTTTCGCCGCCTACGAACACGGCACCCGCGAGTTCGTGACCGCGAACCAGGAACAGGTGGGGGAGGGTGATGCCGCGCTCTTTCCGACCACCTCCCGGGCCCTGGAGCAGCGCAACGAAATGCTGCGCGGTCTCAGCAGCATGCCCTCCGCGGAGGGGCGCCCCGCCCATTCGGCCCTCACCCTGCCGGAATTCACGCCCGTGACGTGAGCCGGGCGATGTGGCCGCGGACCTCGCGCGCCAGCGGGTGCCGGCGGTAGGGGGCGAGGGAGCGCCGGAGAGCGGTGAGGGCCGCCGTGGTCCGGCGGGAGGCGGTGAGCGGATAGTGCGCGCAGGCCTGCCGGCACTGGTCCAGCGCGGCCTCCAGGTCCCCGAGGCCCAGCAACGTCCCGGCCAGCCGCGCATGGGTGAGCAGGCGCGAGATGTGGTGTGCGGGTGGGCGGACAGCCAGCGACTCCTGGAAGGCTACGGCCGCCCGTGTACGGTCTCCCAGCCACAGCAGGACCTCGCCGCGCTGGTAGCGGAACGCCGCCGGCGGATACCGCGTGAAGAGGCCGAGAGGCTCGGTGCCGGTGCCGGTGCCCGAGTCGGTGCCTGTGCCCGAGTCGGCGTCGGCTTCCGCGTCGTGGCAGCGCTCGGCGGCCCGCAGATCCGCGAGCGCCCCTTCCCGCTCACCGTCCGCGGCCCGCACCACCGCTCGTCCCGCATGGAGATAGCACCGAACGGTGAGGGGCGCCGTGGGAGCCGCCAGCTCGAGGGCGGACTGTGACCACTGCCGTGCGTGTGCCAGGTCGTCCAGGCGCAGCGCCAGCACGGCCATGGTGCGCAGCGTGATCGCGTAGAGGTTCCGGTTGTCCGCCCGGCAGGCAAGTTCGAGGGCGGACCGGTAGCAGTGGTAGCCGAGGTTCGGCAGGCCCGCGTCGGAGAGCATCATGCCCAGCAGATGCATCAGGCAGGCGCTGCCCGTCAGCACCTCGGAATCGCTCGTTCCGGCGCCGGGAGACGCTCTCAGTCGCGGGACGACGTCGTCGGAGATGTAGGTGCCCAGCGCGGAACGCGCGTGCGCGCCCCCGTACTTCTCCGTCAGTTCGGCGAAGGCGGTGACCACATCCGCCAGACGCGGGTCGGCGCCGGGGACCTCCCGCCGCGCCGTGTCTCCCGGCCGGTCGGTTCGCGGTTCCGCTCCGGACGGCCAGGAGGGCAGGCGGATGTCGGTCGCGGCGAACATCTCCCGGTTGAGCGCCAGCCGCCGGACCGGGTCCGCGTCGGTGTCGCACAGTGCCGCCACGCGGTCCACCGGATCGCCGTCTCTCAGCACGGCGTCGGCCGCGCTCCCGCTCCCCGCCGGTCTCTCCAGCCCCGTCTCACCGAGGTGCACGACGCGGCCGAGGCGACGCCCGAGGACCTGGGCCACCAGACCGGGAACCGGCGGGCGTGGCCGGGAGCCTTCCAGCCAGTGGGCGACGGCCGTCCGGTCGTACCGCAGCCGCAGGCCGTACTTGGTGCCCAGGGCGTTGACAGCGCGTGCCAGCTCACCCGCGCTCCACCCGGACTCCGCGAGCAGACCGGCGAGTTGCCGGTTCGGCCCGCGACGGGTCATGGGAATCTCCCGCTCACTCCGCCCCGTCACGCAGGCCCGGGGCATTCAACGCGTTCACGCCTTGGTGACCGGAACCGGTCGGTACCGCGCCCGTGCTTGTGTTTCGGTGGAGATATACCCGAACGGAGCGCTCGCCGCGAGAACCGGGCGGTATTTCCGGACCGAACGCACGGGGAGCCACGGACCCGTGTTGCCCGTGCGTCGGTTGTGACCGCTCCGACGACAACTCCAGCGCGCAGGACGCCGATGAACAACGCCGCGTCGCACGTCATCGGGACCCCTCGGTCCGGCCGCCGCCGGAGCGGCCGGCCGCAAGACCCTCCGCGAAAAAGTCCAGAAAGGCACCGTCCGGTGGCGTGGTCACCGGCCGCGTGATCCGAGGAAACCCCCTCTTCGCGCCGGAGTACCCCGTCATCGCGCGGAGAAGGGGCGAGCCACCCTTCAGCAGAACGTCCGCTCCCACATGAGAAGGAGCAAGAAAATATGCCACCCACACCGGACCTGACAGTGGCTTCGGCCCCCCGGACGCCCTCGTCCGGGGGCGTCGTCCACCTCTTCCCCGGGCAGGGGGATTTCGCCGTCTCACCCTTGGCAGGGGCCGCTCGTGCCCATCCCGTGGTCCGCGTGGCCGTCGCCGACGTGTTCGCGCAGGTGGACGAGGTGAGCGCGGCATACGGGATTCCGGCGCTGGGCCCCGCGCTGCTGGGCGGAACGCCGCCGAGCGGCCGGGAGCTGGCCGCGGGACCGGTGGGCACGCCCCAAGTGGCGCTGTTCGGGGCCTCCCTGGCGATCCACCGGGCGCTGTGCGCGATCGGGGCGGCACCCCGGCGGATGGTCGCCGTCAGCTTCGGGGAGATCGCCGCGCTCACGGCGGCCGGGGTGTTCGGTGTGCCCGACGGTACCCACATCGCCTGCAGGCTCTCCCGCTTCCTGAGCCGCTGCCGCGGTGGTATGACAGTGCTCGCCGCGGGAGCCGGCGAGGCGGAACAGCTGATCGGTCATGCGGCGACCCGGCGGGTCGCGGTGGCCTGCGTCAACGATCCGGGCGAAACCGTCCTCAGCGGACCGGTCCAGGAACTCGACCGATTGGAGGAGCGGGCGGCGGACCACGGGGTGGACGCCGTGCGGCTCCGGCTGCCCTTCTCCTCCCACCACCCCTCACTCACCGCTGAGGCCGAGGGCTTCGCGGCCGCGATCCGCACCCTGCCCGCACAGCCGGCCCACACCCCGGTCCACTCGGCCGTGCACGGCGGGCCGTACGGCAGGGGCGACGACGTGTACGCGGGACTCGCCGCCTGCCTGACGCACCCCGCCCGGCTGCCCGGGGTGCTCGGCCGGGCGGCGGCCCCGGGCCCCACCCTCCTCCTGGAGGCCGGTACCGGGCAGGCCCTCACCCGCAACGCCCGGCGGATCCTCGCCGGGCAGGGGAGTGCCTTTACGGCACACAGTCCGCTCCAGGAGCCGGACTTCCCGTGGGAGCGCCCGCACCGACTGCACCGGACCGGCACCCCGGGCAGCGGGCATCGCACACCTCACCGGGAGGCCCAGGAGGAGATCGCGTGACGCCGGCGGCGACCGACAGTCCGGCCACCCCGGCCACCGGACCCGGGGCATCGGCCGATCCCCTACGGACACCGCAAGGGCGACTCCTCGCCGACACCCTCGCCACGGTCCGCCCTCCCGCACCGGGAGAGAGGGCGAGCCGCAACCACCTGACCCACCAGCAGCTGGAGCGGCTGGCGGAGGTGCTGCCGCCCGCGCAACAACTGCTGCACGACGGGGACTGGCTGGCCGCGCTCAGCTCCTGCACGGTGCTCGCTGACCCGGCGCTGTACATGACGGTCGTCAACCACCACGTCCTGTGCCTCGGCTCGGTCGTCGCCTCGGCCGACGCGCGGCAGACACGCGCCGCGGACCTCGCGCGGACCGTGGACGAGCTGGAGAGCGGCCGCCGCAAAGGCGTCTTCCTCGTCACCGAGATCTCAGACGCCAACAGCCACCTGGCGCTGCGCACCACCGCCGAGTTCGACCCGGAAACCAGGGAGTTCGTCCTGCGGACACCGGACCCGGGCGCGGCCAAGTTCTCCAGCGTCGGCGTGCCGGGCAGGCCGCAGTCCGCGGTGGTGTGCGCCCGGCTGACGGTGGGCGGCACCTGTCATGGCGTCCACCCCTTCCTGGCCGACCTGTGCGACGAGCGGGGCCCGGCTCCCGGGGTCGCGATCTCCGGCGCGTTCGGTATGGAGACGCTGCCGCTGGAATACGCGCTGGTGCGGTTCGACGGAGCGAGGCTGCCCTATGACCGCTGGCTGCGCGGCACGGCCCGGATCGATGCCGACGGCGTCTTCCACGACCCCCACGGCGGCCCCGGCCGCGCGCTTCAGCGCACCCTCGACGTCGGCCGGCCGCTGTGGGCGACGGTGCCCTCGGCCGCCGCGGCGATCGCCCGCGCGTCCGCCGTCGCGGCCCTGCGCCACTCCCAGCACCGGCGCTCGCACGGCCGGCTCGCACCAGGAGCACCTGTGCTGGCCTACAGCACCCAGCAGCGGGCGGTACTCGGCGCGTCCGCCGAGGCGTTCGCCCTCAACTGCGCCGCCAGGAGCGCGCTGGACCTGTGGCAGCGCTCCCAGGACACCCGTACCGACGCGGAGGAGCGCGGGGCGGCGGAGACGGCGTTCTCCCCCTGGGCGGCGGTCGACCGACGGCTCTCCGCCTTCAAGGCTCTCGCGGTGGACGGCGCGGCCCGGGTCGCGGCCGAGTGCCGCCGCCGCTGCGGTGTCGCCGGCCATCTCGCCGTCAACAGGCTGAGTGGCTACGCCGGATTCGCGGAGGCATTCGGCGCGGCCGGCGGCGACAACCGGCTCATCCTGCTGGACCTCGGCCGCGCCCTGGCGGACGAGGACACCGACGAGGGCGCGCATGCCGCCGCCCCGCATCCCAGCGACGGCACACCGCCACCGGCCGACACCGACGACCCCCACTGGTGGCCGCGGACCGTCAGCGCCCTGGAACGGCGGCTGACGACCCGTCTGCGGGCGGCGCTGGACGAAGGCCGGCACCGGCAACTCGACGGCATGGACCTGTGGAACCCGCTGCTGGAGCGCGTCCGCCGGCTGGGGGAGGTCCACACCCTCCGGCTCGCCGCCGACTGCGTGGCCGACGCGGTGACAGCGGCGCACGGCCACGACCCCGCCGAGCGAGCGCTGGCCGCCCTCTACGGCACCACCCAGGCGCTGCGGCAGTCCGGTCCCCTGCAATGGGCGGGCGTGCTCAGCAAGGAGACAGCCGCCTCACTGGAGGCGGCAGCGGACCGGCAGTGTGCCGAACTCGCCCCGTACCTGGACGAGATCGCGGCGCGCCTGGCCCCGCCCGAAAAGCTCGCCCCCACCCCGCTGGCCGCCCCCGACTACGCGGCCGCGCTCCACTCCACCCTCACCTGGCCCGACGGAGGACCCTCGTGACCGCCACCTTCCCCACGCCGTCTCCCGCTGCCTCGGACAGCGCGGAACGATCCCGCATCGGCATACTCGGGATGGGCACCTACCTGCCCGCCCGGCAGCGCACCAACGACGACGTCGCGCGTGCGGCCGGGGTCAGTCCCGGCTGGATCGCCGAACGCACCGGGGTACGCAAACGCCATACCGCCGCCCCTGACGAAGCGGCCTCCGACATGGCGGCGGCGGCCGTCCGCTCCGCGGTCGCGGCGGCCGGACTCGACATGGACCAGCTGGACCTGCTGGTGCTGGCCACCTCGACCCCCGACGAGCTGGGTCCGGCCACGGCCTGCCGCGTCCAGGCCCTCACCAAGGCACGCAACGCCGTCGCCCTCGACGTGAGTGCCGCCTGCTCGGGCTGGCTGTTCGCGACCCGCGTCGCGCACGACTACCTGAGCGCGGACGCCGGTTCGCGCCACGCGGCCGTGGTCGGCGTCGAGGCCTACTCGAAATTCCTCGACCCCGCCGACCGCGCGACCGCCGTCCTGTTCGCCGACGGTGCCGCCGCCTCCGTGCTGGGCCCCGTCCCCGCGGGGGAGGGGTTCACCGACTTCCGGCTGGGCTCCGACGGGGCCCTCGCCGACCACGTGCTCATCCCGGCCGGCGGGAGCCGGGCACCCGCCAGCCCCGGCACCCTCGCCGACGGGCGGCACACCATCCACATGGACGGTCGCGCCGTCCGGGACTTCATCGTCGAGATGTTCCCGGTCGTCGTCTCCGACTGCCTGGCCCGCAACAGGCTGCGCATGGACGACATCGACTCCTTCGTCACCCACCAGCCCAACCCCAGGATGCTGCGCTCCGTCGGCACGGCACTGGGCATACCGCCCGGAAGGCTGCCCATCGTCGCGGACGAGGTGGGGAACATCGGCGCCGCCTCGACGCCGTACGCCCTGGCGGCGGCAGCCGTCGAGGGCCCCCTGCGACGCGGGGACCGCATCCTGCTCGCCACCTTCGGAGCCGGCATGACATGGGGCAGCGCACTGCTCACCTGGAGCGGCGCCCCCGCCATTCGTACCGGCCCCACCGCCGAACCCCTGGAAAGGAGCGCACGGTGAACGCCATTCCCGGCACCCCCGGTGCCACTCCCGCCACGACGGCCGACGCCTTCCGGCTCGACGGCGCCCGTGCCCTCGTGACCGGCGCCTCCCGCGGTATCGGACGCGCCGTCGCGCTCGCCTTCGCGGACGCCGGTGCCGACCTCGCACTGTCGGCCCGCAGCGAGGAGGCGCTGCGGGACACCGCGGACGAGGTCACCCGCCGGGGGCGGAAAGCCGTCCTGACACCCGGTGACTTCACGGAAGCCGCGGCGGCCGGCACCGTGGTCGACGAGGCCGCCGGCGCGCTGGGCGGGCTCGACATCGTCGTCCACAACGCCGGCATCCTGCCCACCGGGCCCGACGGCGCACCGCGACTCGCTCCCCTGCAGCACACCCGGCAGGAGGACTGGGACTCCGTGGTGGCCGTCAACCTCAACGCCTCGGCCGCGCTGTGCCGGCACGCGCACCCGCACCTGGCCGCGTCCCCGCGGGCGAACGTGGTGCTGATGTCCTCGGTCGCCGGCGCGGTGGGCACCCCCATGATGGAGGCCTACGCGGCGACCAAGGCGGCGCAGATCTCCCTCGCCCGCAGCCTGGCCGCCGGCTGGGCGCGGGAGGGCATCCGCGTCAACGCCCTGTGTCCGGGGTGGACCCGCACCGACATGACGTCGTTCGCCTCGCACACCGCGCCGCTGTCCGACTGGCTGATGGCGCACGTGCCGCTGGGCCGGTGGGCGGAACCGGAGGAGGCAGCGTGGGCCGCGCTGTACCTGGCCTCGCCCGCCGCGGCCTTCCTGACCGGTCAGGCGCTGCTGCTGGATGGGGGACTCTCGGTCCCGGACGGCGGTCTGGCCGGTATCCCCAAGCCCGCCTCCCCCTTCGCCGAGGTGTGATCCGGTGACGTCCCCGAACCCCTCGACCGACAGGCCCGCCACCGTCGTGTGCGGCATCGGCTCCTGTCTCCCTCCCCAGGTGCGGAGCAACGAGGACGTCGCCCGCGACGGAGGCCTGGCCACCACCGACGCGTGGATCCGCACCCGTACGGGCATCGTCAACCGCCGCCGGGCCGCTCCCGGAGTCGCCACCGGGGACCTGGCCGTGGCGGCGGGCCGGGGCGCGCTGGAGTCCGCCGGCGGGGCGCGCCCCGACATGCTGATACTGACCACCACCACACCGGACCGGCGCTGCCCCGCCACCGCACCCGACGTGGCCCACCGCCTCGGCCTCGGCACCATCGCGGCCTTCGACCTGGCCGCGGTCTGTTCCGGCTTCGTCTACGCCGTGACCGTCGCCGCCGGGCTGGTCAGGGCGGGGCTGTGCGCACGCCCCCTGGTCGTCGGCGCCGAGACGTACTCGACCATCGTCGACCCCCGGGACCGGGACACCGCCGTCGTCTTCGGCGACGGCGGGGGAGCGGTACTGCTGCGTGCCGGGGAGCACGGAGAGCCGGGCGAGGTGATCGCCTCGGACCTGGGAGCGGACGGGTCGGGCAGCGATCTGATCTCCATCGCCGCGGGCGGTTCGAGCGCCCCCGCCGACGGGAGGCGCCCGCCGCGCGACGACCGCTGTCTGCGGATGCGCGGCCGCGAGGTCTACGCACACGCGGTGCGCCGGATGACGCAGTCGTCGCGCACCGTGCTGGACCGGGCCGGCTGGCGGCCTTCGACGCTCGGTGCGTTCATCGGCCACCAGGCCAACCAGCGCATCCTGGACACGGTCGCAGACCGCCTCGGCATCGCGCCCCGGCACCGGTTCGGCAACATCCGCGACGTCGGCAACACCGCGGCCGCCTCCGTGCCGCTGGCACTGGCCGACACCGCGGCCCGCGGCCTGGTGCGGCCGGGAACGCCCACCGTGCTGACCGCCTTCGGAGGCGGGCTCACCTGGGGCTCCCTCGCCCTGACCTGGCCGGCGGCCCGGCCCCGCGCCAACCCACCTGACGGCTCGGCCGCCTCGGCCGACGCCACCTCGTCCGACGCCACCTCGTCCGACGGCCGGCAGCGGGACGACAGGAACCAGCACGCACCCCACCAGCGAAGGGAAGACCCATGGACGCTGTCCACGACCACGTGATCGCCGTGCTCACCGACAAGTTCGAAGTCCCCTCCGACACCATCCGGCCGGGGGTGTCCCTCTCCGAACTGGGACTTGACTCCCTCGCCGTCACCGAACTCCTCGTCACGCTCCAGGAGCACTACGGCACCAGCGCCCCCGACGACGCGGTCAGCGGCGAGGCCACGCCGGACGACGTCGTCGCCCTGGTGCACGAACTGCGGGACGGGACGCGGCAGTCCGACGGACAGGGAACACCGGAATGAACGGGGCCCGCACCGCCCGCACGGTGGCGGTCACCGGGCTCGGCCTGGTGACACCTGCCGGGGTGGGAGTGGAGGAGACCTGGCAGCGGGTGTGCTCCGGCCGGCCCACGGCCGCCGACGATCCCGAGCTGGCCGGGTCACCTGTCGGCTTCTCCTGCCGGGTCGGCAAGTTCGACCCGCGCGAGCACACGGGTGGCACGCAGCCGTGGCGGTACGACAGGTTCACCCAGTTCGCCCTGGCAGCGGCCAGGGAGGCGGTGGACGACGCCGCGCTGGACCCGGACACCTGGGACGGCGCGCGGGTCGCGGTGGTGCTGGGCTCGGCCGCGGGGGGAGTCGCCACCTACGAGAAGCAGCACCACAAGCTCCTGACCACCGGACACCGCGCGGTCTCACCGCTCACCCTGCCGGCCTTCCTGCCGAACATGGCCGCCGGCCGGCTCGCCATCGACCTGGGCGTCCACGGACCCGTACTGCAAACCGGAACGGCCTGCGCGTCCGGGGCGACCGCACTCGTCACCGCCGCCATGCTGCTGGACAGCGACGCCTGCGACATCGCCGTGGCCGGCGGCAGCGACGCCATGGCGACACCCCTGTGCGCGACCGCTTTCGCCAGGGCGGGGGCACTCTCCCGGGGCAAGGGCGGTCCGGCGGGCGCCTGCCGTCCCTTCGACGCGGCGCGGGACGGCTTCGTCCTGGCCGAGGGAGCCGGAGTGCTGGTGCTGGAGCGGCTCGCGGACGCGACCGCGCGGCACGCCTCCGTCCGCTCCCTGCTGGCCGGACACGGCTCGTCGACCGACGCGCACCACCCGGTGGCCCCGCGGCCGGACGGCCGCTGCCTGCGCGACGCGACGGAGCAGGCCCTCGACCGGGCGGGGGCCGGGCACGCGGACGTGGACCACGTCAACGCGCACGGCACCGGCACCCCGCTCAACGACAGCACCGAGGCGGCCGTGCTCCGTGAGCTGTACGCCCCCGACGGCCCCACCGTCACCTCCACCAAGGGCGTGACCGGCCACATGATGGGCGCGGCCGGCGCGGTGGAAGCGGCACTCACCGTGCTGACCGTGCAACGGCAGACTGTCCCTCCGACCGCCAACTTCGACCGGGCCGACGCCGGCACCTCGGGCCTCGACATCGTGCGCCCGGCCGCCCGGGAGCACCCTGTCGAACTGGCACTCAGCAACTCCTGCGGCTTCGGAGGCCACAACGTGGTCCTCGCGTTCGCCCGGGCTCCTACGGCCCGCGGTGCGTGAGGGGGACGGGGCCGGGTCCGTGCGGCGCCACGCGGTCGCCGTCGTCGTCGGGCTCGCCGGCGGCGCACGCCCCTCTCGGCCGCCGCTCCGCCTGCTGCACGGCGGGCCCCGGTGCGGGCCCGCCTCCCATGGCCAGCGCGTAGTGCTCGGGATCGGTCATGACCGAACGGGTACCTCCCCACGCCGCACCGCGAGGAAGCCGCGCCCGCAAGACCACCCGGGTGGCCGTACGCGCCACCGCCCGCGCCACCCCGGCGAGGCCACCGCACGTCATGAGCGCAAAAAGGACCACGGGCCCGGGCCCGGCAGCGGAGCCCCGCACGGCCTCCACCGGTTCCTGCTGATCGGCAGGAAACGGATCTTCACCTACCACCTGGCGCTCCACAACGCCGAGGCGCACGCCTTCCAGGCCATCGTGACGCTCGGCCCCGCGGACGCCGTGCGCGACGCGTATCTCGCGGACCTGGAGCAGAACAAGAACAAGAGCGTCTTCCGCAGCCTCTTCTCGCCCGATGCTTTCCCCCACCCACCTGACCTGCCTGCTGTTCGGCGAGGGCGACGAGGCTCACCTCGCGCACCAGCTCGCGAAGAAGCCGAACGGGGACGGGGTCCTCACGCTCACCGAGCCGCGCGGCATCACCCCCGCGCTGCTGAGCGAGGTCTCGGACATCACCATCGAGTCGATCGAGGACCCGCACGGTGTCGTGACGCAGAGCCCTGTGAAGAAGGGGCAGCGGTACGAGGCCAGGGCCGGGGGAACCGGTGCGCCGGTCGGTTTCCGGGCCGGCCGGCAGGGCTGGTGGAACCACACCAGCCTCAACAACTGAGCCGGCGCCGGCGCTCACCGACGGAAGAGCCGTCCGATCCGCCGTCACGGAACGGCTCCTCCCGCGTAGTATTTTGTGGCATCTCGCCCCATACCGGCCGTGTCCACTGCCAGGATGGGGCCATGAGCGACTGGACGGTGGTCGGGCTCTACGACCGGATCAACTCCTCCCTGTATGTGGCGGCGGTCTTCCCCGGTGACGTGGCATCCACCGCGGTCACCCCGGCCATGGACGGCCTCCAGCCGATGATCCGTGTCGTGGACGCGGCCACCGGGCCGGAGGCGGCCTACGCCCTGCAGGGCCACCTCGAAGGCTGGGAGGCGATGCCCGCCGCGGAGACGTGCCGTTCCTGCCGCAACTGGGACGGGGACGAACTCGCCTTCCGGGACGCGTTCGGCCACGACATGACGGGGCACCGCCTGGCGAACACGATGAAGCGCGAAGGGTACGGGGACCGCCGCTCCTTCCTCGCGGCGGACCTCAGCGCCCTGGACGGCCTGCGCGGCATGGGAGCCACCTCCCGCGCGCGGGTACGACAGGCGCGGCGCCGCCTGCGCAGCGCGCCGGGCGGGCGGACCATGCGCCTGTCGTAACGGCACGGGCGGCGAGCCTGCGGGCCTGCCGCCGGATGGCCACCCGGGGCCCGGCGATCGGCGCTGCCCAGGGCGCACGCGCTGAAGAGCGCCGCCGGACGCGGTGACCTCCTCCTCGTGTGCGCCTCAGGCACCCGCTCCGCCCGGGCCCGCGAGCGCCTGGCCCGGCACGGCGTCACCGCGGCCGGCCTCACCGGAGGCACTACCGCCTGGGTACGGGCTGGCCACGCCGTCCAGCGCGCCGGCACCCGAACCGTGGGGGATGGGGCGCCCGGTCCGCTTCGCCGCCGGCTCGCTCGTCCTGGCCGGCCTCCTCACCGGACGGCGCCGGCCCGCCGCGCGCCGGCTGTCCGCGGGCGTCGCCGGCGGCCTGGTCTGCTCCGCCCCCACCGCCACCTGCGGCAGGGCGAAGCTGCTCGCCAAGATCCCCCCAACCGGCCCGGGAGCACCGACCTCGACGCCACCTCGTCGACAACGACGCCAACCTCAAGGCGTACGCCCCCACAACCAACCCGGGAGCACCGGCCTCGACGTCACCCTCGCCGCCCTGACCGGCTGAGACCCCGACAGTGCGGGACCTGCGGGGCGCCGCTCGCGGTGCCCCGCAGGTCCCGCGGACGCGCGGCGGCCGAAGCTCTGGCCTGCCCGGTCCCAGCCTCGCCTCTCGTCACACGCTTCAGGACGTCGTGCCGGCCGGCGTCCTTGGTGCGGGGGTGTCCGCGGGCGTGGCGTCGTCGGTGTGCTGCGGCGCCTTCAGCAGGCAGGCGATGCTGAGCGCGCACATGGCCACGAGCAGCACGATGACCGGGACGATGCTGTCGGTCGCCTGGAACATCAGCGTCGAGACCACCGGCGAGAGCCCGCCGAACAGCGCGCCCGCCACCTGGTAGGTCACCGAGATGCTGGTGTAGCGCGCCTGGGGGCGGAACATCTGGGCCAGCACGGCGGCCACGGGACCGTACGTCGCCGCCATGACCAGCCGCATCGCCGCGAAGACGAGGAAGATCAGCACGGTCGAGTCCGAGGAGACCACCAGGAACTGCGGGGTGGCCAGCACGGCCACCGCGGCCAGGCCCCAGACGACGACGCGGACGCGCCCGACTTTGTCACCCAGCCAGGCGACGCCCAGTGTGGCGATCAGTTCCACGACGGCCGCGACACTGAGCGCGTTGAGCACCACTGTCTCCGAGAGCCCCACCGAGGGGTCGGTGGCGTAGGCGGTGAGGAACGTGGTCACCAGGTAGTAGCCGCCCACCGCGATGGGAAGCGTCCCGATGCCGAGCAGGATGGGCTTCCAGTTCGTCCGCAGCGCGTACGCCAGCGGCAGGCCCTCCTCCGGTTCGGCCTCCGCCTCGAACACGGGCGATTCCTCGGTCTTGAGGCGGATGAGGACCCCGATGACGATGAGCACGGCCGACAGCAGGAACGGCACACGCCACGCCCACTCCTTGAGGGCGTCGTCGCCGAGCGTGGACAGCAGGCTGAACAGGCCGGTGGACAAGAGCGCCCCGGCCGGGTTGCCGAGCTGGGCGAAGCCCCCGTAGAAGGTCTTCTTGCCCTCCGGCGCGTGTTCGACGGCCATCAGGACGGCGCCGCCCCATTCGCCGCCCACCGCGATGCCCTGCACGAAACGGAGCAGGACGAGCAGGACGGGGGCGAACGGGCCGATGGCGGCGTATGTGGGCAGCAGGCCGACGAGGAACGTCGCGGCGCCCATCATCGTCAGGGTGATCACCAGCGCGCTGCGTCTGCCGAACCGGTCGCCGACGTGGCCGAAGACGACGCCGCCGAGCGGCCGGGCGAAGAACCCCACCGCGTACGTGGCGAAGGCCGCGGCGATGCCGGTGAGCCGGTCGGTGTCCTCGGGGAAGAAGACGCTGCCGAAGACCAGGGACGCGGCGGTGGCGTAGACGTAGAAGTCGTACCACTCGATCGTGGTGCCGACGAACGCGGCGATGCCCGCCTTGCGCGCCTTGCGGGATTGAGCCTGTCCGGTCACGACTGCCCCTCGGTCGGCATGGCTGTGGTGGAGTGCTGGAGCGTGCCGTCGACCCACGTCTGGAGGACGGCGATCGCGGAGATGGCCCCGGGGTCGACGGTGAGCGGGTCGGCGCCCAGGACGGTGAAGTCGGCGAGCTTGCCCGGGGTGATGCTGCCGAGCTCGTGCTCACGGCCCAGGGTGCGGGCCCCGCCCAGCGTGTGCGCGGCGAGTGCGTCGGCCGCCGGGATCCGCAGGGAGTCCGCGCCCAGCCGGTGCCCGCGCCGGGTGACCCGGGTGACGGCCGCCTGGATCGCCTCCAGCGGCTTCGGCTCGGCGACCGGTGCGTCGGAGCTGAGCGTCACGGGCACCCCGGCCTCCAGGAACTCGCCGAGCGGGTTGAACCGCTCGCCAGGGGTGCCGATCGCCTCGGTGACCCCTTCGCCCCAGTTGTAGTAGTGCTGCGTCTGGTTGACCGGGTGGACACCCAGGTGGTGCATGCGTTTGATCTGCTCCGGGGTCGGCAGTCCGCAGTGCTCGATCCGGTGCCGCGCGTCGGACCGGGGGTGGTGCTCCTGTGCGGCTTCGACGGCGTCGAGCACCATCCCGATCGCGTCGGGCGACTGGGCGTGAGTGGCCGTCTGGAGCCCCACGGCGTGCGCCCTGGCGATGAGTTCCCGGTACGCCTCCGGCTCGTGGTAGAGCTGCCCGGTACGGCAGGGGTCGCCGACGTAGCCGTCCGGGAAGTAGGCCGTCCAGCCGCCCAGGGTGCCGTCTGCGTAGAACTTGATGCCCGAGAAGGAGAGCCGGGCGTTGCCGAACGCGCCGTGCATCCCGGTGTCGATCACGTGGTCCAGCAGATGACTCAGCAGATACATGCCGACGCGGGTGCGCAGCTCGCCGCGGTCGGCCAGCCGCAGATAGGTGTCGAACTCGCGGCGTGTCACCTGGCAGTCGCCGATCGTCGTCACACCGCCGGCGAGAAACCGCTCCTGGGCGGCGCGCAGCTGCCGCAGGTGCTCCTCGGGCTCGTCCCCGAGGTGGAAGTTCGGCCCGTGGCGGCCGATCTTGACGCCGCCGACGCCGGTGAGGATGTTGCACGCGGCATCGGAGACCTCGCCGGTCAGGTCCCCGTCGGCGTTCCGGAAGAACGTGCCGCCCTCCGGGTCCGGTGTGTCCCGGGTGACGCCGTGCCGGGCAAGGGTGGCGCTGTTGACGACGCCGCCGTGCCCGCTGGCGTTCATCAGGTACACCTCGCGGTCGGTGCTGACCCGGTCCAGCTCCTCCTTGGTGGGGTGGCGGCGCTCGGCGAGGTTGCGGTGTTCGTAGCCGTAGCCGCGCACCGGCCGTCCGGGCGGCAGCGACTCGGCCGCCGCGCGCAGCAGGTCGATGATGCCGGGGATGTCGGATGCCTTGTCGGGACCGCAGTCGACCCAGCTCATCATCTGGCCGTACATCAGGGGATGGGCGTGCGGGTCGACGAAGCCCGGGACCACGACGGTGCCGCCGAGGTCCGCCTCCCGGGCGCGGCGGCCGAGCCGTGCCGCCGCGTCCCGGCACTCGTCGACGGAGCCGACGGCGGCGAACCGGTTGCCGTGCACGAGGAACGCCTCGGCCCCGTCGGTGAGCGGGTCCACGGTGCGCAGGGTGGCACCGGTGAAGAGGGTGGTGGTCGCGTCCAGGACCGATGTCTCCTGGTGGCGCAGTGCGCGCATTGTTTCCTCGTACGGGTGTCGGGGGCGTGGTGATGACCGGCACCGTAGGACCGCCCATCAGCCGCGGCAATCCCATGTACGCTCTTCCGCGCACGTGCCACCGCGTTTTTGTCGCTCACAGGCACCGATCTGCTGCTGATCAGCATCCATAGCCCGCGGCAAACGTAATCTTGTTCCCCGGAAAGACGGAATCACTCTGTAAAGATTGGGTCTCGGGCACTCATGAGCGAGGATCTGGACGCACAGCTCATCGCCGCACTCCAGCAGGACGGCAGAGCGAGCTACAGCGAGCTGGCCGCCCGGGTGGGTGCGCCGAGGACAGCGGTCTCGGCGCGGGTGCGGGCCCTGCTCGACTCGGGCGCCGTGGAGATCGTGGCCGTGGCACATCCCCAGCTCCTCGGGCTCACCTCGCTCGCCCACGTCTCTGTCGCCGTGTCGGGGCCTGCCGACGAGGTGGTGGACACGCTCTGCGCGATGGACGCCTCGGTCTTCGTCTCCGCGGTCAGCGGCGCCTACGATCTCGTCGCGGAGCTGCGGGTCTCCAGCGACCGCGAACTGTACGACGCCCTCGCCCGCCTGCGTGCGCAGCCCCGGGTACGCGCGGTCAACACGCTCCTCTATACCGATGTCGTCACCTCGGTCTTCATGCCACAGGGGCCGCTCCGCGGTGACGTGCATGTCGACGACACGGATCTGCGGCTCATCGAACTGCTGGAGCGCGACGGACGTATGCCCTTCGTCGAACTGTCCCGCCGCGTCGGCCTGTCACCCAGCGCCGCCCGCGCCCGGGTCGGCCGGCTCGTCACCAACCGCGCCCTGCATGTCGCCGCAGTGGTGCGGCGCGGTACGGGCAGCGGGAGGCCGGCGCTCGGCGCCGGGCTGAACCTCGGCGGGGACGACGAACACGTCACGCGGTTCCTCGCGGCGCTGCCCGGGGTCGAGTTCGTCGCCCGCACCGTCGGCCGCTTCGACCTGGTGGTCACCCTGGGTGCCGACTCGACCACGCGCCTGCACCACATCACGGAACAGCTCAAGGCGCTCGACGAGGTCCGCGGTCTGACCACGTGGGCGCATCTGGAGGTGTTCAAGGAGCACTACTCGCGGGGCATCGCGAGGACTTCGGTGTGAGAGGGCCTCGGTGTGAGGGACATCGGTGCAGGGGGCGCGAAAGGTCTCCGGGCGCGTTCAGCTCGTTCGGGGCGGGGACGGAGCCCCTCCGCGGCACCTCCTCCTTGCCGGGGCCCGGCAGCGGAACAGGGGAGGTTTCTGCCGACGCGCCCCACGTGCGGGTCCGGCGTCTGCGGGCAGGGATTGTCCGCGGTACAGCAAGACCCGGGCGCGGTACTCCGGCGTCCGGCACACGAAGGGGGAAACCTGTGGCACAGGGTCCGCGGCGGGCGGGGAGCGCGCGTGAAAGCGTGCGCAAAGCCGCCCGCGCTGTCGCCTCCGGCGGCGACGCACGCGAGGTGGCGGAGCGAGAGGCGCGGCGGCGCGCCCAGGGAAACGGGGAAGACGCCGGTGACCAGGCGCGCGAGGACGGCATGGATCCGTCCGACTTTCCCGCGGCACGCGAACAGGGCGGCTCCATCGAGACGGTGATGGAGCAGAAATCCGTACCGCTGGACGAGGCGGGCGAGGAGCTGAACCACAGCGGCCAGAGCCGTGAGGGGCTGCGGAAGGTACACACCATCTGCCCGATGGTGCTGCCGCGTGGCCGGTCGTTCCTGAGCATGCTGCCGGTGTCGATGCTGCTGGTCGTCGGAGCTGTCGGCCTGGCGGTCACCTCGGCACTGTCGACGTTCACCGACTCAGGCGTGCTGACGAACCCGCTGTTCGGAGCGCACTACTGGGTGCTGGCCATCGGCGCGGTGGCGTTCGTGTGGTGGCGCCAGGGGATGGTGATGGTCCCGGACGGCTGCCAGGCGCTGATCACCCGGTTCGGCAAGCTCGAAGAGGTGGTGGGCCCGGGGCGGGTGATCCTGCTCAACCCGTGGAAGCGCGTCTCGTACATCGTCAACACCACGCGTGAGTACCCCTTCAACGCCCCCGTGCGGGAGGCGCCGACCCGTGGCGGGGTGAAGGCGTCCATCGACCTGTTCATCCAGTTCCGGATCAGCGACCCGGTGGAGTTCGTCTACACGCTCGGTGCGGTGCGCGGCTTCGAGGAGAAGCTGGGCAACGCGGTCAGCGAGACGATCCGCAGCCTGATCTACGAGCAGGAGGCCGCGGCGATCTACGACATGGTGGGCGAGGACACCGGGCGGCTGCTGGAGCAGCTCAACCAGCAGTTCCGTCCCGCCGTGGAACTGACGAACGCCAACATCACGCACGCCGAACCGTCCGACCGCGGCTACCGGATGGACCTGGCCGCGCCCGAGATGGTGCGCGTCGCCAAGGAGGCGTACACCCACGAGTACGCGCTCCAGCTGCGCAAGGAGCAGGACGAGGGCGACCTGAGCAAGGAGCTGGCGACCCGCCAGGAGGAGCTGTCCGCCATCCAGGCCGACATCGCCCAGTACCAGGCGCAGATGGACACCGCGGTGGAACGCGAGACCAACCGCGCCGAGGCACTGGCCCGCCAGCGCTACGTCCAGGCCGAGTCGGAGGCGAAGGCCAACGCGGCGCTGCTGGAGGCGCAGGCCCTGGACATCCGCGCGGTGACGGCGGCCGAGGCCCCCGAGATCCTGGAGTACCGCTACGAGCAGCAGGTGCTCGACACCCTGGAGCAGGTCGCCGACCATCTGCCGCGCCTGATCAGGGTCGGCGGCGGGGACGGCGCCGGCGACGGTGCCGCGGCCGGTGTCGACTTCCTCGCACTGGCCCGCGAACTGGTGGGCGAACGCGACACCGAGCTGTTCTCCCAGCAGGACATGGCGGCCGTACGCGACCGGCTCGCCGAGGTCGCCGGGCGGATCGCGGAGCGGGAAGCGGAGATCAGCGCCCTGCGTGAGGCCGAACAGCCCACCGTCCCGGCGGGCGCACCCGCCCCGGACGCGGGGCGCGGGAGCCGGCGGCACGGGGAGACCGATCAGGACGGGAAGCAGAACGGCAAGCAGGACGGGGAGGCCGGTCAGTGAGCGGCGCACGTACGAACCACAGGTCCGTCATCACGGAGGAAGTGGCGCAGTGGAGCGACATTCCGCACCTGCTGCGCGGCGGAGAGGCCGGCACCCTCGTGCCGGTGATCATCCCGCGGCACCGCCGCCGCGTCTGGTGGATGGTCCCGTTCTGGCTGGGGCTGCTCGCGCTGACCAGCGGCGTGATGGCCACGGCCCGGGGTGACGGCGGGGCGGCCGGCGCCGCCTGGGACGCCTTCGCCGTCACCGGTTACCTTCTCGGGCTGGTCCTCCTGGTCGCGGGGGCGCTGTGGTGGTGGCGCTCCTCGATCGTCGAGATCGAGCAGGGCACCACCGGCATCCTCACCCGCTACGGCGCCATCGTCCGCACCCTCGACCCGGGCCGGCACTATCTGTGGCACCCCTGGTCCCGCGTCGACTTCGTCGTGGACACCGCCACCGAGATCCCGTACTCGGCACCGGTCGTCGCCTGCCCGACGCAGGAGAACGTGCCGCTGCGCGCCATCGACTTCTTCCTGAAGTTCCGCATCACCGACGCCGTCCTCTTCGTCCGCACCATCGGCGCGGGCAACTTCGACCTCGTCCTGTCCAGCGCCGTCCAGGACGCCATCCGGCAGCGCGGGCGCCGGGTGCGGACCGAGCGCGCCTACGATCTGCGCGGCTCGGACGTCGCCGACATGCAGGACCTGCTCAACCGCCAGCTCTCCCGCTACGGCGTACGCATCACCGGCGCCAACATCCCCGACGTCCAGCTTCCGACGCAGTACCAGCAGCACCTGGCCACCCGCGAACGGGTCGCCAAGGAGGCCACGGCCTACGAGCAGGAGTGGGGACTCACCCGCAAGCGCCGCATCGACAGCCTCCAGATGGACATCGAACGGGCGAAGAAGGTGCGGGACGCACGGCTGGTCGAGGTCAGGGCCGCGCTCAACAAGGCGCGCGAACAGGTCGCCCAGCTGCTGGAGGAGCAGGAGACGCAGGCACAGAAGGTACGGTTCGAGATCGAGACACGGGGACGCAGCGGACTGATCGCCGCCGAGAACGAGGCGCGGGCACAGCGCCGGCTGGCCCAGGCGTACCGGGACAACCAGGCCGTGCTCCGGTACGAACTGGCCCGGCGCCGGCTGGAGGTGGGCGCCGCGCTCGCCGGGCGTGCCCCGCGGCCCGT
>NZ_VJOK01000001.1:189763-199545 GCF_013302895.1 Streptomyces albus subsp. chlorinus | reverse complement strand
ACGCTGCTGGCGGCACAGCTGCTCCCGGGCGCCGCGGCGCTCCCTGCCGCGCGCGCGCCCGGAGGCGGCGACCCGCTCCCGGGCCGCCGCCGACGCGCACGGTACCGGTGACCTGCCAGACCTGCCGTACTCCGCCGTGGCGGAAGCCGCCGAAGAGGTGTGGCAGCGCCGATGACGCGCCGTCCGCGCCGATGACTCCGGTCGTGCCCATAACCCTGGCCGCGCCGATGGCTCCGGGGCCGTCCGCTGCACCGGACGGCCCCGCTTCACGCCCTGGCCCGTGCCCGTCCTGGGCAGCCAGTGGCCACAGGAGCCTTCCGGTCGGCGGGAGAAGGCCACAGGGGTCTTCGGGCCTGCGAGGGAACGGTGACGCCGGGGCGGCCGGCGCGGCGCACAAGGCCGCGCTGCCGCACGCCGGTTGGCGGCTCAGCCGTCCAGCGCCGCGCGGACGACCGCAGCCGCCGCTTTTCCCGCCGCGAGTACGGGAGCGGTGCTGCGTGCGGCACGGCCGAGCATGAAGGCTCCCTCGAGCAGCGCGATCACCGAACTCGCCGTCTCACGCGCGACCGGCCGCGGAATGCCGCCCGCCGCGTAGTAGGCGGCCAGCTCCTCGATCCAGCTGTCGAAGACCTGTGAAGTGGCCAGCCGCAGCCGCTCGTTGGTGCCGGCCACCTCCAGCGCGACGGTGGCGACCGGGCACGGGTCGGCGAAGTCCAGCTCGCTCAGGGTGTCCGCCGCGGCGGCGAAGAAGTCACAGGTGGCGGCGGCTCTGTCCGCGTGCGGCTCCAGGAGCGCGGCGACGAGGCCGAGATGGACGGCACCCGAAGTGCGGATCACCTCCTCGCCCAACTGCGCCTTGCCCCCGGGGAAGAAGTGGTAGAGCGACCCGAACGGTGCGCCGGCGGCCTCGGCGATCTGTTTCATGCCCGTCCCGGTGTAACCGCTGCGCCGGAACAACTCGGTGCAGGCGGTGACGATGCGCTGCTTGGTGTCCCGGGTGCTGGTTCCCTTGCTGTCGCTCATGGCGGAGCCTCCGGAGGGTGGTTGTTGTCGGTGTCGGAGGAGAGGGCCTATTCTGCCACTAGAACGATCTATCCAGAAGCGGGCGACCGAGCCGGAGGCACTGCCATGCCCGAGATCGAGCTGAGCGCGGGGACGGTCGACTACGAGGACACGGGAGGCGACGGCCCCGTCGTGGTCCTGGCCCACGGCCTCGGCTTCGACGAGTCGGTGTGGAGCGAGGTCGTCTCCGACCTGCGGCCCGACTTCCGGGTGCTGGTCCCCGTACTGCCGATCGGCAGCCACCGGCGCCCGATGCGGCCGGACGCCGACCTGTCCGCGCACGGCATCGCGGCGCTCCTGGCCGAGTTCACGGAAGAGCTCGACCTCCGCGATGTCACCCTCGTCCAGAACGACGCCGGAACGGCCCAACTCCTCATCGGCGTACGGGACGACCGCATCGCCCGGCTCGTCCTCACCTCCTGCGAGGCACTGGACAACTACCCACCAGGTCTGCAGGGCAGGGTGCTGTACCGGGCCAGCAGGATTCCCGGCGGCCTGTTCCTGCTGCTCCAGACCTTCCGCTGCCCACCCTTGGCGCGGATGCGGACCTCGCTCGGCGGTATGGCCAAGAAGCGGCTCCCGAAGGAGCTGATCGCCCGCTGGTACGGCCCGCTGCTGAGCAGTCGCGAGATCCGGCGCGACTTCGCCAAGTTCTGCCGCGGCACCGATCCGGACTGCTATCTGCGGGCCGCCGCGAACCTGCCCTCCTTCACCCGCCCCGCACTGGTCGCCTGGGGCGCCGAGGACCGCATGATGCCGCACGCCACCGGCCGCCGCCTCGCTCAGTTGCTGCCGAACGCGCGGTACGTGGAAGTGCCCGACGCCCGCACCCTCGTCCCGTTCGACAACCCGTCCGGCCTCACCGCGGAGCTTCGCCGCTTCATCCAGGAACACCCGTTGCCGGGGGAGCGCTGACCGGGGCAGGCTTCGGGTGCCGGCCGGACCGCCCCGGCATTCGGCGCGGGGTCACAGGGGAGCGGCCGAGAGCGGTGGGACTTAATTCGTAGAACTCATGGCCCAATGGGTGCGCCAACTCAACAGAACCGCAGAATCCGTTCTTCAATTGCTGGCTCGCTTTTCCGGCCGGTCGCTGCCTTCTTCGCCGTCGAGCGCACATGAACTCGGTGCGTCAGCAGCCATCGGTTTTCACTCATTTGAGGAGCAGTGCTTACGCCTCGTGAGAACTCCGAGCGGGTATTGACCCTGTGTGCCCGAACGTGTGGAATTCTCCATCGAACCAGTGACCGAGAACTGCGCTTCCATCTGCGAAAGGCGGGAGCATGTGGTTATCGGTGTGAGCCCCGGGAACAGTTTTTTCCGCGTTCCTCTTCTCGCCGACCTGATTCACTGGCTCAATAGCAGGTTCGCGCGCATGGATATCATCGTACCGAATGTGGAGCTGGCCCCCACGTTCATGGCCCTCGGCTATCCCCCGGACCGCGCCGCCAGCAAGGCGCGCGCAGAGTGCAACGCGGTGCGCAACCGCATCGTACGGGCCTGGGAATCACTCGGTGGCCCGCGTCCGGCCGACGGGCTGCATCTCATGTCCGAACTGGTGGACCTGCCGCAGTACCGCACCGCACGCGCGAGGTGTGAAAAAGCCTTGGCCGAGGACGGGAATATGCGGGCGGTATGCCAGGAGGCGAGCCGGGCGGTACTTCTGGCGCGGCGGCCCGAGAAGGAGCCGACGGTGCAGGGAATTGAACACGGGATGCGATATCTCCTCGCGGAGCTTCCGTTCTTCATCGCCTCGGCGGAAATCTTCGGCGTCCCCTCCTCCTTGTGCTTCTATCATCGCCAGCTCCCGCTGGCCGCCTTGATCTTTTCCGGGCAAGCAGTACTCAAGCCCTCTCCGCGGCAGGCCTACGCGCTCATCCGGCCCGTCGAGCCTGTCAGAGAACCGCGCACCGAGCCTGTCGCAGGACCGTGAACACGAAACACGGAAAGGCAAACCACGTGAGTTCGGAAACCACCACACCTGCCGACCCCTATACCAACCTCGCGGAGACCTACGACCGGCTGGCCGAATGGGCCATCGTCTGTCAGGAGGAGTCCCCGCGCGACCGTGTCGCCGACTTCCTGCAAACGTTCTGGCAAGCACAGCACCGGCCCGTGCGCACCGTACTGGAGATCTGCTGCGGCACCGGTCTGATGCTGTCCGAGCTGGCGGGGCGCGGCTACGCCGTGACCGGTCTCGACCGGTCCGCCGCGATGCTGGAGCGGGCGCGGCGTCGGATGGGCGAAGAGACCACCCTCTTCCATGCCGCGCTGCCGCACATCCCCGCCGAGGCCGGGAAGTTCGACGCTGTCGTGAGCGCCGCCGGAGGGCTGAACTACCTGTCAGAGGCACAGATCTCCGCGACGTTCGGCGCCGTCGCCCGCGTACTGCCCGCAGGCGGTACCTTCACCTTCGACGTCTTCGGACAGGGTTTCTACCGCAAGTTCTTCGACCCGTCCGCTCCCAGAGTGATGGCCCTGGAACTGGACGACACCTCCTACATCTGGACGTTCAGCGCGTCGGCCGAGGAGGAGTTCGTCGACATGGCCTACACCCAGTTCAGCCCGGCGCCCGCGGCGGACGGCGGCGAGCAGGTCTTCATCCGGACCCGTGACCTGCACCGCTACTATCCCCTCCCGCACGCCGCAGTCCGTCGCCTGGCCGCGGAACACGGCTTCACCGACGCCAAGGTGTACGACAACTACTCCGCCCAACCGTCCGGCCCGAACGCGCTCTACGACACCTGGACCATGGTGCGGAGCCGCTCATGAGCTCCGCCATCGACCGGGCCGGCCTGCGCGACGACTACGCTGCCTGCCGGGCCTTCATGCGCCGGTGCGGCGCCATGGCCTACGCCATGCCCAGGATGCTGCTCCCGCCCGACCGCCGTCCCTACTGCGACGCGGTCCAGGCGTTCACCATCCACGCGGACAAGCTCATCGACGATCCCCGTGTCCCGGCCGGCGACCGGGTGGCGCGCTACAAGTCCTACACGCGCGCCGTCCTCACGCTCCTGGAGGACGGCCACTCCGACCCGTGGGAGGCGGAGCCCGCGTCGCGGGAAGAAGCCGTCGGGCGGCAACTCGCCCGCGCGTTCGCGCACTTCACGCGCGTCTGGGATGTCCCTCCCGACTCCGTCCGGACGCTCCTGGAGAACATGGCCGGGGACGCGCACGTCACCGAGTACCCCGCGTTCAGCGACCTGGAGCGGTACGTCCACGGCACGGGTGTGCCCTACATCTCCTGGGTCAACGCGCTGCTGGGCCCTCGCGCGCATGCCAGCGAGGCGGCCAGGGAGCACGCCGCCGCCGCCATCTTCGCCCTCCAGCTGACGGACAACCTCAGCGACCTCGAAGAGGATCTGGCGGGCGGCCGGCTCTGCCTGCCGCTGGAGGACCTGCGGGCCTTCGGACTCCAGCGCGACGACCTGGTGCGGGCCGTCCGTGAGCGGCGGATGCCGGAGCCCGTGCGCGACCTGGTGCGCTTCGAGGCCGATCGCGCATGCCGCTACCTGGAGAAGGCCGAGGACTGGTGGCGGATGGCCGACCCCGTGGCACAGGAACTGCCGCGCCGGTACGTGCGCGTGACCCGGTACCACCTCCGGCTGACCGTCGGGCCCCGCTACGACCTCTTCGCCCCGAGGTGGCGGCCCCGGCTGACCTGGGGGACGTGCATGTGGACCAGCCTCGCCCTCGGCTACTCCCGCGTCTGTGCCCGGCGCGTCACCACGCCGCAGACCCGCCCCCTCCAGCCGACCCCAAGGTGACCGGAGCACCATGGAACAGCAGGACGAGCGTTCCGCCATCGCGCACTTCTACGAGTCCCGCGCCGATGCGTTTGTCAGCGTGAGGGGCACCCTGGCGATGCACATGGGGTACTACACGGGAGCCGAGGACCCGGCCACCATCGCCGAGGCCACCGACCGCCTCGTCAGACTGGTGGGGCGGCGGCTCGGGCTGGGGCCCGGGCACCGCCTGCTCGACGTCGGCTGCGGGGCCGGACAGCCCGCGCTGCTGCTGGCCGAGGAGACCGGGTGCTTTGTGGCGGGCGTCGACGCGAGTCCCGGCATGATCGCGACGGGCCGGCGCCAGGCCGCGGCCTCGGCTGCCGGAGACAGGGCCGAGTTCCACCACGCGAAGGCCACGGACCTCCCCTTCCCGGACCGCTCCTTCGACCGCGCCCTGATGCTGGAGGTCACCTCCCACCTGCCCGACACGGCCCGCGACGGAAAGCAGGCGGCGCTCGCGGAAGCGGCGCGCTGCCTGGAACCAGGGGGGCTGCTGGCCCTGGTGGACATGGTCGTTCCGCCGGCCGCACCAAAGGCCGGAAGTCTGATGGAGAAGGTGCCGTCCGTCCACCTGAGCACCCGGCGACGGCTGCGGGAACTGCTCGCCGCGGTGGGATTCGACGTCCTGGACGTGACGGACATCAGCGCGCACACCCGGCACAGCGCGCGGCGCAGCCAGGCGGCCTTCGACAGCCGGCGGCGGGAGCTGGCCGCTGCTTTCGGAGACGACACCGTGGAGGAGATGGCCCAGCTCATCGGGCAGTTGGCCGAAGCCGACCAGTGTCTCGGCTACGTCGTGGCGATCGCTCGCGCGGGACAGCAGGACAACCGGTACGCACGAGGGGGAGCCGGCGGAGGGGGAGGGTGAGCATCTCCTGCTGCTGGTGCCGGGTCGGACCGGTACGAGCAGCAGGAGGCGGCGGGCTCACCTCATCCGACGGCGGTTCCCTCCAGCTCGACCATCAGGGTCGGGATCGCCAGCCGGGTCACCCCGAGCATGGTGGTGGCCGGTGCCACCCCGGCGGCGCCCAACCGGGACGCCAGCACGCCGTAGTGCTGGAAGAGCAGGTCCACGTCGGTGGTGTAGACGTTGAGCCTGACGAGGTTGGCAAGAGCCATACCGCCCTCGGCGAGAACCGCCTCCAGGTTGTCGAGGCTCAGCGCCAACTGCGCCGCCATGTCACCATCGTGTTGGGGCTTGCCCTCGCCGCTCATCGCCGTCTGCCCGGCGCAGTACAGGGTCCGGGTGTGCCCGGAGACGATCTCACCCTGGTTGTACCCCATCTCCACCGACCACGACCACGGGTTGACCGTCGCTCGCTCCACAGCCACATCAGCTCCATTTCGGTTCTTCGGCAGTACGTACGTCCACCGGCCCGGTAACCGCCCCGCCGTGACGTCGTGAGGAAAGCCTCCCAGCGAAGCACGACATCCTCTGTCACGTATTCCGGTACGGTTTCCGTATGCGCGCCAACCGCCTGGTCTCGCTCGTGCTGTTGCTGCGCCAGCGCGGTCAGCTGTCCGCGACCACGCTCGCCCGCGAGCTGGAGGTGTCCACCCGCACCGTGCTGCGCGACATCGAGGCACTGTCCGCGGCAGGCGTCCCGGTCTACGCCGAACGCGGCCGGCTCGGCGGTTTCTCGCTGCTGCCCGGGTTCCAGACGGAGCTCACCGGGCTGAACCACGACGAGGCGCTCGCCCTGCTGATCGCCGGGTCGCGGCGCGGCGCACAGGATCTCGGCCTGGGCTCGGCGCTCGCTTCGGCCATGCTCAAGGTGGTCGACGCGCTGCCCGAAAGCCATCGGGACATCGCGGCCGGGGTGGCAGAGCGGCTGCTCATCGACCCGGAGACCGACCTCCTGTCCCGCCGCGTGGTCGCCGAGGAGGTGCCCGGGACGGTGGTGGCGGAGGTCCGGCGCGCGGTGTTCGCCGGACACCGACTGCGCATCCACTACGCGGCCACGGACCAGACCCCGCGGTGGCGCACCATCGACCCGATCGGTCTGGTCACCGTGCGCGACCGGGGCTACCTGCTGGCCACGCGAGCCGGTGCGGACCGCACCTACCGGCTGTCCCGGATCCTGGCCGCCGAAGAACTCGACGAGCCCGCACAGCGGCCCGACCGGGTCGATCTGGACCGGGCCTGGCAGGAGCGCAGCACACGATTCCGGACCGGAGGCGACCACGTCACCGTGCTGGTGCGGGTGGACCCGGCGGGGCGGGAAGCCCTCACTGCCACCGCGCTGGCCGTCCTCACCGAGGAGACCGAAGCGAGCGGCCGATGCGGCTGGAGGTGACCTTCCAGGACGCGAGACACGCCGAATGGGCGCTGTGGCAGCTCGCCACGCACGCTGAGGCCCTCGCCCCGCAGTGGCTGCGCGCTTCTCTGCGCGACCGCGCCACCACGATCGCCACCCGCTACGGAGCGCCGGCCTGAGACCCGGGCCCCTCACCTGACGGGAAGCCGTGCAAGAAGCGGAGAGGCGCGTAGCTCTGCGAGGCGTGCGTCATGTTCCGCACGTTGGACCGACGGTGAAAAAGCTCTCCGGGACGCCGATCACTCCGCGCACCGGGGGGCTTGTCCCTCGAGCGAGTTACCGCCAGGTGTCCACCGTGAGGTGACGATCTCCGGCTGCCCGATCCGTAGCGTCCGGGGCAGCCCGCGGCACTCGGCCGCGGGCCCGGAGAAAGGACGCACGTGCGGTTCGTCTGGCAGTTCCCGGCCGTCATGGCGCTGGACGCCGTCGGCGGCAATGCCGTCAACGCGGTGGAGAACGACTGGCTCACACTCGTCCTCGGTCTCATGGCCGCCGCGCTGGCGGTGTTCGTGTACGGATGGGTGGTTACGGATGGGTGGTGCGGCGTACCGAGCACCGGCCCGCGCCGGACGTGGTGCGGGAAGGCGCCGCGGCCAGGACGGGCTGGGGGATCCTGATCGGCGCCGGGATGTTCGGCGCCGTCATCGTCAACCTCTGAACAGCCGGGTCTACAGGGGCGACGGTCCCGGTTCGGTGGAGGGCGCGCTGGGGCTGGGGCATCGGCGCGTGGATGCGCTCCGCCCGCGCCGCCGAGGCCGAACGCCGCAGCCGCGTCGCTGATGACGCCCGCAGCTCCGAACGCATCCGGATCGCCCGCGCACTCCACGACGTCGCGACCCACCATGTGACGGAGATTGGTGGTGCGGTCCGAGGCGGCCCGGTACCTGACCGCCGCACCCGACCGCCTCGGCCAGGCCCTGACGAGCGTCAGCGACACCGGCCGGCGGGCATCACGGATCTGCGCCACCTGCTGGACCTGCTCCACCCCGACCACGGCACCGGGCACGGCGGCGGACCGGGCGGCGAGGACAGGGCGCCGCCCGTCGGCAGGCTGTTCACACTCGTCGAGCAGACGCGTCGGGCCGGGCGGCCGGTGGAGTACACCGAGGAGGGCACGCCGCCGGTCTCGACCGGCAGCGCCGACCTCGTGGCCTACCGGGTCGTTCAAGAAACGCTGACGAACGCCCTCAAGTACGACCACGGCAGCCGCACCTCGGTCCTGGTGCGCCACGGAGAAAGGGACCTCACCGTGGAGGTGGTCACGGACGGTTCCGGATCGCGGGACGGTTCCCCCGGCGGCAGCGGGCGTGGCCTCGGCGGCCTCCGCGAACGTGTCGGCGTCCTGGGCGGCGACTTCAGCGCGGGCCGCTGCACGGGCGGCGGCTTCCTGGTCCGGGCCCGGATACCCGCGAGGAGCCCGGTGTGAGCGCGCCGGTCCGGGTCCTGGTCTGCGACGACCAGGCCCTCGTCCGCACCGGGCTGGTGACGATCACCGACGCGCAGCCCGACTTGGAAGTGGCCGGAGAGTGCGCGGACGGGCGGACCGCGGTCGGCCCGGCCGGCCGGCTGCGCCCGGACGTCGTCGTGATGGACGTCCGCATGCCGGTGCTCGACGGCATCGAGGCCATCCGCCTGCTGGCCGGTGCCGGGGTGGAGCATCCCGTGAAGGTGCTCGTGGTGACGACGTTCAACCTGGACGAGTACGTCTACGAGGCTCTGCGCGCGGGAGCGAGCGGATTCCTGCTCAGGGACGCGCCGCCGGACCGGCTGCTGCACGGCATCCGGACCGTGGCCATGGGCGCGGCACCGCCGGACCCCGAGGTGACGCGCCGGCTGGTGGGCCGGTACGCCGCCCGCTTCCGGCCGGCCGCGGGCAGCGCGCAGGACATCCCGCTGACTCCCGGGAACTGGAGGTGCTCCGCCTCATCGCGGAAGGACTGTCCAACAGCGAAATCGCCGCGGCCCTCGTGACCAGCCACGAGACGGTCAAGACCTTCGCGTTCCGCATCCTCACCAAACTCGGCCTGCGCGACCGCGTCCAGGCCGTCGTCTACGCCTACCGGCACGGTCTGGTGGCCTGAAGCGGCTGTGATCCGCGGTCTGCCGCCTCCGTACGAGCGGCCGGCCGACTTCGGGCGGAGCACCGGTTTGGCCGACCGGTCGACAGGCGGCATGGAGCCGCGCGTCGGGATGGTGCCGTGCGAAGCGGTGCCCCACCGGGACCGTCAGGGCATGGACGGCCGCCGGCGCCGCTCGTCCTCCACGGCGGCCCCGTGAACGACCCCGCTAAGGTGAATCCGTGGCAGACGACGAGGCGCAGCGGGCTGAAGCCGCCGAGAAGAAGGTCGCCGAGCTGGAGCAGGAGACGGACCAGCTCAGGCAGGCCATGAGGACGCGGCCGGTCATAGACCAGGCCCGGGGCATGCTGATGGCCTTGACTCCGTGCACCCCTGCGACCGCCTGGGAGGTGTTGGTGGAGGTCTCCCAGCACACGAATACGAAATTGCGGGACATAGCCGCCGAGCTGGTCGCCACGGCCTACGAGAAACCCCTGCCCCGGCACATCCGCGAGGCTCTCCTGGAGGCCATGGCCCGCCACGAGGACAGCCAAGGCTAG
>NZ_VJOK01000001.1:0-187618 GCF_013302895.1 Streptomyces albus subsp. chlorinus | reverse complement strand
ACCGGGTCGGAGTGCCGGGCGCCGCAGCGGCAGCTCCGGCGCAGGCGGGGCGTAGGCAAGCCTGCGACATCTCACCGGGGTCGTCAGCAGTGGTTGTTCATCCGGTCCGCGGGCGAGGAACCGTTGCCCGGTCCCTGTCCGGCGGACCAGACCGGGCGGAACTGGTGTATCTCGACGGTGGCGACCCCGTTGGTGACGAACGGATCGGAGGCGAGTGCCGCTTCGAGGGCGGAGCGCTCGCCTTCGGCGATGACGACTCCTCCCGTTCGCGGCTCCAGGGGACCTGCCAGGCGTGCCAGCCCCTGCGCGAAGACTCCGTGCGGGTTGGCGTAGTGAGCGTCCCTGAGCTTGTCGATGGTTTCCAGCGGGGCGTGGTACGTGAACACGATGACGAACATGGCTTCAGCAAAGACCATGAAGGCTCCGCTGCGCCAAGATGTGTTGTGTCACGTGGCTATAGGCTGAGACCTATGGGCGCTGATCAGAGCGGGGATGCCGATGTTCTTTCCGGGCTGGAACTGAGGCAGCTGCGGTACTTCGCCGCGGTCGCCGAGGCCGGGACGGTCACCGCGGCGGCGCGGTCCCTGCGGATCGCCCAGCCCAGCCTCAGCCAGCAGATCCGCCTCCTGGAGCGCCGCATCGGCACCCCTCTCTTCCGGCGGGTGCCACAGGGAATGGAACTGACGGAGGGCGGGCAAGCGCTGCTGGCGGGCGTCAACCGGGCGCTGGAGGAACTGCGGGCTTCCATCGCGGCCTCCCGGGTGGCTCCGACCACCGTTCCCGTAGGGGTCTGCCACGGCGTTCCCGCCTCCGCCCTCCTGCGAGCCGAGCAGATCCTGGCCCTTGGCCCCGACGGGCAGCGGCTGCGGCTCGTCTACCAGCAGGCCGATTCACAGCAGCAGAGCGACCTGGTGCGCGGCGGCACCCTCGCGCTCGGCATCATGCGTGCCCCCGCCGAGACCTCTGGCCTGGAAGTGCGCACGCTCAACGACGAGCCCCTCGGCGTCGTACTGCACCGCCGCAACCCACTCGCCGACGAGCCGGAGCTGACCTGGTCCCAACTGGTGGGTCAGCGATTGTTGTGGTTCCCTTCGCACCGTGCGCCCGGCTATGCGGCGGCCGTCCTTACGCACGTGCGGGAGAACGGATGGCGACCGGACCTCGTCGTGGAGGACGCCGCCGGCCACACCCTCTTCCGCCACCGGCTCACGGCCCGCAACGCCCTGGTCGCCTTGCGGCCACGCGGCGCCGTATCGGGAGACGCCGACCTGGTCTGGCGCCCGGTGGGGCCGAACCCTCCGCGTGAGCGACTGATCCTCACCGCAGCCGCCCGCACCTCGTGGGCCCGCCTGCTCTCCGGCGAGGACGCGGAACCCGTGGGCGCGGTCCGCAGCTGAAACGACCGCGATTTTCCCGGCTGGGAGGTCGAGCATCGCGAGCGGCACCGCGCCCCCGAACCGGCCAGGTCATCGCAGCCCGTTCCTCCCCCGCCGTCGGGGCCGAGCCATCCGCCGATCCCGGCTTTCCCGCCCTCGCCGCCTGCGCCGACCGGGCCGCAGGGCGGTCAGGCGGGATGTGAGGGCCCCTCCGGGGAGTTGTCGTCGAGGGGGACGGCGAACCAGCGTACTGCCATCGGCCGGGCTCCGGGTTTCGCGTCGGTGGCGTTCCGGGGGAAGCGCCGCAGCAGTTCGAGGTAGGCGTGGTGAAACTGCCTGAGTTCCTCCTGGGTGAGGTGCAGGGTGCTCCTGGAGCCGTTGCTTGCCCAGCCCTCCTCACCGGACCGCTCCTGGAGGCGGCGGTATGCCAACTCGATGTCGTCCTCCATGCGGAGCCGGTCCAGCTCGTCGAGTGCCTCCCGAGCGGGGGAGGCCAGGGCCGCGCGCTGGGGCCGTCGTAGGTCCACGTCGGGCACCTTGCGCCACCAGCGTTCACGACCGCCGGCCGCGTGGTCGGGATCGTCCTCGACGAGTCCGGCCCGCTCCAGCCGGCGCAGGTGGTAGCTGAGGGTTCCGGTGTTCTCGCCGAGGACTTCGGCGAGCGCCGTGGACGTCGCGGGACCGGTGACGGCCAGCTGCCGGAGGATCTTGAGGCGCAGCGGGTGGGCCAGTGCCTTGAGGGTCGCGGGGTCGCTGCCGGGAGCCGGTGCGGGCTGTCCGGTGCCGGGGGCGTTGTCCTGGGACGGCTCTGCGGTCATGCCCCGACAATAGCGCAGAGTTTCCTCTGCAGAGCTTCCTCTGCAGAGGAAACTCTGCAATGCTCGGCGTCACCAGCCCCCGCTGTGCGCACGCGTTCGTCACACGCGCCGGCCAACTCCCGCGTACGTCAGGACAGTCACATGAACAACGCAGCAGTCGAACTACGGGACGTCACCCGCCGGTACGGCACCGGCCCCGACGCCGTCACGGCCTTGGACAAGGTCTCACTCACCTTTCGGCAAGGAACGTTCACCGCCGTGATGGGCCCCTCCGGATCGGGCAAGTCGACGCTGCTCCAGTGCGCGGCAGGACTCGACAGGCCGGACGCGGGATCGGTGCGGGTCACCGGGCACGAACTGACGGCCATGAGCGAGAGGCGGCTCACCCTCCTGCGCCGCGAACAGATCGGCTTCGTCTTCCAGGCGTTCAACCTGCTGCCGTCCCTGACCGCGGAACAGAACGTCGGCCTTCCCCTGCGCCTGGCCGGCCGGCGGCCCTCGCGCGCACGCGTGAGACAAGCTCTGGCCCAAGTCGGCCTCACCGACCGGGCCCGGCACAGACCCGCCCAGCTCTCCGGCGGGCAGCAGCAGCGCGTCGCCCTGGCCCGCGCGCTGATCACCCGGCCCGACGTCCTCTTCGGCGACGAGCCGACCGGAGCCCTCGACTCGCAGAGCAGCCGCGAAGTCCTCGGGCTCCTGCGCGACATGGTCCGCGAAGAAGGAAGGACGACCATCATGGTCACCCACGACCCGGTCGCCGCCTCCTATGCCGACCGCGTGCTCTTCCTCGCCGACGGGCGGCTCAACGGCGAACTGCCGCAGGCGTCCGCCAAGGACATCGCCGCCCATATGGCAACGCTGGAGGCCGCTTCGTGCTGAGCATCGTCCTGCCCACCCTGCGCACGCGCTGGACGGGCTTCGCCGGCAGCTTCCTCGCCCTCGCACTGGGTGTCACGATGCTCGCCACCATGGGGCTGGCCCTGGCATCGTCGCTGCGGGCCCCGGAGCGGAAACCGGAACGGTTCGCAGCCGCCCCCCTCGTCGTCAAGGGCACGGACACCCTGCGCGTACCCACCCCGATCGGTGAGCGCGTCCACAAGCTGGCCCACCCCCGTCCGGTGCCGGCACGTGTGGTCGCCCGACTGAGGCAGCTCGGACCGGTGGTCGAGGACCGGTCCTTCGACGTACGGCTGCGCGGCGACAGCAACGTCACTCTCGCAGGCCACCCGTGGTCCACGGCCGCCTTCGCCCCCTACCGTCTCGCCGACGGCCGCGCGCCCCGCGCGGACGACGAGGTGGTCGTCAGCCGGGACTGGACGCACGAGTACGCCCCGCCCCTGCGGCCGGGGTCCCGACTCGAAACCTCCCGGGGACGCCTCCGCGTCGTCGGGATCACCGAGGGGCTCGGCTTCGAGAAAGCTCTCTTCTCCACCGACCGGCGCGCTGCCGAACTGGCGCCCCGCAGCACCCAGTTGGTGGCCGACGCCGATCTCTCAGCGGTACGGGAAGCAGTGCGCGGCCACGGCGTCCAGGTACTCACCGGTGATGCCCGCCGGCTGGCCGACGCCGATCCCGGGCGCGACAGCGAGGCACTCACCGCGATGAACGCCATGTTCGGCACAGCCGGGGGCATCGCCACCTTCGTCTCGGCCTTCGTCGTGGCCTCCACCTTCGCGTACGCCGTCGCACAGCGCCGCCGCGAGTTCGGGCTGCTGCGTACAGCCGGGGCGACGCCGCGCCAGATCCGCACCATGGTTCTTTGCGAAGCACTCGTCGTCGGCACCCTCGCCTCGGCGGCTGGGTGCGCCCTCGCCGAGTACGCGGCACCGGCCCTGGCCGACTGGACGGTGGACGAAGGGCTGGCCCCTCGCTGGTTCGCCATCGGCCGGCACGCCTGGCCCTATCACGCGGCGTTCTGGACGGGACTGCTCGTCGCCGTGGGCGGCGCCGCCGCGGCCTCCTGGCGCGCCGGGCGCACAGCCCCCACCGACGCCCTGCGGGAGGCCGCCGTGGACAGCCGTGCCAGGACACGGGGCCGCTGGCTGGCAGGCGGAGGACTGCTGGTGACCGCGGCCGTGACTCTCCTCCTCACTCTGGTGACCGATCCCGGTGACCTGTTGCACCGCAAGACGTACATCACCCGTCCCATGCTGCTGATCACGGGGGTCGCGCTGCTGGCGCCCGTGGTGGTGCGTCCACTGGCCGGCCTGCTCGCCTGGCTGCCCGCCCGGCTTCCGGGCGCCGTCGGCATGCTGGCGGGCCGGCACGCCACGACGGGCGTCAGACGCACGGCGTCCCTCGCGGCGCCTGTCCTGGTCACGGTGGCTCTCGCCGGCTCCCTCCTGGGAGCCGGCGCGACCCTGAACGAGGCGAAGGACGCCGAGACGCGCGCCCGCACCAGCGCCGACTTCGTCGTCACCCCCGCACACGACTCCGGCTTCGACAGGGCGACACTCCGGCGGCTGCGCGACCTGCCGGGCATCGACGTCTCCGCCACCTCCTCCAGTGCCGTCTACGTGCTGGAGGAGAAAACCGCCCTCATCGCCTCACCCGCGACCGCCGCCGACCCCACCGGGCTGGAGGCCACCACCCGGCTACCGCTCGTGGCCGGGAAGGTCAGCCGTCTCGACGACGACTCGATCATCGTCAACGAGGAATGGGCACAGCACACCGTCGGTCAGCGCGTACGGGTCTGGCTGGGAGACGGCACCAGGAAGACCTTGCGGATCGCGGCAGTCATGCGCACCGGCACGGGTGACAACGGCGTCTACATCACACCCCGCAACGCCCCTGCCGCACCCGTCGACCGCGTCAGCGTACGCCTAGCCGAGGACGCGGATCCGGCCACGGCCGCCGCCGGTCTCAAAACAGCCGTGCACGAGTCCGGCGGCCGGATCCACACCGCGGAGGAATGGTGTCGCGACGTCGCCTCCGCCACGACCAACCGCACGACCCGCGCCGGACTCTTCCTCGTCCTCGGGATCGCCCTCCTCTACACGGGCATCTCCCTGGCCAACACCATGGTGATGTCGACCTCCGACCGCGTGCGCGACCTCGCCCTGCTGCGGCTCACCGGCGCGACACGACGCCAGATACGGATGACCGTGGCGGTCGAAGCCGTGCTGGTGGTCGCAGTGGGAGGTGTTCTCGGTCTTCTCGTCGCGGTGCTCGACCTCGCAGGAATGTGGGCAGCACTCGGACTGCTGTCGGTCCACGTGCCGCTCGCCCTCCCCTGGGCCGCGCTCGGCGTGGTCCTGGGCGGCTGCGCACTCCTCGCGGTGCTCTGCACCGTGATCCCCGCCGGTCTCTCCCTCCGCCGCCGCGCGGTCGACCTGGCCGGCGTCCGGGAGTAGTGGCCGGCCGGTGCCGGGACTCCGGAGGCAGGCTGCCTGGGACAGCACCTCGGACGGGACCGCGACTGGTTGCACCACCGTGTGCCGACGCGGACAATGCTGCAGGTGACGGGGTCGATGCCGGGAGCGGACGGTCGTCGATCGGTCGGCCGACCGATCGGCAACCGTCCGACCGACCGACCGGGCGCGGTGTTGGAAGTACGGGTTGGGGGAGTGGTGGATTTCCAGGAAACCGAGTGCTTCCTCACCCTGGCCGAGGAACTGCACTTCGGACGGACGGCACAGCGGTTGACGCTCTCGCAGGCGCGGGTCAGCCAGCTGACGAGTTCCCTCGAACGGCGCGTCGGCGGTCGCCTCTTCGAACGCACCACGCGCAGCGTCCGTCTCACCGAGGTGGGGGAGCGGCTCCGTGAACGGGTGGCACCGGCCTTTCAAGAGATGCGGGACGCGCTGGACGAGGCCCGGCAGGCCACGCGGAGCATGGACGGAACCCTCCGGGTCGGCTTCCTGTGCGCCACGATGGTGGTACCGGACATTGTCCGGCGTTTCCGAGCCCGCTATCCCGCCTGCGAGACCGAACTGCGCGAAGTGCACATCGCCGACCCTCTCGGACCACTGCGGCGGGGCGAGGTCGATGTCCTGAGCCACTGGCTCCCGGTCCGGGAGGACGACCTGGTCGTGGGACCGACGATGTCGTCCGAGCCCAGAATGCTCGCCGTGCCGCTGGGCCACCCGCTGGCCTCCCACGAGTCCGTCTCGGTGGAACAACTCGCGGAGCGCCAGGTGTTCTCACCCGCTGGGAACGCCCCGCGGTACTGGTGGGACGCCCAGTCACCACCCTGCACGCCTTCGGGGAAACCGATCCACCGCGGTCAGCCGGTGGCCACCGTGCATGAGGTTCTCTCCCTGGTCGCGGCGGGACAGGGGCTCGCACCGATGGTGCGGTCGACCGCCGAGTTCTACGCACGCCCCGACGTGGCCTTCGTGCCCATCCGCGACCTGCCCTACGCCGACGTGGCGCTGGTATGGCGCAAGTCCGGCAGGAAGCCCGCGGTAACGGCGTTCGCGGAGACGGCGGAAGCGTACGTGCGGGGGTGAGCGGGAGAACGCCTGCTCTTTCTCTTTCCCCCGGCACGACGGGTAATCGGGTCGGCAGCCAGCAACCAGCAGCTGACACTTGGTACCGGCGACAGCCGCCAGGGGAGGGGCCAGGGGAAAGGCCAGGGGCCGGCCGCATTCATCAGCCTCGCTCAACAGCTCTTTCGCAGATCGCCGTTGATCACCAGGGCAGGACTCAGAAGACTCCCTGTCATGGTTTCTCCAGTCGCGCCACCATCGGTGGACATGCGCCGCCCCGACCTGCGCCAGTGGCTGGCGCTCGTCGTGGTGCTGGCCGGAACGTGCCTCGTCGAACTCGACCTGTCCATCGTGAACGTGGCGCTCCAGCCCATCCGCACCCACCTCGGGGCCGGTGTCACCGAGGCCGAGCTGATTGTTTCCGGGTACACCCTCGCGTTCGGTCTGACGCTGGTCACCGGCGGCAGGCTGGGTGACCTCTTCGGCTACCGTCGGCTGTTCATCGTCGGAGTCCTCGCCTTCAGTGCCGCATCCCTGGCCTGCGCACTCGCCTGGGCCCCGGTACCCCTCATCGGTTTCCGCGTCCTGCAGGGCATGGCGGCGGGACTGATGCTCCCGCAGACACTGTCCATCATCCAGCTCGCATTCTCCGGCCGTCACCGGGCAAGGGCGTTCGGCCTCTTCGGGGCCGTCACCGGGATCGCCGCCATCCTCGGGCAGATCGTCGGGGGCCTGCTCATCGGGCTGGACGTGGCCGGTCTGTCCTGGCGAACCGTCTTCCTCATCAATCTTCCCCTCGGCCTCGCCGCCGTCATCGGAGCCCTGTTCCTTCTCCCCGAGAACCGGAAGAACGACCGCCCCAGCCTGGACCTGGCCGGAGTCGCGCTGCTGACCCTGACCCTGCTGTGCGTCATCGCCCCCCTCGTCCTCGGTGGGGGCGAGCACGGCCACCCCCTGCTGCTCGTGCTGATGCTCCTGGCCGTTCCGGGGACGGTCGCATTCCTGCGCTGGGAGAAGCGCACCCAACGACGGGGACGCCTGCCGCTCGTCGACCCGGATCTCCTCCAGCACCGCAACTTCCAGGCGGGAACGGGGATCTCCCTCACCTTCGTGGCAGGCAACATCGGACTGTTCTTCCTCATTTCCCTCTACTTCCAAGGTCCCCTCGGCTTCTCTCCCCTGAAGGCCGGGCTCCTCTTCACCCCCCTCGCGCTGTGCTTCGGCATCGCTTCCCTGGTCGCACCGAGGATCGGACCGTGGGCGGGGCGCCACGTACTGACCCTCGGATATGTCATCAATGTCGTGGGAACGGCCGCGCTGCTCGGTGCGGCCGTGGTGTACGGGCGTGGCATACCCGAGGTGGCGATCGTCGTCCCGCTGGCCGTCATCGGCTTCGGCGAGGGCCTGGGTTTCACACCTCTCCTCAACATCGTGCTGGCCGGCGTCCCGGCACGGGACGCCGGTTCCGCCTCCGGCGCTCTGGAGACCGGCATCCAGATCGGCTCTGCCCTCGGGCCCGCACTGCTCGGTGCGGTGTACTCCGCGACATCCGCTTTCGCCTGGGGGCTGGGCGTGAACCTCGTACTGGCCGCGCTGGCTCTCGCCTTCCTTCCCATGGTTGCGACGAGCCGCCGCGAGACGACGGAGGAAGAGAGCGGACATCGCACCGCGGCAGCTCCCGCCCCCGTGAAAGCTGCTCCGTGACCGAGGTGCCCGGCCGGTGGGCACCAACCTGGAGCTGGTGCGATGACGATCCGCGAGAACTACATCGAGATCGTGCTGGAGGACCGGGTACTCGATCGCTCGAACGACCCCGTCAGAAAGAGTCCGTCGACCACAGAAGGCGCATCTCCGAAGCTGTGTCGAGCGCTTCCGCGATCGCGTCCTGCCAGGCTTGCTGCTCGATGTCATCGGGTACCTGGCTGAGCGCGGCGAGCAGTTCGGCAGGCAGCCATGCCCCACCCAGGTCGCTGAGGGGCGGGCAGTTCGGGGTTTCTCTGGATGCCCGCCATTCCGCGGACGGGTCGGGAGGCATGGGCAGGTCGTATCCGCGCCTCTTGAGGAGCACCACTGCTTCTCGGCGCTGTAGCTTCATCAGGTGCCGGGCCGAGTAGAGCCCCCACGGGTCCTGGTATTTGTTCTCATCCCTACCGGTCCAGGCCCGTTCCGCCGCGGCCTCATCGTGCCAGTCGACCCCGTGACCACCACTGGCCGGTGCGCTCACTCGTGCCCTCCTTGAAACCGTTCGCCGTGCTGGAGTGCATGATCGGGGAAGTGCGAACAACGGGCAAGGCCCTGCCCACGACGGCGGCCATCGGCCTGCGGTCGTTCAGATGGCGGACACTGTGCACTCACGAGATGAGGCAGGCGAGATGCGGGTTGTCGCGGAAACGACCACTTCCGCGACAACCCGCACCCCCGGCGTACTTTCCGCACCGCACACCCACGCGCTACATGCGCGTCCGTGCGTAAACGTGCAGTGCGTCGCGGACGAACGCCGCCCCCGCGGCGTCCTCGTACATGCCGGTGAAGCGAGGATCGTCGACGTACATGTCGCCGATGCCCTTCACCATCGCGATCGAGCACTCACGGTCGCCCTCGGCCGTGGGGGTGCCCGGGATCTGGCTCAGCCACTGGACGTGCCGGGCAGCCAGTGACTGAGCCTGTTCGGAGGCTGGGGAAACCCCGTCCCTCGCTGCGGCGACCCACGCGGCGACGAGGTCCTCGGCGGCCCGCTTCCAGGCCCGCTGCTGGTCGAGGGTCTTGCTGTGCCACCAGTCGTTGCTCACCTGGAAGGCACGCTCGCCCCAACGTGAGATCACCTCCTCCTTGTAGTGGTCGTTGAACCCCGCCAGCATGACGTCCATCTGCGGTTCCGCACCCGCCTCCAGGGCCTCGAGGGTGTGGCGCGCGGACCGGATCTGCCGGTCGAGGCGGTCCCGTTCCTCTTCGAGGTCGGCGATGTGGGCGCGGAGTCCGTCGCGGGTGTCCACCTCGTCGGCCAGGACCTCGGCGATGGCCGGCAAGCCCATCCCGAGCCGGCGCATGAACAGGATCCGCTGGAGGCGGGCGACCGCACCCGCGTCGTAGTAGCGGTATCCGTTCGGGCCGACCCGGGACGGGGCAAGCAACCCGACACGGTCGTAGTGACGCAGGGTACGGCTGGTGATGCCGGCCCGTGCCGCGAGTTCCTGGATCGTCCACTCCATCCCACCAGTGTTACCCGTGGCGGAGCGTCGCGGCGATGATCTCCGAGCTGTCGGCGTGCAGGGCCTGCGCCGCCGTCTTCCCGGTCGCCGCCAGATAGGTGTCGACCAGCCTGTTGCCCGCGGCGTACCCGGCGCCCATCGGCAGCCCCACCGGGGTGAGGCCGAAACGCTCCGCACTGGGGTCGCCGTGCACCCAGGCGGTGAAGTTCTCCATCCCTGTCACGTCGAGCCCCGTGAGCACCTTCTTGAAGACCTCGTCGTCGTGCAGGTGCGGCACGCCGATGCGGGTGGGGCCGAGCTCGTCACCGTACAGCTGTCGGGCAAAGGCGTCGGCCAGGCCCTCGCCGACGATGTGGTCGCCGACGGTGACGGTCATCGGGTCCCACACGACCCCGCCCGGGGCCCACCGCAGGTTGTGGTGGAGTTCGTGCACAGCGGTGGCTTCCAGCCGCTCCAGGTTCTCGGGGAAAGGCCAGAAGGTGAGGGCGATGTGGCCTGAGATGCCACCGAACCCCGTCAATCCCTTGCAGGGCCCCATGAAGTGCTCGTCACCCGGATCGCCGAGGACGAACAGCACGGTGATGTCCGGGGCCTCCAGCCCCGGCGTCGCCTCCAGCAGTACAGCGAGTCCCTCGTCGAGGGCGCGTTGCATCCGCTCCCAGGCCCCGGCCGCCGCCAGGGTTTCGAGCGCGTCGAGACAACGCTCCTCGTCGCGGTCGATGGGGAACCCGGACGATTGGAGGTGCAGAGCCACCAGATCCAGCTCGCCGGGGTGGTAGCGGTACATGCCCCTGTTGGCCTCCAGCATCGAACGCAGCAGGTCGGCGCGGTCCGCGACAGGAGCCTGGAGGATTTTCTTCATGGCGGAGTAAGTGTCAAGAACAGTGATCGACATGGCTGCGATGCTAGAAGTTGACGTAACGTCAAGGTCAAATGCCGTGTTGCCGCCCAGCCGGACAGCATCGCGCCCCGTCGACGTCCCTCGTGATCGCGGCCCCGTCGACGTCCCTCGTGTTTCTTACGTATCGAGAGTCGCCGTACGCCGACGGAGATTACGGAGAGAGCGGCCGGACGCGCGGACCGCGCGACGACGGGCCGGGCCTACGATCGGGAAAGCGCGGCGAACAACCGAACACCTTCGTCGCTCGTCAACTGTGCCGTGACGGAGAGCGGGAAGAGGCGACGAATGCGAGTGCGCGGCGTCCTCACAGTCTGTTTCATGCTGCTTGCTGTGTGGGGGGTGGTTCAGGCCATGGTCGGGATCACCGGCCACGGCCTGTCCGAGGAGGTGCTCTGCGATGGGCCCAACGTCGATCCGGAACACGAGGAGGTCGGGTCCGAGATGGACGAGAACGACCGGTGCTTCTCCAGGTCTGGAGAGACCTACCGGACCTATGGGCAACAGCGGGACTTTCAGCGGAGCAAGCACCAGGACGTCGTCGTGGGCACCTGGTGCCTCGGCGCAGGCACGGCAGGCCTGGCCGGTGTGGCGGGGGTGTCACTGATCCGCCGCCTGAGCCGCCGCGGGGGTGGCGACCCCCAGGAGACCGGTCACTCAGCTGTCGACGGATGACTTTCCCATCATCGACACTGAGCACATCTGTGGGGGATCGAGCGACTCCAGCTGTTCGCGGCCGCGGACGGACGGCGCCCGCCAGTGCTGAACGCGGCCTCGCCGTCCGGACGTTGCCCGCGGTCTCGTTGTTTCCCGCAGTAGAGCTGGGGCGCTTCGGCGTGGGAGGCGGTTTTTTTTGGGGGGGTGCCACCGGCCCCGATAAGGCAGGCAGCGACGGAACCGGCCCGGGACGGGGATGTGGTCGCGCCCCGTCCCCTGCTTTGCGGAGCCGGTGGGCCCGGGGCGCAACCGCCTGCGCGAAACGACCCAGACACGCAGGAGACGGCGGCCTGTGTGAGCGGAAACCGCCTCACAGACCGTCGTCCTGCTAACGACACCGGCCGTCAGGAGGTTTCCCTCCGACGGCAATTCGCCCGGTCGGTGATACGCGACCCAGTGCCCGCCGGTGCCTGCCGTGAAGTGGTGCTCCTTCGAGGGGGGGCAGGCGGGTGCACATGGGGCGTCAGTTGATGCGGAGACTGTAACCCCAGTCGGTGAAGCTGCTACCACCGGCCGGGATGGTCTCCATGACTTGTCCGTCGCAGTTGCCGCCGGAGTAGACCTCAGCGGGCTGGTCGGTGTGATTCTCGACCTCGGCGTCCTGTGGCAGCTCGTAGCAACCACTGGGGTTGTCGTAGCGTTTTCCGTCGATGAGCAGATGGCCCGTGGCCGCACTTGCCGAGGCGGGCACCGCTACGGCAAGGGCGACAGCCGTAGCCAGTGCTCCGAGAATGGACGCTGAACGTCGCATCGGTATGCGCCTCCTTCAGGGGAGGGAGCCGCCGACCGGACGACGGCTCCGTTGAAGCCTCGGCTCCTTGCTGCCCGGACCCATGCCTCCCTGATCGGATCGCGGTGGCGCTCTACCCGCAAGGGTGAACATGCGCGTACGCCTTGACCTGAGCCGACCGACACCATGCTGCGCAGCACAGCCGGCTGGGGCACGTGTCGGAAGCGGATCTCAAGGCGGGATGATCTTGCTTCGTGGCATGTGGAGGTCTGACGGGTGCACAGTGCTCGGCCACTCGCGCGGTGGCCTGACCACCAAGTGGCACCTGGTCGTTGAGCAGGCCAGAAGCTGATGTCCATCGTGATCGGGGCCGGACAGCGCGGTGCCCCCGCAGCCAGCGTCGGTCCTGAACGAGGTCCGCGTCGCCCGCCGAGAAGCTGGACGGTCGGTCGGCCGAAGCTCGACGCCGAGGACAACAAGGCCCGGCACGCGGTCGAATGCGGGATCAATCGGCTCAAAAGGGGTTCAAAAGACACCGTGCCGTGGCGACGCGCTACGACAACTTGCGGTCCGTTACAAGGCGACCGTCCTCGTCGCGATGATTAACGAGTGGCTGTGACCAGCACATGAGCCTCGCACTCCGGTCGGAAGCCGGCCTTGTGGCCACTCCTCCCGCTCGGCTCCAGACGGTTGCCTGCCGGCGCCCCCGTTCAACGGGCGCTGCCCAGTTTCCGGTCGGCTTCGGCGCCTTCGATCATGAGCGTCACCTCTTCAACGCGCCGAAAGCGGCCGTCAGGGGCGAACTCACCGAACAGGTAGACCTCGGTGCGCACGGTGGAACCGTCCGTCTTGGTGATGTGGACGGTGTGCCGGTCGGCGTAGCGGACGCCGTCGTACAGCTCGTCATGGACTTCGACCGAGCCTTCGGCCACGACGCCGCGCAGATGGGCGATGTGCGCAAGGAAGTCGTCGCGGTCATCCCAGCGCCCGTCGGTGCGCTGACGGTAGTCGGGGGCGAAATGCCGGTCGGCGGCCTCATGGAGGTCGAGTCCCGGATTGAAGACCAGATCGGCGAGTGCGGTGGTGATGTCGGTGCGGTGCATAACGGGAGTCCTCTCGTGTCCCACCCCCGGTTGCGTGCGCGACGCACGCGCATGGGGGCACCGTAACACGTATGCGTGCGGCACGCACGCTATTCTGATCGGATGGAGACCGAGGTGGGACGCGAGATCGCCGATGCTCTGGGTGTGCTGCTCAAGCGCAGCACCCGTCAAGGACTGCACCGGGAGCTGACCCTCGGCATGGGGGAAGCCGTGGACGAACTGACCTACCCGGTCCTCAGCGGGCTTGAGCGCACCGGGCCCTGCAGTGCGGCCGACCTTGCGCCCGAGGTAGGGCTCGATCGATCCGGCGTCACCCGCCGCGCCTCCCGGCTGGAGGAGGCCGGACTTGTGCGTCGTGAAGCGGACCCCTCCGACCGGCGCGCCACCTTGCTCGTCCTCACCGACGCGGGACAGCGCACGGTGCAGACATTGCGCGAGCGCCTGTCCGCCCGCATCACCGCCAGCCTTGCCTCCTGGCCGGCCGACGAGGCCGCAGCCTTCGCCACCTTGCTGCGCCGCTTCGTCACCGACGGCCCATTCGCCTAGATCCATTTTTGATACACGTCCTGGTACGACACGAGCATCAATGGGGTCCAGGGAGGGGCCGCGATCGATGGGCCTGACCTACCACTCTCGGCAAAAGCATTGCGGGCCCTGGCGTGAGGCACGAACGCGCCATCACAGCCCGCTCAGTGCTGTGACCGCGGTTTTCCCGCCGTGGGAGACGGTTTACGGGTTTTTCTGGAGGTGGGACCGGGCCGGGGTGGTCGCCTGCACCGTGGTCAGCTCGGGCGCCGGATCCGTACCGGAAACGGGCACTGCCCGCACCCGGTGACGCTGATCGTCGACTCTCCGTCGGTCAAAGCAGCCTCCACCGCCGGCAAGGGCAGCCGAGCGCATGATCGGCTGGTGCATGAACTGCCGCCGCAGCGCTCGCGACTACGAGCGGCTGCCCCAGCACTCCGAAGCACACCTGCATTGGGCACTCATCACCATGATGACCGGCGGCTGACCCGCGAGAGCCCGTGCACGAGTCAGGGGACGCGGGAGACGCCAGTCACCGGACGACGATGTTCCTGCTCGGCGCTGGCCTCCGGCACCTTTCGAGTCACAGTCACTCAAAGCCGCCAGAAAAAAAGAGACCTACTCAGGAAAGGCATCTACCGCACTCGCTACCATGGCCGCGAAGTTGTCGTTCTCTTCGAGATCGCCGCCCTCACCGGGCCACCACTCGTACGCGGTCCACTCGCCGTCCTCCCTGGCGCTGTCGGCATGCAGCAGCCAGCGGCCACCGCTGCCGCCGTCGATTGAGATCAACGGGCACCGCTTGAGCAGCTCGAGATCGTCGGCGAAGAATTCCAGGCCCGGCGACGACCAGGCTTGGAAGAGCTGGGGTTCCAGGTCAGGAAACCACCCGTTCTCCTCAACCTTGAGAAGATCGAGTTCGCCGATGGAAGACCAGCCGTTGCTGGTCAGCAGGAAGTTCCGGTACGTCGGCGGCAGCCGGACCCCAAGTCGCTCTTCAGCGGCCAGCACCGCCTCTTCGCCTGCTGGCTCGTAACCAAGCCATCCAGCCTCCCGTTGGGTCTGACTCAACATGTACTCTGCGTTCCCGTCCGACTCAGCCGTACGGAGATAGTTCGAGTTCAGAAACGTGGAGCTGTAATCACTGAGGAACTCGCGCCACTCGGTGACCGTCAGCGGACCGGACACAGGCTTTGGTGAGCTCCCCTCACTTTTCTTGTTCTCTCTCCGCCCGCCAGCGGAACCCGGTATCAGCTCAGCCTGGTGCTGCCGTGACACGTCTCGGGTGCCAAGCGACTCTGTGACAGGGGGCAGGCCCGCCGGCAACGGCTTCATGGACGTGTCTGGTGCTTCCTGTACGACACGCACACCCCGGTACGCGGCTGGAGCGTGGCCCGTGCGGTGGCGGTAGCCAGTGAAACCGCTGGTCCCGGCGAGGAACCGAACGGCTTCAAGTTGCAGGTGCGGGGAACCGTTGCTTCCGAAGATGTTAAGGCGGTAGCGGTCGTAGGATCCGGGTTCGACGAAAATCCGATATGTCCTGGACTGGTGCCGGTCGGTGAACGACTCTCCTCCGCGGGAGTCCAGGATCCGCCACAGATTCCCATCCCTTGAACCGTGCAGGACCCACGATCTTGGGCCGCGGTCAGGTGCGTCATTGGCAGACGTGAGGACGTACTGGTCGACCACGACAGGCTGCGTAAGCCGGAACTCCAGAGACGCTCGGTCGTGCGGTGCGAACCATTTGCTGTCCGTACCCTCGACGAGGTTCACGGCCATCTCGCCCGCATCACGGTGCTCGGCGCTGGCCCACACCTGGTCACCATGTCGGTGACATCCGCATTGCCGGGCGGGCTCACCGAACGCAGCGCCACCGAGAAGGCACTACCCGCCTGGTCACGCCAGGCCACCCACCGCGGAGGCAGCTCAGCACCATCGTCAAGCAGCAGCAGCAGCAGCCGCCGCCGCAGCCGTCCGGCCGGACGCCATCCGGCAGTGTCCTCGATCTCCGTGTCGAACTCGTACCCACCGGCACTACCGACGTCCAGGGGAACGCCCGGCCGGTCATGGAGTTCACCCCGTACCTTCACCACGTCACCGCCGGCAGCGACATGGTGACCATAACAACTCGTCAAATCCGGCGACATGACGACTGCGCACCGCCCACCGCGCCCCAAGACAGCGCCTGCGGCAGCGTGCTCTCACCGTCATCCACATACAGCAGCAGCTGGTGACTCGGCAGCCATTCCACAGAATTCCAGGCACGCGACCACATCCGAAACGTGAACGCGGACGCCCCATCCGACACCAACGGCCTCCTCCTTGCTGATCACTACGCCGGCCCGAACGGCACAGCGACGCATGATGCCGACAAGTGTAGGTACCTCGTCTTCCCGTATCTGCCCCAGCTGGCGAGAACTGCCCCGATGGCCACAGAAGGGAACGACCACTGCCTGAGGGAACGACCACTGCCTGTTCGACCAGCTCAGCGAGGTGCTCGCGCCAGCACCCGACAACCATCCGCTTGCCATCGACCTTCGTGTCCACCGCATGAACCGCATGAAGCGACGACGAATCAGCGACGAACGTGTATCACTCCATGCTGACCAAGACCACGGCCCAGCGCAGTTCACATAGCTCGGGGTCGTCCTCGCCGGTCGCATCGGCAACACCGACGACACGGAAGGCAACTGTGGAAGCTGGCCCGGCCCCCAACCCCGTCGACCTCATGGTGATCGACGGCGCCGGCCCACTACGAGATGTACGACGACCCCGACTACGTCGACGCTGCCGTCGAAAGACTCACCAGCTTCTCCACGCACAACCTGCAAGGCATCCGACGAACCGGTGAACCTATGCGGTCACAGCACCAGCAGGCGTTCAGGAAGAGGAGCGCCGACATCGGGCGTTCGATGCCCCCCTCCGTTTCTCAGTCGATCGTCCCCCAGGCCCGGTGCGGCCGCTGGGGCTCGGACGTGGTCCGGGGCGCGGCAGGGTTTTGCCGCCTGCGGGAGCGGTGCTGGAGAAGGGCGACCAGCCCCACCGCGAGGCCTACCGCGAACGGGAGGAGGAGCAGGCCGGCCGTCACCAGCATGCCGATACCGGACCCTTTCTCCCCGTCCTGGAGCGCGCCGACACCGGCGACGATGAAGATCACGATGAGTGTGAGCGGAGGCAGGAGCCAGGGCCACGGTTTGGGCTCGGGGGTCTCGCGGAGGGCCGCGTGCCAGAAGCGGGCGCACCACCAGGCGACCACGAAGGCTGACAGCGCGAGTGCGGCGAAGGCGGTCATCGGCAGCGGGCGGTCAGTGGTGTTGGCGGCCACGGCGGAAAACACCACCCCCATCAGAGCCATGAAGGGTGTGAGCATCCCCCCTGCGACGAGGCGTCGACGACGTGGGCCGCTGAGCGCGTTGGACGGAATATACATGGTCAGGCACCCTAGGGCCTGTCCACGGACCGTGTTGAGCACGCGCCCCGGTCGCAAAGCCGAGGGAGGCCAGGCACCGACCGGGCCGCTGGAAAACGGCCGATCGGTGCTGCCTCCCGCAGCACAGCTGGAGCACCCATACGTACGGGCCCACGGGACGTCAGCCGTCGGAAGGGACACAGCCCTCGAAATACTCGTAGCCGCCGAGCGATTCGTCGGGGTCGAAGCGGGCTGCCCACTGGTTCACCTGGCTCAGCGTGGTGCAGCCGCCGAGTCCCACTGCGGCCAGCCGCGGGATCTTGTCGAGTTTCTGCCACTGCTCGTACGACAGCGTGAGGGAAAGCAATCGGCTCAGATCGGCGATGGGGCTGACGTCCTGGACCGTGGCGCCGGACAGTTCGAGCCCTTCGAGCCGGGGGAGCGTCCGCAGCGCGCTGAGGTCGACAGCTTGTTCTGTCGAGAGCCGCACCACGCGCAGGGTCGGGTGTCCGGCCAGTTGACGCAGGTCGACGGCGTCCAGCTGCAGGGACAGTGCCTCAAGTGGGATGTCGAGCAACGGACGCAGGTCGACGGGGCCTTCACCGAACAGCATCACCGTCCTCATGCACGGCGCCCCGCGGACGGCTTCGAGATCCAGACTCTTGACGTTGTCGACGACAAGGGTGTGGATCCGGTGCGGCTTCTTCGGGATCGGCCCTGCACCACGCCAGAAAGCTCTGCTCTTGTCCAGGTAACTGGGTATCTTGACGTCGATGTCCAGATACCTGTCCTCTGCCCAGTAGTCACCCTGGTCGAGCGCCTTCACAAGCCGGCGCAGGATGGTCGTGACGGAGTCGGCCACATAGACAGGCTGGTGGTAGTTTCTCCCGACGCGGATGACCTGGCCCGGTCAGCCTGCCGGTCCCGGATCCATGTCGACCGCCAGGTAGTCGCCGCCGGTGCTGGTGGCGAAGGGGATCCAGTTCGGGCTGCTCAGCCACCGTCGAACGGTCCCCGGGGGCTCCGCCTCGCCCGTCATCGCCCACAGAGGATCATCGGTCCACGTCAACTCGCGCTCGTGGTGGACATGGGTGGTCGTGGATTCCAGATCGAACCACAGGTGGCCGCGGAACAGCCCGGTCTCCTCGTCGCCGTCGGCCTCGCCGTAGAGGGCCACCAGGTCGGGGGGCAGCTCGCTTTGGAATTCGTCCAGCAGGGCGGGCACGCGCGGACGCGTCCAACGGAGGGGGCAGGATCTCCTTCTCCCCTAGGATGTCCGCCCGCTTCTGTACGTACTGACGGAACAGCCGGACGGCCTCCTCCGGATCTCCCGCGGGCGTCGGATCGAACGGCCCGTCCTGCTCGGCGCCGGGCTGCACGGGCAGGTGGTCCGGACGCAGTACATACAGAAGCTGATCCTGCTCCGGGTAGGTCTTGCGTGTGATGGCCTGACTGAGTACCGCTTCGAACCGCCCCGAGGGCTCGACCGTCAGATGCTCGGTGGACGCACCGCTGAGCGCGTACAGCTCCTTGACTCCCTGCGGACTCCCGCCCATCGCTTGTTCGGTGCCGTCGGCCATCTCGTAGAAGCTGCTCTGGCTGCCGCCCGAGGGCCCACGGCAGGTACTCAGCCGCCCTCGTCGTCACCCCTCCGGCGCGGCTGCCTCGATACGGGCAGCCATGTTCCGCAGAACTCTCTCCACGGCCGTTTTCCGCTGATCAACCATGCCGACAAGTTCTACACCGCTCCACTGACAACTCCGGCGAGGATCTGGTCGATGCGACCGGTGAACTGCCAAGCCCCCAGCGCATGCCTCGCACACCGAGGGGAGATCAGGCGTTGCTAGGCTGGCGTGCCAGGAGGCGCCATGGACGCGGATGAGCTGGTCAGGTGGGACGCGACCGGGCTGGCTGAGCTGGTCCGTACCCGGCAGGTGTCGGCCACCGAGGTGGCACGCGCGCACCTGGACCGGATCGGGGCCGTCGACGCGAGGGTCAACGCCATGGTGACGGTGCTCGCCGAACAGGCGCTCGCCATGGCGGAAGCGGCGGACGAAGCCGTGGCCTCCGGAACCGCTGTCGGGCCGTTCCACGGTGTGCCTTTCACGGTCAAGGACTCACTGGACGTGGCCGGGACAGTCAGCACACGTGGATCGACGCTGTTCAAGAACCACGTGGCGAGTGCCGACGCGACCGCGGTGGCCCGGCTCCGGGCCGCGGGAGGCATCCCGCTGGCCAAGACGAACCTGCCGGAGTTCTCCTACTGGACCGAGACGGACAACGCCCTCACCGGCAGGACCCGCAATCCCTGGGACGTCGAACGGACGCCGGGCGGGTCCAGCGGCGGTGATTCGGCCGCCATCGCGGCGGGGATGTCTCCGCTGGGGCTGGGCAGCGATGTCGCCATCTCGGTGCGGGGCCCGGCCCACGACACGGGCATCGTCGCGCTGAAGGCGACCCGTGGCCGGGTACCGGTCACCGGGCACTGGCCGGAAGTACCCCGCAGGTACTGGCATGTGGGGCCCATGGCCCGCAGTGTGCGGGACGTCGCGGCGGCGTTCTGGGTTCTCGCCGGTCCCGACGGGCACGACGGCTACGTGCGCCAAGCGCCGCCGTTCCCGCGGCCCGCATCGGCCGGCGGCGATCCACGACGGCTCGCAGAGCTGCGGATCGGCTGGGCGAGCGATCCCGCCTTCGGCCCGGCGGACAGCGAAGTGACCGCCACCGTGGCGGCTGCGGCGGACGCGCTGAGCGACCTCGGTTGCACCGTCGAGCCGGCGGCTCCCGCCGGTCTGCAGACCATCGACGCGACAGCGCTGAGCGCGGTGCTCTTCACCGCTGAGGTCGTGCCGTATTTCCGTGAGGCCGCCGACGGGCGCACGGCAGAGCTGAGCACCGTCCTCCAGCGGACGCTTGCCGCGCCGGAGGTGGCTCTTGCCGACTATGTCGCAGCACAGCAGCAGGTCGAGCAGCTCAGTCGGATGTTCGCCGGGTACTTCGAGCGCTATGACGCACTGCTCTGCCCTGTGTGTCCCATTCCGGCCCCGCCGCACGCCAGGAGCACGTTCGAGGCCGGCGGAGTGACCGTCCCGGCACGCGGCATCATGCGGGCGACCGTTCCTTTCAACCTCACCGGACTCCCCGCTCTTGCGCTGCCGTTCGGAACCACGAGCGGCGGTCTGCCGGTTGGTGTGCAGCTCGTCTCCCGCTGGTATGCCGAAGCGACCATCCTCGGGCTGGGGAGCGCCCTCGAAACGGTCAGCCCCGTACGCGGTCGCAGCCCCGGCCTCACCTGACGCGACCGCCGTACCCGTCGCAGGCGGCGCCCCAGCGCATCAGCGCCCTGGCATGGCACTGGCAGGACACCTGGACCGGCTCCCGTGCACCCCGTCCCGGAGGCGGCGGGCCGGGCAGCACGCCCGGCCCGCCGCCCGCCTCTGTGGTATTTCTTCCGCCCCCGGCGCCGACGTACTCCGTCTGCCCTCCGCCGCATTCGGCGGCGATCCGGCCCCGGCCGTACGGCTGACGGCCGGGGCCGAAGCAAGGTGGCGGGAGGGGGTTGCCCGATGGCCTACGCGGCCGCCAGCAGGGCTGCTCGGAGCGCCTTTTTGTCGGTCTTGCCGACAGCCGTCCTCGGGAGGGCGTCGGCTACCACATAGGAGGCGGGTGTGTAGAGGTCTCCCAGCGCATCGACGATCTCACGTGTCAGCCGCGGCAGGTCCGGGACGTTGGCAGGGTCCCGGGGTACCAGGACCACGTGCACGGTCTCCTTGTCGTCGTCCCCGGGCAGGCCGACGGCGGCGGCGTCTTTGACACCGGGCTGCGCCAGGAGGAAGTCGTCGAGAAGCCGGGAGTAGACATTGTCGGCGGTGGTGCCCGTGACGATGACGTCCCGTACCCGGTCGACCAGGTACAGGTAACCGTTCTCGTCCTGACGGGCGATGTCTCCACTGCGGAACCAGCCCTGGTCGTCGAGCACCTCGGCGGTGCGTTCCGGGTCGTTCCAGTAGCCCTCCATGACCGTGGGGCTGCGGACGTACAGTTCGCCGGGCTCACCTACCGGTACCGGCTTGCCCTCCTCGTCCCGCAGCTCCACCTCGACCCCGGGTGCCGGCCGCCCGCAACTGGTCAGGGACTCGGGCCGCTGCGGGTCGTGCTCCTCGGGGCCGAGCTGGGTGACGAGCCCGTCCTCGGACGCGCCGTAGATCTGGTGCAGCACCGGACCGAAGCATGCCATCGCCTGCCTGAGGCGTTCGGGGGAGGCGGCCGCGCCCGTGTAGGTGAGGGACGTCAGCGCGGGGAAACGCCCGGGGACGCAGTCCGGATGGCCGAGCAGCTCGTACAGCATGGGCGTCACCAGTATCACCCTGGTGATGCGCTCGCTGTCCATCACGGACAGGGCCGTGCCGGCGTCGAACGTCCGCAGCAGCACAACGGTGTGTCCGCTCAGGATGCCTTTCAGGAAACCGCCGTGGCCGCTGCTGTGTGTCAACAGCGTGCACACCAGCAGCGCGCCGGAAGACGCCTCGCCGGCGTACCTCTCAGTGGCGATCCGCGCGTGGTCGTCGTAGAAGCTGCTGCGGTGGACGACCAGCTTCGGCAGCCCGGTGGTACCGCCGGTGTAGAGGAGCGTCGCGAGGTGACGGCCGTCGGCGGCCGCGTGGAGCGGGAGGCCGGCACTCTCGGACGCCGTGACCAGGAAGTCGTCAGCGAGCGAGGACGCGCCGATACCGAGGACATGCGGAATGTCAGTCCGCTCAGTGATCCGCCGGGTCCGCTCCTCGAAGACCGGGTCGAAGAGAAGCATCTTGACGTCGGCGCGCCGGATCAGTGCTTCCAGCTCGGAGTTGCCCGGCTCGGGCGGCACGAAGACCAGTCGGCAGCCCGCGAAATGGACGGCTATCTGCAGCAGCAGCGCTTCGGGGGAGTTCTCCACGAACAGCGCCACGCCGTCACCCTCCCGCAACCCGCTGTCCCGCAGAGCTGCGGCGAAGCGCAGGACCGTACCGGCGGCTTCGGTGCCGCTGATCCTCCGCTCTCCCGCGACGATCGCGTCGCGGTCGCCTTGCGCCAAGAGCCGTTGCAGCACCGGGACGGTGTAGTTCTCGCTGGCAAAAACCTTGCTCATGATCCTTCTTCGTGCTTACGCATGTCTCCCGGGGAGGCGGTCCCCGGGCTCCTCATCACTCCTCAGCAAACCATGTGCATAATGCAGTTAATTCACCGGGCCGGGGGGCGGTGATCGGGCGACCCGACGCGTGCACCCCGAGCACGGGCAGACCGGGAGGCCAACTCGCCCCGCCCCAGGCCGATTCTCAGTGCTCCGGACCGGTCGGCGGTTGGACGGCTGTGACCGACCAGGACGACGTCCGGCCGCGACTCGGACCGCACCATCGAGTGGGACGAGAACACCCTCACCAACGTCTGGTCCGTCACCAAGACCGTCACCAGCCTCACCGCGCGCTCATGCTCGTCGACGGCGGTGACCCCGACGTCCACGCGTCCGTAGCCGGGTACCGGCCCGAGTTCGCGGCCAACAGCAGGCGGGACGTCGAGATCCGGCACCTGCTCTCGCACACTTCCGGAGTCTCCGGCCTCCGTACCGTGCCCTGAATCGAGGTATTTCAGCCCAGCGTGGCCATCAGGGCGGTGACGTAGGCATCCAGCCGCTGCTCCACGACTCGCGTCGTCAGATCGGCCCTTCCTGCCTCACGCCACGGCCGGGCCACCTGACGCACTTCTTCCGAGCACGCCAGCCCGTCCCGCACCTGCCAGTACAGCCGCTCACTCGCGGTCGCGGCCAGCACACCACCGGCCTCCTCGTACGCCTCGGAGAACCGTAGCCCCCATGCCGGGCCGTGCAGGAGCGCGAGAACGGCCGAGCAGTGCGCCACATCGAGATCCGCCGGGCCCCAGGAGACCGCCGCCCAGTCGACGACCCCGGTGATCCGAGCGCCGTCCGGCTCGGAGGACGACACATCGAACAGGACGTTGCCGGGCTGGAAATCCCGGTGCAGGAACCGCCCCTCATAGGGCGGCGCCGGCTGGCGGATCACGTCGATCGCCGCGGACCATACCGCCGCGTCGGCACCCCTCGGCGTGACGACGGTGTCGGCCGTCGTCAACGTCGCGTACTCCGGGGGCCGCTCGGCGGGTCGCAAGGCGTGAATCGCCACGAGCTGACGGGCCAGCAGCTGGACGCGCGTCTCCACTCCCTCATCGGTGAGGACGGTCCGGCCCGTCAGATGTGTCATCAGCAGGGACGGGTGCTCGCAGTGCGCGGCGGTCGCATCCACCGCGACCAGGCCAGGAGTCGGCACGTCGGTCCCCGCGAGCTGGGTCAGGGCGACGGCCTCCCTGTTCAACCAGTCCTCGGCGTACTTCGCAGAGAGCGGATCGACGAAGGACCGCAGCACCAGGTCGCGGGTACTGCCATCGCGAGCGCCGACGGTCAGCCTCCGCATCTCAGCAGTGATGCCGCCGTGCAGCGCGTCAATTTCGACGATCCGTTCGCCGGCCTCCAGGTGGCGGCTCACCCACGCCAGCGTCAACGGTCCGACAGCCGCCTCGTCATGGTTGCTCACCGGTCCACCCCAACATCCGGACGGCTGCATACGCAAAGGCTTTCCTTACGGCGCGGCCCAGACCGGCCCCAGCCGCGAACATGCCGAGTCGGCAGAGGCCCCGTCCGGACACCCGGCCAGGAGGCCAGGTCCCTCGGACGACTCTCTCAGCTCCTTGACGGTGGCAGGCTACTGAGACGGACCTGCGCCCTCTGCTGGGGTAGAGTTGATGTCGGCGAGGTCTTCTGCGGCAGCTCGGACGCAAGAGTCCGAGGAGATGCCGGCCTTGTCGTCTCGATGGGCCAGTTGTTCGTCATCGACGTTCCCCCTCCCTGCTCGGCCCCCTCGGCCATGGCGACCCGGCCGACGCCCGGTTCGCCTCCGACTCCGAACCGATCGCATCGGCCCGCTCTGCCGCGTGCAGCCGGATGCATCGCCGCCTCTCGGGCCGGCTGGAGCCGGCAATCCTCGCCCGCCACACCGAAACCGCGCGAGGCGGCGGCCTCGATACACCCGTCCGGCCTGGGCACATCGCCAGCCCAGTCGAGCGGAAGCGTGCGCGCTCCCACCCATTCCCGCGAAAGGACACATGACCAATGAAGAACCCGACTCGTCTCACCGTCGGCCCCGAGCGCCGGCTGCTCGAGTACATGCTCGACCACATGCGGACCGAGTTGACCGACACGGTGCGCGGTCTGTCGGAAACAGAGGCACGCCGCCGGCTCGTCCCGTCCATGACGACGCCGATCGGGCTGGTCAAGCACGCCGCGTTCGCAGAACGCATGTGGTTCCAGCACGTCCTGGGAGGTCTGCCGGAATCCGCATGTGACGGTGCGATGGCGGGTGAGGACAGTTTCTCGGTCAGCGAGGACGAAACGGTCGCTGACGTGATCGCCGAGTTCGAGCGCGCCAGCAGCCGCTCACGAGCGATCGCCGCGGACATCGACCTGGACGCCACTCGACAGCGCCCCGGCTTCGGCACCGTCACCCTGCGATGGATCTACCTGCTCATGATCCAGGAATTCGCCCGCCACGCCGGGCACAGCGACATCCTGCGCGAGCAGATCGACGCCACCCGCCGGACATGAGCCAGACGGCCGGATTCCGCCCAGCCCGCGCCGCGTCCGGTCACCTGCCGCCCCGGGGCTGCGTCACCGCAGGATCACCGACCCACCCACGGCACGCGGCAGAGGAAGACGGCTCACGACGGTGTTGGGAGACCTGGCGTGGGAGTGTTTCGCAGGGTTCCGCCGTCAGCCGCGTCTCCCGCCAGGACAAGAGGAACTCGGGTTCGCTGCCGCGCCCGCGTGTGAGACGCGAGGGATGCCGCGGCCGATGGCGCGGCGGCCTCCGACCAACAGCAAGATGTTCGCGAGCAGGAGGAGCGGCCAGGGAGTGGTGATGAGGATGATGGCGTCCACCGCCCCCCAGATTCCCAGCGTCCACGCGAGGAACAGCGGTGGGGTGATGCCACGGCGGTCCAGCCACAGGACGAGCGGACCGGCCACGACGAGAGGCGGGCCGAAGCCCTCCAAGGACAGCCGGAGCGCGCTGTTGGCCGGGCTCATGCCGGAGAAGTCGTCGCCCCACGGCGCCCCGCTGAACCACTCTCCGGCGTGGCGGGCCGCTCCCTCCGGCGTCAGGGCCAGGAGTGTGTGGGCGCCCCCGAGGAACACGAGGAGCCAGCCGGCACATTTGCTCATTTCGGTCTTCCCATCCGTTGGGGAGGTGCGGCGGGTTCGGACACGGCTGTTCTTCCGGCATGGCCCGGTCGGTCAGGGCCGGCGCATTCTGCGCTCACGGCGCGTCCGTCCGGCTGCCGGGGGTGACGGCCGTGGTCGAGCCAGGCACGTTCCCATGGGCGGGTCAGCGCCGGGTAGACGACGGGATACCGGGACGGTGCGATGGCGGCCATATAGAGCCGTCCGAACAGCCCGTTGGGTCTGACCAGGGCGGCCCTGCGCAGTTCGTATCCACCCTCGATGGTCGGCGCCCAGCCCAGGTGCATGATGCTGTGGACGGTTTTGTCGGCCGGTTCGCGGGCCGCTTCGTCGTCCAGCTGGTACACCTCGGTGAACGGGTCGGCGCCGTGGACCGCGCCACCCCGGTGCGATCGCTGTGCCGGCTGTCGACTTCGCCGAGACGAAACCCCCAGTTCTGGAACCGATGCTTCCGTTACTCATGATCTCGTGTGATGCAGCCATGTCCGTGCGAAAGCAAGCCCGTAATCAGGGGGCCGCCCCCGCGACAGCCGCGTCGACGACGCCATCGCCTCCGCCGTTCGAGAGTTGCTGACCGAGGTGGGATATGCGCGGCTCATCATGGCCGAGGTGGCCGCGCGGGCCGGCGTGGGCAAGGCGGCGATCTACCGGCGCCACGCCACCAAACAAGGAATGATCTTCGACGTTCTCCTGCCGGATCAGTTCCTGGCGGTACCGCCCGACCGTGGGTCGCTCCACGCCGACCTGTCCGCCGTGCTGGCCGAGATCGCGGACAGCATGGCCTCTCCGCCGCAGGGGACGGTCCCCGGCCTGCTGGCGGATATCCACGCCTATCCCGCACTCCGCGACCGGTTCGCTGAGAAGTATCTCGAAGCCCAGCGCCAGACCCTCACGGAGATTCTGGACCGCGCGGCCGCACGCGGTGAACTGACCACCCGCCCCGACCCGGTCGCCCTCAACGCCCTGCTGGTCGGCCCCGTCCTCGCCTGGCTGTTCCTGCTGCCGGAATCCCCCGAGCAACTCCCCGTCCTGAACTCCGTATTTCTCGACGCGACACTCGCCCTCACCGGCACCCGGTCTCCGGGCGCACCGGACGACTCCCCGCGGTGAGACGGTGAGGTGTGCCAGGTGCACGAAGGCGGGCGAGGGGCGGGCGCACGAGGCCGATGGCTGGTCACTTCCCGGTGGCGCACGGGGGGTCCGCGGTGGAGAACGGGCGAGGTGGGGATGCCGCCTTGCCGTCGGCGACGACCGCCTGGGGGCCCGGAGCGCCGCCGCCTGCGGAACCGGCACGTGCCGCGTCATCGGACGAGGCACGTACGTCGGTCTCGGCAGTCACGCGCGCGTCTCGATGCCGAGTTCGGAGAGAAGGCCGCGGGTGTGTTGCTCGATCTGGTCACGGATGGGGCGGACGGCCTGGATGTCTTGCCCGGCGGGATCGGCCAGGGCCCAGTCGAGATAGCGCTTTCCGGGGAAGACCGGGCAGGCATCGCCACAGCCCATCGTCACCACCACGTCGGAGGCGCGCACCGCTTCCGTGGTGAGCACCCTCGGCCGTGCTTGGGTCAGGTCGATGCCCACTTCGCGCATGGCGTCGACCACGGCCGGGTCGACCTGGTCGGCCGGAGCGGAACCGGCGGAGCGGACCTCGACCTGGTCGCCCGCGAGGTGGGTGAGGAGGGCGGCGGCCATCCGGGAGCGTCCGGCGTTGTGGACGCACACGAACAGCACCGATGGCTTGTCCTCAGACATGGGCGGAGTCCTTTTCGGAAGGAGCCGGTGCGAGGCCGGTGCCGGGCTGGGGGAAATAGCGGCGGGTGTGCAGGGCGACGTGCACGAGTCCGATGAGGACGGGGACTTCGATGAGAGGGCCGACGACTCCGGCGAGGGCCTGCCCGCTCGTCGCGCCGAAGGTGGCGATGGCCACCGCGATGGCCAGCTCGAAGTTGTTGCCCGCAGCGGTGAACGCCAGCGTCGTCGTCTTCGGGTGGTCCAGGCCGATGGCCCGGCCCAGAGCCATGGATCCAGCCCACATCAGCGCGAAGTACACCAGCAGGGGCAGTGCGATCCGGGCGACATCCTGTGGCCGGGATGTGATCGCCTCCCCCTGGAGGGCGAAGAGGACGACGACCGTGAACAGCAGCCCGTACAGGGCGAAGGGCCCGATGCGCGGGAGGAGCCGGCTCTCGTACCAGGTACGGCCTCTGACCTTCTCTCCCAGGCGGCGGGTCGCGTAGCCGGCTGCCAGGGGAATGCCGAGAAAGATCAGCACGCCCCGGGCGATCTCCCACACCGCCACATCCAGCGTGGCTTGTTCCAGGCCGAGCCAGCCGGGCAGAACAGTCAGGTAGAACCAGCCCAGGGCGGAGAAGGCGATCACCTGGAAGACGCTGTTGAGCGCTACGAGAACGGCGGCGGCCTCACGATTGCCGCAGGCCAGGTCGTTCCAGATGATGACCATGGCGATGCAGCGTGCGAGACCGACGATGATCAGCCCGGTGCGGTACTCGGGCAGGTCCGGCAGGAAGAGCCACGCGAGAACGAACATCACCGCCGGGCCGAGAACCCAGTTCAGCAGCAGAGAGGGCAACAGGAGCCGCCTGTCGCGGGTCACGGTCTCCAGCCGGTCGTAGCGGACCTTGGCCAGGACCGGATACATCATCACCAGCAGCCCCAGCGCGATCGGCAGCGAGACGCCGGCCACCGTCACCCTCGCCAGTGCGTCACCCAGACCGGGTGCCAGACGCCCGAGACCCAGGCCGACTGCCATCGCCGCGAGGATCCACACCGCCAGCCACCGATCCAGGAACGACAGCTTCCCCCTCACCTGCTTGTCCGCGGTCGCATCGTCCTTCACGAGGCGGCGTCCGCGCGGTCGGGCAGCGAGGTGCCTGCGGGTCGGGTGAGGATGCCTGCCAGGCGGTCGGTCATCTCGGGAATGAGCCAGTAATACACCCACGTACCCCGCCGCTCGCAGTCGATGAGGCCGGCCTGCCGCAACAGTTTGAGGTGGTGGGAGATGGTCGGCTGGGACAGATCGAAGTGCGGCGTCAGGTCGCACACGCACACCTCCCCACCGGCCTGCGAAGCGATCATCGACAGCAACCGCAGCCGGACCGGATCCCCCAGCGCCTTGAACACCCTCGCCAGCTCCGCTGCTTGGTCCTCGGCCAGCGGGGCGGTCAGCAGTGCCGGGCAACAGCCCTCGACGTCCCGGCCGAGCACCTCGGGCCCTTGTTTCGTCATATCTCTATGTTGGCGTCTTTCGATCCAGGGTGCAAGCTCGAAATTGAAGAGTATCGATGCAACCTGTTCGGAGGTTTGCCATGTCGCGTCTGCAGCTCGCTTTGAACGTCCCTGACCTGGAAGGATCGGTGGCCTTCTACACCAAGCTCTTCGGTGTCGAGCCGGCCAAGCGCCGCCCCGGCTACGCCAACTTCGCGATCGACGAACCGCCGCTGAAGCTGGTGCTGATCGAGGGCGAGGACGGCCAGGACACCCGGCTTGACCACCTGGGTGTCGAGGTCGGGGACACCGCACAGGTCACCGCCGCCACCGAACGCCTGAAGGACGCCGGGCTGGCCGCCTTCGAGGAGAATGACACCACCTGCTGCTACGCCCTTCAGGACAAGGTCTGGGTCCACGGCCCCGGCCGCGAGCCGTGGGAGGTTTACGTCGTGAAGGCCGACGCCGACTCGCTCGACGGGGCATCGGTCCCTGGCGGGGACGGCACCCCACGCGTCAGCAGCGCCACGACAGCCGACGCGGCGTCCGCGCCGGCCGGATGCTGCGGAAGCTGAGCCGTCGGCATCAAGGCCGTCCGGCATCAGCCGGGCGGCCTTTACGTGCCCCGAGCGGCCGACGATGGCCGCCCGACGCTCGACGCACCGGCCACTGTGACGGGGCTCCCAGCCGCCGCCTGCTCGTCCTCTCCGGTGGCCGGCTGTTCACCGGGGCGGGCAACGACACCGTAGGCGCGTAGCGGTCTGCGGCGATGGTCCGTGTTCGGCGCGCGTCCTTCGACTCGATGGGGCGACATCTCAGGTCACCAGTCACGAGTCACCAGGGGACGGGCTCCCCGAAGCGGTCCAGGTAGGCCAGGCCCTTGTTGCCGAGGTGCGAGAGCAGTACGTCCACGATGAGCGGGATGCTTTCCCGCACGGTGTACGGCGCGTCGTCGCCGCCCAGTTCGGTGCGGATCCAGCCGGGAGCCATCAGGAGCAGCGCTCGCTCGGTGTCGGCCTGGCGGGTGGCGTAGCTGCGCAGGAACATGTTGAGTGCGGCTTTGCTGCCACGGTAGACCTCGCGCATCCCGTTTGTGTTGTTGGTGATGCTGCCCTGCCCCGAGGACATCACACCGATCAGGCCGCTTGAGGTCACCAGGCCGTCAAGCGCCTCGATGACGCGCAGGGGGCTGAGCGCGTTGGTCACCATGACATCGATGAAGTCCTCGGTGGGAACGGCTCCGATGGGGGTCTGCTCGTTGTTGGTGGTTCCTGCGTTGACGAACAGGATGTCGAGCTGCCGCCCGGCCAGGCGCTCGTGCAAGGGGGCCAGTTGCTCCGGCTCGGTGATGTCGAGGTGTTCCACGCGTACGCGTTCGGGATGACGGTCGGCGAGGTCGTGCAGGGGCGTTCGGGCAGTACCCCGGACGGTGCCGATGACCGACCATCCCCGGTCGGCGAGTTCGGCGGTCATGGCGCATCCGAGTCCGCGGGACGCGCCGACGATCAGGGCGGTCGGGTGGTGTTCCTCTGTGATGGGCTGCGACATGTCGCGTCCTTTCCGAGTCGGTGCTGTGAACCTTCATCAGGCAGGCGCTGGTAGATACCGGCAGAGGCGAGGGGGAGGGGTGCGGACGGGCGGAGGGGGCTGTCGGTCAGGGGGCGGGGGCGGTGCGGCCGATACCGAAGAGGTCGGCGGCGTTCGCGGAGCGGACCTTGTACCGGTCGGCGTCGGTGGCGAGGTGGCCGAAGAAGGCGTCGATCTCGTCCCGGGAGGGCTGTTGGAAGGGGTAGTCGGTGGAGAAGATCAGCCGGTCGGTTGTCGTCACCGTCAGGGCGTGGTGCAGAAAGGCGGGGTTGAGCATTCCCGAGGTCGTGATGAAGACGTTGGTGCGGGGGTAGTCCGAGACCGGTCGCTGGAGACCCGCGAGACGCGAGAGGCTGTCGGCCCGGTCGAGCCAGAAGAGCAGCAGCTCGCCCCAGTGCCCCAGCACGATCCGCAGGCCGGGATGGCGGTCGAGAATGCCGCGCAGGATGAGCCGCAGTGCCGCGGTCGCCGCTTCCACGTGCCAGCCCCAGCCGAAGGTTGCCAGGCCCAGGTCGGTCATGGGGTCGAAGCCCCGGTAGGCGGCGTCCCGCAACGCGTCGGAAGGGACCTGCGGATGGATGAAGACCGGCTGGCGCAGGTCGGCCGCGGTGGCGAAGAAGTCGTCGTAGACGGGATCGTCGAGGAACCGGTCGCCGGACCGTCCGTAGACCATGGTTCCCACGTGGCCCTGGGCTGCGGCGCGTTCAAGTTCGGCGGCGACGTGGCGCGGCGAGGACATCGGCAAGGTCGACAGGGACCGGAACCGTGTCGGGTGGGCGTTGACCGCTTCGATGGCTGAGTCGTTCGCCAGGCGACTGAGCGCGACTGCCTCCTCGGGCGGCAGCGCCTGGGTTCCCGGAGGGGTGAGGGCGAGTACGGCCAGGTCGATGCCCTGGGCGTCCATGGTGGCGATCCGGCCGTTGCCGAGGTCTTCGAGTCGTTCGCCGGCATCGCCCCGCTCGTTGAAGAGGAGGCTCTCGTCCGGCTGTGAGGCGGCCTTGAGGGCGGAGGTCAGCTCCGGCAGCATCCAGTGTTCTTCGATGGCGATGAGGGGCATGGGCAGCGTCCCTTCGGTGGTGCTTCGGTATCGCAGACGGATGTGCGTGCGTGCAGGTGGAAGGGAGTGGGAGGACCGCGAGTGCCACGGGACGCGGACGAACCCTGCGGGGCGGACGAACCCTGTGGGGGGGGAGGGTGCGCTTGTGGGGAAGGAGCGCGCAGGAAATGAGACCAACGGGCGTCCCATGCTCACGGGCAAACGTAGATGCGGGCGAATTTGTCTGTCAAGTGATAGGAATCGGATGACGGTCAAATTACACTGAGGTCGTGGACGAGGAGCACAAGGCCAGACTGTTCGAGCTCGCCGACCTGATTCTGGCGATCAGCCGGCACCTTCACGCCGCCAAGGCGGACGCGGCAGAGCCGTGGACGCCGCTCGAAGCGGCGGTCATGCGCTTCATCGACCATCGGCCGGGCGCCACCGCGACACAGGCGGCCGAGGCAACGCAGCTGATCTCCAGCAACTTCAGCCGGGCACTGCGCAAGCTGGAGCGGAAGGGGATGGTGCGCCGCGAAGCCGACCCCGCCGACGCCCGGCGTGTGCGCCTGTATCCGACGCGGAAGGCAGGTGAGAACCTGGCGCGTCTCCAGGACGCCTGGAGCCGTCTCCTGGGCGAGGTCGTCCCCGGCACCGCTGAGGTGGACGCGGCGATCGCCACACTCCGACGCGTCGAGTCGCAGCTCCTGGAGCGAATCCGCAGCGGTGCGGACCGCGACTGAGCGGGTCGCTGAGAGTCGAGTGGATCAGGCGACCCGTCGGCGCCACCAGCGGTCGCCCCGCACGGACATGACGCTCGCCCCATGCGGGCCGCAGTCTTGCTGATGTCGCCGATCAACCCCCTTGCTGAGCAAGTGACTTGAGGTGTTTTTCACTCGGCTCCGAAGGGTGTGTCCCTTCGGGTTGCGAGGCTTCGAGAGGCCAGAGGTGTCGATGCTCTTCGAGTGAGTGCGTGGCTCCCACACCTCCGTACGGTATGACATGCGTCACGTTGGCGGAGTGCTAAAGGTGTAGACCCCCACCCTGAAGCCGCCGTGAAAGGGCAGCTCATGCGCGTGTTACCTATGGGTAGAGCATTACCGCGCGCGACGCGTTGCCTTCATTGTGTGATTTTCAGTTCCCGGAGCCATGCGTGAATGCCCGGTTCGAGGGGTTGAGTAGCCGTCACTCGAACGCGACTCGCCGTGACGTGGGTCACCGCGCCGTCGTGCCACTCCTCGACGAAGAGGCCCCATGACAGAAGACGCCCACACCACCGCCGCCGCCTTCAGCAAGACCGCACCGGGAGTGCTGCCGAGACCGATGCCTCTGGAGTTCGAAGCGCTCTGGGTGGCCAACCAGGAGGATTTCCACCAGTACGCCCGCCTGGTGTCCGGCAGTTGGCAGGCCGCTGAAGAAACGGTGCACCGCGCCTTCCTGGAGATCCTGAACCTGTGGGACGAACTGCTCCACTCGCGCAACATGCAGGCCGAGATCTGGGCGATCTTCCGCAAGACGGTGGTCTCCCAGGAGCTGAACGCCTTCCGGGAGGGACTCTCCCGCCTGGAACCGGAGGAGGAGATCGGCCTCTACCGCGCGCTGCGGAAACTTCCCCCGCGCCAGTTCGACGCCATCATCCTGAAGCAGGTGATGAACCTCGAGACCGACAAGATCGCCTGGTACCTGGGCGTGACCACGCGCACCGTCGACTATCACTGCCGCAAGGCCAAGGAGCGTCTGGAGCAGGCGGTTCCCTCCTACCTCAAGGCCGAGGGGGACTCCAAGTGAGCAACATCTCCACAAGCGTCGACACCATGCTCACTTCGCTCGGCCAGTCGCTCCGTGCCGAGGAGCGCGTCTTCGACGAGGCCGCCGCGCTGCGCAGGCTGGCAGGGGAGGCCGGGTACCGCACCCCGCCGCCCGACCCGCCCTCTGCCGTGCTGCCCGATCTGCCGGCCGCGGCCAGCCGGCAACTGACCGTCGTCGTGAGCTGGGGACTGGAACAGCCCGGCGCCGTCGAACACGTGGAGCGCCTGGCCGAGGCGATCGGTGAGAGAAGGGGCACCGGCATCGAGGACAGCTGGATGCTCCTGGTACGTCTACGCGACCTCGCGGAGATCGATGTGGACGGCGCACATGTCTTCGCCTGCATGCTCCACCAGGCTCAGCACCATGAGAGCGCCCAGTTCTGGTGGCAGTTCGCCGCCGGAGCCGGCAAGGGGATTTCCGCCTTCTGCCTCCACCTCCACCACCTCAGCCGGGGCGAGATACCCGAAGCCCAGCACTGGTTCCGGATGCTCGCGGCCTTGGAGACCCGGGAGATGCTGGACGCGGTCTTCTTCCGGGCCACCCGCCAGTTCGCCGCCTGGCAGTGGCGCCACGGGAAGCCCGCCATCGGTCAAGTGCCTGCTCTGACCGACGAGGTCCACCGGCTGGCCACCCTCCAGGACGCCGACGAGGTCCTGGTGTGCCGGCCCGACCACGAACTGGCCCTGCGCCTGCAGGAATCGGCCTGAGAGCACGGACAGCGAAGAGCCCGCCCGGCGGTCTCCGGTTCCGAGGCCAGTGGACCGCCGGCGGGCTCCTCATCCCTCGAGAACGCCCACAGAATGGACGGCTCTGCCATGCAGCGTAAGCCTCCGCGCGCCCTCGTACCGGACAGTTCCACGACGCCGAACGCCTGCACCTCTTCGCAGCGCAGACGGTGGCATGGGCGCCACTACCGCCTCCTTGCCGCGTGTCTGCTGCGGGGCCTTGCCTACGGCACCGGCACAGGGATCGCCGGTCTCCTCGCCTACTGGGCCCAACAGCATCTGTAGACCGGCCGCCGGCTCAGCGCCGTGCCCTCAGTCCCTCGATGAGCAGGCCCAGGCCGAACTCGAAGAGCTGGGTGAAGTCCGTACTGGTGAGCGCGGGCAGGCCGGCCTCGAGGTTCGGATACGGTCCGGTCGCCACCGTGTCGGCGAGGACACCCGGGTCCGCCGTGCCGCTGCTCTCCTCCTGGAGGGCGGCCTGCTCCTCCAGGGTGTGGCCCACGGTGAAGTTGGCCACGGTGTAGAGCGCCCGCGCCGCGTCGTCGTCGGGGAAACCCGCCGCACGCATGACGCCTACGACCGTGTCGGCGAAGCCCAGGATGTTCGCCCCTGTCGAGTGCGTACCGGCGAAGACCCGCGCGCCGTCGCGACGGGCGAGCAGGGCTGTGCGCATCGCGCGGGCCAGGGCGGCCAGTCGCTCGCTCCAGTCGTCGCCGCCCGCATCGGCGGCGGCGTCCGCGACGCCGTCCATCATGCGCTCGGCCATCGCTGTCAGCAGGTCCTGCTTGGTCGCGAAATAGCGGTACAGCGCGCCGGCCTGCACGTCCATCGCGTCGGCGAGCCGCCTCATGGTCAATGCGTCGAGCCCTGACCGGTCCAGCAGGTCGAGGGCTGTCCGCAGGGTGCGCGCACGGTCGAGTCGCGGGGGCCGGCCCCGGGCCGGGCTTGACGAGGAGCTCATGGATCCCAGTATAGTGAACCTTGTTCACGTGAACGTCGTTCACAAAAAGACAAGGACACTCCGATGAACGTCGATGTGATCATCGCGGGAGCAGGGCCGACCGGGCTCATGCTCGCCTGCGAGCTGGCGCTGGCGGGTGTGCGGACCCGGATCCTGGAGCGCCGCACCGAGCCGCAGCGGGATTCGCGGGCACTCACACTGCATCCGCGCAGCCTGGAGCTGATGGATCAGCGCGGGCTGCTCGACCGGTTCCTGGCGCTCGGCCGGACCGTGCCCGGCTGGCACTTCGCCCAGCTCCCCACCCATCTGGACTTCTCCGCGCTGGACTCCCGGCACGGCTACACGCTCTTCCTCGCCCAGGCCCGCACCGAGGCGCTGCTCGCGGAGCGGGCCCGTGAGCTGGGCGTGGAGATCCTGTACGGACACGAGGTCGTCGCGCTGAGCCAGGACGACGACGGCGTCGAGGTGCGGGTGCGGGGCCCCCAGGGCGTCGGCACGCTCCGCGCCCGGTTCGCGGTCGGCTGCGACGGCGGGCGCAGCCGGGTGCGGGAGGCCGCCGGGATCGGCTTCCCAGGCACCGACGAGACCCTCACCGGCGTGCTCGGTGACGTCGCCGTGATCGACGACGACCCGGCGGTCCTCGGCGCGGCCCGGGCCCGTGGCATTCTCGTCGCGCCGCTGGAGGACGGTCTGACCAGGCTGGTCTACGTGGATCCGGAGCGGATGCGGGTGCCCGCGCGTGAGCCCGTGGCCTGGGAGGAGTTCCGCGCCTCTCTGATCAGGATCTGCGGATCCGACTGCGGTGTCGCGGAGCCCCGGTGGCTCTCCCGCTTCGGCAACGCCACCCGGCTCGCGGAGAATTACCGCTCCGGCAGGATCCTCCTGGCCGGCGACGCGGCCCACATCCACTTCCCCGCAGCGGGCCAAGGGCTGAACACCGGCCTCCAGGACGCCATGAACCTCGGCTGGAAGCTCGCTGCCGCCGTCCACGGCTGGTCGCCGCCCGGGCTGCTGGACAGCTATGACGCGGAGCGCAACCCGGTCGGCCGGGCGGTCACCGAGAACACCGAGGCGCAGACGCTGCTCGCGGAGCTGACGCTCGTCCCGCAGTACCAGCGGCCCGGAGCGGCACTCCGCCAGCTCCTCGACGAACTCCTGCAAATCGAAGAGGTCAACCACAGTCTCGCCGCCCAGGTCTCCGCGCTCGGCACCGCCTACCCGCCCGCGAACCCCGGGGCTGATCCGCTGGTGGGACGGCGGATGCCCGATGTCGGACTGACCGCCACCGGGTCGGAGGCGACGCGGGTCTACGAGCTGCTGCACGAGGGCCGGTTCGTCCACCTCGACCTCGCGGGCGACCCGCAGCTCGGGGCGGCCGTCGCGGGCTGGGGCCCACGTGTCACCGCCGTCACCGTCACGAAGCGGGACGACCACCCGGACCTGGAGGGCGTGAGCGAGATCCTCGTACGCCCCGACGGGCACATCGCCTGGGCCACACGCACCGCAGACATCGTCACGCGCCGTGACGAGCGGCACGAGGCGCTTTCCGCCTGGGCCGGAACACACTCCTGAACCACCGAAAGGGCTTGGACATGTCTGTAGAACGCCTCAACCCCCCGGCCGTGCACAACCCGTCCGGGATGATCAGCCAGGTCGTCACCGTCGAGGGAGAACGGCTGGTGCACCTGTCGGGCCAGGTCGCCTGGGACGCCGAAGGCCGGCCCGTCGGGCCTGGTGACCACGAGGCCCAGAGCGCGCAGATCGCCCGGAACATCGAGGCAGCCCTCGCGGCCGTCGGTGCCACCCGGGACGACATCATCATGGAAACCGTCTACGTCGTGGACTACAGCCCCGAACTGATGCCTGCGATCTTCGGACCGCTGCGAGCAGGTGTCACCCAGGCCCCCGCCAGCACACTGGTGGCTGTGACCGCGCTCTTCGCACCGGAATACCTGCTCGAGGTCTCGGTGGTCGCGGTGGCGCGAGACCGAGAGAGCTGAGGCGGGGAGGGCTGAGACCGGGAGAGCTGAGGAGGTGTCGAGGAGGGGCCTCGCGGATGGCGGCCGCCCCGGTCTCCATCCGCAAGCCGGAACGCGCGTCGTACCGGGACAGGTCCGCGCCGCGGCCTCGTCGATCTCGGCGGCAGCCCGGTAGGCGTGCGGTTGTGCCGAGCCGATCAGCGACTCGGCCTGCGCGACGGGGAGTCGCGTGGCGGGCGCGGCGGCCTGGTTGGCGTAGAAGGGGCAGGTCACGGCCCGGCTCGGGGCCCTCCGCGAAACCAGGTCGAACGCGGCCTGCGCCAGCCCGGGCCGGGCTCCGGCGGGTACCGCCGCGGACACCGGTGCGAAGGCCGGCGACAGACGGTCTCCTTGGTGCGGGGGGCGGTATACCGGCCCTCCACCGTGTCCGGTGACGATGGGGAGCGGTGGCCCGGAACAACGGCCGCGAGCCGTCCCGCACACGTCGTTCCCGCCCGAGCGCCCGCCCGCCCGGGGAAACGGTGGCCCGAGAAGGCACGCCTGGTACGCCACCGGTGGGCAAACTTGGTACACCGGGCGAAGCCGCCGCCGGCCTCGGCGGTACCGTTCGTTGGTGTCGTCGGTCTCCAGGCCGGCAACCGCTGCTGGAGGATGATTGCCATGCATGATGCCGTGCCCTGTGGCCGGGCGAGCATCGCGACGGCGGGAGCCCCGCCCCGAGCGCCGGGCGCTGCCACGCCCTCCTCCGGCGGAACACGTCTCCGGTTCCCGGCGGTACCGGTACCTTCCCACCAGCCCACGCGAGGATGTGGTCGGCCATGACGACAGTGACGACCGGTCGGATCGATCTGCACCAGCACCTCGTGCCGCGCGGGTACCGGGAGGCTTTCGCCGCAGCCGGCGGGGAGCACGCACTGCCCCAGTGGAGCCCGTCCGCGGCGCTGGCGATGATGGACGAACACCTCATCGCGACCGGGGTACTGTCGCTTTCGACCCCGGGCACCCACTTCGGTGACGACGCCGCGGCACGGCAGCTCACGGAGCGGATCAACGACGACCACGCCGAGTTGGTCAAGGACCGGCCCGACCGGTTCGGCATGTTCGCCACGCTCCCGCTGCCCGACGTGGACGGAGCGCTGGCCGCCCTCTCCCATGCCTATGACGACCTCCGGACCGATGGCGTGATCCTGCTCGCCAACTACCAGGGGACGTATCTGGGCGACCCCGCCTTCGACCCGGTGTTCGCCGAACTCGACCGCCGCGGTGCGCTGGTGCTCGTGCATCCCGCCGAACTGCCCGGCCCGAGTATCCCCGGACTGGCCCCGCCTGTCGTGGACTTCCTGCTCGACACCACCCGGGCGGCGGTCAACCTCGTCCTGCACGGCGTCGCGAGCCGCTACCCCCATGTGCGGATGATCCTGTCCCACGCGGGCGGCTTCCTGCCCTATGCCGCGCACCGCATCGCCAACCTGACCGGCGCGAACGAGTTGGTGACCCCGCGGGCGGGCCTTCATCCCGGACTCGACCAGGAGGCCGTGCTGGAAGGGCTGCGCGGCTTCTGGTTCGACACCGCTCTGTCGGGCAGCCCCTCCGCCCTGCCCAGCCTGCTGGCCTTCGCCCGGCCCGGGCACGTGGTGTTCGGCTCCGACTGGCCCTTCACCACCCCCGAAGGAGTCGACTACTTCACCAGCGGGCTCGACGCCTACCCCGGTCTCGACGCGGCCGGGCACGCCTCGGTCGATCGCGGCAACGCAGAGGCGCTGCTTCCCCGGTTGGCCGGCTGAAACCGGCCTCTTCCACGCGGCTGCAGCCGACACCGTGCCGCCACGTGCCCTGGGCGACACTGAGCAAGCCGAGGTATGCGCCGAGATCGCGGAGTGCTCGGCGGCGATCTCCCTGACGGCTGGGCGAAGGTGACCCTGCGGTGGTCCGAGCATGGCCGTCGGCGGTTCGTCGGCCTCCCTGGCCGTCGTGGCCGAGGACGGCAGGAGTCTCAGCGCTGTGGGAATCCCGCGGGGCGTCACGGAACTGTGCCGGCGGCTGCGGCTGGGGATGTACACGGAGACCGGCGGCACTTGGTTCTGCTCGGCACGATCCGGGTGGTCGACGCGGTCGCCCCTCGCGAAATCGTGGTGAAAGGCGTGCGCGCGCGTGCACCGTCGGGCCGCGCGGACTGGGCGGGCCGGCCTGCCACGGCTGCGCCCGCGCGGACGGCATCGTGCCCAGCCTACCCGATCGGGAAGGACAATATTACTTATCTCATGGAAAGATCGGTATGCCGGAAATTCGTTTCTCGCTCCAATGCGCTGGGCATGCAGTCGGTTGCCAAACGAAACCCTCAAGAGCGGTCGGAGTTCACGCCACTGCCGTCGAGTTGGCGGTGAGCCTCGACGGGGCCCGCGTGTTCGGAACTCGGAGCCTCAGGTTTCGCGGTGTCGACAAGTGAGGAGAAGCAGTGGGGTCCACACGTTCTGCCTTGGCCCTTACGGCGTTAGCAGGTCTGTTGGCGGGGTTCACAACCGCCGTGGCGGCACCCGCCTTCGCTGCCCCCGGCGTCACACCACAGGGCGTCTGCGGAAAAAGCTACAAGACGGTGAACTCGATGCCCGTGCGGTCGTTGGGAACCGTCTATCTGACCTACAACTCTTCCAACGGCATGAACTGCGTCGCGACGATCCGCCAAAAACCCGGCCGGGCGGTGAGCATGTCCGTGTGGCTCGAAGTCCCCGACACCGGAAGCGCGGCTCAGGACAGCGGTCAGTACACCTCACACGCGGGGCCGGCCTACCTCAGAGGCAAGGGATACTGCGTGAACTGGGGTGGCAACATCGACAACAGATTTGTGCAGGTCTACAACTCCAATTGCAGCCTCAGGGAGCACCGGGTCTCCTTCACACGTTGACCCTGGTGTGTGTCTGCTCTGGGGGAGGAGCGTTTGAGGACGGGCCCTCGTCTGTTCAGGACGGACGAGGGCAGACGCATGCAGCGTTCGATCGATCAACGTCCAGTGACCCGGAATCCTGCGGGAATGAAGACGTGGATACGGCGGTTCCACGTCATGGAGGACTCATCGGAGTCCTGCTCGACCCGGTCGCACACTGTCAGCGGACCAGGGCGGCGATGCCTCCCGTGAGCAGGCCCACGACGAGGATGACCGGGCTGCCCTTGAGGGCAGCGTTCAGGTGGAACCGCAGGTCGCGGTATTCCGCCATGCCCTCGGTGCCGGGCAGGACCAGCAGGCGGGGGCGCAGCCCGGCGAGGACCATCCAGTCGAGGACGACCAGGTCCCAGGCGGTCAGGGTGGCGAAGACGAGTGCTGCGCAGACCGCCGCGGGCAGGAATTCCAGGCCGTCGGCCAGTGCGCCGTCCAGTCCGATCATGGCGGCGGTCATCAGCGGCAGGCCGCAGACGCCCCAGACGAACACGCCGAAGAGGGTCGCCACCCGGCGTCCGCGGGCGCTCTTGGGTTTGCCGTACCGGCGCTGGATCGCGGGCGGGTAGTCGTCCAGCAAGAAATCCCTGCTGGCGGCCGCGCCAGCGAAGACCGCCGCCGTGAAGAACAGGCTGAGCACCAGCCCGTATCCCACGCCGTAACCCACCACCGCCGACCACCGCACACCGGCCCTCCCGACACTCTCCCCACCCAATCTTCGGTAAGGCTTACCTAACCTCCTCGTGTTCCCGAAGTCAACGACCTTTCCGCTCAGTCGGTCCACGGCGGCATCAACGGCCGGACCGGTGGGCACAACGTTCCGGGCAAACCTGGACTCGCCGGTCGGCTGCCGGGTAGGGGGCGGGGTGTACATGATCGAGTGCTAGGAGTCTCAGGTGAGGAAAGGTTGGTCACGGCGGGGGATACTGGGCGCCTCTGGTGCGGTACTGCTCGCCGCGGGATGCTCGAGCGGACCGGACGGCCACGATGTCGGTCCCTCCGAGGGCTCGCGCCCGGTTGACGGGCCTGAGGGGGCGCTGGGCGCGAACTTCAATGAAGACGCCGACAGCGTCACTTTCAATGAGCTGCGCGACCTCTCCGCGTGCTGGCTGCGTGGTTTCGTCCCACTGCGCGAGCTGCCGGACGAGGTTGCCGAACAAGCCGCGGTCAAGAAACTGCTGGCGGCCCATCGCGACGGCTATGGCACGGTGCTGTCGCTGAAGTTCCCGTTCAACCACCGCTCGATACCGGAGCCGGGCAGCGCCGCGATGGCGGTGCAGCTCTCCCGGGTCGACAAGGTGCTGGAATCCGTCCTGGACAGCGTCGACGTCCTGGCCATCGGCAACGAGCCGTTCATCGAAAGCCTGCCGGAGGACCGCCGCTCGGGCGCGCTCAACTCCTTCTACGAGAAGGTGGCCACACATGTCATCGCCTACCGCGAGAAACATTTCCCCAAGGGCTGCCGTACCCGGCTGTACATGGGGGCGCTCAACCACCTCGACCAGCCGGACAAGCGCACAGAGGCCACCGGGCGCTGGCTGTCCTTCGTCCGCGCCACTCCGCAGATCGAGGGCGTGGACATCCACCCGCACGTGTCCTCACCGCAGGGCGCGCAGGCGTATCTCGACTACATCCTTCCCCGGCTCCGCAAGGACCAGAAGTTCCTCGTGACGGAGTTCTCCTTGGTGCAGCTGTGGGAGCAGCACCTGAGCGACCCCGTTCCCGCCGGGTTCGCGCGAAAATACCGTATACCGCAGGACACCCCGGTGTGGAAGCTGATCAGGGACGCGATCGAGCAGCCGATGCCGGCGGGGAAGTGGCGGGACTTCCTCTCCATGAGCCCCTGGTTCGAGAGCCACCAGCACTTCTTGCGCAATCAGGTGCGTGCGTTCCGCCGCACCGGCCGCCTCGCCGTGGCCACGTACGGGGTCAGCCAGGCCGCCGCCATGACCGAGGACTTCGGCCCCCGCAAACAGCCCTGGCTGCTCAACAGCCTCTACTCCAACCGCACCGTCGAACCGTCCCGTGACGGCCTGCCGGCCCGCTCCTACGGGTTCTTCGACGACTTCCGCGCCCTGCAACGCGAGCAGGACCGCCGTCCGGTGCGGTGGAAAAAGGTCCCCACCTGACCCCACCTGGCCTCGGCGATCAGACGCCCGCGCGCGGGGGCTTCGAACGACGCTCCTCCTCCGACCACGGTGCTTTCAGCCGTGCCGCACACCCCTTCCCTCCGCCGGCACCGTCACGTTCACCTCGCCGCAGCCGACGTGCCTCGCCTCGGCCTTGACGTACGAGGGAAGCACGGCGAGACCCAGCGATCGGCGGTCCCGGGGCGCGTCGTCCCCCTCCGCGGGCTCCTTCTCCCACGCCACGAACGCGGCCCGGCCCCGTCGGCAGTCCGCCGTGTAGACGCTGAGGCCGCCCGCGTGGGCGCCCTTGCCGTCGCCGCCGAGAGGGTCGGCGCGCTCTCCGAGTACACGGGCGACGAGGCGCGCGAGTCGCGGATCCGCCACGGTCGTCAGCCGGATCCTGTTCAGACCGAAAGGCCGCCCCACGTCACACGAGCGGACCCTGCCCGGGATGGGCCCGTCCGGCTTCGTACCCGGTGTCGTGCGCGCCGCGGACACGTCCTCCCCGCGGGCCCAGCGGGGCAGTTCCACGCCCCGGAGGCCGCACAGCCGGTCGTTGTCCACTGGCGTGACGCTCTTCCCCTCCGGCGGGCCGGGCAGCCTCGGCGGGTCGGGATACCGGTTCTCGCAGCCATACCTTTTCATGACCCCGTTGACCAGCCGCACGATCGCGCGCGACATCGCGTCGAGGCCCCGCCGCGCATCGACCTCGTTCACGTAGGAGGGGTCGGACGCCCCCGAGGCGAGCGTGACCACCCGCAACGGCGGCTTCTCACCCGGCTCGTAGGTCCGTTCATGGCAGCTGGTCGGCAGCGCCACCCAGGCGCGCTGGGAGGACGCCATGCCGGTGATCCCGCCGCCCAGCGGAGTCATACGGGAGGAGAGGTACTGCCTCGACCAGTCCCACGCCTGCGCGCCCTTGAGCCGGCCCAGCGTCCGCACCGAAGCGGTGACCTCCGACTCCAGCTCATCGGAGCCGAACCCCTGCATGCTGCACTCCGTGTGCATCTGGTCCACCGTTGCCCGGCGCAGCGGCAACTCCTGACTGCGGACATCCGTGTCGGAGAACAGCGCCCCCGCGACTTCGGGCGAGAGCGAGCCCCAGCACATGTCCCGTGCCAGAAACGGCAGTTCACCGGCGCGCCAGCTCATGATGCCGGTGCCGAGCAGCGCCCCGACAAGCGCGCCGATGACAGCGGTGCCGCCTCGGCTGCGGGCGGTCCGGCGCAGGCGTCCGGGAGACTTTGGGGCGGAAGGCTGGGCGGCGAAGGTGGACGGATCGGTATTCCGCGGCTCGCGGGCTGACGCTTCGGGAGCATGCGGTTCGTGGTTCAGGTTCACGTTCAGGTTCCGGTCCTGCGGTTCGCAGGCCCCGGACGCAGAGACATACGGCCTTTTGGGCTCGTGACCGGCAGCTTCGGTCTCGGATTCCTCCGGCTTGTCGTTCATATCGCGCTTCCTCTGTGGTCTTCCCCGGCCATTCGCGTGGCCCTGACCTTTCCACCTGTCCACCTGCCGACAACCGACAGGGGAGAAAACGAAGTTGGGGGACTGGTGAATCCGCGTCACATATCCGGGGCGGCGGGCTCGGGCCCGGGAGCCGTCCGGGTGCAGGGAACGGACGAAAAAGCGGCGGCCCGCCCCCGCACTCACTCGTGACCAGCCCGCTCTCACCCCCGCTCAACGGCCCCGTCCCACAGCCCGGGGCGGGAGGTTGCCGAGTTGCTGCCCGCCAGAACCGCCCCTTCCCAGGAACACGAGGCGGCACAGGCGAGGACACGGGCGAGGGCACGGGCGAGGGCACGAGCAAGGTGTCGCGCTGAGGTGTCCGCACCGTCTCCGCCACGCTTCTCCCTCCCCCGTTCCATGAGGCTCCCGCCCGCTGTTCGACGGGCGACAACCCGAGGAGACTATCCACCCTGTGGTTCACCCAGCATGGCTGCCACCCATGGACGCAGGGATTCGAGGAACTCTTTCCGGGGATCGCACGAGAGACGGCCATCGCGCTCACCATGGCCACAGCCGCGTACAGGCTGCCGACCACGGCCCATCGGAGGATGTACCTGGCCTCCGCCGATGTGACCCGGCGGAAGGAGCGCTTGGCTGCCGTGAGGGTGATCGGCAGAAGTACGCCGACGGTGACGCCGCATCCGATGCCGTCAGCCGGCCAGTACGCGGCCAGACCCCACAGCTCGTCACCGAGTCACAGCGACACTGCGATGAACCCGCACAGGGCTACGACGGCGGCGGCCTGCTTGGCGTTCGTCTTCGGGCTCGCCTTGGAACGGCTCATCAGCGGGTCCTTTCGGTGGTCTCGTGCGAGCGGCCGATGCGTGGCCCGCGGTCGCGAGCCCGCCGCGCCTGTGAGGAGTACGAGGTGGGCGGGCGCATGGCGCGCTACCTGCGAGCGGCCGACTGCGCCAGGTGAACCAGAGCGGCTGCGATGCGTTGCCTCATCAGGCTCGGGCCTTCAGCAGGCACGGTTCCCGGTTTCCGCGCCTGCGGGGTGGTGGTTTCGCGGACACCGTATCGGCACGGTCCGGACCAGGAGCTGCCGGCCGTGGGGGTGTACGAGCAGAGCGACGAGGTCGTCGGCCACCGGGGCGGGGGAACCACGGGAGGTGCAGGGTGGTGTGCTCTGCGACGAGGCCGGACAGGCCCGGCCAGCACCGCGGAGCTTGCCCGATGTCATCGTAACGATTACTGTTACAACAGGGCGCGGAGAAGTGAGGAGGTGGAGTCCGATATGAGTGCCAACAGCAGGCTGACCATTGCGGCGCACGCCCTGACATGGATCGGGCTGTATCAGCGGCGCGGTCACGAGGTCGCCACTTCCGAGCAGATCGCCACGAGCGCCAACACCAACCCGGTGGTGATCCGCCGCCTGCTGGGCGAGCTGCGCAAGGCGGGGCTGGCCGATTCGCGGCGCGGCGCGGGGGCGGGTTGGATGCTCGTGCGGGATCTGGCGGAGATCACCCTGCTCGACGTCTACCAGGCGATCGAGCCCGGACCGGTCTTCGCCCTGCACCCCGCGACCCCGGACCCCGAGTGCGTCGTGGGCCATGGCATCGGGCCGGCGATGAGTGCCGTGTACGACAAAGTGGAGGCCGCCCTGCGCAGGGAGCTGGCCAGGACCACGCTGGAGGACGTACTGCGGGACATCCTGAAAGCCGCCTGACCTCCGACCGTTGGCTCCCTGGAGCGAAGGGGGTCGCGCCCACATCACTGTCGTAACGAAAATGGTTACATCAAGGCTGGAGAAACTCATGGGACAGCTGAACGACAAGACCGCCCTCGTCACCGGCGCCTCCAGCGGCATCGGCCTGGCGATCGCCCGCCGGTTCGCCGCCGAGGGTGCGACCGTCTACCTCACCGGCCGCCGCAAGGCCGAGCTGGACGCCGCCGTCGCGCAGGTCGGCGCCCGGAGCATCGCCGTCCAGGGTGATGTCTCGGACCTCGGCGACCTCGACCGGCTCTTCGCCGAGATCACGAACCGCAGCGGTCGCCTGGACGCCGTGGTGGCCAACGCCGGGGTCGGGGAGTACAGCCCGCTCGGCGCGATCACCGAGGAGGAGTACGACCGCACCACCTCGATCAACCTCAAGGGAACGGTCTTCACCGTCCAAAAGGCACTGCCGCTGCTGACGGCCGGCGCCTCGGTGATACTGCTCTCCTCCAGCTCGGCCCTGCGGGCCACCCCGGGCCTGGGCGTCTACGCCGCGACCAAGGCCGCGATCCGCAGCCTCGCCCGCACCTGGGCCGCCGAACTGGTCGGCCGCGGAATCCGCGTCAACGCCCTCACCCCCGGCCCTGTCGAGACCCCGGGCCTGGAAGAGCTGCTCGCCGCTTTTCCGCACGGTGATCGGCCCAGCGCGGTCGAGCCCGCCCCGCCGACCCCGCTCGGCCGCGCCGGGCGTCCCGAGGAAGTCGCCGCCACCGCCCTCTACCTGGCCGGCGACCACAGCAGTTTCACCACCGGTGCGGAACTGTTCGTCGACGGCGGCGCCACACAGCTTTAGGCGTCAAACCTGCGACGCCGACGCGTTCGGCGCTCCAGGACGCGGGTCGGCGAGATCGGAGTGCGTGTCAGAGCCTCCCCGTTCGCCACCTACATTCCTCCCGCCCCCGGCGGGAGGAACGGCAACCAGGTCGCGTTCTTCGCCGGTGACGAGGAGGGCGCCGAGACCCCTTCGCGCGGCTGCTGACCGAATGCGGTTTCGCGCCGGTCGAGCTTGGTGCGCCGGTCGACCTTGGCGCGCTGTGCGAAGGCAGGGCGCTCATGCGGCTCGGCGGGCCGCTGAGCTTCGAGCACTTCCTGTTCCAGGGCTGAGATGCGACCGATACCTGGGGCAAACGAAGAGATAAAGGATAAGAAGGCAAGAAGGGTTAGAAGGGTAAGCACGATGGCAACAGATGCACAGACCTCGCGGACCGTGGCCGAGAAGTTCGTGGAGCGCCTCGGTGGGCAGGACCCTGACGGTATCCAGGAACTGTTCGCCGAGGAGATCGACTGGTACGTCCCCGGCAGTGACGCGCTGCCCTGGACCGGGCGCCGTACCCGCCGGGAGGAGGTCGCGCCGTACTTCACCACGATGTGGCCGCACTTCGCGCCCGGCAGGAGCAAGGTCGCGCTGGACCGCGTCATCGTCGACGGTGGTGACGTGGTGCTGCTGGCGGTCTGGACGCACACCGCTGTGGCCACGGGGAAGGAGTTCACCACACCCGCGGCCATGCACCTGGTGGTCGAGGACGGCCGGATCGTCCGCATGCACCTGTACGAGGACACGTTGACCGTCGACGAGGCGTTCAACGCAGGCTGAGCGGACGGTAATCAGGGGCCCAACGCGTCCGGGGCGGCCCCGGCCGCACCCGGCGCGCCCGCTTCCACCATTCCGCCCCCCAAGGCCCGCGTCGGGGAACGCAACCTCACCGACCAGGTGCGTGCCCTGCGCGAGGCCCTCCCGCCCCTGACGGCTCCGGACGTGCGACGGCCCCCCAGCGCGCCTGGGCACTCCCGAACAGAAGTGCCCAGGCGCCCGGCCGGCCCGGAGACAACCGCCGCCGACGAGACGAAAAGCCAGTGACCGCCCGCTCACACGGCACACTCCAGGCTCACACGTCCCTCATCCCACTCCCTGTACCGCTCGACCAAGCACTTGGCGCGACATGCCCTTGACGCCGCACCTGGGCAAGGCTGCACTTTTCTCCATGCCGAGACACAGGACTGTGGTCTTCCTTCTTCCCCTGGCGCTCCTGGCTGCGTGTGCGGAGGAGAAAGCTCCAACGAAGAACGCAGCCTGCGCCGAGGGCGACGCCCGCGCCGACCTCAAGGGGATGGGTTCTGGCAGCAGCGGGGACGGCGACCGCACAATGACCGTTGAGTTCCAGATCACGAACAGTACGGCCGCGACGTGCGACTACGACTTCAAGTTCGTCTACACGGACCTCAAGGGCAAGCAGCGGACACTTACCGCCGACATGGGCTCCAAGGGTCCCGACACCTGGCGTGCGGTCGGTCCAGGAGAGAACCGAACGCACGACATCCAGGACGTCCCGGCCAAGGCGCCCGGGGAGGACTGGGAAGACGCTTCCGGGGACATCTCCTCCGAACACCTTGTCGCCTTCGAGCGGAAACCGCACACGGATTGACGACCACGAACTCCTTCTCCGTCATATCTGACATGTCTGACCGAACTCCGGCCCGGGGGCAGGGATCGCGACGGAGGCCGCTCTCACCGGTGATGCTCTTTGGTTGCTGTGGGGGAGCGTGCCGCGTATTCAAACTGAAGTAGGGTGCCCCGCCGCCCCTGGCGGGGAAGGTCCGCTCTCAAGGACACTGCCGTCCCCTGAGCGGTGAATGGACAAGGGGCGGTGGGGCCTGGGCACGTCGCACCCAGAAGGGCCGGAGGCTCTGGCCGCTGCGGGGCAACGGCCCTCGCAACCGGGCCCCCACCGCAGTGTTGCCAACCGCGGAGCCCGCGAATCCAGTTGATCGCTGCATCCAGCGGCCCGTCGCGCCCAGGGCGCACCACCCGCGTGGTCCCTGGGCGAGAGGCTGTTGCTTCATTTGAAGGAGGACGTTTCGACACACCCCTCGGTCACCCGCAACCACCAAGCCCGCTGTCCGCAGGCGGAAGGCGACCGGTCCCGCAGCCGGCGTGTCGGGCGATCCCGGCCCGGGCCGAACGTCGCCCACACGCCGGCCCTGCAGGGGTTTTCCGGAGCGCCCACCGGGGACCCGCACTCCGCACGGCCCGGGACGAGTCGGTGGCGGCAGGCCCTCGTCCGCTCCGCCGCCGAACCGGTCCCCGCCTGCCTGCACTCCGGGCTCTACGCGCCTCCCGGTCCGCCACCGTCTGCCGTCCACGCGCTGTCCGGAACAGGACCGGGGTGGAAGCCGAGGCGGATCACCGCGTACGTCTCTCCGTCCCTGGGCGGACGCGTCCAGGAGCGGGTGGTGCATGTGTGCAGCCGTCCGTTCACGAGGGCGTGTCGTGGCAGCTGGACGCCGAACTCCTGGGACACCGCTTCCAGCAGCGGCCGCTCCGCCTCCGCGACGCTCTCCGGCTCGCCGAGGAACCGGCTCGGGTCCAGCGCCGGGGGTATCTGCCCACTCCGCCGGACCTCGCCTTCCGCGTAGGTGAACGCGTACTGCTCGACGCCGTCCCGCGCCACCGACAGGTGGAAGAACTGCTCCAGGCGCTCTCCCTTCAGGCCGCTCCACACCACCACCGCGCGGGTGCCCGCGCCGACAGCCGTGGCCGGGGAGACGAACCGCTCCTTGTCGAACGGGGCCGGGGTACCGTCGAAGGCGAAGCTCCAGCCGGTGCCGGTGCCGGTGCCGGTGCCGGCCCGGCCGACGGCCATGACCGGCCGGTCGTCATAGGCCGAGAACTCCACCTGGCCGCCCCGCAGGCTGTCGCCTGCCTCCCACAAGGTCATGGGCTCGTTCAGTACGACGCCGTTCTGGTCTCCGGCCGTGCTCGCGTCCTCGTCCCCGAGACGGGCGGCCAGCTCCTCCGGCCCCAGCCCCTCCGCCAGGACGAACCGGTAGGACGCGAAGCCGTTGCCCGCAGCCGACTCCGCGAGCCATGCCAGATCGCCGGGATCGAGCGCGGCTGTCGGCTTCGGCTTCTCGCCCGCCATCCCGCCCCTGGGGGTCGACAGCAGCTCCCGGCCCCGCTCCGGGGTCCACAGCGGCCCGAGCACGGGGTCGGCCACCCAGCCCAGTGGGGCCAGGTGGTCCGGACCCAGTGGTTCCCACAGGGGCAGAGCGTTCATCAGCGTCCGCCACGCCCCATCGGTGTCTCCCCACCGTGCCAGCTCGCGCGCCCGCTCGACCGCCTCCCCGAACGGTCCGGTCGCCGCGTAGCGATAGGTGCCCCGCCTCACCCGGTCCAGCGTCGCGTGGGCCAGCGACACCACATCCTCATCGGCGCCCCGCAGATGGAACATCAGTATGGAGTCGTCGCGGTACGAGTGCTTTGCATGCTCGGCGACCAGCGGGGGCAGCAGATCGGGCGCGTAGCGCGGGTCGGACACCAGGTCCTCGAAGTGGACCGTGGAGGTCTCTGCGAGCAGGCGGCGTATCTGGTCGCCCAGTCCGGCGGCCCGCGGCCTGCCGTACTCCTTGGCCTCGTCCAGGGCCTCCTGGGCCTGCTCCCAGCCGCCGCGCAGAGCCTCCAGCCGGGCCTCCTCCACCAGCGAGTCCAGTTCTCGCGTCGTGTCGTTGGCGAACTCCGGTTCCCCGACGCCCGGCCGGGCCTGCAAACTGTGGAACTCCCGGTACAGGTCCTGCATGAGCTCGGTGAAGTTCGCATACCGCTCGGGTGGCTCAGCCCGCCAGCTCGCCCACGTGTACACGGCCCACTCGCCGCACTCGTCCACGTCCTCGGGGTCCAGGAGGATGTAGGTGGCGTCGGACTCGACATCGAGTTGCAGCCCGCGCCGCCAGATCTCGGCCTCTTGCCGCTCCTCGGGCCCGGCGTCCTCGTCCAGGTACTCCTCGAATATCTCGGCAAGCCCTGACTCGTCGTTGTGCCAGTGCGCGTCCGCCGTTCCCGCCAGCAGCCACACGAATTCGCCAGCGTGCCGCCACCCGTCGCTGACCTTGAGGAACCCCCGGTAGGAGGGCGGCATTCGCCGGCCGAGGCGTTCCTCCATGGCTGTGATCCGCTCCTCGGAGGCGGGCGGGAACCCCAGCCACCGCGCCTGGCGGGCGGCCTCGTCGTCCTCGGTCCGGTTCTCATCCGGCAGGCAGTCCGCCCACTCCTCGCTCCACCGCAGGAGGAATGGCCGCCAGTCGAATGCCGTGGTGTCCGTCATGGGCCCGATGCTGCCACCCGCCACTGACAGCAGCGCCTGATCCAGCAACGTCCCGCGGCACCAACTGCCCCCACTGGGGCCCGGATAGCGAGCCGGGCCGGCCTCGCTCGGGCAACGCGGGCCCTACGCCACTTCCCCGGCGGCCCTCCTCCGACCGTGTCGTTCGGCTTCCGTCTCATCGGTCGGTAAACCATGGGCAGAGCGGGACTTCCCTGTGCTTGTCCCGGCTCCATGGCGTCCACCGACCGCCTGCTCGCCTTCGCGGCCATGTCGGTCCTGCTGATCATCGTTCCCGGCCCCAGTGTGCTGTTCGTGATCGGGCGGGCGCTGTCGCAAGGGCGCCGCGCGGCGCTGACCTCGGTGGCGGGCAACACTCTCGGCGCCTACATGATCGTCGCGGCGGTGGCCCTGGGATCGGGTGCGTCGTGGAACGCTCGATCATCGTCTTCACGGTGCTCAGACTGGTGGGGGCCGCCTATCTGGTGTATCCCGGGGTCAGGGCCTGGCGGGAGCGCGGTTCGCTGCGGGCCTCGTTCGCCGACGGCGACGGGGGGGGCGCGGTGGCCTGTGCACGTTCGGGGAGGGGGGTCCTGGTCGGGGCCTCCAACCCCAAGACGCTTGTGTTCTCCGCGGCCGTACTGCCGCAGTTCGTCGACCGCGGTCAGGGGCGTGTCGTGCTCCAGATGCGCGTGCTCGGCTTGATCTTCAACGCCATCGCTCTCGCCTCGGACTGCGTCCGGGGCCTGGCCGCGGCCACCGCGCGGGACTGGTTCGCGCGCTCACCCCAGCGGCTTTCCCTGGTCGGGGGAGTCGGTGGCATCGCCATGATCAGCCTCGGCGTCACCGTGGCCGCGACCGGGCGCAAGGACTGAGTCCCGCTCCGGCGCCGGGGCCTGGGTCCGCATCGCCGAGCGGGCGAGGCGGATGAGGCCGGCCCGGAGCCGTTGTTCGCCGAGTTCTGGGAGAAGCGCGGCGACGTGCTCGGCGGCCAGCGCGGCGAGCAGGGCGTGTGCCGCGTGTTCGGGGTCGGGTGTGTCGCTCAGCAGGATCGCGGTGTGGCGGTGCCAGAACCGGTAGGCCCCGATCCGATAGCGGGCACCGACCGCGGCGGTCTCCGAGGTGCGGATGAGGGCCAGGTTCTCCAGCAGGTAGTCGAAGTAGGCGTCGATGAACGCGGTGAGCCGCTCCTCGGCGGCGGCTCCGGGGCCGAGCGGCGGCGGTCCGTGGAGGATCGCCTCTTGCAGCACGCGTTCCCGGGCGTCCAGAAGCGCGGCAGCCAGCCCGGACTTGTCGCCGAAGCGGCGGTACAAGGTGCCTTTGCCGACCCCGGCGGCCGCGGCCACCTGGTCCATGGAGACCGCTTCCACCCCGTGCTCGGCGAACAGCCGGGCGGCCGCGTCGAGCACGGCGGCGCGGTTGCGTGCCGAGCGTGCCTGCTCCTTCGGCGGCGGGGTGCGCAGGAGTTCCAGCAGCGTTGCAGAATCGGACTGCGGTCCGTTATTGTCTCGAGCCACACCCGGACTATAGTCCGTTTTCTGGAAGGTGGAGCTATGACCGCACTCATCACACGAGACGAGCTGAAGGCGGCGATGGATGCCGGCAGTGTGACCGTCGTCGACGCCCTGGGTGGCGAGTACTACGCCAAGGAGCACCTGCCCGGTGCGATCGAGCTGGTCCTGGCCGACGTGGAGGCGAAGGCGCCCGACCTCCTCCCTGACCGCGATGCCGCGATCGTCACCTACTGCTCCAACCCGGCGTGCGCCAACAGCGGGCAGGTCGCCGACCGGCTCACCGCTCTCGGCTACACCAACGTCCGCAAGTACCGCGAGGGCATCCAGGACTGGGTGGAGGCGGGCCTCCCCACCGAGTCCGCCTGACGCCAACCAGGGGGAGGGCAGGCCGAGGGGGTCTGCCCTCCCCTTGGTGTGTGCCCCGTTCGTTGTGCCGTGTCCCCGTTTCTCGTGCCGCCGTGCCACCGTGCCGCCGTGCCGTCAGGGAAGTGCCGCAGTCGATCGGGGCGGGACGGCGCGGCGCACTTGCGCGAAGCGCTCCCACGAGTAATAGTTGGTTTGTCAAAACCAACCGAATGGATCGTGGTGTCGGAGATGGGACGCACGTCTGCCGGTTCCGCTGGTGGACCGGACGAACAACGCGAGGCTTCCGGCGAGGTGGCGGCGGCCCTCGCCACGGTGGGGAACTGGATGTTCTCCACCGCGGCACGACGCCGCATCATGGCGGCTTCGGGCCTCGAACTCTCCCTGGGCGACTACACCTTGCTCGCCCAGATCTCCCAGCACGCACCGGTGCGGCTCTCCGTCCTCGCGGACGTCATGGAGGTCGACAAGTCGACGCTCACGCCGCCCGCCAAGCGTCTGGAGGCCCGCGGCTTCATTGTCCGTGAACCGGATCCGGCGGACGCCCGCGCCCATCTCGTCAGTGTCAGCCGGGAGGGCAAGCTCGCCGTCCGCAAGCTCTGGCGGGCGCGGGCCGACATCGTGGCCGAGCTGATGGACGACTGGAGCACCACCGAGATCAGGAATCTGGCCACCCACCTGGCCGCTTTCGCCGAGGCGATCAAGAAAAAGGGGTAGTCCAGCCCCCTCTGTCAGCCCAGCACATCAGCCCCTCACGCGGCGTCTGCGGGCCGGGACCCCCGGGCTCGGCGTCAGTCCCGCACGCCCTCCGGGCCGGCTGCGGCCAAGTACCGTAGCCGGGCAAGCGGTGCTTCGTGCCACCCGGCGCGGCTGTGGCGGTCATCGTGCTCGTGCCCGCGCCGCCCGTCCGGCAGCTGAGCCTTGGTCCCCGAGACCTGATCCGGCCCTTCCCCCCCCCCGTCTTCGAGGTGGGTCGGGGCCCTGCACCCGCCGACGTCCAAGCAGTGGCGTCCGCGACGTCGTCGTGCGCTCGAATCCCGCCACCCTTCCCCCGCAACGCGGGCGACCATCCCCTGGGCGCGGGTGGCCGTTCCGAAAGACCTCCACCCGACCCGTCGCCTCCCCCTTCCATCACCGCAGGCGAGAAAACCCGTCAACGAATACGCGTAGCAAACCGCGTTGACGACCCCCCCCCAAGGAGTGAGGACAAGTGCGTGCCGTTCTGCTGAAAGAATTCGGTCCACCGGACCGGCTGGTCCTGGCCGAGGTGCCGAACCCGCGCCCCGCCCCGGGCGAGGTGGTGATCCGGGTGGCGGTCGTCGGCATCCAGTTCATGGAGACCCAGCTACGCTCGGGCACGATGCGCGGAGCCCTGGGCGATGCGCCGCTGCCCGTCGTCCTCGGCAAGGAGATCGCGGGCGAGGTCGTCGCGGCGGGCGCGGGCGTCGACCCCACGCTCGTCGGCAGCCGGGTGCTCGCCACCACGGCTGGTACGGGCGGCTACGCCGAACTCGCCCCGGCTCCCGTGGAATCGCTCATCCCGGTGCCGTCGGGGCTGGACCTCCGGGACGCTGTCGCGCTCTACCGCTACGGGGCCACCGCCCAGGGACTGGTCGATGCCGGGCGCGTCACCGCGGGGGACCGGGTTCTGGTGCAGGCCGCGGCCGGCGCCGTCGGCACGATCCTCGTCCAACTGCTCAAGCGGACCGGCGCCCATGTGATCGGCGCGGCCCGCGGTGAGCACAAACTCGCCCTCGTCAAGGAACTGGGCGCCGACCAGGTCGTCGACTACGCGACCGCCGATTGGACCGGCCACGTGCGGCAGGTTGCGCGAGGGGCCGTCGAGGTCGTCTACGACCACGTCGGAGGGCAGCTCGGGCGCGAGTCGTTCGCGCTGCTCGCCACCGGTTCCGGTCGCCAGATCGTGTACGGCTTCTCCAGCGGGCAGCCGCTCGATGTGAAACCCATGGAGCTGTTCGGCCGGGGGCTGACTTTGACCGGTTTCAGCGCCGGCCTCATCTGGAACCGGCCCGCGTACGCCCGTGACCTGGTCACCGAGATTCTGGAGCTGGCGGTGGCCGGGGAGATCAAGGCGGTCGTCGGGCAGAGCTTCCCGCTGGAGCAGGCGGCCGAAGCACATGCCGCTGTGGAGTCCCGCGGCACCGTCGGCAAGACCCTGCTCATCCCCTGAACCGCCTTCCGCACCGCACAACCCCCTATGCGCCCGGACCAGAAGCGGTCCGGGACCCACTGAGGAGACCACTACGATGACCACCACACCCGAGACCTTCGTGGTCGGCGCCACCGGCCTGCTGGGCAGCCGGATCGTCACGTCCCTGCTCGACGCGGGCGCCCCTGTGCGGGCCCTGATACGGCCGGGCACCGCGGGGGAGAAGCAGGCCGCGCTCAAGGCGCTCCACTCCCGCGGCCTGGAACTCGTCGAAGGCGATCTCACCGACCCGGCGGAGAAACTCGCCGACGCGATCGGCGGTGCCACGACCGTGGTGTCGGCGGTGCAGGGCGGCCCCGACCTGATCGTGGACGGGCAGCTGAACCTGGTCCGCGCCGCGGAGAAGGCCGGTGCCCACCGTTTCATCCCGTCCGACTTCGCCGTCGACATCACGAAGCTGGAGGACGACGACAACTTCATGATCGGCTGGCGGCGACAGGCCGCGGTCGCGTACGGCGACACCGGTCTGGAGGTGCTCTCCGTGCTCAACGGCGCCTTCTACGAAGTCATGATCGGCTTCATGGGGATCGTCGACTGGAAAGCGGGCACCGTCTCCCACTGGGGCGACCCCGAGCAGCCGCTGGACCTCACCTCGGTCGCCGACACAGCCGCATACACCGCCGCCGTCGCCCTGGACCCGCAGGCCAAGGGGACCCATCGGTTCGCCGGAGAGGTCGTGTCCATGCGCCAGTTCCACCAGGCGCTCCAGCGGGCCACCGGCCGCACCCTCACCCTCAGGACCCTCGGCACCGCTGACGAACTGCGCGCCGAGATCACCCGGCAGGCCGGGCTCACCCAGAACCCGTTCGACTACGTGGGCCTCCAGTACCAGTGGTGCATGGTGACGGGCAAGGCCAAGTTCGACACCCTGGACAACGCCAAGTATCCGCACGTCCGGCCGGTTCCGCTGGAGGACTTCGTCCGGGAGGCCGCCCCCGAGGCGTAACCCGCTACTGCGGCAAGGCGCAACGGCACGGTGTCCGGTGCGGCGGGCACCGTGCCGTTGCGAGCGGATCCGGCCCGGAAGGGAAGACGGGCCGGCGGTGGGCGGTTGGCGCCCTCAAGGTCGGCCCCGCTGGGGGAGGGGCCAGTGTTCATCGCTTCGGGTGCGCCCGCTGGAACCAGAGGGCCGTGGCCGCGCACACCGAGGCCGCGACCGCGAAGGCCCAGGGGCCGTCGGTACCGGCGGTGAGCGGTGCGCCCATGGCCGCGATGCCGAGGCTCGCGCCCGCCTGCCGTACGGCGTTGAGCAGCCCCCCGGCGGCTCCGCCCGCCCCCGGTGGCGCGGCCGTGGTGATGGCGGTGACCAGCGCGGGCAGGGCCAGTGAGATGCCGACACCGGCCAGCAGCAGGCCCAGCGCGGACCAGATATAAGGTGCTGCGGCCCACGCCGCTGCCCCGAGCACACCGGAACCGGCGGCGAGCAGGACGAGCCCGGCGAGCACCGGTGGCCGTGGCCCGGTCTTCGCGACCAGGCGGCCGGTCAGCGGCGGGTTCACGACGAACGGCACCGTCAGCGGGAGGAACGCCAGCCCCGTGGCCGTCGGGGACATCCCCCTGGACTGGAAGAGGAGCGGCAGCACGAAGAGCGTACCGGTGAGGGCGAAGTTGACCGCCGCGCCGGCGGCCAGGCCCGCCCGCACGGCCGGTGTGCCCAGCAGCGCCCGGTTCAGCACGGGAGCGGGGCTGCGCTTCTCCAGACGTACGAAGAGCACACCCGCCGCAACGGCACCTGCCAGCGCCGCTGCCGTATGGGACCACGAGGCCGCGCCCGCGGCGATCAGTCCGTCGGTCGCCAGAGCGAGCGCGGCGCAGGCCGTCAGCTGGGCAGGCCAGTCCAGTCGCCGGTCGCCGCGCTGACAGCGCAGTCTCCGTGTCGCGGTCAGTGCCAGAGCCACCGCGCCGAGCGGGACGTTGACGAGGAAGACGGCCCGCCACCCGGCGACGCCGACCAGGGCGCCGCCCGCCAGCGGCCCGGCGGCGACGGCGGCACCGCTGATCGCGGCCCAGCTCGCGACGGCCCGCGCGTGTTCCCGTCGGTCCGGGTAGAGGCGGCCGATCAGTGCCAGGGACGCGGGCACGCACGCCGCCGCCGAGGCGCCCAGCAGCGCCCGCGCCCCGACCAGTGCCGTCACGTTCGGCGCCAGCGCGCACAGCGCGGACTCCAGCGCGAACAGGGCCACTCCGGCGCGGAAGACGCGGTCGGCGCCCAGCCGGTCGGCGAGGGCGCCTGCCGACAGCAGCAGGGCCGCGAAGACCACGGTGTAGCTGTTGGCCGCCCATTGGAGACCGGTCACCGAGGTGTGCAGGGAGGAGGCGAGGTCCGGTTCGGCGACCGACAGCACGGTGCTGTCCAGCAGCACCATGAAATAGCCTAGCGAGACGCCGAAGAGGACCGGCCCTCTGCGGCGGCGTGACGATACGGCGTCCGGACGCGGCCAGGCGGGTGCCGTCGCGGCCGCTCCGGACGGCAGAGAGGATTTGTCGAGCGTCATGCCGTCACTGTGCGATCGCGCACGGCGAGGCTCCACCGGCACAGCCGTACACTCCGTTCGGGAACACCGAAGGGCGTGCGAAGAGCGCTCCTGCACGAGAAGGACCTGTTGCACGAGAAGGGCCTCTCGCACAAGAGGGACGTCTTGCGTGAGAAGCCGCTCCCATGCGAGCAGCGCTCTCGCGCGGGCGAGGGAGGGGAGGAACACCGGGCATGGAACTGCGGCAACTGCGCACGTTCGAGGCGGTGGTGAAGCACGGAACGGTCACCGAGGCCGCGCACGCCCTCGACCTCGCGCCCTCGTCGGTCTCCGCCCACATCCGGTCCCTGGAGGAGACGGTGGGAGCCGCCCTCTTCTCCCGCACCCCGCACGGGATGCGCACGACGGCGGCGGGCGACCGCATGGTGGAGTGGGCGCGACGGCTGCTGGACCAGGCCGAGCAGGCCGTCAGCGAGGTCGGGGGAGCCGCGCGTCGGCTGCGGCTCGGGGCGCTGGAGACCATCGCCGCCCACTGCGTACCGGCTGTGCTGCGACGGCTCTCCGCACGGCAGTCCGGTCTCAGGGTCGAGACGCGCGTCACCGGCGACCGCGGCGTGCTGCTCGACGAGGTCACCGAGGGCACCCTGACCGCCGCCCTGCTGCTGGACAGCGGCCGGTCACTCGGTGAACTGGGCTTCCCCGTGCCAACCGTGCCGTTGGCGAGCCTCGACGTCGGCACGGTCCCCCTGGACCTGGTGGCCGCACCCTCACACCCGCTGGCCGGCCACCCGCTCGCCCCCGACGACCTCGCGGGGGAGCGGCTGCTGGTCAATGTGGACCAGTGCTCCTTCCGCCTGGTCGCGGAGCAGCTCCTGGGACCGGAGGTGGAGCGGGTGGCGGCAGGGGGAGTGCCGGTGATGCGTGCCTGGGCCGAACAGGGGCTGGGCATCGCCCTGTTGCCCCGGTTCGCCGTCGCGGACCAGCTGGAGCACCGCCGGCTCGTCCGGCTCGGCCTGACCGCCCCCGGTCTCGCCCTGCGCCTGGTATGGGCGAAGGAGCGGGAGGGCGAGCCTGAGGTGCGTGAACTGCTGTACGCGGCGGCCGGTGGGTCCGGTGAGTTCGGAGCCGGTGGGTCCGGGGCCGGTGGGTGAGGCAGGGAGGCCCCCTGTCACGTTGCTGAGACGGCCGGTCGTACTCCCTTGGCCACTGGCGCGGGCGCAGCTGTGCCGACCCGCGCCAGTGCCCCCTGGTCAGTCCCGTTTTCCGGGGCGCAGGACGGCGAACAGCCCCCGGACGCGGGAGCCTTCGGGTGTCTTCCAGGCGCCGGCGACGTGGCCGGTCGCTCCGCGCGGAGCGAGAAGCGGGCCGTCCGCGGCGGGCTCGGGCCGCAGGACCCGGTGCAGCCGGAGAGTCACGCCCTGTGGCGTGGTCAGCATTGTGCTGTCCTGGTCCTCGGTCGCGGTGAACTCCGTGTGGGCGGGGCAGGCACCGGCGAGGGAGGCGGTGACCTCCCGGTCGGGGGTGTCACTGCTGTCCTGGTCCTGGGCCTGGGCCCGCCCGGCGATCAGGGCGAGCAACTGGGCAACCGCCACCGGGTCGTAGCAGGCGTCGTAGATCCAGCGCTGCCCCAGCACACCGTGCTCCATGGTGCCGACGAGGGCGTGCTCCGCCCCCTCCAGCGCAGCACCGCGATAGGTGAGCGGTACCAGGTAGGTGGTCGGATCCGGACCCGAGGCGTCGGTGACGACGATGAACTCGATCCCGACCTCGCCCTCCGGGTCGTCCAGCCGGAAGCCCCCGGCCTTGGCCGGCGCGGGTCCGTCGGCGCTGCCGCGGTACCACGGACGGGACGGCAGCCAGGAGGTGAGCAGTTCCAGCTTGGTCGGTTTGACAACGGTGTGGTGGATGACGGCCATGCCGGGGTCCCCTCTGTCGCGGTGTTGTGCGAGGAACGATAGAGGCAGCGCATCGGGTCGCACCGCAACGCCCTCAGCCCGATGTTCGCGGGTATCCGAAGCTGTGCGGTCGCGGCGTGCGCGGCCGACCGGGCGGGGTCCTTGTGCCCGGTAGGGATCAGCTGTCGGCGGGGCCTGGTGTGCCGGCGCAGGGCGGGGACGTCGGCCTGGCAGGCGCTCTCGGCGAATCACTGGAACATGCGCTCGGCGATGGGTTCGGGCTCCAGGCGGGTGGGGATGCCGGTGCGGCCGGTGTCGGTGCCGGTGGCGCGTTCGGCCCCGCCGACCGCGCCCGTGCGAAGCGATCACCCGCCAGCCGGAAAGGAACGTGCACAAGCCGGTCAACAAGGTGAACAGCGTCCTCTCCGCGGGTCAGCCCTCCGCGCGCCACACAGTGCCCCGGCGTTCGTGCTCCAGGACCATCTCGGCACGCAGCGCGGCCGCGGGGCCGTAGAGGCGCTCGACGAGCCAGAGGGCCAGGTCGAGCCCCGAGGTGACACCGCCGCAGGTGATCAGGTCGCCGTCGTCCACCACGCGCCCGTACGTGAGCTTTCCGCCTTCCCCGGCGAGGTCCTCACGGGCCGCGAAGTGCGTCGTGCACGGCCGGCCACGGGTGATCTTCGCCGCCGACAGGAGCATCGCGCCGGTGCAGATCCCGCCCATGGTCAGTCCGGGCCGCGGGCGTGCGGTGGTGAGCGACACGGGGATACCGCTGGGGGTCGAACTGGCGCTGGAGGACGTTCCCGGGACCGTGGGCACGGTCATGGTGCCCGGCTATCCGACGGTGAACGGCGCCTGCTCGGGGCACCTCCGGCGGTGTACTGAGCGCGATTCCGGACGACCAGCGCGTAGGCGGACAGCCGGCGCGGGGAAGCACCCCGCGTGCTGCACCGGTCCGGCCCAGGGGCGGCTCTCCGACTGCTTTCCCACGGCCGCCGGGAACAGACTCGGGCGAAGAGTGTGTCACCAAGACGCCGAAGCGGTGTGGGTTCGATTCGCGGGAGTGTCCGGAACCCTGTGGTGCGGGTTCAGTCCGCCGGAGCCTCAGGAACCTGTTCGGCCAGCAGCCTCAGGAACGCACGGGCGGCCGGTGAGGTCGTGGCGGTGAGCCACACTGCCCGCACCGTGCGAGGCGGCACCCCGGTGGCCGCCACGGCGGTGACTCCGGTCATGCGGGCGGCGGTGGCGGCCGGGACGAGTCCGATACCGAGGCGGCGGGCGACGAGCTGTTCCAGCAGCGGCATGGAGTCGGCTTCGAAGGAGACGGTCCGGGTGACGCGTGCCGCGGCGAAGGCCGCGTCGGTGTGCCGTCGGATGCCGGAGCCGAGCGGCATGTCGACCATCTCCTCCTCCGCGAGCCGGGACAGCGTCACGTGTGCCGCTCCGGCCAGGGGATGTCCGTGCGGAACGATGGCGACGAGATCGTCGTGCGCGAGGACCCGTCCCGACAGTCCGCGGGGAAGTCCGCCCGGGCCCGTGTCGACGAAGGCGATGTCGCAGGTGTGGTCGTGCACCTGTTGCAGCAGGTCGCGCACCAGCCTGGCGTGGAGCGTGACGCGCACCTGGGGGTGGCGTTCCCGGTAGGTGGCGAGCAGACCGGGAAGGTCCACAGCGAGGAGAGGGCTGAGGGTGCCGACGACCAGCCGGCCTCGTATCTCACTTCCGCTCGCGACCGCCTCACCGCGGGCCCGCTCGGCGGCGGCCAGAGCTTCCCTGGCCGGTCCGAGAAAACCCTCACCGGCGGGGGTGACCCGCACCCGCCGGCTGGTGCGTTCGAAGAGCCGCACCCCCAGTTCCTTTTCGAGCCGGGCGATCTGGTCGCTGAGCGAGGACTGTACGACGAAGCAGCGGTGCGCGGCGCGGGTGAAGCTTCCGGTCTCGGCGACCGCGACGGCATAAGCGAGTTGGCGGAGTTCCATCCATGCATCGTTGTAGCCGATCGCTGTGATGGCAACCATCTGTTGGACCGATCCACAGTGCGTGGGAGAGCATCGACGCGAGCCGTGACCGATCGGCTCGACCGGCGCCGCGCACCCTGCTCCACCTCCCGCCCGCCCTCCTGGAAGGAAACACCACGTGGCTTCCTCCTCGGTCCATCAGCCGCCCGCCCGTCCCGGCCCGGGGAACGCACGCGACGCCATCCGGTACCCGGGGCGCGGCACGGTCCTGCTCATGTCCGTGGCCGTCGGACTGTGCGTGGCCGCCAACTACTACGCACAGCCCCTGCTGGACACCATCGCCCAGGAGCTGCGGCTCTCCTCCTCCGCCGCCGCACTCGTGGTGACGGTCGCCCAGGTCGGCTACGCACTGGGGCTGGTGTTCGTGCTGCCGCTCGGCGACCTGCTGGAGAGGCGCCGTCTGGTGTGCGTACTGACCCTGGCCACCGCCGCCTCCCTGGCGTTGACCGCCGCCGCCCCGAACACCGGCCTGCTGCTGGCCGGTACCGCACTGACCGGGCTGCTGTCGGTGACGGCGCAGGTCCTCGTGCCCTTCGCCGCCGACCTGGCACCCCCCGAGCAGCGCGGCCGGATCGTGGGCACGGTGATGAGCGGGCTGGTACTCGGCATGCTGCTGGCCCGTACCGTCTCCGGAGCCCTGGCCGAGATCGCCGGATGGCGCACGGTCTACTGGGCCGCGGCGCTGGTGATGCTGGCCCTCACGGCGGCACTTGACCGCAGGCTTCCGCGCCACCAGGGAACGGCCGGGCTGCGCTATGCGCAACTGCTGTGCTCCACGGCCCGGTTGCTGAGGATGGAACCGGTGCTGCGGACCCGGGCCGCGATCGGTCTGCTGGCCTTCTCCTGCTTCGGTGTGCTGTGGGCCTCGCTCGCCTTCCTGCTGGCCGGGCCCGGTTACGGCTGGTCGGACAGCGACATCGGACTGCTCGGCCTGGCCGGCGCGGCGGGTGCGGTCGCCGCCCAGCTCGCCGGGCGGCTGGCGGACCGGGGCCGGACGACCCTGACCACGGGCGCCTGCGCGTTCCTGCTGCTGGGCTCATGGGGCCTCCTGCTGCTGGGGGCCCACCACCTGTCCGCACTGATCACCGGGATCGTGCTCCTCGACTTGGCGCACCAAGGAGTGCACATCAGCAATCAGTCGCTGATCTACGCCCTGCGGCCCGAGGTGCGCGGACGCCTCACCTCCGCGTACATGACGTGCTACTTCACCGGAGGGGCGCTCGGCTCCGCCCTGGCCGGGGTGGTGTACTCCCGCGCCGGGTGGGACGGGGTGTGCACACTCGGCGCCGCGCTCGCCATGCTGCTGTGCGTGCTGTGGGCGGCATCGACCCGCTGGATGCGGGAGCGGTGGCGGCGGCAGTCCGACGCGGCAGCGGTCCTCAGCGCCACACTGATGGGCGGAAGCGTGCTGGTGGCCGGCGCCTCGCTGGTCCGCCTGGCCTGACGGAAGAGAGGACTGTACGGGACTCAGTCCGCTGATCCGGGGGCAGTGCGCTGGTTGGCATTGAAGCGCGCCTTCTTCTGGCGATTCCCGCATGTGTTCATGTCACACCACTTGCGGGTGCGGCTTCGGCTGGTGTCGAAGAAGGCGGCTCGGCAGGTCGGTGATGCGCACAAGGCCAGCTTTCCGTCCCGCTCGCCTGCGATGATGCTGATCGCGTCGGCGGCGATCACGCTGAGGGCGTCTTCGACGCACGAAGCCGAGCCGAGCCGCCATCGCCGCTTGCCCTCGGGTGTCAGGAACGCCGCGGCCCGGCCCTGAGTGCTGCAGGCATTGATGACGTGGACAGCGGAGGGCGGGAGGCCCTCCTGGAGCGCGGCCGCTGTCGCGGCGGCGTGGATCGACTCCCTCAGTTCCCGCGCGTGGTCGAGCTGGGCGGTGGTGCAGGAGTCGACGGCGAGGCCGTTCACTGCCAGCCAGTCGATGAGCCGGTGCGGCGTGGGGATGCGCTCCACACGGTTCCCATGACGCTCCGAGAGAGTCCCCGTGAAGCTGGTCGCCAGCACGTTGCCGAGGCGGAAGTCAGGGAACCGAGCACACATGGAACCACCATAGCTGGTTGCAGTGCGACTCGGGGAACTGCTAGAACCGTCATAGCCGGTTCACGATAGATCGTAGCCGGTTCCACGACGGCCAGGAGGTCTCATGCCCCGCCCCACCAGCGACGTGCAAGCCTTTGAAGTCCACGCGACCGACGCCGAACTCGACGACCTGCGAGCGCGACTGGCCGCCGCGCGGCTGCCGGAGGCCGAGACGGTCCATCGCGCCCCGCCCGGCCCCGGCCGCTGGGCCCAGGGCGTTCCTCTCGCGGACCTCGTCGATGTTGTGCGCTACTGGCGCACTGAGTACGACTGGCGGCCGTTCGAGGAGCGCCTCAACCGGATAGGCCAGTTCCGCACGACCATTGCTGACCTGGGGATCCATTTCCTGCATCGCCGGTCCGCGCGCACGGATGCCACGCCTCTGCTGTTGTCGCACGGCTGGCCGGGCAGCATTGCCGAGTTCATCGATGTGGTGGACGAGCTGGCCGATCCCAAAGAGGCGGACGCGCCGGCGTTCCACGTCGTGGTCCCGTCGTTGCCAGGCTTTGGTTACAGCGACAAGCCGGCCACCACCGGTTGGGGAACCGAGAAGATCGCGGCCGCATGGGTGGAACTGATGGGGAGGCTGGGCTACAGCCAGTTCCTGGCCCACGGCGGCGACTGGGGAGGTACCGTCACCACGGTTCTCGGCGGCAGGTTCCCGGCGCATGTCCTCGGCATCCACACAACGTTCGCGGAGGCGCCGCCCGGGTTGACCACGGACGGGCTGACGGCGGCCGAGCGCAGGTGGACCGAGGAAACCCGCGACTTCTGGCGCCACCGCGCGGCCTACGCAAAGCAGCAGGCGACCCGGCCGCAGACCATCGGCTACGCGCTCGTCGACTCACCGGTCGGGCTTCTCGCCTGGATCCTCGACAAGTTCGCCGAGTGGTCGGACACCGAAGACAGTCCGTTCGAGACGATCTCCCGAGACCGCGTTCTTGACGACGTCACCCTGTACTGGCTGACGCGGACCGGCGCATCGGCGGCCCGCATCTACTACGAAAGCCACAACTCGCTGGACCCCGAGCTCCGCGTCGACGTCCCGTCAGCGATCACCATGTACCCCCGCAACATCGAGAAATACCCGCGCCCTTGGGCACAGGAGCGGTACCGGCAGATCGTCCGGTGGAGGTCGCCCGAAGCCGGAGGACACTTCCCGTCGCTGGAGGTTCCCGAGTATTTCGTCAAAGACCTCCAAGAGGGCCTCGCGGCAGTGCTGGCCGCCCATCGGTGAACGCGGCTGAGTACCGGTACTCGGTCACCGTGTGATCCGGCTCACATGGGGGTGTCGAGATCTTTCGGACGACAGTGCGGGACCTTCCAGTCCCGGAAGGCCTCGGCGCCCCCTTCAGACGCGGCGATGTCACTGAATGACATGGTCGAGGACCAGTTACGAAGGAAAGCAGAACGAACCGGATGGGAAGAGGGCCAACGGCACCGCCCAGGAGGGAAAAACCCTACCGGGGCGCCGGCGTGCACGCGGCGGTTCCCGATCCTGTCCAAGTCCAAGCTCACCGGCCGCATCCCGCTGCACACGTCCGCGGACGTGTTTCCCTTCACCGGCTCGGGCGCTGACGGGGCCGGCTTCGGCGCAGGGGGAGGAGCATCGTCGCGGCTGCGAGCGGCGCTCTGCGGACGGTGACGTGGGAGTCCTGGGTGAAGGACATCCCTTGCTCGTTGAGATCCGTCCACTCGAGGACGGCTTCAGCCGCGGGCCACCGGAAGGCCAGGCAGAGACTGGGAGCGGGTGAGAAGCCCTGTACAGCCCCGAGGACGAAGGTGCTCTTCTCCGGCCCTTTGACGATCTTCCACCTGCTCTGCTCACCGAGGCCCACCCGTTCCCCGGCCTCAGGCACCTCGGAATGGTGCAGATAGCTCTCCTGCGCCACGGAGCGCACCAGGTAGAAGCCCTCACCCACATACCGCAACTCCCACTGGTGCCTGTCCTCCTGGCCGAGCCCCACCGGCAACAGGGTGACTTCCCTCGCCGTCGCGCTGAGGTATCGGTTGCCCACGTGGATGCGGTAGGTGCCATCGGCCAGGAGCGGCATGACGTTCCCCTCACGGAATATTGGGCGCGGAGTGATGGGCGCTCACCGGTGCGCTCGCCTCTGCTTCATGACTGTGCTGCAAGACGCGGCCGCTCGGGCCGTATACCACCCCAACGAGTGATGGGGGACACCGATCTTCCAGAAGACCATCGTTTCGTACATCCGGCGGCCGCAGAGGTACGTGCCGATGGGGGCGGAAGGGGTCGTTGATGAAGGTGTGCACCTCTTGGCCGGATGCTCCGGTGTCGATCGATCTGCCACAGTGCTGACTGCGGCTGCGCAAGCTCGCGGAGCTGCTGGAGGAGGGCGCGCGGGACACCCCCGGCAGGACACCCGGCGACTGGTCGTCAGTCCTGGGCGGCGTGCTTCGACGCTGCCCGGGCGAGTGTGTCCGCCACCGTCGTGCACGCGATCCGGGCCACCGAGCGCAGCTCGGCATCCGAAGTGCCGGCCCGGCTCAGTACGGCCAGCGACTGGTTGACGGCGACGACGAATGTCGCGAGTTCGTCGAGCGTCTGGGCGTCGGCCGGGGAGTCCGCCAGCGCCGTGCGTACCCTTTGACGCTGCACATCGAGCAGGCCACGCACCACAGTGCTGCTTTCCTCCCTCAGAGTCGGTGACTGCGCGGCGGACTGTGCGATGAGGCATCCCACGGGGACCGACGGGTCGGCGATGCGTTTCAGGATGACATCGAAGAACGCCTCGACCGCACGTACCGGATCACCGGGGTGCGCGGTCAGAGCCTGCTCGTACTGCACTCCGTAGACGGACACGTAGCGGGCAAGGCACTGGCGGAACAGGGCGTCCTTGGTGCCGAAGGTGCCGTAGAGGGAACCGCGGCCGAGACCGGTGGCGGAGCCGAGGGCATCGAGTGAGGTGTCCCCGTATCCGCGCTGCCAGAACACTCGCATGGCCTGGTCCAGGGCTCCACCCACATCGAACTGCTTCCGGCCGGGCATGGCGTGCACCTCCTGTTTCACGGCTCCGGTGTGAGCCTATCCACATCTTGGACCGGTCGGTCACCTCATCTTTGACTGATCAGTCCAAGATGGATAGCGTCATGGGTGCCGGCCCCCGGGTTGAGGGGCCGGCACCCTACGCGAAAGGCCGCACGATGACCCACGACATCGCCCCAGACGGCCGCACAGAACTCGTTCCGCCCGTAGCCGGGCGCCGGGCGCGCGCGGGATTCTGGCTCGTGGCAGCGGTGTACGCCCTGGTCATGCTGGGTGGGACGCTGCCGATTCCGCTGTATGTGTTCTGGGCGCCGCAAATGGGCTTCGGGCCCTTCACCACGACACTGGTCTTCGGCGTCTACGCCTTGGGGACCGTGTTCGCACTGATGGTCTTCGCGTCACTCTCCGACCAGGTGGGCCGCCGCCCTCTGCTGGCTGCCGCTGTCCTGGCCGCGGCCGCGAGCACAGTGCTGTTCCTCGTCGCTCACGACGTCGGGACCCTGCTGGTGGCACGGTTCCTGTGCGGCCTCAGCACAGGTGTCTTCACCGCCACCGCGACCGCTGCTCTGGGCGAGCTCGCCGGAGCCGAGCACACCCGGCGAGCGTCAACCGTCGCCGCGGTGGCGAACATGGGCGGACTGGGGCTGGGCACCGTTCTGGCCGGACTCTTCGCACAGTACGGGGCGGATCCCACGCATCTGGTGTTCTGGGTCTATCTCGCCGGTCTGGCCCCGTCGCTCCTGGCCGTCCTTGTCACCCCGGAGACCGTCTCGTCCCGGCAGCGCCCTGTGCTGTCGGTGCGCCGCCCGGCCATCCCCGACCAGCGGTCGGCTCGGGCCGAGTTCCTGCGGGCCGCCACGGCCGTCCTCGCCGCCTTCGCCGTCAGCGGTCTGTTCTCGTCCTTGGTTCCTTCCTTTCTTCGTGAACAGCTGCACGTCCACAACGTCGCGGCTGTCGGCGCACAGGTCGGACTGCTGTTCCTGGTCGCCCTGACCGCCCAAGTGGCCGCTCCGCAACGGTGGACCTCCGGGCGCTGGCCGGCACCGGCGTTCCTCATAGCGGGCGTCGTGGTCTTCGAGACCGGCCTGTTGATACGGTCACTGCCCACGTTCGCCGCCGGAACCCTGCTGGCGGGCGCCGGTATCGGCCTGGCTTTCCGCCGCGGCATCGGGATCACTCAGCGGCTCGCCGACCCGCGACGCAGAGCGGACCTGCTCTCCACGTACTTCCTGTCCGTCTACACCGGCACCGTCGTGCCCACGCTGGCGCTCGGACTCCTCGACCAGGCCATCAACCAGGATGTCGCGACGCTGATCCTCGCCGTCGCCGTCGTGGCGGCAACTCTCGCCTGCGCACTGATGCGTCCCACCCGTGCCCTCACTTGAGTGGCCGCCACCTCGGCACCGGCGACCTGCGCCTGCCCACCGTGACCGGCGGCGAAGGGCCTCCACCCGTACCGCTGGCCGGTTGGCCCCAGACGTGGAGCGGCCGGCGTCTCCTGATCCTCGCGCCGGCCCAGGACTTCGGGAGCGATACGCGTGCTCACGCTGCCGTTTGGCCGAGTGCGCTCGTCGAGGACGGCGGCTTCTTTGGCCGAAGCGCTTGACCGGCGTGGTGGGTGGGTCGTGGTGCTGGGCATGCCGTAGCCCTACCTCTTGGTTGAGCGGGTTCGAAAGCAGAGCGGTTGCACTATTGGACCGGTGTGCTCTTCTGGGGTGGTGGCCGTGAGGCACCGCCCAGCATCCCGATGTCACCGAGCTCGTCGGCCAGGGCGGCGCCGCCGCGGCCGACGGCGACCGCGGCCTGTTCGCCCAACGCGACAGCGGCGGCCACATCCGCGCCTCCATCATCCAGCGCGTCCCGGCCGGTTGGATCACCGCCGGCGGCCTCACCCTCCAGGACACCAGCGGTATCCGCGCCCACCTCCTGGAGTGCTACCGCGACTGGTCACCCCGCCTGCGCCGGCTGATCGACGACAACGACGGCCCCTATGTCGACCGCCCGATCTTCGCCCTGCCCGTCCCGCACATCTGGGAGCACAACCCGACGGTGACCCTGCTCGGCGACGCCGCCCATCTCATGCCCCCGCTCGGCGTCGGCGTCAACGTCGCCATGCCGGACGTCTGCGAACTCGCCCTCGCCATAGCGCACCACAACACCACCGGCCAAGCCATCCACGCCTACGAGGAGATCATGCTTCCCCGCTCCACGGAGATGGCCCAGCTCCTCGACGGCGCCGTCGACGGCCTGCTGTCCACCGAGCTGCCCGACTTCGCCTCCGCCGACAGCCACTGACCACTTCCCCCGGTGTCGGTCGAAGTGGTCAGCCCCCCCCGTGTCGCAGCAGGTAGCGCTTGCAAGGGGTGGAGCCGTGTGCCAGGAGGTCGACGAAGTGTCCTCCTGGCGGGGAGACGGCGCTGTTGGCGACGTCGAGGGCGGGGTACTCCTCCGCCCCTGATGCGGGCGGTGGCGCGGGCTCGGCGGGTCGAGGTCTCGCACATACTTCTCATGGTGAGACTTGCGGTTATCCGTGACACCTTCTATGTTCACGGATAACCCACTCTCTTTCCGTGAGGTCTTCCATGGCTGGCACCAGCACGACCACCCCGCAGATCCCCATCCGCGTCTTCGGCGGCCCGACCGCCCTGTTCGAGTACGGTGGCCTGCGCTTTCTGACCGACCCGACGTTCGACGCGCCCCGCGAATACCACGTGCCGGGCGGGCAGTTGACCAAGACGGCGCCTCCCGCCGCCGCGCCGGCCGAGCTGGGCCGGATCGACGTGGTCCTGCTCTCCCATGACGAGCATCCCGACAACCTCGACGACTCCGGCAGGGCCCTGCTGGCCGACGTTCCGCTGACTCTGACCACACCAGGGGGAGGGCAGCGCCTGGGTGCTGGGGCCAGGGGGCTGGCCGACTGGGAGTCGGTCGAACTGGACCGCCCCGGCAGCGGCACCATTACGGTCACCGCCGCGCCCGCCGTTCACGGACCGGGCACCCGCGAGGACGTGGAACCGATCACCGGAGAGGTCGTCGGATTCGTCCTCACCGGTGAGGGCCTGCCCACGGTCTACGTCAGCGGCGACAACGCCTCGCTCGACCTGGTCGGGGAGACAGCCGAACGGTTCGGTCCGGTGGACACCGCCATCCTTTTCGCCGGGGCTCCCCGCTTCTCTGTTCTCTTCGACGGCGCGCTGATCGTCCTCGACAGCGCGCAGGCCGCGGAAGCCGCCCGCATCCTCGGCGCCCGCCGGGTGGTTCCCGTCCACTACGACAGCTGGGCGCACTTCACCGAGGGCCGTCCCGAACTGGTCGCCGCGTTCACCGACGCCGGACTGCTCGACCGCCTGGACTTCTGCGACCAGGGCTGACCGCTCGGTCGGCACACACGGCAGCGACCGATGCCTCCGCAGGGCCGCCGCACCCGTGACCGCCCGATCCGGGCCTCGGGCTTGCCCCGCCCACGGTTCTGGTCGCCACCGCACTGGACGGTGTGATCGGCGATGTCAGTCGTCCGCGCAGGCGGCCCGCCATCAGGCCGAGTTCTCGGACGGACGTGTCGAGGCCGCCCTGCAGGGGCGGGAAGCCGCTGGTGACGATCAGTGAGCGCGGGCGGGAGGTGTTCGTCATGCGAGGGTCTTCTCCGCGAAGGGTGCGACGGGGGTGACAGGAGTGCGTCCGTGCTGCGGTCCGCGGAATGCCAGCGCCCCGAGTACCAGCGGATAGATCAGATAGCCGAAACGGGTCGCGGGCATCAGGGCCGTGGCCAGGCCCAGACCGAGCGCGAGCCGGGCGGCAGCTGTCCGTGTCCTCCCCGGTGGCCGCACTACCAGCGACACCGCGATCAGCAGGGCGCTCACCGCGAGGAGTGCGAGCGCGATGACCCTGCCGCCGGGCACATACGCCGCGAGCAGATGGCCGGGCAGCGGGCTGGCCGCCGGTGAGGTGATGTCGGTGAGACCCAGCGGGAAGGCGATGACATTGCGGTAGAAGCCGACGGGATCAGCGAGGGCGAAGGGCAACACCGCCGCCGTCGCGGTGGACAGGGCCACGGCCGCGTACCGCAGCGCGGGCCGACCGCCCCGGCGGACGGCGATCAGTGCCAGGGCCACGGGCAGCGCGGGCCACGCCGTCCACTTGAGCGCGGCCGCGGCGCCGAGCACCAGCCCCGCCCGGCCAGACCGTCCCCGCCCGGCGAGCACGATCCCCAGGCACATCAGACCGACCAGCGGGAGGTCGATCCCGCCCACCGCGAGAGGCAGCGCGACCAGGGGGCAGGCGAACAGCCGGGCACGGCCCAGACCGGCCGCAGCGAGGGCCGCCACGAAGACGCCGCCCATCCACCAGCGCGCATCCCCGGGCAGCACACCGAAGAGCGCCATCCCCGGCAGGTAAGGGTTGAAGTCCGCGACGGCTGCGGGGTCGGTGGCGTACGGGCTGCCGGTCGTGAGCAGCGACTGCCCCGACCGCTCGACGACCGTGAGCTCCAGTTGCCCGAGCCCGGCCGCCACCAGCGAGACGAGCGGCACCACGACAGCACCCGCCACCGACACCAGCCGCGCGACGGGGCGTGAGCGTGCGCCGCATGCCAGGACCGCCGCGGCGGCGTAACCCGTCGCCGCCACCGCCCCCCACACGCGGTGCGGCCCCAGGTCCGAGACCAGGGCGAGTCCCAGCGCGACGACCGCGCACCCGGCCCACGCATACCGCTCCTCACCTGGGCGCCGGATGTGCCGCACGTACCGTTCGAAACGCTCCCTCATGTCAAACGACGGTAGGAAACCGCAGGTCAGCAGGCGTCAATCGAGACTCCGCACTGGGGAGTCAACCCGTGGCATGACATCTGGCCCCAGGCTCAACCCGTGCGGCGACGCGCACACCCGTCTCGTCACGGACCATGGATGCTATGCGTACGCCCCTTCAGCAGCGGTTCCGTGCCTGGATCGCCTCACCCGCCTACCCCTGGGTCACCGGCGGTGCCCTGACCGTCGGCGCCGTGGCCGAGCTGATCGCCTATCCCGGGTCCCTGACCACCACCCTCGGGGTTCTCGTCTCCTCCGCCTCGCTGATGTGGCGGCGGTCCTTCCCGCCCGTAGCCGTGGTGACGGTCGCGGCCGGACTGCTGGGGTTCGCCGGGGACGTCAGCCTGTACATCTCGATCATGGTGAGCGGGCCGGTCGGCTTCTACATCCTGGGCCGCTACCGGGTGCGCCATCCCGCCGTGATCGTCGTGGGCGGGGCGCTGGGGGCCGTCTGCGTGAACCTGGTGCACATCCGTACCTGGTCACGGATGAACCTGCCGGTGCCGCCACTGTGGCAGAAGGGTTCCCTCAGTCTCTTCGCCGAGTCCTTCCTGCTGACCGTGGTCATCTTCGGAGCCGTGATGATGGGGGACGCGGTACGCTCCCGCGACCAGAGCCGTCGTGAGCGCGACCAGGCCCAGGCTCAGTTGATCGCGTTGGAACGGCAGCAGGCCGCAGAGGCCGAGCGGGCCGCCATCGCCCGAGAACTGCACGACATCGTTTCCCACGCGGTGTCGATGATCGCCGTCCAGGCCGAAAGCGCCACGTACGCCACTCCCGGACTCACGCCCGAGGCCCGCGACGGTTTCCAGCAGATCGCCGGCACCGCCCGCTCCTCGATGGCCGAACTGCGTCGTCTCCTCGGTGTCTTGCGCACCCCGCAGGCCCAGAGGGAGACGGCACTCAACGCCCCTCAGCCGACCCTCGACCATCTCTCCGAACTCGTCGAGCAGCACCGGGCGGTGGGCGGCGAGGCCGAGTTGAAAGTCACCGGGGAACGGGTGTCGCTGCCCGCCACATGGGAGCTGTCCGCCTACCGCATCGCCCAGGAGGCACTGACCAATGCGCGCAAGCACGCGCCTGGCGCACGTACGGTGGTGGAGATCGACTACGGTGCCGACCAGATGCTCACGCTGCGCGTCCACGACGACGGCCCCGGTCCGGGACCCCGTCCCGCGTCCGGTGCGGGCCACGGTCTGACCGGGATGCGTGAGCGGGCGGCCCTGGTCGGTGGCCGGCTCAGCGTGGGCGCGGGCCCGGGCGGAGGCTTCCTGGTGGAGGCGCGGCTTCCCTGGGGATCCGGGGGATCGGCATGGAGAAGGGAACGAGTGTGATCAGGGCATTGGTCGCCGACGACCAGGCGGTCGTGCGCACCGGCTTTGTCAACCTCCTCAACACGCAGGAGGACATCGAGGTCGTAGGCGAGGCCGAGGACGGTGCACAGGCCGTGCGCGTCGCCGCCGAGGCCCGGCCCGATCTCGCACTCCTCGACATCCGGATGCCGCACAAGAACGGTATCGAGGCAGCCCGCGAGATTCTGGCCGCCTCGGACGGCGCGACAAAAGTCCTCATGCTGACGACCTTCGGGCTCGACGAGTACGTGTATGACGCGCTCGCGGCCGGCGCGGGCGGCTTTCTGCTCAAGGACGCCACCTTTCCCGAACTGCTGCACGCGGTGCGGGTGGTGGCGGCCGGGAACGCGCTGCTGTCGCCCGAGATCACCAAGCGGGTGATCGGCGAGTTCGTGCACGCACGGGCGTCACGGCTGCCGGTGCACTCCGCGGGGGAACTCACGGCACGTGAGGCCGAGGTGCTCACCCTGATCGCTCGGGGGCTGTCCAACGCGGAGATCGCGGGCCGGCTCACGATCACGGACCACACCGTGAAGACGCATATCAACCGGCTGTTCGCGAAGCTGGAGCTGCGGGACCGGGCACAGGCCGTGATCGCTGCCTATGAGTTGGGCCTGGTGCGGGCGGGACGCGGAGCCGGCTGAGAGAGTTGCCGGGGGAGGGCCGGCGAACCATCGGCACTTCGGTCGGCACTCCAAGCACGGTCAGCGTGTGTGTGAGAACCGGAGTCACCGTGGCCGCCCCGGCACGCGATACGGACCGGCGTGCTGCGGCGCCCTGGAGAGCAGCCGCGACGTGCGGCGGGATGCCACCGAGATGACCAAGGTGAAACCTCTCACGTACTTCCCGAACAAGCACGTCCCGGCCAACGGCCGAGGCCGCGACTACGGCACCACGACGTTTGCCGGTCACCGGTTGCACCCCAAAGACCTCCGACCCCGTGTATGACCGGGACGACATGGCGGTGATCGCCGGTCACGTGCACTGCGGCGCTGCGCGTCTCCGGCCGCGCCTGGTTCGGTTATTCCGAACCCCCGAGCGGGGGCTGACCTCAGTGACCCGCGGGCAGGCGTGTCGTGGAATGGAGCGCGCGGAAATCATCCGTCACCTTCACCACCGAAGGAGCATCATGCGCTTCGTTCGTTCCTTGTCCGCCTGTCTGCTCGCCGCAGCGGCAGCAGGTGCCCCGGCTGTGCCCGCAGCCGCGGCCGACGACTCCCCGACCGGCGTCCAGCGGGACCTGGACCGCCTGGTCCGCAGCGGCGCCGTCGGTGCGCAGGTGAGGGTGACCGGGAAAGACGGCACCTGGCTGGGCAGAGCAGGCAAGGCAACAGCCGGGGGAGAGGCACCGGTACCGCTCGGCGGGCGGTTCCGGATCGGCAGCGCCACCAAGATGTTCACCGCGGTGACGCTGCTCCAGCTCGTCGGCGAGGGCCGGGTAGCACTGGACGCGCCCGTAGCCCGCTATCTGCCGCCGGGTCTCCTGCCGCAGGGCGACCGGATCACCGTTCGGATGGTGCTCCAGCACACCGCCGGGCTGCACGACATCGCCCGGGACCTGCCTCAGGGCAAGGAGTTCGTCCGCAGGCGCTTCCGTCACCACGACACCGAGGAGCAGGTGAGGAAGGCCGCCGCGAAACCTGTCGACTTCCCGCCCGGCACCGGCTACCGCTACTCGAACACCAACTACCTCGTCGCCGGGCTGATCATCGCCCACGTGACGGGGCGGCCGTACGCCGACGAGGTACGGGACCGGATCATCCGCCCGCTGGGCATGCGGCACACCTTCGTCCCCGGTGACAGGGCGCGTATCAGAGGTCCGCACGCACACGGCTACATGGCACGGACGGACATCAGCACGCTGAACCCGTCCTTCGCCGGCCCGGCAGGCGAGATCGTCTCCACGCCCGGAGATCTGGACCGACTTCTCAAGGCGCTGACGCGTGGAAAGCTCCTGCGCCCCGCCGAGTGGCGCCAGATGAACCGCACCATAACCACCGGTGCCCCGGGCGCACGCTACGGACTCGGGCTCAAGGTGCAGAAGCTCAGCTGCGGCCGTACGGCGATCGGGCACACCGGCGGCATCCCCGGTTACGCGACGCTCGCCTTCACCACCCGGGAGGGCGGGCGAAGCGTGGTGCTCTCCGCCAACCTGGCCGACTGGCCCGCTGACGAACGCATCGGCGAGCCCATCGACGACGTGCTGGACGACGCACTGTGCGAGTGACCTCCGGTGCCCGGCACCGGACCCGGAGAGCCCGCGGAGCCGGCCGGCCGGCTCCGGACTCACATCTGGAGAGCTGTTTGAGGGCCAGGCGCGCACCCTTGCGTTGGTCCGCGCACATCTGACGGGCTGCTCGAAGGGCTGCCACCGTTTCGGGAGGTTTTTCCGGGAGGCGGACGCGGTGGTCGTCGAGGTGGGGGGCGCTGCTCGCCGCGGCGCTCCACGAGGCGCAGTGCGGCCGCGGTCTTGAACAGGGTCCTTTGGACACCAAACGCCGCGCACGGCCGGGCACTTCGTCGGCGGGACGGAGCTGTCAGCCGCCGGCGACCGCACCGGTGGGGCCGACGATCCCCCAGGCGGTTGCCAGTTCCGAGGGGTGCAGGTTCTGGCCGTTGCCGTAGAGCTCACAGAACTTCATGATCAGGGGGTCCCACCGGTCGGCGTCGATGTGGCGGTGGTTGTCCGGCACCAACAGGGCCTCCTCGACGTGCACCCGGATCACGCGCGTCTCGACAGCCACCACGCCGGAGCCCTCCTCCCCGAAGGGATGGACGCGCTCGACGACGGCCTCCAGCTGGACGGGGCACTGCGCCACCCTTGGCGGGCTCACCTTCTCCGAGGCCGTCTCGGACAGCTCCGCGGCTCGGAACTTGTCACGCTCGTACCGGTAACCCTTCTGCTGAAGAGCCGGAAGCCTCTCCGGGTGGGCCAGCGCCCATTCGCGCAGGGCCTTGCCCCAGGCCATCAGCCTGCCGCCCGGGTCGGTGTCGGGCACCGCGTCGCCGGCAGCCTCCACCGCCTCCGCGAGCGAAGTGGCGATTCCGCTGATCAGCGCGGTGATCAGGGCATCCCTGGTGGGGAAGTAGCTGTAGATGGCGCGAGCTGTCATCCCCATCTCGCGGGCGATGCCGCGCCGCCCGAGGGCTTCTCCCTCCCGGCTCAGGCTCCTGACAGCAGTCGTTGATCATGTGGCTTTCGCCTCGGGCATGATCTGACGGCGGGGCCTGGCCGCATGGAACGAGACCGGTATGCGGGACGAACGACGCCTGCCGCTGGCGAAGAAGTCGCGGTCGGTGAGTGCGCCACGGTCGGCCGGGAAGCCGGACCGGTCACGGGCGGTGATCGACCGCTCCCGCGTGCGGGCAGCTCGGCACCGCGCCAAGCGGCCCCGGCCGGGTGACCGTCCACGGAGGGCGCGGCGAGACCACGCCATCGCCGACGCGCAGAGCATCCCGCTCGGCGGTGTCGCTCACCGGCGGAAATCACGGCTATGTCACACAGTTTCTGTCGCCGCTGGACAAGGTCCCGGCCGTGGCCGGTGGCACCGGCTGCTCCAGACGCGGGCCAGACACACTCCCCGTTGTCCGCGGCTACGACCTCGGCCCGCACCACCGCCCGGTGCAGGAGCGCGGGATCCCACGGTCACCGCCGAACGAGGCCAGGTGCACAGCAGCGCTCCGGGATCTCCCGCGGCAGGTCGAGCGCACGATCACCTGGCTGTACGGCTGCCGCCGACTGCGGACCCACCAGGGGGCTGCGACGACATCCGCGAAGCCCTCCTCCGGCACGCCACCCGCCTCGACCCCACCGTCACGCCCAGCACCGCTGCGGGGGCCGGGTCCGAGAACGGTGGCGACATTCTTGGGCGGCCACGCGGCAACCCCAGGTCGCGGACATCGGTCACTCTGAGCCGGTTTTCCCCGGCCGGCACCACGACCCGGTGCGTCCGCTTGATCGCGGGGAGCCACCACGAACGGTTTCTTCTGCATGCGGAGGTTCGGCGTGAGCAGCGTGTCTGTCCGAATGGGGGGCCGAGTCCGGCAGGCTTGATAGTTAGCGCTGCAACAGTTAGCCTGTTAACCATGAAGGAGCGGAAGCGGGAGAGCACGTTGGAGTTGATGCGGTGGGTCGTGTGGGCGCAGCGACGCACCGCCGATGACTGGATCCGGGAACGCGGCCTCACCCACGAGCAGAGCGCCGTACTGGCGTACCTGTCGAAGAACCCGGATGCCATCCAGCGTGACGTCGCGCGGGCCACCCGCACCAGTGCGCCGAGCGTCTCGCGGCTCCTGGCCGGGCTCGAACGGCGTGGACTCGTGGAACGCGAGACGCAGGAGGGCGACACGCGCAGCCGCCGGGTGCGCGTCACCCCAGCGGGCTCCGAGCTGATCCAGGGCTTCGAAGAGGCCATGGATCGTGTCGAGGAGTCGATCCTCGCGCCGCTGGGCGCCGCGGGGCAGGCGCGGCTGCGTGACCTCCTGGAGCAGATCGCATCCCGGATCGAGCCACCCGGTTCCGCCTGACCCGGCCCTGCCGCTCAGCGTGCTGGCCTGGCCCTCCGGGGGCAGGGCGGCACCAACATCCACCAGCAGTAAGGAACATATACATGACTCAGATCACCATTATCGGTGCCGGCCTTGCGGGGCTGACACTGGCGCGAACCCTGGCGGTTCACGGAATCCCGTCCACGGTGTACGAAGCGGAAGCATCCGCGCAGGCCCGAGGCCAAGGCGGCATGCTCGATATCCACGACTACAACGGGCAGCACGGGATCCGTGCCGCCGGCCTGATGGACGACTTCCGGTCCCTCATCCTCGAGGGCCGCCAGGCGTCCCGCGACGTGGCACCCGACGGCACCATCCTGGCGGACCAGCCGGACGATCCCGCCGGAGGCCGTCCGGAGGTGCAGCGTGGCGAGCTCCGACAGTTGCTGCTGGACTCCCTCCCCGCCGGCAGCGTCGTCTGGGGCCACAAGACTCAGAAGGTCCGGACCCTCGACGACGGTCGTCACGAAGTGACCTTCGCCAACGGATCCACAATCGTCACCGACGTCCTCATCGGTGCCGACGGCGCCTGGTCGAAGGTCCGGCCGCTGCTCTCTGATGCCACGCCCAGCTACGCCGGACGCTCGATGGTCGAGACGTACCTGTACGAGAGCAACACCCGGCACCCTGCCACCCTGGCGCTGGTCGGTGGCGGGTCGATGACCGCCTTCGACGAAACCACCGGCATCGGCCTCGGCGTGCAGCGCGAGCGCGCGGACACCCTGCACTCTTACGCCATGTTCGACCAGCCGCTCGACTGGTTCGACGGCATCGACTTCAACGACGGCCCTGCGGCCGCCCGCACGATCGCGGCGATGTTCGAGGGGTGGGCGCCGGAACTCGTCGCGCTGGTCGCGGACACCGACATCCCGCCCATTTTCCGCCCCTTGTACGGGCTGCCCATCGGACACCGCTGGGAGCATGTACCCGGTGTCACGCTCATCGGGGACGCCGCCCACCTGGCACCGCCGGACGGCGAAGGAGCGAACTGGGCCCTCTTCGACGCCGGCCAACTCGGCAACGCCATCGCCGAACACCCCGAGGACATCGACGCCGCCATCCGCGCCTACGAAGCCGCGCTCTTCCCGCGCAACCTCGACACCGCCACCGCGGCCGCGGCCTTCTACCCCGGCTTCGAGCCGGGCTGACCACAGCAACGAGATGAGTATGGGGCCTCCGGCCGTCCTCGGTCATGGGCGGCCTGGACAGCGAACACCGACGGGCCGTCGACGGTAGCCCCGCCCTCTGTTGTCCGCCGGCCCGAAGCCGGCGCCCTGGGCACAGGGACAAAACACCCCTGCATCCTGCACCCCCGCGCCCGAAATCCGCTGTCTGCACGGGTGCGCCGGGTGCGATGCATCTCAGCGCCTCGGCGGCGCCTGTGCCGATGCGCGGCCGGCGCCGGTGGTTCTCCATCTGGCTGAGTACGCGTACTCAGGTGCCGTCTGCCGGATTCGTCCATGCTGGGCCGCGAAAGCCGGACCGTCTCAGGGGAACATACGCATGGACCACGCCCTGCAGCTGCGCGCTGCCACGCCTCAGGATCACGACTGGATCCACGAACTGCGCCACCGCGTCTACGCGGAGGAGCTCGGCCAGCATCCGGTGGATCCGTCGGGCAGGCTGAGTGACGGACTCGACGGCGAGAACGTCTACCTCGTGGCCGCGCGCGGCGATACGCGGATCGGTTTCGTCAGCCTCACCCCGCCGTGGGTCGGCCGCTACTCCCTCGACAAGTACCTGACGCGCGAGGAGCTGCCGGTCCTGGACGAGGAGGCGCCGTTCGAGATCCGCGTCCTGACCGTCGAGGAGCAGTGGCGGTCCACCGCGGCGGCGCCACTCCTCATGTACGCGGCGCTGCGCTGGGCCGCGGCGCGGGGTGGCCGCCGGGTGGTGGCGATGGGCCGCACGGAGCTGCTCGACATGTACCTCGCCGCCGGACTGCGGCCTGTGGGGCGCACGGTCCGCTCGGGTGCGGTCTCGTTCGAGGTTCTCAGCGGTTCCGTGGCCGAGCTGACGAAGGCGGTCGCGGAGCGCCACGGCCGGATCCTGGAGCGGCTGCGGACGGGCCTCGAATGGCGGCTCGACGTGCCCTTCGCGCCGCGTGCGGACGGCTGTGAGCACGGCGGGGCCTTCTTCTCGGCGATCGGCACCGACTTCCGGACCCTGTCCCGCCGTCACGAGGTGGTCGCGGCGGATGTGCTGGACGCCTGGTTCCCGCCGTCGCCAGGGGTCCGCGCGGTCCTCTCGGAGGATCCGGGGTGGGCGGCCCGGACCTCGCCCCCGACTGGCGCGGAGGGACTGGTCGCGGAGATTGCCAGGGCCCGCGGGCTGCCGGTGGAGTCGCTGGTCGTCGGGGCGGGTTCGTCCGATCTGATCTTCCGCGCTTTCGGCCGGTGGCTGACGCCGGGTAGCCGCGTGCTCCTGCTCGACCCGGGCTACGGGGAGTACGCGCATGTCACCGAGCGGGTGATCGGCTGCCGGGTCGACCGGCTCCAACTGCGCCGGGAAGACGGCTGGCTGCTCGATCCGGCCCGGCTCGCCGCCGCGACCTGCGACGGACGGTACGACCTCGTGGTGGTGGTCAACCCGAACAACCCGACCGGCCGGCATGCCCCGGCCGACGCGCTGCGCGCGGTGATCGAAGGCTCGCCCGCGCAGACCCGGTGGTGGATCGACGAGGCGTACCTGGGATACGCCGATCCGGCTGACTCGCTTGCCGAACTCGCCTCGGCCGACGCCCGGGTCGCGGTCTGCACCTCTCTCTCGAAAATGTACGGGCTGTCGGGCATGCGGGCCGCGTACCTGGTGGCCGATCCGGAGACGGCCGGGGAACTGCGACGCTGGACGCCGCCGTGGCCCGTGAGCCTGCCGGCCCAGCTGGCTGCCGTCACGGCACTGCGCGACCCCGCGTACTACGCGGAATGCTGGGCCCGCACCCAGGTGCTGCGCCGGGGACTGGCGCACGAACTGGAGAAGTTGGACGGGTTCTCCTCCGTCGACGAGGGGGTGGCGAACTTCCTCACAGTGACCCTGCCGCCGGACGGGCCGAGCGCGGCGCGGCTCGTGCGCGAGTGCCGGCGGTACGACGTGTTCCTGCGCGACCTGTCGCCGATGTCCCCGGCGTACGAGGGGCGGACCGTCCGTATCGCCGTCCGCGACACGGCGGACAACGCGCGGATCGTGGCGGCGTGCCGGAGCGCACTGGATGCGCTGCGCACGCCGGCCGCAGTGGTCCCGGGCGCGTCGGGACGGGCCTTCCGGTGACGACAGTCGCCGGTCTCGTGCCGTACCTCGGTGGGGCACTCGCGGTCGGCGGCGTCGCGGTGGTGGCGACCCGGCGCCGTGAACTCATGGTCCGCTGGTGCGTGTGGGCGCTCGGGGTGCCCCTGGTGACCGCCGCGTTCTGGTTCGGTCCGCCGGGGATAGCGGTGCTCGCGGCCGTGGTCGGTGTGGTCGCGGTGGCGGAGTTCGGTGGGCTGCTCCAACTGGGCCCGGTGGACCGGGCGGTGCTGGACGCGGCGATCGTCGGACTCGTCCTCACCGCCTGGCTGGCCCCCGATGAGGTGCTCCGGGTGGCGGCGGCCGGGGCGCTCGCGCTCGCCGGGGTCCCTTTGCTCTCGGGCGACACGGAACATGGACTCCGCCGCTTGGGGGCGGGCCTGCTGGGGCTCGTGTGGCTGGGTGCCCTTGCGGGCCTCGTATCGTCCGGCGTCCTCGGCCTCGTGCTGTTCGTGGCCGTGTCGATCGCCGACATCGTCGCGTACGCGGCGGGTCGCCGGCTCGGCGGCCCCCGGCTCTCCCCGCTGTCGCCCGCCAAGCGGTGGAGCGGCACGCTGGCCGGTGCCGCGGCCGGTCTCCTCACGCTGGCCGTACTGTCCTCCCTGACGTGGCAGACGGCGGTGGCCGTGGCGGTCGGCGGCCCGTTGGGGGACCTCCTGGAGTCGATGGTCAAGCGGGGCGCCCGCGCCAAGGACGCCGGCCGGTGGCTGCCCGGTTCGGGCGGCATCCTCGACCGGATCGACTCCCTCCTCGTCGCTCTGGCCGTGCTGTTGGTGCTGGCATGAGCCACGGGGCGGTGGCTTCGTAGGAGGGAAGCGGATGCGGCTCGACTTCCGTGACGCTCTCCCGGTGTCCGCCAGCCGCAGCAGGGCGCGCTCCGGCTGGCGGACGCTCTCCACGAGCCACAAGCTCCGGTTCAGAGGCCCCGTGCTGCGGTCGGTCGGCGTCGGCCGCTTTCTCGACGCCGTCATTGCCAGTTGCCCCCGCATCACAGGTTGGTGGCCAACCAGATGGTCACGGCCGCGGTGGAGAGGAGGGCGATGTTGAGTGCGATCCGGCGATCTTCGCCGGTCACATGCATGACGATCGCCCCCGTCTGGAGGAGGACGAAGCCGATGGCGGCGGCTGTCGCCAGCGAGGGCGCGATGCCGGTCAGCGGTGGCAGGACCAGGCCGGTGGCGCCGAGTATTTCGACCGTCCCCAGCGCCCTCAGGGCAGGCACGGGTATGCGGTCGACCCAGGCCATCATCGGGCGGAGTTGATCGCGGCCGCGGATCACCTTCAACGTGCCCGCGTAGTAGTAGAAGAGGGCGAGCAGTCCCGCGACGATCCAGTAGATGGTGTTCATCGTTCCCGTTCCCGGGCACCGGTTCCGCGGGGCCCTTGATGGTGTCACTTGCCGGAGAAGCCTTTGGAGAAGGCCCTCGGTCATGCTCACAAGTGCACCGTGGGGCCCCGCCGCTGTCCATGACCGGTCCCGCAGCGTCGATACCTCGCGGGTATCGCTGCAGCGTGGAGACTGTCCTCGCGTTTGGGCACGGTGCTGCTCGACAAGCGCGGGCCTGTCTTTCGCCAGGTCGAGGAGGGCCACGAGTCGTAGCTGACCGAGTCGATGATCACCCGCCGCCGCACTCGCTCGGGGTGCGCGGGAGCGAAGCGCTGGCCGATGGTGCCGCCGATTTGAGCCGGGCGAAGCAGTGTTCGGCCATTGTGCTGCTCAGGGTCGAAGGTCGGCGGCCTCGAAGGCTTCGTGCATGCCTCACCTTGGGCGCCACCCTCTTCCAGGGGTTAACATGGTTGCACATGCATGTAATACCCTGAAGAGAGATGTGCCCCAGCTCGCCGGTGGTTGTCCGCGCAAGCAGAAAGTACCCGGCCGTTCCAAGGGTTCGGGGCGCGGGGCGGCGGGGTCGCCGGGGCTGGGCTCCGGGCAGGGTGGAGGCAGGGGTGAGGCGGGGCGGGCTCAGCTCCGCGGGGCGCGCAGCGCCTGGACGGTGGGTCCGAGTTCGGGGTCGGCGGTGAAGGCGTTGAGTGCGGCCGAGAGGACCTCGGAGTAGGTGGCGCGCGCGGCCTGGTAGCGTCGGCGGCCGTCGTCCGTGATGACCGCGTAGACGCCACGCTTGTCCGACGGGCACAGGTCCTTGTAGGCGAAGCCGGCTTTTTCGAGGCGCCCTACCAGGCGCGTCACCGAGGACTGCCCCAGGCCGACCCGGTCGGCGAGATCCTGCATGCGCAGTTCGTTCGTGTCGGACTGGGTGAGATGCTCCAAGGCGCGGTATTCCGACAGGCCGATGCCGTGACGGTGGTGCAGTGCGAGCGTCAGTTCGCGTTCCACGTGCGCGTGCAGAGCGAGGACACGATTCCACGCGGCCTGGTCGGACGTGTGCGGGGGCGCGAGGTGTGACGTTGCCATGGGTGCGACCTCTCCAGGATGGCGATTGACATCAGGATACATGCTCATGCAAGCTTCTCGGCGTTCCCCCTTGATTGCGTCTGTGGGCGCACCAGGGCGATCGGAAGTTGCATGTACAACCAACTAGGGAGTTTCCCGTGTCCTCCGGTGCCGACGCGCCACGTACCGCGGCCGACCGTGACCGGCCGGCGCTCGCCAGAGCGCACCAAGGCCGCACGGGAAACCCGACTCGACCCCGCACCGCATACGGCTGCTGACGCCGGTCCCTGTCCCCACCGGACAGGCGCTGCACCGCCGCTCCTCTGCGCCGGTCAGCCGACAATGTGCGACCACCGAACCGAAAGGACCCGCCTCATGCAGTGGCTCTTCCTCGCCATCGCCGTCGTCTTCGAGATCGGCGTCGCCATCGCGGCCGGCAAGGCCGAGGGCTTCCGTAACCGCAAGTGGACGGCCATCACCCTGGTCAGTGGTGCTCTCGGCACCTATTTCCTCAGTCTGGCCCTGCTGACCTTCGATGTCGGCGTCGGCTACGCCCTGTGGACCTCGGTCTCCGGCATCGGCATCACTCTCCTCGGCGCCCTGCTGTTCGGTCAGCGCCTCAGCTGGCGCAAGGCCCTGGGCATCGTCGCCATCATCGCCGGGGTCGTCGGCCTCCAGCTCAGCGGCGCTGCCTGACGGCCGTCCGCCCGTCGGACCCGAATCTCACGAAAGGCACCTACTCTCATGTCCTCGACCACAGCCTCCGCCGCCAACTCCTGGCTCATGCTCCTGCTTGCCGGCGTCTTCGAGATCGGCTACGCGCTCTCCGTCGGCGGCAGTCACGGCTTCACCCGACTGACCTGGTCGCTGGTCGCGGTCGTCTTCTTCCTGCTGACGCTGTGGGCGCTGAGCGTCGCACTGCGCACCATCGATATCGGCATCGGCTACGCCGTCTGGGCCGGAATCGGCGCCGCCGGAGCCGCCGCGCTCGGCCCGGCCTTCTTCGACGAGAGCCTCACCCTCGTCCAGTCCGTGTGGCTCGGCGTCATCATTCTCGGCGTTGTCTGGCTCAAGCTCGCCGACAAGCCGGACGGCACCGAACAGCCCGCCGACCACCCGAAGGCAGCCCAAGGCGTCGGCGCCTGATCATGCCTCCACTGCACCGGGGGCAGTCGCCTTGCACGAGCGGGCACCCCCGGTGCCCGGAGCCGCCCCCTCACGAGGCCGGCTCCTCCCTGCGGAGCGACCGCCTCGACACCTGGTGCCGTACGGCGGAACCAACCGTCACGATCAGCCACAGGCACTTGGCCGAAGGCGAAACCCCGCGGGCACATGCCCTCTCGGTGCCCGGCTGGGCGTACTCGACTGTGCCGTGCTCCCGCTGTCGTCGGGCCCGCAAGGCCCAGTCCGGGTACGGGGCGAGGTTGACCTACTTCGCTGACGTATGTGCCTCGCACTCGGCGCGCACACGCTGGCGGAGGAAGAGAGCTGCGCGGTCCAGAGCCTCGTCAGCCTCGTCCAGAATGCCGGCGAACGACTGGAAAACGTGCGGTACGTCGGCGGTGACGTCCAGGATGACGTCCACCCCGACCGCCCTCGCACGTGCGGCGAGGCGCGTGGAGTCGTCCAGCAGGATCTCGTTCGTGCCCACCTGGATCAGCATGGGGGGAAAGCCGGTCAGGTCGGCGAGGACGGCCGGGCTGAGCAGGGGCTGGCGGGGGTCGGCTCCGGCGAGGTACATGGCCCCGGTGTGTTCAACGGCCTTACGGGTGAAGGTCGGGTCGATGCCTTCCTTGGTGTCCATGCTCTCTCCCGTGCGGGTGGCGTCGAGGCCAGGGGAGAACGCCACGATGGCGGCGGGCAGCGGGAGGCCCGCGTCGCGGGCGGCGAGGCAGGTGGTGACAGTGAGGCCGCCGCCGGCCGAGTCGCCGGCGAACACGATGGACGAGGGGTCCATGCCTCTTTCGAGGAGGGCGCGGTAGGCGCTCAGGGCGTCTTCGATCGCGGCCGGGAACGGGTGCTCGGGGGCAAGCCGGTAGTCCAGCGAGTACGCCCTGAAGCCGGTCTTGGCCACGAGGTGCCCGGTCAGCGACAGGGTGGTCTCGGGGGAGCCGAACACAAAGCTGCCGCCGTGGAGGTACAGGATCGTCCCGGCGCGGGGTCCGTTGTCCGGCTCGACACGCAGGGCGGGTCGGTCGCCGAGCGTCGTCTGTGTGGTGCGGACAGTGTCGGGCACGATCATCCGGGCCATCAGCGCTGCGAAACCAGCGCGCAGTTCCTCGACCGACCGGGGGCCCTCGGGCCGCGGCTGCCGCATCATCGCGTCGATCCGGGCGCGCTGCTCCTTGCTCATGGGTGTGCTCCTGTCGTAAGTAGCTTCCCCTACACTATATGCCGTGGCATCTAAATTGAGTGGTGACGAGGTCGACCTCCCGGGCTTCTTCGCCGATCTGGTCAGGTGCGAGACGCGTCTGTACAACGCCCTCAACGACCGTCTCCGTGAGCGGCACGGGATCGTCACCTCGCAGTTCGAGTTCCTGCGCTTCCTGCGCGACCGCCCCGGGGCCCGCGTGGCGGACCTCGCCGCCGAGTTCGCCATCGGCGTCGGGGCGACCAGCAAGAGCGCCGACCGCCTGGAGAAACAGGGATGGGTCGTCCGGCAGCCGAATCCGTCCGATCGCCGGTCCTCCCTGCTGGATCTGACCGACGAGGGCGCGCGACTCGTCGACGCGGCGGAGACGACCTTCACCAACGGCCTCGCCGAGCTGATCGGAGACACGCTCGACGGCTCCTCGGCCGCGGCGGCCGTCCGCGTCATCTCGAAGCTGCGCTGCGTGCTCGAACGCGACCAGATCGGCACGCCCACAGGCTGACGGATGCCGCCCCGGGCCCGGGCGGGCGGCGCTCAACTGCAGTTGACAAGTTCGTCAGTTATGCGCCGTCACGTCAGTTACGCACCGTTCGGTTGTGGGCCGACGCGGCTACGGATGTCGGGTGACCACCCTTCGGGGCGCTTGTGCAGCCAGTCGCGATCGGCGAGCTTGGTCGACGGCCCGCAGCGGCTCCATTTTCCGTCGTACCGCCGCACCTCGAGTCCCAGCTCTGCGCCCACCACTCTGACGTCCACCGGGCCGTCGGCGGCTCAGTTCCGACAACCCTGCGCCCTCCTCGGGGCCGGCGCCGTACCCGCACAGCGACGGTCGGGAGGCAACGCCTCGCAGCAGGAGCAGCAGAAACCGGGGAACGCTCAAGCCGCCCAGTCAAACGATCCCTGCCGGGGACACTCGTCACCGACCAGCGCGAGTACGCCGGAATCCGCGCACATCAGCTCACCCGACCTGCAAATTTTCACGAAGTACAGTGCTCAGGGCCGAACTTCCGAGTCAGCGCGGTGGGAACGGGGCCAGACAGCGATCCCACTCGTCCGCCGCCTGGTGCAGGTCGGCGATGGTGGTCTTGATCTCGAGGACGTATTCGTCCAAGCCTTCATCGCGATCCCGCCATGGGGGCGCGGCCTCATGAGAGAGACGGATTCGGACGAGGCCGGAGCCAGTGCGGCTGAAAGACAGAACGGGTTCCAGGAAGTGGAGGTCCGACTGTGCGTCTGTCGGCATTGCCCCACCGACGGCGCGCAGCCACGGCGAGAGCTGGCGGGCCTCATCGGTCAGGAGGCAGGGATCGGCGAAGGACCAACCGCCCTCGGGCGTGGTCACCTCACCTCCGATGACCAGCCAGTTGTCGTCGTACTGGTCGCCGCTGGCCACCGGGAACCGGTAGCGCAGCGCACGCAGCTTGATGCGATGTTCGTGATCAGCCAGCAGCACCACATAAGAATGTCAGTCACTGTCCACACCACTCAACCGGTTGAACGGCAAGGCCCGTGCCGTTCGTTCAGCTCCTCTGCTCGTTGGCCCGGGTGTGCCGTCGGCTGAGGCGCAGTGGGCGCGGATCGAGCTGCTGTTCCTGGAGAGACTGCGCCGCCTCCGCCGTCGTCCGTGCTGGGCCTGCCAACTGGGCTGCTCCGAGGAGACACGAGGTTCCTGGTCCCGCAAGCAAAGCGAGCGCGCCTGCTGCAACTGAGACCGGGGCTCCTTCGACTGCCGCCATCGCGGCGGTGGAACCGCTCAGCCGGGCTCACCCGACGTCAGCCGTGACCGCACCCAGTCGGTGACGGAGGCATGCCGGGGACGCCATCCCCACTCGGCACGGGCAAGGGCGCCGCGGACCCGGCTGTTGGAGCCGAGGGCGTAGACGGCGGGCTCGTGGCCCCATTCGTCGATCGCGGAGTCGATGTCCCAAGGCTGCGCCGGTCCCAGGTCCAGGGCGTCGGCGACGGCCCTGGTGATCTCGGCGAAGGACGCCTCACCGTTCTCCACGAAGCAGAAGGAGCCCGGTGCCGCGTTCTCCAGCGCCGACACGTACAGGTCGGTGACATCGTCGAGGTGCACGGTGGACCAGATGTTGCGGCCTGCGCCGATGTGGCGCGCGACGCCGCTGCGCCGCGCCTGGCGCACGAGGCGGGGGATCTGCACACTGTCCCTGGACGGCCCGCGGCCGTGGCCGTAGATCAGCGAGTTGCACAGCACGACCGCGCGCACGCCCTGGGTGGCCGCGTCCAGCACCAGCCGGTCGATGGCGACCCGTGCCGCCTTGTCCGGCTCCGGCTCCCACCCGCTGCCGGATGCGACGTCCGCTTCCTCGAAGACACGCTCCGCCGCGGTCTCACCGCGTGCGTCGTCCCCCACGATGCTGGAGCCGCTGGTGTGCAGCAGCACCTTCCCGGTGCCGGTGAGCGCGTGGACGAGGGTTTCGACCGCCCCACGATGATCGCTGTCTGCGGCGTTGACCACGCCGTCGGCGGCCCGTGCCGACGCCACCAGGGCCTCCGCGTCGTCCAAGGTCCCGACCACCGGTGTGATCCCCAGCCGCTCCAGGGCGGCTGCCTTCTCCTTGCTCCGCACCAGCCCCGTCACCTCGTGTCCCGCACGGACCAGCTGCAGGGCCACGGAGCCGCCGATGTATCCGCTCGCCCCGGTCACGAATATCCGCACCACCGGCCTCCAACTAATTGCGTACACCTATCGGTTCGGATCGAAATATACAGCATATGCAAGTAGGCGCGTGCGCAAGGGATGTTCGACGGTGGCGTACTCCTGGTCACGGAAACGCCCGGAAGTACCCGGGAGGCGTGAGGCCGACGGCTTCGACGGCTCCTTCCGCTCGGCCGCGATTCCGCGAGGGCCTTCTTGCGCCTGCCGGCGGTCTCCTCCATGCCGTCGTCGCGTGCGCTCGGTGCCGGTGTTCGCCGAGGGTGACGAGGCCGAGGGAGACGAGGGCAGCGGTACGGCGGCGGCGCCTCCGACCGGCGGTCCGAAGATGTGACGGCGCGGGCTCTTGATCCGCCGGCGCCGAAACCTGAACGGGATGGGGAACGGAACGGACTGGGCGCCTGCCGGCCGAGGTGGTGGAAGCATCTGGCCCGGCAGCATGGTGCTGATCGAGTTCCCCGACCTGGCGGCGGCCCGCGCCTGGTACGAGTCCCCCGCTTACCAGGAGATTCTGCAGCTTCGGACCGACCACATCGAGGGCGACCTGCTGCTGATCGAGGGAGTGGGACCGGGGTACGACCCGCGGGAGAGGGCGGCGAAGATCCAGGCTGAAGCGGAGCGGCAGGAGGTCGGCACCGAGGCGTGACCCATCGAAACCGCCTGTCGGGCTGCTGGGATCAAGCCCCGTTCAGCGTGTGGTCACGTCATGTGGCGCAGGGCGTCGTTGGGGGAGAGAACCCGTGTGAGAGGCAGATGGCGGCACTCCCATGAGTGCAGGGAAATCTGCCGACATGTGGGACTGGCCCGCCGCTCAGGGCACAGGCGGGCGCGTCGGACGCGGTGGGCGGGCGACCGGCCAGTCAGCGGAGACTGATCAGTCAGGGAGACCGACCGGTCGGTCCGCGAACAGGTTGCGTGACCGGCCGCCGTCCCTCGACGTCAGACGTGCCGCGCCGTCGGTCAGGTGTGGGTGACCTTGAGGGCGGAGAGGCGGACCTCGCCGTAGTTGTCGTCGTCGCACGGATCGGAGTTGTCGCAGTTGGCCTGCGTGTAGGCCCCCGCCTTGAAGTAGTTGGTGTCGCCGTCGTGGGAGATGGTGGTCTGCAACTCGCCGTTGTAGTACACGCCGATCTCTCCGTCCTCGGCCACGAACTTCGCCTCGAACTCGGTGCCCAGCTCGTAGTCGTCGGTGACGAGGTGGTGGTGGCGGTCGTCGCCGTCCGTGACGTAGAGCTTGCTGCCCTCGAGGCGGAAGACGGTGACATCGTCGTCCCCGCCGTGGACCTGCGCACCGACCACGTACGGCCTCTCCTCGGGCAGTGCCGTGAACGACTCCCTGACCACAAGGGTGTGGGTGCCGTCCGTGGTGGCCCATGCGGCTTCGTCCTCGCCGCCCTCGGTCATCTCCCGCAGTTCGGCGCGCGGGTAGCTGGAACCGCCCGTCGTCACACCGTTGACGGCGGCCCGGAACCTGACGGCGTCGCAGCCGGTGTCGGCCCGGAACCAGGGGTCGGCGGAGAAGGCCGCCAGTTCGGGCTGGGTGATTTCGGTGGGGTCCTCGTCCTCGCCGGTGGGCAGGGTCAGCTTCCAGTTCGTCAGGTCGAGGACGTCGGCGGGGTGCGCGCACCGGGTGGCCCGCGGCTCGTGCCGGGCCGCGGTGTCGGCGTGAGCGGACAGCGTGAGTGTGGCGGTCGAGACGGCCGCGACGATGCCGGCCAGCATCGTGGTCCGGGTTCTTGGCACGGGGAGTCTCCTTCTCGTCGAAGTGTTGGCTTCCACGCTGACGCGCACCGTAGTGGCTTCTTCCGGGACCCTTCCCGGCGGTTCCGCGTTACGCATTCCCGGCGGTTCCGAGCTGCGAGGTCTCGGCGGTTTCGGAACTGCGCAGTCGCCAGGAGCCGTTCCGCCAGTCGTTCATCTCTCGCCCCACCGCGCACGGATGCGCGCGACTGATGGAGACTCCGGGCAGAGACTGCGCACGGCCCGACGCAGGCAGTAGATTCGATGCGCGTACACGCTGCGGGCCGTGTGCGCTCCGGCATCGATCGAGGGGGAGATCTGTGCGTTCCGGGGACGACTTCGCCGGCCGCTATGTCCTCAAGGAGGTCATCGGCACAGGGCGGGGCGGGCAGGTGTGGCTGGCCCATGACACGGTGGTGGGCCAGGATGTCGCGCTGAAACCGGAGCTGCCGGAGGGGGATCACGAAACCGCGGTGCGGCGGTTGCTGGGCGAGCCGCGCGCGCTGGCCAAGTTCCGCGATCACCCCCACGTCGTGACCCTGTACGACGTCGTGACCGTGGAGCCGGACGAGCGCGGACGCGGCACGGGCGCGGAGACGTACTGGTTCGTCATGGAGTACGTGCCCGGTGGCGGACTGGACCGGCTGCCACCCGTCTCCCCGGTGCGGGCGGCCCGCATCGGTGCCCAACTCGCCGACGCCTTGGCCGCGTTACACGCGGAGGGCATCGTCCACTGCGACGTCAAGCCCGCCAACATCGGCCTCACCCGGCGCGGAACCGCGAAACTGCTGGACTTCGGAGCCGCCTACCGCGTCGGCGGTACGGAAACCCTCACGCTCAACGGCCCGTTCAGCTTCACGCCCGACTACGCCGCACCCGAGCTGGCCCGGGGCAACGTCCCCCGGCCGGCCTCGGACGTGTTCTGCCTGGCCGCCACGCTGCATGCCCTGGTCACCGGCGCCCCACCGCGCGGCGGAGACATCGGGAGCGACGCCGTCCCCCATGGGGCGCGGAACGGCAAGGAGGACGCCGACCGCTTGCGGCACTGGAAGGCCGAGCAAGGCGTCGTCGAGATGGACGCGGATGCCCTGGGGCCGCTGCATCCCGTGCTCACCGCCATGCTCCAGCGTGATCCGGACCGGCGTCCCAGCGCCGCCGAGGCCGAGCGCCTTCTGGCGGCCGTCGGCGGGTCCGGTGACCCGACTGGCCGGCCCGCCCCCTCGCCCTCAGGCCGCCCCGGGTGGCGTCGGCCGCTGATCGCGGCCCTCGGCATCAGCGCCGTACTGGCTGGAGGACTTGCCGCCATTGCCGGCCAGGGCGACGGCGGTGACAAGACCCCCGCCGGCTCCGGTGGGAGCCGGCAGGAGGAACGCGGTTCGGTCGGCGCGTCGCGGGCCCTCATCGGTGATCCGCACCAGGTGGATGTGTGCGCGCTCGCCGACCCCGCGGCTCTCGACCGCTTCGGCAGGGCCGAACTCGACGCGGACTACGGCAACTTCGACCAGTGTGACGTACTCGTACGCTCCGACGACAGAACCCGGATCGACGTGTCGATCCGGCTGCGCCGGGGCTCGCCGCCGGAGATGTCGAAACCCTCCAGGACGATCGGAAGCATCGGTATCCAGGAGGAGGAGTCGGAGAGCGACGAGTGCAAGCTGCTGCTGACGCCCAAGGGCGACACGGGCGGCAGCCTGGTCGGGGTCCGCGTCAACATGGGCGAGGGTTCGGTGGCCGGCGGCACCGCGACGCTGTGCGCGGTCGCCGACAAGGCCGCCGAGCACGCGGCAGAGGTCCTGAACGAGGGGCCGGTCCGCCGCCGTCCCGTCGCCTACCCGCATACGTCACTGGCCTGGACGAGCGCCTGCGAGCTGCTCGACGCCAAGGCACTGTCCGTCGTACCCGGCCTCAAAGTGGACGTGCCGGAGGTCGGTGTCGCGAACTGGAGCTGCGAGTGGTCGGGCGATGTCGACGAACTGGGCGCCGAGATCGCCTTCATGCGCGACCAGCCCAGGTCCGCGACGGGCGGCGCCACCGCGCGCACACTCAGCGGGTACCGCACGATCGTCGAACCCGACGACGACTCCTGCGAGGTCTTCGTCGAGTACCGTAGATACAACGGCAGGGAGGCCGAGACGGCCGCAGAGATGGTGCGCCTGACCGTTCGCGGCAACCGGACCACGGACAAGCTGTGCGGGATGGCCACCGACCTCGCGGCCTCCGCCGCCGCCGAACTCCGCGCCAGGTGACCCCGGGCGGCGAGCTGCCCGCTCAGGGGGCGACCTCCGGCCAGCCCGCGTCGTCCTCGATCAGCTCCAGGTCCGGCGGCACGAGAGTGGTGGACTCCACCAGCCCCTTGATCAGGTTGTGCAGCAGGCTGTTGTCGGTGGGGCGGCCCTGCGACTTGTCGTGCATCAGCGGGTAGCGGAAACCGCTGCGGTCCAGACGGCGGCGTACGGCCTCGATCCGGTGCTCGATCCTGCGCTCGTTCCAGCCGGCGTCCCGGCGGAGGTAGGCGAGCTGCCTGGCGGCCATGGAGTAGGTCAGGGGGCGCGGGTCCTCCTCGTACAGCAGATACCGCTGGCCCAGGACGACCAGCAGCAGCCGTTCGTCGTCGTCGAGCGCGAAGGTCTCCGGCCGTACGGTCTCGGCACGCCGCCGCGACACCGGCCCCTGGTCGTCGTGGCCCGAGACATACAGCTCGACCAAGTGCTCCCGGTAGCCGGTGCCCTTCACGAACAGCGGGGTGTAGCCGGTGTCGAGGGGGATGGGCTCGGTGCTGAGGTGCATCATCCGGCCACGCGGCAGCCGGACGAGCTGTCGTCCGGTGTTGCGCAGCCACCACATGCCCTGGCGGTACGTCAGTTCCCCGTGCCGCCGGCTCACCCGCAGGTCGTCCACGCCGACGCCCAGGTCAACGTCGGGTTTCTCACCGCGCCCGAAACACAGGGTGACCCCCTGGCGGGGCGGTGCGCTCAGCTCGTCGGTGACCGTCCGCGCGTGCAGGGTTCCCGGCGCGGCGGCCGCGACACCGCGAGCGAGACTGGTGGAGAGCGCCATCGCTGATCTCCTCGGTTCATGGACTTGTGAGTGCGGACTACGCGGCACTCGTACCGCGCTGTGACCAGTGTGCGCATCCGCTGCGGGACCCCTCCCCGGAACCGGCCGGTAGGAAGACGCGCACGCCGACGCGGGCACCGCCTGCGCGGGCAGCGGCAGTGGGACGACAGCTCCGGGGGAGGGGCTTCGGGGAGGGGCTCCGGGGGAGGGGTTTTCGAAGAGGGGGAGGGGCGGGCCGTCGTCCACGACAGCCCGCCCCGAGTTGGAGCGACGGCCGGCGCAGCGGAACCGTTCGTCGGTCACACCAGTGGGCCGGGACCGGTCCCGGGCGGTCTCCCCTACCGTCACCGCGGACCAGGAGACCAGGGCTTGTCGAGCCGCGTCCAGCAGTGAGCGGGCCGGCTCGCCCCGTCCAGTCATGAGGAGGCGCCACTTATGCATCTTCGGGGAGTTCCGGAACCACTCGGCCGTCCCCCGCGAGCGAAAGGACGCACCGGTGCGCCGGAGCAGCACCATCCGGGTCCTGCCTTTCTGGTGCTGGTCAGGAACTTCCACCTGGCCAACTCCGTCGCCGTGGGCATGAGGTCGCGGCTCGCCGAGGCCGGCGCCCACGCGCCGGTCCTCGTACCGACCATGTACGAGGACCAGTTCGCCGCGCCGGATGCGGCATGGCGGCTGCGCACCTGGTGGGACCGGCAACGCACCGGCGTCGAACTGTCCGAGGCGGTGGTGCTGATCGTCGACGTCGAGGAACTCGCCGGGCTCGGTCGGGTCACGTATCTGGCGGCGCAGCCGGGGCACACGAGGCGTTCGTACCAGCGCGGCGGTGCTGTTGTCGAGGTACCGGCGGGCACGGTCGGTGAGCTGACGGACATCGTGGTCTCCGGCACGCTCGGTGACGGCGGACCCGGTGCGCGACCGGTGGCAGCGCGGCCGGTGTTCTCGGCGCCGCGCCCGGAGCGCAACGCGACGCCGCTGTGGGACCGCCAGCTTGCTCGTACGGCTGCGCTGACGGGGGCGCTGGGGATCGGTGCCTGGCTGCTGTCCGCGGTCGTGCAGCCGGGCCAGGCACAGGCCGCGGACGGGCGCCAGCACTCCCACCACCAGCAGATCGACAGCCAGCAGGAACGCGACAACCCTCGGGACCCCGGCGCCGGCGCGGGATCCGGACAGCGCGCGGAGACCGCGTTCTCCGGGCCCGGGGGGTCGGACGATCCGGTGCCGCCGCCTCCGCCGCCTTCACCGCGGGAGCCGACGCCGTCCCAGGCGGCTCCCCAGACAGGGGCACCGGAGCCCGGCGCGGTCCCCGCACCGCCGCCCGGGTCGCCGCTGTCGGACTTCATTTCGGGGAAATGGGCCGACGACGGCACCGCGGCACCCCCGTACGACCAGTTTTACGGCCTGACCGGGACCGTGCCCGCGCCGCACCCCGGGTCCGGGACACCCGACCCCGAGGGCGACGGGCCAGAACCACCGGTGGCTGCCCCCGACAGAACCGCACCGGGCGCGCCCCCGGCCGCTGCGACCCCGCAGCCCGGGGCCGGCCAGGACGCTCCCGCGGACGGTGCCCCCTCGGCACCCGGGAGTGGGAGCCGACCCGACGGGGCGAACGTCAACGCTCACGCGAACGAACCCGCCCCCACCCCCGGATGGGACTGGAGCGACTTTTGGGGGCGCACCTTCGACGGTGGCTACACCGGCTTCGTCAGCCCTGATCAGATCGTGTCCGCTGTCGAGGGTTTCAGGGACCCGGACAATGTCCGCCGGCTCCCCGAACCTGAGGGCGAAAGTGACGGCAAGAAGGCGGCAAAGGGGATTCTCAAGCGGGTTCCACCCGTCACAGCTGCTCTGGGCGCCCTGTGGAACGCGAGTGCCTACACCAACGAGCACGCCACGCCCGAGTACAAGAGGGCCATACGTGAGATGGACGGCGGGATCCCACCGGACCCGTCGCGGGACCCCCTCAACCCGGCGTTCCAACCCACTCGGGCTGAGGTCTCCGCGGGCGTAGCCAAACCCCCCGGCCAGGGGAACGGCCCAGCCCCGTACATCCCCGGTCCGATCAACGGCGGCATACTGCCGAACCAGCCACTGGCCAACCTCCAGGAAGTCGCGCCGCAGCCGGAGCCGCCCGCGTCGTCACCTTCGGAGCTGGCCCGTGCGGAGGAAGCGCGTGCGGCTCAGGCACGTGCGGCCCAGGAGCACGAGGAGAAGCAGGCGCCGACGTCGCCGCCGCCTGGGACGGCTCCAGAGCCCGAGGCTCCGGCCGGTACGCCTCCGACTCCCGGCCCGGCTCCGGCGCCGCTTCCGGCACCCGGTACGCCTCCGGCTACCGCGCCGCTTCCGCCTCCGCCTTCGGCGTCGGCGCCGCAGCCGGAGGCTCCCGCCCCGGCGCCCGAGGATGGAGCCCCGGTCGAATCGGCCCCGCCCGCGCCTGAGGGCGAGGCGCCCGACCCGCTGGTGCCGGACGCCCCGCCCGCGCCTGAAGACGGCGCTCCTGGCACCTTGCCCGCTTCGCCGGTGCCCGGAGATGGCGCTCCGGAAGCGGCGCCTGTGGCTGAGGCCCCTGCTCCACCGGCTCCCTCCGCGCCCGAAGGCGAGGCGCCGGCCCCGCCTCCGCCGCCCGCGCCGGAACCCGCACCCGAGCCCACGCCGGAACCCGAGCCCGCCCCTGCGCCGGAGCCCGAGCCCGCACCGGATCCTGCGCCCGCGCCAGAACCTGCACCTGAGCCTGCCTCGGAGCCGGAGCCGGAGCCGGAGCCGGAGCCGGAGCCCGCACCTGCCCCGGAACCCACGCCGGAACCCGAGCCTGCACCGGCCCCTGACCCCGCCCCGGAACCCGAGCCCGCGCCCGCACCCCCACCACCTCCTGCTCCCGCTCCGTAACGACCCTCCCGCTGCCGCCTGGCCCGGGCGGCAGCGGGTTCCGTTCCCAAGAACCTCACGCCGGGGCCCTCATCGCTGGGACGGCCACGCCTACGTTCCTGCAACGGACCACTGCACTCGGAGGAGGGAGAGCGGCGGTCTTCCTCCGCCAACATCGATATCTGGACCAACTACGGACACCGACGCCTCGGAAGAGGCGCTGGAGCGTCTTCGGTACGCCTGTACGCCTGTACGCCTGTACGCCGACATCGTCATCTCGCCCCTCGCCACCCACCCCTGCCAACCGAGTCTCCAATCGGCTGCTCGGCGCTCACGGGGAGCGGTTGGCTGAGGCGGCAACTGTGGTTCTCAGCCAGCTATGCCAGGATCGAGCCAGGCCGTCCCCAGCAGCCGACGGTGTCAATGCCCGGGCATCCCCAGTGCCTGGTCGGCCGTCGTGAAGCGGTGCTCCGTCGGCTTCAGTACTTCGTAGAGGTAGCCGAAGTATTCCGTTTCCGCTGTTCCGGTGAGCACCGCCAGCAGGAAGTCGAGGCACCCCGTGTCGTGGTGCTCCCACAGGGGGCCGCGCCCCTCGTTGTAGAGCACGGTCCACTCGTCGGGGTGCTGACCGGACCGCACCAGCCAGTACAGGAACGCGCCCGTGCCCTCCTCGAACGCCCATGGCAGCACCCCGGCGCCCGCCTCCTGCAGGCCGGCCGGCTTGTCCTCGAACTCCCACAGGCCGGCCAGGATGTCGCTCCGTTCCGCTGCCTGCTTGTGCAGGTTGCAGTCGTCATGGGCGGAGTCGGGGACGAGCAGCCAGATCGTCTCGTCGAAGAGTCCGTCGCCGTATGCCTCCACAAGCTGCTTGTAGTCGGCGGGCAGAGCCGTACCGAGGGAGCGCTCGGTTCGCGTCCAGTCCACCGAGGGTGGCGGATCGGCGGGCGGCGGGCAGAGGCGAATCAGCGTGTCGAGGGCGGTCATGGGACGGACGTTATCGTTGTGCCCGCCGATACCCGTAAGCGGGCGGGGAGACCGGGGAGACCCACAGACGAACCTGGTCCACGTACACGGCCCGACGGGGTGTGGCCGTCTGCTGGGGTAGCCGCGTTTCTCGGTGGTCGATGTACGTGCTTGGCCGGTGGGGCGCCTTTCGGCAGCGCCGGCTGGGCGATCGAGAGCCGGACGACGGCCCGGCCGAAGCGCAGTTCATAGGCGAGTGCGAAAAGTTACTCCAGTTCGCGGGGCGCCAGTCCGGCCATGCCTCCAGGTTATCGCTGAAGGGCAAACCGGTCTTGGACGCGGGCGCAGCGCAGAGCCAAGAATGGCGGCCTGATCAACCACACGATGATCCTCTCCTTCGATCAGCCGCTGCCCGATACCGAACTCGATCAGTACCTCACAGACATCGAACAGGTCGTGCTCGACTCCGGTGCCGTGCAGTCGGTCACCACTCGGCGTCACATTTCCGTCCCCGGCGAGGAGGTCATTCCCGGCCTGATCGCCACCGCGATCGTGGAGGTGGCCGTCGCCGACACCGACGCCCTCGCGAAGGCTTTCTCCGCACCGGGCGTGCTCGAGGTCATCGGCCGCCGGCAGTCCCGGCACCCGTACAAGATCTCCTGGGCCAACCAGGAGGCACTGGCATGAGCGGCGCTTCCCGAAGGGCGGCCCTGGTCACCGGGGCAGGCAGCGGCATCGGCCGCGCGGCGGCGCTCCAGCTCGCCCAGAGCGGCGCCGCGGTGGCCGTGCTCGACATCGACGCGGACGCAGCCGCCGAGACCGCCGAAACGATCAGGAAGGACGGCGGGGAAGCGCTGGTCGTCACCGTCGACATCGCGGACGAGCGATCCGTCCAGGCGGCCGTCGAGCGCACGACCGCGGCGTTCGGAGGGCTCGATGTCGCGGTGAACAACGCAGGCATGGCCTCGCACGGCCACAGGCTCGATGAGATGACGCCGGACGAGTTCGAGCGGGTGGTCCGCGTCAATCTGACCGGCACTTTTCTATGCATGAAGTGCGAATTGCCGGCGCTGCGGCACCGTGGAGGCGGCGCGATTGTCAACATCGCTTCCAACGGCGGCCTGTACGCGATCCCGACCGCCCCCGCCTACGTGGCCGCCAAGCACGGCATTGTCGGCCTCACCAAGGTCGCCGCGGTGGACTACGCACCGGACGGCATCCGGATCAACGCGGTGTGCCCAGGTCCGACCCTCACTCCCGGGTGGGAGGAAGTGGCAGCCGGTACCGACATGATGGCGCGGCAGGCGGCGAACACGCCGCTCGGCCGGTCGGCCGCACCGGAGGAGGCCGCAGCGGCGGCACTCTGGCTCTCCTCGGACGCCGCGTCCTATGTCACCGGGATCACGTTGTCGGTCGATGGCGGACGACGGGCATGAGGGTCATCGCGGTCGAGGAGCACATGGCCACCGAGGCGTTCCTGCGCGTCGCGCACCGCTTGGACGTCCTACCGGGTGACGAGAGCGAGGTGGCTCTGATTCGTCCCTCCCCGGTACGGCCACTCCCTACCCCGGCCGAACTCGGCCGGCCGTGCACTCGCTGGTCGTTCCACAAGCGCGGCGACTCGCGGTATCCGCTTCGCCAGGGAGCCCACATTCGCAGCTTTATAGGTGCACGCTGGGGCAGAAGCCAGCTCGCCGACGTCGCCCCCTGACAGCACCCCGTGCACATCGCTTCCCGGGCCCACCGAAAAACTGAGAGGACACCTGTGAGCATCCGTACGACGCATCGGGCTCTGCTGAGCCGTCTGCTGCCCGATGACGAACCGGACGACCTGACCGTACGCCAGGGACAATTTCACGTCGTGGTCATTGGCTCGGACCGCGTCGTGTGCCTGCCGCGCACCCGGGCGGCGGCTGCACGGTTGCCCCAGCGGGTGGCCGCACTACGCGCACTCGCCGGGCTCGACCTCGGCTTCCGCACGCCTGAGCCGCTGCTCCAGGGCGGCGCCCACGGCACAGACGAGTCGCCGTTCCTGGTCCTCAGCCGCATCCCCGGGGAACCGCTGGAGGCCGACGCCCTCAACGATCCCCGAGTCGTTGACACCGTGGCGGCGCAGTACGCCACGCTGCTGTCCGGTCTGGCCCGTGCCGGCGCCGACAAGACGGTACGAGCAGTTCTCCCTGAGGCGCCAGAAGACCAGTGGCGGCGGTTCGCGGAGAACGTGCGCGCGGAACTGTTCCCGCTCATGTCGAGCAGCGGACGCCTGCGGGCCGAGCGGGAACTCGCAGCACTCGACGGCCTTCCTCACCTCACCCGGGCGGTCGTGCACGGCGACCTCGGTGCCGAAAACGTCCTATGGGACTGGACGCACGGCCTGCCGCACCTCTCCGGCGTACTCGACTGGGACGACGTCACACTCAGCGACCCGGCCGAGGACCTCGCAGCCATCGGCGCCAGCTACGGCCCCCAACTCCTCCAAAGGATCGTCACTCTGGGCCGCCCATCAGATCACCGGCTTCTTGCCCGCATCGCCGCGATCCGAGGCACATTCGCGCTGCAGCAAGCCCTCTACGCGATCCGTGACGGTGACGAGGAAGAACTGGCGGACGGCCTGACCGACTACCGCTGAGTGGCGCCAGCTGTGCTTTCCCGTCGGCGGGCAACCGCTGGAGCTTGCGGCACCGGGCACGAGCACACGACCGCCTCTCGGATTGCTGTCCGAACCAGAATCAGCGTCGGCCTTCCTCTCGGGAAGGATCGGAGCAGCCACCGATGCCTTCGGCGACAAACGGCAGCTCTACCTCCGCGCACTGCGCCGCTGCTACGAGACCAATACCGTTGTGCGGACCGAACTGCGGGGACAGCCTGGTCCGGTCAAGGACCGGTTGCGGAACCTGAGGGTGCAGGCGATCGACATCGACCTCACGGACCCGCCCTCCTCCGGCTGCCTCATTATTCGACCTCCATGGAGCTGGCCAACACCGACCCCGATATGGCACAGGAAGTGCAGCACCGCTTCACCACCGCCGAACAGGCCGCCCACGCCGCCCTCGCGGGGAGGCAGCGCAGCGGGGAGATCTCCCGCGCGTGAGCCGGTCCGGGCCCGGTACCGGAACCTGACGGGCCGACCGTCCCGGCGTAGAGAGTCTGGCGGCCGAGGGGTCGTCCAATCGCGCCATTGCCACTCCGCGAAGCCTGTCCTGGTCACAGTAGCTCTCGCCGGCTCCCTGCTGCCGGGGGCCAGCGCCACTTGAACGACGGCGAAGAACGCCGAGACGCGCACTCGTACCGATTGGCCGGCGTCGACAATGGCCGTCCCGATGGCGACGCCGATGCCCCCGGGGAGGGGGAATCGATGAGTGCCCCACCTGGTTGCAGGGTCATGGTCAGCATCAGTCGTGAAACACCACAGGAAACGCGCACCCGGCTGGGCCAGGTCCTCGCGGAGGCCGCCTTCGCGGTGCTGCCCGGGCAGTGGGCCTACCACGAATATCCCGCGAGCCCGGTACCGCAGCCGTCCGCCGGCGCCCTGGCACTGGTACGGGATGAAGAGAGCTGGTGCGTCCTCGAACCGGCGCGCGGAGACAAGGCGGAGCTGTTCGGCGCCTTCTCTTTCCACTTTCCCCAAGCAGCCGACAACAGCGGCTTCGTCGGCTGGCTGGCCGGCGAACTGAAGGACCGCCTCGGCACCGGCGTGGCCGTGCTGTGCGGGCACAACTCCGCGCAGGGCGGCATCTACGACTACTGGCTCGTACCCGCCCAGCTTCTGGACCAGGCAGTGGCGCACGTGCGTAGCCTGGCGGGCGGGGGTGGTGGTGCGGACCGTCGGTAGGCGGCGTCGGCCGACGACCTCGTCGGGATGCGAAAGGCCCGCCGGGGGTGGCCCGGCCGCTCGGTCGACGGGCCGGTCGGCCGATTGTGTGGTGGGGGAGGGGCTACGCGGTGGCGGACAGCAGCGCCGGGTCGTGGCGTGGACTCGAAGGCGCTTGAAGACGGCTGTGGCCGCTTTGTCGTAGCAGGTGAAGTCGTCGTGCAGGACCGACTCCGCGTTGGCCAGTTCCATGAGTGTCATCAGCTCGAAGGCGAGTTTCTCTTTTGGCGGGGCGGCCCCCTGCGCGAGTTCCGCCGCGAACTGTGCATGCCGGCCTCCCGCATGGTCCGCCGGTTCAGCTGCGGGCCTCGGTCTGCTGCGTACGGCTCGCCCCTCCCTCACCGAGCCCCTTCCTGGGGTGCTGGATCACCTCAGCGAGGCGGTGCGGCCAGCGACGGCCTGTACGGAGCGAGTATTCGTCTCGGGCTCGCCGGTCACTGACAGGCCGCCATGGCCTTTCCGCTGCTCCATTCCGTGGCGGTGGGCATCGCGGTGGGCCATTGCACCGAGCAGGAGGTGTGCCCGCGACATCGGTGGGGTGTTGTCAGGATCACCTCGCTGACCTCGCCGAGCTGTTCGACCTGCTGTGGTGTCAGCAGGTCGAGCTGGTCGAACAGGTGGGCGCGGACGCTGTCGATGGGTGCTGGGGCAGCGGTCCTCAAGGTGGTGAGGCCGTCGTCGGTGAGCGTGGCCAGCCAGTCGCGCCGGTCACCCGGATAGTGCTCGCGCCGCACCTACGCGTTGGCCTCCAGCCTGCCCAGGGCGTACGAGATTCGGCTCCGACTGGTGTTGGTGCGCTTGGCCAACTCGCGTATTGGCAGGGCTCGTGCCGAAGACTCGGAGAGCATCACCAGCAGTTCTTGGCAAGGGATCGGCATGCTGGCGGAAGTCTGCAGGGTCACGGTCGAGCCGGTCGGTCAGCAGGCGCATCGCGGACCTGGAGGCCCGCCAGGTGCGATGCTCGTCATCGGTCAGCCATCGCGTTATGAAGAGTCTTCCAAAAAGTTGCGAGCTGAACTACCCGCTGCGTGCGGTCGCGTTCAGTCATCAAGTCCTGAACTACTTCGTTCACGTGCGGCTAAAAGAAACGTCCAGCCGTACCGCCGTGGTTTACGGCGGTTGGTACCCCGGATGGATGTTTCTTCCGGAGGTTTCAGTAATCATTCCGTATGCGTCGACAACAACTGCCAGCCGAACGGAGTGAATGAATGGCGAATCATAGACGACGACTGTGGCCGCGTCGTTCTGTCCGGGCGATGCAGGTACTCTCGACAGTGGCCGTGGTCGGAGGTCTGGTCCTCAGTACGGCCCCCCAGGCCGCGGCTGCGGTCCCGTACCGCGACTGGACGCAGGCGCCCGGCAACGCGGCAGGTGTCGTCTTCGACCCGTGCGGCGACGACTGGCGCCTATGGGACAACGTGAACGACGGGCTGTCGGCCTCGGCCCGCTTCAACTACAAAGGCGTCAAGGACAGGTGGAAGACCGTGATGTTCGTCAAGGACGGCTACGGTCACGCATCCCGCAACGTTTCCGAGAAGTACCACATCTACTTCCAGGTCCGTAGCCCGTACGGTGACTCACCGATCGTCGAGTACAGGACCAGCGGCTGTCCGTGACGACGCCGGTGTCCGAAACCGCCCGTCGGGGCCGCTTCCGCACAGTCGGGCGGCGTCAGGCGGGCGGTCGCCGTTGGGCACGGCGCTCAGGCCCGGAGTAGCCGCTCTCACTACTGTGAACAGCAGACCGATCAAGCTCGGGGTGCCTTGAGGTAGTTGTTCTCCTGTCAGTCCCCTCTGGGACGCTCCGAACATGGAGATGACAGTGCAGCTGACGATCGACTGCTTCGATCCGCAGAGAATGGTGACTTTCTGGGCCGAGGCCCTGGGCTACGTGCCTGAGCCTCCGCCGGACGGGTATGCCACGTGGCGTTCTTACTGGGCGGCTCTGGGGGTGCCTGAGGCAGAGTTGCCGACCGGTGCCGGCGATGTTCCGGAGTCGATCATCGATCCCACCGGACGTGGACCAAGGGTGTGGTTCCAGCAGGTCCCGGAGCCGAAGGCCGCCAAGAACCGGTGGCACTTCGACCTGAAGGTCGGTGGGGGCCGTGATGTCCCACTGGACGTCCGCACACAGCGAGTCAAGGCTATGGTGGAACGGTTGGTCAAAGCTGGTGCGACCGTGCTGCGGATCAGCGATGAGCCGGACAAGGGGTTTTACGCCGTCGCCATGCAAGATCCCGAGGGCAACGAATTCGACGTCATCTGAGGGACGCTCGCTGCGACGGCCCGGTGCGCCTGAGCCGGTCGCCCCTTTGTGTTCCGGCCTGTCCCGCCACGGAGCACCGGCCCGGGTCCGCCACCGTATTCCGCCTACCAGCCGTGGCGCCCGCCGGACGAGCCCGCCTCCGACAACTCACGACACCCTCCATCGTGCCGCTGTCAGCCCCTGTCCTTCGTTCTCAATACGCCTGGCCAGAACGGTGACAACCCGGTGTTCGCCAAGGTGCTGGCACCATCCGGATGCCCCAGCCGGTCGGCAGGCTGGGGACGAAACGGGAGAGAGTCCTCGGGGAGGAGGCGTATTCGTTCCGGGCCAGCCGTGGTCATCTCCGTAGTCGTGGTCTCCTGGCAGTGATTCCACAGCCGACCGGCCAGGCATCGGACCGCAGGCGGCCGGACAGTCGCAGCTGTCGGCCGCCAGCCATCGGCCGTGAGGTTCGCAAGCAGAGCAACGCGATCGAGCGCTGTGCCAACAAGCTCAGGCAGTCGTGCGGTCTGGCCACCCGCCATGGCAGGACCGCACCAGCGTCAGCCTCGCCGCACTCCCCATAACAGGGACCTTCATCCGCACCGCGAGACGATCCGAAGGAGACGCCTTGGGCATGCCGGGCCGTCGAACAGCGCTGTGCGGCGGCCCCTGTGTCACCGGCCCGTAAAAATCTCGCCCTCCGCAGCCTGCTCCGCACGGTTACGGCCGGCCGGGATCTGCTCCGAGATCCTGTGGCCGTTCAGGCGTGCTGCCGTCTCAGCGCCCCGTGCGGAAGGCGCCCGCGCGTGCCGCTTCGTACGCGGCACGCGCCGCGCGCTCGGCGGCGGCTTGGTCGAGCGGAGTGCCGGTGGTCAGCAGCTGGTAGTAGAGGGGTGCCGAGACGGCGCGTACGACTTGTTCGGGGTCCGTGTCCGCGGGCACCTCTCCCCGCTCAGCGGCCTGCCGTACGCACGGCGCCCACTCCGCGACCCGGGCCGCGTAGAACCGGTGCAGCGCTTGGGCGGCGTGGGCGTCGGATGTCGCGGCGGCGATGACGGCCTTGAACAGTGCGCCCTGCCGCGAGTCCGTCAAAGTGCGCCGCACCAGTGTGGCGTTGGCCTCCAGCTCGCTCAGCAGCGAGCCCACCTCCACACGGGGCTCGGACTGCTCGGCCATGTCGTCGAGCAGGTCGGCCAGCAGCGCCGTGACCGTGCCCCAGCGCCGGTAGACGGTCGTCTTGCCGACTCCGGCGCGGCGGGCGACCTCCGCGAGATCGAGGTGTGCGAAGCCGCGCTCGGCGAGGGCGTCCCCGGCGGCGCGCAGCACTGCCTCGCGTACCCGCGCCGTACGCCCTCCAGGGCGCACCGTGCCGGGTACGGCGCCGGCGTCCGGCGCGGTCGTCATCCGCCGGTTTCCCTGCCCAGTTCTCACAACGGGTCTCCAGTTCCCTTAACGGCTCGCACTTGCTACAGTACTGGCAAGCGTTAACGGAACCAGGGTCCCGTTAATCGCCGGTCGGGCTGCGCGGAGGCATACGCACAGTTACCTGTCAAGACGAGGAAGTGGGAGCAGGTCATGGAATATCGACAGTTGGGCGCTTCCGGGCTGCGGGTCCCCGCGCTGAGCCTGGGAACCGGTACCTTCGGCGGTCGTGGGCCGCTGTTCGGAGAATGGGGCGACACCGACGCCCGCGCCGCGCGCCGTCTGGTGGACATCGCCCTCGACGCCGGGATCACGATGTTCGACACTGCTGACGTCTACTCGGCCGGAGCCTCCGAAAAAGTGCTCGGCCAGGCGGTCAAGGGCCGCCGCGATCAGGTGCTCATCGCCACCAAAGCCGGGCTACCCATGGGCGAAGGGCCCGGCGACTACGGCACGTCACGCGCCCGGCTCATCAAGGCGACCGAGGACGCGCTGCGCCGCCTGGGCACCGACCACATCGACCTCTTCCAACTCCACGCGTACGACGCGGCAACCCCGCAGGAAGAGATCCTCGCGACCCTCGACCAGCTGGTCCGTGAGGGGAAGATCCGCTACACGGGCGTCTCCAACCACTCGGGCTGGCAGCTGATGAAGTCCCTCGCCACGGCCGATACCTACGGCTACCCGCGACACGTGGCGCACCAGGTGTACTACTCCTTGATCGGCCGCGACTACGAGTGGGAACTGATGCCTCTGGGGCTCGACCAGGGGGTCGGCGCGGTGGTGTGGAGTCCACTGGGCTGGGGACGGCTGACCGGCAGAATACGCCGCGGACAGCCGTTGCCCGAGGGCAGCCGCCTCCACCGCACCGCCGCCTTCGGCCCGCCCGTCGATGACGAACTACTCCACCGCGTGGTCGACGCGCTCGACGCCGTCGCGGAGGAGACGGGGCGCACGATCCCGCAGGTCGCGCTGAACTGGCTGCTGCGCCGTCCGACGGTCTCCTCCGTCATCATCGGTGCCCGCGACGAGGAGCAGTTGCGGCAGAACATCGGCGCGGTCGGCTGGAGCCTCACGCCCGAGCAGGTCGCCAGACTGGCCGAGGCCGGTGCCAAGGACGCGGCCTACCCCTACTTCCCGTACCAGCGCCAGGAGGGCTTCGCCCGGCTCAGCCCCCCGCCGGTCACCCTCGACCAGCCCGCCCCGCCCGACGCACAGGCCGCCTGACCGCCTGACCCTGTGCGGCCCCTTCCCCCGGTGCGGGAAGGGGCCGGTCACCGACGCCGATGTCGAACGTGTCGTCGTCAAGACACTCAAGGAAGCACCGAGGAAAGCCACCCATTGGTTGAGGAGGGGCTGACGCGATCCTCGACAAAGCTGTCACCTGCTGCCGACGCATCGCTGGCTCAGTCAGGGGGAGCGCAGGGGCCGGACCGGTGGTCGCCCGGGAGCCATGGTCGGCAGGGACCGCGGGCGAGTCGAGGGCGGCGGACGCGCCGGGGAGGCAGGACGTGCACGGGAGAGGAGAGGCGCGACGGTGAGTCGTAGTCAGCTGACCGTCAGCCAGGCGGGCTCCGCACGGGACTGGTCGACGCGGCCGAAGACCACGTCGGCGAAGTGGACGCCGAAACCGACCGTGCCCTCCTCAGCGAGTTCGGCGACCAGGCGGCGGCGCTGCTTCGCCGCCTGGCAGGTGTCGAGGTCGACGGCGACCGGCCACTGGGGGTGGGTCACCTGGAGCGGTGAGTGCATCGCGTCCCCGAACACGATGAGGCGTTCGTTTCCCGCGGTGACATGGTAATGGACGTGGCCTGCGGTGTGGCCGTCGGAGGCCACTACGTGCACGCCCGGGAAAATCTCCTCCCCGTTGTTCACCGTGCGCACGTGGGGGGCCATGGTCTGGAGGATGTCCTCGCTGACCCCGCGTTCCCTCAGCGTGTGGCGATGCTTCCACTCGGGCTCGGCGACCAGGTACGGGGAGCCGTCGAACGGGAGCCTGTCGCTGTCGGGGAGCGGGCTGCGGGCCCAGCCGATGTGGTCGAGGTGCAGGTGAGTGAGGGCTACCGCCTCTATCTCCTGCGGCGTACGGCCGGCCGCGGCCAGGCTGTCCAGCAGCGCGCCCCCGTGGACGGCGCCACGCGGCTGGCCCGGCCGGGCCTGGAGCGCATGCGGGCCGAATCCTGTGTCGATCAGCAGGGCGCGGCCGTCCCGCTCGACCAGCAATCCGCCGACGCCGCCGGTCAGCCTGCCGCGGTGGTCGAGGTACTCCGGGTGCGCCGCCCAGTCCTCTTCGGTGCTCCCGGGGAACATCCTGAGGGGGTCGAAGTCCAGCTCGCCGTCGGGGAGGCAGGTCACCTTGACGCCGCCGAGCTGGAGCGACCGTAGCCGGAAAGGTCTGCGCAGCCGGTCGGCCGTCGGGGGTGTCGCGACCCTGCGTCTGGGCGCCATTTGTTCTGCCGGACGGTTTGCGGCCTGATCGCGGGGACCGTCCTGGACATCGGTGATGGGCATCACTGTGCTCCCTGAGCGAGGCTGTTCACCCACGGGCCGCCATTCCGCGGGCGGCGGCCCTGCTGCTGGCGACCAGTCCACCGCGCGGACCGGCGAGCGGCCAGCGGCAATCCGCGATGGTGCCGATCACGAATCCTGATCGGCCCGTCCCGCCTCGCGGCATGCCTCCACCAGCGGGCGCAGCCGCCCGGGGTCCGCTTGGGTGTGCACTGTCAGAACCGTCGGCAGTGAGAAGCCCGGAGAGTCCACCGGGAGGAAGGTGACCCGCCCTCCGGGCAACTGGCGGGCCTCGGCAGCGTAGACGACGGTCCACCCGTCCGCCCCCGCTCCCAGCATCGCGAGTGAGTCCCGCAGGGAGCTGTGGAGCGGCCCGGGCACTGGTGCGAACCCGGCGTTCCGGCAGGCGTCCGTCACCAGGTCCACCAGCGGCGGATTGTTCCGGCGGGCGGTCAGCGACAGCGGCATCCCGGCGAGCTGTCGCAGGTCCACGCTCTGCTGCGCGGCCAGCGGCAGCCGTGCCGAGAACGCCACCACCAGCTCGTCCTGCCACACGGGGATCTGCCGCACCTGAGCGGGCGTGACCCTCTCCCCACGGACGAAGGCCGCGTCCCATTCCCGGTCGGCGACCCGCCGCAGACGTTCCCCGGCCTCGTCCGAGCGCAGCTCCACGCGCAACCGCGGTGCTCTGCGGGCCAACGACTCCAGGACCCGCTCCAGCCGTTCCCCCATCCCGCGGCTGGTGCCCACCCGCAGTACCGTCGCGCGTTCCGTGACGAAGGTTCCGATGGCGGCGAGCGCCCGCTGCTCGGCGTCCAGCACAGCGCGGGCCTCCGGCAGAAAGACGGCACCCGCGTCGGTCAGCCGGACACGGCGCTGGGAGCGGTCGAACAGCTCCACCCCCAGTTCCCGCTCCAGGCGGCCGGCCTGCTGGCTCACAGCGGACTGCACGATCATCAGCCGCTCGGCCGCCCGCCCGAAGTGCAGCTCCTCGGCCACAGCGACGAAATATCTGAGCTGGCGCAGTTCCATGGCCTCAACAACCCGAGCGTCTCGATCTACCGTAGCCACGCCACGCTACGACGTCCGGACCCAGCGCCCGCGTAGTGGCTGTTGCCGCGGCCCCTGTGGCGTGCGAGGAGGCTTTCCGTGTGCTGATCAAAGTTTCCGCGCGCAGATCGAAGATCGAAGAAGAAGATCGAAGAAGGACAACGCTCGGGAGAGACCGCACCGGACCATGATCTCGCAGCCCTGGGAAGCTTGCTGCTGAACACGGTTGTGGGCCTGCGGCTCATGGCGCGCGTCGCGGAAGGCTCTGATCGGCTCGTCCGGGTGATCGATGCGACGGTCGGCCCTCTCTGACCGCAACCGTAACCCAGTACTCGCTCCGCTCGAGGTGGCTGTTGCCCACATTCCGTGCTCCGAGTTCAAGAACTGGAGTGTCACGGACCTCGACCTCACCGGTAAGACAGCAGTCGTGACCGGGGCCAGCCGGGGCAGGGGGCTCGCCACTGTCCGGACTCTCGCAGCCGAAGGCGTTCGCGTCGTTGGCGCCGCCGCACCATTACATTCGGGACAAAGGGAACCGGTGCCTACACGGTGTCGGCCGATCGAAGCACCGCCGAAGGCGTCGCCACTCTCATGGAGAGGCCCTCACCGAACTGGGCGGCATCGATCTGCTGGTGAACAACGTCGGGCCGAGGCCGACGTGCAGTCCGTCGGTTTCCTCGACACCGACGACTCCCGGTGGACCCGCACCTTCGACCTCGAACTGCTCAGTGCCGTGCGTGCCGCCGCCCGCGCGGCACTGCCTAGCCTGATCGAGCGCCGAGGATCGATCGTCAGCGTCTCGTCCATCAACTCGCGGCTGGCCGCCGCCGGCCCGGTCGCCTACAGCGCGGCCAAGGCGGCCCCGGCCGCACTCGGCGCATCCCTGGCCGAGGAGTTCAGGTCCCAGGGCAGGGGGTGCGCGAGAATCACCCGGGGTGGTGCGCACTGCCATATGGGAGGATGCAGGGCTTTGGCGGCAAGGCGGCGGCCGAGGCCGGGGCGGAGCACACCGCGCTCCTTGAGCAGATCCCGCAAGCATTCAAACCTCACTACCGGCCGCATCACCGAGCCCGAAGAAGTAGTGGCCTTGATCGCATTCCTTCTCTCGACGTCGCGGGTAACATCACCGGCGCGGACCGCTTCATCGCCGGTGGCACAGTCAAGACATTCTGAACCACGCAGTCCCCACCGGCGCGGGGCTACTCCTGCGGGGCTGACTTCTGTGGTTGCGGGTTGCGGGCTGCGGGCTGGAATCGGCCACGTTGCGGGCCCGCCACAGCGCCCGGTCTCTCTTGCTGCCGACGAGTTCGCCTGCGTCGAACTGGCCGATCCACCACATGGTTCGGTCCTGCGCGATGCGTGCGTAGCCGCCTCGGGGCCGCTGGGGGACGATCGTGACGAATGTGGGATCCGGTCCCTGCCGAGGGCGTCGGCGAGGAGGCTGTTGAGGTCCGGGCTCGGCACCATGAGGAATCGGCACCATGAGGAACTGGTGGGTGGCCGGGTCGTAGAGACCGCGCGCATCGGGTGTCCGGCGGCGTCGAGGAACCGGGCCTCGACGGTCCCGCCCTGCGCCGGACATCGCCCCGACGCCGAGGGTGTCGAACTCCCGCAGCGTTGGGACGCAGGCCGATGCCGGCCCCGGCGGCCCGCACCTGCGGCGCCTGTTCCAGCACGGTGACCTCATGCCCGATCAGCCGCAGCGTAGCCGTGGTGTGAAGCCGACCAGGTCGCCCCCCACTCACGGTGCATCGTTCCCTCGTTTGCCGTCCGATGCGGTGGTGAGGCCAGCCGAGGACGGGAGACGGTGCCCTGACCGCTCTGTTCGGAGGCGGCAATGTTCGGCGGCTGCGCGCACCGAAGCCGGGCGCCGTCCAACATCGAGGTCGCGGCCACTCGGTACCTCGCGGAGGCAACCATGACGTCGTACCTTGAGCGAATCCTGCAAAGGCTCGAACTCCGCGACCGGATCCAGGCCGTGATCTGTGGAACTCTCCATGCCTGACCCAACACGTCACAGATCGCGCGTCAAGATCTACTTGAATGCGGTGACGTGATCCGTGATGAAGGTTCGCAGGCTACGGGGACCGTGTCCGGTCAGGGTGGCGACGTCATGGGACAGCCACGCGGCATCCCCTTCAGCGATCAGTCCGAAGACCTGGGCATTGGAGGCGGCGACCGGCTCGGGAACCCCGGCTCGGACCATCGCCTCGCGGTGCTGGTCGGGCGTGAGTCGGCGGTACTCGATCTCCTCGCCCAGGGCGCGGGTCAGCTCGGCGGCAACGTCGGCGTAGGTGACGAGTTCGGGACCGGTCAGCAAGTAGGTGCTCCCCTCATGGCCGGTGGGATCAGCTGCGACGGCCGCCGCGGCTGCGGACACGTCACGTGAATCGATCATGCCGAACTGGCCGTCGCCGGTAGACATTACAAACCCGTGGGTTTGCTTGATCATCGGAGCCATGAGGAACAGGTTCTGCATGAGCAGGTTCGGGGCAAGCAGCGTGTACGTCAGTCCGCTCGCTTTGAGGTGAGCCTCGATGCGTGCATGATCGCGGCGGCGCTCGACGGGGGAGTCGTCGGTCGCCTTGTGGTTCGTGATCTTGATGACGTGCTTCACAGCCTGGCGGACGGCACTGTCGATGGCCGCGATCTCCTGAGCGGGAACCGAAGGACTGATCAAGACGAGCGTGTCGACACCGGCCATCGCCGCCTCCAGCGTGTCCGGCTGGCCGAAGTCTCCTACGGCGACCTCGACGCCGCTCCAGCTTCCATCCTGCGGCGCACGCGCGGCATCCCGCACCAGCGCCCTGACGGGGAGGCACTTGCTGCCCAAGAGCCGCACCGTCTCGGTGCCGATCTTGCCCGTCGCTCCAGTCACCAGAATCATGGCGCCTCCATCATCAGTGTCGAAGGGATGGTCTCTGCACGCAACGCGGTACAGCCTCTCCAGGCTGCCCAGGCGCCGTATCGTTTGTGAAGTAGGCACCGTCTGGATATATAGGTACCTGATGGATACCAACTCGAAGATCACGTACTCGAAGGACTGCCCGTCGCGCACGGTCGTGAGCGTGCTGGCGAACAAGTGGTCGCTCTACATACTGGGCATGCTCGGCCAGAGCGACCGTCCACTCCGCTTCACCGAACTGCGCCGACATATCGGAGGCGTGACCCAGAAGTCCCTCACGCAGGCGCTCCGCAACCTCGAACGTGACGGCCTGGTCAGCCGCACCGTCTACCCGACCATCCCTCCACGGGTCGAGTACGCCCTCACCAGCCTCGGCCACGAAGCGGAAACACTCACCACAGCCATCGCCGACTGGTCCAAGACAAACGCAGCCCGCGTGCATGCAGCGCGCGACGCCTACGACGCCCGTACGGGGGAGACCCGAACGGGACGGACGTGAGAGGCCGCTGTCACAGAGCGAGTGCGCGGTAGTTGATCAGGCTGGTGGCGATCGAGGTGAAGGCGAGGACGTGCTCGGCCTCGCGCTCGTAGCGTCGGTGCGGTCGTCGCTTGCAGCCGACAGCAAGAGCGGGGCACGCTGGACCACCCCGGCGGTGCTGGCCGAGGGGCTGGGAGGTTTCGACGCCAGGACGGGCGATGTGCGGGACGATGCCCGGGCCCCGACGCCATCGCCGCAGGCGGATGTCGTCGTAGCCCTGGCTGGTTTCATCGGGATTACCTTGCTGGCCGGGTGAAGGTGGCGGTGAGGTGGTGTCCGACCAGGTGGATGGTGGCGGTCTTGCTGTATCGGGTGTCAGCCGGGCCGCGTCCTTGCTTGCGCTTGTTGACACAGCGCTCGGCGGGTCGCGCTGTTTGTGGTTCTCGTTGTAGGTCTCGCGGTCGAAGGCCGGGGACGGCCGCCGAGTCGGCCGCGCCGTTTGCGGTGCGTCGGCTGCTCGACCGGCTGTGGGGGCTGCCGCCCGTGCCCGTCACTGCCGCAGGCGGATGCGGATGGCCCGGGACGCTTATGCCTTGTCGGCCAGGACCGCATCCGGCGTGATCAGCGGATGGCCGACCCGTCTGGGCGCACCCGGAGGCGGGCCATGACCTGCTCGGACGCGGGTGCATTCCCAGTCCAGGTCCCCTCGGCGTCCGCCTGGGCCAGCAGCGCGGCGAACACCTTCTCCCAGGTACCGTGGGCAGCTCACTTGTGCAGCCGGTTGCGCACGCCTTTCGACGACGCGAAACCCTCGGGCAGGTCCGGCCCGTCCAAGGCGTGCCGGTGCGGTACTTGAACGCGATCGCGTCGACCGCCTGCCGGCGACCCCGCCACCGCCCACCCCGCCCGGGGCCCGGTCCGGCAGAGGTAGCAACGGCTCGATGCGTGCCTACGGTGCATCGGCCAACACCACACCCAGGACCAACGGCCAGATGGTCTGAAAGAAACTGCCTAGTCGTGCAGGTCGAACAGGTCGATCAGGTCGTGAGGTGTGTCGTCGCCGTAGAGGAGTTCTTGGAGTTTGTAGCCGTCCCTGGCGGCTGCGGCGCTGCGGGTGAACAGGTCCTGCTCGTAGTCGGCGAGTGCGGCCTCGATGTCGTCGGGGTGGGCGGCGATGGCCTCGGCCAGTTCGGCGCCGTCGTACATGGCCAGGTTGGCGCCTTCGCCGTTGGGAATCGAGAGGTGGGCCGCATCACCGATCAGGGTCACTCCGGCAGTCCGGTCCCACCGGTGTTCCACGGGAAGCGAGTTGAGGATACGCAGGACCGGTGCCGTGTCGCCGTCGGTGATGAGGGCGGTGAGTTCGGGCGCCCAACCGGCGAACTCCTCGGCTACACGGGCCGTGGCTGCGGCGGGATCGGTGAAATCGATGGCGAGGAACCAGTCCAGAGGCTTGACGAGTGCCACGTAGGCGTGGAGCGTCCCGCCGCGCTCCCGGTGCGCATGGATTCCCTTCCCCGGCGCGAGCGCGTACATCGCTCCGCCGCCGACCGCCTTCGCGCAGGCCGGATGCCGGGTGTCACCGTCGTACAGCCAAGTCTCGACGAACGAGGTGCCGGTGTACTCGGGCTCGGCGTCGGACAGCAGCGGCCTGACACGCGACCACGCGCCGTCCGCGCCCACCAGCAGGCTCGTCGTCGTGGTGGTGCCGTCGGCGAAGGTCACCTCGTGACGCCCCTCGCCGAGGGGTCGCACTTCCCTGACCGCGTGTCCCCACCGGACCGCGCCGGCCGGCAATGAGTCGATCAGGATGCGTCGCAGTTCACCGCGCTGCACCTCGGGGCGTCCCCGCTCGCTGTCGTCGGCGTGGAGCAGGGTCCCGTCGGGTCCGAGGACCCGTATCGCCTCCCGGCCCTCCAGGATGATGCCGCGGAACGCGTCCATCAGGCCCGCCGCCCGGAGTGCCGCCTGGCCGTTCTCCTCGTGGATGTCGAGCATGCCGCCTTGCGTGCGCGCGGTCGGCGAGGGCTCGGCCTCGTAGACGGTGGCCGGGATTCCATGGACGTGCAGGACGCGGGCGAGCACGAGGCCGCCGAGACCGGCACCGACGATTGTGACGTGCGGGTTCATATAAGGCTCCTAGTGAGGTGTCGAGGCAGCCGGAAGGGGTCCCGGACGCCTGTGGAATGTCATTCCATAGCCAGTGTGGAATCCAATTCCAGATGTGTCAAAATGGCAGGGTGACATCACGGACCGACAAGAAGTCGCAGCGGCGTGCGGATCCGCTCACACGGGAGCGGATCGCCGAGGCCGCCGTCGAGCTGCTCGACACGGCGGGGGAGCGCGGGCTGACGTTCCCGGCGTTGAGCGAGCACCTGTCGACCGGCCCGGGAGCGATCTACTGGCACGTGTCGGACAAGAGGGACCTGCTCGGCGCGGCCACCGAGGCCGTCATCGGCACGGCTCTTCCCGCCCAGCCCGCCCCGTCACCGCAGGCGCAGCCGCAGCGGGAGCAGGTACACGCTGTCGCACTCGCCCTGTACGACGCGATCGAGGCGCACCCGTGGCTGTCCACGCAGCTCGCCGCTCAGCTCTCCCGCAACCCCTGGGGGCCGGTGACGGCGCGGATCTTCGAAGGCATCAGCCGCCAGGTCATCGCACTGAACGTGCCCGCCCACAGCTGGTTCACAGCGACCTCCGCGCTGATGCACTACATCCTCGGTGCCGCCGCGCAGAACGCCGCGAACGCGGCCAGCGCCCGCGAGCTCGGCCCTGAAGTGAACCGTGCCTCGTTCTTCGAGTCCGTCTCACAGGCGTGGCAAGAACTCGACCCGCACACCTACCCCTCCACCCGGGCCGTGGCGAGCCACCTGAGCGATCACGACGACCGCGAACAGTTCCTCGCCGGGGTCGACCTCATCCTCGCCGGCTTCGCCGCGACCTACCCGTCCGCCGCCGAGCGGACAGTTGCCCAACCGCCCCGCCGACCGGACAACTCCTAGGTTGTCTCCCTAGGCCCAGGGCAGCCTGAGCCGGAGGCGGGCGAGGGGGACCAGTGCCTTGTAGGACGGGCGTGTTTGTCGCGGCGGGCGGCCAGGGCCTTGTCGTGCTTGAGTCGGTTGTAGCTGGGCTCGGCGACGTTGCGGCGCCGACGGGGCTTCCAGTCGAGCCGGTAGCGGCAGGCTCCGGCTTCCGCGGATGCGCCCGTTGATCTGGTCGATTGATCTGGCCGATCCGTTCCGGGGCGCGCTGCCTTCATAGGGGCACGTTCGGGGCACGTTCGGGGCCGCCGCCCGTCAGGCGTCCCGTGTCACTCGTGGGGTGACGGTGCGGTGGATGGTCAGGAGCGTGCCGTCGCTCTGTTTCTACGCGGTTGGGGCCCGCGGTGTCGGACCGTTTGCGGGGTCACTGCCGTACAGCACGCAGGCCGTCCAGGAGCAGCCGTAGTCCGAACTCGAAGTGGGCTGTGAAGTCCGTGCTGGTGAGCGTCGGCAGTGTGGCGGCGAGGTGCGGGTAGGCCCCTGCCGTCGCCGCCTCGTGCAGGTTTCCCGCATCGGCGGACCCGTTGTTCTCCGGTTGCAGGGCGGCCTGTTCCTCCAGGGTGTGGCCCACGGTGAAGTTGGCCACCGCGTAGAGCGCCCGTGCCGCTTCGGCGTCGCTGAAGCCCGCCTCACGCAGCACGCCGGTGAGGCTGTCGGCGAAGCCCAGGGTGTTCGGGCCGGTCGAGTGTGTACCGGCGTAGACGCGTGCGCCGTCGCGATGGGCGAGGAGGGCCGCACGCAGCGCGCGGGCCAGGCGCGCCGCTCTCTCGCTCCAGTCGCTGTCCTCCGCCGGCCCGGCGGCCTCGGCGACGCCGCCGACCATGCGCTCGGCCATGGCGGTGAGCAGGTCCTGTTTGGTCGCGAAGTAGCGGTACAGCGCGCCGGCCTGCACATCCATCGCGTCGGCGAGCCTGCGCATGGTCAGCGCGTCGAGCCCGGACTCGTTCAGCAGGTCGAGGGCGGTCTGGACGGTGCGGGCCTGGTTGAGCCTGGCGGGGCGGCCTCTGGTCGGACTTGACGGGGTGCTCACGGGTCTCACTATACTAAACATCGTTCACGTGAACGCCGTTCACTAAATGGGGAGAACATCATTGATGAACACGGATGTGGTCGTCTCAGGCGCGGGCCCGACCGGGCTGTTGCTCGCCTGCGAGCTGGCACTGGCGGGCGTGCGGACCCGGGTCCTGGAGCGCCGCACGGAACCGCAGCGCCATTCGCGGGCGCTGAGCCTGCACCCGCGCAGCCTGGAACTGATGGACCAGCGGGGACTGCTCGACCGGTTCCTCCCGCTCGGCCGGACCGTGCCGAGCTGGCACTTCGCGGGGCTGCGCACACAGCTGGACTTCAGCGCGCTCGACTCCCGGCACGGCTACACCCTCTTCCTGGCCCAGGCGCGCACCGAGGCGATCCTCGAGGAGCGGGCGCACGAGCTGGGGGTGGAGATCAGCCGGGGATACGAGACCCTCGGCGTGAGCCAGGACGGCGACGGGGTCGAGGTGGAGACGCGCGTCCCCGGCGGCGGCACCGAGACCGTACGTGGCCTCTACGCGGTCGGGTGTGACGGCGGGCGCAGCATCGTGCGGCGGGCCGCCGGGATCGGCTTCCCCGGCACCGACGAGACCCTGACCGGGATGCTCGGGGACTTCGCGGTCGTCGACCCGCGGCCCGGCGCCCTGGACGCGGCACGGGCCCGTGGCGTGATCGTCGCGCCGCTGGAGGAAGGGCTCACCCGGTTCGTCTGCCTGGATCCGGAGCGAATACGGGTCCCGGCCCGGGAGCCCGTGACCCTGGAGGAGTTCCGTACGTCGCTCACCCGGATCACCGGCTCCGACTGCGGAATCGCCGAACCCCGCTGGCTGTCGCGGTTCGGCAATGCCACACGGCTCGCGGAGAGCTACCGTTCGGGACGCATCCTGCTGGCGGGCGACGCCGCCCACATCCACTTCCCCGCGGCGGGCCAGGGGCTCAACACCGGGCTCCAGGACGCCATGAACCTGGGGTGGAAGCTGGCCGCCGTGGTGGGCGGCTGGGCCCCGCCGGGCCTGCTGGACAGTTACGACGGGGAGCGTCGGCCGGTCGGCGAGTCGGTGACCGAGAACACCGAGGTCCAGACCCTGCTGGCAGAGCTGACGCTGGTCGCGCAGTACCAGCGCCCGGCCGCGGCCCTGCGCAAACTCCTCGACCAACTGCTGGGCATGCCGGAGGTCAACCGCCGGCTCGCCGACCAGGTCTCCGCGCTCGGCACCCTCTACCCGCCGGCTGACTCGACCGCCGACCCGCTGGCGGGGCGCCGCATGCCCGATGTCGGGCTGACGGCCGCCGGTTCGGAGGCGAAGCGGGTGTACGAACTGCTTACCCAGGGCCGCTTCGTGCTGCTCGCCCTGGCCAAGGACCCGGCCCTTCGGGAGGCCGTCGGCACGGGCTGGGGCTCACGGGTCACGGCCGTCACCGCTGACACGTACGACGAGCACCCTGACCTCGACGGGGTGACCGAGGTTCTCGTACGCCCCGACGGACACATCGCGTGGGCCACCCGCACCACCGACGGCGGCGCGCGCCGCGACGAACGGGCCCAGGCGCTGACCGCCTGGGCCGGTACGCCCTCTTGAAGGAGCTGAACATGCCTGTGAACCGCGTCAGTCCACCATCCGTGCACAACCCGACCGACCAGATCAGCCAGGTCGTCACCATCGATGGAACGCGGCTCGTGCATCTCTCCGGGCAGGTCGCCTGGGATACGCGAGGGCGGCCCGTGGGACTCGGCGACCACGAGGCGCAGGCGGCACAGATCGCCCGTAACCTCGACGCCGCGCTCGCCGCGGTCGGTGCCACCCGCAACGACATCATCGAAGAGACCGTCTACGTCGTCGACTACACCCCGCAGCTGCTGCCCGCGATCTTCGGGCCGCTGCGGGCCGGTGTCACGGAAGCCCCGGCGAGCACGCTGGTGGGCGTGCCCGCACTCTTCGCACCGGAGTACCTCCTCGAGGTCCAGGTGGTCGCCGCGCTCCCCGCGCGAGGGAGCCATGAGCGAGCCGTACCGGCCGACGAGGCCGCGGCGGGCGAGCCCGCCAGGGCACATGAGCCCCACAGGGCCCGCACGACATCCCCCACGGGCGAAGACCAGGATTTCGAAACGGCCCTCACCCGCCGTGCCTGGGAGGACCCGTCCTTCGCCGCACGACTGGAACGCGAGCCCCTCAAGGCCCTGGCGTCGATGGGCGTGCATGTGCCCCCGGGAGTCAACGTGCAGGTCAGGCTGCAGAAACGCGACACGCTGTACTACGTCCTCCCACCCGCGAAACAGCCGGACGAGCCGGACCGCCGTGAGCCCGTGAACCTCATGGACCTGTGGCGCAGCGGGGACAACTTCGTCTGGCTGCTGCCCGAACGGCTCAAGAGCGAACTGCTGGCCATGCGCCGAGGCTTCCTCGAAGCCCGGACCGGCACCGATACGACATACGACGCGGAGCAACCATGAAACATGACGCCGGAACCCTCCACACACTGCGGCTCGTCAACGACAGCGCCTACCGGGAGAGGCTCGTCGCCGACCCGAAAGCAGTGCTGTGCGAGGAGTCGGGCCACCATCCCCGCGAGGATTTCGCCGTCGAGGCGGTGGAACAGCGAGACGACACCATCGTCATCCTTCTCCCCGCGGAACCGGAGGACGACGAGGACTTCGCGGAGCGGCTCACCGAGGTGTCCCAACGCGTCTACGACGTGCTGTTCTCGTCCGGAGTCGGCGGGTTTCTGATCCCCGACGACCGCCTGAAGTGGATTCTGCGGGACATCCGCTCCTCCTGGGCGGCCAAAGCCGGGCAGGAGGAATGATGGCCACCTTCGTCCTCGTGCACGGCTCCTGGCTCGGCGGCTGGGCCTGGGAGCGGGTCGCCCCCCGGCTACGGGAGTCCGGCCACACCGTAATGTGCCCCTCACTCGCCCCGGCCGGGCCCCGCGTCGGACTGCGCACCCACATCGCGGAGATCGTCGCCCTGATCGACAGGCACGCTCTCACCGACGTGACCCTCGTGGGACACAGCTACGGGGGCATGGTCATCACCGGTGCCGGATACGAACGGCCGCAGCACATCCGGCAACTCGTCTACCTTGACGCGTTCTTCCCCTCGCCCGGCCAGTCGGCCTTCGACCTCCAACCCGTCCTGCGCGACGCGTGCGACGCCGCTGCCGCTCTGCGGCCGGAGCAGGAAGCATGGCTGATTCACCCCTTCGGCTTCGAGACCATGGGTCTCGCGGCGGCCGACCTGGAGTGGGTGACCGCGCGGGCCCGGCCGCTGAGCCGGGCCACTCACGAGGAACCCCTGCCGGAACCCGCGTCCGGCCACCCTCACCCACCGGCGACCTACATACGGTTCGGAGATTCTCCCTTCTTCGCCGACACGGCGAATACGGCACTGCGGCGCGGGGCCCGGCTCCTGACAATCGAAGGCGCCGCCCATATGGCACCCATCTCCGACCACGAACGCGTCGGCGCGGTGCTCGGCCGGACAATCTGAGGAGCTGTTGCCGTGCGCAGCCGCGCCGGTCCGCGCCCGCGTCCTCCTCCTGGACGAGCCGACCGCCGGCATCGATCCGCTGGGCCGCCGACGGCACGTAGGAGAACTGTGCACCGCGCCGCCGGCCCGGGCAGAAGCCGAAGGCGACGCGGAGCGGGTCGTCGCGATCGACTCGCCCATCGTCCGCGCGCACCAGCGAACCATCGTCCGCGCGCACCAGCACGCGGCCGGGGACCCGCCCCCAAGGGACCCCGGCAGGCGAGCCGCACGCCCACCCCCTCGGACGCTCCCGCAGCCGACCGGCCACCAAGACCCACCCCGCTGCCGACGCGCCCTGCCGGCCCCTGGCTTTCCCCCTCCGGGAAAGCCCCAGTTCATCGCGGCTCTCAACCTTCTGTGAGGGCCTGGCACTATCCCGTTGAAACCTGTCACTGGTGCCGCTGGGCGATCACGGCGGCAGCCGGTTGACTTCGCGGTGTCCGAGGGAAAACGACCCCGAAGGAACCTCCATGCACATCCAGGTCGTCTTGTACGACGGCTTCGACCCGCTCGATGCCATTGCTCCCTACGAGGTGCTGTACGCCGGCGGCTCGGCGTCGGACGGCGCGGTGACCGTCGAGCTGGTCACCGCTGAGGGCCCCCGCGAGGTGATCAGCGGCACCGGAGGACTGACGCTGCGCGCCGCCGGTGCCCTCGACCCCCGGCGCGCGGACATGATTCTGGTGCCCGGAGCCTCCGGCCGCGTGGGCGAACCCGGCGAGGTCCCGGAAGAAGAGGTGGGCGCCGGTGAGTGGCGGCAGGACGAATTCATCCCGGTGCTGCTGGGCCGCACGCTGACCACTGAGCTTCCCGCACTCCTCAAGCAGGCGATGGACGACCCGGACACCACGGTCGCCACCGTCTGCGGCGGCTCACTCGTCCTGGCCCTGGCGGGCCTGCTGGAGGGACGTCACGCCACCACCCACCACATGGGCCTCGACATGCTGGACGCCACCGGGGCCCACGTGGTCCGCGCCCGCATCGTCGACGACGGCGACCTGGTCACCGGCGCCGGTGTCACCTCCGGGCTCGACCTGGGCCTCTACCTTCTGGAGCGCGAGGTGGGGCCCCGCATCGCGCACGCCGTCGAAGAACTCTTCTCCCACGAGCGGCGCGGCACTGTCTGGCGCGCCCAGGGACCGGCGCCCACCGCCCTCTGAATGCTCGGTCGTTCGCAGACCGAGCCGCTCACCACCTCCTTGCACAGTCAGGAACACCACCCCCATGCCCGTTGAAGGCACCTGGAACCTGTCCATCTCCACCCCCATCGGCAAGATCAAGGCCGTCGTCGAACTCCGTGAGCAGGACGGCGTCCTCACCGGTGTCGCCCACGGAGCCGGTGAGGAAGTACCACTCAGCAACCTCACCCTCGACGGCGACCGGCTCACCTGGAAGCAGGCCATCACCAAGCCCATGCGGCTTGATCTGGCGTTCGACGTGACGGTCGACGGCGACACCCTCCAAGGCACCTCCAAGGCCGGCCGCCTTCCGTCCTCGAAGGTCACCGGCGAGCGCAGGACCGCCCCGGAGTACCAGGCGTGACCAAGCTCTTTCTGTCCCTGCACGTCCTGGCCGCCATCGTTGCCGTCGGCCCGGTCACTGTCGCCGCGAGCATGTTCCCTGCGACGCTGCGCCGCGCCCTTGGTGACTCCGGCGGCGACGAGGCCCGCACCACCCTGCGGACGCTGCACCGCGTCTGCCGGGTCTACGCGGGCATCGGCATCGCGGTACCCCTCTTCGGCTTCGCCACGGCCAGCAGCCTCGGTGTCCTCGGCGACGCATGGCTGATCGCCTCGATCCTGCTGACTGCGGCGGCCGCCGGCGTACTGGCGCTTGCGATCCTGCCCGCACAGGACCGTGCCCTTGCCCAGGTCACGGGCACCGCCTCGCCGATGCCGACGCCGACCCCCGGGGCGCCGGGCCGTCTCGCCATGGTCACCGGCATCTTCAACCTGCTCTGGGCCACCGTCACCGTACTGATGATCATCCGTCCCGGCTCCACCACGGGAGTGTGACCATGCACCTCCGCTCTCCTCGCCATCTGCGGATCGCTGCTCACGCCGAGCTGATCTCTCTGATCGTGATGCTGGCCAACGTGTTCACCGTCCATCTCAAGCCCGTTTCTTCCTTGATGGGCCCCACGCACGGCTGCGCCTACCTGTTCGTCGTGATCGCGTCCTGGCGCCTCAAGGAAGCGTCGGCCGCCGCCAAGGCCCTGGCCCTCGTTCCAGGCGTCGGCGGGCTGCTCGTGCTGCGACAGCTCGGCCCTGGCGATTCGGCCCATGCCCAGGCGGAAGGAGTCATCCCCTCATGAACCTCGTCTCACCGGTGATCGTCGGCATCCTCTACTGCCTGGTGATGTCCCTGATCAAGGAACCGCACCGACGCCGCTTCAACGCGGTCATGGTGGGCGGAGCCGGCGCCGCCTACCTGAGCGGGGGCGGATTCGGCCCGTGGGAGCTGCCCTTCGTCGCACTCATGGCCTACGTCGCCTACCGCGGCCTGGAGTCCTGGACCTTCATCGGCATCGGCTGGCTGCTCCACACCGCATGGGACATCGCCCACCACCTCAAGGGCAATCCCATCCTGCCGTTCGCCCACGACACATCCCAGGCATGCGCCATCTGCGATCCGGTCATCGCCCTGTGGTGCTTCCGCGGAGGACCTTCCCTGATCGCGCTCGTCCGTCGCTGGTTCAGGCCCAGCCGGACACAGGACCACGCCGAGCACCACGCCTCTGCCCCTTCCTGAGCAGACGGCCCAGGCAGCCCTCGACCGCCGTGTCGTGGTGTGGATCAGGAGTGCTGCGGCCCCGGTGGCAGAGGACAGCACGGAGGTTTCAGCCGGCATCAGCCAGCGTCTCCACGCTGGTGCTCTTGCGCGCGGGAAAGCCGTTGGCAGACGTGGGGGAGGCCGTCGGCGCCAAGGCCGACGGCCTCTGCCTTGCTCAGGCGGCGGAAGACCGCGATTCCGCGCCGGAGCAGGGTGACGGGACCAGCGGGACCACTACCTCGTGGACGCCGAAGCACTCCTGCCCGCCGGCCGCGGTCTGATCGCCGCCGCCTCCAGGAGGACACCTCCCGCCCCCACCTGGCGGTTCAACCGGTCACTCCTGCTTCGCCGCTGCCTCCATGTTCCGGCTGCTTACTGCCCGCGTCCCCGATCTCCCCTTGGACGCGCACGCTCTCGCCCTCCTCGATCCGGTGATGGCCTGGCCGCCTTGGCGCCGATGCGGCCGAGGAGCGCGGCCAGTTCGGCAGGTGCGGACAGGAAGGGGGAGTGGCCGGTGTTCAGTCGTTCGACGTGTGCGGCGCGGGCGGACATCCGCCCCTGCAATGCGGGCGGGAGCGCCTTGTCACGCTCGCAGAGCACGTACGTGGAGGGCACGGTCCGCCACGCTGCCCGGGTCACCCGCTGCTGGAAGGAGCGGCGGCTCTGCGTGACGAGTCGGCCGACGGCGTCCTCGGCCTGCTCGTCGGGCAGGTCCCCGAACAGCGCGGTGCGGGGATCGTCGAAGACGACGGGGGCTGTGCCGTTGAGATCCTCGTCCTGACTGCCGTGATGACCATGGATGCTGAGCAGGGATTCCCCCTCCTCGGGCAGATACGCCGCCAGGTAGACGAGGTGAGCGGCGGCGGGAGGGCCGGCGGCGGCCTGGGTCACCGGGAGTCCGCCGTAGGAATGGCCGACGACGATCACCGGGCCGACTGCCTGCCGCAGATGCGCGGCTACCGCATCCGCGTCGTCGTACATCCCGGCGGCGGGCGTGCGCTGCGGCCCGGCGCTGGGGAGGTCTACCGTCCGAGCCGTCCAGCCATCGGCTGCGAGTGCCTCCCGCACGGGATCCCAGGAACCGGACCGGTGCCAGGCCCCGTGGACGAGAAGGAACGAGAGGCGCGGTGTGGTGGGGGAGGTGTCGGCAGCGGCCGTCACATCGGTGAACACGATGAGGCTCCTGAAGAATCCGGTCAAACGCGTGACGGAAGCGGAGGTGGATGCGCGGTGGGGCCGCCGACGAGTATCGACGGCCCGACCGCGGAAGCGGCTTGCGGGAAGGCGGGCGTCCAGCCGCGCTGCGTCAGGCGCGCTTCCGGTCGGCGGCTGCCGCTGTGCTTTGTGCCGTCACGGGCGCCTGCACCGGCACCCGGGCCCCGTCCGGTTCCTGCTCCTCGACATCACCCGTGCCCTGGCCGACAGCTTGCGAGCTGCCCTGCGCGCGGGCGGTGGCGCGCCCCGTGGCGGCGACTGCGGCGGTCCCGTGGGACGGCCGTACGAAGACCAGGACGATCAGTCCGCCGAGCGCTGCCGCCAGCGCTGCTGCCAAGAACACCCGGTCGAGACCGGTGGCGAACGCCGCGTGCACCAACTGCCGCGCCGCGCTCCGGTGGGCGGCGGGCGCCGCCTCCACCAGGTGCCGGGCCTGCCCGGCGGCCAGCGCCGAGGCGCCCTGCCCCGGGTCGGGCACCGTGCCGGGCCCGGCGAGTACGGCGGCCGTCCGGCTGGTGAAGAGGGTGCCGAAGACAGCGATGGCCAAGGTCATGCCCAGCTGACGGAACGTGTTGACAGCCCCGCCGGCCATTCCCGCCTGCCTCGGCGGCACAGCGGAGGTGGCAGCCGAGACCAGCACCGGTGTGGCCAGGCCGACGCCGATCCCGGTGACCACGAGCCCTGCCATGAGCGCGGTCTGCCCAGCGTCGGCCGTCATCCCCGCACGCAGCAACAGCATGCCCGCGGCGACGGACAGGAGCCCGATGCCGATCGGCAGACGCGGCCCGAGACGCTGGAGGTGACGGCCGGCTGCGGCGGCCACGAGGAACGAAGCCCCGGCCAGCGGGGTCAGGGCGAGACCCGCCCCGACCGGACTGAGGCCCAGCACCGACTGGAGCCACAGCGAGACCAGCACCAGCCAGCCGAAAGCGCCACCCTGCAACAGCAGCGCCCCGCTCATCAACGCGGCGAACGAGGGCCGGCGCAGCAGCGCAAGGTCCAGCATCGGGGTGCTCCCGCGCCGCGCCGTACGGTGCTCGATCACCACGAAGGCGATGAGCGCCGTGGCGGTGACGGCGAAGGCCGCCAGGGTCCCGGACGAGACCCATCCCACCTCCCCACCGCGGATGAGCCCATAGGTGAGCGCGGCTATGGAGACGGTGAAGGCCGTCGCGCCGGGGATGTCGACGCGGGCCGAGGCCCCACTGAGCCGCGCCCCGTGGCCGGGAGATCCGGTGGGCCGGCCCGCGGGCCGGTCGGCAGTTACCACCCGCAGCGTCGTGGCGATGGCTGCGGCGGCGATCGGCAGGTTGACCCAGAAGATCGTCGGCCAGCTGAAGTGCTCGGTGAGCAGCCCGCCGAGCAGGGGCCCCGCAGCCGCGGCGGCCCCGTTGGCCGCGCCCCACACGCCGAAGGCCGTACCCCGGTCCCTGCCCTGGTAGGAGGTGAGCAGCAGGGCGGGGGCGGTGGCGAACATCGCGGCGCCGCCGACGCCCTGTGCCACGCGGGCGGCGATCAGCACCTCCGCGTTGGGGGCGAGACCGCACACCAGCGAGGCCAGGCCGAAGACGCCCAGACCCCAGACGTAGGAACGCCGGTGGCCGAAGCGGTCCGCGAGGGAACCGGAGGCCAGCAGCAGGGCGGCGAGCGCCAGGGCATAGCCGTCGATCACCCATTGCAGCGAGGTGAAGGAAGCGCCGAGGTCGGCAGCCATGCTGGGAAGTGCGACGTTCACGATCGTCACATCCACCAGCAGGATGAAAGCGCCCAGGCAGACCGCCGTCAGGGGCCACCACTTGCGCATGTCGGTTTCTCCGTTCGGATCGAGCAGGTATTCCGGGATCCAGCCCCGACCGCGACCGTGCCGCGGCGAACGAACGGGGCGGGCCGAGCGGCCCGGTGACTGGTCCCACAAAAGAGCCTTGAGCCCTCACAGGCGGATTCGTGAACCACGGTGGCCAACGTGCACGGATCCGACATCACGGAGACCATGACGACCGATCTCGACACTCCTGACCATGCGTACCGCAGCCTGTCGGACGAGGACCTGGGGCTTGAGCACCGGACATCGCGTCGTGGAGGGGGACGAGTTCTTCGTCCTGGTCGACAAGTGACCCGAGGTGACGCAAGACGGTGAGCGGACAGATGTCGTGGGCGTCGTGCTCATGGGTGCTGGCATCGGCGAGAGCACCATCAAGGTGGAAAGCCGGGACCAGCCGCCGCCCGAGCCGGTCACGGACGGCGGCGACGAGTTCTTCGAGACGGCGGCACCACACTGACCGGCGGTATGCGTCTGCGCGCCCTCGTGGAGGACCCGCCCGACGTGCCGGTACTCGCCCCGGCGCAGTCATGGGCCTTCGCTCACCCGGGCGGCCCACCGGTACAGCTGCTGGCCGGCATGCGTTCCAGCACTGGGCCGACGCCGATGGGGACGGCTGCATCATCAGGCACGAGGAGCTGCTCGCGGGGTTCGGCCTACCCGGCGGTCTCCGCATCGGTGGGCTGCGTGTCTCCCGTCTCCACGCGGAAGGGGTATGTCCCGGCTGCGGTGAACGCGTCGTGGATCGGCATGATGAGCGAGGTGAGGCGACGGACGTTCGCGTCGCCGATCGGTGTCCAGAGTGTGGCGCAGCGTGCGTCGGTCTCCGCCTCGATCTGTTCGCGCGCCGCTATGCCGGCATCGGTCGCGGTGCCGTCGGTGTCGAGCCAGCCGCGTGCGGCGAGGCGCGTCGTTGCCGCGGCCACCTCCTCGTCGTCCCACAGCCGGGTGGCACGTGCGATCGCTTCCGGGAAGTGGCCTGTCGCGGTCTGCAGAACGTTGCAGTCGCACGGGCCGAGACCGTTGGCGGCGAGCACGGTGACATGCGCGTCGCCGCGCCACTCGCGCAGCACGGTGATCTGCTGCCACAGCGCGACGAGCGGATCCGAGGGAAGGGGGACCGAGGCGTTGGCGGCGGCCATCGTCTTCCCGGCGTAGTCGGCGCTCGCGACGACCGGGTCGATCAGCGATCGTGCCTCCGCGATCTGGTCGGCGGTGAGGTCCACGCCGACGCGCTGCAAGGCGCGGCCGGCGGCCGTGAATCGGGCGGCCTGCCACTGCTGTGGTGTCGCGGCCTCCCACACGCCTGCCATGGCCTGCACCGACCGGGGGCTGAAACTGTAGAAGGCCGCGAGTGTGACCTGCCACGGGACTGCGCCCATCGGGGCCGACCGGAACGCGAAGTACGCCGGTGCGTACTCGGTCACGCCCAGCTCGGCGGCCTGCTCCGGTGCCTCGGGGATGAAGTAGACGAACAGGTGGGCGGCGTTGATGGTGAGGCTGACCTCGCGGACGGCGTTCAGGTCCATGCTGGTGCGAGGAAAGGTGTTGGCGAGATGCATCGCGGTGGTCTCCCGGCAAGTGGAAGGATCAGGATCGTCTTTTGTGTATCCGGTGAGTCAGGACGGCTCCGGCGCGGTGATCCGTGCGGAGATCGCGCCCAGCTCCCGCACTTCGATCCGGACCGCGTCTCCGGGTGCCAGGTAGGGGCGGTGACCGGACAACTCCTGGATGCAGCCGGTTCCCACGGGGCCGCTGGCGAGGATGTCACCGGCGCGCAGCGTGGTGCCGCGCGACGCGTGCGCCAGCATCTCGCCGAATGACCAGTGGATCTCGTCCCAACTGCCGCCGCCGTAATGCTCGTCGTTGACGTACCCGTCCATCCGCAGCGCATAGCCCCTGTCCGAGCGGTAGGGTTCCAGCTCGTCGGGGGTGACGAGGAACGGGCCGAGACTGGTCGAGGAGTCCTTGCTCTTGGACGGGCCGTACACGAACCCCATCTCGCTCGCGGAGATGTCGCGTGCGCTCCAGTCGCAGTAGACCAGGTATCCGGCGATGTGCTTCTCCGCCGTGGCGGCGTCAAGGTTCGAGCAGTCCCCGGCGATGACCGCGGCGACCTCGACCTCGTAGTCCCACAACTGAGCGTCCGGGGCGATGGGAACCTCGTCGTGCGGTCCCCTGATCGCCGCCGGGTTGGAGAAGTGGAAGAGCGGATACTCGTACCAGACCGGGCTGACCGTGCCATCGCCGGTGGCTGCCCTGCCCGCGTTGCTGACGTGACGTTCGAACGCGGCGAAGTTCCGGACCGCCGGGGGCACCGGTATCGGCGCCAGCAGATCGGCCGTGGCCAGCTCGACGATCTCAGCCGGTTCCCTGGTCGCGGCGGCCACCAGCCCGCCTTCGGCGCGCAGCAGCTCCACCAGCTCCATGCCCACGGCGTGGATCTTGTCACCGCGCACCACGCCGCAGCGTGCGGAGCCGTCGGCGGAGCGGTAGCTGACCCACTTCATCGGGCAAGCACCTCCCGGGTGTCGTCGTAGAGCCGTCCTGCGTCGGCAAGGGACGATGCCTGAGCGTCCAGGGGGACGGCGGCTCCCTCGCTCACGGCGACGGGGTGGCCCCGGGTGCCGGAATGCGGGAACGGCAGGATCTCCCGCACGGCGGTCTCCACGGGCTTGCCGGTCGCGCCAAGACGGCCGGCCTGCGCGGCCTCTGCCGCGTCGTAGTCGTCGGCGAGGCTTGTGGCGACGGCACCGGGGAAGTTGTTCACGTACCGGATGGCGGGGTGGCGGGCGAGGCCGCGCCCGATGCCGTCCGTGCCCCCGCTGATCACTACTGTCTTCACGCGGCCACCGCCCGCGCGAACTTGACGATCTCCTCGGCGAACAGCTCCGGCTGCTCCAGAGCGGCGAAGTGGCCGCCCGCGGGGATGCTGTCGTTGAAGTAGCGCAGGTCGCGGTAGGCGCGCTCGGCCCAGACGCGCGGGGTACGCGTCAGTTCGTCCGGGAAGACACTGACCCCGACGGGAAGGTCCAGCTCGGTCAGAGCGAGGGGCTGTTGGGCGTACTCCCAGTACAGGCGGGCGGAGGAAACAGCGGTGCCGGTGAACCAGTACAGGGAGATGTGGTCGAGGATCTCGTCGCGGGTGAGGGCTTCGGGCCGGGCCCAGTCGAGGAACTTCTCATAAATCCACGCGGCCTGCCCGGCCGGGGAATCGGTCAGGGCGTAGCCGATGGTCTGCGGCCGGGTGCGCTGCACGACGTGGTATCCGGAATGGACGGCGAGGAAGCGGCTGCCCTGTTCGAGGGCGGCCTTCTCCTCGGGGGCCGGGTCGTCGCCGACCGGTGGTGCGGCGAGGAACTCGGGGAAGTTGAGGTGAACCGCGCGCAGGCCCGCCGGACGCTGCGCCCCCATGCGGGTCGCGATGACTCCGCCCCAGTCGCCGCCCTGGGCCAGGTAGGAGTCATAGCCGAGGCGCTGCATGAGCACGCCATACGCGCGGGCGATCCGGTCCGGGCCCCAGCCGGTGGAGGTGGGCTGGTCGGAGAAGCCGTAGCCGGGCATCGAGGGGATGACGAGGTGGAAGCCGTGCTCGGTGAGCGGGCCGACGGTCCCCAGGAACTCCAGGAACGAGCCCGGCCACCCGTGCAGCAGCAACAGGGCGGTGGCGTCGGGGCGGGGCGAGCGCACGTGCAGGAAGTGGAGGCCGAGACCGTCGATGGTGGTGCGGAACTGGCCCAGCTCGTTGAGCCGCCGCTCCAGCTTGCGCCAGTCGTACCCGGTGGCCCAGTACTCCAGCAGCTCCTCAAGCCGCTCCCGCTGCACCCCCTGGCTGCTGTCCCGCGCTGTCTCCCGGCCAGCAAGGCGTACCCGGCGGAGCCGGTCCTTCAGATCCTCCAGGGCACTGTTCGGAACGTCGATACGAAACGATGTCACGCTGTCCGATGTCATGGTCACCACGGTGCGGCCGCGACAAGCGCGCAGTCCAATGATTGTTCCGGTACATGCAATACGGCATGCGTATAAGAGCAGCTAGAGTGGGATGGTGCCCGATCCCTTCCCCGCGCTCGTGGACCTCGACCTGCGCCTGGTGCAGTGCTTCACGGTCCTCGCCGAGCACCAGCACTTCGGCCGTGCCGCCGAGGCGCTGCACACCACCCAGCCGTCACTGAGCCGGCAGATCCACCGCCTCGAACAGCAAGTGGGCGTCCGCCTGCTCGACCGCACCACGCGCGGCACCCGGCTCAGTGAGGCCGGCGAGGTCTTCCTGCCCCAGGCCAAGGAACTGCTGCGCGCCGCGGTCGAGGCGATGGCCCGCACCCGGGCCGCAGTCCGGCCCAGCAGCATCACCATCGGCTACAGCAAGGGGCTGATCATCACTCCGGCCGTGCGCGCCCTGCGGCAGCGCAACCCCGAAGCCGAGGTCCACACCCGTCTGCTCGCCTGGAACGACTCGCGCGGCGCGCTGCTGGAGCACCGCGTGGACGCGGTGGTGACGCGTCTGCCGTTCCCCACCGACCGGCTGCGCGTCACCGTCCTCTACGACGAACCGCGCGTGCTGGTCGTGCCGCAGGACCACCGCCTGGCCGGCAAGGAGTCGGTCACCCTCGACGACATCGCCGACGAGCCGATCCCCCACGTACGCCAGTCAGACCCGCTCCTGAACGCCTACTGGCGGTTCGATCCCCGGCCCGACGGGCGCCCCGCGCCCGACGGCCCCCTGGTCGAAGCGCTTGAGGACAAACACGAACTCATCGCCGCCGGACAGGCCGTGGCCATCGGGCCGCCCCTCGACCACGCGACCGGCCTGCACCCCAGCCTCACCACCGTCCCGTTGCACGGGGTCGAACCGAGCCAGGTCGTTCTCGCCACGCGCAGCGGCGACCGCAACCGCCTGGTCACCGCTTTCCGCAAACACGCCGAAGCTCTGCTCACCGGAGCCCACCGGGACGGACCGATACGTACGGTGTGATCAGCGGGGGGCAGAGGAGGGGGTGGCTCTGCCCGCATACCAAGCGAGCACGTCCCGTGCCTGGTCTGCCGCCACAGCACCCCGACAAAAAAGCGGCGGCCTCGGGGTTCCGGTCCGGGAACAACGGCTCGATACGTGCCGGCTGGGCGTCCGTCAACACCACACCACCGGGAACCGACGATCAGATGCCCCGAAAGAAAACAGCCTGGTCGCCGCCGCGGCGGACCTGGTTGCCGCCGGGGCGGCGGCACCGCGGTGGCGGACCGGCCCACAGAGGCGGTCGCCTGCTACGCGGCCTGGCAGCCGGTGGCGGGTTCTCCGCGGAATACGTCCTTGACGGAGCGGCCGACCAGCAGGCGTAACCGACGTGCTTGTCGAAGTCCCCGGACCCATCCGAGCCACGATGCCAGCGGCGGCACTCGACCGCTCGGCAGATGAACCCCACCACCTCGACCTCTGTCCGAGAAACATGTGCTTGCTCGGGGCGTACGTCGCAGCGGGGTGAGCCTGCGGCTTGTCGCCCGCCCTTTCGCGCCCGTCAGGCTTTCGCCGGTTCCGCCTCGGGCTCCGGGGCCCGGCGGCGGATGCCGAAGTCGTGGGTGAGGGGTGAAAGATAGGCCAGCAGTGCGGAGAAGAGGATGCCGCTCCAGCAGAAGACGGCCCATGGGAGGAAGTCGAAGTTCGCCACGCCCAGCGTCGATGCGAAGAAGGCGCCGGAGACGGTCCAGGGCATCAGCACCTCGGTGATGGTGACCGAGTCCTCCATGCTCCGTGAAAGGTTGGTTGGGTGGAGGTTCCGCTTCTTGAAGGCCTCACCGTAGAGGTCGTTGATGAGGAAGTAGGTGACAAGGGCGTTCGACGTACCGTTGATGACGGCGAAGCCGGAGAGCAGCGTGGCCGTCACAAGGCTGCCGGTGGAGCGCAGCTTGTTGATCAGCTTGCTGAGCAGGAGGCGGGGCACGCCGGAGTTCTCCAGCGCCGCGGCGAAGAAGAACGCGCAGAAGACGAAGAACGCCGAGCTGTACATCGAGGTCAGGCCGCCTCGGTCGAGCAGCTTGGTGACCGGTGCGGAGACATCACCGGGCAGCATGTCGGTGGTGAAGCCGGAGACGGCGGCGTCGAACGTGTCGGCGATGCTGAAGCCCTGGACGACTACGGCGAGTACCGCGGCGGTCATCGAGGACACGAAGAGCACGATCAATGGGGGCTTGCGCATGATCGAGCCGACGAGGACCACTGCGGGCGGCAGGAGCAGCACGGGGTTGAGGACGAAAAGCTGCTGCACCTCGGTGGTGGTGCGGTCGATGACGTCAAGGTTGACCGACCCCGCATCGATCGACAGCCCGGCGAACAGGAAGACCGCGATCGCGACGACCGATGACGGCACCGCCGTATAGAGCATGTGGCGGATGTGCTCGTAGATGTTGGCGCCGGCCGCCAAGGAGCTCACGTTGGTGGTGTCGGAGAGCGGTGAGAGCTTGTCGCCGAAGTACGCACCCGAGACCACGGCACCGGCGGTGATCGCCAGCGAGACGTCCATCGTGGCGGCGACGCTGATCAGCGCGACGCCGATCGTGCCGGCCGCGCCCCAGGACGTCCCCGTGAACGTGGCAACGATGGCTGTGACGACGAAGGACAGGATGTACAGGTACGACGGATCGATGAGTTCGAGGCCGTAGTCGACCATGAGCGGGACGGTGCCCGCGATCATCCAGGTACCGATCAGCAACCCGATGCTCAGCAGGATGAGGATGCCCGGCAGGGCTCGCTTGATCTTCTCGCCCATGTCGGTGAGGACCTGGTCCAGACCGACGCCGTGGAGGGCGGCGAAGACCGTGAACACGATGGCCGCGAATATGAGCATCAACTCTGCGGGAAACTTGAGAATCCCGATACCGCCGACGAAGATCGCCAGGGTGATGGCCACCGGGATGAGCGCCACGGTGAGCCGCGGTTGGAGGCGTGGTCGGAGGCGCGCACGTTTCTCAGCCTGCTCGGCCGACGCCGGGTCCTGCTGAAACTCCATTGTTTCCTCTCAGGCAAGAGTAGTGATGGCGTGGGGAAGCCGTCAGCGGGCGAGTGACGCGAAAGCCCGGTCGAGGTCCTCGATCTGGCTCTGCGCACCCTCAAGCCCCACGGAGAGCCGGATCAGGCCGCCGAGCCCCGGGTCCGGGGCATCGATGGAACGCACCGGTGACGTCACGAGGCTCTCGTAGCCGCCCCAGCTCGGGCCGATCCGAAAGAGGCGCAGGGCGTCGATGAACCGGGACACCCGCGCGAAGGTGCCCTCCCGCAGCTCGAAGCTGAGGAGCCCGGAGAAGCCGCTGAACTGGGAGGTGATCACAGCCTCGTCCGGGTCGTGGTCGGCGTGCGGGTGGTGGACAGCGGTGACCTCGGGGTGCGCGCGCAGATAGTCGACGACGCTCAGCGCGTTGCGCTGGTGCTGCTCCATCCGCACCGGAAGGGTCCGCAGCCCGCGCAGCACGAGGGACGCTTCCATGGCGGACATGACGGCGCCGAACAGCTGGTGGCCCTGGTAGAAGAGTTCGCGGATCGTGTCCCGGGAGCCGATCACCGCACCGCCGATGACATCGCTGTGTCCGCCGATGTACTTGGTCAGGGAGTGGACGACGAGGTCCACGCCTGCCGCGAGCGGCTTCTGGAAGAGCGGTGTGGACCAGGTGTTGTCCATCACCGTGCGGATGCCGTGGCGCCGCGCGACGGCCGTCAGCGCCGGTACGTCCACGACCTTCATGAGCATGGTGCCCGGGCTCTCGACATAGATGAGTGCCGTGTTCTCCCGGAGGTGCTCCTCGACGCCGGCGGCGGTCGGGTCGGCGAGGACCGTGTGCTCGACCCCGAAGCGCTCAAGGTGCTGCGCGAGTTCGATCGTCGGACCGTAGACGGTGTTGACGAAGAGCACGTGATCACCGCCGCGCAGCAGACCGGCGAAGACTGCGCCGATCGCGCCCATACCGGAGGCGAAGCACTTCGCGGCCTCGCCGCCCTCAAGCAGCGCGAGACGCTCCTCAAGGAAGGCGACCGTCGGGTTGGTGCCCCGGCTGTAGACGAAGTTCTCGTGTTCGGCGGCCTGCTGCCGTACGAACTCCCCGAAGGACGGCTTGGTGAAAAGGCTCGTCTGGTAGACGGGCGGAGCCACGGCACCGGGCCCGGCGCCCGGACCGTCCCAGACGCCCATACATATCTGCTGGTCGGTGCTGTTCACCTGTGCCCCTCGTCGCGGACTCGTGTGCGTGCGGACGTCGGCCGGGCTTGGAGCGGGCCGCCGAACAGGCGTAGCTTGTAATATAAGCTGCTACGTGGTCAACACTTTCCAGCGAACGCGTACGACCGAACGCATACGATCGGCACTGATCCGCACCGGGCCGCACAAGCCGCTCGGCGAGACTGCTGCTGAGTAGGCTCAGGTGACGAAGGCCGATTTCGACGGAGGGGCGAACGCATTGAGAGACACAGCGGAGGGGGAGCCCGCGCGGCAGCCGGCAGGGCGCGGTGCGATGCGCGCCCAGCCACGGTCGCTGACCACACAGGTCGCCGAGTTCATCGAGGAACTGTGCGTGGGCCCGGACGTCGAGCCGGGGACCCAACTTCCTCCGGAAGGCGAGCTCGCGGCACGGTTCGGGGTGAGCCGGGTGGTGCTCAGGGAGGCGATGAAGACTCTTGAGGCGCGCGGCCTGGTGCAGCGGCGCCAGGGCAAGCCGGCCGTCGTCGCCTCACCGAACGCTTTGCCAGTGGAGAAGTTCGTCGCGTTCGCGGTCCTGCGCGACAAGCGCGCCCTCATGGAGTTCACCGAGATCCGCAAGGCTCTCGAGGTGCACGCCGCCCGTCTCGCAGCGCAGCGCATCGCGGGCCCGGAGGAGCCGCAGACCCGGCCGCACATCGCCCGTGCCCGGGAGGCGATCGCCGAGCAGCGCGCCAACCCGCTGGACATGCCCACCCGAATACGCACGGACGTCGCCTTCCATCAGGCGCTGGTGGCAGCTGCGGGCAACACCAGCCTGACGCAGATCCTGGACGCTTTGGAACGCTCACTCGCCGAGAGCCGGGAGGAGAGCCACCGGCGGTATCTCGCAACCGGGGCCGATCCCGCCCGCTCCGCCACCGAACACGAGGAACTGCTCGACGCCGTGTTGACCGGCGACCCGGCGCAAGCGGTCGCAGCGATGGAATACCACCTGCACATCACGTTGCAGGAGATCGAGAGCCGCCCCGAGGCAGACGGAGCCGAGTAGGGGACACTGCCCGTCGAACGACGGCCGGGCGCCGGCCGGCCGAGCACGACCTCCGACCGGAAGTTCCGGGCCGCACGCGCCGGTCGCGGACCCGGCAGGCACCCTCCAGCACTCTTCGGGGGACGGAGCACCGCCCTGCTCTCTCGCGGCGCCTCGGCCGTGTACGCGCCTGCACTCCCTCGACCGCCGTCTGGCGCCAGGCGATCGACTCGACGACAACGGCCGGGTCCGGGTCCTTCACCGCGTCCCACAGAAGGCTGGCGGGGTGAAGCAACGTGGACCACCTGCTCGCGCGGCGCGGTCGGCAGCTCCGCCTGGAGGTGGTGACATCCTTGACTTGGGCGATGCGCATTACGGCCTGGTCGCCCCGCCGCGGATCCCCCCGGCCGGGTCCGCGACCTGATCGATCAGAGACAGCAGTTCGCGCCCGCGCGCGGCCAGGGTTCGCCGACGCCTCCCGTCGGCGGTTCTCGTTCGCCTTGTAGCGGTGTCACCACGGGGGTGGTGATGGGGGAGCGGCTGCACCAGGCCGCAAGCCCGGCGGCCCGGGAGAGCAGCCCGGGCGCGCTGAGAGTGACACCTGCGCGTCCCCACGCGATCAACCGAAACTGTCACCGACGCCGAAGGCCGTTCGCATCACAGCCGACCAGGGCACGGGACCGGGGCGTTCGGGTAGTCCGTCCGCCCCCGGTCTGCCGCCTGCCAGGAGTGCTCCTCCGCAGGCGCCGGAAGGCATCAGCGCAGGCCGCCGGAGGCGAGGATGAGGTCGCCGGTGATCCAGCACGCGTCGTCGGAGGCCAGGAAGGCCACCAGGGGCCCGTAATCGTCGGGAGTGCCCGTACGGCCCAGGGGGGTGGCGGCGATCGCCTGTGCTTCGCGTTCCGATCCGCTGTATCCCATGGCTCTGGTGCCGTCGGTGTCCGACGGGCCGGGCATGATCGCATTGACGCGGATGCCGCGTGGTCCCAGCTCCTTGGACGCCACGATGGTGAAGGCGTTGACGGCGCTCTTGGACGCGACGTACAGCGAGGCGTCCGGGGGGTGGCTGACCGTGCCCGATGTCGAGACGTTGATGATCGACGCGGCCTCGATGTCGTCCTGCGCGGCCAGGGCCTGCGTGGTCAGGATCGTGCCCAGCAGGTTGGTGGTCGTCTCGCTGTGGAACTGGGCCTCGGTGATGTCCGAGAGAGGCACGAACGTGCCCACGCCCGCGTTGTTCACGAGCACGTCGACCGGGCCGTAGGCCGCGCGCGCCCGGTCGAAGAGCCGGTGTACGTCTTCGCCGTCGGCCACGTCCGCCTGGACCGCGGTTGCCCGGCCGCCCTTGGCGGTGATGTCCGCGACGACTCGCGCGGCGCCCTCCGCGTCGCTGCGGTAGTTCACCACGACGGCCGCGCCGGCCTCGGCCAAGGACTTGGCGATCCCCGCGCCCAGGCCCTTCGACGCGCCGGTGACGATCGCTGTACGTCCGTTGTTGCTGCTCACAGTGGCTCCTCGACATGACTGCTGACACGAGTCACCGCAGGGAAGTGGTTACGTAATGGAAGTACGTACATTTTTATAAGCTGCCTCCGTCTCGGGTGCAGCGGCTCTGGGGTGAACGAACCGGCCGGTGCCGGTCGGCAACCTGACGTTCTCAGCCCCCGGGCTCCGCTCGTCAGCACCACTGTTTTCCGGGTTCCCACCTCGATGTCCGAGCACCGCACAAGAGGAGAAAAATGAGCACTATCGCGATAGTCGGTGCCGGGCCCCAGCTCGGTTCGGCGATCGGACGGCGGTTCGTCGCGGAAGGAACCCACGTTGTGCTCTCGCTCACCGCTCACCGCTCATGGTTCGTGGCTCATCGTGAAACAGCGCTCCAGGAGATGGACGGCGCCTTCTCTGCGGGCGGCACCAGGGCCGCCGCTCTCGCCGCCGATGCCACCGACCGGCCCGCGCCGCGTGCCGCGCTGAGGGGCGCCGAGCAGCGCTTCGGCACGGTGGACGCGGTCGGCCCCCTCGGGGGCTTGTGGTGCGCCGTGCCGCATGCGACGGGAGTGCAGAGGGGACCGCCCCGGTCGAGGCCAAAGCCTAGGTTCGGACTCGGGCGACCTGCTGGCTTCACTGCTGAGGACGGCGGGGACCTCGTCAGCTCTCATCCCGCTGTCGCAAGGCCCGATGCAACCCGTGGGGGGTACACAGGTTCCTCGACGACCAGTTCCAGCTGGGCGACGGTCACGAGGTTTGGATAGACCTCGCCGCACACGATCCGGCCGACCGCGTCGGCACGAGGCAGGCCGCCCGGAGGCATTCAAGCTGCCTCCGGCTCCTGGCCCGTACCGTACCGACCTACAGACGGCGTCCGAGGTAGTCGGCGCTGTGTGGGTGCAGGTGTGGGTGGGCCAGTGCGGCGATGTGTTCTCGGTAGTCGTGGTCGAGGGTGGTGAGGCGCCGACGGCGTCCAAAGGAATCCACTCGAGCCCGAGTTGATTGTTGTCTTTGTGGTGGCCGCCTGTCAGGGCCGGGCTTCCGGTCAGTGTGCACCGGAAGGTGATTTCGACCCGGTGGATCAGCTCTCCGTCTTCGTGGCTGTTGGGCCACTCTCGTATCCACAGCAGGCGGCCGGCGGTCACGGCCAGGCCGGCCTCTTCGAGGACTTCCCGCTCTGCTGCGGCGGGCAGGAGCTCGCCGGACCTCTGCCCGCCGCCGGGCAGGAAGTGGCGCTCGCGGCCTTCCCACAGCACCCGGGTCAGCAGGACACGACTCTGGTGGAGGATGACGGCCTTGGCCGAGTTTCTGATACGGGAGTTCATGGAGTTCCCCGGGGTGGCGCCCGTCGATCCTGGCGCAGCAGGGCGGCGGATTCGGGCTTTCACGCGGCTTTCGTGCGCTGTTCCAGCTGTGCCTCGACGCCATCTCGGGAGGCGGTGCTGATCCGCCGCCCCAGCCCCCGAGCCCATTCGGCACGGCTGATGGCGTCATGGATATCTGGGGGAAGGACTCATACCGGACCAAGATGTCCCGGGCCGCGAGCCATGTCGCTTCCCCCGGTCTAATCCCTGATCTTCAGGAACCGCATCCGTGTCGCCCCGTTGCTGTCGGTGCCCCCGGCCTCGGCGTTGGAGATCTTGCCGCCGGTGAGGACGAACATCAGGTGCAGGCGGACCGTACGGGGGCCGGAGGCGACTGTGTACTCCGTCATGATGTGCGTCGTTCCGCCCTGCTGCTCCTGGCGTTCCGCGTTGATCGCCGCGATCTGTGTGAAGCTCGTCAGGAGGGTGTCCGTGGTCTCGTCCCGCAGCCAGCCGATGATGTAGCCGCTGCCGCCGGTGGCGGAACCGAGCGCGTACCGCACGTCGCTGTCGATGTGGTACACCCCGGCCTCCGGGAGTACGACGTCGGACTCCGGTATCGGTACGTCGGCACCGGTCTTGGCCAGGAGGTTGGCGTGCTGCCGCTCGGTGTTGAGGAACCCGCTCACCGGTGTCAGACGGGCCCCGACCCGCCACCTCTCGGGGCAGCCGCGCGTCCCGGTGACGTCGATGTCCACCGACCGTTCGGTGCCGGTGTTGCCGCCGGGCGCGATGCCCGTCACCTCGATCCGGGGTACGAGCAGCCCGCCGGTCGTGTTCCGGGCGGCGTTGCACGGGGACGGGTCCAGGGCGGGGGTGTCGGGCGCGTACAGGCATCCGTCGCTGCCCCGGACGATGGCGTTGCCCCGGTCGGTGGACAGGCACGGCGGGCAGGCGGTGGCGCATCCATCCTGGCAGGAGGCGACCGGGACGACCGGGGGGACGGGGGCGTACGGGGTCGAGCCGTCGAGGGTGTCGGTGGTGCAGGTGACCGCTCCGTCGCAGGTGCGGCACGTCGTACGCAGGAACGACCTGCCGCAGCCCGGGGTGGCCGCCCGCACGGTGAGGACGAAGCTGTCGACCGTCCACTGCTTGGGGCCGACCCGGCAGGCGTCGTCGTTGCCGGTCTCCAGGTTCAGCTCGACGACGACCTTTCCGGCGAGGACGTCCGCGAGGGGCACGACGGTCGGCGGGATGACGCCGTCGTCCTCACCGCCCGCAGGCAGGTCGGGCGGGCCCAGGAGGTCGGTGCGGACCGGGGTGGTGCCGTTCCACAGGGCGAAGCGGCCGTAGAGCTGGCACGCCGTGCTGCTGCCGTCGTTGCGGACGTGGACCGAGGCGCTGACCGTTACCTCGGTGGGCTTGCCGCGCAGTGACGCGGGGTCGACACGTACGACGCCGGCGAGCCATGTGTGCTGTCCGTTGTGCGTCCCGTCATCAGCCGGGAACGTGCCGGTTCCGCTGTCCAGGATGGTCTGGGCGACCACGGGGTCCAGCGCGGCGTGGGTGTTGGCGATGGTGTAGTACGGCGTCGGGTCGATGCTCTTGGCGGTCGCCGCGACCCGGTACGGCGCGGAGTCGCGCAACGGGATCGTCTCGCAGTGCTCGCACCGCCTCGGGGCGCAGCATGAGGACCCGGAGCGGGTGCAGCTGGAGCACCCCGAGTCGGCGCACCTGGATTCGGGGCACGAGACGGGAAGGCGGGCCGGCTCGCTTGGCTGTCGGCCACCGACGACGATCGGGGACTGTCCGCAGCCGCATCCACTCATGGATCAACTCCTCATGTGGGTGGGTGGGATGGCAGCAGTGACGACGTGCCGCCATGCCGTTCGGGGTTACGGGTGCACCGGTGGGGGAGGGGGAAAGTGAAGTGTCGGCACGCGGCCGGAGCGCACGGGAGTCGCTACGTGAACGGGTCTGTCGGGAACTCACGGCGGACCGGAAGCCGACCGAGCGACGGGCGGGAAGAGGGAGAAGGGAGAGAGGTGAGGAAGCCCGCCCGGACGTGGGCATATCGAAAGCTCGGCCGTTCAGTTTCTCTGAAGCCGTTCCCAAAGTACTATCCCATGATCTGCCGGGCATTACCTCGAAAGAGTGGTTGCTTCTCACCGAGCGGCCGACAGCCTCTTCCTGACGCCGCGCACGGGCCGCCCGCCCGTCCTGTCCGACCGGGCCCGGCGGGCTGGAGTGCGGGCAGAATTCGGACCCGTCAGACCCCGTGTGCAAGGCCCGTGTGTTCACCGAGTCGATCGCATACCTCGACCATTCCAGGCCGCCACGGGAGCCGAGTTCGTCCGAGGACCAGGCAGTGGAGTTTGGCCCACACCCTGCCCTTCGTCCACTCGGTGAACCTGCGGTAGGCCGTCACACCCGGACGGCCCGGACAGGCCCGGGCGATGCGGCAAGCTGCTACTGCCACGTGCAGCCCGGTGTCCCCACAAACGATGTCCCCACGAACACGATCGCCGCCAGCACCTCCCGATCACCCCGGTCACCGTGCCGCCGCCGGCAGGCAGGCGCGGGAGGGCGCGGGTGGAGTAGCTCTTGTCAGCGACCGTGCGCTCGGGCCGGACACGGGGCCGTCCCGCCCGGGCTGCGTGACGCGGATCTTGCCGATGATCGCTTCGGCTTGGGTGCAGTCGTTGCGTTTGCCGGAGGTGACCGTGACGGACAGGGGCCGGCCGCGGCCGCCGCAGGCGAGGTGGAACCTGCTGGTCAGCCCGCCGCGGGAGCGTCCGAGCCCAACGCTCGTCGAGCCCCCTTCGGCGACCGTGTGCTGATGGGCCTGACGATGGTGGAGCCGAGTGCGACCAGCCAGCTCACCTCCGCCCTGTGCCGGGCTGCGGCCAGGAGCAGGTCGAAGGTCCCGTCGGCGGCCCAGCGGGCGAAGCGTCCGTGCACGGTCTGCCAGGGCCCGATCCGCTCCGGCAGGTCCCTCCAGGGCACCCCGGTGCGGAACTTGAAGAGGATGCCTTCCAGCACCTGACGGTGATCCCGATGCGCCACCTGCCCCGGGCACGACCCACAGACGGCAACAACGGCTCGATGACCGCCCACGTAGCGTGAGTCATCCTCCCGTCCCTCACGATCCATCCAACGATCAGATGATCGGAAAGACCCTGCCCAGGGCCTGTTCTGGAGGCGGATCGTCACGCAGGGCCTTGAGCGCGTGCGTCAGGGTGGGCTGCCCGCCAGCAGTGGACTCGCTGCCAGCCACACCTCAACGTGGTCGCGTATTCGCAGGTCTGGTCCGAGACACACCGCCACAAGCCCGAGCCCGCGAGGGGAACGGACTCGGAGCGTCACCTGAGCGAGGTGGCCCACGGGCTCGGTGGAATGCCCACAGCGGTCCGGTACCGCAGAGACCGTCTGTGAACGTCTCACGTCCGGTTGGTGGGGCGCCTGGCTATAGGTAGAACAACCATCCGGTCCCTTGGCATACCGCCGGAACCTTCTCGGCGACCATCGCATGAGGTAATGGCGTAGCTCATAGATCGTCCGGGTAGGTGTAGGCGCCTTGTGCAGCGGTGACGTCGTCGGTGGCGTAGCGCATGACGATGTGGTGCCAGTCGTGATTGCCGCCGATGACGGCGTCGATGTTCTTGATGAACTGCATGACCGCGCGCGTTACCGGGGGTTCGAAGCCACGCTCGTGGCACAGGCTGCGCATGTCGGCGCAGGCTTGCCGGTAGTCCGCCAGGTGGTGGTCGATGCGGTCAACAACCTGGCGGACGGCCTGCTGTGGGGTGCACTGGCGTGTGTGGCGGAAGATCATCACGCTGTTGACGGTGCGGTCCTGGTGGTCCTCGCGAGCTGCGGAGAAGATATCGTTGAGCAGGGCCTGCTGGAGACTGGCCGCCCGGCGCAGCCTGAGCATGGGGCGGCAGGAACGGAGTTCCGCGGGCAGGTAGCTGCCGCGGGGGCCGGAGGTTTCCATGAAGTCGTAGACCCAGTCCATGCCGAAGGCGGTCTCACGGAAGTCTTCGTACTCGCTCAAGCCCAAGACGCGCCCGTGGCGGTCAGTGTCGTAGTTGAAGCGTGACTGGCGGGTGTAGGACCGTACGAGTTCGCAGTAGTGATCGCGGAAGGCCTCGACCCAGGACAGCGGACGGTCTGCCTGGGTGCGCTGCCAAGTGCGATGGAGCTCCCTGGCGAGCGGACTCGTGGTGGTCAGCGCTTGGTTGTGCAGGATGCCCGTGATCTTGTCGGCGGCCTTCTGGACGCGGCTGACGTCACGCTGGGCTGCGCCTTCTTCCATCTGGTCATCGAAACGGAAGAAAAAGAACATCCACTTCATGCCCTCGAGCAACACAGACCGGTCCGCCCAAGGCCAGCAGTAGCAGGAAGCGAGCTCGATCCCGCTGCGACGTAGACGTTCTCGCGAGCGGGCCGTCGGGGCGAGATCCTGCTCCTGGACCCACTGCCAGAACTGTTGCGAGACCCGGCCGGTAAAGCGGTTGATCCGGGCCGGAAACGGGACCGGAAACTCGGCGGGGATCTCGATGTGCAAGCGGCTTCTGTCAGACAACTGGCTCTTTGAGGACGGGGCCAGCACATCAGATACAACGTCTCCGGACATCGCGAAACTGTCTCCGGCACGTAGGGGTAAGCGGCCTGCTGCTGCGGCGCCTCCATGAGGAGGCCCTTACTCAAGTCAGACAGCGGGAGACGGCGGCAGGAACCCCATATGGCGTATCGACCCGTGAACACGTTGAAAGCTGGTGAATTTGTGAACTGGCAACAGCTGGGCTGAGGTCGGCCAGGCGGACGGTACCGCCGACCCGGCTCTTGAACGGTTTGCCGTCCGGGCCGTTGATAGTGCCGGTCTGAACGTAGATGGCCTCGGTGCCGTCGGTCGGTCAGCCAGCCAGCCGGCGCGGTGGGCGGCGCGGAAGATCATGTCGAAGTACTGGGCCTGCCGGGCGTCGACCACGAACAGGATGCGGGTGGCTGCCAGTTCCCGTGTGCGGTAGGGGATGGCGGCCAGGTCGGTGGCCGCGTAGACGAAGCCGCCGTCCGCTTTCCGCACGATCAGGCGGGCGGGGCTGCCGTCCGGCCTCTTGACGTCGTCGAAGACCGGACTCGTTGACGATCTCGCGCCAGGTCGCGAGGGTCTCTTCGTGGCCGGCTCGCAGTTCGACGGCGCGCTGCTGTGCGCGGGCCTTGAAGGCCCGGGTCTTCGTCGAAGAGCTTGCGGGCGGTGCGGTAGAGGATGTCAGCTTGACGCCGAGGCGGACAGCCTCCGCGCGAGAGCGCATTTTCATGATCAGACGGTTGCCGTTCACCGTGAAGTTGAGGAAGCCGGGACCGAAAACCTCGGCCGTCAGCCCCGGCGTGGCGGTGAACTGGCCTTGGATCCGGTTGGCGAGGTCCCGCGGGGGATCTGCTCCAGGCGCTCGGCCCAGGAGCGGGCGGCGTTGGACTGGAAGTCGGCGTGCTCGGATCGGCGGATCAGCGGGTCCACGCCAGCCACCTCGGCGGGGAGGACTGCGTCCCACCGCCGCTTCGACGGCTTCCTCCACCTGACTGGCCAGGGACCGGACCTGCTGTTGCCGCACCATGCCTGTGCGCACCCTTCCCTGCGTGCTGTCTCACACCTGTGTGATCACTCAATGAGGACCGGCCCGTCCCGTGCGCACGGGACGGTTGGCGATTCTCCAGCGTGGCAGGTTCCAGGTCCTGCCTTCGGTCACTTTCTCTCGGTGAGAGAGTCCAGGCGAGCGACGCCTCAGGGCCTCCCGGCCAGCTCTGGGTCGGCTACCGACCGTGTGGCCACCGGAGGCACGGAGAGAATGTGCTGAGAGGTAGCGATCTCCGCCAGGGCTCTCAAGTCACCGATTGAACGGTGTTGATCCCCGGCTGGGTGAAAGGGAATCTGGCGGAGTGCACCAGCCGCGCCTCGTGGTCGGCCGGTGGTACCGCAGGAGGTGGCCCCGCTGGCGGTCGAACCTCTTGGGGAAGGTTCTCGTGCGTCGGGTACAGCGAGGTCTCGACCGTATTCACCTGCCACAGAAGCAGCGGGACGGTGTTGCACAACGGCCACTCACACAGCAGGAGACTGGTCGCCGCGAACATCAGCGTCCCGTTCGGGCCCGGGGCGAAACACAGGTCCGCTCAGACCGTGTCCGGCGCGGACATGCCCGGAATGGCCTCGCCCGGGATCCCGCGCCGGTCCGCCTCTCGCATGATCAGTTGCCGCAGGCCGACAGGCTGTTGCGGTCAGCGACGCTGTTGCTGTCCGCGACACTGTGGCGGATAGCAACAGCAGCAGCGCTTAAACGGGGAAATGCCCCAGAAGGGACAGGGCGGGGCCCAAGTGATGAGCTGCATACGACGAATACGCGCTCCCTGCGCGTCCGGTAGCCCCGGATGCGAGCTTCCTCGGCAGGGACCATCCGTGAGAACTCGTCGATCGCAGAGTGCATGAAGGGTGCTGGAAGGTGGGGGGAACCGGCGTGGCCCCACTCCGAGCAGACGGGTCAGGTGCCGGGTCGCGGTCCGCCCAGGACGCGGGTAGGCGGTGCGGCCTGGGCGGAGTCGCGGCCGGGCGTGTGGTCATCGGTCCCACGTATGGTCAGCGCGGTCCTCGGATGCTGTCGATGATGCGAGTCCAGTTGTCGTTGCCATGTCCGTCCTTGATCGCGCGCCGATAGTGGGCCTGCACGGCCAGCGGGAGCGCGAGGTCGAGGCCGAGTGACGTGCTGGTCTCGACGATGTGGTCGGCCGTCGCACCCATCATGGTGACCGTGCTGAGGTCGCCGGGATGTTCTCCAGCATCAAGCGCGGTGCCGGGATTCTCTTCGCCAGCCCTCAGCATGTCGCCAATCGAGTCGGCGGCGGAAAGCAACTCTGGCAGTGCTTCCTTGGCCTTCACTCCTGCGGTGCCCAGCATCGCGGTGGCATGCATCAGTCCGGACAGGGTGGTGAGGAACACCGCGAGTTGGGCTTGATACATCATCTGGGCGAGGCCCGGGTCCTCCCCCAGGTGCTTCGGCGTTCCGAGCAGTGTCAACGTCGCCAGGTGGCTCTCCAAGGCCTCGTCGGGGCCGCTGTAGTAGACATAGGCTGCCTCCGTGCCCACCATCGGCGCGGGGACCATGACACCTCCGGTGAGGAAGGTGGCGTCGTGGCCCGCTGCCCAGGTTGCTGCCTCGCGTGTGTGATCGGGAGTGTCAGAGCTGAGGTTGACCAGCGTCCGGCCAGCGAGCGATTCGGTGGCGCTGTCGAGGACGTCATACATCGCTTGGTAGTCGGTGAGGCTGAGGATCACGAGGTCACTCGCTTCGACCGCCTCGCTGGGTGTCGCTGCGAGCGTTGCTCCGTCGGACACGATGCCCTCGGCTCGACTGGCGGTGCGGTTCCAGACGGTGACCGGGTGGCCGGCAGTGAGGAGGGTGCGTGTCATCGCCTGGCCCATCGGGCCAAGCCCGATCACGGTGACAGCGCTGTTGTGCTTGGTGGTGCGGTTCTGTTGTTCGTTCACCCCTCCATGCTCGGAGAGGGCCAGTACTCTCGGAAGTACCGACTATTTTCTGCGGTACTTACCTTTTCGTAAGGGGATCAGTGATGGCCAAGAAGCCGAGACGCGGGCCTTACATCTGCGGCATCGACGCTGCGCTCGACGTGGTGAGCGGCAAGTGGAAGGGACGGATCCTTTGGGAACTTGATACCCACCGCGTACGCCGCTTCGCTGAGCTCCGCCGCGGTCTGCCTGGAGTGAGCGAGAAGATGCTGACGCAGCACCTGCGCGAGATGGAGGTGGACGGTCTCGTGCACCGGGAGGTCTACGCCGAGGGTGGAGTACTCCCTGACTGAGCACGGGCGCACGCTCAATCAAGCGCTCGGGCCGCTCGGCGCCTGGGGGATTGAGCGGGTGCGTCGCGAAGGCCACGAAACGGTCGGCGCAGCCGAGACCTCACTCGGCTGAGCATTCCGTCCCCCAATCCTGTGCGTGCGCGCCCCTTGGGAGCTGAATGCGGAGGGGTACCGCGTTTCATAAACAGCCTCGGGGGACCTCGGTACATCGGTTGGCGCTGACATTGATCATGGTTGGCCAGCACACCCACTGGGGGCTCCGCCGGGGTTCGCGGAAAGACCGCCGGGCGGGTGCCGGGGGCTGGCTCCGGTCCGCTCGTGCCGGCAGAGTTTCCGACTGGTGAGCAGGCCGAGGCGTACGGGAAGTTCGCCGAGGAACCGACCCGCTCCGAGCTGGAGCGGTTCTTCTTCCCGGACGTCGATCGCGGCCTGATCGCCCGGCGACGCTCCACCAGCTCGCTTCGCCCTCCGGAGGTGCACGCTGCGCGCTGCGCTACTTCGGTCGGTTCCTCCCGGATGACCCACTGGACGCGCCGTGACCGGTGGTCGAGCACCTGGCCGCGCAGTTCGGAATCGAGGAAGCGTCGGTGGGGAAGCGGTGGACCGAGTGGCCGAAGACGGCGTACGAGCATGCGTGGGGGCCCGGGACGCCTACGAGAACCGGTCAGCGCACTCGCAGGCTGACCATGATCGCTCTCAGCGCCAACCGCTGTAAGTGGCAGAAGCGGCTCACCGACGCCGACCGGCGGGCCCTGTCCCCGCCGTTCTGGACCCACGTGAACCCTTACGGCCGGTTCGAGCTGGACATGAATTCCCACCTCGACCTCGCTGCTGTGGCGTAAGACTAGGTGGCCTGGCCTGAATCCTCGGTCAGAGCAGCCGCGGTCAAGGTGAGGTGCTGGACCAGGACCGCGGCTGCGGTGTCGGCGTCGCGGGCCAGCACCGCTTCCTCCAGCCTGCGGTGTTCCTCGGCGCCGTCCCGGCCGGGATTGCGGTGCGCCGACCAACGACGGGCCAGCTCACTCGCGGTCCACAACCGGTCGAAGGTCTCCAGCAGCGCGCGGTTGCCACACCCTTCCAGCAGCGTGCGGTGAAAGGCCCGGTGAGCCTCGGCCCAGGTGCCGGTGTAGTACTCGCCCTCCTCCGGCACGTACGCCGGGGTGCGCACCAGACGATGATGGGCGGCCCGCACGCGGGCCTCCCAGTCGACGTCGCCGCGCTCGATGGACATGCGCAGGATGACCGGTTCGATGGTCCGACGGGCTTCCGCGATCTCCTGCCAGCGGTGGTCGGAGAAGGATGGGACCGCGAAACCGCGGTTGGGCAGCCGGTCGGCGAGCCCCTCGCCGACCACCCGCACGAGCGCCTCGCGCACCACGGCCAGGCTCACGCCTTGCTCCCTGGCGAGATCCTGCGGCTTGAGAGAGGCGCCGGGGGAGTAGTCCCCGCGCATGATCGCGTCCCGCAGGTGTGCGTAGACCTGCTCCGAAAGCATCTGTTTCCCCGGCGGGGTCGAGGAGCGCGCCGTCTGAGTCATGGGTCCATCCTAGACTGATCCCCTGGATAATCGATTATCTGTGTTACTGTCGATTCAGTAGCCGATGAGGACACCTTCGTCCGGAAAGGAACGACCGCTGTGCCTGCCAACGATCCCTTCGCCCGCCTCCCCCAGGCGGCCTCGTTCACCGTCACCAGCACCACCGTCACCGACGGCGCCGCGTGGCCGCCCGAGCAGCGCTCCTCCGGCCTGCCCGGCGGCAAGGACACATCCCCGCAGCTGTCCTGGAGCGGCGCCCCGAACGGCACCAAGAGCTATGCCGTCACCGTCTATGACCCCGACGCCCCCACCGGGTCCGGGTTCTGGCACTGGGCGGTCGCCGACATCCCCGCCACAGTCACCGAGCTGCCCGAGGGCGCCGGCGACGAGACCGGCTCGGGCCTGCCCGAGGGTGCCTACCAGTTGCCCAACGACGCCCGCGCGGCCCGCTACATCGGCGCCGCCCCGCCGGCCGGCCACGGCCCGCACCGCTACTTCGTCGTGGTGCACGCCCTCGACATCCCCTCGGCAGGCGTCCCGGCCGACGCCACCCCCGCCGTCCTCGGCTTCACCATGGCCGGTCACACCCTCGGACGCGCCGTGTTGATCGCCACTGCCGAAACACCCGCCTGACAGCGCCGCCCGACTTCCGGAGACACCACCGCCATGCACCTCGACGCCTTTCCCGGCTCCGCCCGCATCGGAGGCGGCCCGATGGGCCTGAACGCCGTACGCGACGTCAGCCGCGCCGTCAGCGCCGCCCACCTGTTCATCTATCTTGTCCCCGAGACCGCCGAGGAGGCGGCCGAGCTCGGCGTGACCGACCGCGGGCCGGCGTATCTTGCCTTCCGGTCGGCCGCGATGGGCGCGGTTCCGTGGCAGGCCACGCTCGCGGCCTTTTACAACTTCAGCCCGCGGGCAGTGCGGGCCATGGTGGGCGTATGGGACGCCGCGCCGCCGGAGCGGTGGCAGGCCGCCCGCTTTCTGGCCGCCGGCCGGGCGATGCGGCGCGTCAACGTACATCTCAGCGATGACCACCTCGCCGAGGCGCGCTCGCTGATCGACGCGGTCGTCGCCGGTGCCGACTATGCAGGCAAGGTGCTGGCCGCCGCGAACGCATCGGTCCCGCTTCCACCCGATCCCCTTGTCGCACTGTGGCAGCAGATCACAGTGGCACGCGAGTGGCGCGGCGACGCCCATCTCGTCGCACTCGCCGACAACGGCCTCGGGCCGTGCGACTGCCTCGTCCTGCACACCGCAACCGGCCGTCTCCCCGCAGCTCTCGCGCGAGCGACCCGCCAGTGGGACGACGAGGAGTGGAGCGCGGCGACGGCACGCCTCGTCGCGCGCGGCTGGCTCGACTCCCACGGCGTTGTCACCGACACCGGCAGTGCGGCACGCGAGCGCATCGAAGTGGAGACGGACGAGCACTGCGCCGCGCTATGGGCGCCGATCGGCAACGCAGGTGCCCGCCGCTTCGCCTCGCTCATCGCGCCGATCAGCAGCGCGTTCACCGCAGCAGGGACGTTCCAGGCCGTTCGCGGACAGTCCGACCTCACATAAGCAGGTCCTTTGCCCGAGCAAGATCAACCGCAGGCCGCTCGATCACTGGCAAACCCCCGGGCTCGCTGGCAGAACCCGTTCTTACTCGGAAGCGGGACGACCCCCCTTCTGAACCTTGCATTGTGTGAAATCCGGTCTCATGGCGGACCGTCAGCAGCCTTCCCCAACCGACCGGTCGGACGCGGACGACGTCGAACAGCACGCCCGTCCGAAGTGTGACGTCCAGCCCGGCTCGCCCTGCCGCTCGCGCGGCGGCGCGGTCGCCCCGCCGGCCACCCCCACCGCTTCACGAAGGTGCCCTGGTTGAAGAGGGCGCTGCGGGTGCCAACCCCGGCCGACCGTGACCCCGGCCGAGCGCGGACGGGCCCACCGTGGCGGCCGGGCGCCCGGCGCCGATCGACCCGGACCTGCCGAGCGCGGACATCCCCATCGGGTACGCGCGGTGCTCGACGCTCGGGCAGAAACTCGGGCAGAAAGCCGACTCCCAGCTCGACGCCCTCAGCCAGAACGGCATCCTTGCAGGCAAGATCTTCAGCGAGAAGATCAGAACCGCGTCCGGATCTGCCCGAAGTTCGAGGAGGCGCTGAAGACAGTGCGTGAGGTCAAAGTTCACGCCCCGCACTGCCGGGTCACCTTCAACCGTTTACGAGATGAAGCGGCTCGGCCGCGACGCCGCCGAAATCACCGCGCTCGCCGACCATCTCACCGCCCACGGCCTGGCCTTGGAAATGTTCGCCGGGCACCTGTCCGGCATCTACGGCCCCACTGGCCCGGGGAAGCTACTGGGGGAAGTACTGTTCGCGTTCTTCGCCGCGATGGCGGAGACCGAGCGGGATAACATCCGCGAGTCCACGCTCGAAGGGCTCGACACCGCGGCCCGCAAGGGCGAGCACGGCGGCGGGCCGCCCGTCATCACCAACGAGATGCTCGACACCGTGCTCCGGCGCCGCGCGGGCGGCGAGTCCGCGAGCAGATCCAGTCCGACCAACACCGTGTCCCGGCGGCACGCCCGTGCTGCCGCCGGTCAGGCAGTGGGTAGCGGTCGCCACCGTGCGAGTGGTTGTCCATGCACCGCTGTATGCCAGGGCTTGCGCCTGGCCGGTTACTCCTGGACGGAGACGCACCAGGACCAGGGGCCTGCGCGGCCGTCTGGGACTCGTAGCCACCGGTGAGGGAAACCGCCCACGGGACCGGCCAGACCGCGAGGCCACAGATGGCCGCCACCATCACACCAGCTACCTGCAAACGGCGCCGCGATTCCGTCTCGGGTCGCATTCTTCGCAATATGGGATATTCCTGTGCGCCGTCCGCTCGCCCAACCGGGAGAGACACTGCCTAATTCATGGTGGTCTTCACCCAGACGCCGAGGGACTCATGCTGAATGGTGTCTGCATTGTTGTGAATAGTCATCTTCGCCCAGTGTTCACCAAGCGTGTGATAGAAGGTGACGAGTTTCGCTAGATTGCCGTTGTAGTCCGTCCAGCCTGCCGCGTGCTTCACCCGCCCCGTGAAGGTTCCTTTGGTAACGGGGCCCTGGTAATCGTGTTGCCCTCGATCGAACTGCGTTTTCGCGGTGGGATTCAGTGTGCGATCCGGCTGCCACTTCCCCGTCTGGGAATTCGGACCGTTGAGGGACAGTGAGCCCTCAATTTCGGTTTCACCTTTACTGTGCAACACTTCGATTGTTGCGGAATTCTTCGACCAGACAGTCTGGTTGTACTTGGCCGTTTCGCTCTGCTTGGCGATCTTGTCTTCGAAGGTCTTGAGCTGACAACCCACGATGCTGTACTGGTCAGGAGAATTGTTCAGCTTGTCGAGGTAATGCTTGAGGCCGGCCGCACCCTGCAGGAGATCCCCGATATTTCCCGGGCAGCCTACGCCAAGTGCGGGTGTCTTGGCGTCCTTCAACAGGTCCTGGTACTCGGCCTTCAGCTTGGCGTCGACACCCGCCCACCCGCCGTACGAGGCCGAAATGGCTGCCGAAATTTTTGTTGCCGTCTCCTCCGCGCTCACCGCAAAGAAGAGGATGCGCCCGTACATGACAGATGACACATACAGAGGCGGGTTCTTCTCTCCGACCTTCTTTCGCTTCTTCAGGGTCGCGAGATATTTGTTCGTGAAATCTTCATTGAAGAAATCATCGAGGTCGGTGATGCCCACAGAAGCCGAAAATGCCTTTTCCCGAATGTAGGCGACAACGGTGTTGCTGTACTTCTTGTGCGTGGCCCCGATGTTGAGGCTTCCCTCGAACTTGAGATACTTCGCCGAAATGCCGAGTTCCAGGCAGACCTGCTGCGAACACTGCGCCTGGGTGTGGAAAAGGTAGAAATCCCGCGCACCCGGCTGCGCGTCCTTGACCGCGTCCTTGATGGCGTTGATGCAGTCGCTCCAGTTGGGCTCGACAGAATCGATGACAGGATTGGTTGTCAACCCGGTGATGTTGACCTTGATCTTTCTTCTGGCGCGAGAAGACCTCGTTCAGCAGGCACCCGTAGCCGACGGCCGCGTTCTCCAATGACCGTACAGGGCCGCTGAGGTAGACCTGTGGGGGATATGGGGCCCATGGCCGAGGCGGTGAAGAATCAAGATGAGTTCGGAGCCGATGGTCGCGCGGCGCATCTCCAGGTAGTCGACCGGGGTCCGGGATCCGGTTCGGGAGTTCGTTGGCCAGCTCCCACAGCCAGCTCTGCGTCATCACGTCAACCGAGTCCCGCAGTGTGCGCCGTCCCTGTAAGGACATCCGCGCCGTCGTACGCCCACAGATCAGCCAGGCCGCGTTCCAGCGCGTTGGCCGGGTCTCGGGCACCTCTCCCTCCAGCGGCATGCAGGCCTACAGGCGTTCGGTGCACATCCTGGCCGCGGCCAGGTCGCGTCGGTGCCCGTAGACGAGCGGGAAGTAGTCATCGCCGCAGAAGCCCCAGGTGAGCCACTCCGAGCTGAGAGTGAGCTCCTTTGCGCTCGCGTCCGGATAGCTACCGGCCGGGAACAGTGGCACGTCGTTCGTATCGAGTTGGCTCTCGCCCCACGCCCTCCTGGAGGACGCCCATGCGGTACGCCCAGTCCTTTGCGCAGCGGCGGGCCTCATCCAGGTGCGGGCTCAGCCGAACCGCGAAGGGCATCGGGAGTCGGGCAGCGGCGAGGGTCCGACCTTCCGGTACGGCACGTGGGCCTACGCCCGCAGCCGAGCGGCCCCGGCGGACGCGAGCAGCGACTTCACGTTCGCGCCAGCGGTGCCCAGGCCGGCCGGGCCGCTCGGCACAGCACCGGTGCGGGTGCGCTCGTTCCTGTACAGGCTGGAGCCCAACCCCGACTCCCCGCAAATCCGCGACGAGACACCCGGCGCCGTGGCCTTGCTCGCTTCGTGGCCGACCGGTGGAGTGCGCTGGCCTGCTGCGACACGGTCACGGCAGTGTGAGGATGCTGTAATGGTGTGGGGGGTTTCCCGGTGTGCCGCCTGCTGGGTACATGTTCGTACCGGTTCAGTACTCGCGGTGTGTCGCCGCCGCCAGAGAGCCGAGAAGTGCGAGTGCCTCGCTGCTGGGCGAGGCCGGCTCCGCGTGGTAGACGACGAGTTCCTGGCCCGGGGCCGAGCGGACGTCGAAGGTCTGCATGGTCAGCGTGAGTGGTCCCACGTCGCGGTGCTCGAAGCGTTTGTGCTCCAGCGCCTTGCCCCGGGCATCGTGGCGGTGCCATTGTTCGGCGAACTCCACACTCTGCTCGAGCAGTTCGCTGAGCACCTGCCGCACTCGGGGGTCGTGCGGTGCCGCGCCGTGGCCGTACCGAAAACCGGCCACGGAGTTGCGCGCGACGTCGTGCCAGTCGCGGTAGAAGACGCGGGCGGTCGGGTCGGTGAACACGACGTGCATGAGGTTGCGTGAGTGTGTCCAGCCGTGGAAGAGCGCATCGGCGATGGTGTTGGACGCCAGGACGTCGTACGCGCGGTTGTGGACGATGGCCGGATTGTGCGGCCAGGCGTCCATGAGCGCCAGCAGGCTCGGCTCGACCCGGCCGGTCACGGCTGCGGCCCGGGCGCGTGGGCCGCGGCCTGCGAGCCGGAACAGGTGCTGGCGGCCGTCCTCGCCCAGCCGCAGGGCGGCGGCCAGCGCGTCGAGAACCTGCTCGGAGGGCGTGCGCTCCCGCCCCTGCTCCAGACGTATGTAGTAGTCGGCGCTGACCCCGGCGAGCAGGGCGACTTCCTCGCGCCGCAGCCCCGCCACCCGGCGGTGCCCGGTGGCAGGGAGGTTCACCTCGGCCGGGGTGACGCGAGCGCGCCGGGCGGTGAGGTAGGAGCCGAGTTCCGAGCGTGCCATGCCGTCATGCTAGGTCCGGGCCCGCCACGCTTCCTGGGTGCGCTGCACCCAGGAGAACGCCGCCTCTCCCGCGCGCGGTCCGGCAGGACCAGCCTCGATCCCATGACCACACAACTCGAACAGCATTCCGGACACGTCGGGCCGGCCGGCCGCAAGGTCGTCCTCGTCACCGGTGCCAGCAGCGGCATCGGTGCGGCCGTCGCCGCACAGCTTGTAGCGGAGGGACACCAGGTGGTGGCCGGTGCGCGCCGCACAGGCCACCTGCGGAGGCTGGTTGAGCAGACGGCCGGGGCCGCCGCCCGCTCGGGCGGCGGCCTGCAGCCGGTACGGCTGGATGTGACGGACCGCGCCGGCGTCGCGGCCTTCGTACAGTCCGCCCGCGACCGTCACGGTCGCGTCGATGTCCTCGTCAACAACGCCGGCGTCATGCCCCTGTCGCGGCTGGACTCCCTGCTCGTCGAGGAGTGGGACCGGATGATCGACGTGAACGTCCGCGGCCTGCTGCACGGCATCGCCGCGGCACTGCCCGTATTCACTGAGCAGGACTCGGGGCACTTCGTCACGGTCGCGAGCATCGGCGCCCACCAGGTCGTGCCCACCGGCGCCGTCTACTGCGGCACCAAGTACGCGGCCTGGGCGATCACCGAGGGCCTGCGCCAGGAGTCGGCCCCCTCGATCCGGGTCACGACCATCTCTTCCGGCGTGGTCGAGTCCGAACTCGCCGACACCATCACCGAGGCCGGCGCCGCCGAGGCCATGCGCGCCTACCGCGCCCACGCCATCGGACCCGACGCCATCGCCGGCGCGGTCTCCTACGCCCTCGCGCAGCCGCCCGACGTCGATGTCAACGAGATCGTCGTACGCCCCACCCGCCAGCGCTGAACCCATCAGCCTTACGGAAAAAGGCCACCCTGCCTACGACGGCCGCGATCTGGGGGCGTCCACCGGCTCCGCCGCTGCCCGGAGCCGCCGGCCGCCTCGGCCAGTGGCTCCAGCGCGCCGAGACGGCAGAGCTGCTGGCCGAGCACGAGACCAACGCCAGGCACCTTCACCGCGTCGGCTACCTGGAGCCATCCGGCACCTCCGCAGCGGCTGGCAACGCCTCCGCGAAGCCTCACCGTGCCCCTCTACTGCCTCGGCGACCTCTGCCGCCTCCAGGCCGGCACTGCTCACCCGCACCTGACGGCCCAACCGGTCACGGCCTGCTTCACTGCTGCCTCGATGCCCCGGCTGCTCATCGCTCGCGTCACCGACGCCGCCCTGGACACAAACACCCTCACCCTCCACGACCGGACCAGCGCCCGGCAGGGTTGCACGGATGTCACCGGCTGGAGTGCACAAGGCCGGCCGAAGGCGCGAACCTTGACGGAGACGGGCCAGTTCGGACCCAGCAGCCGGGCGCCGCGGTGGTTCGGCGCTCGTACCCATGGGGCCTGTTGCGAAAGCGCGCTTGAGGAATGGTGCCGCGTCCGGGACCGTGGGTGAGGGCATCCACATCCGTCCCGGCTGGTCAGCTCACGGCGTGGCCGCGCTATGCGCGGACAGCTGCGGATACAGAACGGCCGGGTCCTCACCGAGCCGGGACTTCCACTGGGCCGTCCGCCCGTCGGCCAGTACTTCGAGGGAACCGGCCTCAAGGCCGTCCAGCGCCGCTTTGGAGATCAAATCGGGGTCCGACTTCTCGTCCTCGATGCCGGCCATCATGTCGGTGTCGACGCTTGCCATGGCCAGCGCCGTGACCTGAGTGCCCTGATCAGCAAGTTCGTACCGGATCCCGTTGGTCAGAGCCCAGGCCGCGGCCTTGGACGCCCCGTAGCTGTTGGAGTGCTCGTGCGCCATCCACGCCATGACCGACAGCACATTCAGCACGGCACCGCCGCCATTGGCGCTCAAGACCGGCGCGAAGGCACGCACCATGCGCAGGGTGCCGAAGAAGTTGGTCTCCATCTCCAGCCGGATATCCTCCTCCGCGCCGTCGGTGAGCCGGGCGAAGGTCGACACCCCGGCGTTGTTCACGAGCAGTGTCGTGTCGTCGGCCATGGCTGCGGCCCGGGTCACGGACGCGTCATCGGTGACGTCCAGCATCAGCGGGACGACACCAGGCATCTCGGGGGCGGTCTCGGGCCGACGGGCGGCCGCATAGACCTTTTTCACACCCCGGCGCCGCAACTCGGTGACGAAGCTGTGCCCGATACCACGGTTCGCGCCTGTGACCAGCGCTATCTCGTTTCGAATGTCCATGCCCGCTACGCTAAAACCTCACGCCAACGTGAGAGTCAAGCGCGGGAAGGGAAAACGGGGGATGAAGATCGGAGAGCTTGCGCGGCGGGCCGGCGTGAGCGTGCGCGCGTTGCGCTACTACGAGGAACAAGGTCTACTCAGCCCGGAGCGCACACCCTCGGGACAGCGCCGCTACACCGAGGACACCATCGAGGTGGTACGCCTTTTCCAGCAGTTCTACGCGGCCGGCCTCAACAGCCGTACCATCGCGACATTGCTGCCCTGCGTGAACAACGGGCGCATCACCGCCACCCAGCGCCGCACGCTGCGCGCCGAACGCGACCGCCTCGCGGACAGGGTGGAGGAAATGATCCACACACTGCACCAACTCGACCAGCTCATCACAGCCGCCGACAACCGCGGCGGGGCGGCTCACAGCCACTCGTCGAGGACTGCTACCAGCACGGTCGCCTCGTAGCGGACGGCGTGCTGGCCGTATCTCGGGGCCACCGCGCGGTGGCGCTTGAGACGGTTGATGCCGCACTCGACCGCATAGCGCTCTTTGCAGTCGGCCGGATCGAACTTCGGCGGCCGACCGCCGCGGGAGCCGCGCTTTGCGCGATGGGCGACCTGGTCGCGCTTCTTCGGGAACGAAGTATCAGAGACATCCGAGGCATTCACGTCATCGTGCAGCGGATACTCCGGCGACGCAGACAGGCGCGGTTGGCGGGGGGCCGTAGGCCTTGTCGGCGCGGACCTTCTCCGGCCGGGTTCGCGGGCGGCCCGGCCCCAGCCGGGGCACTCGGATGCCCTCCAGGACCAACTGGAATTGCGGTGAGTCACTGCGCTGTCCGGCCGTGGTCACCAGGGACATCGGCTTCTGGGTCTGTTCAACCGCCAGGTTGCAGCTTGGCGGTCACCGCCCCGCGAGCGCCCCAGCCCCTGGTCGGCCGGCTCGGCAAAGACCCCACCGGGCGCCTCGACCTGCACATCCCCCTTTTACGGGCGCCCGCCGCATGCTGGTGGCGCGCACGCTGGTGGAGTCCACCGAGACATCCCAGGTGATCAGCCCATCGGCGCCCGCCCGGGCCTGCAGTTGCTCGATGTTGCGAAGCCAGGTGCGCCATCCCGCCGCCAGCGACGAAACAGCCCGTAGACGCCGCAACAGCCTGTAGACGGTCTGCCAGTGGCCGTACCGCTCGGGCACGTCCCGCCAGGGCGCACCAGCCGAGGTCACACGCCGCCTTCTCTGGGGATAACCAGATGGCGCGAGGCGCGTGGAGAGCGCTTTATGCAGCTCAGCGTCAGGTGGGATGAGCGTAGCGGGTCCAACAGGTGTGGCGCTGATTGTCGTTCACGAGGCCCGGTGCGTCAGTCAGTGGCTGTGACACGCCCTGCTGCCTCGCGGGCGTCAATGAGCTCGTCCAAGTGAGTTTCGGCCCACGCGCGGATCACGTCCAGTAGGTCGAGGAGGCTCCTGCCGAGCGAGGTCAGTTCGTATTCGACATGGCGGGACGGTCCGGCATGGACGGTGCGGATGACGTAGCCGTCACGTTCCAGGGCCCGGAGTGACTGGGTGAGAACCTTCGGCGTGATGTTCCGCAGCGGCACTCGCAGTTCGGAGAACCGTCGTGGGCCGTCTTCAAGGCACTGGATGATCATTCCGGCCCACTTGTCGCCCACGCGGATCGGCATCAGTTCAGAAGGGCAGAGTGGGTCGAACATGTCCGGGTCCAGAGGCTTCGTCATAGGGGCCACGGTAGTTCGGTATCCAGGAGGTAACCATGGCTCCGGCTACTTTCCGAGTCAGCAGGCAGAGCTTATTGAGACGAAGCGAGGTAGCCGCATGGGAAAGATCATTGTTTTCGGCGCAGGTGGTCGCGCTGGACGGGCAGCTGTTGGCGAGGCGGTCCAGCGCGGGCACCATGTCACCGCGGTCGTTCGGGATCCGGGCAGGTACCGAGATCTCGAAGGGCCGGGAGTCCGCCTGCTCGCCGGTGATGCCACTGACGCCGACTCCGTTGCGGACCTCGCGAACGGTCATGACGCTGCGATCATGGCTGCCTACGACCCTGCCGTCCAGGCTGACATGTTCTTCAAAACCGCTACCCAAGCCCTCCTGGACGGGCTGCCGAAGGCCGGCGTGGGTCGCCTGGTCGTAGTCGGCCTGGCAGCCGTTCTGGAGACCGCCGACGGGACAGTGCTGATGGACAGCCCAGGCTTCCCGCCGGAGTACGGCCCCTTTTGCCTAGCTCATGCGGCCGGGGCAGGTGTGCTGCGCACCTCGACCACTACGCTGGACTGGCTGATCGTCAGCCCAGCGGGCGACTTCGATCATGACGGGACGCGCTCTGGGCGCTACTCCACCGCTTCCGCCAACGCTGCCAGCCGCATCTCTTACCACGACTTCGCAATCGCCTTGCTCGACGAAGTCGATGAGCCTCGTCATCACCGCACTCATGTAGGCGTTGAGACGGCGTGAACCGGGCCGCCGCCGCGACAGCCGTCGTGCCGCGGCGGCTACAGGCCCCTGTCCACGGTGGGGCATCGCAGATCAACCGCGTTGGTTCAAGGCTCTCGGCAGGTCCGGTTGGCCTCCTCTCGACTGGCATCGAAGTCGGACCGAGCCTCTTTAAATGCCGCCGTCAGCTCGACGTTTTGCTGCTCCGGCCTCGTGACTAGCCGGCTGAAGCTCGTCGAGGTCCGCTGGGGCTCCGAACCTGAACTCCTGCATGCTTGAGCTTCCAGAGCCTGCGACAGTCGCTTCTCCAGCTGTTGAACGCGGGCGGCCAGTCGGCTGTTGCGGGCCTGGGCGTTGGCCAGGTCGTCCCGGAAGGCGGCATCCCTGCCCGATCACCTCCCGCCGGGGGCTGCACGCTCGGCTGAACTACCTGAACCAACTCGGCCGCCGGGTATCAGGCGATGCGAGATGCGGCTATCTCGGTGGTCCGGGGCGTGCCGGGCCGGTGGCTGCAGCACAGGCAGTCCTCTCGCGGGACAAGCTCACCCGTATCGACGCGGCCTCCCGCGCCTACCGCCGCCGCAACGTGTCCCGTCACCTGCTGACGCGCCTGAATGCCCGTGGTGGGACCTGGGTGGAGATCCAGCCGCTGGGCCAGTCCCGTGTCGCCGAGCCTCGTAAGCGGGTCATCGCCACCGATGTGGCCGGGTTCCGGCGGCTGCGGACCCGCCGCTGGGACGGGATCGCGGGCGGCGTGGGTCGCCCAGGACGATGAAGCACTGGCGGATGTGTGGGAGGGCTGGCTGACCGTTTTGGGCAGCCAGTGGGGTCAGTACGAGGACGCCACCTCCGTCCGCTTCTTCGGCCGCCGCCACCAGGAAGGGGAGGAGAGCAGCATGGAGAAGTACACCAGGGACGGGCCGGTGGAGCTGCGCCGCAGGCAGGACAGGGCAGGGCAGGGCAGGGCTTCGGCTTGGTGCAGGTTCGCTGCGGTGAGGGAGTTGCCTTCCGGGGGCGGCTTTGACGAAGGCGCGGCGCCGGTCGGTGAGGGTGAGGGCACTGGCGAGCTGGTGGCCGAAGCCGCCCGGGGGAGTGGGCGCGTGGCGGACCGGGGCGCCGAGACGCGCTTCGATCGCCTCCATATGGCGGCGGGGACGGTATCCCAAGACGGACGACCGGGAGAGGGCTGTGAGATCACGTAAGTGTTTTCAGGAAGAGGTGGGCGGGAGAGGAGAGAGGTCACGCCGGGCTGGCAGGCAGCGGGGGCTGCGCTCAGGTGGTCGACTCGGCGCCAGGTGCTGGCCCGGTGTGCACGGTGGTCTTCCGAAAGCGGGGGTGGCATCCCATGGGTGGTGCCGTTCCACTGTGGCCAGGGGGAAGGATGCTGTTATTGGGTGCGGGCGGCTGGAGGTCGGCCCGAGTGGAGGGGTGGGTGAGCACATGCTGCGCGCCGGCGGTCCGGAGTGCGGCTGCTGGGTACCACACCCGTGCGGCGGCTACCGCCCGGACCCGGGCGGTGCGGGCGGCGGTCATGTCGCGGGGGCTGTCGCCCACCATGACCGCCTGAGGTGGCGCCGAACTGACCGACCTGCGCACCCAACTCGTCCGCCGCCGGACGCCGCCAGCGTCCGCGGCTTCCTCGAACTGAGGACATGAGCCGCTCCATCGGCGTCCGCGCCGATGGGGGTACTGATGGCCTTGCCCCGAAGAGAGCCTGGATGGGCGGCCAGCCTCCTGCTCGCTCTGCCCAACCAGCTGGCAGAGGACTGGGAGGAAGTCGAGCAACGGCACCACCAGCGTTGGTGCGAGAGTAACGGTCTATGACCGCTGTGGGCGTCCCCGGGACCCGTCCCCCTCCCCCCCCCGGAATCCGGCTTCATCAAGACCACACCCAGCCTCAGTGACAGCCGGAAGAACGACGCCAGAACGGCCCCCCTGAGCCCGCCGGCACGACCAACTCCTGCAGCGCCTGTGTCGCCCGCGATGGGGCATCCCCACAAAAATATCCGACCGATTCTGCTGGTGCGCAGGGCCGCACGCCCTCCTACCAGTGGGGGCACTCCTGCTCCGTCTGCTTCAGCGGCAACGACGACCTCCGGCTCAGACTCCCGCTCCCACACGCGCCCCAGACAGCGCGGGGCCCTTTCCGAGTCCCGTCACACGGTAAGAGGCACTCCCGCAAGCCCGCAGCGGCTCTTCTGCAGTGCCCACAAGAGATAGAAGCGAGCCCTATGACGGTCGCAACTGAGCACTGACGCGGTCGATACAGAGCGCGTTCCCGGCGATGAGGCAGGGTCGTGGTAGGCGTTCGGACAACCCGCCAAGGAGCTGTCCGAACGCCCTCACCAGGTTGTGCCTGAGCCGCTAGTTGCTGGTGGTAGCCAGCTTTGCCGCGAAGCCGAGGAAGACGCCGCCGGCTGTGGTGGTCATGCCTGCGGACAGGCGCTTGCGGCGGCGGAACTGGTTGGCGAGGTACGTGCCGCTGAAGATCAGTACGGACACGTAGGCGATGCTGATCGCCTGGTAGATCGCCACAAGCAGAGTGAACGACAGAGCGGGGTAAGCGTACCCGGGGTCGATGAACTGCACGAAGAAGGAGATGAAGAACAGGATCGCCTTCGGGTTCAGCAGGGTGATCACCAGCGAGCGGCGAAACAGGCGCGACTTCGGGGCGAGCGGTTCGCCACCGTGGTCGGTCTGTCGGTCGCGTTCGCGCCACATGCCGTACGCGGCGCGGAGCATTCCGACGGCGATCCAGGTGAGGTAACCGGCGCCGGCGAACTTCACGATCGAGAAGACCACGTCGTTGGTCTGCAGCAGGGACGCGAGCCCGGCCACGGTCGCCAGCATCAGCAACGTCTCGCCGGTGAACTGGCCGATCGCGGCCCGGTACCCGGCCCGCACGCCGTTCTTCGCCGCCACTGAGACCACGAACAGCGAGCTCGGCCCGGGCAGCAGAATAATGAGGAGAGCCCCCAGAGCGTAGGTGACGGGATTGTCGACACCGAGCATGCGCTTCTCCTCTCCAGGCCGATCGTCCCGGAGGCTCTCCCCGGGATCGTCATCCGACATCAATGCCGGTACGAACATGATGGCTGGTGACGAGTTTGTCCACCTCGTTGATCCGCTCCAGGGCGTACTTCTCGCCGATGTGCGTGAGATGGTCGGCCCCAAAGGCGCCCAGCTCGTCGGTGTCGAACGGGTCCTGGTCCGCGAAGCGGTCGCGGATCTCCCCGGGAGTGTCACAGAGACGGTGACACCGATCTGCTTGAGGTACGCGTCGATCTCCGCCGAGTTCTTGAGGTGTTGCTGTTCGTAGTCGACGAGGAGATCCCGGGCGGGGGGCTGCTGGGAAGTGGGATGAAGCGGGAGAATTCCACCGAGGAGAGGCGCACCCGGTCCAGGGTCCGCGGATGCCCTCGACCGTTCGTTCCAGTGTCTCCGGAGGTTCGCCCGGGGCGCCGGCGATATACGAGGCGTGCACCGAATCCTGCGTCGTTCAGCAGTGAGGTGGCCTCCAAGTTCCTGTCCTCAGTGGTCTTGTTCTTCCGCTGGGCCTCCAGCATCTCCGGGTCAGTAGCATCCAGGCCGATGTTGGCGCGGGTCACACCGAGCCGCTTCAGTTTGTCGACGTTGTTCCCGCTTCGTCAGGCCCAGCGCACGTGCGTAGACCATGAGCTCCAGGTCGCCGTCAGCGAAGAGCCTTCCGCTACGGTCGGGCATCCTCTCCAGGAGCGCATCCACGTACCGAGGGCTGGCGATGAAGCTGTCGTCGACCTCGAAAAGAGGTTGATACCGAACTCGCGATGGTAGCGGTCGACGGTCTCCCAGAAGGCGGCCGGGTCGCCTGTGTTGTCACTCCGCTCGGCGATTGAGCAATACGTGCACCGCTGAAGCCTGTCTCGCAGCCCCGGGCGTTGTTCACCATGATCTCCCGTACTGCCATCGTGCAGGAGGCCGGACTGCTGCCGGTAGTTCTCCGCGTAGGTGTCGAGCGCGTCGAAGATGAACCCGAGATCGGAAACGGTGTTGCCGAAGGAGAGCTGGTAACGGGGAGCCGGATTGGTCACGAGCGGCCGCCGCTGCGGTAACCGCGGCACCACCGACTGGGACACCGAGAACCCCAGCGGTGCGGCGGAGCACTGCCTGACAGCCGCCCGCACTTCACCCAGGCCGTGCCCGCTTCGCCAGCATCGACACCGACGGCGAATCCACCTGAAGCGGCCCGCCACGACCACTCCGGGCCTCCCGTCCTGGTCCTGTCCCAGTACGTCGAGCGGGAATACGCCGACCGCCTCGGGACCGATACCCACGGCGGCATCGCCTATCTCCTCAAGGACCGAGTGAGCCGTATCGCAGAGTTCACCGACGCACTGCGCCGCGTGGCCGCCGGCGGAACCGCCATGGCCCCCGACGTCATCGCCCAGCTCCGCGCCATCCGCGGCGATCCCGTCGCCCCCCCGGCCCCCTCCAGCGAACGTGAGGTCCTGGCACTGATGGCCGAAAGGCACGACAACGCCACCATCGCCCGGCGGCTTTGCACCACCGACAACGCCGTCCACAAACACATCGGCAGTGTCTTCCTCAAACTCGGCCTGTCAGCCGACAACAGCGGCCACTGCCGGATCCGCACTGTCCTGGCCTACCTCCGCCACCACAACGGCACCGAACCCACCACCTGTTGAGTAGTCGACCCCGCTCGAGCTCATCTTTTTTGTACGAACTCATGGATACACTCCGTCCGAAGGCACTGGCTGTTCCCCGCTCCTGGCAGGCCGGCACAGACCGTGTGATCCACCCCGTGAAAGTCATAGACGTCCGATCCGGTCTGACGACCCCCGGTTCGTGCCAGACTCGTGAAAGCGGCGGATCGCGTCACTCTCGCCCGGAGCCGTTTGCTTCTCTGGTGAAGCAGTCACGGTGTGTGACGAACATGGTGACAACGTCACGGCTGAGATGACACAGGGGGTCTCGAGTGAATCAGAACGACCTGGCGGCAATGGCTACACAGGCTCTGATCTCCGTTCTGGGGGGTGCGGCCAGCACGGCAACATCCCAGCTCATACAAGACAGGTTGAACCACTCCGCTCGCGGTCGTACTGCCCTGGAGGGCTTGAGTGCCTCCCCGAGCGATCCCACTGCCCAACAGGATGTGCAAGCCGCTCTCACCGACGAAATCAGAGGCGATGCCGAGTTTGCTGATCGGCTGGCCTTACTTCTTCACGCATCCACCCAGCAGACCACCGGAAGTGTGGTCATCACGGGCAGCCGACTGAAAAACAACCAGATAGCGCTGGGCCCTCTGACGATCAACAACACGCCTGCCGGACGAATGCTACTCACAGCGGCAATCGCCTTGGCACTCATTCTGCTGGCACTCGCTGCGTACGGCGGCGTGAGACTGATCAACGCCGATGACACGCCGAACAGGCAGAGGACCGCCCAGCGCGACGCGAGCGATTCCAACCCCAGTGTCACGGCGTCGGCCGCGGGCACTGCCACGGTCCGCAAGATGCTCCCCGAACGAAGCGACGTGGATGCAAAACTGTTCCCCAAATCCGAAGCGCCTGAATTCGCGCGTGCCACTCGCGTTTCCGCCTGCCAAGCGGTGCCGGAATGCCGCAAAGCCACATCTGCCGGTAGTGTCACGTACGATGGCGTCAAAGGTACCGGTAATTCCGTCGAGTTCGTCCTGTTGGCTTTCCCAGACGCTGAATCGGCCCATCTCGCGTATATGGGTCTCACCGTCAACAGTCGTCACTCAAATCACCCAAAAGTACGGTTGGCCAAGAGAGGCGAAGAGAGCCAGTTCTTCGAGTATCGGGAGCAGACCTACTTCAACAGTGATGGCAGCCCCGACGCCGATATACCGCCGGAGTTGATCGGTCGCTATGTCTTCTTCCGACAAGGCCCCTTCGTCGCAGTAGTGCAACAGTTGGGCGGGGACACTGTGCTTCGAGGCCCAACTCGCCTTCTGGACATGTCCGCAATGTTCGCTCGCCGGATCGCGAAATTCCAAGCGAGTTGAGGGCGGGTGGGCGACGCCGTTCGACAGGCCTGTGGTGGGTCGGGTTGTTGCGGTCTTACGGCTGACGTTGTTGAGGTTTTATGGCTGACATTTCTGAGGGTTTTGTTGCCTTCGCTTTTGCTGTTGGTGTGGTGTGGTGTGGTGTGAGGGTTGGGGGTGAGGGAGTGTGGGGATTGCTCGGGGGCGGTGCGTGCTGGGGCGGCTTTGCAGCTGCTTCTTTGATGGCGGGTATGCCCGTGCTGGCCTATCACCACGGAGACAGTCTCGCTTGTGTGTCTGCAATGGACGGGCCTGCGGGTATGGGCGGTTCTGTCGTTGCCCGTTTGTGGGGCCGTATTTTCCTGGTATGGGGTACGGAGTCTTCCGGTAGCAGGGGCTGGCTGTGCTCTACGGCCCACTCGATCCTGATCGCAGCGTCCTGTCCGCCTGCCTGGCCCTCGCGGCAGAGGCCGAGGCGTCGAGCGTGCTGGACGTCGGCTGCGGCACAGGTGTCTTCGCTCTCCTCCTGGCCGAGCGTGGGCTCGGTGTGGTCGGTATCGATCCTGCCCAGGCTTCGATCGACGTGGCCAGGGGCAAACCCGGCAATGCACAAGTCCAGTGGATATGCGCGGACGCGACCGCACTTCCCCCCGCTCCGGGTCGACCTGTGACCATGACGGGAACGTTGCACAGAAGATCGCTGACCCCGACGCATGACAGGCGACCTTGTACAAGGTGACAGATGTGACCGGCGTCGGCCCTGTGGCCAGTTGGGTGGGTCTGTTGGAGGTGTCCGGACCGCTGGTGAGCTTCCGCTGGACCTACGCGTTCGCCGAGGGCATGTGCGGACATCCGAGTCGATCTGGGGATTCCGTGACCGGCCAGAGGTGGAGCGGGACTTGGCCGTGCGCGGGTTCGGGGCGGGAGACGTGCGCGATGTCCCGGATCGCCGGGCGGGGGGTTGGTCTTCGTCGTCTCCCGCCCGGCACAGGCTCACTCCCCGAAAGAGGCCGGGTAGTAAGCACCCTTTCCCGGGCCTCCACGGTGTCCCGCTCAATGCTAGGCACTCGCAGGGCACGGTGTCAGCCCGTAGCATCCCTCAGCAAGGCCCGACACCGGGGGTCTGTACCGCAGCGCTGGGCGCTGCGTCGGGGTTTCTGCCTCAGTCGTGGTACGCGTGCGGTCTGCGGGCTGTCATGAGTGGGGCCGTGCGCTGCCAGGGCGTGGGCTGGAGGGCTCTGCGAGACGGTCTGGGAGGCAGTGGGTGATGCCTGGAGGGGGGAAGCCGGCTGTCTTCGCTCGCGGGCAGGCGGTGGACTTTTTGCGGGTGCTGGATGCGCGGGGCGCGTTGACCAGCAGCATGTCCGGGTTGATCAGTTGGGCTTTTGGGGTATCGCAGCGCTCGGTGTGGTGATGGCTGCAAGCGGCCCGGTCACACGGTGCGGCAGGCCGTCTGTCCCGCGAGTGTTTCGCTGTGGCTCGACGCCTGCCCGTGGCAGCCCGCTATCGACGCGCCCCCGGCCTGACCACCACCGTGCTGGCCACCGCGCGATCGGTCTCTCGCCGCCGGGCCCCCAGCGCGCTGTCTTCACCGGGGGTACCGTGACCGTGTCCGTGACGCAGGTCCGTCCTCGACGGCGGTCTGAAGACCCGCGGCTGATCCCGCCATGCCACCCGTGATGCTCCCCGGCGAGAACGTGGCGCCGCTGCCCGCGCTGCGCCTGGTCTCCGCGGCGCTCGTCACCGGAGCAGCCCGTAACGTCGGCGTCCTTCTGGCCGGCCTTGCTCGCGTGAGCTGGTGGCAGCACGACGACTGACACACCGCGGCGACACACACGCAACGAACTCTTCAACGCCTGGGCGGCCGACTGCGACTGACATCACCTCATCCTGTCGGGATACACACGGCCCGCCCCGCCCGCCGCAACCCCTGGCGAGAGATCCACTGCGCGGGAACGAGTCGCCCCGGCCCCGACGCCCCCCTGCTGTGGGGCGAGACCTGCGGCATGCCGGGCGGGTCCAGCGGCGGCCCCCACCTGGCGCACTTCGACCCCCCGCACCGGCACCGACCCCCGCACCGGCACCGGCACCGCCCCCGCACCGGGACCGGCGCCGGCGCCGGTGTCACCATCACCGGCCAGGAACTCGCGGGCGGACCGGCCCCCATGCCCCAGCTCTACGCCACCCGTTTCCGCGACAGCGCCCACCGCCTCCACGTGTGGGGCGCAGTCGTGCTGGTCGCGCTGGACGCCGGGCGGGTCGCCGGGCGGGAGGCCCGCGGCGCGCAGACGGGACTGATGCATGACTAAGACCTTCTGAAGCGGTATCTGATACCCGACCGCCACGGCACGGAGACCGCAGCCCACCACATTGGCCCCGTACGACATCGAAGGCGATCGACTCACCGCTGGAGGCCCTTCCCCATGCCCCTGCCCATCATGCTGCGCCGCGGGACACCGCTGGTGTCGGCGGTGCTCCTGAGCGGACTGCTGCTGCCCTCGGCGTCCGCCGCGTCCGCCGCGTCCGCCGCGTCCGCCGCGTCCGCCGCGCCGAAGGGAACCGGAGAACTGACCTGGCGTCCTTGCCATTCCGTCGCCAAGGACTGGCCCGACCCGGACGACACCCGAACCGAGTGCGCCCGACTACGCGTCCCCCTGGACTACTCGAAGCCGGAGGGACGCAAGATCAGTATCGCCGTCAGCCGGCTCAAGGCCGAACACGCGGCGTCGAAGGCCCCGCCTCTGGTGTACGGATCGGGCGGCCCGGGTCTGGTGAAGGTGTCGGCGCCGGCGGGCGTCCTCAAGACCGGGCTGCGCCCGCTCGCCGCCGACCACGACATCGTCAGCATGGACGACCGGGGCGCCGGCTACAGCGAGAAGGTCGACTGCGACACGGAGCCGGTCGATGACACTCCGCCGACCGCCGGCCCGAAAGAACGCGCGAAGGCGGAGTTCGACGACCAGTCCGCGTACAACAAGCGGTGCGTGGCCAAGGATCCCGAGTTCGTGCGTCAGCTCACTCCCGCCAACGCCGCCCGTGACCTCGATGCCTTCCGGCAGGCACTGGGCGTTCCGCAGATCGACTACTACGGCGTGTCGTTCAGTACCGCGGTCGGCCTGGCCTACCGGTCGCTCTTCGACGACCGGGTCCACCGCATGTGGCTGGATTCGGTGATGCCGCCGGTATTCGACCACTCGACGATGGACGGGGACGTGGAAGCCACGGGGGACCGGGACTTCGACGGCTTCGTCCGGTGGCTGGCCCGGCACGACGCCGAGTTCCACCTGGGCACCGACAAGGCCGCCATCGTGCGCAGGGTGACCGCCCTGCGTGACGAACTCGACCGCGAACCCCGGGTCGTCGGCGAGGAGGTGATGAACGGGGACTGGGTGGCCGACCTCGTCACCGATGTGCCCAGTGCCTGGGCGACGAGTGCGGCCGACCTGATACCCGTGCTGGAGGGGGAGAAGCCCGCCGCCCTGCCCAGGACGGAGGCAGCCCCCAAGCGGCGCCCCTTCGGTTTCGAGTCCCCGCACGGCGGTCTCAACGCCCTCCAGTACGACGCGATGCTGTGCAACACCGCTACCAGTGCCACGGGCTTCTCCGAGATGTGGGAGGCCCTGCACGCGCGCCGCGCCGCAGCCCCGGCGACCGGGGGCCGCTACTTCACCTCGGAGTGCGCCGACTGGCCCGTGCGTGTCCCGCCGACACCCGTGACGCGGGGAGACAGCCCGCTCCAGCTCTCCGGCCACCTGACCGAGGGCATCACCCCGTATGTGTGGGCGCAACGGGCCAAGAAGGCGGCGGGCGCCTCGCTGCTGACTGTCGAGGACGACGCCCACTCCTCCCTCTCCGGCCTGCCCTGTGTCACGAAGGTCCTGGCGTTCTTCCGGGACGGCACGACCACCAACGGCACCTGCCCCGGCGTGCAATGACCGCCTTTCCCCGACTCGGAGCCCTCATGAAACGTCCCCTCACCACCACCGGCGGCCTGGCCGGCGCCGCACTGCTCGGTCTGGCGGTGTTCGCACCGGGCGGAGCCGCCACACCGGCCGCCACACCGGCCGCGGCGACGACTGCTGCCACCACCACGACGGCGACGAAGCCGGCCGCACCGGCGAACGCGGCCCAACGGCGCGACGGACCGGACTTCACCGGCACGGTCGAGGTCAACGGCTGCTCCGGCGCGGTCGTGCGGACGCCCGCCTCCCGGGACGACGACCGGGCGCTGGTCATGACCAACGGGCACTGCTACGAAGGCGCCCGGCCCCTCCCCGGCGAGGTCCTGGTGGACCAGCCCTCGCACCGCCTGTTCAACGTGCTGGACGCCTCCGGCGACACGGCGGTGCAGCTGCATGCGAGCAAGGCCCTGTACGTCACCCTGACCGGCACGGACCTTGCCCTCTACCAGGTGGGCACGACCTACCGGGAACTCAAGGAGGACCACAAGGTCACTGCGCTGACGGTCTCGGACCGGCGGCCGGCGCGCGGCGCGGACATCCGGGTGGTGTCGGCGAGCTGGAAGAAGGAGTTCACCTGCAAGATCGACCAGCTCGTCTACCGGGTCCTGGAGGCCGGCAACGTCACGGAGGACGTCCTGCGGTACACACCCGCCTGCGACACCGGTTCCGGCACCTCGGGCTCCCCGGTGCTCTCCGGCGGCCAGGTGGTGGGCATCAACAACACCAGCAATCACGACGGCGGCCAGTGCACCCTGGACAACCCCTGCGAGATGGCGAAAACGGAAAGATCACCACCCACAAGGGGATCGGCTACGCCACCCAGACGTACTGGCTGACCACGTGCGTCGTCCCCGGCAACAAGCTGGACCTGGACCGCCCCGGCTGCCTGCTGCCCCGCCCCGACCCCCGCCGATGACCATGTGACACGGCGCCGGAGGCCGAGGGCTGAGGGCTGAGTGCCGGGGCGGGGGGCCCGCGGCCACGCCCCGTTCCCGCCGAGGGGCATGATGATGCCCCGCACCACATCAGGAGGGAACGCATGTCGGCCGTACCGGCACCGGAGGGCATCCCGGCCCCCTCCGCCTCGATCCTGCTCGTCGAGGACGACGAGACCATCCGCCGCTCCGTGGCACTGGCCCTGGAACGCTACGGCTACCGGGTCGCCACGGCCGAGGACGGTCTCGTCGGCCTCGAACGCTTCCGGGAAGGCGGGCACGACGTGCTGCTGCTGGACGTGATGCTGCCCGGGCTCGACGGCATCGGCCTGTGCCGGCGCGTCCGGGAGACCAGCACCGCCCCCGTCCTGATGATGTCCGCGCGCGGTGACAGCCTGGACGTCGTCTCGGGCCTGGAGGCAGGCGCCGACGACTACGTGGTCAAACCCGTGGACACCGCCGTACTGGTCGCCCGTATCCGCTCGCTGCTGCGCCGCGCCACGTTCGCCGCGGCCGGTCCCTCCCCGGCCCCCGGCCCGGACGGCACCGCACCGCTGGTCTTCGGGGACCTCACCGTCGACACCGCCGGCCTGGAGGTGTCCCGGGCCGGCGAGCCGGTCGCGCTGGCCCCCACCGAACTGCGCCTGCTGCTGGAGTTCGCCGCCAACCCCGGCGTCGTCCTCGACCGGCAGTCCCTATTGCGCACCGTGTGGGACTACGGCTGGGACGGCGACACCCGGGTGGTCGACCTGGCCGTGCAGCGGCTGCGGAAGAAGATCGGCGCCGACCGGATCGAGACCGTGCGCGGCTTCGGCTACAAACTGCGGCGGAACTGACGTGGGCCGCCTGCGCACCCTGCTCCACTGGCGGTCGCTGCACTGGAAGGTCGCCTCGCTGGTCGCCGTGGCCTGCACCGCCGTCGCGCTCACCGTCGGCCTGCTGGTGCACCGCAGCACCCTGGAACGCTCCCTGAACGACGGCGCGGCCAAGGCGGAGGCCGACCTCACCGACTCCGTCGAACGCTACGAGCGGGACGGGACGGAACCGGACGGCGTCGTGCGCGACACCACCGTCCTGCCTCACGAACTGCTGCGCCGCCTGCGGGACCGCCCCGCCGGTGCGGCCGAGACCCCCGTCACCTGGTACGAGGCCGATCCCTACCACCCGGGCATGTGGGCGGCACGCGACCACCGGGGCAGGCCGTTCGCCGTGTGCATCGACATGACCCCGGACCTGCTCACACGTCAGGCGCTGGACCGGCACATGTGGAAGTATTCCCTGGTCGTCCTCGGGATCGTCGTCCCGGTCTCGGCACTCGCCGCCGAACTGCCGCACCGCAGACTGCGCGCGGTGGCCCGCACCGCCCGCCGGATCTCGGACGGGGACCTGAGTGCGCGGACCGCCGTCAAGGGCACCGGCGACGAGATCAGCGTCATCTCCGCCACCGTCGACGCCATGGCCGACAGCCTGCACGGACGGCTGCGGGCCGAACAGCGGTTCACCGCCGATGTCGCCCACGAACTGCGCACCCCGCTCATGGGCCTGGTCACCGCCAGCGAGCTGCTTGCCCCGAGCGAGGCCACCGACCTGGTCCGGGACCGGGTGGCGGTGCTGCGGAACCTGGTCGAGGACCTGCTGGAGATCTCCCGGCTCGACGCGGGCGCCGAAACCCCCGACACCCGCCCGGTACCGCTGGCGGACGTGGTCCGCGACTGCCTCGCCCGTACCGGACTGGACAGCAGCTTCACGGCCGACGCGGGCCCCTTGGTGGACACCGACCCGCGCCGCCTCGACCGCATCGTCACCAACCTGGTCGTCAACGCCCACCGGCACGGCCGCGCGCCGGTCGAGGTCACGGTGGCGGGGCCGACGGTGACCGTACGCGACCACGGCACCGGGTTCCCCGCACGGCTGCTGGCCGAGGGGCCGCGCCGCTTCGCCACCGGCGCGTCCGAACGGGGCCACGGACACGGACTGGGCCTGACCATCGCGCTGGCCCAGGCGGAGGTCATCGGCGCCCGGCTGGACTTCGCCAACGCCCCGGACGGCGGGGCCGTGGCCGTACTGTCGCTCCGGGAACGGCAGCCGGCCGATACACAGCCGATACGTACCTGAGCGGCCCGAGAGCCCCGCCGCCGGTCTCCCCGACACCTCCACCGCACAAGGTGATCTGGTGCGTGAACGTCACGCACCCGCTCCTCGGAGGTGTCCCCATGCGCCCGGCCAACACACCCACCGCACCCGAACCGCACCGGGCGCCGCACGGCCCGGCCCCGGCCTCCGGCCAGGACGCCGCCCCGGCCGCGGTTCCCGACCCGGCACCGGCGTCCGAGGGGCCGCCTCCGCCCGCCCGTGTGCGTCGTTCGCGCCGCATCAGCGCCGCCGTCGCGGGGACCCTCGCCCTGGGCGCCCTGGTGACGCTCGGCGCCGTCACGGGAACCGGCGAACACGGCCCGGCCTCCCCGCACTCCCCTTCCCTGGCCTGGCCGCCGGAAGGACAGACCAGCATCCACGTCGCGGGCCTCGGCGTCCGAAACGCCCCGGGAGGCCGGGGCGCGCAGAAACCGGTTCCGCTCGCCAGCGTGACGAAGGTCATGACGGCATACGTCATCCTGCGCGACCACCCGATCCCGCCGGGCGGCACCGGCGCCCGGATCACCGTCGACGCCCGGGCCGCGCAGGAGTCCAGCCTGGGCGCCGAGTCGACCGTGGCGGTCGAGGCCGGACGGCGGCTGAGCGAACGACAGGTACTGGAACTCCTGCTGCTGCCCTCGGCCGGCAACATCGCCCGCATGCTCGCCCGCTGGGACGCCGGCACGGAGGAAGCGTTCGTCGCGAAGATGAACCGCGCGGCCCACGACCTGGGCATGACCAACACCACCTACCGTGACCCCAGCGGCATCGACCCGGCCACCGTCAGCACCTCCCCCGACCAGCTCAAGCTGGCCCGGAAAGTCATGCGGGACGCGGCCTTCCGGTCCGTCGTCGCCCAGCGGGAGGCCCACGTGCCCGGCTCGCCCCCCGTCCGCAACACCAACACCCTGCTCGGCGAGGACGGCGTGATCGGCGGCAAGACGGGATCCAGCTCCCCGGCGGGCGGCAACCTGATGTGGGCGGCCACCGCGCCGGACCACGACGGCAACGACCGGCTGGCCGTGGGCGTCGTCCTGCACCAGAAACCCGGCACCGGCTCCGAGAACGGCCTGCGCGCGGCACTCGCCACCAGCCGCTCGCTGATCGCCAGCGTACGGCGCTGGGTGGCGACGACGACCCCCGGCGCCCCGCGCTGAAGGACGACACGCGCAGGAGCAGCGGGCTGACGTGTGCCACCTACGACCCATGTGCGCCGCGTACGACGTGGCGGACCGGCGGCGGAAAATACTCACTCGGAAGCGAACCAAAGACGCCCCATCCAAGTGCCGGTAGCGGCGACTTTGCGCCTCCCCACGGTGGTGCTCCACGCGGGACAGACCCGACCGGCGGTCTGAGCGGGTCATCGCCACCGATGTCGCCGGGCTCCGGCGGCTGCGGACCCGCCGCTGGGACCGGATCCACGGACGCGTGGGCCGCCCAGGACGACGAAGCCCTCGCGGACGCGTGGAACAACGAACTCGCGGACCTGGACCTGCAACGGGGCCAGTACGAGCACACCACCTCCGCCGACTTCTCCGCCTGACCACCTGCAACGACTCAAATCCAGCCTCGTCTACCACCCGCTTCATACCAACTGCACATGTGAAATGGACCGTGAGGCATCGCAGATCAGCGAGAGCTCGGTGGGCGTGCCGGCAGAAGAGTTGATCCCATCGAGCGAGTTCATCCGGCGGTCTCCGGTACGGCCGGGCCGCTCCACCGTTCACCCCAAACTCCGGTAACGCTCGGAGGGGGGTTTGTTGGTGTACGCGGCGGCGGCTGGCCTGGGGTGTTGCTGGTTTGCTGAGAGGCGGGGTGGGCGGTTTCGGTGGGGAGCTTGGGGTGTGTGAGCTGGGGTTGTGTCTTGTGTGCTGAGCGGGGCTGGGTTTGTTGTGGGTAGCTTTAGCGTGTAATGGCTCGTTTGGTGTTTGTGCTGGTCAGTGCTGTTCTGCCTGGTGGGTGGGGGTTAGCGGCCGCGAGTGTGGCGCCTGTGTTGTTCGGCGAGGTGGTCGAGTCGTACGGCGTCGAGGGCGGGTGTGGTGATGCGTTCGGTGCCGTCGGTGATGGCGGTGCCGTCGGTGATGGCGGCTTGGCGGATGTGTCTGGTGAGGGATCGCAGGTGCGGGCAGGTGTTCCGACGCGGTGGAGAAGGCCGGGCCGGGAGCTACGTACCACTCCGGGAGTCAGCGTCGGTCCCCTCGGCTGCCTCGGACCTGTTCTCGGAATTGGCGCCGGCCTGCTGGGTGAGCCGTTCGGCGAGAAAGCCTGCGATGGCGGTCGCGGTCGGCTGGTTCCACAGCAGGGTCGGTGGCAAGAGGATTCCTGTGAGCTGTTGGAGCCGCCTGCGCAGCGACACGGTCATGATGGAGTCCACGCCCATCTCGCTGAGGGGGCGGTGGGGGTCGATGCCCGCGTCCGGAGTACCCAGGACAGCGGCCAGCGCGGAGCTGACGTGGTCGAGCAAGACCGCGGGCAGCTCCCGCGCGGACAGCTGCCCCCACTGCTCTTGCGCGCCGGATTCGCCGTTCGCCTCCTCCCCTTCGGGGGCGGGGGCCTGTAGTTCACTCAGGACGGCGGGCCGGTCTTCCCTGGCGGAACCGGGCAGCAGACGCAGCACCGCCATGTGCGGTGCCGCGCTACCCGAGGCGATGTTCCAGGCAGCGAAGGCGTCCTCGGGTGTGATGTCCGCGGTTCCGCGTGCTTCGAGTTCGGCGTCGATCGCCTCGGAGGATGTGGACATGCCCAGTCCGCGCCAGCTCGTCCACGCCATGCTGACCGTGTCATCCGCCCCGGCTGCCCTGCGGTGGTGGGCGAGCGCGTCGAGAAAGACGTTGGCCGCGGCGTAGAGGGCCTGGCCGGGCAGGTCCAGCAGCTGTCCGGCGGAGGAGAAGAGGACGAAGAAGTCGAGGGAACCGGGCGGGAAGAGCTCGTGCAGCACAAGGCCCCCGAGCACCTTCGGCCGGGTGACCGCTCGCAGGGACGCCTCGTCGCAGTCGCGCAGCCAGCGGTTGTCGGTCACCCCCGCGGCATGGACGATTCCGCGTACGGGCGGCATCTGGAGCCGGTGCGGGGCGAGTTGTGCGGACAGCGCTTCGCGGTCGGCGACGTCGGCAGCAAGTATCCGCACCGTCACACCGGCTGCTTCCAGGTCCCGGATGGACTTCACGGCCTGGACGTCGCTGTCCTTGCTGAGGTCGTCCCAGTGTTCGCGAGGCGGCAGACCTCGGCGGGAGAGCAGCAGTAGGCGGCGTGCCCCGCGGCCGGCGAGCCAGTGGGCGACCCGAAGGCCCAGTGCCCCGAGGCCGCCGGTCACCAGATAGGTGCCGTCGGGCGAGCAGGTGATCTCCGGTCCGGTGCCCGCCACCGGCTGTGGGGCGGACCCGGTGTCCGGTTCTGCTCCCTCCGCCGGCGCGGCGTGCGCGGCGCGCAGACGGACGGTCTCGCAGCGTCCCTCGCGGACGGAGACCACTTCTTCGGCGCCGGGGTGCTGCAGCAGGGGCAGGATCGCGGCAATGTCGGTGTTCTCGGGCGTCGTCGGTAAATCGATGACGCCGCCCCACACTTCGGGGTGTTCGGTTGAGCAGACGCGTCCGATTCCCCACAGCGGTGCCTGTGTCAGTGCCGTTCGCTGTGCCGCCTCGCGTACGCCGAAGGTCAAGCACCACATGCGGGTGCTCGCGCCGCTGTCCTGGTCTGCCAGTCGCTGAACGGTTTCGATGAGGTCGAGTGCGGCGTGGTCGGGAGCGTCGGGATCCTCGCCGGGATCGGCCGGCGGAGACAGCAGAAGGAGGGCGTCGGGGAGTGCCGCGCTGTCGGGCAGTCCGGGGCCGCCGGTGGTGAGGGCGATGTCCTTCTGTGCGCAGACCGAGCGCAGGCGTTCGAGGACCTCCAGGGTGCCGGGGGTCTCGGGGGCGGCGACGTGGAGGGAGGAGAGCGTCTGTGGCGGGCCGGAAGGGGTGGGGCAGGGGCTCCAGCACACCTCGTGCAGCAGCTGTGCCGGGGGCACAGAGCGACCGGAGGCTTCCAGCGGGCGGTAGGTGAGTCCGGACAGCCGGGCATGGCTGCGTTCCCGGCCATCCTGGGCGTCGTGCGAGGGGGTGCTGTCCTTGCTGTGGCCCTCCAGGGTGACCTCGACCATCCCGGAGCCGTCGGGGCCGGGAGGCTGGAGAAGGCGTGCCCGGATCGTGGCCCGCGCGGGCGGCGGCCCGCACACCGTGGCCTCCTCGATGTGGGCGGGCATGCGCAGAACCGGTTCTCCGGGGAAGAGGACCGAGGCTGTGGACAGCGCGGCGTCCAGCACGGATGCCCAGCTGGGAGCGGGCAATGACGCCTCTGGGTCCGCGGTGACCTCGGCGGCCAGGACGCCGTCTCCGCGACGCAGTTCCTCGATGCGCCAGGGGAAGCCCATCTCCGCCACCTGGAGTTCGGCCAGCCGGGAGATGACGTGGTCCGGCGGAAACACTTCGTGCGCGGACACTTCCCCAGACACCTCGGGCCCGCTCTTCGGGTGTTTCCGCTTCGGTGAACACATCTCTCCGTGCCCTGTGGCGTGCTCGGTGACGGCGCTGGTGTGTGTCACCCAGCCGCTGGGCGCGCTGCCGCCCTCCTCAAGAAGGCGGGTGCTGAGCTTGAGGGTGGCGTCCTGGTACACCACCTGCACCTCGCGGTTCTCGCCGGTCGGCACCGGGGTGTGCAGGACCATGTTGCGCAGCACCGGCCACGTGGGGCGCTCCAGGGCGGCGGCGCCCGCGGAGAAGAAGGTGGCCAATAGCACCGCGGCCGGTACGATCTCGGTCCCCTGCACAGGGTGGCGGCCGGGGAAGGGGCGGGAGTCCTCATTCAGCCGAGTGCGCCACAACAGCGTGCGGGTGGTACCGCGTACACAGGTGCTGTCGCCGAGAAGGGTGTGGGAATCGGGGTCGTGTCCTGCCCCAGCGGACTCGCTGGGAGCAGGATCCGCCCAGAAGTGCTGGTGCTGCCATGCCGTGGTGGGAAGGTCGCGTGCGGGCCGGCCAGGGTAGAAGGCACTCCAGTCGACCGCGGCGCCGTGGCAGTGGAGTGCGGCCAAGTTGAGCAGCGCGGTGGAGCGGGCGCTGCGGTCGCGGCGGAGGGTATGGGCGACGTACCCGTTCTCGGCGCCCGAGTCCGCCAGCGCCTCGTCGATGGAGTGTGTGACGACCGGGTGGGGCGAGATTTCCAGGAAGTGGCGGTGTCCGTCCTCGATGGCAGCCTCGACGGCCTGCTGGAAGCGCACGGGGTTGCGCAGGTTGGCGGCCCAGTACCGGCTATCGCGCCGGGCCGTCGCACGCGGGATGTCCAAGGCGGTGCTGTAGAGCGGCACGCTGGGCGGTGCGGGGTCGAGGTCGGTGACGCTCGCGGCAAGACGGGGGCACAACGCCTCCATGTGCGGGCTGTGGAAGGCGACATCGGAGTCGACGCGCCGCACCTGGAGCTGCTCTTCCCGCCATTCCTGGAGCAGGGCGGAAACAGCGGCGGCCGTGCCGGAAATGACACTGGAAGTCCTCGACGCCGCCACCGCCGCTTCGACGTCCCGCTGTCCCTTCAGACGCCGGGCCACCTCCTCGAACGGCAAGCTCACCATGGCCATCGCGCCCCGGCCGACGACCTGCTCCAGCAGGGCGGAGCGCCGGCACGCCAGCCGTGCACCGTCCCGGGTGTCGAGGACACCGGCCGCCACAGCTGCGGCGATCTCACCGACCGAGTGCCCGATGACGGCCGCAGGCTGCACCCCCCAACTGCGCCATACGGCCTGTAGCCCCGTCTGCACGGCATAAAGAGCCGCCTGGATGCGAACGGTGTCGTCCGGAACGCCGTCGGCGAGCAGGGTGAGCAGCGAATATCCTGCCTCCTTGCGATAGACCGGCTCCAGCTCCTCGATCGTCTGCAAGAAGGGCGGCTCCTCCTCCAGCAAGTCCCTGCCCATGCCCGCCCATTGGGAGCCATGGCCGGAGAAGACCCACACCGGATTCGCGGGCGCCTGTGCCCTCGGCACCCTCCCGGTGACGGCTTTGGGGTGCTCTTCCTCCCTCGCCAGATCCTGCAGCGCCGGTACGGCTTCCGCTGCATCAGCGGCCAGCACGGCTGCCCGCTCGCTGAGATGGCTGCGCCTGCACGAGAGGGCCGCGCCCAGCGCCGGGACGTCCGCCTCCGGACGCTGCGCCAGGTGCGCGGCGAGTTTCCCGGCGTAGGCGCGCATCCCGGCGGCGGTGCCGCCGCTGATAAGCAACGGGAAGTCGCCGTTGCGGTTGTCCGCCGCGGCCGCAGGGGCGGCTGCGACGGGGGCCCGGTGCGCTTGCGGAGCTTCCTCCAGGACGGTGTGCGCGATTGTCCCGCCGTATCCGTAGCTGGCCACCCCGGCCCGGCGCGGCCGGGGACCGGCGGGCCATGGGGTGTTCGCTGTGGCGAGGAGCAGGCCATTCTCTCCCCACGGAAGGCGCGGGTCGGGAGCGGTGGACAGCCGCGAGGCGGGGATCAGCTCATGCTGGAGCGCGAGCACCGTCTTGATGATCCCGGCGACGCCCGCTCCTGCCTCCAGGTGCCCGATGTTCGTCTTGGCCGATCCGATGAGGCACGGGTCAGAAGCCGAGCGATGCTGTCCCAGCACGGTGCTCAGCGCGCCCGCTTCCACCGGGTCGCCCGTCGGGGTGCCGGTCCCATGTGCCTCGATGTAGTCCACGTCGCGAGGATCCACACCGGCGGCCTCATAAGCGCGCCGCAGCAGGTGTTCCTGGGCCTCCCGGCTGGGGCTCATGATGCCCTCGGTACGTCCATCCTGATGGACGGCGGAGCCTCGGATGACGGCCAGCACCTCATCACCGTCCTCGACGGCGGCGCTGAGCAGTTTGAGGACGACGATGCCGCAGCCCTCGCCTCGCCCGTACCCGTCGGCGGACTCGTCGAACGCCTTCGAGCGCCCGTCAGGAGAGGTGGCACCGGCCTCGTCGAGTACCACGGACAGCCCCGGCCCCGCGACCAGCATGACGCCGCCGGCGAGAGCCAGCGGCGTCTCACCTGCGCGCAGCGCCTGGCACGCCTGATGGATGGCCACCAGCGACGAGGAGCAGGCAGTGTCCACGGAAAGGCTCGGGCCGCGCAGGTCCAGAACGTGGGAGACCCGGTTGGCCACCGCACACGGTGAACTGCCCACGCCCGTCCAGGCTTCGATGCGTGGCAGGTCCTCCAAGAGGCGGCGGCCGTAGTCGTCGGAGCCGACGCCGATGAAGACACCCGTGTCGCTGCCCTCCAGGTCCAGGGGCGGTACGCCGGCGTGTTCCAGCGCCTCCCAGCACACCTCCAGCGCCATGCGCTGCTGTGGGTCCATGAGCCGTGCTTCGCGCGCGGAGATGCCGAAGAAGGCGGCATCGAAGCCGGCGATGTCCTCCATGAACGAGCCCCGGCTGGTGGTTCGCCTCAGCACCGCGGCGTGCTCCGTGCCGCGGTCGTCATACCCTTGCCACCGCTCGGGGGGAATCTCCCGGACCGCCTCACGGCCCTCCCGCAGGAACGCCCAGTACGCCTGGGGAGAGTCGATCCCGGCGGCGAACCGGCAGCCCATTCCGATGATGGCGACAGGTTCCAGCTTCCCGGTCGGAGTGCTCATTTGCTGCGTAGCTCCCATACGAACGGTCCTGTAACCGGCACGACGGCACGCTCCGCCAAGCCTCAGGAGATATGGACGAGAAACAGGAATGCAAGGAATGGGGTGTCTCAGGCCGCGCAACGCTTTCCGGCTGCGCTCAGCAAGGGATAGGAGGTGACCGCGAAGGCCGGGTTCTGCAGCAGGTCCCAGAAGGCGTGGAGCTCCCGTTCGCTCAGGCCGGCGGCGAGCAGTTCGTCCCTCAGCTGCTCGGTGTTGGCCCGGTGCAGGTCGATACCGGCGCTCTTACCGGACCACGCCTGTGCGAAGACGGTGGTGCTCATCTGTTCCAGCCCGGCGTCCGCCATCGCCTGGACCACCTTGCGTCCCCACAGCGGATCGCCCCCGGCCGACTCCATGAGACTCATGAGTTCGGCGTGCACCCGCGTGAACAGGTCCGTCGCGGCGCAGCTGGGCGCGGTCAGCACCGGAATCCACCCGCAGTCGAACTCCTCCAGAACGAGCCAGCCTCCCGGGCGCAGTGCCTGTACAAGACGGAGGAGTACCTGGCGACGCTCGGGCACATGCACCAGCACCAGACGGGCATGAATGAGATCGAACTCGTCCTCCGGGAGCGAGTCGTGGGCGATGTCGTGCCGCAGCAGCCGCACATTTCCCGGTTTTTCACGGGAGTCCATCCACCGCGGCTCGACGTCGGTGACGCTCACCCGTCCGGTCGGGCCCACCCTCTCGCCCAACCAGCGCCCGAGAGAACCTCCACCACCACCGACCTCCAGGCACGTCCAGCCCGAGCCAACTCCCGTTCTGGCCAGGGCAGCGCGGGAAGCCGGGTCATAAGTCGCCTCGAGGGCGCCGAAGCGGCTGTTGGTCTCCTCAGCACTGTTGTCGAACACGTAGTGGGACATGGCGCACCTCCTGCCTTTTGCGATCCGGGTCATGCGGCCGCTTCCTCCTCCACCGCAGCGCACGGTCCCCCGGGGATACCACCCCTGGAGGACGGGAGAAGCGTGAACATGTTGAACGGTCGCGCACTTGTGAACGCCCTGGCGGCCAGCGAACAGAAAGCAGACCCTCCGGCGTGGTCTCAGGTCGGTGCTGTGTGGTGGGTCGGCGGTTGAGCTGAGTACCAGTGTCTGTTGGCCGGCGGTTGTCGTTGGGAGGGGGTGTTGGTGTGTGGTGGGTTGTCGGAGGTCTGTTTGTGGTTGTTTTGTGTTCTGGCGGTTGTGTGTTGGTGGGTTCGCAGGTCGCCGGGTGTTCGGCGTGGGGGGCGATTGGCTGGCTTCCGGGTAGTGGGCGAGCGGTGTGCGTGCGACGAAGATTGCGAGCAGAGTGATTGCGGCCGCCAGAAGGGCGTAGCCGGCCGTCGTCCATCCCCATGTCTCGGCCTGGTGATCGGCAGCAGGAGGAACAGGGTGCCTGAGGCCGCCAGCAGGGCACCGACGAGGTCCAGTCGCGCGGTGGAGGCGGAACGGGACTCGGGAAAGACCTTCGCCCCGGGGAGGAGAGCGAGGATCGAGAGGGGCACCACCACCATGAACACCGTCATCGAGCCGGCTGCCGTCGCCGAGCGGGCCCGCCAGAACCTGGCCCTCCAGTTCCGCGTCTTCGACTGCGGCTCCCTGACGCCGGACTCGAGTATTTTCCCGCCGTAACTCCCGCGAATCTTGTCCCGGACAAGCCACTGACCAGCCCAGACGGTCTGGTCCTGTCCGGGACACCCGGATTCCGTTGCCCGGACGCTGGTTGACTATGCACGCTCTTTCCATCACAGCGGCCCGATGAGCGACTCGGGATTCGGGACCGTCCTCGAAGGGGAGATCCAGAATGAAAGCTGCACGGAAACGAAGCGTTCTCCGAAATGCGCTTAGCGGCGGAGCACTTGCCGGGATCGTGATGGCGACCGGCCTCGCGACCGCCGGCCCGGCCGCGGCGGACGCGAGTGGCTGCACTCCGGCCGACCTGGGAATGGTCTGCGGTAATGTGTGGGGAGACTCGACGTACGTTCACGACGCGGGCATCGCCCGGGACAAGATTGAACTCTCGATCTGCGACTACCAAGGTGTCGTCACGGTCTACAACAGCTCAGGCTCCAAAATCTGGCAGAAGCACTCCCCTCGGCACGGAGGGTGCAGTGTAGGCCGGGCCTGGTTCGACTTTTCGGTGAACCGGTACTTCCCGAACAACTCCAAGATCTCCCTCTCCTGGTACGAGCGCGGGGTGCACCAGGCGACGGTCAGTCACCGAATCACCAAGTAAGCGCTCGCCCGCTGCGGCGGCGTGCCCCCGCACCACATCACCGAGCGGCCCATCGGAAAAGGCCGTCGAAAAGACTCAAGGAGATCAAGTGAGAAAGAAGATTGCGGGAGTATTGACCGCCGCGTCACTGCTGTGCGGCCTTGCCGCAGCGTCCCAGCCGGCTCAGGCGGCGCCCAGCACCCAGTCCGGCCGTGACGGAGGTTGCACGATGCTGTGGGCCAGCGCGGGCGTTGGCGCGGAGATGTGCAAGTCCTATTGGCCCGTCGGAAACGGGTACACCGACGGCTGGGTCGCTGTGACAAAGCCGCACCCGAAACTGCGCGGCCAAGTCATGCTGGACGGGAACATCGTGAACTACGTATCAGCCACGGGCCAGCGAGGAAGCCGGGACTTCTCCTACCAGAAACGGGTCCTGGTCCGGGTGTGCTACGGCAACACGGACATCTGCTCCAACTGGTGGTGACCGCCATCTGATACATGGGCGCTTGCGCACCGTTCGCACGAGAGGTCAGAGAGAAGTTGGGGGCTCGGCGACTCCCGACTTGCCGTTTCCGGCCGTGACCCCTGCTCAAAGCACGGAGTTCTTCCCAACCTGACGTGACAGGTACTCAGGATCGCCGCCGCGGTGGCGTACTCGCGTTGGATGTGAGGAAGCTTTTGGTGGATGGGTTCACGACCAAGATCGCCTGTCCGCCAGGGGTGTCCGCGTGCTTGTTTTCCCGTCCGGCATCGATGTGTCCACTACCGGGGCCGGGCATTTCCACCATGCGGTGCCGCGGCGGCCCGTACAGCACTCGGTAGTGGATCAGGTGCGGGTGCTGGGTCACGGCCGTCTCGATCGCCGCGAGGTACGCCTTCTCCCGGCTGCGGGAACCGGTGACGACCAGGTGCTCACGCGCCCCGGCGGCAACGTTCGCCATTGCTCGACCAGGTCCATCCAGCGGGTGAGCTCCTTGACTACCACCGCGCTACCGGAGGTCTCCGGCACGCTCGTGGCCCCCGCCCTGTCTTGATGGGCGGCCAGCGCCTGCGGGCGCTCGCGGTAGAGCTGGCACAGCCCGTCTTGGTTCCGCTTGCTGGTGCGCCGCCGCCGGGACTCCCACGCGGTCAACGGGCTCGCGTCCGAGGCACCGCCGGTGACCGCGTTCAGGCCGCCAGCGGCTGTGATTTCTTGGGTTGGTGTCGGTGGTGGTGGGAGTTGGTCGTGCTGGTTCAGGGGTGGGTGTTAGGGGGCTGGTCGGTGGGTGGTTGTGGGTGGTTGTGGGTGGTTGTGGGTGGGGTGGGCGGTTGTCATGAGGTGAAAGATTGAGGGGTGGGATCGCTGTCGTGGGGCTTTATCGCGTGGGAGCTGATGTTGACTCAGAGGGGAGGCACCTCGAAGTCGGGAACCGTGTGCTCCTGGATGAGAATGCCGCCCTGGAACGGATCTTTCAGGAAGTCCTGGAGGAGCCCGGCGGGCAGCGGCGTGTCGGGTGCCGCCGGGCTGGTCCAGTCTTGCTGATCTGGCCCGGCCGGTTCGGGCGGGGTTACCGGTTCTCTTGCAGCTTGAGTATCTCGGAGAAGATCGAGGTGGCTGGCTGGTTGATGGGTTCGTCGAAGGTGCTCGTCTGGGCGATGTGCCCTTGGTCGGATGATGCGGTCGGCGAGGCGGGTGTTGGCCGGCCGATGGGTGACGAACACGGTCGCCCGTTCCTCGGCGAGTGCCCTGAGCCGGGTGTAGGTCCGGTGCTCGGTGCGGGCGTCGAGCGCGGCGGTCGGTTCGTCCATCATGAGGACGGGGGCGTCGCGGTGGAACGCGCGAGCGACCGCGATGGGCTGCCACTGCCTGCCGGACAGGTCGTGTCCGTCCCGCCAGGAACGGGCCGGCGAGGTGTCCAGCCTGTGGGGCAGGGCGGCGATGACACTGTCGGCGCCGGCCGCCTCGGCCGCGGTGTGCACGGCGGTGTCGCCGTCGGGGTGGGGCTGGCCGAGGGTGATGTTCTCGCGGGCGGCCAGCGGGTGTAGTCCTGCGGCACGAGCGCCGTCTTGGCGAGCATCCTGGCCGGGTCGGCGTCCGCCAGGTCCACCCCGTCCCACCGCACCGAACCGCTGGTGGGCGGGAAGAGGCCGGTCAGGATGCGGGCGAGGGTGCTCTTGCCGGCGCCGTTCTCGCCGACCAGGGCGGTGACCTCGCCGCGTTTGAGGTCCAGGTTGTTGCCGTCGAGTGCGGGGGTGTCGGTGCCGGGACAGGTGAAGGAGACATCTGTGGCGGTGATGGCCTGCGGCCTGTCCTCGGTGACCGGGGCCGAGCCGCGGCGGGTCGTCCACGGTGTGGCCACGGCGAGGAAGCGGGCCCAGTCGTCCAGGGACAGCGAGGTGCCAAAGAGCCGTGCCCCGGGCCCGCACCGTCGTCGCGAGAGCCGCCGTAGAGGTCCGTACCGCCAAGGCTGCGGTCCCGGCGACTGCGAGTTCCATGCGGCCACTCGCCACCAGGAGCACGAGCGGGCCCCAGGTCGCGGTGGTGCCGACCGCGGTGAGTGCGTCACCGGTCCCCTGCACCACCAGGGCCTGCCGGGTGGCCTTGAGCTGCTCGGTCCGTCTTCGGCGTGGGCCGGGCCGCAGCGGTGCGGGCGCCGGCGTCGAGCAGGTAGCGGCCGGACGCGGCGAGGGCGAGGACCGTCACGGTGGTCAGGTTCTCGCGCAGGCCGGCGGCGATGTCGCCTCCGGTGAAGGTGGCAGCCAGGACGCGGGTGGTGGCCGTGAGCGCGGCCGGGCCGCGGTGAGGGTGGCGGCGCCGATCTGGCAGCCGAGCAGGGCCAGGGCGGCGCGGGGGTCGGTGAGCCAGCCGAGGTGGGCCGCCTCGGAGAGGGTGTGGGGCACACGGCGCGCTATCGCGGCGGTGGGCAGGTTGACGCTTGCCTCGAAGTGCCGGTCGGAGGCCGGGCGCATGAGCGGCGGCTGGCCCGCGGCGGCGACGGGCAGCGAGGACACGGAAGAACTCACGCCCCCATCAGGGGCCGGACCAGGCGGCCGGGCAACGGGATTGTTCCGCATCCTCCTCATCGCCGCTGGTCGCCTGGACCGAACGTTATTCACGGCGCTCGTACTTCACTCGTTCGAGTGGGGCCGTGGTACGGGGCGGGGGAGGCACCGGTGCCGGCCCTGGACCACGACGGCAGCCCAAGACCCCTCTACGGCACGGTGAGGACCGGCATCCAGGGCCTGTCGACGGCGTCTGCGATGTCCCGGCCGACCGCGCCCTGGGGGACCTCCGCCCAGGCGTGTGCGGTGTGGGGCAGGAAGCGGGCGCCGAGTACCCAGCGGGCCTGGCGGCCGGCCAGCGCGGTCACGATGACGGTGGCGAGACTGATTTCGGCGCACGCGATCCGGCCCGGCCACCACGCCGGGATCACCGCCTGCACCGCGGTGTAGAGGGCTTCGAGCTGGGCCAGGCGCGCGTACGGCAGGCCGCGCAGCCGTCGCCCGGCGGCGAGCTTCCAGCGCAGCGGCAACGGACTCCCAGCCAGGGAGAGCGTCAGTGCGACGGCGGCCACCAGCCGGGCACGCCGTGGAACGGTGGGCCGGGCGGCGGGGACCGTGACCGTCATCGCTGCCACCACCTTCGTCGTGCTCGCCGGGGCCGGTCGGTGTCGACGAGCACGCCGGTGGCCACCAGTTCGTCGACGAACGCGGCAATCTGGCCGCTGACCTGCTGGGGGTCCTGACCGGTGGGGATGGCGATCCCGGTCGGCGAGCCCGGCGGTGTCACCGCGGACGGTGATGGCCTGCCAGATCCGGGAGGCGTCCTGATCGAGCATCAGCCACGTCCCCCGCCGAACGTCGAGCACCGCCGTGCCGTCCGGCCGTGTTGTGGTGCACGTGGCGGGCGGGGATCAGCACGCCGTCATCTCCCTCCTGGCCGTCTGGCCACTGAGCCACCAGCACGTCACGCTCAGCTGGTGCAGGTCGGCGATCACCGTGGCGCTCTGCCCCCGGGCTGCCTGAGCGAGCGAGGTACGGACGGCCGCGGGGTCGATCAGCCCACCGTCCGCGAGCGGACTGGAAGCGGTCAGTTCATCAAGCCGATCCCGGTGGCGGGCGAGTCCGGCGATGCGCCGGGCGGTGAACGACCCTTTCGAGCGCCGGGAGGTCAACCAGTCCGGGAGCTTGGGCAGCGCGGCCCGCAGCAGCGGCTTGTAGGCCACCAGCCCGCGCCGTGCGAGGGCTGGCACGGCGAAGGCGGCGCGGACGACCTGGTTGTCCAGGTACGGATACACCGGCCGGATGCCGAGCGCCTGACCGTACGGGGCCCAGCCGCGGGCCGAGGCGCCCACCGAGTGCAGGGCGGCCCACTGGTCGAACTCGTCCGCCATCTCGGTCTGCTGGTCACCGGCTAGGCGGTCCGGCTCACCGGGCGCTGGACTTGGCCTGGGTTCGCGACATTCGAGACCTGTGTGTCGATCTTCGGGTGGCTCTGTTCTTCAAGCAGGTCGGTGGGGTTCTTCAAGCAGGTCGGTGGGCTGTCCCCGAAGGCCGGCGGCCGCCTGCTCGATGGCCGGACCTGGGATGAGTATCCCGCCACAGCGGACATGGCGGGGGTGTGACCCAGATGTGCGTCAAAGAGCCCCCGGTAGCAGTGCCGGACGAGGAGACCACGGCCGACCGGATCAGCACGTCGCCCTGTCGGCGATGGTGCTCGCGGTGACCGGCTGTGGCGCTACTGCGGGTAGTGACTGGCTTGTGCGCCCAGGACGTTCAGCAGAGCCAGGGCCTCGGCGCTGGGGGATCCCGGCGGTGCGGTGTAGAGCACGAGGTACTGGTCGCGGTCGGTGAGGGTGAGCGTGTCGCAGTCGACGGTGACTTCCCCGACGGCCGGGTGGCGGAAGGTCTTGGTGAGCGTCGGCGGGGCCTGCACGTCGTGCCGTTCCCAGAGGCGGGCGAAGTCGGCATCGGCATCGCGGAGTTCGTCGACGAGGCCGGTCACCGCGGGATCGGTGGGGTAGCGGGCGAGAGTGGTGTGGAGCTGCATCACGACACTCAGCCGGAACTCGGCGGCGTCAAAGATCCCGTAGAGCGCTGCATCGGCGCGGTGCCGCCCGGGGAAGGCCCGGCGCGCGAGGTTGCGGTCCTCGGGGGCGAGCGGGGCGAAGTCCTCCATGAGCGCGGCCGCGAGGTCGTTCCAGGCCAGGACCTCGAACGCGGCGGACATCACGAAACCGGCCGTCTGCGGCAGCCGCTGAAGGAGCGCGAGGATGCTGGGGCGGACATCGCGCCGGTGCAGTCCGGTACGGTTCGGCGCGGTGCCCGCGAGGACGTGGAGGTGGCCGGCCTCCGCGCCGGTGAGCCGCAGCGCTCCCGCGATCGCGGCCAGGACATCGGCCGAGGGGCGTGGCGCCCTGCCCTGCTCGAGGCGGATGTAGTACTCCGTGGAGATGTGCGCGAGGACCGCCACTTCCTCACGGCGAAGACCCGGTGTGCGGCGTCGCGGGCCGGAGGGGAGGCCGACATCCTGCGGGCGGAGCCGCTCGCGGCGGCTGCGGAGGAACGCCCCGAGTTCCTGTTTGTCCATACGCCCAGTGTGGGCGCGGCGCGGCGGCGGATCCTGGTACAGCCTGTGCCTGTATCCGGCCGGCAGCCGGCCGGACGCTGTTGCCATGACGAACAGCACGAACACCACCGACAGCGCACCCATCGGCCTGCTCACCGGCAAGGTCATCTTCATCACCGGCGCCAGCCGCGGTATCGGCGCGGCTGCGGCCCGGCTCTTCGCCTCCGAGGGCGCCGCCGTCGTGCTCGCCGCTCGCAGCACCGACGCCCTCGACCGCCTCGTCACCGAGATCCGTGCCGGTGGCGGCACCGCCGACGCCGCCACCCTGGACCTCGCCGACAGCGCGAGCATCCGCGCCGCCATCGACCACGTCGAAAAGCTGCACGGCCGGCTGGACGGCGCCTTCAACAACGGTGCGGTCCCCCAGCACCAGTTCGGCCCGGTCGAGACCACCAGCGACGAGGACATCGACGAACAGTTCGCTGTGAACTTCCGTGCCCACTGGACGGCCATGACCGCCGAGGCCGCCCTCATGCGACAGGGCGGCGGCGGGGCGATCGTCAACACCTCCAGCATCGGCAGCCGCCGCGCGAACCCCGCCCTGCCCGCCTACGGCGCCATGAAGCGCGCGCTCAACAGCCTCACCGAGACCGCCGCGGTCAACTGGGCCCCCGCCAACATCCGAGTGAACGGCATCACCCCCGGCGGCACCTCCACTGAGATGATCGACACCTGGGAAGCGGCTACTCCCGGGATTGCCGAGCAGATGACCGCGACGATCCCGCTCGGCAAGATGGCCGAGCCCCGGCAGATCGCCGAGGCGGCCGCCTGGCTGCTCAGCGACCGCGCCTCGTACGTGACCGGCGCGATCGTGCCGGTCGACGGCGGCGCCGGCGCTTGACAGAGCGGCCCGGGTCTTGACCCGCGCTCCAGGTACAGCCGCTGAAACCGCGGAGGTCATGCGCCGTGGCCGGGGTGGTGCCGCGACAGTGCGGGCATGCCCAGGTCTGCCTTCTTCTCCGTCTCCGAGCTGAGGGTCCGACCCCGGTGGCGGAAGACCGGGACCGCCCGACGCCTGCACAAGACACTGCTCGAAGACCGGCCCGAAGCCCTGGCCGTGCTCCTGGTCAACCCCGACCACCCCAAGGTCGAAGCCCTTTACCAGACGTGGGGCTACCGCCGGATCGGAAACCGCCAGCCCTTCCCCGACCCCCCCCAACTACGCGATCGCGCTCCGCGACCTGCGCACGGGTGGCTGAGGAGGTGGTGCCGGCCGCTATCGGCGAGCGTCAGGCATCGTCCCTCTCCTCGGGCCAGGGCTTGCCCTGCCAGAGCCACCGGCCCGTGCCGTCACGAAGGTGGGCAGGCCGGTCGCGATACGGGGTGCGTCGGTCGATCAAGCTGCCCCACCTGCCCTCCTGCTCCTGGACGGGGTGGAGAGAAACCCGCCGCCCGTCCAGTGGCCCGCCGGTCAAGGTCGCATTCGTACTCATAGACCCAGACTTCCCCCGGGACCCGGCGACAGGTGGAAGGCCGGCCGGTATGACTGAGCTGCGCCGGCGGGTCTACGGCATTGGCAGGACAAGGACGTCTACGGGGCGGAACCTCTGGCAGCTGCCTGGTCGAGTGTGGCCGGACACGCGTCGGAGTCCGGGTGTGTGGCGAGGGCGATCAAGGCGTCGAGGCGTTGGCCTGCCGCCTGCAACTCGGCGACCTTCGCCGCCGTGCGGGCACGTTCGTCAAGCAAGCGCGCCAGCAACTCGGGACCGACATGGCGTGCATCGACAGCCGGCAACAGTTCAGCGATCACCCGGCTGGTGAGCCCAGCCGTGTAGAGCTCGCGGATCAGCCGTACACGGTCCTCGGCCGATGGCGGGTAGACACGCTGTCCTCCTGCCGTGCGCGAGGAACGCAACAAGCCCTGCTCCTCGTAGTAGCGCAGAGCGCGTGTACTGACACCGGCCCGGTCGGCCAGCTCTCCGATACGCACTGTGACCCGCTCCTCGCTCTGCGGTGTCCGATTTGCCTTTGACGTTGACGTCAAGTTCTAGCGTAGACGCGAAGGGCGGGAGCGAACGCCATCCTCCGCCCGGCGAAAGGACGATCATGGACATCGCTGGTTCCACCGCGCTCGTGACCGGAGCCAACCGGGGCATCGGCCGGCGCTTCGTCGACGAATTGCTGGCCCGCGGGGCCGAACGGGTCTACGCGGCCGTCCGCAGCCCGGAGACAATCACCGCATCCGACCCCCGCGTCAGCCCGCTGTACCTGGACCTCCTCGACGAGAAGTCGATCACCGACGCGGCCGACGTCGCACAGGACGTGACACTGCTGGTCAACAACGCCGGCATCGCCACGGGAGCCAACCTGCTGACCGACGACCTGGACGACGTCCGGCGAGAGCTGGAGACGCACCTCTTCGGCACCCTCCGCGTCATCCGCGCCTTCGCTCCGGTCCTGGCCACACACGGCGGCGGAGCGATCGTGAACGTGCTCTCCGTACTGTCATGGGTCGCCACCCCTCAGGGCTCGGGCTCCTACTCCGTCGCCAAAGCCGCCGAGTGGAACATGACCAACGGCGTACGCGTCGAGCTCGCCGGACAGAAGACCCTGGTCCAAGGCGTCCACCTGGGGGCAGCGGACACCGACATGATGGCGGGCACCGACGCACCCAAGATCGACCCCGTCGACGTCGCACGCGCCAGCCTCGACGGCGTGCAGAGCAACTCCCTCGAAGTGCTGGTCGACAACCCCAGCCGCTTCGTCAAGGCGGCCCTGGCCGACGACCCGGCACAGCTGTACGGCCCCGCGCCCGCCAAGTGAGCCTCCTAAGCGTTGCCTTGGCGGGTGCGGGTGCGGGTGCGGGTCGCGGTCAGGTCTTGGATCCGTCCCGGCAGGGCAGGTGAGATCCACAGGACCCCGCCGCCGGGGTCGATGACGACGTGGACGTCCACCCCGTAGCGGCGGCGCTTGGCCGAGTGGCGCGCGGCCGTCCCCGACCCGGTCGCACTCGGCGAGGATGCCGTCGCGCAGGACGAAGTCCGGATCACTCTCCCCGCAGGACCTTGAACAGGCCCCGGTGCTCGGTCCACGAGCAGGCCGATGACCGCGGTGTGTAGACGTGAGAGGCGCCGACGGCGATGCCGGAACCGGCCGCGATCTAGGCGAAAGTGTCGTGCATGGGCGGTACACCAGGCCGATCAGGGCACGTTGGTGTGGCGGAAGCTTGCAGCGGCGGCCACCCCCGCGGACGACGATGAGCATGGTTCCCACTCGACCAAGGCATGGGGAAGGCCCAGCGAGGCAGGACAGGGAACCAACGAGGGTCCTGCGCCGATGAGATGAGACTTCGAAGACCTTCCTCAACGGCACGGGAGCCCCGTGCGTTGCGGAGACCGAAACCGGTTACCCGATCAGTGGCCTACACTGAAAAGGCTCAACGACGTATCGCGTTGCACCCATCAATCCCCTGAAATGGCACCGGGAAAGCGACAC